>NZ_AP027336.1:0-2217500 GCF_055394715.1 Sphingobium sp. TomTYG72 | reverse complement strand
TGGGCTCAGGACGGTTGGAAACCGTCTGTTAGAGTGCAATGGCATAAGCCCGCCTGACTGCGAGACTGACAAGTCGAGCAGAGACGAAAGTCGGTCATAGTGATCCGGTGGTCCCTCGTGGAAGGGCCATCGCTCAACGGATAAAAGGTACGCCGGGGATAACAGGCTGATGATTCCCAAGAGCTCATATCGACGGAATCGTTTGGCACCTCGATGTCGGCTCATCACATCCTGGGGCTGGAGCAGGTCCCAAGGGTTTGGCTGTTCGCCAATTAAAGTGGTACGTGAGCTGGGTTCAGAACGTCGCGAGACAGTTTGGTCCCTATCTGCCGTGGGCGTCGAAATTTGAGAGGAGTTGACCCTAGTACGAGAGGACCGGGTTGAACATACCTCTGGTGTACCTGTCGTCCTGCCAAGGGCGCAGCAGGGTAGCTATGTATGGACGGGATAACCGCTGAAAGCATCTAAGCGGGAAGCCTCCCTCAAGATAAGATTTCTTCGAGCGGTCGTAGACCACGACCTTGATAGGCCGGATGTAGAAGTGTGGTAACATATGGAGCTAACCGGTCCTAATTGCTCTGATCGCGCCTGAGAGTCCCACCATCAATGACAGTGCTGGCAACAGCAAAACGTCAGCGATAAGTGGTGATCAACCTCAAGCCAGATAACACATACAAACATCAAATACCGTGCACGGTATCGATTATAACCCAAAGCGCAAGCTCTATTGCTTGGTGACCATAGCGTCTGTGACCCACCCGATCCCATCCCGAACTCGGCCGTGAAACCAGTCTGCGCCGATGGTACTGTGGCTCAAGCCCCGGAAGAGTAGGGCGTCGCCAGGCATTACAGCTTGCGCTTTGAAATAAAAACCCATCACAATCTCACAAAAGGGCGGCCCATAAAGCCGCCCTTTTGCCTTTGGTGACGCGGGATGGAGCAGCCCGGTAGCTCGTCAGGCTCATAACCTGAAGGTCGCAGGTTCAAATCCTGCTCCCGCAACCAACTTGATTTGCAAGGCCCCCTCGGCACACGCCGCAGGGGGTTTTTGCTTGTCCAATCACCGCACAACTCCAGCATCGATACCAGCTCACCGTGTCCGGACCGCGAGCGTCCTCGCGATAGATTGTCAGACCCTCGATAAACGCGTCCATCGGGGCAGCCGCTTCTGCCCGAATACCCGTCATTGCACGTCGCACGCAGCGCACCGACCTTGTCACCGAACTTCTCGAGCAGCCCCGGGCGAAGCACGATTTAGGGGATCTGCTTCAACCGCGCGATGCGCGTCAGCCGATCCACGTCCAGCGCAGGATAAACCGGACATTATCTGTATCGCTGCCACTCCCAGAATGTGTCAGTGGCAGCGCCGGTTCCCCAGCACCTTGGCTCGCCGGCTTCTGCACTGTAGGCTGTAGTGACATTTTAGGGATTCACGCGAGCGTAGATTTCTGATTCAACACTGGCTTTTGGAGGCTGGTGTGGAAGGCGAGGTTTTACGGGACGATCAGTGGGAGCGACTGCGCGAGTTTGTGCCGGGCGGACGAAAGGGCAAGCGTGGTCCACGCAGCGATGGCCGCCGGTTTCTTGATGCGCTGCTGTGGCTGGCGCGTTCGGGCGGACGCTGGCGTGATTTGCCCGAGCGTTTTGGCCCCTATCAGACGGCTAAGCGACGCTATTATCGGTGGGTCGAGCAAGGGGTGATTGACCGGATATTCGCGGCGGTATCGGACGATCCCGACATCGAATGGCTTGCGATCGACGCCACCGTGATCCGCGCCCAGGCTCAAGCGGCCGGAGCGCGGGTAAAAAGGGGGGCGTTCAAGCCCAGGCTCTTGGTCGCTCCCGAGGCGGGTTCGGCACTAAAATCCACGCCGTAGTCGATGCCCTTGGTCTGCCGGTGCGCTTCATACTCGGTCCCGGACAACAGAACGACATGGCGCCTGCTTGCGACCTGATCCGAGGACTGCCCGCAAAGCAGGTTCTTGCCGATCGCGCCTATGATGCCGATAGCCTGTGCGATCTGATCCGTGCCCAAGGCGGTGAGGCCGTCATCCCGCCACGCCGCCATCGCAGCATCCGCCGACCATATGATGTCATCGCCTACAAACAGCGATGGGGCATCGAAGGCTTCTTCGCTCGCCTCAAACAATGGCGCCGCATCGCTACCCGCTACGACAAAATCGCCGCCAACTTCCTCGGCTTCATCAAGCTCGCAAGCATCATGCTATGGCTCAAATGATTAAATCGTCACTACAGCCTAGTACAACGCCGGACTGTTTTTACCGCTTCAACTATTTCTCCGCGAGCCGCCGGATATTTGCACAGCTCAATCAGCCTTGTTTTCTGGTTCAGGATTGGTGACTAAGGACCAATAAGGCGCGAACGGGGAGAGTAGAATGGGGTTCACCGACAACCAGGTGGCGGATCAGGATGGACGCACGATCCTGGTTACCGGGGCGAACACCGGTATCGGCTTTGAAACCGCGAAGCTGCTGGCCCGAAAGGGCGCGCGAGTGCTGCTCGGCTGTCGCGACGCGGGGAGAGGCGCGGATGCAATGGCCGAGATCGCGGCCGCAACTCCAAGCGCGAAACTGGATCTCATTCTGCTCGATCAAGCAGATTTGGGAAGCGTTCGAGCCGCAGCCGAAAGAGTCGCGAGCGAACCCAGGCTCGATATACTGATCAACAATGCGGGCGTGATGATACCGCCCCTTACCCGCACGGCCCAAGGCTTCGAGCTTCAATTTGGCGTCAACCATCTGGGGACCTTCGCGCTGACGGCGCTTTTATTGCCGAAGCTCGCCGAAACCGCCGGTTCGCGGGTGGTCGTTACGTCCAGCTTGGCACACCGCAATGGACGCATGCTGTGGGACGACTGGAACGCAGAGAAAGGCTATAGTCCCAACGTCTATTATGCCCAAAGCAAGCTGGCCAACCTACTGTTCGCCCTTGAACTTGACCGAAGGCTGCGGGCTGCGGCATCTCCGGTGAGCGCCATCGGCTGCCATCCCGGCGTTTCCCTGACCGAACTTATGCGCCATCTTCCCCGATGGACAAAACCGTTGCTGCCTGTTGTGCGGCCTCTTTTCAATCCGGTGGCGGCGGCGGCGTGGCCGACTCTTCAGGCTGCTACCGATCCGACCGCCAAGGGTGGTGACTATTTCGGCCCCCAGGGACGATGGGAAATGCGTGGCGAGTCAGGACATGCGTTGATCGACAAGCGCGCCAGCAGTGTCGAGGATGCCCGGCGGCTTTGGGATCTTTCGGTCGAGCTGACTGGAATCGATCCGGGACTGCCGCCCGGCTGACCAGCCAACGCAGGCTGCTGCATCAACCGACGGCAATCATGGAAATCTGCCGTCCATAGCTTGGCTCGCCCAGGTGGCAGGAACGGCGATAGCTGAAGAAGCGATCGGGCTGGCTATAGGTGTCCTCATCCAGCATCTCGACCCGACCGATCCCTGCCTGAGCCAAACGCGCCGCGACATAAGCCGCGATGTCGAACTGGCAATGGCCTTCGCGCCCTGCGGAGAAGAAGCGGCCATTTTCCACATCTTCTTCCTCGAAATTGCGGGCGAAATCGGCCGTGACCTCATAAGAAGCGCGGCCGATACAGGGGCCGATCGCGGCGCTAATCCGCTCACGTAGGGCACCC
Organism: Sphingobium sp. TomTYG72; assembly: GCF_055394715.1. Taxonomy (NCBI): domain Bacteria; kingdom Pseudomonadati; phylum Pseudomonadota; class Alphaproteobacteria; order Sphingomonadales; family Sphingobiaceae; genus Sphingobium; species Sphingobium sp. TomTYG72. The sequence continues at coordinate 2,213,845 of NZ_AP027336.1, read as the reverse complement.
AGTTTTTCCATCGCCACCACCGTGTTGTCCGTGACGCCCGATATGGCGCCTTTCCAACCCGCATGTGCGGCGCCCACCACCCCGGCTTGCGGGTCCGCGAGCAGCACCGGAACGCAATCGGCCGTCAATATGCCCAGGACAAGCCACGGACGATCTGTGACCATGGCATCCGCTGCGGGGCGATCCGCCTCATCAATTGCGCCGGTGATGGTCACCACGTCCGGCGAATGGACCTGCCGCACGGTGACCAGCGCCCCGCCGGGCAGCAGCGCATCCCTCGCCAAATCACGGTTGCGCAGGATCGCCTCTCGCTCATCCATTGAACCCAGGCCCACATTCAAGCCAGCATGCAACCCGCCCGACACACCGCCACGACGCCCGGCAAAGCCATGCGGCACGTCGTTCAGGCTGGCGGCGCGCAGCAGTTCGATCATCAGTAGCTCCCTTGGACAAATGTGCCGAAGTCGCGCAACATACTTGCGCGGGCCATAATAGGCGATAGTCTCTGCGTCAGATATAACGGGCCGGCTTCGCGGCTGATCGGGGACAAGATGACAGGCAAAGGGCTCCACGCATGATCTTCGGGCGCATCAAGCCATTGGACGCCATATTGGCGACTGCGGAAAAAAAGTCGCTCGTTCGGACATTGGGGCCGATACAGCTAACGCTTCTGGGTGTCGGTGCCATCATAGGGACCGGCATTTTCGTACTGACCGCCGCCGCCGCGCAAAAGGCGGGGCCGGGCATGATGTGGAGCTTCGTCATTGCCGGAGCAGTCTGTGCCTTCGCCGCGCTTTGTTATTCGGAACTCGCGTCGATGGTGCCGGTGTCGGGCTCAGCCTATACCTATACCTATGCGGTGGTGGGCGAATTGCTGGCCTGGATGGTGGGTTGGGCGTTGATCCTGGAATATGCCGTGGCCGCCAGTGCCGTTTCAGTGGGCTGGTCCGGCTATTTCATGGGTTTGATGAAAAGCGTGACAGGGCTTGATCTGCCTCAGGCGCTATCTGCCGGACCTGCCTGGAGCATGAATGGCTTTGTCCCCCACGCCGATTTTTCCCATGGCATCATCAATATCCCGGCGATCGTTGTCGCGCTCGCCGTCACGGCCTTGCTCGTCGTCGGCACCACGGAAAGCGCGCGGGTCAATGCGGTGCTGGTCGCGATCAAGGTGGCGGCGCTAACCGCCTTTATCGCGCTGACGCTGCCAGCGTTGGATAAGGGCAATTTCTCTCCTTTCGCGCCCAATGGGTGGTTCGGACCGGAAGGCACGAGCGGGATGGGCGTTGTCGGTGCGGCGGCGTCCATCTTCTTCGCCTATGTGGGCTTCGATGCCGTTTCGACCGCAGCGGAGGAGACCAAGAATCCGCAGCGCAATGTGCCGATCGGTCTCATTGGCAGCCTGGCGATCTGCACCGTTTTCTACCTGCTTGTCGCCGCAGGGGCGATCGGCGCGATTGGCGCCCAGCCGGTCCTTGGTCTGGACGGTTCGATCGTCGCACCTGGATCGGTCGGTTTCGCTCAAGCGTGCGCGACCGCAGCCCATGCGGGGGATCTGGTCTGTTCGAATGAGGCGCTTGCCCATGTTCTGCGCTCGATCAACTGGACTGTGGTCGGAAACGCCTTGGGCCTCGCGGCCAATCTGGCGCTACCGTCGGTCATCCTGATGATGATGTTCGGCCAGACCCGCATCTTCTTCGTGATGGCGCGCGACGGACTGTTGCCGGAAAAGCTTGCCAGCATCCATCCACGTTTCAGGACACCGCACATCGTAACCATGGTGACGGGCGTCTTTGTCGCCATCGCCGCGGCGCTGCTGCCGGTGGGTCAGCTGGCCGACATTTCCAATTCCGGCACGCTCTTTGCCTTCTTCATGGTGGCAATCGCCGTGCTGGTGCTGCGCGTGCGCGATCCCCATCGTCCTCGCCCCTTCCGGACGCCTGCCATCTGGTTCTTCGCGCCAATGGCGGCATTCGGCTGCCTCTTCCTCTTCTTCAACCTGCCCGTGGACGCGCAACTCGTGCTTCCGGTCTGGGGCGGAGTGGGGCTGCTGCTTTATTTCCTCTATGGCTATCGCAAGAGCCATGTCGCGCGAGGCCTCGTCGAGACGCATGAGCAGGATGCCGATGTCCCGCCGATGCCGGTGCCACCGATGCCCGGTGCGCATACGCCGGGCGGCCGCGACGCCTGAATCGGGTGAGGAAGGCGGCGGCGTGATCGCCGTCTTTCTTTTTAGTGGACGGGATCGAATTCCGGTTCTCGCAACGCACCATGATGCGGGCGGGTGAAGAGCTTCCCGCGTTCGGCGAACAGCACGATAAGAAGCGCCGCGATCCCGAACGCCAGCATGCCGACAGTCAGCGGTACGGTCGTCCCGTTGAACGCCCGACCGACCACGCTACCCAAGGCGCTGGACAGCGCTGTGGTCATAAACGCCTGAAAGGAGGACGCCGCGCCCGCTCCCTTGGCAAAGGGTTCCATGGAAATCGCGCCGAAATTGGAAGCGGTAAAAGCCACGGCCATCATCGTTGCCGACTGGAAGAACATGAAGGTGAACATGCTTTCCCAGCCGGATGCGATCACGACAAGATGGATGGCGCTCGTCGCGATCATGGACAGAACCGCACCTTGGCTCAGCCGCCGGGCGCCGAATCGCGATACAAGCCGACTGTTCAGCAGGCTGCCGACCCCCATGCTGCCCGCCATGATCGCAAAAGCTATCGGGAAGAATGACTGGGCATGAAACAGGTCGAAGAAAATCTGCTGCACCGACAGGATGAAGCCGATGAGTCCGCTCATCACCACCCCGCTCGCCAGCATATAGCCTGCGGAACTGCGATTGGTCAGCACCGCCGCCACGGTGCGAAAGATCGTGGACGGGTTCATCCGTAGCCTGTTCTCAGGCTTCAATGTTTCGGGCATGCGCATGATCATCCAGCCGAGGATCAGCGCCGCCTGAATAGCCAGGATCCAGAATATCCATCGCCATGGCGCGAACCAGAGGATCGCCTGCCCAAAGCTCGGCGCCACCACGGGTATCAACATGAACACGGCGAGGATGAGCGACATCACCCTCGCCATCGCGTCTCCCTTGAACCGATCGCGGATGATGCCCACGGCGATTACGCGGCTCGCCCCCGCAAAAAAGCCGGCCGAAGCCCGGCCCAACAGCAGCATGGGAAAGCTTTGCGCCGCCGCGCAGCCTATCGTGGACAGGATGAACAGCGCCATCGCTCCACCCATTACCGGTTTGCGCCCGAACCGATCCGACAGGATGCCAAACAACAACGATCCGACACCCAATCCCAGGAAATAGACGCTGATAATAAGCTGCCGGTCATTGGCATTCGCGATTCCCAGATCGTGCCCCATGGCGGGCAGCGCGGGCAACATCGGGTCGGTCGACAGCGCATTCATCGCCATCAAACAGGCGCTCAGCACCACGAATTCGCGAAAGCCGATATCCTTTTGCGATTGTCCGTTGGCGACCGGAGGGGGAGGGTTGGTCATGGCGCGGCTATGGGATCATTCCGGCAGCTATGCCAGCCCCAGAACAGGCAACCGGCCGCATTAACCTTGCTATTCCCTGTTTTCCGGGGGCCGCTGAATGTCGCTGCAAATCAGCGTTAACCATTTTTTATCCCCTGCCGGTGCACCGTGCGGCCTGTCGAAAACCATTATCTCGAAATCCACAGGGGGATTCGGTCGTGGCAAACAGTCTGAAAAGTGCTCAGTTTCTGATGGAAAGCCGCCTGTCAGTGGCGGGCTGGGAATCGGCGGAGGCCTGCTTCGATCTGGGCGTCGCCTATAGCTGCGGAACCGGCGGCAAGTCAGTCGATCTGATCGAAGCGCATAAATGGTTCAACCTCGCCGCGCTGCGTGGCAATGAGGAAGGGCAGGTGATGCGCGCCGAGATCGCCGAAGAAATGACGGCCCGCGAAATCGCCGAGGCGCAGCGTCAGGCGCGCGCCTGGATTGCCGCAAACCAGCTGCGCGCCGCCTGATCGTCAGCCTGGCTTGCGGAACGGCGCTCGTTCGCTAAGCCAGATTCGGTCCCGTTGCACGTCAGTCCGCTCGGCAGCGAGGAATTCACCGACGGCCCGGCGGAACGAAGCGTTGGGCAGGAAGTGCGCCGAATAAGTGGGTTCCGGTCCATATCCCCGCGCCAGCTTATGCCCCCCTTGGGCTCCGGCCTCGACCCGGGATAGCCCAAGCGCAATGGCGACCTCGATCGCCTGATAATAGCATAGCTCGAAATGCAGGTTGGGCACGTCCTCTGCGCAACCCCAATAGCGGCCATATAAAGCCTCCTCACCAATCAGGTTGAGCGCTCCCGCAATCGGCCTGCCGTGACGCTGTGCCAGCATCAGCAGCACCCGATCCGCCATATTTTCCCCCAGCATCGAAAAAAACGCCCGCGTCAGATAGGGCCGTCCCCATTTGCGCGATCCGGTATCCTGGTAAAAATGCCAGAAGGCGTCCCAGTGCGCCTCCTTGAGGTCGCTGCCGGTCAGGTGAACGATCTCCAGCCCCTCGACCGCGCGCGCGCGTTCCTTGCGGATATTCTTGCGCTTGGCACTCGACAGGCTGCTCAGGAAATCGTCGAAGTCGCGATAGCCGCGATTGATCCAGTGGAACTGGCTGTCTTCGCGGATCAGCCAACCCGCCGCTTCGAACAGAGGCACCTGCGCTGGCTCGATGAAGGTTGCATGCGCGGACGACAGGCCGTTGCTCTCGACAAGGGTTTCGATCCCCGCGATCAGCGCTGGTGCCAGCGCAGCATCGCGCAGCAGAAGGCGGGGTCCGGGCACCGGGGAAAAGGGCGCGGCGAGCTGGATCTTGGGATAATATTGTCCCCCCGCGCGCTCCCACGCGTCGGCCCAGCCATGGTCGAACACATATTCGCCCTGGCTATGGGTCTTGCCGTAAAGCGGCGCTGCGGCGGCAATCTGTCCGTCGGCACCATCGATCAGCATCGGCAAGGGCTGCCACCCGGTTCCGGGGCCAACGCTGCCCGATCGTTCCAGTGCGGCCAGGAAATCCCAGCTCATGAACGGATTGGCGGTTCCGGCGCAGGCGTCCCACTGATCGCGTGGCAGTTCCGCAACCCCGCCAGCTACCCGCACCAGGCATTCAGTCACGCGGAACCTCGAATATGATCTGGTCCGCATGCGCCGCAGCCGCAGCACGATCGGCCTCCGTGCGCACCGTCCAGGTCAACACGGCCAAACCGCGCGCACGCGCCCGCGCTGCGAAACGGGAAGGAAGGTCACGAACATCACAAGCGATAAAGTCGGGTCTCGCCACCCAAAGTGCAAGACCGCGCCGCGCCGCGCCGCGCCAACCCGTGTCATCCTGCTCCGTCACCACAAGGCCCCGCACCGCCTGTGGCATGTGCCGGGCAAACCAGCGCATTGCCATGGGGTTGAAGGACATGATAGCGGCCAGAGCATCCGGATGCTTTGCCAGATCGCGGGCTACCGCTGCACAGAGGGGCGCCACATGGCGGCCCGTCACCTTCAGCTCGATCAGCAGTGGGACCGTTTGCCCACATGCCTGCAGCAGCGTCTCCAGCCGTGGAACGCCGCCGCCGTCCGCCAATCTCATCTGCTCAAGGCGTTCGGCGGGATGGTCCGAAAGCGATCCCTCGACACCGATCATTCGTGACAGGGCGTCGTCGTGAAAGACCATCGCAATGCCATCCCCGCTCAGCCGGACATCGCATTCGATGCCATAGCCTTGCGCAATGGCCGCGCGAAAAGCGGCCATGCCGTTTTCACTGATGCCCGCGCCATGCAACCCGCGATGGGCGAAGGGGCGGGCGGTCAGGAAGGAAAGATCAGGCCGCAGGCCGGACAAGGACGATCGCGTCGATTTCAACCACGGCACCCAGCGGCAGCACCGGCACGCCCACCGCGCTGCGGGCGTGCTTGCCCGCCTCGCCGAAGACCTCGACCATCAGTTCCGACGCGCCATTGGCCACCTTGGGCTGATCGGTGAAGCTCGGGGCGCTGCTGATGAAAGCGCCCAGCTTCACGATCCGCTCAACACGGTCCAGGCTGCCCAGCGCCGCCTTGATCTGGGCGATGAGGTTGAGGCCGCAGGCCCGCGCCGCCTTGACGCCATAATCAAGGTCGCGATCTTCGCCGAGACGGCCCGTCATCAGCTGGCCTTCGGAAAGCGAAATCTGCCCGGAAATATGCAGCAGGCCATTGGCTTCCACTGCTGCGACATAGGCGGCCACCGGCGCGGCGGCTGCGGGCAGGGTAATGCCAAGTTCGGCAAGGCGGGCTTCAACGCTCATCTGGGACTCCATCTGGGTTATCCATGTTTAATGGTGCGGGGCCGTCGGCAAGCCGATCGGCGATCCATCTCTCCGCCGTTGCCCAGTCGTCTATCCGGGCGTGGGCATAGGGCGCGGCATCGACATCAGCCGAAATCTCAGGCTCGCCCACCATATGCAATCTCCACACGCCCGGCGCATGCTCGGTCACGGATTCATGATGCTCGGCCAGGTCGTCGATGAACAGCGCGGCTGACGGCCGCCGCTCGGCGACGATCGCGGCCAGCGGTGCGCCCTTGGGTCCATGGTTCCAATGCACCGGGAAATCGAGGCCATGCGCCGCCAGCTGCTCCACGCGCTGCTGATGATGCCGCTCCCCGATATTGGTGAGTACGACGATATCGGCGATGCGCGACAACCTGCCCATCGCTTCGACCGCTCCGGCGATCGGCATCTGCCGGTGCATTTCCGTATCGAAAAAGCCGACCAGCAGCTGCCAGACCAGTTCGCGCTCCAGCGGGATGCCGCTGTCCTTGTGGCGCAGCGCCTCAGCAAAGCCGCGCTCGCGCATATCGAAATGCACGGCATGATGCTCGTCCAGCCATTCGCGGAACGGAACGACCATGTGCAGCAGCACCTCGTCGCAATCCGTGATGATCAGGGGACGGCTCATCGGCCCAGCTCCCGCCGCGCCGCGATCAACGCCTCTGCTTTGGTATCAAGCGCCTCGGCACAGGCGATCAGATCCGGCTCATGATCGGCCAGAAAATCCAGCACCGCACGCAGGACCGAAGGATTATTCACGCCAGCGCGCAACGCGTCCGCGTCCAGTCCGGTAAGCGCCAGCAGCCGATCCGCCCGCTGCTCATCGCCCAAGGTCCAGGCAAGCGCCATCAGGGCCAGCGTCAGGGCGTCTTCGCCATCGGCCGGGCCAAGTTGCTTGCTATCGGGGCTGTCGGAACGCATGATTGATTCTCGGCAAGGGGCAGTTGTATCAGCGCGCTTTTAATATGCGCATCATTTAACGCGGGTGACTGGTGGCAAAGCGCGTGCTCGTTGTCGAGGACAACGAACTCAATCTCAAACTTTTTTGCGACCTTTTGCGCGCGCATGGCCATGAAGTGCTGCCGTTGCGGGATGGGCGCGACGTCGTTTCGCAAGCGCTGGAGTTCCGCCCGGATCTGGTGATCACCGACATTCACCTTCCCCATGTCAGCGGCTTGGATCTGATCGTGTCATTGAAGCGCGACCCGCGCCTGGCGTCGGTCCCCATCATGGCCGTGACAGCCTATGCCGGAAAGGGCGACGAAGACCGGATTCGCGGCGCGGGGGCGCAGGCCTATGTGTCGAAGCCAATCTCGGTGCTGCGCTTCATCGAGCAGGTGAACGCTCTGCTGTAACGACCAGCGGTGGCCGTCATAAGACCGTCATCGGTCTTTCATGCTCATGTCCCTGAAATGAAGCGCTGATTTCACTTAGCGCTGCCAAGCCCCCGGGCCAGGGACGCGGCATTCCGCCGACAGTCCGATCTGGAACAGGGGTAAATTCATGTCTCACCTCACTGACGAGGCGCGCGCGCCATTTCGCGATGCGGAGCCCAGGATCGACGCTGGCGACAACTGCCTCGAAGCGATCGTTGCCGCCAATCCCGGCCGCCGTTGCGTTCTGAAGAACGGCTTGCTGGGCCTTTCCATTCTGCCGATGCTTGGCACGCTTGCGGCCTGCGGCGACGATGATGACTCCCCCTCGCCAACCCCGACGCCTAGCCCCACGCCCACTCCTGCGCCCGCGCCCAGCTATGCGATCGCCTTCGCGCCGGTTGCCGCCAACCAGAATGATACAGTCACGGTCCCGGCTGGCTACACCGTCGATGTCCTGTTGAAAGCGGGTGACTCCGTTGAAGCTGGCACAGCCTATTCGGGCAGCTTCCCGACGCCAGCCGACGCCGAAAAATGGGCGGGCGGCAACCATGATGGCATGGAATATTTCGCGCTGTTCGGCACCGACGCCAACGGCGGCGGGCTGCTGGCGATCAACCATGAATATCCCGACGCCCAAATCCTGTTCGCAGGCAGCTATGATGCGGCCACGGCATCAGCCGACCAGAAGGCGCTGGCGCTTTCGGCCGTCGGCGTCTCTGTCGTGGAAGTCGCCAAGGGCACCGATGGCAAATGGAGCGTCAAGGCAGGTTCGCGCTTCAACAAGCGCTATACGGGCAACAGCAGCTATCGCGCGGGTGGACCCGCTGCGGGCCAGCTGTCCGGCACGATCAAGGGCATGCTCAACAACTGCGCGTCCGGCCGCACGCCCTGGGACACATATCTGACCTGCGAAGAGACCACCGACAATTATCTCGACCCGACGCAGCCCGAGCAGAATTACGGCTGGGTGGTTGAAATCGACCCCTATCAGGAGCTGGCCGAGCCGACGAAGCGCACCGCCATGGGGCGGTTCGACCATGAAAATGTCGCGCATATGGCCGACAGCAACAACCGTGTCGCCTTTTACATGGGTGACGACAGTACGCCGGGCTGCATCTACAAGTTCGTGCCCGATCGCGCCTTCAGCGCATCCAACCGCGCCGCCAATACGGGCCTGCTGGACTATGGCACGCTCTACGTTGCCCGCTTCAACGCCGATGGCACCGGCGAATGGCGCGCGCTGGTGCAGGGGCAGAACGGGCTGCTCCCAGGCGCTTCCGACCCCGGCAACATCAGCCAGAGCACGACACCACCGGCGCCCGTCATTGTCGACTTCAACAGCCAGGCAGATGTGCTGATCAACACCAAGTCAGCTGCGCGTGTCGCGGGCGGCACCGTGATGGATCGTCCGGAATGGCTGACCGTCGCGCCGGACAACAGCGCCATCTATTGCACGCTCACCAACAATAGCGGCCGTCAGGTTACCGATGCGGCCAATCCGCGCACGCGCAACCTCCACGGCCACATCATCAAATTCAAGGAAAAGGACGATTCGCCGCTGGCGACGACCTTTACCTGGGAAATCTTCCTGCTGGCGGGTGATCCCAGCCTCGCGTCCGGCGGGGCGAATCTGGCGGGCAACATCAATGGCGACACCTTCTCCAGCCCTGACGGCATCCGCATCGATCCGCAGGGTCGCCTGTGGGTGCAGACGGACCACAGCGTCCCCGGCAATTCGGGCGTGACCGGCACGACCATCGATCAGGCCTTCGGTCACAACGCGATGTTCTATGTCGATCAGACCAGCAAGCAGTCCAAACGCTTCCTGGTCGGCCCCGCTGGGTGCGAGATCACCGGCATCGCCTACACGCCGGACCTCAAGACCTTCTTCGTTAACATCCAGCATCCCACGGGTGACTGGCCGGTCGCGGGGCAGCAGCCGCGCTCATCGACCATCGTCGTGACGCGCACCGACGGTCAGCCAGTCGGGAACTGATGGGTGGGAGGGCTTTACGCCCTCCTCCGTTCGCTTCGAGCGAAGTCGAGAAGCCTCTCAAACCGTTTCTCGACACGCGCGAAACGAACCGAAGCGCAGTTTCAATGACACAAGGAAAGGCCCGCTCCCTGACAGGGGCGGGCCTTTTCCATCGAAGCCATCAAATGGATCGAAGCGACCGAAGTCGCCTTCAGATCACTTGATCTTGGCTTCCTTGAACTCGACATGCTTGCGCACGACCGGGTCGTACTTACGGAAGCTCAGCTTCTCGGTCTTCGTGCGCGGGTTCTTCTTAGTAACATAGAAGAAACCGGTGTCAGCCGAGCTGACGAGGCGAATCTTGACGGTTGCTGGCTTGGCCATGGCCCTGGTTCCTGGTCGTGAATATCGTGAAAAAGAGAAGCGGCCCCGTGAAGGGCCGCCCCGTTTCAGCAGCCGCCCATGAGGGAGATTCGGGATAATGTCAAGACGCGCGTGGCGGCTGAACGGGCCGCGTGCTAGACTTTACGCGGCCTTAACAGGTTCCGATGCATCATGTCATCGGAGCGACAGGACAGGGGGATGCTTCCCATGCGACATGATCCGATGCTGGCCATTCTTGCAGACATGCTGCGCCGCGTGGACGGCCTTGCCGGGCAGCGCGGGCAGGTGAGCCTGTTGCGATTGAGCGATGAAGTTGACCAGATTCGCCATGTCGCCCGCGCCTATCATCTCGATAGTGTCGAAGGGCTGGCGGACACGCTGCAATCCGCCCTGTCGTTGCAGGGAACGGGACCGGTCATACTCTCCTACCTCGACCTCATGCGGGATGCCATCGCGGCGGAAATGTCCGATGCGCAGGTGATACCGATCCTCATGGCAGCAAAACCGGCGCCAACCGCCGGAACGCCGCTTTCCTGCTGACGACTGCCCCTGCCGATGGATGCATTGCTGACCGCGCTGCTCGGATGCTTCCTGGCTGAGATTGGCGACAAGAATCAATTGCTGGTGCTGGCGCTGGCGGCGCGTTTCAGCCGTGATGGCGCGATCATTGCGGGCATCATGCTGGCTGCCGCCGCCAATGCGGCGATCGGCGCCGTCGCGGGCGCGTTTCTGGCGCCGATGCTGGGTTCTGATGCGCGGCTGCTGTTTCTTGCCCTGGCCGTGCTGTTCTTGGGCATAGGTCTTCTTTGGCGGGTCAAAGCCCCCGATCCTCTTGCGGAATGGCCGACGGGGCCGTTCCTGACCACCGCGCTGGGCCTGTTCATCCTTGGCTTTGGCGATGGCTCCCAATTCCTGATCCTGGGCATCGCGACGCGGACGGCCGAACCGCTGCTGGCCGGAATTGGCGGCGCGCTCGGCGTGACGGCGGCGCTTATTCCAGTCGTCTTACTCCGTGACCGCATCCTGCCTGCGAGGCCGATCAAGGCTATCCGCCTGACTGCCGCTGCACTGATGCTGATCATCGCGTTGATGCTGGGCGTCACCGCCATGGGGCTGGTGTAGGCGCTCTTACTTATCGACGGAATGGATCAGTCTGAGCGATGATTTCGTCGGGTAATTCCTGCGCGGGAATGGCACCTTATCGCCATCAGATCATTATACCCCCGAAATCATTTTCACGAGCCAGGAGCAAGCTATGACAGCCCCCGATCTCAAGACACCCACCGACCTGCGCAGCAACGCCACAAAGTCCGTGGCGCAAGCGCTCAACGGCGTGCTCGCGGACAGCTATGCGCTGTATTTCAAGACCAAGAATTTCCACTGGCATGTGTCGGGGCCGCATTTCCGCGACTATCACCTGATGTTCGATGAGCAGGCGGCGCAAATCCTGGCGGTAACCGATGCCATTGCCGAACGCGTGCGCAAGACCGGTAATACAACCCTGCGGTCGATCGGTGACATCGGCCGCCACCAGTCGATCAAGGATAATGACGCGGAATATGTCAGCCCCGCCGACATGCTGAACGAACTGCGCGAGGATAATCTGCGCCTCGTCGAATCGCTGCGCGCCGCCAAATCTGCCGCCACCGAAGCTGGCGACAACGCGACCGAAGGCATTGTCGATGACTGGACCGACCAGGCCGAAGAGCGCGCCTGGTTCCTGTTCGAAGCTGGCCGCAACGGCTGACAAATGAAAAGGCCCTCCAGCATAAAACAGGAGGGCCTTTTTATTGCAAGACATTGGATGACCGGCGCTATTCTTCGTCGATCGTCTCGATGGCGACTATTGTGATCGCGTTCGGCTTGCCTGCGAAGTCGATTGTCTCACCCACTTCCGCATCCATCATCGCGCGCGCAAGCGGCGCGGTGAAGGCGATCCGCCCCTCCGCCGGTTCCGCCTCGTCATCGCCGACAATATCGATCCGCTTTTCCGCGCCGTTCAGCCGGTAAGTCACGCGCGAACCAAAGGTCACGGCGTCCCCCGCCGCCGCTGGCTGAAGATGCGCCGTCGCCAGCCGCGTGCGCCAGTAGCGCAGCTCGCGCTTATGCTTCTTCGCATCCTCTTCAGCCATGGCCGCCGTATCCATCGCTTCCAGCGCCTCGACCTTCTCGCGCGTCAGCCGTAACCCGCGCGTCGTCACCCAATTGGGGCCTGGCGGAATCGGAATCTCGAACGTCGGCTCCAGATGCTCCTCCTCGCTTTCGCGGCGAAAGGCGACACTCATGGCACACTCCTCAACAAACGCTGCTCACCCCTGTCCCAAGGTCGAGATCGCCGATCTTCTTTTCAAGGGAAGGCCGGGTTCAGATGCCCAAGCCGGGACAATCTCGGCCTAATCTTCGTCGAACAGCCCGGCCAGCTGTTCCACCATCGTCCCGCCAAGCTGTTCGGCATCCATGATGGTGACCGCCCGCCGGTAATAGCGGGTGACGTCATGACCGATGCCGATCGCCACCAACTGCACCGGCGACCGATTCTCGATCCACTCGATCACCTGACGCAGATGGCGCTCCAAATAGGTGCCGCTGTTCACCGAGAGGGTGGAATCATCGACGGGGGCACCATCGGAAATCACCATCAGGATACGGCGTTCCTCATTGCGCGCGATCAGCCGCTGATGCGCCCAAAGCAATGCCTCGCCGTCGATATTTTCCTTCAGCAGCCCCTCGCGCATCATCAGGCCCAGATTCCGCCGCGCCCGGCGCCATGGCTCATCAGCCTTCTTGTAGATGATGTGCCGCAGGTCATTGAGACGCCCCGGCATCGGCGGCCGTCCGGCGGCCAGCCAAGCCTCCCGGCTCTGACCGCCCTTCCAGGCGCGCGTGGTAAAGCCCAAAATCTCCGTCTTCACGCCGCAACGCTCCAACGTGCGCGCCATGATGTCGGCGCTGATCGCCGCGATGCTGATCGGCCGCCCGCGCATCGAACCACTATTGTCGATCAGCAGCGTGACGACCGTATCGCGAAACTCGGTATCCCGCTCGATCTTGTAGGAAAGCGACCGTGTCGGATCGATGACGATCCGCGCCAGCCGAGCGGCATCGAGCAGCCCTTCCTCCTGATCGAAGTCCCAGGACCGCGACTGCTGCGCCATCAACCGCCGCTGCAGCCGATTGGCGAGCTTCGTCACCGCGCCCTGCAAGCTGACGAGCTGCTGGTCGAGGAAGCCGCGCAGGCGGTTCAGCTCATCCTCGTCGCACAAATCCTCGGCGGTCACCACCTCGTCATGCGCGACCGTATAGGGCTTATAGTCGAAACCGGGCGGCAAGTCGGACATCGGCCGGTTGGGACGGACGGGCATCATGCCCTCATCGCCCATGTCGTCGGCGCCTTCATCGCTGTCGGCGTCGAAATCGTCGCTATATTCGGTCTCGCCTTCCTCGCTGTCGCCGCCCTGATCCTCGGCGCGCGCCTCGGCGTTCATGTCACTGTCGCCAGCGTCCTCCTCGCCGGAGTCGCCCTCTTCTTGGCTCTCCTCTTCGTCCTCGCCCTCTTCCTGCTGTTCCTCTTCGTCGGTCTCGGGCGGCATGTCGGTTTCAACGAGCTGCAGATGCTCCAACATGGCCTGTGCCAGTTTCTGGAAAGCGCGCTGATCGTCGATGGCGAGGCCCAGCGCATCGAGGTCGGCGCCCGCCTTCTCCTCGATCCACGCATCGACCATCGCCATGCCGGTGATGGCATCCTTGGGGATCGGCTGGCCGGTCAGCCGCTCGCGCACCTTCAACGCCAGCGCCGTCGAAAGCGGCACTTCATCGGCGGATCGCGCCCGGCGCAGCGGGTCCGACTTCAACCGCAAGTCCAACGCATGATTGAGGTTGTCGCGCACCCCTTCCATCGCCCGCGATCCAATCGCCTCCACCCGCGCCTGCTCCACCGCGTCATAGACCGCGCGCGCGGTCGCGTCGGCTGGCGCAGCAGCCGTATGCACACGCGCATTATGGTGGCGCAGGCGCAGCGCATTCGCGTCAGCAAACCCGCGAGCGAGCGCCACCTGATCAGGCGGCAGGTTCCGGCCCGGAGTGGGCACCTTGATCGCCTTGCCCGCCATATGCGGCGCGTCGGCGGTGAAGCCCACCTCGACCTCGGCATCGCGCGCGATTGACCGGGCCGCGCCCGATAGCACGTCCTTGAAGGCATCCAGAGGCGACCGCTCCGCCATCAGTCGAGCAGCCTTTCGCGCAGGCTCCGGCGCGCAGCCGCGTCGATGCCCAGAGATTCGGCCAGATAGCCCTCGATCCCGCCATGGTTCGCGTCCAGCTCCGCGAACAGGCTGTCGAGATAGGCCACGTCAACGGCCAGCACGGGCTCCAACGCCTCCGCCCGGGCAGACCATGCCCGCGCAACCAATGAGTTGCGCTGGTTCAGCAGCCAATGCCAATCGGCATGCTCTTTGGTCAGCAGATAATCCTCAACAATCGTCTCACGCGGCACGCCCAAAGCCGCCAGGATCAGCGCCGCGCCAACGCCGGTGCGGTCCTTGCCAGCCGAACAGTTGATGATTATCGGCAGGCGCCCGGCGGCAATCTGCCCGAACATCGCCCGATAGGATGCGGCGTGGTCCGCCGGAATGGCACGATAGAGCGCGATCATCGCGTCACGCATATCCTGCGCGGTCGCATCCTTCCGCTTCAGCATATCGCCCAGAACGCCGCTGCTTTCGCTATAATCGCGGCAGAAATAATCGACCTCCGCCCCGTGCCAGATCGTGGGTTCGGCGCTGCGCTCATTGCCCCTGCGGAAATCGCAGATCGCCCGGATGCCGAGCGACCGCAGATGCGCCGCGTCCGCATCGCTCAGCAACGCCATCGTCCCCGACCGAAAAAGCGCGCCCCGACGAACCACGCGCCCATCCGCCGTCGCATAGCCCCCAAAATCGCGCAGGTTGAACGCGCGCTCCAACGGCAGGCGGCGCTGATCAGCGACCAGGGCGCTGGTGTCCGTCACGGCCGTTCGCCCTCGCCAACTGGCGGCACGGCGATCGTCTCGATCCGCGTTTCGACTTCGCTCATCAGCTTGTGGACAGGGCAGCGCGCGGCGACGCCGATCAGCGTGTCATGCTGCTCCGGCGACAACGGCCCGCTCAGCGCGATCCGCGCCGTCAGCCGGTAAATGCCATCCCGCTCCTCGCTCGCATCACGAATGACGCCAACATGGATGCCCTCGACCGGAATGCTCTTGCGCTGCGCATACCAAAGCATCGTCATCGCCTTGCACGCGCCCAATGCCGAATCATACAGGTCATGCGGATCAGGTCCGGCATCATGCCCGTCAGGCGGCGTCATATCGACGATCAGCTCATGGCCCCGGATGTTGACCCGGTGCGCGCTGCCATCCGGCGCGATGCGCTCTACGACTATCATTGCATCACGCCGCCCGGTGGGCGACGCTTTCGGGCAGGTCCTTGCCGAACACGCGCTGATAATATTCCGCCACCAGCGGCCGTTCCGCCTCATCGCATTTGTTGAGGAAGGACAGGCGGAAGGCAAAGCCGATATTCTTGAAGATCAACGCATTCTGCGCCCAGCTGATCACGGTGCGGGGACTCATCACAGTCGAAATGTCGCCGTTGATGAAGCCCTGGCGGGTCAGTTCCGCCACCTTGATCATATTCTCGACTTCCTTGCGGCCGCCTTCATGATCGTACTCCCCAGACTTGGCGAGCACGATTTGCGCTTCGGTCGCGGCTGGCAGGTAATTGAGCGTCACCACCAGATTCCAGCGGTCCATCTGGCCCTGGTTGATCTGCTGCGTCCCATGATAGAGGCCGGTCGTGTCGCCCAGACCCACGGTATTGGCCGTGGCGAACAGCCGGAAATGGGGATTGGGCCGGATCACACGGTTCTGGTCGAGCAGCGTCATCTTGCCGTCCGTTTCCAGCACGCGCTGGATCACGAACATCACGTCCGGACGACCGGCGTCATATTCGTCGAACACCAGCGCCACCGGCCGCTGCAATGCCCAGGGCAGCAGCCCTTCGCGGAATTCCGTCACCTGCTGTCCATCCCGCAGCACGATCGCATCACGGCCTACCAGGTCGATACGGCTGATATGTGCGTCCAGGTTAATGCGGATGCAGGGCCAGCGCAGCCGTGCCGCAACCTGCTCGATATGGCTCGACTTGCCGGTGCCGTGATAGCCCTGCACCATGACGCGCCGGTTATAGGCAAAGCCCGCCAGAATCGCGAGCGTGGTGTCCGGATCAAAGACATAAGCGGGATCAAGATCGGGCACCCGCTCGTCCGCTTCGGAAAAGGCGGGGATTTTCATATCAACATCAATGCCGAACACTTCCCGCGCATCCACCTCGCGGTCGGGCGCGGCCAGCAGCGTCTCTGATCGGGTATCGGGCTGGACGTTGGGAATGTCGGTCATTGCTCTTCTTTCTATTCGCTCTCCTCCGCCGTAACCCATAGCGAAGGCCGGTGTCGAGTGGCCAATCCATCCGGCGCGGCCTGCCTGTTCACGCGAAGGCAGCCGCCTTGCGCAGCAGCCCATAGGCCTCGATCACGCCCTGCAATGCGCTTTCGTGACTGCGGTCGCCGCCATTATGGTCGGGGTGATAGCGCCGCAGCAGCTCTGTATAACGTAGCCGCAGCGCCTTGCGATCCGCGTCGATGGACAGGCCCATGACAGACAGCGCCTTGCGGTCCTCCTTGGACAGGAACTTGCCGTCCTCCCGCATCTGGCTGTCGGCACGAGCCTTTGCCACCCGCTCCTTGAACTTCGCACCAATCGCATCAAGCGGGTCCTGAAAGTCCGACCATTTGGGCGGCGGGCTCGCGGCGTTGGAGGAAAAGGCGCGCGTTTCCCGTTCCCACCCCGCAAAGGGCCGTTGGGCAGCGGCGATTTCGTCGGGGCTCATGCCGGTGAAGAAATTATAGCCCTGATTGAATTCGCGCACATGATCCAGGCACAGCCAGCGCCAGCGCGGGCCTTCCTGATTGGGTGACGCGCCCTCCAGCGGGGGCGCGCGAAACTCTCCGGGCTCGGCACACCCATCGACCGCGCAGGGGCGGTCACTTTCCACGCGGCCATGGAAGCGGTTGAAACGGCGGGTCGAGTAGGGGTCGGTAGACAAGATTGCCCTGATGCATGATGGAACAAAGGGCCTATATAGGGGCGATGAGCACCCAACTGAAAGGCCCGGTGGCCACGGAAATCGAACAGCGGCTGCGCGCCGCCCTGTCGCCAGAGCATCTCGCCGTGATCGATGACAGCGAGAAGCATCGCGGTCATGCGGGGCATGACGGTTCGGGCGAAAGCCATTTCACGGTAGAGATCGTCTCGGCCGAGTTCGCGGCCAAGAATCGCGTTGCCCGCCAGCGGCTGGTCAACGCCGCGCTCGCCGATCTGCTGCGCGACAAGGTTCATGCGCTGGCGATCAAGGCTCGCGCGCCCGGCGAAGCCTGATCAGGGGAAAGCTCATGACGTTAGACGACCTCGTCATCCAGACCATTAGCCCGACCACCCATGATCTGGGCGACTTCCGCGTCCATCGTTCACTGCCCGCGCCGGGCCGGACGATGGTCGGCCCCTTCATCTTCTTCGACCAGGCCGGACCCGCGAAGATCGGCGCGGGGCAGGGAATCGACGTGCGCCCACATCCGCACATCAATCTCTCGACGGTCACCTATATGTTCGAGGGCGCCTTTCTGCACCGGGACTCCTTGGGCACCGAGCAACTGATCGAGCCGGGCGCGATCAACCTGATGACCGCAGGCAGCGGCATCGTCCATTCCGAACGCTCCCCCGACAGCGACCGCGCGCGCGAGTCCAAAATCTCGGCCATTCAGACATGGCTCGCCCTGCCGGACGGCATTGAGGAAATGGCGCCAGCCTTCGAACATGTCAGCGAAGGCGGCTTGCCCGTCATCGACTGCGGCCGGGCCAGCGCGCGCGTCATCATGGGCAGCCTTTGGGGAGCGACGTCCCCGGTCACCACCTATGCCGACACCATCTATGCCGACATTCAACTATCACCCGGCGGGACCGTACCGATCGACACCGACGCGGACGAGCGCGCCATCTATGTCGCTGGCGGAGACGCGGCGCTCGATGGCGTCGCCCTGCTGCCCCAGACGCTCTACGTCCTGCGTCCCGGCACCCGCGCCACATTGATGAGCGTCGATGGCGGCCGGGTGATGTATTGCGGGGGCGAGGCGTTCAAGACGCCCCGCCATGTCTGGTGGAACTTCGTCTCCTCTTCGACCGATCGCCTCTATAAGGCGCGCGAGGATTGGGAAGCGATGCGCTTCCCCCTGATCCCCGGCGATGATCAGGAATTCATTCCGATCCCGAAAGGACGGCCCAAGACGGTGAGCTATCCGTAAGCCTCCAGCATAACGGGACCACCTAACCCCGTTCGGGCTGAGCCTGTCGAAGCCCCTTCCTTCTTTTCAAGAGAAGCCCCCTTCGACTGCCTGCCAAGGCAGGCGCTCAGGACAGGCTTCGACAAGCTCAGGGGGAACGAGGGGAGTGGCGTGCAGTCCCTAAGCTGGCGCTCACTGAACGAACGTCAGCGACAAATTCTCGGCGTTCTTCGGAATGTCGATCCGGCTCTCGTTGATCGACGCTTCCTCGCCCGGTTTCAGGCTCGTGCGATCCGCTTTCGTCGTCCAGCTGAACACCAGCCGGTTCTGCTGATCGCGCAACTGCACCAGCACCGGCGGCACGGGCAAAGTCTGCTTCCCGCTGTTCACGATCCGCGCGCCAAAGGCGAAATATTCCTCCCCGGTCGGCAGCTTGCGCCGCTCGGCGGGCTTGGACAGGTAGAATAGCAGGTCTGGGTCGCCCTCTTCGGAAACAAAGCCCAGATTGATCGCCCAGCTTGGCGTGCCGAAATACCAGAGCGCGCCACCCACGCCGCCAACGGCCAGGCAGAAAAGCACTGCCGCATAGGTCCACAGCTTCAGGCGATTGCGACGCGGCCTGACCGGCGCGGCATAGCTTTCCGCTGGCTCTTCACGGTGCCGACCGTAAATATCATCGACGCTGTTATCAGTCTGCGCTGCCGACATGCTCGGCGCGACGGCCACTGGCTCGGGTATCGGCGCAGCTACCGTCTCTACTGCCCGAGCAGGCTCAACCGGCACCTCGACGGGCGCAGCAGGAGGAGGCGGAGCAGAGGCAGCAGGCGGCGGAGTGGGGGCAGGACGCGCTTCGGCGGCGACGGGCGCTTCCGCCATCTCGACGGCCTTTTCCCTGACCGGCAGAGCCGCGCCTTCCTGGAACCAGCTATG
The DNA here is from genome assembly GCF_055394715.1 of Sphingobium sp. TomTYG72. NCBI lineage: Bacteria > Pseudomonadati > Pseudomonadota > Alphaproteobacteria > Sphingomonadales > Sphingobiaceae > Sphingobium > Sphingobium sp. TomTYG72. The sequence continues at coordinate 2,194,482 of NZ_AP027336.1, read as the reverse complement.
TTTGCAGGAGGCGCAGCGAACCTGGCGGCCATCGGGGCCGACGGCGCTGTCCGGCACAATATAGCGCGTGGCGCAATTGGGACACACCAGGATCATGACGCTTCATAGCCATGGCTTGGACTCGAGGGCAAGCGGCATTGAATGGGCGGGTGCAAGATGCCGCGACTCGGCGGATGAAGGCGCTTGGCGCTTTACGCGTGGCCGCCCGCTGTGCCATGGCTGTACCCAAGGGGAAGCAGGGAGCGCGCAGGCGCATTCATCGAAGCATGTCGGCGATCGTCCAGTTCGAAAATGTCGGCCTGCGCTATGGTCTGGACAGTGAGACGCTGTCCGACGTCAGCTTCTCGCTGCATGGCGGCGGCTTCTATTTCCTGACCGGGGCGTCGGGCGCGGGCAAGACGTCGCTGCTGAAGCTCCTCTACCTCGCCCAGCGCCCCAGTCGCGGCGTCATCCGCTTGTTTGGGGAGGATGTGGTGACACTCCCCCGCAAGCGCCTGCCAGGCTTTCGCCGCCGCATCGGCGTCGTTTTCCAGGACTTCCGGCTGGTCGCGCATCTGTCCGCCTACGATAATATCGCCCTGCCGCTGCGGGTCGCAGGCATGGAGGAAAGCGAGATCGACGCTTCGGTCTCCGAAATGCTCAACTGGGTGGGCCTCGGCGACCGGGGGCAGGCGCGCCCGGCGACCCTATCGGGCGGCGAGCAGCAACGCGTCGCCATCGCCCGCGCCGTCATCGCCCGGCCCGAAATCCTCGTCGCGGACGAACCCACCGGCAACGTCGATGCCGATATGGCCCGCCGCCTGCTCACCCTGTTCGAAGCGCTCAATCGCCTCGGCACCACCATCGTCGTCGCGACCCACGACCTGCCGCTGATCGGTCAGGTGGAAGGCGCGCAGATGATGCGGCTGGACAAGGGACGGCTGTCCGATCCCACCGGATCGCTGCGCTACCCGCCCCGGCCGCAGGGCGCGGCAGCATTATGACGGGCGCAGATCGCCGCGCCGCCGCTGCCGCCCGCCACCGGCTGCTGCCCGAAGGCCGCGTCGCCGGACCCATGCCCTGGGTGATCGCGATCATGATGTTCCTGACCGTTCTTGCCGCAGCCTCCGGCCTTGGCCTTGCGGCGGCGGTGCAGTCGGTCGGCGCCGACCTTGCTGGACGTGCCACGGTCCAGATTGTCGAGGCCAATGCCGACCGGCGCGAGGCGCTGAGCGGCGCGGCAGCCCGGCTGTTGCGCAAATCCGCTGACGTTCGCGCTGTCCATCCGGTCGATCCGGCGACCCTCGCTGACCAGATCCGCCCGTGGCTCGGCCAGGATGCCGCGAGCGGCGACCTGCCCATCCCGGCGCTGATCGACGTCGAACTGACGCCCGGCGGCACGGCAGCCAAGGTGCAGCGGCTGGGCCGCGCCCTCGCTACCCTGTCGCCGAACATCCGCGTCGAACCCCACGCCGCCTTCCTCCAGCCGCTCGGCAGCCTGCTTGCCGCGCTAGGTGGCCTCGCCGCTGGCATCGTTTTGCTGATGGCGCTCGCCACCGCCGCCATCGTCGTGCTCGCCGCGCGCGCCGCGCATGACAGCCATCGCGGCACGATCGACGTGCTCCACCTGATGGGCGCCACCGATGTGCAGATCGCCCGGCTCTTCCAACGGCGCATCGGCCTCGACGCGCTGTTCGGCGGCCTGCTGGGCTTTGTCACCGCGTTGTTGGTCATCATCCTGCTGGGCACCCGGCTCGCAGCGACAGGGTCCGATCTGCTGGCGGCGATCAGCCTGCCGTGGAGCAGTTGGCTGATCCTTGCCACCCTGCCCATAGGCGGCGTCCTGCTCTCGACGCTGGCCGCACGGTGGACCGTGCTGCGATCCCTGGGGCGGCTCCTATGATTGTCCGCCTCTTTGCGGTGACCTTGCTCGCCTGGATATTGGGCTTCGCCTGGTTCGCGATCTTCCTGCCCCAGCCGCTCGATGGCCGCGCGACAGACGCCATCGTCGTGCTGACGGGCGGCGCTGGCCGGATCGACCGTGGCCTTGCCCTGCTTGAAGAGGGCGCGGCAAAGCGAATGCTGATCTCGGGCGTCGATCGCTCCGTCCGCCCGGCGGAACTGGCGGCGCAATATGAAAGGCCCGAACGGCTATTTTCCTGCTGCATCACTTTGGGCCGCGAAGCGATCGACACCCGCTCCAACGCCATCGAAACCGCGCATTGGCTGGAGCGCAGGGACTTCCGCACCGTCCGCCTCATCACGACTGACTGGCACATGCGCCGCGCCGCGCTTGAACTGCGGCAGGCGGTCCCGGGCAATCTGACGATCGTCTATGACGCGGTGCCGAGCAGACCCAGCCTGAGGGTGCTGATGCGGGAATATAATAAATATCTCCTCCGCCGCGCCGCCGCGCTCGTCGGGATTTGAAGAACGGCCTTATGATCACCGCCCTGCGCTCGCTTGTCTTCATGCTGATATTCTACAGCGGCTCATTGCTGCTGGTTCTTGCCGCTCTGGCTGTGGCATGGCCATGGCCTGCGGGGGTTCCCGTGGTGGCGACGGCATGGGGCCGCTTTCACCGCTTTTGCGCGCGCTGGCTTCTCGGGCAAAAGGTGCGGATCGAAGGCGACCTGCCGCACGGCAACTATCTCTATATCGTCAAGCATGAGTCGATGTTCGAAACCATCGACCTGCTCTGCATCTTCGATCGGCCAGTCATCGCGGCAAAGCGCGAACTGCTCGACATTCCTTTGTGGGGCCGTATCGGTCGGCTGTACGGCCTTATTCCGGTTGAGCGCACCGCTGGAGCCAGTGCCCTGCGAACCCTGCGAGCCGCCGCCCGCGCCGCAACCGATCAGGGCCGCGCCGTCTGCCTCTTTCCAGAAGGCACGCGCGTCCCTCATGGCGAAACGCCCCCGCTGCGTGCGGGCTTCGCGGGCCTCTATTCCCTCCTTCGCCTGCCAGTCGTTCCGATCGCGATTGACAGCGGTCTCTTGTCGCCGCGCGGCAAATTCATGAAGCGCGCGGGCACGATTACCTACAAGGTGGGCGATATCATTCCGGCGGGCCTCGATCGCCGCGAGGCGGAAGCTCGCGTCCATGCGGCGATCAACGCGCTGAACTCAGCCCAAACGGGATCGAGTGATCCCAGCTGAAAGGCGCTAAGTCCTAGGGCCGATCGACATTCAGGAGATGGCGTGTCGAAAATGGTGGTTTTCCGTGACCCGGAGCGCAGCGTACTCAAAGTACGTGAGCACCGGAAGCGCGGAGAACCGCTATTTGCAGATCGCCAGAACTGAATGTCGATCGGTCCTAGTGACGCCGCCCGAAGTCGGGCTTGGGATCATCCTGCCCCTGTTCGATGATCGACCGCCGGATGGCCCGCGTCTTCGTGAACAGGTTGAACAGCGTGTCCCCGTCATTCCACCGGATTGCCCGCTGCAAAGCCGAAAGGTCTTCGGAGAAACGTTGCAGCATCTCCAGCACCGCATCCTTGTTCGCCAGGAACACGTCGCGCCACATGGTGGGATCGGACGCCGCGATGCGGGTGAAGTCGCGAAAACCGCCTGCGGAATATTTGATGACCTCGGACTGGGTCACATCTTCCAGATCGCTCGCCGTGCCAACGATCGTATAGGCGATAAGGTGGGGCAGATGGCTCGTCACGGCCAGCACCAGATCATGATGCTGCGGGTCCATCGTCTCGACATCGGCGCCCACGCGATGCCAAAGTTCGGAAATGCGCTCGACCGCAGCCGGATCGGCTCCGGCAGGCGGCGTGACGATGCACCAGCGGCCCTGGAACAGGCTGGCGAACCCCGCCTCCGGCCCGCTATTTTCCGTCCCGGCGACCGGATGTGCGGGGATGATGACTCGTCCGGGCAGGGCCGCGCTCAGCTGCGCCAGCACATCGGCCTTGCATGATCCCACATCGCTCACGATGGCATCGGAGGGCAGATCGTCCGCAATCTCCGCCGCCGCCGCACCCATGGCCCGCACCGGCACGCACAGCACGACCAGATCGGCGTCGGTCACGCTGGCGCCCGCCGTGTCGGTCACATCGTCGCACAGGTCGATCGCCCGCGCGATCTGCCGCACATTTGGGTCGGCATCATGCCCCGTCACCCGAACCGTCGGCATATATTCGCGGATCGCCCGCGCGAGGGACGATCCGATCAGGCCAAGGCCGATGATGGTGACGCGGGAAAAAGGCAGCATGGTTCAGGCCGCCTCCGCCATCGCGCGCAGCTTCGCTGCGACCGCGCGCACCTGCTCTTCAGTGCCGATGGTGATGCGCAGCCCATTGGGCAGCCCCTGTCCGGGCAGCCAGCGCGTGGCGAAGCCTTCGTCCCACAGCCCCTTCATCGCCGCTTCCGCCGTCAGCGTGCCATTGAACAGGATCAGCAGGAAATTGGCCTTGCTCGGCACCGCCCGCAGCCCATGGTTGGACAGCGAAGCAACCTCATCGGCCAGCCAGGCCCGCCATGTGCGATTGTGCGCCCGGCTGGCATCCACCCAAGCCTGATCCTTCACCGCCGCAATCGCCGCCGCCTGCCCCGCCGTCGTCACATTGAACGGCGCGCGAATGCGATGCAGCGCATCGATAATCTCCGCGCTGGCATAGCCCCAGCCGATCCGCTCGGCCGCAAGGCCATAGATTTTGGAGAAGGTGCGGGTCACCAGCACATTGGCCGCGTTCTTCGCCAGCTCCAACCCGTCATCATCCTCGTCTGCGTCCAGATATTCGGCATAGGCCTGATCCAGCACGAACAAAATGTCCGGCCGCAGCGCCTTGTGCAGCCGCGCAATCTCCTCGCGCGGCGTCATGGTGCCCGTGGGATTGTTGGGATTGGCGAGGAAAACGACCTTGGTCTTGTCCGTCACGCAGGCGAGCAGCGCGTCCACGTCGGTCGCATAATCCTTGTCCGGCGCGATCACCGGGGTCGCGCCGACCCGCCGCGCGGCGATGTCGTAAACCGAAAAGCCGTAATGGACGTAAAGTATCTCGTCCCCAGGTCCGGCATAGGCGCTCGCCGCGATGTGCAGCAGCTCGTCCGACCCGGTGCCATAGATCACCCGAGCGGGATCAAGCCCATGCACCGCCGCAATCGCCTCGCGCATCTTCGCCGCGCCCGGATCAGGATAGGTCGCAAGGTCGGCCGTCGCCGCGACCAGCGCCGCTCGCGCGGCCGCGCCGGTACCTAGCGGGTTTTCATTCGCGCTGAGCTTGATCAGCGGGCGTCCGTCGTCGGCCGCCGCCTTGCCCGGCACATAGGGCGAAATGCCCAGAATCCATTCCTTGGGAGCAGGTTTCGTCATGGCCGCGCTTTAGCGTCATCCGCACCAAAGGCAAAGCGCTGCTATACGACCGGCGTGATCAGAGGTTCGCCCGCCGCCCACGCGTCAAGATTGGCAAGCACCAGATCGGCCATCGCCTTGCGGGTGTTCACCGTGGCGCTCCCCTGATGCGGTTGCAGCACCACATTATCCATGGCGAACAATGTTTCGGGCACGTGCGGTTCCTGTGCGAACACGTCCAGCCCGGCGCCACCAATCCGTCCTTGCACAAGCGCCGCCACCAGCGCGTCCTCATCGACCACGCTCCCCCGGCTGATGTTGATCAGTACGCCCTGCGGCCCCAATGCATCCAGCATCGCCGCATCGACCAGCCCGCGTGCCTCCGGCCCGCCCGATGTCGCGACGATGACGACGTCGCTCTCCCGCGCGAACTGGATCGGGTCGTCCACATAGCGGTAGGGCGTGTCGGGTTGAGGTCTGCGATTATGATAGATGATTTCGCCCGCGACCGGCTCCACCCGCCGCGCGATCGCCCGGCCGATCCTTCCCAGCCCCAATATTCCGATCCGTCGACCCGTGACGCTCCTGCTCAGGTGCACCGTTTCGCCGCGCGCCCATCTGCCCGACCGCACCATCCGATCATTGGCGGCGATGTTGCGCACCGTCGCATAGAGTAGTCCGACGGCCAGATCGGCGACATCGTCGGTCAGCACATCGGGCGTGTTGCTGACCTTGATGCCCTTCGTTCGCGCATGCGCGATGTCCACCTTGTCATAGCCTACCGAAAACAGCCCGATCATCTCCAGCCGGGGCAGCGCATTCATCATCGCCGCGGATGCCCCGGTCGCGCCGAACGACACCAGCGCGCGCGCTTCCCGCACTGCCTCGGGCAATGTGTCGGGGTCGGCATCCGCCGCCAATGCATGCACCAGGAACCGCGCTTTCAACCGCTCCTCCAGATAGGGCGACAGGGGGCCATAAGCGACGATCGGAATGCGGGTCTGGCTCATGCCCCCGTCCTAGACCATTCCCCACCGATTGACAGCACCCCTCCACGGTCCTAGCCCGCTTGCACCATGGCCAGCGCCTCCTTCACCGACGACAGCCGTTTCGGCCTCCGCCGCCAGGTCCGCCTGTCCGGCCCCCTGCGGCTGGACAGCGGCGCCGCGCTCGCGCCCGTCGACATCGCCTACGAAACCTATGGGCGGATGAACGCGGACAAGTCGAACGTCATCCTCATCTGCCACGCGCTGACGATGGATCAATATGTAGCGTCTGAGCATCCGGTGACGGGCAGGCCAGGCTGGTGGTGGCGCTTGGTAGGGGAGGGTCTGCCAATTGACCCGAATCGCCATTTCATCATCTGCGCTAATGTTTTGGGCAGCTGCATGGGATCGAGCGGTCCTGCTGTCCTCGATCCTGCGACCGGTGAACCCTACGCGATGAGGTTCCCAGTGATCACCATCGCAGACATGGTGCGTGCGCAGGCCATGCTGCTGGATCATCTGGGAGTAGAGCGACTTAAAACCGTTATCGGCGGTTCGATGGGCGGCATGCAGGCGCTCAGCTGGCCCACCATCTTCCCCGAGCGCGTCGAAAGCTGCATCGTCATTGCCTCGACCGCTCGCCACAGCGCACAGAATATCGCGTTCCACGAAGTCGGCCGCCAAGCAATCATGGCCGATCCCAACTGGCGCGGGGGCGACTACTATGTTGACGGGAAGGTGCCCGGCGCAGGCCTAGCGGTCGCCCGCATGGCCGCGCACATCACCTATCTGTCCGAAGCCGGCCTCACCGAGAAATTCGGCCGCCGCCTGCAAGGGCGCGATGCCAAGACCTTCGGCTTCGACGCCGACTTCCAGGTCGAAAGCTATCTGCGCCATCAGGGTCTGAGCTTCGTCGAGCGGTTCGACGCGAACAGCTACCTCTACATTACCCGCGCGATGGATTATTATGACATTGCCGAGGATCATGGCGGCAGCCTCGCCACCGCCTTCGCCCCGTCCAAGGCGCGCTTCTGCCTCGTGAGCTTCGACACGGACTGGCTCTACCCCACCGCCGAATCCCGCATCATCGTCCACGCCCTGAATGCCAGCGGCGCACACGCCAGCTTCGTCGAACTGTCGAGCCCCTTCGGCCACGACGCCTTCCTGCTCGAATGCCCGGAATTGAACCGCGTCGTCGATGGCTTCCTCAAGGGCGGCCGCGCATGAGCGAAACGCTTCGGCCGGACCTCGCCCTGATCGCCCGCACCGTCAGCCCCGGCGCACGAGTCCTCGACGTCGGTTGCGGCGACGGAGCGCTCATGGCCGCGCTGCGCGACACGAAACAGGTTGATGCGCGCGGGCTGGAACTGGACGCGGGCAATGTCGCCGCGGCCGTCGGCCGGGGCCTGTCGGTGGTGCAGGGCGACGCCGACACGGACCTTGCCTATTATCCCGACGCCAGCTTCGACTATGCGATCCTTAGCCAGACGCTCCAGACCACGCGCCGTCCCGATCTGGTCGTAGAGGAACTGCTGCGCATTGGCCGCCAAGCCTTCGTCTCCTTCCCCAATTTCGCCCATTGGCGCGGGCGGTTGTCGTTGATGTGGGGCGGGCGCATGCCAGTGACGCGGCTGCTGCCCGATACCTGGTACGACACGCTCAACATCCACCATGTCACCGTCGATGATTTCCGCGCGCTGGTGAAGGATCGCGGCTGGACGATCGATGGCCAATGGTTCCTCAAAGGGGACAAGGAAACGACCCACGCGAACGCCAACCTGTTCGCCGAGCACGCCGTGTTCCTCCTGCGCCGCTAAAGAAAGACCGCCGCGTCACCCGGCTGCCATGCGGCTCTGCGTGTCATGGCGCGGTCAAACAATTCCGACCCGATCAAAGCACGCAACCATGCCTGCACACGCGGCACGGGCTGTGCGTCAAACCATAGCTGATCAGCCGCCGCAAACTGTCGCGCAAACGGAAAGATCGCGATGTCGGCAAGCATCCTGCGCGCGCCGCACAGGAAAGCACTGCCCTCCAGCCGCGCCTCCAATGCGCCCAGCCACGCCATCCCTGCGGCTCGATGTTCCAGCGGGTCCGACCCATGGCGCGTCGCATATTTGTAACGGTCGAGATGTTGCTTGAATGGCCCGTCATTGGCGGCGACCAGCGCCGCATCATCCCCCTCAAGCCAGCCCTCCGGATCATGCAGGCGCAGCGCCCAGCGCATGACGTCCAGGCTTTCGTCGATCACGTCGTCGCCGGGTAACGCCAGCACCGGCACCGTGCCCTTGGGTGACAGCGCCAGCATAGACGCAGGCTTGTCGCGTAAAACGACCTCGCGCAACTCCACCTGCTGCCCGCTGATGATCAGCGCCATCCGCGCCCGCATGGCATAGGGGCAGCGCCGGAAACTGTAGAGGATGGCGTTCATCCCCCGACCGCCAAAATTCAGCGTTCCTTGGTCGCGCTGAACTTCACCTTGGGATGCCGCTCCTGCTGGTAACCCACATCCCACGCACTCTTCGCCATGAAGACGAGGTTGCCGTCCCGGTCCTTCGCCATGTTCGCCACGTTGAACGAGGCCAAGTCCTTCACCGCCGCATCATCGCCGGAAATCCAGCGCGCCGTATCGAAGGGGGAGGGTTCCAGCCCCGCCGCCACCTTATACTCGACTTCCAACCGCGAAATCAGCACATCCAGCTGCAACTGCCCGACCACGCCGACCACCCAGTTGCTGCCGATCTCGGGATAGAAAACCTGGATCACGCCCTCTTCGGACAGATCGTCCAGCGCCTTCCGCAGCTGCTTCGTCTTGGTCGGATCTTTCAGCGCCACGCGCCGCAATATTTCCGGCGCGAAGTTAGGCAGCCCCGTAAAGCGCACCCCCGCCTTCTCGCTCAGCGTGTCGCCGACCCGCAACGTCCCGTGGTTGGGAATACCGATGATGTCGCCCGGAAACGCCTCGTCGGCAATCTCACGGTCCTGCGCGAAAAAGAGGATGGGCGAATGCACAGCGATCGGCTTGCCCGACCCGCTCGGCGTCAGCTTCATGCCGCGCCGGAACTTGCCCGAACATAGCCGCATGAAGGCGATGCGGTCGCGATGCTGCGGGTCCATGTTCGCCTGAACCTTAAAGATGAAGCCGGTGACTTCGCTATTCTCCGGCTCGACCGGCGCCGGTTCGGCCGGCTGGGCACGCGGCGGCGGCGCATGGGCGGCCAGGGCGTCGATCAGCTCAGTCACGCCGAACAGCTTGAGCGCCGACCCGAAATAGACCGGCGTCAGATCGCCATGGCGATAGGCCGCCAGATCGAAATCGGCATAGCCACCGACCGCCAGCTCCGCTTCCTCGCGCAGCTTTTCGAGGCCCCGCGCGGAAATATGCTCGGCCAGCGCATCATCATCGATGCCCTCGACAAACACTTGCTTGCCCTCAAACTCCTTGCTGGGGCCGCTCGGCTGCCGCAGCCGGTTCTTGGCGAAATCGTAAATCCCCTCAAACTCGCCACCCATGCCGACCGGCCAGCTCATCGGGCACACGTCCAGCGCCAGCGCGTCCGCCACCTCGTCCAACAGGGCGAAGGTGTCGCGCCCCTCGCGGTCCACCTTGTTGACGAAGGTAATGATCGGCACGTTGCGCAACCGGCAAACCTCGAACAGTTTGCGCGTCTGCGGCTCGATACCCTTGGCCGCATCGATCACCATGACCGCCGAATCCACCGCCGTCAGCGTGCGATAGGTATCTTCGGAGAAATCCTCGTGCCCCGGCGTATCCAGCAGGTTGAAGGTAATGCCGTCGCGTTCGAACGTCATGACCGAGCTGGTCACGGAAATGCCGCGCTGCTGCTCGATCTTCATCCAGTCCGACCGCGCGCGCCGATTGGCCCCGCGCGCCTTGACCTCACCGGCCAGATGGATCGCGCCGCCTTCCAGCAGCAGCTTTTCGGTCAGCGTGGTCTTGCCCGCGTCAGGGTGGGAAATGATCGCGAAGGTGCGGCGGGATGGGATGGTCATGATGTTGTCGGGGGCTCGGTACAAAAACAACCGTTCGCCCTGAGCTTGTCGAAGGGCTTTACTTCCTTCCAGGGAAGAGGCTTCGACAGGCTCAGCCCGAACGGAATCATGGAAGCCGCCGTTACACGTCCACGACCGTCACGTCCATGCGGAACCGCCGCTCATCGCCCGGCAGCAGGCGCATGATGCCCTGCTTCTCCCAGACGTCCCCTTCGAACCCGACCAAGTCAGCCATCCCGGCCCAAGGCTCGACACACAGATAATGCGCTCCCGGCTTCTGCCACAGCCCCAGCCATGGCGTATCGGGAAAGTCGATCTTCAGCCGCGTCCCCCCCGGCACACCCCAATAGAGGCTATCGCTCTCCAACGCGTCCCAGATCAGCGCATCGCCTTCGAACATGGCATAAGTGGGATGCAGGACCTTGCCCTTCACCGGAGATGCCACGCTTTCCCGCGCGATCAGGCCCGGCTCGTCCCCCACCTTGCGCAGCGGTGCCGTTTCCACCTTCTCAAACTCTATCCGATGATCGTCCGCCGAACCGCCAAAAGGCAGGGGCCAGGCAAAGGCCGGATGATAGCCGAAGGAAAAGGGCATATCCGCCTCCCCCCGGTTCATGACCGTCGCCGTCATCATCAACGTGCCGCCCGCGACAGCGAACTGCATGTCCAGCCGGAAATCGAACGGATAGGCTGCCCGCGTCGCCGCGTCCGCCTCCAGCCGGAAGATCACCGATTCAGGCAGATGCTCCACCTGCGCGAACGCCATGTGCCGGGCAAAGCCGTGCTGCGGCATCGGATAATCATGTCCGTTCAGCCGATACACATCGTTGCGCGACCGCCCTACGAAAGGAAACAGCAAGGGCGCATGCCCCGTCCACCAGCGCGGATCGGCATCGGTCATGAGTTCGCGCCCCGCAGAATCCTTGAGCGACCAAAGCTCCGCGCCCAGCGGGTTGATGGCGGCGGTCAGCCCGTCCGACGCGATCGTTACAAGCTCGTCCATCAGTCCTCACCATTCGATCCTGTAGATCCAGCTCACTATTTCCGTTCGGACTGAGCTTGTCGAAGTCCTTCTCTTCAATGGCGTAAAGCCAGCCTCGCTACTCACCCTTCGGATCAGTCAGCCAGACCCCAATGTGAATGGCGAGGTTTCCCTCACCCCCGCAATGTCGCGCCCAGCTTCTCCGCCGCCTTCACGACAGCGGCGCTGATGGCGTCCAGCTCCTCCTGCGAGAAGCTCTTCTCGCCCGGCTGTAACGTCACCTCGATCGCCAGGCTCTTGCTGCCCTCATCCACGCCCGGCCCGACAAAGACGTCGAACAGGCGCGCATCCACGATGCTCTTCTTGTCCGCGCCCTTGACCGCGCGCACCAGCGCGTCCGCCTCGATCGCCTCGTCAACGACGAAGGCAAAATCACGCTTCACTGCCTGCAAGGCGGGCGGCGCGTAGGGTGCGCGCATGAAGCCGCTCTTCCGCTTGGCCGGGATCGCATCGAGGAAAATCTCGCCCGCGACTACCGTGCCGCTGATGCCGAATTGCTTAGCCAGCGAAGGATGCAGCACGCCAAATTCGGCCAGCACCACCTTGGGGCCAAGGCGCAATGTCCCCGACTGACCCGGATGGTAGGCGCCCGATGCCTCGCCAAAGCATTGCAGGTTCGCCACCGGCGCTCCGGCGGCGGCCAGCAGGGCGATGACTTCGGCCTTCGCGTCAAAGGCGGAAAATGCCTGTGCCTTGCCCGTCTGCCATCCGCGCGCGACTTTCTCGCCCGCCAGCACGAAACCGGCCGTGGCCCGTTCCTTGTCACTGAAATAGCGACGGCCCACCTCGAACAGCCGTACCGAAGTCGCGCTCCGGTCCATGTTCCGCCGCGTGGCGGACAGCAGGCCGGGCAGCAGCGAGGGGCGCATGACCTTCAGATCCTCGGAAATCGGGTTCGCCAGCGTCCAGTCGCCACCGCCGACAGAGGCCGCTTCCTTTTCCGAAATGAAAGACCAGTTGATCGCCTCGGCGAGGCTGCGGGCTGCCGCCGTCCGCCGTACCCGCCGCTCCATCAGTTGCTCGCCGGTTGCCGTTGGCTTGGCGACGCCGGGCATGCGGGGCAGGGGGGTGGAAGGGACCTGATCCAGTCCTACGATGCGCACGACTTCCTCGACCAGATCGGGCCAGCCATCGACATCTCGCCGCCAGCTGGGCACGCTGACGGACCAGTGAGCGGGCGTCGTTACTGGCGTGCCGTCCTCATAGTCGAACCTGGACTCATGTTCCTCGACGCCAAATCCCAGACTTTCCAGAACGCGCCTCTGCTCGGCATCGTCCACATAAACGCCCGCCAGCGTCAGGCATTGCGAGGTTTCATAGCGGATGATCTTGTTTGCCACGGGTGGCATGCCGGTGCGCGTCGCCTCGCTGGCGCTGCCGCCGCACAGCTTCATCACCAGATCGGCCGCGATCGACAATCCGTCATCCAGAAATGCCGGGTCCACCCCGCGCTCGAACCGTCCCCGCGCGTCGCTGGTCAGGCCCAGTCTCTGTCCTGTAACCGCGACGCGTTCGGGCGTGAAATAGGCGCATTCGATCAGCACGTCGGTCGTTGCCTCGCTGGCACCCGAATGCTCGCCACCCATGATGCCGCCAATGTCGTGCACCGCTTGCGTGTCGGCGATGACGGTCATCGTTTCATCCACCGCGTAGGTCTTGCCGTTGAGCGCCAGCACCTCTTCGCCAGCCTTGCCCAGACGGGCGGTTAGCGGACCTTTCAGCTTGGCCATGTCGTACACATGCAACGGCCGACCAAGGTCGATCATCAGATAGTTGGTGATATCGACCAGCGTGCTGATCGGCTTCTGCCCGATCGCTTTCAACCGTCGCGCCATCCATTCGGGCGACGCGCCATTGGTGACGCCCCTGACCGTGCGCGCGAAGAAGGCCGGACAGCCATCTTCATCCTCGATCCGCACGTCCGGCCCCGGCCCAACACCCTCAACCGTGGGCACGACGATCGCGTTCAGCGTCCCCAGCCCTGCCGCCGCCAGATCGCGCGCAATCCCCCGCACGCCCATGCAGTCCTGACGATTAGGTGTTATACTGACATCAATCACCGGGTCATCGAGCCCGGCCCACTCGGCATAGACCCGCCCCACCGGCGCATCCGCGTTTAATTCGATGATTCCTTCATGATCTTCGCCCAGTTCCAGCTCCCGGAACGAACACATCATGCCGTTGGATTCGACCCCACGAATGGCAGTTTTCTTGAGCACCATGCCGTTGACGGGCACCACCGCGCCCTCGGTCCCGAACACGCCAACGAGGCCCGCCCGAGCGTTGGGCGCACCGCACACGACCTGCAACGCTCCATCGCCCGCATCCACCGTCAGCACCTGCAACTTGTCCGCCTGCGGGTGAGGCTCCGCCGTCAGCACCATGGCGATGCGGAAGGGCGCGAGCTTCTCCGCCGGATTCTCGACACTCTCGACCTCAAGGCCGATATCATTGAGCGTCTTGAGGATCGTCGGCAGGTCGGCATCGGTATTGAGATGCGTCTTGAGCCAGCTCAGCGTGAACTTCATGCGCCCACTCCTCCGCTCAGCGTCGGCACATCCAGCGCCGAGAAGCCATAATGTTTCAGCCAGCGCAGATCGCCGTCGAAGAAAGCGCGCAAGTCGTTCATCCCATATTTCAGCATGGCGAGCCGGTCGACGCCGGTGCCGAAGGCAAAGCCCTGCCATTCGTCCGGATCGAGCCCGCACGCTTCGATCACCCGCCGGTTGACCATGCCGCTGCCCAGCACTTCCAGCCAGCCGCCACCCGGCGCGTCGCCGTCGCCGCCGATCACCCGCTGGCCATTGGTCAGCGTGTAGCCGACATCCACCTCGACCGAAGGTTCGGTGAAGGGGAAGTAGCTCGGCCGCAGGCGCAGAACGATATCGTCACGCTCGAAGAAAGCCTTGAGGAAGGTTTCCAACGTCCATTTGAGATGGCCAAGGGTGATGCCCTTGTCGATCACCAGCCCCTCGATCTGGTGGAACATCGGCGTGTGCGTTGCGTCACTGTCCGACCGGTAGACACGGCCCGGCGCGATGATGCGGATCGGCGGCTCGCCGTTCATCATCGTGCGGATCTGCACCGGCGAGGTGTGGGTGCGCAGTAGCATCTTCTGCCCGGACTCCGCGTCGGGGAAGTAGAAGGTGTCATGCATCGCCCGCGCCGGATGCGTCTCGGGAATGTTGAGCGCGGTGAAATTATGCCAGTCGTCCTCGATCTCCGGCCCTGTTGCGACGGAGAAGCCAAGGTCCGCGAAAATCTCCGCCAGTTCGTCCATGACCTGGCTCACCGGATGCACCGACCCCTGCGCGCCGAGATCAGCGGGCAAGGTCATGTCGATCTTTTCCGCTGCAAGTTTCGCATCCAGTGCCGCTTGCTCCAGCGCCGCCTTGCGCTCGGCCAGTGCAGAGGTGACGCTTTCCCGCAGATCCTGGATCGGCGGTCCCTTCTCCAGCCGATCCTCAGGGCTCATCGACCCCAATGTCTTGAGCAGCCCCGTCACCACGCCATTCTTGCCCATGGCCCCCACACGCAAGGCCTCCAGCGCGTCGAGCGTGTCGGCGGCATTGATGTCGGCGACCAGGCCGGCTTTCAGATTGGCAATCTCACTCATCACAATCTCACTATCTCGTCATTCCCGCGAAGGCGGGAACCCATCTCCTGACCTCTCGATCAGTCGCAGCGCAGAGAGGGCAATGGCTCAAAGCCGAAACCCAGCGCCAGATCGTCCCAGTCAGGATTTCCAGCTTCGATCAGCTCGATTTTCCACTGCCTGTTCCATTTCTTGATCCGCTTTTCGCGCTGGATTGCGCTCTCCATCGCGTCATGCGGTTCGAACCAGACAAGGCGCTTGACGCCGTAGTCGCTCGTGAAGCTCTCGATCAAGCCGTTTCGATGCTGATAGATGCGCTTTGTAAGGTCGGAGGTCACACCGATGTACAAGGTGCCGTTCTTTCGGCTTGCTAGAAGATAAACAGTGGGGTTGGTCTCAGGCTTCATGGATGCCTCGGGAGATGGGTTCCCGCTTTCGCGGGAATGACGAAGAGAGAGACGGCACCCCGGTAATGCGCTGCCGGGACAACCTCCATACCACTCCCGCTGAGTAGGGGCTGAGCGAAGTCGAGGCATGCATTTAAGGATTGGCCCCTCGATACGCCATTCCGACAAGCTTAATGGTTACTCAGGGCCAACGGCAGGTGCAAAACGAAAAAGGGCGCCGGAAGCATCTGCCCCGGCGCCCCTTGGACGATCTTGCGACCGTTCTAAGCTTAAGCTGCGGGCAGCGCAGCCTTCGCCTGGGCGATGATGGCGCTAAACGCCTCGCCTTCGTGCATTGCGATGTCGGCCAGAACCTTGCGGTCCAGATCGACGCCAGCCAGCTTCAGGCCGTGCATGAACTGCGAATAGGTCAGGCCCTCGGCGCGGACGCCAGCGTTGATGCGCTGGATCCACAGGCCGCGGAAGGTGCGCTTCTTGACCTTGCGGTCGCGATAAGCGTACTGGCCGGCCTTTTCGACGGCCTGGCGAGCGATGCGGATCGTGTTCTTGCGACGGCCATAATAGCCCTTCGCCTGATCCAAAATCCTCTTATGCTTCGCCTTGGTGGTCGTACCACGTTTTACGCGTGCCATGTGCCTCTACTCCTTACTTCAGGCCGTAGGGCGCCCAGAGGCGCACGTGAGCGACATCGGAATCCGACAGCACGGACGTGCCGCGATTCTGGCGGATATACTTTGCGTTGTGGCTGATCAGGCGGTGACGCTTGCCAGCGACGCCGTGCTTGACCTTGCCGGAAGCGGTGAACTTGAAGCGCTTCTTCACACCGCTCTTGGTCTTGAGCTTGGGCATTTTCGTCTCCTTTTTCAGCGCGACGATTACGGACAGCCACGGCAGCCCTAGTTAGCCGGGCGGTCCTTCCAAATATCGCGAAGGGGCGCGCATAATCGGCCAGCCGCCGGAAAGCAAGGTGATTCGGACCCAAAGCAGGGGAAGGGCGTTCTTGCGCCATGGCCGACGCCGATCCCCTGCGGCCGGGCACACCGGCGAAATCGGCTCCTGCTCCCGATAGCGGGGCAGGAGGCGTCGGCCATTATTGGTCCTCCGCGCGTCAGAAATGGCGCAATGTTCCCCTGCCGCTGCGTATGATCGCCTATATCGTCGGCCTGATCTTCCTGCTGTGGCTGATCCTGTTTGTCACGAAGGGCCGTTTCCTCAAACATCCGTTCGAGCGCTTCCTCACCAGTCGGCTGGAGCGCCCAGTCAAGGTCGCCGGTGACTTCCAGCTCTATTTCGCGCCCATCACGATCAAGTTTCGCGCCGAGGGAATGACGATCGCCAACACGCCGTGGGCGAGTCGGCCGCATTTCTTCCATTCCGACCTTATCGACACGCGGATCGCGCCGCTCAGCCTGATCTTTGGCGACCAATATCGCGTCCGTTGGCTCGAGCTTCGCAACGCCGCCGCTGACCTGGAATGGTCTAGGGATGGCAAGAGCAATACATGGACCTTTGGTGACCCGAATAAGAAGGGCGAGCCGCTCAATCTGCCGCTCGTCCGCCGCGCGCTGCTTGCCGGAACGACCTTGCGCTATCGCGACCCCCGGATGCAGTTGTCCACCGACATAAGCTTCGAAACGGTGAAGGCGCAGGACACGCGCTTTGCGAGCGACATCCGCTTTTCCGGCGACGGCACGATGCGGGGCCGTCCCTTTACCTTGCGCGGAGGACTGCTCTCGCCCAACGAAACTGTAACAGGCGGCAAGAACAGTCTTGCGCTCCACGCACAGTCCGGCCCGACAATTTTGGAGGTTAGTGGCACCTTGCCCGGCGCGACCGAGATTGAGGGAGCGGACCTGCGGCTGCTGACGCGCGGTCCCAATCTTGCCCTGCTGTTCGACTTTCTGGGCGTCGCCATCCCTGAAACCCGCACCTATCGCTTCACCTCCGCGCTTACCAAGCAGGGTGGAGAATGGCGCTTCACCCATCTCAAGGGCCGGTTCGGAGACAGCGACCTTTCCGGGCGCATGACCGTGTCGCTGCCCGACAACCGCCTGCGCCTGAAGGCGGACCTGAATACCCACACCCTTGATATCGTCGATGTGGGTCCCTTCATCGGCTACAATCCTCACAAGCTGGAAGCTCAGGGCGCCAGTGGCGCGATCGAGAATGTCGGCGGCAGGCCGCGCGTCTTGCCCGACGCACCGCTCAGGGTAGAGGCGCTGCGTAACTTCGACGCCAATGTCCGCTATGATGTGCGCCAAGTCCGGGCGCCCAATGTGCCCATTTCCAATATCGGCCTTACCCTCGCGCTGGAGCGTAGCCTGCTGACGCTGTCGCCGCTCACCTTCGACATGTCCGGCGGACATGTCAGTTCGGACATAGAGATAAACGCGAGGGCTCAGCCGGTGCGTACACGCTACGATGTGCGCCTGTCACCGACACCCATGGGCAAGCTCCTTGGCCGTTGGGGTGTCGAGGAATCGGGAACCACAGGCATCATCAAGGCGCGGGCGCAAATGACAGGTTCGGGCAACACTGTGCATGATTCGCTTAGCACGGCGAATGGAAGGATCGCGGTCATTCTGCCTGCTGGCACCATGTGGGCACGCAATGTCCAGCTTGCCGAACTGGACATAGGCACCTTCATCACGAAGATGTTCGAAAAGAAGCTGAAGGAACCTGTCCAGATCAATTGCGGGCTCATCGCCTTCACGGTTCGCAACGGCATCGCGGCGGCGGACCCGATCATCATCGATACCAAGAAGAACGTCATGCTTGGACGGGGCGGCTTTTCCTTCCGTAACGAGAGCCTCGATCTCGCCTTCCGCGCAGACGGCAAGAAGTTCAGCCTGTTTTCCGGCCAATCGCCGGTCGGCATCACGGGCTATTTCGCGAAGCCCGGCATCAACGTCATCAGTCCTGAACTGATCGCGCGTGGCGGTGCGGCGGCGGCGCTGGGGATCGCGGCGAGCCCGCTTGCTGCCGTCCTGGCCTTTGTCGATGTGGGGGACGCCAAGAGCGCAGCGTGCGGCCCCGTCCTGGCAGGTGCGACCGCCACTGCGCAGAGGACGAAAGGTGGGAAGCCCCGAGATGACGTAGGCCGGGGCACAACTTCAAAGGAAGAGTCCGGCAAGGCCAACGCCAGGGAAGAAAAGAAGCAAAAGAAGAAGTTTCTGGGGATTTTCTAGGGTAATGCTGCGAACGCAATTTATCGCGAGGGCAGCGATATGATCTTCGGCACCGCCCGCTGGGAAATCCGAACTGGCGACATTACCCGTTGCGCAACGGACGCGATCGTCAATGCCGCCAATAGTTCCCTGCTGGGGGGAGGCGGCGTGGATGGTGCGATCCATCGAGCGGCAGGGCCTGAACTGCTCGCCGAATGCCGTATGTTGGGCGGCTGTCCAGTAGGGGAGGCACGGATCACGGGCGGCTACAGCCTGCCTGCTGCCCATGTCATTCATACCGTCGGTCCCGTATGGCGGGGCGGGGCTTCGGGCGAAAGCCAGTTGCTCGCCAATTGCTACCGATCATCGCTCGATCTGGCGCGGGAGCATAGCCTCCACAGTATAGCCTTCCCCGCCATCTCCACCGGCATTTATGGCTATCCGAAAGAGCAGGCCTCTCGGGTCGCGGCCCAGGCGGTGCGGGGCCAGCTTGCGGCTTTCCCGTCGGCCTTCGACCTCATCCTGTTCATCTGCTTCGATGACGAGAGCGCGCGTATCTATGCTGAAGCAGTAACGGCGCTGGCCGCCTGAAACATCAATGCCTGAAAAATCAATGAGCGTGATGCCCCTCGGCAAGCGCTTCCAGCACATCGTCCAGCCGCGCAGGATCGCCGATCGCAATAACCTGTCCGTCGCTATCCGCCGTGATGGGGTCGCCCGCCCAATCGCACATCCGCCCGCCTGCGCCTTCCACGACCGGGACGAGCGCGGCGATATCGTGCAGCTTCAACCCGGCTTCGACGACGATATCGACATGGCCCGACGCGATAAGGCCGTAATTATAACAATCGCCGCCCCATACGGTGTCGCGGCACTGACCAGCCAGCCGCGAGAAATGCTCGCCGGTGCAGCCCGGGAAATATTGCGGCCCGGTGCTGGCGACGATCGCTTCTTCAAGCGATCGGCAACTGCGGGCAGTGACGGGTGCGCCGTTGAAGGTCGTGGGCTGGCCCATCATACCTGCCCAGCGCTCTTGTGCGATCGGCTGGTCGATGATGCCGACCGTCGGCCATCCCGCCTCAGTCAGCGCGATAAGCGTGCCAAAGATCGGCCGTCCCGCGATGAAGCTGCGCGTGCCGTCGATCGGGTCAAGGATCCAGACCCGCTCCGCATCTTCGCGTGTCGCTCCATATTCCTCGCCGATAATGCCGTCCTGCGGGCGTTCTTTTTCCAGTATGGCTCGGATCGCTGCTTCCGCCGCCCGATCGGCCTCGGTCACCGGCGATTGGTCCGACTTGAATTCCATGTCGTATCGCGCGCGGAAAAAGGGCCGGATCGCCGCTGCCGCGGCGTCGGCGAGGCGGTGGGCAAGGGTCAGGTCATCGCGGGTCGTCATCGCTCCCGCCTAGCCGGAAAGCGCCTGCTGCGCTAGGCTTGGCCAATCCGGTCCCTGATCGCGATGAAGGAGGGAAAACATGCCTGGCTCCCCACTGATCCCCGGCCTGCGCTATGCCGATGCTCCAGCGGCAATAAACTTCCTGCAAGACGCTTTCGGCTTTGCATTGCACGCCTGTTATGAGGACGAAGCGGACCCCCACATCATCCACCATGCACAGCTCATATTGGGCGACGGCATGGTCATGCTGGGCAGCGCGCGCGACGGCGAGGCCGAGTCGCTCTACAGCTGGACGACACCGCGCGATCTGGGCGGTGTTACAACTTGCATCTATGTAGTGGTGCCGGACGCCGACGCCCACTGCCTCCATGCCCGCAACCAGGGAGCAGTGGTGGTGAACGAGCCGCATGATAATCACGGCTATCCCGGACGAGGCTACGAGGCGCTCGATCTGGAAGGCAACCTCTGGAGCTTCGGCACCTATGATCCTTGGGCTGCCGCCGTTTAAGCTTCCTCAACCCGCGCCGTTTATCGCTTCGTGTCGGAAGGGAATGGCTGTGGCGCTGATCGGGTGGATCTTGAGTTTCGCGGCCTTGCTGGGCGCGCTCGCCCTGCGGCAGGACGCGCCCGTCGGCGGATCAGCCGCCCTTTCCAACATGCTCCTGCTGCTGGCACTGCTCGCCTGCCCAATGCTTTGGCAGGGAAAGCCGCTTGGCATTTCCCGCGCTCAGAGGGTCGTTGGCGGACTAATCCTGCTATTCTGCCTGCCCATAGTGTTGCTGCCAGGCGCCTCATAGAAGTCGCGCGGCGCAACTTCTTGTGCTTAGTCGAACAGGCTGGAAACCGAGCTTTCGTCCGCAATCCGCTTGATCGCTTCGCCCAGAAGCGGGGCAATCGGCAGGTGACGGATGCTCTTGGCGGTGCACACCGCGTCCGTGCCCTGGATCGAATCGGTGATGACCAGTTCCTTGAGTTCCGACGCCTCGACGCGCGCAACCGCGCCACCCGACAGCACGCCATGGCTGACATAGGCTACCACCTCTTCGGCGCCTGCGGCCTTGAGCGCGCTGGCGGCATTGCAGAGGGTGCCCGCCGAATCGACGATGTCGTCGATCAGGACACAGAAGCGGCCCTTCACGTCGCCGATGATGTTCATCACCTCCGATTCGCCCGCGCGCTCGCGGCGCTTGTCCACGATGGCGAGGGGGGCGTTGTCCAGCCGCTTGGCCAGCGCGCGGGCGCGCACCACGCCGCCTACGTCGGGCGACACGACCATCAGGTTACGGTCGCCAAAACGCGCCTGGATATCCGCCGACATCACCGGGGCGCCAAACAGGTTGTCGGTCGGAATGTCGAAAAAGCCCTGAATCTGCCCAGCATGTAGATCGACCGACAGCACGCGGTCAGCACCCGCCGTGGTGATCAGATTCGCCACCAGCTTGGCCGAGATCGGCGTGCGAGGGCCGGGCTTCCGATCCTGCCGGGCATAGCCGAAATAAGGAACCACCGCAGTGATTCGCTTGGCCGACGCGCGCTTCAGCGCATCGATCATGATCAGCAATTCCATGAGATTGTCGTTCGTCGGATAGGCCGTCGACTGAATGACGAACACATCCTCACCACGGACATTCTCGTGAATTTCCACGAAAACTTCCTCATCCGCGAAGCGGCGGACGCTCGCATCGGTCAGCGGGATCTCGATATAATCTGCAATTGCGGCCGCAAGCGGCTTGTTGGAATTGCCGGTCATGAGTTTCATGGCCAAACCCCTGTGACGATTGGATGACGGTGCGCGAAACGCGGCCCCTTTAGCCGCGCTTGCCCTCACTGGAAAGGCGCTTTTGCGCAGGGGGGCAAAATGGACTAGGGCGCGGGCATGACCGACAAACTCGTGATCGCCCTTGCCCAGATGACACAGAGCGTGGGCGACCTGAAGGCCAATGCGGACGCGATGCTGGAATGGCGAGCGCGCGCGACCGGCGCCGACCTCATCGTCTTCCCTGAGCTCCAGTTGATCGGCTATCCGCCCGAAGACCTGGTGTTGAAGCCTGCATTGGTCGATCGCGCCAACCATGAACTGGATCGTCTGGCCCAGGCGACGGCGGACGGCGGCCCGGCCATGCTGGTCGGCACGGTCGTCGCGTCGCAAGGCGTGTTGTTCAATGTTGTCGCCCTGTTGGAAGATGGCGCCGTTACTGCCATCCGCCAAAAGCGCGAGCTGCCCAATTATGGCACGTTCGATGAAAAGCGCCTGTTCGCGCCCGGCCCGCTTCCCGCGCCGATCGACTTCAAAGGCGTGAAGATCGGCGTGCCGATTTGCGAGGACATCTGGTTCCCCTTCGTCACCGCGCACCTTCGGGCCGAAGGTGCGGAGATCCTCATCAGCCCCAATGGCAGCCCGTTCGAAGTCGACAAGGACGACCGCCGCATTAACGCCGTCGCTGGTACGCGCGTGCGTGAAACCGGCCTGCCGCTCGTCTATCTCAACCGCGTCGGCGGGCAGGACGAACTGGTATTCGACGGCGCGTCCTTCGTCATGGGCGCCGACCGCAGCATCGCCCACCAGCTGCCTGACTGGGAGGAAGCGCTCGTCCTCACCCATTGGGAAAAATGGGAGGGCCAGTGGGTCTGCATCCCCGGCGAGCGCCACGAACTCGATAGCCGCCCGGCCGACATCTATAATGCGATGGTGCTTGGCCTGCGCGACTATGTGAACCGCAACGGTTTCCCCGGTGTCGTCCTCGGCCTGTCAGGCGGCATCGATTCGGCGCTCTCGGCAGCGGTGGCCGTGGACGCCCTGGGACCGGAGCGCGTCTGGAGCGTGATGATGCCGTCGCGCTTCACCAGTCAGGACAGCCTGGACGATGCCGTCGAATGCGCCCGCTTGCTCGGCATCCGCTACGACACGATCCCGATCGAGCCTGCCGTGGCGGCCTTCGACACGATGCTGGCCGATGCTTTTGCGGGGCGGCAGCGTGACCTTACCGAAGAAAATCTCCAGTCCCGCATTCGTGGCGTGACGCTGATGGGCCTGTCGAACAAGTTCGGCCATATGCTGCTGACTACCGGGAACAAGAGCGAGATGTCGGTCGGCTACGCCACCATCTATGGCGACATGGCGGGCGGCTATTCGGTGTTGAAGGACGCCTACAAGACCACCGTCTTCGACCTCAGCCGTTGGCGGAACGAGCATGTCTCGTCGCTCGGCCTTGGCCCATCCGGTCCGGTCATGCCCGAACGCGTGATCACCAAGCCGCCAAGCGCGGAATTGCGGGACGATCAGAAGGACGAAGACAGCCTGCCTCCCTATGAGGTGCTGGACCCGATCCTGTACGGCCTGGTGGAGGAGGAGTTGTCAGTCGAGCAGCTTGTCGCGCGCGGTTTCGACAAGGATGTGGTCGCCCGCATCGAACGCCTTCTCTATGTCGCCGAATATAAGCGGCGCCAATCCCCTCCGGGCGTGAAGCTCGGCATGCGCAATTTCGGGCGTGATCGCCGCTATCCGATCACCAACGCTTTCCGGACCCTTTAAGCTCATGACTGTCATCACCCGCTTTGCCCCGTCGCCAACCGGCAACCTTCACGTCGGCAATATCCGCGCCGCGCTGCATAACTGGCTTTGGGCGCGCAAAAGCGGGGGCAAGTTCCTCCTGCGCCTCGACGATACGGACCTTGAGCGCTCCCGCGCGGAATATGCCGACGCGATCCGGGCGGATATGTCTTGGCTCGGCCTGAACTGGGACGGGGAGGAAAAGCAGTCGGATCGCTTCGCCCTGTATGAAAGCCGGTTCGAGCAGTTGAAGGCGTCAGGCCATGTTTATCCGGCCTATGAAACGAGCCAAGAACTGGAGCTGCGCCGAAAGGTCCTGCTCGGCCGGGGACTTCCGCCGGTCTATGACCGCGCCGCCCTGTCGCTGACCGTCGATCAGATTGGCGCCTATGAAGCCGAAGGCCGCACACCCCATTGGCGCTTCAAGCTTGATCATGATCAGCCGATCGTCTGGACCGACCTCATCCGTGGCGATCAGCGCTTCGACCCCAAGCTGCTGTCCGACCCGGTGATCCGCCGCGCCGATGGCAGCTGGCTCTACATGCTCCCATCCGTGATCGACGATGTGGACATGGGCGTAACCCATGTGCTGCGTGGCGAAGATCATGTCTCCAACACGGCGACGCAAATCCAGATGTTCGCCGCTTTGGGGGCCGGGCTCCCCTTCTTCGCGCATGAGGCATTGCTGACCGGGAGCGAAGGCAAGCTCTCCAAGCGCTTGGGCTCGCTAGGCGTCGCCCATTTCCGCGAGATCGGGCTGGAGCCCATGGCTGTTCTATCCCTGCTCGCCCGCCTCGGCACATCACTGCCGGTAGAGCCGTTCACGAATGTCGAGCCGCTGGTCGAAAGCTTCGATTTCGCGCATTTCGGACGAGCGCCCGCCCGTTTCGACGAAGCGGAACTTGCCGCACTCAACCAGAAGATCGTGCATCTTCTGCCCTATGACGCCGTGTCGGGGCGCCTGCCTGCCGGGATGGATGAAGCAGGCTGGAACGCCATCCGACCGAACCTCGAAAATGTTGGGCAAGCCGCCGATTGGTGGCGCATCGTGACTGGCCCGGTCGAAGCGCCTGCGCCCGATGACGAGGATGATCGCACCTTCCTCGCAACTGCTCGGGAAATGCTGCTAGATTTGAACTTCGGACCCGACATCTGGCCCGCGCTCACCGGTGCGCTCAAGGATCGGACGGGGCGAAAGGGCAAGGCGCTGTTCCTGCCGCTCCGCCGCGCGCTGACCGGCCTCGACCATGGTCCCGACATGGCGCAACTCTTGCCGTTGATCGGCAGGGATGAGGCGCTTCGGCGCCTTGCGTGATGCTGGCCGTAGTTTTTGAAGCGGCACCATCTCCTACCGTTCGCCCTGAGCCTGTCGAAGGGCTTTACTTCTTTTAAGAAAAAGAGGGCTTCGACAAGCTCAGCCCGAACGGGTGGAGTGGTTCAGATTGAAGACATTATAATTGGAAGCTGCGCCCTAGCCATATTCGTGCCCCAACGCCTCCAATGCCTTGCCCACAGCCAATATGCCTTCGGGCGCGACAGCAAAGCCCATATGGGTACAATCCACCTCAATGGCCCTGTCGCGCTCGCCGTGCCTGCCCTTTGCGCATTCCGGCACGATAACCCCGTCGCGCCGCGACCATAGGGCAATGGTGGGGACCTGCGGCTTTACCTCCCGACTGCAGGCAAAAGGCGGGCAATCGACAGGATGACCCGCCACCAATTGGTATAGCCGCCAAGCATGATTGGCGCGGGGATCGCCTGAAAAAGGCGTGCCCATGGTGATGACGCCAGCAACTTTCTCCTGCGCGACCTTGGCATATTCTCGTGCGAACAGCCCTCCCAGGCTCCAGCCCACCAGAGTCACTGGTGCATCGGCCTCCCTGCGAATCCTCTCCACTCGCCGGTCGATCTGCTCGAGCGTGTCTGGCCGGGGACCCAGATTGCGTCCCATGTCCCAGCTGTGAGCGCTATATCCCGCAGCCTGAAGGATCGTGCGCATCATCTCCATCCGCTGCTCTGAAGCGAGCAGGCCTGGGATCAGCAGGATGTGGCGCCCATCGCCCTTTATCGCTCGCGATAAGGCACCGGCTCGGGCACGGCTGCGCGCCAGATCGATCGGCATGGACGCGTTGCCCAGCAGATGCCGCAGGGAAGGCCGCACTGCATCACCAGGATGCTGCGCTACGCGGCCCTTCCAGAAGCTGGTGATCGAATCGACATAAGGCGGCACGAGAAAACAGTCTCCAAGGCCCGAAGGCGAAAGATGACATTCTCATGACAAATGCGCCGCGCGTCCAATGGTTTCGCGCGGCTGTCTCAACGGCTGGTCGATTATGACAGGCAGTTCAGGGCGCGAGGGGAGAGGTTTGGGTGACTGGCCCACCACTGACGCCGTGTAGCTGGCGCGGTTCCAATATGGCTGCGGTTTCGATCAGGTCGAGCGCCCGCCGTGCTTCGATATAGCGGCGGGCGAACTGCATCCACCTGTCGGCGGCCGCCCTGCCGGGCATTTTCTCCACCTCCGCAAGAGCAGGACCTACCCGCCCCGCATCGACATAGCGCAGTGCCCGTTCCATCGCAGCCTCCGGACGCGGAGAGGGTGTGGACGTCCGCCTGATGGTGACAAGTTCGCGGGCCTCATGCTCCACCGATTCCCACCAGCTCGTCTGCGGCCCGGGCGTCGTCAATTGATCGGCGACGCCGGAAAGTCCGGCGCGCAGGTCGGCAATCGTGACCGGCTCGCGCGCCGCATTGATGATCGTTGCCACGGCGCGCGGCTGCGCCTGGCCAAAGCGCAACCTCAACTGCCCTTCGATATAGCCGAGAGGCATCCCGCTATCGAGCGCACGGCGCGCGGCGAAGGCGACCAGCAGTCCCTCGGCGCGGGCTGCATTTCCGGATGCTGCCTGAGCCTCTACGGTTATGCGATTGAGCCGATCTTCCAGCTGTACCACCCTGCCGTCCAGCATCTGCGCCGCGTCTGCGGACAGTGGGCGTAGGGCGACGCCGGGGCGCAAATAGGGGTCGGTGGCAGCGACCGGCGGTTGCGCGCGATCTTTCCAGCGGCCCTGAAAATACAGCATCGTAGCCATGGCAAGCGCAACGCCGATGACAAAGGCAAGCAACAGGGAAGCGAAGATCGGCCAGGAACTCCGTTTGCGCGGAGGAACCGGCGCAATCGCCGTGACGCTTGTCGCGCCGCCTTCTTCGCTCATTGAGGACCTTTCTTCCATCTTGGCGCGATCATTCGCACAATCGTGCCGCGAGAGCCAGCATCCTCTCGTCATCGGGCCTGTCGGGCGCTTCGCCGCTGGCCCAGCCGGGTCCGCAGGCTGAAAGAGCTGCCGGGCTGATGGCAATGACATGGAAGTCGCCCCGCTGCTCCGGGGCGATCATTTCTGCAAGCTTGGCGCCCGCGCGCGGGGAATGAACCAGCAATATCGCCCCCGGTTCCAGCTGAGGATCAAGCTGTGCCGGTGGCCGGGCGCCGATTGTGTAGACGGCCACCCGCTCGATACGCAACTGCCCCGCCTCTATCGGTGCGAGGGTCGTGCCTCCCAGATGCAGCACCCGCCGGTGCCCGTCCGCCGCCATTCGCGCCGCGATGGCGCTGCCGTCCTGATCGCCGATGACCACATTTGCAAAACCATGCTCTGCCATCGCCTGGGCGGTAGCGCTGCCGACCGCATAGGCGGGCAGCGCCTGGTAGCGGACAAGCTGCGATCCGCCGAGCCGCGCCGCCTGCGCGCTGGTCATCAATAGCGCATCGAACCGCTCGGGTGGAGGGGCGTTCCAGCCGATCGGCCGTGCCTCGAACAATGGGCAAAGCCGGGGTTGGAGGCCCAGCTTCCTTGCCCGCGCAGCCGTCTCGCTCGCACCCGGTTCTGGCCGCAGGATGATGACCGGCCTCACGCCTCGAACAGAGCGCGCAGTTCCGCGCTGGCACGGTCGAGCAGGGAGCGTCCCAGCGCCTCCGCCGCGCTGACATCGCCGCGTGCGATGACCCTTATGTCATCGACCCGCTCGCGCCCGTCAGCGCTCAATATCTCGGCTGCGAGGCGGATCTTCCCATTCTCCAGCCGCCCCAGAGCCGCGATGGGCGAATGGCATGTCCCGCCCAGCCCTTTGAGGACCGCTCGTTCGGCCATCACGCAATCGAACGTGTCGCTATCGTTGATCCCGGCCAGCAGCTCCCGCATTTTGGCGTTTTCGCTCAATGTCTCAATGCCCACTGCGCCCTGCGATGGCGCTGGCAGCATGACGTCAAGCGGGATGCATGTCCCGACGTCCGGCTGCCCCAGCCGGTCGAGCCCCGCCGACGCAAGCAAGGTCGCATGCACCTCCCCAGCCGCCAGCTTCGCCAGCCGCGTCGCGACATTCCCCCTGAAGAGCACGACCTGCGCGTCAGGCCGCAGCCGCTTGACCTGCGCCGCCCGCCTGGGGGAACTTGATCCCACCACCGGCTTCTCGGGCAGGGCCGCAAAGCTTTCCGCGCCGACCAGCCGATCCCGAACATCCGCGCGGGGCAGCATGGCCGCAACCATGATTTCCGCAGGCCGGATAGTCTCCACATCCTTCATGGAATGGACGGCAAAGTCGATCTGACCTTCCACCAGCGCCCGATCCAGTTCCTTCGTCCACAGCGCCTTGCCGCCGATTTCCGCCAACGCCCGGTCCTGAATCCGGTCACCGCTCGTCTGGACAATCACGGTCTCGATCGCGTCCGTTCCCCAGCCATGCCGCGCGCACAGCGCCTCGGCGGTCATGCGCGCTTGCGCCAGTGCAAGCGGCGAACCTCGCGTACCAAGACGGAGCGGGCGATCAGGCGTGAAAGATTGCGATGTCATATGCCGCTTGCTCTAATATCCACGGCCATTAGATGGAAGCAGCAATGACGATCATCCTCGGCCTGGAATCTAGCTGCGACGAAACTGCGGCAGCGTTGGTGACGGCTGAGGGGAAGATACTCGCCCACCGTCTCGCCACGCAGGAGGAGGCGCACCGCCCCTATGGCGGCGTCGTGCCTGAGATAGCGGCCCGCGCCCACGTCGAGGCATTGGCTCCCCTGATCGAAGCGGCACTTGCCGACGCAGATTTGACCCTGGATCAGGTTGACGTGATCGCCGCGACGGCAGGCCCCGGATTGATCGGCGGCGTGATGGTCGGGCTGGTTACCGGCAAGGCGCTCGCCCATGCCGTCAACAAGCCGCTGGTCGCCGTCAATCATCTCGAAGGCCATGCCCTGTCGCCCCGGCTTGCCGATCCGACGCTGCAATTCCCATATCTGCTGCTGCTGGTTTCCGGCGGGCATTGCCAGCTGCTCCATGTTCGTGGGCCTGGCGATTATGCCCGCCTTGCCACCACGATTGACGACGCCAGCGGCGAGGCTTTTGACAAGACCGCCAAGCTGCTTGGCCTCGGCTACCCCGGAGGTCCGGCGGTCGAGCGGGCTGCGGCAAGGGGCAATCCTAAGGCCGTTCCCCTACCGCGTCCGCTCGTCGGAACGACCGAGCCGCATTTCTCCTTCGCCGGTCTCAAGAGCGCGGTAATGCGCGCCGCGCAATCGGGACAATATTCGACCGAAGACATCGCCGCGAGCTTTCAGCAGGCAGTGATAGATTGCCTCGTCGATCGGACTGAAAAGCAGCTTGCTGCGCTGGGCGGGATAACCGCCCTGGTCGTTGCGGGTGGGGTTGCCGCCAACGAGTCAATCCGGGCAGCACTCCAGGCGCTGGCCGCGCGGCATGATCTACCTTTTGTCGCGCCACCGCTTTGGCTTTGCACGGACAATGCCGCGATGATCGCCTGGGCCGGCGCGGAACGCTATGCAGCGGGGCTCGTCGATGATCTTACCGTTCCAGCTCGGCCGCGCTGGCCGCTGGATCCGGATGCCGAAAAAGCGCGCGGGGCAGGAGTGAAGGCATGAAGGCGGGTGTCATAGGAGCGGGCGCCTGGGGCACGGCCCTGGCGCAAACCCTTTCGTCGCAAGGTGAGGATGTTCGTCTATGGGCGCTTGAGCCGGACGTCGTCAGCGCCGTAAACCAGGATCATCTCAATCCCCTTTATCTTCCCGGGATTCCCCTTAATCCAGCCGTGCAGGCGACGGGGGACATGGCGGACATGGCTGACCGGGAACTGCTGCTGATCGTCAGCCCGGCTCAGCACCTGCGCGCTGTCGTGGCGGGACTTCCTGCCGGTATCCCACTCATCCTGTGTTCGAAGGGGATCGAAGCTGGCTCCGGCCTGCTCATGTCGGAAGTCGCCAAGAAGGCCCAGCCCAGTTCGCCGATCGGCGTTTTGTCAGGCCCGACCTTCGCGCATGAAGTCGCGCGGGGGCTTCCCACCGCCGTCACCTTGGCTTGCGATGATGCCCAGCTTGCCGGGCGTATCGCGGCACGTGTCGCCCGCCCCGCCTTTCGTCCCTACCTGTCCGATGACATCGTGGGCGCGGAGATTGGCGGCGCCGTCAAAAATGTGCTCGCCATCGCTTGCGGCGTTGCAGACGGAGCGGGCCTTGGCCTGAATGCCCGCGCATCGCTCATCAGCCGAGGTTTTGCCGAAATGACGCGTTTTGGCCTCGCGCGCGGCGCTCGCGCTGAAACGCTATCAGGCTTGTCAGGTTTGGGCGACCTTGTCCTCACCTGTTCCTCGACCAACTCCCGCAATTTCTCGCTGGGCAAGGGGCTCGGCGAAGGCCGATCGGCTGCCGAACTGCTTGCCAATCGTCGCACCGTTGCCGAGGGCGCCTTTACCGCGCCAGTGCTGCGCGAGGCGGCGCGCGCGGCATCCGTCGAGATGCCGGTGGTCGAAGCTGTCTGTGCCTTGCTGGAAGACGCAGCCCCTCTGGGCGAAGTCATCGACGCGCTGCTCGCCCGTCCCCTGCGTCCCGAATAAACCCGTCGCCCTGCGATCATTTATTGTTTACCATCCGGCACCAGAGAATATGACGCGACAGGGGGAACCACTTTCTTTGCCGGCTGAGCAGGCTTCCTCCGCGCAACAGGATGACATCGCGGCGCTTGCCAAAGGTGGCCGGACGAACATCTTCGGCTTTCTTCTGCGCCTGGCCGCTCGCCTCCCTTTCCTTTTCATCGCCGGTCGCTGGTACGGCGCCGATGCGTTAGGCCGTTTTGCCTATGCCGTCCTTGTCGTCGAATTCATCGCGCAACTGGCGACGCTCGGGCTGAAGCGCGGTCTGGCTGGCGCGCTGGCTCAGACCGAGCGCCCGCACAGCCATGTCGTCACGGACGCGATGCTTGTGACGCTGATCGCTGCCTCGATCGGCAGCGGCCTACTGGTTGCCTTCCCTCAAGCGATGTTCCCGAACAGCGGCATCAATGGCCTTGACCGCTTGCTCGCGCTCATCGTGATCGCCGTCGCGGGGTCCGACGTTGCGCTCGCCGCCTGTGCCTATCGCTTCGACATTGGGGCAACAGTTCGCGCCAGGTCCATCATAGAACCCTGGGCTATCAGCATTGGCGCCTTCGCCTTCGCATTCTACTCCACGCGCGATGGCCTGATCCTCTCCTACGTCGTTTCCATGATCGCGGCGTTCGTCGCCTCCATCATCCCCATGACTCGCCACTATGGCATACCCTATGGATGGCGCCCCGACTTCGGCAGGCTTTGGCGCCTCGCGCGCCGCAACTTGCCGCTCGCCGCCGCCGATGGCGTGGAATGGGGATCGCGTCGCCTCGACCTCGCCATTCTGGGCCTGTTCGTCAGTCCCGCGATTGTCGGTGTCTACTATGTGGCGCAGCAGGTCGCCTCATTGCCGCAAAAGCTGAAAACCAGCTTCGATCCCATTCTGGGGCCGGTCATCACCCGCAACCTTGCCGAGGGCAATCTTGCCGCCATTGCGCGGCAGGTCAGTCAGGTGGGCTTCTGGATCATCGCTGCGCAGGCGGGTATTGCCCTTGCGCTTGGCATACCCGGCGAGGCGGTGATGGGACTTGTCGGGCCGCATTTCGTTGGCGGCACTGGAGCCTTGGCCTTTCTCCTGCTGGCGGAGGTCGTCGCGGCCACTGCCGTGGTCAGCGAATCCGCGCTGGTATATATCGCTCGCCACCGCAATCTGATGATCTCGCTGTTCAT
The DNA here is from genome assembly GCF_055394715.1 of Sphingobium sp. TomTYG72. NCBI lineage: Bacteria > Pseudomonadati > Pseudomonadota > Alphaproteobacteria > Sphingomonadales > Sphingobiaceae > Sphingobium > Sphingobium sp. TomTYG72. Next base: position 2,162,951 of record NZ_AP027336.1, on the reverse strand, counting down.
GATCGGATTGCAGGCCGCGCTCAGCTTTGGGCTCATATTGCTGGCGCGCCGATTTGATCTGTCTCCGATGGCGATAGCAGCGGCACCGGCTCTGGCGCTCACCATCGCGCTGGGGGTCGGCGCGCTGGTGAAGGCGCGCCTTTTGTCTCATCTGTTGAAGGCCAAGGTAAATGCCTGGCGCTGGCCATTGCTCAGCGCATGTGGCGCTGCCTGTATCGTGGGGGCGGCCTTCGTCGCTCTGCCGCCCGCACTGGAATGGATCGAACTTGTTTTCGGTGTGGGGACGATTCTGGCGGTCTACGGCTTTGTCATTTGGCGCTGGGGCTTCGGCCCCGATGACCGGGCCTTGTTTCGGCGCCAGAAAGCCGCCTGACCCAAATAGAGCTTAGGCGGCTTAGATTTCCCCGGTCGACGTGGGGGAGCGTTCCGCCGTCTTACCGCCCCAGCTTCGCCCGGATCAGCTTCAGGTCCTGCTCGGGCCGCGCCCCCCAATGGGAAATCACTTCGGCTGCGGCTGCTGCGCCCAGTTCGAGGCAGTGATGCACGTCCAGTTCCTCGATATGACCGGCAAGGAATCCTGCGGCGAACAGGTCGCCCGCACCCGTGGTGTCGATCACCTGTGCAACAGGCGCCGCGGGCACCTCATAGCGAACGCCGTCCACCACAGCGATCGCGCCCTTTTCGCTGCGCGTCGATATCAGCACTGGCACGCGTCCAGCGAATGACGCCACCGCTTTGTCAAAATCATCGATCTGCGCCAGCGACTGAATTTCATGCTCGTTGGAAAAGAGGATGTCGATCAACCCTTGGTCGATGAGTTGCACGAAATCATCCCGATGCCGCTCAATGACGAAGCCATCGGACAAGGTGAAGGCAACCTTACGGCCCGCCCCTTTCGCGGCATCGATCGCGGCGCGCATGGCAGCACGCGGCTGTTCAGGATCCCACAAATAGCCTTCCAGATAGAGGATCGACGCCGAACGGATCAGGTCGAGATCAAGCGCTGATTCCGGCAGAAACTGCGATGCGCCCAGAAAGGTGTTCATCGTGCGTTGAGCGTCCGGCGTCACCAGGATCAGGCAGCGCGCGGTGGGCACCTCGCCCCCCACCGCTGGCGTGTCATAGCGGATACCGAGGGCGCGCACATCATGGGTGAACACATCGCCCAACTGGTCGTCGCGCACCTGCCCGATGAAGGCGCAGCGCTTGCCCAGTGCCGCGAGGCCAGCCAGCGTGTTCGCCGCTGATCCGCCGCTGACCTCTTTACCCGCGCCCATATCGGCATAGAGCGCCTCGGCCGTCTCCGCGTCGATCAACTGCATGCCGCCCTTGGTCAGCGCATGTTCGGCAAGGAACGCGTCATCGCTGGGAGCAAGCACGTCGACAATAGCATTGCCGATCGCGACAACATCTAGCGAGGGGGCAGCAGCAGCGGTCACGCGATATCCTTACTCAAAGGCTCAAAATCGCGCCGTGTCTATCGAGCCGCGCTGCTGCGTGCAACGTTGCAGATTGACCATGCGTGCAGAGCGCGGAATAGCGTGCCTAATGGTGATCGCCCCCGCCCTTCGTGCCTTTCCCGTCATCTTCCATCGGGCTGCTCTGCGCCTGTTGGCCAAGACCCTCATGTTGACGCTGCTGATTTTCGCGCTGGCCGGATTGGGTCTTTGGACAGCAGTCCACGCAATGCGCGCATATTTCGGCTGGAGTGGAGGTGGCCTGGCGGAAGCCGCTGTGACGGCTATGAGCCTCGCCGCGCTTGCATGGCTACTCTTCCGGACCATCGCCATGGCAGTCATGAACCTGTTCGCCGACGACATCGTGGCTGCGGTCGAACGGGACAGCTATCCCGCCGCCGCAGCCGCCGCGCGGCCTCTGGGCTTAACGCCCAGCTTGCGGCTTGCCCTCGCTTCGGCCGCGCGAACGGCGGGCTGGAACTTGCTGGCGCTGCCCGTCTACCTTCTTCTTCTGGTCACCGGCGTCGGCACGGTCCTGCTCTTCCTGGCGCTTAACGCCTATCTCCTCGGTCGCGACCTCAGCGATATGGTGGAACAGCGGCATCCGGGGCTTTTGCCGATCCCCCGCCTCGACCGGTGGCTCATGGGCCTCGTTTCGGCGCTTCTGTTCCTCATTCCCTTCATCAACTTGCTTGCGCCCGTTTGGAGCGCGGCTATGGCGGTGCACATGCTGCATGGCGTCCGGAACAAGTCACGATGAAAGCCCCCCAACATATCCTTTCGGTCTTGCTTGCGCTGCCACTGGCAGCTTGCGGCGGGTCGATTGTGCCGCCTGCGCCGATGCGCTCGTCTCCAGTTGGTCCGCCCGCCAGCGCCTTCATGAAATCGGGTCCGCTCATGGGAATGGACGCGCGCCACCTTGTCCAGCAATTCGGTACGCCTCGGCTTGATATCCGGGAAAGCAGCATGCGTAAGCTCCAGTTCGCTAACGGGCGCTGCGTCCTGGACGCCTATCTTTATGCACCGGCTCGCGGCAAGGAGCCTGTCGTCACCCATGTCGACGCCCGCACCCCCGCCGGCATCGATACGGATCCGGGCGCCTGCGCTTCAGCGCTGGGGCGGTAGGTCACGACGCCGACAGCCGTTCCACGGCCCACGCCGCCGCTTCCGCCACGACAGGATCGTCATCGCTCAGCAATGGGTGCAATCGCGCCAGCAGGCCGGGGTTCCCGCTGTTCCCTGCCGCTATCGCCGCGTTGCGGACCATCCGGTTGCGCCCGATCCGCTTGATCGGCGAACCTGAGAAAACCTCCCGAAACGCCGCGTCATCCAAAGCCAGCAGGTCGCCAATTTCAGGCGCCGCCAGTTCGGCCCGTCCGATAAACGCCCCGTTTGCCGCTGCCGCATCAGCGAACTTGTTCCACGGACACACCGCCAGACAATCGTCGCAGCCGTAGATGCGATTGCCGATCTTCTCGCGAAACTCGGGCGGGATCGGCCCCTTATGTTCGATGGTCAGGTAAGAGATGCACCGCCGCGCATCCACGACATAGGGGGCGGGAAATGCATCGGTGGGACAGGCCGACTGGCAGGCCGTGCAACTGCCGCAATGATCTGCTTCGGGCTGGTCGGGTTCCAGGGCCAGCTCGCTATAGATCGCGCCCAGGAACAGCCAGCTGCCGTGCGCCCGGCTGACGAGATTGCTGTGCTTCCCCTGCCAGCCCAGACCCGCCGCCGCCGCCAGCGGCTTTTCCATCACCGGCGCGGTGTCCACGAAGACCTTAAGCGCGCTCGCCTGCTCCTCGACCAGCCAGCGAGCAAGGCTCTTCAAACCCCTTTTCACGACGTCATGATAGTCGCGCCCCTGTGCGTACACGGAAATGCGTCCACGATCCCCTTCCTCCGCCAGCGCCAGCGGGTCGCGGCCCGGAGCATAGCTCATCCCTAGCATGATGACGCTGCGTACGTCGGGCCACAGCGCGTTTGGCGAACCGCGCTGTTCGGCGCGCTCCTCCATCCACAGCATCTCGCCATGGCACCCATCATTCAGCCATTGGCGCAGCCGCCGCCCGGCCTCAGGCGCGGCGTCCGCGCGCGCGATGGCGCATGCGGCAAAGCCCAGCTGCTGCGCTTGCGCCTTCAGGCGCTGTTCCAAGGTTTCGGTTTGCGTTGGCATGCTGTGCGACTATCAGGAGTGGATGATCCGTAACAATCCGGCTCCCCCTTCGGCCTATGCCGTCGAAGGCCATGCTCTTGTCAAGACATTCGGCAAATTCCGGGCAGTCGATGGCATCGACCTCGCCGTTCCCACGGGCTCCATTTACGGCATTCTCGGCCCTAACGGCGCGGGCAAGACGACTTTGCTCCGCACGCTGCTCGGCATCATCGATCCCGACGAAGGCTCTCGCCGATTGCTGGGGGATGAAGTCCCGCTTCGTCAGGCGCGGGCCATCGGCTATCTGCCCGAGGAGCGGGGACTCTACCCCTCGATGAAGGCGGCGGAAGCGATCGCATTCATGGGTGCACTGCGTGGGCTGCCGCTAAAAACGGGGCGGCAGCGCGCACGAGAAATGCTTGCCGAACATGGCATGGGCAGCTCGATCGACAAGCCGATCCGTCAACTGTCGAAGGGCATGGCGCAGACCGTTCAGCTATTCGGCACGATCATCCATGAACCTCGGCTGATAGTTCTCGATGAACCGTTCTCCGGGCTCGACGCGATCAATCAGGGCAAGCTGGAGCTTTTGATCCGCGATCAGGCGCGGCGGGGCGTCACCATTCTCTTTTCCACCCACGTCATCGCGCATGCCGAACGCCTCTGTGAACGCATCGCCATCGTCGCGGGCGGCCGCATCAGGTTCGAAGGATCAGTGGGTGAGGCGCGCGACAAGCTGCGACCGCAGGTTCGCCTGAGGACCCGCGCAAGCGATGGCAGCTGGCGCCGTGCCTTGCCTGCTGAAACGCTGGCGGCCGATGGCGCATGGCATTTTGATCTGCCGGATGAGGGGATCGAACCGCTGCTCCGTGCTTTGCTTGACGGGCAGGCGGGCATCGAAAGTCTCTCGATCGAACGGCCCGGCCTGCATGACGCATTCGTCTCCATCGCGGGTGCCGCCGCTGCCCAGCAGATGCAGGATGCGGAAGAGGAGGCCGCCTGATGAGCGAAGTTCTGCGCGCGGCTCTGGTTATCGCCCGCCGCGATTTTTCCGCCGTTATCTTTTCAAAGACCTTCATCCTGTTCCTGCTCGGCCCCTTGTTCCCGGTCGTGATCGGCATGGCATTTGGCGGCCTGGGTGAAAAGATCACGACTGAAAGCCTGCGCCCCACCGTCGGCATCGCCATGGCGAAGGAAGATGCGGTGCGCATGGAACGTGCCCATGAGGTTCTGGCCGCCCGATTGGGGGCGGACAACCTTCCTCGCCTGCAACGCGCGCCCAAGGGAGCGCCGCGCGCCTTGCTTATGCGACGCGACGCCCGCTTCATCGCCATCGTGTCGGGCACGATTACCCATCCTGTGCTCACCGGCAAAGCCGACGATCTCGCCATGCTGGAAGGCGATATCAGCCTGCTCGCTAGCGCGGCCGTCGCTGGCGAGAGCCTGCCTCATGTACGGATCGAGAAGCAGCTTGTTACAGCCAGCGCGGGCGCCGAGGCGCAATCGCGACTGTTGACGGGCCGGGCCGCGCAAGTCCTGATATTCCTGCTCACTATGCTTCTCGCGGGCATGGTTCTGTCCAACCTTGTGGAGGAAAAAACCAACAAGGTGATCGAAATCCTCGCTGCCGCCGTCCCGATCGACTCCGTTTTCCTGGGCAAGCTCATCGCCATGCTCGGTATGAGCTTCGTCGGCATCGGCTTCTGGGGGGCGGGGGTCGTCCTGGGCGTCCGGATTTTCGCAGGTCCTAACATTGCGCCGCCTACCCCTGCCGTCGGATGGCCCATGTTCCTGCTGCTTGGCGGCGTCTATTTCACCATGGCCTATGCTTTGCTGGGCTCGTTATTCCTGGGCATCGGCGCACAGGCCGCAACCGTGCGGGAGGTGCAGACGCTCAACATGCCCGTCACCATGGCGCAGATGGGCGTCTTCTTCTTCGCGACCTACGCGGTCGATCATATGGGCTCCGCTCCAGAGATTGCCGCGATCATCTTCCCCTTCTCCTCACCATTCGCGATGATCGCACGGGCGGCTCAGGACACGGCGCTGTGGCCCCATATTCTTGCTATCATCTGGCAGGCGATTTGGGTTGCCGCCATCATCCGTCTGGGCGTCTGGCTGTTCCGCCGACATGTGCTTAAATCAGGTCAGGGCAGCAGCCGGAAATGGTTCAGGCGGCGCTCAGCCTCGATCGGCTAGGCAGATGGAATGACCCGGCGGGACCTTCTCAAAAGTAGCGCCTGTGCAGTAGCCGCTCTCGCCTTCTGGCGATTGGGCATGGAAGAGGCTGCCGCCGCTTATCCCTTTGCTCTGACCGATGCTGAGTGGCGCAAGCGCCTAAGCCCACTTGCCTATAAGGTGCTGCGCAAGCATGCCACTGAACATCCCTTCACCAGTCCGCTGAACAAGGAACATCGCGCCGGAATCTTCAAATGCGCGGGGTGCGGCCAGGCCTTGTTCAGTTCGAAGACCAAATTCGACAGCGGCACGGGCTGGCCGAGCTTTTGGGCGCCCTTGCCCCGTGCGATCGGTACATCGCGGGACATGACTCTGCTCTATCCAAGGATTGAGGTTCATTGTGCCAGATGCGGTGGCCATCTGGGCCATGTGTTCGACGATGGACCGCCGCCCACGGGCAAGCGCTATTGCATGAACGGCGTGGCGCTCAGTTTTTCGGCGGCATGATCCTGTAGACACGCAAGGACGTCATCCCCTGAAGCCTGACCGGCTTCAACCAGTCGGGATGTCCACCCTTGTCCAAAATCATTGCCAAGCTGCCCGGATGCTCCTGAGCATAATGTCTGAACTCATTTAGGCTGGGACAGGTCACCAGATAGTCTGGCCCCTTGCCATTATTCAAAGCCGTCAGAATAGCCCGCGCCTTCGCTGGCGATGCCGTAAAGCCCTCGACCACCGCCGTGATCCCGGCCGCATTCCGGTGATGGGCCGTGCCGATGACGTTGTGGGGGGTGCGGATCAAAATGTCGGGGCCGATATCCAGTGGAGCAAACAGCGTCGATCGGGGCAGTTGCCGCAACGGGTTCAACGCTGCGGCAGTGCGGCATTCACCCGCAGGCGTGGGCGATTTCTCCTCTTTCTCCGCGCTCGCCGTCGCTGCGATCCAGAGCGCGCACAAGGCCGCTGGTGTGAGCAAGGCGACCGCCGAGGACGCGAACACCCTCGGGATCGTCGCGGTTTTCTGTTGCGCCCGGCGGAATAGCCTCAACATCAGCCAGGCGACCCCCGGCAGCGCCACCACATGAGCGACCGACATCGCCCGCATCACAAGCATGGCGACCAGCGTCGATCCGGTCAAAAGGAACGCCACGGTCAGCCAGCGGTCGCGCGCCTTGGCCGTATCGGCAATTCGCGCCGCCATGATCGACCCGGCCAGTCCTGCGATCGGGGGCAGCAGGATGAGCCCCATTATCGAGCGACCCTGTTCCCAGATCGGGCGGCCCTCCATGACCTGCAAATACCAGAGTTTGTAGGCGACGGGTCCCAACGACTGGAAAGGATCGCCAGTCAGGCAAGACTTGCCGGTTATGATGAACAGCGCAGCGGCGGCCAATGCGCCGGTTCCGGCGGCGGCGAACCGCCCAGTCGCGGAAATCGGGGTGGCGATGCGGAAGACAATCGGGGTTACGACCGCAAAGGCGATCAATGGCCAGATATAGGGCGCTGAAAGGGCATCGCATTGCGCGTGCATCAGCGGAGTCGTGCCCCGCAGGACGGCCAGCAACAGCAACCCGACCGTGCCCAAGGTCAGCGCGTAGGCTACAAAGCGGCGCGTCTCATCCTGATCTCGCCACTGGCGCAGCGCCAACGTAGCTGCGAACAGGGCGGCATAGGGCAATCCTTCGCTCGAAATCTGTAGCCAAACGGCCATGGCGGCACCCGCAACCACGCCGCCGCGCCCTGGCCGCGAATCCATGATACCGGCAAGGGCGATCGTCGCCATTAGTATCTGCCAGCCATGGTGATCGATCCGCAACGCCCCGAACTGCACGAGGATGGTCGGCGTCGTCAGCAGCAATATCGGCGCAAGTATCGCCGCCGGTTTGCCAGCAATGCGAACAACAGCAACATGCAGTGCCCATGCCAACGCACCCAAGGACAGCAGTGGAACTGTCGAGCAGGCGACCACTTCGGCTAAGTGGCCGCCCAGGATCGGCCGCAGCAGCAGGATTATCGCCGCGATCGGCATATCGACGATCCGCGACCAATGCATGGGTCCGCCAAAGGGCGGGTTCACCCGATGCTGACTGACATCGAGAAAGGCTTGGCCGTCGAGCCAGTCGCGCACCTGCTGAAGGCGCATTGCGTCATCCGGATCACGAAAGCCCAAAATGTCTAGCTGGTCGCGCGCCAGCCACAACAAGATGATGGAACAGCAAATCCAGGCAAGGACGAGCCAGCGGGCACGGGGGGTGGCTGCCCCCCCAATGTCGCGGGTGAACCCCGTGCGGATCTTAGCGAGCGGCGAAGACGCCATATTTCCGGATCGCATATACCGATAGAAAACTTGCGGGGATGGCGAACAGCTTGGCAAGCGCCGGAGCCATTCCGGCGGCTCCCAGAACGCTGATCAGGCCGGATGTCACGGCGATGCCGACTACCGCGCTGACGGCAAAGCCCAGACGCTGCCGGTTCGTCGGGCCGACAGCCGAAGGAAAAACGAACCTAACACTGATCAGCCAATGCAGCAGCAGGCCCGATGCATAGCCGATGGCGCCCGCCATGGTGGGCGGCACATCGAACCGCAGCAACGCCAGGAACAGCAGCATGTCGCCGCAAAGCGCGCACAGGCTGGCCAGCAGATAACGGACTATGGTGAAGCGGACGGTTAAGGCGCTGGTCAGATGGCCAAGGTTCATCAATGCCATGACTGCCGGTTTACGCGGCCTTCAGGCGGCCGGGCACCCGCCGCACGCTCCCCAGAGCCGCATTCTGCCCGATTGCTTCTTCGCCTTCCTCGCCGGCTTCATGATATTCGGCGTCCTCATTGACCGCCCAGATGTCGAACTGTCGCTCGCCAGCTTCGATGTTCCGCACCGTCAGCATGGCGGTCATCATCGCATGATCCTGATTATTGTAGCGGTGCATCCCGTTGCGGCCGACCAGATGCAGCGTCGGGTAGAGCTGCTCAAGTTCCGTCCGCATCTTCAGCACATTGGCGGCATAATCATCATCATAGACGGGATAGGCTTTTTCCTGACGGACGACCGCTCCCCCGACCACATCGGCAGGATCGCACAGCCCCAGCATTGCCATTTCGCGCTTGGCGAGTTCGACCAGAGCATCGTCGCTGGACGACCACAGCCCGTCGCCCTCGAAACAGAAATATTCCAACCCGACGCAGGCCAGCGACGGATCGGGCACCATTTCCGGAGACCAGCTGCGGAAATTCTGGATGCGGCCGACCTGAACCTTCGAATCATGGATGTAGATCCAATTGTCGGGAAACAGATCCTCCGACCTGATCATCAGCGCCACGGTCAGGAAATCGCGATACTTAAGCTCCATCGCATTGCCGAGCGTCGCGGGCAAAGGATGAATTCGGCCCGCCAGCTCACGCATCGGCGCCGAACTGATGACATGACGCGCCTTCAGCAGCACCTCGCGCTCGGGACCCTGAGCGACCATCTGCCACCGACCGGTGCCCTGGTCGTGCGACAGCTGCTTGAGGCTATGCGCCATCAGCACCTGGTTGCCGCCCTTGACCACGAAGTCCCGTGCGGCTTCCCACATCATCCCGGGGCCAAGGCGCGGATAGCGAAAGCTTTCCAGCAAGGTCTTGGTCGCCATGCCATCATTGGGCCGCTTGTTAAGGCCCAGCGAGCGCTTCAGCCCATCCTTTACCGCGCCCCAGAGCGAAAGCCCCTTGATCCGCTGAGCAGCCCAGTCGGCCGACATCTCGTTGCAGGGCATGCCCCAGACCTTTTCGGTATAGGTCTTGAAGAAGATGGAAAACAGCTTCTGCCCGAAGGCATTTACCGTCCAATCCTGAAACGACCGGACATTGCGATTGGGTAGCAGCCTCGCCTTCGCGAAGCTCGCCATGCATAGCGTCGATCGCCACACGCCCAGGTTCCACAACGCCTCAAAGGCACGCAGCGGATAGCTGTAGAATTTGCCCTCATAATAGATGCGGCTCATCCGAGGGCGCTGTATGAAGTCATTAGGCAGAATCTCGTTCCAGAGATCGACCACCTCTTTCGACTTGGAAAAGAAGCGGTGGCCGCCAATGTCGAAGCGGAATCCGTTCAGTTCAACGGTACGGCTGATCCCGCCGACATAGCGGGGGTCCTTCTCGATAACGGTAACCGAATAGCCCTTTTTGGTGAGCAGATAGGCTGCAGTCAGGCCTGCCGGACCCGCGCCGATGATGGCGACATCCACATTCTGGTCGATTTCCGGCATGCAATGCCCCCCGATAGGCTAACTTCTATCATCGGAATTGGCGGAAATCATCTAAGGAATGGTTAACGATCAGGTAAGCATGGCGGGGCATGTGGACGGCCCCGCCAGCCTGTCTCAGTGGCGGAAGTGCCGCATGCCGGTGAAGACCATGGTGAGGCCCGCTTCATCGGCAGCCGCGATGACTTCCTCGTCACGGATCGATCCGCCCGGCTGGATCACGGCGGTAGCGCCCGCTTGGACGGCTGCGAGCAGACCATCGGCAAAGGGGAAGAAGGCGTCGGACGCGACTGCGGAGCCAACGGTGCGGGCTTCGCTCCACCCTGCCTTATCAGCGGCATCCTTAGCCTTCCAGGCGGCAATGCGCGCGGATTCGAGGCGGTTCATCTGCCCCGCGCCGACACCAGCGGTGCTGTTGCCCTTGGCATAGACGATCGCGTTGGACTTCACATGCTTCGCGACGGTCCAGGCGAACAGACAGTCGTTCAACTCCTGCTCGGTGGGCGCGCGCTTGGTCACGACTTTCAGCTGATCGCGCGTAATGCGGCCATTGTCGCGGCTCTGCACCAGCATGCCGCCAGCGATGCTCTTCATCATGAGGCCGGTGCGGCCGGGATCAGGCAGTTCGCCCGTCAGCAGCAGGCGGAGGTTCTTCTTCTTCGCAAAGATCGCCTTAGCATCGTCATCGGCGTCGGGCGCGGCGACGACTTCGGTGAAGATGCCGCTGATTGCCTCGGCGGTCGGGCCGTCAAGCGGGCGGTTGACGGCGATGATACCGCCAAAGGCCGACACGCTGTCGCAGGCAAGCGCAGCTTCATAGGCTTCGATCAACGTATCGCCTGTGGCGACGCCGCAGGGATTGGCGTGCTTGACGATCACCACGGTCGGCGGGCCGTCGCGGAACTCGCTGACCAGCTCCAGCGCCGCGTCGGCGTCGTTATAATTATTGTAGCTCAGTTCCTTGCCCTGAATCTGCTTCGCCTGAGCGATGCCGTTGGCCGAAGGACCGAGGGGCAGATAGAGCGCCGCCGATTGGTGCGGATTCTCGCCGTAGCGCAGCGTCGCGCCCAGCTTGCTCGAAACCGCCAGCGTCTCCGGGAAGGTGACGCCCTGATCGGCAAAAGCGAACCAGCTGGCGATCATCGAATCATAGGCAGCGGTCGCGGCATAAGCCTTGGCCGCGAGCATGCGACGGAAATCATAGCTGGTCGCGCCGCCCTTTTCCGTCATCTCCGCGATCAGGCGGGCGTAGTCGGCCGGATCGGTGACAATGGCCACACTCTCATGGTTCTTCGCGGCGGAACGGACCATGGAGGGGCCACCGATATCGATATTCTCGATGATCTCTTCGCGCTCGGCGCCTTTGGCGACGGTGGCGGCGAAGGGGTAGAGGTTGACCACGACAAGGTCGATGGCGCCGATTTCATGTTCCTGCATCGAAGCGACATGGTCGGCATTGTTGCGCACTGCCAGCAGGCCGCCATGGACCTTGGGGTGCAATGTCTTGACCCGGCCGTCCATCATTTCGGGAAAGCCGGTGAGGTCGGAAATATCCTTAACGTCCAGCCCGGCATCGCGCAGAGCCTTGGCCGTGCCGCCGGTGGACACCAGTTCGACGCCATGTTTGCCCAGCGCCTGACCCAGTTCGATGAGGCCGGACTTGTCCGATACGGAAAGGAGGGCGCGTTTGATGGTGACGTCTGACATGATGCTTCCTGCTGTTCGAAGTGCCGCTCAGGCTTGCCGCAGCCCTCTAGTCCTGCCGGGGCGATGCGGCAAGGACAGGATTCGGGGCAAGGGGCCTTAGCTCATCCGTTTGAAGAGCCAGCCGATGGTCGATCCGCCGGGCAGTGCTTCGGCGGTGATGACCAACTGGCGGGTCTCATGCGGGCGGCCTTCTCCATCCACCCAGAGGCTTTCCTCTATGGCGAGCTTCCCGGCATTGGCGCGGAACTGCCAGATAGGCCCCATCTCGATGCGCAACAACGCGCCCATGCCGTCGGCTGTGGCGGTCGGTTCTACTCCGGGCGCCAAGTGAAAGCGTAGCTCGGCGGGCAGCTTCACCGGCCGACGGCGGCGCGCGGCGGGCGTCAGCATGTCTTCGCCCCGGATTTCGCGGCCATCGATGCTGACGAGCAGCAGACGGCGATGGACATAGCCCATGCGCCGCACATAACCGTCATGGCTGATCTCTATCCGGCTGCCGCTTTCCTGCTCCTGCCGGTGAAATTCGACTTCGGTGACGCCGCGTCCCAGCGTGCCGTCGGGGAGCAGGGCCGTGGAATTGCTGTTGTTCAGCACCAGCGTGCTGTGCGCCGCCGTGGTGCGCAGGCCCTGTGCGAGGCCATCGGGCATCCATGCGCCCTCAAGCGCCGCGCCGCCGCAATTGACGATCAGCCGCTGCGGCCCGTCGCTGATCTCGATCGCGGTGGTGGAGGCGCACCCCGCCTCGGCCAGTCGGGCGACCGGAGGCGGCGCAGCATCGATCTGGACGATGGTCGTGCCCGCGACGAGCCGCTGATAGCCCCAATCGCTCGCCTGCCGTAGCGGACGTGCCCGCACGCGGCTCGCCCGGATCACAGCTTCTATGATGGCGGGGTCGATTGCGCCCGTGCCCTGCCAACTGCCAAGCCCGCCATCGCCATGAGTGAGGCCCAGCAGCGCGGGAACCATGCGCCCCTGCGCTTCGGCGAGGAAAGGCGGCACCTGTTCGCGGCGAACGTCATAGACCGCCCGCACCATCGCCAGCAGCATGATGGCGTCCAGTTGGTCACTGGGCGATCGCGAGATAATGCCGCCATCGCCATGAACCGTGTTTTCGATGGCGCGCTTGAGACCGGCCTCACCGAAAATCTTGCGTGCCGCGCCGCCTGGCAGCAGCATCGAAGCCGCGACGATCCCGCCCCAGGCCACCAGACGCGGGAGGCCAAGCGGCGCCTTGTCCGCGCCGCGATCCAGATGCCGCGCCGTCCGTGCGATGCAGTTCAGCACCAGCGAGCGATAGACCAGATCGCTGGACGACAGGATAAGGGGCGCATGGGCCGACCAGAAGAGCAGCCGCCAGCCTGCATTGTCGGCACGCCATGCCGGTTCGCTTGGCGTTTCGGCATGCACGTCCAGCCATTTGCGCAGAACTGCTTCGGCAATGGGCGCGCCCTGTTCCCGCGTCGCCGCCGATGACAGGTCGCGCAGCCATGCAAAGCTGTGCAGATAATCGGCGAAAGCCGGGATGACGGCCAGACGGTCAAAATCCAGCGTGTTGACCGGTTGCTTCAGCCCGCGAAAAAGGAAATAACCGGCCCGGATCGCCTGACCAGCCTTCGCATCGCCCGCAATCTCGTCATCGGGCACCGCGAGCAATTTGAGCGGATATTTTCCCTTCAGCCGCCGTCCGTGGATCGGCGTTTTCCAGCTCATCAGGTAAAAGCGGTTGGCGACTCGTTGAGCCAGCGACAGGCCCTTGTCATCCGCGACGCGGATGAGGCGCTTGCCCTGCTCGATTCCGTTTTCGGCTGGTTCTGATTCCGCCGTATCCGCAAGCGATGGGCTGGGGATGCGCCGCCTGTCGCTCACCCGCCTTTGAGCTTCCGGATATTGTCGGCATAGGCGGAAGGCCCGCCACGGAAGGTGGCGGTGCCAGCGACCAGCACGTCCGCCCCCGCCTCGATCGCACGCGGGGCAGTGTTGAAATCGATGCCGCCATCGACCTGCAGGCGAATGTCGCGCCCGCTCTTGTCGATCATCTTGCGGATCGCCTCGATCTTGCGCAGTTGATTCTCGATGAAGCTCTGCCCGCCAAAGCCCGGATTGACGCTCATCACCAGGATCAGGTCGACATCATCGATCAGATAATCGAGCATCTTGGCCGGGGTGCCGGGATTCAGCACCACGCCCGCCTGTACGCCCAGCGACTTGATATACTGGATGGAGCGGTGAATGTGCGGCCCGGCTTCCGGATGGACGGTCAGGATATCCGCCCCCGCCTGCGCGAAGGCGTCCAGATATTGATCCACTGGAGAGATCATCAGGTGGACGTCAAACGGCTTCTTGCTGTGTGGGCGGAGCGCCTTCACCACCGCCGGACCAATCGTGATGTTCGGCACGAAATGCCCGTCCATCACGTCGATATGAATCCAGTCGCAACCCGCCTCGTCAATCGCGCGCACCTCCTCGCCCAGACGGGCAAAGTCGGCGGACAGGATGGAGGGGGAGATAAGGATAGGGCTGGTCATCAACAGTCGGCTCTAGCCGCGCCTTGGGTCAAGGGCAACGACGCAGTTCGACCTTATCCACAGCCTTTTTCGGCCGTCATGGGCGGGCGGTTCAGGGCAGGCTGAAAATAGTTGGATCCAGGCCACGTGACGCCACCGATCCGCGCGGCAAAAACTGCTTCACGCCGTGGAGCGCGACGACATGCGCGCCCTCCAATATCGGGGCGGCGATGAGGCGCATGGTGCATTCCCCGCCATCCAGCGGCCGTATATCCACGTCCACGGTGAAACCACGGCGATGACGAATGGCATAGGCGCGTAGCTGTTCCATCGCCTCGCGAGAGTCGGGCTGGTAGAGCGATGTGGCGAGCGGACGCGGAACCGTCATGCCGCGCTCTATGCCGAACAGGTCATAGACGCCGCTGGTCCAGCACAGGCTGTCGTCGTCCAGATTACAGTGCCACAGGCCAATGCCCCGCTCCGCCAGTGCTTGATCATCGCGCGCGGTACGATCGTCGAGCGACACCGAGGCGAGATGCCGGTGCAGGTCGTAGAGCGGCCAGCTATGGTTCAGAGCAAGGGGCTCGGTCGGGCGCAAGCGATGCCTTTCTGACGTTGCCAGATCTCAGTTCTTCTGGGCCTGATCTTAATTCATTGTGGCGCGCGGGCAAGCCGGGCAACGAAAAAGCCATCCGTTCCGCCTTGGTCGGCCAGCGTCTGGGGCAGGGTGCGTAGCCAGCCCTCCGGATGGGGGGATATGCCCTGCGGCAGTTCGGCCGCCCTCGCGCCCTGGATGCTGAAATCGGGATGGGTGCGGAGAAAGGTTTCGAGCTGATCTTCGCCCTCTGCCTTTTCGAGCGAGCAGGTGGCGTAGATCAGGGTGCCGCCGGGCT
Source organism: Sphingobium sp. TomTYG72 (assembly GCF_055394715.1). NCBI lineage: Bacteria > Pseudomonadati > Pseudomonadota > Alphaproteobacteria > Sphingomonadales > Sphingobiaceae > Sphingobium > Sphingobium sp. TomTYG72. The sequence continues at coordinate 2,147,815 of NZ_AP027336.1, read as the reverse complement.
TTAGCCACTGGGCTGCGCGGCTAAGTAACTCCGTCTGCAACTCGGCAAGTTCGGCGATCTGGCGCGGGCCGATGCGATGGAGCACGTCGGGATGGCGGCGATAGATGCCGGTCGCGGTGCAGGGGGCGTCGAGCAGAATGGCGTCGGCGGGGGTGACGGGCTCCCACTGGCGCAGGTCGGCCTGAACGATTGTGGCGGAAAGGCCGGTGCGCAAAAGGTTGTCGCTCAGACGTTCCAGCCGCTTCTTCGACTGGTCGATGGCCGTCACCTGCCATCCTGCGGCGGCGAGTTGCATCGTCTTGCCACCGGGCGCCGCGCAGAGGTCCAGCACCGTGCGGCCCTCGCCCTGGCCAAGAAGGCGCGCGGGGCAGGAGGCGGCGATGTCCTGCACCCACCATGCGCCTTCGGTGAAGCCGGGAAGCTCCGTCACCGATCCATGATCGGGCAGGCGGACATGGCCGGGCGCGAAACTTTCGCCGCCCAGCTTTTCGGTCCAGCTTTCGGTCTCTGTCGGGTCGCGCAGGGTGACATCGACAGGCGGGCGCACGGCATAGGCGCGCGCGGCGGCGGCGGGCATGTCACTGCCCCACTGGCTTTCCCAGCGCGCCACGACTTCGTCCGGCAATGTGGGTGGATCGGGGAGGGTGGGTGTGGCGCGGGTGACAGTGCCAAAGACGCCATGAACCAGCTTGCGCGGGCCGCCATCGACGAGGGGCAGCGCGGTCGCAATGGCGGCATGGGGCGCGGTGCCGAGTGCCAGCACCTGAATGAGGGCGATGCGCAGGACCATGCGGGCCTTGGCATCCGGGGGCAGCGGCTGGCGGGTAGCGCCGTCGATCAGCGCGTCGAGATCGGGGAGGTGGCGCAGCGTTTCTGCGGCGATGGCGTGAACGAGCGCCCGGTCGGGAGCGGGCAGGCCCTGCGCGGCACCATGCAGCGCCAGCTCCAGCGGATCGCCTCGGCGCAGGACCGCGTCGAGCAGGCGCAAGGCGGCGCGACGGGCGGGGAGGCCGGGAATATCCGTGGGTCGGGGAGGTTTCGCCATCGCCTGCGCCTAGGCTAATTGGCGGGAAAAGTAATCACCGTTTGGCACCCGCCACAACATTCGTCGTCCCCGCCAGATCCGTCATCCCCTGAGTTCACGGAACAAGTGCAACACCTGCTAGGGTGTTGTTGCGATGGGACAGAGATATGGCCAGCTCAGCCTTGAGGAGCGGATCGAGATTTACCGCCTGCATGCAGGCGGTAAATCGCAAAGAGCCATAGCGGCGCATCTCGGGCGGGCACCGGCTACGATCAGCCGCGAACTGCGGCGCAACAGCGTGCGAACCAAGGTCTGGCCCGGTGGCTATGAGCCTGTCCGCGCCCAGCAGCTTGCCGAACGCAGGCGCCGATGGGATTGCCGCTTCAAGCTGGAACGCCAACCGGACCTGCGCGGCCTTGTGAGGGACGGCCTTGCGATGGGATGGTCCCCCGAGCAGATCGCAGGCCGATTGACGCGCGAGCACGGTCGCACCCTCATCAGCCCTGAGTCAATCTACCGCTTCATCTACCACCGTTCGGCGCAGAAGGATTATTGGCACCGCCTGCTGCCGCGCGCCCGGCACAGGCGCGGCCACCCTGTCCCTACCGGCGGGAGCATGCTCGACATCATCAAGCATCGCCGCTCCTTGAGCGAGCGCCCTCCTGACGCCGATGATCGGCAAAGCCCAGGCCATTGGGAAGCCGATTTCATGCTCTTTGCCCGCTATGGCCAGGCCATCCTCGTCGCCCATGAACGCGCCTCCCGGTTCACGATCATCCACCGGCCACAGGATCGAAAGGCCCGCAGAACCGCAGGCCATCTGGCGGACATGCTGGCCGACCTGCCCCAAACCCTCCGACGCTCCATCGCTTTCGACAATGGACCCGAGTTCGCCCGGCATCACCAGCTCGCAAACCAGATCGGTATCCAGACCTTCTTCTGCGATGTCCGTTCACCCTGGCAAAAAGGCGGCGTCGAAAATGCCATCGGACGCCTCCGCCGCAGCCTGCCGCGCAAAACCAACCTCGATGCCATCACCACCGATGACATCCTCGCTGCCATACAGCGCTATAATCATACGCCAAGAAAATGCCTCGACTTCCTTACTCCCGCAGAGGCATTCTCTCGCTTCAATCCAAATGTTGCACTTCAAACGTGAATCTACATCCCAGCGCAGGCTGGCATGACGGCAGAAGGCGGATCTCAGTCCCGGCCCAAAGGATCAAGCGCACTCGACCGCCGACGCGCTGGCGCCGCTACCGGGCTCAACGCCGAGGCCCGCGCCACGGCAGCCACCGGCATGCCCACATCTCCCGCCATCTCCTCCAGCGCGGCGATGCGCTTTTCCGTCGCGGGATGGGTGGAGAAGAGTTCGCTCACATGTACGGGGACGATATAGAGTTGGGCGGCGGCGGGATTGCGCTCGGCCACATGGTTCGGGATCATCTCTGCCTTGCCGGAAATCTTGGCGAGTGCGGATGCGAGTGCGCGGGGATTGCCGCTGATCTGCGCTCCGGCGGCGTCGGCGCCATATTCGCGGGTGCGGCTGATCGCCATCTGCACAATCATCGCGGCAAAGGGCGCGACGATGATCGCCATGAGCGTGGCGAGGATATTGCCATGGCCATTTTCTTCATTGCCGCCACGGAAGAAGAGGCCAAAGTTGGCGAGCATCGAGATGGCGCCAGCGATCGTCGCGACCATAGTCATGATCAGCGTGTCACGATTCTTCACATGGGCAAGTTCATGCGCCATCACGCCTGCAACCTCATCGCGGGTCAGCATGGACAGCAGGCCCGTCGTCGCGGCTACGGCGGCATGTTCGGGATTGCGGCCCGTGGCAAAGGCGTTGGGATGCGGCTGGTCGATCAGGTAAACGCGCGGCATCGGAAGGCCCGCCCGCTGCGCCAGATCGCGCACAAGCCCATAAAATTCGGGTGCGCTCCGAGCATCCACCTCCTGCGCGTTATGCATCGATAGAACGATCTTGTCGGCGTTCCAGAAAGTAAACAGGTTCATGCCTGCCGCAACCAGCAGCGCAATCATCGCCCCGCCGCTGCCGCCCAGCGTATAGCCCAGTGCCATGAACAGCGCCGTCATCGCCGACAACAGCATCACCGTCTTGAAACCGCTCACTTGTCTTCCACTCCTTTGCAGCCCAGATAGCGGACCATGCATGAATATGGGGTTGCCGGTTTGGCGCCACAATCGAAAGGCTTTGGATATGGGAACATATAACGGCAAGCGTCCCGCGCATGTGAAGCCCCCCGCGCATCTGTCGAAGAGCCCGCCGGTGCCTGCGCCCGACCCGATCGACACTCCCTCGCGCCATGAGGAAGAATTGAGCCCCGTCCGCTACGGAGACTGGGAACGCAAGGGAATCGCTATCGATTTTTGATTTTCAGCGCCTGCCCCTCGATCAGTTCATCGCTGATTATGCACGTCTTCCGCTGGCCTGTGCCCTCGCTGCGAGCGGCGCGGCGCGTCCCTCTAGCCTTCGCTACCTGCTTCCGTGCAGGATTCAGCGGGGCAAAGGAAGAAAACAAGCCGGGGGTGGGTCGTGAATCATATAGCCGAGATAAAGGTGAGGGCGGTGTCTGAATATGCGCCGGAAGATGCGGCGCTGCTCTGTGCCGTGGGTCGTCTGGTCTGTGCCTGGACGATGCTGGAACAGAGTCTGGAGGCGAAAATCGCCATGATGCGGGAGGCTATGGGCGACGTGCGAACTGTCGGCACCCGGATGCGCCCCAGTATGGCGAAACTGATGACCGAGCTTCGGACAATGGTGGCGATGCGTGACAAGCGCAATGCCAGCGCCTTGACCGAGATTTCGGATATCGAGCGACACATGCAGAGGATCGATCGCTTCCGATCGCTCATCATTGGCGGCTTTCAGCAGCCCGCGCCCGGCGGCTTCACCTGCCGCGATGCCCGGAACAATCACACGCATGTCTCGCTTGATCATCTCGATGCGGAGATTTCTTCGCTCGAAACGGTGGCACAGCGCCTGCTGGCCGTCTGACCGGGTGAGGTAATCCTCCCGCTATGCTTGACCTTTGACGCGTGGGGGGCGAAGCCTCTCCCCCGCGTCTAGCGAGAATGGAATATCATGCCCTACAAGCCTATCCGCAAAGCCGTGTTTCCTGTCGCAGGCCTCGGCACGCGCTTCCTGCCTGCCACCAAATCCGTGCCCAAGGAACTGTTGCCGGTCGTTGACCGTCCACTGATCCAATATGCTGTCGATGAGGCGCGCGAGGCGGGCATCGAACAGATGATCTTCATCACCGGCCGCGGCAAAGGCGCGATCGAAGATTATTTCGACATGGCCTACGAGGCCGAGGCGACGCAGCGTGAGCGCGGCAAGGACCTGTCAGCTCTGGACGGCACGCGCCTTGCGCCCGGTAACGCGGTGTTCCTGCGTCAACAGGAACCGTTGGGCCTGGGCCACGCGATCTGGTGCGCGCGCGACATCGTCGGGGACGAGCCCTTCGCTATCCTGCTGCCCGACGAATTCATGAAGGGTGCGCCGGGACGGGGCTGCCTCAAGCAGATGGTCGATGCCTATAATCAGGTGGGCGGCAATCTGGTCTGCGCGCTTGAAGTGCCGATGGCCGATACGCCGAGCTATGGCGTCATCGATCCCGGCGAGCGCAACGGCCCGCTGACCCAGGTAAAGGGCCTTGTCGAAAAGCCAGCGCCCGGCACCGCGCCCTCCAACCTCATTCTGCCGGGACGCTATATCCTGCAACCCGAGGTCATGAAGATTCTCGCGACCCAGGAAAAGGGCGCGGGCGGCGAGATCCAGCTGACGGACGCCATGGCATCGATGATCGGACAGCAGCCCTTCCACGGCGTGACCTTCGACGGCCGCCGCTTCGACTGCGGGTCAAAGGCTGGCTATATCGAAGCGAACTTAGCGTTGGCTTTGGAACGCGAAGATCTGGGCGAGCATATCCGCAAGTTTGCGCTGGCGGAATTGGGCGCAGCGACGATCGCTGCCGCTGCCTGAGGGTGTTTCACTGAATAAGGCGGCCCCATTCGTCACCTCCCCTCCCGCAAGCGGGAGGGGCCGGGGGTGGGCCAGAGCAACCTCAATGTCATATAGCAAAGGCTAGCGCAGAAGCTCGCTTCGCTCGCGCCCACCCCTAACCCCTCCCGCTTGCAGGAGGGGAAGGTTTCACGGTCGCTCTCCTCAAAACGGCACTTCGTCGTCCAGGTCATTGTCGAAATTCGGCCCGCCAGCGCCGCCCCGGGCACCGCCGGACGAGCGCCCACCGCTGCCGCCGCCAAAGCCACCGCCGCTGCCACCGCCGAAATCATCATAATCGCCGCCAAAGCCGCCCGAACTGGCGCCCCAATCACTGCCGCCGCCCTGCGAGCGACCACCGCCCTGGCCACCACCAGGCGCGCCGTCGAGCATGGTCAGCACCGCGCCCGGACCCTGCAAAACCACTTCGGTGGTGTAGCGGTCGTTACCCGACTGGTCCTGCCACTTACGCGTGCGCAGCTGGCCTTCGACATAGACCTTCGACCCCTTGCGCAGGAACCGCTCGGCGACGCCCGCCAGACCTTCGGAAAAGATCGAAACGCTATGCCATTCCGTGCGCTCCTTGCGCTCGCCCGAATTGCGGTCCTTCCAGCTTTCGGAAGTGGCGATGCGAAGATTGCACACCTTGCCGCCATTCTGGAAGCTCTTCACTTCCGGGTCAGCGCCCAGATTGCCTACCAGAATGACCTTGTTGACCGAACCCGCCATATTTCCTCCGATGCTTTGGAGGTTCTTATAGCCCCGCTGCCGTCGCGGTCCAGTAGGTCAGGCCCGCAGCGGCATAAGCGAGCGCGAAAAGATAGCCGATCATAAAGAGCGGCCATTTCCATCCATTGGTTTCCCGCTTCGTCACGGCAATGGTGGAGATGCACTGCGGCGCGAACACGAACCAGGCGAGGAAGGCGAGGGCGGTCGGCAGCGGCCAGTTATCCTTCAGCCGGTCGCCCAGGCTCCGTTCCAGCTTTGCCTCATCCTCATCCGCATCGAGCGAATAGACGGTCGCGAGCGCCGACACCGCCACTTCCCGCGCGGCCATCGCCGGGATCAGCGCCAGCGAGATGTCGCGGTTGAAGCCGATCGGCTCCAGCACGACGTTGAGCCCATTGGCGATCCGTCCGGCGACCGAATAATTGACCTGGCTGACGCTGCTGTTCTCCGGCGCCTTGGGGAAGCTGAGCAGCACCCAGAGGATCACGGTCGATGTGAAGATGATCGTGCCTGCGCGCTTCAGGAAGATCACCGCGCGCTGCCATAGGCCGAGCAATATGTCCTGCGGGCGCGGCCATTGATATTTGGGCATTTCCATCAGGAAGCTGCCGCTCGCGCCCTTGGTGACGGTGGCGCGCAGGATGAGCGCGACCAGCATCGCGCCGACAATCCCGGCGATGTAGAGGCAGAAGAGAACGAGTCCCTGGAGCCCGATGCCCAGCCCCACGTTGCGCGCCGGGATGAAGGCGCCGATAATCACCGCATAGACGGGAAGGCGCGCTGAGCAGGTCATAAGCGGCGCGATCAATATGGTCGTCAGCCGGTCTTTCGGATCGGCGATGGTGCGCGTCGCCATGATTCCCGGAACGGCGCAGGCGAAGGAGGAAAGCAACGGGATGAAGGCGCGGCCGGACAGGCCCACTCTGGCCATCAGCCCGTCCATCAGGAAGGCGGCGCGCACCATATAGCCCGTCGCTTCCAGCATCAGGATGAAGAAGAAGAGGATGAGGATCTGCGGCAGGAAGACGACCACCGATCCGACGCCGTTGATGACGCCATCGACCAGGAAGGATCGCAGCAGGCCGTCCGGCAAGGCGTCGGTGACGACCGTGCTTGCCATTTCGGCTAATCCCTCGATCATGGCGATCGGCGCCGCCGACCAGGCATAGACCGCCTGAAACATGATGAACAGCAGCGCGAGCAGCAGTAGCAGACCCGCCACGGGGTGGAGCGCAACCCGATCGACCGCAGCGGTCAGGCGGCGCGAGGGCGTTTCGCGAACCACGGCTGCGCGTGCGATCCTGCGCGCTTCGCTGCGCAGGGCATCGAAGCCGAGCGGAGCTGCGGAAGGTCGTGCCTTGGCGCTGCCGTCGAACAGCGTGTCCAGTTCGGTGCGGAGATGGTCGAGCCCGCGCTTCCGAACCGCGACGGTCGAAATGACCGGCACGCCCAGCTCGCGCGAGAGGATATTCGCGTCCAGCTCCAGCCCGTCACGGGTGGCAAGATCGACCATGTTGAGCGCCACGACCGTCGGGAGCCCCAAGGCGATCAGCTCCAGCGCGAACCGCAGGTGATTGTCGAGGTTCGAGGCATCGACGACCACCACCAACGCGTCCGGAAGGCGCTCGCCATGCTGCTTGCCGAGGACCACGTCGCGGGTCACCTGCTCATCGGGGCTGGTGGGATTGAGGCTGTAGGTTCCGGGCAGGTCGACCAGTTCGAGCGGGCGGCCATCGGACAGCGACAGCCTGCCTGCCTTGCGCTCCACCGTGACGCCGGGATAGTTGCCCAGCTTCTGTCGAGCGCCAGTCAGAGCATTGAACAGCGCGCTCTTGCCAGCATTGGGATTGCCGACCAGCGCGACCAGCGGCATTCCACTCATGCCGCCTCCGCCGGACCGGTGTGGACGGTAATCGCGGCGGCATGATTGCGGCGCATCGCAATGGTCATGCGCCCGACCTTGCAGGCGATCGGACCCCGGCCGAGCAAACCGCCATGATGCAGCGCTTCGACGCTGGCGCCCTCGCACAGGCCGAATTCACGCAGGCGCTGGCCGTCCGACGCGGAAAGCGCGTCCCAATCGATCAGGTCCACATAGGCTGGCTGGCGCAACGGCAGTTCGGACAGGCGCAAGGAAGAAAAACTCGCTGAAATCACCTGCGAGTGACTATCAATATAGATAGGAAAAGGCCAGCCGGAATCGCGGCCCTTCGCGGGCAGTCAGATTGCGGGGTAGCGGAGCCTGCCGATGAAGCGAGCAAGGCTCAGCCGCTCGCCGCCGCCGATGCCTTTCCACCTCGCCTTGGCCCGTTCGAAGCGCATCACGCCTTCGATGCGCCGATCGAGGAAGGCTCGGCTATCCGCCCAATCTTCGCTTTCATCGTCCACGAACACCAGCAGCGTCGCGGCATAGACCGCCGCCAGCGTCAGCCGCTTGCTATAATGATTGAGGTCGGTCGCGCTGTCGCCAGCCGCTCGCCACATCACATCGGCCGACCGCCAGCCGAGCTTCGCTGCGCGGACGCTGTTCTGCGGCAACGCCATGACGGCGAGCGCACGGCGCAAGGCTTCCCGGTCGCGCGCCAGCAGTGTCAGCCGTGCCGTGACCAGCGCGATGATGCGCTGGCGGATCGACATGGTGACGAGCTTCTCTGGCGTCAGCGCCTCCAGCATGCGCGAGTCGATGCTGGCGAACCAGGCATCGATCATGTCCATGGCGCCCGCCGAAAAGGCGAGATGCGCAATGTCGGCATCCACCCGGCCTTCCGACGCGGCCATGGTGACCGCTTCGGCGCGCCAGCCGTCAAATGCGGCATGACGCGGCAGCATCGGTGCGAGAAACGCCCGCACTTCATCGAGGGTCGGGTCTTCGGGCAGTACAGTCATGCCCTTATGGTAGGGCGCGGCACGCCATCACACAAGGCGCGGCGCTTCCATCAAAACATAATGTTGCAACATATCATTAGATATGATGTAACATTATGTTTGCAGTGGTCCGAAGACCGCGCCACGAGGATGGAGGATGCAATGGCAACATTGGCAATGCACGCAAATAGTGGCCCCAAGCAGTCCGGCTATGGCGGTGGAGGCGGATCGCCCATCGCGATCGGAGCGACAATCGCCGTCCACGCGCTAGTCGTGGGCGCCTTCATCCTGATGCCCAAAGAGGTGATCGCCCCTTATGTGCCGCAGATCCTGATTGGCAACCAGATCCCGCTCGACCCGCCGCCTCCACCCGAGGCACAGCCGATGCCGCCGGAAAGCAAGCTGCCGGTGCGCATGGCATCCGATCCGCTCCCTTCGAAAACCGACAGTCTGGTGGACCTGAAGGGCAGCGGGACAGGGCCGCTGATTTCCACCGGCACGGGCGAAGGGACCGGCACGGGGGACGGGATTGTCCTGCCGCCCATCGACCTGCCGCGCGACCCCGTTCTCGTCGAACCCGGCATCGACCCCCGAGCGAAGTCCGCTTTCCAGCCGGACTATCCCGGATCGATGATCCGCCAGGGTTTGGAAGGCTCCGTGACCGTCCGCGTCAGCATCGGCGCGGATGGCAAGGTGACGGCCATCCAACGGCTATCCGCCACGGACGAAGCCTTCTGGATCGCGACCCAGCGGCACGCCATGCGCAAATGGCGTTTCCGCCCCGCGACTCGGGACGGCGTGGCCGTGACCGGCACGAAGATTCTGAGCGTCCATTTCAAGCTCACCGACCGTTGAATGCCGCCATGCCGGATGCAAGCCCCGGCTTTGCATCCGGCGGCGCGCTACCCTATATAGCGGCGATGGCGATCTTCCCCCGTCCGGTCTCTCCCAGAAGCGCGCTTGGCGACATGTGGAGCTATTTTCGCGAGAATCGGCCCCATAAATGGCCTCTGCTCGGGCTGTCGATGGCGATCACCTGGGTCATCATCTGGGTGTTCATGGTCGATGCCAACACCAACACGATGCCCACGCGCAACAAGATCATCTACGTCCAGAGCTGGGACGCAAGCCGTTCGGACGCGGCGATTATCCTGCAGCAGAAGATCGACCTGGCGAAGAGCGAGGCGGCGCTGAAAAAGCGGCAAAAGCAGATGCAGGGATGGGCCGACTCATTCGGCATCGACTGGCGCACCGAAGAAGCCCGCAACAGTGCCCGCCGCAAGGAAGCGTTGAAGCAGATCAACGCTCAGCTCGATTCGCGACTGGCCAAGGCGGAGGCGGCGGAAAAGGCCGCGCCCCAGACCAGCCAGAATTGAATTTCCCGATGGCCGACCCTGCCGAGGACCGCCGTTTCATGGCAGCGGCGATCGCCCTGTCCGAACGCGGGCGGGGTCTGTCCACGCCCAATCCCAATGTCGGATGCCTGATCGTCCGCGACGGTGCCGTGGTCGGTCGCGGCTGGACACAGAAGGGCGGCCGACCCCATGCCGAAGCGCAGGCGCTCGATGAAGCAAAGGATCAGGCGCGCGGCGCGACAGCCTATGTGACGCTGGAGCCCTGCTTCCACCTGTCCGCTCGTGGCCCGCGCTGTGCCGACCTGATGGCGCGGGCGGGTGTCGCGCGGGTGGTGATCGCGCTGCGTGATCCCGACCCGCGCACCGATGGGCAAGGCGCAGGACATCTGCGCGCGCGGGGCATAGAGGTCGAAATGGGCCTGATGGCCTCCGAAGCTGCTGCAGCCATGCGCGGCTTCGTCCTGCGGCAGACGCTGGGCCGCCCGGCCGTCACCCTGAAGCTTGGCCTGTCGCTGGATGGCTGCATCGCGCTCAAGGACGGGTCGAGCCGCTGGATCACCGGCGAGGCGGCGCGCGCCCATGCGCATCTGGAGCGGGCGCGGCATGACGCCATTCTTGTCGGCGGCGGCACGTTGCGCGCCGACGCCCCGCGCCTCGATGTCCGGCTACCGGGACTGGAGGATCGCTCACCCCGCCGCCTGCTGCTGACGCGCGGCCGGGCACCCAAGGGGTGGGAAGCCATCGCGCAGCCCGAGGATATCGCCGCGCTCGATCATGTGGACCATCTGCTGGTGGAGGGCGGCGCGGCGGCGGCAGCGGCCTTCCTGCGCGCCGATCTGGTCGATCGCCTTCTACTCTACCGCGCGCCCATCATCATCGGTGGCGGCCTTCCGGGGATCGGCGACATCGGCCTCACCGATCTTGGCCGGGCGCATCACCGCTGGACCCTGACTGACGAACGACGGCTGGGCGAGGACCGGCTGGAGGTTTACGAACGGCGGCGCGGCGCTTAGGAGCGTCACGGAACCAGCAGGATCGCACACCCATGTTCACCGGCATCATCACCGACATCGGCACCATCCGCTCCGCCGAGCAGCGCGGAGACCTGCGCCTCGTCATCGGGACCGCCTATGACATGGAAGGCGTTGCGATCGGCGCTTCGATCGCCTGCTCGGGCGCGTGCCTGACCGTGGTCGAAAAGGGCGCGGACTGGTTCGCCGTCGATCTGTCGGCCGAAACGGTGGAGCGAACCGCGCCCGGCCTGTGGAAGCAGGGCGGCAGGCTGAACCTTGAACGCGCGCTCAAGGTCGGGGATGAACTGGGCGGGCACATCGTGACCGGCCATGTCGATGGGGTCGGCACATTGGTGTCGATCACGCCGGAAGGGGATTCCACTCGGCTGATAATTGCCGCGCCCCCCGCGCTGGCGTCCGCACTCGCCGCCAAGGGGTCTGTCACGGTCGATGGCATCTCCCTGACCGTGAACAGCGTTGAGGATCAGCCGGATGGGGCCGTTCATTTCGGTCTGAACATCATTCCCCATACGGCTGCGGCTACCACGCTGGACGATCTGGCGACCGGCCGGACGTTCAATCTGGAGATCGACGTGCTGGCCCGTTATCTCGACCGCATGCAAAGCCTTCGCGCCTCGATGTGATTCGTGCTTGAAATAATCACATCATGATGTGATAACTGCGTCCCGAGACCGATCTGGTCAAGGAGTCGCTATCATGTCTTCCGCGCTTATCGATACCATTCGCACGCTGGTCAACGAAGGTGGCATGTCCCGCTCGGGCCTCGCGCGCGCTGCGGGTCTTCATGCCAATTCCCTGCGGAAACTGGGCGAAACGGACTGGAACCCCACCGCCGAAACGCTGGGCAAGCTCGAAAATTATCTGGCTCGGCGCGAAGGTGGCACTGCTCTTGCCTCCCCGGAAGAGATCATCAACGAAGCGCGCAACGGCCGCATGTTCATCCTGGTCGATGATGAAGATCGGGAGAATGAAGGCGATCTGGTGATCCCGGCGCAGATGGCGACACCCGACGCGATCAACTTCATGGCGACGCATGGCCGGGGCCTCATCTGCCTCGCGATGACCAAGGATCGGGTCGATCATCTGGGCATTGACCTTATGAGCCGCAACAACGGCACGCGCCATGAAACCGCCTTCACCGTGTCGATCGAGGCGCGCGAGGGCGTGACTACCGGCATCAGCGCCGCCGACCGCGCGCGCACCATTTCCGTGGCGATCGACGGCTCCAAGGGCCGCGATGACATCGTGACCCCCGGCCACGTCTTCCCGCTCGTCGCGAAGGATGGCGGCGTGCTGGTGCGCACCGGCCATACCGAGGCCGCCGTCGATGTGGCGCGTCTCGCCGGGCTCAACCCGTCGGGCGTGATCTGCGAAGTGATGAAGGACGACGGCACCATGGCGCGCCTCGACGACCTCATCCCCTTCGCGCAGAAGCACAAGATGAAGATCGGCACGATCCGCGACCTCATCGCCTATCGCCGCCGTCATGATCATATGGTTGAGCGCCGCGCCGAAACCGTCTTCAACAGCAAGTGGGGCGGCGATTGGAAGGCGATCAGCTTCTATAACAAGGCGACGCAAAGCGAACAGCTCGTGCTGCAAAAAGGGCATGTTTCGCCCGACGAGCCGACGCTGGTGCGCGTGCATCAGCTCTCGCTGCTTGACGACGTCTATGGCGCCAGCGGCCCCCGCTGCGAAATCCTGCGCAAGTCGATGGAGATCGTCGCCAAGGAAGGCGCGGGCCTCATCGTCGTCCTGACCAGCAACTCGCCGACCGATTTCCTGACCCGTATCCTGCGCCATCATGCTGGCCAGCCTGGCAGCGGCATGGACGAATTGCGCGACTATGGCGTGGGGGCGCAAATCCTCGCGGAACTTGGCGTGCACGACATGATCCTGCTCACCAATTCCAGCCACAGCCTGATCGCGCTTGACGGCTATGACCTTGCCGTGGTTGGGCATCGACCCGTCGAGCTATAAAAAAGGAGACAAGGCCTTGGCGAAATTCCTGATCGTTGAAGCCCGCTTCTACGAACATCTCAATGACCTGCTGATAGAAGGCGCGGTAGCCGCGCTGGAAGCGGAAGGGCATAAATATGAAGTGGTGACGGTCCCTGGCGCGCTGGAAATCCCCGGCGCGGTTGCGCTGGCGGCGGAATCCGGACGCTATGACGGCTTCGTGGCGATCGGCGTGGTGATCCGCGGCGAAACCTATCATTTCGAAGTGGTGTCGAACGAAAGCGCACGCGGCCTGATGGCGCTCAGCATGGATGGCATAGCCATCGGCAATGGCATCCTGACCGTCGAGAATGAGGCGCAGGCGCTGACCCGCGCCAAGCCGGATGAGAAGGACAAGGGCGGCGAAGCGGCCAAGGCGGCGATCGCCATGCTGGGCCTGCGTGAGAAATTCGGCGCCTAGGAGCTTCGGGCTTTAAAAGGGCATCGCCTTTTAATCCCGTTCGCCCTGAGCTTGTCGAAGGGCTTCATTTCTTTTTTGGAGAAAGGGCCGACCCTCGCAGCGGCCCTTTTCCATCCAGGCTCAGCCCGCCTTGGCGAGAACCGGATAATCCACATAGCCCTCCCGGCCCTGCGTGTAGAGCGTATCGATGCTCAAGGGGTTCAGCGGAGCCCCTAGCGACAGGCGATCCGGCAGGTCCGGATTGGCTATGAACGGACGGCCAAAGCTGATCGCCTGGGCAAGGCCGCTGTCCAGATCCTCCTGCGCTCGCCCTGCGTCATAATCACTGTTCAGGACGAGCGGGCCGCTGAAATGGCGGCGGACGAGCGGCGACTGACGCGGGACGTCGCTCGCGCCCCGGCTGCCGTCCGGACGCAGCTCGCGCATCTCCAGAAAGGCGATGCCGATCGGGTCCAGCGCCTTGGCAATGGCGATGGCAAGGCTGGCGGGATCGCTGTCGTCCGTACCCTGCGACGCGCCATTGATCGAAATCCGCACCGCCGTCCGGTCGGCGCCAACGGCGTCCGCTACGGCCTGCGTGATCTCGCGCAGCAGCCGGACGCGGTTTTCGGGGCTGCCGCCATAGATGTCCTGCCGCTGGTTGACGCCATCGCGAAGAAATTCGTCGAGCAGATAGCCGTTGGCGGCGTGAACCTGAACGCCGTCAAATCCGGCTTCGCGGGCATTGCGCGCGGCTGTGACATAGGTGGCGATCAGGGCCGGAATTTCCTCTGCGTCCAACGCGCGGGGCTGCTCATAGGGCTTGTTGCCTTCATAGCTATGGGCGTGGCCGGGCGCGACGATCGGGCTGGAAGATACGGGCTGCTGCCCGCTGACGCTCGAATGGACGAGGCGACCCATGTGCCAAAGCTGCGCGAAGATACGGCCGCCGACTTCATGTACGGCCTGAGTAATCGGCTTCCAGGCCTCCGTCTGCTCGGCCGTCCAGATGCCCGGTGCGAAGGGCCAGCCTAGTCCCTGACGCGACACGCCTATGCCTTCGCTGATGATGAGGCCCGCCGAAGCGCGCTGGCGATAATAGTCCGCCATGATCGGCGTCGGCACATGATCGCGGCTGGCGCGGGCGCGGGTGAGCGGCGCCATCAATATGCGATTGCGGGCCTTGATGGCGCCCAACTGAACAGGATCGAAGAGGCTGGTCATGAAAATCCCCTTATTATGGTTGCAATTTGCAACGCATAAGCTTGCCGACGCCAGCTAGGGATCGGTGATCAGGGTTTCAAGCCTGTTCGCGGCAAGATGTCAAAACAGTGTGTCGACCGCATGAATGGCCAATCCCACAAGGCCACCGACCAAAGTACCGTTGATCCGGATATATTGGAGGTCGCGGCCGACAGCGCTTTCGAGGCGGCTGGTTACCGTTCCCGCGTCCCAGCCGCGCACGGTTTCGCTCACCAGCTTGACAATGGAATCGCCATAGACGGCCGTCGCGCCCACCGCCGCGCGGCGCACGAAACGGTTGATCAGCAGGCGAAGGCGGGCATCGTCCTGCAGCGTGGTGCCCAGTTGGCGCAGCGCCTCGCCCAGCCGCCCCGCCATGGCCTTGCCGGGATCACGCACGGCGCGCAGCAGGCCGGATCGCGCCTGTTCCCATAGGCCGTCGATCCACCGCTGCATCGCAGGATTTTCCACGATCTCGTCGCGGATGCGAGCTACGCGTTCCTGCATCGCGGCATCGAATTGCAGGTCGCTTGCCAGCTTCGCCATGCCCTCTTCGGCCTTGAGGCGCAGGCTATGGGCCGGATCGGCCGCCATTTCGGCGAGCAGGCGCCGCAATCCGTCTATGATGGCGTTGGACAGATTTTCATCCAGGCCCGTCCAGCGCAAAATCTTGCCTGCCCGGTCATGCACCATCTGGCGGATCAGGTGGTCATTGGCCTCCAGCGTCAGATCGGCCCAATGAATGATGCCGTCCATCACCGGCGCATGGCGGCCGTCGCGCATCGCCGCCTCGATCGCCTGGCCGATCAGCGGGGCGATGTTCATGCTCCGCAGCCGCTGCGCGATCGCGCCCTTGACCATGCCGCCAAGCCGCTCCTGATCCAGCGCCTCCAGCATATCCGCGACCAGCCGCGACGCGCCTTCGCGCAGGCGGCCGTCGCCCCCTGACGGGCTGGCCAAGAAGCGTCCGGCGGCGGCCGCGACGTCCAGCCGCTGCATTCTGCGCGCAACGACTGCGGGCGTCAGGAAATTGTCGCGCAGGAAGAAGGCGAGCGTGTCGCCGATCCGGTCCTTGTTGCGCGGGATGATCGCCGTGTGCGGGATGGGCAGGCTGAGTGGATGCCGGAACAATGCGGTGACGGCGAACCAGTCGGCAAGGCCGCCCACCATCGCGGCTTCCGCAAAGGCCTGAACGAAGCCGATAGCGGGGTGAAGATGGACGGTAGATCGCGCGGCGAGGAACAGCAGCGCCATCGCGATCAACATGCCCGTCGCAACCACCCGCATGTCGCGCGGCGACCGGACAGGCACGTCGGCGGCGATCGAGGGAACGGGAAGCTGCTTCATCGTCCGTCCAACGGTTACGCCGCCGTTTCGTTCAGCCATGCGCTTCTTTCATGCGATCCGACTGCCATCATTCCGCCGGTTCTGCATTTCCCTCATGCTTTGCATCGTCCCCCGGTTTGTATGTGAGCAGGCGGCGGCTGAGGCGCGGACCCGCCCATCCTTCGATCTGTAGAGCCAGGCTGAATGTCGCGGGCACGATCACAAGGGTGAGGAGGGTGGAGAGCAGCAAACCGCCGATCACCGTTATGCCCATAGGCGCGCGCCAGGCGCTGTCGCCGCCAAGGGAAATGGCGGTGGGGACCATGCCCGCAACCATCGCGACGGTGGTCATGACGATCGGCTGGGCGCGCTTGTGCCCCGCATCGATGATCGCGTCGAACCGGGGCACGCCCTTCTGGATCTCCTCCAGCGCGAAGTCGATCACCAGGATGGAGTTCTTCGCGACGATCCCGAGCAGCATCAATATGCCGATCATTACCGGCATCGAGATGGGGTGCCCGGTAAGATGCAATGCCAATGCCCCGCCGAGCGGTGCCAGCAGCAGCGATCCCAGATTGACGAACGGCGGCATCAACCGCTTGTAAAGCAGTGTCAGCACCGCGAGCACCAGAAGGATGCCGGAAATGACCGCAACCGTGAAGTTCTTGAGCATTTCTGCCTGCCACTTCGATTCGCCGGTGTTGATCTTCTGAATGCCGGGGATGCGGCCTTCACTGATCTCCTTCATCGTGGGCAGGGCATTGATCTTCTTCATTGCCTGACTGCTGACGATGCCCGGCGCGAAGTCGGCATCGACGACGATCCGGCGGATCTGGTTATAGCGACGGATTTGCGTTGGCCCCGCACCGAATTCGATATCCGCGACGACCTTCAACGGGACGGAACCGCCGCTGACAGTCGGCACGGGCATATTCTCGATCGTCGCTATGTCGCTGCGGCTGTCCTCCGCCATCGCGACCCGGATGGGAATTTGCCGGTCGGCAAGCGAGAATTTGGCGGTATTCTGGTCAATGTCGCCGATCGTGGCCACGCGGATAGTCTGGCTGAGCGCGGCGGTCGTGACCCCCAGGCTCGCGGCCAGGTCAAAGCGCGGTTTGATGACGATCTCGGGCCTATTCATGTCGCCCTGGACGCGGGGCGACCGGACTTCCTTCACGCCGATCATTTCGGAAACCAGCTTGTTAGCGACACGATCCAGCAGCGCGGCATTGTCGCTGCCGAGCATGATCGTAACGTCACGGCCCATGCCTCCACCCGCTTGCGACTGGAAGTTCACACGGGCATCCGGGATTTGCTGGAAGCGGGGCGCCATGCTGCGTTCCCACTCGACCGAGGAAGCAGGCCGGTCCTTCTTCAGTGTAAGATAGATGTTGGCGCTGGTCGGTTGGATGTCGGCAAAGGCCGCATCGACGAATTTCGTGTCAGCCGTCAACATGTCCGCCACGCGCCGTGCGACTGCGGTGGTTTGCTGCAGGGTGCTGCCGGGAACCGTTTCGATCTTCACCTGACTGTAATCGGTGTTCATCGATGGCTGGAACGCCATTGGCAGCGTCCCGAAGGCGAGCAGCGTAGCGATGAAGGCCAGCCCCCCGATGCCGACGGTCCAGATACGGTGATCGCGAAGCCAGGCGCCAATGCGGGGCCGCCTGCCGCGCGCGCGGTATGCTTTGGCCCGGCTTTCATCGAGCGACCAGTGCAGCACACGCATATAGACGTCCATCAGCCAGCCTTCACCATGGCTTTCCTGGCCGTGCGCCTTGAGGAAATAGGCGGCGATCATCGGCGTGATGAGGCGGGCGACCGCCAGGCTTAGCAGCACCGCGACCACGACGGTCATGCCGAACTGGATGAAGAACTGGCCCGAAACTCCGGGCATCAGCGCAACTGGCAGGAATACGGCGACAATAGCCATCGTCGTCGCCAGCACGGCCAGGCCAATCTCGTCGGCCGCGTCGATCGATGCCTGATAGGCTGTCTTGCCCATGCGCATGTGGCGCACGATATTTTCGATCTCCACGATGGCATCATCGACCAGCACACCCGCGACCAGGCTCAGCGCCAGCAAGGAGGTCACGTTGAGCGTGAAGCCCATCATGTCCATGAACCAGAATGTCGGGATCGCTGACAGCGGGATTGCCGTGGCGGCGATGATCGTCGCCCGCCAGTCACGCAGGAACAGGAACACAACGACGACCGCCAGCACCGCGCCTTCGATCATGGACTGCATCGCCGCATGATATTGGCTCTTGGTATAATCGACGCTGTTGAAGAGTTCCTTGTAACGGATCTTCGGATTTTCTTTCTTAAGCTGGTCCAGCACCTTCATCGCATTGTCGAACACGGTGACGTCGGATGACCCCTTCGCCTTTTCCAAGCTAAAGCTCGTCACCTGCATGCCATTCATCAGGGAAAGCGATCGTTGTTCGGCATACATGTCGCGCACATCGGCAAGGTCGGACAGCTTGACGGTGCGGCCGCCGGAGATGGCGATCTGGGTTTGGCCCAGGGCATAGGCGTCCTGCGCATTGCCCAGCACGCGGATCGCCTGCTCGGCTCCTGCGATTTCGGTGCGCCCACCCGCCGCGTTCAGGTTGACCTGCTGCAACTGCTGATTGACCTGCGAAGCGGTTACGCCGTGCGACTGCAACTTGGCGGGGTCGAGGATGACGCGAATTTCACGGCTAACACCGCCGCCCCGCCTGACCGCCGCCATGCCTGGCACGGCCAGCAGCCGCTTGGCGACCGTATTGTCGACATACCATGACAATTGTTCGAGCGTCATGTCGGTCGCTTCGGCACTGAAATAGGCGATCGGAGGGTCTGCCTCAAGTCGGGTAACCTGCGGCTCCAATATGCCTTCGGGCAGTTCGCTGCGGATCTGGTCGATAGCGTTCTTGACGTCATTGACGCCCCGATCAATCGGCGTTCCGATCTGGAACTGCACGATCGTCATCGAATTGCCTTCGGAGACGGTCGAGGTGATCTCGTCAACGCCGCTGATGCCGCGCACGGCGGCCTCGACACGCTGCGTCACCTGGGTTTCCAGTTCCGGCGGCGCGGCGCCTGGCTGCAATACCAGCACTTGAGCGATGGGGAAGGTGATATCGGGCTGCTGGTTGATGTCCATGCGGCCAAAGCTGACCATCCCTGCGAGAAGCAGGGCGACGAACAGCACGAGCGGGGACACCGGGTTGCGGATGGCCCAGGCCGACATATTACGAAAACTCATGACGGCTTCCTCGCCTGCGCGGGCTTACCCGGCCTTTTGAACTTGCGGCCGCACCTTCTGCCCGGGCCGCAGAAAGGCGCCTGCCGATGCGACAATGCGTTCGCCGCCATTCAGGCCGCGCGTAACCGCAACGCCCTTCGGGGAGACCTGTCCGACCTCGACACCACGTCGTTCGGTCTCGTCCCGCGCGTTGACGATGTAGACAAATTGTCCCTTGGCATCGGTCTGCACGGCGGACTCCGGCAGCAGCGGCGCCGTTGCCGTGCCGCTGACGATGCGGGCGGCGGCAAATCCGCCGGGGCGGATCGCCTTGTTATAGGGTATGGAGATGCGCGCGATGCCCTGCCGCGTCTGTGGATCGACGACCGGAGAAACCTGCCAAATGCGTCCGGTGAATTCCGTCTGGCCACCGACAGGGGTGACCGTCGCGCTGTTGCCCGGCCGCAACGTGGCGAGATCGCTCTCGCTCAGTTGGGCCAGCAGTTCCATCTCGCCATCCTTGGCCATGCGGAAAAGCACGCCGCTGCCCGAACCGACTATCTGACCGGGTTCGACATCACGGGTCAGGATCAGCCCGGCCGCAGGGGCGCGAATGTCGAGCCGTCCCGTCCGGGCACGCTGTTCGGCCAATTGTGCAACCGCGACATTCACACGAGCGTTGGCGGCATCACGCGTTGCGGTGCGCTGGTCGATATCAGCCTGGCTGATGAAGCCGCGCGCTACGAGGGCGCGGGCACGGTCGAGCTGCGCTTGCGCCAGTTTCGCGTCTGCGCGATTGACCTCTACCTGTGCGGCGAGCGAGCGAACCTGCTCTGTCTGGACCGACCGCTCGATCACCGCGAGAATTTGGCCGGCGCGAACCCAATCGCCCGGTTGCACCAGCACGCGCGTCACCTGCCCGCCCTCACCGATGACTCCGACGGGCATTTCCACCCGCGCAGCGAGTGATCCCGTGCCGCTGACGGTGCGGGGCACGACGGACTGGCCCGGCACGAGGACGGTGACGACCGGCGCGTCTTCCGCAGGGGCTGCTCCATCCCCGCTCTTGCCATGCATGCTGATCCAGGCTGCAACGGCAATCAGGATGATCGCAATCACCGCGCCAATCGTCAGCGCCCGCCGCCTTGAAGGGCGCGGTTCTTCGCCAAAGACGCGCGCCGGAACATCTCCGGCAACCTGAGTTTCGTAATTCATCCTGATTCCATCATTCGGCCGACGGGCCGACCGGCACTGTGTTATATAAATACATCACCCGGCTCAACCCTCAATACACTTTGCGCATCGGCGGAGCAACGCGGGCGAGCCGCCTTTGCTTGCCAAATTCATGCGCCTGTGGCGCTATGCGGCATGAAGTGGATGGGAGGCTAGGATGGAATTACTAGGTTGGATCATCGTCGGCCTGTTCGCAGGAGCGATTGCCCGGTTCGTGATGCCGGGCAGAAATCCCGGTGGATGCGTGGTTACGATCCTGCTGGGAATAGCCGGGGCATTATTCGCCGCTTATGTCGGTCGATTATTGGGTGTCTATGAAGCGGACGAGCAGGCGAGCTTCCTTGCGGCCGTATTGGGCTCGATAGCCGTTCTGGCCATCTATCGCTGGTTTGCGGGACGCAGCTGAACAAACGGCAAAAAGGGCCGCGTCGAAACGCAGCCCTTCATACCCGCCAGCGTAGCTTCCGGGGTGGTTAACGCATTGATCCGCGACGGACCAGGTTGACGATGGCAAGCAGCACGATCGCACCCACAAGGGACACGAGGAAGCTGTAAAGTGTCAGACCATCATTGATCGAACCGCCACTGAAGATCAGGCCGCCGATAAAGGCGCCGACTATGCCCACCACGATGTTTAGAAGGATGCCCTGCTGCGCATCGGTGCGCATGACCATGCTGGCAAGCCAGCCGATGATACCGCCGACAACAAGCCACAAAATGATACCCATTTCACACTCTCCTTGGACCACCGCCCCCAGCGGGTTGGCTGATGTATTTAACGGCGAAGTCGGCTTCGCGTTCCCTCAGAAATGTTTCTGGCTTGACAATGGCGGTTGAATCGGTGCGCGCGCCAAGCGAAAGGGCTGCCCGATTTGCATCCGGCGGCCCTTAATGTGCCTGCTCCCTCGCTATCCGGCCTTGAGCCGGAGAAAAGGATCAGTATTTCTGCTGCCGTTCGTACAGCGACTTGTAATATTGGATCCGCGTAACACGCAGGCCGTGCATGCCCGACCGATCGACAGCGCGCTGCCAGCCTGCAAATTCCTCAAGCGTCAACGAATAGCGCGCGCAGGCTTCATCGACGGTCAACAGACCGCCATTGACGGCGGCGACCACCTCGGCCTTGCGACGGACGACCCAACGCGTCGTGTTCGCGGGAGGCAAGCTCTCCAGAGTCAAGGGTTCTCCGAGCGGCCCGACGACCTGAGCAGGTCGGATTTTCTGATTTTCTATCATTCTCACCCTCAAAAAGCGGCACTGGCGTTGCCGAATTCAGCAGCGGCAACCGGTATGCGCGTCAGCCCTGAAGATCAGCTAAAGCGCCACGGTAAACGCCCCCTTCATCATCCTTGTCCCACTCTTAAATGCTGTGCGATCAACGGGTTGAAACTTCCCGTTGGGCGTGCGGCCTCGATCATGCCGCCCGGACGTGGCGCGAACACTTCGGCCAAATCCTGGATCCAGTCGCTCGTCTCATCCTGCCCCCGCAGGACCCCGGCCACCGCCAGCGCGGTCGGGCTGGCCGCCTGCTCCGCCGCCGAAGCGGCGCGCAGCAACGGCCAGACCGGCGCGTGCGGTCGGCTGACGGGTCTGGCATTGGCGGGTTTGAGCCCGCCTGCCCGAAGGAAACCAAAATCCATGTGAAGGGAGGTAGCGAAAAAAGGATAAGGTCCGGTAAACTCGCGGGGCCCAAACGACGCTTTGCAGCGCCAGGCATGGAATCCCGCTGGAATGCAACGGCGCGGACGATTATATGCCCGGCCATGCAGCCCCAGTTCCAGTTGCCCGAACCGCTTGCAAAGCGGCGAATCGTCGTTGCCATGTCTGGCGGCGTCGATTCGAGCGTCGTCGCCGCCCTTGCCGCGCGCACGGGCGCCGAAACCATCGGCGTGACGCTACAGCTTTACGATCACGGCGCCGCTGTCGGCCGCACGGGCAGCTGTTGCGCGGGGCAGGATATACGGGACGCGCGCGCGGTCGCCGACCGTATCGGCATCGCTCATTATGTCTTCGATTATGAAAGCCGTTTCAGGGATTCCGTCATCGCCGACTTCGCCGATGAATATATGGCCGGGCGTACGCCTATCCCCTGCGTCAAATGCAATATGGGCGTGAAGTTTACCGACCTGTTCCAGATCGCGCGCGACCTGGGCGCCGATTGTCTGGCAACCGGCCATTATGTCCGCCGCGTCGAAGGAGCGCAGGGCGCCGAACTGCACCGGGCAGCGGACCCTGCGCGAGACCAGAGCTATTTCCTCTTTGCCACGACGCAGGCGCAGCTTGACTATCTGCGCTTTCCGCTGGGCGGCCTCCCCAAGCCGCAGGTGCGGGAAATTGCCGCAGAACTTGGCCTGTCGGTGGCGCTGAAGCCGGACAGCCAGGACATCTGCTTCGTGCCCGATGGCGATTATGCTGGCGTGGTTCGCAAGCTGCGCCCGGACGCTGATGAAGGTGGCGACATCGTCCATCTCGACGGCCGCATCATGGGCACGCACAAGGGGCTCATCCATTACACCGTAGGCCAGCGTAAAGGACTGGAGATCGGTGGACAGGCCGAACCGCTCTATGTCGTCCGTCTGGACGCCGATTCTCGGCGGGTGATCGTCGGCCCCAAAGCGGCGCTCGCGGTGTCAGCGGCTCGGCTGAGCGACATCAACTGGCTTGGCGGCGACTTCAGCGGGCCGCTGACCGCCAAGGTGCGGTCGATGGCAAAGCCTGTTCCGGCAAGGCTGGAGGGTGATCGCCTGATGTTTGACGCCCCGGAATATGGCGTGGCGCCGGGTCAGGCCGCCGTGCTCTACGCGGGCGACCGGGTGCTGGGCGGCGGCTGGATTGAGGCCACCGAGGCTGCGCTGGCGCAAGCTGCATGAATATTGTCCTTTGTGGCGCGCACGGCTAAGGCCCGCCGGTCATGACTCGCCCACTCACCCTCGCCATCCCCAAAGGCCGCATCCTTGATGAAGCGCTGCCGATGCTCGCGCGCGTCGGCATAGAGCCGGAGGCGGAATTTCATGACAAGAAGAGCCGGGCGCTCCGCTTCGCCACCAATCGCCCTGATATTTCGATCATCCGCGTGCGCGCTTTCGACGTCGCGACCTTCGTCGCCCATGGTGCGGCGCAGATCGGTATAGTCGGGTCGGACGTTGTCGATGAGTTCGACTATTCCGAACTCTACGCGCCGGTCGATCTCGATATAGGTCATTGCCGCCTGTCGGTCGCAGAACCGGTCGACCTTGCGGGCGAGGATGAGGCCGCGATGAGCCATGTGCGGGTTGCCACCAAATATCCTTACCTCACGCGTCGCTATTATGAGGCGCGCGGCATCCAGGCGGAATGCGTGAAGCTGAACGGCGCGATGGAACTCGCGCCCTCGCTCGGCCTGTCGCGCCGGATCGTCGATCTCGTGTCATCAGGCGCGACGCTCAAGGCAAACGGGCTGGTCGAAACCCATGTCATCATGCAGGTGTCGGCGCGGCTGGTCGTCAATCGCGCTGCCTACAAGATGCGCTCGGCCGAACTGGCGCCGCTGGTGGAAAGCTTCCGCAAGGCCGTGGGGAAGCGCGATGCCGCTTAGGCTCGACAGCCGCGACGCTGATTTCGCAGCCGCCTTCACCACTTTGGTCGATGCCCGGCGCGAAGCGGACGAAGATGTGTCGCGCGACGTCGCGGCAATCCTGAAGCGCGTCCGCGCCGAAGGCGACGCCGCGCTGGCCGATTACACCAGCCGGTTCGACCGACACGATCTGGAGGCAAGCGGCTGGGCGGTTACCCCCGCCGAGTGCCGCGCGGCGCTGGAAGGCATCACGCCTGAGTTGCGCGATGCGCTGGAACTCGCCGCCGCACGGATCACCGCCTATCACGAAAAGCAGCGGCCGCAGGACAGCGACGGCACCGACAGCGCGGGCGTGCGCCTTGGCGCGCGCTGGCGGGCAGTCGATGCGGCGGGGCTTTATGTACCCGGCGGACGCGCAGCCTATCCCAGTTCGCTGCTGATGAACGTCATCCCGGCCAAGGTTGCCGGCGTGTCGCGCATCGCCATGGTGACGCCCACGCCCAATGGCGTGATCAACCCGCTCGTCCTTGCCGCTGCCAGCATTGTCGGCATTGAGGAAATCTGGCGCGTCGGCGGTGCGCAGGCCGTGGCTGCGCTCGCCTATGGCACGGATCGGATCAAGCCGGTCGATGTCATCACAGGCCCCGGTAATGCCTGGGTCGCCGAAGCCAAGCGTCAGCTTTATGGCGTAGTCGGCATCGACATGGTCGCAGGACCGTCCGAGATCGTCGTGGTCGCCGACGGGAAAAATGATCCGGACTGGATCGCCGCTGATCTGCTGAGCCAGTCGGAGCATGATCCGACCAGCCAGTCGATCCTCTTCACCGACGATGCCACTTTCGCCGATGCCGTGGCGGCGGCCGTCGAAAAGCGACTGCCGCTATTGTCGACGCAGGCAGTCGCCACGACGAGCTGGGCGGCCAACGGCGCAATCATCCTGGTGCGTGATCTGGAAGAAGCGATGCCGCTGGTAAACCGTCTCGCGGCCGAGCATCTCGAACTGGCGGTGGATGATCCCGATGCCCTGTTCGCGCAGGTTCGCCATGCCGGATCGGTCTTTTTGGGCCGCATGACCCCCGAAGCCGTAGGCGATTACGTCGCAGGCCCCAACCATGTACTGCCTACGGGTCGCCGTGCACGTTTTTCCTCGGGGCTTTCGGTACTCGACTTCATGAAACGCACCAGCTTCCTCAGCCTTGATCAGGCTGCGATCGATGCGATCGGCCCGGCGGCGGTCGCGCTGGCGGAAGCGGAGGGGTTGCCTGCCCATGCCGCCTCGGTGGCGGTGCGGCTCAAATAACTTCCGTTCGCCCCAAGCTTGTCGAGGGGCAGTATTTTCTTCAAAAAGGGCAGGGCTTCGACAGGCCCAGCCCGCACGGCTATATGGAATCCCGATGACCGAACGCTCCAAATCCCGCTCCGCAGCCCGGCTTGCCGCTGTGCAGGCGCTGTACCAGCTGGACATGGAAGGGACGCCCCTCGCCACCCTGCTGCATGAATTTCATCAGCACCGGCTGGGCGCGACCATCGAAGACGTGACCTATGCCGATGCGGAAGAGAGCTTTTTCGACGATGTCGTGACCGGCGTGGACAAGCGGCGCGGCGAAATTGACGCCATGATCACCGCCCGCCTGTCCAAGGGCTGGAGCCTTGAGCGGCTCGACAAGCCGATGCGCCAGATCTTGCGGGCAGGTGCCTATGAACTGATCGCGCGCAAGGATGTACCGACCGGCACGGTCATCAGCGAATATGTCGATGTCGCTCATGCCTTTTACGACAAGCGCGAGGCGGGTTTCGTCAATGGCCTGCTGGACGGCGTGGCCAAGGATGTACGGAAATAGGCGCCTGTCCTGATGTCGCATCCCCTGTCGAACGGGTGACGGGCTTTTTGGAAAAGGGTTAGGTTAGGGCATGTCCGCTGAATCCCGTTTCCTGACCTTGCTGCGGTTGCTGGCGAACGATCCGGCAGCGCGCGGCCTTCAGGACGATGTGGCGGTGCTGGATGTGGGCGGCGCGCGCCTGATCCTCACCAGCGACACGATGGTGGAGGGGGTGCATTATCTCCCCGGCGATCCCCCTGCGGACATCGGCTGGAAACTTGCCGCCGTGAACCTCTCCGACCTGGCCGCCAAGGGCGCGCGGCCTGTGGGTTGCCTGCTCAATTACGCGCTGTCGGGCGACGATGGCTGGGACGCGGCGTTTCTTGAGGGGCTGGGCGAGGCGCTCAGCCGTCATGCCATGCCGCTATTGGGCGGCGACACGGTGCAGATGCCGCAGGGCAGTCCGCGCAGCTACAGCCTGACGGCGATTGGCGAGGCAAGCGGCCCCGTGCCCGCCCGTAGCGGCGCGCGGGCGGGTGATCGTCTCTATCTGACAGGTCCCGTTGGCGATGCCGGAGCGGGGCTTGAACTGCTCCGCGCGAACGCCGCAGCATCCGGGCCGCTGGTGGAGGCTTATCGCCGCCCCCGGCCCCGGCTCACCGAGGGCGCGCTGCTTGCGGGCGAAGTCCATGCGATGATGGATGTATCTGACGGCTTGCTGATCGATGCCGCCCGCATGGCGCAGGCTAGCGGATTGGCTGTCACCATCGATCATGTTCCGCTTTCCCCGGCGCTGGAGGCAGTGAGCGGCGGCAGCACCGCCGCTCAGGTCGCAGCGGCGCGGGCAGGCGATGACTATGAACTGCTGTTCGCACTGCCGCCCACGACAAAGCCGCCAGTACGAGCCATTCCGGTGGGTCGTTTTTCACCGGGATCGGGGCTGAAGCTGATCATTGACGGCGCAGAGATGCCGTTGCCCGCCCGGCTTGGCTGGGAACATGGCTGAACCGGGACCCGCCAAGACCCTGATTCGGATGCGTTTCGTAACGGCTTGACGCCACCCGTCCTGTCTGTAGCTTCCGTCCATCCTTTTCTCAGCCCGGTTGGACGCCCATGACGCGCGTAACCTTGATGCTGATTGATGCGGTGCCTGATGCCGGATGCGTGAATTCCGGCCGCCCGCGCTTATGCCTTTCGCCCGCCCGTTTTTCCCTGCGGAGCGGCCGATGACAGCAAAAACAGGGGGAGAGGAACATCCATGCAGATTGTCTATATCGCCATAGGGTGCGGGCTATTAGCCCTGCTCTACGGCCTGATAACCAGTCGTCAGGTACTGGCGGCCTCCGCCGGCAATGAAACCATGCAAACGATCGCGGGGGCGATCCAGGAAGGGGCAAAGGCCTATCTCAGCCGCCAATATATGACCATCGGCATGGTCGGGGTTGTGGTTGCGGCGATCGTCTTCTTCTTCCTGGGCGCGACATCGGCAATCGGTTTTCTGATTGGCGCCATCCTGTCCGGCGCGGCAGGCTTCATCGGCATGAACATTTCCGTGCGCGCCAATGTCCGCACCGCCGAAGCGGCCCGCACTACGTTGCAGAGCGGCCTGACCGTCGCTTTCCGCGCTGGCGCGATCACCGGCATGCTGGTGGCGGGCTTGGCGCTGCTCGCAATCAGCGTCTTCTTCTGGTTTCTGACCGGACCCGCAGGGCATGCGCCTGATGACCGTCTGGTGATCGATTCTCTGGTCGCACTGGCTTTCGGCGCCAGCCTCATCTCGATCTTCGCGCGTCTGGGCGGTGGCATCTTTACCAAGGCGGCGGATGTGGGTGCCGACCTCGTGGGCAAGGTGGAAGCGGGCATTCCGGAGGATGACCCACGCAATCCCGCCGTCATCGCCGACAATGTGGGCGACAATGTGGGCGACTGCGCCGGTATGGCGGCCGACCTGTTCGAAACCTACGTCGTCACCGTTGGTGCGACCATGGTGCTGACGGCGCTGCTGGTGAGCGGGGTCGACAATGCCTTCCTGCAACGGCTGATGGCATTGCCTCTGATCGTCGGCGGTGTGTGCATCATCACGTCGATCATAGGCACCTATATGGTGCGCCTTGGCTCCAATCAGTCGATCATGGGGGCGCTCTACAAAGGCTTTTGGACAACTGCGATCCTGTCGATCCCGGCGCTGTATTTCGTTACGCAATTCACGCTGGGTGACCTCAACGTGCGCTTTGGCACCGACCTTGACGGCGCGGGCGGTTACACCGGCATGGCGCTGTTCTGGTCGATGATGGTGGGCCTTGCCGTTACCGGCCTGATCGTCTGGATCACCGAATATTATACCGGCACCAACTACCGTCCGGTTCGCAGCATCGCTCGCGCGTCCGAAACCGGTCATGGCACCAACGTGATCCAGGGGCTGGCCGTCAGTCTGGAAGCAACCGCGCTGCCGACGCTGGTGATCGTCGCCGGTATCATCGTCGCGCATCAGCTGGCGGGCCTGATCGGCATTGCCTTTGCGGCTACCGCGATGCTGGCGCTGGCGGGCATGGTCGTGGCGCTCGATGCCTATGGCCCCGTCACCGACAATGCGGGCGGCATCGCGGAGATGGCGCATCTCGACGACAGCGTGCGGGGCAAGACCGATGCGCTGGACGCCGTGGGCAATACGACCAAGGCGGTGACGAAAGGCTATGCCATCGGATCGGCGGGCCTCGCCGCGCTGGTCCTGTTCGGCGCTTATACCGAGGATCTGAAATTCTATAACTCGGCGCTGGGCTTGACCGAGCCGGTCGATTTCAGCCTGTCCAACCCCTATGTCATCGTCGGCCTGCTGCTCGGCGCATTGCTGCCCTATCTGTTCGGCGCAATGGGCATGACGGCAGTGGGCCGCGCGGCGGGCGACGTGGTGAAGGACGTTCGCGACCAGTTCGCCACCAACAAGGGGATCATGGAAGGGACGTCACGGCCCGACTATGCCCGCACTGTCGACCTTGTCACCCGCGCGGCGATCAAGGAGATGATCATCCCCAGCCTGCTGCCGGTGCTGGCGCCGATCGTCGTCTATTTCGCAATCTCTGCCGTTGCCGGAACGCCCAATGGCTTTGCGGCGCTGGGTGCATTGCTTCTGGGCGTGATCGTGTCGGGCCTGTTTGTCGCCCTTTCCATGACATCGGGTGGCGGCGCCTGGGACAATGCCAAGAAATATATCGAAGATGGCAACCATGGCGGCAAAGGCTCTGAGGCCCATAAGGCAGCTGTGACCGGCGATACCGTGGGTGATCCCTACAAGGATACGGCAGGGCCTGCGGTCAATCCGATGATCAAGATAACGAACATCGTCGCGCTGCTCTTGCTCGCCGCTCTGGCGCACGGCGTCTGACCGCATTTCGCAACGAAAAGGATATGACCCCGCCCTGTCATGGGGCGGGGTCTTTTTTTGTGCGGAAGGCGGATTGACGGTTGCCGCTATCGGTCACGCCGCAGAAACAATCGACACAAAACTTACATAAAATAGAAATGCTATCGTCACATAAAGGTCATAGTCGCGCCCCGACGCCATGGGGCGGAGGGAGACTATGATGCGACCGATTTTGAAACTGGCACCTGCGCTGGTGGCTTTGGCCATTCCGGCTGTGGCTCATGCCACGGAGGATGACCAGCTCTGGACCGGCGTTAGCGCCACGGTGAAACTAAGCGACAAATGGCGCTTCTTCCAGGAGGTAATCGCCCGGTTTAGCAACGACCGCGACGGTCTGTACGAGGTCGAGATGAACTCGATGATCGGCTACAAGGTCAACAAGAAGGTGACGGTCTGGGCGGGCTATACCCATGACCCCAATTATAATGCTGGTGACTTCGCCGTCATGGAACATCGCGGCCGCCAGCAGGTGACGTTCGACAATATCGTGAAGATCGGTCCTGGCCAGCTTAGCGCCCGCCTGCGTCTTGAGGAGCGCTGGCGCGAAGGGGTCGATGGCACGGCCTGGCGCTTCCGCCCCTATGTCAAATATGTGCTGCCCTTCAAGGAAGGCGGCAAGACCGCGCTGGTGCTGAGCCATGAAAGCTTCATCGACCTCAACACCACCAATTTCCAGCGGGTCGAGGGCGAGGAGCGGATGCGTAACCTGATCGCCATCACGACCCCGATCGCGAAGAATGTGAATGCGGAAATCGGCTATCTGCATCAGCATGGCTTTCGTCCGAATGCCGACGATGCCAACGACAATGTGGCGTCGCTGTCGCTGAGCTTTTCCTTCTGATTTTCGGCACCGGAGCGGGGGAGGGCGGTGCCTTTCCCCGCCCGGCGGATGAAGCGGCGGCGCTCCAGCTTGCCCCTCTACCCCTCGCGGGCCTATAGGGCGCGCCATGACCAGCGAACCCTTCCGATCGCAACTGGCGGCTCTTGAAAAGCGCGGCCGCCTGCGCCGTCTGGTGCCGCGTGCCGGGCGCGACTTTGCCTCTAACGACTATCTGGGCCTGGCGTCCGATCCGCTGATCGGTCAGGCCGTGGCGGACGCGGTGGCGCGGGGCGTGCCCGTGGGATCGGGTGGTTCCCGTCTGCTGCGGGGCAATGCGCCCGAGCATGAGGGGTTGGAGGCGAAGGCGGCTGCTTTCTTTCGGACACAGGCGGCGCTGTTTCTCGCCAATGGCTTTGCAGCCAACTGCGCCTTGTTTTCGACATTGCCGCAGCGTGGCGACCTGATCGTCGCGGACGAATTGATCCACGCCAGCGTTCATGACGGCATCCGCCTGTCGAAGGCCGCCACCGTCTTTGCCCGACATAATGATGTGCAGAGCTTCTCCGACCTGATCACCGCCTGGCGCGAGGAAGGTGGCAAGGGCCGCATCTGGATCGCGGTCGAAACGCTTTATTCGATGGACGGCGACACGGCGCCGCTCGCCGATCTCGCAAAACTGGCCGCGCAGCATGACGGGATGCTTATCCTGGATGAAGCGCATGGAACGGGCGTGTTCGGCCCTAGCGGCCGGGGCCTGTCCGCCGGGTTGGACGGGCTGCATAATGTGGTGACGCTTCACACCTGCGGCAAAGCCATGGGCGTGGAAGGCGCGCTGATTTGCGGGCCGCAGATCATCATCGACTATCTGATCAACCGGGCGCGCCCCTTCATTTTCTCCACCGCGCCCTCGCCGCTGATGGCGGTGGCCGCCTCGGCTGCACTCGACCGGATCGAGCAGGCTGACGACCTGCGCGCGCGGCTGAAGACGCTGTGCGTCGATGCCGCCGAAGTCATCTGCGCGCCACTGGGCTTGCCTGCGCCGCGCACCCACATCGTCCCCGTGCTGCTGGGTGAAGACCGGCGCACCATGGCCGCCGCCGCCGCACTGCAGGAGGCAGGCTTCGACGTGCGCGGCATCCGGCCGCCGACGGTGCCGCCAGGCACCAGCCGCCTGCGCATTTCCCTGACATTGAATGTTGGCCGCGCCGATGTGGCGGCTCTAGGCGAAGAACTGCAAAGGGTTCTCGCATGAATCGCTTCATCGTCACCGGCACCGACACTGACATCGGCAAGACGGTCTTCGCCGCCGGGCTCGCAGGCGCGCTTGGCGCTCATTATTGGAAGCCGGTGCAAGCGGGCGTCGACCCCGAAGGCGACAAGGAAACGGTCGCACGGCTAGGCAACCTGCCGAAAACTCGCATCCTGCCGGAAGCCTACCGCCTCACGACGCCCGCTTCGCCCCATCTGGCGGCCCGCATCGACGGCGTTGAAGTGCGTCTCGACAAGCTCGCCCTGCCGCAAGTGGATGGCCCGCTGGTCGTGGAGGGCGCAGGCGGCGTGCTGGTGCCCGTCAGCGAAACCTTGCTGATGGCCGATCTCTTCGCCCATTGGCAGCTGCCGGTCATCCTATGTGCCCGCACCGCGCTCGGCACGATCAACCACAGTCTGCTCAGCATTGAAGCATTGCGCAGCCGGGGCGTGCCGCTGGCGGGCATTGCCTTCATCGGCGATCCCCATGAGGAGAATGAGCGGATCATCCCACAGCTCGCCAAGGTGCCAAGCCTCGGCCGCCTCCCGCGCCTCGACCCGCTGGATCCCGCCATCCTGAAGGCTGCTTTCGCCGAGAATATCCGCCTGCCCTGAAGAGGGCCGCAGCCACTTTTGCACGACTTTCGACAATTGCCATGGACTCGTCGCCCTGCGCCGGGTCAATTGCCATGATCGGATCAAGCAAGGGATGCTTCGATGAAAAATCTCCTGATGAGCGCCGCGATTGGCGCTCTGCTGCTCGCTGCCAACGCCGCACAGGCGGACCAGGCACCATCTGCCAAGCCGACCTATGGCAGCTACGGCTTCGACGACAAGGGCATGGATCCGGCCGTCAAGCCGGGGGACGATTTCTATCTCCATGCCAATGGCGGCTGGGCCAAGGCGACACCGATCCCAGCCGACAAGTCCAATTATGGCGCGTTCAACGTGCTCGATGATCTGTCACGGGAACGCACCCGGGGCATATTGGAGGAGGCAAGGAAAGACCCCGCCAGCCGTATCGGGATCGCCTATGCCAGCTATCTCGACGCCCCTACCGTCGAAGCGAAGGGCCTGGCCCCCATCAAGCCCTGGCTCGCGAAGATCGCGGCGGTAAAGGACAAGTCCGGATACGCCCGGCTGGCGGCAGAGGCTGCGCGAGCCGGTATCGCAGGCCCGTTCACCTTTTATGTGGGGCAGGATGACAAGGCGCCCGACACTTACATCCTGAACCTCCGCCAATCGGGCCTTGGCCTGCCGGATCGTGACTTCTATCTACAACCTGACGAGAAGATGGCGGCCATCCGTACCGCTTATGCTGCGCATCTCGAACAGTTGCTGACACTGGCGGGCGCGAGCGACGCAAAGACGCGCGCCGCCGCCCTGATGGCGTTCGAAACGGAAGTGGCGAAGATCCACTGGACCCAGGTCGATAGCCGGGACGCGGACAAGACCTACAACCGCATGACGCTCGCCGAATTGCAGAAAGCCGCGCCCGGCTTCGACTTCCCGGCCTATTTCGCCGCCAACGGCCTGAAGCCGCAGGCGCTGATCGTCGCGCAGCCGACGGCGATCGCGGGCGAAGCAGCACTGATCGCGCGAACCCCGATAGGCGTGTTGAAAGATGCCCTGTTGCTGCGCAGTCTGCACAGCTACGCCACTTACCTCCCCGACCGGATCGCCGACGCCGACTTCGCCTTCTACGGCACCACTCTATCCGGCACGCCGCAGCGCGAAGAGCGGTGGAAACGCGCCGTCAGCTTCGTCAAGGAGGCGATGGGCGAGGAAGTCGGCAAAATCTATGTCGCCCGCTATTTCCCGCCGGAAACCAAGGCGGCGATGGACCAGCTCGTCAAAAATGTGATCGCCGCCATGGGCCGCCGCATCGACGGCCTCGGCTGGATGAGCGATGGCGCGAAGGCGAGGGCGCACAAGAAGCTGGCCGCCTTCACGCCCAAGATCGGTTATCCCGACAAATGGCGGGATTATAGCGGGGTTACGATCATCGCAGGCGACCTGTTCGGCAACGCGGTGCGATCGAACCAATATGAATTCGACTATCAGATGGGGAAGCTCGGCAAGCCGATCTACCGATGGGAATGGCAGATGACGCCGATGGAGATCAACGCCTATGCGGACTTCTCCATGGTGGAGATCGTCTTCCCGGCCGCCATCCTCCAGCCGCCCTTCTTCGATCCCCACGCCGATCCGGCGGTGAATTATGGCGGCATCGGCGCGGTAATCGGCCATGAACTTAGCCACCATTTCGACGATCAGGGCGCCAAATATGATGAGACCGGTAAGCTCAACCAGTGGTGGAGCGATGCTGATGTCGCTGCCTTCAAGGCTTTGACCGGCAAGCTGATAAAGCAATATGACGCCTACGAGCCTTTCCCCGGCGCGCATGTGAAGGGCGACTTTACCTTGGGCGAGAATATCGGCGATCTGGCAGGCGTCGCGGTGGCGCTGGACGCCTATCATGCGTCACTCGGCGGCAAGCCCGCGCCGGTGATCGACGGCACCACCGGCGATCAGCGCTTCTTCCTCGGCTGGGCGCAAGTATGGCGGCGCAATTATCGCGAGCCCAACTTGCGCCAGCGGCTGGTCACTGACCCGCATTCGCCGTCGCAATATCGGGCGGATACCGTGCGGAATTTCGATCAATGGTACGCCGCCTTCAACCCGGTGCCCGGCAGCAAGCTCTATCTCGCGCCTCAGGATCGGGTGAGAATCTGGTGAAAAGATGAGCATCAGTAACGATTCTGCCCTGCGATGAACCGTGATGGTGCGAGTGATGAGCTGCGCCGCGCCCGACCGTCGTCCCTCAAATCTCACGTTTCGCCGGAACACTCTTTAAACCTCGTGCGCTCTTCCACAGCTTTGAGACATCAAATCGCAAGGAGAAGCATGTTGACGGGTTTTCGTTCATCACTGGTTTTGAAGACGGCAATGGCATCGGTCGCTTTGTTGGCAGCGGCTCCAGTTCTGGCTCAGGGCGCCGCAACTCCGGCTACGCCCGCGACGCCTGCCACTCCGGCGGCGCCTTCGGCCGATGCGGGTAAATTTAGCGATGCTGACATCAAGCTGTTCGCGGCTGCTGCGGTCGAAGTGACCAAGATTCAGTCCGACACCAGCATCGCTGATGCGGAAAAGCAGCCCAAGATGCTCGCCGCGTTGCAGGCATCGGGCATCGCGCCGGAAAAATTCAATGAGATCGGCCAGGCTGCAGCCGCCGATCCTGCGTTACAGCAGCGTATCCAGGCGGCCGCGCCTGCGGCACCGGCGACACCAGCCGCCCCTGCTGCCCCGGCCACTCCGGCCAAGTAAGCGTAAGCGGCATAATATAAGGGAGGGTGCTTGGCCTGACGCTTGGGCTATTCTAAGCGTCTCGCCATGACCTCCCCTATATGGCACCCCTTCACCCAGCACGGCCTTAACGAAGCCATCCCGCATGTCGTTCGTGCGGAAGGCGCCCTGTTGCATCTGGCAGACGGCGGCACGTTGATCGACGCCATCTCCAGCTGGTGGGTAACGACCCACGGCCATTGCCATCCCCGCATCGCTCAGGCGATCGCTCAGCAGGCCGGGCAGCTCGACCAGCTGATCTTCGCAAATTATACGCATACGCCCGCTGAAGAGGTTGCTCGCGGCCTGATCGAATTCGCCCCCCGCGCGGAAGGGTGCGACCCGCTCGCCCATGTCTTCTATTCCGACAGCGGATCGACCTCCGTCGAAGTCGCGCTGAAGATGGCGCTCGGCTATTGGCACAATCGCGCGCTGGATGGTTTGTCCGCCCCCCGGCATCGCATCCTTGTCCTTGAACATGGCTATCATGGCGACACGATCGGCACGATGTCGGTCGGCGAGCGCGGCGTGTACAACGCCGCATGGACGCCTTTGCTGTTCGACGTCGGCACCATCACCTTTCCCGCGCCGGGTGCGGAGCAACAGACGCTCGACGCGCTGGAAGCGGCTTGCAAGGAGCATCCGGCGGCGTTCATCGTCGAACCCTTGGTCCTGGGTGCTGGCGGGATGCTGATCTACCCGCCTGCCATATTGCGGCAGATGGCGGAAATCTGCGCGCGGCATGATGTCCTGTTCATCGCTGACGAGGTGATGACCGGCTGGGGCCGCACCGGCACAGTCTTCGCTTGCGAGCAGGCGGGCGTCGTGCCGGACATCATGGCTGTTGCAAAGGGTATTACCGGCGGCTCCGTCCCGCTCGCGGCGACGCTCGCCACGGCGCGCATATTCGACGCGCACAGGTCGCAGGACCGGGCGCGGCTTTTCTACCACTCGTCCAGCTACACAGCGAACGCCATCTCCTGCGCGGCGGCGGCGGCCAACCTCGCCATCTGGCGCGAGGAGGATGTGCTCGGCCGCATCGCCGCGCTCGAACAGAATATGGCGGAGCGACTCGGCAAGCTGGCGCTTCATCCAGCCTTCACGAATGCCCGGCAGCTTGGCACGATCGTCGCGATTGACCTGATCGCGCCGGACGCAGGGTATCTGTCGGACCTCGCTCCCCGCCTGCGCGCCTTCTTCCTTGATCGGGGCATTTTGCTGCGTCCTTTGGGCAACAGCATCTACCTGATGCCGCCCTTTTGTACGGATGTGGATCAGCTGGATCACATCTTTGCGGCCTTGTCTGACGCGGGCGATATATTTGGCGTGTCAGCCTGACTTTCATTTTCCGCATTTTGCCGCTATGGCGGCGCGATTTTTGGTTTCCCCAGGATATTATGGCAAAAGAAGAACTGCTTGAAATGCGCGGACAGGTTGTGGAGCTTCTCCCCAACGCCATGTTCCGCGTCCGGCTTGAAAATGATCACGAGATCCTTGGTCACACGGCGGGCAAGATGCGGAAAAACCGCATTCGCGTGCTGGTGGGCGACGAAGTGCTGGTCGAACTGACCCCCTACGACCTGACCAAGGGTCGGATCACTTACCGCTTCAAATAAGCCGCTTTTTCGATGCGGCTCATCCTTGCTTCGGCTTCTCCCAGACGGTGTGAACTTCTGGGTCAGATCGGCGTGCGTCCCGACGCTGTGGACCCCGCCGATCTTGATGAAACCCCTTTGAAAGGCGAATTGCCAGCGACCTATGCCGTGCGCGTGGCCGCTGAAAAGGCTGCGTTGGTGGCTGCCCGTCATCCCGGCGCGCTGGTGCTTTCAGGCGATACGGTCGTCGCGGCAGGCCGCCGCATCCTGCCCAAGGCAGAGACGGAGGATGAAGCGCGCGCCTGTCTTTCGCTGCTCTCCGGCCGCCGCCACCGCGTGCTGAGCGCCATCACGCTCATCGATGGCGAGGGCAGGGCAAGGCATCGCCTTTCCACCAATATCGTTATCTTCAAACGTCTGGAGCGCGCCGAGATCGACGCCTATATCGCCAGCGAAGAATGGCACGGCAAGGCAGGCGGCTATGCGATTCAGGGCCGTGCCGCCGGGCTGATCCGCGCGATACAGGGCAGCCATAGTGCGATCATGGGCCTGCCCCTTTACGAAACCCGCGCGCTGCTGAAGGCAGCGGGCTACCCACTGGACTGACTGATATGGCCGAATGGCTCTATGAAGAAGGGATTGGCGAGGCCCGCGCCGCGTTGATCGAAAAAGGCCGTTTGGTCGAGGCACAGATCGAGCGTGAGGGCGATGGCGCCCGCGCCGGTGCGGTCATGCAGGGCAAGCTTGTTCGGACCATCATCCCCAAGAAGCGCGGCATTGCCCGCCTGATCTCGGGCGAGGAAGTGCTGGTCGAACCCATCCCACCAAAAACCGCAGAGGGCGCGACCGTCCTCCTCGAAATCCTGCGCGAAGCCATCCCGGAGGAAGGCCGCCCGAAGCTCGCCAAGGCCCGCATCGCCCAGCCGGGCTCCAAGGTGCATCCTGCCCCCAGCCTCCTCCAGCGCCTCCGCACGACGGGCATTCCCGTCGTCCCATGCCCCGCGCATGAGGAAGATCGCTTTGAAGCCCATGGCTGGAGCGAACTGATGGAAGAGGCGATGTCCGGTGAAATCGGCACGGAGGAAGCGGCGCTCCGCATCTTCCCGACGCCCGCGATGATCCTGATCGACGTAGACGGATCGCTGCCGCCCGCGAAGCTCGGTCCCAAGGGCGCGAAACTGGCGGCGCAGGCGATCCGCCGCATGGGCCTGACCGGATCGATCGGCGTCGATCTACCCACCATGAACAATAAGGATGAGCGGGCCGTCGCCTCGGCGCAGATCGACAAATATCTGCCGCTTCCCTTCGAACGCACGGCGGTGAACGGCTTCGGCTTCGTCCAGGTCATCCGGCGGCGCGAGCGGATGAACCTCATGGAGTTGCTGCGGGCTGATCCGATCGAAACGGCGGCTCTCGCATTGCTCCGCCGTGCCGAACGGGAAGGCAATGGCGGGCCAGTGACGATCACCGCCGCGCCCCCCATCATCGACCGCCTGTACAAGGCGACCGACTGGTTGGAGCAGCTCGCCCGTCGACGCGGTGGCGCCGTCAGCTTGAAGGCGGATC
The DNA here is from genome assembly GCF_055394715.1 of Sphingobium sp. TomTYG72. Taxonomy (NCBI): domain Bacteria; kingdom Pseudomonadati; phylum Pseudomonadota; class Alphaproteobacteria; order Sphingomonadales; family Sphingobiaceae; genus Sphingobium; species Sphingobium sp. TomTYG72. Next base: position 2,109,985 of record NZ_AP027336.1, on the reverse strand, counting down.
CCAGCCTTGCCATATCGGCGGGCCATGTCGCCTAAATCATCCTCCTGCCCGATCTGCGGCCAGCCAGCCCATCCCGACACGCAGCCCTTCTGCGGAAAGGCCTGCCGTGACCGTGACCTGCTGCAATGGCTGGGCGAAGGCTATCGCGTCCCCGGAACCCCCGCCGCCGACGAGATGAAAAAAAGCGACGATGATGGGGTGGACAACCCCCCGGATTGATGCCTATAGGCACGCCTCTCAATGCCGCCGGTGGTCCTCCCCGGCGCCCGTGCCCGGGTAGCTCAGTTGGTAGAGCATGCGACTGAAAATCGCAGTGTCGGCGGTTCGACTCCGTCCCCGGGCACCACTAACTCTCTGAAAAATAAAGATTTTTCTGCTGCTGAGAGAGTGGCGCGTTCTTCCCTGTGTAATTGGATCAGATTGGCAGTGCTATACGCTGTTCAAGGTTGTCCAGGGCGGTATCATTATGCTCGCCCTTCGTATGGTCATCACCCTAGCTGATTTGCTGACACTGTTCGGGAACAAAGGCGAACTCCTTTTTGACGTCAAAGCCTCGCGCAAAATGAGCATAATTAGCAAAATTCAATTTTGTCGTTGGCTTAGTCACATGCTGATCCGATACTTGCCAACTTAGCCGCACCGCAATCAGGCTGCGTCAATCAGGTTCAATTGACCGAATGACAGGAAGTAGGCTCGCATTGTCTCGCGCAACAATAGGACTATCTCTGAAGGCACGCGGCAAGAAGCCAATGTCGGGCCTTCATTCGCTCTTCATGGAGCAAATCAATGCTGCACCTAGGCTCTATTTGATCAAGCGCATCGAACAGTTGATCGTTGAAAAGACCCCCAAGGCTCCGAAGCCTTTTGTCAGGGAATATGCGAAACATATCGCTACGACGCCTGCCGAGCCGTTTGAATGGGCCGACGAACGTGAAGAGGGTACCGACATTGAGCTTACACTGTCGGCTGAAGAGATCATTCCCCTTATCGAAGAGGCCCAGAAATTCATAGAAAACGAACTGCCTGCGATCCTTCCCAAGATTGTTAAGAGTTCAGCAAAGGTAATCCTCAAATCGCTCAAGGCGGATTGGTCGGCCCAGCGCGCTTACGATGAAGCGCGGATGATCCAATTTCGGGAAAATCTGCTGCTGCGCTGGCAAGATGCCTTCGATACGCTTCGAATGATTTACACCATCTCGCTGGAGGTCGGCGGCGAGATGGTGAAATCGCGCAGGCGGTCGCGGTCGAAAAAGAACAGAGTTTTGAATGATACGTTGATTCGACTGCATGCGCGCGCCTGCCAAGTGACGTTTGAGGTCATGACCCTAATGGAAAACGGCTTGGCCGATGGCGCTATGGCGCGTTGGAGAACGCTGCATGAAATTGTCGTAGTGGCAGAACTGCTGGTCAAGCATGGAGAGGAACTGGCAGTCAGGTATCGCGCGCACGAGTTTGTAGAGGCCAAGCGCGCAATGGACAGATTCGTCCTATTCCATGAACAGTTGGGGTACGCCCCGCCGTCAAAGCGGGACGTGGCCGAGACGGAAAAGGGCTACGAGGCCGCACTCAAGCTTTATGGCGACCGCTTCGGCTCTGAATATGGCTGGGCTGCTGAGCATCTCAAGATCAAGAAGCCGAGAATGGTCGATCTAGAAGCCGCAGCGGGACAAGCAGCGATGCAATCTTACTACCGCATGGCGAGCTATAATGTTCACGCCAGTTCAAAGGGTATAGCGTTTCGCCTTGGGTTGCTGGACAGCGAGGAGTCGCCCGTAATGCTCGCAGGTCCCAGCAACGCTGGTTTCGTAGAGCCTGCACGGAATACCGCTGCTGATCTTGTCCATATCACCTGTCTTTTGGCCCACGGAACAGCGCGATTCGACCGGATGGTCGAATGGCAAATTCTCATTCAGCTCCGAGACGAACTATTTCCGAAATTGGATAGGGCGCATCGAGACCTAGAGAAATCGCATAAGGCGCGGGTGAAATTTGAAGCTGAGCGGCGCAAGATGAGGGGGAAATGAGATAGCGACTCAGATGGCTGGTATCAGATTGGGCCTGTGCAACTGGCGCTACCGAATGACGAGCGTCGAAGAGCGCTTATAGTATGGTCGATCCGCTTAGAGGATAGGTAGGACATCGCTCGTCGCGTGGCGACATGGTGGCGACACAGACTGAGGGCGCAAATTCGCCTCGCCATAAGGCGACTATCCCGTTGATTCATGGAGCGGGCGAAGGGATTCGAACCCTCGACCCCAACCTTGGCAATATTCATTGCTCTCATAACATCATGAAATAACGCAACTAAATTCTATAATATCATATCCGTATATGATCCGTATATTGTGGAATTCATCCATTTTCCCTTCAAAAATCAACGTCTTGATGTAAATGACATAGCTTCTAGCGACGGTCGGGAACGGGATGAAAAACTACAAGAAAAAGCAAAAGACCATCTCCGCAAAACCTACTACAGAAATCACGATCCGATCTGGACCGGCAAAATTCAGTAAAAGTTGTATATGGGTGGAGAGCGGCGACTTTTACGGATCGAAGCATTCGCGCGACGACGACCGCTATCTGATCGTTGGCTTCGACACAGAATTTAAGACCCCTGACGAGATCCTTACTCCGCAAGACATTAGGGCTGGTGAAGGGAAATACAAGGTTATTTCCTATCAGTTCCACTGTAGCTTGTATGACCCTGGACAGCCGAATGCCAGAGAGTGGAGTGGGGTTTGTTATCCGCAGGATGGAGAGCGGCTGAAACTAGCCGATATTCTGCTGTTTGCCTTCCATGAGGGAATCAAGAGCGGAGCTGTCCAGAAACTGCCCAACAAGGTGTATATCGCTGGACATTTCACCCGTGCTGACTTCCCGGCGTTGGCCGACTTCCAATCCCTCACTGAACTAATTGCCAGCGTTCGCAGCACATTTCTTTCGATCGATAATTGCATCCCGATAGAGTTTTGGTTTGACGAAGGTAAGCCGGTCAGGATCGATGTCGTTCTACGCGACACAATGCTCCTGACGCCCGCTACATCCAAAAGCCTGCGGGCGTTGGGCGATCTGGTCGGGGTGGAAAAGATCGTTCTCGATCCCGATCCCCGCAAGGAGCAATTCTACAAGGAGAATATGGACGTTCTTCTCGCAGAGAAGCCTGACCTGTTCGACCGGTATGCGATCACTGATGCCGTGATCTGTGTTCGCTATCTGGAGCAGTTGATTGACCAGTGCGAAGTGATCCTTGGCAAGCGAAAGGTGCCTGCAACCCTGACTGGCATCGGTGTTGATCTGCTAATGAAAACATGGACAGGGTCTGGCCTGTGCCCAGTGGAAATGATTGGCAAAGAAACCGTTCAGCACGGCTACTTCAACAAGAGGCTTGGTCGGCACGTCAAGCAGATTACCGACGTCTATATGCAGGAGGTGGATTGGCACGTTGCCCTGGCGACGGAGTGTTATCATGGTGGTCGGAACGAGCAGTTTTGGTTCGGCCCCGCCTTCGAGGATAACTGGACGGATTACGATCTAGCCGGTGCCTATCCCACTGCGATGGCCCTAATCGGTATAGCGGATTGGCGGAAAATTGCTGTGTCCCTTGATCTGGATGACTACACGCCAACCACCCTCGGCATAGCGAATGTTGAGTTTGAATTTCCTGACACCGTTAGGTTTCCGACATTGCCGGTCCGCACCAGCAATGGACTGGTATTCCCCCGGACCGGTATTAGCGATTGCGCCGCTCCTGAAATATTCTTGGCCCGTGCGTTGGGAGCGAAGCTGACGATCAGGCATGGTGTGGTCATTCCATGTGATCGTGACCGTCCTGCCTTTGCCGATTTTATCAGCCAGTGCATTCTGAAGAGAAAATCGTATGCCAAGAATTCTCTGAAAAACCTGTTCTGGAAGGAACTGAGCAATTCCAGCTACGGCAAAACTGCTCAAGGGCTGCATCACAAGCGGGTGTATGATCTCCGTGATCGGGAAATGAAGCCGCTGCCGGAAAGCAAGATCACCAATCCGTTCTTCGCAGCCTACATCACATCCTTTGTGCGTTCTGCACTGGGGGAAATTATGAACGCCTTACCGCCGGAAGTGTGCGTGTTCAGCTGCACCACCGACGGGTTTTTGACCAATGCCACGCAACAGCAGATCACTGCCGCCAGTGCTGGTCCGATTGCTGATCTTTATCGGCAAAGCCGGGACATGCTTACCGGTGACCCGACCATGCTGGAGGTAAAGCATGTAGTTCGGAAACCCCTTGGATGGCGAACCCGTGGGCAAGCTACCTTGTTGGAGGGTAGGAGCAATCACGGGGATGGCGTCAACATCGTGTTGGCGAAAGGCGGCATATACACGCCGGAATATCTCGAGGATCAGCGTGTTCTAAATGACCGCATCGTGGAGATGTTTCTCAATCGCAAGCCTGACGACATAATCCCGTTGAAGATCAAGACAGGCATCCGGGACATTGTGGAATTTGAAGCCGATCTTGTGGATAAACACGTCTCCAAACGGCTCAACATGGAATTTGACTGGAAGAGAATGCCATACGCCGCTTGGCAGGATGAGGCAGTGGGCCACGTCGCATTCAGTACCACGCCATGGGATAGCGTCGATGAGTTTGCCAAGGTGCGCCAGCATTGGGAAAGTTTTGCTGTGACGTCCCCTCGCTGCATCAAGACCCTTGAGGATTATTCCGCCTTGGCAACCTACATTTTTGCGCAGTCGGCGTTGGAAGGGGATGGGAACCGCTATCTGAAGAAGCAAGACCCCGATCTAAAGCGGCTGAGGCAGATGTTATGTGCGGCATGGCGGAAATCGGCGGCTGGGATAACCCGTAAATTCGATGGGAATACCGACGCTTCGTTTGCTGATCTTCTGACCGCTGTGGGCATTCCGTGTAAACGATCTGATGTTGAAAATGCCCGCAAGCCTTTTCTGCCGCATATGTGTCCGGCCACCCCAGCGGTGATCGATACCCTTGGCAAGTTGAAATCCATCATTCCGACGCTTGAAGTGGACCTGTTTTTGTCCGGGCAGCAACCTATCGACATACTCGCCGCCACCGAGAGAAATGTTCCATTCAAGGCTTTGGCCGAGGCATAAATTTTCTAGGCTGTTCCCCCCTCAATGCATCGGAATGGATAAGTATATGATCTTCAACTTTTCTTCCATTCCTGCCTATGTCCTATGCTTCCGCCTATCAAATCCGTTCCGCCTTCCGTGATTTTGCCGATCTTTCGGCATGGAATGCGCCTTATGCCGTGACCCTGACATTGCGTCAGAAACGCATGGTCGAAGACGATACGGGACGATCATATGATGTGAGGTTGACGCCGGAACGGGCCAGCCAGAATTTTCGCCATTTCCTGAAACTTCTCAATGCACGCCTGCTCGGCAAAGCTGCAACCCGCTTCGGTCGTAGCGTGAATGTCATTCCAATCCTCGAAGGCGGGAACGGCAAACGCCTGCATTATCATGCTGCCATCGACTGCCCGCGTGACGATCTGCGCGAGGGTTTTCATCTAGCTATAATAACCTGCTGGCTGAAGACCGATTGGGGCTATTGGGAACATGATGTCCAGCCAGATGCCGATGCGGGCTGGATCGACTACATCAGCAAGCCGTGTGACAAGCCTGTATTCGCCGATGCGATTGACTGGGCTAACTGCCACCAACCTATCGACTGCCGGGTATAAACCCCGTTCGACCCCTTGCCTTCGTTGTTGCTCCACAAGGATCATATGATCTGGTCCTTGATTAAATCACTGTATCTAAAAGACTTTTATAAATTCATTCATCATCACATTTTCAAATAGCGCGGAGCGCCACCCGCAGGGTGCCGTGCCAACAATTCCAAAAAGGAGGTTTTATGACACCAACCAAAACACTGATAAATTTCTATGTGCCCTCCGACGTTTTGCAGCCGTTCGACCGACTATGCCGTCTGCACGGCAAGCCGCGGTCGCAGGTTCTCAATGAGCTGCTATGTGACTATGTATTGACGATCGGTCTGGAAGCATTTTCACGGATCGATCAGGTCCGAAAGATCGATGAACGGCTAAAAACCGCTATAACAAGGCAGATTGAAGGCGTGTAGATAATCGGAATCATGGAGCGGAGCGCAGTTGCACCGTTAGTAGCTCGTCAAGGAAGCTCACCATTTCTGAAAGATCGGTCATACCGCTTTCATCCATCCCCTTGTCCATGCGATTTAGAATGTCGCAATAGCGGTCCCTATGAGTGATCCGAATCTGTTCTGTCACGGTATTCGACCCTGGAAGCCACTCATTGAATTTGGCGCAAAGAATGAAATACGACAGAGCACGTGAAGACCGACCGTTTCCTTCAGCAAAAGGGTGGATGTGGTTTACGCCCCAGAGGGCAAATGCGGCACTCTCCAATGCGGACATTGCTGCCCACTGGTTCAGCAGGCTGTGCCAAAACCGTTCCATCAACGGTTCGACGCTTTCCCAACGGCAGGGCACATGTTTGCCCACCTCCACGTTGTATTTTTCTCGATACCGCCCCGGCTGCTCCGAAAGATATTGAACCGCGTAAAAATTCAGGTCGCAGAGAAACTGCTTACCCAAAGGAAATTGTACGTTTTTAAAAACTTCATACGCTGTTCGTAAAAAATCATATTGTCGCGCACGATTGCGCTCCGAAACGTACTGAAAAATGTCGCTCCCCTTGTCCAGTACGATCATATCTGCCTCTTAAGAAAAACCCGACCTTTTCAGGCCGGGCTTTCTTTTTTTCGATAATGTGGCCAGGCAGTCAAGTACCCGCCGGGTAACTTTATGCGAGCTCCAGCGACCGGCGAACCGTTTCCTTAGTACCATGATCGTCGGACGGCGCATTGCCGTACACGAAGCTGACCCGCTGCGCCTCGATTTCGGCAGGCAACATCTCACGCCCTCTAACGCGCTGAAGCTCTCTCTTCAGTTCTTCGGTCATGGTCATCCTTTCAAAGCCAACGTGCACATAACCCTTTTACGTCAGGTAAACGAACGTCGGGGGAAATGGGTCCTATATGGTAGGCGGCGTAGCACGCGTACAAGCGAATGTTAATTGCGATTTTCGCATGGTGAAAGTTAGCGTACTTTTGCGCACACGCCACATGGCTCTTGACTAAAGTGGACCACGGTCGACGTGAGTTTTTTGGGTGAAGCGATGGGAGCGATATACATGCTGAAGCCGGCGAGCCTTCGTGCCTTCGTGGAGGAAAGCAATCGGATCGAGGGTATCGTTCGCCCTGTCACGGATGTCGAAATCTCTGCACATGAGCGATTTCTAGAAGAGGAACCCAGCATACAAGGGCTATGCAGATTTGTCGCAACCGTGCAGCCAGGAGCACGCCTTCGCGATCTACCGGGGATGAATGTGCAGGTAGGCGCGTATCTTCCGCCTCGCGGCGGTCCAGAAATAACCCAACGTCTTGCGCGTTTATTGTCGGAAGCCAGAGACCCTTATACTGCCCATAAGGAATATGAGAATTTGCACCCTTTCAGCGACGGAAACGGTAGATCCGGCCGTGCATTCTGGCTCTGGCTAATGGGAGGAATTGAAAGTGCTCCCCTCGGCTTCCTCCACCATTGGTATTACCAAAGCTTGCAGCATGGGCCATGAGGTGAGGCTGTCGAGCTTTTAAGACATGTGGCCTTACCGACAGGGCTCATAACGTTTCTTACGTCAATCCGGCACCTCTCTCTCCGTCCGTAAACCAAGCCCTCGATGGAATTACCGGCGTAATGTCTCTGGCGCTTCCAATGATCGCCATGCCTGCTAAGGGGATGGCGACACTGCTTGTAGAGCTTTGTAGGGAATGATGACGCCGCTAGAGGGAATCTATTTTCGATCAAGGATTATACACGGCGACCTCGTCGTTGCTGACAAGGAATTGATCAACCAGATTGGGCCTTCTGGAACGTGGATGCCGTTTTTGAAGGTCGTCCTAGTCGCGTTGGGCAATCTTGCGGATTTAGAAGGTGGCCTGAGGACGCTATATCGGGACCACCCCGCGATAGCCGCTGCCATGAAGGCTCTCCAGTCCGATCTTCAATTCGCGAAATATCTTCGGAATGTTTTTGGCGGCCACATCAACGATGTCTTGATCGCCAAGGCTTATGAATGGCGCCCAGAACTAAGAAAGCTGCCGACGATCCGGGAGCTGGATGGTTCTATCGTGTTAAATCTGTACGTGCTTGAAACTGCAATAAACACTTATGTCGCACCGGACGGAAGCCACGGTATGTTTCCGTCTGAAACCGATCTCATCTATCCGCCTGATATGGATCGCTTCTGCAAATGGATATCCGCCGCAGTGCGATCTGCTATTCAAATATGTGACATGCTGGGCACCATCACCCACACGGTAGTCAAGCCTCTCGGTGACGAGCTGGAAACGTTGGATGCCTTCAAAGCCGCTGGCCTCACAGACTTTATGAGAATCAAGAAAGGTAGGTGATTACAGCTTTCACCAGAACCCCGACATTCCGTTCTGTGCATGATGAATCGCCTGTTGCCACCTCCCATGGAAGTGGGATGGCCGTCTACGACAAACCAACGTTTGTTTTGGACGGAGCCTGATTATGAACCGCTATGTTGCCTATTTCCGAGTATCGACAGCCTCCCAAGGTCGATCTGGTCTGGGGCTGGCTGCACAGAAATCGAAAATCGAAGCATTTTTGAATGCCAGAGATGTGGTGGTCGCCGAGTTTATCGAGGTTCATTCTGGCAAGTCTGACAATCGTGCAGAACTATGGAAGGCGATTGCCCATGCCAAGAAGCATGGAGCGAAAATCCTGATTGCGAAGCTGGATCGATTTTCGCGCAAAGTTAGCTTCATCGCCGGGATCATGGAGCAGGGGATTGGGTTGGTCGTGGCCGATATGCCCCACGCCACTGATTTCCAGCTGCATATTTTCGCTGCGCTTGCGCAGGAGGAGCGAAGGCTGATTTCGGAACGAACCCGCAGCGCCTTGGCGGAAGCGAAGAAGCGGGGTGTTCGCCTTGGCAAAAATGCTTTGGCATTAAAAGAGCGCCATCGCAGTCAAGCGTTAGCATATGCACGCTCGATGGAGGCGATTATCGTTCCGATGTTTCGTGACGGTTGGTCGTTGCGGGCAATCGCCTCCTCCTTAAATGCGGCGCGTGTTCCATCCGTCAGGGGAGGGTGTTTTACCGCTCAGACGGTCAAGAATATTTTGGCGCGGCTTGACATTCCGTCCCACGAACAGGGCCGTCGCGGTTGTTTGACAGCGATTACGGCCAAAGGTGGTGTCGCGGCGTTCGACGAGTGACGGACACATTCGGCTTGCAATGTGTTAAGAGAAATCTTAACTCCACTGCGGTATGGCGGATCAAGATGATGATGAGAGTCTCAAAAAGCTTGGATGCAGCATCCTTGCGGTTGCAGGTGATGCACGCGTGGTGATCGCCAAATCGCCCAAAAAGGATTTTGATTCGCTTGAGACGAAGCAACAGGCAAGATTTATTGCTATAATGAAAGGCTGGTGCGTCGGGCAAAAGCTAGTTCCCAATATGTTCAATTATAATGAAGGAAGATCAAAAAAGGTTCTTCTGCAAGCATTTAAGGGCTTTAAGCACAGGTTTTACGGCTTCCAGACTACGGTTGGAAACATAAAAACCTTCATCATTGTGAAAGCTGACTTGGCAAAGAAACAAGATAAGGCAGATCCCATCGTCCTCGGCCGAGCGTTGGAGATCGCTGATGAAATCCAGTCAGCTATACAGGTCGAAACGAAAGGAAAGGACAAATGACCATCATCAGCAACCAGGAGCATGATGCCGTCTTCGCGGAGGAGGCGTTCATTGTCGATGCACAGCTTTTTTTGCATAATCTTATGGAAGAAAAAGGCTTTTCTCGTGCAGACCTGGCTAAGGCGATGGGGGTTTCTCGTGCTCGAATCAGCCAAGTCTTCAGCGATGAGTGCAAAAACTTCACCATGAGGCTTTTCGCGCGAGCCGTTAATGCGATGGATGAAACGCCCCGACTCACCTGCGATCATTTCGAGCGCCAGATTGAGCAAGCCGCTGCTCGGCAGCGGGAAGTCTCGATCGATTTGGCAGATAATGTCGTGCCGTTTTGGGGTGAGATGATGGACGATACAGATTATAGTGATTGTCTGACTGCGAATGACAATCGCCTAGCCAGTTTGAGGCGAAAGGCTGCTTAATGGGCGATATTTCCAAGGAAGTCGCGCAAGATCTTCCTAAGGGCGGGTTTTCCGGTGACGAGTATAACCACGTCGCGCGCGAGTCTGAACTCGACAGTATCAGGCTGCTGACGAGCAAATTCAGCATCGAGCCTGAATACTGGGATGTAAAAAATCAGGTGAAGTTGAGTTACGGCCGAAAAATCATCGGCTGTCAGTATTCTGCCGAGGACAGCATTGTTGTAGCTATTTTCCAATATCATGTGGAAGCAAAGCATCTTCGGAAAAGGGTTGTCAGCTTCGCGGCTGAATATGGTGTTTCATATGATCTTCCTAAAGACGCGACCGAAGCTGCCGCAATCGGGTTTTGTAAAAACGTGGGAAAATTCGCCGCCTATCCCTATTTCCGGGCACTGGCTGCTCATATCTTGACGGAAGCAGGGGTTAGTCTTCCTCCCTTGCCAGCGATCGCTTCGACTGCCCATATTCAGAAAAAGCCTAAGGAGCCTTCTGAGTGATTGGCGCGTCGTATCGACCGGGAGCAAACCGATCTGAGCGATCAGGACGCGTGCGCAATTAGGCGCTGCCTCCTGAGGTACACATACTGTGAGTAAGAATAGCAAGATTCCGAGTCAGACCGTGCATCGCAATTCCGTGGACGGTCGCTTCGTCACTGAGCGGTATGCCGATCGTCATCCGAACACCACGGAGCGTGAGCGGATCAAGCATCCGAAGTGAAGACCTACAGGCTGGCTTTTGCCAGCCTGTTTTTTGCTGAACGGATCATGGGAGCAACAGCAATGCTGCCTCTATCCCCAGAGCTGTTGCCAATCTCCCAACAGCACGCACGCTTGGATTTCGAGTGCCGCGCTCCAAATCGCTGAGATAACTGCGCTTCATATCCGCTAAATGGGCAAGCTCTTCCTGCGTCATTTCGCGCAGCTGACGGTAATGCCGCACATTTTTGCCGAGGAGCTGGACCAAATCCATGCCGGGAAATGGCAACAGGCTCCACGGAATGTCTGCCCACCAATCGTGTCATTTTCTGTTGCCTATATCCACCGTGATCGTGAATAGGGGTGACACGATTGAGTGTCATATGGCGGGGGTTATGGCTCGGTACGCACAGAAAGAATGCCACGATTGTCTCGGCGTATTTCCGGGCAATCAGATGGTCCGCATCAGCGAAGAGCGGCGCTCGTATAGCACCCGAAAAGGTCGTCCAGAGAGAACCCAATACGGAAATCACGTCTCGATTGGAGTGGGGCCTTCACGAACCACCACACACACCAGCACGCGAGAGTTGTTGATTTGCCGAGGTTGCCGCCGTCGACGTCGGCGAAACTTCCTCTTCAAGGCTATCCTGCTATGCGTGATCATTGGCGGTATAATCGCTTACAGCGATGGCCATGGTTCACATAGACGGACCAAATCTCCGCAAGCCGAGCCTAAACAAAGCCATCAAGAATATAATGGACCGGCATTGGCGGAAGAGCAATTTCAACCCGTTCCAGATGGCCCGGGCGATAGTCAGGCGTCCCCGTCATTGAGCGATGCTGACACGCCGCTGTCGGAAAGCGGTTCGCTGCCTACCGAGGGGCATACTTCAACAAACAGTGTTGCTCCGGTGGTTCCGCAATCGAACGGTGAGCGGGATGGACGTGTGTTGGAAAGTGATTTGACCGCCTTCTGACTGATGTGCGTGAGCTAGTGCTCACGGTACAAATCATTCGAGAAATGCATCCAGCGTCGGCCCCGGCTCAGACAGAGGGATGACCGTCACATCCGCTATGGTCCGTTGAATGGAAAGCTGGTCTTCCGATTTCCAGCCGACGAACTTTCGACAGGGGCCGCACTTTACCCTGTAATCGTGCGTCGGCACATCGGACACATGCCATTCAGAAGCTGGACGTCCGCATCTGGGGCATACTGTGGGTTGGATTTGGCCGCTCATACCTCCTGCTAGCAGGAGGCGCGCCGGAGCGAAGCTGTTTTATCACCTGCCGAATCGCTTTCTGATCTCGGCAGTGGCCTTCGTCAGGTGATCGTCGAATTCTCCCGCGAGAACCATCGTCCTGACGGTGCATAGGATATGCTCGCATTCATCGAGATCCTTGCACAGGATGGAGAACATTCCCTTCTTCAGTTCCAGCGGGTGACGTCCATATTTGACCGGCACATAATATCGTCCCTGCTCGTCCATCCAGACCCATGACGACCGTTGCTCCTTCCCCTCGATCATTTCTCGAACATAGCCGATCTGCTGATCGATCCGCCGAACGAGCTTTTGCCGACGCTGGACAGGTGCCGTTGCCTTTTCCGGCTTCTGATTTGCTGCGAACTTGAAATCCATGATGGCATCTCCTTACCGTTGATGCCACCGCGTCCGCTCACTCCCCCATAAGGTCCACATAGCTCGGTTCGAATTCTGTGGAACTTGGCGAATGGGGCGATTTCCGCAGTGTTTTTGCCGGATTTTCGCCGTTTTCCGCTCCCTTCAACCAACCAAAAGCAGCGTCATTCAGCTTGGGCGTCCGCTTCCTCGTGCGCTCCGTTGAGGTGTGGGGTCTGCCTTTTGTCAGTTCCTCTGACATGGTGACGTTGGAGGTGTGACCGTAATAATCCTCCAGCATCTTCACGGACGTTCCCATGTTCCGCGACAGGATATAGTGGTTCACCCCCTCGTGTAGCCGGAAGGTCGCATAGGTATGACGGAGGGAATAAATCGTTCTTTTCCGTCCGAACGAATCCGTTTCCACACCGCATTTTTCGAGCAGGGTCTGGAAAGATTTTTTGAACGATCCGATTTCTGATCCATCTTGGTGGCAGAAAACCAGCCCGTCAGGATCAAGCGACGTTCCGTCGATCTCGGCCAAGCGAAGGTCATAAATCCGGCGGAAATACAGCTTTATGTCCGGCGTTCTGGAGACGACCTCCCGAATGCCGGTTTTTCCGCTAACGGTAAGAACGACGTTCCTGGGTTTGTCGGTGCCGCCGTCTATCTCGCGGACATCCCTCCATTTCAGGTTTCTCGCTTCACCTACCCTGATGCCGGTATTTGCGAGAATCAGGACGTAATTGACCAGCATCGTCCTTTCCCGGAGGGTTTTGCGATTCGTCACTTTCACGAATTCCCGCAAATTCCGGGTGATTTTCCGCCATTCCCGTTCGTTGAAATGCGGTCGACGGGATTTTTCACCGTTGATCCGGGGAAATTTCGGAATGTCCTTCAGATAGCCTTCCTCCACGCACCAGCGAAAGAAATGCTGTAGATCGTTGTGAATCCGTTTGGTGGTATTGGGGGACATGATCCCCTTCTTGGTGTTTTTCCGCAGATCGTCGGTCAGTTTGGAAATTGTAGCGGTCGTCAGATTTTCGAAAGTCTGACTGCCAACCAATGGTTTCACCCGTTTGAGCAGCAAAACCCGATAGTGAACCGATAGCTTTTCCTTGTCCGCTTCGAAGCGTTCGACAAAGGCATCGATGCCGACGGTGATTTTCGTTCCGTGAACGACCTGACCGCCAAGCACCTGAACAAGCTGTCGATGGTAGAGATCGTCGGCAAATTTATAGGCGAGATGTTCATCAGCCGTCCGGGTGGATCGATAGACGTATCCCTTCATGCCGGGAGTTTTGATCCGACAGAACCATATGGGCTTTTTGTAGTCCCCTCGAAGGAAGAGGTAGATTCCTCCATCGCGAAAAGACTTTGATTCGAGGATGTTCTTTGCCTGCCGACCTTTGTGGTCGTCCGCGACCGATGCAGAATCGTTAAGACCCGATTTTTCCAAAATTCCGTCCCCAAATCCGGATATCCGTATGCGATCCGTATATCGGGATTTTTGGTGTTCGGGAAAACCGAAGATTTGGAAAATCGCAGATTTCTGCGATTTCTGGAGCGGGCGAAGGGATTCGAACCCTCGACCCCAACCTTGGCAAGGTTGTGCTCTACCCCTGAGCTACGCCCGCTCTGGCGGCCGGAGGAAGTCCCTCTCGGCGGGTGAGGCGGGCAACTAGCAGCGGTTGGGGAGGTCGGCAAGGGAGAATTTGGCCTCGCCTCAAATTTATCCGGCTGGCGGACTTTCCTGCCCCGGAGGAAGGACTGCGCTTGGCTGCGGAAGGCGCGCGCCCTATCTGAGCGACGCCGCATCTTTTCTGACCATGGCGGATCATCCGGGAATATGCTTCGTATTGGCTACGGCAGGAGGAAGGACGATATGGCGCCAGACGATCTGACTCGCCGTGCCGTGCTGCAAGGCGGGGGCGCGGCGATGGCGGTTCCGGTCGTGGCCGACGCGAAAACCGGGGCGATGCGAGTGCCCGAATTTAACGAGGGAAGACACATGACGACCGTTGAGCTGACAGTGAACGGCCGTCAGGTGCATCTGCAACTCGATCCGCGCACGACATTGCTGGACGCCCTGCGTGAGCATCTGCACCTCACCGGGACCAAGAAGGGCTGCGACCATGGTCAGTGCGGCGCCTGCACGGTGATTGTCGAGGGCCAGCGGATCAATAGCTGCCTGACGCTGGCCGTCATGCATGAGGGCGAAACCGTAACGACGATCGAGGGGCTCGGCACGCCGGAAAAGCTCCATCCCATGCAGCGGGCCTTCATCACGCATGACGGATATCAATGCGGTTACTGCACGCCCGGACAAATCTGTTCCGCTGTCGCCGTGCTGGGCGAGATCAAGGCGGGTATCCCGAGCCACGTGACCGATGATCTGGAGCAGGTCGCCTTCTCGGACGCGGAATTGCGCGAGCGGATGAGCGGCAATATCTGCCGCTGCGCCGCCTATCCCAACATCATCGCCGCTATTCGTGATGTCGCCGGGGAGGAAAAGGCATGAGGCCCTTCACCTACAGCCGGGCCGCCAGCGTCGAAGATGCCGTGAAAGCCGCCGCGCGCACGCCGGACACGCGCTTCATCGCAGGGGGCACCAATTTGCTCGACCTCATGAAGTTGCAGATCGAAACGCCCGCGAATCTGATCGACGTCAACCATCTCGGCCTCGACCGGATCGAGCGGACGGCCGAGGGCGGCTTGCGGATCGGGGCAATGGTTCGCAACACGGCACTTGCGGCGGACAAAATGGTACGGCGCGACTATGCAGTGCTCAGCCGCGCGCTGCTTGCGGGGGCATCGGGCCAATTGCGCAACAAGGCAACGACCGCCGGAAACCTGCTTCAGCGCACCCGCTGCCCCTATTTTTACGACATCCGCATGCCCTGCAACAAGAGGAAGCCGGGCAGCGGATGCGGCGCGTTGAAGGGGATCAGCCGCAGTCTGGCGATCATCGGCACCAGCGACGCCTGCATCGCGCAGCATCCTTCCGACATGGCCGTGGCGATGCGCGTGCTGGATGCGACGGTGGATACAGTGGCCCCGGATGGGACGCGCCGTTCCATTCCCATAGCGGATTTTCATCTACTGCCGGGGGAAACGCCGCATGTCGAACATGCGCTGCAACCGGGCGAACTCATAACGTCGGTGACATTGCCCAAGCCGATTGGCGGCACCCATGTCTATCGCAAGGTGCGGGATCGCCATTCCTACGCCTTTGCTCTGGTTTCCGTGGCGGCAGTGTTCGACGGAGATGACGGCACCCGCTTCGCCTTTGGCGGCATCGCGCCCAAGCCATGGCGCGTCCCGGCGGCTGATGCGGCGGCAAAAGCTGGCCCCATTGCGGTTGCTGATGCGGCGTTGGCAGGCGCCCGGCCCACCGATCAGAATGCGTTCAAGCAGCAACTGACCGCCAGGACGCTGGCATCCCTCTTCCGCCAGAAGGAGGCGCGGCCATGAAATTCGACAAGCCCGCTACGATCAATCCCATCGATCGCGGCCGTGTGATCGGTGTTGCGCATGATCGCATCGACGGAGCGGCAAAGGTCACCGGCACCGCGCCCTACGCCTATGAACGGCACGATGCCGCGCCCGGTGCCGCCTATGGCTGGATTGTCGGATCGGCAATCGCGAAGGGCAAGATCGACGCCATGGACCTGCGCGCCGCTCAAGCGGCACCCGGCGTGCTGGCTGTCGTCACGCATCAAAATGCCGGGCCGCTGGCAAAGGGCGGGAGGAACACCGCCCATCTGCTGGGCGGACCCCTGATCGAACATTATGATCAGGCGGTGGCGTTGATCGTCGCCGATACGTTTGAAAATGCCCGCGACGCCGCCCGGCTGCTGCGCATCGACTACAGCCTGGAAAAAGGGCGTTACGATCTCGCAGTCGAACGTCAAAATACCATCGTTCCGGAAGAGGGGTTCGGCGGCCCTGCCGACACGCGCGCGGGGGATTTCGACGCGGGTTTCGCCAGCGCGGCGGTAAAGATCGACCAGAGCTACACGACGCCCGACCAAAGCCACGCAATGATGGAACCGCATGCGACCACGGCTGCATGGAATGGTGATCAGCTGACCTTGTGGACATCCAATCAGATGGTCGCCTGGACCGTTGAGGACATGGCGGTTACGCTGAAGATCCCGAAGGAAAACATTCGGGTCATCTCGCCCTACATCGGCGGTGGCTTCGGCGCAAAGCTGTTCCTGCGCGCCGACGCGCTGCTGGCGGCTCTGGGTGCACGGATGGTGGGTCGGCCGGTCAAGGTGGCCCTGGCCCGGCCGCAGGTGCCCAACAACACCACCCACCGCGCGGCGACCATTCAACGCATCCGCATCGGCGCGGACAAGGATGGCATTATCGATGCGATCGCCCATGAAGTCTGGTCCGGCGACTTGCCCGGCGGTGGTCCGGAGGTCGCGGCGCAACAGACGCGGCTGCTTTATCGCGGTGCCAATCGGCTGATCGCGCACCGGCTGGCGGTGCTGGACCTGCCCGAAGCCAATGCGATGCGCGCTCCGGGCGAAGCGGTGGGTCTGCTCGCGCTGGAAGTCGCGATGGATGAACTTGCCGAAGCCTGCGACGTCGATCCGGTCGAACTGCGCATCCGCAACGATGTGCAATATGATCCGGAAGCAGGGCCGCAGCGCCCCTTTTCCAGCCGCAAGTTCGTTGAATGTCTGCGTCAGGGCGCGGAGCGGTTCGGATGGGAAAAGCGTCATCCGAAGCCCGGCCAGGTTCGGGACGGCCGCTGGCTGATCGGCATGGGCATGGCTGCCGCTTTCCGCAACAATCTCGTCGCGCCCTCCGGCGCACGCGTCGGCGTGGACCAGCGCGGCCAGGTCGTCGTGGAAACCGACATGACGGATATCGGCACCGGCACCTACACCATCCTCGCGCAGACGGCGGCGGAAATGCTGGGCGTGCCGATCGAGGCGGTTACGGTGCGTCTGGGCGACAGTCGCTTCCCTGCGTCGTCCGGATCAGGAGGCCAGTTCGGCGCAAACAGCTCCACTGCGGGCCTCTATGCCGCCTGCGCGGCGTTGCGGGTCAAGCTGGCCGCCAAGGCTGGCTTCCCGGCAGACGACGCGATTTTCGAAGATGGGCTGGTGCGATTTGGCAATCAGTCGCAGCCCATCGGCAGTCTCGCGGAAGAGGGCGGCCTGTGGGCGGAGGACCGGATCACATTCGGCAAACTGACCAGGAATTATGCGCAGGCGACCTTTGGCGCGCATTTCTGCGAAGTCGGGGTAGACGTCGACACGGCGGAAGTTCGGGTCAGGCGTATGGGCGGCGCATTCGCGGCTGGCCGCATCCTCAATCCGAAATCGGCCCGCAGCCAGGTCATCGGCGCCATGACAATGGGCGTGGGCGCCGCATTGATGGAGGCGTTGCATGTCGACACGCGCTTTGGCTTCTTCGTCAATCATGACATGGCGGAATATGTGGTCCCCGTGCATGCCGACATTCCCGATCAGGATGTGCTCTTTATTGATGAACTGGACGACAAATCGTCTCCGATGAAGGCCAAGGGCGTGGGCGAACTGGGCATCTGCGGTGCTGGCGCAGCGGTTGCCAATGCCATCTATAACGCCACGGGAATCCGCCTGCGCGACTATCCGCTCACCATCGACAAGCTGCTGGCCGGGCGGGCGGGGTCGGCGCTGGCCTGACGCGGCAGGCCGCGCGGCGTCGTTGTCAGGGGGAGGGCGCACCGCTATCAGCGACGCCGTGAAAGCCGCATCCCTTTGCCTGTTGCCTGCATTGCTACCCTCTGCCGCGCTCGCCCAACCGGCGGCGTCTGACAATACGCAGGCACGCATCGTTATTACGGGAGCGGGCTTGCCCCTGCCGCCCGGCACGCCTGCCTATGGGTCGGTGGAGATCGAACGGCAACGCCTGCTAAACAGCGCGTCCGGCAGGATCGAAAGCATCCTGACCGACGTAGCCGGGTTCCAGCAGTTTCGGCGCTCCGACAGCCGGTCGGCAAATCCTTCGGCACAAGGGGCGAGCTTGCGTGCCTTGGGCGGGAACGCGTCCAGCCGTACCCTGGTGCTCTTGGACGGGGTGCCGATGGCCGACCCGTTTTTCGGATACATCCCCTTCAGCGCGCTGGTGCCGGATCGGCTTTCCGGCGCCAGGGTGACGCGTGGGGGCGGTGTCGGCGCTTTTGGATCGGGCGCGGTCGCAGGGACGATCGAGCTGGCGAGCGCCACGCGCGAACAATTGCCCACTCTGGCCGCCAGCGCCCTTTATGGCAGTCGCGATGCGACCGAACTGTCCGCCAGCCTCACGCCTGATCTTGGCGGCGGCTTCGTCTCCCTCTCCGGCCGTTGGGACAAGGGAGATGGATTTTACACGACGCCATCGGAGCAGCGCGTTTCAGCGACGGTCCCTGCCGCCTATGACAGTTGGTCGGCCAATCTGCGCGCCGTAGTTCCGGTTTCCGCCAATGAGGAGCTGCAATTCCGCACGACATTGTTCCACGACGATCGGACGCTTCGCTTTCGTGGCGCGGACAGTGTGAGCGAAGGGCAGGATGCAAGCATCCGCTATGTGTCGCGCGGCCGGTGGCAGGTCGATGCCCTTGCCTATGTCCAGGCGCGCAACTTTGCGAACATCGTCATTTCCTCCAATCCGCCTTTCCGCAAGACGCTGGATCAGCGGAACACGCCTTCCACTGGCCTTGGTGGCAAGGTCGAACTGCGGCCGCCGGTTGGCCCGGACCATCTGCTGCGCATCGGCGTGGACAGCCGTTTTGCCAGCGGCGACATGTTCGAGGATGCCTACAGCGCCGACACTGGATTGGTCACCGCGCGCCGCCATGCGGGGGGACAGCAGCTCACCACGGGTATTTTCGCCGAAGATGACTGGACCTTGGGTCGCCTTGTCCTGACGGGAGGGGTGCGAGCCGACCGCTGGACGATCAGCAATGGCTTCTTCCGCGTGGCGGGATTGGGCGCGACCGACCGGGAATTTGAGAACCGTTCCGGTTGGCAGATGTCGGGTCGGGCAGGGGCGCTATGGCATGCCGGTGAGGGGATTGCCGTGCGAGGCGCGGCTTATACCGGCTTCCGCCTGCCGACGCTGAACGAGCTTTACCGGCCTTTCGTCGTCTTTCCGGTCACGACGCAGGCCAATGACGCTCTCGCGCCGGAGAAGCTGAAGGGGATCGAGGCCGGGATCGACATAAGCCCAATCAAAGGCATGACCTTGTCGGCAACCGCCTTCTATAACCGGCTGGACGACGCCATCGCCAATGTCACGATCGACACCAATCTGCGCAAGCGGGAAAATGTCGATGCCATCGTGGCCAAGGGGGTCGAACTGACCGCTGTCGGCCAGATCGGCTCGCTATTCCTGTCCGCCTCCTACGCCTATAGCCACAGCATCGTTCGCGCGCCGGGCAGCCTTTTCGACGGCCTTTCCCCTGCTCAGACGCCCCGCCACGCCGCCAGCACGACCTTGGCCTGGCAGCCCCGGCGCGGACCCAGCCTGTCGGCCACCCTGCGCTATATCTCCGCCCAGTATGAAGACGATCTTCATGTCGATCGCCTGCCGGGCGCCGTGACGGCCGACGCCGTCGCTCGCTTGCCGATCGGGCATGGCGTCCAATTGATCCTGCGCGGCGAAAATCTCTTCGACGAAGATGTCGTCACCCGCCGCGTCACTACCGCCACAGGCGTGTCGGAGGACCTCGGCGCGCCGCGCACATTATGGGTCGGACTGACGCTGAGCCGCTGAATTTCGCGCTTCTTGCTTCATATCAAAGAGGGTCGGCGCACGCTTTGCTAGAGCGGCCGGAACCATCCGACCTGAGGTTCCGTGTGCGCAAATATTGATGACCCTTCTCCCCGAGCTTTTTCGACGGCTCGATTGGCTGAATTTCGATCGCCAAGTCCGGCGGAACTCGAAATCTTGTCCAGCCTCGCAGGCCCGGTTCAGCAGATCGCGCGTAACCGGACGAACCGGCGGGAAGGGGATGCCCCCCAGTCCATCTACATGTTGTTGGAAGGCTGGGCGCTAAGCAGCATGACGCTGGCCGATGGCGGGCGGCAGATATTGAAAGTGCATTTGCCTGGCGACCTTCTGGGTACGCCCAGCATGGCGCTCGACCGGGCGGCAGAGACTTTGACGGCGCTCACTCCGGTCAAGCTGCGGTCGATCAGCCTGTCGGCATTTGGCAGCCTTTTCACGCGCGCGCCGCACATGGCCGCCCTCATGTTTCTCAGCGTGCAGCAGGAACGCGTCATGCTGATGGACCGGCTCTGCTCGATCGGCCGCACTTCTGCCGAAAGCCGCCTCGCCGATTTTCTGGTTCACCTGCATAGCCGCTTGAATGTCGTTCAACCCGGCACCGGGCCGCGTTTCGAACATCCGCTGACGCAGGAACAGATCGGCGACGTCATCGGCCTTACCGCCGTCCATGTGAACCGCGTCTTCCGCACGCTGGAGGACAAGGGTCTTATCCTGCGGGACGGCCACAGGATCGAACTGCTCAACGTCCCGGGCTTGCGTAAACTGAGCGGCGTACCGACCCGAACACTCGCGCAGGATCTAAGTTGGCTGCCAAAGCCGCTGCCCTGACCTGCGTTCATCACACTTAGGGAAGAGACGGGGACACGGCAGCACAGCCGGTCATGCCATCAGGATCAGGTTCCGCCCCTGCGCCTTGGCCCGGTATAGCGCCGCATCGGCGTCATTGAGCGCACCTGACCATTCCGCACCCTCGCTGACCAGAGCAACGCCCGCCGAAAAGGTGATGGCCCCCATTGGCTCATCCGTGTCACGCAGCTTGAAGGCCCGTTGGCCCAGGTCGCGCCGGGCTGCATCCAGCAACTCCAAGGCCTGCGCTGGCGCCAGTCCCTGCACGATCACCAGGAATTCCTCGCCGCCCCAGCGCCCCACTAGTTGTCCGCCGCAGCTTTCTACCAGGGAAGTTGCGACCATCTTCAGCACCCGGTCCCCAACCGAATGGCCATATCGGTCGTTAACGCGCTTGAAATGATCGACGTCGCAGATCGCGACGACAAAGGAGCACTTTCCACCTTTCAGCCGGTCCATCGCCGTTTCCAGCGCCCGCCGGTTGAGCAGGCCGGTCAACGCGTCCAGATTGGCGTCATGGCGCGCGGTGTCGAGTTCCTGCCTCAGGACCTCCACCTCCCTTGCTGCCGCGGCGAGATCCTGCTCGGCCCGCAATGAACGTTCGATCATGTCGGAAATGACCAGGCCGATGCCAGCGCCGTCCTTGTCCGCCAGCTTTTCGTAACCGATGTTGAGGTCCCGGTTGAAATCCCCGGTCCGTTCCGCCGCGCTGTTCGCGACCTCGGCCAGCCGCAGGAGCTGATGCCGGGTCTGGTTTCTCAGTGCGTCGGCGTTATGGGCTCCACCCTGACCGCCAAAGCTGCCGAGACAGCGCACGAAGATATCGTCCGCCTGCTGCTGGCTCATCCTGATGCCGCCGTCGGTGGCATCGTTGACGGCTTTCGACAACGGCTCGTTCGTACCGCTTTTCAGCACGTAGCCCATTGCGTAATTCTGCGGCGTAGGCGCGAGGCTTTGACGCTGTAAAAACGTCAAGACCTCGTGCGCAACGGCTTGTTGCTCGCGCACCTTGATTCCCCCCGGATTCCCGATTCCCCGCAGGCGAAATAATCTGAATTAAATTGCGTAACAATAATCAATAATAGGAAAGCAGGCGAGCATGGCTGCTCCAGCCTGTCGGGAAATGGTGCTGCCGGCGAGGATTGAACTCGCGACCTCAGCCTTACCAAGGATGCGCTCTACCACTGAGCTACGGCAGCACTTTCACCATCCCGCAAAGCCTTTCGGGCTGCGGAGCCGGGCCTATGGCCGCGTGCGTCCTGCTTGTCAAGGCGGGTTGCGGCCGATGCCCCAATTTGCTTATGGCGCGGCGATGACCAGTGGACAGGACGATCGCAAGGCACGGCTGGCGCAGGCGCTGCGCGACAATTTGCGCCGCCGCAAGGCGCAGGCGCGGGAGGAGGCGGGTCGCGCCACACCGTCACCAGCCAGCCCGAAAAATCAGCCCGACGAATAGGGGCGCGGCGCCGTCACAAGGGCGCGCAGGCCTGCTTCAACCATTCCAGCGCGTCACCTTCCAGCTGCGGCCCGACAATCTCCATCACCTTGGCATGATAGGCATCGACCCACGTCCGTTCGTCCGCCGTCAGTAGTTCCACCGCGATGGCGTTGCGATCGATCGGCGCGAAGGTCTGCGTTTCAAACCCCAGCATCTCCCGCTCGGCTCCGGGCACATCACGCCGCTCGACCAGCACCAGATTTTCGATGCGGATGCCATATTCGCCGGTCTTGTAGTATCCGGGCTCATTGGACAGGATCATGCCCGGTTGCAGCGGTTCGTCGCCGCCGCCGAACGTGGCGATGCGCTGGGGGCCTTCATGCACCGACAGGAAGCTGCCGACGCCATGCCCGGTGCCATGCGCATAATCGAGCCCTTCTGCCCAAAGAAACTGGCGCGCCAGAACATCCAGCTGGCTACCGCGCGTTCCTGTTGGAAACAGCGCGCGGCCAAGCGCGATATGGCCCTTCAGCACCAGCGTGAAGCGCCGCTTCATCTCTTCCGTCGGCGTGCCGATCGCGATGGTCCGCGTCACATCGGTCGTGCCGTCGCGATACTGGCCGCCCGAATCGACCAGATAGAAAGATCCCGGCTCGATGGCTCGGTTGGTCTTCTGCTCGACCCGGTAATGCACGACCGCGCCATTGGGGCCAGCGCCACTGATCGTGTCGAAGGATAGGTCCTCCAACAGCCCGGTCTCCTTGCGGAACCCCTCCAGTCGGGCGGCGGCGGCAAGTTCATCTACCCCGCCCTTGGGCGTTTCGACGGCGATCCAGTGCAGGAAACGTGACAGGGCAGCACCGTCGCGTGCCTGCGCCGCCTTATGCCCGGCGATCTCCACCGGGTTCTTGATCGCCTTGGGCAGCACGGCCGGATCGCGGAGCGGCAATATCGTCGCACCGCCCGCGTCCAGCGCTTCGAAGATTGCCGCCACGGCGCGCTCCGGGTCCGTTGCAACCGTCTTGCCCGCAAACCCTGCCAGCGTCCCGGCAAAGTCCGCGCGCGGATGCACCCGCACCGCATTGCCCAGATGCTGCACGACCGCCTCGTCCATCTTCTCGGGCGCGACATAGAGGTCCGCCGTCGCATCGGCATGCACGATGGCATAGGCCAGCGCGACAGGCGTGCGGGAGACATCCTTGCCCCGGATGTTGAAGGTCCAGGCGATGGAATCCAGCGCCGACAGCACCACCGCGTCCGACTTCTTCGACGTCAACCAGTCGGCCATTGCTTGCCGCTTCTCAGCAGCGCTCTGCCCGGCATAGCGATCCTCATGGACCACCAGCCGCGCATCACTCGGCGCTGGGCGATCGGGCCAGACCGCGTCCACCGGGTTGCTATCCACCGCCACCAGCTCCGCCCCGCGTTCTGCCAGCGCTTCGCTCGCCGCCTTCACCCATGCGCGGGTGTGCAGCCATGGATCATAGCCGATCCGCCCGCCCTCGGGCGCATGGGTGCCGAGCCAGGCCGCGACCGAGGTCTGCGGCACGCTTTCATATTGCCAATGCGCGGCATCGACCTGCTCGCGCACTTGCAGCGTGTAGCGCCCATCGACAAAGATCGCCGCTTCTTCTGGCAGCACCACCGCGCTCCCCGCCGACCCCTGAAAGCCCGTCAGCCAGGCAAGGCGCTGCGCATATTCGCCGACATATTCGCTCATATGCTCATCGGTCAGCGGCACGACAAAGCCGTCCAGCCGCTCGCGCATCAGCTGTTCGCGCAGGGCTTTCAGACGGTCTTCATGGGTCGACATCGCATTTCCTTGATCGAGAACCCTTGCGCAGGGCAGGCTGCCGCCAACATAAGCAGGCCCAGCCGCTTATGCCAGCGCGCTTCCTATACGAGAATCAGGATACTGAATGACCGCCGACAGCACGCCTCCTTCCGCCGCCCGCCGCCCGCACAGCTTCGCCCACCATGGCATCACGGTGGAAGATCCCTGGGCATGGCTGCGCGATCCGGGTTATCCGGACGTGAAGGACAAGGATGTCCTGTCCTATCTTGAGGCGGAAAACGCCTTTTTCGAAAGCGCCATGCAGCCGCACAAGCGGCTGACCGACGCGCTCTTTGCGGAGATGAAGGGCCGTATCAAGGAAGATGACAGCTCCGTTCCGCAAAAGGACGGCGATTATGTCTATTGGCGGGCGTTCGAAACCGGCGCGCAATATCGCAAATGGTATCGTCGCCCGGTCGCTGGCGGCGACGATCAACTGATCCTGGATGAGCCTGCGCTAGCGGAGGGGCATGAATATTTCCGCCTCGGTGCATTGTCCGTCAGCCCGGACGGCCGCTACCTCGCCTACGCTATCGACAATAATGGTTCGGAACGGTTCGAGGCGCGGATCAAGGACCTGTTCACGGGCGAAATCCTGCCCGAAGTCATTCCCGACACCCTGTCCTCGCTCGTCTGGACCAGCGACAGCAAGGGCCTGCTCTACGGCATTGCCAACGACCAATGGCGCACCGACAATACGCGCCTCCATTGGCTGGGCCAGCCGGTGGATAGCGATGTCGAGCTTTTCCATGAGGATGATGAGGGCTTCCGCGTGTCGGTTGGCCTGACCTCCTCGGAAAAATGGATCGTCATCGCCACAGGCGACCATGTCACCACCGAAAGCTGGCTGCTGCCCGCCGATAATCCCTTGGCTCAGCCGCTGCTCGTTTCCGCGCGCAAGCCCGGCCGCGAATATGATGTCGATGAGCATGAAGACACGCTTTACATCCGCACCAATGACACCCATCCCAACTTCCGGCTGGTGAAAGCCTCGCTGGATGCTCCGGACGAATGGTCGGAAGTGATCGCCGCCGATCCGCATTTCTACCTGACCGACTTCACCCTCTTCAAAAACTTCTACGTCACGGAAGGGCGGCAGGACGGGCTCGACCAGATCGAGCTGCGCGATTACGCGACCCACTCGGCCAAGCGGCTTTCCTTCCCGGAGGCGAGCTATTCCGCCTCGCTCGACGACAATCCCGAATATGATGTGACGAAGCTGCGTATCGGCTATGAGTCCATGGTCACGCCGGACACCATCTACGACTATCATCTGGCCACCGGCGAGATGGAAGTGCTGAAGGTCCAGGAAATCCCGTCGGGCTACGACGCGACCCGCTACGCAACCGAACGGGTGACCATCCCCGCGCGTGACGGCACACCCATCCCGGTCTCAATCGTCTATCCCAAGGACTACTCCCGCGATGGCAGCGCGCCGCTCCACCTCTATGGCTACGGCGCCTATGGCATCGCGATGGAACCGGGTTTTTCAACCAGCCGCCTGTCGCTGCTCGACCGGGGCTTTGTGTTCGCGCTCGCCCATATCCGGGGGGGCGATGACCTTGGCCAGCAATGGTATCTGGACGGCAAGCTCGACAAGCGTACCAACACCTTCAACGACTTCGTCGATGTGGCGAAGGGGCTGATCGAGCGCGGCTACACGTCAAAGGGTCGGATCAGCATTTCCGGCGGCTCGGCGGGCGGCGAGTTGATGGGGGCGGTGATCAATAGCGATCCCGACCTATGGGGCGCGGTCGTCGCGCATGTTCCCTTCGTGGACGTACTCAACACGATGCTGGACGAAAGCCTGCCCCTGACGCCCGGCGAATGGCCCGAATGGGGCAATCCGATCGAGGATAAGGCGGCGTTCGAAACGATCCTGTCCTACGATCCCTACAATAATGTGAGGGCGCAATCCTACCCGCCGCTCCTCGTCACCGCCGGTCTCAACGACCCGCGCGTCACCTACTGGGAACCGGCCAAGTGGGTGGCGAAGCTGCGCGCAACCAAAACGGACAACAATGTACTGCTGCTCAAAACCAATATGGGCGCAGGTCATGGCGGTAAATCGGGCCGCTTCGAAAGCCTTCAGGAAACGGCCGAGGAATTCACCTTCATTCTCTGGCAGCTAGGCGTATCTCAATAGCCAATAATCTCTCCCCTCCCTTTTAAGGGAGGGGGCGGGGGAGGGTGCGAGCGTAGCGAGCCAGCAACGGAGCATCAATATAATGTCCTCCACCTACACCACCCGGATCACCGCAGGCCCTCAGCATATCGACATGCTCGGCCATGTGAACAACGCGGTATGGGTGCAGTGGATGGAGCAGGTCGCGACCGAACATTGGACCCGCGATGCCGCGCCGGAACATCTCGATGCCTATGTCTGGGTCGTGACCCGGCACGAGATCGACTATCGCGGCAATGTGCGGGAGGGGGAGACGGTCACCGCCCGCACCTGGATAGCGGAAGCGCCGCGTGGCGCGCGGTTCGACCGGCACATGGAGTTCATCGGCCCGGACGGCAAGGTCAAGGTCAGCGCCAAATCCACCTGGGCGATCATCGACCGGACAAGCGGCCGCATCCTGCGTGTGCCAGCCGATGTTGCCGCGCTTTTTCTGCCAGACTGACGGCAGCTCATCCCTCTCCTGCAACCGCGCATCCGGAACCCGGTTCATTCCGGCACGTTACCCGGCTTTCAACATTCACAGGAGAGAATATGCGTAAATCCGGTTATTCCCTACGCGCTCTTGCGGCCGCTTCGGCGCTTTTCCTCGCGAGCGGTCCCGCGCTCGCAGGCGATGAAGAACAGGCGCTCAAGGCCATCGCGCAGGCGCAGGGCAAGATCGATGCCGCCGCGAAGCTGCAGGCAGGCCAGTTCGACCCGGCTGTTCTCGCGCAGGCCCAGGCTTCGCTCCGTCTCGCTCAGGAAAGGCTGAAGAGTGGCAAGGAGCAGGACGCCATCAAAGCCGCTGTGGAGGCCCAGGGCTTTGCCGACACCGCCATTGGCCAAACCCAGGCGAGCATCAGGACCGATGCACAGGTTCAGGCCTCCACCGCCGCGCCGTCGACGGTGATCGAAAAGACGACGACGACCGTCACAAAGCGCTAACCGCTGAGGGAAGCGGCCTCGCGTCCGGACCGGGGCCGCTTGCTCACCTTCAGGAGAAGATGCCCACCGCGCCTTCCGCCCACAGCAGAATGACGATCATCGATATGGCACCGGCCAACAGGAACCGTTGCCCACGCCCGCTCACGAACCGCCCGCTAAGTTGATAGATTAAAAGAGCGCCGGAGAGCAGCGCCCCCGCCGTAAGGAAATCATGGCCGGTCCAGCGCACCTCGTCGGTGAACTGCATCGCGACCAACGGTACCATCAGGATGATCGCAATCGCCGCCCATGGTGCCAGTCGCCAGCCGCGACCAGCCTCCTTCGTCATATGCCGCATTCTCAACCCGTCCTCATTGAGGCTTCCCTGACAGCGATTCCGTCATCGATCACCGCATCTGAGGGCATTTCCTCCCGCTCTGTTGCCTGACGCGTCCACATCGCGGCATAGAGCCCGTCGGCCCGCACCAGATCAGCATGGCGTCCGCGTTCCACGATCCGTCCCTGATCCAGCACGATGATCTCGTCCGCGTCCACCACGGTGGACAGGCGATGCGCCACTACCAAAGTCGTTCGCTTTCGAGAGATGTTGCGCAACACATCCTGAATTTCCGTTTCCGTGCGGCTGTCGAGCGCGCTTGTCGCTTCGTCCAGCACCAGGACAGGTGGGTCCTTCAACAAGGTGCGGGCAATCGCCACGCGCTGCTTCTCGCCACCGGAGAGCTTCAGCCCCCGCTCGCCCACGCGCGTCTCATAGCCTTGGGGAAGGCGCATGATGAAGTCGTGGATGGAAGCTGCCTTCGCCGCCGCTTCGATCTCCGCCTGCGTCGCGCCCGCCCGGCCATAGCCGATATTATAGCCTACCGTGTCGTTGAACAGCACCATGTCCTGCGGCACGATGCCGATCGCCGCGCGCAGGGATGCCTGCGTGACCTGCGCAATGTCCTGCCCATCGATCAGGATGCGGCCGCCCTGAATGTCATAGAAACGGAACAGCGTACGCGCGATGGTGGACTTACCCGCTCCTGAAGGCCCCACGATCGCCAGCGTCCGTCCAGCGGGCACAGCGAAGCTCACATCATGCAATATCTCGCGATCGGGATCATAGCCGAAGCGCACATGATCGAAGCGCACTTCGCCCGCCCGGACGTTCAGCGCCGGGGCGTTCGGCGCATCGGCGATCTCCGCCTCCGTATCGATCAGCTTGTACATCGCCTCCATGTCGATCACGCCCTGCCGGATCGTCCGGTAAACCATACCCAGCAGATCGAGCGGCCTGAATAGTTGGCTAAGCAACGTGTTAACCAGCACGACGTCGCCAGTGGTGAAGCTGCCCTTGCTCCATCCCCAAACGGTGTAGCCCATCGCGCCCGCCATCATCAGGTTGGTGATCAGCGATTGGCCGATATTCAGCCAGGCAAGGCTGTTTTCCGATTTGACGGCGGCATCGGCGTAACGCCGCATTGCCGTGGAATAGCGCGCCGCCTCGCGACTTTCCGCGCCGAAATATTTGACGGTCTCGAAATTCAGAAGGCTGTCCACCGCATGGGCGACCGCGTTGGTATCCATGTCCACCATGTCGCGGCGCAACTGGTTGCGCCATTCGGTGATGGTGCGGGTAAACCAGATGTAGAGGCCGACCATCGCCAATGTCGCGATGACGAGGCCCGGCCCGAACTTGACGAAGAAGATGACGCAGACCGCCGCCAGTTCCAGCACCGTCGGCGCAATGTTGAACAGCAGGAAATACAGCATCGTGTCGATGCTCTTGGTCCCGCGCTCCACGATCTTGGTGACCGCGCCCGTGCGCCGATCGAGGTGAAAGCGCAGCGACAGGCGGTGAAGATGTTTGAAGACATCATCTGACAGCCGCCGCCCGGCTTCCTGCCCAACCCGCTCGAACACCGCATTGCGCAGATTGTCGAACAGCACGCTCCCAAACCGCGCGCCCGCATAGGCGACGACCAGGGCTACGGCGAGCGCCACGCCCGGTTCCAGACCCGGCGCCATGCGGTCGATCGCGGCCTTGTAGGCGAAAGGCATGGCCAGGCTGATGACCTTTGCCAGCACCACCAGCAACATGGCGATGGCCACGCGCCGCCGTAGCGCCGGGGCGTCGGCAGGCCAAAGATAAGGAAGAAACCGCCGCAGCGTCGCCCAGACGGGCGGGAGGGGGGTGTTGTCGGGCGTCGATGGCGGCATGGGGGCTATGTAGGAGAGCCAAGCCCTGAATGCCACTTATAAGCCCCTCCCTTTCAAGTTCAAACGAGGCACGTGACTCGTTTGAAGGGGAAGGGGTGGGTGCGAGCGCAGCGAGCCTGCACCCTATCCCAGAGGGCGGCACGATTGCTGGCGCAATCGCGGCCCACCCCCGGCCCCTCCCGCCTGCGGGAGGGGGCAGTGTCGCTTAATCCCGCAGCAGCTCGTTGATCCCGGTCTTGGACCGCGTCTGCGCATCCACGCGTTTCACGATCACCGCGCAATACAGGCTCGGCCCCGGCGTGCCATCGGGCAGCGGCTTGCCCGGCAAGGACCCCGGCACGATCACCGAATAGGGCGGCACTTCGCCCATGAAGACTTCGCCCGTAGCGCGATCCACGATCTTGGTCGACTGGCCGATGAACACGCCCATCGACAGCACCGAACCCTTGCCGATGCGCACGCCCTCAACGACTTCCGACCGCGCGCCGATGAAGCAGTCATCCTCGATGATCACCGGATCGGCCTGCAACGGCTCCAGCACACCGCCAATGCCAACGCCACCCGACAGGTGGACATTCTTGCCGATCTGGGCGCAGCTGCCCACCGTCACCCAGGCATCGACCATCGTGCCTTCATCGACGAAGGCGCCGATGTTGACGAAGCTCGGCATCAGGATGACATTTTTGGCGATGTGCGATCCGGCGCGAGCGAAGCTGCCCGGCACCGCGCGCAGCCCGGCAGCGCGAAACGCCCCTTCGTCCCAGCCTGCGAACTTGCTGGGCACCTTGTCCCACCAATGGCCAGCGCCCGGACCATTATCGATCATGACATTGTCGTTGAGGCGGAAGGACAGAAGAACCGCCTTCTTCGCCCACTGATTGACCTGCCAGCCCTCCGCCGTGGGCTCGGCAACGCGCAGCTCACCCTTGTCCAGCATCGCCAGCGCCTTGTCGACCGCCTGGCGGACTTCGCCCTGCGTGGTCAGGCTCACATTGGCCCGGTCCTCCCAGGCGGCGTCGATGGTGGCGATCAGGTCTTGGCTCATGGTCTTGTCCCCAGAATGTCGGCCAAAAATGGCGTCAGATGGTCAGTTTCGAAATCGATAAAGTCCGGATGATGCTCATGATTGCCCGCTTCGGAGCCATTATTCACCCAGATGGTGGACATGCCGATTGCCTTGGCGGGCCGCAGGTTGCGCGCCATATCCTCGAAGAAAGCGGCGCGGCGGGGATCGACCTCATGCACCCGGCACAGCTCGGCATAGCCTGACGGATCGGGCTTGGGCACATATTGGCAGGCATGGATGTCGTGGATCAGCTCGAAAGCCTGGCCAAGACCCAGTCTGTCCAGCACGCGCTGCGCATAATCCGCATCGCCATTGGTGAAGATCAGGCGGCGGCCGGGCAGGGCAGCGATATGCGCATTCAGCGCCTCATCCACCTCCAGTCGATCCATTGAAATATCATGCACATAGTCCAGGAAGGCGCGCGGCTCGATGCCATGATGGTGCATCAGCCCCGATAGCGTCGTGCCATGCTCCATGAAATAGCGCTTTTGCGTGGCCTTTGCGACTTCCGGGTCGCAGCCCAGCAGTCCCTGGATGAACTCGCCCATCTTCACGTCGATCAGCGCGAACAGGTCCGCCTTCGCCGGATACAGCGTATTGTCCAGATCGAAGATCCAGCAATCGACATGATCAAGCTCGGCACGCATGGCCGCGCCCTAGTCCCCCACGATGGCGAGAGCAACCCACTAACCCTTCTCCCCTCGGGGGAGAAGTTGGATGAGGGGGAGAGCTAGGCGCTAGCTCGCCCCTCTCCAGCTACGACTAGGCGCTTCACGCCAAGTCTCCACATCCTCTCCCCTAAAGTAGAGGGGAAAGTCACCCACAGCCCGGCACTTCACTATCCTGATAAAAACTCTGCACAGCCTTCCAGGCATCCTCGGCCGTCTCCACCCAAGTCAGCAGGTTCAAGTCCGAAGGCGAAATCACGCCCTCATCCGCCAGCGCGTCGAAATCCACCACCCGCGTCCAGAATTCCCGCCCGAACAGCAATATCGGGATGGGCTTCATCTTCCCCGTCTGGATCAGCGTCAGCAGCTCAAACATTTCGTCAAACGTGCCAAACCCGCCCGGAAACACAGCCAAAGCCCGCGCCCGCAGCAGGAAGTGCATCTTTCTGAGCGCGAAATAGTGGAACTGAAAGCTCAACTCCGGCGTCACGAATCGATTGGGCGCCTGCTCATGCGGCAGCACGATATTCATGCCGATCGTCTGCGCGCCCACATCCGCCGCGCCGCGATTGGCCGCCTCCATGATCGAAGGGCCGCCGCCCGAACACACCACGAAATGGCGGCATCCCGCCTCATTCACCGGATATTGCGCGGCCATACGCGCCAGCTTGCGCGCTTCTTCATAATAGCGCGCCTTCTTCCCCAGATTCTCCGCGATCCGCCGCTGGTCCGGCGTCGTGGCAGCGTCGATCCGCGCCTGCACCTGTTCGGGCTCCGGGATGCGGCCGATCCATAAAAGACGAAAGTGGATTCGATTCCCGCTTCGTCCATCAGCAACTGCGGCTTCAGCAATTCCAACTGGAACCGCACGGGACGCAAATCCTCGCGGAGCAGGAACTCTGTATCCTGAAAGGCCAGACGGTAGGCGGCGCTGGTGGTTTGCGGGGTGTCCACGCCTTTCTGGGCATCGGCGGCTTCCTGCCGGGCGGGACGGAATTTGCGTTCTTCGATTTCTTTTCTTGTCATTCAACCCAACTTAGGAAGGTCAGCGGCAAAAGCCACCCGCCTTTTTTTGCACTCAGCGGCAAAAGCCACCTCTTCCCCCCATATCGAAATGAAAATGATCATGGTGCGCGACATTATAGTCGGGGCTCAATACCGTGCGGAACCGCTTGCAGGCGCTCGCGCGTACCACCTCCAGAAATTGCCGCGTCTGCCGGTCGCCGTTCCATCCCTGCTCGACGGTAATGCGCCGCCCGTCTGACAGGACAAAGGCTGATACATCTACCGCATTGCTGTGCGCATGTTCGGACAGCCTCCCGCTGCCAGCGATCGGCCGACAATTATAGGTGCCGAACGTCTCGATCCGCTCGATCTCCGCGCCCAGGATCAACCGCGCGGCCGGCTGCACCCCATAGCGCGCCCAGGCCGCGAAATTCGCTGCCAGCCCGCACGTCATCGCGCCCAGATTGGTGGCAGGCACGCCGATGTCGAGTAGCTTGACGCTGCCCATCGCCGAACAGCCGCCGCCGAAATTCTGATCGGGCAGAGGCGTGAACAGCACCGATTGCGATTGCAGCTTCACCAGGCATTGCCGCAATTCCATCGGCGGAGGTGTGGAGGGACGGGCGTTCTTCACCGGCTTGGACGGACGCTCAACCCGCCCGCGCGGGACGAGGTCGCCGCCGCAGGACGCCAGCGCAAAGGACAGCGCCAGCAGGGCCGCCTGACCCAAGCCGCGCTTCGCTACATTCCCCCTTTCCCGCTCTTTCATGATCAACCATTTACCATGTCAATCCGACGCGAGGGTTAACGGCGGCAACGGTTCGTCGCATTCAGACATTCAGCTTGACTCTTCCCCTGCGATCTTTAGGGCGGCGAGCGGGCCACGCGGTCCCAACGCCGCGCGAGCTCTCTGCAAGGAGAAGCGTACATGACTGATGTGACTGCCGCCGACGCCACCATTGCGCCCGCGGCCAAGCCGACGACCAAACCGGCTCGCCCCTATTTCTCTTCCGGTCCCTGCGCCAAGCCTCCGGGCTGGAGCGCCGACAAGCTGAGCGCTGAATCCCTCGGCCGCTCGCACCGCGCCAAGATTGGCAAGACCCGCCTCGCTTACTGCATCGACCTGATGCGCGAGCTGCTCAACCTGCCTGAAACCCACCGCATCGGCATCGTGCCGGGCTCCGACACCGGCGCTTTCGAAATGGCGATGTGGACGATGCTGGGCGCCCGCCCGGTGACGACGCTGGCCTGGGAAAGCTTCGGCGAAGGCTGGGTGACGGACGCCGCCAAGCAGCTGAAGCTCGACCCGACGATCATCCGCGCCGACTATGGCCAGCTGCCCGACCTGAACGGTGTGAACTTCGCTCATGACGTGCTGTTCACCTGGAACGGCACGACCTCTGGCGTGCGCGTGCCGAACGCCGACTGGATCCCCGCCGACCGTGAAGGCCTGACCTTCGCCGACGCCACCAGCGCGGTCTTCGCTTATGAGATCGACTGGACCAAGATCGACGTCGCCACCTTCTCCTGGCAGAAGGTGCTGGGCGGCGAGGGCGGCCATGGCGTCCTGATCCTCGGCCCCCGCGCGGTCGAGCGTCTGGAAACCCACACCCCGTCCTGGCCGCTGCCGAAGGTGTTCCGCCTGATGGCGAAGGGGAAGCTCGCCGAAGGCATCTTCAAGGGCGAGACGATCAACACCCCCTCCATGCTGGCGGTCGAAGACGCGATCTTCGCGCTGGAATGGGGCAAGTCGCTCGGCGGCCTCAACGGCCTGATCGCGCGCAGCAACGCCAATGCGGCGGCGCTGAACAAGCTGGTCGAAGAACGCGACTGGCTCGGCCATCTCGCCGCCGACGAAGCGACCCGCTCGACCACCAGCGTCTGCCTGACCGTCGAAGGCGCGGACGAAGCCCTCATCAAGAGCATGGCTGGCCTGCTCGAAAAGGAAGGCGCGGCCTATGACGTCGCGGGTTACCGCGATGCCCCGGCTGGCCTGCGCATATGGTGCGGCGCGACGGTCGAAACGGCTGACATCGAAGCGCTGGGACCATGGCTCGACTGGGCCTACGCGACCGCCAAGGCTGCTTAAACCCTATTAAAGTCGTCATTCCCGCGAAAGCGGGAACCCATCTCCCGACCGTCCCGCCTGACGCTTCTTATGGGGGATGGGTCCCCGCCTCCGCGGGGATGGCGGACATATTTTCCAAAGGAAACTCAGATGCCCAAGGTACTTATTTCCGACAAGATGGACCCCCGCGCCGCCGCGATCTTCCGCGAACGTGGCTTGGAAGTCGACGTAATCACCGGCCAGACCCCGGACGAACTCAAGGCCATCATCGGCCAATATGACGGCCTCGCCATCCGCAGCTCGACCAAGGTGACCAAGGAAATCCTGGATGCCGCGCCCAACCTCAAGGTCATCGGCCGCGCAGGCATCGGCGTCGACAATGTCGATATCCCCGCCGCCTCGGCCCAGGGCGTGGTCGTCATGAACACCCCGTTCGGCAATTCGATCACCACCGCTGAACATGCCATTGCCCTCATGTTCGCGCTCGCCCGCCAGTTGCCCGAAGCCAACGCCCAGACCCAGCAGGGCCTGTGGCCCAAAAACGGCTTCATGGGCGTGGAAGTCACCGGCAAGACGCTGGGCCTGATCGGCGCGGGCAATATCGGCTCGATCGTCGCCAGCCGCGCGCTCGGCCTCAAAATGAAGGTCGTCGCCTTCGATCCCTTCCTGACCCCGGAACGCGCCGTCGAAATGGGCGTGGAAAAGGCCGATCTCGACACGCTTCTGGCGAAGGCGGACTTCATCACGCTGCACACGCCGCTAACCGACCAGACCCGCAATATCCTCAGCAAGGAAAATCTCGCCAAGACCAAGAAGGGCGTGCGCATCATCAACTGCGCGCGTGGCGGTCTGGTCGATGAAGCCGCGCTCAAGGACGCGATGGATTCGGGCCATGTCGCTGGCGCTGCGCTGGACGTGTTCGTGCAGGAACCGGCCAAGGAATCGCCGCTGTTCGGCACCCCCAACTTCATCTGCACCCCGCATCTGGGCGCATCGACCGACGAAGCACAGGTCAATGTCGCGCTTCAGGTCGCCGAACAGCTTAGCGACTATCTGCTGGACGGCGGCATCACCAATGCGCTGAACGTGCCGAGCCTCTCGGCTGAAGAAGCCCCCAAGCTCAAGCCCTATATGGCGCTTGCGGAAGAACTGGGCAGCCTCGTCGGTCAGCTCGAAGGCGACCGCATCCAGGGCGTCTCCGTCGAGGTCGAAGGCCATGCCGCCGAACTCAACCAGAAGCCGATCACGGCTGCGGTGCTCGCTGGCCTGATGCGCGTCTATTCGGACACGGTGAACATGGTCAACGCGCCCTTTCTCGCGAAGGAACGCGGCCTCGACGTCCGTGAAGTGCGCCACGACCGCGAGGGCGACTATCAGACCCTCGTCCGCGTCACGGTAAAGACCGAAGCAGGTGACAAGTCGGTGGCTGGCACGCTGTTCGGCCACGGTAGCCCGCGCCTTGTCGAGCTGTTCGGCATCAAGGTCGAAGCCGACCTCGAAGGTCACATGCTCTACATCGTCAACCAGGACGCGCCCGGCTTCATCGGCCGTCTCGGCTCGACGCTCGGCGAAGCAGGCGTCAACATCGGCACCTTCCACCTCGGCCGCCGCAGCCAGGGCGGCGAAGCCGTGCTGCTGCTGTCGGTCGACGGCGCGGTCAATGACGATGTGCTGAAGGCTATCTGCAACCTCGCAGGCGTGAAAACGGTAAAGCTGCTGAAGTTCGCCTGAGCTGAACCAAGCTCCGTTCGTTTCGAGCGAAGTCGAGAAACGGTGTCATGCCGCTTCTCGCCAAGCTCGAACCGAACGGAGGCTGGATAATCTGGCCGATCTTGCTAAAGGCCAGCCCCATGTCCACGACAAGCGCCACCATCCCACCCGGCCTCCTTCCCGAAGGACTCTCCGACCGCCTGCCGCCACAGGCCGAAGCCTCCGCGCGCCTCGCGCGCCGCGTGCTCGATACGGTGGCGTCGCACGGCTATGAGCGCGTCATGCCGCCGCTCGCCGAGTTTGAGGAAACGCTGGTCAGCCGCCTTAAATCCATGCGCGCGCAGGACCTCGTCCGTGCCGTCGACCCGGTGTCGCAGCGCAGCCTCGCACTACGCCCCGACATGACCGCCCAGGTCGGCCGCATCGCCGCCACTCGCCTCGCCAGCGCCCCGCGACCGCTCCGCTTGTCCTATGGCGGCCCCGTTATCCGACTGAAGGCCAACCAGCTTCGCCCCGAACGCGAACGCCTGCAAGTCGGCGCCGAACTCATCGGCAGCGATAGTGTCGCCGCCGCCGTCGAGATCGTCAACGTGGCGATCGAGGCGCTCCAGGCCGCAGGCGTCACCGGCATCACGATCGACTTCACCCTGCCGGACCTCATCGACAGCCTCGCCGCCGGTTCGCTCCCCCTCGCTCCCGAAGAGATCGAAGCCGTCCGCGCCGAACTCGACGCCAAGGACGCGGGCGCGCTCGCCGCGATCAGCCCGGCCGCTGCCGCCTACCTCCCGCTCATGGAAGCAACCGGCCCCTTCCACCCCGCGATGGAAAAGCTGGAGGCATTGAACGCCCAGCTCGGCGGCGCGATCGATAGCCGCATCGCGGGCCTGCGCGCCATCGCCAAGCCGATCGGCTGGGACATCACGCTGACCCTCGATCCGACCGAGCGTCACGGTTTCGAATATCAGAACTGGTTCGGCTTCTCGATCTTCGCGGAAGGCTTCATCGGCGAGATCGGCCGGGGCGGCAGCTATGCCATCACCCGCGCGGATGGCTCGGAAGAACCTGCGATCGGTTTCTCCCTCTACCCCGACCCGCTGATCGACGCGGGTTTCGGCGCGGAAGCGCCTCAGCGGCTGTTCCTGCCCCTGCACCATGACGAAAGTTGCGCCGCGCAACTTCGCGGGGAAGGTTGGCAGACCGTCGCCGCCCTCACGGCACAGGAAAATGGCGAGGCACTGCGCTGCACCCATTGGCTGGACGGCGACGAACCGCGCCCCTACTGACTTGACGCATAGGGGGCAGCGCGGCTAACGCGCGCCCCGCATAGGGCGTGATGCGTCCGCTTGATCCCACCGGCATGCCGAGTCCCGTCGAAGGGCATGGCCGGTCCCCGCGGCGGGCGGAGGACTGTATCTGTGGCTAACGTGACCGTGATCGGCGCCCAATGGGGTGACGAAGGCAAGGGCAAGATCGTCGACTGGCTGTCGGAGCGCGCCGACGTCGTCGCCCGCTTTCAGGGCGGCCACAATGCCGGCCACACGCTGGTCGTGGGCGAGAAGGTCTACAAGCTCTCGCTGCTGCCCTCGGGCATCGTACGCGGCACGCTCAGCGTCATCGGTAATGGCGTTGTCCTCGACCCCTGGCACTTCCGCGATGAAGTCGCCAAGCTGCGCGGTCAGGGCGTCGAAATCACGCCGGAAAACCTTCAGATCGCCGAAACCTGCCCGCTGATCCTGCCCTTCCACCGCGACCTTGACGGCCTGCGCGAGGACGCTTCGGGCGCGGGCAAGATCGGCACCACCCGGCGCGGCATCGGCCCCGCCTATGAAGACAAGGTCGGCCGCCGCGCCATCCGCGTCTGCGACCTCGCCCATCTGGACGATCTCGGTCCGCAGCTCGACCGCCTGACCGCGCATCATGACGCCCTGCGTGCCGGATTCAACGAAGCCCCGATCGACCGGGACGCGCTGATGGCCGAACTGCGCGACATCGCCGCTTTCATCCTGCCCTTCGTCAAGCCCGTCTGGCTGACGCTCAACAAGGCGAAAGCGGCGGGCCAGCGCATCCTGTTCGAAGGCGCGCAGGGCACCCTGCTCGACATCGACCACGGCACCTATCCCTTCGTCACCTCCTCCAACACGGTCGCGGGCACGGCGGCGAGCGGCACTGGCCTTGGCCCCAATGGCGCGGGCTTCGTGCTCGGCATCGTCAAGGCCTACACCACCCGCGTCGGCTCCGGCCCGTTCCCGACCGAACTGGAGGACGAAACCGGCCAGCGGCTCGGCGAGCGCGGCCATGAATTCGGCACCGTCACCGGCCGCAAGCGCCGTTGCGGCTGGTTCGACGCCGTGCTTGTGCGCCAGTCGGTCGCGGTTTCGGGCGTCACCGGCATCGCGCTCACTAAGCTCGACGTGCTGGACGGCTTCGACACGCTCAAGATCTGCGTCGGCTACAAGATCGGCGACCAGAGCTTCGATTACCTCCCCGCCCATGCCCAGGATCAGGCGAAGGCGGAGCCGATCTACGAGGATATCGAAGGCTGGCAGGACACCACCGCAGGCGCCCGCAGCTGGGCTGACCTGCCCGCACAGGCGATCAAATATATCCGCCGCATCGAGGAGCTGATCGGCTGCCCGGTCACGCTCGTCTCCACCAGCCCCGAGCGCGAGGACACCATCCTCGTGCGCGATCCCTTCGCGGATTGATCCCATGGCAGGCGATCGCTTCGAGCGGCACAAGCAACCTTGGACAGCGGACGAGCTGCAAAAGCTCCACACGCTGGCGAAAAAGGGCATGGCGCTGAAAGCGATCGCCAAGGCCCTGACCCGCAGCGAGGAATCGGTAAAAGCCCGCGCCAAGCAGGACGGGCTTTCCATCGCGAAGCTGCGCTGAGTCGCTGTTAAGGTGGTAATGCGACGCTCCCCTCCCGCAAGCGGGAGGGGCAGCGAGACTTGATGAGCGAAGCGAATTTAGTCGCAGCGGGGTGGGCAGTTGTTCCCGCGCCGCGCCTAAGCCCGCCTAAAGCGGGCATCTCGGGCCACTGTGTCGCGCCGATCCTGAGATGCCCTGAGTTCACGGAACAAGTGCAACACCTGCTAGGGGTGTTGTTGCGATGGGACAGAGATATGGCCAGCTCAGCCTTGAGGAGCGGATCGAGATTTACCGCCTGCATGCAGGCGGTAAATCGCAAAGAGCCATAGCGGCGCATCTCGGGCGGGCGCCAGCTACGATCAGCCGCGAACTGCGGCGCAACAGCGTGCGAACCAAGGTCTGGCCCGGTGGCTATGAGCCTGTCCGCGCCCAGCAGCTTGCCGAACGCAGGCGCCGATGGGATTGCCGCTTCAAGCTGGAACGCCAACCGGACCTGCGCGGCCTTGTGAGGAACGGCCTTGCGATGGGATGGTCCCCCGAGCAGATCGCAGGCCGATTGACGCGCGAGCACGGTCGCACCCTCATCAGCCCTGAGTCAATCTACCGCTTCATCTACCACCGTTCGGCGCAGAAGGATTATTGGCATCGCATGCTGCCACGCGCCCGCCACAGGCGCGGCCGCTATCCCCCTCAAGGCGGCAGCATGGTCGATATCATCCAGCAGCGCCGCCCGTTGACCGAGCGCCCGCCCGACGCCGACGACCGGCAAAGCCCGGGCCATTGGGAAGCCGATTTCATGCTGTTTGCCCGCTATGGCCAGGCCATCCTCGTCGCCCATGAACGCGCCTCCCGGTTCACGATCATCCACCGGCCACAGGATCGAAAGGCCCGCAGAACCGCAGGCCATCTGGCGGACATGCTGGCCGACCTGCCCAAAACCCTCCGACGCTCCATCGCTTTCGACAATGGACCCGAGTTCGCCCGGCATTACCAGCTCGCAAGCCAGATCGGCATCCAGACCTTCTTCTGCGATGTCCGATCACCCTGGCAAAAAGGAGGCGTCGAAAATGCCATCGGACGCCTCCGCCGCAGCCTCCCCCGCAAAACCAACCTCGATGCCATCACCCCCGAACATCCTCGCCGCCGTACAGCGCTATAATCATACGCCAAGAAAATGCCTCGACTTCCTTACTCCCGCAGAGGCATTCTCTCGCTTCAATCCAAATGTTGCACTTCAAACGTGAATCTACATCCCAGCTTCCGCTGGGATGACGAATGAAGGGGTGAGCGGACAGGCTGGACGAGCGCTCATGCCAAT
Source organism: Sphingobium sp. TomTYG72 (assembly GCF_055394715.1). Taxonomy (NCBI): domain Bacteria; kingdom Pseudomonadati; phylum Pseudomonadota; class Alphaproteobacteria; order Sphingomonadales; family Sphingobiaceae; genus Sphingobium; species Sphingobium sp. TomTYG72. The sequence goes on along the minus strand of NZ_AP027336.1, from coordinate 2,069,561 downwards.
GCGACAATCCCCTGAACAGCAAGGGATTGCGCCATGCCACTCAACATCCTCGTCCTTTACGGCTCCTACCGCCGTGGCCGCATGGGCATCCGCCTCGCCGATTACCTGATCGACGGCTTTAAGCGGCTTGGCCACAAGCCGGAACTGATCGATGCCATGGCGATAAATCTGCCCATGCTCGACCAGCGTTACAGCGACTATCCCCCCGGTGAAGCACCCGCAGCCATAAGCGCGCTGGCTGACCGCCTCACTGCCGCCGATGCTTTCGTCTTTGTCGCAGGAGAATATAATCGCGGGGTCCAGCCGGGCCTCAAAAACCTCGTCGATCATTATCTGAAAGAATTCGACCGCCGCCCCGCCGCGATCGCCAGCTATTCTGCGGGCCGCTATGCCGGGGTCAACAGCCACGCCAACTGGACGGTCACGCTATCCGCCATGGGCATGGCGGTCATCCCCGAACGCCTCAGCGTCGGCCAGATCGCCCAGACGCTCGATGAACAGGGTCAGCCGCAGGGAGACGGCGGCGCGGCGCTCGAACGTGGGTTCACCACTTTCGCCCGCAGTCTCATCTGGTGGGCGGATGCGGCGAAGGCGGCGCGCTGACCTCCTCGGGAGGCTCGCCTGACGCGATAACCGTCGCCGCCACCAGATCGCCCGTGACGTTCAACGTGGTGCGACACATGTCGAGGAAGCGATCGACGCCCAGTACCAGACCGATCCCCTCGGGCGGCACGCCGACCATGCCCAGAATCAACGCCACCACCGGCAGCGAACCGGCCGGAACGCCCGCCGTCCCGACGCCGCCAAGAATGCACACCAGCATCACCATCAGCTGCTGCGTCCAATCCAGCTCGATGCCGAAGAACTGCGCTAGGAACAGCACGGTGATGCCTTCGAACATCGCGGTGCCGTTCTGGTTCGCCGTCGCCCCGATCGTCAGCACAAAACGGGTTATGCGGCCGGGCAGGTGCAACCGTTCCTCGGCCACGCGAATGGCGGTGGGCAATGTCGCATTGGACGATGCGGTGGCGAATGCCATCACCATCGCTTCCTGCGCGCCCGCGAAAAATGCGATCGGCGAACGCCGCGCGACAAACGCCAGCAGCAGCGAATAAACCACCACCATCTGCACCAACAGCGCCAGCAGCACCACCGCCACATAGGCCGACAGGCGTTCCAGCAATTCCCATCCGAACTGCGCGGCCAGGTTGAACATGAAGCAGGCGATGGCAATCGGCGCGAGCCGAATGACCAGCCCCATTAGCCGCATCGTGACCTGGAACAGCCCCTCCATCGCTGACAGCAGCAGCCGGGTCTGCTCCGTCTGCACCAGCATCAGGCCGATGCCGAAAAACAGGGCAAAGACCATGACGGCCAATATGTCGTTGTTGGCCATCGCCTTGATGATATTGTCCGGCACCATCGCGATCAGGGCGTCCATGCCCTGCGGCGCGTCGCCGCCCCGCGCCAATATCGCCCGTGCTCCCGAACCGGCCTGATCCAGCATCGCTTGCGCCTGCGCCGGATCGACTCCGTCTCCGGGGCGCAGCAGGTTGACGGCGACCAGGCTGATCGCGACCGCAATGCTCGACACCAGCAGCGTGTAGACAAGCGTCTTCAGCCCTACCCGTCGGAGCGCGCGCATCTCCCCCATTTCCGCGATGCCGACGATCAGTGCCGACACCAGCAGGGGGATCACCAGCATGAACAATAGTCGCAGGAAAACCTGTCCGACCGGGCTTGTGACATAGGTCGTAACTTGATCGACCCAAGTTGCATCCCGCGCGCCCGCATGGACTATCAGGCCCAGGATCAAGCCAACGAGGAAGCCCGCCAGCATCTGCCATTGCAGCGACAAGGCCGTCTTGCCGAGCCGGGTCATGATGTGCTTGCCGGAATGCGCATCTCCCTCAAACCGTTAAGCGTGCGTAATGTTGCAGCGCGAGCGGATTATGGCGGCGGTCAGCGTCTGCGATCCTCCTCCACCATGTCCGCCGCCAGCTCCAGCCCCGCGCGGCCATGCGCGGGCGTATGGGCAGGCGCCTTGGGATGCGGCACATAATCGGGTTCCTCGACCTCCAGCATCCCTTCCCATTTGGTGATGACCGACGTCGCGATGGCGTTGCCCAGAACGTTGGTGGCGGTGCGGCCCATGTCCATGAAATGATCGACGGCCAGGATGAAGGCTATGCCCTCGACCGGCAGGTCGAACTGGCCCAGGGTCGCCGCAACGACGACGAGAGAGGCGCGCGGCACGGCGGCGATGCCCTTGCTCGTCACCATCAGGACAAGCAATATGGTGATCTGCGTCGCGATCGGCAGGTCGATGCCATAGGCCTGCGCGATGAAGATCGTGGCGAAGGTCGAATACATCATCGACCCGTCCAGATTGAACGAATAGCCGAGCGGCAACACGAAACTGTAGATGCGACGGGGTACGCCGAACCGGTCGAGCTGCTCCAGCATCTTGGGGTAGGCGGCCTCCGATGATGCCGTGGAAAAGGCGATCAGCAGCGGCTCGCGCACATATTTGAGCAGCTTGACCATCCGCTGCCCCAGGAAGATCGCACCGGCGCCACAGAGCAGCAGCCACAACGCGAGGAGCGACAGATAGAATTCGCCGACAAGCTCGCCAAAGGTCTTGAGGACACCCAGCCCCTCGGTCGTGATCGCCGACGCCAGCGCCCCGAACACGGCAAGGGGCGCGACGCGCATCACATAGCCCGTCACTTGCAGCATCAATTCGACCATCGCCTCGATCACGGTGACGATCGGCTTGCCCTTCTCGCCAATGGCGGTCAGCGCGACGCCCACGAATAGCGAGAAGACGACGATCTGCAGGATCGAATTTTCCGCCATCGCGCCCACCATGGACGTGGGGAAGACATGCAGGACGAAATCCCTGAAATTGAGCGCTTCGGTATTCACGCCGGATTCCGCGCCCGACCGGACGAGGTTCAGGCCCTCACCCGGCGCAAAGAAATTGACGAAGATAAGGCCCAGCGTCAGCGAGATCAGGCTGGCGACGATGAACCAGGCCAGCGCCCGCCCGCCGATCCGCCCTAACGCCGCGCTGTCCCCCATATGCGCGATCCCCGCGACCAGCGTGGAAAAAACCAGCGGCGCAATGATCATCTTGATGAGGTGGAGGAAGATGTCGGCCAGCAGGTGGAAATATCCTGCCACATCCTTGGCAAGGGCCTTGTCGGCTCCGACCCACAAATTGGCCGCAAAGCCGGTGAGAACGCCCAGGATCATGCCAGCAAGGATGAAGGCCGTCAGTCGATTCCGCATGCAACCCCTCTTTGCCGTGCTGGCCGCACATCTAACAGGCGCTTGGGCAGCCGCCTATCATAATCCTCCCTGCGCCGGAGGCGTGGGGAGGGGGACCGCCGCGCAGCGGTGGTGGAGGGGAAATGCGCAACGTCGGCCCATATCACGCTTCGCGCGGCCCCCCTTGTTTCAAGGATAAAGCAGCCCCTCGCGCCAACCATCTCCGTCCCGCTCGAACAGCCGCCGTTCGTGCAGCCGATGCTCGCGGTCCTGCCAGAATTCGATCCGCTGCGGCACCACGCGAAATCCTGACCAATGTGGCGGGCGGGGCACCGGCCCGCCCTCGAACTGCGCGACCGCATCCTCATAGCGGGCCATGAAAACCTCCCGAGACGGCAGCGGCCGCGACTGGTCCGAAGCCCATGCGCCCAGCTGGCTGTCGCGGCTGCGCGTCGCGAAATAGGCATCGGCGGTCGCTTCATCGACCGTCTCCACCGGCCCTTCAATCCGGATTTGCCGCCGCAGCGACTTCCAATGGAACAGCAACGCCGCATGCGGATTGGCGAGCAGTTCCTCGGCCTTCCGCCCCTCGAAATTGGTGTAGAAGACAAAGCCGTCCGGCCCATGCCCTTTCAGCAGCACCATCCGCGCCGACGGCCGCCCGCGCGCATCGGCGGTGGCCAGCGCCATCGCGTTGCTGTCGTTGATCTCGGCCTCGCGTGCCTCGCCATACCATTGGTCGAACAGAGTGAAGGGGTTGGTCATGCTGCTGATCTACGGCTGGTTTCCGTTCATGTCGATGGCCGCGCCGCTTGAACGATCGTGACTATTTCGCCACATAAGGTGCAAATCAGCTTTCACGAACAAGGATAGACACTCGGCAATGGCGGATCCCTACTCCACTCTGGGCGTCGCGCGCGGCGCGAGCGAGGCAGAGATCAAGTCGGCCTACCGCAAGCTCGCCAAGGAGCTTCACCCCGACCGGAATCAGGATAATCCCAAGGCGGCCGAACGTTTTTCGGCGGTTTCCAGCGCCTATGAGCTGCTGTCGGACAAGGACAAGCGCGCGCGTTTCGATCGGGGAGAAATTGACGGCGACGGCAATCCCACCGCCCCCTTCGGATTTGGCGGCGCTGGCGGCGGCGGCGGTTTTCGTGGACGTCCGGGTGGCGGCGGTGGCTTTGAATTCAACGAAGGCGCCGACTTCGGCGATATCTTCGAAGGATTGTTCAGCGGTGGCGGCGCCCGGCGCGGTGGCGGCGGTTTCGGTGGCTTCGGCCGTGGCGCGCCTCCGCAAAAGGGCGCCAATGTGTCCTACCGCCTCGCCGTCGCGTTCGTCGATGCGGCCACCCTGGCGCCGCAGCGCATCACCTTGCAGGACGGCAAGAGCATCGACCTAAAGCTCCCCCCTGGCGTCGAAACCGGCACCCAGATGCGGCTGTCGGGGAAGGGGCAGGCCGGGCCAGCCGGGGCAGGGGATGCGATCGTCACCATTGAGGTGAAACCGCACCCATTCTTCACCCGCGACGGCGACAATGTGCTGCTCGACCTCCCCATCACCCTCGACGAGGCGGTGAAGGGTGGCAAGGTCAAGGTGCCCACCGTCGATGGCCCGGTTATGCTCGGCGTCCCTGCCGGAACTACATCGGGCAAGACGCTGCGCCTGCGCGGCAAGGGCTTCACGCATAAGGCGGGAGAACGGGGCGATCAGCTCGTCCGGCTGCTCATCGACATTCCCGGCGACGATCCGGCGATCCTGTCGCTCGTCGAAAGCTGGCAGGACAGCCGGGCCGTTCGCGCCCATCTGGGCGTCTAGGACGTTAGGAGGGCATGCCGCAGCCTTCACCCTATTCGCCTGAATCCCGCCGCAAACGGATTGCGGACGACGCTCGTGCACACCTCAACCGCAGCATAGCCCGCGTTCGACCCGGTAGCCACGCCTTCGAAATCATGAAGCGCGTGGCCGTCGGCACCTATAGCGACGGCTTCATCCATGCAGGGAACCTCGCCTATCTCTCGCTGATGACGCTCTTTCCCTTCTTCATCGTCGCGGCGGCGGTGGCCAGCATCTTTGGCCGGTCGCAGGATGGGCTGGCGGCGGTGGGCGCCTTCCTCGAAACCGTGCCGCCGGGCGTCGCCAGCGTGGTGAAGCAGCCCATCATCGATGTCCTCACCGCGCGCACCGGCCCGCTGCTTTGGCTCGGCGGCCTCGTGGGCCTCTGGACCGTAGGCAGCCTCATCGAAACCATCCGCGACATCCTCCGCCGCGCCTATGGCACCAAAAGCACGCGCCCTTTCTGGCACTACCGCCTGACGGCCATTGGCATCACCCTGATCAGCGTCTTTGCGGTGATGTTCGCCTTCTCGCTTCAGGTCATCATCACCGGCATCGACCAGTTCCTGCACCAGCTGCTGCCCTTCGCCGACCAGGCGATGCAGATCGTCACCCTGACGCGCGCCCTGCCGATGCTGATCCTCTGCGTCGCCCTTTATTATCTCTATTTCTCGCTCACCCCCAGCGCCTACAAGGACAAACGCTTCCCCAAATGGCCGGGCGCGGTCGCCACCGCCCTGTGGTGGTATGGCGTCACCATGCTGCTGCCCCCGACTCTTTCGCTGCTTGGCGGCTATGACCGCACCTATGGCAGTTTGGCTGGCGTGATGATCACGCTCATTTTTTTCTTCCTCGTCGGGCTTGGCGTGGTAATTGGCGCGGAACTCAATGCGGCGCTTGCCGAATTTCCCGAAGAGGAAGTCGAGCGTGGCATGGAGGATCGTAAAGGGAACGGGACGGTAGAATGACGGGCTTGATGGCGGGAAAACGGGGTCTCATCATGGGCCTGGCAAATGACAAGTCGCTCGCATGGGGCATTTCCAAGGCATTGCGCGCACAAGGGGCGGAACTGGCCTTCTCCTATCAGGGTGAGGCGCTGGCCAAGCGCGTGCGCCCGCTTGCCGAGGAACTGGGATCGGACTTCCTGCTCGATTGCGACGTGTCCGACATGGACAAGCTCGACGCAGCTTTCGACGAAGTGAAGGCACGCTGGGGCAAGCTCGATTTCGTGGTCCACGCGATCGGCTTTTCCGACAAGAATGAGCTGCGCGGCAAATATGTCGACACCAGCCTCGAAAACTTCCTGATGACGATGAACATCTCGGCCTACAGCTTCGTCGCCGTCGCCAAACGCGCCCGCGCGTTGATGGCGGAGGGCGGCAGCCTGCTGACGCTGTCCTACTATGGCGCGGAAAAGGTCATCCCCCATTACAACGTCATGGGCGTTGCCAAGGCAGCGCTGGAAACCAGCGTCAAATATCTGGCGATGGACTTGGGGCCTGAAAATATCCGCGTCAACGCCATCTCGGCAGGCCCCATCAAGACGCTGGCGGCCAGCGGCATCGGCGATTTCCGCTACATCCTGAAGTGGAACGAACTGAACAGCCCGCTCCGCCGCAACGTGACGATCGATGATGTCGGCGGCGCAGCCCTCTATCTCCTGTCGGATCTGGCATCGGGCGTCACCGGCGAAGTCCACCATGTCGATGCGGGCTACAATGTCATCGGCATGAAGGCCGAAGACGCGCCCGACATCGCTCTCGACAAGGCCTGATCCGGGAGCCAAAGGGCAGGGCATGAGCTTCAACACCTTCGGCCGCGTATTCCGCTTCACCACCTGGGGCGAAAGCCATGGTCCAGCCATCGGCGCGATCGTCGATGGCTGCCCTCCCGGCCTGCCGATCAGCGAAGCCGACATCCAGCCCTATCTGGACAAGCGCAAACCCGGCACGTCGAAATTCACGACCCAGCGCCGGGAGCCGGATGAGGTACGCATCCTGTCGGGCGTGTTCGAAGGCAAGACCACCGGCACCCCGATCAGCCTGATGATCGAGAATACCGATCAGCGGTCAAAGGATTATTCGGACGTCGCCAAGGCCTACCGCCCCGGTCATGCCGACTACGCCTATGACGCCAAATACGGCTTTCGCGATTATCGCGGCGGCGGCCGTTCGTCGGCGCGCGAAACCGCCAGCCGTGTGGCTGCGGGAGCCGTCGCCCGCCTCGTCCTGCCCGAAGTCGATATCTTTGCCTATGTCAGCGAAATCGGTGGCGACGCGATCGACTATGCGCGCTTCGATGCTGCGGAAATCGACAACAATCCCTTCTTCTGCCCCGACCCCGAAGCTGCCAAACGGTGGGAGCAGCTGGTCGATGGCGCGCGCAAGGACGGTTCGTCCCTCGGCGCCGTGGTTGAGTGCGTCGCGTCCGGCGTGCCCGCAGGCTGGGGCGCGCCGCTCTATGCCAAGCTCGACAGCGAACTCGCCGCCGCGATGATGAGCATCAACGCGGTCAAGGGCGTGGAAATCGGCGACGGTTTCGCCGCCGCCCGCCTGCGCGGCGAAGATAATGCCGATCCCATGCGCCCCGGCAACGACGGCAACCCAGTCTTCCTCGCCAACCACGCCGGCGGCATCGCAGGCGGCATCTCCACCGGCCAGCCCGTAAAGCTGCGCGTCGCCTTCAAACCGACCAGCTCGATCCTCATCCCGGTCGAAACCGTCACGCGCGAAGGCGATGCGTCGGACATCATCACCAAGGGCCGCCACGATCCCTGCGTCGGCATTCGCGGCGTTCCCGTGGTCGAAGCGATGATGGCCTTGGTCCTTGCCGACCAGAAATTGCTCCACCGCGCCCAATGCGGCGGCGAATAACGGGCCGAAACGAGCCGATCAGCCGGTAAATGCGCGATTTGGGCGAGACGACTCGCCCAATCTAGGTTAGTATCCACCCCACAGATCGCCCGCGGGAGGGCGAGCGGCAGTGCGTAAGCCTGGGGAGCGTCATTCCTCACCGGCCTTCGGGCCAAAATTGGATTGACGGTCAAAACGTCCCCTCAAGCCGCGAACACGGGCCAGCCATTTCATATGGCTGGCCCATTTCGTTTCCGCCCCCCGTCATGTCAGCGAAAGCTGGCATCTCAGGCCCCTGCATCGAACGCCAGATCACTCTCTCCCCTCGACGCACATCCAGACCAATGTCTCCTCGCTGGCCCTATCGCCCGGCGTCACCGCGCGTCATCATCCGCCTCACAAGCCAGCGGAAACCCAATCCATGACCAGCCTTCCTTTTACCCAGGTTGACGCATTCGCCGACGCGCCCTTCACCGGCAATCCCGCCGCCGTGATGCCGCTCGGCCGCTGGCTGGACGATGCCACCCTCCAGGCGATCGCGGCTGAAAACAACCTGTCGGAAACGGCCTTCACCGTTCCGACGCCCGATGATCCCGACGCCGATTATGCGCTGCGTTGGTTCACGCCCACGGTTGAGGTGAAGCTTTGCGGCCATGCCACGCTGGCCAGCGGCCATGTGCTGATGGGCGGCCGCACCGCGCTGCGCTTCCGCACCCGTGACGCGGGCGTGCTGACGGTTATGCGTGACCGGGACGGCTACGCCCTTTCGCTTCCCGCATGGCACATGGAGCCGCGCGCGCTGCCCGATCTTGCGGCCGGGCTCGGCGGGAAGCCGCTTGAGTCCCATTGGCGCGACGGCGGATACAGCCTGTTCCTCTTCCCCGATGCCGCCGCCGTTCGCGCGCTCCAACCTGATTTTGCGGCATTGCGAGCGCTTGGCGACATCATGCTGATAGCCACCGCGCCCGGCGAAGACAGCGACATCCTCAGCCGCGTCTTCGTGCCCGGCGGCGGGGTGGACGAGGATCCTGTGACAGGCTCGGCCCATTGCCTGCTTACACCTCTCTGGGCGTCCCGGCTCGATAAGGTAAAGCTCAGCGCCGTGCAGGCATCTGCTCGCGGCGGCCGCCTCGGCTGCCGTCTGGACGGCGACCGAGTCATCCTGACCGGCGCCTGCCGCACGGTGATAGAGGGGCAGTTCCTGCTTTAGGCGAGCGATATCAGCTGGGCGGAGTTCGGCCTCAAGCCTCGTCGCCGAGCATCCCGATGATCGGGAAGATATGCCGGACCTTGCTGCGGTGAATGGACGCGGTCACCCGGTCCTTATACTGGGTCAGGCCGATCAGGTTGCGGTCCCGCGCGCTCAGTCTGCCTATCGTCCAAAGCGACCGTTCCTCTTCGTCGCGCAGTTGCACGATTACGTCGGTATCGATGGACGCGGGCTTGATCCTGTCCAATATCACCCGCTCGCCTGCCCGGAACCTCGGCTCCATTGCTTCGCTGGGGATGTAGATCGCGAAATAGCGGCTCGCGTCGGCACGGCCGAATGGCGCGGGGATAAAGGCGGCCGGTTGGGTGAAGTCGCCCTCCCACATCTCCAGGTCGTTGGCCAGCGATATGCTGTCCTCGTCTGGGAACAGCAGCGACGCGGCATAGACCGGGATGGTCCTTTCACTCGGCATCGCAAAGGGCAGGGGCCGCTCTTTCACCAGATGAGTAGGTGCCGGTGAAGGGGTGGCAGTGGTCCCCCTTGCCTCGCACATGGCGAATGGCTCGGGGAATGCTTCCTTGAGCTTGGATATGCTCCGCGCCGAAAGGGAATAGCCGACCGAAGGTGTGGGATAAATCCGCGTCAGCGTGGATGGCGCCAGCCCTGATCGGCGCGCTACTTCCGTCGCCGAAAGGCCAGTTTCCTCGATCAGGCAGCTGATCAGCCCGCGCGCTTTCTGCTGATCCCACTCATAATCAAAAGGCATGTTTTCCTGCGCCTGCTCTGGGCACACCCGTGCGACCACCTGGAGAAACGACGATCGCAAATCTTGCGTCGCCTTTTGTTCGTCGTTGTTTCTAGAAGCGTTCACACCGCTGCCGCAAACCTGCCAAGTGCATATTGAACAATCATACAATTTGCGCACTCAAGAATCCAGAATTTTCCTGAAAACGGCCGATAACCGGCCATAAATCCATCAAATCTCGCAGCAATGTGCGCACACATGTGCGTCGCCGCAAAAAGCGATTGCGAACCAATGCGATTGCGCATAGGAGATTTGCGCAAGTTGCGCACACGCACGTGAAGTGCGTCTGGCAATGTGCAGGGGGTGAAGGGGATTTCACCGCGCATTTTAGATGCGGCAGGTCGGGTGGTGTCGTCCCGGCCCGGATGTCCCCTTGCGCCGTCTGGCTTTGCGGCTTTGCACGATGACTAGGGGAATAAAGAATGAGAAATAACTCGAAACTGCATCGGATGCTGCTCTTGTCAGCCTCGATGCCGGCGATGGCGCTCCTCGCCAACGCCAGTGGAGCCTCAGCCGCTCCCGCAACTGTGAACGTGCCCACCGGCGCGGGTACAAGCGCCGCGGTGAACGCCAGCATCGATGCCGCGATCACCACTCCTGCAAACCCTGATCTTACGGTAACGATCGCCGCAGGTGCGGACATCAGCGGCGGTAGCGTCGGCTATGATTTCGTCGCGGGCGGCTATGCCGCTGGCGAGGGTGATGGCGCTGTTTCACTGACCAATGACGGCCGGGTCACCGGCATCGCCTTTGGCGGCGTCGGCAGCACGGCCGCCGCGAACAGCTTCACCGCCACCAACAATGGTGAAGTCACGGGCGGCATCAGCGCAACGGACTTCGGCGGCACGGCTTCGGTCACCAATAACGGTTCGGTGGGCGGCAGCCTGTTCGGCTCGGCCTATGGCGACGTCGCGCTCGTCAACGGTGCCGCAGGCGAAGTCGGCGGCAGCCTGATCGGCTCAGCCCTTGATACCGCGAACGTCTCCGTCACCAACAACGGTTCCGTCGATGGCGACCTTGTCGGCACGGCAACGTCCGGCTCCGTCACCCTGGCCAACAGCGGCTCGGTCGGGGGCAGCGCCTTGGCCTCGACCACTGATGGCGCCATCTCGATCACCAATGCCGCCGCTGGCCGCATCAGCGGCGACGTCGATGCCGATTCGGACACCGGTGCGATCACCATCGCAAACAACGGCCAGGTCCTCGGCCAGACCAATGCGTCGAGCGGCAGCACGGTCTCGACCAGCACTGGCCCCACGGTCACCGTATCGGGGACGACCACGACCACGCAGTCGAGCAGCTCGAGCGAAACCGTCGGCGGCGATGTGACCGGCACCTATGCGGGCATCAACGGCTCGCTGAACTTCGGCACCGGCAATGACGGCAGCGTCAGCCAGTTCTCCGCCGCCAACAGCACGGCTACCGTCAGCGGCAGCGTCTACGGCAATGTGTCGTCCGTCGCGCAGGGCTTCTCGCAGGCCGATGCAAGCACGGATGTTGTAACCGACTCTCGCGATGGCGCGGGCACCGGCACGGTCGTCGCCACCAGCGTCGATACAATCGACTTCGCGTCAACCGGCGGCACCAGCACCGTCAATGTCAGCGGAACGGTCGCCCCCGGCGATTCCGGCCTCAATGGCAATGTGACCTCTGTCGGCACCGCAGGCAGCGCGGTCAACGTCAACGGCGGCCAGATCTCCGGCAACGTCAGCTCGACGAGCCAGGGTTTCGCCATCAATGTGACGACCAGCTCAGAAAGCACCGACACCTATGACGCTGGCGTCCTGCAGGGAACCGTCTCGTCCAACAACCAGCAGTTCACCCAGAGCCAGACCGGCGGCGCGGCTTCGGTCGCACTTCAGGGCGCTGCGAATGTAGGCGGCAACGTCAACGTCGCAGGCACCGCTTCGGCCTCCGCCGATATCGGCGCGGATGCAGCAGTGGGTGGCAATGTGTTTGTCAGCACCGCGGAGACCGTCGGGTTCATCTTCACGCCCGCTGACGTCGCCGCCGCCACCGCCGCAACGCGCACGGTAGACGCCGCTGGAGATGGTACGGCTACTGTCACCGACACCTTTACGGCAGTTGCTCCGGCTGTCGCGGGTAACGCCACGCTCAACAATGCCGGACGCATCGATGGTGATGGCACCGTCGTTTCGGCTTTCGGCAACGCGAGCGCAAACATCACCGGCTCGGTCGGCGGATCGGTCTTTGCCTCGTCCGGCACCGACCTGTTCAACAGCGAGAGCGTTGACAATTACAGCGTCACCGGCGGCATCGACACGCTGACGACCAGCACCGACAGCAGCAGCTTTACCTCCGCAGGCGGTCAGGCTTCGGTTGTCGTGGACGCTCCGTCGCAGCAGGGCGTGCCCAGCGTGGCAGGCAACGTCTTCGCTTCCGGCGTAGGCGGTGCATCGATCACCATCGGCGAAGGCAGCGTCATCGGCGATGCCAACAGCGGCACGGGCGGCAACCTGTTCGCCAGCAGCTCGGGCTTCGACAGCAGCGAAGAAACTGTCACCACCTATGCGGCTGATGGCTTCACCCCCGTCACCGAAGTGACGACGTTCACCGGTCAGCCGGTCGGCGCTGCGGCTTCGGTCACGAACAATGGCACTGCCCTTGGCAATGTCGATGTTGAAGGCCTGACTTCTGCCTCGCTCGTCAACAATGGTTCGCTTGGCACTTTTGGTGCAAGCAATGACTTCAGCGTTTCCGCGCTGGATCAGGGCGGCAGCGCGACGATCACCGACACCAACCCCACCAATGCGGGCACCCGCACGATCGCGGCAAACGTCACGGCGGCGCCGGTTGGCGGCAACGCCAGCTTCACCAACAACGGCATCGCTTTCGGCGACGTTGACCTGGAGGGTGTCACCGGCGCAGTCACGAACAACGGCATTCTGACGGGCAACACGACGCTCGGTGGATCGGTGTTCAGCGGCACGGCCACTGTCGATGCGACGGTCAACACGACCGCCGTCACCGTCACGGCTGCTCCTGCGGCTCAGACCTACACGGTCGATCAGAACGGTATCTCGCGCGGTTTCACCGTGACGGGTGCGGTATCGACGCAGGCCGAAGTCGCCTCCGAACTGGCTTCGCTGGTTTCCGGATCGGGCGTCCCGCTGAACGCATCGCAAGTCGATCCTGCCGCGTTCAACCTGACCGTCGATGGCGAAGCTGCCGTCAAGACAGCCGATATCAAGGCGACGATCAACCTCAATAACGGGTCGATCACGCTTGGCGACATCGACGCACAGCGCGACGATAGCGGTGCGTATCTGACCGATACGACCGTCAACCTGAACGGCAGCGGTTTCCTGGGCGCCAGCGAGCTCAAGATTGCCGGATCGACCGCAACGTCGAACTTCACGCCGGTCGCGACCCTGCCGGAAGAAGCGGAAGGGCTGTTCAACCCGACGGCGGTTCGCGTGCTGGGCGTCAACACCGTCAACAAGACGGGCGCTGGCACCTTCGTGGTGACGGGCGACGAATATGTTCCGGCTGAAGGCTCCTCGCCTGCAAACTGGACAATGGATGTCGGCAACCTCAACGTGCAGGCTGGGGAACTCCAGCTGGACGTTGCTTCGGACGATGCGGTCTTCGGAATCAAGGGCAACATCAACAATGATGCGACCCTCGTCCTCGGCCGCCGCGCGCCTACCTTCATCCGCACGGTCGGCAACAGCATCGTCACGCCGGGTCCCGAAGCCATCAAGGGTATCGAAGTCTATCAGCAGGGCAACTACACCCAGACTGCCAACGGCACGACGGTTGTGGGCGTCAACCCCTCACTGGTCCGCTTCGGCAGCCTGAACGTCAACGATGGCGGTTCGGCTCCAGAAATCCTGGGTCCGATCACGGGCGGCGTCGGCATTCCCTACTTCACCACCCCCGAAAATGCCGGTGTATTCTCGACCCCGTCATCCGTCACGGTGGATGGGAACCTGAACCTGGCTGGCAAGGTCGCGGTGACCGTGTCGAAGGACAGCCTCTATTCCACGGGCGACGGCTACACGCTGTTCACCTACACTGGAACGGGCGACGTCACGGCAACTGCAACGCCTTCGCTGAACTCGCAGTTCGTCACCTTCGGCCTCAACCATGACACGACCGCCAAGACCGTGTCGATCGAAGCAACCCGCAACAGCTATGCTGTCGGCGCGACCAACCGCAACGCGGCTGCTGCCGCTGTGGGCCTGGACAGCGCTCTGGCTGACGTCATCGCCCGGGTGAAGACGGACGCTGCTGGTGGCAATGGCTTTGCTTCGGTCACGGAGATCGCCAACGCTCAGGACATCGCCAACATCGCGGCCGGTCTCGACTGGCGCCTGAACAGCGCACAAGCAGCGCAGGTCTTCAACGAGCTTTCCTCGGCGGAGATCTACGGTTCGCTTGCTGCGGTGGATCAGAACGCGGTCTTCAACACCACGGTCAACCGTCTGGCGGCACGTCGCGGTTATGGAGAGGCTCTGGGTACCCAGCTCTGGTTCAACCCCTCGGCTAACTTCGCCAAGACGGGCGGCACCCGCTCGGGCGCGTCGAAGATCAAGACCAACAGCTATGGTGGCGCCTTCGGTATCGACGTCGCTTACCAGGAAGACGGCGCCTTCGGGATCGGCTTCGGCTATGGTCAGCATGACGTGTCGGCCAAGGGTTCGCCGGAAGAAGCGCAGGTCCGTACCTACACGATCGGTGCCTACGCGACCCAGGGCTTCGGTCCTTTCTACGGCAGCTTCCAGTTTGCCTACGGCTTCTCGAAGTTTGAAGTCGAACGCGACCTGACCCTGCTTGCCCGCACCATCGAAGGTGACTTCAAGGGTTCGCAGTGGGATGCCAGCCTGGAACTGGGCTATGACTTCGCGGCCGGTAACGGTCTCGTCGTAACGCCCTATGGTAAGCTGGCTCTGCGCCGCTGGTCGATGAACGGCTTCACTGAAGAAGGTGGCGCTGGCATCGGTCTCAACGTCGATGACGCGTCGAAGACGGTCTTCTCGCCGGTCCTCGGTGTGAAGGCAGGCGCTCTGCTGGGTGATGTCGAAGGCGTCGCTTACCGCCCCTATGCCAAGGTGCAGTACAGCTTCCAGGGCAACATCGGCAGCGATCGTACCGTCCAATATGTGGGCGGCGGCAATGCCTTCAACCTGAAGGGCGTCGATCCCGATGGTCATGGCCTGATCGAACTGGGCGTCGACACTTCGGTGAACAAGCGCGTCAACCTGTTCCTGTCCGGCGGCTACGGCTTCGGTGGGCACAACAGCCTGGCTCAGGTCCGCGGCGGCATCAGCTTCGGTTTCTGATCCAACCCTCCTCATGCACTGGGCGCGTCGATTTCGACGCGCCCTTTTTTTGCTCCAGCCACCGTGCTGGCAGAACATGACATTCCAGGATTGGAACGACGGGCATGAATATGAAATGGGAACACTATGTCGCTGACATGCTGATCGAGCGGCTAAGGCAACATCATGTCGAGCTTCTGACGGGCGAACAGGAAACGATATGCTTCTTCGTCGATCCAACGTCCCCGTCCACTCGCCGTGGGACAGTCAGTGATTATGACAAGGGTGTGGTCGATGGCGCCATTCGCGAACTACAACACCTCATCCACTCGTCCCCGTTGCTGAAACGTGCCATATTCGATCGACTGTCGGCGTTAGGCAGCGCCGAAGAGGCGCGCCGCCAACGGGTTCGAGGGTAAGCCGCGATGCCCAAAGGTACATGGCATGTGGAAACCGGAATATTGCGTGCCCGCCAATGGGGATACGCACTGGAGAGACATGACGGCGGCATGTGGCAACTCGACGTGCCAGGATCGGCGCGGCGCTATCTCGGCATGCGCGTGACGGTCGAGGGAAGGCGGTCGGGCTTCGACATGCTGGACGTGCATCGCATTTGGCAGGTCGATGAGCTGGGAAAACGCCCGCTTCGTGGCTGGTCGGCACTATTTCGGCGCTTCAGCCTCGGCTGACGTGGCGGCCTCTAACGGGCGGGTGCAGACCTGGAGAGTTCGCCATCATGCAACAGGAACATCATCAGCACGGCCCCACCATCCGTTCGCCCTGAGCCTGTCGAAGGGTTCTACTTCTTAAAAGGAAGGATAGGGGTCCGACACCAGTTCGAACGGCCAAGCGCAATGTCCTGGTCGCCGTTAAGCCGAAGCTTCGGTCCGATCACCGGAACATATTAACATCCGGCCGAAATCGCCCTCAGGCAGGGAACAACCGCATCAACCGCGCAAGCCCTTGCTTCACGGCCGTTCGCTGCTCCTTTTCCGGCGACGCACCGATCCGCACGACCGTCAGCGCCTGACCCGGCGACACCAATATATATTGCCCCCCATGTCCTACACAGCCGAACAGGCTGCGCGGCGCATCCCCCGGCATCAGCGCGCTTTCCTCGCTTTCGCGGTTCAGCCAGAGATGCGCGCCATAGGCTGCATTGCGCCCTGAAGGCGTACGCATGAAATCGACCCATTTTTCCGGCACGATCTGATGGCCGTTAGGACCGCGCCCATGGCTCCGTAGCAATTCGCCAAAACGCGCATAATCGCGCGCCGTCATATGCAGGAAACTGCCGCCGATCATCGTGCCAGCGGCGTCATATTCCACCGCCAGGCTCTTGATCCCCGCCGGAATCTTCAGCCGTCCATCGATGAATGTCTGCATCGCCTGCCGCCGTGCATCCGGATCGCGATTGCTGGTCAGCATGCGCGCCATCAGGTCGCCCAGGATCAATGTATTGCCGGTCGAATAGGAAAAGCGCGACCCCGGCGCATGCGCCAGCGGCTTCGCCTCGGCAAAGGCGCTCATATCCTGCGCGCCGTCGGTGAACAGCATCCGCACCGTGTCCGCCTCGGCCAGCGGCTCGTCATCCTCGACATGGTCCAGCCCTGACGTCATGGCGAGCAATTGCCGCAGCGTAATCTTTCCTCGCGGATCGCCCGGCTGACCCCATGCCGCGACCGGCACCGGTGAATCCAGCGCCAGGCGCCCGTCAGCAACCATCAATCCGACCAGCACCGCCGTCACGCTCTTCCCCATCGACCAGCCAAGCAGCTTGGTCTCCGGCCCGAATCCGGGCGCATAGCGTTCCGCGACGATCTCGCCCCGATGCATGACGATCAGCGCCCGCGTATCACCGACATCCTCGTCGCCGTCGAACAGCGGATCGATCGCGGCGCGCAAATCCCCTTCATTCACGCCCGTATCCGCCGACACGCGATAATCTGTCGCCGGATCGGCGGCGCGCACGGCGAGGCCCCCCGCCAGCGCCAGCAGCGACAAAATGGCAGCGCCTGCGCCAACAGCCTTTACGCTTTTCCGATCGAGCTTCATAAGCCGCGCCCTTAGCACGGCTCATCGGAAAGGGGAGCATGTCCGCACGCCCGAAATGGATTTATGCGCTCGCCGCCATTGCCGCGCTGCTCGTCCTGCTGCTGGCATGGAACTGGAGCGCAATGCGCGCCCGCGCGACGGTGGGGGCGGGTTTTGGCGCGCGCGTCACCTGCTCCTGCCGCTATGTGGAAGGGCGCGCAATGGACAGCTGCAAGGGCGACAAGGAACCCGGCATGGCCTTCGTCACCCTCTCGGACGACCCCGAATCGCACAGCGTCGAAGCCAGTGTCCCGCTCCTGGCTTCCAGGTCCGCCCGCTACCGCAAGGGCTGGGGCTGCCTCCTCGATCCCATCGACTGATCCGGGTCGCGCTCAGGGCCTAAAGCAAAAGCGTCTGACCCTTCTCCGCAAAACCTCGGCGCCTCTGCGCGCAAAAATTTTGCCCTCTTCCTTCTCCGCGTCTCCGCGTGAACCCAAAATATTGCCTCGCCAGCCGAACCCGCTACAGCCGCCCCATGCGCCCCGACATTCCAACGCTCCTCCACGACATCTTCGGCTTCCCCGGCTTCCGAGGTGTGCAGGAACAGGTTGTCGGCCGCATCATGGCTGGCCAGCCGACCCTCGCCATCATGCCCACCGGCGCAGGCAAGTCCCTCTGCTACCAACTACCCGCCGTCGCGCTCGACGGCTGCTGCGTCGTCATCTCGCCGCTCATTGCCCTGATGCACGACCAGCTACGCGCGGCCCAGGCGGTCGGCATCCGCGCCGCCAGCCTGACCAGCGTTGACGCCGACTGGCGCGAAACCCAGGACCGCCTGCGCAATGGTGATCTCGACCTGCTCTACGTCGCCCCCGAACGCGCCAGCGGCGAAGGTTTCCGCAGCCTGCTCCGCTCGGCAAAGATCGCCCTCTTCGCCATAGACGAAGCCCATTGCGTCTCCGAATGGGGCCATGATTTCCGCCCCGACTACCGCCTGCTCCGTCCCCTGCTGGACGAGTTCCCTACCGTCCCGCGCCTAGCGCTGACCGCCACCGCCGATCACCACACTCGCGACGACATCCTCGTCCAACTCGGCATCCCGCGCGAAGGCCTCATCATCGCGGGGTTCGACCGGCCCAACATCCGCTACGCCGTCCACCCCCGCGACGGCCTGCCGCGCCAGCTGTCCGACCTGATCGCCGCCAGCGAAGGCCCCGGCATCGTCTACGCCCCCACCCGCGCGGCCACGGAAAAGCTGGCCGACACCCTGACCCGCGCCGGCCGCCCAACCCGCGCCTATCATGCCGGGCTCGACCCAGCCGTCCGCGCCGCCAACCAAGCCGCTTTCATCGCCAGTGAAGATATGGTCATGGTCGCGACCATCGCCTTCGGCATGGGCATCGACAAGCCCGACGTCCGCTTCGTCGCCCACGCCGCGCTCCCCAAATCGATAGAAGGCTATTATCAGGAGTCCGGCCGCGCAGGCCGCGACGGCGAACCAGCCGAAGCGCACCTCTTCTGGGGCGCCGACGACTTCGCCCGTGCGCGACAACGCATCACCGAACTGGACCCCACCCGCCAGCAGGGGGAACGCACCCGCATCACCGCTCTGGGCGGCCTCGTTGAAACCGGCACCTGCCGCCGCGCCATCCTGCTCCGCCATTTCGGCGAGCACCCGCCTGCCAGCTGCGGCAATTGCGACAATTGCCTCAGTCCCCCTGCCAGCATCGATGCCACGGAAACCGCCCGCAAATTCCTCTCGGCCGTCTATCGCACCGGCCAGAGCTTCGGCGTTGGCCATATCGAACAAGTGCTGACCGGGGCCGTAACCGACCGCATCCGAGAGCGCGGTCACGACAAAATCTCCGTCTATGGCATCGTGTCGGGAGACGAGACAGCACTGCTCCGCCCAGTGTCCCGCGCCCTCCTCGTAAACGATGCTTTGCAAACTAACGAACATGGCGGCCTAGAACTAGGCCCCGCCGCCCGCCCGATCCTGCGCGGAGAGGAGGAGGTCAGCCTGGTCCTCCCCCCACGCCGCGAGCGCCGCCGCCGCAGCGCCCGAAACGGCAATCCGGAAAACCCCGTCGGTGATCCGCTGTTCGACGCCCTACGCACCTGCCGCCGCGAACTCGCGCAGGAACAGGGCGTGCCCCCCTATGTGATCTTCCATGATTCCACCCTGCGCGAAATGGCCGAACAACGCCCATCGAGCCTCGCCGAACTCGGCCACATCAGCGGCATCGGCCAACGCAAGCTGGACGCCTATGGCGACGCCTTCCTGGCCGCGATCCGCCCCTACCTCTAACTTCCTCGCCCCTTCAGGGGAGAGGATAGGGAGCTTTGCTGCTGTAAGCAGCTAGGCGAACTTGGAGAGGGGGGAGGGGCGGAGTTCTCCCAAAACCCCCTTGAATCCCTCCCCCCACAAGCGCATGGCTCCCCACAGAAGGAGTCCCGCCCCATGTTCCGCCAAATCACCCCCAACCTCTACGTCTCCCCCCAGATCAGCGTCGATCAGGTCGAGGAAGCCAAGGCCTTGGGCGTGACCGTCATCATCAACAACCGCCCCGATGATGAGGAACCGGGCCAGACCAACGGCGCGGAAATCGAAGCCGCCGCAAAAGCCGCAGGCCTCGCCTACGCCGCTGTCCCCGTCGCCCACGGCGGCTTCGCCCCCTGGCAGCTTGACGGAATGGCCGCAGCGCTTGGCCAAGCAGGCGAAGGCAAGGTCCTAGCATACTGCCGCTCCGGCACCCGCAGCACGCTCCTTTGGGCATTGACCCGCGCCCGCGCCGGTGAACACCCCGCAGCGCTCAGCGAAAAGGCGGAAGCGGCAGGCTATGACCTCACCCCCATCCGCCAGATCATGGACGCGCTCTCCGCAGGCTGATCTTGTCCACCACAGCCGATCAGTTTGACGCCATCGTCCTCGGCGCTGGCGGAGCGGGCCTCATGTGCGCGGCGGCGGCCGGGCAGCGCGGCAAGCGCGTCCTCGTCCTCGACCATGCCGATCAGCCGGGCAAGAAGATCCTGATCTCCGGCGGTGGCCGCTGCAACTTCACCAACATCCACACCGCGCCGGATCGTTACCTCTCGGCCAACCCCCATTTCGCCAAGTCTGCCCTCGGCCGTTACACCCCGTCAGACTTCATCGCCATGGTCGATCGCCACGGCATCGCCTGGCATGAAAAGACGCTGGGCCAACTGTTCTGCGACCAGTCCGCGCGTCAGATCGTCGCGATGCTGCTCGCCGAATGCGATGCGGGCGGCGTCACCCTCGGCCTCGGCCATTCGCTAGGCCCCATCACCCACGCCGATGGCCGATATAGCGTGACCTATGGCGGCAAGACCGCACAGGCGCCCGCGTTGGTGATCGCCACTGGCGGTCCCTCCATCCCCAAATTGGGCGCGACGGGCTTTGCCTATGACCTCGCCCGCCAGTTCGGGCTCAAGGTGGTGGAGCCGCGCCCCGCGCTCGTTCCGCTCACCCTTGGCGGCGAAGACATGCTGTTCCGCGAACTTTCCGGCGTTTCGACGCCCGTGATCGCCCGCCATGGCAAGACGGCCTTCCGCGAAGCCGCACTTCTTACCCATCGTGGCCTGTCCGGACCCGCGATCCTGCAAATATCATCCTACTGGCGTCATGGCGACACGCTCGCCCTCGACTTCCTGCCCGACATGCCCGCCAACTGGCTGACGGAAGCCAAGCGTAGCAAGCCGCGCACGTCGCTCGTCACCCTGCTACGCGCGCATCTGCCAGCCCGCCTGGCCGACGCCTTGGCCGAACGCCTCGCGCTCGCTGGCGACCTTGGCAACATCGCCGATCGTAAGCTGGAAGAAGCGCAGCGCCGCCTTGCCGCCTGGTCTTTCACCCCAAACGGCACAGAAGGCTTCGCGAAAGCGGAAGTCACGGTCGGCGGCATCTCCACCGCCGAACTTTCCTCCCGCACCATGGAGGCGCGCCGCGTCCCCGGCCTCTACGCCATCGGCGAAGCCGTGGACGTCACCGGCTGGTTAGGCGGCTATAATTTCCAATGGGCATGGGCCAGCGGCTGGGCAGCGGGGCAGGCGATCGCCGAAGGCTAGTTAAATCCGCAACACCTCAATACCGTTCGCCCCTGTCCTGAGCCTGTCGAAAGGCTAGCCCGAACGGGACTGAGTGCTTCAGTTTAAAGGCACTCTACTCTGACCGCCGACCCGCACCTCATCAATAATTCCACTGCACCTGCGTGCGGATCAAATCACCCGTCGCACGGCCCGTGCGGCGTTCATCTGCTTCGGCCCGCTTCATCCGCGCATAGGCCAGCGTGATCTCCAGCGCCTTCCACGGCTGCCATTCCAGCCCCAATTCAAACTCGTCCGTTTCCAGGCGAGGCGCGTTGGTCCCGGCCTTCCACCCGCCACGATAATGCTGCCACCGTCCGTAAGGCATTAGGACACCGACCGAATCCGTGGGCAGGCGGTACATCATCTGGACATAGCCGCCATTCAGCTTCTTCTTTTCGATCGACTGGCTTACCCGGTCGAACTCCGGCCCCTTGCCCCAATTCCATTCCGCCTGAATGCCGAAGGGCTGGGGATAGAGCATCGCATGGATGCCGACACGATCATCGTCATAGGACTGCTCACTGATCGCGACCGCCGATCCGTTGCGCACTTCCGGCTGGTAGTCGTTCATCATCGCCGACCCGCCGATTTCGAAGACCTGATCCTCGAACATGCCGCCCAGCCCATCCAGTTCGAACGGCCAGGTTGCAAAGGCAACCTTCATCAACCCGCGATTCTGCTCTGTCTTGTTGATGCCCTGACCATTGAAGACGCCCAGACCGAACGCACCATAATTGCCGAACAGCTTCTGCCCGTCATGCCCCAGCCGGTCCCAGATCTTCTGCACTGAAGGTGGCGTGTAATAGCCGACGATGCCCAGATCCCGCTCGCCCGGCACGGCGCTGTTGATCGCGTCGCTGCGATCGAGCGTCAGGCGATTGGAGGACGACTGCATATTCTCCCAGCCATAGGGCACCTTGGACTGGCCCAGGCGCACGCGGAATGTCTTGGCCTTGTCCAGGAAGACGTCGGCATAGGCGTCGCGCAGCTGCACAAAACCTTCCCGCCGCTCACTGCCTGCCTGATTGTTTACGGCAGCGGAGAAGTCGGACTGAAGGTAGAGCGACACGCGATCGGAAATGTCACCCTGAACGACAAGGCGCGTCCGGCGGAGCGAGAAGCTGCTCTTGTCGGAAATTCCGCTGTCATGGACCGAACGCAGCCGCGACTGGCCAGCGGGCGCCGTATCATCGCCCGACAGGAACGCATTATAGCGCATCTGGGTATAGCCGCGCAGCGACAGCCGCTCATACCAGGCCTTCTTCTGTCCGGATGACGATGCCTGGGTGACGACCGGCTGAGTGGGAGCTGCGGCAACAGCTACAGGAGCCGACCCTGCGGCTGGGGCAGGGGCGGCCGAAGTCGGCGCGGACGACGCGTTGCTGGCGGTTTCGGCATTTGTCTTGCTTGCGGCCAATGCGCTGGTCAGTGCTTGCACCTGCGCCTTCAACTCGTCGATCTGCCGCTGCAACGCTTCATTGCTCTGCGCCTGCGCCACTTCCGGCATCAACGCCAGCAGGCTCACCGCCAGAGCCATGTTTTTCATCTTGGAACCTGTCACGGAAGAATCCCCTGTCTCGATCGACGCGGGGGCTATGTCTTTTCGGTGACAATTTAGTGACAGATATCTTTCGCTTACATGACAACGAGCCACTGACGTATTTTTTAACCGTCATCCTAGCGAAGGCTGGTATCTCGTGTCCCAAAGCCGAACAGCGGTGCCCCGGACGAGGAGCGGCGTATCACTCCAGCACCGCATATCATCTTACCGGCGATCGCGGCGTTTCACCCGCACTCGACCGTGACATGCTCCATCCTTGGTAGCGCGCGCACCCGCTGGCGCACTGCGGTGACATCGCCGCCCGGCGCTAGGCTGATGATCGCGGCATGGGCATGCGGCCCGATCCGCCAGACATGCAGGTCATGGATGATCGCGCCCTCTGTCTCCACCAGCGCCTTGATCCGCTTCGTCAACGCCGGTTCGGCGGTATCGAGCAAGATGGCCGATGTGTCCTTCATCAACCCCCAGGCCCAGCGCGCGATCACCACCGCGCCCAATATGCCCACCGCCGGGTCGAGCCACCACCAGCCCATATAGCGCCCGGCCAGCAACGCCGCGATCGCCAGCACGGATGTCAGCGCGTCGGTCAGCACATGCACATAGGCGGCGCGCAGATTATTGTCGGCATGACCCTTTTTATGATCATGTCCATGATCGTGATCCGCAGCATGCTCATGGCCATCATCATGATCATGGCCATGATGATCATGGCTATGGTCATGTCCCAGCAGTAGCGCGCTGATCAGGTTGATGGCCAGGCCAATGACCGCGACCAATGTCGCTTCGCCAAACTTCACAGATACCGGCTCGAAGAAGCGCAGCACCGATTCGACCAGGATGAACAGCGCCGTGACGCCCAGCAGCAGGGCGGATGCAAAGCCCGAAAGGTCGCCGACCTTCCCCGTGCCGAAAGTAAAGCGCGGGTTGCGGGCATGGCGCCGCGCATAGCCATAGGCCGCCGCTGCCACGGCCAGCGCGCCCGCATGGGTCGCCATGTGGAACCCATCGGCCAGCAGGGCCATCGATCCGGTGATCCAGCCAAAGACGATCTCGACCACCATCGTCGCCGCCGTCAGCCACACGACCCACATCGTCCGCCGGGCATTCTGGTCATGGCCCGCGCTCAGGTAGATATGATCGAAATAATGGCTTTCTTCCTCATCCCCGTTTGCGGGGAAGGGGGGCAGCGCCTCGCTTTGGGCCTTTGCTGCGTCATGATCGTGGCTGTGGCCGTGCATCGTCATTTCCCGTACCGCCGGATCAGCTCCAGCATTTCTTCCGCCGCCGCCTGCCGCTCTTCATCGGTCAGGCCGGGGCGAGCGACATGGTCGCGCATATGCTGCTCGATCAGCTCTTCCATCAGGCTGCCGACCGCGCCGCGCACCGAAGCGACCAGCTGCAACGTCTCCGAACAGCCCGCATCTCCTCCCAGCTGCCGCTCGATCGCGCCGACCTGCCCCGCAATGCGCCGCACCCGCGCCAGCAGCTTGTCCCTGTTCTCAACCACATGCATAGGATACCCCCCTATCCTATAGGGGCATTTTCGTCAAACGCTGTCTTTTCGCCAATTGCTTCATTAATTCGCCCTCCCTAACAGGACAGCATGGCCAAGACGTTCGACTGCGACCTAGCGATTCTGGGCGGCGGCCTCTCCGGCGCTCTGACCGCACTAGCTTTCGCCCGCCTTCGCCCCGACGTCGATCTGCTGCTGATCGAACGCGGCCAATCGCTGGGCGGAAACCATCTCTGGTCCTTCTTCGACGGCGATGTCCGCCCCGCCGATCGCTGGCTGGTCGATCCGCTCATCACCCATCGCTGGCCCCAAGGCCATGAGGTTCGCTTTCCCGCCTATCAGCGTCGCCTCGACACCGCCTATAACAGCATCGCCTCCGTTCAGCTTGACGCCCACGCCAACCAGTTGCTCGGCGATCGCGTCCTACTCAACGCCGACGTCACCCACATCACGCCCACCAGCGTCACCCTTGGCGACGGCCGCGATATCCAGGCTCGCGCTGTCCTAGATACTCGCGGCGGCGGCGATATGTCGGCGCTGGAGTGCGGCTGGCAGAAGTTCGTCGGACAGGCCCTTCGCCTAGGCCATCCACACGGCCTGGAGCGCCCCGTGATCATGGACGCGACCGTCGCCCAGATCGACGGCTACCGCTTCATCTATCTCCTCCCTTTCGATGAACGGACCATCTTCGTCGAGGACACCTATTATAGCGACGACCCCGTGCTCGATCTCCCAGCGCTCACCGGCCGGATTGCCGCCTACACGAAAGATCATGGCTGGCAGGTCGAAAAGGTCATCCATCAGGAAAGCGGCGTTCTTCCCGTGGTCCATGGTGGCGACTTGGATCGTTTCTGGCCAGCCGAGGATGAGATTGCCCGCGCAGGCGTTCGCGCCGCATTGTTCCATCCGATGACCGGCTATTCGCTCCCCGATGCGGTCGCCACCGCGCTCTGGCTTGCCGATCAGCCGCTCGAAGACCTTGCTACCACAACCCGCGCCCGCGCGGCGGCGCACTGGCGCGTTGGCGGCTATTACCGGCTGCTCGGCAAGATGCTCTTTCGCGCGGCCCGGCCGGACCAGCGATGGCGCGTGTTCGAGCGCTTCTATCGGCTCAATCCCCATCTGGTCGGCCGCTTCTATGCGGGCCGTTCGACCTGGGCCGATCGCATCCGCATCTTGTGTGGACGCCCGCCGGTGCCCATAAGGAGCGCCATGCGAGCACTGTTGACCCCCTCCGCCTGATGAACCGCAAAGCGATAGTTATCGGGGCGGGCTTTGGCGGCCTTGCTCTTGCGATCCGTCTGCAATCGGCGGGCATCGACACCACTCTGGTGGAAGCGCGGGACCGTCCGGGCGGGCGCGCCTATATGTGGGAGAAGGACGGCTTCGTCTTCGACGCAGGCCCGACCGTCATCACCGATCCAGATTGCCTTGCAGAACTCTGGCGCCTGTCCGGCCATGACATGGCGGAAGACGTCAGCCTGGTGCCGGTCACCCCCTTTTACCGGCTCAACTGGCGCGACGGCACAAACTTCGATTATTCCAACGACGAAAACAGCCTGCGAGCGCAGATCGCGAAGCTGAACCCACAGGATGTCGCCGGGTATCAGCGCTTTCTCGACTATGCTGACGGCGTGTATGAGGAAGGCTATCGCAAGCTCGGCTCGGTGGCTTTCCTCGACTTCGCCTCCATGATCCGCGCTGCTCCAGCGCTGGCCAAGCATCAGGCGTGGCGTTCGGTCTATTCCATCGTCTCTTCCTATGTGAAGGACGAAAGGCTGCGGCAGGCGCTGTCCTTCCACACGCTTCTGGTGGGCGGCAATCCGATGCAGACCAGCGCGATTTATGCGTTGATCCACAAGTTGGAAAAGGATGGCGGCGTCTGGTTCGCCAAGGGCGGCACGAACCGCCTGGTGCAAGGCATGGCAACGCATTTCGAGCGGCTCGGCGGCACGCTGCGCCTCGCCGACCCGGTCGTGCGCATCGAGACCCATGGCGACCGCGCGGTCGCTGTCTCAACCGCCTCGGGATGGCGGGGGGAGGCCGATGCGGTCGCCACGAACGGCGACCTCATGCATAGCTATCGGGACCTTCTCGGCCATCACCCAAGGGGGCAGAAACAGGCGGAGAGTCTCGCGAGAAAGCGCTGGTCCCCCAGCCTGTTCGTGCTGCATTTCGGCATCAAGGGCAGCTGGCCCGGCATCCCCCACCATATGATCCTGTTCGGTCCGCGCTATGAAGGGCTGCTGACCGACATCTATGATCACGGCGTGCTGCCGCAGGATTTCTCGCTCTACCTGCACCACCCGACCGTCACCGATCCGTCGATGGCGCCGGACGGTCATTCAACCTTTTACGCTCTCGCGCCCGTGCCGCACATGGGCAAGCTGCCGATCGACTGGAAGCAGTTCGGCCCCGTCTACGCGGAGCGCATCCTTGACGAGATCGAACATCGCCTGATCCCCGACATCCGCTCTCGCATCGTCACGCAGTTCCACTATGCGCCGCCCGATTTCCAGAGCGACCTGTCCGCGCATCTCGGCAGCGCCTTCAGCCTTGAACCGCTGTTGACGCAAAGCGCATGGTTTCGCGCCCATAATCGCGATGACGTGATCCCGAACCTTTATCTCACTGGCGCGGGGACCCATCCGGGGGCAGGCATCCCTGGCGTCGTGGGCAGTGCGAAGGCGACCGCCGCGCTGATGCTCGAAGACCTGCTGTGAAGCGGCTGGCCGTCTATTGCGGATCGGCTTTGCCTGCTGATCCGGTCTATGTGGAATCCGCTCGCCAAGTCGGCCGTACGCTTGCTGGGCGCGGCATTGGAGTCGTCTATGGCGGCGGGCGGCTGGGTTTAATGGGCGCGGTTGCCGATGCCGCGCTCGAGGCCGGAGGCGAGGTGATCGGCGTCATCCCGGAAGCCCTGGTACGGGCGGAGGTAGCGCATCAGGGCTGCACCGAGCTTCACGTCGTCCAGACCATGCATCAGCGCAAGGCACTCTTCACCGATCTGTCTGACGGCTTCATCACACTGCCCGGCGGCGTTGGCACCATGGACGAGTTATGGGAGGCGATCAGCTGGGCGCAACTGGGTTATCATGCCAAGCCCGTTGGCCTGTTGAATGTGTCGGGCTTCTACGACCAGCTCATCGCCTTCAACCGGCATATGATCGACACCGGCTTCATCCGGCCGCAACATGCCGACATCCTGATCCATGCCGACTCGATCGAGGCGCTGCTCGATAAAATGGCAGCCTATAAGGCGCACGAGCCGATCTTTTCGATGACGGCCGACAGGCTCTAATTCGTGCCACGCTTGCGGCGGCCATCGGCGCGGGGCATGGCCGCAATGTGAACATTCTCGATCGCACCGCCCTCGTCGCCCATGCCCGCGAAAGTATCGCCCGGGGCTCCAAATCCTTCGCCTTGGCATCGAAGCTGTTTGACCGGCAAACGCGTGAGCGTGCTTGGCTTCTATACGCCTGGTGCCGCAAGTGCGACGATATCGCCGACGGGCAGGATCATGGTGGCGTAATGAGAGGCGTGGCCGATGGAGAGGCCCGTCTTGTCAGCATGCGCGCGATGACCGACGCGGCCCTGCGCGGAGAGCTCACGGGCGATCCTGCCTTCGATGGCTTTGGTTTGGTGATGCGTGAACGCGCCATCCCGGCGCGCTATGCCCATGACCTTATTGAAGGTTTCGCGCTTGATGCCGAAGATTGGCGACCTCAGAGCGAAGAGGACATGCTGCGCTATTGCTATCATGTCGCCGGAGCCGTCGGTTGCATGATGGCGGTGCTGATGGGGGTTGACCCGGCGGATGAGGCTACGCTGGATCGTGCGTGTGATCTGGGCTTGGCGTTCCAGCTCGCCAACATTGCGCGCGACATCAGTGAGGATCAGGCGGCGGGACGCTGCTACCTGCCCCAGCAATGGCTGGCGGAGATGCACATTCCTTCGGGCAGGCATATGGAGCCAGGCTTCCGTCCGCAGCTAACGATATTGGCGCGGCGTCTCGCCGGGCTGGCCGCGGATTATGAGGCGAGCGCGCGGCATGGCACCGGCGCATTGCCGCCGTGCTCCGCCTGGGCGGTTCTGGCCGCAGCGGGCATTTATGGCGATATCGCTCGGGAAGTGGATCGACGGGGCGGTCATGCCTGGGACGATCGCGTGGTGACGCCGAAGAGTGAAAAACTGGGCTGGGTGTTCCGGGCGGGGTTGCAGATCGTGGCCCGATCCCGCCGCTGGCCTTTATCGATGCCTCGACCGGCACATCTCTGGACCCGCCCAAAGGCCTGACATCAAAAAAAGGACCGATACTTTCGTACCGGTCCCGAGGCGTGTTCGCAGGAGGAACATCGTGTGGCGAGCGGGCCGTTCTTTCCGGCCCGCCCTGCCTAAAGAGTGATCAGGCGTTGTAGGCGCGTTCGCCATGCTCCCCGAGGTCGAGACCTTCCTGTTCGACTTCGCGGCTGACACGCAGGCCGGTCACGGCCTTGGCGATGAAGATGGCGATCGCAGTACCGATCGACGCCCAGACGATGGTGGTGGCAGTAGCGAGAAGCTGCGTCACAAGCTGGCTGCTCATCGAGAAGTCAGCGCCGCCGGGGCCGCCCAGAGACGGCGAGTAGACGATGCCGGTGCCGATCGCGCCGATCATGCCGCCGATGCCGTGGATGCCGAACGCATCAAGCGAGTCGTCATAGCCGAGCTTCGGCTTGAGGACGGTCACCATGTAGAAGCAGACGATCGAAGCCACTGCGCCGAGTACGATGGCGCCGAACGGGCCGGCATTGCCAGCGGCGGGGGTGACGGCAACGAGGCCAGCGATAATGCCCGAGCAGAAACCGAGGGCCGAACCCTTGTGGCCGTTGACGCGCTCGGCGATCATCCAGAACAGGCCGCCCGCAGCGGTGGCGACGAAGGTGTTGATCATCGCCAGTGCAGCCGAACCATTGGCTTCCAGCGCCGAACCTGCGTTGAAACCGAACCAGCCGACCCACAGCAGGCCAGTGCCAACACCAGTCAGCGTCAGCGAGTGTGGCGGCATGGGTTCCTTGGGGAAGCCCATGCGCTTGCCCAGGATGAGGCAGGCGACGAGCGCAGACACGCCAGCGTTGATGTGCACCACGGTGCCGCCAGCGAAGTCCAGTGCGCCCATTTCGAAGAACAGGCCGCCCGCTGCCCAAACCATGTGGGCGATCGGGAAATAGACGATCGTCAGCCAGACCGCTGCGAACACCATCACGGCCGAAAATTTGATGCGCTCGACGACCGAGCCCAGCACCAGCGCGATCGTGATCGCCGCAAAGGTCATCTGGAAGCAGACGAACACATATTCTGGAATGACGACGCCGTCAGTGAAGGTCGCCGCTGTCGAATCCGGCGTAATGCCCTTCAGGAACACCTTCGACAGGTCGGAGATGAAACCGTTGCTGGGACCCGCGAACGCCAGACTGTAGCCGTAGGTCACCCAGATCAGCATCGCGAGGCACGCGACCGCGCCGATCTGCGTCATGACGGACAGCATGTTCTTCGTGCGGACCAGGCCGCCGTAGAAGAGAGCCAGGCCCGGCAAGATCATGGCCAGCACCAGGACGGTGGAGGTCATCATCCAGGCGGTGTCGCCCTTGTCAGGTGTCGGCGCGACGGCCGCTGCCACCTCTTGTGCCCAAGCGGGCAGCGCGGCGAACAGGGAGAGCCCGGTCGCCCCCATTACGCCGCAGAATTTCTTGGAAAAGGTCATCATTCCCCCCTTCTTACAGCGCGGTTTCGCCGGTCTCGCCGGTGCGGATGCGCACGGCCTGACCGACATCAAGGACGAAGATCTTACCATCGCCGATTGCGCCGGAATTGGCCGCGGTCTGGACCGCTTCGACTACGCGCGGTGCGAGATCGTCATCGCAGACGACCTCGATCTTGATTTTCGGAACCATGTTCGTGGAATATTCGGCGCCCCGGTAGATTTCGGTTTGCCCCTTCTGGCGGCCGAAGCCCTTCACCTCGGACACCGTCATGCCGGCGATGCCTAGCGAGGAGAGTGCCTCGCGGACATCGTCAAGCTTGAACGGCTTGATGATAGCCATGACAAGTTTCATGTCGCCCCCTGTTAATGGTGTGCGGCGACATTCCAGCAAGAGGCGTGCCAATTGATCAGCGCCGTTCAAAAGCGGGCTTTTTAGATTGGGCCTAACCTCCGCCCGCCAAAAAAATGGGCAGCCTGCCTACGCTGCCCAAAAATTGGGCAGTCCTGACTACCAGTCGGCAGTCATACGGGCGGCGTCTTTTTCCTCCGGCAAAGTGGGCCGCCCGAGCGCAGCGTTTCGATGCGGGAACCGGCCGAAACGTGCGATCACGTCGAGATGCTGACGGGCATATTCCAGCGACTGCGCATCGCCTGCTGCTTCGAACAGGCTGAGTGACAGCTTCTGATCTTCGATATCCTCGCTATGCTGAAACGGCATGTAAAAAAACCTACGGCCCGCACCACCAATCTGGATGTCATAACCATGGGCAATTGCGCCGCGGGCAACGGTTCGAGCGAGTTCGTCAGTTTTATACGCATTAGCGGTGCCACGGAACATGTTACGCGGCAATTGATCGAATAGCAGGACTGCCGCCAATGCGTCGTCAGCCCGATCAAGGAATGTTTCCGCACCTAAAGTCCGCTTTTCTTCCCACAGCTGACAAAAGCGCGCCGCGCACTGTTGGTCCAGCTTTGGATCATGCTTCCACCAGCCCTCTTCCCCAACCTGATTGAACCAGAAGTCCAGCAGGGCAGCCGCCCAATCGGCGGTCACGGCGTCATGGCTGTCCGTAAGCATGTTCATACAAGGAAAAAGAAGCAGTGGGCCGCAGGTTCCGCAGCCCATGGCGCCAGTATATCAGGTCGCCGTGCCGCCGACCGTCAGCCCTTCGATCAGTAGGGTCGGCTGCCCGACGCCCGCCGGAACGCTCTGTCCACCCTTACCGCACATGCCGATGCCTTCATCCAGAGCCCAGTCGTTGCCGATGCCGACCACCTTGGTCAGGGCTGTTGGTCCATCGCCTATCAGTGTCGCACCCTTGATTGGGGCGCCCAGCTTTCCATTCTCGACCTTGTAAGCCTCGGTGCAGGAAAAGACGAACTTGCCAGAGACGATGTCGACCTGGCCTCCGCCAAAACTCTTGGCGAAGATGCCGGAACCCATGCGGGACAGCAATTCCTCTGGATCGTCTTGGCCGCCCTTGATGAACGTGTTGGTCATGCGCGGCATCGGCGCATGGGCATAGCTTTCGCGACGCCCGTTGCCCGTGGGCTCCACGCCCATAAGTCGGGCGTTGAGGCGATCCTGCATATAGCCTTTAAGGATGCCATCCTCGATGAGGACATTCTCTCGTGTAGGCGTGCCTTCGTCATCGATCGAGAGCGATCCACGACGGCTGAGGATCGATCCGTCATCCACCACCGTGACGCCGGGAGCCGCGACACGCTCACCGATCCGGCCGGAAAAGGCGCTCGTACCCTTGCGGTTGAAATCGCCTTCAAGCCCGTGGCCGATCGCCTCATGCACCAGTACGCCCGGCCAGCCCGGCCCCAGCAGCACCGTCATTTCGCCCGCAGGCGCAGCGACCGACCGCATGTTAACTTGCGCCTGCGCCAGCGCCTCGTCGATGGCACGGTTCCAGATCGCGGAATCCATCACCTGATCGTAGAGATAACGTCCGCCGATACCGAAACTGCCGGTTTCGCGGCGGCCATTTTCTTCTAAAATCAGCGAGACGTTCAGACGCACCAGCGGCCGGACGTCGGTGGCGGTAAAGCCATCGGCACGGACGATTTCCACGACCGACCAGCTTCCCGCCAGACTGACCGAAACCTGCGCAACGCGAGGATCGCGCGCGCGCGCCGCCGCATCGATGGCAGCGCACAGCGTGACTTTCTCAGCGAACGGGACGATGTCCAAAGGGTTGGCGTCTGTATAGAGATGGCGGTTGGTCCGCTGTGGCGGCGGAGCGGGCTGGCCCTTGGCCGGGTCCAATAAGGTCAGTGTTTCGGCCGCCCGGCGGATCGCCGCTTCGCTGATATCATTGGCATGGGCAAAGCCGGTCATCTCGCCCGACACGCCGCGCAGGCCAAAGCCTGCATCGGTCGAATAGTCGGCTGTCTTCAGCCTTCCATCGTCGAACCCGAAACTTTCGCTGGCCCGATACTGCAGATAGAGTTCGCCATCATCGCAATTGGCGAGCGCCTGCGCCGTCAGTCGCTGCGCGCCATCGGGATCAAGCAAGCCCGGCCGGTAGAGAAGGCCGCGCGCATCGGTGAACTGGGAAACGATGTTGGTCATGCCGCCCGATATAGGAGCGACACAGCCCAAGCCCAATCAAATTCGAAGGGCGCTTCTTTAGATGCTCGCGCCGGACGAGATGTCGGGCAGGCCCGCGATTTCAGGGGTATCAGCAGGACCGCCAATCAGAACGAAGCGTCTATCGCAATAACCGCAATCGACATAGCCATGCTCGTCAATCTCCAGGAACACGCGCGGGTGACCCAGAGCAGCGGGAATGTCGCCCGAACCGTCGCACGCAACGCGGGGCTTGGTGACTCGAAGAATTTCAGGCGGCTGTATCATGATGGCGTCGATTAGCAGCGGCTCCATCGCACCGCAATATCCGGCACGGCTTTCTGGCAGCATAAGGGGTGGTGGGCGATGACGGGCTCGAACCGCCGACATTCTCGGTGTAAACGAGACGCTCTACCAACTGAGCTAATCGCCCGATACCGCATCCATGCCGGTGCAGCCGGAGCGCGCCTATCTAGGCCAATCAGCGCGCGGGTCAAGCGTTGATGACGACCTTGTCACGCGCAAAGAAAACGGCGGCTGGCCATGAACCAGCGAGTCAGGGCTTGGGCCGTCTCTTCCGCAAGGGCGATGAACACACGGCGGCCATCATGCGGATCCGCCTGGCGATGCACGATGCCCTTGTCTGTCAGTGTCCGAATCCAGCGCAGCGCTGTGGTGGGCGGCACTGCCGACGCGATACACAGGCTGGAAACGGACACGCGCTCCTGCTCCAGACGCGCGGCCAGCAGATCGAGCAGCATGTCCCATGCCGGATCGGCAAACAGTTCGCCGGGCAGGAAATCCTCGCGCAGCCGCCGCGCACGCAGCATGTCCCGCACCTGCGCGGCACCCAGTGCTACTTCGTCGGTGGCGGTTGGCTGACCACCCATCGGCTCGACGGTGGGCATGCCGATATAATCGCTCGCCCGATCGGAAATGCGGGGGCCCAGTGCGAAGGAGGGGGTGGCGTGGCGCGGCCGTGATGTCAGCGCCTCCAGCGTCCGCGCAAGGCGGCTGACCTCTTCGCTTAGCTGTTGCAGGCGGACGCCCTCGCTTTCCTGATTGACCTCATGAACCGTGCGCTGCGGCGTCGCTCCACCCGCAGTCAGCAAAGCGGCGGCGAGGTCGGTGTGATCCGGAGTGCAGAGCAGTTGCGTGCGGTCGCTCCGCATGCAAGCGAAGGCAAGGTCGATCGTGTCGAGACCGGCAACCAGGATGACGGACATGTCATTCTGAACCGCCAGCGTTTCCACCTGCACCAGCAATCGCTCGAGCAATGCGGACGGGTTTATGCAGAAGAGCAGAATGACGTCGCACCCCACCTGCATGTCGAGCCGCAGCATCGCCTGATCCAGCGGCACGATATCGAGGAGCCGGAACTGGGCGGCCTCTGCCAGTCCTGCGACATCGTCGAGAAAGACGTCGTCCGCCAGAATGAGGAGCCCTGCGCGAGGGTCTCTCATCCCATAAATTTCCTCGCTGCTGGATCCAAATTCAGTCCGGGGGCGATCCATTTCCACCTGTTACTCCTGTCCCTGCTTTGTTCCGAACCTATCGTAATATCGCGGCGGCGCGCCTGCTCTTTCCTCCGGATCGGACATGCCAGCTTCCCTTCATTGACCGATAATCCTGCTGACCCGCCCGATTTCACGAGGCTCGGCCCTCGCTGTCGCCAAAACGGTTTGGCTTTTCGCCGAAATGGCGGGACGTAAAGAAGAAGAGACGACCCATCCAAAATGGATGTTGTTATGCCCGATTGTCGTTTCAGACCGCCGTCCGGCGCGCAAAATCGATATAGAGCTGGCGTAGCCGGGTGGCGACCGGGCCGGGGGTGCCATCGCCGATCTTGGTCCCGTCGATACGCACGACCGCTTGGCAGAGCGTCGATGCACTTGTGATGAAGGCTTCGCGGGCCTCCTTCGCTTCCGCCACGGAAAAGGGGCGGTGGACTACGCTGAGGCCACTCTCCTCGGCCAGCGCGGTCAGCGCGGAGCCGGTGCATCCGGCAAGCACGGCCTGGGAATAGGGGCGGGTGATGATGCCCTCATCCGTAACCAGAAAGGCCGTGGAAGAGGCGCCTTCGGTTATGAAGCCGTCCTCCATCATCCAGGCTTCCTGTGCCCCGGCCTCGGCCGCGATCTGTTTCGCCATCGCTTGGGCCAACAGGCCAACACTCTTGATGTCGCGCCGCGCCCACCGCAGGTCGGGTGTCGTGACAACCGCAATGCCGTTCTGCACAGCGGGAGAATCGAGAAAGCGCTTGGCCTGCGTGAACATCACAAGCGTTGGCTGCAAAGCCGACGATGGCAGGAAGTCGCGCCCTGCGTCAGCGCCCCGCGTCAGTTGCAGATAGATCAAGCCCTCTTCGAGATCATTGCGCGCCGCCAATTCCTTCTGCACCGTTTCAATTTCGGCAAGGGAGACGGGAAGACTTAGCCCGATCGCCGCCGCCGAACGTTCAAGCCGGATTAAATGCGACACGCTGTCGATCAGTCTGCCATCAAGGACCGCCGTCACCTCGTAAACGGCCTCGGCGAACAGAAAGCCGCGATCCAGCACCGACACCTGCGCTTCGGCGAGCGGCAGGAACTGGCCATTGAGATAGGCGATGGACATGAAGCGGTAAATCCTCCGGGCTGAACATCCGCGATGTTGCCGGGGCAGGATCGTCGGTCAAGCAGTGATCATCGGTTTAGCGCCTTTACCCGCTCTCCTATCTCTCGCAAATCTTCGACAAAGCGCGCTCGCTCGGTCGCCTTTCGCGCTTCATCGGGTACGCGCAACAGGAAACTCGGATGCACGGTCACCCAAGCTTCGGTGCCATGTTCGAGTGGAATCGGCGCGCCTCGCGTCCGGCTGATCGTCACGGCTTTGCCCAATATGGCACGGGCGGCAGTCGCGCCCAAAGCCACCACGATGCGCGGACGAACGAGAGCCAACTCCTGATCCAGCCACCAGCGGCAGGCAGCAATCTCGGATGTGTCAGGCGTCTGGTGGATACGCCTCTTGCCCCGTCGCTCATGCTTGAAATGTTTGACGGCATTCGTGACATAGACGCTCGCACGGTCGATCCGGGCCTCCTCCAGTGCCCGATCGAGCAACTGGCCTGCGGGACCCACGAAGGGGCGCCCGGCAATATCTTCCTGATCGCCCAGCTGTTCCCCCACGAAAACGAGAGGCGCATCAATCGGGCCTTCGCCAAACACAGTCTGGGTGGCGTCGCGATAAAGGGGGCAGCGGGTGCAGCCCATCGCCTCCTCGCGCAATCCGGTCCAGGCAGCAATCGCGTTGCTGGCGCGGGCAGGGATTTTGGGAGGAGTGGCGATCATGGCCGCTTCCCGTGCCTGCGCCCCGGCAACAAGGTCGGGGATAAGGGCCGCCTCCGGCAGGTTGCGCCAGTATTTCTTGGGCATCTCGGACAGCATGGCCCGCTGTTTAAGCCGGGCGGGGTTGAATGTCGCAGCATAATAGCTTTTCCAGATTTCCTCGACCGGGTCGCCGCCCGGCGCATCTGCCTTTGAAGCGCCGGGACTTTCTTCCAACCTTTCGCCATCCCAATGGATACTGAGTTCGGGCGTCAGGATCGACCATCGCATCGAGGCGAAACGTCGCACGAAAAGCCCGGCATTCGCGCGGACGATATGATGATCCGGCTCGAACCATGCGACGAAACGGGTTCCGTCATCATCCTGCATTTCGCGAAATCGGACAAAGGCGCGCATCTTATGCATGTCGCGCCGAACCGCTTTTGCCAGCATCTCGACGCGGCGGACCAGGGGATCGGCTTTATCGTCCAGACGTGCGGGGATTTGCCGCACCTCGATCAAAAGGGCGTAGAGCAAGGCAAAGCGCTCTCCATCCCGATGCAGTATTGCGCTCTCGGCCAATTCCAGAAAGGCGCGCGGCACTGAAAATGCTCCGCCGCTATTTTCCGAAGGCGGCGGATCGAAGGCCAGCAGCGACCCGCCTTCTCCTTCGACCCGCCAATCAATATCCTGAGCAG
The DNA here is from genome assembly GCF_055394715.1 of Sphingobium sp. TomTYG72. Classification (NCBI taxonomy): domain Bacteria; kingdom Pseudomonadati; phylum Pseudomonadota; class Alphaproteobacteria; order Sphingomonadales; family Sphingobiaceae; genus Sphingobium; species Sphingobium sp. TomTYG72. Next base: position 2,032,763 of record NZ_AP027336.1, on the reverse strand, counting down.
GCACAGCAGCCAAAGCGAAGCGACGGGCGGCATCGCGCCACCCGTCGAAATCATCCGGCTTGCTCAGCAGGACCTGATACATGAGAGATCAATCCGACGATTCCGCTCGCTCCAGTTCGGCGGGCTTGCGACGGGCAAAGGTGGCGGCGAGTTTCAGTTCCTCTTCATCCGTCAACTCCTCAGCCGCATCGGGAAACATCTCCTCTTCCTCCTCCTCGATATGGTGGAGATAACGCTTCTTTAGCGTGGCGAAGGTTTCCCGCCATTCAGAGCCGTTGAATGGCTGCTCCTGCAGCTCCTCGAGATAATCGTCGATTTCCTTGTGCTCGGCTACGCTATGCTGGGCATCTTCGCGCAGGTCAGGACGGGCGAGCATCGTTGCATAGAGCGTCTCTTCCTCCGCCGCCGCATGTGCGGTGACTTCGACGCGAAACTGTTCGAACAGCTTCTCCAGCCGGTCGTTATCGTCCTTCGCGTCAGCCATTTTCTCAAACAGCTGGCGATGGGCGTCATGATCTTGCTTCAGTTTGTCGAAAATCGTGGCATTGGCCATGATGTGCTCCTCTTGATTTAGAGGACACAACGAAAGGCGAGGAGCTTTGGGTCCGCTGGTTCAGCCGAACAGGAAATGGAAGATGATCGCAACCGGTATCCACAGCAGGCTGCTAGCGATGCTGGTCAGCCACACCTGTGCCACATCCCTGCGAAAGCGCAGGTCCAGGCCCGACATCGACAGGCCGCTTTCATCCAGTAATTCCCACCGGCGTTCCATGTCCCTCGCCACCATTGCAAAGCCGCCGATTGCGATGATCAGGGCAAGGTGCAACACCAGTGAGCCGCCCATCCTGGCGACGATACCGATCTGAAGAAGGCAGAAAACGACAAGCGCAATGGCCAGATGGCTGCTCATGCGCTTGGCATACCGCCCGCCATGAGATCGTGCTGAATCCTTGTTAAATGCCGTTGCCACCAGCGCCTTCCCCTCGACCTTTATTAAATCTCAAGAAATCACGAAGTGCCGCACTTATCAATAAGGAAAACTACCGTCAGTCGAAAAGCTCCAGTTGCGAAGGGGGAGGGGCGAGCTGCCGTTGAAGGTCGGCCTTGTCGGTGAGGTGAACCGGCCTCCAATCGCTGGCGATCAAAAAGGGCCGAAGCTTGGCAATCGAATTTGTTACCCGCGCGACATCGTCCAGCCGAAGGCGGCGGACCCTGCGGCTCGCCAATATGCGATCGACGGCTTTTACACCAAGGCCCGGCACCCGCAGCAACATCTCCCGTGGGGCGCGGTTCACATCTACCGGAAATATGGCCCGGTGCCGCAACGCCCAGGCCAGCTTGGGATCAATGTCGAGGGGCAAATGCCCCGTTGCGGGGTCGGTCGCTTGCTCAAGATCATCCACTGAAAAGCCATAAAAGCGCATCATCCAGTCCGACTGATACAGGCGGTGTTCGCGCAGCAGTGGAGGACGCTTTAACGGAAGGACGCTGCTCGGCGAGGGAATGGGTGAGAAGGCGCTGTAATAGACACGCCGAAGAGCATGGCGGTCATATAGAGACCGCGCACGCCGGATGATGGCCCGGTCGTCCGCATCGTCAGCACCTACTATCATCTGCGTGGATTGTCCCGCAGGGGCAAATCGCGGCGCATGGCGGTAGCGCTTTCTGGCGTCGCGCGTGTCTTCGATGGCCGCGCGCAGCCCCTTCATCGCGCCTTCGATGCGTCCTCCATCTTTTTCGGGCGCCAGTCGCCGAAGGCCCTGCTCGGTCGGCATCTCGACATTGATCGACAGCCGGTCAGCGAAAAGACCCGCTTGATGCGTCAGTTCCGGATCGGCATCCGGGATCGTCTTGAGGTGAATATAACCGCGAAAATCATGTTCTTCCCGCAGTGCCCGGGAGACGCCGACCAGCTGTTCCATCGTATAGTCGGGTGATCGAATGATGCCGGACGAAAGGAAAAGCCCTTCGATATAATTGCGCCGGTAAAAGCTCAGCGTCAGTTCGACCACTTCGCCCACGGTGAAGCGCGCCCGGCGAACGTCGCTCGACCGGCGATTGATGCAATAGTGGCAATCAAAGATGCAGCTGTTCGTCAGCAAAATCTTGAGCAGCGATATGCATCGCCCGTCAGGCGCATAAGCATGGCAGATACCCATGCCTTCGGTTGATCCTAGCCCGCCCTTCCGCCCTGACAGGCTATCGCGCTTCTTCGTTCCGGAGGATGCGCATGATGCATCATATTTGGCCGCGTCGGCGAGGATTTTCAGCTTTTGCGGAATAGAAAGGGCGGCCATTAGTTCATGTTATGTTCTTTTCCTCCACTTGTCTTTGATCCAGATTGCGAATTGCGTTGAGTCCGGCATCAGTTTTTCCATCCTGGATCGATCCGATCGATCAACCGAACCATCGCCTCAAAATCAGGAACGCCCGGACCTGCCGGTAACTGCACGCCGCTGATATCACGCTGATGCACGGCTATTACTTCGTCCGGAATGTCGATGGGTGTGCCCGCAGAACCCGTCGCTACCTGTATCTCGCAGGCCCGCTGAAGCATCCAGTGCATGAGGAAGGCTTTGGGAAGGGTGTCAGCCATGACCAAGGTGCCGTGGTTGCGCAGCATCATTAGTCGGCGGTCGCCCAGATTGGCGATCAGTCTTTCGCCTTCCTCGGGCCGCAGCGTGATGCCCTCAAAATCGTGATAGGCGATTCGCCCGGCAAAGGCGGCGGCATAGAAGTTGGTTGGACGTAGGCCCTCCTTTGTCGCGCTGACCGCCATGGCTGCGGTGGTGTGCGTATGGATGACGCAATGAGCATCGGGCAGGTGGCGGTGGAAGACGCTGTGCTGGGTGAAGCCGGCGCGGTTCACTGGATAGGGGCTGCCGTCCAGTATGTGTCCATCAATGTCGATCTTGACGAGGTTGGACGCCGTCACCTCGGAATAAAGCAAGCCGAACGGGTTGATCAGGAACGCGCTGTCGTCACCGGGCACGCGCAGGGTGATATGATTGTAGATAAGTTCTGACCATCCCATGTGGTCGAATATGCGGTAACATGCAGCCAATTGCTGGCGCGCTTTCCATTCTTCGATGGGTATGTCATCAGCGGAAGCGGCGGTTGCCATGGTGGTCCTCCTTTACCCTGTCGTCGTAACTATCGTCCCCGGCGGCGCTGCTGTCGAGCGAAACGGCTTTGGGGTTGAATTTGGCCGACTCTGCTGGTAGGGCGCGCCCCACACGGCGCAGGCTGCCCTGCGACGACTCATTGCTATTACTTTCGGTAGGCCCGTCGGGAAGGGTTTGTTTCCTGACGAACCGCCCGTTTTCGACTGGAGTTTGACTGGATTATGCAAATCATCGTTCGCGACAACAATGTCGACCAGGCCTTGCGCGCGCTCAAGAAGAAGCTGCAGCGTGAGGGCGTGTATCGCGAGATGAAGCTGCGCCGTCACTACGAAAAGCCCTCGGAGAAACGCGCCCGCGAAAAGGCCGCTGCGGTTCGCCGCGCGCGCAAGCTGGAGCGCAAGCGCGCTGAGCGTGACGGCGTTCGTTAAGACGCCCATCTCCTAAGGGGCGGCGGTTTCTCCGCCTCTTTCTGCTGATCATCCGCATCGCGAGGCTTAGGTCCATGTCCACGACCGCTGTTCCCCTTCGTCCCATCGCCAAGGGGTCGCTGACGCGCCTCTGGATCGGCGTTGCCGCCGTGGCGATTGCCGCAGGCGGCTTGGCTTGGGCTGGGCAGCGCGGGGTCGAGCCTTCGCCTGCCAGCTACTTCGCCCGCAATGCTGGGGAGGAAGGTGTGGTCACGACCGAATCGGGCCTCCAGTACAAGGTTCTGGAAGAGGGCACTGGTCCCAGCCCCACCGCAGCGGACGTGGCGCTGGTGGGATATAAGGGCACTTTGCTCGACGGCACCGTCTTCGACGAAAATGCCCAGACCGCGATGCCGGTCGATGGCGTTGTGCCGGGCTTTTCCGAAGGTCTGCAGAAGATGAAGAAGGGCGGCAAGTACCGTCTCTGGATTCCGCCGCAGCTCGGCTATGGCGAACAGGCGGCTGGACCTATCCCCGCCAATTCCGTGCTGGTCTTCGATGTTCAACTGCACGATTTCAAATCGAAGGCCGACATTATGCGGATGCAGCAGATGATGCAGCAGGGCGCGGCTCCTGCGCCCCTTCCCGGCCGCTGATCGCATCGCCGAAAGGTAAGAGAATAGAAAAGGGTCCGGTTTTCGGACCCTTTTCTATTCGGTGACGACAATCCCCTTTGATTCGGGATCATCACTGATCGCCTTGGACCGTTCCTCGAGATAGACCTTGATCATCGCCACGATCGGGTCGGCCAGGAACAGGCCCATTATTCCAAACAGCGCGCCGAACAATATCTGCGCAGCCAGGACCAGCGCGGGGGCAAGGTCGGTTGCCCGCTTCGCCACCATGGGAACGATCAGGTAACCATCGACGATCTGCACTACGAGATACACGAAAAAGGCATAGATTCCGGCATCGACCCCCGCCGAAAATCCGACGAGTACGATCAATACGCCCGATATGATCGACCCGATGTTCGGCAGAAAAGCGAACAGCCCGGTCAGGATTCCGAGCAGGCCAGCCATTGGGACGCCCCCCGCGAGCAACAGCAGCCAAGTTCCAACGCCCTCGACCGCCATGCCAATCAGACGGCCGAACATCAAACGGCGCAGCGTCCACCCCATCCTGTCGACGACATTATAGAAGCTTAAGCGGGTGCTCATGGGCAGCATCCATGCGACGCCTCGCTCATAAAGGCGCGGCTCCACCGCAATGAAAATCGCCAGCACCAGCATCATTACGCCGCTTGTGACGGCGCCCATGACGGTGCCGACCGCCGCAGTGACCCGACCGATAGAATTGAAAGCCTGCGTAGCGAGGCTCTTGAAATCATTGGGTGTCGTCGTCACGCCCAGTTGCTGCATCCAGCCACCGATGCGGGTGGCCTGTGTCTCTATGATCGTCCGCATCGCCTGCGCCTGCGCAGCCAAACTCGCCCCTGTCAGGTAAAATGTATAAGCTAGAAACAGCAGTATGGAGAGGAGCACGATCGTCAGGCGCCAACCTCGGCCGACCGGCAATATGCGGCCGAGCAGCCGAGTGCCGCCGTCCATCATGGTGGCCAGGACCAAGGCTCCAAGGATGAGCATGATCGGCTGCGCAAGCAAGGCTAGCAGTGCGACGGCGACCGCCATGGCGATCCACACACCCGCGCGTTTTATCTCATGTTGAACGAGCGGGCTGCGCAGTTCGCTCGGACCCGGTTGCTCAATGTGCACGTGTTTGCCGCTCAATCACCAGCCCCTTTGCAGATGTATTATTTCGGGGGTGGAACGCTCTCCGGGCGTAAGCGGTTCCCCGCCCGGCCACTACGCAGCGCGTGAATCCAGGTCACGGGATTCCAGCTGGAATTGCCGTCGAGTGAAAAAGTAATGAATTCGGCCCGTCCGCCAATCGCCTCCCAAGGAACAGGCCCCCCAAGGCCATTCTCCTCAAGCGGCGCGCGGCTGTCGGCGCTATTGTCCCTGTTGTCACCCATCAGGAAGACATGGTCGCGGGGAATGCGCACCGGACCATACCAATCCAGCGCGCTCGGCCCCATGTCGATCGTCACATAGCTTTTGCCATTGGGCAGGATTTCCCGCCGGACAGGCAACTGACAATATTCCCGCCCGTCCACCCCCGTGATGCGGGCGCCAGGGAACTGGGTGGGGGAACAGGGGGCGTTGCCATCGATCGGGATCAGGACCGGCTTGATCGCCTTCTGGGGAACAGCGGTGCCATTCAGGATGACCTGTCCGCCCCGAACCTCGATGATGTCGCCCGGCAGGCCGATAACCCGCTTGATATAGTCTTCCCGCCGGTTATGCGGTGACACGATGACGATGTCGCCCCGTTCGGGCAGGCGGCCGAAAATGCGGCCCTTCAGAAAGGGCAGGGGGTGGAAACTCGGCGAAACATAGGACCAGCCATAAGGGAATTTGCTGACCACCAGTCGGTCGCCCTTCAGCAACACCGGCATCATGGACTCGCTCGGAATGTAGAAGGGTTTGGCGACGAAGCTGTGAAAGGCCAGGACCGCCAGAATCAGAAGCGCGATGCTCTTCACCTCATGCCACCAGTCGATCGCACTCTTGTCCGTTCGGGCTGGCGATGCCGCCGCCGGTTCTTCTGTGGAAAGCGGGTCGTTCTCGCTCATGTCGGCTGCCGTCATGGATGGCTTCTCGGATGCTGGTGGTGCCGTGGTCACTGGGGCAAGGCCTCAATGATGACAAATGCCTGCGCCCATGGATGATCATCGGTTAGCGTGACGTGAATGACCGCCTTGTGTCCATCGGGTAGCATAGTTTGAAGCTGTGCGAGCGCGCCGCCAGTCAGTTCCAGCGTCGGTGCGCCGCCGGGGCGATTGACGACGCCGATGTCCTTCATGAACACCCCACGATTAAAGCCCGTCCCTACGGCTTTGGAAAAGGCTTCCTTGGCGGCGAAACGCTTGGCGAGCGTCCCTGCCTTGGTGAACGGGCGGCGGTTTGCCTTGGCGCGCTCGACCTCGGTAAAAACGCGCTGCTCGAACCGCTCACCAAAGCGATCGAGCGAATTTTGGATCCGCTCGATGTTGCATAGGTCGGATCCGAGGCCGATGATCAACGCGCCAGGTCCATCTGCCGCCGCATTTCGCGGATGCTGCTTTCCAACCCGCTGAAAATGGCCTCGCCAATCAGGAAGTGGCCGATGTTGAGTTCGGCCACCTGCGGAATTGCCGCCACCGGGCCTACATTGTCGAAAGTGAGGCCATGACCAGCATGGGGTTCGATACCATTTTTGGCCGCAAGCGCCGCAGCATCGGAGATGCGCCGCAGCTCTTCCGCGCGCGCTGAGCCGGAAATATGCGCATAGCGCCCGGTGTGAAACTCCACCACCGGCGCGCCCAGGCGCATCGCTGCCTCGATTTGCGCTGGATCGGGTTCAATGAAAAGGCTGACGCGAATCCCCGCGTTCCCCAGCGCGCCGACGATCGGTCGCAGCACCTCGATCTGCCCCGCCGCATCCAGACCGCCCTCCGTTGTCCGCTCCTCGCGTTTTTCAGGCACGATGCATGCCGCATGCGGCCGATGCTTCAGCGCAATGTCCAGCATCTCCCGCGTTGCGGCCATTTCCAGGTTCAGCGGAACGGTAAGAGCCGCCATCAGCGTGGCGATATCCTCGTCCCGGATGTGCCGCCGATCCTCGCGCAGGTGCGCGGTGATGCCATCGGCTCCCGCCTTCACGGCCAGCAACGCCGCCTTGACGGGATCAGGATGTTCTCCCCCCCGCGCATTCCGGATGGTGGCAACATGGTCGATGTTGACACCCAGGCGCAGGTGGGCGGGAGTTTGCTGCATGATGCCTATTGTTTCCGGCTTCCAGGTTTGATCGCGGGGATGGCCGCTAGTTCCGGCGGGACATCATCTGCTTCATATACAGGGAAATTGATGCTGACGAGCGGGTAGAAGGGGACGCCCAGATCCACTTCGCCTGCGGATCGATCGACCAGCGCTACTTCGGCGATAACGATGCCGCCTTCGGCCTCCACCGCTTCAATCGCCTGGCGCGACGACAGGCCGGTCGTGACGACGTCTTCGACCATCAGCACTTTTTGGCCTGGTGTTATGGCGAAGCCGCGCCGCAGCTCGAATTTTCCCTCGGGCCGTTCCAGGAAGACGGCATCCTTGTCGAGAGCGCGCCCGACTTCATGGCCGATGATAAGGCCGCCCATGGCGGGCGAGACGACAAGGTCGATGTCCTGCCGCAGTTCGCGGGGCAGCTTCTGCACGACTGCACGCGCGAGGCCGCCTGCGCGTTCGGCGTTCATCAATACCCGCGCGCATTGCAGATAATTGGCGCTACGGCGGCCGGAGGACAGAATGAAATGCCCTTCCAGCAGCGCCCCTGCGGCCCTGAATTCTGCCAGTACTTCCTCGTCGGTCATCCGTTCTTCGATCCATTAGTACATGCCCAGGCCTATTTCGAAGCCATCCGGCACATCAACTTTTAATATGGGTAATGCCCATGAACGCGCCCCTGCGCGCGAGGTGCGAGATAGGCGGACGACCGGGGCGTTGCAACAGCGAAGAAAATCTGCTCCTGCCCGCTTGAGGCAGGAAAAAAGCATGCCTATAAGCCGCGGCAGACCGACCGGGCGGGGGGGGATGCGTATGCGCGCGCCTTCGTTGCAGCGGCGCCAAGGGGTTACGGGGTAAGAAGACGCTTATGAAAATGGTGAAATCGCTCGTTCTCGCCGGGTTGCTGGCCTTTGCGCCGGCAGCGGTGGTGAACAGTCAGGCGCTGGCGCAGGACAATGCCGCCGTCGCAGCCGCCGCAGCGGGCAGTGCCGCCGCACCGGCCGACTCGGGCGCCAATGCGGCCGTTCCGGCTGCCGAGGCCGCGCCTGCGGCCAAGGTTGCCGCGCCGCCCCGTATGAAGCCGACCGAAGGCATTGGCATGCCGCGCCCCGGCGAAATCACCCTGCAGGAACAGTTCAGCCCCACGGGTCATACCGCGCGCTGGCTGCACGATGTGCTGCTCCTGCCGCTCATCACGATCATCTCGGTCTTCGTGCTTCTTCTGATGCTCTATGTGATGGTTCGTTTCCGTCGCAGTGCCAATCCGGTGCCGTCGAAGACGTCGCATAATACGCTGATCGAAGTGATCTGGACCGTGGTTCCCGTGGTGATCCTCCTTGTGATCGCGGTGCCTTCGATCGGCCTGCTGGCAGACCAGTACAAGCCTGCGCCCAAGGATGCGTTGACCGTGAAGGTTACCGGCTATCAGTGGTACTGGGGCTATGAATATCCCGACAACGGCATTCCTGAATATGTCTCGAACATGCTTCCCAAGGAAAAGGCCGAGGCAAATGGCGAGCCTTATCTGCTCGCGCCTGACAATCGCATGGTTCTTCCCGCTGGCCGCCCGATCAAGCTTATCATCACTGGGGCTGACGTGATTCACGCCTTTGCGATACCCTCGCTCTGGGTGAAGATGGACGCGGTTCCTGGCCGTCTCAATGAGAAGACATTCACCATCGAGAAGCCGGGTGTCTATTACGGGCAATGTTCCGAACTGTGTGGCGCGCGCCACGCTTTCATGCCGATCGCGATCGAGGCGCTGCCTCCAGCCCAGTTCGACCAGTGGGTTCTCTCGCAGGGCGGCAAGCTTCAGGGCGCTGACGCAGCAGCTACGGCTGCTGCTCCCGCAGCGCCTGCCGCCGCCCCCGCCGAAAAGCTTTGATGTAAGGGCATAACGCCATGACCACCATTACCGCAGATCATCACGGCGATCATGCTCATGATCATCATGACGCCGATCACAAGCCAGCCTTCTTCCAGCGCTGGTTCATGTCGACGAACCACAAGGACATCGGCACTCTTTATCTGATCTTCGCGATCCTTGCTGGAGTGATCGGCGGCGCGATTTCGGGTCTGATGCGCGCTGAGCTGGCGCAGCCTGGCATTCAGTACCTCCACACCTGGGCGCAGATGACGGATGGCCCCTCGGCCACGCTCGATCAGGCCTATCACCTCTGGAACGTGCTGATCACGGCGCACGGCTTGATCATGGTCTTTTTCATGGTCATGCCCGCCATCATCGGTGGCTTTGGTAACTGGTTCGTGCCGATCATGATCGGTGCACCGGACATGGCCTTCCCGCGCATGAACAATATCAGCTTCTGGCTGTTGATCCCCGCTTTTGCTCTGCTGCTCGGTTCGACCTTCGTTCCTGGTGGTACGGGTAATGGCGCGGGCACGGGCTGGACGGTCTATGCTCCGCTCTCGACCAGCGGTTCTGCGGGGCCAGCAGTGGATATGGCTATCCTGTCGCTCCACATCGCGGGTGCCAGCTCCATCCTGGGCGCCGTCAACTTCATCACCACCATTTTGAACATGCGCGCGCCGGGCATGACCCTGCACAAGATGCCGTTGTTCGTCTGGTCGGTGCTGGTCACTGCCTTCTTGCTGCTGCTCGCGCTGCCGGTTCTTGCCGCCGCGATCACCATGCTGCTGACCGATCGTAACTTCGGCACCACTTTCTACGATGCCGCCGGGGGTGGCGATCCGGAGCTTTACCAGCATCTTTTCTGGTTCTTCGGGCACCCTGAAGTGTACATCATGATCCTGCCTGGTTTTGGTATCGTCAGCCAGATCATCTCTACCTTCAGCCGTAAGCCAGTATTCGGCTATCTCGGCATGGCATATGCCATGGTCGCGATTGGCGTCGTCGGGTTCGTCGTCTGGGCGCACCATATGTTCACCACTGGCATGTCGGTGAACGTGAAGATGTACTTCACGGCCGCGACGATGGTCATTGCCGTTCCCACCGGCATCAAGATCTTCTCGTGGATCGCGACGATTTGGGGCGGCTCGATCAGCTACAAGACCCCCATGGTCTGGGCGCTGGGCTTCATCTTCCTGTTCACCGTGGGCGGTGTCACCGGCGTGGTCCTGGCAAATGGCGGCGTCGATGACGTGCTGCACGACACCTATTATGTTGTCGCCCACTTCCACTATGTGTTGTCGCTGGGCGCCGTTTTCGGTCTCTTCGCGGGCTTTTACTATTGGTTCCCGAAGATGTCGGGTCGCATGTACAGCGAATTTCTCGGTCACCTGCACTTCTGGGTGTTCTTCGTGGGCGTGAACCTGCTGTTCTTCCCCATGCACTTCCTCGGCCTGTCGGGCATGCCGCGCCGCTACCCTGACTATCCGGAAGCCTTCGCATACTGGAACAGCGTGGCCAGCCATGGATATGAAATCATGGCCGTGGGCGTGTTGATCTTCTTCATCAACGTCTTCTGGTCGCTCGCTGCGGGTAAGAAGGCTGAAGGTAATCCTTGGGGTGAAGGTGCAACGACGCTGGAATGGACGCTGCCCAGCCCGCCGCCGTTCCACCAGTTCGAAACATTGCCGGTCATCGACTGACGACCGGCGAGAAAGAAAGCATCTCGCAGGGTGCAGGGTGGCGACCAACAGCGCGAACCCGCAATTAGCAGTCCCGGCGTCCGTGATGGCGCCGGGCTGCCGCACGAGGAGCATATGGCAAGTTCGCCGTTCATGACCGGGAGCGCCGCTCCCACAATTCCCGCGCACTGGCGCGACTTTGTCGCGTTAACCAAGCCACGCGTGATGACATTGGTCGTCTTCACGGGTCTTTGCGGGCTGCTCGCTGCGCCCGGTCAAATCCATCCCGTGCTCGCCTTCACCGCCATCCTGTGCATAGCGCTGGGCGCTGGCGCAGCCGCAGCGCTCAACCAATGGTATGAGGCGGATATTGACGCAAAGATGAAGCGGACCGCTAACCGTCCGCTGCCCGCTGGCCGGATGGACCGGCAGTCGGCGCTTCATTTCGGCGTCGGCCTTTCCTTCTTCTCGGTCCTGCTGATGGGCGTGGCGACGAACTGGCTCGCCTCTGCCATCCTGGCGGTGTCGATTCTTTTCTATGTTTTCATTTACACTATTTGGCTCAAGCCCCGGACGACGCAGAATATCGTCATTGGCGGCGCTGCGGGCGCCTTCCCCCCCGTTATCGGCTGGGCCGCGGTCACAGGTGATGTCAGCGCGCTCCCAGTCGTGCTCTTCATGCTCACATTCTTTTGGACGCCGCCTCATTTCTGGGCGCTCGCGCTGTTCGTGAAGACCGATTATGCTGCGGCAAACATTCCGATGCTGCCAGTGGTATCTGGTGAAGTCGCTACACGCCGTCAGATATGGTTCTACACGGCGATCATGGCTGCCGCAGCAATGGCACCCGTGCTGCTTCGTCTTACCGGTCTGATTTACGGCCTCACAGCCTTGCTCGGGACTGCGCTGTTCGTGATCTTCGCCTTTCAGGTCTTCCGGCGGCGTGAAATGGATCCCAGCCGCATGGGTCCGGAACGCCGGCTGTTCAAATATTCGATCCTTTATCTTTTCCTTCTGTTTGGAGCGGTTGTCATCGACCGTTGGTTGCTGGCATGACGCCCGAGGAAGAGGAGCAGGTACGCGGTCGGCAGAAGTCGCGTGCCATTATCACCGGGCTGCTGCTCGGGGCGCTCGTCATTCTTTTTTACGCGATTACGATCGCGAAAATCGGTGCGGGCCAATAATGGCTAATCTGCCGCCGTCGCCCTTTGACCGGGATCGCCGGAACCGCCGCACGCTCATGACTATGGCAGCGGTAGGATTGGCTATGCTCGGGCTCGGTTTCGCGTCGGTCCCGCTCTACCGGATCTTTTGCCAGCAGACGGGATTTGGCGGCACGACGCAGCGCGCCGCTGCTGACGTCAAGTTGCGGCCTGCGGTCGGCCGCACAATGTCGATCCGGTTCGATTCCAATGTCCAACCGGGCATGCCGTGGCAATTCTATCCCGAACACCGGACGGATACGGTGACCGTTGGCGCGCGCGACATGGCGATCTTCATCGCGAAGAACATGTCGGACAAGCCGGTTACGGGCACAGCCAGCTTCAACGTGACGCCGACCCAGGCTGGTGCTTACTTCACCAAAATCCAGTGTTTCTGCTTCACTCAGCAGACATTGCAGCCAGGCGAGCAGGTCCGCATGCCGGTGATTTATTATGTTGATCCCAAAATACTGAATGATCCAGACAATAGGGACACTCAGCAAATTACGCTAAGCTACACCTTCTATCCTGTTGAGCAGGACAAGAAGCCGAGCTAAGGCAATCCACGATAACGCGAACGCGAACAGGGAAGAGTACGTCATGGCAGGCGCCAAGCAGCACGATTATCACATTCTACCGCCCAGCATCTGGCCGTTATTCGGGTCCATGTCGGCGCTGGTAATGGCGATGGGCGCGATCATGTGGATGCACCCTGATGCCATGCCTGCCGGCGGTGGCTGGGTATTTCTGATCGGCGTCGCGGGCGTGCTGTTCACCATGTACAGCTGGTGGGCAAACGTCATCGCAGAGGCGCATGCGGGCGATCATACGCCTGTTGTGCAACTGCATCTGCGCTACGGCATGATCCTGTTCATCGCTTCGGAAGTCATGTTCTTCGTTGGCTGGTTCTGGGCGTTCTTCGACTTCTCGCTCTTCCCGAGCCAGCTTGCTCCGATCGAAGGTCTGTTCCCGTCCAAGGGTATCGAGGTGATGAACGCGTTTGAGCTGCCGCTGCTCAACACGTTGATCCTGCTCTGCTCAGGCACGACCGTCACCTGGGCGCACCACGCGCTGATCCATGGAGATCGCGAAGGTCTGAAAACCGGCCTGTGGCTGACGGTGATCCTCGGCCTGCTCTTTTCTTCGATCCAGGCCTATGAATATATGCACGCGCCGTTCCCGTTCGGCGGCAGCCCCTACAGCTCGGCTTTCTACATGGCGACGGGCTTCCACGGCTTCCACGTTCTGATCGGTACGATCTTCCTGATCGTCAATCTGGTGCGCGTCTATAAGGGGCACTTCACACCCCGCCAGCATTTCGGCTTTGAGGCCGCTGCCTGGTACTGGCATTTTGTCGACGTCGTCTGGCTGTTCCTGTTCGTCGCCATCTATGTGTGGGGCGGCTGGGGCGCTCCGATGCACGGCGGCTAAGGCCTCTGTCTTATCCATCAAGCAAAAACGGCCGGTGATAACCGGCCGTTTTCTTTTAGACGGAAGATAATTATGCCTGCCGTCATGCTTCTTTCCACACCAGCGCTCTTCCAGCCGTCCTGCGTCTCTCTGCCCGGCGTCCGGCCGTCGAATATGAGCGCCGCGCCTGCCTTCCGGCAGCTCGGCCCGTCCGCTTTGGCCGGGGCGACCATAGCGTCGGCGACCACGCCATGACCGCGCGTCGCATCCCTCTTTTTGCCAGCATTATCGTGGCAGGGGCCGTGCTGGTCATGATCGCCCTTGGCATCTGGCAGTTGCAACGCCGCGGCGAGAAGGAGGCGATGCTCGCCCTAGCGTCGGCCAATCCAGCTAAGCCAACTGTCAGCTTCCCGCAAATGCCACCTGTTCCGCCCGTGCTGCTGTTCAGGCGCTCTTCCATTCATTGCCTGAATGTCGTTGGCTGGCAGACGGAAGCGGGACGGGCTGCCGATGGATCGGTCGGCTACCGCTATATCGCGCAGTGCGCTACCGGGGCAGAAGGGCCTGGCGCGCTCGTCGCTTTGGGCGTCGCCAAGCAGCCGGACCTGAAGCCAAATTGGAAAGGTGGGCAGGTCACCGGCTGGATATCCGAAGAGCCTGATCACCGGACGTTGTTGTCGCGGTTCACGGCTAATGTTCTTCCGCTGCGGCCGATGCTGATCGCGGAGCGCGCGCCGGAAGGGTTGAAACCGGTTGCCCCGCCGAGCGTCAACGACGTTCCGAACAACCACCTCGCTTACGCCATCCAATGGTTCTTCTTCGCTGCGGTGGCCGTGGTCATTTACGTCCTTGCGCTTCGCAAGCGGGTGCCTCCACCGGCCGATCCGTCGTAAAGGCTTGCTCCAACGCTCCAGCCTCGTTACCGCGCTTCCCCATCATGCAATATGTGAGCACCAGGGGAAGCGCGCCTGCGCTGGGTTTCGAGGATGTGACGCTGGCAGGGCTGGCGTCCGATGGCGGCCTCTATGTTCCGGAAAGCTGGCCGCGCTTTTCGGAGGCGGACATACGCGCGCTCGCCGGGCTTTCCTACGTGGAAACCGCCGTTCGCGTCATGGCCCCCTATGTCGCGGGCTCGCTCAGCGAAGATGAACTGCGCGAGCTATGCACTGCCGCCTATGGCCGGTTCAGCCACAACGCGGTGACGCCGCTGGTGCAGCTGGACCACCAGCACTGGCTGCTTGAACTTTTCCATGGCCCGACCCTCGCGTTCAAGGATGTCGCGCTGCAATTGTTGGGGCAGCTGTTCGAGCGGTTCCTGTCTCGCCGTGACGATCATCTGACGATTGTCGGTGCGACGTCGGGCGACACGGGGTCGGCAGCGATCGACGCCGTTGCAGGACGCGAGAAGATCGACATCTTCATGCTGCACCCCGAAGGCCGCGTGTCCGACGTACAACGGCGCCAGATGACCACGGTGCGCGCGCCCAACGTCCATAATATCGCGATCGAGGGCAGCTTCGACGATGCGCAGGCGCTCGTGAAGGCGATGTTCAACGACCCTGCCTTTTCGAAGAAGTTCAATCTGTCGGCGGTGAACAGCATCAACTGGGCGCGGTTGATGGCGCAGGTGGTCTATTATTTCTACGCCGCCGTAAGGCTTGGCGCACCGGAGCGGCAGGTCGCTTTTTCGGTCCCCACAGGTAATTTCGGCGACGTGTTCGCTGGTTATGTCTCGGCGCAGATGGGGCTTCCGGTTGCGAAGCTGATGGTCGCGACCAACGTCAACGACATTCTGCACCGCGCGCTGGCGGACGGTGACTATAGCCAGGGTCAGGTCGTTCAGACAGCGACGCCCAGCATGGATATCCAGATCAGTTCGAATTTCGAACGACTGCTGTTCGACGCGGGTGGCCGTGGCGGCCCGGCGCTGGCCGAGCAGATGAAGGGGTTCGAAACAAGCCGGGCGATGCGCCTCACCAATGCGCAGCGGGCTGGCGCGGCGAAGTTGCTCGCCTCGGCGCGTGTCGATGGCGACGCAATGAACATGGCGATTCGTTGGGCCTTTGACGGAGCGGGTCAGGTCATTGACCCCCATACTGCCGTGGGCCTTGCCGCCGCGCGCGAGATGGAGGTTGAGGCAGGCGTGCCGATCGTCACGCTGGCGACGGCGCATCCGGCCAAGTTCCGCGAGGCCGTGGAGCGCGCCACCGGGCTTCGTCCGCCTCTGCCTGCCCGCATGGGTGACCTGTTCGCCCGTGAGGAAGCCTATGCCAAGCTGCCCGCGACCTTTGAGGCGATCACCGCCTATGTCGCGGAGCGCGCTACGCCGCGAGCATGAAGCTCGACACGCTCATCGGTGAGCCGTGGGCCGACTATGGCCTGCTCGATTCGGGTCACGGGCGCAAGCTGGAACGCTATGGCCGTTATCGCTTCATCCGGCCCGAGCCGCAGGCGATGTGGGCGCCTGCGAGCGCGGATTGGCAAGCCGATGGCGAATTCGTGCCCGGTTCGGACGAAGAGGGCGGGGGGCGCTGGTTCTATGATCGCCCGGTGCCTGCCGAAGGCTGGCCGCTCAGCTGGAATGAGGTGACGTTTCAGGCGAGTTGCACGCCTTTCCGGCATCTCGGCTTCTTTCCCGATATGGCGCCGGTGTGGAACTGGATGCGCGAGCAGACGGCCGGGCTGGAGCAGCCGCAGATTATGAACCTGTTCGGCTATACCGGTGTCGGCACATTGGCGATGTCGGCTACCGGCGCGCAGATGGTACATGTTGATGCGTCCAAGAAGTCGGTCGCGCAGGCGCGGGCCAATGCCGCCGCGTCGGGGATGGAAGACCGCCCGGTTCGCTGGATCGTTGACGATGCCGCGAAGTTCGTAGCTCGCGAGGTTCGGCGAGAGCGGCGCTATGACGGCATATTGCTCGACCCGCCTAAATATGGCCGTGGGCCGGACGGTGAAATCTGGAGACTGGAAGAGGATCTGCCTCGGCTGATCGCGGATTGCCGCCGCCTGCTGGATGCCGACAGTCGCTTCCTTTTCCTGACCGTATACGCCGTGCGCATGTCCGCGCTGGCGATTGGGGAACTTCTGAAGCAGGCCTTTGCCGACCTTCCGGGCACGGTCGAAGCGGGCGAATTGGCCGTGCGCGAGGAAGCGAGAGGGCTGGAGTTGCCGACGGCCATCTGGGCGCGCTGGCGGCGCTAGAGCGCGCTGCGTTTAATCGGACGCAGATCGCGCGCTCTAGTTTTTTGTTATCGCATCGTTTTAAGCGCAAAACCGGTTCCCACTTTTGCGCACGATGCTCTAGCGCTTTCAGCCTAGCCCGACCAACGGCACGATATCGACGGGACGGCCATTGCGACGCAGTTCGATCGTGATGGTCGGACGCCCGCTTCCGGCGTTGCCCAGTGGATCACCCTGTCGCACATCATCGCCCACGGCGGCGGAAAGCCGATGCAATCCGGTGATCAATGTGGTCCAGCCGCCGCCATGATCGAGGATCATGATCTGGCCGTAGCCGCGATAAGGCCCTGCGAAGACGACGCGCCCCGCCGTAGGCGCGACGGCGAGCGCGCCCGACTGGGTGACGATAGTGAGGCCCCGCGACCGGACGCCGCTTTCCGACAATTCGCCCATGCCAGTGACCAGCTGGCCCATCACCGGCAAGCGATAGGGTGGAGGTCCGCCCACGCTGCGCTGCCTTGCCTGTGCGGGCGCCATGGCGAGGTCGGGGCGCGCTGGCCTGAGCAGCGGGCCGGGGAGCGCTGCGAGTTCTTCCCGTAGATCACCTGCCGCCTGGAGGCGATCCATCAGATCGACGATGTCGCGGGCTCTTTCACCCAGGGCGAGAGCGCGGTCACTCTCCAGATTGGCGTTGGAGCGATAGTCCCTCTCCGCCAGCCGCTTTTGCGTTTCCAAGCTGCGTAAAGCGGCTTGGCTATTGCGGAGGTCAGCCTGGCTTTGCGCGAGTGAAGCGGCGGCCTGCTCGGCGGTCTCGCGCAAGGCACGGCTGCGCTCCAGTTCAGCGCGCAAGCCCGCTGTTCGCTCCTGAATGACGGGCAATATCTGTCCCAGCACGGCGCGCATGTGGACGGCATCGCTCAGCGACCCCGGCTGCACCAGCGCCAGGGCCAAAGGCCGCCGCGCCATCATCTGGAGAGCGGCGGTCAAGCGGACAACCGGCTCCTGCTTGGCCGCCAGCCGTGCTGCTTGCGAACGCTGCATGCGGGCTATGATCGCGATACGCGCTTGGGCCGCTTGAATGTCAGCCTCGGCCTGCTGGATACGGGCAGCCATGGCGGCGGCGCGGCGGCGCGCCTGTTCGGCCTCGTCCCGCGCGGCCGTTGCCTGCTGTTCCAACCGCTGGGAGCGCTCGCGCGCTTGTTCGGACTGGATGCGGGCCGCCTTCAGCGCAGCCTGTTCCTGACGCAGGCTGGTTTCGCCCGTGCCGCCCAGGATGATGCCTGCTTGAGGAGCCGCCGCCAGGCGCGCGGCGGCGATGACCGCTGCGCCGCCGATGATCGCTGCGAAGGCTGTTGACCTTTTCACCCCTTGCCCCCTGCCGGTCCTGCTGGCGACCGGCGACATCTGACTAGGCGCAAACGACCATCCATGTCGAGCGGTGGCGGCATCAGCCTTCGCGATGATAGGGGTGGCCCGAAAGGATGGAACAGGCGCGCCACAATTGTTCGGCCAGCATGGCGCGGGCCATCATGTGGGGCCAGGTCATCGCGCCAAAAGCGATCAGCAGGTCAGCCCCGGCGCGGGCTTCGTCGTCGAAGCCATCGGCCGCGCCGATCAGGAAGCGGCATTCGCGCGCGCCCTGGTCTCGCCAGCCTTCGAGCCGCTTGGCGAAGTCCATGGAGCTGAGCTGGCGGCCTTTCTCGTCGAGCATCACGGTGATCGTGCCAGTCGGAGCGGGCGGCAGCTTGCCGCCACGGTCGGGCAGTTCGGTGATCCTGTGCGGCATGGTCAGCCGCTTCACATAACGTTCGACCAGTTCCGCTTCGGCCGAACGTCCGATCTTGCCGCGCGCGATGATGTGGAGGAGCATGGATCACGCTCCTAACGGGTCAGTGCGCGCTTGTCGAAGGGGTGCATGCATCGGCGAAAACAAGCCGATGCAGCAAAAGCCTTCAGGCCGTGCCAGCTACCGGCGCGTCGACAAAGCCCCACATGCGTTCCAGATTGTAGAAGCTGCGCACTTCGGGCCGGAACAGGTGGACGATCACGTCGCCTGCATCGATCAGCACCCAGTCGGCGACCGGCAACCCCTCGACCCGCGCGGAGCGGCCGGTGGCCTGCTTGATGCGCTCGGCAAGCTTCTGCGCCATCGACGCGACCTGACGCGATGAACGCCCGCTGGCGATCACCATATGGTCGGCAATGCTGCTCTTGCCTTCAAGCGGGATGGAGATGGTTTCCTGCGCCTGGTCATCGTCGAGCGATTTGAGGACAAGGTCGTGCAGGGCGGCAACGCTGTCGGCATCATGGGCCGGGTCGTTGGCAGGATGTGGTCTGGTCAAAAATGCTCCATTCTAGACAATCAACCGGCGCGTGAGCGGATCGCGCACGCGTGCATGTTCATATTCGCGATGCCAGAGGGGTTTCGCCTGCCGCAGCAGGGTCGCCGATCTTGGATCAGGGCGAAAGCGCAAAAGCACAAGCGCCGGCGGTCTCCAATCCGTCCAGTCTGCACTCTGGCGCGCGGGCCGGACGAAACGCCGCAGCCAGGCCATGGCCCCAGAGCCACGGGCAACTCCATCATAGCCGGGACGGGCGATCACGGCAATGGGCATCTGTCGCGCGATGCCGCGCCAATCCTTCCACTGGCCGAACTGGGCGAGATTGTCCGCGCCCATCAGCCAGATGAACTGATTACGGGGGAAGCGGTGTCTGATCCCTTTTAGCGAATCGGCGGTGTATCGGGTGCCCAGCGCGTGCTCGATCGCGGTGGGCCGAATCGCCGCGCGTCGAGCAATATGGCGGGCGTGGGCGAGGCGTACGGGGAGGGTCGCCATGCCAGCACGGGGCTTGAGCGGATTACCCGGCGAGACCAGCCACCAGACTTCGTCCAGGCGCAGCGCCTTCGCAGCGAACAGCGAGATTGCGCGATGGCCGCCATGCGCCGGATTGAAAGAGCCGCCCAAAAGGCCGATGCGTGCCATTCAGCTTGCCGCCGTCGCTGCCAAAGGGCCAGAAATGAACCGATTGCTCACTCTGCTTCCATGAGGCCGCGTGCCTTCCGCACGCCCTTCCGCCGATCCCCCTGCGCCAGTTGCCTTTTCAGCTCCTCCGGCCGCGGCGCGACCAGGAAGCCGAAGCTGACGCAGCCTTCCCGGGTTTCGACCGCATGATGCAGCCGATGCGCCTGAACGATCCGCTTCATATAGGGCGAGCGGGAAACATGGCGGTGGGTGATCCGCTGATGGACGAGGATGTCATGAAAGCCGAGATAGATGAGGCCGTAAGCCGCGATCCCCGCGCCGCAGGCTGTTGCCCAATCGCCCCAGCCCCATTGCACGCCGCCCAGTAGCAGCAGGATCGAAGGGAGCGCGAAGATCACGAAATAGAGGTCGTTCGCTTCCCACATGCCGTTGCGGGGACGATGATGGCTGGCATGCAGGAACCAGCCCGGCCCATGCATCACCCAACGATGCATGACATAGGCAAAGCCCTCCATCGCGGTGACGGTGGCGGCGAAGATCAGGAACAGCAGGAACGCGGACATGGCGCCCTGTATAAACGGGCGAATGAAGGTACGCGACCCCGTATAACTGCGGACGCGAAAAAGGCCGCGATCATCGAGATCGCGGCCCTCTTCATTCTATAATCGAAGAAATCAGAAGGAGGCGGTGATCGAACCCACTACGCCAGCCTTGCTGATGTTACGGCCGCTGGGGCTGTAGAGCGACTTGTCGGTGTCCACATAGCTGACGCCGAAGGTCAGGTGGCTCCAGGTGTAGGTCGCGCCGATGTTCCAGTCCGTATATTCCTTGCCGATGGTCAGGTAGCTGGGGCCGAAGCTGTGACCCAGATGCGCCGAAACGCCCAGCGGCGTGTTGGGAATGCTGGCCGACAGGTCGCCCGTAACATAGAGATTGTCTTCGCGGGTCAGGCCGCCATCGACGGAAAGGGCGCGCGACTTGGGCGCATAGGCGGCGCCGAGCTTAGCCGTCGCCGGGCCGAAGGTGCCCTTGATCGAAGCATAGGGCTCAACGAAGTCGGTGTTCGCACCGCCCGAACCGGGGAAGTAATAATAGAGCACGCCGACATCGACGGTCGCGGCGCCAATGGTCTTGGAATAGCCTGCGATCAGGTCGAGTTCCTGGTCGCTGCCAGCGGCCACATAGTCATCGATCGACGAGCCCCAGGTCGAGACATAGAAGCCCGATTCATGGGTGACGGTGATGCCGCCCTGCAGCGCGAAACGCTTGTCGGTCTGCGAAATGCCACGGAAACGATAGTCGCTGATTACGGCAGCGTTGCCGGTGACGGTGAGCGCGGGCGTAGCCTCGTCCTGGGCGAGTGCCGGGACGGACAGAGCAGCGAGAGCGACGGCCGAGAGGCCGAGAATGGACTTACGCATTGGATTCCCCTTGGTGGTTTTCTGCGATGGTCCCGCCTGCGTCAGGATTCCGCATTCTCTATTCCCACAAAGGGCCGGATCGGATGACCTGAACAGGCACGACATGCCGACGCATGCCGCGCTGCACAAGAAATTATTGCTATTGGTTGTCTTTTACGTCCGTAATGTTGCTACTCTGCAACAAAAGGCTGAGCGCTTGGCGTGGCCTGATGCACCACCCGCTGTGGATAGGGGATCGTGATCCCATGTTCGCGAAACAACAGCCAGAGGCGGTTCAGCACGTCCGATTTGACACTTCCGACGCCGCCTTCCGGGTCGCTGATCCACACCAATATGTCATGTTCGACCCGGTTTTCGCCAAAGCCCGTCAACCAGACATTGGGCTTGGGATTGCGCAGGACGCGTGGGCTTTCCTGCGCGGCGCGTAGCATCAGCTCCTGCGCGAGCTTGAGGTCGCTGTCGTAACCGATGCCCACTGGAATGCGGATGCGGACATTGCGATCGGAATAGGACCAGTTCTCCACCTCCTGCGTCATCAGATTTTCGTTCGGGATCAGATGCTCTTTACCATCGCGGGTCAGGACGGAGACGGCGCGAACACCGATCTTGTTCACCCAGCCAAAGCTGTCGCCGACAACGATGACGTCGCCCGGCTTGATCGAGCGGTCCATGAGCAGGATGATCCCGGCGAACAGATTGCCGAAGGTTTTTTGCAGGCCGAAGCCGACGGCCAGGCCCAGCGCGCCGGAAAAGACGGCAAAAGCAGTAAGGTCGACGCCGAGCAGATCGACGCCGATGAAGAAGGCGGCGACGACGGCCGCGATGGCGGCGAGCTTTTGGGCGAGCAGCTTTTGCGTGGGATCGAGCCCTTTGGCACGGTCGATGCTGCGGGCGAACAGACGATTGGCGAGCCGCACCAGCGCAAAGAGCAGGACGCAGATCGCGGCGGTGCTGACAAGGCCAAGCAAGGTGATCCGCCGTTTGCCAAGGTCTATGCCGATGCCGTCCAGCATGTCGGCAACGGGCGCGAAGCCGCCGCTGCTGCCGGAAAGGATCATGACGAACAGCAACAAGGCCAGCGGAACGACAGCCCAGCGCGGAATGGCTAGGCTGCGCAGGATATGGATGCCGAGCAACGCGACGGAGAGCGCGAAGGCTCCGCCAAGGATGAGGTGGGCGAGCGCGTCGACCGGCCAAAGCATGACAGCCAGGGCGAAAAGACCGCTTCCAAGGCTGTGGCGAAGGATGGGTCGGAAATGTCCGGCCAATGCCTCCCCTAATGGTCGTGCCCGGCGGCGCAGGCGCGGGGCGGCGATATGGGCGATCCCATCGGCGATCAGGAACAGAACCGCCGCTATCGTGAGTGCAACAAGGGGATGAACGATGGCCGGATTTCCGGGCAGCAGGGCCAGGAGGTTGGGGAAACCCCGGCTCATCCCCGTACCTTGCGGAAACGGGCGAGGCCGACATCAAGATCGGCGATGAGGTCGGCGGGATCTTCAAGCCCGATCTGTAGCCGGACGAGAGGACCTTCCGCCTGCCATATGGTGGCGGTGCGGTAGCGTGCTGGATCGACGGGCAAGGCCAGGCTTTCGAAACCGCCCCAGCTGTAGCCGATACCGAAATGTTCTAGGCCGTCGATCAACGCGGCGCGGGCTTCTTCGCTGCCGCCCTTGAGGACGAAGCTGAAGAGGCCGCTGGAACCGGAAAAGTCGCGCGCCCAATTTTCATGGCCGGGGCAGCTTGGCAGTGCGGGGTGGAGGACGCGGGCGACGTCGGGCTGTTCGGCGAGCCAACGGGCGATCTGGAGTGCGCTGTCCTGATGCTGGTTCAGGCGGACGCCGAGGGTACGGAGGCCGCGGCTGGCGAGCCAGGCGTCGTCGGGGCTGACCATTTGGCCGAGGAGATAGGCGGTCTGGCGGAGCTTCGGGAAATGCTCAGGGGTGGCGGTGACGGAGCCGAGCATGACGTCGCTGTGGCCGACGATATATTTGGTGCAGGCGAGGACGGTGATATCGACGCCGTGGGCGAGGGCGGGGAAGAAGAAGGGCGTGGCCCAGGTATTGTCGAGGAGAGTGACGATGCCCTTTTCCCGCGCGAGGGCGGTGATGGCGGGGATGTCCTGCACTTCGAAAGTCAGGCTGCCGGGGCTTTCCAGGAAAATGGCGCGGGTGTTTTCATTAAGGAGTTGGCGAATTGAAACGGAATCGGCGAGGGGGTCGTAATAGATCGTTTCGATACCGTAACGTTTTAGCATCTGTTCGCAGAAGTTGCGGGTGGGGTCGTAGGCGCTGTCGACCATGAGCAGCTGGTCGCCGGGTTTCAGGACCGAAAGCAGCGCGCAGGCGATCGCGGCGACGCCGGAGGGGAAGAGCATCGTCCCTTCCGCGCCGGGCTCCATCTCGGTGAGCGCGTCGGCGAGGCTCCAGGCTGTGGGCGTGCCCTTGCGGCCGTAGAAGAGCCGTTCGTGCGTGCTGCGGCGCGCGGCGCTGCGCAGATGGGCGACATCGTCATAGAGGATGGTCGAGGCGCGCCAGACCGGCGGGTTGACGATGGCGCCGGGCTGGCCGGGCATGCCAGTCCATTCCGCCTTGCGCCCGGCCTGCGCCAACTGGGTGAGCGGCTTGCGGTCCTTGCTCATGCGGCGGGACCCGTCGCCTTTGGCGTTGAGGGATCTAGCCCCCATTCCGACCAGCTGCCGTCATAGAGGGTGACGTCCGTCTTGCCGAGCAGCTCAAGGCCCGCGAGCAGGATCGCCGCCGTCACGCCGCTGCCGCAGCTGGTGATGATCGGGCGGGAGAAATCGGTGCCCGCGTCGATGAAAAGCTGCCGCAGTTCCTCGCCCTTCTTCATGCTGTTGTCGGCGTTGAATAGGGAGGCGGACGGGACGTTGAGCGAGCCGGGGATATGGCCGGACGCCATGCCGGGGCGGGGTTCCTTTTCCTCGCCGGTGAAGCGGGCCGCGCCGCGCGCGTCGAGGACCTGGGCTGTATGGCTGTCGAGATTGGTGATCAGGTCTTCCTTGGTGCGGACCTGGCCCTCCGCGCGCCGGGCGGTGGCGTCTCCGCGCGGGATGACGGGCCAGCCGCTTTCCGTCGGGCGGCCTTCCGCGAGCCACTTTGGGAGGCCGCCGTCCAGGATCGCGGCGGACTTGCCCACGCCATAGAGGCGCATCATCCACCATGCGCGGGCAGCGCTGTGCGTGGGGCTGTTGTCGTAGAGGATGATGCGGCTGTCCGCGTTGATGCCGAGCGCGCGGCAGCGTTCGGTCATGAAGGCGTCGGTCGGCAACATGCCGGGGCGCGGGTCGTCTGCATCGGAAAGGCTGGGGAGGTCGAGATAGGCGGCGCCGGGGATGTGGGCGGCTTCGAACTCGGCGCGGGCATCGCGTGGCGTGCCGGGGAGGAAGAGGCTGGCGTCGAGTGTCTTGAGGTCGTCCTTGCCCAGTTCTGCTGCGAGCCTGTCCGTGGAGATGAGGATGTCCATGCCGCCTCTTTTGTTGGTGCGTGGCGACCTTTTTAGGCGGGTGATGGGGGTGTGGGAAGGGTGTTGGGCTATTCGTCTCCCCCTATTGTTAGGTCGTCATTCCAGCGGAAGCTGGAATCTCGGGAGGGGTGGCGTGAACTGGCCTGAGATCCCAGCCTGCGCTGGGATAACGAGGTGTGTAGGGGGCTTTGGGGATACTCAGCTCGCCAGTTCGAGCGCGGTGGCGCGGCTGCCGGGGGTGCGGAACTGGCGTGGCCCCTGATCGACGCGGAAGGGGGCGAGGCGATCGGCGGGCGGGGTTTTTTCCTGTCCGACGATGAAGGCGCGGCCGGTGCGGCCTGATCCGACAGGAGCGCCATCCGGTTCGTCGGACCAGCGATATTGCGCGTCGAAGGCGACGAGCGGGATGAGCAGCGCGCGATCGCCCATCTGCAGGGGGGTGATCTGGTCGGGCAGGAGGCGTAGCTCGCCTGTCAGGCTGTAGCTCTGTCCTGGGGCAAGCGAGACGGCGGAATGAGCGGGCAGGCCCACGGTTCCGGCGAAGAACTGCTGTAGCTGCGCCTGCTGGTTGGCGTCCGCATTGGCCATGAAGGTGCGGATCAGAATGTCGTCCACGCTGCGTTTGCCGCGATTGTGGAGGGTCAGAGCGTAGCCGATGGTGGCGCCCATCAACGACAGACGGGCGCTGCGGACTTCCAGCGTCAGGTCGATCCATGGCCGCTCGGCGGTTGCCGCGGCGGGTGCGGGAGGTGGCGCCTTGGGCTTTGGCGCGGGGGGTACAGGAACTGGCTTTGTGGTTGCTGGCTTGGCCACGGGAGGCGGAGGCGTTGGCGCGGCCTCCGGCGCTTCATACGGTTGCGGCTCTTCTTCGGGACGGCGGCGCAGGAAGAGCCAGGCGACGGCGAGCGCTGCGGCGAGGAGCGCGATGGCGCCAGCGATCCAACCCCAGGAAGAGGCGTCGGCAGGCGCGCGGAGCGGGGGTTCGGCGGCGGGAGTGGCGGGCGCTGCGGGAGGGGCGGCTTGCGGTGCGGGCTCTGATGGCGCGAGCTGCGGTGCCGGGGACTGGGGTGCCGGGGATTGCGGAGCCGAAGGCTGGGGCGCGGCGCTGCTGCCTTCAGGCTCGCGGGCGGGGGCGGTAGGTTCAGCGGGGGCCGGGCGTGGCGCTGTTGTGGCGGGGCGCTGCGGCTGGACTGGGGCTGCGGGTTGGGGCTGCGGCTGCGCGACGACTGGTGGAGGCGGAGTGATGACAGGCGTGCTGGCTGGCGGCGTCACCGGCGCCCCGCGAAATACGTCCAGTTCCGGGCCTTGTCTGCTGGGATCGGCAGGCGGCTGGGACGTGCGCGGCAGGGTGAAGACGGGATCACTGCCGCCTTGTTCCTGCGCGAGCGAAGGCGTGGCCAGGAGCAGCGGCAAGGCGATCAAGATGGCAGGACGCATCCCCATGGCATGCAGCCAAGGCAATGATGACGCTGAACGGGAGGTGAATGGCATGGCGGGATCAGGTTGCGGTGACATTAGGCGTGCAATGGCGTAGATGGCCGGTCATGACCGATATACCCCAAAGCATGACGCCGATCCATCTGGGGCAGAGCAGTGCGCTGCCTGCGAGCCCAGAGGAGGCGGTTCTCGATTATGTGCCTAACCCTCGTCCGGGGAAGCCCTATCTGGTGCGCTTTACGGCGCCGGAATTTACCTCGCTCTGCCCGGTGACGGGGCAGCCCGACTTCGCCCATCTGGTGATCGACTATGCGCCCGCCGCGACGATCGTCGAATCGAAGTCGTTGAAGCTGTTTCTGGGGGCGTTTCGCAACCATGCTGCTTTCCATGAGGATTGCACGGTGGGGATTGGCGAGCGGCTGTTTGCCGAGATGCAGCCTTTGTGGTTGCGGATTGGCGGATATTGGTATCCGCGCGGGGGGATTCCGATCGATGTGTTCTGGCAGTCGGGTGAGCCGCCTGCCGGGCTTTGGCTGCCTGCGCAGGATGTGCCGGGGTATCGGGGGCGGGGTTGAGGTTGCTCTCATCCACCCTCATCCAACTTCGCCTAGCCGACTTTGTCGGCAAGGCTGCGTATCCTTCTCCCGCCAGCGGGAGAAGGAGGTGAAAGCCCTCTCCCGCTGGCGGGAGAGGGTTGGGTGAGGGTGGGGCGAGCTATGGGGGTACGGCGCACCAATCCCAATGCATCGACGCTGCGGCGGAATGCGACGGAGTGTGAGAAGAGACTCTGGGCCGCTTTGCGCAATCGGCAGTTGGACGGGTTCAAGTTCCGGCGGCAAGCAACGATAGGTCCTTATGTCGTCGATCTGCTTTGCGCTGAACATCGCCTGATCGTGGAAGTCGATGGAGGCCAGCACGGCGATGAGGCTGACCTGTCGCGTACGCGCTTTCTGGAGGGGCAGGATTATTCCGTGATCCGCTTCTGGAATCATGAGGTCATCGAGAATCTCGATGGTGTGCTCGAGAGCATTCGCCAAGCCCTCCCTGTTAAACAAACGAACAACAAAGTTCAGCCAACCGCTTGACCGCAGGCGAGAAAGGTTCGATCCCGCAGCTATCGTGGCAATGGCCGTCCGGGCCGTGCCGTTCTCAACGTGTCGGAGTTGCGAACCTGATGTCCTTTTCCAAAATTTCGTCCCTGTTGCTGGCCGCCGCGCCGCTTGCCCTTGTTCAGCCCGCCGTGGCGCAGACGCCCGCCGGGCCTGCGCCGGGGATCACCACGCAGTTGCCGCGGGGTGCGGCGCCCAGCCATTATGCCATCGAGGTGGTGCCGGATGCGGCGAACCTTAAATTCACGGGCAAGGTGACGGTCGACCTGAATGTCGCGCAGGCGATGCCGGTGCTGGTGTTGAATGCGGCTGATCTGAGCATTGGCAGCGTTACGCTGACGCCTGTCCAGGGCAAGGCGATGGTGGGTGCCGCGAAGGTCGATGCCAATGCGCAGACGGTGACGCTGGATTTTGGCAAGCCGGTGCAGCCGGGCGCGTACAAGCTGGACATCGCCTATGGCGGCGTCATCAACACGCAGGCGAACGGGATGTTCGCGCTGGATTACAAGGATGGAGCTGGCGCGCAGAAGCGGGCGCTGTTTACCCAGTTCGAGGCGCCCGATGCGCGGCGGTTCGTGCCGAGCTTTGACGAGCCGAGCTATAAGGCGACGTTCGATCTTTCCGCGATCGTGCCGACGGGTCAGCTGGCGGTCAGCAACATGCCGGTCAAGGCGTCGCAGGATCTGGGCGGTGGCAGGACGCGGGTGACGTTTGGCACTTCACCGAAGATGTCATCCTATCTGCTGTTCTTCGGCTTGGGCGATCTGGAGCGGGCGACGAAGATGGCCGGGGCGACCGAGGTGGGCGTGATCACCGGCAAGGGGAATACGGGCAAGGCGCAACTGGCGCTGGATGCGTCGGCGGCGATCCTGCCCTGGTATAATGACTATTTCGGCGTGCCCTTTCCGCTGCCCAAGCTCGATAATGTGGCGGGGCCGGGACAGAGCCAGTTCTTCTCCGCGATGGAGAATTGGGGGGCGATCTTCACCTTTGAGCGGGCGCTGCTGGTCGATCCGAAATTCACTTCGGAGGGGACGAAGCGGACCATTTACTCGATCGTGGCGCATGAAATGGCGCATCAATGGTTTGGCGATCTTGTCACCATGGCCTGGTGGGACGATCTGTGGCTGAACGAGGGGTTTGCCAGTTGGATGGCGACCAAGGTCAGCGACAAATTGCAGCCCGATTGGGAGATGCTGCTGACGCGGGTCGGCGGGCGCGAGCGGGCGATGGCGCTCGATGCGCTGGTGACCACGCATCCGGTGGTGCAGAAAATCCATACCGTTGATGAGGTCAATCAAGCGTTTGACGACATCACCTATGAAAAGGGTGAGGCGGTCATCACCATGCTGGAAGGCTATGCGGGCGAGGATGTGTGGCGCGAGGGTATTCGCAGCTACATGAAGGCACATGCCTATGGGAATACGGTGACGGATGACCTGTGGAAGGCGGTTGAGGGTGCGGGGGCCAAGGGGCTGGTCGGTATCGCGCATGACTTTACCAGCCAGCCGGGCATTCCTCTGGTGAAGGTCGACAGCGCGCAGTGTCGGGGCGGGTCCACCATGCTCTCGCTATCGCAGGGTGAGTTCAGCCGCGATCGGAAGGACAAGGCGCCGCTGCGCTGGAATGTGCCGGTGATGGCGCAGACCGTGGGCGGGGCGCCGCAGCGGTTGATTTTGAACGGGACGGCTTCGGTCACGCTGCCGGGGTGCGGGGCCTATGTGATCAATGCGGGGCAGACGGGCTATTATCGCTCGCTCTATCCAGAGGCGAATGTGAAGGCGTTGGCGGCGGGCTTTACACGGCTGTCGTCGATGGACCAGATCGGACTGCTGGCCGATAATTTCCAGCTGGGGCTGGGCGGATATCAGCCGATCGGGCTGGCGCTGGACATGGTGGACGCGGTGCCCGCCAAGGCGAGTCCGGCGGTACTGGCGGAGGTGCCGGACTATATCGACAGCGCTTACACGATGCTGGAGGGCGACCGGGCAGCGCAGGCGCGGGTTGCGGCCTATGCCTCGCGCAAGCTGGGGCCGGTGCTGAAAAGCGTTGGCTTTGACGCGAAACCCGGCGAGGGCGCACAGGTGCCGGTGCTGCGGTCGGCGCTTGTTTCGACGCTGGGCAAGATGGGGGACAAGGCGGTGCTGGCGGAGGCGCGGCGGCGCTTTGCCGAGCCTGCGTTGATGGAAGGGCCGCTGCGCAATGTGTGGCTGCGCATCATCGCGCAGAATGCCGATGCGGCGACCTGGGACAAGTTGCGGGCGATGGCCAACGGTGCGACGAGCGCGCTGGACCGGAGCACGCTGTTCGCGCTGCTGGGCGCGGCGAAGGATGAGGCGTTGGGGCGCAAGGCGCTCGACCTAGCCATGACGGATGAGCCGGGCAAGACGACCAGCGCGGCGATCATCTCCTCCGTGGGTGGGGAGCATCCGATGCTGGCGGTGGATTATGTGCTGGCGCATCGGCAGCAATATGAGGCGCTGATCGATGTGTCGGCTCGGTCCCAGGCGATTGCGCGGCTGGGCGGCGGGTCGGCTGATCCGGCGATGGCGGCGAAGCTGGACGCCTATGCGAACCAGTATCTGACGCCGGAATCGCGCAAGGTGGTGGATCGGTCGATCTCCGCCATCAGGACGCGGATCGAGACGCGGGCTCGGTTGAAGCCTGCGCTGACGGCCTGGTTTGCCAAGAGGTGATTGGAGGGGCGGTGGAGTGATTTGCCGCCCTTTTCATTGATTGTGGGCTGGAGGGGGTGGTGGCTTTGGGGGGTGCGGAATGGCGGCTTTTAGGTCGGTGCGCTGCTAAAACGTACATCTTTCCATCGTGCCGTTGCAGCGATAGGCTTGCGCCATGTTGCTTATCGTAGGAACCGTTCGCCTGCCCGCCCATAATATGGAGGCGGCGCGACCCATCATGAAGCGGATGGCTGATGCGAGCCGCGCGGAGGAAGGCTGTGTAGAGTACGGTTATGCCGAAGACGTGTTTGAGCCAGGCCTTATCCATGTAAAAGAATATGGGTTGATCAGAACTCGCTCGACCGGCACTTTGCTGCCGCCCATCTTGCTGAATGGCGAGGCGCTTGGCCAAGCCTCGGTATCGGGGATCGCAACCTGCGCCTCTACGAGATCGGTGAACCGCGTTCGGCGTAGCTTGGGTCCACTGTCGGGCGAGCGACGCAGGCTGTGGCAAATCTGTAATCGACCAACGATACTCCGACAGCTATCTGCCGCTCAGTCATCTAGCACCATCACTCCCTTCTTTGGGTTGGCCCGGTAATAATCCAACCTTGCCGAAAGAGAACCTACGTGGATTTCCAGCTTATGTCCGTCGGGGTCGAGGAAGTATGTCGATGCTCCCTCACTTTTGTTGTCTTTCCAGATCGCACATTCCGCAACCAGACGTTCGCTCAGGCGGGGGAATTCTGCTTCTGCAACAGTGAACGCGATGTGCGTGTAGTCGGGGTTAGGATTTGATCTCGCGTGGGTGTCGTAAGACAGGCACAGCCAGAGTGATCCAGCTTCAAGGTAAGCGCCCTCCGGCCAAATGGCTCGCACCGTGCAGCCGAGGGTGTCGCGATAGAACGCCAGAGACCTTTTGACATCTGTGACGGCCAACGTGACATGGTTCAGACCAGCGATGTAGGTTGCCATCTCGAATTCCTTTAACTCGCATGTCCGCTATTGAGCAGGGATCGCTACTGATCAAAGTCGGATTTTGATCGAAATGGTTCACCGTCACCTCTAACCCAGCGGTGCGCTCGCCCAGTGCCGCAGTCGTGCATAGAGCGCTGCGATGATGCCCGCGAAGATCAGCAGCGCCACGGGCACCGCCCACTCATTCTCCGCCACCAGCGCAAGCGGTGCATCGCTGTTGGTCGCCGCCACGATCCCGGCGAAGGCGACGCCGAACAGGCTTTCGCCGACGATGAAGCCGGTCGCCATCAGCACGCCCATGCGCTCGGCGAAGTCGGGGTTGGATTGGCGGCGCGCCCAGCGGTTGTAGAGGTGGCCGATCACCGCGCCGACCGGGATCAGCAGGGTCAGCGCCATCGGCAGGTATATGCCCATGCCGACCGCGAGCGGGGGCAGGCGGAGCTTGCCTGCCTTGCCGAGCAGTTCGTCGATGGCGACTACCACGGCGCCGATCAGCGCGCCGGTGCCGATCAGGCCCCAGTCGAGATCGCCGCCCAGCACGCCCTTTGCCAGTGCCGAGATGAGCGCGGCCTGGGGCGCGGGCAGGGCGGTCGCCTTGGCTCCCGGTGCGCCCGCGAAGCCGAAGGCGCTGTTGAGGAGATCGAGCACTGGCGGGATCACCAGCGCGCCGAAGATTACGCCTAGCACCAGCGCGACCTGCTGTTTCCAGGGGGTGGCGCCGACCAGCTGGCCGGTTTTCAGGTCCTGAAGATTGTCGTTGGAGATGGTGGCGATGCCGAACACGATCGCGGTGACGAACAGGGCGTAGGCGATGAGGGCTTGGCTCTGCTTCGGATCGCCGCCCGAGCCGTAGATGGCGGCGAGGATCAGCGAGGCGCCCAGCACGGCGAGGATGCCGACGCCGGAGATCGGGCTGTTCGAGGCGCCGATGAGGCCCGCCATATAGCCGCAGACCGACGCGATCACGATGCCCGCGACGAGGATATAGGCGAGCGTCAGGATGAGGATAGGCACGGGGTTGAGGGCGATCGGGCCTCCTTGCGCGAAATACCAGAGCAGCACCGCGATCGGCGCGAGCGAGGCGAGGATGGTGCCGCCGACGATGCCAATCGGCAGGTCACGCTCGGTAAGTTCGAGCAGGGCGCCGTCGCCAGCCTTGCGCCGCTGTGCTGCCGCGATGGCGGATCGGATGCCGCTGATGATCGGTCCCAATATCTTGAGCAGGGTCCAGATCGCCGCGACGCCGATTGTGCCCGCGCCGATGAAGCGCGCCTTCATGCGGAAAGTGGTGCCGACGACTTCGGCGATGTCGGCTCCCGCTGGCAGGGGCGCGGTGAGCCAGGGGACGAGGCCGACCCAGCTGATCAGCAGGCCGACGAACATTGCGACGCCCACCGACAGGCCGACCAGATGGCCGACGCCGATCAGCGCCATGGAAAAGCTGGTCGAGACAGATGTCGCGCCTGCGCCGAATTTGAAGAAGGTGGCGGCTTCTTCGGCGATCAGCTTCGTCTTGGCGGTGATGGAGAAGGCGGCGGCGGCGAGAGCGCTTATGAGGATGGCGGTAAGGCCGCGCTTATTTCCCTCCAGTCCTTCGCGGGAGCCTGCGCCGACCTTCAACACTTCGGCGGCTGCGACGCCTTCGGGATAGGGGAGGTCGGAGCCGGTGACGAGCGCGCGGCGGAGCGGCACGGAATACATGACGCCCAATATGCCGCCGAGAGCGATGGTGAAGACCGACAGCCAGTAGGGAAAACCCTGCCACCAGCCAATGATGACAAGGCCGGGCAGCACGAAGATGATCGCCGACAACGTGCCCGCCGCCGACGCGATCGTCTGGACGATGTTGTTTTCAAGGATGGTGCCGGTCGCGAACAGGCGCAGCACCGCCATGGAGATGACGGCGGCGGGGATGGAGGTCGCGAAGGTAAGGCCGATCTTCAGCCCCAGATAGACGTTGGCCGCGGTGAAGAGCAGCGTGATGAGCGCACCCAGTATGACGCCGCGAAGCGTTAGTTCCGCCATGGGAGCGGGCATGGGCAGGGCCTTAGCCGAATCAGTGGTCACCAGCATCGTCCCCCTTTGGGTGTGTTTTACAGATGTATGGTAATAATGTTGCTTGGCCGTGGATCAATTGGAAAGTGATGCCGAACGCGATGCCGGGGCCGCCGCCATCTCCGTCCGGTCGAGCCAGCCGTCGACCAGTCTGTTCCAGCGGCTGTATCCGCGCGGGTTCATGTGCAGCCCGTCCGGGCCGAACAGCGATGCGTCGGGCAGGCCGTCATGGGCGAGCAGGCTGCTACCGACATCGAGATATTCAAAACCGCTGACCCGGCTGCGCGCCGCCACGGTCATGTTGACCGCCGCCATTTTCGGCCAGAGCGTCCATCGGATGGGCGAGGGTTTGAGCGACAGATAGGCGATGCGCGCCTTGGGATAGTCGGCGCGGAGCTTTTTCAGCAGCGTGAGTATGTTGTGCGCGACGGTGTCGGGGGTGGCTCCGGCGGCAAGGTCGTTCTCGCCGATATAGACGAGCACCGATCGGGGCGCGGCCTTGGGGAAGAGCCGGGTATAGTGGCGCAGGACATCGGGCGTCGTCGCTCCGCCGAAACCGCGATTGACGGTGCTTCTGTCAGGAAAGCCCGCGCTCGTGTCCCACAGCCGGATGCTGGAGCTGCCGAGGAAGAGGACGGCGCCGGGCGTGCCGCTGTCCCTCTCATTTGCCTTGGCGAAGGCGGCGACTTCATTGGCGAAGGGGAAGGTCGGATCGGCATTGATCCGGGGCTCCTGCGCGGGGCGTTCGGTCGGTGCCTGCGCGGCCGCGATTCCGGTGAGGCCAGGCAGCAGCGCGAGGGCGGCGGCGACCCGCCACCATGCCCGTGCGCGGGACGGCGCCTTAATGGCGATGGAGCGGGCGCAGTTGATATTTGCCGTTGGCATAGGTCCCGAACATCCCCGCGATCGCCGGATGATCCACCGGCTCCCCGCTGTCGTCGGCCATCAGATTCTGCTGGCTGACATAAGCGACATAGCTGGTTTCGCCATTTTCGGCGAGCAGATGGTAGAAGGGCTGATGCTTGTCCGGCCGGGATTGTTCGGGAATCGCCTGATACCATTCCTCGCTGTTGGCGAAGACGGGATCGATGTCGAACACCACGCCACGGAAGGCGAAAAGGCGATGCTTTACGACATCGCCGATGCTGAAATGCGCGTGGACAACAGGGGGCGCGCTGACATCGGCGCCGAAGATTGCAGTGGTGTCGGTCATGAAAAGCAATTTAGGGTGCGCGGCGAGCGTTACAAGAAAAATACGGTCCGGGCCGCTTGGCAAGCCGGTCATCATTCGCTAATGGCCGCCGCTCGACCGGGACGGCACAGGCTGGACCTTCTGCGGAGAGGTGGCAGAGTGGTCGAATGCACCGCACTCGAAATGCGGCGTGCCGGAAACGGTACCGAGGGTTCGAATCCCTCCCTCTCCGCCACCACCCTGTCCTTTCACATCCGTTCCGAATCACTAAAGCCCAGCTTTTCTGCGGCTTTCAGCGTGATTCGCATCCACGTTCATCCCTGCCAGTCCACCGGTGACCGATTGGAAATGTGGGAAAGAATGTGGGAGATTTGGTGGCATGGGAAAGCTCTCCGCTACCGCTGTGAAGGCAGCAACACGCCCCGGGCGGCTCGGGGATGGCGACGGCCTGTTTCTTGTGATTCAGCCCGGCGGCGGCAAGAGCTGGGTGTGCCGGGTGCAGAAGAATGGCAACCGGCGCGACTTTGGTCTGGGCAGTGCGTCAAAAGTCTCGCTGGCTACCGCGCGGGAGCGGGCACGAGAAATCCGCACCTGGGTTGAACTCGGGCTGGATCCGATATTCGAGCGGCGCAAGGCGCAGGGCATTCCCACATTCCGGCAGGCGGCAGCCAGAGTGATTGCTGCCCACAGCAAGACCTGGCGGAATGAGAAGCACGAGAAGCAATGGCTCCAGACGCTGGAGACCTATGTGTTCCCGCAGATCGGCCATGTGCAGGTTCATGAGATCACAGGACCCATGATCCGGAACGTTCTGTCGGATATCTGGCTCGCTAAGCCCGAGACAGCGCGACGGGTCCGGCAGCGGATCGGCACAGTTCTCGATTGGGCTTACGCCTCGGGTTACCGCGAGACTGAAGCGCCCATGCGCGCGATCACCAAGGGGCTTCCGCGACAGCCCAAGAAGGACGGGCACTTCGCGGCCATGCCCTATGCAAAGGTGCCCGCTTTCATGGTGAGGCTCGCGGAGCGGGAATCCTTCGGTAGGTTAGCGCTGCGCTTTGCTATCCTGACTGCCGTCCGATCAGGCGAGGTCCGAGGTGCGGCATGGGAAGAATTCGATCTGGACGAGAAACTGTGGGCCATACCGGCCGCGCGCATGAAGGCGTCGCGCGAGCATGTCATTCCGCTGTCGATACCGGCGCTGGCGATCCTGGAACGGTGCCGGGAATTGCGGATCGGATCGCGCTCGCTTGTATTTCCTGGGGCCAGAGGTGACGCGCCAATGAGTGACATGACGCTCACGAAACTGCTCCGCGAGATGAAGGAGGAGGTGACCGCCCACGGATTTCGCTCAGCTTTCCGGGACTGGGTTAGCGAGGAAACCAATCACCCCGGTGAAATCGCAGAGGCGGCCTTGGCCCATCGGGTCAAGGACAAGACGGAAGCCGCGTATCGGCGCGGAAACCTCCTCGAGAAGAGGCGAAAGCTGATGGACGAATGGGGAGCATATTGTTTGGAGCGCTGACCGGGCACCTTCTTCAGTGCCTTTTGAGCATCTTGCCGTCCGATAGCGGCCGTCTCACGACTTCAGCCGGAATGGCCTTCATGTCCGCTTCGTTGGACACTCCGCGTCGGCGCGGTCCATGCCCTTGATGCACAAGCCGCTTTCGGTGATCGCGCGGTGAAACAAACCTTTGACCAAACGGACCGCAGATGCCACGGATCAGTCGCGACGAAAAATCCCGGTGCTGAAATGCGGCGATGCGGAACCGGGCGATTGGGGGCCAAGGTTGAGCGGGTCTCGACCTGAATTCGGTCGATTGGACCCTGACCGATGCCTGTTGCCTACTGGCTGACGCCGAGGCGCGACTGCGGCCACCTGAATGACATGGGAGCATTCTCACAAGGTCCTGCGAGACGTCTGCCAGCCGCCGCCGAGTGCGCGGAACATAGTCCGGACCCGCAGCGCAGGCGGAAAGCCTCAGCGAGGCCGCGCCGATGAGCAGATATCTTGTCGTCATCATCTTTCTCATTCCGCTGCCCCGAGCGCGGGTCTGGCGATATGCTGGTCCCTACGCTCCCGCCAACGCCGCATCCGTTCGGAAAGCGCGCGGGTGCCTGCCTTGAACGCCCGAGGCTGTGGAGTGTTAAACAGGGCATTGCGGACGTCCCGCCTTGGCATTTTTGCGACCCCTGAAGCGACGCCGTTCGCCACAGGCATATCAACCTGCGGCTCAGACATAATTTCATTCAGCAAATCGGCCTCGCTGGGGATGAATTATGGAACCGATCCTTCGTTGATTATGGATGGACGCCTTGACGTGGGCCTGAAGAGCCAGCGCAGGAGACCTTAGGGCCTCTGTGCCGGTTAGGCGATCAGCGAATCAGCGAGCAATGCCCGGCCGCGCAGAAAGGTGCCGTTTGAAATGCCTTCTTGTCCATCTCTTCGCCAAGACGCGCGCCTATCGCTTGGATCTGAACCCCGGGCGCCTGAATGAGAGGGACGGCCGGAAGAGGGTTGGAACCTCATACTTCCCTTCCTGCAGCTCTTCAGCTGCGGGAGTCCGCAAATCAGAAGGGCGTATTGGCGAGTCTAGATAAACACCAAACCCTTCACCTTTGCGCCAAGCCACCGTGCCATTGGCCGGGTCACAATCGACGACATGAATCGAAACCCGATCTCCGACTGCTATGTCGGATGCACATCTGCCTCCCAGCCCGCGTTCAGAAACATCTCGCACCAAGATGTCGATCAAGCCCAGGCGATCATGAAACATCTGCGCCTTTAGGAGTCGTCGTCTCCGGTCGTAAGCGCGAACCGCATGAAGACAGGCTTCATCCTCTTCCATCGTCATTTTTCCGCGACCTTTTTATATCGATTGTTATATTGGGCCGCGTCCTCGAAGCAATAGAGCATTCCGCGGTTCAAGAGGCCCTCGGCCGGGAATTTTCAGAGCGGCAGACCAACGGTGTAATGTCCGACGCGCCGGACGGTTGCAGCCCACAAAATACGTTGCGATCAGGAGACGCCAGCAAGGCTGGCATGCCGGAGCGAGATCGACGCTCGAAACCGCTCAACATGCGCTGGCGCACAGCCTCGCAGACGATCTTCTCATATCCTTCTGTACCCACTCCCCCTAGCACCTGTTATGCTTCGACCTCAGTACCTATCCTGCAGCTCGCCATAATTCCCGCCCCACTCGCCCGAGAGCATGTCGTGGACGATCCGCTTCTGCCTAATCCAACTCTGGGGGACATTAACATCGTCTCAATGCCAGCCTGATACGATTTGCCGAAATGGTGGAGGATCAGGCGTGGGACGTCCCTATGGAATTGCCGAATGGGAAAAGGGGGAGGAGATTGGCTTCCGCGGCTTTGCAGCGGAACGGCGGCAGCTGACCAGGAGACTCCCCGATGCCGACTTCGATATCCAGACAGCCGCTCAGGCGAGCGAAGAGCGCTATCGCAACACTGTAGCGCTTAGCCCCCTCATCCATTGGATCGCCGATGCTCGAGGCGGCATGGTCGATATCGACGTGCGCGGCCTCGAGTACACCGGCCTTTCTTATGAGGCGTGCATGGGGTCGGGATTCCTCGCTGTGGTTCACCCAAGTGACCGTCCGACCGTGAAGAGGGCGTGGAGCGATGCGCTAATAACGGGTTCGCCCATGGATTATGAAATCCGCCTCAGGCACCGAGACGGCAACTACCGATGGCACCGTTCACGAGCCGCACGGCACCAGGAGCGCGGCAGCGCACTCGGAGTCTGGTACGGCACCGTCGAGGATATCGATGATCGCAAGCTGGCGGACGAAGCGGTGCGCTGGACGGCAGACCATGACGACCTGACTGGGCTCTGGAACCGGCGCGCCTTCATGCAAGGGCTGGGAACCGCGCTCGCTGGTGTTGAAGGATCGGGGATCGGGGTCGGACTTCTTGTTATCGATCTTGATGGCTTCAAAGCCCTGAATGATCGCTACGGCCACGACGTCGGCGATGCGCTGCTGAAGGAGATCGCCCGGCGCCTAAAGAGAAATGGCACCGGCGATTCAATGGCCGGGCGGCTCGGTGGCGATGAGTTCGCTCTCTTTATTTATACCACTGGTGAAGCGCAACTTGATCAGACGATCTCCGAGCTGAGGCTTGCATTGTCTGAACCATGTTCACTCAACGGTCAGGCCCATACCTGTCGTGCCAGCATTGGCGTCGCGCTCAGTCCAGATCACAACAAGGATGCCATTAGTCTCTACAAGGACGCCGATCTGGCACTTTATGAAGCGAAGATTGCGGGCGGCGGTGTCCGCCATTTCGAGAGAAGCATGCGTGCGGGTCTGCAAGCCCGCATGTCGGAACTGTCGCTGGCCCGCCAGGCGCTCGACCTTGATCAGGTCCTCCCCTTCTATCAACCCAAAGTCGATCTGGAATCGGGTGCCATCGCAGGATTTGAGGCACTGTTGCGTTGGCGCGACGGAATGCCTGGAGCATGTCACGGACCCGGAACAATCTCCGCCGCTTTCGAGGACGCCGAACTGGCCATCGCTCTTGACCAGCGCATATTCGAGCTGATCGCGGCCGACATCCTTCGGTGGAGAAGGCGGGGACTCCCCATCGGTCGTATCGCCTTCAACGTGTCAGCCGCATCCTTTCGTCAGGAGCATTTTGTCGCGGGCGTGATGGAACGCATTGATCGCGCGGGCATCTCCGCATCTTGTCTGGAACTGGAAGTCACTGAAACGGTGCTGCTTGAGGGGGCTTCTCACAATGTAACGAAGACGTTTGAACAGCTTCGGCGCGCCGGGATGACGATCGCACTTGACGACTTCGGCACAGGATATGCCTCTCTCATCCACCTAAAGCAGTTTCCGGTTGATGTACTCAAGATTGATTGTTCTTTTGTTCAATCTCTCGATGACCCGATCAACGCGGCGATCGTCCGCGCGATCATCAACCTTGGGAGGGATCTGGGAGTCACGACGGTCGCCGAAGGGATCGAAACAGGAGGCCAGGCAGATTGCGTGCACAGGAACGGGTGCGATCAGGCGCAGGGTTATCTCTTCAGTCCAGCCGTAGCAGCGGATCAGATCCCTGCGCTTCTTGCCGATCAAACTGCAAGTTGGAGCCGGCCCGAGAGGCGTAGTGCCAGAGAACGGCGCATGCATCGGCCCTCGACCAGCTTCTCAAAGAGAGCGATTGAATGCGATCGCACGCCTTGAAAGAGCGGTATTTGAATCCGCCCCCTGATGGCGAAATGCGATCAAGAGCTTTATAGGGTTCCGGCATGGCCGCTACTTTCTAAGTACCGGCCTCCACTCCCGGCGGCGGTCCAGCGAGGCGCTGCCGTCGCCGGGAGACCAAAGATCGCCGACAACAACCGTCAGGCCGCATCACATGCCAGCAGTATCTGGGAAGTGTGGCCCCCACGGTTCGTGCCAACCGTCATGCCGGTCGAGACGACCGCCCAATCTGCCGAGTAAGAGTCGCACGGCTTCCTTCTACCGGCTCCATATGGACCTAAGGCTGGATCGACATGAGGTGGTCGAAACATTCGTCAGGCTTGCAATTATTGAGGGGCAAGAATGTCGGCCCAGAAGGTGATTTCCTCATAAAGCTGCATGCCTTCCGGGTCCTCCCAGTCTCGCCGGTGGGGATCCCATCGGCCCACGACGGGCTGATCCTCCTCCCACAGTAGCATCCGTCGACCATCTTTTCGGTCAGACGGCAGATCAGAAATAGGGTTCCATCCTGAGCTGCTTGGCATCGTCATATGCGTCCCTCGGATAAGCGACGCTTTGAGCCTTGGCCTTATCGTCGCGCCTATGTCCACTCGGGGCGACGGCCAAAGCCGGATGTTCGAAACCTGGCATACACACAGGCGCATGCGCCTTTACCGGCAAGCCGGCTGGACATGCGCGCATGCCACCCGGCCTCCAGAAACTGGATGACCGAGCCGGTATGCAGAGGTTTCGACGCCCCGCTCCCACGTGTCTTGGGAGCCGGGACAGATTGCTGGGTTTGAGTAAGTTATCAAGCCAAAATTCGCGCATGTCAGCGCCGACGAGGTGGGGCCGCAGCAGAAATTCAGATGCAATCTCAAGTCGGCAGGGGCATTGCGACTGATGAAAAGACGCCTGGAATCCATCGCTCGATGACTTCGTTCTGAGATAAAAACCAGCCAGGATCGTGGCAAACCAAGACCACGTCCGCACCGTCATTCAGGCGCTCAAGATGGCAAAAAGGCCGCCGAGCAGGAGAGCCGTTTGTCTGTCATGCCGCTGCATCAAGGCCGGATTTCTGAGAATGCTGTTGAGATTTGAGACGCAGAAAGCCGGATTTTAGGGGATGTATGCGTCTGGTCGCTGCACGTCAGGCGGCGGCGCGATGATTGAGCGCCCAGTTCCACGGCAGCAGTTCATTGAGTCGGTTCGCCGGATGGCCCTCGATCATGCGGGTGAGGACATCGCTCAGCCAGGCATAGGGTTCGACGCCGTTGAGCTTGGCCGTCTCGATCAGGGAGCAGATCACAGCCCAGCGATGACCACCGCCGTCGCTGCCCGCGAACAGATGATTCTTCCTTCCCAGAGCCACCGGACGGATCGCCCGTTCGACCGGATTGGTGTCGAGTTCGATACGGCCGTCGTCGATGAACCGCGTCAGAGCCGTCCACCGGCCGAGCGCATAGCGGATGGCATCGGCCAGCGTGCTGCGCGCGGGGACTTGGCCAAGTTGGGTTTCCAGCCAGCCTTTCATGGCGGCGAGATGCGGCTGGGCGAGCGCCCCCCGCCATGCCATGCGCTGGGCCGGGGACTGGCCGCGCGCCTTCTTCTCCACCTCGTAGAGCGTGGCGATGCGGCGCAACGCCTCGGCCGCGATCGGCGAGCCCGTCTGCTGCTCTACGTCGTAGAACTTGCGCCGCGTATGCGCCCAGCAGGCTGCCAGCATCACGTCGGGTCGCGCGGCAACGCGCTCGAACCCGGCATAGCCATCGACGTGCAGTACGCCCTTGAAGTGCTGGAGATGCGTGATCGGCCGCTCCGCTTTGCGGTCAGGCGCGAACAGATAGACAGCGGCTGGTGGGGCGGGGCCGTTCCATCCGCGCTGCTCACGGGCATAGACCCAGAGGCGCCCGGTCTTGGTCTTTCCACGCCCCGGATCGAGCACTGGAACCGGCGTGTCATCGGCGAACAGATGGTCCGATGCGAACAGGTCCGCACACAGTTTCTGGTGCAAGGCTTCAAGCCACCAGCACGCGCCGCCGACCCATCCCGCGAGCGTCGAGCGGGCCAGATCGACGCCGTGGCGGGAGAAGATCTGAGATTGCCGGTAGAGCGGCGTGTGGTCGCAATATTTGGCGATCAGCACCTGCGCAAGCAGCGCGGGTGTCGCCAGCCCGCCCGCGATCGGGCGCTCCGGTGCGGCGGCTTGGCGCACCGTTCCACACGCCCGGCAGGCATATTTGGGCCGTGTGATCCGCACGACACGAAGCTGCGCGGGCACCCAGTCGAGCATCTCGCTGACGCTCTCACCGATACCGTGCAGCGCGCCGCCGCAGCCCGGACAGGCATCGTGGTTGGTGTCGATCAGCACGTCCTCGCGCGGCAGATGATCGGGCAAGGGCTTGCGATGTGGGCGCGGTTCGGCGGCCGTGTCGAGGATTACCGGACGGCTCTCCTCGATACGGCCGATGTCGGCATCGAGGTCTTCCAGGCCGAGCGCAAGCTGGTCGGGATCGAGGCGTTCGGACCTGCGCCCGAACTGCATCCGCTGAAGCTTCTTGATGATCGCCTGGAGCCGCCCGATCTCATCTTCGCGGTGCTCGACGACGGCCGCCATGTCCCGCACCAGCTGGTGCAGAAGCGCCGTATCGGACGGCAGATTATCGAGATCGAGCCGCATGCCCGATGCTACCAGAACGGACATGTAAGCCCAAGCATTTACGGCGGATTCCAGCGGTTTTTAGCCCGCTTTTATGGGGCGCCACACACGCTCGGGATGGCGCCAGTCGATACCTTCCAGCAGCATCGCAAGCTGCGCCGGCGACAACAGGATCGTCTCGCCCGGTACCGTCATGCGGGGCCATACGAAGCGTCCGCGATCGATCCTCTTGGTGAACAGGCACAGCCCGGTGCCGTCCCAGAACAGCAGCTTCACCATGTTCGATCGTCTACCCCGGAAGGCGAAGACATGGCCGCAAAAGGGGTCCTTCTTCAACGTCTCCTGCACCAGCGTCGCCAGACCATCGAGGCCCTTTCTCATGTCGGTGACACCCAATGCCATATGCACTTTCACGTTCGATGGGACGATCATCATGGGCGCGCCTCCCGCTCGGCGACCGTGCGCTGGACGTCATCGGGATCGGCATCAAGGGGCGCGAACACCCGCCGCCCATCGGCCAGATCGACCTCCTTCATACCTGCAGGGCAGGGCAACACGCCTGTCAGCAGCGATGCCTCACGAGCGTTCGACGACATGCGGCTTTTGACCACCTGCACCGGCACCAGCTTCGTCGGCTTCTCATGGCCAAGGCCGAACTGGTCGCGCCAGCGGAACAGCACGCTGGTCGAGATTCCATGCCGCCGTCCAACCGAGGAGATGGTCTCGCCATGACGCTCGGCCTCCAGCAGCAGCGCGATCTTTTCCTCCGTCGAGAAGCGCCTTCGCTGCGCCCGTCCGGGTGGTTCGGCGGCGGCTTCGATATCAGCTGTCAAGGCCTGGATGCGCTCGGATTCCTTAGTCCTAGTGCTTATATTTGTGCTTATCGGCGGCCGCGCCGACGGGTGCAGAAGCGCGCGCCAGTCGATTATGATCTCCTCCGCCTCGATCAGATTACGCCACCGTTTGAGGCTGTAGGGCGACAGCCGCAGCGCCGACGAATAGTCGCGCAGATGCAGTCCGGACCACTGCCAGGCTTCCACATGCATCGCCCAGAACGCCTGTGTCGCCTGCCGCCGCTTGTCCGGCGAGGCCGGTGTAAATCTACGCTTCCAGCGCTGTCTTTCCTCGGATTTCTGCGCTTCCCACTCTTCGATCTCGAACTGCCAGGCCTTGAAGTCGCTGCGTGTAAGACCCTGCTGGCGGCAATAGGCAGACGCCGACAGACCGCTCTCCCGCCATGCCTTGATATGCACCGACCACCAAGCCCGCTTCGCCCTGTTGCTGAATATCCGCCGCGGCATCGACCCACCTCCCAACCGGAAAGACGATCACATGGGACTTCATGGAAGAGGGGAACAACGTGCGAACATCGGACGGTTACTAGGGGATTTAAGATACGGCAAGATTAAAGCCCTGCCTCCTGCGGTGGCGGGGAATGGCGCCTGCACAGGGTTTTTGATGGAGGCATGCCGATGGCCATGCCTCCACAGGGCCGGAGAATGCAGCACTTTCGGGCTTGGCGATGGAGGCCCTTGCACGGCGGGCCGGCCGCTTCCCATCCTTTCCTGCTTTCTGCGGGAAAGGATCACGACATGGCCGACGGCGACGATTTCGATCTCTGGCTCGGGCGGATCGGCAGCGACACCCCGACCGTCGGTAAGAGCCTCGCCCGGGCTCGTCGTGTCGGCGGTGGGGGCAGTGCCTGCCGTCGCTTCACCGGCGCGCGACTGGGCAGGGGCAATGGCGTCGGCCGGGTCCTCGGCCGGGGCGCGTCAGGGTCTGGTGTCGGCGCCCGCCGCGTCGTGGTGAAAAGCCGCATCGTGAAGCTCGGCAAGGGCATGGCAGCCGTCGCCCATCTTCGCTATCTCCAACGCGACGGCACGACCCGCGAGGGCGAGCGCGGATCGCTCTATGGTGCTGACGCTGATCGGCTCGAAAGCAAGCCCTTCCTCGAACGCTCGGCCGGCGACCGGCACCAGTTCCGCTTCATCATCGCACCGGAGGATGGTGCCCAATATGAGGACCTGAGGCCCGTGGTCCGCCGCCTGATGGATCAGGCCGAGAAGGATTTGGACACGAAGCTCGATTGGGTGGCGGTCGATCATTTCAACACCGGCCATCCCCACAGCCATGTCATCGT
Organism: Sphingobium sp. TomTYG72; assembly: GCF_055394715.1. NCBI lineage: Bacteria > Pseudomonadati > Pseudomonadota > Alphaproteobacteria > Sphingomonadales > Sphingobiaceae > Sphingobium > Sphingobium sp. TomTYG72. Next base: position 1,988,660 of record NZ_AP027336.1, on the reverse strand, counting down.
GCGGGGTAAGGACGAGACCGGCAAGGATCTCGTCATCGCCCGGGATTATATGACCCAGGGGCTTCGCACCCGGGCGACCGAGATCGTCTCCCTCGACCTTGGTCCCCGCACGCAGCAGGAGATCGCCGCCAGCATGGCCAGGGAGGCCGGGCAGGAGCGTTTCACCAGCATCGACCGAACCTTGATGCGGCAAGCCGATGAAGAGGGTGTCATCACCGTCACCAAGGCCGATCCGGGCCAACATGCTTCGCTCATTGGGCGGCTACGCACGCTGTCCCGGCTCGGCCTGGCCGAGGAAGGCAGGAACGGTCGCTGGACGCTCGACCATGAACTGGAGCCCACGCTGCGGCGCATGGGCGAGCGCGGCGACATTGTCCGGACGCTGAACCGGGAGCTTCGGGAAGCAGGCATCCACCGCCCACCCCAGAACCACGCCCTGTTCGATCCGGCGCAGGATAAGGTGATCGTGGGAAGGGTCGTGGCCACCGGCCTTTCCGACGAGCACCGTGACCGGCGCTATCTCGTCATCGACGGCATTGATGGCCACAGCCACTATGCCGATATCGGCGAGGACCAGCAGGCTGTCCGAACGGGCAGCATCGTCCGCCTGTCGCCCACGCCGGTCGAGGTGCGCGAGATCGATCGCGCCGTGGCCCATGTCGCTGCCCATCGTCAGGGCCGCTACAGTATCGAACTCCACCTGAAACAAGACCCGATGATGACCCAAGGCCGAGCAGAGATGCATGTCCGTCGTCTCGAGGCCATGCGGCGGCTGATCGACGCACCCGAGCGACAGCACGATGGCAGTTGGGCGATTGGCCAGAACCATCTGGCTGATGCTGAACGCTTTGAACGGGAGAAGAGCCGACGCCTGCCGGTTCGCATCGAAACGCTGTCGGTCGGGCCGCTTGAACAGCTCGCCATCCATGATGGCGCGACATGGCTGGACCGCGAGATGGCGAGCGATCGGCCGCAGCCGCTTTCCGGCGGGTTCGGCGCGGATGTCAGGAAGAGCCTTGTCCAGCGGCAGGCATGGCTCGTGGAGCAAGGGCTGGCAGAACAGGAGGGACAGACTGTCCGCCTCCGCCGTGATTTGCTTGTCGTCCTCCAGCAGCGCGAGCTCAGCCGAACCAGCCAGCAGATCGAACAGGAAACCGGACTGCGGCATGTCACGCCGCGGCGCGGTGAGCCGATCGAGGGCATCTATCGCCGCGCCGTGGCCCTTGGGGACCAGCGCTATGCCGTGATCGAGAGGGCGCATGAGTTCAGCCTCGTGCCCTGGCGCCCGGTTCTCGAGCGGGCCGTTGGCAAGCCCGTGTCTGGCGTCATGCGTGAGGGTCCGATCAGTTGGACCATTGGCGGCAGGAGTAGGGGATTGAGCATCAGCTGACCGGCCGCCCTCCAACGGACACTTCACGGCACCATGGAGGCACTGTCGCGCCTTACCGACTTGGCGGATGCTGCGGGCCATGAAGACGTTCAAGACCCGCCATCAATTCTACCTGCCCGACGACCTATCGGCGAAGCTGGATGCGCTTACCGCCAGCCCGGGCACCTCGAAGACGCAGCTCCTGACCGACGCGCTCAATGCCTGGCTCGACCGCAAGGGCGCGCAGGAACTGGACCAGCGCTTCGGCCCCAGGCTGGATCGGCAGAACCGGACAGCCGAACGGCTCGAGCGCAAGGTCGACGTACTGAGCGAGATGCTGGGCGTCTTCATCCTCCACCAGTTGACGCTGGTGGCCCATCAGCCCGCGTTTGACAGCGACACTGCCCGTCTGGGAAGGGCGCGCTATGTCAGCTTCATGAAGCTGGTCGAGCAGCGCCTGGTGCGGACCGACGGCGGTGACGCGACAGCCCTTGCGAAACAGGAGGAACAGCCATGAGCCTTGATCCATCGCCAGCACCCATCACGGTCCGGATCAAGGATGCCTGCCGTATGACCGGCATCGGGCGGTCAAAGCTCTACTTGCTCATCGCCGAGGGCGCGATCGAAACCATCAAGCTCGGCAGCATGACGCTCATACCGGTCGCATCGCTTGAGGCGTTTTTGGGCAGTCGAAGGAATGGCCGGTAGGCGCCACTTTTTGCCGCTCCGGTGCCCGCCGCCCTTTCGAGAACTGGTCATTCAGTGCAAATACTCACCACCGTCCAGCGCCCGCCTCCTGCTGCGGAGGGGGCTCGCGGTTTAAATTCTGGCTGTGTCTGCTTGCAGTGAATAGGTCGTGTCGGAGGCGGAATGCTGGGCACTTAAGTCCAAGCCGATGGTTGGCCTCAAAGGAGATAGCCTTTGCTGAGCGAACGAAACTCGTCAGTCTGCTTACCAACAGTGTGATCGCCGTTCTGCGTTGCTCGTTAACGCGGCATTTTCCGGCAGTGTACGACAGCAGCATGGATGATCTTGTCGGCAAATTGGACAGCAGATCGGAGGAGGTCAGGCACCTGCCTCTAAAATGAGTCCATTCTATTCCGGCATGGTTGGTTTCCACACTCGGTTCGCCGTCGACTCTCTTGAACGGAATACAATCTTCGCCGGATGATCAGGCAGATGCCTCTTCGCCAGGTCAGCCGCATGGCGAGGATAACTCACCCCCAAACGTGCGGGAAACATGAGATGCCACTACGGACCCGCTTCGCTTGAGCGAAGCTTGGCTTCTTTCTTATCATCCCGGCCCTGCCGTTCAGCCTTTTCGGCTTCTCTCGCCAATGCCAGGTGCTCGCTGGCTAACCGCCGGTGATATTCGGCGGTGATGTCATCGCCATGGATCGCGGCCTCAGTCATCTCCTCGGCTGCACGTCTGCGATGGTATTCTGAGGTGCTTTCGGTCACCACCTAGCTCTCCTTGAGCCTCCTTTATCATGCGGGCGCCTCATTTTTCCACCGAGTCGTTTCGTAACCGACTTAAGTATCTGTCGGCACGAGCATGTTTAAGGACTTGCAGACGGGAGCGCTTGACCGACTCGCCTGACAACGGGACGCTTTGGCAATGACTCCGCTCGAACGCGCTGCCCGCGCCCTGTGCCGGCTCGATGGCCATCCGGAAAATGCCAGGCTGGAAGGGCGGTCGCTTTTGCGAGATTATATCCCCGAAGCTCGGGCTGTACTTACCGCCGTTAGCGATCTCAGCGATAAGATGCAGGATGTCGCCTACAGAATATAATGGTCAACTGGAGGCGACGGTGCGGCGGCAGACGCTAACGCGATCAACGTCTGGCAAGACATGATTGATGCTGTCCTCAAGGAAAGCCACTAAAACAGGATCAACGTATCGCGGCGGTGCCTACAGGCTTGAATTTCAGCCCAGCAGAAGTCTCCTCTGCTCCGGACGAATAGATGCACCCCGCCGGGAACGGCTGTGCTACAACGGCCAATCACCCTGATCCTTCCCAGGCATATCGTGACAGAGAGACCATCGTGCTCCCGCCTGCAAGCAGGAGATATCGATGCCCGCCGACGTGAAACGCCCCACTCGTCTCCGGCGGAAGCGATCATGACCGTCCGTACGACGCGTAAAACGGTGACCTTCACCAAACCATTCCGGCTACCCGGGTTCGAAAACCCCTTGTCAGCGGGTCCCTACGAAGTGGAAACTACCGAAGAGATGCTGGAGGGCAATAACCATACGGGCTTTCATCGCACCGTTACGGCGCTGCGGATCCAAATGGGTTCTGCCATAGAGTATTACCCGATCGATCCCGCCGATCTCTCTGCTGCACTGGAAAACGATTAAAGGTCTGCGCCACTACGGGGGAGGCCGCCCGCCTCGGCCGCAGATCAGGCGAAGTCGGCCAGCGGTTCGCCGTCCGCTGCGGCGCGATGGGTGTCGCTTTGGGTGCGCAACGCGCCACCTGACGGTAAGAGGTAGGCGCAATGAGCAACAGTTCAACAATGTGCAGACGACAGGCGGCTCACCATCGCCAGGTTGCCGCCGCTTCTCTCTTGAACAGGTACGCCGGGCTGCCCTGCGAGCCGCCAATGTTTGGGAGGCGCAGGCTGCCGAGGCTGAGGCGCGTGAGGCAGGGACGTCTGACGCACTCAGCCCAGAAGATGCGGCTATCGCTTTGGAATTCCGGTTGGAAGAGGAGGAGGACGCTCAGGGTCGCGCTGGCGATGAGGGGGGACAGCCTCCTCACGCCGGCCGGGGCAGGACAGAAGTTCTGATGAACGGTGAGGTAGAGCAATTTCGCTCGTAGGTAGCCGCACAGCATGGCGGGCTTGATCGGAGCTGATGAAGGAGTTGGCGGACGCTTTTGGAACACGCGCCGACCCCTATAGCGCAATCAGCTTTTCAGGGTAACGATGCCGAGCGCGCCGGGCTTCTGCGACGGGTTGGGCGCATTCTGCTTTCTGGATTTCTCCGCCTTGGGTTTGCGAACTTCACGGTTGGATCTTTTCTGGCTTTTGGCCATGGTGTATTCCTTTGCATTGGACGTCAGATGTATGGGTTGTGCTGCTTCGCTTGTTCAGATGTGTGGGGGGCGCCCGGTGGCGCATTGCTGCTCCTCCTCGAGACCATGAGGTCGTCGAGCGCACCGTCTAAACGCTGCCTCTCGATCGTAGACAGCGCTTCTCCACATGCCAGCGCATCGCGGGCAGCATAGAGGAGTGTCTGAAGTTCCTGTAGCTTGTCGAGGTCACAGGTCAGTCCGGGCGTCAGCCGAAACTCGGCATTCGCCAGTCCTTTTGGTGTAGCATCCATTTTTCTGCCAATCGCTGTAAATATGGGGGCTCAATTATTTACCAATATGATGGCTACTGTTCCCGCTATCAATATGAGGAGGCCGTTGATAATGGCCGCACGCATCGTGGTATCGTCACGAAATAGATCAGCGCACCACTGGAGCTTAGTGAGCCGGAGAGGCTTGGGTCTTAATGACGTGGCAACGCCAATTGCTGTTCCACCCTCATTCTCCCAGCTATCAATAGCCGACGCCAGCTGGCGCTTACGGTCATGCGAAATGGCCGCCGCCTTTCTCGACCGTTCTCGCGCTGCTCCAAGGGTCAGCCATTGTTGCTCAGCGTCAGCGTGCCTGCGAGCCTCGCGTAGCGATAATGATGGATTAGAGCTTTCAGATGCGGACATTGTGCACTCCTCGCCAAACGGGAGCGCCTGTGTCTCTCAGCCCCGGCCTGTCTGGATGAGTCGAGCCGGGATGCCTCACAATAGCACGTTGCCGTTGGGGACGAGAGCACTTTCTGTTCAGCATTGAAGCGCCGGAACACCCTGGCCTTGCTGCCATCACTGCGAAGATTGACGTCGCGCCTGCCACTGGTCGAGAAGCTGGAGGGACGGAGTTACGGTGATGCCATGTAGAACGATTGAAACGAGCACCACGAAGGCAGCGACACTCCAGAGCCTCTCCGCCTCGGGGAAATGAGCTTGATTGAGGGCGAAGGCGAGATAATAGATCGTGCCCACGCCCCGTATTCCAAAGAAGGAAATCACGAGCTTCTCCCGCCATGGAAGTTCCAATGCGAAAAGGCTGATGAGACCGGCGAATGGGCGAACGACGAGGATTGTCAGGGCGGTGAATAAGATCATCCAAATATCCAGTTGCGCGAGTAGCCCTGCATGGGTGATCATGCCGCCGAACAGCACCAGCATCAGCATCATCAACAGGCGTTCGGCTTCTTCGGCAAATGCGTGCAGACGATGATGGTAGCTGTGGTCGCGGCTGGCATGGCGAAGGCAAAGCGCCGCTACGAAAACGGCGAGAAAGCCGTACCCGTGCGCCAATTGGGTGAGGCCATATGCAAGGAGCGCGGCACCAAGGGCGACGAAGCCGTCACCTGTCCGGGACAGCTTGGCGGCATTGGGCAGGTGGAAAGTAAGGAAGCCCAGCCCCATCCCGATGACGTAGCCCATGCCCACACCGGCAAGAACCTTCCAGATCACGTCAACGATGAGCCAATGTTCAAGCGCTTGCGTTCCAAAGGAGAGGCCGGCCAGTGCAATCGCCAGGTTGACGAAAGGAAAGGCAAGCCCGTCGTTCAGACCCGCTTCGGACGTGAGGGCGAAACGGGCCTCATCTTCCTCTCCCTCTCCTGGTGCGCCGACCTGGACGTCGCTCGCGAGCACCGGGTCTGTGGGGGCGAGGCTCGATCCCAGGAGCAGGGCGGCTGCGAGGCCAAGCCCCAGAAGGGAGGAGGCGAGCGCTGCAACAAGCAGGATCGTGATCGGCATCGCGATCGCGAGGAGACGCCAAGTGAGGATCCAGCGGTGAAGGCCAAGGAGCCTGTCAATCTTGAGACCCGCGCCCATGAGCGCGACGACCACCACAAACTCGCTCAGGCGTTCCACCAGGATAGGGTACTGCAGCGGATGAACCGCGAAGGGTCTCAACTGGGGCATCGTAAACAGGGCCGCACCAAGGGCTACGCAGAAGATCGGCAGCGACAAAGGCATCTTCCTCAGGACCATCGGAATCCAGGCGGTCATGAGTATGATGGCGCCGAGGCCGGTCAGGATCTGGATGTAGAATCCAGAATTAAGCATGGATTGTCTCTCCATGAATCGAGGAAATTTTTGAGCGCCGCCTGACACTGCGGCTAAACGGATTAAATCAGCGCAACGTTCACCTGGACGTCCATGCCGATGAAGTCGTCCGCTGCGCCAATGAACCCACCCGTGACCGGCATGATCTGCTTGTTGCACCTGCCAACTGCTACTGGAATGAGATTCGCTGAGCCGGTGCGCCGGTGCGTAGGGTCAAACGCGATCCACCCGGCCGCTGGAAGATAGACTTCCGCCCAGGCGTGCGTTGATCCTGCGTCATGCAGCAGTTGGTCTGGATCATGCAAATAGCCGGAGACGGCACGGCCGCCAAAGCCAAGGTGGCGAACCACCTCGATGAAAAGAGCCGCCATGTCTCGGCAGGATCCACTCGCCATCGTTAAAGTTTCCAGGGGGTCTTGTGTTCCATCTTCGTCTCGGGTTCGGTACGCGATCGCGTCGGCGATGCCATTGTTGATGTCTTTCAGCAGCGACAACGTGTCGGTCGGAAATGCGTGAACGAAAGCGCGTACCCAATTATCTAACTGTCCGCCATGATCCGCATGTTGCGCCTTAAGGAGGGTGCCCAGGTCGGTAACCTCTTCTTCTGAATAAGTGAATGGGTAGGAGTGAGCGCCTGGCGCGATCCGGAAGATGGGCCACGCGGGAGCAAACTGCTCCACCGTGATGTCCGTTGATATGACGAGTGTGTCCACAGAGCTTGAGAAGCAGGCGGTCGCGACCAGGTTCCCGAACACGTCTTGCGACCATTCGATGTCGGCTTCCGGTGTCAGACGGATCGAACTCGCCAAGACCCTCAGATCGTGCGAACTGCGCGGCGCAAGCATGAGGCGATGCGGTTGCAGGCCGACGGCATTCCGATAGCGGTAGGTGGTTTCATGGCGTATTTGGAACTTCATAACCCCCCAACGCGTCAATCCGACCGCAGGGTGCGCACCTTGACTGGTATGGACTTCCTATTTTGCTGCCTCTGCGGCTTTGGCTCACCCCGACCGGCTAAAGCTGGTCCTATGATGTTGAGGCGGCACTGCTTTGCCGAGCGATACCGGCCACCGTAAGTGACGTCCGAAGGATGCCGAACCGATCACACCCTGACGGGAGGTGTGGATTGGCTGCGCGGCGGTCCGCACCTGAGAACCAGAGAAGAAAACTCGCCGCGGGGTGATTGAGAAAGAGGGCCTGGAGCTGGGCCGCGTCCCTCAGGTGTAGCAGCTCTCCCGAGTCGATCGCCGCGAACCTGCCATTCCGCATTCGGACAGTCCGATTAGCGGCCGGCAGCAGGGCTCATTCAGTAGCGTCTGGACAGATCCAAATCGGTCCGTCATAAATATCATCAAGCTGGTGGTTTGATGGCCAGCAGAGATGACCGTGGGAACGAGTGTGGGGGAGCTTCGGCCGTTCTGAAGGGAACGCAGGATATTAGGCACTTTTGGCTTGAACATACTGCTCCCTCCCTCTCCGCCAATCATTATAAACATTTGAAATATAACGATTAAATTTTGAAATCTATCCTTGGGCCGACATCCGGTCCCTTTTTGCCGTTGCTGTTACGGCTGGTTCCGAAAAATTTATGCGATCTTTATACTCGGGGCGTGCCATTCGCATGGAGCCTTAACGCGCTCTGGTTGCATTGATCGGCTTTCAATCAGGAAGCTCGTCGATGCAGGAAATCTCCAAGACAACGCGCAATTCGCTCGGCGGCCTGACGCTCGGGGCGATTGGTGTCGTCTATGGGGATATTGGAACCAGTCCGCTCTACGCCTTTCGCGAAGCGCTGGCGCAGGCGGCGCAGGACGGGATCACGCGCGGTGAGATCGTCGGCGTTCTCTCCCTGGCGCTTTGGGCGCTGATCATCGTCGTGACGCTGAAATATGTCCTTTTCCTCAGCCGGATGGACAATAATGGCGAGGGCGGTGTTCTTTCGCTCATGGCATTGGCCAGGAGGGCGACCGATGGACGCTGGCTGATCGTGCTGCTGCTCGGAGCTACCGGGGCGGCGATGTTCTATGGCGACGCCATCATCACCCCGGCCCTGTCGGTGCTTTCCGCCGTGGAGGGATTGAAGACCATCCCCGGCCTGGAGGGTATGAGCGAACCTGCGATCATCGGGGTGGCTGTCGCTATCCTTGTGGCCTTGTTCGCCATTCAGGCGCGGGGCACGGCCAGCATCGCCGGATTGTTCGGGCCGGTCTGTACATTATGGTTCGTCGCACTTGCGGGGCTGGGCCTTTGGCATGTTGCCGATGCGCCCCAGATTTTGACGGCGTTCAACCCGGTCAATGCGGTGCGTTTCATGGCATCGCATGGTGTGACAGGGCTGTTCGTCCTGGGCGCCGTGTTCCTGACCGTAACGGGCGCGGAGGCATTGATCGCCGATATGGGCCATTTTGGGCACAAGCCGATCCAGCTTGGCTGGCTCACGCTGGTCTGGCCCGCGCTCACGCTGAACTATCTGGGACAAGGGGCGCTGGCGTTGAAGGCGCTGGCGGCTGCCGAAGCGGCTGGAAGGCCGCTCGCCAATGCCGACTGGTTCTTCATCATGGCCCCCGATGCGCTGCGCGCGCCACTGGTTGTGCTGGCCACACTCGCCACCATCATCGCCAGCCAGGCGGTGATCACAGGCGCCTATTCGCTGACGCACCAGGCCATTTCGCTGGGTCTTCTACCCCGCCTGACGATCCGCCAGACCTCCGCACACCAGATGGGCCAAATCTATATGCCCGGGGTGAACTGGCTGCTGCTGGCGGGTGTGCTGATACTGGTGTTCGGCTTTAGGTCCAGCACAGCGATGGCGGCGGCTTACGGCATCGCGGTGACGGGAACGATGGTGGTGACGACCTGCCTTGCCTTCATCATCGCCTGGCGGTTCTGGAAATGGGAGCCGGTCTGGACAGCCCTGCTGATCTTCCCCTTCCTCACGCTCGACCTGTTTTTCTTTGGCGCCAACATCCTGCGCGTCAGCGAGGGCGGCTGGGTGCCGCTGCTGGTGGCGGGCATAGTTGGGGTGGTCATCCTGACCTGGCTAAAGGGGCGCAAGGCGGCGCAGGAGCGCACCAGCGAACAGGGTGTGGCGCTTGACGCTCTGATCAAGGCTCTTGCCGCCCGTCCGCCAATCGGGATCGAGGGGACTGCCGTGTTCCTGACGCAGGATCTCAATGTCGCGCCGGGTGCCCTTCTGCACAATCTCAAGCATAACAAGGCGCTTCACCGGACCAACATTCTGCTCAAGGTCGAAAGCCAATCCCGCCCTTATATTGCGGCCGATGAAAGGCTGGAACTGGAACGCGTCGATGAACGCTTTCTGAAGGCCCGGTTGCGCTATGGCTATATGGACAGCATCGATGTTCCGAGCGACCTCGCCCGGCGCGACGGCCTGCTCGCCGGGGCGGGGGGAACGTCCTTCTTCGTCGGCCGCAGTGCTATCCGCTTTGCCACGAAAGCCGCGCTGCCGCGTTGGATGACCATCCTGTACATGTTCCTGCACCGCAACGCCGCTGACCCCACAGCCTATTTTTCGATCCCGCCGAACCGCGTGGTCGAATTAGGCAGCCAGATAGAGCTATAAGGGCAACCATGCGACGATCAGCCACATCCTATGCCTTTGCATTGGCGGGTGTTGCGGCCATCACCTGGGTGACTTCGGCATTTTTTCAGGGGCTGGGCCTTGCTTCTTCGGCGCTGCTATTCTTGTTGCCGGTTCTGTATGCGGCAACCCGTGGCGTGGGACCGGGAGTGTTCGCGGCGGTTATGGGCGCGGCGGCCTACAACTTCTTCCTTTTGCCGCCCCGTTTCACATTTCGCGTCCACGGCCTGGAAAATCTGGTCAGTGTCTTCGTGCTGGTGGCCGTGGCCCTTGTCACCAGCCGTCTGGCCATCAGGCTCATGGTGCGCGAGGCCGAAGCACTCGAACGCGCGCGGATGAGTGACGAAGCCGCCGGACTGTCTGCCATTCTGGCCGGGCACCCGGCCGAGGCCGCATTGGGTGAAGGTCTTGAATGGATTGCCCTGCGATATGGCGACCTCCGCCTGCTGACGCAAAGCGCCTTGCCCGAGGGTGAGGCGGCGTTTTCGTCGCTTGACCTTTCGGCAGCGGCATGGGCGCTCCACAATGGCGATATGACCGGCCACGGCACTGGCGTGATGCCTGCCGCCGACTGGACCTTTCTTCCTCTTGCACTGAAGAACCGCAAGGATGGCAACGTCGCCGCATTGGCGAGGCCAACAGATGGCGGGACGCGGGAACCGGGCGAATTGGAACATCTTGGGCAACTATGCCGCTTGCTGGGCCAGAGCCGGGACAGCGCTGCCCTGGAAGCCGAGCGGCATGAGCGGGAAAGGCTGGAAGAGACAGACCGGCTGCGCCGTACCTTTCTCGCCTCTCTGGCACATGATTTCCGCACGCCGCTTACCGTCATCAACGGGCGCCTCACTTTATTGGCACAGCAAAATGCCGACGCGCGCGATGCCCTCGCTGCCGCCCAACGGCTTGACCGGATGATGACCGATCTCGTCGGAGCCGCGCGGATCGAGGCGGGCTCGCTCGCGCCTGGGGTGGAGAGCGTGGACCTGATTGATGCCGTGGGTGCGGCGATGGACGGGCTGGAGGCACCGCAAGGCATTCGCGTTCTGCGGAATATTCCAGCCAACCTGCCCTTCGTCGCAGGCGATCCGATGTTGCTGCATCACATAATGACCAACCTGATCGACAACGCCCTGCGGCGTGCGTCCAGCAGCATAACAATTGATGCGCAGCATGCAGGCGATGCCGTTTTGTTCAGCGTCAGCGATGATGGGCCGGGCGTGCCGATCGCCGACCGGGCCAGGATATTCGAACGGTTCGTCCGTCTTGAAGGCAGTGACCGGACAAGCGGTAGCGGGTTGGGCCTGGCCATCGTCAAGGGATTTGCCGATGCGATGGACATGACGATTTCAGTCGATGAAGCCCCGACGGGAGGCACCTGCTTCACGCTGGCAATGCCTCTTGCCGCAAAGGGCGGCGCATGAGCCGCATCCTGTGCATCGACGACGAACCTGCCATCCTTCGCCTGCTTGGCGTTGTGCTCGCCCAGGATGGGCATGAGGCTGTCGCCGTTCCCGATGGACGCGCCGCCATGGACGCTATCGTCCGGGGCGGGATCGACGCGGTTCTGCTCGACCTGGGATTGCCGGATCGCGACGGACTGGAACTGATCCCGGCCATCCAGGTCGTGTCGGCGGTTCCGGTCATCATTGTATCCGCGCGCGGCGATGTGGCCGAAAAGGTCGCCGCCCTTGATCTGGGTGCTGCGGACTATGTCACCAAGCCCTTTGATGGCGACGAATTACGCGCCCGCTTGCGAGCGACCCTACGGAAAGGGCACAGCGCGGTAGTCGGGGCGGAATTATGCCATGGTCCCATTCGCATGCTTCCGGACCGTCACGAAGCAAAAGTGCATGGGCGTCCAGTCGCTTTGACGCCGAAAGAATATGCTGTGCTGCAAGCGCTGGTCGAGGCGGGCGGGCGCATTCTGACCCATGCTTCTCTGCTCGAACGTGTCTGGGGCAAGGCGCATCGCGATGATATCGAATATCTGCGAGTTGCAGTGCGTGCTTTGCGGCTTAAGGTTGAGGACGATCCCTCGCAGCCCGCCCTGATCCGCAACGAGCCGGGGATTGGCTATCGCTTGATTTAGGGTCAGGACTCATTGATTGAGCCAGAAGATGACGGTTGCAGCGATGCAGATGGCTGACATGAATGTGTGCGCACAGCGGTCGTAACGGGTGTGGATGCGACGCCAGTCCTTGAGCCTGCCGAACATGTTCTCGATCTTGTGACGCTGGCGATAGAGCACGGCATCGTGCGGGATCGGGACCTTTCGGTTCTTCTTTGACGGGATGCAGGCGGTGATGCTGCGTTCCGCGAGCGCGTTGCGGAACCAGTCGGCGTCGTAGCCTCGATCGCCGAGCAGGGCTTTGGCGCGGGGCAAGGCGTCGAGCATCAGGGCAGCGCCTTTGTAGTCGCTCATCTGCCCCTCGCTGAGCAGCATGACCAGCGGTCTGCCCTTTCCGTCGCAGACGGCGTGGAGCTTGGAATTCAGGCCGCCTTTGGTGCGTCCGATACGTCGGGGAACAGCCCCTTTTTGAGCAGACTGGCTGCGGTCCGGTGCGCCTTCAGATGCGTCGCATCGATCATCAGTTGGTCAGGCTGCCCGGCCTTCGCCGAGAGCGCTGCGAAAATCTTGTTGAACACGCCAAGTCGGCTCCACCGGATGAAGCGGTTGTAGATCGTCTTGGGAGGGCCATAGTCGGCAGGTGCATCGCGCCACCGCAGGCCGTTCCTGATAATGAAGATGATGCCGCTGATGATCCGACGGTCATCCACCCGGGGCACGCCGTGCGACAGCGGGAAATACGGCTCGATCCGGCGCATCTGCGCCTTCGAAAGCCAAATCAGATCACTCACGGCGACGCCTCCTCACGCCGCCATTGAATCAACCAATCCTCAGCACCGCAAGTAATTTAATAGGTCCTGACCCTAGATGCAGCGCGTCACGGCTGCTCATGACCGGTGGTGTTGTCGACGGAATTTGCTACAAAATGTGCTACAAAATCTGAGATCATGAAATTATAAGACATTGAAATGTAGTTGTTAAATTAGATTGGTGTAGTTTCCCTCCCTCTTTCCGCCACTTCAGTTCAATGATCGGTGCCTGAGCCGTTGACCTTTACCGCATTGCTGCGCGCGCTTGTCCTTCTGCTATTCCTGACTTCGACGGCTGCGTGGAGCATGCCGGGCAATCGGCCGACGCCCGGCTATACGCGGGTGGCGATCGAGACATCGGTTGGCACGATCGTGGTTGCGGTCGATAACAAGCGGGCGCCGCGCACTTCGGCCAATTTCCTTGCCTATGTCGATGATGGCCGGTTCGATGGCGTCACCTTTTACCGGGCGGCGCGGCGCAAGAGCGACGCGAGGCTGGGGCTGATCCAGGGCGGGATCGATACCGATGCGCGCCGGTCCCTGCCGCCAATCCCGCATGAGCCGACCAGCAGGACCGGTATCCGGCATCTTGATGCGACCCTGTCGATGGCGCGGCCTAATCGGCCCAATTCGGCGATGGGCAATTTCTTCATCACGGCAGGTGCGACGCCCAACATGGACGCGCGGGGGGATTATATCGGCTATGCTGCCTTCGGCCATGTGGTCGCTGGCATGGATGTCGTGCGCCGCATCCTGGCCATGCCGACCTGTTGCGGGTCCGGGCTGATGCGGGGGCAGATGATCGTGAAGCCGGTGACGATCATTCGCGCCAAGAGGCTGGATGGAACGGCGCGGCCGACGCGCGGAGTGAAGCCGTGGCTGATCGGCCTGCGGCGCAAGGCGGCTTCCTGACATTTGCTCTGTTCCCGGTCGCGTTGCGGCGTCAGGATAGGCCCGGAAGGAGAGTGCGATGGCGGCGGGACGCATAAGTGTAGGTATTGGCGGATGGACGTTCGAGCCATGGCGCGGCACCTTCTATCCCGAAGGGCTGCGGCAGAAGGATGAATTGGCCTATGTCGGCCAGCATCTGACCGCGACGGAGATCAACGCCACCTATTACAGCACGCAAAAGCCCGCGACCTTCGCGAATTGGGCCAAGGCGGTGCCGGACGGATTTCAGTTCGCGGTGAAGGCATCGCGATACTGCACTAATCGCCGCGTGCTGGGGGAGGCTGGTGAGTCGATCGCCAAGTTCGTGGGGCAGGGGATCGCGGAACTTGGCGATCGACTGGGTCCGATCCTGTGGCAGTTCATGCCGACCAAGAAATTCGAGCCGCAAGATTTCGGTGCTTTCCTGAAGCTGCTGCCCGATAGCGTCGATGGCGTCCGTCTGCGCCATGCGCTGGAGGTGCGGCACGAAAGTTTCGATGATCCCGCTTTCTTGCAACTGGCGCGCGACGCGGGCGCGGCGGTGGTGCTGGCCGATAATGACGAATATCCCGCGATCAAGGGCCATGATGTGGGCTTTTCTTACCTTCGCCTGATGCGCACGCGAGAGGAGGAGGCGACCGGCTATTCGCCTGACGAAATCGACGGCTGGAAAAAAAGAGCGAGAAGCATGGCGGATAAGGGGGATGTCTTCGTTTTCTTCATCAGCGGTGCGAAAATCCGGGCGCCTGCCGCCGCCCAACGGATGATTGTTGCTTGAAGTAACAGCGACTGTTGCGTTTGCTGCAACTGCGAACGCGCCCTTTGCGATTGAGGCGAAGGGCGTGGTCCATCATATGCGTTCTTGTCCAAACAGGGCGCAAAACAAAAATTGCAGGAAACGAAACATGCGGCACACTATGCAGGGCGTTGCGTTGATGGTTGCGGTCGGTGCGCAGATGCTGACCTTCTACTCGGTGCTTTTCGCCTGAGCGATTAATCGCTCCCCTTCATTCCTCGTCTTTGGGGAATTTCAAAAAGGCCGCCCGGCTATTGTCAGGGCGGCTTTTTTATTGTTAGCGATTGCGTGCAATGAGCCAGCCTCTGCTATTCGTCTACGGGTCTCTCCGGCCCGGATTTTCAGGGGAGATGGCTCGCTGGCTGGCGTCGGTGGCGGAATTTGCGGGTGCTGCCATTGCGAGCGGCGCGCTCTACCGGATCGATTATTATCCCGGCTTCGTTCCCGGTGCTGACGGAATTGTCACGGGTGGGCTGTACCGACTGCCCGATCCTGACGGCATCCTTGCCATTCTTGACGAGCATGAGGAGTGCGCGGCGCATTTTCCCGCGCCTCATGAATTTCGGCGAGAGCAGATTAAGGTTCGAAGCGCTGCGGGGTCGGTCGATGCATGGACCTATGTCTATGCGCGCGATGTCGCGGGGCTGGAGCGAATCGCGAGCGGCGATTTCCTGGCCTGACCGCTTGCGCTGGGCGGACGGGCCGATAATCTGCGGCGGCCGGGGGGCAGCGGAGACGAAGCGCGATGAGCAGTGAGAATGCAGAACCCCGCCCAATGGATCGCCTGCCCGAAGACCGCAGCTGGATCGACAGCACAGGGCTCGACCGGCGCAAGCTGCTGATGACCGGCGCCTTCGCGGCTGGTTTCGCCGCCGCATGCCGCCCAGTGTCGAGCAGCGCCGTGCAGACATCGGGCGAGGGGCTGTTCCAAGAGACGGTATCGATCGCGGCGAGTGATGGCTTTGCCATGCCAGCCTATGTGGCGCGGCCGGAAAAGGCGGAGAAAGCGCCGATCATCGTTGTGGTGCATGAGATATTCGGCGTCCATGAATGGATCCGCGACATGTGCCGTCGCTTTGCGCGAGAAGGCTATTATGCGATCGCGCCCGATCTGTTTGCCCGTCATGGCGATGCGACCAAGATCGCCGATATCAAGCAGCTGATCAGCAGCATCGTGTCGAAGGCGCCCGATGCGCAGGTGATGGCCGACATCGATGCGGCCTATGACTGGGCAGGCAAGCATGGTGGAGATGCGGCCCGGCGGGGCATTACCGGCTTCTGCTGGGGAGGGCGGATCGTATGGCTCTACGCCGCGCACAGTGCGCAACTGGATGCGGGCGTCGCCTTTTACGGGCGGTTGGTCAGCGACAAGACGGCGTTGCAGCCGTTGAGCGTGGTGGAGCAGGCGGCCGCGTTGAAGGCGCCGGTGCTGGGGCAATATGGCGGGTTGGACAAGGGCATCCCCGTCGCTGACGTCGAGACGATGCGGGCGGCGCTGACGAAGGCGGGCAAGTCGCCGCCGGATGCGATCACCGTCTATCCGGAGGCTAATCACGGATTCATGGCGGATTACCGGCCGAGCTATAATGAGGCTGCGGCTAAGGAGGCCTGGGCGGCTACGCTGGAGTGGTTTGGGCGCTATGTGAAGGGCGCCGGATAAGGGTGATGCCCGTTCGTGTTGAGCGAAGTCGAGACATAGGATGTGTCAGCGCTTCTCGACTTCGCTCGAAGCGAACGGAGGTGGGGGGAGACGGGGTAGGCGTTTCCTATTTCGCCTTCATCGATTGCACGGCGGCGAGGGTGCTCTTTACATGGCCAGTATAATTCATCTCGCTGTGAACGAAGACGATCCGGCCGTTGGGCGCGATGACGTAAGAGGTGCGGTCGGTTATGCTCGGCGCCATCTTGAGCGCGACGTCATAGCCCGCGATGATGTCTGGTCCGGCCGAGGCCACGGCGAACTTGCCCGCGCATTCCTTGGTGGAGAAGGCGACAAGGTCGTCCACCGGATCGGCCGACATGCCGATCACGGTCGCGCCCGCTTTCTTGAAATCATCAATATGCGCCGCGAACTCGCGCGCTTCGGCCGAACAGCCGGGGGTGAAAGCCTTGGGGAAGAAATAGAGGACGACCGGGCCACGCTTCAACTGGTGGGACAGGGTCAAGGTGAAGGTCTTGCCCGCCAGCGCGCCGCGCGTGGTGAAATCGGGCGCCTTGGCACCGGCAGACAGCGCCGCCATGGCTGCGGTCGATCCCAACATGGTAGCGGCAAGGGCCATTGCGATCATCGCGCGCTTCATCATCACCCGTCTCCATCCTTGGCGGCAGAGCAAGGGTGATGGCCCCAAGCCGTGCCGCTGGCAAGCCTGTAGCTGGAACCCTTGACCGCCCCGCCGGTTCATTACGGATGCGCCTGCTTTTCGCCATGCCATTGCTGTTTCTCGCCTCCTGTGACGACAAGGGCGGGGAAAAGCCCCGGATGTCGACCAACATTGTCGATGAGCAGGCGACCTATGATGTCAGCAACGAGACACCGGCGCAGGATGAGACGCTGGCGGTGGGCAATGAGACGCCGCCCCATGCTGCCGACAACGCATCTGTTTCCGCCGCTGCTGACAGGACGGGAACGGCGTCGCGTGTCGGGGCAATTCCCGCAGCGTTGCAGGGGAGTTGGACGGGCGTCAACGACCGTTGCGGCGACCGTTCGGCTGAACTGGAATTGAAGGTAACGCCGGACAGCCTGATCTTCCATGAAAGCGTCGGCACGGTGACGGGGGTTGCGACCGGCACTGGTGGCAAGGTGAAGGTCGATGCCGCCTTTACCGGAGAGGGCGATAGCTGGACCAAGAAGCTGGAACTGCGCCCGTCGGCCAATGGCCGCGAACTCACCATCATCAATGACGGGGCAGCGGTGACGCGCAAGCGCTGCTGAAGCGCTTTCCGTTTCTCGCGAGCGCCGCTAGAGCGGGGCGATGATCGGCCGCCTGACCTTGAGCGATTTCCGCAATCATGCGGATGCGCTGATCCTGCCCGATCATGCCTTCATCGTGCTGACCGGCGAAAATGGCGCGGGGAAGACCAACATATTGGAAGCGGTGTCGATGCTGGCGCCCGGACGCGGCCTGCGTGGCGCTGCGCTGCGCGACATGGCGCGGCAGGGTGGGCCGGGCAGCTTCGGCATCGCGGCGGAGGTGGACGGGGTGGTGCTGGGCACCGGCACCTCGCCCCACGCGCCCGATCGGCGGCAGGTGCGGATCGGGGGCGTCGCGTCTTCGGCCAACGCGCTGGCCGATCATCTGGCGATCGTGTGGCTGACCCCGGCGATGGACCGGCTGTTCATGGACAGCCCCGGCGGGCGGCGGCGGTTTCTGGACCGGCTGACGCTGGCGCTGCATCCGGGGCACGCGGTGCACAGCGCCCGCTATGAGGCGGCAATGCGGGCGCGCAACCGGCTGCTGTCCGACCTGCCCCGCGCCGATCCGTCATGGCTGGCGGCGCTGGAGGCGCAGATGGAGGAGCATGGCGCGCTGTTGTCGGCCGCGCGTGCTGATCTCGTCACGCGGCTGGGCGTGGAACTTGTTGGCCAGCCCGATGAGCCTTTTGCCCGCCCGCTGCTGGCGATCGACGGGGGCGAGGATGGCGAAGGACCGCTTTCCCAGCGGCTGGCGCGGGAGCGGCGGCGCGATGCTGCGGCGGGGCGGACCTTGTCCGGCCCGCACCGGCAGGACCTGACCGTCACCCACGCAGCCAAGGGGCAGGCGGCGGCGCTGTGTTCGACGGGGGAGCAGAAAGCGCTGCTGTTATCAATCCTGCTTGCCCATGCTGCACTGGTCTCGGCCCATCGCGGCCAGCCGCCGGTCTTGCTGCTCGACGAAGTGGCCGCTCATCTCGACCCGTCGCGGCGAGCCGCATTGTTCGGCCGGTTAAGGGAAACCGGGGGGCAGGTGTGGATGACGGGGACGGAAGATAGTCTTTTCAACGAGTTGGGTGTGGCGACACGGTTAACAGTAACAGCGGGCCAGCTTTTTCGTTCCGCAGGTTAACCCGCCTCCGCAACAATTCACCGCTCGGCGCTTCTCAATTCATCCTCGCTCTGCCCTAAGCGTGCCACAGGGTTGATAACGCACAATAAGTCGGGGGTTGTTTCACACATGATCGGTGCTTTTCGCGCATTTATCGCGACTGCCGTGCTTGCGCTCGGCGCCCTGATCGTGACCCCTGCCGCCGCTGGCGTTCTGCAATGCGCACCCTATGCGCGCCAGGTTTCCGGCATCGAAATTTTCGGCAACGCCAATACCTGGTGGGGTCAGGCCGAGGGTCGCTATGACCGTGGTCATGAGCCGCGCGAAGGCGCTGTCCTGGCCTTCGCCGCAAGCCGTTCCATGCCCGTTGGTCATGTCGCCATGGTCAGCAAGGTGGTCAACGACCGCGAAGTGCTGCTGACCCACGCCAACTGGTCCTATCGCGGCGGCATCGAGCGCAATGTTCGCGCTATCGACGTGTCGCCCAACAATGATTGGACCGATGTGCGCGTATGGTACGGCCCGATCGGCGGCCTGGGCCTGCGTTCGAACCCTGCCAAGGGTTTCATCTATCCCGGCCATGCCCGAGAGGTCGCGCCGGTCCAGATTGCCATGGCCGATCGCGTGAACCCGGCCGCTGCCGCTGCGGGCGCTGCTTTCTGACAGTTTAACCAGTTCATAAGAGCCGCCGGATAATCTTAGCGGCGGTGGGGCGATTCTCAGTGGTTTGAGGTCGCAATTAATGTTTCGATATGTTCGCGGGGCCGCTTGGCTACTGGCGGCGCTGGTCGCCACGCCGGTATTCGGCGCAACCGCTTTGCAATGCGTGCCCTATGCGCGGATCGTGTCCGGCGTGAATATCCGGGGCGATGCGCTGACATGGTGGGATCAGGCGGAGAACCGCTATGCGCGCGGGCACGTGCCCCGGCGTGGCGCGGTCATGACCTTCCGCCCCTATGGTCCGATGACCCTTGGCCATGTGGCGGTGGTCAGCAAGGTGCTGGACGACCGGCGCGTGCTGATTCGCCATGCCAACTGGTCGGTGCCCGGCGCGATCGAGGAAGATGTGCTGGCGCTGGATGTCTCCGACGCTGGCGACTGGAGTCAAGTGCGTGTGTGGCACAGCCCGACAGGCCAGATGGGCGCGCGGACCAACCCGACCTTTGGCTTCATCTATCCTGCCAAGCCGCAGTTGCGTGAGTTCGAGCCTGATCCCGCACTCGGTACCAGCGTGCGCTTCGCCAAGGCGGATGCGGAGGATTGGAAGCCGACAAAGGCGGCGGTCAAGGCTGACGGAGAGGAGCCTGCCACGCGCCTCGCGAGCCTTGGCCGATCCTTGCGCAAGGCGCATGAGCCGAAGCTGGAAATGGATATGCGGGCGATCCAGTTCGCGGATGCCGCGCCTTCGGGACGATCGCTGCGCGACATCATCGCCGATGTGAAGCGGGATGCGCGGCTGCGGTAACGCTTCAGTGCAACTTCCGTTCGTGTCGAGCGAAGTCGGGGCACGTAGTGCGCGCTTCTCGACTTCGCTCGAAGCGAACAGAAGTTATTGGGAAGTGCCGATCCTATCGAGGACAGGCCAACTCACTCGGCCTCGGCGGGCTGTTCCTCTTCGCCGTCGGCCCCGCGCTCGAACCAGGCTTCTACCGGGCCGGAGAGCTTGATCGTCAACGGCTGGCCGTGGCGGTCCTTGGTCTTGCCGGCGGCGACGCGGATCCAGCCTTCCGAGATGCAATATTCCTCGACATCGTTGCGGACGCGGTCCTTGAAGCGGATGCCGATGCCCCGTTGCAGCACGTCCAGGTCGAAATGGGGGCTGCGCGGGTTGGTGGAGAGGCGGTCGGGAGGCGTGTCGCTCATGGCTGTTTCAGATCCTTCGTTTCGCGCCGCCTAGCCTTTTGGCCGCGCCGCCGTCAACCGGGGCGCGTCGTCCACGTCGCAGAAGATGCGCCGGATCACCCCCTGTTCCAGCCAGGAGGCAAAGCGCGTTTCGGCATCGGCCAGTCCCGCGAAGGGGTAGGCGACCGGCTGGTCATTGACGGCGCGGCTGGCGTGCACCAGCCGGATCATGGCATCGGGCGCGGTGGTCAGAATGCGGCCGCGCCGGTCGGTCGCGGCGCTGTTGACGCCAATGACATGGCCATCCTCGGCAAAGACGGGGCCGCCGCTGATCCCGGACAAGGTGTCGTCGCTTTCAGGGAGGCGCGCGACTTCTGCCCAGGCGAGCACCGGCTGGGTTTCCTCCGTTCGTCCGCGCCGGGCGCTGGCGGCGCCGATGAGTTCGGAAACGACGAGCGCGGCGCGTCCCGCAGGAAAACCCATGTGAAAACCGACCGACCCCGGCGCGGGAACCCGATCCGACAGTGGTAGAGCGTGATCGCTGGGCAGGCCGTCGCGCACCAGCGCGGCGTCGGCTTCCCGGCTTTCCACGATGCGGGACACGGCGCGGGCGACGCCGCCTTCCTCCAGCCCGATGCGGGAGCAATCATGGGTGACATGTTCGGCGGTCAGCCAGGCGCCGTCCCGATCGACGGCGAAGGCCGTGCCCATGCTGTCGGATGGCGCGCCCACGCGATCCTCGATCACGAAGGCTTCATCGCTCCATTGGGGCATCGGGCGCCGTGGCGATCGGGGATCGAAGCTTTCGACCCGCAGCGGCGTCGGCTGCGTCACCTCGCCGATCCAGGCGATCGTCAATATGACGCCCAGCATCAGCGGCAGGCAGCCGACGCTCCGCCGCGCCATGGCTTAGCCCGCCACGGCCGCCGCCGTCAGGCAGGCGATCGCGACCTTCATCATAGCAAGGAATATGGCGGCCGACCGTTCATTCGCTTCGATCCGCGCGGACAGGGAGCCGAGCAGGAAATCCACGAAGCGGAAGGCGATGAGTTGCAGGATCAGTGTGACGCTGCCCCAGATGATCACGTCCCAGACATTGACCGACCCGGCGAGGCACAGCGCCAGCGGAATGGTCAGCCCGATCGCGGCGCCGCCAAGCGATATCGCCGCCGCCTCATTTCCCGCGCGGATCAGGGCGAATTCGTCGTGCGGCGTAATCCACATATAAAGCGCCAGCGCCGCCAGCCAGGCCAGCGTTGCGGAGGCGAGGTGCAGCAGGAAGATGGGGAGCCCGGACAGCAGGCTCTGGATGACGGGCATGGGATCGCTCATGCCGCCAAGGATGCCGCAACCTGATCCCCGCTTCAATCAGGGATCGGGTTGCGGAAGTGTTTCTGTGCCTGATTCAGACAGTTAGTCAGGTTTTGCCCTGTGTCTTATCGGCAGATACGCACCCGGACGTCCCGGTCGCGATAATAGTCATAGCGCCATTCGGTCCAGCAGCGCTGGCGATAGCGATAATGATGCCGCCTTCCATCGCGCCAATGACGGCGGTCGTTGTGCCAGCGGCGGTCGTCGCGCCGGTCCCAGTGACGATCATGGCGCCCGTCACGCCAGTCGCGATCGCCATAGCCATAATAGCCGCCGCGATATTGCGCCTGGGCGGGCGCGGCAGTCGCGCCCAGCGCGGTGATCGCCAGGCCAAGCGCCATCGCGCCCTTCACGAAGATGTTCATATCCTCTCTCCTCACTTGCACCCCCGACGCATGGGCGTTCAGCGGGGCCACGGAAGAGAAGATGCACTCGGTTGACTGAACCGTCCGGGAACGGGGCTGTCAGCCAGCGTTCAGGGGGGCTATTTGCCGCGCAGTTCGTCCTCGGTAGACACCATATAGTCGCGCGTGATCGGCAGGGATCGGCGATTGCGCGCATATTGAACCTGATAGTTCACCATGCTGCCATGTTCGAACACCGTGGCCGCGCCCGCCAGATAGAAGGTCCACAGGCGGAAGAAGCGCTCATCATAAAGGGCGACGATGTCCGCCCGGCGCGCCATCGCGCGGGCATACCATTGGCGGATGGTCAGGCCATAATGCATCCGCAGCACTTCGACGTCCGTCACCATCAGCCGCGTGCCCTCGCTGCCCTGGATCATTTCGGACAGGGCAGGGATATAGCCGCCGGGAAAGATATATTTCTGGGTGAAGGCGTCGGTGATGCCCGGCCCATCGACGCGGCCGATCGTATGGATCAGCATCACGCCTTCGGGTGTCAGAAGATCGCGGCATTTGTCGAAGAAGGTGCGGTAATGGGCTGTGCCGACATGTTCGAACATGCCGACAGACACGATCCGGTCGAACGGCCCCTCTATATCGCGATAGTCGATCAGTTCGAAACGGACATGATCGGCGACGCCCGCCTCCTCCGCCCGTTGCCGCGCGACTTTCAACTGTTCCTCCGACAGGGTGATGCCGGTCACATCGACGCCGCAGGTGCGGTGCAGATAGAGGGCCATGCCGCCCCAGCCACAGCCGATGTCCAGCACCTTCATGCCAGGCTTCAGGTGCAGCTTGGCGGCGATATGCGCCTTCTTGTCCTCTTGCGCCTGTTCCAGGCTGATCCCCGCCTCATTGTCAGCGTCCGGGAAATAGGCGCAGCTATATTGGCGGTCGCGATCGAGGAAGAGAGCGTAGAGGGCGCCGGACAGATCATAATGATGGGCGACATTGGCTTTTGACCGGGCGCGATGATTGGCTCTCCACAGTGTCTGGCGGATCGATTTGAACCCGCGTTTCAGCCGCCCCTTGTCGCTGATCGACTTGCCGCTTTCCCAGCTATTGTTGGCGCGGATCAGCGAGATCAGTTCCATGATGCCCCCACCTTCGATCGTGACACGCCCGTCGATATAGGCCTCCGCCATGCCGAGGCGCGGGTCCTTGATGATGTCGAAGGGGACGCGCGCGTCGCGGAACTTCAGCGCCAGCGAGGGGAAGGCCGGATCGGGCGTGCCCGCCGTCACCTTCCTGCCGTCATGATAGATGATGGTCAGCTGTCCCCGTGTGACCAGCCGCTTGATGACACGATCGAACAATTTCATGGGCGGCAAACTGTCAGGTCATGCAGCGCCCGTCAAATGCCTGCATACCAATCATAATTGGCGCGGTCTTCCCAATAGCCGCCCTTGCCGTCGCCGATGCCGGACAGGGTGCTGACCGCCTTAATCTCCATCAGATATTTGGCATGTTTATAGCCGAGCTGCCGCTCGACCCGCAGTCGTAGCGGCGCGCCATTGGCTACCCGCAGAGGCTGATCATTGAGCGCGAAGGCGAGGATCGTCTGCGGGTGAAAGGCGTCGACCCTATCGATGCTTTCATAATAGGGCCGCCCATCGCCCATGAAGTCGGCGCATTTGAAGACGAGATAGCGTGCGCGGTCGCTCATCCGCGCACCGTCGAGGATGAGGTGGAGCGGCACGCCGCGCCATTTGCCGATCGCGCTCCATCCCTCGACGCAGTCATGGCGGGTGATCTGCTCGCGGTGCGGAAGGCTGTGAAATTGGGCAAGGGACAGCGACAGAGGGCGGCCGACCAATCCCGTGACCTTCAGCCGCCAATCGGCAAAGCCCGTCCGCCACAAGGCACGATATTCCGGCGTGTCGGGGTTGGCGGTTCCGTTGGGCCGGAAGAAGGGGGAAATCTGGTCGGGCCTGAACTCCCGCGCCAGGGCGTCGCGCGCCATCAGGCTGCGCTGCGCCCATTTGTGGAAATTCTCGGCAGAGAACAGCGCGTCCCGCACATGTTCGTTGCGTGCCAGCCGATCGCATCCCGACAATGTTGCCGCCGCGCCGAGCAGCAGCGTGCGGCGATTGAGGATCAGGCTCATGGCCGCTCTTCCGGCAAGCGGTACCGCCCCGTGATGATGGAGCGCAATTCGTTTGCCGGGCCTGCCAGCAGCACCATCGTTAGATGGATGAGGAAGAAGGCGACGAGCGCGAAGGCGGTGATGAAATGGATCGACCGCGCCGACTGCCGTCCGCCGAACAGATCGACCAGCCATGGCCAGGCGGCGTTCATACCCGGCGACATGGTGAGGCCGGTGAGAATGATGAGTGGCAGGGCGACGAAGATGACCGCGATATAGCTCGCCTTTTGCAGGACATTATAGCGCAGTGCCGCCTGACCCTTCGGGAAGCGCAGCCGCGCATGATCGAGGATGTCCTGCCAGATATGGCGTGGCGCCAGCTCGCCTTTCCGGAAGGCGAGGTCGCGGCCAATATGGTGACTCAACAACGCCCAGAGCATATAGGCGAGCAGGGCGAAGGCGAAGACGGGCGCTGCCGCGAGATGCCAGTGCCGCGACATTGCGAGATTATAATGGGCGGGCAGGGTGATCCACTGACCAAAGCGCTCCAGCTTCAGCCACGGCTGATCGAAATTCGCGCCATAATGGCCCCAATAGAGGCGCGGATGGGCATTGAAGATGCCAAGTCCGCTGGTGAAGAGAATGTAGAGCAGCCCCGCATTGATCCAGTGCCACAGCCGCACCGGCCAGCGGTGGCGCAGTACCGGCGGCGCCTTGTCGCCTGAGGGGGTGGGACCGCCATCCATCGCCCTGCTGTTACCCTTTTGCATCAATCGCGTCAAAAATCGCCGAGCATATCGGAACGTATCCGAAATGAGGTGCCGGTTCATCTTCTGGCCACATTCTCTGTGGATAGGAGCGTTCGGCCTTGCCTTAAGGTCACGCCGTGGCGGAAAATGCGGGAATAGGATGGTGAAGAAAAGGTGACTGTTGCGAAATAGCATCATCAATCGACAATCTTCATATCGATATTGCAACATTGATCAAAGACAGCCATATGCGTCTTCGCTTACGACGCAAGATCGGGGCAAGCAGGGATGGAGTAAAGGGGTCACTTCATAGCGACGCTCGAAGCTGAATGCTTCGATACCATGCCTGTTATATATCAAGAGTGCGATCCGCTTCCTGGATGACGCACATCTTACCGCATGAGGACATTATGAAGACTGTGATTTTCGCAGCAGCTGCTGCTGCCGCTTTCTCGGCTCCCGCTTTCGCGCAGGACGCTGCTCCCTTCACCGGCCCCCGCGCTGGCGTGACCGTTGGCTATGACAGCGTCGAAGGCTTCAAGGATGGCGTGAGCTACGGCCTGAGCGCTGGCTACGACGTTGCCGTTGCCCCGTCGATCACCTTCGGTCCCGAAGTTTCGCTGGGCGACAGCACCGCTGACGCTGACATCGTTGGCCTGGAAGTCAGCCGCGACCTCGCCGCTTCGGTTCGCTTGGGCTACATCCTGAACCCGCAGGTTCTGGTGTTCGGCAAGGTTGGCTATGCCAGCACTCGTTTCGAAGGCTCGAACAGCAACAACGGTGCTTCGCTCGAAGGCGTCCGTTTCGGCGGCGGTCTGGAATATGCTTTCAACGGCAACGCCTACATCTCGGCTGAATATCAGCGCACCGAGTATGAAAACAATGGCAGCCGTGACGCTGGCGTTGTCGGCATCGGTTTCCGTTTCTAATCCCTCTCGGATCTGAAACACAGGAGGGCGGTCCCATCGGGGCCGCCCTTTTTGTTTGTCGGTCTTTGGCTTCGTGAAGCTGGCGCCGTAGATTGGGAGCCGCCCCGCATGGGGGCGAAGCGGTAAGCGATGCTATGGGGAACGAGCGATGCCTTGTGCGGGGGCCGGGCCACTGCCCTCATTGACCATGAAGCTACAGCGACCCGGCCAGAGCCAGCACCACGCCGCTTACGATCAGCATCAGGCCCATCACCTCGCTGCGGGTCATCCGCTCTCCAAGGTAGAAGTGGCCAAAGCCCAGGGTGAAGGCGACTTCCACCTGGCCCACGATGCGCACCAGCGCCACGGGCGCGGTCGCAAATCCGGTGAACCAGCAGGCCGACCCCAGGGCCGAGAGCAAACCGACTTGCCCCGAAATAAGCCAGCTCGCGAAGACTTTCCGCATCTCTGCCGGTTCGCGCAGCAGCAGGTAGCCGCCCTGCATCAGAGTCTGGAGCGACACGGTGGCCGCCAGCACGATGAGGGCGGCCAGGATCGGGTCGCTGCCGCCGACTTCCTGCGTCGCGCGCCTGATGCCGATGGCGGTGAGGGCGAAGAAAAAGCCCGACGCGATGCCGGTCAGCGCGGCGGGCTGACTGAGCGCCTTGAGGAAATCGGCTGGCCCCATGCGCTTGCCGCCGGTCGACAGCAGCATGACTCCGGCAACGCCGCAGCCGATGCCCGCCCAGGCGAGGGGGCTGAGCCGCTCCCCCATCAACAGGAAGGACAGCGCGGCGCCCTGCACCGCCTCCGTCTTGGAATAGGCGGTGCCGACCACGAAATTGCGGTGGGCGAAGGCCATGATCAGCAGGTTGGTGGCGATGATTTGCGCAAGGCCGCCGCCGATGCAGAACAATAGGAAGGATGGGTCGGGGTGAGGCAAGGGCACCCTGCCTATCGAAACATATCCAGTCAGCAGCAACAGCGCGAAGGGCAGACCGTAGAGGTAGCGGACCAGCCCCGCCGCGTTGATCGACAAGCTATGGCTGACCCGCCGCTGCACCGCCGTGCGCCAGGCCTGCATAGCACCCGCGAACAGGGTGGCCGGGAGCCAGATGGGAGAGGTGATCACTTAATCCTCCCCATCGAAAGATGGGGAGGGGGACCATCCGCAGGATGGTGGAGGGGAAAGGCGCGGCAGTTGTTCAGGATATGCCGCATCACGCTATCCAGATCGGTCAGAACATCGATAGCTTTGATCCTCAGAACCTTAATCCCTTGTTCCCTCAGCCAATGATCTCGCCGTTCATCATGAGCAATCTGTTGGGCGTGATCATGCCCGCTGCCGTCCACCTCAACTGCCAGCCGCGCTGAAGCACAGTAGAAATCCAGCACATAAGGCCCGGCTGGATGTTGGCGGCGGAATTTCAATCCGCTTGGCCGTTGCCGCAGCCATTGCCACAGCGCGACTTCTGGTGGCGACATCTCTCGCCGGAGTCCGCGCGCGTTCTCGACCGTCTTCCTTCGCGGAGGCATGGCGCATTTCCCCTCCACCACTCGCTATGCGAGCGGTCCCCCTCCCCATCATCCGATGGGGAGGATTTGGATGCCTCACGCCTTTTCGAGAAGGCCTTCCTTCTTGATCTTCTCCTGCCACACCAGCGGGGCGAGGCGGTGGACGTTCTGGCCTTCGCTGTCCACGGCGACGGTGACGGGCATGTCCTGTACGTCAAATTCGTAGATGGCTTCCATGCCGAGGTCTTCAAAGCCGACTACCTTCGCGCCCTTGATCGCGCGGGCGACGAGATAGGCCGCGCCGCCGACCGCCATCAGATAGGCGCTCTTGTGCTTGGCGATGGAATCGGTCGCCGCCGGGCCGCGTTCGGCCTTGCCGACGCAGGCGGCGAGGCCCTGTTCCAGCATCATGTCCATGAACTTGTCCATGCGCGTCGCGGTGGTGGGACCAGCCGGGCCGACCACCTCGTCGCGTACCGGATCGACCGGGCCGACATAATAGATGACGCGGCCCTTGAAATCGACGGGCAGCTGTTCGCCTGCGGCCAGCATGTCGGCGATGCGCTTGTGCGCGGCGTCGCGGCCGGTCAGCATCTTGCCGTTCAGCAGCAGGCGGTCGCCATGCTTCCAGCTCTGCACGACTTCGGGCGTCAGCGTGTCGAGATCGACGCGGATCGCTTCCTTGCTCGGCTTCCAGTCGACCTGCGGCCATTCGGACAGCTTGGGCGCTTCCAGATAGGCCGGACCAGACCCATCCAGCGTGAAATGCGCGTGGCGCGTGGCAGCGCAGTTGGGGATCATCGCGACCGGCTTGCCCGCCGCATGGCAGGGATAGTCGTAGATCTTGACGTCGAGGATAGTCGATAGCCCGCCCAGCCCCTGCGCGCCGATGCCGAGCGCGTTGACCTTGTCGAAAATCTCGATCCGCAGCTTCTCGATGTCATTCTGCGGGCCGCGCGCCTTCAGCTCGCCCATGTCGATGGGTTCCATCAGCGATTCCTTGGCCAGCGCCACCGCCTTTTCCGCGGTGCCGCCGATGCCGATGCCCAGCATGCCGGGCGGGCACCAGCCAGCGCCCATTTGCGGGATCATTTCCAGCACCCAGTCGACGATCGAATCGCTGGGGTTCATCATCTTGAACTTGGTCTTGTTCTCCGAGCCGCCGCCCTTGGCGGCTACGTCGACGGTCACCTTGTTGCCCGGCACCATTTCGACATTCAGCACGCAGGGCGTGTTGTCCTTGGTATTCTGACGCGAGAAAGCCGGATCGCGCAGGATCGAGGCGCGTAGGCGGTTTTCGGGGTTGAGATAAGCCTTGCGCACGCCCTCATCGACGACGTCCTGCATCGAGCGGCTGTTGTCGTCAAAGCGGCAATCCATGCCCCATTTGATGAAGACATTGACGATGCCGGTGTCCTGGCAGATCGGGCGATGCCCCTCCGCGCACATGCGGCTGTTGGTCAGGATCTGGGCGATGGCGTCCTTCGCCGCCGGATTGGCTTCGGCCTCATAGGCTTTGCCCAGCGCGCGGATATAATCCATCGGATGATAGTAACTGATGAACTGGAGCGCGTCGGCGACGCTCTCGATCAGATCGGCGGTCTTGATGACGGTCATCTTGCCTGCATGTCCCTAATTAGCGCCCGGCCCTGCACGGCGGGTCTTCGCAGGCGCGGCTAATAGGGATTGGGCCGAGAGTCCAGATATCGCGAGCTATCCGTTGGCATAGGGGAACATGTGCCACCAGGGCTCTTTCTCCTCCAGCACCCGGGCAAAGCTGGGCCTTGCCTCCAGCCGGTCGAGATAAGCGGCCAGCGCCGGAAAGCCGCCGCGCATCGGTTCCACCTTGTCGGCATAGAAAAGGGCGGGGGCAGCGGCGCAATCGGCGAGCGTAAAGCTGTCTCCGGCCGCCCATTGGCGCGCGCCGATCCGTTCTTCCAGCAGCGCATAGGCCTTGCCCAGCAGGATGCGCGCTTCGCCCACGCCATGGGCATCGCGCGATTCTTCCGGACGCAGCCGGTCGCCAACAATCTTCTGCATCGCGGTCATGACATAATTGTCGAACAGCCGGTCGATCAGCCGCACCTCCAGTGCTTGGGCGGGATCGGCGGAGATCGGGCGAAAGGCGCCGGGATATTGCTGCCCCAGATATTCGATGATGATGCTCGCCTCGGCGACCGTCTGGTCCCGCGCCTCGTCGCGTAGCACCGGGAATTTGCCCAGCGGCCACAGCGCGAGCCACGCCTCCGCCACGCCGGGGTCCTCCATCATCGCGCGTTCGAATGGCGTGTCATTCTCATAAAAAGCGATCAGCACCTTCCAGCAATAGGAGGAAAGGGGGTGATAATAGAGAATCATCGGCTCTGCCTCTTTGCATGGTCCGGGCGGTAGGATCGTGCCTCTTACCATGGTTTCCGGGTGGTTTCTTGGCGGTTCCTCATCCACAGTTGATCCACATCAGCTTGTGGATAAGTTGTGGCCGAACCACCATCCTTAGCGGAACAGGGCAGGGGTGCTGACCTGATCCCGGCGATTTCGGGCCTAAGCGAAAATTATTTTCGTTCTCAAATTGTTTCCCTTGCCTTTTGCAAGAGCGCCGGAAGTTGGCGCGTCGCTGCAATGCAGGATGACCGCCATGCCATGCAGATGGCATCTCCTGCGCCACCGGGAGTCTTCATACCGTCATTTACCCTCTTGCAAGCATATGAAGCTGTGGCACTATCCCTTGTATCGGGTTAACGGGGGTTACCCAACAGATTGTGATTGTACCGGCCGGACCATTTTCCGGGCGAGAGGCGTTTTGTCTCATGCGATCCGCTGCTGGCGCACCCCGCTGCCGTTCCGGGCGGCCTTACAAGATGAGGCTTGACCGAATCGAACGAAACAGGAACATTCGGGGGCTCGGAATGGATTTTCGTGACAGCGAACAGACAGGTGCAAGTGACGTGGCGACGGTAATCGACGAAGTGGTGGAAGCAGTGGCGGAAAAGAAGGCTGCGCCAGCCAAGGAAGCCGTGCGTTCGTCTTCGTCCATCCAGGCGCGCCGGTTCGACGTGGTCACGGACGAAAGCCGCGATGCGCTGCTTACCGAGTTCGGCAAGGATACGCTGAAGGACCGTTATCTGCTGCCCGGCGAAAATTATCAGGACCTGTTTGCCCGCGTCGCCGCCGCCTATGCCGATGATCAGGGCCATGCCCAGCGCGTCTATGACTATATCTCGCGCCTCTGGTTCATGCCCGCGACGCCCGTGCTGTCGAACGGCGGCACCGGGCGCGGCCTGCCGATCAGCTGCTATCTGAACAGCGTCGATGACAGCCTGGAAGGCATCGTCAACACCTGGAACGAGAATGTGTGGCTCGCTTCGCGCGGCGGCGGCATCGGCACCTATTGGGGCAGCGTGCGCGGCATCGGTGAACCGGTCGGCCTTAATGGCAAGACCAGCGGCATCATCCCCTTCGTCCGCGTGATGGACAGCCTCACGCTGGCCATCAGCCAGGGCAGCCTGCGCCGGGGTTCGGCCGCCTGCTATCTCGACGTTTCCCACCCGGAGATCGAGGAGTTCCTCGAAATCCGCAAGCCCAGCGGCGACTTCAATCGCAAGGCATTGAACCTCCACCACGGCGTCCTCTTGACCGACGAGTTCATGGAAGCGGTCCGCACCGGCGCTGAGTTCTCGCTCAAATCGCCCAAGGACGGCTCCGTCCGCGGCACGGTCGATGCGCGCAGCCTGTTCCAGAAGCTGGTGGAAACCCGCCTTGCCACTGGCGAACCCTATATCGTTTTCTCCGACACCGTGAACAGCATGATGCCCAAGCATCATCGCGATCTCGGCCTTAAAGTTTCGACTTCCAATCTTTGTTCAGAAATCACTTTGCCGACGGGTCGCGACCATCTCGGCAATGACCGGACGGCGGTCTGCTGCCTTTCGTCCCTGAATCTGGAAACCTGGGACGAATGGAACAAGGACCCCGTCTTTGTTGAGGATGTCATGCGCTTCCTCGACAATGTGCTGCAGGATTATATCGATCGTGCGCCGGACGAAATGGCGCGGGCGAAATATTCCGCAGGACGTGAACGGTCAGTGGGCCTGGGGGTGATGGGGTTCCACTCCTTCCTCCAGGCCCGTGGCCTCCCCTTTGAAGGGGCGATGGCCAAGAGCTGGAACCTGCGCATCTTCAAGCATATCAGCGAGAAGGTGAACGACGCCTCGATGCAGCTCGCGGTAGAGCGTGGTCCATGCCCGGACGCAGCCGACATGGGCGTCATGGAGCGCTTTTCCTGCAAGATGGCGATCGCGCCGACCGCGTCGATCAGCATCATCTGCGGCGGCACGTCGGCCTGTATCGAGCCGATCCCGGCGAACATCTACACGCACAAGACGCTGTCGGGCAGCTTCGTGGTGAAGAACCCCTATCTGGAAAAAATCCTGCGCGACAAGTCGAAGGATTCGACCAACGTCTGGAACACGATCCTGGAACGCGGCGGGTCGGTCCAGCATCTCGATTTCCTCAGCCAGGAAGAAAAGGACACGTTCAAGACCAGCTTCGAAATCGACCAGCGCTGGCTGCTCGAACTCGCGGCGGATCGCACGCCCTTCATCGATCAGGCGCAGTCGCTCAACCTGTTCATCCCGGCGGACGTGGAAAAGTGGGACCTGATGATGCTCCACTTCCGCGCGTGGGAGCTGGGCATCAAGTCGCTCTACTATCTGCGGTCAAAGTCGGTGCAGCGCGCCGGTTTCGCAGGCGGGGTGGAAGCCGACAACACGATCGACGCACCGAAATTCGAGCTGGCTGGGGGAAGCACAGACTATGACGAATGTCTTGCGTGCCAATGAGGTAATGGGGGGGATGGGCGCGGCGGTGGCAACACTGACCGCGCCCACACAATCGCCCCCTGAGCCGTCACCCCTCGTCCTGTTCTTCTTCAAAGAGGACAGCGTTGGCACCGGTCGCAGACAGCCTCACAGTGCCATCCTCATCAACCCCGGCGATCAGTCCCTGACTGATATAATGATGATGCCCGGAGTGACTTCCCTGGCCGCTATCCGCCTTGATCAGCTTGATACGCTGATGTCCTTCGGCACCCTCGACATGATCGACAGTGCCGACATGGACGCCATCAGCGCCGATAACCTCAGCATGTTCCTTGATGCTGGTAAGATCAACCATCATATTGCTCCTGTGCCGGGAATGACGGGGACCAAACGTCCCGCGCCCGCGCAGGTTGCGCTTGTCCATTAATTCGCGGAGCCGACCCAATGCCCCTTCTTCAAGCCAGCAAGGTCTACAAGCCTTTCGAGTACCCTTGGGCCTATGAATTCTGGAAGCGTCAGCAGCAACTGCACTGGCTGCCCGAAGAAGTGCCGCTAGGCGAGGATTGCCGCGATTGGGCGCAGAAGCTGTCCGATCATGAGCGCAATCTGCTGACCCAGATCTTCCGCTTCTTCACCCAGGCCGACGTGGAAGTGCAGGACTGCTACCACGAAAAATATGGCCGCGTGTTCAAGCCGACCGAAGTGAAGATGATGCTGACCGCGTTCAGCAACATGGAAACGGTCCATATCGCCGCCTACAGCCACCTGCTCGACACGATCGGCATGCCCGAAACCGAATATTCGGCCTTCATGCAGTATAAGGAGATGAAGGATAAGCATGACTATCTGAGCCAGTTCGGCGTCGATACGGACGAGGATATCGCCAAGACGCTGGCCATGTTCGGCGGCTTTACCGAAGGGCTCCAGCTCTTCGCCTCCTTCGCCATGCTGATGAACTTCCCGCGCTTCAACAAGATGAAGGGCATGGGCCAGATCGTCACCTGGTCGGTGCGCGACGAGACGCTGCACTGCGAAGGCATCATCAAGCTGTTCCACGCCTTCACCAAGGAGCGCGATTGCCTGACGCCGTCGGTCAAGGACGACATCATGGACATGTGCCAGAAGACGGTGCGGATCGAGGACGCGTTCATCGACCTCGTCTTCGAAATGGGTCCGGTCCCCGGCATGACGCCCAAGGACATCAAGAAATATGTCCGCTATATCGCCGACTGGCGCCTGGGGCAGTTGGGCCTGAAGCCCATCTACATGATCGACGAGCATCCGCTCCCCTGGCTGACCCCGCTGCTGAACGGCGTGGAGCACGCGAACTTCTTCGAAACCCGCGCGACGGAATATTCGAAGGGCGCGACGCGCGGCCAGTGGAACGAGGTGTGGGACGCGTTCGACCGGCGGAAGCAGCTTAAGGCTGGCGATGCGGCCAATGCTGACGAGGTGAGCGATCCGGATATGTTCAAGGCTGCGGGGATCGCTGCGGAGTAGGATATGCTCAACCCACTCGACGTTTTGCCCGAAGCCGCCGGAGGGGTAGGGATCATACAAGAGGTTTATAAAGATCTCGCACAACCGGGCGTCCGGCAAGTTGGCAAGGCCTTAAAGACAGTACTTGAGCTGGCAAACAATGCATTATTGCCAGTTCGAATCCTAAATGAGACCGCTCGTCAATTTGAGGAGGCAAAATTCAGAAAGATAAAGGAACGATTTTCTAAAATTCCAGAGGAAAATATTGTCGAAGTCGCCCCGGAAATTGGCGTACCAATAATGGAACGGCTGTCTTTTACATCTGATAAGACCCTGGCGGATATGTTTGTAGAGTTGCTCGCAAAAGCAGCTGAGCTAGGGAAGGTGGATCAGGCTCATCCAAGTTTTGTAACCATTATATCATCGTTGTCGCCAGACGAAGCGCATCTCTTACGCAGCTTGATGGGAAGTCGATATCACCCATTTATATCAATAGATCTTAAGAGCGCAGACGGCGTGGGCACAACGACGCCGCATGAGTTTATTTTAAAACCGCCTCGCACTGTGGTTCATCATCAAAATCTTCCACTTTACCTTTCAAATTTGATAGGATTAGGGTTAATTGAGGCCCGGCGGGGCGTCCATCTTACCGAACCTGGAGCATATGATGAGGTCATCAATTATGCGAAAAAGGTTTGGAACGTCGGGGAAACGATGCGAATAGGTAATGAAGAAAGAAAAGTATCGTACGGGCAGCATGTTTTAGTGATGCTTCCATATGGCGAAGCATTTTTGAATGCGTGCATTACGACGAACTAGCATATATTCTGCACATTCAAGCCGAATTCAGAAAGTCCGATCAAATTCGGAATATGTTAGCTACAGAATTTTTGAGTGAGCATATGCTAAGCTCGTGTACGAGAGTTGAACACCCGTTTTTATTCCGTTCATGCAACGGTCGCCTAGCTCATGTGTTTATCTTCACAGCCTGACAAATATGGCAAGGAGCATCACATGAACTTCTCGATCAAGCGCGCCATTGCCGCTTTTTCGCTGGGGGCGATGACGCTGACTGGCGTTGCTGCGACCCCTGCTTTTGCTCAACCCGGCCACGGTCGATATGATGAGCGCCATGGCGGCAAGCATGACCGCGACTGGCGGGGTGATCGTGGGGACCGCGACTGGAAGCGGGAAGGCCGCCACGACAATGGTCGCCACAAAGGTCATTGGAAGCGTCCCGGTGGCGTCGTCTACAGCTATGACTGGAACCGCCCGGATCGCCGCTATGGCAGCCGCTATCGGCCCGACCGTTATTATCGCAGCGGCTATGAGCCGATCCGCGTGACGCGCGGCACCCGCATCTATCGCGGTTATGACGATCGCTATTATTGCCGCCGTTCGGACGGCACGACCGGCCTGATCGTTGGCGCGGCGCTGGGCGGGTTGCTCGGCGGGCAGCTGGATCGCGGCTATTCCAATACCGCTGGCATATTGATCGGCGCGGGTGCGGGCGCTCTGCTCGGTCGTGAGATTGATCGCGGCGGTCTGACTTGCCGCTAACTACGGCACCATGGCTGGCGCGCTCCGGTCCAGGGGCGCGCCAGACCTTCGGTGACCAGCAATGCACCGATCGACTGGCCCTGCCGCGTCACGATGCGCAGGGTTCGTCCATAGCGATCCCGTTCCCGCTCTACCGGCATAAGGGAAAAGGCGCCTGCATTGAGCAGCGCCCGTAGCCGCTGCGTTGCCCGCATGCCCAGCGCCCCTTCTGCGCTGCAACGCGGGCCGTGGGTTTCCGGCGTGTCGATGTCGGCGATGCGGATTTTGGTCCCCTCCAGCCAGAAGGTATCTCCATCGACCACGCAATCCGGCCCGCCCATGCCGTGGCACAGGCCGAAGCGTGGCAAAGGATTTTCCGCCCGGAGAGGCGCCGCTGATCCGATCAGCAGGATGGGGAGGGCCAGGAGGGGAGAGAGCAGCTTGCATAGGCGGATCATCCCGCCAGCCTAGGCTGCGCTGCTGGCGGCGCGCGGTGAAGCTGATCCGTTTACCCTCCGATATGGCGGCTTTGGGCCTTTGGCGCTTCGTGATCTTTATCTGGATCACTCAATTCCGTTCGGACTGTCCGAACGAGTCACTTGCCTCATTAGGATGTCGAAGCCCTTTTCTTTCAAAAAAAGAAGTAGAACCCTTCGACAGGCTCAGGGCGAACGGTAACAGGGGCAGTGCCAATTTAGGGCCCGACGCTCCAGCGGCTGGAGCCGGAAGGCGCGTGAAGGGGAGCGCGCGCCTGGTCCCGCGTCGGGGCTATTCCTCGTCCTCGGTGCGGCCGAGATATTCTTCTTCGTCGTCCATCTGCGGTTCGCCCGCGAAGGCGTCATTGTCGATCCGTCCGGAACGGTTCATTTCCTCCATCCGCTCGACCAGGTCGGGTGTGTCTTCGGGAATGATCTGCGCGGGGTTTGGGGTTCCGCCCCGTTCGCTGTCCTCCGACAGGTCGGTGCTGCGAGCGCGGGCGTCATCGGCAACATCCTGCGCCTGCGATCCCCGGTCTCTCTGCTCGTCATTTTCCTCGATATCGTCGGGAAAGCGGTCCTTGTCTGACTGATCCTTTGGCTGGTCCATGGCATGTCTCCTTGCCTGCCCAACCGATCAACCGGGGCGCCCGTTCCATGGCTGTCCAAAAGGCG
Source organism: Sphingobium sp. TomTYG72 (assembly GCF_055394715.1). Lineage (NCBI taxonomy): Bacteria > Pseudomonadati > Pseudomonadota > Alphaproteobacteria > Sphingomonadales > Sphingobiaceae > Sphingobium > Sphingobium sp. TomTYG72. The sequence goes on along the minus strand of NZ_AP027336.1, from coordinate 1,952,076 downwards.
CTGGACAGGGGAGACGGCAGGGGGCAAGAGCCGCCCGATCCCTTTCATCGCTACCCCTTCGAAGGAAATCCCATGTCCCGCAAACTCATCTCCTCGGGTTCGCCTTTCGAGGCGCAGGTCGGCTATTCGCGTGCCGTTGTTCAGGGCGACTGGTGCTTCGTCGCCGGTACGACCGGGACTGACCCTGAAACCAAGACGATGCCTGAAAGCGTCGTCGATCAGGGTGTCAATGCGCTGAAGGTCATTGGCAAGGCGCTGGAGGATGCAGGCTTTTCCTTCGCCGATGTCGTGCGCGTGACCTATTATATCACCGACCCGGCCTATTGGGATGAACTGGGCAAAGCGACCGCGCCCGTGTTCGGTGAGATTCGCCCGGCCGCAAGCTGCGTCGTCGCTGGCCTCATCAAGCCGGAGATGAAGATCGAGATCGAAGTCACCGCGTACCGCGGCTAATTGGGGGCTGACACCCATGATCACCATGTATGGCATCAAAAATTGCGACACCATCAAGAAGGCTCGCAATTTCCTGGATAATGAGCGCGTCGCCTACAGCTTCCACGACTATAAGGTTTCGGGGGTGGATAAGGCGAAGCTGGAGGAATGGGTGATGGAGCATGGGTGGGAAACCATCCTCAACCGTTCCGGCACGACCTTCAAGGCGCTGGACGCGGGCGACAAGGCGCATATCGACGCGGAAAAAGCGATCCTGCTGATGAGCACCAACCCGTCGATGATCAAGCGGCCGATCCTGGATGTTGGCGGGCGGACCGTCGTTGGCTTCAAGGCTACCACCTATGAAGAAGCGTTGAGCAAGGTGAAGGCCTGATCGGCCTCGCGGCGGCTTGTCAAATGAGGCGCGGGGGCGAATAACGGGAATATGCTTTCGCAGAAGACCCGTTACGCCATCCGTGCTCTCCAGCATCTTGCAGACCGCTACCGCCAAGGCCCCGTGCCACTGAACGAAATCGCGACGCGGCAGAATATTCCGGCGAAGTTCTTGACGGTCATCCTGTCCGAACTCTCCCGCGAAGGGCTGGTGGCGACGCAGCGGGGGCGGGACGGGGGCTATTGGCTCGCGCTGGCGCCGGTCGACATCAGCTATGGCGACATCGTGCGGCTGACGCGCGGGTCGCTGGCGCTGACACCCTGTGCCAGCCGATTCGCGCATGAAACCTGCACCAATTGCCTGCCCGAATCGGAATGCAGGTTGCATCGCGTTATGCTGCGCGTGCGGGACGAGACGGCTAAGGTGCTGGACGGCATCAGCCTCGCCGAACCGCTGGGGCTGGAGGAGGTGGGCTAGCTCTTGCGCCTCGCGCCCGGCTTCGCCACATCTCCGCCCATGACCACGCCACCGCTAAAAGCCGCTCTGATTCCCGTCACTCCGTTGCAGCAGAATTGCACGCTCTTCTGGTGCACGGCCACCAATCGGGGCGCTTTCGTCGATCCGGGCGGAGACTTGCCACGGCTGAAGGCCGCCGCCGAGCAGCAGGGCGTGACGATCGAGAAGATATTGGTGACCCACGGCCACATCGACCATTGCGGTGAGGCGGGTACGTTGGCCAAGGAACTCGGCGTACCGATCGAGGGGCCGCATGAGGCGGATCGCTTCTGGATCAGCCGCCTGGAAGAGGACGGCCGCAATTACGGTGTGAACGGAAAGATCTTCGAGCCCGATCGCTGGCTGGCCGACGGCGATCAGGTGACGGTCGGCAATCTGGTGCTGGACGTCTATCATTGCCCCGGCCACACGCCTGGCCATGTCGTGTTCCATCACGCGCCCAGCAAGCTGGCGATCGTGGGAGACGTGCTGTTTCAGGGGTCGATCGGCCGCACGGACTTTCCGATGGGCAATCACCAGCAGCTGATCGACGCCATAACGGGCAAGCTTTGGCCGCTGGGTGGCGACACCGCCTTTGTCCCCGGCCACGGTCCGATGAGCGATTTCGCCCATGAGCGGCGCACCAATCCCTTTGTCGGGGACGCCGTGCTGGCCTGACGCTTTACCGCGCGGCCATGGCTGGCGGCGCAGGCACCGCGCGGGTCGCATGATAGGCAACATAGAGGGCAGCGACCGCTAGCGCTGCCGTCACCACCCAGGTGAGCAGCGCGCCGCCTGCCCGCCAGGCGTTAGGGCGATCCGCGTCCATGCCTATCCCGTGCGAAGCGCGCGCGATGACATAGGTCAGCGCGCCTATCCACAACCACAGCGGCGACCCGATAGCCAATTCGACCAGCGCGAAGAGGATGAGGATGATCGGCGTATATTCGATAAAGTTCGCGTGTGCCCTTATCCGCCGTGCGAGCAGCGGATCGCCGCCATCGCCATGCAGCACCTTGCTGCCGACGCGAATCCGGGCGCAGCGAAATGCGAGCCACAGGTTGAGAAGCGCGCAGGCAGCGGCCAAGGTCAGCGTGATCGGCAACAGCATCGCATGTTCTCCCCATAATTATGTTGGCGGTACAATAGGCGGCCATCGTTTCGGGGCAAGGAAGGACTTGCGCACCTGCCAAAAAACGCTATAGGCGCAGGGCTTCGCGATCACCCGGGCCGCATGGGTCTGCGGCGCCTGTGGCGTCGATGTTCATCGGATTTCGGCCAGTCGCTTAACCAGATCTAATTATGGAATAAGGTGCCGACATGGCTGTCCCCAAGAGGAAAACTTCCCCGTCCCGTCGCGGCATGCGTCGCAGCCACGACGCGCTGCGCGTTGAAGCGTTCCAGGAATGCTCGAACTGCGGTGAACTCAAGCGCCCGCATAATCTGTGCGACGCCTGCGGCCACTATAACGGCCGCGAAGTCGTTGCCGTCGGGGCCTGACGACACACTCCCTCCTGCAAAGGTGTCCTGAAGTGTCCAGTCAACCGCGAATCGCAATCGACGCGATGGGCGGGGATGAAGGTGTGCGCGTGATGATGGCGGGTGTAGCGCTCGCCCGTCACCGCCACGAAGGGCTACGCTTCACCCTTTTCGGAGACGAGGCGCGGATCAAGGCCGCCCTCGACAATCATCCGAATCTGCGTGCTGCTTCCGAAGTGGTGCACGCCAGCGATGTCGTGTCTGCGGGGGATAAACCCAGCGCCGCCATTCGCAAGAAAGCCAGCTCCATGAGCATGGCGATCGCGGCGGTGAAGGCTGGCGAGGCGGGTGCTGCGGTTTCATCCGGCAATACCGGCGCGTTGATGGCGATGGCCAAGCTAGCGCTGCGTACCATGCCGGGGATTGATCGGCCCGCTCTGGCGGCTTTGTTGCCTACGCTCGGCGACAATGACGTCGTCATGCTGGACCTGGGCGCCAATACGGAATGCGACGCCCGCAACCTGGTGCAGTTTGCGGTGATGGGCGCGGCCTATGCGCGCATCGCTTTCGATCTTGAACGCCCACGCGTTCGCATCATGAACATCGGCACGGAAGACATGAAGGGCACGGAAGAAATCCGTGACGCCGCCGCGATCCTGCGCGCGGCGACGAGCCTGCCCCTGTCGTTCGATGGCTTTACCGAAGGCGACAAGATCGGACGTGGCGAGGCCGATGTGATCGTCAGCGACGGTTTTTCCGGCAATGTGGCGCTGAAGACGGCGGAGGGCACGGCCCGTTTCGTCACCGACCTGCTGCGCACGGCCTTTACCAGCTCGATCCGGTCCAAGATCGGGTTCCTGATTTCCAAGCCCGCCATGCATCTGCTCAAGCATCATCTGGACCCCAACAACCATAATGGTGCGGTGTTTCTGGGCCTGAACGGTGTCGTGGTGAAAAGTCATGGCAACGCCAATGACAAGGGCGTGGCCAATGCCGTCCATGTCGCTGCGCGGCTGTTGGAAGAAGATATTACGCGGCGTATCGCCGCCGACATGGCGGGCGTCAGCGCGCTTTCGGCCGTGGCGTCCAAACAGGAGCTCGCCGCAAAGTGATTCGCAGGTCCGTTCTTCTCGGTACGGGGTCGGCTCTCCCGGTTCGTGCTGTCAGCAATGCTGAACTGGCGGAGACCGTGGACACGAGCGACGAATGGATCGTCGAGCGCACCGGCATCCGCAATCGCCACATCGCGGGCGACGGCGAAACAACCGCAAGCCTTGCGACCGATGCTGCTCGCGCGGCACTGGACGCGGCGGGCCTGGCTGCGCAGGATATCGACCTCATCATTCTGGCCACGGCGACGCCAGACCAGACTTTTCCCGCCAGCGCGACCATTGTTCAGGCTGCGCTGGGCATCGATGATTGCGTGGCATTCGACGTCGCGGCTGTGTGCTCGGGCTTTCTCTATGCGGTGACGGTGGCGGACAGCATGATCCGGTCGGGCGCCGCGCAGAAGGCACTGGTGATCGGGTCGGAGACGTTCAGCCGCATTCTCGACTGGGAAGATCGGACGACCTGCGTCCTGTTCGGGGACGGCGCGGGGGCCATCGTGCTGGGCGCGGAGGAAAGCGCAGACGGCGCGCGCGGCATATTGGCTTCCAAGCTGCATGCCGATGGACGCCATAACCAGCTTCTCTATGTCGATGGCGGGCCTTCGACGACGAAGACGGTCGGCAAGCTGCGCATGAAGGGACAGGAAGTCTTCCGCCATGCGGTCGTCAACCTTGCTTCGGTGCTGACCGAGGTCATGCAAATAGCGGGTTTGAGCACGGACCAGATCGACTGGCTCATTCCGCACCAGGCGAATGCGCGCATTCTGGACGCCACCGCGCGGAAGCTGAAGCTGTCGCCGGATCGGATCGTCATGACGGTGGATCGTCACGCCAATACTTCCGCCGCTTCGGTGCCATTGGCGCTTGACCTGGCCATGCGGGATGGCCGGATTCAGCCGGGCGACCTACTCGTGCTGGAGGCGATGGGCGGGGGCTTTACCTGGGGCGCCTGCGTCCTTCGGGTCTAATCCGGGGCATCTCCCCGGAATTCTTTGACTTTCTTGGGCGAGTCATCTTGCCGAATCACTCAGCTTATCGCACAATTTACCATTGTCGTCGGCAATAACCCGGCGGATGAAGGTGGGGACGTTCGATGACTGGCAATGGCACCCTGACACGCGCAGATCTGGCGGAAAGCGTCAATCGTCATATTGGCCTTTCACGATCCGAGGCTGCGGCGCTTATCGAATCCATATTGGAACATATGACTTCCGCGCTGGAACGCGGGGAAAATGTGAAGATATCGAGCTTTGGCACCTTCGTTCTGCGCGACAAGACCCAGCGCATGGGCCGTAATCCCAAGACAGGGGTTGAGGTGCCGATCGAACCGCGCCGCGTGCTGACCTTCCGCGCCAGCCAGACCATGCGGGACCGCGTTGCCGCATCCTGATGGGTTAGGATAGCTGCCAGTTATTCCTGCGCATGGTTGACCTTTGCGCCCTGATAGGTGCAACATCGGACCCATGGAAAAGGCAGAGGGTGCGTTCCTGACGATTAGCGAGCTGTCCGGGGAACTGGGGCTCCCGCAGCATATTCTGCGCTATTGGGAAACGCGTTTTCCCCAGCTGCGGCCTCTCCAGCGGTCGGGCAATCGTCGTTATTACAGGCCAGCGGATGTGGCGCTGGTCAGGCGCATCAATCAGTTGTTGAACGTGGAGGGCTTCACGGTGCGGGGCGCGCAGAAGGCGCTGGCCGATGGTATAGCCGTGGCGAAGCCTGCCGCTGTTCCAGCTCCTGCTGTTTCGGCCAAGCCTGAGCCGGGTGCGGATTTGCTGGATCGGCTTCAGGCGATCCGGGCGGCCTTGGCGCAGGCTATCGGGGAGTAAGTTCAGCGCCTCGTATTTACGTAGTGCTTCGTGCTCTAATTCAGTGCCGCCCTTTAAACCCGTTCGCCCCAAGCTTATCGAAGGGCTTTACTGCCCCTCAAAAAGAAGAGGGCTTCGACAAGCTCAGCCCGAACGGAGGTGGGGGGACGGGTTGAACTCACTCTACGCCAGCAGCCGCCTTGGTCACTTAGAACAGTTGATTTAACGCGATTCTGGACCAAGCGCGGGATCCAGATCGCGCGGGCGGGTGAAGCTGACAAATGATGCCACATCCGGCTTGGCATCTTCCCACCGATCGACATCCAGATCCAGAACCGCGATGCTGGCGGTTGGAAACTTCACTTCGACATCGCTGCGCAGCGGGCTGGCGTCATTGTCCGGCACCAGTTCCAGGATCAGTTCTTCGAGACCAGGATTATGCCCTGCCAGGATCACGTTGCTGGCGGTGTCGGGTAGATCGCGCAGCACATCCAGTAGCGTTGCCACGGACGCCAGATATATGCGGCGATCCCAATGAGGATCGAGTGGCTGGCCGTAGCCTTCAAGGAAAGTATCGAGCGTCTGCACGACCCGGACGGCGGGAGAGGCGACGAGAAAGTCGAACTGCATTTTCCGGTTGCGGGCATATTGACCGATCAGCAGCGCCGCCTTTTCCCCGCGCCGGTTCAGCGGCCGGTCGAAATCCCGCTCTACCGGATCGTCCCAGTCGGACTTGGCGTGGCGCAACAGGGTCAACCGCTTCATCTTTGCTCCAGGTCGGGAATGCCGGATTCGTGTCCCCGTTGCCCTAGCGACATGCCGGCGCCAAGGCCAGCGTGGGAATGGGCGCTGACCGCAATGATCGCTTCGTCAAGGGTAAGGCGGCGAATGGGGGTGCCCGGCGGAAAGGCGCTCAGCAGCCGGCTGGGCATCGCGGCCGATAAGATGACGAAGGCGCCGCGATCCTCGGCGCGGCGGATCAGGCGGCCAAAGGCCTGGGCCAGCCGGGCGCGGATCAGCCGATCGTCATAGGCGGCGCCCCCTCCGGCGAGACGGCGGGCGGCGTGCAGCACTGTAGGCTTCGACCAGGGAACGCCCTCCATCACGACGAGCCGCAGCGAATGGCCGGGCACATCGACGCCGTCGCGCAAGGCGTCGGTGCCGAGCAGCGAGGCACGCGGATCGTCGCGGAAAATGTCGATCAGCGTGCCGGTGTCCATCGGATCGACATGCTGGGCGTAGAGCGGCAGACCCGCCCGTGCCAGACGATCGGCTATGCGGGCATGGACCGCGCGCAACCGCCGTATAGCCGTGAACAGGCCGAGCGTCCCACCGCCCGCGGCCTCGATCAGCCGCCCATAGGCGCCCGACAGTGCGGCAATGTCGCCGCGCTTGATGTCGGTGACGACCAGCACCTCGGCGCGGCCGGGATAGTCGAACGGGCTTGCCGCTTCGAACCGCTGGGCACCGTGCGGGAGATGGCTCGCCCCGCTGCGGCTTTCCGCATTGTCCCAATCGCCGCCGCCCTTGAGTGTCGCGGAGGTTATAAGCACGCCCTGTGCAGGTTTCAGAACGGTTTCAGCGAGGGGACGGGTGGGGTCCAGCCAGTGACGGTGGATGCCGATGTCGAATTCCCGCCCTTCGATGCGGTCGACCGTCATCCAGTCGACGAAATCCGCATCAGCCGGGCCGCCGATCCGCGCGAGCAGCGCCAGCCAGGCGGCGATAAGGTCGCACCGCCAGCCAAGGGAGGCAATCGCGCCTTCGATCCGGGCACGGGCTGCGCCGTCGAGCCAATCGGGCGCATCCTCAATGACTGCCTCCAGCCGTTTGCTGAGCCGGTTCAGCGGCCGCAGCAAAGCGTCGAGGGCCAGCGCCGCCTCCTGCGCGGCTTCGACCAGCGGGCCGTCGGGTTCGGCAACTTCCGTTTCGAGGCCATAGCCCGCGTCCGCTTCCCCCACGTCGGCGGCGCGGGCATAGACCGTGCCACGCACGGCTGCGAGCAGCTGTTCTAGTGGTCCGAAGGGCTCTCCTGCGACGATCCGCTTCAGCCACTCATCGGCTGGCAGCGCGCGCGCGGCGTCCGCCGCTGCGCGGATCGCCTGGCCGCCTTCCTCGTCATAGCTGGCCAGATCCGACAGGCGGGCGGCAAGGCCGCGCCGACGGCCACGCGAATTGCCTTCGGGTCCCATGACCCAGCGGCGCAGCTCGATGGCTTCCTGCCCCGACAAGGCGACGGAAAAGGTGGAGTCGGCGGCGTCGAAGAGGTGATGGCCCTCATCGAAGATGATGCGCTGGGGGCGCTGGCCTGTCTCACGGCCACGCGCGGCGTTGATCATGACGAGGGCGTGATTGGCGATGACGATGTCCGCGTCGGCCGAGGCGCGCGCCGACCGTTCGATGAAGCATTTGCGATAATGCGGACAGCCCGCATAGATGCATTCGCCCCGGCGGTCGGTCAGCGCTGTCGATCCGTTGCGGCGGAACAATGTCGGCAGCCAGCCGGGCAGGTCGCCGCCGACCATGTCGCCATCCTTGCTGAACGCCGCCCAGCGCGCGACAAGTTGGGCGAGGATCGCTGCCCGGCCGGAAAAGCCGCCCTGTAGCGCATCCTCAAGGTTCAGCAGGCAGAGGTAATTTTCGCGCCCCTTGCGTACGACGATGCGCCGCGCTGCCGTTGCCGGATCGGGGAAGAGGCGAAGGCTTTCGCGATCAAGCTGCCGTTGGAGCGCTTTGGTATAGGTCGATATCCAGACCGTGCCCTGCGCTTCCGAAGCCCAGAGCGAGGCCGGGGCGAGATAGCCCAATGTCTTGCCGATCCCGGTGCCAGCCTCCGCCAGCAGCATGTTGGGTTGATCCCGATGCTGGCGCGGGCGGAAGCTTTCCACGGCTGCCGCCGCATAGGCGCGCTGGCCGGGTCGTGCTTCTGCCGCGCTACCGGTCAGATGCGCCAGCCGCTCCAATACCGCCTCTTCATCGAGGGAGATGGTGCGTGGCGCTGGACGCGGCGGCGTTTCCTCCCATTCGGGCAAGCGAGAAAATAACCAGCGCTCTGCTTCGGGCGGTCGGCTTATCCGGGACGCGATGAGCGGCGCCCATGGCCAGCGGAGGCGGTGCAGCGTCTGGGCGGAAGTCCAGCCGCCCTCCCGCTCGGTCCATGAAGGCGATCCGAGCATGCCCAGCAGCGCGGCGGTGGCGGCTTGCAGCAGCTGCGGAATGTCCGCTTCGCTGCCCGGCCGTTCCAGGCCGAGTGCTTCGGCGAGGCCCTTGGGCGTGGGGACAAGAAAGCGAGCGGGATGGACGAAAGCCCAGAGTTCCAGCAGGTCCAGGCCGTTAAGTTCAGGATAGCCGAGCCTTTGCCCCGTCAGCGGCGCATTGAGCAGCAAAGTGGGCGTCTCTGCGGCGCAGGCTATGGCCGCTCCCTTTGCTACCGCCCGGGTGTCTTCACCCTCGCGCAACCAGATCCCACCATGGCTGGCATGAAGGGCGGGCAGGGCAGTGGGGTCGATCACTCCAATCGCTTAGGCGACCGGGAACAAAAGGGAAACCGGAAAAAGGCTCAACTCAGCTTGCGCGGCGGCCAAATCCGGTTGGTGGTGAGGAAAAGGTGCGCGGGGCAAAGCCGCGTCCGCCATGTCTATCCGTCAGTGGCAAGCGCAGGCGGGTGCGCGCCATCTCCAGCAAGTCGAACAGCGGGCCTTCGACCAGTTCATAGGGAAAGCGAACCCCGATGCGGTCGGGTTCGGACCATTGCACCGTTCCGAAAACGATCTGTCCTTCAAACCCGATCTGGCACTGGCTTCGTGCGGGCAGGGTGCAGCCACGGATCTGCGCACCTCCTTCGCTAAGATCGACGATCGTCCCCTCCAGGCTGTCGAGCACGGTTGTGACGACAACGCTGATATCGACCCCAATGCGTTGACGGCTACGTGGTATCTGCATGGTGCCCGCAATCCCCTTTCCGGCGGCTATCAGCGATAAATGTGCCGCATTAAGGTTAATCAAGGTTAAACATAATCTCTCGGCAGTGCGGCCGGTACGCGCGCCGCTGTGCGGAAAGGCGTTCCATTTCCGGCCTTCCAAGGCTAGGGGCGTGTGCATCATGACCGTGTCCGATATCCTCCGCACCGCCGCTCAGGCGTCCAAGGCCTGGCCCTATGAAGAAGCGCGCAAGCTGCTGAAGCGCTATCAGAACGGCGCTCCCGACAAAGGCCATATCCTGTTCGAGACCGGCTATGGCCCGTCCGGCCTGCCGCACATCGGCACCTTCAACGAAGTGTTGCGCACGACGATGGTGCGCAACGCCTATCATGCGCTGTCCGACATACCCACGCGCCTGATCGCGTTTAGCGACGATATGGACGGGCTGCGCAAGGTGCCCGACAATGTGCCGAACCAGGCGATGCTGGCGGACCATCTTGGCAAGCCGCTGACTCAGGTGCCCGATCCGTTCGAGAAGTTCGAAAGCTTCGCGCACCACAATAACGCCATGCTGCGCGAATTTCTGGACCGCTTCGGGTTCGATTATGAGTTCGTGTCCACGACCGACCGGTACAAGTCCGGCGCGTTCGACGATGCGCTGAAGAATGTCCTGCGTCACTATCAGGACATCATGGACATCATGCTGCCGACGCTGCGCAAGGAGCGGCAGGCGACCTATTCGCCGGTGCTGCCGGTCAGCCCGAAGAGCGGCATCGTCCTTCAGGTGCCGATCGAGGTGTTGGATGCCGACGCCGGGCTCGTCCGGTTCGAGGATGAGGGCGAGATGGTTGAACAGTCGATCCTGTCCGGCGGCGCGAAACTGCAATGGAAGGTCGACTGGGCGATGCGCTGGGTCGCGCTGGGCGTCGATTATGAGATGGCGGGCAAGGATCTGATCGATTCGGTGACCCAGTCATCCAAGATCTGCCGCGCGCTGGGCGCGCGCCCGCCCGAAGGTTTCAACTATGAGATGTTCCTGGACGAAAAGGGGGAGAAGATCTCCAAGTCCAAGGGCAATGGCCTGAGCCTTGAGCAGTGGCTGACCTATGGGCCGCAGGAAAGCCTGGCCTTTTACGCCTATCGGGAGCCCAAGAAGGCCAAGCAGCTGCACATGGGCGTGATCCCGCGCGCGGTGGACGAATATTGGCAGTTCCGGGTGAACTATCCCAACCAGCAGGTCGAGCAGCAGCTTGGCAATCCGGTGCATCATATCCATGATGGAAAGCTGCCCGACGGCAAGCTGCCGGTGACCTTCGGCCTGTTGCTCAATCTGGTCGGCGTCATGGGCGACGCCAGCCGGGAACAGGTGTGGGGATATCTGCAAAATTACGTCCCTGAAGCGAGCGCGCAGACTTATCCTGAACTGGATGCGCTGATCGGGCATGCGCTCGCCTATCATCGCGACTTCGTGGCGCCGACGCTGAAGCGTCGCGCGCCGGAGGCCCATGAAGCCGAGGCGCTGCGCAGGCTGGACGCGGAACTGGCGGCGCTGGGCGATGACGCCACCGCCGAAGATATCCAGAATATCGTTTATGCGATCGGCAAGGACGAGGCCTTTGGCTTTGCTGAACTGCGTGACTGGTTCAAAGCGCTGTATCAGACGTTGCTAGGTGCCGATCAGGGGCCTCGCATGGGCAGCTTCATCGCCCTTTATGGCGTGGCAAACAGCCGCCGCCTGATCGCAGAAGCACTAGGTTAACGCAGGGGAACATTAGCCTCCGCTAAGCGTTCCTATTCCGGTCCACCCCCTTTCGGACTGATGGTGCGCCCAGTGCGTGCCATCGGCCGCGCCTGCTCGGAGACGGGCGGCGCGGCCAAGGGGATTTCCGAAAATTGAGGTAGTAGCAGGGGCTGCACCGCGACCGCTCTTCTGTGTCGAAAAAATAGCGAACGGCCCCGAACCGAAGTCCGGAGCCGCCGCGTCGTCGTTAGTCCTGCGTTACCAGAAGAAGCCGCGATGGACCTGCATTACGCGCCCGCTGCGGACGTTGACCAGCAGCACATCGTTATAATGCCTTACCCAGCGTAGGTTGCGGTTCGCGGGCCGGGGCAGGCGATAGCGATAGGGATCGCTGATATAATAGCGGGAATTATAGAAGCTCGGACGCAGTCGAGACCCGACTTCCCAGCGATTGTAGCGGAAGGGCGCGCGCCAATTGCCGCCGCGATAGACGTCGCGGTGCGAACGGCGATAGTCGCGCCAATCTTCGCGCAGTTCCTGCCGGGCGTCGCGTACGTCGCGGCGCTGTTCGCGCACATCGTGACGCGAGCCATAGCGTTGCGCGTCGCGCAGTTCGCGCTGCTCCTGACGCAGGTCCCGCGCACTGTCGCGCACTTCGCCGCGCGACTGGGCCATGACCGCGCTTGGCATCGCAGTTGCCGCGATCAGGCCGAGGATGATTAGTTTACGCATATATTTTCTCCCATCAGCTTGGCGGCCTGAACCGGCTGGGATCAAACTTTCATCCCGTAGGCCGGTTCCGTCACCAACAATGGGGTTATGCATCCCGGCCGCTGAACCGTCAGGGAACGGCGCTGTCAGGAATCAGTCATTTATGTCGCAACTTGTATCATGGACATGAAGGGCCGAGGCTGCGGTCAGGCCGTCCAGCGCCGCTCCCGAAACCATTTGGTCACGACATATTTGACGCCGCTTTCTACCGGCCGGGCGGCATGCAGGCTCATCGGATTGGGTGAACCGTCGGCCTTCAGGTTGTTCCAGATCAGGATCATCCCCGCAACGGGAGGCACCATGAACTCGCAATGGGGAAAATGCGTCTCCCCGCCCGCCGCGACGGGCGACAGATAGATCATCGCCGTCCAACTGCGCTGCCCGCCTTTTTTCATCATTGCGGGCCAATAGTCGGCGGTTACCGGGAAATAATCGCAATGCGCCTTATATTCCTGACCAACCGCATAGCGTTGACCCTGCAAGGTTTCGCCATTTTCGGGCGGCAACCCGGTCAGCGCGCAAATCTGGCGGCTGATGCCATCGACCAGTGGGTGCCAGGGGCTAAGGTTGCAGCTGTGGCTGGTGCGGTAATCGGCATTCGCGCTGCCGGAAAACAGCGTGGAGGGCTGGGCGTCCGCGTCGATCAGCGCGCGCAAGCCTTCGCATTCCTCGGCACTGAGGAAGTCATGGCGACCGTAGATTTCAAGGTTCGCGGCGTCGATCCGGCTGACCAAGGGGTTGCGGTCCAGCTTTGCGCGCACCGCATCGCCGATCTTCGCCCGAGTGGCCGAAGCGATGCCGCCATCATCAATCACGTCCGTCATGCCCGCTTCCTGCCGCCCTCGTCCCGCCGGTGCAAATGAAAAGGGCCTGACGCACATGGCGCCAGGCCCAGATGAAATCAGCGGATATGATCCTGCGCTTACCAGAAGAAGTCGCGGATCACATCTACGACATAGCCGTCCCGGATATCGACCAGCAGGGCATCGTCATAATAGCGCACCCAACGCAGCGTGCCGTAGGCAGGCGGCAGGCGATAGGACCATGGATCGTTGATCCAATAGTTGTTCGAGAACAGCAAGCTGTTCAGGAAGATGCCTGTAGAGAAGCTTCTGTAGCCATAGCTCCATCCGCGCGGCGCATAATAGCGGCCCATCCGGTAGCGGTCGCCATAGCGTGAGCGATAGCTGCGCCAGTCATAGCGGCGGTCCTGCCGCCAGTCATTGTCCCAGCGACGCTGACTGTTCCAGCGGGTGCGATCCTCAAACCGGCGATTGCCCGCCAGGCTGCCACGCCAGTTGTTGCCGCTGTCGAGGCGTCCTTCCGGGCGTCCATCCCGGCGACCATCACGCCAGTCCTGACGCCGGTCGTCGCGATTGCCGCGCCACTCCGCCCGGTTGTTGTCCCGGCGGTCATCCCGCCACTGCGGACGATCGCCAACGGCCCGTTCCCTGATGCGCGCATCGTTGCGCTGCGCATTGCGAGCAGCATCGGCGCGTGATTCCGCAGCACGCCACTGGCGATCGGGTCGTGCCGGAGCGGTTTGTACCCGCGCGCGATCATTTACGCGCTCTTGCCAACGCTGGGTGGAAGCCTGATTACGCACGCGGGCGTTTGCGCGATCGCCATCCTGCCCGCCGCCCCGGGATGCCCGGCCGTCGTTCCGGCCAGACTGTTCACTGCCGCGATCGCGCCATCCGTCCTGCCCGCGTTGCGCATAGGCAGGGGCCACGCCGCCAAGAACTGTCGCGGTCATCAGCCCCGCCAACATCATTTTCCTCAACATGGTCTTTTCTTTCCAAAGGGGCGCCATGCCCCGCATGATTTCCCTTTTATGTCTGCCGCCATGTCGCGACGCTGAACTCGTTCGTCAGCGATTTGAAAGAATCTCACAAATATAGATGGTCATTGGGACCTAGCGTACACAAATCGATTATCTAAGTAGAAAATCGACCAACCGCCGCCGTCGAGCTTAAAAGCTGATCCAGATCAGTGCGCGCCTCGGTGACAGCCTTTAGGAACGACGAGTGAAAAGAACGTCCAACGCCGGCCGAATTCGACAGGCCTTAAGAAAAGCGACGATGGAAAACCATCAGCGGGTGGATGATCTTTTTTCCGGCTTTTCACTGGATTCCCCTGCGGAATATGGTGCCTTTCTGAAAGCGCATGCACGTGCGCTCATGCCGCTGGAGCAGTTGGCGTTGCCCGATTCTCCGCGCTTGCCCCAGTTGATGGAAGACCTTGCTCTATTGGGCGAAACGCTGCCGGAGCCACTGGAAACAACGGCGCATGCGGGCGAAGGGTTTCGATGGGGTGCGCTCTACGCCCTGGAAGGTTCGCGGCTGGGTGGTGCCATGCTGGAGCGGCGCGTGCCTGCCGGGTTGCCCAGGGCCTATCTCAACTCTGTCCACGGCCAGGGAAGCTGGATCGCCTTTCAGCAAGCGCTGGACGAGGCGGCGGATGGTGGTGGCCAGGATTGGATCGACAACGCGATACAGGGAGCGCAAGCCGCCTTCGCTCTGTTCGCGGCAGGTGCTGCGGCGGAACGGGTGAGCAGTCATGGCTGAACGCGATGGACGGGAGATGGCCGACTTCGCCGTCGACATCAGCAATTGCGATCGCGAACCGATCCATGTGCCGGGCACCATACAGCCTTTCGGCTTTCTGGTTGCGCTGACCGCCGACTGGCTGGTTTCCCGTGTCTCGGCAAATTGTGAACAGTTCATCGGGCTGACGCCTGAGCAGATGTTGGGAAAGCCGATCAGCGGCCTGTTCCGGGACGATGCCATCCATTCGCTGCGGAACCGCATCACGCTGCTGCGTGGCCCGGACGCGGTCGAACGAATGTTCTCGCTGGTGTTGATCGACGGCGTTCCGCCCTTTGACATTGCCGTTCATTTTTCGGGCTCGCTGGTGGTGATCGAGGCCGAACCTGCTTTCGCGGACGAGATCGAGGCGACCAGCATGGTGCGCTCCATGGTCGCACGGCTTGCTCAAACGGACAGCATGGCAGCCTTCCTGCGCGATGGGGCGAGGCAGGTGAGGGCCTTGACCGGATTCGACCGTGTCATGGTTTACCGCTTTGCCGATGGTGGCGACGGCGAAGTCGTGGCCGAAGCGCTGCGGCCGGGCATCGACAGCTTTTTCGGGCTGCATTATCCAGCTTCGGACATTCCGACGCAGGCCCGGGCGCTGTACCTGCGCAACATTTTCCGCGTCATCGCGGACGTACAGGCAGAGCCGGTTCCGGTGATCCCCGTGCTTGATCCCACTGGCGCGGCGCTCGACATGTCGTTGTGCCTGCTGCGCGCGGTTTCGCCGATTCACATCGAATATCTCGGCAATATGGGCGTGGGGGCTTCGCTTTCCATCTCGATCATTGTCGAGGGGCGCTTGTGGGGTTTGTTCGCCTGCCACCATTATGGCCCGCGCCTGCCGACCTTCGCGCAGCGTAGCGCGGCTGAGCTGTTCGGACAGATCTTCTCCATGATGCTGGAAAGCCGCGAGCGGGCGGAGACGGCGGATTATGAAGGGGAGGCGCGGCAAGTTGCCGACCGCCTTATGTCCGCCGTGGCGCAGGATCATGATCTGCTGTCCAACGCCCGTTGGCTGGGTGACGTCATCTTCGACACCGTGCCTGCGGATGGCGTCGGCGTGTATATCGACGGGGACGTGACGCTGGCCGGTTTGACGCCGGACAGGTCCGCTTTTGCGGCGATCGTCTCGATGCTCAATCGTGCGGCAGCCAGCCAGGTGTTCGCGACCGACTGCCTCGGCCGGGTGATGCCGGAGGCGGAAGCCTATGCCGATCGCGCTGCGGGCCTGCTCGCCATTCCGCTATCACGGCGACCCCGCGACTATGTCGTGCTGTTCCGCGCCGAGCAGATGCGTTCGGTGCGCTGGGCAGGTAATCAGGAAAAGCATATCGAATATGGCCCCAACGGGCCGCGCCTGACCCCGCGCAAGAGTTTCGAGGAATGGTCGCAATTGGTGAAGGGTAGGTCGGTGCCTTTCACCCCGGCAGAATTGCGCGTCGCCGAAGCACTGCGGACGGCTCTGCTGGAAGTGGTGCTACGCCTTTCCGATTCCGCCAATGAGGAACGGCAGAAGGCGCATGAAAAGCAGGAACTGCTGATTGCCGAGTTGAATCATCGGGTCCGCAACATATTGTCGCTGATCCGTGGGCTTTTGTCCCAGACGCGCGACAATGCCCGGTCGGTGGACGAATTCATCGCCACGTTGGAAAGTCGTGTGCATGCCCTCGCTCGCGCTCATGATCAGATCACGGCGGATCGCTGGGCACCGGCACGGTTGCAGGACCTGATCGAGGTTGAGGCCGGGGCCTATCTGGGTGAGCGGCGCGACCGGGTCAAACAGACCGGCCCCAATGTACTGCTGACGCCGTCGGCCTTCACCGTGCTAGCACTGGTGATACATGAGCTACTGACCAACGCCGCCAAATATGGCGCGCTTTCCGATGGTGGCACGGTTGCGATCGACTGGCGTGTCGATGCGGAGGGCAGCTTGCTGCTCGACTGGAACGAAAGCGGTGGCCCGGCCGTCGTCGCCCCGACCCGCCGGGGTTTCGGGTCCACGGTCATCGAACGGTCGATCCCGTATGACCTGGATGGCAAAGCCGAGATTACCTACCGCCTTTCCGGGCTGGAGGCGCATTTCTGCATCCCATCCCAGCATATCGTGTCGGTTCTGCCGGACGTCACCGTTGGGGAAAGATCGAAGCCCGCGCCCGCGCCTGCTCCCGGCTTGCTCAAGGGGCGCAATGTCCTTCTGGTCGAGGACAATATGATCATAGCGATGGATGGTGAGGATGCGCTGCGCGACCTGGGCGCGGACGTGGTCACCGCCGCCAGTGTCGGCCGGGCACGTGAAGCCATCGATCTGCACGCGATCGATTTCGCCGTCCTGGATTTCAACCTGGGCAATGAAACCAGCCTGCCCATCGCCGACATGCTCACGGAAAATGGCGTCCGCTTTCTGTTCGCGACCGGCTATGGCGATGGCCTGGACCTGCCTGAGCGGTTCAGCGGCGTCACTTTGCTGAAGAAGCCCTATTCCGGCGTCACGCTGGCGCAGGCGATTGCTCCTATTATCGAGGCGAGCGAAGCGTAGGACGGCGAAACGCACTGTTTCATGCCGCTCACTTGCATGGTGAGGGGCGGCGCGCGATCTAACGGTCATGAAACAGCCCAGCCTTTATATCCCGCACGGTGGCGGTCCTTGCTTCTTCATGGACCCCGCAGACCCTGACCGCCCCCACAGCGACCCGATGTGGCAGACGATGCAGGACTATCTGACGCAACTGGTCGAGAGCCTGCCCGAACGGCCGCGCGCGATGTTGATCGTGTCGGCGCATTGGGAGGAGCCGGTCCTTACCGTACACAAGGGGGATCGCCCGGACCTTCTGTTCGATTATTATAATTTCCCGCCGCACACCTATTCGCTGAAATGGGATGCGCCGGGAGCGCCCGCCGTCGCCGACCGCGCTGCCGAACTGCTGCGTGATGCTGGCTTCCCCGTGGCCGAGGAGTATGAACGTGGATGGGACCACGGCGTCTTTATCCCGATGAAGGTCACGCGGCCGCAGGCCGACATTCCTGTCGTGCAACTGTCGTTGAGAAAAGACCTCGACCCACAGGCGCATATCGCGGCGGGCCGCGCGCTTGAACCGTTGCGGGATGAAGGGGTCGTAATCATCGGGTCGGGGATGAGTTTCCACAATATGCGGGTCCAGGATTCGCAGGCGCGAACACCATCGCTATTATGGCATGAGGCTTTGACTGACGCGGTAACGGACCCGGACTCCCAACGACGATCGGCTCGCGTCGCTGCGTGGGAGACTTTGCCGGAGGCGCGCTTCGCCCATCCTCGTGAAGAGCATCTGCTGCCGCTGATGGTGGCGCTGGGCGCGGGCGGCGATGATGTCGCGCAGGTTGACTATGACGACGCCGTGCGGGGATGGCCGGTATCGGCCTATCGTTTCGGTTAAAGTAGAGTGCTTTTAATCTGAATCACTCACCCGTTCGGGCTGAGCCTGTCGAAGCCCTTCTCTTCGTGAAAAAAGTAGAGCCGTTGGCTTCGCCGGCCTTCGGCTCGACAAGCTCAGGGCGAACGGTATTGAGATGTTTCCAATTTAAAGCACGAAGCTCTAGGGACGGCGGAGCGCGGGGACTACGTGCGCAGCCTCTTCAGGCGATACGCCGGGGGGCGGGGCTGCCTCGACCTGCTCCTCCCCGCGCATCACCTTCCCGGCACGTTTGATGGCGCCGCGCAGGCGGGGGTAGATGCCGCAACGGCATATGTTGGTGATGGCAGCGTCGATATCCTCGTCACTCGGATCGTTGTTGCGCTTCAGCAGAACCGATGCCGCCATGAGGATGCCGGGGACGCAATAGCCGCACTGCGACACATTGTCGGCCGCGAAGACCTGTTGCAGCGGGTGGCCGCGATCGGGGGAAAGCGCTTCTATGGTGGTGACGAAGCGCCCTTCGGTCTCCCTAATGCTGACTTGGCATGAGCGCACCGCCTGCCCATCGATATCAACCGTGCAGGCGCCGCAATCGCCCGTCCCACAACCATATTTGGTGCCGGTCAGGTTGGATGCGTCGCGCAGCGCCCACAGTAGCGGCGTGTCGGGGTCCATGCGATATTGGACTGGCCGGTCATTGACCGTGAATTTGGTCATGCGCCGTCTTCCCCCTCCACCTTGTGATAGAGCACTTCGTTGCGGATGTGGATGGTGCGCGATGCCAGACGGATTTCCTGGATGAACGTCGCGAATCCTCCCGCCTGAAGCAGCATGGCAAGACTGAACAGAATGGCGATGGGCGTGCCAAGGTGCGCGCCGAACAAATTGCCCGCAAACAGCAGGATGACGACCAGACAGACCGCGCAGGCGGACGCCACGGAAAGGAAGATCGCGACATTGACCACGCTCATGCGCCGGTCCAGCACGCGGATCTCACCCACCAGGCGGTCATGTTCCTTGCCGCGCGACATGAGTATCTTTTCTTCGACACGTCTGGCCCTGTCGATAATCCGGGCAAGGCGCCCCGTGCAGACGTTAAGAAACGCGCCGATGCCCGCGAGCAGGAACACCGGCGCCAAAGCGAGCTGGATCGTCTGCGCGACCTGCGAAACCTGGGGCAGGGGGATTGTCGAGTGAAGCGACACGCCTAGACTCGCTGCCCCTCCGTCAGGCCGCGCCCTTGGCGGGCGTATTGATGCCCATGGACTTCAGATACTGCTTGATGTTGCGCGCCGCCTGCCGCAGCCGCTGCTCATTTTCCACCATGGCGATGCGCACGAAGCCTTCGCCATCCTCGCCATAGCCGACGCCGGGCGCTACCGCGACCTTGGCGTGGGTGAGGAGCTGCTTGGAAAATTCCAGGCTGCCCATGTCCTTGAGCGCGGGGGGCAGCGGCGCCCAGGCGAACATCGACGCCTTGGGCGCCGGAATTTCCCAGCCAGCGCGGCCGAATGCCTCGACCATCACATCGCGACGCTTGTGATAGAGTTCGCGATTCTTCTGAACAATATCCTGCGGCCCGTTGAGCGCCGCGCAGGCCGCAGCCTGGATCGGCGTGAATGCGCCATAATCGAGATAGGATTTTACCCGCTTGAGCGCCGCGATCAGTTTCCGGTTGCCGACCGCGAAGCCGATGCGCCATCCCGCCATCGAATAGGTCTTGCTGAGCGAGGTGAATTCGACCGCGACATCCTTGGCTCCTGGAACCTGCAGGATCGAAGGCGTCGGATTGCCGTCATAATATAGCTCGGAATAAGCAAGGTCGGACAGGACCCAGACGTTATTTTCCTTCGCCCAGGCGACCAGCCGCTCGTAAAAGGCAAGATCGACCGTTTCGGCCGTGGGATTGCTGGGATAGCCGACGACCAGAATGGAGGGGCGCGGTACGGTGAAAGCCATCGCGCGCTCCAGCGACTTCCAGTAATTTTCGTCCGGCGTCGTCGGAACCGAGCGAATGGTCGCGCCAGCGATGATGAAGCCGAACATGTGAATCGGATAGCTGGGGTTGGGCGCCAGAACGACGTCGCCGGGCGCGGTGATCGCGGTCGCGAGGCTGGCAAGCCCTTCCTTCGACCCCATGGTCACGACGACCTCGGTCTCCGGATCCAGGTCTACGCCGAAGCGGCGGCCATAATAATTGGCCTGCGCCTTGCGAAGCCCCGGGATGCCCATCGACTGGGAATAGCCGTGGGCGCTCGGTTTTTGCGCGACTTCGCACAGCTTGGCGATGACATGGTCGGGCGGCGGCAAATCAGGATTGCCCATGCCCAGGTCGATAATGTCCTCACCCGCGGCTCGCGCGGCGGCCCGCATCGCATTGACTTCAGCGATGACATAGGGTGGCAGGCGCTTCATGCGGTAGAATTCTTCGGACATTATAGGGCTTTCCTGAAAGGTCTCCATGAGGAATAGTGCTGCACGCACTTTCGCGCGATGCGCTCTGGCTATAGCCCGCCAGATTGGCTCACGCCAGCGAAAGCGGCGGACATGAAGGATGCCAAGGGGAGGAAGGTGGCCATGGAAGCGCAGAACCTCAACGAGCCTCATCTGCCGACGCTGGAACAGATGCAGCAATGGACAGAAGTTGTCGGCCGGGCGCAGCAGCTCATTCTGGAGCAGGCTGCCGGGGCCACGGGGAGGGCGATGCCGTTCGATCCGGATGCGGTGGCGCGCATCCAGACAGGCTTTGCCAATGAAGGTCTGGCCCTGTGGCAGCGTTTTCTTGACGCGGGGGGCATGCTTCGCGACCAGCCGGACGCGCCGCCTCCCGAAAGCCCAGCCGCGCGCAAAGATCGCCGCTTTGCCGATCCTGCCTGGACCAAGCATCCTTTCTACGACCTGATCCGGCAAAGCTATCTGCTGATGTCGGACTATCTGCTGAAATTGACGGACGCGGTCGATGGGGTCGATCCCAAGCAAAAGGCAAAGCTGCGTTTCGCCACCAGCGGCATGCTGGACGCGGTGGCGCCCAGCAATTTTCCGCTGACCAACCCCCTCGTCATGGAAAAAACCCTGCAAAGCGGGGGCGAAAATCTGGTCAAGGGCCTCCAGCACATGCTGGCGGACATGGAAAAAGGTCAGCTGACCCAGACGGACGGCACCGTCTTTGAGCTTGGCCGGAACATCGCGACCACCCCCGGCAAGGTGATCAAGGAAACGCCGCTTTATCAGCTGATCCACTATGCGCCGACCACGGACAAGGTGCTGGAAACGCCCCTCGTCATCTTCCCGGCGTGGATCAATCGCTTCTACATACTCGACCTGTCACCGGAAAAAAGCTTCGTCAAATGGGCGACCGACCAGGGGATCAGCGTCTTCCTGCTGTCCTGGAAATCCGCCGATGCGTCGATGAAGGACCTGCTGTGGGATGATTATATCGTCCGGGGCCAGATCGACGCGATCGACACCGTGCGCGAACTGCTCGGCGTACCGAGCGTTCATACGATCGGTTATTGCGTGGCGGGCACCACCCTTGCTGCGACCCTGGCCTATCTTGCCGAACGTGGCGAAGCCGACAAGGTGGCGAGCGCGACCTTCTTCACGGCGCAGGTGGACTTCACCGAGGCAGGGGACCTTGGCCTGTTCGTCGATGATGAGCAGATGAAACTGGTTGACCAGCTTTCGACCGGGGGCTTCCTGGATGGGCGCTATATGGCCGCGACGTTCAACCTGCTGCGCGGCCGCGACCTGATCTGGAACTATGTGGTCAATAATTACCTGCTGGGGCAGGATTATCCACCGTTTGACCTGCTATATTGGAATGGCGACACCACCAATCTTCCTGCCCGCTGGCACAAAAATTACCTGACGCAGCTTTATCGGGACAACCAGTTGGTGGTGCCGGGTGCGCTGACCATCGACGGAACGCCGCTTGATCTGAGCAAGGTGAAAACGCCCGCTTATGTCCAGGCGGGACGGGAAGATCATATCGCCCCTCCGGAAAGCGTGTGGAAAATTACTTCTCACTTCGCCGGGCCGATCCGGTTCCTGCTGGCGGGGTCGGGCCATATCGCGGGCGTGGTCAATCCTCCGGCGGCGAATAAATATCAATATTGGGCATGCGAGGAACTGCCTGCCAGCCTTGCCGACTTCGTGGCGAACGCGAAGGAGACGAAGGGAAGCTGGTGGCCGGACTGGATCGAATGGATTCGCTCTCATGGTGATTCGATGGTCTCTGCCAAAGACGGTGGGCGCGTGCCTGGTGCCGGTTCTCTGAAGGCCATAGAGGATGCGCCAGGCCGCTATGTTAGAGAGCGCTAAGCCTCACAAAACACGCTGATTTCAGGCGGGTAGAACAAGGACCGATTTCTCCGCCAATCTCATTTTGCTGCACTGCACAAAAATTCTTGCGTTTGCGTTTTGAATTATATATTGTGCACTGCAGCAACGGAGAACCTTTTATGCCAGTCACTCCAAAGCCTGCTCGCCGCAAGGCAGCGGCCAAGACGCCCGGCTCTACATTGTCGGCGGCTGAAGCATTGAAGGCTGCGGAAGAAGCGGTGAGTGTCAGCCCGAAGGTTGCGCCAGCGCGGAAGGCCGTGGCGGTCAAGAAGGCGGCGGTTAAAGCCGCAAAGCCTGATCCGGTCGCGATCGTCGCCGCCACCACGGCGGTCGATGCAGCGCCTGAACCGGCTGCTCCGCCAGCAATTGAACCGGCCCCTCATGCACCAGCGCCGCTGGTCGAAGAGGTTGCCATCGAAATCGAAGAAACCAAGAGCCTTTCGTCCGAGGCCGGGCCGGTAGAGCCCACCATGCTGCCTGCCACAGAAGGAACCAAGATGATGAACGACGTGATCGAAACCGGAAAGAAGTTCGCTGAAGAGACCAAGGCCAAGTTCGAGACGGCCTATGCCGGTCTGAACGAGAAGGCCAAGGCTGGCGTCGAAAAGTCGACCAAGGCCATCGAAGAGCTGAGCGACATCGCCAAGGGCAATGTCGAAGCGCTGGTCGAATCGGGCAAGATCGCTGCCAAGGGCATTGAGACCCTGGGCCAGGAAGCTGTCGATTACAGCCGCAAGAACTTCGAGAAGGCGACTGCCTCGCTCAAGAGCTTCTCGACCGTCAAGACGCCGACGGAATTCTTCCAGCTGCAGAGCCAGCTTTTCTCGAGCAGCTTTGACGAGCTGACCAAGGAAGCCGCGAAGAGCAGCGAAGCGCTGATCAAGCTGGCTGGCGAAGTCGCCCAGCCGCTGACGGCGCGGGTTACCGTTGTCACGGACAAGGTAAAGTCGCTCGCCGCCTGATCGGCGGTAAAAGACTAGAAAGAATGAAGCGGCTCTCACCCTGGGGTGGGGGCCGCTATTCTTTTGCGCCGCCCTCCTTTGCACGATGACCTGCAATCTGTGCCCCTTGCCTTGAGGGCCGGAATCGCCATATCCTCACCCGTCATGAGCAGCATCAGCATATATCGGGAGAAGATGGCGGGCCGGGACCAGGATGATCAGGGTGAAGGCCCTGGCGGTCCCAATGTCGGCATCGCGACGCGCACTCGCGCCCGCACAAAGAAGCCGTCTCTCTACAAGGTATTGATGCTGAACGATGACTACACGCCGATGGAATTCGTCGTGCATGTCCTTCAGCAGTTTTTCCGCATGGACATGGAAGAAGCCACCCGCGTGATGCTCCACGTGCATCAGCGCGGCGTCGGCGTTTGCGGCATTTTCAGCTATGAAGTGGCGGAGACAAAGGTGAACCAGGTGATGGACTTCGCCCGGCAGAACCAGCATCCGCTGCAATGTACGCTGGAAAAGGCCTGAACTGCCGCCTGAACCGCCGAAAGCACGCCTGCCCAAATTGTAAGATGATGAAAGTGATGCTTTTGTCGTCGTCCGGCGCCGCTCATGGTTATTATATATTAAGGATGGTTGCTTAGGCAGAGGGCGTCATGCCTGCCATTCTCCGTTCTCCTTCTTCCAGACTGACGCCGCTGGTTGCTGGCATTGCCTATTTCCTTATGGCGACGCTGGCGATGCTATGCTCGCGGTTCGAAGGGGGGCTCGCGTTTGTATGGGCCGCCAACGCGTTGCTGATGGCGGAATTGCAGACATCGGAAACCAGCTATTGGCCGCGCGTAATCGTGGCTTGCGGCATTGCCAGCATCATATCGACGACGCTGTTTGGCATGGGGCCATGGGCAGCCCTGCCCATGGCGTTTATCAATATCGCCGAATCGCTGATCGTCGCAATCCTGTGCCGTCGGTTCATTCCCGTCCACCTGAGTGACGGGTCGAAGCGCTCCCTCCTCGTCTTCATCCTCGCACTTTGCATCCCTGCCAATATCATCGCGGCTACCGGTGCGGCGTTTGTCGCCTCGACCCTTACGCCCGTGTCCTTCGGCCCTTCATGGCTACAATGGTATAGTGGCCATGTGCTGGGCGGCCTGGTCTGCACGCCGATCCTGACGATGCTGTTGCAGGGGCAGGTTGGCACATGGGCTCGGGAGACATCCGGCAAGCAGAAGCTGGAGGCCTTGGCACTTCTGGCTATTTTCGCGGCCGTGATCGTCCATATATTCTATTTCGCGCATTACCCGTTGCTGTTCCTGCTGCTGTTGCCGCTGGTCGCGATCGCGTTCCGCATCGGGTCATTGGGAACGGCGGCCGCCGTCGTGCTGCTTGCCGTGATCGGCGGGGCAGCGACCATAACGGGCCATGGACCGGTGAACATGTTGGCCGGTAGCGTCGGTGAACGGACCCAGTTGTTTCAGTTCTTCCTCGCCTTCACTTTCCTTCTGTCCATGCCGATTGCAGCCGAACTGAACGGGCGCCGCCGCTTGTTCCAGATGCTGCAGGCGAGCGAGGCCCGATATCGGGCAATAGCCGAACATAGCGGCGACCTGGTGTTGAACGTCAGCGTTGACGGAGTCATCCAATATGCTTCGCCTTCAGCGGCCGAGCAGATCGGCTGCGCGCCCGCTATGCTCGTCGGCCGTTCGGCCGACATCATGGTCGATCCCAAGGATCGCGCGGAGGTTCACGATGCTCATCAGCGTGCTCTGGCACGGCCGGGCGACGTGCAGACAGTGGAGTTCCGCCCGGCAGCTTTCACGGACGGGGTGGATTGGTGCGAGATGGTCACCCGCGCCGTGTTGGACGAACAGGGCCTTCCCATCGGAGTGGTCAGCACGATCAGGGATATGTCGCGGCACAAGGCACGGCAGAGGGCGTTGCAGCGCGTCGCCGCCGTCGATACGCTGACCGGCGCCGACAGCCGCTGGGCCTTCGTCGAAAAACTCGATCAGGAAATCAAGCGGGTGGCGCGAGGCGCAAATGCCTGTTTGCTGATGATCGACATTGATCATTTCAAGTCGGTCAATGATCGCTACGGCCACGGGGTAGGGGACAAGGTGCTCTCCAGCTTCGTCGAGCGCCTGCGTCCTGGCTTGCGCGGCGGGGACAGTATCGGAAGGCTAGGTGGAGAGGAGTTCGCGATCCTTCTGACTGGCACCGATATCCAGCGTGCCAGCATGGTGTGCGAGCGGCTGCGGAAGATGGTGTCTGCCCAGCGGATCAGCACCGTAGGCAGCGAATCGATCGCCATTACCTTCAGCGCAGGGCTTGTCGAACTCGACGGACGGGCCAGCAGGGCGGATCTCCTCGATGCAGCGGACAAGGCACTTTACCGAGCCAAAAATAGCGGGCGGAATTGCCTGCGGCTTGCCGCTTGAACTAGCTGCCCGGTCTCGCGAAAACGCATCGTTGATCCTCACGAATTTGTCAGATGATATGTTGTAACTTCATCTTGTCTGGCCTATGTACTGGTCACCATGCCAACCAGCATCCGCTCCCGCCTGCAAAATGGCCGCATTGATCGCATTGCGATTGCGCTGTCGGGCATGTGCGTCGCGCATTGCATCGGCACGGCTGTGCTGCTTGGCGTTCTGGCGTCGGCGGGCGGGATATTTGAGAATCCTTTATTCCACGAAGTCGGGCTCGTGCTCGCCATCCTGCTGGGCGCGGTGGCGCTCGGGCATGGGGCGATGGAACATGGCTTCATGATGCCAGCGGCCGTCGGCTCGCTGGGTCTGGGCATCATGGCGGGCGCGTTGACGTTGGATCATGGATGGCAGGAAAGCGCTTACACCTTGCTGGGCGTGGTAACACTGGCTCTGGGTCACGATCTCAATCACCGGGCTGGCCGCTGAGGCAGCCTGACTGGAGCGCATAGAAAAGGGGGCTTGATGCCCCCTTTTTCGTTACCGGCCTTCCCATTCTGGTCAGAAATGCTTCCTGTCCAGATGATGCTCGCCCTTGACCCAGCGAACCGTCCCGGTGCTGGCGCGCATCACGACGCTATCCGTGGTCAGCTTGCCGCCGGGCAGCCGCTTGACGCCCGCGAGCAGGGAGCCGTCTGTGACGCCGGTCGCCGCGAAGATGCAGTCACCCTTTGCGAGCTCCTTAAGGTCATAAACCTTATCGAGGTCGGTGATGCCCCACTTGAACGCGCGGGCCCGCTCATCGTCATTGCGGAACAGCAGCTTGCCCTTGAACTGGCCGCCGACGCAGCGCAGTGCCGCGCACGCCAGTACGCCTTCAGGCGCGCCGCCCGAACCCATATAGATATCGATATTCGTTTCCGGATCGGTGGTGGCGATCACACCGGCGACGTCGCCGTCGGGGATCAGCATGATGCCGCATCCGATCGCGCGCAGTTCCGCGATCAGCTTTTCATGCCGGGGCCGGTCAAGAACGCAGACGATGATCTCATGAGGATCGACGCCCTTTGCCTTCGCCACCGCTTCGACATTCTCCCTCACCGGCTTGTTGAGGTCGATGATGTCATCGGGATATCCGGGGCCGATCGCCAGCTTTTCCATGTAGACGTCGGGCGCGTTCAGCAAGCCGCCTTCTTCCGAAATGGCGAGAACCGCGAGCGCGTTGGGACCGGCCTTCGCCGTGATCGTCGTCCCTTCCAGCGGATCGAGAGCAATGTCGATCTTCGGGCCTGTTCCGATCGCGTTGCCGACCTTCTCGCCGATGTACAGCATCGGTGCTTCGTCGCGCTCACCTTCGCCGATGACGACGGTGCCGTCCATGTAGAGGTCGTTGAATGCCATGCGCATCGCTTCGACAGCGGCAGCGTCAGCCGCCTTTTCGTCGCCGCGTCCAATCAGCTTTGAGGCGGCGATGGCGGCCGCTTCGGTGACGCGCACCATCTCAAGCACCAGGACACGATCGAGAACTGAGCTAGCCTGCACCATGATAATCCCTCTGCTGTCTCTTTGTGAACAGCGCGATAGGAGGTCATCCCCGCCTTGTCGAGCCATCCACCCGGCCTCAGCCTGCTTTTCGCGGCGCCAATGCAACGGAAGGTCGTCTGTGGCGTTAAAAGGCCAACAAAGACAAGGGGTCGAAATGATGATCGCCGCGCTGCTTGCTGCCAGCCTAGTTCAGCCCGCGGCTTATCCTCCTCAACCTATCTCGGCCAAGGTAGCGCCATGCCAGGCGGTGCCGACGCTGTGCATGTCCGGTCGACCGACTTCGCGCCGCCTGCCGTTGGAAGGCAGCCCAAGACCCGCGGACAACAAGCTGAGCGCCTATCGTTTCGACGCGCGGCCATGCCGGATAATCGGTAACATGGGTTGTCCAAAACAGGCCCGTCTGCGCCTGTTCAAACTTGGCGAACCTTTGCGCGAGACTTTGATGCGCAGCTTCGCGCCTCGTTAAATGGCATCCATTTTCAGTCGAGAATATGCATGACCATCGGAGCCTGGAGCAGGCTGTCCGATCCCGCGAGCCGCCGAAGCGTATCGAGGACGCAGCGCTCTTCCCCGGCATGGGTGACGATCGCCATCAGTACGCTGTCATCATGGCTTGCGCCGCGCTGGATCATGCTTTCGATCGACACACCGGCGTCGCGCGTCGCAGCGGCGATCTCGGCAAGGACGCCGGGGCGGTCCTGTACTTTGAAGCGCAGATAGCTGCGGCCAATCCGCGCGCCTGCGTCGGCTGCCGGTTGCCGCGCCAATGCCGAGACCGGCATCGCCAGCGCATCGCCATATTCATCACGCGCGACGTCGATCAGATCTGCGACCAC
The DNA here is from genome assembly GCF_055394715.1 of Sphingobium sp. TomTYG72. Classification (NCBI taxonomy): domain Bacteria; kingdom Pseudomonadati; phylum Pseudomonadota; class Alphaproteobacteria; order Sphingomonadales; family Sphingobiaceae; genus Sphingobium; species Sphingobium sp. TomTYG72. The sequence continues at coordinate 1,923,848 of NZ_AP027336.1, read as the reverse complement.
GGCCGACGCCGTGGGGCCATCCCCTGCGCCCCGGCCCTGGAAGAAGAGGCGGCCGACGAAATTGCCTTCGGCCACAACGGCGTTGAGTGAGCCATCGACGTGAGCAAGCGGATGGTCGAGGGGGACGAGCATGGGGTGAACGCGCTGGAACAAGCCACCCGGCCCATTTTCGGCCATCCCGACCAGGCGAATGCGATAACCCATAGCCGCTGCTTCGGCGATGTCGGCGGCGATGACGTGGCGGATGCCCGTTACCGCGACGCTGCCAAAGTCCAGTTCCGTCCCAAAGGCGAGGCTGGCGAGTATGGTCAGCTTGTGCGCGGCATCGACGCCGTCGATGTCGAAGCTGGGATCGGCTTCTGCATAGCCAAGCTCCTGCGCTTCCTTCAGCACATCGTCGAAACCGCGCCCTTCCTTCTCCATCGTGGTCAGGATGTAATTGCAGGTGCCATTGAGGATGCCATAGACGCGGCTGATCTCATTGGCGGCGGCGCCTTCGCGCAGGCCCTTGATGACCGGAATGCCCCCGGCAACAGCAGCTTCATATTTGAGGGCGATGCCGGCTTTCTCCGCCAGCGTGGCGAGGTCGAGGCCGTGATGGGCCAGCATGGCCTTGTTGGCCGTAACGAATGGCTTACCGGCCGAAAGGCACTGGCGGGCGAGGGTGAGCGCGGGGCCGTCGGCGCCCCCGATCAACTCCACCACCACATCTATATCGTCGCGGCCGGGCAGGGTGGTCATGTCGTCCACCCATTCATAGGGCGACAGGTCCACGCCCCGGTCCTTGTTGCGGTCACGCGCGGAAATGGCGACGATCTGAATCGGGCAGCCAGCGCGGCGTGCGATCAGGTCTGCATTTGTCTGTAACAGCCGGATCACGCCACCGCCCACCGTGCCAAGGCCGACAAGCGCGACGCGCAGCGGGGCATGGCGGTGAAGATTGGTCATGATAGTGGCTGTCCTCAGGCTGATATAATGCCGCGCTGATAGCCGCCAACGCGCCGCTGTCCAAGAAAAAGGACAAGGACGACGCGTTCGAGGGCGTCAACGCGCGGAACGGGTGCGGCCGCAATTGCCGAGGGATTGGATGACAAAGGCATAATCGATCCGAGCCGCCTCCGCATCGATAGGCGCGAGCGCGCGAACCGAGGATCCCGGCAGGGTGGGCGGCAGGCTGCAAGCCAGCCGATACCAGAGAAGGCTTCCCGGTGCAGGCGGCCGCGCCGCTTCATCGACGATTTCGCCCAGGGCAACGGCCCATTTCGGCTGCTGTCCGGGGCGACGCAGGATGGAAAGCGACACCGGATCGCCCGTGGCCGTCCGCAGGAAAATCTGTGTCTCGCCTTCGCCCGCAACGGTGCCTGCGACGTGGAATGCGTCGCCAGGCCCTATGATGCGAGGCGGTGCATTGGAAGCTACCAGTTCGGACAGGATGACCTTCATCTGCTCGACCGCCGCAGCCGTGGCAGGAATTTGAGCGTCGCCCGCCACCAGCTGGATTTCTCCCGGCCGTCCTCCTGGGCGAGCAAACAGGATGACCTCGGTTTTCTTCAGCTTGGGAAGCTTTCCGCGAGCATTGAGCGGCGCATCGTAAAGATAGCGGACGCGTGGACTGATTCCCCCTTCGCCGCGAATCAGTGACGTGACTTCGGCCTCGACAAAGATCCGTTTTTGACCGGTCGGCACATTTTGGACCGTTTTTTCAGGTAGTGCAATTATGCTGCTGATGCGTGCCACGGCCACCAGCGGAGCCGCGTCTGCCAAATCCGCAAGATCGGCGTAGGAAAGGGTGGCGGACTTTGTGCCAATACTCGGCTGGGCCGCTGAAACCAGCGGAGATGCGGCGAAAATGAGGCATGTTGCAGCAGTTGTTTTGAAGGTCATGGAGGATTTTCTTTGCATGTTCGTCCTGCCTAAAGTCATCCGTGACAATGTTGTCACAGGCAAGTCATTCTGTATTAAAATGCTAATCGGAAATGATCCTGTCGATAAAGCGTTTGCGTGCCACGATGCGCCGCGATAGGAGTTTGCGCGGTAGCAAATGCGCGGAAGGGGGCCAAAGGTGGCCAGGGACGACCTGGTCAACTAGGGCCATTTTTGGCTTGTTTGCTTATAACAATGGTAAGTTGAGTTAAGGAGTGTCGTTGCCGAATGGCCTATGCTGACCACTCGCAAGGATCGAGTCGTACGATCTCGATCGTCATCGTCGCCCTGATTCACGCTGTTCTGGGTTATGCCTTTGTTACCGGCCTTGGCATGAAATATGTCAAAAAGGCGGCGGAACAGCTGAACGTGATCGACGTGAAGGAGGAACCACCGCCACCGGATGAGGAGCCGCCGCCGCCGCCGCCAGACCAGCCGGTCGAGCCGCCGCCAGTCGTCGCACCTCCGCCGATCGTTCAAACGCCGGCTCCTGCGCCGCCAATCCAGACGGTGCGCACGCCGCCGCCGGTTTTCAATCCGGTTCCGGTTGCTGCTCCACCACCGCCACCGCCGCCACCGGCAGTGCCTGCTTCGCGTGCAACGCCGCGCAGTTCGCCCGGTAGCTGGCTCAGCGATGCGGACTATCCAAGCCGTGCGCAACGCGAGGAGCGTTCCGGTACGGCGGGTTTCCGGCTTGAAATCGGACCTGATGGCCGTGTCACGAGCTGCACCGTCACCTCTTCTACTGGTCATTCCGACCTTGACGAGGCGACCTGTCGGCTCCTGCCGCGCCGGGCGAGGTTCAAGCCCGCTACCGCAGCCGGGGGCGGACCTATGTCCGACACCTACAATGGTCGCATTACGTGGCGACTGCCTGAATAATTGTAACGGGAAGGCTGGCGCCGCTGCCGCCTTCCCCTTTTATTGATCCTTTTGAGAGGGAAGTCTTGAAAATGTTGATGTATCTCGCAGCAGCTGCGGCGCCCAAGCCGGAGAATCCGTACGGCCTCATGGAAGCCCTGGAGCAGGGCGGCACCATCGCATGGACCGTGTTCATCATCCTGGTCGGCATGTCGGTAGGCACCTTCTACATCCTGTTCACCAAGCTGATCGAACAGCAGAAGGTTCTCAACCAGGGCAAGAAGGTCCGTGCGACCTTCTGGCGCGCGGCTACCCTCAAGGAAGGTTCGGCCAAGCTCGAAAAGAACTCGGCCTACAAGCAGATCGTCGATGACGGCATCAAGGCTCAGGAAGAACACACCAAGCTGACCGATCCGGTTGAGGCGCATGACTGGCTGCACGGTTCGCTCGCCCGTTCGGAAGCCTCGATCAACTCGAAGCTGGGCGGTGGTCTGGCGTTCCTCGCGACCGTCGGTGCGACTTCGCCGTTCATCGGTCTGTTCGGTACGGTTATCGGCATCTATCGCGCGCTCATCAAGATCGGCGCTGCCGGTCAGGCCTCGATCGACGCCGTTGCCGGTCCGGTCGGTGAAGCTCTGATCATGACCGCGCTGGGTCTGGCCGTGGCCGTTCCCGCCGTGCTTGCCTACAACTTCCTGCAGCGTCGCAACAAGTCGATCGCCGAACAGCTGAACGGCTTCACCGTCGATCTGCTGGCTCACCTGGTGTCGAACGGCGCTGTTAAGCCTTCGTTCGCGACTGCCCCGGCTGCGCCTGCCGCCAAGACGGCTGCTGCTCCGACCAAGGCCTGATTGGGTCAAGGAGCCGGTGTGGGGGTTAGTGGACGGCTGCGACCGCTGCTTCCCCACCGGCCATGGGTCCCGAATAACGGGGCGCCATCGACACGCATGTTAGGAAATTATCAATGGCAATGAGTGTTGGCTCCGACGGCGGTGAAGACAAGCCGATGTCCGACATCAACACGACGCCGCTCGTCGACGTCATGCTGGTGTTGCTCATCATCTTCCTCATCGCGGTTCCGGTCGTCGTCCAGACGGTTCAGCTACAGCTCCCCAAGGTCGCATTCGAGCCGACGACGACGAAGCCGGAGAATGTGTCGCTATCGATCACGCAGGCTTCTGATGGCAGCTGTGCGGTTTACTGGAATCTGACCAGGGTGTCTTCGGACGAACTTCTCGACCGCGCGGTCGCGAAGCTTGAGGCGGACATCAAGAAGGCAGGTGGCGTTGAGAACATGACGCCTGAGGATCTGCCGGAAGTGCATATTCGTGGGGACATCAATACCCCCTACCGGTGCATCGGCGGCACCATCTACACGATGCAGCGCGCCGGTTTCCCGAAGGTCGGCTTCATCTCCGAACCCGAACCGGGTTCGACGGTGCAGCGGCTCTAAGTTTTTAGGAGTATCGCCCCATGGCAATGAGCGCCGGAAAAGATGATGGCGAGCCGATGATGGAAATGAACACGACGCCGTTGATCGACGTCATGCTCGTTCTCCTCATCATGTTCATCATCACGATCCCGATCCAGACCCACGCGGTCAAGATCGACCTACCTCAGAATGCGCCGCCCACGGACAGCGTCATCGACCCTGTCAAGAACAAGGTCGCGATCGATCCTGGCGGCATAATCACCTGGAATGGTTCGGCCATCGACCTGCTGACCCTGCGTCAGTATCTGCAGCAGTCGCTGCGGTTGCCGGTCGAACCCGAATTGCAGTTCCAGCCCGATGCCGCGACCCGCTATGTCGTCGTTGATCAGGTTCTGGCCGAGATCAAGCGTGCTGGCGTCACGAAGCTGGGCTTCGTGGGCAATGAACAATATGGAAACTTCTAAGAGCTGGCTACGCCGCCGCTGTCTGGCCGGGAATGTTCGACTTCCCGTTTCCGGGCGCGGGCTGGGGTGACGCAATCAGCTTTTGGTTATCTACGGGGTCGCTTCGGCGGCCCTTTTTTTGGTCCCTGCCTCAACGGTTCCTTAACCGTAATGTGAGATGTTCCGCACAAAGGAACGCATTAGATCATGGGCGCTGAATTGCACTTGGACCTGAACCAAAAGCGCGGTCGCCAGACTGATCGGCGCTATATTCAGGTGCCCGTCAAGGTCAGGCGGCCAAGCGAAAACTGGTTCAAGAGCAGCGTAGCCGACTTGTCTGTTAATGGCTTCCTCCTGCAGAGCTTCATGAAGCTGGCCGCAGGTGATTCCCTATGGGTCATGCTGCCTGGCTTCGAGGGCCGACGCGCTCATGTCCTCTGGACACGGGGCCATGAAGCAGGTTGCCGGTTCGAACGGCCCCTGCACCCTGCCATCCTTGATCATATCGTCAGGATCAGCGGATAATATAGCTTTGAAGGCCGACCGGCCTCAGGCCGCTGGTGCATCCTGAAACTGAAGTGTCGCCAGACGCGCGTACAGACCCTTTTCGGTCATCAGTGCGGCATGATTGCCCTGTTCCACGACGCGACCATTATCGAGTACGATGATCCGGTCAGCAGCGCGAACCGTTGCCAGCCGATGGGCGATGACGATTGTCGTGCGCCCTTGCATCAGGCGCGCCAGTGCGTCCTGGACCAGCCGCTCCGATTCCGCGTCCAGCGCAGAGGTCGCCTCGTCCAGCAACAGGATCGGCGCATCGCGGAGCAAGGCGCGCGCGATCGAAAGGCGCTGCCTTTGACCCCCGGATAGCCGGGCTCCACCTTCGCCCAAAAATGTATCCAGCCCCTCGGGAAGCGCGCGCAGGAACGTCTCTGCATTGGCTGCGCGCGCTGCTCCCCAAATCTCCTCGTCCGACGCGTCCCAGCGGCCAAAGCGCAGATTGTCCCGCGCCGATGCAGCAAAGATGACGCTGTCTTGCGGCACCATCGCCATCATATTCCGAACCGTCCCCGGGTCGGCATCCCTCAGATCGACGCCATTCAGCCGGATGGCCCCGGTGTCAGGATCATAGAAGCGTAGCGCAAGTTGGATCAGCGTGGACTTGCCCGCGCCTGACGGCCCAACGACTGCCACTGTTTCACCCGCTGCGATGTCGATAGAGATGCCATGCAGCGCGGCTTCGCCCGGTCGCGTCGGATAGCTGAAATGCACCCCGTCGAACTGGATGTCCGCGCCATGCGGAAGCTGGGGAATCGGCTTGGGCAAAGCAGGAGCGACGATTTCGGGCTTTGCCGTCATAAGCTCATGCAAGCGGCTCGCCGCGCCAGCCCCCCGGAGCAGGTCGCCCCAGGTTTCGGACAGCGCGCCAAATGCGCCCGCGACAAGGCCTCCGGTGAGAACGAACGCCGCGATGCTGCCGCCTGAAAGCCTGCCCGCCGCAACATCCAACGCGCCTTGCCACATGACCGCGGTGATCGATCCAAAGACCAGCGCGATGACAACGGCTGTCATCGCCGCGCGGAGGAGGATGCGGCGCCGGGCTGTCGCAAATCCTGCTTCCACCGTGGTGTCGAAGCGCGCGGATTCCCGCGCTTCCTGCCCGAATGCCTGAACGATCTTCATGGCTCCCAGCACTTCGGACGTTACGCTGCCAACGGCCGCCAGCCTGTCCTGGCTGGCGCGGGAGAGAAGCCGTACACGGCGGCCCAGGCTGATCATCACGACCAGAATGATAGGGATGCCAAGCACCAGAAGGCCCGCGAGCTTGGGCGCGAGCGCGAACAGGTAGATGAGGCCACCAACCCCGGTGACCAGATTACGCAAGGCGACAGACACAGTCGAGCCGACGATCTGGTCGATGATGGCGGTGTCCGCCGTCATGCGTGATGCGATTTCAGACGGCCGGTTCTCTTCAAAAAAACGGGGTTCGAGGCGCAGCAGATTGGCCTGCGTTGCCGATCGGATATCGGCCACCACCCGTTCCCCAAGCCAGGACACAAAGTAGAAGCGTGCCGCTGTCGCCAGGGAAAGGATCAGCACGATCAGAGCCAGATACTGAAACCAACGACTGATATCGCCGCCACCCATGAATCCGCGGTCGATGACCAGGCGGAAGCCGCTGGGGATAGCGAGCGTCGCGGCGGATGAGACGATCAGCGCGGCGAGCGCGGCCGCGATACGTCCGGGATAGCGCGTGGCGAAGCGCCACAACATGGCAAGGCTGCCAAGGGACGAACGCGCGCCGCCGCGCGGCATGGGCTTTTCCGCATCTTGCATGGGCGCGCGCTTAGCAGCCCCCGTCCCAAGCCTCAACGAGGATCAGCGGTGCCGCGTCAGCTGGCAGGTGTAATCTCCGCCGCCAGCGTCATGATGCGGCGGGCGGCCGTGCGCCCGGTCAGCGCGTAGGCCATGTCGCCAGCTTCCCAATAGGCGATGATATCGGTTGCGCGCCGGGCGATCAGGGGACGTCCTTCCGCAGGCGTTTCGGCCTTGTCCGCAAAGAAGGAGAGTTGTTCGCCTGCCGGTGTCACAATCGAGATGGCTATGGCCGGGCTGTCGGGCGTCGGAAAGAGCTGAACGTCGGTAACACGCCAGCTGCCGGGAAAGGATGGCAGGATGATCCCGGTTGAACGGCGTATCTCCTCGCCGTTGAGGGTCGCGCTTTCCACCTGAGACGCCATATTTTGCCGCAACAGGCCCGCACGGTGGGACGCCGCTGCTTCGTCGAGGAAGGGACTGGCCTGCGCGGCCTGTGGAAACTCGCCCAACGCACCCCGGGCAACCCAGCCGATCGCTAGCAGCCCCGCGATCGCGGCTGTTCGGCGCAAATGCTGCCACCCGCGCCCGCTTTCATTATCGTTGGCGACCGGGATCGACATGTCACGCCTGCGCCCTACCAGCGTGCCCTTGGTGCCGTCATGCATCAGGCGAAAATCGATGTGCGGCCAGCGTTGACGCCAGCGTTGCGCCACGATCCGCTCGCCCGGCCGCGCCGCGTCATCCAGCAAGACAACGGCGTTGGGCGACAGCCGTGCAAACAGGCTGTCCGCAGCACCCCGCACCAGTGGATGGACCGACCATGGCGGCCCGTCGATGATCAGGAGGTCGATGCGCTCAGGCAGGTCGTCCAGCGCATACCAGCGCCCCGGCCAATCGCTGCTCTCCGATGCCAGCGGCGCATGGCGCAAGTCGGCTTGTAGACCATGATCGCAGAGCCAGTTGCGGGTAGCATCGACAAAGCCGCCATGCTGGTCAAAGCTGGTCAGGCGGCCTCCGCCATGCATCGCCAAGGCCTTGGCCGCGACCAATGTGGAAGCGCCTGCGCCAAGTTCCACGACCTGCGCAGGCCGCAAGCGCGCAATCTCCCGCACGATATGGCGCAGAAAGCCGACATCCGCCTTCCAGCTGCCAAGATGGGGAAGCGCATCATGGGGCAGGTTCAACTCATCCATCAGGGCGCGTTTGTCGGCTTTGCGCCCACCCGACAGACTGGCGAGCAGCCACGGCCAACTGATCGCCCCAAAACCGATGCGCCATGCCAGGTCGGACATCCGGCGTTGTGCCGCACCGTCCTGCTGTTCGGCGAGGGAAAGAAAGCCGGTCAATTCGCGGGAAGTCACGATGCACCCATCCTTATATAAGATCTGGCGGGACTATGCGGCGGCCCGCGATTTTCGCATAGAGCCTGTGTCCGCTCCTTAAATTGCCGATCAGGAAACGTCGATGACACGTATAATTTCCGCCACCATCGAACGCTGGCCGGTAGCGGGCGCCTTCATTATCAGCCGGGGCGCCAAAACCTCTGTGGACGTCGTGGTCTGTACCGTGAGCGATGGCATACATATGGGCAGGGGCGAAGGCACGCCGATTTATTACGAAGGTGAAACAGCCGAAGGCTGTGCCGCCGCCATCAACGCCTATCAGGGGCCGCTGGATCGCGAGGCGCTGCTGGTAGCGATGCCTCGAGGCGCGGCGCGCAACGCGCTTGACTGCGCGTTATGGGACCTGGAGGCCAGACAGGCGAGCATTCCCGTTTGGCAACTGGCGGGCGTTCAACCTCCTGCACCGCTGCCCACTGCTTTCACCATCAGCCTGAATGACCCGGACCAGATGGAAGCCGACGCCAGTGCTGCGGCGGGCAGAGGCTTTGCCCTGTTGAAATGCAAGCTGACGGGTGAGGGGGACAGGGACCGGATTGCAGCGGTTCGTGCCGGGGCGCCAGGCACGCGGCTGATCGTCGATGCCAATGAAAGCTGGCACGATCTCGACATCGCTGCGGAAGCGGGCGCTCTGGCCGAACTCGGTGTGGAAATGGTCGAGCAGCCGGTTTTTCACGGGCGTGAGGACAGGCTGGCGGGGGTCAAGGCGCCGCTCCCCCTTTGCGCGGACGAAAGTTGCCACACGCGTGCCGACCTTGATCGACTGGGGGACTTTGACGCGGTCAATATCAAGCTGGACAAGGCGGGCGGTTTGACCGAGGCGCTGGCTCTTGCCCGGGCTGCGAGGGCGCGGGGCTTCCGCATCATGGTCGGCTGCATGCTCGGCACGTCGCTCGGGATTGCCCCTGCGGCGCTGGTCGCGCAGGGCGCCGACTGGATAGACCTTGATGGCGCCCTGCTCCTCGCCAAGGACAGGGATGGCGCCCTCGCCTTGCAAGACGGCATGCTCCAACCGGGCACGCTTTGGGGCATGGGTCAGTAGCCGAGCGTCAGGCCCACGGCATAATATTTAGGGCCGACATTGCCCTTCACGCGCAGCTTCGGAACGATCGGCATCGCGATGGTGGCATAGGGTCGGCTGTTGTCACCGCTGAACCGGATGCCAGCGCCGATCGTCGCAAAGGCTGGCAGGCTGTAGGTTGCCTCGACCCGGCCATACAGCTTTGCCTCGCCATCGCGCAGGTAAACGCCCGCACCGGGGGTCAGGCTGAAACCCGCCACGTCCAGTGCATAGCCAGCGCCGATTTCGGTGCCCCAATGACCATTCGCCCGGCCGTAATTGACTTCGGCTCCAAGTCCTTCGGCATGCGCCGCAGGAGTCATGGCGAGAGAGCCCAGCAGTGCAGCGGCGGCGAGTTTGGCGCGTGACAACATCTTCAATCCCCAATCAGCGATGCTGCTGCCTGACCAGCTGACACAGCCTAGGCAAGCAAGGGGTAGGTGAAGCGAATCGAAAACCCGATCAGGTGAGCCGCGCACTCCCTTCATGATCGATGTGGATGGGATCGGGATAGGGCATGATCGTCCGCCCGTCCGGCGCTGCGGTAAAACTCGTCTGGGTGGGATAGGCGAATTCAATGCCTTCCGCCTTGAACCGCTTCCAGATCGCAAGGCCGATGCGATGGCGCGACTGGAAATAATCATGCTGGTCAGGGTAGGGGACGTCGAAGTTGAGCTCATAATCCAGCGAGCTCGCGCCGAAGCGAACCAAGCCCGCATTGACGAAGTTCATGCCTTCCGCTGTCACGATTTCTTCAAGCAGCTCCGGAATGGCGTCGGCCTTCTCATCGGCGGTCTGGTAGATGATGCCGATTGCGAACGTCACGCGGCGCTGCTCCAGCGTTTGAAGGCTGGTGATCTCCTTCTGCAGGAGGTTGGCGTTGGAGATGACCTTCTTCTCGCCCGTCATGGCGCGCAGGCGCGTGCTCTTGAGGCCGATGCGTTCGACCCGTGCAGTGGTCAGGTCATAGGTAATCACCTCGCCCCGGCGGAAGGGCTTGTCGAAGATGATCGACAGCGCCGCGAACAGGTCCGAGAAGATGCCCTGCGCCGCGAGGCCGATGGCGATGCCGCCGATGCCAAGGCCCGCGACCAGACCCGTTACGTTGACGCCAAGATTGTCGAGTACGACCACCAGGGCGATAGCGAACAGGCCGAAAGTCACGAGGACGCGGATCAACCCCATGGCGTTGGCGAGGGTTTCGCCATGAGCGTCCTCGCCAACGGTCTTGCGTTCAACGAGGCCCAGGATGATCTCGCGCGCCCAGATGGCGGCCTGGAAAACGGCGGCGATGGTGAAGAGGAAGATCACGGTCTTCATCACCATCTGCGGAGGATTGGCGTAGCTGACCACCAGCCGCGCGGCAACCAGGGCCATGAAGAAGTGGGTGGTCCGGGCGATAGCACGCCCAACGAGGTTGGAAACGCCGAGCGTGCTGCCCGGCTTGCCCCTGAACCGCTTTCCGAATTGCCGCAGCGCGGCGAGGGCGAGATAGATGGCGACGCCGATCCCGACGGCAATCACTATCTGCAAAGAGTGAATGGCAAACCAGTTCGCCGTGGCGTGCCACATTTCCGAAAGGTTAGGAGCGCGAACCGTGAAGGCCGGGTCATTCTTTGCAGCCATGGGGATCCCTGAAAATGTAAGCGGTCAGGCCGCCAGAGGAAGAGAGGAGCTTGCCCCGCATTCTTCCAGAAAGGCGATCAATCCGCGTTCGTAGCGGGTGAGATAGCGCGTACTGCGCGGCAAGCGAAGCCCTGCCCGCCATTCATCCTGCCCCGACTTGCACAATTCGATCAGTGCCGGATGGATATAGCTTTTACGGCTGATGGCGGGCGTGTTGCCGAGCGCTTCGGCCACTGGCGCGACCATCTGCGCGAGCGATACGGGGCCGGAGGCCAACGCCTCGAAAGCGACGGCCGAAGCCCCCCATGTACGGAAATGCTTGGCCGTGAAGTCATGCCGCATCGCGTCCGCAATATAGGCGTTCACGTCTCCGGAAGTGATCGGCCGGGCGATCCCTTCCTCGTCCAGATATTGGAACAGATGCTGCCCGGGCAGGTCCTGCATCGCGCGTACGAAGCGGAGCAGACGCCGGTCGCTGATCGTCAGGTCATGTTCGCGCCCCGACTTGGCGCGATAGCGCAGCCGCAGCTTCTGTCCGGTAAGATCGACATGGCGGCGGCGCAGGGTCGTGGCGCCGAAGCTCTTGTTCGCTGCCGCATATTGTTCATTGCCCACGCGCACCTTGGCAAGGTCGAGCAAGCGCACGACTGCGGCCAAGGTCCTTTCCTTGCGCAGGCCACGTATCGACAAGTCCGCCTCTATGCGCGCGCGCAGGCGGGGGAGCGCGCGGCCGAACAAGGCGCAGCCGCCATATTTCTCCGCCTCTCGCGCGGCGCGGAACTCGGGATGATAGCGATATTGCTTGCGGCCCCGGTCGTCATAGCCGGTCGCCTGGATATGGCCATGCGGCAGCGGGCAGAACCAGCAATCACGGTAAGCGGGCGGCATGCCGATGGCGTTCAGCCTGTCGATCTCGTCCCGGTCGGTGATCCGCGTGCCATCGGGGAGGAAATAGGCCCATCCCCGTTTCAATGGGCGGCGCGCTATTCCCGGCAGGCTGTCATTGGCGTGGACGAGGCGTTGCGGCATTTGGCTCCTTCTCAAGAGCCATTAACCCGCCTTACCGCGCTTGCGTTCCCGGCCTTGGCGCGTCGGGTCAGGATCGGCCGGGCTGTGAGCCGGTCAAGCGCCAACGAAATGTTCCGCTGCTGCGCAACCGCCAATGCTCTGGATGGCGGCGGATGACCGATAGGTGCGCGAGAGTGAGGGTCGCGGCCAATATCGCGGCGGGCATGGCGATCATCGCCGTACCGGGCAAGAGCAGTGCGATCGTGAAGAAGCCCACGGCTGTGGCTCCGGCGATCATGGTGGACCGTGCTTCACCGTCCGGCCCGCGCATCCAGAATATGCAGCCGCTCATCCCTAGCGCGAAAGCCATGGCGAGCCGGGCAGGCTGACCCTGTCCCGCAAGGCCGCAGCCGATGAGCAGAAGAAGGATGAGGAGCGCGATCCCGGCACGGGGCAGGCGACCAAGCAGATAAGCTCCGGCAGGATAAAGCAGCAACTCCGCCATCAGCACCGCCGCCAATATCGATCCGGCGAGCGCCGACTGCTCTGGTCCCGCGATAACCGCCACCACCGCCGTGGCAGCCCACGGAACGAGGCGTCCGGGCGCCATGCGAATATGGCTGACCCAGCCGCGCAGGCCCGCGCGGGTTTCCCATCGCCGGTCGGCAAGCCGCAGCTGGAAAGCTGCTATGATGAACAGCGCTTCCACGCCCCAGGGCAGGAACTCCCTGCCGATCATGGGCGACGCCAGCACCAGTCCGAGCAACAAGCCATGGGCGATGCCCAGAATGCGGAGTTCTCCGCTCATCATACTCCCCCTGTGATCGGCTTTAAGGGCCGCAACGGAATGGCCGGGGCTCGCGCACCTTCCCGCTGCTTGCGCGTGAGATAGGTGTCGAGGCCGATTTGCAGCGATAGCATCATGAAGATGAAGGGTTGGTAAGCGATGCCGACGAACAGCGAACCGATCATGTAGATGACATGGCCTTGCTGAAGCGCCAGCGCGAAAGGCGCGACCCATGCCTCGCCCGGACCATCGCGGCCGCGATAACGACGCCTTATGGCCTCGGTGCGGATGAAACAGATGAGATGAATCAGCAGCCACAGCGCAAAGCCGAAATAGCCCTGCTCACCCAGCATCTCGAAATAGGCGCTGTGGTAGGCGCGGCCCTTGTCGGTGACGAGCCGCCGCTCCATGCGCGACCCACCGCTGTCGGTCACCCGTTCCTGCATGAAATAGGTGAAGCTGTTCTGGAGATAATTGTCGAAGCCGCCCCCGCCGGGATGTTCCTTCACATAGTCCAGCGTCCACTTCCAAACGGCAAGGCGGGTGGAAGCGCTTTCATCGCCCTGATGATTCTCGATGGTCGACATGCGCTGGGTGAAGCTGGCGGGCAGGAAGGGGATGGCGGCCAGCGCGGCCACAGCCAGCAATGGGCCATAGATAAAGCGCCGCTTCGACCGCATCAGCATCATGCCAGCGAGAATGACGATGCAGACGAGCCCCGTGCGCGCTTCGGTGCCGATCGGCATCAGCAGGCAGGCAAGGCACAGCGCATAAGCAAAGCCGCGCACCCGCCAGTCCGGCGGAAAGATCGTCCCATGCTTTGCTAGCCAAAGGATGAGCGGGATCAGCGAGATGGCGACGCAGCTGATAATGCTGCCTTCATAAAGGCCGCTATTATTGTCCACCATCAGGTTAAGGACGCCATAACCGCCGCCCGACAGCGCCGTCTTCATGCCGCCATTGATGATGATTGTGCTCGCACACAGCACCATGAAGAGCGCCAGTGCCTCAAGCCGCAGCCGCGTACGCAAAGTGAGCGGCAGGAAGATCGCAAAGATCATCGCCTTCCACACCCATTCCCACTTGGTATGGGCGTTCAGCGGAAAATCTGCCGTCGCGGTCGTATAGCCGCACCAGGCCAGCAGGATCAGCAACAACAGCTGGCGCATGGAAAAGCGGCAGTCCGTTTTCTTGTCCACCAGCAGCCACGCGCCCACCGCCAGAGCAAAGGCGATCGCGGAGATCGGAATGCGGTTTAGAAGAAAGTAGGACAGCCGCTGCGGCGAGACGATGTCGATATAGGCGTAGACGGCCACGAGCAGGAATGGACGCCGCAGCCCTAGCAGGAGGAAGGCGCCGAGAAAGGCGAGGAAGAACAGGTCACGCATCGCGCGATTGCTCCACCTGAGATTCGTCATCCAGATCGGCACGCGGCAGCAGGCGCCAGGCCGCCAGCATGATCACGCCATGGCTGATCAGCAGAGAAAGGGCGTCAATCATCGCGCGAAGGGTTCTTCTGTGGCCACGGCCTTTCCCTAGCGCGGCAGAGTTGACGGGCCGTTAAACCTTTTCCGGCACAAGAAGCGCATGACTCGGATACTCCATGTGCTCGATCACAGCCTGCCGATGCATAGCGGCTACACCTTCCGCACGCGTGCGATCCTGCGAGCGCAAATGGCGCAGGGGTGGGACGTGCGGGGAATCACCGGATTGCGTCACGGCGCCAAAGGCCCGGCAGAAGAAGTCGTCGATGGCCTTCATTTTCATCGCACGCCGGGCACACCGGCAACCGGCAATCCGTTGCTGCGCGAATGGCGGGACATTGCGGCGCATGCGGATGCCATCGATTCGCTGATCGCGGAGTGGCGGCCGGATGTGATCCACGCCCATTCGGCCGTGTTGAACGCCATGGCGGCGCAACGCGCGGCCAAGCGGCACGACATTCCCATGATCTACGAAATCCGCGCCTTCTGGGAGGATGCAGCGGTCGGAAACGGCACCGGCGCCGAGGGCAGCCCCCGCTATTGGCTGACCCGGCAGCTGGAAACCCATGCGGTGCGCGCGGCCGATGCCGTCGCGGTCATCTGCGAAGGGTTGCGCGGCGACCTGGTGGCGCGCGGGATCGACCCGGCCAAGATCATCGTCTCGCCCAACGGCGTGGACATGGAGCAATTCGGAACGCCAGTGCGCCGCGATCCGGCGCTCACCGCACGGCTGGGGCTAGAGGGCGCCGACGTGGTCGGCTTCATCGGCAGCTTCTATGATTATGAAGGTTTGGACGACCTCATCGCCGCCATGCCCCGGCTGGTGCGCGCACGGCCCAAGGTCAAGCTGCTGCTGGTAGGCGGCGGCCCGCGCGAACAGGCGCTGCGGGATCAGGCGACGGCCTCGCCCTTCGCCGACCATATCGTCTTCGTAGGGCGCGTCCCTCATGATGAGGTCGAGGATTATTATGCACAGGTCGATGTCCTCGCTTATCCGCGCAAGGCGATGCGGCTCACCGATCTTGTAACCCCGCTCAAGCCGCTGGAGGCGATGGCGCAGGGGCGGCTGGTGGCTGCCTCCAACGTCGGCGGTCATCGCGAACTGATCGAACATGGAGTAACGGGCACGCTGTTCGCGCCCGGCGATCCGGCGGCGATTGCGGCCGCTTTGGCAGAGATGTTCGCTGATCGTGGTTTCTGGGACGATCGGCGGGCGACGGCTCGCACCTTTGTCGAACGCGAGCGTAACTGGTCGTCAAATATTCTGCGTTATGGGCCTGTCTATGAGCGGTTGCTGGCGCAGCGGATCGCGCGCATTCGCGCCGCCGCCTGAACTGGAACATGACGGTGGTTCGACTTCATAGGGCGATGACCCCCGCCGTGCTGGCGGGGGTGGCGGTCGCGCTGATCCTGTTGGCGATGCCCGTGGGACTGGTCGAGACAATCGTCGCGTCGAGCGGGCTGAGCGAAGCCTTGCCAGCCGCCGCGCCGCCACTGGGATTGAAGGCACGCCTGCTCGTTGCGGGCTTCGGCGCGCTGATGGCGATGGGCTTTGTAAGTTTCAACGCGGCGCCCGTGCCGATGAAAAAGGATCGACGCTCTCGCAGCGTTACAGGAGTGAGTGATATGGGTTTTGCATTGCCGAAGCTGAACTGGCTGTCTCGCGGCCGGACCTCGGGAGCCTCCAGAATATCGAGCCCGCTGATGCGCCGCGCCGACGCGCATCCCGACGCCCCGGCGCGTGCCCCCATCTTTGCGAGCCGCGACTTTGGCGGTTTGGAGATTTTTCCCCGGATTGGTCCTGCGCGCGGTGAACAGTTCGAATCGGATCAACCGGAAGCAGAGGCCTTGATCTTGCCCGGTGCGCCGACGCCGGAAGAAGCCCCGGACAGCGATGCAATTGAAGCCGTGAGCGTCATTGCCTCCGATCCCACCCCCGCCACGCTGTCCAACGACATCCCGCCAGCTCCCGGCCTGCCTTCGCTGGCTGAACTCACCGCGCGGTTCGAAAAAGGCCTCGCCGATCGTGTGCGCGGCACCAGGACTGCTGCGGCGGACGGTGTCATCGCTGACATGCCGACCGAACAGCGGGTCCCGGTGCGGGATCGGGTCGAGGATGATGTCGATCAGGCGCTGCGCGCCGCGCTTGGCACATTGCGAGCCATGGCGGATCGGGCGCGCTGAGAACTGCCGCTCACCAATCTTCGATGGTGAGCGCCGACAGTTCGATCCATTCGTCATCCGCATCCGATCTGCCGCCGTCAATCGTGATGTCGGCGACAAAATGTCTGGGCAGCGTCCATTCCGCTTCCTCCAGTCTCTCGGCAAACCGGGTTCGCCGATCTTTGGCGTCCGGTCCCTTTATCCGCAGCGTAATGACGTGCCGCCTCCCTTGGAACAATGCGCTGGCCCAGGGGCGGCTCATGGCGCGTTCTATGCTGGCGGGTTCGCCTGCACGCTCGATCAATTGGGCGAGCAGTCGGGGCAGGGGGTCCTGTCCGCTCAGGCGCCTTCCTTCATTTTCGACCAGTTTCCGGCCTTGGCGGAGATGATCCAGACTTGTCATTGACCCGCGCTCCTGCGATATGTGTTCATGAAATGTTCTATACGTCTTTTGATCCGTTCCCCCGGTTCGCGACCTTGACGCAGGTCGAACACCAGACGGGGATCGCGAACGCTTTCACGACCAAAGCGTGTCGCCGGAATGCCGTTGTCCCGCAGGAACTTCTCTACGGCGCGAATCAGCATGCGGTTCAATCTCCCTCTTCGATGCGATTCGCCCCCTGCGAATCCCTAAGTGTTTTCCTATTTCTCCCCCTATTTCCTACTTGTCTAGGAAAAATCCTATCATTATGGATGAATCATGGTCGGTAATGGAGAAGATCCGCGCGTGGTGCTGGAACGGCTGATCGCCGAGAGGGGGGAGAATTATGCCGACCTGTCCCGCCTGCTGAAGCGCAACCCGGCCTATGTTCAGCAGTTCATCAAGCGCGGCACGCCCCGCAAGCTGGATGAGGAGGACCGGCGGGTGCTGGCCCGCTATTTTGGCGTTGCCGAAGACCTGCTGGGTGGGCCGACGCGCCAAGCCCCGGTGGAAAGGAAATCGCGGCCTTTGCCCGCAGTGGTGCCTGTGCCGCGCCTGTCGCTCGGCGCGTCGGCCGGACCCGGTTCGCTTGACGAGGATGAGCGGGCGGCGGGTGTCATGGCTTTCGACGCCAATTGGTTGCGCCATCTGGGTGTGAAGCCTCAAAGAGTTTCCATCATCCGGGTGGATGGCGAATCGATGGCGCCGACGCTCAATGATGGTGACGAGATCATGGTCGACCATGATGATGACGCGATGCGGCTGCGCGACGGTGTATATGTGTTGCGGCTGGACGGCGTGTTGATGGTGAAGCGTATCGCGATGGGTCCACGCAGAGGATTGTTCAGTGTGCGCAGCGACAATGTTCATTATCCCGATTGGGTGGACATCGACCCATCGCTGGTAGCGATCGTCGGCCGGGTCGTGTGGACCGGGCGGCGGCTGGTCTAGCTTGGCGACGCATCGGCGACCTCCTATGTGCGATGGGCAAGGAGGCCGGGATTGAACGACAATGACGCAGTGATACGCAAGGCGATCGAGTGGCGTGGCGCGTCCATGGCGCTGGCAACGGTCGTATCGACATGGGGATCGGCCCCCCGGCCGCGCGGCAGCCACATGATCGTCCATCGCGACGGCCGTTTCGAAGGCAGCATTTCAGGCGGCTGCGTTGAGGCCGACGTCCTGCAACGCGCGGAGGAGGTCATTGCGGGCCGTCCGGCGCATCTCGAACGCTATGGCGTGGCTGATGGAGATGCCTGGGCAGTGGGCCTTCCCTGCGGAGGTGAGATCAGCGTGCTGGTCCAGTCGGTGGAGGAGGGGAGCTTCGCGCCTGCGCTGTTCGACCGGATTGCTGAGGCCCGCGATGGGGGGCGGTCCCTCATCCTTTCCACCGACCTTGGTACAGGCATCACCCGCGAGGCAGTGATCGAGGGGCAGTTCCACAACCGTTACGATCCGCCGCGCCAGTTGCTGATCGTGGGCGCAGTGCAGATCGCGCAGTCCTTATGCGCACTTGCCCAGGCCATGGGCGTCAGACCCGTGGTGATCGATCCGCGCGGCCGCTTCCTGACAGAAGAGCGTTTCCCCGGCGTCGAGTTGGACGACCGCTGGCCCGACGAGGCGATCGCGGCGCGCCGTCCCGGTGAAGCGACGGCAGTCGTGACGCTCAGCCATGATATCAAGATCGACGATCCGGCTCTGGCCGCTGCCCTGCGCGCGCCGACCGGCTATGTCGCCGCGCTGGGATCGCGAAAGAGCCATGCGGCGCGGCTTGAGCGCCTGTCGGCAATGGGCTTTTCCGCAGAGCAGATTGGGCGAATCGACGGCCCGGCCGGGCTCGACATCGGCGCAGTTGGCGCGGCTGAGATCGCCCTGTCCATCGCAGCTGGCATGATCGCAGGTTTCAACGCCCGCAGTTGACCGCCGCCCTCAACAGCATTTGCCACCATTCTTCCCGCCATAGCGCGCCTCCTGCCGATCGCGGAAAAACTCGGTGGGCGTCATGACCGGCTCGCCGGGATGATGCATGTGCATGTGGCGGGCATAGCCCTCATAATCGGGCACACCGACCATCATCATCGCCATCCGGCGCATCCTGTCGAACAAGCCGATCATTCCGCTGGCACCAGAGACGCGGGGATTTCGCGCGCCGTCGGCGCATCGGCCCGCCGCGCGGCAAGGCAGGTGCGGACGGTGAAGAACAGCAGCGAAAGCACCACCATCAGAAAAATGGCGACAAGTCCGGCGTCCACCCGATCGTTGAAGATGATCTGCTGCATTTCCCCCATCGATTTGGCGGGGCTGAGCAACTTGCCTTCATTCGCCGCTGCCGAGAACTTCGCCGCATGGGCAAGGAAGCCGATCTTCGCATCGGTCGAAAATAGCTTCAGCAATCCCGCCGACAGCGTGCAGACCAGCAGCCAGGCGGTCGGGATCATCGTCACCCAGGCGTAGCGGTTCCGCTTCATCCGGAACAATACCGCCGTCGCCAGCATCAGTGCGATCGCGGCCAGCATCTGGTTGGAAATGCCGAATACGGGCCATAGCGTGTTCACGCCGCCGAGCGGGTCCGTGACGCCCTGATAAAGGAAGAAGCCCCAGGCTGAAACCGTCAGCGCGGTGGCCACCAGCCCCGGCATGATACCCGCTGTATCCTTGAAGCGCGGCACGGCCAGCCCGATCAGGTCCTGCAGCATGAAACGGCCCGCGCGCGTCCCTGCGTCAACCGCTGTCAGGATAAACAGCGCCTCGAACAATATGGCGAAATGATACCAGAAGGCCTTCATCGCCGGGCCGCCGATCACATGGGAAAAGATTTCCGCCATCGCTACGGCCAGCGTTGGCGCGCCGCCTGTGCGCGAAATGATCGTATGTTCGCCCACATCCCTGGCGGTTTGCGCGATCAGGTCCGGGGTGATGGGAAAGCCCATCGCCGTGACTGCGGCTGCCGCGCTCGATGGATCGGTCCCAATCACCGCCGCCGGACTGTTCATCGTGAAATAAATGCCGGGATCGAGGATCGACGCGCCCACCAGCGCCATGATCGCGACGAATGCCTCCATCAGCATCGCGCCATAGCCAATCAGCGGCGCATCGCTTTCGCTCGCGATGAGCTTGGGTGTCGTGCCGCTGGCGATCAGGGCGTGAAATCCCGACACCGCCCCGCAAGCGATGGTGATGAACAGGAAGGGGAAGAGTCCGCCCGACCAGACCGGGCCATTGCCATTCACGAACTGCGTTACGGCGTGCATTTTGAGCGGTGGCGCCATGATGACGATGCCGATGGCAAGCGCGGCGATGGCGCCGATCTTGAGAAAGGTCGACAGATAATCGCGCGGTGCCAGCAGCAGCCACACCGGCAGCACCGATGCCACTGCGCCATAGCCGATCAGGATCCAGCACAATTGTACCGGCGTGAAGGTGAAGACCGGCCCCCATAGCGGCGATTGCGCGATGGACTGCCCATATATGATCGCCGCCAGCAGGCCGATGAGGCCGATCAGCGACACCTCGCCAATCCGCCCCGGCCTTATCCAACGCGTATAGGCGCCCATCAGCAGCGCGAGCGGCACCGTGGCGGCCACGGTGAACATGCCCCACGGACTTTCCGCCAGCGCTTTTACGACGATCAGCGCCAGCACGGCCAGGATGATCACCATGATCATGAAGGCGCCGAACAGCGCAATCGTCCCTGCGGCCTGCCCCATTTCCATGCGGATCAGTTCGCCCAGCGACTTGCCGTCGCGGCGCATGGAAATGAACAGGACCATGAAATCCTGCACCGCGCCTGCCAGCACCACGCCCGCGATGATCCAGATAGTGCCGGGCAGATACCCCATCTGCGCGGCGAGGACCGGCCCCACCAGAGGCCCGGCGCCCGCGATCGCTGCAAAATGATGGCCGAACAGGACCACGCGGTCGGTTGGGACATAATCAAGCCCGTCCGCTCGCCTTAGCGCGGGCGTGGGCCGTGCAGGATCGAGCCGCATCACATGCCGCGCAATGTAGAGCGCGTAATAGCGATAGGCGACCAGGAAGCTGCTGACCGCCGCCACGACGATCCAGAGCGCATTGACCGCCTCGCCCCGGGATATCGCAACCACTGACAAGGCGATCGCCCCGACTATGGCCGTCAGGATCCAGGGGATGTGCCGGGTCATCACTCTCTCTATCTTCGTTCGTGGAATGCGGGCGCCACAGTAGGGCCGCGCATTTCAAAGACAATCATTGATATGGGACGTCATGTTTCCGCCCGAACGGCCATTCGACCGCCATGCTGGACCACAAGGCCCACCATATGATCACCGGCTGCAACAGCAGGCGCGGGCCGTGATACCACCAGCTCAAATGCACGCCGCTCAATGGAATATCGTTGAGCGCATGGTTCAGATTGGCTGGCCAAACGCACAGCGCGTAAAGGGCAAGCCCGATCCCGGCGGACTTCCGCAGTCTAGGAATATGCAATCCCGCAGCCCCCGCAATTTCCGCCACGCCGGTCAGCGCGATGATGTCAGCGGGGTGGGGCACCCAATATGGCGTGATGGCGATGAAGCCGCCGGGCCGGGTCAGATGGGCCACGCCCGCGATCAGATAAAATAAGGACAATATCCAGCGTGACGCCGTCCTGACGCGATCTCGCTTGCCCGCCCCTTCGTCAAGATCAGAGCTGGACCTCCCCTTCATCCTCTCCATCCCAATAATGCGCCCGTTCCGCGCTGACCTTAATCATCACGAGCCCCGGCGTGTCGATGCCTTCGCCGAACCAGCGGTCAAGGTCGCTGTTCCAATGCGCCTCGAATGCCCCCTTGTCACGGACAAGATCGGCGCGTCCTTCTATCGCCACGAATAGCGGACGCTGCTTCAATAACCCGCCGGAGCCCTGAAAGGCCAAGCCAACCTTCGGGTCGCGCTCAATATCGTGGACCATGACGGTGTCGTCGGTGGTGAAATAATAGCTGTCGCCATCATAATCGACGTCGCGATTGTTGCTCATCGGCCGTGCGGCGATCTGGCCACCTTCAGCGCGGGTGGAAAGCATCGCGAAGTCGATTTCCTTCATTTTCTTCGCCAGCTGCGGCAGCGTGAGGTGGGCCATCGGACACTCCTTGATTGAGACCATGCCCAACGTCCCAATGGTGGATCGGCTCCCGGGACTCGCTATCAGCACTATAGGAACATATAGTGAACATATCGACTCGAAAGGATCAGCCATGCGCCATGACATGTGCGCCGACACCAAATATCGTCTCTTTTTCGCGCTGAAACCGTCGCCCATCATCGCGCGCCAGACGGATCATTTTGCCGAGACACTGGGCGGCGGGGAGCGCCGCATCCGGCCGGAGCATCAGCATGTGACGCTCGCCGTGACCGCCGACTATGTCGAATATCCCTATGCGGTGATCAAGGCATTGTTGCGGGCGGGAACTGCGATCGATGCTGAACCTTTTGACTTGAAGCTCGACCGGCTGAGCCTCAGCAACCGCTCCGCTGCTCTCCGCCCTTCCCGATCTGTGCCGCTGCTCAATCAATTACAAAAGTCGATCATCGCCGCGATGCGGGGGGCAGGCGTGGCCTTGCGCCCCGGCTGGACCTTCAGCCCGCACCAGACGCTATTCTACAGGGATGGCCCTCCGGCGCAGCAAGCGATCGACGGCTTCCTGTGGTCGCTCGACCAGTTTGTCCTGGTTTGCAGCCATGTGGGCCGCACCCGGCACGATATTCTCGGTACTTGGACGCTCAAGGGCGACGGGCAGTATGAGTTGTTCTGACCCCGCCTTGGCTGTTTGGGGAATGTGATAGCTTAAAGCGCAAGCGGAAGGAGGGGCAGCGCCTGCTGCTCCGCTTTAACGGAGACCCATCATCCTTCAGTAACGCTCGCCAGAACGGCAGCCCGAAGTTCCGCTATGCCCATGCCCTTTTCGCTCGATGTCGGGATAATCTCCGGATGGGCGGCAGGGCGCTTCCGAACGGCATCGCCGGTCGCCTGTATCACTTCGGCGAGATGGCTGGCCTTTACCTTGTCCGCCTTGGTCAGCACGATGCGATAACTGACGGCCGCCGCGTCGAGCATGTCGAAAATCTCATTATCGACATCCTTGATGCCATGGCGGCTGTCGATCAGGACGAGTGCGCGCTTCAGCTTCGCCCGCCCGCGCAGATAGTCGTTCACAAGGAAGCGCCACTGGCGCACCATATCCTTGGGCGCGCGCGCATAGCCATAACCCGGCATGTCGACGAGGCGAAAACGCAGCGGGTCGCCGACATCGAAAAAGTTCAGTTCCTGTGTCCGCCCCGGTGTGTTCGATGTGCGGGCAAGCCCGTTGCGGCCCGTCAGCGCGTTCAGCAGGGACGATTTGCCGACGTTCGATCGGCCCGCGAACGCCACTTCATTGACCGACATGTCGGGCAGGAACTTCAAATCCGGTGCTGACTTGAGGAAGGTGATCGGCCCGGCGAACACCTTGCGCGCTTCCTCGATCAGCTCTGCCTGTTCCTGCTCGTTCACTGGGATATCCGCCTTATTTCGCCGGAGCCGCGTTCAGCACGGGGTGGCGCTTGTAGAGCCACCACTGCTGCAGCATCGACAGGCAGTTGTTGGTGATCCAGTAAACCAGCAGGCCCGCAGCGAACGGCGCCATGATGAACATCATCATCCACGGCATGATCGAAAAGATCTGCTGCTGCATCGGGTCCATCTGCGCCGGGTTCAACTTGAACTGCAGCCACATCGAAATGCCCAGCAACAACGCCAGCACGCCGATCGCCAGGAAGGACGGCGGTGTGAAGGGCAGCAGGCCGAACAGGTTCAGGATGTGCAGCGGATCGGGCGCGGACAGATCCTTGATCCACAGCACGAACGGCTGATGGCGCATTTCGATCGTCAGCTGCAGCACCTTGTACAGCGCGAAGAAAATCGGGATCTGGATGAAGATGGGCAGGCAGCCGGCGAGCGGATTGACCTTCTCGCGCTTGTAGAGCTCCATCATCTCCTGCTGCAGCTTGGGCTTGTCGTCCTTATACTTGTCCTGCAGCGCCTTCATCTTCGGCTGCACCGCGCGCATAGCCGCCATGCTGGCGAACTGACGCTGGGCGACCGGGAACATCAGCGCGCGGACCACGAAGGTCAGGCAGATGATCGCCACGCCGAAATTGCCGATATGTTCGAACAGCCAATGCAGCAGCGCGAAGATCGGCTTTTCGAACCAGTAGAACCAGCCCCAGTCGATCGCCCGGTCGAACAGCGGAATGCCCGCGTCCTGATAGGCTTCGAGCGTCTTCACTTCCTTCGCGCCCACGAACAGGCGAGTGGTTTGAGTGATGGCTTTGCCCGGCGCGAGCATCGTCGGCGCAAGACTGTAATCGGCCTGATATTGTGTGCCTGCGCCCTTGCGGAACTGGCCTTCAAAAGCGGCCTTCTGGTCGGGGACCAGCGCCGACAGCCAATATTTGTCGGTGAAGCCCAGCCAGCCACCGGTCGATTGGAAGCTCTGCGAGGAAGGACCCTCGTCGAGATCCTTGTAATTCACGTCATAATTGGCAGCGCCGTTGAACACGCCCATCGGGCCGATATGGATGGTCCAGGTGTCCGGATCATTGGGGATGCCCGTGCGGTTGATGTAACCATAGGGCTTCACCCCCACCACGCCTGTGCCGCTGTTCGCGACCTTCTGCTGCGCGGTGATCATGTAATTCTCATCGACCGACAGGCGGATTTCGAAAGCCTGGCCCGCACCATTGTCCCACCGCAGGGTCACAGGGCTGGTCGGCGTCAACTCCTTGGCATCGGCGGTCCAGACGGTGTTCGCGTCAGGGGCCTTAAGTCCCTCGCCCTGCCATCCGAACCCGGCAAAAAAGGCGTCCTTCGTGCCCGAAGGGCTATAGAGCCGTATCGCAGGCGAATTTTTCGCAATCGTTTCGCCATAGGTGGGCAGCACGATATCGTCGATACGCGCGCCCTTCAGGTTGATGGAGCCGGTGAGCTTGGGCGTACGGATCGCGACACGCGGGCTTTCCTTCAAAACCTGCGCACGATCGCGAATCGCGGACGGGCTGCTCGCCACCGGGCTTGATCCCTGCGTCACCGGCGTGGTCTTGCCACCTTCGATCTTGGTCGCGGGTGGGTTGGCGGCCGGGAAGAAATGCTGGGCGATATAGGGCCAGCCGAACAGGATCGCTGCGGTCAGTAGCACCGCCAGAATAATATTCTTCTTGTCGTCCACGCTTGTCGGCTCCGCCGTCTCTTGTGAAAATTCGTATCAGGGGACCGGGTCGTAGCCCGAACCGCCCCAAGGGTGGCATCGCATTAGCCGCTTCGTGGCGAGCCAGCTACCCTTCACCGCACCATATTTGCGGATGGCCTCTATGGCATATTGCGAACAGGATGGCGCATAGCGGCAGCTGGGGGGCAATATGCGCGAAGGGCCAAGCTGCCAGAAGCGCGCGATCAGGATGAGCAAGCGAGCAATCATTGCTCCTGAGCGCCCTGTTCGCGGGAAGGTTTCTTTCGCGGAGGCCCTCGATGGGTGCCAGCAGGGCGGCTCATCACCTTACCCAGGGCCTTTTCCAGTTCCGAGCGGAGCAAGGCAAAGTCGCGCTCTATGCCTTCGGAACGGCCGATCAGCACATGGTCGGCGCCCGCGACTCCGTGGATGGGCAACAAGTCCCGCGCCAAGACGCGAAAACGGCGCTTCATCCGGTTGCGGATGACAGCGCCGCCAATCTTTTTCGTAACCGTGATGCCGATACGCATCGCCGGATCGCCATCGCCACGTTCGCGCACCAGCAGGACAAAGCCCGGCATCGGCGCGCGCCGCCCACGATTCGCCGCCAGGAAGTCAGCGCGCCGCCTCATCATGGCTGGCGCGCGATCCGGCGGCGCGTCGTTCAGGCGCTCAGGCTCTTGCGGCCCCGCGAACGGCGGGCGCGGATCACATTGCGGCCGCCGGGGGTCGCCATGCGAGCGCGGAAACCGTGACGGCGCTTCCGAACCAGATTGCTCGGCTGATAGGTGCGCTTCATCGTTCATTCCTCAAAGCAAAACGTCAAAATCGGGCGTGACAAAAAAGGGCCGCGATGGGCGGCCGCATGTCAGGGGGCGTCCGATAGGCAAAAGCTGTAGATGAGTCAATGGCGGAGAGGGGGATATGCTCAACATGTCCCCTCTCCCCTTCAGGGGAGAGGGTGCCGAGCGTAAGCGAAGGCGGGAGAGGGGAAATGGCGTGAGAGCGCCTTGTAGCCGCCCCCTCTCCCCAACCCTCTCCCCTGAAGGGGAGAGGGAGAAGGTCGCCCACTACTTCGCCCGTACCGCCGCTACCGCCTGCTTCAGCGCGTCATAGCCCACCGCGCCATTCAATACCTGATCGCCCACGACGAAGGTCGGCGTGCCCGTGGCGCGCAGCTTCTGCGCCAGCGCGATGTTCGACTGGATTTCACCATCATATTTGCTGTTCGCCATGGCCGCCTCCGCAGCCTTTCCGTCTATGCCGACCTTGGCGGCAGCGCCCAATATAGTGTCTCGCGTGACCTTCCCGCTCGCATACAGCGCGCGGTGGAAAGGCATATACTGGCCCTTCTCAGCCGCCAGCAACGACACCTTGGCCGCATCTGCGCTCTCGTCGGACAGGATCGGCAATTCACGATAGACGACCTTCACCCCCTTGTCCTCGCCCACCAGCTTGGCGAGGTCGGGCAGGGATGCGCGGCAATAGCCGCATGCGTAATCGAAGAATTCGACCACCGTGACATCGCCATTGGCCGCGCCTTCCCACGCGCCCGCATAGGGCGTTTCGATCGCCTTGCGACTTTCGCCGATGCTGTCCGACACGCGTTTAGCCTGCAGCCGTTCGACCGCCTCGGGAATGATCTCGGGATGCTCCAGAATATAGTCGCGCACGATCTTCTCGATCGCGGCCTTGTCTCCGGCGGCGACGCTGCCGCTACTCTGCATGCCCAGAGCCGCGCCAGCGGCAGTGGCGGCGATGAAGGCGAGGGCGCCAATCGTCATCTGAATGGTCCTGTTGGAAAGGGCGGCGCGAATGCCGGGTCGAGAGGTTTCGGTCATTTCTTCTTTCGCTTCTGCTCGACGGCTGCGCGGGACACCATGGCGATATCCTGTGCCCGCAGATAGTCAACCGTGCCCGGCCTCAATCCCTGCATGGCCGCGTCAGCGCTGCGCAGCGCCATCTGATCGTCGCCCATCAATGCATAGCGTTCCGCCGTGGCCAGCGCCGCGCGAGGCGTGTCACCCCGCCGTTCATAAACGACGCCGAGCTGATACCAGGCAAAGGGGTTTTCCCGATCGCGCGCTACGGCGTTGCGCAATACCTGTTCGGCTTCCACGAAATTCCGGTCATCTTCGGTCGCGATGAGCGCATGGCCCAGCATCGTGGCGATCAAGGGCTGCTGCGTCAGTTGCACCGCTTCGCGTAGCGGCGGGATGGCGTCGGCGGGCTTTCCGCTTTCCAGCAGCACCTGACCCTTGAGTTCCAGAAAATACGGGTCGTGCGGCTGCGCTGCCAGAAGGGCGTTCACCTCGGCGATCGCTTTGTCGGGATAGGCGCTTTTATGCCAGGCGTAGGCGCGCGCATAATGCGCCGGGAGAGACTGATCGCTCTCGGGATATTTGATCAGCGTCTGTGTGGGTTCGGAAACGAAGCCGACCAGCTTGGCCTTTATGCGCTCGAACCGGGCTTCCAGCTTCGGGTCGATAGGTTTGTCCCACGCTGGATCGACCGTATAAACTTCTCGCAGAACATTGATGCGTTCGCCGGACAGCGGATGCGTGCGGCCGTAGCTGTCGTCCTGCGGGATCGCGAGACGATATTCCTGGTTCTGCAACTTCTTGAAGAATTCCAGGCTGCCCTTGCCCGACAGGCCCGACTTGCTCAAATAGCGCGCACCTGCAAGGTCGGCAGAGCTTTCCTGCGCGCGGGAAAAGGCGAGATATTTGCCCATCGCCGCTTGCTGGCCCATTCCCAAAATGCCCATGCCCGCTTCCGCGCCGCCTGCCGCAATCGCAGCGGCGCCCAGGACCAGGCTGAGCAGGGTGATGCCGGTCGCCGCCTTCATGCCTTCCGATGACCGGATGATATGTCCGCCCTCGATATGACCAAGTTCGTGCGCGACGACCCCTTGCAGCTGGTTTACATTGTCTGTCGCCGCGATCAGTCCGCTATGGACCCAGACATACTGACCGCCTGCTACGAAGGCGTTGATTTCCGGATCGTTGATAACGAGCACCTGGACATTGCGCGGTTCCATTCCCGCCGCGCTGACGAGCGGTCCCGACATGTCCGCCATGAAAGCTTCGGTTTCGGCGTCGCGAAGTATCTGTTGCGCCATCGCGGGCTGGACCATGAATGCCAGCGAGGCAACGGCGATCGCGGCGGTGCGCAGCCATCGGCGCATCATGGCCGATCACCATGGATCAGGGACGAAGGCAGCATGTCCGCGCCCCTGCCAGCACCGGGATGAACTCCGCCTGAAGCGAGAACGCCGCCGCCTTCCCGGAAATCCGGAAGGGCAGCGGCGTTGCTCATCGGGCGGACGTCCTTACTGACCGAAGGTGCGCTGCCACCATCCGCGGCGCGGTGCGCTATCGTCGTCGTTCGTCTCTTCGCCATCAGCCGTCGAGACCGCGCTCTCACCAGCAGGAGCTGCCGTTGGTGCCCCAGCTTCCGGTGCAACGGCTCCTGCGATCGCGGGAGCCTCCGCCGCGTCCTGGGCAATGGCCTCGACCTTCTTGCGCCGCGTGCGCTTGGGCTTGGCGGGTGCCTCGGCTTCCGGTTCCACGCTCACGGCCGGTTCGGCAGGCGCTTCGGGAGCGGCCTCTGCCTTCTTGCGCCGCGTGCGCTTGGGCTTGGCGGGCGCTTCCTCGGCTGCCGCTTCGACCGGAGCCTCGGGAGCCTCCACGGGCGCTTCTACGGCTTCCTTTGCCTTGCGAGCACGGGGGCGACGGCGCGTCTTTGGCGCCTCTTCCTCCGCAGGCGCTTCGGGCGCTGCTTCTGCTGCCGTCTCGGCGACAGGCTCGACAGCGGCAGGCTCGGAAGCCTCGACGGCTTCGCTAGCAGCCTCGTCGGCGACCGCTTCGCCCTCGCGACGACGGCGTCCGCCACGACGACCGCGACGGCCACGACGGCGACCGGCCTCTTCGCCTTCGCCATGGGCCTCGACAGGCTGTCCTTCCGTTACTTCGTCAGTCGATTCGGCTTCTTCGCCAGCGTCCTCGACCGGGGCACCGGCAGCTTCCGCCTCACCTTCGGCGTGATGCTCGTCACGCTGGCCGCCACGGCGGCGACGACGGCGACGACGACGACGGCCGCCTTCGCGATCCTCGCCCCGGTCGCCGCGCTCTTCGCGCTCAGCGGCCTCGACTTCCTCGATTTCCTCTTCTTCCAGCTCCTCGACGATATCGAGGTCATCCTCTTCCTCGACGATCGGAGCATAGCTCACCACCCGTTCGGGACGCGGGCCGCTGGCTTCCACCGACATGCGCGCGCCTTCGACTTCGCCGTCCGGCAGGATCGCGATCGTCACGCCATAACGCTGCTCGATCTCGTCCAGCTCGCGGCGCTTGTTGTTGAGGACGTAGAAGGCCGCTTCCTGGCTCGCGCGCAGGGTGACGAGGTTGCCGCGACCACGCGCCGCTTCCTCTTCCAGCATACGCAGCGCGCTAAGGCCCGCCGATGACGCCGTGCGGACAAGGCCCGTGCCTTCGCAATGCGGGCACTGGCGGGTCGATGCTTCCAGCACGCCGGTGCGCAGGCGCTGGCGGCTCATTTCCATGAGGCCAAAGCCCGAGATGCGGCCGACCTGAATACGGGCGCGATCGTCCTTCAGCGCCTCCTTCATCGCCTTCTCGACCTTACGGATGTTGGAGTTCATCTCCATGTCGATAAAGTCGATCACGACCAGACCCGCCATATCGCGCAGGCGCAACTGGCGAGCGATTTCGCGCGCGGCTTCCAGGTTGGTGGCGACGGCGGTCTGCTCGATGCCATGCTCTCGCGTCGACCGGCCCGAGTTGATGTCGATCGACACCAGCGCTTCGGTCGGGTTGATGACCAGATAGCCACCCGATTTCAGCTGCACGACCGGATTATACATCGCGGCCAGCTGATCCTCGACGCCCGCGCGCTGGAACAGCGACACGGCATCGGCATATTGCTGCACCCGGCGCGCATGGCTGGGCATCAGCAGCTTCATGAAGTCCTTGGCGGCCTTATAGCCATATTCGCCCTCAACAATGACCTCTTCGATATCCTTGTTGTAGATATCGCGGATCGCGCGCTTGATGAGGTCGCTGTCATTGTGGATCAGCGCAGGCGCTTCGGACTTCAGCGTCTTTTCGCGAATCTCGTCCCACAGACGGGCGAGATAGTCGAAATCGCGCTTGATCTCCGGCTTGGTGCGCTGGAGCCCGGCGGTGCGGACGATGCAGCCCATGGTCGAGGGCAGGTTCATCTCCGCGACGATCGTCTTCAGGCGCTTGCGGTCAGCGGCGTTGCTGATCTTGCGCGAAATTCCGCCGCCATGCGACGTGTTCGGCATCAGCACGCAATAGCGACCGGCCAGCGAAAGATAGGTGGTAAGGGCCGCGCCCTTGTTGCCGCGCTCTTCCTTTACGACCTGCACCAGCAGCACCTGACGGCGCTTGATGACGTCCTGAATCTTGTAGCGGCGGCGCAGCGCCATGCGCTTGCGGCGCAGTTCGTCGGCGGCTTCGTCACCACCGCGTTTGCGGCGGCCGCCCTTTGCGGGGCCTTCGCTGCTTTCGGCGGCCTCGCCCTCATCCTCTTCATGATGGGTGGCTTCGACCAGTTCCAGCCCATCGTCGCCATGATGATCCTCGTCATCCTCGAAATCGGCACGCAGCGCCGCCTCTTCCTCGGCATGCTCGCGCTCTTCGCGCAGCAGCGCCTCGCGGTCTTCGCGGGGAATCTGGTAATAATCGGGGTGAATTTCGCTGAACGCCAGAAAGCCGTGGCGGTTGCCGCCATAGTCGACGAACGCCGCCTGAAGCGAGGGTTCTACACGGGTAACCTTGGCGAGGTAGATATTGCCTTTGAGCTGCTTGTGCTCGGCCGATTCGAAATCAAACTCCTCGATCCGGTTACCTTTGACGACCGCGACCCGGGTCTCTTCCCGGTGGCGCGCATCGATCAGCATACGCATTGTCATTTATTATTCTCCGGCGAAGGCGGCCAGCGGCACTGGGCCGGGCTGCCACGCGATAGTGGGGGGACGAACGCAGTCGCGCCGCCAGCGGCGCGGGTGTTGCTATCGTCCGGTTTGACAGGAAAAACTGCGCTTCTGCTGCATCGGCAGGGCCGGGCAAATCGCCGGTCCGCTCCATCCACGCCGCATCGCCCGCTATCGGGCTCAGCGTGGAATGGAAATCATGCCTCATGCAGCGTCAACCTGTTCGTCGCATCGGGTCTCAAGCGCCTTGGCGCCCGCCGATGCTGCCGTGAAAGTTCCTGATGAAGAACCGGGCCTAATATGGGCGTTTCTTTCAGGAATGTGAATGGGTAGCAGCCTAAGGCCAGCCTAGCAACGTCCCCTGCAAAATTGTTTGGTCCAGGACGAACGCTGCCATTCCTGCGATTCATCACCGAACATGGTGAAGCAAAGGTAAACGCGGCGCCGAATGGCCGCCGCTGAAATGGGGCTGGACGGCATGGGGCGGTGCGGGGCACAAGCGCGCCATGCTGCACGCTCTTGCCCTGGCAACTGCTTTTCTGGCCGGTCCTCAGGGAGCGGAGCGCATCAGCTTCGACAAGCCAGCCTCCATGGCGCCCCGTCCGGCCAAGCGGCTGCACAGTATCACCGTGCCAATCCCGCCGGTTGCGCGCGGCCTCTCGCTGCCACGGGTGGAAGGATCAGCCGACGCGTCACGCCCGCTGATCGTCATCGATGCGGGGCATGGCGGGCATGATCCCGGCGCGATCAACGCGGAAACCGGCGAACGGGAAAAGGACCTGACGCTCGCGATCGCGCAGGCGATCCGGGATCAGCTGGTGAAGTCCGGCAGACTTCGCGTCGCGCTGACAAGGGATGACGACCGCTTCCTGGTCTTGCAGGAGCGCTATGGCATCGCGCGGAAGATGAATGCGGATCTCTTTATTTCGGTCCATGCCGATTCGGCCGAAAATCATGACGCGCGGGGTGCGACGATCTACACCTTGTCGGAGGTGGCATCGGACCGGGAAGCAGCGAGGCTGGCGGCGCGGGAGAACAGGGCGGACGTTTTGAACGGCGTCAATCTGGGCGGGCAGCCCGATCAGGTGTCGTCTATCCTCATCGACCTTACGCAGCGCGAAACCATGAAGGAATCGGCGAATTTCGCTCGTCTTCTTCAGCGGGAGGGGGCGCCGTTCCTGGCCTTCCGCAGCACGTTCCACCGCTATGCCTCACTCATGGTTTTGAAGGCGCCGGACACGCCGTCGGTCCTGTTCGAGACCGGCTATCTCAGCAATGCCGAGGATGCCGCTTTCCTCGCCTCGCCCGAGGGACGCAGCCGCATAGCGAAGGGCGTTGCGAAGGCGGTCGAGATATATTTCGCCCGCCGACTGCCCCTTGGCGGCGGCTGACCGGGGCGCGACCCGACGATCCGCACTGGCGCTGGCCGCATTTTGACCTTAGAGCCTCCTCTCGTCATGGAAGAGGCCCGTCCCCACACCGCCCGCTTGTCCTTTGCCGACCGTTTGCGCGGGGGTGGACGCGCGTTCCGGGAAAGGCTTTCCCCGCTTTGGCAGCGGCGCTGGTTCCGCTGGGCGGCGATCGCGCTCGGCGGAATTTTCCTCGCCATCCTGCTGTTCTGGATCATCTTCGCGCGCGGCTTGCCCGATGCC
This sequence comes from Sphingobium sp. TomTYG72, assembly GCF_055394715.1. NCBI lineage: Bacteria > Pseudomonadati > Pseudomonadota > Alphaproteobacteria > Sphingomonadales > Sphingobiaceae > Sphingobium > Sphingobium sp. TomTYG72. Next base: position 1,891,070 of record NZ_AP027336.1, on the reverse strand, counting down.
GGAACGCTGCTGGAATATGAGCCGCCGCTGCCCACGATCGTGCGCGACATCAATGGCCAGCCGGTGCACAGCTATGCACGCGAGCGCCGGGTCCAGCTGCAATATAGCGACTATCCGCCGCTGTTGATCCGCACCTATCTGGCGGCGGAGGACAAGACTTTCTTCGATCATCATGGCGTCGATATCCCCGGCTTTTTCGGCGCGGTGTTCGACTATGTGACGAAGATCGGCTCCGGCCAGCGCGCCAAGGGCGGATCGACCATCACCCAGCAGGTCGCCAAGAACCTGCTGATCGGCGATGAATATTCCCCCACGCGCAAGGTGAAGGAGATGATCCTCGCCTACCGCATGGAAGATGTGCTGACCAAGCAGCAGATCCTCGAACTTTACCTCAACCAGATATTCCTCGGCCGCAACGCCTATGGCGTGCAGGCCGCTGCGCGCGCCTATTTCGACAAGGATGTGGGCGATCTGAAGCTGCACGAGATGGCTTATCTCGCCATCCTGCCCAAGGGGCCGGCCAATTACCGTCCCGAAAGCCCGACTGGCCACGCACGCGCGCTCGATCGGCGCAACTGGGCGCTGGGCGAGATGTACAAGAATGGCTGGATCAGTCAGGCGCAACTGAACGAGGCGCAGGCACAACCGCTGGGCACGGTGCCACCGCATGGCTCCAGCTTCGACGCGCGCGCGGGCGGCTATTATATGGAGGAGGTTCGCCGCCGCCTGATCGACCGGTTCGGCGAAAAGGCGGAGGACGGCCCCAACAGCGTCTATGCAGGCGGCCTGTGGGTCCGCAGCCCCTATGATCCCAAGTTGCAGGAAGGCGTCGCGACGGCATTGCGCAATGGCCTGCTGCGTTTCGACGCGGGCAAGGGCTGGTCTGGTCCGGTGGGCAAGATCGACATGGCGCGCGGATGGAAACGCGAACTGGCAGCGAGCTATATTGGGATCGATTATGCAGACTGGCGCATAGCGGCGGTTATCGACCGCGATTCTTCGGGCGCCGAAATCGGCTTTTCCGACGGATCGACCGGGACGCTGCCTGCCAGCGCCGCGCAAATGCCCTATCGTCGCGTGGGCGGCCCCGCCTTTAACGCCATGAAGGCGGGCGACCTGATCGCGGTAGCGCGAAACGGATCGAGCTGGGCGCTGCGCAACGTGCCCGAAGTGTCCGGCGGGATGATGGCCGAACAGGTCCATTCCGGGCGCGTCCTGGCGATGCAGGGCGGCTTCGACAGTCGCCTGTCCTCCTATAATCGCGCGACGCAGGCGATGCGTCAGCCCGGTTCGACCATCAAGCCGTTCGTCTATGCCGCCGCGCTCGACGGCGGGATGACGCCAGCGTCCATCATCGTCGATGGGCCGCTATGCGTTTATCAGGGCGCGGGGCTGGGGCAAAAATGCTTCCGCAACTTCTCGGGCGGCAGTGCCGGGCCGCAGACGATGCGCTGGGGCGTGGAGCAGTCGCGCAACCTGATGACGGTGCGCGCCGCCAGTCAGACTGGCATGGATCGCGTCGTGCGCACGATCAAGGCGATGGGGATCGGCGATTATCAGCCCTATCTCTCCTTTGCTCTGGGCGCGGGCGAAACGACGGTCGAGCGGATGGTGAACGCCTATGCCATGCTCGCCAACCATGGCCGCCAGCTTTCGCCCAAGGTGATGGACTATGTGCAGGACCGGCGCGGCAAGGTGATTTGGCCGCTGCGCTGGCGTGCCTGCGACGGCTGCAACATGGCGAACTGGGATGGAAAGCCCATGCCGCGCTTCGGTTTTGAAGGGCGACAGGTGATGAACCCGATGACTGCCTATCAGGTGGTGCATATCGCCGAAGGCGTGATCCAGCGCGGCACCGCGACGGTCCTTGCCGACCTGAAGCGGCCGCTGTTCGGCAAGACCGGCACCACCAACGGGCCGACCAATGTGTGGTTCGTCGGCGGATCGCCCGACATCGTCGCGGGCGTCTATATGGGCTATGACCAGCCGCGCAGCCTGGGCGGCTGGGCGCAGGGTGGCCGCATCGCCGCGCCCATCTGGAAGGCGGCGATGGCGCCCGTGCTGGAAACGATGCCCAAGACGCCTTTTGTTGCCCCAGCGGGCGTCCGCATGGTCACGATCGACCGCCGTTCGGGCAAGCGCGTCTATGGCGTCTGGCCAACCGACGAGCCCAAGCCTGCGGTGATCTGGGAAGCGTTCAAGCCCGAGACGGAACCGCGCCGATCGATCCGCAAGGAAGAGGTGGCCGCTCAGGAACAGGCCGCCGCCCGACGGGAGGCAGGGTCGCAGACGCGGCAGCGGACGGACAGCGACTTCCTGCAGGATCAAGGCGGGATTTACTAACCTCCCGCCTTCGCTGGCCCGTTATTGCGCCTTTGCGCGCAACCCGCCGGAGAAGCGTTTCATCAGAAATGCGAGGCCCCCGACATAGGCGGCCGCTGTCACGATGGCGACTGCCGCAGCGGCGAAATCGGCGTCCTTTTCAAATATGATGGGGTTGCCGAGCGTCAGCAGCAGCATGAAGGCGTTGTTGACGATCAGGCTGGCTTGGCCGCGAATGAGCAGATAGATCGCGACGACCACGCCAGCTAACCCAATGGCCATTCCGGCCATGCCCAGAACAGTCGGCAGGCTGTGCAGCAGAAATGCCAGGCCCAATCCGCCAAGCGAACCGCATAGCGCGGGTGCGAACTCCGCAGGATTCATGCCCTTGATACCAGCCCAATAAAGCACGAAGATGAAACCGAAGAAAAGGAAGCTCGCCACGCCCAAGGCGGATCCGATGGCGTAGAAAATGCCGATGATCGGTACGAGCGCGAGTATCACGAGAACGGCCTGCGCCGGTGCGGGATGGGTAGATTGTCCTTCAGCCAAGATTTTGTTCCTCTCCTTGCGCCTCTTTTGGGCGTAGCAGAGGGTGTATGGCATAGCCTCTGGAGGGACAAGGTTTGCCTGGCCTGTTCGGAGACTGCGCGGTCATGGCTTCGAGGATTGAATCTTCCCAAATCCGCTGCCCTCGGATAGGGGCAGGCGTTTAGTGCGTTTCCTGCCCGATGCCGGGGAGCGCCCCGAATTGTCTGGAGAGTTCCCATGCGCGCCGAAGCGCAGCAATATATCGACCGTATCGACGCCGCGCTGGACCTGCTGCGCCGCTTCCTCGACTGGGATCGCGCGCTGCGCCGCCTCGACGAGTTGAATGCCCGCGTCGAGGACCCGACGCTGTGGGACAATCAGAAGATGGCGCAGGAAGTCATGCGCGAACGCACGCGGCTGGAAGCCGCGATCGGCGCGACCCGTGCGATCGACAGCGAAAAGACCGACACAGCCGAACTCATCGAAATGGCCGAGGCCGAAGGCGATGAGGATATGGTCAATGAAGGCATCGCGTCCCTGAAGGCGTTGGCCGACCGCGCGGACGAGGACAAGATCAAGGCGCTGCTGGCGGGCGAAGCCGATGCCAGCGACACCTATCTGGAAATCCATGCGGGTGCAGGCGGCACGGAAAGCCAGGACTGGGCGGAAATGCTGTCCCGCATGTATCGTCGCTGGGCGGAACGGCGCGGCTATAAGGTCGAACTGGTCGACTATCAGGCCGGGGACCAGGCAGGCATCAAGTCCGCGACCTTCCTGTTCAAGGGCGAGAATGCCTATGGCTATGCCAAGACGGAAAGCGGCGTGCACCGGCTGGTGCGCATCAGCCCCTATGACAGCTCGGCGCGGCGGCACACCAGCTTCTCGTCCGTGTGGGTCTATCCGGTGATCGACGACAATATCGAGATTGAGGTCAATGAAGGCGACCTCAAGATCGACACCTATCGTGCGTCGGGCGCCGGTGGGCAGCACGTCAACACGACCGACTCCGCAGTCCGCATCACCCACATCCCCTCGGGCATCATCGTCGCGTCGCAGAATGACCGGTCGCAGCACAAGAACCGCGCGACGGCCATGAACATGCTGAAGGCGCGGCTCTACGAAGCCGAGTTGCAGAAGCGCGAGGCGGCGGCTTCGGGAGAATATCAGGCGAAGACCGAGATCGGCTGGGGCCACCAGATCCGCTCCTACGTGCTCCAGCCCTATCAGTTGGTGAAGGACCTGCGCACCGGCGTTACCTCTACCTCTCCCGATGACGTGCTCGACGGCGCACTCGATCCCTTCATGGCGGCTGCCCTGTCGCAGAAGGTGACGGGCGAGAAGGTCGACGTGGAGGATGTCGACTGATGATGCGGGCGGCGCTGGCGGGATCATTGTTCCTGCTGGCAGGCTGCGGCCTGTTGTCGTCCGCCAAGCAGGATGACCGGCCCGCCGCCGCGCGCGACTTTCCGCGAGCCGACAGGCCGGTCGCACCCATCGTCTCTACCCGCTGGTCCAGCGAGGAAGCGCGCGATCGCGTCAACGAAGCCGACGATATCATGGACCGCGCGGGCATTCGGCCGGGCATGACCGTCGCGGATATCGGCGCCGGCGAAGGCTATTATACCGTCCGCCTCGCAAATCGGGTGGGTCCCAAGGGTCGCGTGCTGGCCGAAGACATCATGCCCGAGGTGATCGAGGCGCTGTCTCGCCGCATTACGCGGGAGGATTGGCGCAATGTCAGCGTACGGTTGGGCGCGCCGGAAGACCCGAAGCTGCCCGAAAACAGCTTCGACCGCATCCTCATGGTCCATATGTATCATGAGATTGCGGAGCCCTATGCCTTCCTGTGGAACCTCAGCCCCGCGCTCAAGAAGGATGGCGAGTTGATCGTCGTCGATGCGGATCGCCCGACCGGGCAGCATGGCACGCCGCCGCGCCTGCTGATCTGTGAACTCGCAGCGGTTGGTTTCCGGTTGGAGGAACTGGTGCCCAAGCCAACGGCGGGAGGCTATTTTGCCCGCTTTCGCAGAATCGCGGCCCGGCCGTCGCCCCAGAGCATCGTGCCCTGTGCGATCAAAAGCACAGCTGATTCAAATTAGCGGTTTCCCTAGGGGGAAAGGTGGCTCATGGCGAGTTAACCATGATTCTGTGGATGGCCTTGACCTTTTTGTGATTGATTGGCCGGAGGGAGAAGCTCGGTATGATCGACCAAGGCACATTCCTGTCGGGCAACGCCGAACAGCGGCGGCACACTGCACGACACAAGATGTTCGGCCCTGTAACCCTATGCGTCGGCAATGCAGAGATGCGGGGTCATTTTCTCGACCTGTCCACATCGGGAGCGTTGGCGCACTGCGAAACGCCGCCGACTGCCGGCAGCTATGTGGCGATAAGGGCCATTGGCGTTGAAGCAAGTGGTCGGGTCATGTGGGCGCAGGGGAAGCGCTTCGGCATCCAGTTTAGTCAGCCCATGGCCGACGAGGCAATCGACACCCTCATTCGCGGCAGTTGAGGGTCAGCCTCGTTTGCGCCATTTCCTGAACAGGGATGCGCCGACCAATCCGCCGCCCAGCAGCGCCGCGATGGCGCCCCCGGCAGAGGCGAGCGCCCAGGCGCCAGCGGCCAGCAGTCCGGTCAGAAAATCGACGATGATCAACGTCAGATGGATCATGGCGGAAGGATCGCTGGCCTAGCGGCCAAGTTCCTTGGCTTCCTGATATTTGAGTTCCAGGAAACGGTTCTGCACCGCCAGTTTGTCCATGTCCCCACTGGCGAGTGTCTCGCTGATCCGCGCGAGTTCTCCGTCGATCACCTTCAGTCCTTCGATCAGCTGTTGCTCGGGGACGCGGCCGTTGCGTTCCTGGCGGCGTAGTGGGACGGGAATGGACTCATAGCCCGTGACCAGTTCGGGCAGGTGATCGGACAGCAGCTTGCGGATTTCCTGCGCGGCTGGCTCCTTGTCATTGAGGCGTTCGAGCTGTGGGGCAAGCGTCTCCAGCTTGACCCCGATGCTGTCGGCCAGAGCGACGGCGGGGGCGGGGAGGGCCTTGCGCTGATTGTCGAGCCAGATTTCGGTCTGGAGCGGGAGCGTGGTTAGCGGGGCGGAAGCAAGCGACTGCGTCCGGATGCGCGGCTCGGAGGGGAGGGCCGCGATCAGCAGAAGCGCGGCGATCAAGATACCAAGCGCAATCATCAGGCCGCTTGTACCGAGCGGAATGAAGAAGCCGGCAACCATGCAGCCAATGAGCACCGCGAGCACCGACCAGAAGGCCCATTTGACCTTCCGCATCAGGGCCGCGATGCGCCTGCGCCGGGCGCGTGCCGACAGGCTGCGCGCTCTCAAGCCGTGACGGCGAAGCACTGCTTCGGCATTGGCAAGGACACGGTCGGACCTGCTCACGGCTTACGCCTCGATCGCGCTCAACAGGGGATTGTCGGCGCGCGCCTGCTGCGCTGCCTGCGCCTGGCCCTCAGCGCGGGCGATATAGCCTTTCGACTTTTCGACCTCCGCCGTCAGCGTGTTCACCGTCGTCCTCATATTCTCCAGCGCCTTGGCCTTGAACGTGTCGATATTGTCCATCGTGTCGTAGATATTCTGGAAGGCGCGCTGAAGCGTTGCGATGGGGATCGTGCTGGATGCCGCCTGCTCATGAATCTGGGCGGTCTGGTTCTTCAGCATCTCACCGGTCGAATCGATCATGTTCGCCGTGGTCGTGTTGAGCGCGGTGATCTGTTCGAGCACAAGCTTCTGGCCCGCGAGCGCCTGCGCCACGGTGACAGCGGTGCGTAGCGCGGCGACGGTGGTGGTGCTGGCGCGGTCGACGCCCTTCACCAGCTCCACATTGTTCTTCTTGACCAGGTCGAGCGCGAGATAACCCTGCACGGTCACGGCCATCTGCGTCAGCAGGTCCTGCGTGCGCTGGCGGATGTAGAATAGCGCGCTTTCGCGGATCGCCTTCGCTTTGGTGGGATCGGCGGAATCGAGTTCCAGCGCCTTCACCTCCAGCCGCGCGTCGAGCGTCTTGGAGATGTGGATCATCTGCTCCAGACGGCCCATGGTCGCCCACATATTCTGCCGCTCGACATCGATGGCGGCATTATCCTTGATCAGTACGTCCTTGCCACTGGCAAGGGAGCCGAGGATCGAGTTGATGTGACCCTGCGCGCTTTTATAGCCGTCGAAATAGTCGCGCAGCTTGTTGCCGAAGGGGATGATGCCGAACAGCTTCTTGGGCGCCAGCAGGCTGCCGCGCTTGCCCGGATCGAGATCCTCGACCGTGCGGCGCAGTTCGGCAAGGTCCGCGCCCACCTTATTGTCGCTGTCCATGGCTCGGACGGGGCGGTCGAGGAAGCGGTTGGAGTGGCCCGCCGCTTCGGCGATTTCCTTGCGCCCCATATTGGTCAGCTGGTCCACGCGCTGGCCGAATTCGGGCGAGTTGGCGTCCTGCGCGACGAGATCGTCGATGAAGGCATTGACCTTCTCGTCCAGCTTGGACCGCTTATCCTCATCGATCGGGACAAGGCCCGCCGCCTTGTCGGGCGCGATCGGTGGCACCGGATCGGGCGGCGTCAGGTTGAGCGTGTCGGCTGTCGCCGTGGTGGGCGCGGTGCTGGCCATAACGTCTCCTTCAAGCTGTTATATGTAACTATAACAGTGGTGCTTCAATGCGGAATATGGTCCTGCCTTCCGGCCGATGCAAATGCACCCCTCGCCCTTGCCGCAACGCATCATTTCCTGTAGGGGCGCGCGCGATACTCTGGTCAGGCGTGGTGCCGGCCGGGAAAACCAAAAATCCCGAAGGCAGATGCATGTCCCTGCGTAATATCGCGATCATCGCGCACGTTGACCATGGCAAGACCACGTTGGTCGACCAACTTTTCCGCCAGTCCGGCACCTTCCGCGACAACCAGCGCGTCGAAGAAAGGGCGATGGATTCGAACGACCTTGAAAAGGAACGCGGCATCACCATTCTGGCGAAGCCGACCTCGGTCGAATGGAACGGCACCCGTATCAACATCGTCGACACGCCCGGCCACGCCGACTTCGGCGGCGAGGTGGAGCGCATCCTGTCCATGGTCGATGGCGTCATCCTGCTGGTCGATTCTTCCGAAGGCGCGATGCCGCAGACCAAGTTCGTGACCGGCAAGGCGCTGGCGCTGGGCCTGCGTCCCATCGTCGTCGTCAACAAGGTTGATCGTCCCGATGAGCGCATCCAGGAAGTGCTGGACGAAGTGTTCGACCTGTTCGTGACGCTTGAAGCCAATGACGAACAGCTCGACTTCCCCGTCCTCTACGCCTCGGGCCGCAACGGCTATGCCAGCGAAGACCCGCAGCGTCGCGAAGGCACTCTGGAGCCGCTGTTCCAGAAGATCGTGGACCATGTGCCGCCGCCGTCGCTGGAGCAGGACGCGCCGTTCAGCTTCCTCGTGACGCTGCTCGACCGCGATAACTTCCTTGGCCGCATCCTCACCGGCCGTGTCCAGTCCGGAACGGTCAAGGTGAACCAGGCGATCCACGCGCTCGACATGGACGGCAAGGTGATCGAAACCGGCCGCGCGTCGAAGATCATGTCGTTCCAGGGCCTCGACCGCGTGCCGGTCGACGAAGCCAAGGCGGGCGACATCATCAGCCTCGCGGGGCTGACCGTCGCGACCGTCGCCAACACCATCTGCGACACGTCGGTCACCGTACCAATCCAGGCGCAGCCGATCGATCCGCCGACGCTCTCGATGCGCTTTGCCGTCAACGATTCGCCGATGGCGGGCCGCGAAGGCAGCAAGGTGACGAGCCGCATGATCCGCGATCGCCTCGCCCGCGAAGCCGAATCGAACGTCGCGATCAAGGTCACCGAAAGCGACGACAAGGACAGCTTCGAAGTCGCCGGTCGCGGTGAATTGCAGCTGGGCGTGCTCATCGAAACCATGCGTCGCGAAGGCTTTGAACTCGGCATCTCGCGCCCCCGCGTGCTGTTCGGCGAAGACGAGAATGGCAACAAGACCGAACCCTATGAAACCGTCGTCATCGACGTGGACGATGAATTCTCCGGCACGGTCGTGGACAAGATGAACATCCGCAAGGCCGAGATGACCGACATGCGCCCCTCGGGCGGCGGCAAGACCCGCATCACCTTCTCCGCCCCCTCGCGCGGCCTGATCGGCTATCATGGCGAATTCCTGTCCGACACGCGCGGCACCGGCATCATGAACCGTCTGTTTGAAAAGTACGGCCCCCACAAGGGCAAGATCGAAGGCCGCAAGAATGGCGTCCTCATCTCGAACGGCGCGGGCGAGGCCAATGCCTATGCGCTTGGTCCGCTCGAAGAGCGCGGCATCCTGTTCGTCGGCGTGGGCGAAGCGCTGTACGAAGGCATGGTGATCGGTGAGAATGCCAAGCCCGAAGACCTTGAAGTCAATCCGATGAAGTCGAAGGCGCTCACCAACTTCCGCGCCAGCGGCAAAGATGACGCCGTCCGCCTGACCCCGCCCAAGCGCATGACGCTGGAGCAGGCGATCGCCTATATCGACGATGATGAAATGGTCGAAGTGACGCCCAAGAACATCCGCCTGCGTAAGCGCTATCTCGATCCGAACGAGCGCAAGCGCATGTCGCGCGCCAAGGCGGCTTGATGCAAGAGGCTGGTGTCGAAGGGCACCGGCCTTTTTCGTTATGCATTCCCTCTGGCAAGGCGGTTCGCGAATGCCGCCCTGCCGGGGCGAAGGAAGCTACTACCGTCCGCCTATGAATTAAGTTATACTTAACCCATGGGGGACACACGCTTAACCGCGCTGGCAGCGATGCTGTGCGCGTTCATCGCATCGGCGCCGCTTTCGGCCCAGACGCCTCGGCCCGGCACTTTGGAAACCTATAAGGACTGGATCATCGGTTGCGACAATCGCAGCCGGTGCGAAGCCGTGTCCCTGTTGCCAGAGGGAGCCGACTGGCCGGACAAGCCGGTCATGCTGGGCATTCAGCGGGATGCCGGTGGCGCATCCCAGCCGGAAATCTGGATAAGCCGCGATGCGCGGGGGCAGGAAGACATCAGTTTCCTGGTCGATGGCCGCAAGATCGCGACGGCGGCGAGCAGGGATGGGGAAGCCCGGCTGCAAGGACCGCAGGCGTCGGCGCTCGCCATTGCGATGGCGCGGGGGTCGAAGCTGGAGCTACGGTCGGCTGGCACGCTGATCGCGCGTCCCTCACTTGCCGGTGCTGCCGCTGCCATGCGCTATATGGACGCAAGGCAGGGGCGCGCGGGCACGATGGCGGCGCTGGTCGCCACAGGTCCGCTGGCCGCCAGCGCCGTGCGGGCAGCGCCGCCGATGGTTACGATAAGACGGGCGCCCATCCCGGCTGGCACTACGCCGGTGACGCTGTGGCGCGAAGAATTGGCGGCGCTCGGCAAGTTCACCGCCTGCGCCGACGAGATGCGCGACGCATCCCCGCCGGAGCTTTATCGCCTCTCCCGAACCGAAACGCTGGTGCTGGTTCCCTGCGGCGCGGGTGCCTATAATTTTTCCGCGGTTCCCGTGATTGCGACCGGCATTCCGGGGCGGCGCAGCTTCCGCTACGCGTCCTTCGACTATCAACCGGGGTGGAGCGAGAATGCGGCCAAGCCCATGCTGGTCAACGCGTCGTGGACGCCCGAAAACGCGTCGCTGGAAAGCTATGCCAAGGGCCGGGGCCTGGGCGATTGCGGCAGCAGCGAAAGCTATGTCTGGGACGGCGTCAGGTTCCGCCTGGCCTCCGCGAGCGCGATGGGCGAATGCCGTGGCGCGTGGCACTGGATCACCACTTGGTCGGCGAAGGTCATGCAATAGGGCTGCGGCGCCTTTGACGCACGCTCCTTAACGCGAGGCGCCGGGAACCCATTTGATGTCGTCCGTCCCATTGCCGTTCAGGCGTCGGGCAAGGACGAAGAGCAGGTCGGACAGCCGATTGAGATAGGCGAGCGCCTGAGGGTTGAGCGCAACTTCCGCCGCAGCCGCCGTAGCGCTGCGTTCGGCCCGGCGCGTTATGGCGCGGGCGAGATGGACGGCGGCGGCGGCGGGCGACCCGCCGGGCAGGATGAAGCTGTCCAGCGGTTGCAGATCGGCGTTCATGGCGTCGATCTGGTCTTCCAGCCGTTTGACCTGGGTGGCGATGATACGCAGCGCCCAGGGCACGTCCTGCCCATCCGGCACGGGCGTCGCCAGGTCAGCGCCCAGATCGAACAGATCATTCTGGATCGTCGTCAGCCATCCCGCTTCGGGCTGTTCGCCGATGGCAAGGATGGCAAGGCCGATCGCGCTGTTCGCTTCATCGACATCGCCGACCGCCTGCATGCGCGGCGCATGTTTGGGCAGGCGTGATCCATCCACAAGGCCGGTCGTGCCCGCATCGCCAGTGCGGGTGTAGATCTTGTTCAGCTTCACCATCGGCGGATCAGCCGTTGCCCTTCATCAGCAGCAGGATCGCCACGATGATGACGGCCGCTGCCTGAAACAGGATGCGGTTCATCATCATCTTGTTCTGCTTGAGGCTGGAAGGGCTGGGCGTGCCCTCCGGCGCGTTCAGCTGCTCCTTCGTTGTCTGAAGAAAGGCGATGATGCCCCGGATCAACGCAAAGAGCGTCGCGGCCATGGCAAGGATGAGGGCGATGATGAGAACGGTGTTCATGGCCTGAATCTAGGCCTTGGCTAACGAAATGCCAACCGGAAAGCGCCCGTCGCGCAGATCGGCGGCGAGGGCAGCGGGATCGACGCCTTGCGCGCGCAGGTCCGCAAGGGCGATCGAACCATCGCGCTTGGCAAGACGCTTGCCATCCGCGTCGACGAGCAGCGGATGGTGACAATAAACGGGTGTCGGCAGGTCGAGCAGCGCCTGAAGCAGCCGATGCACATGCGTCGCGGCAAACAGGTCTTCCCCGCGCAGCACATGGGTCACGCCCATCGCGGCATCATCGAGGGTACAGGACAGATGGTAGCTCGCGGGCGCATCCTTGCGGGCGAGGACGACGTCGCCTGCGGCCTGGGGCTTCGCTTCTATCACCTGTTCGCAGAGGGGCAGCGCGGAGGTGGGGAGGGGAACAGACGTCCAGTGCAGTTCCCCCGCGGGCGCAACCGCCTTCGCCATATCCAATCGCCAGGCATGGGGCTCGCCCGCCGCGATCCGCCGTTCCCTCTCGGACGAAGGCAATGCGCGACAGGTCCCCGGATAAACTGGTCCCTCTGGACCGTGCGGCGCGCTGGTGCTGGCCGCGATGTCGGCTCGGGTGCAAAAGCAGGGGTAGAGAAGGCCCATCTGCCGCAACCTTTCCAGCGCGGCTTCATAATGATCGAGCCGGTCGGACTGAAAGACGATCTCGCCATCCCACGCCACCCCCAACCAGTTGAGGTCCTCCACTATGCCCGCGACATGTTCGGGACGGCTGCGGGTGCCGTCGATATCCTCGATGCGGAGGTGAAACGAGCCGCCATTCGCGCGGGCAAAATCCATGGCCAGCAAGGCCGACCAACCGTGGCCGATATGCAGCCTGCCGGTAGGGCTCGGGGCGAAGCGGGTTACCACATGCTGTGGCGATGAGGATTGGATCATACAGGCCCTTGACGGGTCGGGGTGGTTAATGCTGTCATGTTGCCGTCACGTTCCTGATCAATCAGAAACTTGGCAAATGGGGGTTCGAGGGTTCTTATGTACCATCCCGACCTGATACGACATCCGGAAAACTGTCCGGCGCTGGTCCTGAACGCGGACTATACGCCGTTAAGCTATTATCCGCTCAGCCTTTGGCCCTGGCAAACCGCTATCAAGGCGGTTTTTTTGGAACGGGTAGACATCGTCGCCAGCTATGAGCGGGAGGTGCACAGCCCCAGCTTGCAGATGAAGATCCCGTCGGTCATCGCGCTCAAACAATATGTAAGGCCGTCGGAACATCCCGCCTTCACCCGGTTCAACCTGTTCCTGCGCGACCGTTTCACCTGCCAATATTGCGGGTCGCCCAGTGACCTGACCTTCGACCATGTCGTCCCCCGCCGGGCGGGCGGGCGAACGACATGGGAAAATGTGGCCACGGCCTGCTCCCCCTGCAATCTGCGAAAGGGCGGGCGCACGCCGAAGGAAGCGGGCATGCGGCTGCATGTCACGCCGATCCGGCCGACAAGCTGGCAGTTGCAGGAACATGGCCGCGCCTTTCCGCCCAACTATCTGCACGAAAGCTGGCGCGACTGGCTGTACTGGGATGTCGAACTGCTGGCCTGACGCCCGCCAGCCCGTCAGCTTACGCCGGGTATCCAGTCCAGATCCACGTCCTTGTGGCGATTGGTGTAATGGCCAATCTCTTCCAGCCTTGCCATGTTCAGCAGGGTGATGCGGCCGTTCGCCCGGCTGATCAGCCCTTCCTGTTCCATCTGCCGCACCATGCGGTTCACATGGACGGACGTCAGCCCGATGGCGTCGCCGATTTCCTCCTGCGTCAGCTTCAGGTCGAAGCTGTCGGTGACGCCGTCATCCGTGACGCGCAGCCGGTCGAAAATGTCGAGCAGGAAGGACGCGACGCGCGCCTTGGCCGACGTACGGCCCAGCGATGCGAGCCGATCCGTCAGGGCGACCTTCTCTGAACTGGACAGCAGGAACAATAGCGCCGCGACCCTGGGATATTCCTCCAGCAAACGGCGCAAGGCGTGCTTGTCGAACGGACACACAATGGCGTCGGACAGCGCGACGAGCGATTCGGGCGCCTTGCTGTAGATCGTGCTGGCGGACCCGATGAAATCGCCAGGGAAATAGACGCGCAAAATCTGGCGGCTGCCATCGGGCAGGATGACGAAGCTCATCACCCGTCCTTCGCGCAGCACGAACAATTCGGTCACGGTATCATTGACGCGCTGGATCATGGCCCCGCGCTTTATCTTGCGCGGATTTTCCTCCAGTCTGGTCAGCGCGTTCCTCTCCTCCTCGGACAAGGGCACGTGCTTTGCGAGCCTGTCCGCGAAACAACTTGTCGCCACCCACAGCACCTTTAATCAAATTTGTCGTTACGGTGGCAAAACGCCCCTTGCGCCTTTTGGCTGCATTTGCGGGCCGCGCACTAAACTCGATCAATTTCAGCGACCCGAAAGTGTAAATGTTTCGCGAGCGTATGCCGGGAAGCACTGTCGCGTTAACCGCAATGATCGCTCGCGCCTTGCGCCAGACGCAATTAGCGTTAAGACCCAGCCGATGGACCGCATTCAAATACGCGGCGGCAATAAGCTCAGCGGCCGCCTTCCCATCTCCGGCGCCAAGAACGCCGCGCTGACCCTGCTGCCTTGCGCGCTGCTCACGGATGAGCCGGTCACGCTGCGCAACCTGCCTCGCCTGGCGGACGTCGACAGCTTTGGTCATCTGCTGAACCAGCTGGGCGTATCGACCATGATCGAAGGCGCGCGGCCGGAGGATTTCGGGCGTGTCATGACCATGCGCGCTGGCCGGGTCACATCGACCGAAGCGCCCTATGATATCGTTCGCAAGATGCGCGCCTCCATCCTGGTGCTTGGCCCCTTGCTCGCGCGCGCGGGTGAGGCGCGGGTTTCGCTGCCCGGCGGCTGCGCCATTGGCAACCGGCCGATCGACCTGCACCTGAAGGCGCTGGAGGCGTTCGGCGCGGTGATAGAGATTAATGCAGGCTATGTGCGCGCCTCCTTGCCCGATGGTGGATTGCCGGGCGGGATATACACATTCCCGGTGGTCTCCGTGGGCGCGACGGAAAATGCCCTGATGGCCGCCGTTCTCGCCAAGGGCACCTGCGTTCTGGAAAATGCCGCACGTGAACCGGAAATCGTCGACCTCTGCAAATTGCTCATCGCGATGGGCGCGGATATCGAAGGCGTCGGGACCGACAAGCTGATCATCCACGGTCGGGACCGTCTGCATGGCGCAACCTACAGCGTCATGCCCGACCGGATCGAGGCAGGCAGCTACGCATGCGCGGCGGCGATCACCGGCGGTTCGCTCGAACTGGCGGGTGCCTGCGCCGATGACATGCACGCAATATTGGCGGCCCTTCGCGATGCGGGTGTGCAGGTCGATGAGCTGAAGGACGGCATCAGGGTGTCGGCGGACGGCAAGCTGAAGCCGCTGACATTGTCCACCGCGCCCTTCCCGGCATTCCCGACGGATATGCAGGCACAGTTCATGGCCATGTTGACCAAGGCCGACGGCGCATCCGTGCTGACCGAAACCATCTTCGAAAACCGTTACATGCACGTGCCCGAACTGGCGCGCATGGGGGCGGACATCGGGGTCAATGGCCGCACCGCCGTTGTGCGGGGCGTCGATCGTTTGGTGGGCGCGCCGGTGATGGCGACCGATCTGCGCGCGTCGATGAGCCTCATCCTCGCCGGGCTTGCCGCCGAAGGGGAGACGCAGGTCAATCGCGTCTACCATCTTGATCGGGGCTATGAGCGGCTGGAGGAAAAGCTGTCGGCCGTGGGCGCGGATATCGAACGGGTCAGCGATGGCTGACGGCAGGGGGCTGGAGACGGATCGCGCGGCCGTCCTGGCGCGCTATGATCTGGATGCCGGCGGCTTTCGCACGCTGGACCAGATAACCGACTTCGCCGCCGCGCTTTGCGAAGCGCCGATCGCTCTGGTCAGCATCGTCGAGGACGAACGCCAGCGCTTTTTGGCGCGCACCGGGCTGGATGCGGAAGAAACGCCGCGCGACCTCTCCTTCTGCGCGCATGCCATGCAGGATGGCGCGATCTTCGTCGTGCGGGACGCCAGTGCAGATCCACGCTTTGCTACAAATGCTCTGGTGACCGGCCCGCCGCATATCCGTTTCTATGCCGGGGCGCCCTTGCTCAATGGCGAAGGCGTGCCGCTGGGCGCCCTTTGCATCATCGATGACAAGCCGCGCGACGACCTTACATCGCTTCAACGTCAGGGCCTTTCCCTGCTCGCGCGCCAGGTGATGATGGAACTGGAGGGGCGGCGCCGCGATCAGGATATCATCGCCCAGCAGGTCAAGGATGCCGAGGCGGTGGCGGAAAGCGACCGGCTATTCCGCACGTTGGCCGACACTATGCCGCAGATGGTCTGGTCCACACTGCCCGACGGCTATCATGATTATTATAACGCGCGTTGGTATGAATATACCGGCGTGGCCGAACATTCGACGGACGGCGACGGCTGGAACGGCAACTTTCACCCGGACGACCGCGAACGCGCATGGCAGTGCTGGCGCCATTCGCTGACGACCGGCGATCCTTATGAGATTGAATATCGGCTCCTCCATCACAGCGGCGAATATCGATGGACCCTTGGCCGGGCGCTGCCCATCCGCGATGATGAAGGCCGCATCACGCGGTGGATCGGCACCTGCACGGAAATTCACGAGCAGAAACTGATGATGGAAGAGCGTGAAATCATCGCGCACGAACTGTCACACCGGATCAAGAATATCTTCTCAGTGATTTCAGGGCTGATCGGGCTATCGGCGCGTCAGGACCCGGCGATCCGCCCGGTGGCTGATGATTTGCGCGACCGGATCATGGCGCTGGGTCGCGCGCATGACTTCATCCGCCCGCATAACGCGGAGGGCGACGAATATCTGCGGCATAGTCGCCTGCGCGGCATATTGGAGCAAATCTTCGCGCCCTATACCGATGCGGGGGAAAGCCGCATCGTATTCTCCGGCGAAGATCCCGCGATCGATGACCGATCGGCCACGCCGCTCGCGCTGCTCTTTCATGAGCTGGCGACCAATGCCGCCAAATATGGGGCGCTGTCAGTGCCGTCGGGCCGGGTTCATATCGACGTCCGGCGCGAGGACGCGGAGATCTGCATCGAATGGCGGGAAGAAGGCGGGCCGCCGGTAAAGCCGTCGAGCCGTGAAGGCTTCGGCAGCCGCCTCATGGCCCTCAGCGCCGAGCGGCAACTGGGCGGACGGATGCAACGTGACTGGCGGCCCGAAGGGCTGGTGATCAGCCTGTGGATTCCATCCCGTTCCATGATCCGGGCCGTGGCTGAAATGGCGTAAAACCGTATATATCGGCCGTTCCCAAGTCCCGTTGTTCAGACGCGGCGAGGCGAAGGGTTTCGGCAATGCTGTGCGGGCGGAAGGGCTTGGTTATGACTCCCAGCGCCACTTCAGCTGCGGCACCGATCTGCGCGGGATTGGCGGTCACATAGATCACCCGAACGCCATATCGGGCGGCAAGCTCCATGCCGATGCCCGGCCCGGTAGGCCCGTCGCGCAGGTTCAAATCCACCAAAGCAATATCGCAGTCATTAGCGGCCATAAGGGCGCTTTCACGGTCGGCGGCAATGGCGCTGACCGCGAAACCCGCGTCCTCCACGATCTGCTCGATCTCCAGTGCGACGAAAATTTCGTCTTCGACGATTAGAACCTTCTTATTCATGCCTCAGCCCGCGAAACTGGAGCCGATAATGTCCAGTTCGCCATCTGGTTCCGCAACAATCGAAAAAAGTCAGGATGACGCAGCGTCTTCCTGGTTCGTCCAGAGCGTGTCGAACCTGGTTCCCTGCATCAGCAGAACGCTCGCGGGGTAGCCACCGTCCCCGGCCTTGCGCGCCGTCTCGGTCGCGTTTTCGACAGCGGCTTCGCGGGTGGGGAAGGGGCCATAATAGCGGTTGTCGAGATTGATCTTCCAGACGCCCTCATGTTCAAGGACGATGTAGCGGGCATGGGGCAGGGTCATGGGTTTAGAGTACCTCCGTATTATAATGGTGCCAGGCCATGATCGCGGCAGCACCCCTATGCGGCCGCCATCGTTCGGCAAGCGCCCGTGTCTCGCGCTCGCTCGGCCGTTCGGGAAGGCCCAGGATGCGGCCCACCTCGATCTGCACGGCGAGGTCGCCCGCAGGCCAGACGTCGGGCCGCCCTTCAGCGAACAGCAGGTAGATTTCGGCTGACCAGCGGCCGATGCCCTTGATCTGGGTGAGGAGGGCAATCGCCTCCTCATCATCCTGGGGCAGGGCGTGAAGGTCGACCTGCCCGCTTGTGACCAGTTCAGCAAGGCTCCGGGCATAGCCTTGCTTCTGACGCGACAGACCGCAGGCGCGCAGCGCGTCAAGATCGCGGGAGAGCAACTGGTCCGGCGCGCATCCCTCGCCCAGTTCCGCCTCCAGCTTGCGCCAGACGGCGGCCGCCGCCGCGACGCTCACCTGCTGACCGACGATGGTGCGGAGCAGCGTCTCGTAGCCCGGCTCCCGCACGCGCGGCACGGGATAGCCGACCCGCGCCAACGCAGCGGCAAAACCGGGTTCGAGGACGGCGATCGCGTCCAGGCTTTCGCGCAGCTGTTCCGGGGTCGTGACCATGCTCTGCTTGTTTCCGGCTCTTGATTTATCGGCGCCCCCGCCTATGAGCGGCGGTGGAAAATTTTGGGATCGAGGTACATGCCTAAACTGATAGTGGTCAACCGTGCGGGTGAAGAACAGGCTGTCGAGGGCGACAGCGGCCTGTCCGTGATGGAAGTCATCCGTGACAACGGCTTTGACGAGCTTCTGGCGCTGTGCGGCGGTTGCTGCTCCTGCGCCACCTGCCATGTTTATGTCGATCCCGCTTTCGCCGAAAAGCTGCCTGCGCTCAGCGAAGATGAAAACGACCTGCTCGACAGTTCGGATCATCGCAATGAGAGCAGCCGTCTTTCCTGCCAGCTGGTGATGAACGACGATCTGGACGGCCTGCGCGTCACCATCGCGCCGGAAGACTGAGCCTTCCGATCGGGGCGCCCGTTACCGGCTGACGCGCAGCGTCGCCATGGGCGCCTCGCTCGTCAGCGGGGTGATCCGCCAGACGATCCGCTTGCCCGCGGTGGTGCTTTGCGCGCCATCTTCCTGATTCTGGCTGACGATTTCCGCGTTGGTGGTCAGCGTGAAGTGGCCGTCGAGCGCCTTTGACGCGTCCTCTCCTGGCCCGCTTTGCCCCATGGGTTCACGGCTCTTGTCGAACCCGTTGGAATAGCCCGGAGCCTTCACCCGCACCCTGTCGTCCCCGCGCAGTTCGATCGCGACGAACGGCAGGACGATTTCCGCGTCGCTGTTGAAGGGGAAGAGGAAGCTGTGGGTCAGCCGCCCGCTGATCGCATAGTCGATCTCGAACCGGTGGTTGCCCATATAGCGGGCGGAGCGAAAGCCCTTCTCCTTCGAAAGGGCAGTGGCGATCGCCTGCATCTGCGCCTCGTCCCCGGAACCGCTGCCACCGCCAAATCCTTCTTCATGCCCCTTCTGCATCGCAGTTTTGTGAAGAGCGCTGTCCTTCTTTTCCGGGGAACCGTCGCCGATGGGATCATCGCCGGGCGTGCCGGAGGAGGAGCCAAGCCCCTTCATCTCGGACGACAATATCTCGCCCTTATAGGTGAAGCTGAACTGCCGATCCGCCCGGATGTCGAGGGTTGATTCGAACTTGCCCGGCGTCACCAGACAGGCGCCCAGCATCAGGCAGCAGGCTAACGCGCCAGCAGTGCGAAGAAATGCGGCCATATCGTCCCCCGTTCCCATGCGCCGACGTAAAGGCGGCGCGCCTTGTGCCCCGTTACCGGCTCGCGGCGGCGTACAGGGCGATCGCAGCCGCGTTGGAGACGTTCAGGCTCTCCATGCGCGGGCTGATCGGCAGTTTAGCCAAAATATCGCAATGGGCCATGCTGTTGTGGCGAAGGCCTTCGCCCTCCGCGCCCAGCACCAGCGCGACACGCGATTCGCCGATAGCGTCGCCCAATATCGTGTCCGCCTCACCATCCAGGCCAATGCGCCAATATCCCGCCTCGGCAATCTCATCGAGCGCGCGGGCGAGGTTCACCACGCGCACCCAAGGCACGATTTCCAGCGCGCCGGAGGCGGAGCGGGCGAGCACACCCGATTCAGGCGGCGCATGTCTGTCCTGCGTCACGATGCACAGCGCGTCGAATGCCGCCGCCGACCGAAGGATCGCGCCCACATTATGCGGATCGGTCACCTGGTCGAGCACCAGTACGGGCCGCTTGTCGTCCTGACCCGCTTCCAGTGCGTCGCCAAGCCACACGTCATCCAGCGGTTCGACCTCCGCGACGATCCCCTGATGGGGAGCATCGGACGGCACCATGCGGCCAAGGTCCGCCACATCGGCATAAACGATGGGCAGCACTGGCGGCAGGTCCAGCGCATTCAGCGCGTCGCGTGTGCCCCAGATTTTCCGGACCACCCGGTTCGGATTGGCGAGAGCCGCGATGACGGCATGCCGCCCGTAGAAGCGGGGGAAGTTGCCCTTGGGCTTTGCGCTGCGATGTCCTTTTTTCATGGAAGCGCTCTTTTCACATCCGGCCATTGACAGGCAAGCCTCCATTCGCCATTGAGCGCGCCTCCAGCGCGGTAAAAGGCAGTTTTTGCTTGCCGCGTCAGGGCACTGGACAGGTGGCCGAGTGGTTAAAGGCAGCAGACTGTAAATCTGCCCGGGTTTCCCGTACGCTGGTTCGAATCCAGCCCTGTCCACCACCCTTTGGCTTTAAGGCCTCCAGGGCGCGCCGCCTCTTTCGGGTTTCCGGCTCGCGCGCCTTTCATCCGAGCCCGCCTGAAATAAGGAACGCTGGTCATGGCGTGGCTCGTGCTTGGCATTGCTGTTTTTACCGAAATCTGCTGGGCGCTCAGCCTTAAATGGGCGGCGACCATCGGCAGTTGGCAGGCTTCGTCCGTGCCTATCGCCTTGAGCTTCCTCAACATGGGTCTGCTGGCGCTCGCGATGAAGGGCATTCCTGCCGGGACCGCCTATGCGATCTGGACCGGCCTTGGCGCTGTGGGCGTCATCATCGGCGGCATGATCCTGTTCGGTGACCGCATTGCGCCGGTACAGGTCGGGTTCATGGCGCTGATCGTCATCGGCGTCATCGGCACGAAGCTGTTCGCGCCCGCCTGACCGCGCCGCCGCAACATATGGCGGAGCAGGGCGTTGGCCCGGCAACGATCATCCGTTACGCTGTCGTCCAATGACCATCGACCGTCGCGCCTTCCTGGCTGCCGCCATGTCCGGCTCCTTCGCTTTCCCCTTTGCGCGCCGGGCGTTTGCCGCGACCGAAGTGGAACGCGTAGATGCCCTGATCGCTCGCATGACGGTGGAAGAAAAGGCGGGGCAGATGACCTGCCTCACCGACAGCTTCCGTCCCTATAATCCGCCCAATCCGCAAGTCGGCATCCAGGATGAAAAACGACTGGCGGAAGAGGTGCGCAAGGGCCGGGTAGGCTGCCTGTTCAACGGCATCGGCGTGGCAGGCGCCCGCCGCGCGCAGGACATCGCCGTCAAGGAAAGCCGCCTCGGCATACCCTTGCTACTGGCGGGCGACGTCATCCATGGGCTGAAGACCATCTTTCCCGTGCCGCTGGCAGAGGCGGCGAGCTTCGATCCCGCGCTCGCCGAACGCACCGCCCGCGCCATGGCGCAGGAGGCAAGCGCGGCGGGCCTGCACCTGACCTTCGCGCCGATGGTCGATGTCGCGCGCGATCAGCGCTGGGGCCGGGTCGTCGAAGGGGCAGGGGAGGATGTCTATCTCGGTCGCCTGTTCGCCGCCGCCCGCGTCAGGGGATTTCAGGGGCGTGACTTGCGGCGGGACGATTCGCTCCTTGCCTGCCCCAAGCATTTCGCCGCCTATGGCGCGGTCGCGGCGGGCCTTGAATATGGCAGCGTCGATATTTCCGATGAAACGCTGCGCGAAACACATCTCCCGCCCTTCGGCTCTGCCTTTGCGGCAGGCGCGCTCACCACCATGGCGGCATTCAGCGAGATCAACGGCGTGCCCGCGACCGCCGACCGGGAATTGTTGACCGACTTGTTGCGCGGCGAGATGAAGTTCCGGGGCTTCGTCTTTTCCGACTATACGGCCGACGAGGAACTGATCGCCCATGGCTTCGCGGAGGATGAGCGCGACGCTGCGCGGCTGGCGGTTCTGGCTGGCGTCGACATGTCGATGCAAAGCGGCCTTTATATCCGCCACTTGCCCGATCTGGTGAAGAGCGGCGCGGTGCCGATGGGGACGATCGATGTCGCCGTGCGTCGCATCCTCTATGTCAAAACGGCGATAGGATTGTTCGACAATCCCTACCGCTCCATCAGCGAAGAGGCCGAGCGCACCCGCATCGCCACGCCCGCGCATCGCGCCCTGGCGCGGGAAGCGGCGGGCCGCTCGATCGTGCTGCTCCAGAACAGCGGCATCCTGCCCCTCGACCCCGCCAAGCGCCAGAAGATCGCGCTGATCGGCCCGTTCGGTGAGGATCGCGCCAATATCTACGGCCCCTGGGCGTTTTACGGCGACAAGGGGAAGGGCGTGGACATTGCCGCCGGGCTGCGCGCCGCCATGCCCGACCCCACCTTGCTGAGCATAGCCAAAGGCTGCGACATCATGACGTCGATCGACGGCGGCACCGCGCAGGCGGTCGAGGTGGCCAAATCAGCAGACATCATCCTGCTCGCCCTCGGCGAATCGCAGGACATGTCGGGAGAGGCGCAGTCGCGCACCGTGATCGAATTGCCGCCGCCCCAGCAGATGCTGGCCGATGCCGTCGCGGCCACCGGCAAGCCTGTCATCGTGCTGTTGCGTCACGGCCGCGCCCTTGCGCTGCACGGTTCCGTCGCGAGCGCGCAGGCTGTCCTCGCCACCTGGTTCCTGGGATCGGAAGCGGGCCATGCCATCGCCGACATCCTGTTCGGTCGGGTCGATCCTTCCGCCAAGCTGCCGGTCAGTTTCCCTTGGGAATCCGGTCAGGAGCCCTTCTTCTACGACCGCAAGTCCACGGGCCGCCCGGTGATCGACAACCGCACCGAATATCGCGCGCGCTACATGACGACGGACAACAGCGCCCGCTATCCCTTCGGTCACGGGCTCAGCTACACCAGATTCGCGCTCGACAATCTGGAGCTGTCCGACACCGCCTTGCGCTGGGACCGGGCGATCGAGGTGACCGCCCGGCTCACTAACAAGGGGGATCGGCGCGGCAGCGAAGTCGTGCAACTCTACATCCGCGATCGCGTGGCGAGCCGCACCCGTCCCGTGCGCGAGTTGAAGCGAATCGAGCGTGTCACGCTCGGGCCGGGAGAGAGCAAAACGGTGCGCTTCTCCCTGTCTCGCAGCGACCTGCAATTCGTCGGATCGGGCAACCGCATCATTGCGGAACCCGGTCTGTTCGACCTGTGGCTCGGGCAATCTTCCGAGGGTGGCCTGCACAGCCAGTTTACCCTCTATGCGGCGGAAGCCACGCCCGCGCCCGCCCGATAAGCCCGCCATCTCCGCAAAAGCAGGGCAGGCACCGCGCCGCTCCAACGCGCTTTCCTACAGGGGCCGGTCCATGGCATGGCGTTATCGGCTCTTTCCCAACGTGAACCTTCCCCGCCTTATGGGTGCGGGGCCTTATTTCGCAAAAATTCTCCTATTGCGAAATCGACGCCACCCGTCCGTACTCACGCAAATGCGTCGGCCACAACGGTGTGAACTTCGCAACGGCTTACCCGGCTGCAAAACTCCGTGTCCGCACCTTCACCACCCTGCGCGGCTCTGCTAGAGGGCGTCCCATGCTGAATATCAGGGACATCACCGTGCGGCTGGGTGGCCGTACCATCATCGACCGCGCCAGTGCCGCACTGCCGCCGCGCAGCCGCGTCGGTCTGATCGGCCGCAACGGCGCGGGCAAGTCCACGCTGATGAAGGTCATGATCGGGCAACTCGACCCCGACGATGGCGGTTGCGACATGCCGCGCGACACGCGCCTCGGCTATATTGCGCAGGAAGCGCCAACCGGCACGGCGACGCCCTTCGAAACCGTGCTGGCGGCTGACAAGGAACGCGCCGCGCTGATGGCGGAGAGCGAAGCGACCCATGACCCCGATCGCCTCGGCCATATTTACGAGCGGCTGATGGCGATCGACGCCTATACCGCGCCTGCTCGGGCAGCCCGCATTCTCGTGGGCCTTGGCTTTGACGATGAAATGCAGGGGCGCCCGCTCGACAGCTATTCGGGGGGCTGGAAGATGCGCGTCGCGCTCGCCGCGCTGCTCTTTTCCGAGCCTGACCTGCTGCTGCTCGACGAACCCAGCAACCACCTCGATCTCGAAGCGACGATGTGGCTGGAAAGCTTCCTCAAAAATTATCGCGGCACCGTGGTGGTCATCAGCCATGAGCGCGACCTGCTCAACAATGTGGTCGATTATATCCTCCATCTCGAAGGCGGGAAGATCACCCTTTATCCCGGCGGTTATGACGCGTTCGAACGGCAGCGCGCCGAGCGGCTGGCGCAGCAGGAGGCCGCGCGCGTAAAGCAGCAAGCCGAACGCGAGAAGTTGCAGGATTATGTCGCCCGCAACTCCGCCCGCGCCTCGACCGCCAAGCAGGCCCAGTCGCGCGCCAAGGCGCTGGCGAAGATGCAGCCCATCGCCGCCGCGATCGAGGATCCGTCGCTGTCGTTCGCCTTTCCCAGCCCACCCGAACTGCGCCCGCCGCTCATCACCATGGACATGGCGGCGGTCGGCTATGGTGACACGCCGGTCCTGCGCCGCGTGAACCTGCGCATCGATCCCGACGACCGGCTGGCCTTGCTTGGCCGCAACGGCAACGGCAAGACCACGCTCGCGCGTCTGATCGCGGCGCAGTTGGCCCCGATGGAAGGGTCGATGAACAGCTCGGCCAAGATGAATGTCGGCTATTTCACCCAATATCAGGTGGAGGAGCTCGACATCGCCGACACGCCGCTCCAGCATATGACCCGCGTCATGAAGGGTGCAACGCCCGGCGCCGTTCGCGCCCAGCTCGGCCGCTTCGGCTTTTCCGGCGAGCGCGCCACGCAGCAGGTCGGCTCCATGTCGGGTGGCGAGCGCGCGCGGCTGGCGCTGGCGCTGATCACGCGCGATGCGCCGCACCTCCTGATCCTCGACGAACCGACCAACCACTTGGACGTCGATAGCCGTGAAGCGCTGGTTCAGGCGCTCAATGAATATTCGGGCGCGGTCGTGATCGTCAGCCATGATCGCCATATGATCGAACTGGTGGCCGATCGCCTCGTCCTGGTGGACGGGGGCACTGCCCAGCCGTTCGACGGCAGCCTGGAAGACTATACCGACATCATCTTGCGCAAGGCGGATGGCGGCAGCAGCGGCGGGGACGCGCCCAAGGCGGATCGAAAGGCGGAAAAGCGCAACGCAGCCGAATGGCGCGAAAAGCAGAAGAGCCTCAAGGCAGCGGTCAGCAAGGCCGAAAAGGAAATGGCCACGCTATCCGCCGAACGCAGCCGGATCGATCAGGCGTTGTTCGATCCCAAGGCAGCGACGGGTGCTGAGGCGAAAATGACCACGACCGATCTCATGGTCCGCCGCGCCTCGGTCGAAAAGAAGCTGGAAACGATCGAGGAAAGCTGGATCGAAGCGAGCGCCGCGTTGGAGGAACTCTAACGGCCGTCAGCCAGCGTCGATGCGGAGGCGCGTCAGGCGGATCTCGCTGATGCGCCAGCCGTCGGCCAGCCGCACATAGCGTTCGTGATAATGGCCATAGCCATGCATCCAGCGGAAGGGCAGGGGTGAGCCTTCCTGCACCCACAGCTTGTCCTCCATCGCCCAGATGCCGCTGGCTTGGCTGTCGGTCTCGATGTGGATTTCGGGCATATGGCCGTGGTGAACGGTTGTGACCTGCTCCAGCATCGGCGCCAAGCGTGCCATATAAGGCGCAGCGCCGTGGATCAGCATGCTCTCGTCCCGTTCCCCAGCGGCATCGCGGAAATCGGCGATGAGGTCGGGCGCAAAGACAGCTTCCAACGCAGGCCAATCCTTATTGTCCATGGACCGGAAGTAGCGCGCCTTCAGCGCATATATCGCCAAAGTCGCAGCGATCTTGTCGGTTTCGGTCAAACGTTCCTCCCACATGTGTGCACGACTTTGTGGCCGTTTGGGGAGGACCCTAACGCAGCGGATGCCACGTTCCAAGCGATGGCTCGCATGAGCCAGAGCCGCCACATATTGCCGAAACAACTGGAGCGCGCCGCGATGTGCGGGCGCGCTCCAGGTTCAAGATTGAGGGGGCGCGGAGCAGCGCAACCGCTCCACGCCAATCGCGTCAGAATTCGCGCAGGATTTCGCGCAGCGTCGTGCCTTCATATTCGGTGCGCACCGCGCCCGCCTTCTGAAGGGTAGGGATGACGCCGTTGACCAGATCGGCAAGCTGATGGTTATAACCCGATCCTTCGATCAGGAACCCGTCGCCGCCCACTTCGTCCATCACCGCCATCATCTTTTCGGCTACCTGTTCCACGGTGCCGCTGAAGTCCATGCCGCTCGCACCCTTCCCGACGGAGAACAGGTCGCGAAGGGATTTACCCTCTTCCCGGCCCGCCTTCTTCATGAACTCAAGGGCGCTGGTGTGACCGCCTGCCACAATATCCTGCGGCACGGGTGCATCCACGTCGTAGAGCGAGAAGTCCACGTCCAGCGACGACGAAGCCATCACGATATTATGCTCGAACGAAGCCTGCTTTTCGGCCTCGCTCATTTCGGGCCGCTCGCCGCCTTCGGGGAAGATTTCCACAGGCGTCAGGAAGAATACCTTGATATCGTCGGGATTGCGACCCTGCGCTTCGGCGCGGTCCCGAATATCCTGGCGATAGGCTTTCATCCCCGCAACGCCGCCGGTCATCATGCCCAGCACGACTTCGGCATTCTTGGACGAAAACTGCCGTCCACGCTCGGACGCGCCCGCCTGCGCCAGAACCGGATAGCCCTGCGGCGATCGCAGCGTGTTCAGCGGCCCGCGCGAACGGAAATGCTTGCCCTCGAAATTGACCGTGTGGACCTTGGTATGATCGACATAGACACCCGTTTCGGTGTTCGCGACCAGCGCGCCCTCTTCCCAGCTATCCCACAGCTTCTTGACCAGCTCAACGAATTCATCGGCAATGTCGTACCGCTCGTTCGGCGGCAGCAGCTTTTCCATGCCGAAATTCAACGCCGCATTCTTCTCGCTCGACGTCACCATGTTCCACCCCGCACGCCCCTTGGTCAGGGAGTCGATCGTCGAAAGCAAGCGCGCGAGGATATAGGGCGGGTAGAAGGTCGTCGAAGCCGTCGCGATCAGGCCGATGTGCGATGTTTCCTGCGCCATCACCGGCAGCAGCGGCATGGGGTCGAGCTTGGGCGACAGTGTCGCATTCTTGAGGTCCAGCTCCATCGAGCCACCATAGCGATCGCCAACGATCAGGCTGTCTTCGAAGAAGACGAAGTCGAACTTCGCTGCCTCCAGCATCTTGGCCAGTTCCTTATGATAGGAACCATCCGCCCACTGCGAGCCAAACTCCTTGCCATCGCCCGGCCAGGAAGTCGCGCCGAACTTCGTGAAATAGCCAAGGTGGAACTTCGTGTGGGCCATAGCCTGATACTCTCTCTAAGGTTTATCTCATTAGCATTTTCAAACGGTGGCCAGGCGCCCCTACGCCAGATCATCTGTTGAGGCACAACTACCCGGCCATCTGCTCCTAATAGTTGACGAATATCAACCTTTGTCAAGTGGTAGAAGCAATTCCGGTTCGAGGCGTTTCAAAAAAGCCGCGTTTCGAGCATCGCTCGATGCTGAAAGACGTCATGATCTGGCTTGCGACGGAACGGATTTCCCGGAACAACGGCGGCTGGCGATCAGCAAAAGCCTGACGTCCTACGATCATCAGGAGCTTTGGGTATGCGCAAGGTAGCAATAGTAACGGGCGCAACGCGCGGGATCGGCAAGGCAGCGGCACTGGAACTCGCAAAGTGCGGATTCGCCGTCGCGGTTACCGGTCGTACCCGGCATGAAGGAGAGGGGCGGCTGACGAGTTGGGGCGCCCCGGAAGCAATCATCGTACCCGGCAGCATCGATGCTACAGTGCGTGAGATCGAAGCCGCCGGGGGCGAGGCTCTAGGCGTCCCGCTGGACATATTGGACCGAGCGTCCATTGACGCCGCAGTGGATGCTGTGCTTGCCCAATGGGGCAGGATCGACGGCCTGTTCAACAACGCCATCTATTAGTCACCCGCCATCATGGCGCCCATCTCCGCAATCGATGTGGATGCTGCGGAGACTGCCATGCGTGGGATGATGGTCAATCAACTGCACATCACGCAGCGCGTGCTTGAACCCATGTTGAAACAGGGCGGCTGACGTATCGTCTTCATCACCAGTGGCGCGGGCAGCATGCTTTGCGAACGAAAGCTGACCGAGGGTGGCTGGGGCCTGCTATATGCGGCGGGAAAAGCCGCTTTCAGCAAACTCGCGGAATTTGTCGATCTGGAATATCGGGATCAGGGGATTGCGAGCTTCCACATACAGCCCGGCCTGACCATCACTGAAGCCATGACGGCGCAATATGGCGAAGCCGCCAAGGGGTTTGGCGGCGGACTGCCGTCCTATATGCCCGCCGATACCGGACGCACGGTCGCCTGGATGATGGCTTCTCCGGACGCGCCAGCCTATGCCGGACCCACGCTGTACCAGGCGTCCACCTTCTTCGAAGATAATGGCATCGTTCCGCGCTTCCCCGGCGACTGAGCCTGACCTGCCCATCTGGCGCACCCTTCACTCGGCCCGGAATGCCCGCGCGAACTGGTGTCTAAAGGCTTTGTCAGGTAGGAAATCATCGTCCGATTTACGGTTTCGATGAACAGTTCCGCAGGCATGCCGGGCTCGTGAGGCGAAGCGTTACAAAAGCAATATCCGGAACTGGCGTCGATGACCGCCCAGGGTGCCGATCTCGATCACGCCCATCCGTCTAGGCCGTTTACCAAATCTGAACGCTGATCGGGGATATAGCCTTTGCTATAGCTTTAAGGATGCCGCCGCGTGGCGATTTTACGCAGTATCTTTTACCCACTGAAAGCGGTTCGCCGCTTCGGTACGAACCTGTCGAAAGACAGGAAGGGTACGGCTGCCCTGGAATTCGCCATCGTCGCACCGGCTTTGCTCGCGCTGCTATTCGCGATCCTGTACACGATGATGATATATTTGGCGCAACAGATGTTGGAGACGGCGGCTCAAAGCGCAGGACGCCTGCTGTTGACTGGCTCAGCCCAAACGACCCAGATGGCCAATGGCCACATGGGCATGACGTCCGATGACTTCAAGGACGCCATTTGCAACGGATACTCCGGAACCAATTCGAGCGGGGAGGCCGTAAGCGCTCCATCGCTCCTGCCCGCGCTGCTCACCTGCTCCCGGCTGACGGTCAACGTCACCACCGCAAGTGGCTATAATGTGGGCAGCACTTCTGCGCCCACATTCACCTATGACAGCAATGGCGTGCTCACCTCGACAGGGACAGGTTTTATCTACCAGTCGGGCGGTAGTGGCAAAAACCGGATCGTCGTTCTCCAGTTGGTGTATCTGTGGCCGACAGGAAAAGGGCCGCTAGGCCTGAACCTGATCAATCAGCCCAATGGCAATCGCAAGCTGGTGGCAACGTCGGTGTTCACGACGGAAGATTATTCATGCAACGCATCGCAAACCTCATGCTGAGGCGCTTCACGCAGGATGCTCGTGGCGCAGTCATCGTGGAATTCGCGATCTGTGTGCCGGTGCTTGTGCTTATGTACACGGGCGGCGTTTGCCTGTCGGATATGATCGCCTGCAACCGCAAGGTTACCATAGCGACCCGTTCGCTGGTCGATCTCACCAGCCGAACCATGTCCCCCACGGTCATCTACAACGCCCCGCAGAGCGCCAGTGCGAAAACCTATCTCAGTGCCAGTGCGGTTGTTCTGTCGCCTTACAAGCTCAACAACGCGACCGAGCAGATTTCGCTGCTTCGGATCTGCGACGCCACGCATGCCTATGTTGTATGGACCCAGGCGCAGACGCAGAATGTCGATGGCAGCGTCGTCACGACCAAAACTTCGGAACACACTGCGGGTACGCTTCCAACTGTCGAGACGCAGTCGGCTAACGCCGTCATCTCGATCCCGGCCGATATGATCAATTCAACTATGGTGCCGACCTCACCGGACGGATCGAATGTCTGTCAAAATCTTGTTCCCGGCGTCGCCAACAAGACCCAGGTCGGCACTGCCGGAGGCTGGCTGTACATGGGCAAGATTACTTACAATTTCACGCCATCGGTCAGTTATATACCTATCCAGACCAAGGCGCTCACCCACACCATCTACATGACTCCTCGTCTTTACTAGGTGCTTGACCGATGACAAAATCCTCTTGTCTCCGTTCTTCGGCTGCGATGGCCCGCCTCGCTGCTCGTCTAAAGGCTGATCAGCGAGGCGGAGCCATGATGATCATGGCATTTTCGCTCATTCCGTTGACCTTCGTCACCGGGTTTGGCATCGATTATTCTCGCGCCATGAGCCTCCAGACGCACCTGAACGCCGCCGCCGACGCAGCGGCGCTTGCGGCTGTCGGACCATCGATGATCCTTCAGTCGAACAGCGACGCGACTGCTGCCGCGCGTACGATGTTCAGTGCTCAGGCCAGTCTTCTGAGCGGTTACCAGAACCTTCAGGTGACCCCCACGATTACGGACGGGACCTCCGGCGGCAGCGGCGCACTGGGCTATCTTCGCAAGGCTACCGTCAGTTACACGGCCAAGTCGGTCAATGTATTCGGTGGCATTCTGGGAGCTGGCACCCTGACGGTCAGCGGAACGTCCTCGGCAAGCGCCGCGCAACCGCCCAATGTCGATTTTTACCTTGCGATGGACAATTCGCCATCCATGCTCCTGCCCGCAACGTCGGACGGGATCAGCAAGATAATCGCGGCCACCAAGACGAGTGAAAACGCAAACGGCTGCGCCTTTGCATGCCATGCGATGCTTCCGAAAACCGACAATATTTACGTCAAGGATCAGCAAGCCCGCCACATATTGCTTTCGGCAGGATATTATACGTCCGGCTCCACAACCCAGAATGTTTTCTACAGATGGGATTCGTCTGCCGACCTGGTCTATGACAGCGCCGGTAATCTCATGACCTCAACTTCAACACCGACGGTCACAGGCCCCACGCGAACAACATCCGGGAATGGAGCCAACAAGAAGAACATCGACACCACTGTCAGCACTTATAACGTCACTACTTATACTGTCACTTCCAGTTCCAGCGGCGCGTCTACCGTCAAAAAGAAAGTGACGCCGACCACGACCACGACTGTGGTTTCCACGCCGACCAGCGGGGGTGCCTCGACCACCACCACGAGCACGACTACGGGCACGCCAGCGTATTCCGACTATGACACCGGATACTGGGCTGACGGCTATTGGCTTACCCACAATTACGGCAGAATCTATGGTAGCCCTTCTAGCATTACGCTGCGCAAGGATGACATGGTGTCGGCCGCATCGCAGTTAATTCCTTTCGCGGCCAACCAGGCATCGCAATATCAGGTCACCTATCGGGCACAGATGTTTTCATTCGACTGGACGCGATCCGGCAATACTTCACCCGTCAGGACGCTCAATAGTCTGAACAATGTCGCGTCCTACGGCAGTGGATTTTCGGCAACATCCCTGTTCCCGGCGGATGATTATTGGTGGAAGAACTCGATGCCGACGAGCGGCACCAATATAGACGATAAAGCCACCGAAGTGACGAACATGCTCACTACCATGAAAAATCTCATTCCCAATGCGGGAACGGGTGCCCCGGGAGCAACGCCGCAAAAGATATTGTTCATCATCACTGACGGCATGCTGGATCAGCCAAATGGCGGCGGCCGTTATTTTGGCCCAATGCGGAGCAGCGACCTGACCCAATGCACGGCCATCAAGGCCAAGGGTATCAAGATCGCGATCCTCTATACGCAATATCTGCCAGAATCGCTGTCTGGCGACAGCTGGTCGCAGACGAATATCGCGCCGTTTCTGCCACGTCCCCCCTCGCCCTATCCGGCTGGGAACGCCGGGACTTCTGATCAGGTTCTGACCGCGCTGCAAAGTTGCGCATCATCCGGCATCAACGGTTCTCCGTTGGTGCAGACCGTGACAGCCGATGACAGTATTGCCACGGCCCTGCTGCAACTCTTCTCCACAGCGCTCCAGACGGCTCGACTGGTTCAATAGCGATCGCAATCGACGGTGCCGAGTAGAACCGGCACAAGAGGGCACTCGCGAGACGTCATTAACGCGCCGCTAACTATCCGATGTTACGCTTCGGAAGAGTGTAAAAAGGCAGCGGGTCAGCGGCGAAAATGATTGATATTCAAAATCTTTTGCGCGCACGAATGACGCGTATCATATTGGCGACCGCCCTGATCGGGGGTGGCGCCATGGGTTTCGCGCCCTATGTGTTGAACGATGTTTCTACCCAAGCGGCGATCAACGCTCCGCTGATCAGGCTGACGGCCGCCGCCGATGGGACGGTCGCCGATCTCCCGGCGAACGGCCATTATTTCGACAAAGCCACCGGAATACATCTGTTGGACCTGTCGCAGGATACGGGCGAGGTCGCCGAACTAAAAGCGCAAGCCGAGATTGCGCAGACGGAAATGGCGCTCAGCGAACGGCAATTGGCGGAACTGAACGGCCAAAGTCAGCGATTGGCGCAGCGCGCGACGCTTTTTTCCGGCGCCATGGCAACGCGCCTTAGCGCTGATCGCGACTCCGCGCAGGCAGATCTCGCGGGGTGCCAGGCCGAACGCGCAGAGCAAGCCGCTAATCTGGCCCGCACGCGCGTGCTGGCGGCGCGGGGCTTCATATCGCCCGCCGGGGTGCAGAAGGCGGAAGCTGCCGCATCCTTGAAGAGCAGCAATTGCAGCAGCGCCGCCGCCAGGCTGCGGGCCATTCAGGTTACGCGCAGTGCCGCGCAATCGGGCGTGTTCATCGGCGACAGCTATAATGACGCGCCCTATGCAGTGCAGCAGGGTGATCGCCTGCTCTTGCAGAAGCAGGCGGTCGAAAAGACGTTGAGTGACGCGACGGCCCGTTACCGTCAGGCCAGTCTGAGATTGAAGGATGCGCTGGCCCGGGCGGGCTATCGTGCCCCTGCGGGAACTTTGGTATGGGCGGCGGTCGCCAGCCCCGGCGCCGCCATTCGCGCGGGCGAGCCGGTGCTCGACCTGATCGATTGCCGTCGGCGCTTCGTCCAGGTCACCCTTCCCGAGCGGAAGGCCGAAGTCGTCGGTCCCGGCACGCCCGCAGACGTTCGTATGATCGGTTCCGATCAGTGGCTCAAGGGGCAGGTCGTGAACATCACCGGCGCGGCGGGGCGGCGCAGGGAGGAATTGCTGGCCGCTTCCACCTATTCGTTGCCGGAGGATCGGGAGATACTGGTCGATGTCGCCCTGCCAGCGCCCGAGCCCCGGCAGATCGATGCCGCGCGCAAATGCGATGTGGGACGTTTGGCCGAGGTCCGGTTCAGCCGCAGGCTCTGACGGCACATGTCCAGCATCGCTACCACTGCACCTTTCGCGCCTCTGGCGTTGCTGGTGGGATTCTTGCTGCTTTTCGGCAAGATATGGCCGTGGCGTGCGGGGCTGGTCGCGACGATTGGGTGCACCATTGTCTATTATCTGCAGTGGCGGATCGCACAGACGATTCCCTGGGGCGAGGGTGCGGGCAAGCTATGGTGGCCGCTCACCTGTCTGCTGGTGGAAAGTGCCGCACTGTTCGATGGCGCGATCTTGCTGGCAATCCTTTCCCGGCCGCGCGACCGGTCGGCGGAAGCTGATGCGGGGCAGGCACGGCTGCGCGCTGCATGGGAAGAAGACCCGCTGAATTTATCCCCGGTGGATGTTTTCATAGCCACCTATAATGAACCGCGCGAAGTGCTGGAAAAATCCATCCTCGGCTGTCTCGCCCTCGACTGGCCGGACGCGCGCATATGGGTGCTGGACGATGGTCGGCGACCCTGGGTACGCGACCTGTGCGTGGCCAAGGGGGCTGGCTACATCAACCGGCCGGACAATAAAGGCGCGAAGGCCGGCAATATCAATCACGGGCTGACGGTCACCGACGCGCCCTTCGTGGCGGTGTTTGACGCGGACTTCGTGCCTCGCCGAGACTTCCTGCTGCGCACCATGGGCTTTTTCGAGTCTGATCGGATTGGCATCGTCCAGGTTCCGCACAGCTTCTACAATCACGACCCCATGCAGACCAATCTGGGCCTGCAACAGGCCATGCCGGACGATCAGCGATTTTTCTTCGAAGCGATCATGCCGGGC
This sequence comes from Sphingobium sp. TomTYG72, assembly GCF_055394715.1. Classification (NCBI taxonomy): domain Bacteria; kingdom Pseudomonadati; phylum Pseudomonadota; class Alphaproteobacteria; order Sphingomonadales; family Sphingobiaceae; genus Sphingobium; species Sphingobium sp. TomTYG72. The sequence continues at coordinate 1,857,113 of NZ_AP027336.1, read as the reverse complement.
CGCGACGGTTGGGACGCCGCCTTTTGCTGCGGATCGAACTCCGTGACGCGCAGGACCTTGTTTGAATCGATCGGCGGAGGGCTGCCGGAAGGATCGATTACTGAAGACATGCTGCTGACGCTGGCCAGCTTGCGACAGGGTTATGTTACCCGCTATCTGAATGAGCCTCTGGCCTTTGGCCTCGCTCCGGAAAGCACGACCGCCTTTTTTGTTCAGCGTCAGCGCTGGGCGCAAGGTGCGATCCAGATACTGTATCTAAAAGAAGGTCCTTTGGGGCCAGGATTGAAACTGCGCTATCGCCTGCTGTTCCTGCCCAGCGCATGGATCACGCAGGGCCTCCAATCCATGTTCACCGTGCTGACGCCCATCTGCTTCATGCTGTTCAATCTGGCTCCGATGGTCGGCATCGATCTGGAGGCGGTCATTCACTATGTCCTGCCGCTGATCGTCGCCATGTTGAGCGGCATCACGCTTCTGGCACCGGGGCGCTATTACCCGCTTGCCGCGCAAATTTTGTCGCTGTTCCAGTCCTTCCGCATTTTGCCCGTCGCCCTGCAAACATTGTTCCGTCCAAAAGGCCTTGTCTTCAAGGTCACACCCAAAGGGTCAGACGCGGGCGGGAATCCATGGGAAAGAACGATATTGTTCGTAGCGCTCGGCCTCCTGGCGCTCAGTTTCGCTGGCCTGATGATCAATGTTACACCGGAATATCGGGTCGTGTCGCAGGTCGGCCTGCTGCCCATGGTGACCTTCTGGACGATCGTGAACATGTTCATCCTGCTGCTGGTTGCCATGATGTGCCTGGAAAAGCCGCGTGTCCGGGGCGAGGAGCGCTTCGCGCTGCGGCAGGCCGTGACGATTCTGAGCGCGCAGGGACAGATGATCCGGTCAGACAAGGGCGACATCTCCATCTCCGGTCTTGGGCTGGAGCTTGCTGACCCGGCGGGCCTGAGTGTCGGCGAGCGCGTCGATGTCGTGTTGCCGGACGTTGGCCTGTTGCGCGGATTTGTACGCCGTTCGGGCAGGCGCCTCGGCATTGAATTCGACTTTCATTCAGAGGACATCCGTGACCGGCTGATCGTCGCCCTGTTTACGAACGAAATCCGGATCAATGCCGTTCGTCCCTCTGCGGCCGCCGCTGCTCTGGCTGTCGCCAAACGCCTCTGGTTGGCGGATCTTCGGACCACTGAAGTACATTCCCGTATTGCCAACAGTGATCCGGCGCCCGAGAAATTAAGCGCAACCACGCGTGTCGTCCCAGCTGCGCTCCAAGGACCCAAAAGGGCGCCTGAGCGGGATATGTCAGGCAACGACAGGGTAACTCGGGCAGCCTGATAGATCCGCTCAAGAACGGGTTGTCCAACAGGATCACATTCCGCTTCTAGGCTTTTCACTAAGGTGGTGGCGGAGCGGGAGGGATTCGAACCCTCGATACGCTTTTGACGTATACTCACTTTCCAGGCGAGCGCCTTCGACCACTCGGCCACCGCTCCGCATGCACTGGAAGGCGGCTCCCTATCGTGCGGCGCGGCGGGTGGCAAGGGGATGCCGCGACTTGCTTCAATTTCGCGGCGCTACGTCACCCGCCGTCGCGCTACGTTGACCGTGACGGATAGGCAAATGTCCGGCCGCAACCTACATTCAGGAACAAACGTCCCATTTGCGGCGATACCCTATCCAGATGCGGCATCTCTCCGGAACGGAAAGGCTGAACATGATTGTAGGCACGGTCAGGGAGATCAAGAATCACGAATATCGCGTCGGCCTGACGCCTGAGAGCGTGCATGAACTGACCTCGCATGGCCACCGGGTGCTGGTGGAAAACGGCGCGGGGGAGGGGATCGGCGCGCATGATGCGCTGTACGCCAGAGCCGGGGGCGAGATCGTCCCGAGCGCGCGGGACGTGTTCGAAACGGCCGAAATGATCGTGAAGGTGAAGGAGCCGCAGCCGGAGGAACGCGCCATGTTGCGCCCGGGCCAGATACTCTACACCTACCTCCATCTCGCGCCCGACCCGGACCAGACCCGTGACCTCCTGGCGTCGGGCGCTGTCTGCATCGCTTATGAAACAGTCACCGACGCTGGCGGGGGCCTCCCGCTGCTAAAGCCCATGAGCCAGGTTGCCGGGCGCATGTCGATTCAGGCGGGCGCGACCGCGCTGGAAAAGGCGAATGGCGGCCGGGGCGTGCTGCTGGGCGGCGTGCCCGGCGTCCTTCCGGCCAAGGTCTGCGTGATCGGCGGTGGGGTCGTCGGCTTCAACGCGGCGCAGATGGCGGCGGGCCTCGGTGCGGACGTCACCATACTCGACCGCAGCCCTGAAGTGCTGGAGCGGCTGGGCATCTATTTCGAGGCGCGGGCAAAGACCCGCTTTTCCAACCGCGCCAATCTGGCCGAATGCGTGGCGGACGCGGACCTCGTCATCGGCGCCGTGCTCATCCCCGGAGCCGCCGCGCCCAAGCTGGTCAGCGCCGACATGCTCAAGACCATGAAGAAAGGCTCCGTGCTGGTCGACGTCGCAATCGATCAGGGCGGCTGTTTCGAAACCAGCCATCCCACGACCCATGCCGATCCCACCTATATCGTCGATGGCATTGTCCATTATTGCGTCGCCAACATGCCCGGCGCGGTCGCGCGCACCAGCACCTACGCGCTCAACAATGTCACCCTGCCGCATGCGCTGCGCATAGCTGATCTGGGGTGGAAGAAGGCGCTGCAATCCGACCCGCATCTGCTCGCGGGGCTCAACGTCTGGGACGGCAAGGTGACCTATCAGGCGGTGGCTCAGGCGCTGGACCTGCCCTTTACCCCGGCGGAGGAAGCGCTGGCCTGATGGCCGCCCCGGGGCGACCTCTTTAATCCGCGTCCGGATTGCGGAAATTCAACCGCCGCGTGACGGTGTAATCCACCACTCCCACCAGGAAATAGCTGATCCACTGCTTCACCAAAGTCAGCACCCCGCGCTGCGCCTTGTAGCGTTCCAGCGTGATCTGTCGGCTTTCCTCTGCGCGACGGCTGATGAAGTCCCTCGCTTCGTCCGCCAGCGCCTTGTCCTCGATCCGCAGCATGATCTCCAGATTCAGGAACAGGCTGCGCATGTCGAAATTGGCTGATCCGATGAAGACCGCGTCATCGATGACGATCAGCTTCATGTGCAGCTTGCGCTTCTGATATTCCCATATCTCCACCCCGCGCCGCAGCAGCGGCCCGTACAGCAGCCGCGCCGCCGCCACCGTCGCGCCATTGTCCGACCGGGACGGCAGGATCAACCGAGCGCCCTCTCGCCGCGCCGCGCGCGCAATGCGTTTCAGCATGCCGCGTCCCGGCGAGAAATAGGCGGCCACCATGTCCACTCGCCGCGCATGCTCCAGGTCATGCTTCACCACCTGCGCCCAGGGGCTCAATCGCCGGGTCGGCCCGCCGATCAGCCATCGCATCGGATCATCGGGGTCATGGTGCAACGACGGGTGCCAATGCCGCACCATCCCCCGCATTGTGCGGAAACTCTGCTTGCTGGTCGATACCCACCGCCACAGCTGCCCGTACCAGTTGGTCATCGCCGCGACCTGCGGCCCGTCGATCAAAAGGCCCAGGTCCACCCAGGCATCCTCTTCGGGCAATCCGAAATAGCCATCCTCCACATTGAACCCGCCGAGCAGCAGCCGCCGGTCGTCCGCGATGGTCATCTTCTGATGGTTGCGGATCAGATAGCGGGTCGACCGCCGCGCGCCGAATCGGCCAAACCGTCCCCCGGCCTTGATCAACGGGTCGAAGAAGGCGACGGGCGTGTCGGCCGATCCGAACGCATCGATCATCAACGTCACGGCAACGCCGCGCCCTCGTGCCGAGATCAGACGATCCAGCACCATCCGCCCGCTCTCATCGGCAGCGAAGATATAATAATAGAGCTTCAGGCTGTCCCGCGCGCCATCGATCAGGCCGATCAACGTCTCTCGCAGGGCGGGACCATGTTCGATCACGTCCAGCCGGTGACCCCGGATGGACAGGCCGATCCCGGCCTCGTCGCGCTTCACAGGGGACTGCCGGTTGGTAGCCATATCCCGTTCATGCGCCTAATTGCCGCTATGCGCCACGGCTTTATGGGCTTTTCATTGACTCCCCGCCCGCCCGCTGATAGGCGCTGCCCTCACGATTTCCATCATTTTGCCAGGAGCGCCCGTTTGGCCCGCGTTACCGTCGAAGATTGCGTCGACAAGGTTACCAACCGTTTTGACCTCGTCCTGCTTGCGGCGCAGCGCGCCCGTGAGATTTCCGGTGGCGCTGAACTGACGTTGGACCGCGACCGCGATAAAAACCCGGTCGTCGCCTTGCGCGAGATCGCTGAAGAAACCGTTCTCCCGGCCGAACTGCACGATTCGCTCGTCGGCTCGCTACAAAAGGTGCAGATCGACGACGACGACACGCCGGACGAAATCGGATCGATCGCTCAGTCGGCAGAGGCCCTGCGCCTCACCGCCGCCGCCCCGCCGCGCAACCAGAATGTCGGCGGCGACTACGACGGCTGATCCGTTCATCGGTTCGGAGAGGGAATGAGGCTCGGCCTGCGCAAGCAGGACCGGGCCTCGATCCGTTTTGGGGCCTCATCAAATCCTCCCCATCGCTAGATGGGGAGGGGGACCGCCGCGCAGCGGTGGTGGAGGGGAAATGGCACGACCTGCGCCGTTTCCCCTCCACCAGCCTGCGGCTGGTCCCCCTCCCCACGCCTTCGGCGCAGGGAGGATTTGATATTTTCACCCCCCCAAACAAAAATCCCGCAAAGCCCGCGCATCATGCAGCGCATTATGCGGTATCCTGCTATTCGCCGCCGCACTGAATCCCGCCGCATTCACCAGCTGCAACTGCAACCCGTTCATATCCACCATCTGCCCCGGCCCGGTCACCAGCAGCGCGCAGAAATGCGCCAGATCCTCCGGCCAGTCCGCGACGATCACCGGCTCCGGATCACCCGCCAGATAATCGGCCAGATGATGCGCAGCCTCGACCCGGCTCAACTCCATGTCGATCCCCGGCGGCACATGGCGCAGATAGGGGATGACGTTGCGCTGCACCCAGCCATGCGGCTCCTCCGCCAGCGGCAGCGACACGTAAAATTCATCGTCGCCAAATTCCGGCACCAGCGCGACGCTGATCAGCGCGCCTGCAAATCCGTTGAATTCGGTGTCGAGGAAATAGCGCATGAAAAAGAACTGCCTGCTGGAAAGGGGTGAAGGGGCTGTCCGCGAGATAGGGGCAGGGCGCCTCTTGCGCCAGCCTTTGATGATTTGCCTCGGCTCAAGCAAGCTGCCATGCGGGGCCATCGACACAAGGACCTGCCAGTGACCCCTCGCATACTCATCGACACCGCCGCCGTGCCGGGCGGACAGGAACTGAAGCTCTATAGCCGGGGCGGCGATCACATGATCGTTCTCGAGCGCAACGAGCTGATGAGCAGCCGCATGAGCGGTTCGGAAAAGGCGTTAGCCGTCATGTCGCTTGAGCGCCTGAAGGGCCGAAAAGCGCCGCATCTCCTGATCGGCGGTTACGGCATGGGCTTTACCCTGCGCGCGGCGCTGGCGGGCATGGGGCAGGACGGTCGCGCTACGGTCGTCGAACTGGTGCCCAAGATCATCGAATGGGCACGGGGTCCGATGGTCGAACTGGCGGCAGGTTGTCTGGAGGACCCGCGTGTCACCCTGATCGAAGGCGATGTCGCGGCAGAGATCGCCGCCAGCCAGCAACGCTACGACGCTATTCTCCTCGACGTAGACAACGGCCCCGACGGCCTCACCGCGCCCGCCAACGATCGGCTCTATTCCTCCGCTGGCCTCGCCACCGCCAAGGCAGCGCTCAAGCCCGGCGGCATCCTCGCCATCTGGTCCGCCGCTCCCGACGCTGCCTTCACCCGCCGCCTGCGCGACGCGGGCTTTCTGGTCGATGAGGTAGCGGTCAAAGCCCGCGATAATGGCAAAGGCCCCCGCCACGTCATCTGGTTCGCCCAGAAGCGGTAAGCCTAACCCTTCTCCCGCAGGCGGGAGAGGGGCGCGACAACCCCTTCCCGTTGTCAAAACTTCGTCATCCCAGCGGAAGCTGGGATCTTATGCGGCTTGGCCGAACGCTACCTCCCGAGATGCCCTGAGTTCACGGAACAAGTGCAACACCTGCTAGGGGTGTTGTTGCGATGGGACAGAGATATGGCCAGCTCAGCCTTGAGGAGCGGATCGAGATTTACCGCCTGCATGCAGGCGGTAAATCGCAAAGAACCATAGCGGCGCATCTCGGGCGGGCGCCAGCTACGATCAGTCGCGAACTGCGGCGCAACAGCGTGCGAACCAAGGTCTGGCCCGGTGGCTATGAGCCTGTCCGCGCCCAGCAGCTTGCCGAACGCAGGCGCCGATGGGATTGCCGCTTCAAGCTGGAACGCCAACCGGACCTGCGCGGCCTTGTGAGGGACGGCCTTGCGATGGGATGGTCCCCCGAGCAGATCGCAGGCCGATTGACGCGCGAGCACGGTCGCACCCTCATCAGCCCTGAGTCAATCTACCGCTTCATCTACCACCGTTCGGCACAGAAGGATTATTGGCACCGCCTGCTGCCGCGCGCCCGGCACAGGCGCGGCCACCCTGTCCCTACCGGCGGGAGCATGCTCAACATCATCAAGCATCGCCGCTCCTTGAGCGAGCGCCCTCCTGACGCCGACGACCGGCAAAGCCCGGGCCATTGGGAAGCCGATTTCATGCTCTTTGCCCGCTATGGCCAAGCCATCCTCGTCGCCCATGAACGCGCCTCCCGGTTCACGATCATCCACCGGCCACAGGATCGAAAGGCCCGCAGAACCGCAGGCCATCTGGCGGACATGCTGGCCGACCTGCCCAAAACCCTCCGGCGCTCCATCGCTTTCGACAATGGACCCGAGTTCGCCCGGCATCACCAGCTCGCAAGCCAGATCGGCATCCAGACCTCCTTCTTCGATGTCCGATCACCCTGGCAAAAAGGCGGCGTCGAAAATGCCATCGGACGCCTCCGCCGCAGCCTCCCCCGCAAAACCAACCTCGATGCCATCACCCCCGATGATATCCTCGCTGCCATACAGCGATACAATCATACGCCAAGAAAATGTCTCGACTTCCTTACCCCCGCAGAGGCATTCTCTCGCTTCAATCCAAATGTTGCACTTCAAACGTGAATCTACATCCCAGCTTTCGCTGGGATGACGAAAGTGATGGCCATTGCGGATCAAGCGGCGCCTCATCCCTCAACCCCACATTCCGGCAAAGCCCAATCAATCCCCCCACGCCCCTTCGCCTCCAAAAAGGCATTGGCCTGCGAGAAATGCCGACACCCCAAAAACCCATTATGCGCCGACAGCGGCGAAGGATGCGCTGCCTTCAGCACCAAATGCCGCGTCTGGTCCACAAAAGCCGCCTTCCGCTGCGCATAAGCACCCCACAGCAGGAACACGACCGGCTCCTCCTGTCGGTTGACCAGCCGAATGATCGCATCGGTAAACTCTTCCCAGCCGCGCTTCTGGTGTGAAGCGGCGCGCCCCATCTCGACCGACAACACGCTGTTCAGAAGCAGCACGCCCTGCCGCGCCCAATGCTCCAGAAAGCCATGCTGCGGCGCGTCGATGCCCAGGTCGCTCTTCAGTTCTTTGTAGATATTCTTGAGCGAAGGCGGCGTACGTACCCCCGGCTGCACGCTGAAGCACAGCCCATGTGCCTGCCCCTCGCCATGATAGGGGTCCTGCCCCAATATCACCGCCTTCACATTGCCGAGCGGCGTCAGGTCCAGCGCGCGGAAATATTCGCTGCCCTTAGGGAATATGCGCTTTCCCTGTCGCTTCTCCTCTTCCAGAAATGTTTTGAGCGCCTGCATATAGGGGCGGTCGAATTCCTCGCGCAGCGGCGCGCGCCAGCTTTCGTCGAGCTTGATCGTTGCGGTCATGACCGCCTGATGACCTGCCCGGCAACGGCCTGTCAACCGCACGGCGGCCTTGCTCCGCGCCGGAAAATGAGGGAAAGGAAAATCATGCCGCGCCTTTCCTTCACGACCGCCCTTTTGGCGGCCCTCGGCCTGTTTCTCGCACCGCTGCCCACGGCTGACGCCTTCGGTTCCCAGCCCAATGTGGTGCATCAAACGGCCCAATCGCGTCTTCTCGGCGAATTCACCCGTTTCGCGGCGCTCAGCGACGGCACGGTCGGCATAGCGGTGCGCGACCTGCGCAATGGCGAGACGCTGGAGCTCAATGGCGACACGCTTTTCCCCATGGCCAGCACTTACAAGGTCGCGGTGGCGGGCAAGATCCTGTCGCTCGCCGACGCGGGTACGCTGCGTTTCGATGAAAAGCTCCCGCGCCTCGGCACGCCGATGCCGGTCACGACCTTGCTCGACCTCATGCTCACCCGCAGCGACAATGAAGCGACCGACGCGCTCGTCGCCCGCGCTGGCGGCCCGCAGGCGGTCCATGGCTGGCTCCAGTCGCTCGGCATTCGCGGCCAGCGGGTAGACAGCAACACCGCGCAATTGCTCGCCCGGGCAAAGGCGGTGGGTGGAGCGGGGGACGACGCCGACACCGGCCTGTCATCGCGGGCACGGGATGCGCGGGACCTACCCAACATCGCCTTCGCCGCCGATCCCCGCGACACCTCCACGCCGCGCGCGATGAACGACCTGCTTGCCGTCATCCAACATGGCAAGGCGTTGAAGAAGGGCAGCACGGCCATGCTGCTCGGCATCATGGCGCGCTGCAAGACGGGCAAGGCGCGCCTCGTCGCCATGCTCCCGCCCGGCACGCCGATCGCGCACAAGACGGGCACGCTCAATGGCCTGGGCAATGACACCGGCATCATCACCCTGCCGGACGGCCGCCCCATCGCCATTTCCGTCTTCGTCATGAAGGATCATCGCGGCCACGCCGCGCGCGACCGCATCATGGCCGAAGTGGCGCGAGCGGCCTATGACTATTTCCTTTTCGCCCCTGAATCGCGCACGGCCTGACGCATCGCCCTTAACATGGATTGAACTTGGCTATAGCCCGGTCGTCCCGCAGCGGGAGGATGGCATGCGCGATGTCGCGGCGTTCAGCGATTTCTGGCCCTATTATCTTCAGGAACATGCACGCCCCGCGACAAGGGCGATGCACTATGCGGGGACCAGCACCGTTGTCCTGCTGCTCGGCGTGATGCCCTTGACCGGCCGCTGGTGGCTGCTTCCGGCCCTGCCTGTCGCCGGTTACGGCTTTGCCTGGGCCGCCCACGCCCTGATCGAACGCAACCAGCCCGCCACTCTCCGTCATCCCCTCTGGTCCCTGCGCGCCGATTTCCGCATGTGGTTCCGCTTCCTCACCGGACGCATGCGCCGTGATCTCGCCCGCGCAGGCGTCCGCCCGGACGGATCGGTCGACCCCGCCAAGCGCCTCAGCCTCTAGGCGCTGTCTGCATTCACAGGATTCCCATTGAGTTGAAGTTCTGATTCAAGGTTGTCGAAGGAGACGATCATTGAGCAGACGTGCACTGACGGACGACCAGTGGGAGCGGATCAAAGGGCATCTTCCCGGGCGATCTGGCATGCCGGGCCGGAGCGGAGTGGATAACCGGTTGTTTGTCGATGCGATCTTGTGGATGGCGGGCAACGCAGCGCATTGGCGGGATCTTCCTGAGGTTTTCGGGAAGTGGACGGGGGTGCATGCCCGCTTTCGCCGCTGGTCTCACAATGGCGTGTGGGAAGAGCTTTTCCATGCCATGGCCGATACGCCCGACTTTGAGTATGTCATGATCGACAGCACGATCTCAAAGGTCCACGCCGACGCGGCGGGCGCAAAAGGGGGGCTCAAAGTGCCGCCATCGGTCGTTCGCGTGGCGGGCTGACAACCAAATTGCATGCCGTGGTCGATGCGATCGGCCTGCCGCTGCGCATCCATCCAACGCCGGGGCAATATGGCGATTGCCCGCAGGCCCAGTCCCTCCTGGCCGGGCTCAAGGACGTTGATCATGTCATTGCCGATGCCGCCTATGACGCCGATCCGCTACGCGCCTTCATCGCCGGTGAACTCGGCGCAACCGCTCAAATCAAGGCCAATCCCAGCCGCGCTGTCGCGCCGCCCATTGACTGGAGGCTCTACAAGGAGCGCCATCAGGTCGAATGCTTCTTCAACAAACTCAAACGCTTCCGTAGGATCGCCTTACGATGCGAGAAAACCATCTCAGCCTTCATGGGCTTCGTCCATCTCGCATGCGCCATGATCTGGATACGGTGAATGCAGACGGCGCCTAAGGCACCCCCCACGCCAGTGACTTGACCGCTCCCGCCGCTCTGCCACAAGAGGCGGCGATGGCCCTTAACGCCCACTTCTCCCCCTTGCCCGATCTCGCCGCGCTGGCCCAACGCTGGCAGGCGTTGGAGGCGGCATCGGACGCCGCCTTCTTCCTCGGCTGGACCTGGACCAGCAGCTGGCTCGAAAGCTACGCCGTCCGCCCCGACCTCCTAAGCGTCACGGACGGAGAGGGCAGGGACATCGCCCTCGCACTCACCGGCCATGCGCTACAGCCGCGCCTTCTCGGCCGCTGCGCCACTCTCTCGCTCAACCAGTCGGGCGACCCCGCCGCCGACCGGCCCTATGTCGAATATAACGGCCTGCTCGCCGAGCGCGATCGTGAGGCAGAATCCGTCCAGGCCTTCCACACGGCCCTCCAGCGCCGTACCGACTGGCGCGCCCTCCGCCTCAGCGGCATCACGCCCGGCTCTCCTTTGCTCGGCCTGCGCGCCCACCGCGCCACCCGCCTCGACCGCTCACCCGTTTACCAAGCCGATCTCGAAGCCGTCCGCGCCGCAAAGGGCGACTATCTCTCCCTGCTAAGCGCCAACACCCGCAGCCAGATTCGCCGCGCCATCAAGGACCATAACGGCCTCCCCACCGTCACCGCCGCCACCGCAGATGAAGCCGCCACATGGCTCGAAGAAATGCGCGCCCTCAACGAAGGCCGCCACGATGACAATGCGTGGGCAGACCCAGCCTTCCGCCGCTTCCTCCTGACCCTCGCGGGCAAAGGCATCCCCAGCGGCGAAGTCGAACTCCTCCGCTTCACCGATGAAGGCGGCCCGGTCGGCCTGCTCGTCAATTTCATCCATCGGGGCCAGGCGCTGAACTATCAGTCCGCTTTCGCCGCCCCGCGCACGGCCAAGGACAAGCCCGGCCTGCTTTGTCACACCGCCGCCGTCGCTCATTATGCAGAGCGCGGCCTAACCCTATACTCCCTCCTCGCAGGCAAGGACCGCTACAAGCAAAGTCTCGCCACGCGCGAAGAGGCGCTCGAATGGTGGCTCCTCGAACGCTTCTCGCCTGCCCTAGAAGCCGAAGCGCTGCTCCGCCGGTTGCTTAAACGCCCAGCTTCCGCATGATTCGATAGGCGAGCCGCCGCGCGCTTTGCCGCTCCGGCGCAGCGCCGATCCGCCCCACCGGCAATCCCCGCCGCCGCAGCAGCGCGTTCAGCCCATGAAGCTCGCTCTCGGCAACGCTACGCTCCGACCGCCAAGTCACCGACAGACTGATCGACACGCCCGCGCCATTCTCCACGAAATGCGGCGCCTTCACCGGCACATGGATCGCGTCACCGGGCAGCAGCTTCACCGCCGTCCCGCGCCCGCGAAAATCGTCCCGCCAATTCAGGTTACGATGCCCGCCCGCATGAAAAGCCTCGCTCTGCACCGCAGGCACCAATTCCTCGTCTCCAGCCGGAAAGACGGTCATCACTTTTTCGCCCATGATCTGGAGCAAAATATTATGCTCCGGGTCCATGTGAAACGGCGTCACGCTGTCCGGCGACGACAGGAAGATAAACGCCTCCCGGTTCAGCATCGCCCCCGTCCGCACGTCCACGATCGGAGCCAATTCCGCCAGCGCCGTGTCCAGCAACGCGCCATAGGCGGCATCCCGCTCGACATTCTTCAGCACCGCCCAGCTGCCATTGGTCTCGATCGTCCGGATCGTCTCGCCCAATGTCAGCCCATTGGACGGCGTATCTTCCGGCCGCACGCCCAAAGGCAGCTTGCCCAGATTATACTCGACCGAAGCCGCAGGCATCCGCTCCGCCAATCCGGCCAACGCCTCGATCGCCAGCAACGGGTGCCCAACAAGCCCATGGTGCAACTTCACCGACGCGTCCGGATAGGCTCCCGCGAATATCCGCCGCGCCTCCTCATCGAAAACCTGCGCGCTGATCGGCAAATGAGCAGTCATCCTTGTCCCTTCATGTGGCTGGCCATCGCCTCCACGCCATTGGCCAGCGCGAAGGCTGCCATCCGCCCGATCCGATCGATCCCGCTCCCATGCAGCGCCACGCGATATTGCACGATCGTCCGCCGCTCGGCCCACAGGCTGTCGATCATCGGATGATCGGGCGCAGCACAGCTGTCCATCCACCCGATCGCCGGATCACCCTGCACCGCATGCAGGTTGGCAAGCTCGATCAGCACGCCCGGCGAAAAGCGCCCCATCTCCTCGTCAAAGGCGATCTTGAAGGAAAAGGCGCCCTCGCCATGGCGGAAATTCGCCAGCATCGCGATCGGCCGCCCGCCCAGGTCAATGCGCAGGAAATGCAGCAATCCGGCATCGAAAGCCGCCGCGCAGGCCGCCCGGAAAAAGGCCGCGTCCTGCGGAGAACAGCCAAGCGCCGACCCCTCACGCCCCTTCCACCCCGAAGCCTCCAGCGCCAGAAAATCGGCACACCAGTGCGGCAGCTCCGCCCGATCCACCAGCAGGCGCTGGCTCACCGTGCCAAGGTCCGCCAGCCGCTTTTGCAGCCGCCTGATCTCCTTGCGCTTCTTCGCTCGCACATGCGTTTCCCAATAGGTGTCGGCATCCAGATCGGATCGCAGCATGGCGCGATCATAACGATGCACCTCGCGCCGCCCCCGCCGCTGCTCGACGCACAGCGCCTCCAGCGCGGCGGCGTTCGCCCCCGCTGCGTCCAGTCCCCGCAGATACAAAAATCCCGCCGCCCAATGCGCGTCATCCAACTGTGCCAGCAATCCCCGCCAAGCCGCCACCTCATCACCCCGCCGGATCAACGGAGCGCCAAAGAAGCAATGCTCATGCATCCAGTTGGTGACGCAGGAAATCGGCAGGCGCCCGTGACGGGCCGCCACCGTCACCGGCAACAACCCGATCAGCGCCCCTCCCGCATATGCCTCGACCATCCGCACGCCCGGTGTCCCCGCCAGATGATCCAGCGCCGCGCACAGCATGTCCGGCGCGTAAAAGGCGTTCGCCTCCGCCGCCTCCGCCGCCAAAGCGGTCCAGCGGGCGCGCTGCGCGGGGCCATAGGCACGGGTGCCGTTGGGCAGGGGATGCGATGCCATGTCCATGGCAAAGCGCATAAACTTCAATGATTAGGGAAAGACTAAACTGCCTCATTTGGGGCAGCAGGCCGCCTCTTTGGGGGAAAGCCCTTTACATCGCGCGTCGGATTGTCTGTTAACGATGGGGCTAACCCGCGACGGCTGAAAGAGATTCCCATGGCGACCCACCTGATCCTGTCACATAGTGTGGTGGCCGCATGACCATCCTCGTCACCGGGGCGGCTGGCTTCATCGGCATGGCCGTCGCCGACCAGCTGCTTGCCGCCGGGCGGGCGGTGATCGGCATCGACAATATGAACGACTATTATCAGGTCTCGTTGAAGCGCGACCGGATCGCCGCGCTGCAACAGCGGCATGGAAAGCTGTTCACCTTCGCCGAACTGGATTTCGCCGACATGGACGCGCTGCACGCTGCGCTCGCAGGGCAGACGGTGGAGGCGATCGTTCATCTGGGCGCGCAGGCGGGCGTGCGTTATTCGCTCATCAATCCGCATGCCTATGTCCGCTCCAATCTCGCCGGGCATGTCAACATGCTCGAACTGGCGCGCGAACGGCGGGTGCGGCACCTCGTCTATGCCTCGTCCTCCTCGGTCTATGGCGGCAATGACAGCCTGCCTTTCCGCGTGGAGGATCGCGCCGATCATCCCGTCTCGCTCTACGCCGCGACCAAGCGCGCCGATGAATTGATGAGCGAGACCTACGCCCATCTCTTCCGCATTCCGATGACGGGGCTGCGCTTCTTCACCGTTTATGGCCCCTGGGGTCGGCCGGACATGGCGATGTGGATCTTCACCAAGAAGATCCTGGCGGGGGAGCCGATCCCCGTGTTCAACCATGGCCGGATGCAGCGTGACTTCACCTATATCGACGACATCGTGAATGGGGTGATCGGCTGCCTCGATCACGCGCCTGCGGATGATGGATCGCTAAAGGCGGGCGGCAGCCGTTCGCCGCACCGGCTGTATAATATCGGCAACAATCGGCCCGAAGAGCTGATGCATCTCATATCGGTGCTGGAGCAGGCGATCGGGCGCAAGGCAGAGATAGATTTTCAGCCGATGCAGCCGGGCGACGTGCCCGCCACCTTCGCGGACATCAGCGCGATTGCCCAGGATATCGGCTTCGCGCCGACCACCGGCATAGAGGTCGGCGTCCCTCGATTTGTGTCCTGGTATCGCGACTATCACGCAGGATAACCGGGCAAAACCCGGCACTACGCGCGCCTCGGGGGAAAGTTCCAACCCTCAACATATAAGCAATAATTTGCAGGATATGTGGCAATAAAGGCGCGCAAATATTCGCTCATATTGGCAAATTGAATTGCCATTCTGCCGTTAACGGTTCTATTCCCGTCACCGGGACGGCTTCGAGCCGAAATGGGTCGCTTATAATGAGGTTTAGGGTGGAGCGCCGGATGGCGGCCGCCGCCATGCAGCATCGATCAGGAAAACCTGCCGTGCGTCATGGAAAAAAGGGCGAACTTGTGTCGACACTATCGAAAATTGTGCCTTTTGGCTCTGGCAGCCGGATCGTGGAAACCGCCTGTAGAACCTTGTCTGTCGCTTCCCAGGGACTGAACGCGCTGGAGGCGAAATTCTCCGACCGTGATTTCGCCGCGATATTCCTGCGCGTCGCTGGTATGATCATGAGCGTGCGCGGGCGCCTGATCGTCACCGGCATGGGGAAAAGCGGCATCGTCGCGCGCAAGATGACGGCGACCCTGACCTCGACCGGCACGCCCGCGCTCTTCATGCATCCGGCCGATGCAGGTCATGGCGACCTTGGCATGGTGACGCCTGACGACATCGTGCTGATGCTGTCCCATTCGGGCGAATCCAACGAACTCGGCCCCATCATCCAATATTGCAAGCGGTTCGGCATTCCGCTGCTCGGCCTGACGGCTCGCGCGGAAAGCACGGTGGCCAGCGCTTCCGACGTCTGCGTGCTGTTGCCCGCCGTTCGGGAAGCCTGTCCCAACGAACTGGCGCCCACCACCTCCACCACGGTCCAGATGGCCTTTGGCGACGCGCTTGCCATCGCGCTCATGGAAATGCGCGGCTTTTCGGCCGATGACTTCCACAAATTCCATCCCAATGGCCGCCTTGGCGCGCAGTTGCTGAAGGTGCGCGATCTGATGGCGGCCGGTGACAATGTCCCCCGCGTCGCCGAAGATGCGTCGTTGCTCGACGCCACCATCGAAATGACGCGCGCGCGCCTTGGCGGCACGGCGGTCGTCAACAGCGCTGGCGAACTGATCGGCGCCTTCACCGATGGCGACTTGCGGCGAACCCTCACCGATACGCGGCAACTGACCGAAACCGTCGGCCAGTTCATGACCGTGCCCCCGCTTTCCGTGGGGCCTGACGATCTCGCCTCTGAAGCACTGCGCCTGATGCACATGCATAACATCACGCTGCTCTTCGTCTGCGAAGGCGGGCGGCTGGCGGGTGCCGTCCATATGCACGACCTGCTGCACGCCGGGGTCGCCTGAACAGCATCATCGTCATTCCGGCGCGGGCGGGCTCGTCCCGTTTGCCGCGCAAGCCCCTGCGCCTGATCGCCGGGCGCACGCTGCTGCACCGGACCATCGCCATGGCGCGCGCCGCCATCGCCGACCTCGCCGACGCGGAACTGGTGGTGGCGACCGACGACCGCGAAATCGCCGATCACGCCAATGCCGCAGGTTGCGCCGCCGCCATGACGGACAGCGCGATCGCGACCGGCTCCGGCCGCGCGCTCGCCGCCGCGCTCCAGCGCCCGGCTCCCCCGCGCTTCGTCGTCAACCTGCAAGGCGACTCCCCCTTCCAGCCGCAGGGCGCCCTAAGCGCTGTCATCCGCGCGCTGCACGCAGGCGCTGAGGTCGCAACCCCCGTCATCGCCCTCGACTGGCAGGCGCTCGCCGCCCTGCGCGATCATAAGCTCCGCTCGCCCTTCAGCGGCACCACCTGCGCCCGCGCACCCGATGGCCGCGCGCTCTGGTTCTCAAAAACCATCATCCCCGCCATCCGCGACGAACAGGCCCTGCGCGACAGCCAGCCACTCTCGCCCGTCTGGCGCCATGTCGGCCTCTACGGCTACACGCTAGAAGCCCTGACCCGCTTCGAACAAACAGCCCCCACCACGCTCGAACAGTTGGAAGGCCTGGAACAGCTCCGCCTCCTCGAACTCGGCATCCCGGTCACCACGGTCGCGGTCGACCCGCCCATCTTCGACAGCTCCGGCATCGACACAGAGGCCGACATTCAGCGCGTAGAGGCCCTCATCGCCACCCATGGCGACCCCACGCCCGCCTGACCTCATGCGCCGCATCTTCATCATCCGTCACGGCAACACCTTCGAAAGCAGCGCCACCGCCTGCCGCATAGGCGCGGGCACCGACCTGCCCCTCGTAGAAAGCGGTCGCGCCCAGGCCGACCGCCTCGGCCACTGGTTCGCCGCGCAGAGCCTCCCCTCCTGCCGCATCCACAGCGGCCCCCTCAGCCGCGCGCGCGAGACCGCAAGCCGCATCGCCGCCGCGCTCAACCAGCCCGTCACCGGCACGCTTCCCTGGCTCGATGAAATCGACCACGGCCCTGACGAAGGCCGTCCCGAAGCCGAAGTCCTCGCCCGCATCGGCCAACAGGCGCTTGGCGCATGGGACGAACAAGCCATCCCACCCCCCGGCTGGATCGTGAACGCGCCATCCCGCATCGCCGCCTGGCAAAGCTATTTCGCGCAAAGCGGGGAGGGGACAGGCCTGCTCGTCACCAGCAACGGCGCCGCCCGCTTCGCCCTGCTCGCGCTCGGCCTCTCGCCCGCCTCGCTCAAGCTGCGCACCGGAGCCTATGGCGAGTTGGCCGTCGCGCCTGACGGCACCGTTACCCTCTACAACTGGGACCAACGGCCCTAAACGTTGCCACAATCCAAAAAGCCTCTCCCCTTCAGGTTCAAACGAGGCACGTGACTCGTTTGGAGGGTTTGGGTGGGGGGCGCTCCCCGGCTTCCGATTGCACCTGTCAAACGACGCCGCTCACCCCACGGGTGTTGCGCTGGCCGTCACAGGTTGCAGCACGGCAGGCTTCGCCTCGGGCGCGGCAACAGATTTGTCCGCCGCCGCTTCCGGAGCCGCAGCCTGCGCCTTCAGGCTCGCCGCCGCATTTTGCAAAGCGACCGCCGCCGCTTCCAGCGCTGCCGCCGCGGAACCTGACCGCCCAGTCGGTTCCCCCGTCTTCGCGACAGTCACTCCCGCAGCCGTGATCGCCTCGTGCGGAGCATCGACCCGGCCCGTCCCTCCAGCTTCTGCCGCACCCACCGCAGAAGCCGCTACCGAAGCCGACGCTACCCGAGCCGTCCCCGCCGCCGTCACCACCGGCTGCGCCTCGCACACCGCATCAATCCCCAGCGCGCTTTCGGAAAAGTTCGTCGCCAGCTGCGGCAATTCCCTGTCCTGCGCCTCGGTCGCCAGCGTCAGCAGCGTCTCGGTCATCTGGCAATTGCTGCCCGTCTGCACCGTCCCGGAATGGCCGTTGCCCAGCTTCGTGTTGAACTGCTCATAGGCGCGCTGCCCATCAGCAATGCCGTTCACCCGCATGAAGCGCGTCTTCAGCACATTATTATAGCTGCTCAGCAGGCCCATCTTCTTGTCGACAAAGGCGGAATATTTCGCCTCGATCTCCTTGTTCACGCCTTTGCAACGCAAAGCCCCCAGCATCAGCATCACATGCAGATCCCGGACCTTCGCCGCTTCTATTTCATAGGGTTGCCAGCACTGATTTGGACCGGAGGCGGCTACCTGGCCGGAAGAGAGCGCAACAAAACAACAGGCAGCAACCGCCGCCATCTGCAACCGTGACATGATGGACCTCGCAGAATCGAAAGAGGCGACCCCGCTATCCCGATAGTAGCATTTTGCCCCAAAAATGCCATGTTTATTAACGCGCATACGCCCGCCTGGGCGCAGGAAAACGCTCCCCGGCCCCTACCGCATCAGCACTGGTAAAGCGTCAATTCTTCCGCTGCGGCACGGTAAAGGTGCCCGACACACGGCCCGATCCGCCCGAAACCCCCGGCACGCCGCCGCCGGAAGACCGCCCGTCCACCGTCGACCGACCGCTGGTCAGGTCAATCACCAGCCGCCCGCCGGTCAGCCGATTGGCCCCCTGCGTCAACGTCACATTGCCCAGCATCGTGATCAGGCGGCTGTTAAGGTCATAGATCGCCACATTGCCGCGCGCCGTCTCGTTCCCTTTGGTCACGATGACATTGCCCGAAGCGTCGATCCGGTCGACCTCCACACCATTTCCGCCAGTACCATTGCGGTAAGCGACGGTCATCCGTGCGGCGTTCAGAGTCATGCCCGCCTGCGTCACCTGGACATTGCCCGAGACGACGACGCGGTCGGCGCGGTCCTGCACCTCGATCCGGTCGGCGGTGAAGTTTACCGGCGCGTTGCTGTCATGATTCTTCAGCACCTGCGCCCCGGCGCCCGCGAAAACCATGGCCGCGCCCAAGGCGCCAGCGCTCGACAGCAAAATCAGCGATCTTTTCATCACTTTTGCCCTTTGATGCCATTTTGTTCGATGCGCAAGCTCGCCCTGCCATTGAGCGTAACCGTCCGCGCGTTCAGGTCAGCGTCCAGATGGTCGCCGCTGAACGTGCCGATGGGTATCCGGCCATCGACGCGCCCCGCGCTGCGCATGCGTCGGCTCTTGAGGTCGATGCCCACGTCCCGCGTCGTCAGCCTGTATCCGCCCGCCGCCTCGAACTGCACCGGCCCGTCCACCGCGACACGTTCCTTGTCCATGTCATAGCGCCCTTTGCGCGCGTTCAGCACGGCCGGGCCTTGGGACAGCAGGATGCGCGCCGACATGTCATTCAGGTCCACGATCGGCTCGCGAGAGCTTTTCTGCACTGCACTTCCGGCGCGCAACGAAAAGGGCTGCCCCTTGCTGTCCTCGCCGCGATACAGCGCCTCGCTCACGCGCATCCGCTCCTTCGCCACCTCGACCTTGTTCTTGTCGAGTACGAAGCTCACCTTGTCCCCGCCGGTAAAGGGCGCCATCACCAACAACGCCGCCAGCACGCCCACCAGCACCGGCAACCAGTTTTTCAGCCGCGCGACCAGCCTGTCATGGCTGCCACCCGGCCGCGCCCAATGGCGCCTGACATGACGTTGCTGATCGGCCTGTATGGACATGGGAAAGCGCTTCTAAGCCCCTTACATATGCGCGAAGATGTCGATCTCCGGCCATCCCGCCAGGTCCAGCTCGGCCCGGTGAGGAAGGAAATCGAAACAGGCCTGCGCCAGTTCCATCCGCCCTTCGCGGATCAATCGCTTGTCGAGTTCAGCCTTCAGCGCATGCAGATACCGCACGTCGGACGCCGCATAATCCTTCTGCGCGTCGGACAGGGTGGGGGAACCCCAGTCGCTCGACTGCTGCTGCTTGCTGATTTCCTGCCCCAGCAATTCGCGCACCAGTTCCTTCAACCCATGGCGGTCGGTATAGGTGCGGATCAGGCGTGAAGCGATCTTCGTGCAATAGACGGGCGCTGCCACCACGCCCAGATAATGTTTGATCGCCGCGATGTCGAAACGCCCGAAATGATACAGCTTCAATCGTGCCGGATCGGCCAGCACCGCGCGCAGGTTCGGCGCGGCATAATCGCTGCCCGGCATGAATCGCACCAGATGCTCGTCACCCTTGCCATCGCTGATCTGCACGACGCACAGGCGATCGCGCGGCGTGATAAGGCCCATGGTTTCGGTATCGACGGCGACGGGGCCGGAGGCAAGGACGTCTGCGGGCAGGTCCTCTTCGTGGAAATATACTGTCATCCAACCCCTCTATGGCGAAAGCGGCGGTAACTCAATCGACGCTTTTTCGGCGCTGCCAAAATGCCCCACGCTGGTTCATTCGGGCGAATGTGGCGGCAATCGGGCTAAAATCATTCGCGCATGGCTGAAAAGTTGATATAGTGATTCTCAAACCCGCATCCGTGCGGTGGATTCTGCATGTCATTTCGCCCGGCATGTTTGTCCGATTTAGTCGGGGGCGAAGCGAAAGTGACCAACAGGGCATGAGTTTTGATAGAGGTCGCCGCGGCGGGCGCGGCAAGGACAAGCGCGACGGTTTTGGCGACGACAATTTTTACGGCGGCGGTAACGATCGTGGCGGCTTCGGCGGTGGTTTTGGAGATCGTGGTGGTTTCGGCGGTGGTGATCGCGGCGGCTTCGGCGGCGGCGGTGATCGCTTCGGCGGTGGCGGCGGCGGTGGCTTCCGCAGCGGCGGCGGCGGCGGCTTCGGCGGCGGCGGTGGTGGCGGCTTCGGCGGCGGCCGTGGCGGCGGCGGCGGCATGCCTGCCCAGGTCGTTGGTGAAGGCACCGGCGTTGTAAAGTTCTTCAACGGTCAAAAGGGCTTCGGCTTCATCGTTCGTGATGACGGCGCGGAAGACGTGTTCGTCCACATCAGCGCCGTTGAGCAGGCAGGCCTCACTGGCCTCGCTGAAGGTCAGCAGCTCGGCTTCACCCTGGTCGACCGTGGCGGCAAGATTTCGGCAACTGACCTCAAGATCGAGGGCGAGCCCCTTCCGGTCGTCGATCGTCCGCGTGAACCCCGCGAACCCCGTCCGGGTGGCTTCGGTGGTGACCGTGGCGGCTTCGGCGGCGGCGATCGTGGTGGCCCGCAGCGTCAGCTGACCGGCGAACGCGCCAGCGGCACGGTCAAGTTCTTCAACGCCATGAAGGGCTTCGGCTTCATCCAGCGCGACGATGGTCAGCCTGACGCATTCGTGCACATCAGCGCAGTCGAACGCGCAGGCATGTCCGCCCTCAACGAAGGCGACCGCCTGGACTTCGAACTCGAAGTAGACCGCCGCGGCAAGCACGCAGCCGTCAACCTTCAGTCGAAGGCCGACTGACACATAACTCTGCCCGCATAAGCGGAGAGGATAGAAGGGGTCGCCTGCCCGGCGGCCCCTTTTTTTGTTGGGGATTGCTGGGTATGGGTGCTTGGCGCCATTCTCGGATATTTACCTGCTCGGACGCCCCACCCATAAGCGGTCACTCGCTGAGGGCGCTGATCGGCCGGAAGGAAGGACGGCCCTAGGACGAACCCGGCATGCCCTTATCACTACCTGAAAGACAGTCTTTGGGAAAAATCAGACTAGCACTTCGTCAAGTATTGCCATTATGGAGTCATAAATATCCGGACCGTCGAGGGGCTTTGTGTTGCAATTAAGCGAACTGAACGGGCAAACCGCCCTGCTCTCAGGTTTGAATAATCTCAATGTCATCGTGGGCCGTAACGGTGCGGGTAAAAGCCGTTTCCTCCGCGATATCGACTCGACATTGAGTCAGGCTGACGAATTCCATATTCGGTATGTCAGTCCTGAACGCGCCGGCTCATTTAAGCGTGACGGCAATGTCATGACCAATATGAGCAATAATGCAAACTGGATCCGGAGCGTGAGATCCAAGAATCAGGTCGACAATTTTAAGTCCGCGTCGGCTATGCTCTTTCGTGACGCCGAAACAAACTACCTTCGGCGTCTGGAAGAAGATCCAACGATCAGAGATGATCACTCCAGGACGTTCCGAAATGATCGCCTCAGCAAAATCAATCGCTTGCTGACGAACATATCCTTGGAAAAAGGTTCATCCGACTACGAGTTTCGATCACTTGTAGACAATGCCGTGATCAGCCCCGATCAGATCAGTAGCGGCGAATCTGAGGCCGTCGCTCTAGCTGCGGAAATCCTCTATTTTTTCGACGCACTCGATCCCAAGAAGATGAATGTTTTGCTACTCGACGAGCCGGACGTGCATCTGCACCCCGACCTTCAGGCTCGCCTCGGCAAACTGATCATCGGCATGCTAGATGAGTTTGCGGATCAAATTGATAGAGTTGCCGTCTGCATCTCAACGCACAGCACGCCCTTGATCAGTTCGCTCGCGGACTCTGACTATGTGTCGATTGGAACGAAGAGCTTCGGGGTCGAAACGGTTCAGTTGAAGCCGGCGAGTGTTGAACTTCGTAAGGCCGCTCCTTTCTTCGGCCATCCGCTATCGCTTGCGCTTAGCCAAGACGCTCCACTCATTCTCGAAGGCGAAGACGACGAGCGAGTTTGGCAACAGGCCGCCCGCACATCGCAAGGCGGGATCAGAATCTTTCCAGTGTTGGCAGGCAGCGTCAACCAGCAAGGAGAAGTCGAGACGTTCTGCGGCGAACTGCTGGGCACACTCTATGACAACCCTGTCGGCTTCTCGCTGCGCGATGGCGATGGCGTGATAGATGAACCGCTTGAACATCAGCCGCCGATTAAGCGGTATCGCCTGCGGTGCTACGCTATCGAAAATACGTTGCTGACCGACCAATGCCTTGCGGTCATGAACAAGACTTGGGAAGAGTTTGTTGCAGCAGCCGCGCAATGGGTCGGTGCCAATGCTACCCATCGCGACCTTGCCAGCATGCAACAATTAGTCGCATCAACCGACCGCCTGAGACATACAAAGATCAAGAATATCCGGCAGCTTGTCTGCGCGATACTAGAATGCAGCAAACCTTGGGAGGTAGTTGTCGGACAGGCGATCGGTGTCTTGAATCGTGAGAGTCTCGAAAGCGGCAATATGCTGGCGGACTACCTCGATCCGGCGATGCTGCGCGAGATCGTATTCAGAGACACGGAGAACGCTTTACAGCCTGTGGTGGCCTGAGCTTCTCGTTTCGTTGGCGCTCGTCGCGTTCACCTAATGCCTTGAACGGCAGCTATTCAAATTTGGCCGCTTGAAAGCGGTCAGTCTCTTCACGGCCAATTTGTGCTGATCAACTACCCGACTGCCGTAGCGCCGGACTTCTAACTACACATTCCCCGCATTGGCTAACCGCCCCCGCCCCCGCCGGAGGGAGAGGGAAGGCCCCTCCCAAAAATAGGAAAATAGGAAACCCCCAAAAACGCGTTTAATTCGCCATTTCATTCATGACTTTGACCGGCGGCACGATCGTCACCGTCTCAAACCGCTCCTTCCGCCGCACTCCGTTCAGCGGCGGCGGAACATTCACCTGCTCCACCGGCACCCGCTGCCGCATGCATTCTCCCTTGTTCTCCCGCGCCGTCTGCCCACAATTCCACAAGGCCCGCTGCAATCCCGTCCCGCTATTGTGAATATAGGCAAAGCTCATGCTTTCCATCTGATCGCCCGACAGCGGAAACCCACTCGGAGCGCTCCCCGCCCGCCAAGCCATAATCCGACACTCCGGCCGCCCCGCGCAGAAAGTCTGCGCCATCACCGGCCAGTTGTCGGGCGCCGTCCCCTTGCCAAGTTCCACCAGAAAGCTCCGCGCTCCCGGCGCGATCGCGATCAACCTTACGCCGCCCATTATCCGGCCCAGCGAGTCCGCGCCGATCGCCTCTTGCGGCTTGGCCGTCAAAGCCGCCAGACTGCTCCCACCCGGAGCCAGAACGCCCGGGCCCTCGCTGCTCCCGTCCTGATGCGCCATCGACAGTCGGGCGATCCGCGCAATCACCGGCTCCACACTATCCCGCGCCAAGCGGAAAGCGGGCGGCGTTCCCCACCACCCCCGCCAGCGGAAGAAAAGGTGCGTCCCCACCGCCGTGATCTTGTCCAGGCTGCCGCTCCAATAGGGCACCACCCAATCCGTATGATAGTGGGTGGCATAGCCGACCGGCTTGAACACCTTGCCCGCCAGCGCGGCCTTTGCGATGTCTCGCGCTCTGTTCCATGCCTCTTCCCCCGGCGTCCGCGCCAGCGCGCCATCGCAGGTGAAAGTGAACTGACAGCCGGTCGATCGTTCCTGCCCCTGAAAGACGACCCCGCACACCGTTTTGGGGAAAGCGGGGTGCCGAACCCGGTTCAGCACCACCTGCGCCACCGCGCGCTCGCCCACCGCGTCATCGCCCGCTTCGTAAAGCTGCGCGGCCGCCAGGCAGTCCGTGGCCCGCGCCAGGTCGCTTTCCGAGCCAGTGAACACAAACGGCCGCGCTGCCGGATTGGGGAGCCGCGAGAAAGGCACAGCCCCGTTGAACGCCCGCGCCTGATCCTGATTCAGCGTATAAAGCTCCACCGGCTGCACAACGGGTGCCGCTGTGGTCGGCCGCTTCATCAGCGCGCGCTGAACCAGTGCCGCCCGTGCCGCATCGGCAGCAGGCGCCCGTGCATCCCACCGCGCCACCAGCGCAGGCAAACCGGCAAATAGCAGGAGCCAGATCAGCCACATCGCGCGATGTGGCTGGCTGCTGGTAGAAGCGTCGATCATTCCTGACCCTGCGCCATCCTATTCGGGCAGGAAGTCAGGCACCGACAGATAGCGTTCGCCAGTATCATAGTTGAAGCCTAGAACGCGGCTGCCGGGCGAAAGCTCCTTCAGCTTCTGCGCGATTGCTGCCAGGGTTGCTCCGGACGAGATGCCCACAAGCATGCCTTCCTCCCGCGCCGCGCGGCGGGCATATTCCTTGGCATCGGCCGGATCGACCTGGATCACGCCGTCGAGCAACTGCGTGTGCAGGTTCGCGGGGATGAAGCCAGCGCCGATACCTTGAATGGGGTGGGGACCCGGCTGTCCACCGCTGATCACTGGCGAAAGGGTAGGCTCAACCGCATAGACCTTCAGGGTGGGCCACAGCTTCTTGAGTACCTCCGCAACGCCCGTGATGTGACCGCCCGTACCGACCCCAGTAATCAGAGCGTCAAGCGGGCTGTCCGCAAAATCTGTCGCGATCTCCTGCGCGGTCATGCGAACATGCACGTCGATATTCGCGGCATTTTCAAACTGTTGCGGCATCCAGGAATTGGGCGTTTGCTCGATCAACTCCAGCGCGCGTTCAATCGCGCCCTTCATGCCCTTCTCGCGAGGAGTCAGATCAAAGGATGCGCCATAAGCCAGCATCAACCGGCGCCGCTCCACCGACATGCTTTCCGGCATGACGAGGATCAGCTTGTAACCCTTCACCGCCGCGACCATGGCCAGGCCAACGCCCGTATTGCCAGACGTCGGCTCGATGATGGTTCCGCCGGGTTTCAGATCACCCGACTCCTCGGCAGCTTCGATCATCGCAAGCGCGATACGGTCCTTGATCGATCCGCCCGGGTTGGAGCGTTCCGATTTGATCCAGACTTCGGTGCCCTCAGGCGCGTCTGCAAACAGGCGGCTCACCTGAATATGCGGTGTGTTGCCGATGGTTTCGAGAATATTGGCAGCTTTCATTTGGCCTTCTCCTGGCTGATCTCGGCCTCCCTTAGGTCGGGTGGGTCAAAGGTACGTGCAAGGCGCAATTCGGGAAAGAGCCGCGCCCATAAAATTGTGATGATTATAGCGCCTATCCCGCCGCCAATCACGGCCGCAACGGGACCAACCAGCGCGGCGAGGAAGCCTGACTCCGCTTCACCCAATTCGTTCGACGCCGAAATGGTGAGTTGTGAAAGGCTGGATACCCGGCCCCGCATCGCATCGGGCGTGTGAAGCTGGATCAGCGACTGGCGCACGTAAACAGACACCATGTCCGCAGCGCCCAGCAGCACCAGCGCACCTATGCCGATCTCCATGGCAATATTGCGGGGAATGAAGGCAGTGGCGCCAAACAGGATCGTCGACAGCCCGAAGATCATGACGGCGCCCAGCATCTTCAATCCGACCTCTGATCGCATGGGTCGAAAGGAGAAGAAAAGCGCGACGATGGCCGCTCCGATAGCGGGAGACGCGGCCAGATGTCCCAGCCCCGCCGATCCAACCTTCAATATGTCGCGTGCGTAAACGGGCAAAAGCGCCGTCGCTCCTGCCAGCAGTACCGCGAACAGGTCCAGAGTGATGGTGGCCAGCACGAGCCGGTTCGATCGCACATAAGTCCAGCCGTCAAGCATCTGCCGGACCGGGTGACGACTTGTGTCGCGCGGCGGCTGTTTGACTGGACCGATCAGCAACATGCCCCAAAGGGCAATCGCGAACAGTAGCGATGTAAGAGCATAAGCGCCCCAGGGCGTCATGGCGTAGACATAACCACCCAAGGCGGGACCGATGATCATCCCTGCCTGCCATGCAACGCTGGACAGCGCGATCGCATTGGGCAGCACGTCGCGCGGCACTAGGTTGGGCGCCAAGGCGCTGTAGGCAGGCCCATTGAACGCGCGCGTAATTCCCACCACGCCGGCGATGCCAAAAATCAGGGGCAGGCTCACCCAGCCTTCATAGGTTGCAAAAGCCAGCAATCCCGACGCTGCCATGAGCAGTGCCAAGGTCAGGCGCGCAATGGCGCGGCGGTCGAAATGATCCGCGACCCAACCGGTAAGCGGGGTCAGAAAGAAAAGAGGCACGAACTGCGCCAACCCGATCAGGCCGAGCTGAGCGGCGGCGCCCGACGTGCTCATACTTTCGCGTGCGATATTGTACGCCTGCCACCCAAGCACGGTCATCATGCCATATTGGGCCAGTACGCCCGCCAGCCGCCCCATCAGATAGGCGCGGAAATCGCCGAAGCGCAGCGGGTGACGGGAGTCGGCGGGGGCCTTCATATGATTTCCTTACCGCCTGCACCGCATTACGCAATTACAGCGGTAGAGAATGGCAAAAGCAGTTTTTGCAGCCGCGAAACTCTCGCTTTCGTCCCCCCTCGTTATTTTAGCGGTCGGGGTCCAGCAGGATCCCACTCACCGACCCATTGCGAACCGAGCAGATAAAGGGAACAGACCGGCGGTCATCAGCCGGGCCGACCGATCCTTCGACCTCCCATCCAGTCGACATGGATCTCGCTTCGACGCGACCCAATATGCGTGCACCCGGACCTGCTTCCTGACGGGCCTTGGCCGCGCAGGCATTGCGCGCTGCGGCTGCGCTATGGATGGAGCCATATCGAGGAGAGGCATAAGGTTGCCGCCTCGCGTCACGTTCCTCCTGCCGGTCACGAACGATATCGCTGACAATTGCTGCATCGGCCGCACGGTGCAGATCGCGATAATCCTGCGCGTGGGCAGGCAAGGTAATTGTCAGGCTGATGGCGCAAATAGCCATGTTACCGATATGCATATCATGCCTCCTCTGCGGTTGGCCTTTATTTGAAAAGGCTACCCAATATGCCGCGCACAAGTTGTCCCGCCAAGCCGCCTGACGAGGAGCGGCGGCTGGTTCCTCCAAATACCGCCCGGCCGAGCTCATTGGCAAC
The DNA here is from genome assembly GCF_055394715.1 of Sphingobium sp. TomTYG72. Classification (NCBI taxonomy): domain Bacteria; kingdom Pseudomonadati; phylum Pseudomonadota; class Alphaproteobacteria; order Sphingomonadales; family Sphingobiaceae; genus Sphingobium; species Sphingobium sp. TomTYG72. The sequence goes on along the minus strand of NZ_AP027336.1, from coordinate 1,829,612 downwards.
CTGCCGCCCGACCGAAGAGGCAGCCGAACGGGTGGCTGACTGAACAGCTCGGTCGAGGGCAGAGGGCTTGGCCGCCTCACGCGCGGAGGCCGCGTCGCGCCTTGCCTGCTCCTTGAGTTCTACTTCCCGCTGTTTGGCCTCCAATTTTGCTTGCACGGCGGCGGCCTTGTCTGCTTCAGCATTCGCCTTGGCGGCCTGCGAGGCAGCAGCGGCGGCTTGACCGCGGGCGGCCAATATCTCCTCAGCGGACTCGCGATCGATCGCGTCATCATATTTGCCCGCGCAAGGGGAGATGGATTGAATGATCGCCCGTTCCTTTGCGTCTACCGGCCCCAAACGTGAACGGGGCGGGGCGATCAGGGTGCGCTGGACGATGCCGGGCGAGCCATCCTCCTGAAGCAGCGAGACTAGCGCTTCGCCGACTTTCAATTCCGTAATCGCCGTTTCAACGTCCAAGTCCGGATTGACGCGGAATGTCTCGGCTGCGGCCTTTATGGCCTTTTGATCACGCGGGGTGAACGCGCGCAGTGCATGCTGAACGCGGTTGCCGAGCTGTCCTGCCACGTCTTCGGGAATGTCGATCGGGTTCTGGGTCACGAAATAGACGCCCACGCCCTTGGAACGGATCAGCCGAACGACCTGCTCGATCTTGTCCGTCAGGGCTTTGGGAGCGTCGTCAAAAAGCAAATGCGCTTCGTCAAAGAAGAAGACCAAAACAGGCTTTTCCGGGTCTCCGACCTCGGGAAGCGTCTCGAAAAGCTCACTCAGGAGCCAGAGCAGGAAGGTCGCGTAGAGCTTGGGACTCTGCATCAGTTTGTCGGCGGCCAGAATGTTGACATAGCCGCGCCCTTGATCATCCACTTTCAGGAAGTCGTGAATGTCGAGCGCCGGTTCCCCAAAGAAATGGCCGCCGCCCTGGCTGTCCAGTTGCAGCAACTGGCGTTGGATGGTGCCGACGCTCGCCTTGGTCACATTGCCATAGCGGCTGGACAGTTCGTCGGCATTTTCCGCACAATAGGCCAGCATGGCCTGGAGATCGCCGAGATCAAGTAGCAACAGCCCTTCATCATCGGCATATCTGAACGCGATGGAGAGTACACCCTCCTGGGTTTCGTTCAGGCCCATGAGCCGGGCCAGCAACAGTGGCCCCATTTCGCTGACCGTGGTGCGGATCGGATGCCCCTGCTCGCCATACAGGTCCCAGAAGATCGCTGGATTGTCGGCATAGCTGTAATTTTCCAGGCCGATCTCCTTTGCGCGAGCGACCAGCTTGTCGGCGTTTTTAGCGGTCGGTGAACCAGCCATCGCGATGCCCGACAGATCACCCTTCACGTCGGCAAGAAACACCGGGACACCCAGTGCGGAAAAGCTTTCGGCGATACCTTGTAGCGTTACTGTTTTGCCAGTTCCGGTAGCGCCTGCAATCAGTCCATGACGATTGGCCCGGCGCAGGTTGAGCGTCTGTGGAATGCCGCCATCCTTGTCCGCCGCGCCAAGACCGATGAAAATGCCGTCGCTCATGCGTCATGCTCCCCAAAAGCGGCGGGCCGCGCCCGTCGGAAGTGCTGTCTTGCCATCTTAAAGGCGAGACAGGACTTCCGGCAAGCGCGACCCGCTATGGTCGTCCGATGCGCTGTTGCCGGGTTATTTGTCCCGCAGGCGCACAGGCAAGAATACGGCAGGCTGGCCGCGACGTAGAACCTGCAACAGGATGGCGTTGCGTCCTTGCGACGACACCTGACGCACGGCTGCGTCCAGTTCTGCCTGGCTAGCCACGGGCCGGTTGTTGGCGGTGATGATCACATCGCCCCGGCGCAGGCCCTTTGCTCCTGCGTCAGTCGAAGAATCCACTGCGGTGATCACGATTCCACGCGTATCCGCCGCAATGCCCAACTGGCGAACGATGTTGGGCGTGAGCGGAATGGCCGAAATGCCCAACGACTGCTGCGTCGCCTGTCCGCCGCTAGATTGGTCATCCTGCTGTTGATTGAAGTCATCATCTTGCTGCTGGGCGAAGCTATTGAGTTCATCCTCTGACGGACGCTGGCCGACGATGGCGGTTACGGTCTGACGTTGACCATTGCGGAGCAGAACGATCGACACGCGGGAGCCAATCGGCTGCGATGCAACGATGGATGACAGGTTCTGGTCCGGCGTCACTTCCTGCCCAGCCACGCTGACGATGACGTCGCCCGCCTTGATACCGGCGCGGTCGGCGCCCTTGCCCGGTTCCACGCCCTGAACGAATTCACCGCGATTTTTCGCAAGACCCAGAGAATCGGCGAGGTCTTCGCCCAGCGGACTGATCTGGATCCCCAGATAACCGCGCTTGACGCTCTGCCCTCTCCGCAGCGTGTCAACAATCGGCGCCGCCTGTTCGGACGGAATCGCAAAGCCGATGCCAACGTTGCCGCCAGAGGGTGAAAGGATCTGGCTGTTGATACCAATCACATTGCCGCGCATGTCGAACATCGGGCCGCCGCTATTGCCCTGATTGATTGACGCATCGGTCTGGATGAACTTGTCGTAGGTGCCGCCGGTGCCGCGATGGACGGCAGAGATGATCCCTGCGGTCACGGTGCCCGACAAGGCGAACGGGTTACCGATGGCGATGACCCAGTCACCGACGCGCGCTTTCGTGCTGTCGCCGAACTTGACGAACGGCAACGCCTTTTTCGGCTCTATCTTCAGCACCGCGATGTCGGTCGCCGGGTCACGGCCGATCAGCTTCGCCGAATATTCCTCGCGATTGGTGAGGGTAACCGTGATCGCATCCACCGACGCGCCTTCGGCGCCTGCGGACACCACGTGATTGTTGGTGACGATATAACCATCGGCCGAGATGATGAACCCCGAACCGAGAGATTGGGCCTGGCGGGTCTGCGGCTTGCCGCTCTGGCCCTGGCCGAACAGATCGCCAAAGGGGGTGCCAGCGAATGGGTTTTGAACCTGAACGCGCTGTCGTGTGGAAATATTGACGACGGCAGGCTGCAACTTTTCGACCATGTCAGCCAGGCTGGCAGGGGCGCCTGCTGGCGCGGCGGCCTGCATGCCCTCATTTTGCGCGACTTGCGCGCCGACATTCGGGCTGGAGGTTACGGCGATGGCGGTGCCACCAAGCAGCAGGGCGCCGGTAAGGGCATAAGCGTAACGCACTCGTGACGGTCCTCTCGTGAACTTTGGCGAAGGAAAGGCGGGACTCTGGGTAGAGTCGGATGCGCCGCCCAGCCTTAACCCTCATTGAATGAAGCTGGTTCCGAAATGATCTACAACCCTCTTCCGCATTCCACGGTTATCGATCCTTGCCTTGAAACTGTTTCAGGAACTCATTGTCGCGCGACAGCACCATCGTCGTCGAGCCCGGCCGATCGGGCGCAAAGGTCAGCCTATAGGCCTGCATAGCGCGATAGAAATCGTAGAATTGCGGATCCTTGCCAAAGCTTTCCGAATAAATGCGCGCCGCATTCGCATCGGCTTCGGCGCGGATGATCTGCGCCTGCTTCGCGCCCTGAGCCCTGATCGTCAGCGCTTCCTGCTCACGGGCGGTTCGCATCCGGGTGAAAGCACTTTCCAGCGGAGCGCCGTCGGGCAGGTCTGCCCGCTTGATCCGTACATCGACGATCTGCGCCCCATATTGACGGGCTACGCGATTGAGACCGGCCTCAATATTGTCCATGACCTGGCCGCGCTCGGGCGACAGCAACGCAGCGAAGGGACGTTTGCCAAGCTCGTTCCGGAGCGCCGAACCCAGGATCGGCCGCAGGGCATCGGAAACGCGCTCCTCGTTCCCTGCCGCAATATACATGCGCAATGGATCGACGATCCGATAACGCGCGAAGGCGTCGACCTGCAACCGAAGCTGATCCGTCGACAGCACTTGCTGTCTTTCCATTTCGACCGACAGGACGCGCTTGTCGATCCAGACAATCTGATCGATGAACGGCCAGCGCAATATGACGCCCGCACCGGTCTTGCCGAACTCTTCGTTGGCACGATAGCGGTTCACGATCTTCTTCGGATCGCCAAAGCGCACGATCACGCCCTGCTTGGTTTCGGGCACGATGGCAACGGTGCTGCCGATGAGCAGCAGCAGAGCTATGACCGATAGCGCCAAAGCGACGGGATGGCGAATAAGCGTCGGCATTATTGGCCCCCTTCCGCAGCGGCGGAGCCGGAAGAAGCGGACGCCCCCTGCGCGCGCCGCTTCAATTCCGGTAGCGGCAGGAACGGGGTGACATTGCCGCTTTCGACGATCGTCTTATCGACGTTGGACAGGACGCCCTCCATGGTTTCGTAATACATGCGGCGGCGCGTCACGTCGGGCGACAGCCTATATTGCTCATACACCTTGTCGAATGCCGCAGCCTCGCCTTGGGCCTTGGCGGTAACCTGCTGCGCGGCGGCACGCGCTTCGTTCAGATATGTTTGGGCCGTCTGCTGCGCCGCAGAGACAGCCTTGAACGCGTCATTGACCGCCGTCGGCGGATCGGCTTGCTTGATCGCGACGCCCTGCACACGGATACCGGACCTGTATCCGTCCAATATCGCCTGCATCCGCTGTTCGACCTGCTGCTCGATTTCAGTACGGCCCGCGCCCAACGCGTCGTCCAGGCTGGCGCTGGCGACAACCGATCGCATGGCGCTTTCGGCGACTTCCCTAACCGTTGCATCAGGGTCGGACAGCTGGAACAGATAAAGCTCAGGACTGCGGATATTCCAGCGAACCGAGTAAGCAAGGTCGATGATATTCTGGTCGCCGGTCAGTACCAGATTTTCGCTCTGCGCGCTGGGTGAACCGATATCAATGGCCCGGATTTCCTCCACATCGACCGTAGTTACATTCTCGAAGGGCGCGGGCAGCGTCAAGCTGATCCCCGGCGACAAGGTCCGGCTATATTTGCCGAGCAGCGTCACGACACCGCGCTCCTGCGGGCCGACGCGGTGAAAGCAAGTGAGCACGAGCCACAGCAAGATGAGGATGCCGACGGCAGCGGGCCAAAGCGTCTTTCCGGTTGGTCGAGGTGGGAGGTTGCCAAACCCGCCGCCACCGCCCTGGCCGAAGCTTTCCCGGCTGCGGCGCAGCAGTTCTTCAATCGCGGAAGGCCCCTTGCCGCCTGAGGTCTTCCCCGGTTGCGTCCAGGGATTCCGGGGGCCGCCATCGCTTCCCTTGCCCGGACCTTCATCGCCACCCGGGCCGTCGCTTTTGCCGCCCCAAGGGCCTTGGACCATTGCGCTAGCGATGCCAGGCATCCACCCGAAAAATCTCTTCATTCCGTCTCTATAGGAAGGCTGGGTCGCGAAAAACAGTGCCCTTCGCAACGATTATTGCCTAGGAGGCGCTGTCATGACCGATCTTGAGAGTTTCGCCGCCCGCCTGAAGACCTTGACCGATGGCCGCGCCAGCACGCCCCGGATCAAGGATGGAATCATGAGCCTGGCGCTGGATGTCGGCGGCCTTTCCCCCGAACGGCGGGATGCCGTCGCTGCGGCGATCAGGGAAGGAGGGCTGTCGGTGGCAGGTGTGCAGGATGTGCGGATCGCCATGACAGCAGAAAGAAAGGCTCTCCGCATCATTGCCGTTGCATCCGGCAAGGGCGGAGTGGGCAAATCCACCCTCTCGGCAAATCTTGCCGTTGGCCTCAAACGAATGGGTTTTGCGGTAGGTCTGGTGGACGCCGATATTTACGGACCGTCGCAGGCCAGGCTAATGGCCAGCGAAGATAAAAAGCCCCAAGCGCGCGACAAGCATTTGATCCCCGTCGAAAGCCCATTAGGCATTCCGATGCTGTCGATGGCGCACCTGGTCGAACCCGGCAAGGCGCTGGCCTGGCGCGGGCCTATGGCGGGCAATGCGCTTTCGCAGCTGATCGATGCCGATTGGGGCGAGACTGAGGTGCTGGTCGTGGACATGCCGCCGGGGACCGGGGATGTGCAACTTTCGATGGTGCAAAAGCATAAGCCTGCGGGAGCGGTGATCGTATCGACGCCTCAAGACCTGGCTTTGCTCGATGCCACGCGCGCGGTCAGCCTTTTCGAGCAGACGCAGGTGCCCTTGATCGGGCTGGTGGAGAATATGGCCGGGTATAGCTGTCCGCATTGCGGTGAGATATCCGATCCTTTCGGCGCGGGTGGGGCGGAAGCGGCTGGCTCAGCCATGGGCATGCCCTTCCTCGGGCGTATTCCTTTGGCGATAGACATTCGGCGCCGGTCGGACGCGGGCGACCCTCCAGCAGCGACGGAAGATGCCTCTGGCGAGGCTTTCCTTGCAATCGCCAGCAAAGTGGCGGCCTGGTTACGGGGCTAAAGGCGGCGTTTGGGAACGGTTCATCGCATCCCGCGTCTTTAGGATGGCCGAGAAGGAACCAAGGACATGCCGCTGACGCTGCCGCAGGAAATTGCCGACCTTTTAAGGGAAACGCGGACCATCGCTTTGGTTGGCATCTCTGATCGGCCCGGCCGTCCAAGCTATGGCGTCATGAAATTCCTTCAGAACCATGGTTATCGCGTATTGCCGGTCAATCCGCAGATTGCGGGAGAGCATGTGCATGGGGAGTTTGTCTGGGCACGCCTAGCCGACATCGGCGTTCCAATCGACATGGTGGATATCTTCCGTCGCAGTGAAGCAGCGGGGGAGGCTGTGGACGATGCGATCGCCGCAGGGGCCAAGGCGGTGTGGATGCAGTTGGGGGTAATTGATGAGGCTGCCGCTCGGCGCGCGGAGGCTGCCGGATTGAAGGTCGTCATGGATCGCTGCCCCGCCATCGACATTCCCCGTTTCAATATCCCGCAGGTCCACGCGTTTTAGCGCTTTCCAGCTGCCGCAAGCCTCTTTATCAACGTCCTCATGACGCGCGCACTGCGGAGGCAGGCAAATCATAAAGGCACGGCAAGGGGGCTTGATCGGCGTACGCTTTTAGTAGGCGCTGGAGCGTCGGCTGGCCTGCTGCTGGCCTGGGGCGCATGGCCGCGCAGCTACCGCCCAAATCTGAACACCGCGCCCGGCGAAACCGTCTTCAATGCCTTTCTGAAGATCGATAAGGCAGGCAGGGTACTCGTGGTCGTGCCGCAAGCCGAGACGGGACAGGGCGTGACGACCTTGCTGCCACAGATACTGGCGGATGAGCTGGGTGCGGACTGGCGTACCGTGGGCGTGCAAAGCGCGCCCATCAGCCCGCTCTATGCAAACACGTTGCTAGCCAGCGAGTGGCTTGCGAACGACTGGTCGAGGCTGGCGGGTGGCGTCGGCAATTGGGCGATCGAGCAGTATGCGACGCGGCGTGCTTTGATGCTGACTGGCGCTGGGACGTCAGTGCCAATGTTCCACAAAGCCTATAAGGAAGCAGGCGCCGCCGCGCGCGTGCTCTTGTGTCAGGCCGCTGCGGCGCGCTGGGACGTGTCATGGGAAAGTTGCGACATCCAGAACGGCATCATTTCTGATGGTGGCCAGCGCACATTGAAGATCGGCGAGGTCGCCGCCGAAGCAGCGGAATTCGAACTGCCCGAGATATTGCCGTTCCGCCAAGATCAGGTTGACCGGCTCTTCGGGCAGGATTTGCCGCGCCTCGACACGCCTTCGAAGATTGATGGCAGCCATAATTTCGCTGCTGATGTCCGGCTGCCGGACATGGTTTTCGCTTCCATCCGGCAGGGGCCGATCGGCGATGCCGTGCTCACAAGGGTGAACGAGCAGGCTGCAAAGTCCGTCACCGGCTTTATCAAGCTGGTGCGCACCGAACGGTGGGTGGCCGCTGTCGCAACCAACTGGTGGGCCGCCAACAAGGCGCTTGATCTTAGCGATCCGGTTTTTGAATTATCGAGCACGCCGGTGAGCAGCGCCAGCATTGATGCTTCGCTTGAAGGGGCCTTTTCGGGATCGGATGGTCGGCGGCTGTATTCGCGTGGCGATCTCAAGCCGCTTTTCGATAACGCCACCATCCTGGCCAGCGAGTTTACCGTTGCTCCGGGGTTGCATCTGGCGCTGGAGCCTCCTTGCGCGACCGCGCGTGTTACCGACGGTCTCGCCGAGATATGGATGCCTGCGCAAGCACCTGCACTCGCGCGTAGCGCGATAGCGGATGCTCTCGATCTGCCTGAGCAGCAGGTGGTGCTATACCCCCTGCATGCCGGGGGCTCTTTCGGCCGGAAGATGGATTTTGAAGTGGGTATCCAGGCTGCGTCGATAGCGAAAGACGTTGGGCGGCCCGTCCAACTGCTCTGGTCAAGGCTGGAAGATGTGATCCAGGATCGTCCCAGTGCTCCCGCCCATGCCCGTATGGCGGCCAAGCTCGGCCGCAACAGCGCGATTGAAGGATGGCTTGCGAAAGTGGCGGCTCCTTGCGCCATGACCCAGACGTGGAAACGGATTGCCGATCGCAAATTACCGCATGAAGCAAGCCGTGATACTGCCAACGCAACAAGCCGTCTCGCTGTTGCGGGGATGGAACTGCCATATGCGTTACCGAATTGGGCGGTCGATCATTTTCCCGCCGATGTTGGACTGCCGCTGGGCTTTGCACGCGGAAATGCTCATCTTCATGGCGCCTTCTTTACGGAAAGCTTTATCGATGAACTGGCTCATCTTGCCGGTATGGAAGCGCTCTCTTTTCGCATTCAGATGCTGGGCGGCAACCCGCGACTGGCACACTGCCTGACGACCGTCGGATCGATGGGGGGATGGCAGGGAGGTATCGAAGGTAGCGGTCAAGGTCTGGCAACGCATGTCATAGATGGCGCTTATGTCGCCGTCATGGTCGAGGCAGCGATCGAGGGTGGTCGGCTCAAGGTTGGGCGGATCATCGCTGCGGTAGATGGCGGGGAGCAGGTCAATCCGGACATCGCACGTCAACAAGTGGAAAGCGGCATCATTTATGGCCTGGCTTCCGCAATGGGTGCTTCGGTGCCTTATGCGAAGGGAATGCCCACGCGCTCGATCATCTCCCGCATGGGCCTTCCTCAGTTGCAGGATATAGGTGAGGTCACGGTGGAACTGATCCGAAGCACTGCACCCCCGGACGGGCTCAGCGAGATTGGGGCGCCTGCGATTGCTCCGGCCATAGCGAACGCTCTTTTTACTGTTACAGGGCAGCGATTCCGCCAGCTGCCGATCTTGACGCGGACATGACATTGAATATGGAAAATATCGGCGTCCTTATCATCAATCTCGGTACGCCCGACGCACCGGACGCGGCGTCCGTGCGGCGTTATCTGGGTGAGTTTCTGTCTGATCCGCGGGTGGTGGAAATCCCTCAGCTTCTGTGGCAGCCGATATTGCGCGGTCCTATCTTTCTTACGCGCCCGGCCAAGTCCGCGAAGGCTTACCAGGAAGTGTGGACAGACAAGGGGTCGCCGCTCGCCGTTTATACTTGTGAAACTGCTGCCGCACTCCAGAAAATTACCGGGTCGGAGGTTAGGGTGGATTGGGCCATGCGCTATGGATCACCGTCCATCGCCGAACGGCTGAATGCGATGATCGCCGCCGGATGCGACCGCGTCCTGCTGGCTCCGCTTTACCCGCAATATTGCGCGGCGACGACGGCCACCGCTCTGGACGCCTGCTATGCCACTTTGGCTGACCTGCGAGCCCAGCCAGCCATCCGCACATTGCCTCCATATTTTGCGGAAGCAGCCTATATCGAGGCGCTGCGCAGTTCGACCGAAAGCCAACTGGCTAAACTGGACTTCAAACCGGATCTGCTCGTGGCCAGCTTCCATGGAATGCCTGAACGAACGCGCGATTTGGGTGATCCCTATTATGATCAGTGCCGTGCCACCGCTAGTCTGCTGCAGGAAGCGCTTGGCAGAGAAGTGAGGCTATCGTTCCAATCACGATTCGGGCGAGCGAAATGGCTCGGTCCAGCAACGGATGAGACGTTGCGGGAGCTTCCCGGGCAGGGCGTTCGATCCGTTGCTGTGCTTACCCCCGGTTTTTCGGCCGATTGTCTGGAGACGTTGGAGGAAATCGCTATCCGGGGGCAGGAAGAATTTTTGGCGGCTGGAGGCCAGGCGTTCACCCATTTGCGCTGTTTGAACGCATCGCCAGAAGCTATCATTCTTTACCGCGAACTGATCGGCCGCGAACTGGCTGGTTGGGTTCAGGAAGCGTTTCGTCCAGTTCAACATGGAGGGGATTATGGACAGAGTTGCCATCGTAACGGGCGGAACACGCGGCATCGGGGAAGCGATTAGCCTCGCGCTCAAGCAACTGGGTTGCAAAGTCGCGGCCAATTATGCCGGAAACGATGAAAAGGCGCGGGACTTCACGGAGAGGACAGGCATTGAAGCCTTCCGCTGGGATGTGGGAGATCATCAGGCTTGTCTGGACGGTTGTGCAGCGGTTGCCGAAAGGCTGGGGCCCGTCGATATCGTCGTCAATAACGCGGGCATCACCCGCGACGGCGTGCTTGCCAAGATGAGCTTCGACGACTGGAATGAGGTGATGCGCATCAACCTTGGCGGTTGTTTCAACATGGCCAAGGCGACCTTCGGGGGCATGCGGGAAAGAGCATGGGGGCGGATCGTCAATATCGGTTCCATCAATGGTCAGGCTGGCCAATATGGGCAGGTAAACTATGCCGCCGCCAAGTCCGGCATCCATGGCTTTACCAAGGCGCTGGCGCAGGAAGGGGCGAAGTTCGGCGTTACCGTCAACGCGATCGCGCCGGGCTATATCGACACCGACATGGTGGCTGCGGTGCCTGCTCCGGTTCTGGAGAAGATCGTTGCCAAGATCCCGGTCGGCCGCCTCGGCCAGGCCGAAGAGATCGCACGCGGCGTAGCCTTTTTGTGCAGCGAAGAGGCGGGCTTCGTCACGGGGAGCACGATGTCGATCAACGGCGGGCAGCATATGTATTGATGGCGCAGGGCGACCACAGTGAAGGCGCGGCGCCGCCAACCGGGTCGCCCTTCTCACCTCCCGTCAAGCGAAGCGTGACGATTGCGGGGCATCAGACTGCCATCAGTCTTGAACCCATATTCTGGCAGGCTCTCCGCACGGTCGCTGTGCGAGAGAGTTTGCCTCTCAATGCCTTGATCGCACAGATTGATCTTGCGCGGCTGGCGGCTCCAAGCCCGCCTAATTTGGCCAGCGCGATACGATGCTGGCTCTTCGCTAATGCGGTGCCCGACAATAATAATTATTCGCAATAGCGTTGACTCTGCGAACAATTCGCAATAGCTGGCCCCTGACGATTAGTGAGAAAAGGGGTTTTCGTTTGATGTCCAGCAGTTCCAAATCGATCCCGTCCTTCCTGGCGCTTGGCTGCGTGAGCGCAATCGCCTTTGCTTCGGCCGCCCACGCGCAAGACGGTACACCCGTACCCAAGCTGGGCGGGATGACTGTGACGGACACCGCAATCGATGCCTCGGAGATCAAGGTTGAACGCGCGGAGTCCCCCAAATATGTGCGTCCGTTGCTGGACACGCCCCAGACGATCACAGTGATCAACAAGGAAACGATTCAACAGCAGAATCTGCTCACCCTGCGTGACGTGCTGTCGACCGTGCCAGGCATCACCTTCGGTGCTGGCGAGGGCGGTTTCGGTTATGGCGACCGCATCATCATGCGCGGTCAGGACGCGAAGAACGACGTTACCGTCGACGGCGTCCGATCGGGCGCATTCCTGAACCGCAACGAAGTCTATAATATCGAGCAGGTCGAAGTCACCAACGGAGCGAACTCCGTGATGAACGGCGGCGGTTCGGTTGCGGGTACGATTAACCTCGTGACCAAGCGGCCGCTGGCGGATGACCAGACGATCCTGAACGCGGGGATCGGCACCGACAATTATTACCGTGCGACGGTGGATGCGAACAAGCGCATCAACGACCTGATCGCGGTGCGCATCAACGCGGTGTATCATGAAAATGACGTGCCTGGCCGCGACGTCGAAAATTACAAGCGCTGGGGCATCGCGCCTGCGATCACGATCGGCATCGACAGTCCGACCAGCCTGACCTTGCAGGGCGAGTATCTGGATGACGATGCGATGCCGCAATATGGGCTGCGCTATTATCCGGCGCAGGGTGGCATCTTGGATGAGTTTGACCGCTCGGGCTATTATGGCTTTGCCAATATCGACAAGCAGGACAGCAAGACCAAGTCGTTGCAGGCGATCTTCAGCCATGCGTTCAGCGACAGCTTGAAGGTGCGTAACCTGACGCGATATGAAAAGATCAGCCAGAATACCATCACCAGCCAGCCGACAGGCGACTTCTGCCTGTCTTCGGGCGTACAACCTGATGGATCCGCTTGTGCGGCAACGGTCGCCCCCGGCTATTTCATGCCAAACCGCGGCAACGGGCGAGGCAATACACGCTTCATCAACAACGAAACTGCCTATAACCAGATTGATCTCAGCGCAGATTTCGCGACGGGCGGGATTGAACACACGCTGGTCCTCGGTGCGTCTGCATTGTGGGAAAAATATAACCAGCTTGCCGGAAACAGCCTGCGTGCGGCCGATGGCACAAACCCGTTCGCGACCTCCTATCCGCTCGTCAGCATCTCCAACCCCGGTGAAGTGGTGCAGGGTCCGGCAGGCTTCGTCTATGGCAGCAACAACTATGTCGGCCCCATCAACTTCATCCGGGCGACGAGGGCGTTGGGTGAGCAGACAAGTTACGCCGCCTATCTGTTCGATGCGATGAAGTTCACGGATTGGCTCGAACTCAACGGCGGTATCCGTTATGAGAAGGTGAAGGGAAGCAGCAAGAACGTTAGCTTCGATACGGTTGCTGGTTCTGCCACCCTGGGTAACCCGACCGGCGTATCGGCCCCGGCGAAATTTGACGATAACCTCTTGTCCTATCGGGTTGGTCTGGTCGTGAAGCCCACGCCCAATACCAGCCTCTATGTCGCCTATGGCAATTCGAAGCTGCCTTCGAAGGCGTCGGTTGACGGCTCCTGCGCCATCGACACGGGCACCGGCGGCGGGACCTGCAACGTGAAGCCGGAAACGACCAAGAACTACGAGATCGGCGTCAAGGCTGACCTGTTCGACGCCAAACTGCTGCTGACCGCTGCGGCCTTCCGCAATGATCGTAACCAGATCAAGGTTGTGTCCGGCAATGTACTCCTTCCCGATCAGGCGACCGATGGTCACCAGCGGGTCGAGGGCATTTCGTTGGGCGCATCGGGCAATATCACCAGCAACTGGACGATTTCCGCCAACTACATGTATCTGAAGAGCAAGATCCGGCAGGGCGTGTCCGACTTCTGCCTCGATAATCCGGGATCGACCAGCACGACGGCAGGCAACTGCGCTAACAACGCCGATTTCCTTGATCCCACTCGTGGCTATTCGCTTACGAATACTCCCAAGCATTCAGGCAGCCTGTTCACCACCTATCGCTTCGGCTTCGGTCTGGAACTGGGTTACGGCATAACCTACCAGGGTAAGTTCCTGCTGAACCAGCCGACGCTGGCGCAGCTCGTGGCAGGCAACTATGTCGGCTATCATGTGCCGAGCTACACCATCCATCGGTTCATGGCGAACTACCCGATCACCGAAAATCTTAAGGCGCAGCTCAACGTCCAGAACTTCACCAACGAGAAGTATGTGACGACTGTGCGCAACAATGTGAACGGCAGCTGGGCGCAGCCCGCAGCGACCCGATCCGCAGTGCTGAGCCTGAACTACACTTTCTAATGACCACCCTCCCCCGGCATCGTCCCTTGCCGGGGGAAAGGCGGATGGCGATGCACTCCTCCTCGGATCGCCATCCGCCCGTTGCGGAAGAAATAAGAGGGGTGCGATTGATTCGCATTAGGACCGGCGTTATGTGCCTGTTCTGCGGGGGATCGCCGTGAAAGGGAAAGTGGCATGTTCGATGCAGCGGAACGGTACATTGCAGATGATGCTGCATCTTCCGTTTCTCCGCCACTTAGCCCGACACCATCTCCCAGCAGCCAGGTGCCGGAGGTTCCGGCAGCCGATGCTTCGCGCTATGGTGAACGACGCCAGATCAATTTGCCCACGATCTTGCTCATCATCCTCATTCACGGTGTTTTGATCTTCGCGCTCATTCACGCCCGACAACATATTCAGCACGTCCGCGAAGCCCGCCTGTCGGTCGTGAACTTGATGCCGCCTCCACCGCCGCCCGCTGCGGAGACGCCACCGCCTCCGCCATCTGCGCCTCCGTTAGTGGCGCCTCCGCCGCTGGTTCAAGTGCCAGTTCCGCCGGTGCCGATCGCTACTACGCCTGATCCTTCTCCAGTCCCGGTTCCTCCAACGCCTGTTGTAATCCGGGCGCCTGTGCTTGCCGCGCCGACGGTTCCTGCCTCGCCGAGTACCGTTCAGGGGGGCGACCTAGCGACGCAGATGGTGGCGGGTAAGCCGCCGCGCTATCCGATCGAAAGCCGTCGCAAGCGTGAGCAGGGAACTGTCATTCTGTCCCTGACGCTGGGCGTCGATGGGGCTGTGGAAAGCCTGACTATAGCACAGAGCAGCGGCTTTCCCCGTCTGGACGCTGCGGCGCGCGAAGCGGTGCGAAGCTGGCGGTGGAAGCCGATGGTCCGGGACGGCCAGCCGGTGCGGGTTAAGGGCGTCGTTGAAATCCCCTTCGTCCTGCGCAGCGCAGATACGTGAACAATCGGCGCTGATAGAGTTTCCGACATGCTGACAGTTATCCCCGACTTACTCGATCCTGCCACTGTGCAGCGCGTCCGGACGCTCATCGACGCCGCGCAATGGATCGACGGCAATGTGACCTCAGGTCATCAGTCGGCACTTGCCAAGCGCAACATGCAACTGCCTGAGGAAGCTCCAGAATCTCAGCAAGCGGGGCAGATCATTTTGGAAGCATTGGGACGCTCGCCGTTATTTATCGCTGCTGCGTTGCCGCTCAAGATATTCCCGCCCCTGTTCAACAGCTATGAGGGCGGGCAAGCATTTGGGGTGCATGTGGATAATGCTGTCCGGGTGCAAACGGGCACCGGCTTCAGGGTACGATCCGACCTCTCGATCACCGTCTTCCTGGAGGACCCGCAAAGCTATGATGGCGGCGAATTGACCGTCGAGACCAATTTCGGCGTGCAGCAGGTGAAGCTACCGGCGGGCCATGCGGTTTTGTACCCTTCGTCGTCGCTTCATCGCGTTGAGCCGGTGACGCGCGGGCGGCGGATTGCCAGTTTTTTCTGGCTACAATCAATGGTGCGGGACGATGCTGCGCGTCAGATGATGTTCGACCTGGACAGCAGCATACAGGCTCTGGCCGTCGATCTTGGACATGACAATGTCCAGGTGATCCGCTTGACGGGCGTCTATCACAATCTGCTGCGGCGATGGGCAGACGCCTGAAGCGGCTGGCTCGCCTAATCGAGCATCGAGGCTAGAGCTGGCGTCATATATTCCTGGGCGCCGTCTTCGATGCGGAGAATGAGGCGTGCGGCAACATCATGACGCGTCGCCAATGCCATGCCGCGCTCATGCCCCAAGATCGTGATGGCAGTCGCCCAAGCATCTGCCAGCATCGCGCTTTCGTGTAGGACTGTGACCGACGCGACATCATTGGCGATGGGTCTGCCAGTTGCCGGATCGATGCTGTGAGACAGGTGCGCGCCGTCCTCGGTTTGGAAGCGAACATAATCGCCCGAAGTGGCTACAGACAGGCCGAACAAGGCGATGCGGAGGGTGGGCACTGTGAGGCCCGGCGGCGCGTCGACATCAACCCACCAGGGCTGATGATCGGGCTTGAGCCCATCGCCGCGTAATTCCCCGCCGATCTCGACCAGAAAATGGCGAGCTCCGAGATCGCGGAGAGATTCTGAAACGGCATCGACTGCGAACCCCTTTGCGATGCCAGAAAAGTCCAGCTTCACGTCAGCAAGGCGGCGGGTGCTTTGATCCGCGATCTCGACCATGGTCCAGGGTGCAGGATGCGCAGGCACTATTTCCGGGCCTGTTATGCCCGATGGGCCGAAACCCCAGCGTTCGACCATCTGTCCGATCGCTGGGTCAAATGCGCCGCCGGAAAGGCGAGCCATGTCCAACCCGGCTTTGAGCACCGTCATCATGTCTGACGGAAGCGGTGCCCACGTCCCGACCGGCAGTGCATTGAAGCGGCTGATGTCAGAATTTGCTTCCCAGTTGCTCATCTGGGCGATGACGCGAGACAGTGCGTCATCGATTGCGCTCGCGCAGCCGGGTGGAGCATCGACGATCCGGGCCGACCAGCTTGTGCCCATGGTCGGTCCGGAAAGATCCGTGATATATCCCGTTCCGCCCCGCTGAGCCGATGGGGGCTGCGGGGGCGGCATGTCAGGAATGGCGATGCGAACGCCGGTCAGGGGGCCAGTACTTCCAAGGTGGTGACATAGGATGCGCGGCGCGGTGCAGGAGCAGCGGGCGACGTCGCCTGAGCGCCTTCGCCACCTTCGCGATTTTCGCCGACTGTGGCGTTCAGCCAGTACATGCCAGGCTGCGGCCAGCTGATCGAAACTTTCCCGTCCTTGCCGGTAACCAGATCCTGCTGGCCCAACGTGTCGCGATAGCGGATACCGCCGGGGATTACCGTTACCTTGAGATCCGTAGCGGGCTTCCCGTCGAGAAGGAACTGGAAGGTCGCCGCTTCGCCTGCCACCAGGTCGTTTGGATGGGTGACGGGCACCAATTCGATGCCAACGCCGGTCGGCTTGAATATGGTGGTGGTAGGCGCTCCCAGCGTCAGGAAAATCTCGTTGCGGTTGGTGGCTTCGACCGTCTGGATGTTGGTGGCTCCGGCTGGGATCGCTTCGGCCAATTTCTCCTTGGTCGTGCCCCGGGGCAGGCGCTTTACTTCGCCGTTGAGGGTGTAGCTGCCCATGACTCCGGTCGACACGCTGGCGACGCGATATGTGCCGGGCTGCGTCAAGTGAACATCGAAGGTGGAGCGATATTTGCCGGTCGCGGCGTTCTCGATCTTGCCTGCCGAGCCGTCGGGCTGCGTCACCGCGACCGCGTCGGTGCGCATGGGCATATGTTCGAAATAGAAGAGGTCGTTTGAGACCGCTGCGTCGACCGTGACCCAGCTATCCGCACCGGACAAGGTGGTCGAGGACGGCAGCATCCACTGGCGGTGGGCCTGGGCAGCGCTGGTGGTCATCAGCGTGGCGAAGGTCGCTGCGATCAGATATTTGGCTTTCATGACAGTCCCCTTATTTGCTGACGCTGAGGCTGACCTGCCCCAATTCATTGTTGCCCTTTGCGCGGATCACGGTGCCTGGCTTTGCGGGCCAGCTGAAAGGCAGGCGGAGCAGTTCGCGGCCGCCGACTTCGCGCGCGGCTTCCACCACTAACGTGTAGTTGCCGGGTGAGAGTTGGCCGAGCGGGCCTTTGCCTGGCGTGAAGGCGACCTTCTGATCACCGGGGGCGCGGGTTGCTCCGGTGATGCCATCCGCGGGGACTTTCAGCGATCGGCCGGAGACGCGCCACCATTGGCGCAGGTCGCGGAGCCATTTGGTGCCTTCGCCCTTCGCCTTGTCGATATCATACCAGACCGACAGGGTGCGCGGGGTGGCGCCTTTCTTTTCCAGCCAGATGGCGACGTAGGGGCGGTGATATTCGGCGACGGAAAGGCGCGGGATGGCGACGTTGACGTTCAGCGTCTGGGCGGTGGCGGGGATTGCGGCGGCGCCGAAGGCGGCGCTGCTGCCGAGGATGAGTTTGTAGCGGCTTTGCATGTGCTGCTGGTCCCCTGAATTAATGAAGGAAAAGGAGAATTAAAACGGTTGGGATGATGAGGCCTGCCCCGACGATGGGCCAGGTGCTGGGGCGCTTGGCGGCGTGGAGCTGGAGGAGGAGGAGGCCAGTCATTGCGAAAACGAAACAAGCGACGGCGAAGATGTCGATGAACCATTTCCAGACGGTGCCGGTGTTGCGGCCCTTGTGGAGGTCGTTCAAATAGCTGATCCAGCCGCGGCTGGTGCTTTCGCTGGTCACTGCGCCGCTCTGCCGGTCGATGGAGACCCAGCCGTCGCCGCCGGGGCGGGGGAGGGCGAGGTAGATTTCGTCGGCGGACCATTCAGCTTCGCCCGCTGCGCGAGTGCCGATTTCCTTTTCGACCCAGGTGGCGATGGGCGCGGGGAGCGGCTTTTTGCTGTCGGGGCGATTGTCGGGAGCGACTTGTTTCAGGAGCGGCGCGGGAAGGGTCGCGGACTTTTCGATGGTTTGCGGTGAGGCTTCGACATCGGCGGCGTGGTTGAGGGTGATGCCGGTGAAGGCAAAGAGCAACAGGCCGATCAGGCTGATCGCGGAACTGATCCAGTGCCAGCTATGCAGTTGCTTCAGCCAGAAGGTCTTCTTCTTTTTCTTGGGCTGGAGACGGGCAGGGGCGTGCATTGGGAGGGTCGGTCCTGATGATGAGGTGGACCGGATAACGCGAACGACTCGCAATTGCAAACGCGGAGAGGGCGGAAATTGTATTAAAGTGTAGGGGTTGGGGTGGGATAGGGCATCGGGCCTTTAATCTGAATCGCCCAGCCCCGTTCGGGTTGTTTGAACGAGTCACTTGCCTCGTTCAAATGTCGAAGCCCTCCTCTTCCTAAAAAAGAAGTAGAACCCTTCGACAGGCTCAGGGCGAACGGCATTAATAGGGGTGGAGCCGATATAAAGCACGAAGCTCTAGGGCGCGTGGCGGGGCACGAGATCCCAGCTTTCGCTGGGATGACGGTAGAGGCTGGGATGAAATGCTGTTGAGGGGGGGGGCGCTATTAGCGCCCCAATAGTCCCCTTGCTTGCCCCGCTATTTCCGCGAGCATGGCGACGTTGGGTGCCGCAGCCGCCTTGGCGCGGTGGACCAGGGCGCGGAATTGGGTGATGCGGGGCTGCTTTTCGGCGAGCCATGCGTCGACATGGGCGAGGATGTCCTTGCCGTTGGATTTGCCGCCCTGTTCCAGGAAGTCGAGACGGACCTGCTGCATGTCGCGGGCGACGCCGGAGATGAGCAGCCTTTCCCATGGATCGCTGGGGGCCATGCGGGCGGCGGTTGACTGCACCCAGTCGATGCCGACCGTTTCGCCCAGATGGGTGAAGGCGCGGGTAAGGGCGACTTCATCGACCTTTAGCCGCACCGCAAGCGCGGCGATGCCGACGGCGCCGTCCAGCTTGAACAGACCGGCGGTGCGGCGCACAAGATCTTTCGGCGCGCCCAGGGCGAGGAGGCGGTCGATGACGGCATTGGTGCGGCGCAGGGCT
The DNA here is from genome assembly GCF_055394715.1 of Sphingobium sp. TomTYG72. Taxonomy (NCBI): domain Bacteria; kingdom Pseudomonadati; phylum Pseudomonadota; class Alphaproteobacteria; order Sphingomonadales; family Sphingobiaceae; genus Sphingobium; species Sphingobium sp. TomTYG72. Next base: position 1,810,440 of record NZ_AP027336.1, on the reverse strand, counting down.
TCGCTGGTGAGGAGGTCATCGACATCGCGGGCCAGCTTTTCGACGCCGCTGGCAAGCAGGGCGTGACCGGCGCCGGGCAGAGTCCCGGTGGGAAGGCTGCGCAAAATGTCGGCAATCTGTATCCGCACGCCATTGGCGACGTCGGCGAACAGGGCGAGGCGCGCCGCCTCCGACATAACGGCGGCGTCGATGTCGGCCCAGAGCGTGCCGATGTCATAGAGACGCTCCGCAATCAGGAAGGCGCTGGCCAGATCGGCGAGCGAGCAGCCTTCTTCTTCGGCGAGTTCGAAGGGGTGGATGAGGCCGAGGCGATTGACGATGCGGTTGGCGACTTTGGTCGCGACGATTTCCTTTGCAAGAGCGTGGGCGGCAATGGCGTCCGCCTCCTTCTTTTGCATGGCGGGCGGGAAAGCCGCCGCGAGTTCAGGACCCATGCTGGGGTCGAGGGCAAGTTGCCCCTGTTCGATGGCATCCTGTAGCGCGAGCTTGGCCGTGGAGAGCAGGACGGCCAGTTCGGGCCGGGTAAGGCCAAGACCATCCTGTCCACGCCGAAGCAGCATGTCATTGGCGGCAAGACCCTCCACCTGCCGGTCGAGCCGCCCGCTTTCCTCGAAGGTTTCGATCAGCCGGACATAGCTGGCGAGGTCCGCCGTTCCACCGGATTCGGCGATGGACAGGCCCAGCACCTGAAGGCGGTTATCCTCCAGCACGATGTCGGCCACGGCATCGGTCATGCTTTCGAGCAGCTTGTTGCGTGCGTCGAAGGTCAGGCGGCCTTCCGCCATTTCCTGATTGAGCGCGATCTTGATGTTCACTTCATTATCCGAGCAATCGACGCCCGCCGAATTGTCGATGAAGTCCGTGTTTATCCGGCCCCCGCGCAGCGAAAAGGTGATGCGCGCGGCCTGGGTGACGCCGAGATTGGCGCCTTCACCGACGACCTTGACGCGCAAATCCTCCGCATTGACGCGCAGGCGGTCATTGGCGGGATCGCCCACATCGCCATGGCTTTGCGCAGCGGACTTCACATAGGTGCCGATGCCGCCGAACCACAACAGGTCGGCAGGGCTTTTGAGGATGGCGCTGATGAGCGCCGCCGGTTCCATTTCGGTTTCGGTGACGCCCAGCATTGCCTGAACCTGAGGGCTCAGCGGGATGCTTTTCAATGTGCGGGGAAATACGCCGCCGCCTTTTGAGATCAGCGACTTGTCATAATCGTCCCAGCTGGACCGGGGCAGTTGGAACAGGCGGTTGCGTTCCTCCCAGCTTTTCGCCGGATCGGGGTCCGGATCGAGGAAGATGTGGCGATGGTCGAATGCTGCGACGAGGCGGATCGCCTTCGACAGCAGCATGCCGTTGCCGAACACATCGCCCGACATGTCGCCGCAGCCGACGACGCTGACCGGCTCGCTCTGCACATCGATGCCCATTTCGGCGAAGTGCCGCCGGACGCTGATCCACGCGCCGCGCGCGGTGATGCCCATCGCCTTGTGATCATAGCCATGCGATCCGCCGCTGGCGAAGGCATCGCCCAGCCAGAAGTCGTGATCCAGCGCGATGGCGTTGGCGACGTCGCTGAAGGTGGCCGTGCCCTTGTCCGCCGCGACCACGAAATAGGGATCGTCGCCGTCGTGAATGACGGTCTGCGCGGGATGGCGGACCTTGCCCTTCACGATATTGTCGGTGACCGACAGTAGCGCCCGGATGAAGATGCGGTAGCTTTCGGTGCCCTCCGCCATCCATGCGTCGCGATCGACCTGCGGGCTTGGAAGCTGCTTGGGGTAGAAGCCGCCCTTTGCCCCGGTCGGCACGATGACGGCATTCTTGACCCGCTGCGCCTTCATCAGGCCGAGTATTTCGGTGCGGAAATCGTCGCGCCGGTCGGACCAGCGCAGGCCGCCGCGTGCGATCGGCCCCGCGCGCAGGTGGATGCCCTCAACGCGGGGGGAGTAGACCCAGATTTCGCGCCAAGGCAGCGGTGCAGGCAGGCCGGGCACCTGCGCGCTGTCGAGTTTGAAGGCGAGCGCTTCGGCGGCGGCGTTGCTGAAGAAATTGGTGCGCAGTGTGGCGGTGATGACGGCGCGCAGCAGGCGCAGAACCCGGTCTTCGTCGATCGCGCTGACCTTTTCGAGGCCCGCATTGATGGCGGCCTGCGCCTGTTCGGCACGGGCCGGGCCGTCCTTTGCGGCGGGGTCATGCAGTGCCTCGAACAGGGTGATGAGCTGGCGGGCAATCTCCTGTTCCCGGCGAAGCGTTTCGGCGAAGGTCGCCATGCTATAGGCCATGCCGGTCTGGCGCAGATAGCGGAACAGCGCGCGGAACAGGACGACGGCATGGGGGGCGAGACCTGCCGTCACGATCAGTTCGTTGAACCGGTCATTTTCGGCGCGGCCTTCCAGAACCTGCGCGATCGCTTCGGTCACTATGTCGGCGCGAGCGACGACTGCATCGCCGCTGCCGCCCGTGGGGAGTTCAAGGACGAAGCGCTGCACATGGCCCTGTGCGCCGCCATCGACCGCTGTCGTCATTTCATCGATGACGCGGAAGCCGAAATTTTCGAACGCCGGGACGACTTCCGACAGGGCGATCACATCGTGGCTGTAGAGCTTCAAACGCAGCTGTTCGGGCGTGTCTTCACCATTGCGGTAGATGCGGATCGACTTGTCGCCGGGGCCGCCAAGGCCGTGGAGCAAGCGGATGTCGATCGCTGCTTCGGCTGGACCAGCGCCGTTGCGATAGGCCATGGGAAAGCCGGGCGCATAGCGTTGGGCAAGCGCGGCGGCGCGGCCGGGCTCTTCGGTTTCGGCCAGCGCTTCCTCGACGGCGGGCAGCCAGCCGCGCACCATTTGCTTCAATTGGCGGTCGAGCGGCACCTCGTCAGGCACCACGCCGCCATCGCGCAGGTCGAGCGTGATGCGCAGCAGGGCAAGGCCGCTTTCCTCAAGCGCGATCGACCAGCTGAGCACGGGGGCATGGGCCGCCTGCGAGAGCATGTCCTGCACGGCGAGGCGGCGAGCGGTGGTCAGTTCGTCGCGCGGCAGCCAGGCGAAGGCGTAGAGATGGCGGGGGAGGGCGCTGGTGCCGAGCGCCAGCTTTGGACGCGGCCGATCGGTCAGCGACATGAAGGTGAGCGCGAGCCGTTCCAGCGTTTCATGATCGAAGCCGATCAATATGTCGTGCGGCAGGGCGGTGAGCGCGTGAACGAGCACTTTGCCCGCATGGCCGCCGGGATCGAATCCGAACTTGTCCATCAGCGCGGACAACGCGGATCGCAGCAGCGGCACCTTGTCGGGGCTGGCCGACAGAGCCGCGCTGGTCCACATGCCCGCGTGAATCGAAAGGGCGACCACCTGCTTCCCTTCCCGCACCGGCACGATGATGAGGTCGAGCAGGACGGCGCGATGGACGCGCGAAAGCTTGTTCGATTTGATGATGAGGGGATTGCGCTTACCCTCTTCAAACCAGGTGAAGGCCGCTTCGAGCGAAGCGGGCGCGAGCAGTGGTGTGTCATCCAGCGTGCAGATGCCCAGCTGATCTTCCGCCTTGCCGTTGCGAAGGCGGCGTTCGTGGCCCGTTTGCGTGAAGTGGCGGGCGAGGAACCAGCGAAGGAGCGCGGCCCCTTCACCGTCGGGGATGGCGTCCGCGTCCCGGCTCATGGCGTCGCGCATCTTCGGCCAGTCGGCAACGGCAGCGCGGACATCGGTCAGCGTCTGGCGCAGCGATTTTTCCAGCGCACGGCGGCCCTTCGCATCGGCGCGGTCCGCTTCGATATAGATCATCGATTCGCGGCGGGCGCTGGGGGCTTCGTCGTCCAGAATGGCGGTCAGCTTGCCCGCGTCGCTGCGGTCGATCGAGAGGACGGGGTGAAGCAGGCGGTAGATGGTGACGTCATGCGATGCCAGCGCATTGGCGATCGAATCCACCAGAAAGGGCATGTCGTCATTGACGATGGCGATCCGCATGTAGCGGCCGGTCGCGCCTTCGCCGAGTGTTTCGATGGCAATGGCGAGTTGGCCCGGTTTGCGGACATCGGCGGTGCGGCCGAGGAAGGCGGCTGCGGCTACCGCCGCCTCATGATCGAAATCCTCGCTTTCGCCCGGGAGTGCGCCCCTTTCCAGCGCTGCCTCAAGCGCCTTGCGGATCGATACGTTTACCTGTCTCGTCTTCGGCTCGGACAATGCCGTCATGCGTAACCTCTTCCCGCTGCGGCTTTATGCCGCTTTGCCTGAACGGGGACGACGCTGGCACGTTGTCACGCGACTCCCCGGCTCGCCTTGTTATGCGCTAGCGCCCGAGGAGGCTCAATTGGGGAAATGAAATAAAGTTACTGGCCGTCGAAATATAATGAGCGTTGTCGTTAAGCGGCTGCGGCGACGATCACTCGCTGGCCAAGGTCCGATCCATCGGGAAGGGTGCCGACTATGGCCAGAGTGCCGTCCGCTTCCCGCCGGGCGATGACGACGGCTAGGCCGTCTCCGTCGGTCGAAATGGCGAAGGGATCGATCGGCGCGGCGGCCTTCATCGCGGCGCGCGCGGTCTGGCTGGAGTCGGGGCGAGGGGGCAGGAGCGAGCGGCGCTGGGCGCGCTCGTCCCGGATCAGGGCCTTGAGGCCGCCTGGATATTCGCCGAGATAGTCGCCAAGTGTGCCAAGGCCGAGCCCTGCGTTCTTCGCATGTTCGAGCGCGGTCGCATATTCGGTGATGCGCGTCTTGTCATAGGTGGAGCCGAAGACCAGCTTCACCACGGCGGTAAGCGGGCTGCGGGCCTGGGGCTTGATGCCGGCGTCGGCCAGCATCTCGGCATAATCTTCCGGTGACGCCTCGCTCATCAGGGCGAAGTCGTAGGCGAGGCCGATGGCGCGATAGAGGGCGCCGTGGGTGCGGGCTTCGCTGGTGCGCGCCTGCTCCGCGCCGTCGCGGGCGAGGGCGAGCCAGTCGGCAAGCGGTGCGTCGTCGGCCGGGCTTTCCATGCCGGACAGGTCCAGCGTGTCGTCATCTTCGCCCGCCGCCGGACCATCCGCCCAGATCGGTGCGACCGCATGCGGAGCGGCGTTGCTGCGCAGGGCGGCATCGACTTCGCGACCTAGCTCGTCGGCGACGGCCTGGCTCGCCAGTTCCTTCCAGCTGATGACGCCGAACACGAAATCGATCGTCTCGCCATCGGACGAAAAGGGCATGAGGATGCCGCGATAGAGTATCTCCGCCCCGCGCTGGTTGAGGAAGCCCGCTTCGAAACCGATCGGCGCGGCGTTGGCGATGATCTGCAGATAATGATCCGTCAGGCGCGACAGCAGCGAGCGCGAGGGCACGTCGTTGATGAACTGGATGGCGCCGGTGACATCGCACTCACGGCGCAGCGCGGTGCCGAGATACACGACCGCCGGATTGTCGAGCCCGGTGCTGAAATCCAGAAGGACGCTATTGGGGCCGAAATCCTCCAGATGATCGGGCGAGAGATCCTCGATCGACGGAAGCGTGCGGTCGCCCAGCAGTGACGCCCAATAATTATAGGCGCGCACCTGCATGCGTCGCTCGTCGAAGCCTACGCTGGACGGCGGCTCCATCGCCTCGTGATCGGCATAGTCGAAATCATCCTGTTCATTGGAGATTTCCTGCCCCCGCAGAGTGTCCATCCGGTCGGTCCTAATCCAGAAGAAAAGCTTTCCTGAGACTCGACACTGCCATGGGATGGTAAACATGCCGTGAAGAAGCGGCTCGCCCGACGCAACGCGCGCGCCGCATGCCCCCCGAAGAGATGATGCGCGAAGATGCATTGCCCGCTTGTCCTGCGCATCAACCGCTGTTATCTGGCCCACCCAATGCCGCTTTAGCTCAGTTGGTAGAGCACATCATTCGTAATGATGGGGTCACGTGTTCGAGTCACGTAAGCGGCACCATTTCCTTATGCCTCGATATCCCTGAAAGCTTGAATTCTTGCTATTATATGGCAAAGTTCCGTCCCTAGACGTTGCTTTTTGTTTCTGATCATGCCCCCAAAATCCAGCGTAAATGGGGGCACGGCTGGGGGCATGAAGCTCGGCATGAAATGGGATGCCCCCGTATGACGCTAAAGGCATTGGAAATTAAGGCATTTCTGCCCAAGAAGAAGCCCTATCGGGTGGCAGATGAGAAGGGCCTTTACGTCGAAGTTTTTCCGCACGGTTCAAAGCTTTGGCGATTCAAATACCGATTCATGGGCAAGGAAAAGCGGCTGGCTTTCGGTGGATTTCCCGAAGTGAGTCTTGCTGACGCGCGGCAGCGGCGCGATGAGGCCCGGAAGGTGTTACGTGAAGGGCGCGACCCGGCACATGAGCGTAAGATGGACAAAATCGCTCGTGAGGTTAGCGCGGGCAACAGCTTCCAAAGCGTCGCGGAAGATTTTATTCAAACCAAGCTGGTCAACAATGGCAAGGCCACGGCTACCGTCGCAAAGGCGCGCTGGTTCCTCTCCCATTTGACACCCGCTCTAGGTTCAAGACCGATCGCCGAGATCGAACCTGCCGAACTGTTGGTAGTGCTGAAGGCGATCGAACGACGTGGTCATTTGGAAACAGCGGGCAAGACGCGGGCGCTTGCTAGCCGCGTTTTCCGCTATGGCGTGGCGACAACACGATGCGCGCACGACCCCGCCGCGTTGCTGACCGGCGCCCTGACAACAGGCAAGGTTAGGCATCATGCCGCGATCCTTGATCCCGCACAGCTGGGCGAATTTCTCCGCGCAATTGATGACTATGGCGGCGGTCCCATCGTCAAGCTGGCTATGCAACTGGCGCCACATGTGTTTTTGCGCCCCGGCGAATTGCGGCAGGGCAAATGGCCGGAAATCGACTGGGAAGCCGCTGTCTGGCGCGTTCCCGCAGAACGAACCAAGCTGCGGCGGCAACACAGTGTCCCATTATCCCGGCAGTCGTTGGGCATCCTGAAAGAGCTTCAACAGCATAGCGGTGGCTTCGATTTTATGTTTCCGGGCCAGAGGTCGCACCTCAAGCCAATGAGTGAGAACACCCTAAATGGCACATATCGCCGATTGGGGTTCGATAAAGATACGGTATCAGCCCACGGCTTACGCGCGACCGCCTCAACGCTGCTGAATGAGTCTGGCAAATGGCACTCGGACGCCATTGAGCGGGCGCTGGCTCATGGTCACAGCAATGCGGTGCGCGGAGCCTATGCCCGTGGGCAGCATTGGGACGAACGGGTGGAAATGGCCCAATGGTGGAGCGATTATCTCGACCAACTCCGTCAGGGCGCTGAAATTATTCCGCTTATTTCCGGGGCCAAAGCCAATGGCGCGAAATAGAAAGACGCGCCTGCCTTACGAACTCTATGGCATGGCCCAGGCACGGGTTCAGAAAGACTACCCAGATTTCCTCAAAAGTGGCTGGATTGGGACGGCGGCGCAGGAAGGGCACCTGATTCGGGAGACGCTTGTTGAGCTTGGCTTTGCCCTCGAACCGAGATGGGGCTGGGATACGATCGGTTATGAAGTCCGTCTGATCGAACTGTCGATGACGGGGCTTAGGCCGGAAGATAAGGGTCATGCTCAATTGGCACGTGAATGCCGAAAGTTGGCCAGCACCATCGACCAGTCCGCTAAATCGGTAGCGAAGCTGAGTCATTCGCAAGCCGTCAGCGTAGCCTCAATGTTCATGACGGCGTCGATCGCCGATCATATCCCCGATTTCTTCGTTACCGCCAGGCGTCTGGAGGCGGTCGCTGTCTTTCTGGAAGCCTTCAAGCAACCAACAAAATGGGCGTCTTCCAGCAGGCGCGAGACGCGGCTGGTGTTAGCCTGCAAGCTGGCACCGATCTTTGAACATGAGTTCGGGGTGCCTGCCAAGCCACGGGGTGGTTCCGAGGTATTCTCAGACATCCGCGACGAGAATGACTGGACGAAGTTCTATCAAGGGATCGCGAAGCTGGTGATCGGCGAGGCGGTAACGCCTGACAGGCAGGAAATCCTTTGGGAAGCGGCCAAGCCGTCGGAAATGCCGCCCCAATCGGAATAGGCAATCACCGACAGCGACCTGGCTGCGATCGCATTATGTCCTCGGCACCCCAATGGACATCAGGAGGTGCAGATGGAAAAGCTTTTGACGATCAGAGAGTTTTGCGAGCGTAACGGCGTTGGTCGATCGACCGTCTATCGCGAGAATGCAGCGGGGCGGTTGCCGTTTCGCAAGATCGGGCGAGCGACACGCATTGCGCAGAGCGATGCGCAGAAGTGGCAGGAGGATTTGTTCGTTTCCGGCCGTGCCTAACCGTTCCCTTGAAACTTGCAGCAAAATGTTTCCCGCTGTGCCAGCCTCGCCAATGGAAGTCCTTTGTGCTCAATGGCTTGGCCGGCGTGGTGCCCTGCTGCCTTTATATAGGACCGGCCTTCGGTGTCTTCGATCAGGCTCAAGCGTGGCGGCGCGCGCAATTGCGCCACCCGCCAAAGCTGGCAATTGCGCACAACTGATTGCCAAAAGCTGATCGATGCCAGCCTTGTCGCGTGGAGGGCTGGAATGCCGCTCAATCGGTTCATTACGATAGCTTGGGGTCGCGGAGGCGTTCCCTGCGATGAAGCCGTGGAGGCGACCGGGCAGTTCGTTCGGCTGGCACGGGAATGGATGCGAGTGCGTGGTTATCAGATGCCGTGGGTATGGGTACAGGAGCGGGGTATCAGGTTCGGCCAACATGCGCACATCCTGCTCCACGTCCCTGCCAATCTCGATCCTCTATTCCGGGCGATGCCGCTTCGTTGGACAAAATCAAAGTTACCGAACGGCTATAGGTCGGGCGTCGTCCAAACCCAGCGGCTCAGATTTGCCGCTACCATGAATGGCGATGCCTATGGTGCTGAATTGCATGGGAAGCTGCACTATATGCTGAAATGCGCGCCAGCGGAAATGGAAGCGACTTTTGGATTGTTAGGGCATTACCAAGTGCGATGGGGGCAGAGATGTCTTGTCATCGGCAAACGATCGGGCGTTTGGCAGGACTGGAAGAAGAAGGCGTTTCTGTTCTCAGCTACTCATCAGGTGCCGCCGTTTGGCCAGCATTCGCCGACAGCTTTCCACCCCATCCCACCCCGTCTTGCATAACCGCCGAACTCATTTCTGTGAGTTCCACAAAGGAAAATTGCCAAATGATTTCGGAAAATCTAGCGGTGGGGGCGAGGTTTCCATAAAGTCGAAATATGTGCAGTGGAGCTTGAAGATGGGCGGTGTAGGCTCAGGCCGACATGGAAGCCGACCGACAACGGATTCCGCGCTTTGGATCGACATTTCATGGATGCTGCGATCAGGCTTTGCCAGCGCTGGACACAGTCTGAGCGGAAACCTGAATTGGATTTGCGGTGGCGAACCCTGTGGTTCGATCAGCTACGCCGCAATCATGGATCACCCCGGACTTGAGCGGGTCGAATTGTTTTTCGATCAAGGCTCTGGCCGTGATCGAGAGCACGTCAGGCAATCGATCAGACTTTGTTATACCGAGCCTCCTTATGGCGGTAAGCGCTGGTGGATGATCTGCCCCTTCACAGGGATCAGGGTCGGGAAGCTTTACCTTCCTTTTGATGGGGATCGCTTTGCGTCCAGACAAGCTTGGCGACTAGGGTCAGGACTCATTGATTGAGCCAGAAGATGACGGTTGCAGCGATGCAGATGGCTGACATGAATGTGTGCGCACAGCGGTCGTAACGGGTGTGGATGCGACGCCAGTCCTTGAGCCTGCCGAACATGTTCTCGATCTTGTGACGCTGGCGATAGAGCACGGCATCGTGCGGGATCGGGACCTTTCGGTTCTTCTTTGACGGGATGCAGGCGGTGATGCTGCGTTCCGCGAGCGCGTTGCGGAACCAGTCGGCGTCGTAGCCTCGATCGCCGAGCAGGGCTTTGGCGCGGGGCAAGGCGTCGAGCATCAGGGCAGCGCCTTTGTAGTCGCTCATCTGCCCCTCGCTGAGCAGCATGACCAGCGGTCTGCCCTTTCCGTCGCAGACGGCGTGGAGCTTGGAATTCAGGCCGCCTTTGGTGCGTCCGATACGTCGGGGAACAGCCCCTTTTTGAGCAGACTGGCTGCGGTCCGGTGCGCCTTCAGATGCGTCGCATCGATCATCAGTTGGTCAGGCTGCCCGGCCTTCGCCGAGAGCGCTGCGAAAATCTTGTTGAACACGCCAAGTCGGCTCCACCGGATGAAGCGGTTGTAGATCGTCTTGGGAGGGCCATAGTCGGCAGGTGCATCGCGCCACCGCAGGCCGTTCCTGATAATGAAGATGATGCCGCTGATGATCCGACGGTCATCCACCCGGGGCACGCCGTGCGACAGCGGGAAATACGGCTCGATCCGGCGCATCTGCGCCTTCGAAAGCCAAATCAGATCACTCACGGCGACGCCTCCTCACGCCGCCATTGAATCAACCAATCCTCAGCACCGCAAGTAATTTAATAGGTCCTGACCCTAGATTATCAGTCCCAGCGCCATACCAGCCGCGACAGGCCGTTCGAGGCCCTTTCCCGGCTACAGAAAAAGCTGGGTTGCAACGAGGGGTGGGAACAGCCGATTCAGCGACCCAAAGGAATGTGGCGGCGCACCTTCCGGCGCCATGAGGAACGGTATTGGGAGCTGGACGCTGAGTGTGCAGCGCAGATGATGGTGGTGATTAGGGGCACGGGGTTGGAGCTGGCCCTCGTTTAACTCCGATAAGGCACAGGCACGCGATGCCACGTTTGTGTCAGATGCCTCATAGTTGGAATTCTTCCGACGCCCCCTTGTGCGCCTGATCTCTCTGACGGATTTGGCGCCAAGGTCACAGTGCATGGACAAGCGCAGCGTCACATCGTAACGTGGCGCCGCTGACCCGATCTTAGCCGTGAGGGAAGGCCCGCAATCGCGCGGAGAACACAGGCTCTCGACTGCTACGGTCGGGCGGCCTGCGGAATATAAAACCTTTCGGGAATACGCAGGGCGCGTGTTCCTGTGTTCGCGCGCGGCTAACCGTCCCGGCTGTCGGGGCGGGCGGTTGAACACAGGGGACGAGATGCGCGCTGTCATAGCCATAGCTGCGCTGGCCGTAATCATGACGCCCGCCAGCGCAAAAAATAGTGATTTTGATTGGACAGCTTTTCCAGAAATGTCGAAAGAGCGAGCATTGCCGCAAATCGCTGCCGCTCTCCGTAACACGTTGTTCGACGCGGGTTCCGTTACCAACTTCATGATCTGTTACCCACCTGTAAAGGTACAGATGAAAGAGGGCCGACCGGTACGTTGGACAGTTATGCTGTCGGTTAATGCCAAGAATCAATATGGTGGTTACGCTGGCAATCAGGGGATGGCGGCCGTTTTCTACTCTGATCGCCCGGTGTGGGCGTTCTCGATTGGCGCACCGCTCGATGGTCGAACTCTAGCCAGATGTGAACGCAGGTCCGATGCTGAAATCCAGGGTCTGATCCAGCAATGATACGCGTGGTCATAGCTTGTGCTGCACTTTTCGTCGCACAGGGCTGCACCGACACCGGGGAAGCTGCGGAGAAGCGCTATGAAATGGTCCAGCGTACTGGCGACAAAGGGGAGATATGCGAAGCTGCGAAAGCTGTAGTCGATGTCTATCTTCACGCCGGGAACGAGGAGAAATATAAATGGTGGCATCCGATCGCCAGTACACGCTGCCTCATTGCACGGCTCGAAGGTCCAGATGGTCGCCCAGCAATGTAATGATCGCCGCCTTATGCTAGACCCTGCATAGATTTGCCGCGGCGATAGGGATGACCGGCCGACGTTGCTTGCCTATAATGGCTGCAAGAGTGAATCGGGTGGCTGGTGGCGGGAAAACGACAACATTATATACCGCGACTTCTCCAACGCGGATTTCTCGCCGATGCTCCGGGTGATGCCGAGCGCACATGGCTTCACCGCGCCGCTGCGCCTGCGCTGCTCGTGGGCATCAAGGATGTTGGGACGGAGGACTGGTTTTATTCGCGCAAAGGCGGCCCGGGCGAGCTGACGCTCGACGATGCGATCACCGCTTTCGAACAGGACCTCGGCAAAGATGTTGCGATACTGCGGACTATGCCGCCCGGCACCGTCATCGATTCGAACCATGCCGCGGGCATTACCGTGCATCTGGTCATGCGGACGGCCCATCTGCGCCGGACGATAGAGGATGGGATCGACAGCATCACCGGCGAGATCGAATCCTTGTTCACCGATCCGACACGTCTTGGCGCCATGATGGGGATCGACAGCCCGGTACTGGCCACTGCGGTAACAGAAGCCATTCGCAACATCGCGCAGGATCTCGTGCCGTCCGGATTTCCGCCGACGCTCAGCGAGCGGCTGCTATCTTTCCTTGTCCGCGAGCGCGGCAGTGAACTTGCGGCGCAAGCGGTCGCCACTTTGGCGCCGATTTTCCCTACTCTCTTCAAAGATCTCACCAGCCGCGTGAGGGAAAGCCATAACGCGATCGTCGCCAGGCCGCTCGACGATCATGGCTGGGTCAGCGCGCTCAGCGTCTTGCATTGGTCGATCGAGGCCGCGAGCGATCTCATTCTGCCCGACGCCATAGCGCTTGCCCGGGAGGTTGGTGGCACGCTCGCACCGCTTCTCTTCACCAATGGCGTCGATGTGACACTGGTTCTGCTGCCCATCGCGCATGACCGGATGCTAGTCGGAAAACGTGATCCGGCGGAAGCTATTGGCCTGTCGACTTTCAACGCCGAAGCCGCAGCGAGTTGTCAAAGGTTCTTCATCGGTTGGCGCGCCTTCGATGACGAGAACCTGAGCGCTGCGATCGGCAGCGGCCCGGCGAGCGCGCTGGCCGAGTCGATCGCCGAGGCTGTCAATGATGCCGAGACCGCACGACGCAGCCAGGTGTCGGGCGACCTGCTGCAAGCCCAGCCGCGGGCTTTCACATATCGGGACTTCTCCTATCGCGTGACCTTGCACGATTTTGGGGATGATCTTCTGGTGCAGGAATATGGTGCAATCCTGCAAAGAGTCATCAGCGCGTTGCCGCACGATATTCCGCTCCACGATCTTGACGGCGTCACCATCGGGATCGACTATGCCGAGGCGCTGGCGAAGCTCGATCGCGGTGACCCGGACTTGCCTCCTGTCACCAGCGGCGCGCTCGGTTATGGCGTCGGTGTCGCAATGCCGGTGACGGTGTTCCGCGACGGGGTCCCCAAATCGCATCTGGTGCTGGCGGCCGGAATTGCCGCTGGCTGGGCGTCCGATGATCCAGAACTTCGCGCCGCCAGCCTGCATTTGCTGATCAGGATGCTGGCGGGGATTGCGCACACCACGCGCTACGCAGATGTGCCTGCGTTCACGCCAGACGCGATGGGCCGGGAACTGCACCTCGCCGTTGCGCACGCCCCGAGCGCCTATTGGAGTGCGAAGCAGGCGGCATTCGTCGATCCCGATCAAGGCAGAACTTATTGCGATCTGGTCGTTGACAGCCTCGCATATGCGCGAACCGAGATCGCGGCTGCCCGTTTACGGATGGCTGACGATAGCGACATTGGGGGTGCATCAACCATCGCGCTCAAATGCGTATCGGCGGTGCTCGTCCATGCTGCGGATTGGCTGGGTCATCGCGATGGCCTTGCACCCGACAAGGCTTTCGCCGGTGATGATCTGGCCCAGCGTCTCGCACCTTCCGGTCTCGACCATTGGCTAGCACTGTTTGGACGCGATCTCGCCGCCAGCTATGGGGACGACGACACGATAGATCTTGTAGTGGTATCGACGCTCAGCCGCCATGCCGAACGCCTATTTTGGAGCCTGGGCATCTATTGCTGGCCTGATGGTGAGGATATCCGATGCGTGGTCTCCGACATGCCGCTAGCAGCGATCCTTCTTCCGGCGATCAACCTGCAAGATCCGACAGCGGCAGGCACCGATGGCCGATTGTCCGGCCCGTCCGAATTGGCCTCGGTATGATGGCGGTGGATCAGCGAGAGGCGTTCGATCCAGACAAGTCGGTTAGCCTGCCCAATCGCAAATGCGCCTATTGCGGCATTGTCCTCGAGCGCCGTATCACCACACGGGATCATGTCGTCGGGCGGCGGTTCGTGCCGGAGGGGACATTGGCAACTGGTTTCTTCCTTCAGGTCAAGGCATGCCGCCCCTGCAACGATCGGAAGGCGGCACTTGAGGATGACATTTCGATCATCACGATGCTGCCCGATACGCGCGGCAACTATGTCCGGGATGACGAGCGCCTGCGACGGACGGTCGCGCGCAAATCGCGCGGTGCGATCAGTCCGGCGACCCGCAAGCTTGCTGCGCAGAGCTACAACAAGATCGAAGCCAACATCCCGATCGGCGATGGTATCTCGATGACCTATAACGGCGTGGCCATGCCCACCCTTGAGGATCAGCGTGTCGCGCGCCTCGCATATTACCATGTTCAGGGGTTTGCCCATTTTCGGTCGTTCAATGTCGAGCGTAGCCATGGCGCATGGCTCGAGCCGGGCGAATTCTTGACCTTGGGCCAGTTGACCAAAGAAGACTGGGGCAATCCGCGGATTATAGCGTTCGTCACTGCGACGCGCAGCTGGGAGCCGATCTGCACGACGATCCTAGCCGATGGATATTTTAGGCACGAGATGCGAAGAATGGCCGGCAGCGAGCTTTCGAGCTGGGCGGTCGAGTGGAACGGGCGATTGCGGGTGTTCGGTCTCTATGGCCCGGCCGCCGAGCGAGAGGCGTTTGTTGCAGCGCTTCCGAAAGAAACCGTGGATTTCGTTTGGGGCGATACGAGCAATGGTTTCGCATGGCGTACTGAGACGCCGCTGGCCGAAGCCGATGATCTATTGTTCGATCTGCCGAACAATTGGGAAGAACGGCCCTTCGCGCCGCCCCACTGGAGACGCCCTTCCGAGTGACCAAGATCGGTGACTTAACCATCAACCGACCAACAGGGTGGGCGCTGCCGTCCGGCGGCTTATCGGCTCGAGATGGCCGGTGGTGGCACGGCAGTTAGCGATTGCCTCGACGTCAAAAACAGCCCTTCAAACGAAGAAGAAACGATACGACATTTCCGCTAGAGAGAGATTTTCGTTATCTCCCTAACGACGCCGAGGGATATACAATGCAAGATTTCCGCATCGAGTTAGATGGTCAGCAGCTCGATGCGGCGATCGGCGTGGAACCGGGCGCGATCATTCTCGAGAGCCGGGGAGGAACCGGCGCGTATGCCCGTAACTCTCAATACAGCACGGCGCTCGAGACCATCCTCTCCAGATCGCTTGGCCCATCCTCGAACCTTGAACGTGTCCTTCTGACGAGCCGCGACGCTGTACGGTTGTTTCCCAACGCCGCTAGCCGGGTGCTCGCAGAGGGACAGGAGCTTGTTGCTCTCGGCCCTGCGGCAGCAGCTTCTGCCATCCGCACCCGAATGCGGGACTTCGGCAAGCCGCCTGGCAACCACGTCGGGAATTCGACTAAGCGGCTGAGGTTTGAATTCGGGCCAGGCAAACTCATACAGCAACTGAAGCTTCATCGCGTTGTCGAAGCTCCCGAGCGGCTTACCCACAGCAATCAGCGTCAGGTCACCCCCTCCGACATCCACGCCGCCGTGCTCACCCTCGCTCAAGGAGGCGACGCGCCCAACTTCGCGAACTCGCGCGATTATGACCTGGTCACGCCCGGCGGCCTGCGGTTGCCGCCCAAGAAGGTCTTCGGCTTGGCGCTAGAACGGGCGCTCGGCATCGAGGCATTCCCGGCCCATTTTAGCGCTGGGTGGTCGCAGCCGTCGTTCGAACTGTTGCAGGCAGCCGGTTACCTGATCGTTCCTAAGGGCGAACCCGTCGCTGGCGACAAGGCCGCCGTACCCGGCAGCCCAACTCTCCCCAGCGAGGATGACGATCGCCGCTGGGTCGAAGGCCATCCCAAGCGCGTCGCCCACCTACGACGCGAGCGCGCGCCCGGCCTAGCGCGCGATAAGAAGGTGGCGGTGCTTGCTGCCACGGGCAAGCTCGTCTGCGAGGAATGCGGGTTCGAGCCTGCCGCAAGGCACGGCCCGGCGTTCCTCGATGCCGGGCTCGATGTACACCACAAGGTCCCGCTCGCTGACCTTCCCCCCGGCACCGAGACCGCGCTCGCGGACCTCGCGCTGCTGTGCGCCACCTGCCACCGCATCGAACACCGGAAGATCGCGTTCGCTAAGGCGAGCTCATCATTCGAAGGATGACACTGGCCGATAAGGGAATTTCGGTCTGGAGCCGAAATACGGAGATAGTGCCGTTCGCGTGGGTCGCCTTCCGACCACTTTCCGCCATTCAGGGCGAGGTCATAAACGACCTCTGCTAGTTCCCGTAACCTGCTACTCGCACTATGCTATTCCGCCGGATTGCTGCATTATTCAGCTTGGGGAGCGTTATGGTGGTGCCCGCAACGAGAATTGAACAACTTCCAGGTTTGCGGACCAGATTTTCGAAACTCCTGTCGGCAGTCGACGATATAGCATTTTTGCGCATGCTTTGGACGTTGAACGCGCTGCAAACGGGACGCGCTGCCGAGGCCGGGCGTTTCCTCAACGGCTACCCGCCTGAGGCTGCGACGGAAGGCATTCTCGGGCCGCGAGCAATTTATCCGTGGGAACTTGAGACGCTCGCGAACGAACTCCTCACAACCCCCAAAAGCATTTTTCAAACCATCGATTGCCGAAACTGGAACGCGATTGGCGATCTGGTCAATCTGTTGCGCTCGATGGAGGGCGCTGAATATCTCGCGCGTCGTAATGATGTGAACATCTTGGTCGAACTCGGTAGGATCGGTGCTCGGCAGTTTCCTTGGCAGCGTGGTTATGTCGGGATTCCGCCGCTCTATCGGAGCGCTTTCATTTATGGTCAGGGCGAGTGCGCCGCCTATCTGCAGCAAGCCGCCAATCTCACCACCTCCGATATGACGCTTGTCGGGTTCTCACTGCTTTCGGTCCTTTATCCCGAGCCGGGCATTCGTCCGGCCACGGACATGGGCCTGATCCACGAGTGGGGGATCACTCGAAACACCCTGGAACAGGCGCTCGAGCGTATCTCCTGCCCTATCGCCGTCGCGCGGGCCAAGGCGACGGACCTTCGCGCGATGGACACCGCAACCGCCTACAAGCCCAGCATTCTCAGGCGACATCCCTGTCTTCTTGTCGGCCATCGCGCGCGAACAATGATTGCCCCCTTGCCGGACCTGATCATGGACCGGGTAACCAACGGGCTGTTTTACGATGTGGTCGGCGGAGGCGGGGCCGTTCGCGATGAAGTCGGCCGAAGGTTTGAGAGCTACGCGCTTGATCTGCTGACGCACATGTTGCCAGCGGTCCTGTTTGACCCGGAGTCTAGTTATCGCACGCCCTTAGGACCGATCGCTACCCCGGACATTCTCATGCATGATCGGCACGGCGTAGTTTCACTGGCGATCGAGTGCAAAGCATCTCGGATGAGCGTAGCCGCCCGCTTCGGTGAAGCGCCTGGCGAAGATCGCGGCTACGAGGAGATTGCTAAGGCCATGATGCAGCTTTGGCGGTTCTACGCACACAGTCGGCTCGACATAGCGCCGAAGCGCCTCGCCCATGACGTTAAGCTGCTGATTCTCACCCTCGATGAATGGTTCGCGGGGCGCTCGACCATCATTCCCCAGATCGTTGAGCGTGCTCATGTTCTTGCGGATGCCAGTGCCCATGCTATTTCCCGGGAGGATCGCCTGCCCGTCGCATTCTGCACTATCTCTGAACTCGAGGACGTGCTGCGAACCGCGACTGCGGCGTCGCTGCTGGAAACGGTCGAGATCGCCTCGGGGGAGCGGGTCGGCTGGATCTTCTCCAGCCTCCATCAAGACGCAGAGTCGGCGAAAACCGAGCCCAAAGATTATCCGTTTCAGGAAGCGCTGGGCGACCTGCTTCCATGGTATGGTCGGCTACAAGATCTGGGTGACGACGAGCCTTAATGGGACGACCTGTTATCGCTTGCCAGAACTCGCTTCCACGATCTACGCTTGGCCGCCCCCCCATCTGGTCTCCCTGAGGACTACCCCGTTGGCCCAGCGACTAGGGTAAGATCCCGGTTATTATATGCCGCTGCGAATTCATCGTCCGTCCAGTCACCATCGCCGTAATCGGGCAGGTCGAAAAATTCCCATCCACCCGTCCCAGGAGCCATACCGAACAGCGGTCCTATGAACAGGCAGTTGGGAAGGAAGTAGCGTGGACATAGGGGTGGTTTTCATAGTCCTTGCGGACAAAGGCATGGCCGAGCGTATTGGCTATGAACCAGGGGCGGACGGCATGGCTCGCGAACTGCTGCTCGATGATCGTGCGCATAGGGATAGCGAAAGTCTCCTGTTCACCCTCATCGTCACATGCCCGCGACAGGTTGATCCGGATCAAGTTCCAAGATCCGCGGCTCGATGAAGATATTATGCGTGTTGTCCGCCATTTCCCGGAACGTCACGGCATGCTTGATTATGTCGAAAATCTCCTCCGTGCGCTCATAGATGAACCATGGCTCGAGCTCGCGCGCGGTCAGCATGATAGCTCGCCTTTGGAATTCGTCGTTCAATGAACTGATGTGCTGAATTTCTTCCGCGCCGAAGTCCGCAAGCTTCGCGAAGACGATGTAGACATCGAAGCTGTCTTTCGGAAATGCATCGGCGACCCGCCGAAGGTTCGTGACATCCTGCTCGCTAATCGGCTGGCGGGTTTTGCATTCGCCGATGAGGACCTGGGTCCGTCCCCCACGTTCACTCGGCGATAGCAGGATGAAATCGCTCTCGCATGCTGCGATGTCGGCACCGTCCGGGCTCAATGACATCGCCATCGTTATGATGTTTGACCTGAGATCGTGCATATTAGTTAACTGCTGGAGCACGAGCGTTACCGGAATGGCGCCTTCTTGATTATCACGGCGGCCGAACAGGCCCGAGCGCCGGAAAGCCCAGTCGCGATCCCGAAGCTGCGGCCCTAGGTTGAAGACATGCCCGCAGTATTCGCACTCATTACGCGTGCGGACATCGTCAACCGATCGCCAGAAGTCGAGTTTGCAACTCGGGCAGGCGAGTTTCAGGCCGGGACGAAAGATTTCTTTGCGCAGCAGATGCGCAAAAATGGCGTCATTGGTAAGTGTCTCGCGTGGCGCACGCTGTTCAATATAGAGATCTTGATAATTGGTGAGCGCGTAAGGCTTGCCTTCGGCAAATATCAGCCGCTTCGCCTCGCTGCGCGTAAAGCTCTGGTCCGGCGCATAACGTTCGATCAGCTCCCGGACGCCCCCTATACGAAATACGCGACAGCTGTCGATGCCGCCCATCTGGCGAACGAGCCGACTTCCGAGCAGTCCGGCCGCACTCGGCGCCGCCGCAATTCCAACCGACTGGAATATCGCTTCGACAAGGGCGGTGGAGCTGGCTGGCCGAAGCGTGAGATGCTTCGTTCCGGCGTCCGAAATCACACCGAGGGAGCCAGGCTCAGCTCGTGCGTGATTCCAGCGCCAGTGCACATTGCGCCCGTAGAACTCATTCAGCGCAGGGAGATAAGGAAGGTTGAGGGTATAGCGTTCATCATTTGACAGGCGGATGCCGGAATCGACCGAGATAACAAATTTCTGCGCGTAATATGGCTGAGCCGCGGCAAGCGGATTGTCGGGTACGGGAATGGTTATGGTGGGCGGCTCGACCGCTTTGTCGACAGATGCAAGGCTCTTCGCCTCGCCGAACATCATGTAAGGCGCGCGAACATTGAGGCCGTTCCAGGTCTGCGGCCGGACGGCGCAGTCGAGGATATCGCCGCCAAAGGCCGCCGGATCCGCAATCTCGATCTCCTCACGATGCCAAAGTGCTGCACGCTCGTGTGGCCAGCGCGGATTCTTGAACGTGGGAAGCCGTCCCAGCCAGTCATTCTTCCACTGATTGAGCCTTTCGGCATGCGCCGGATCATAAAATGCGAGCGGAATGTCGGTTGCCTTCAAGTTCCAAAATGTGACTAGATCCTCGAAACTTGTCACATCTCCGACGTAGAAGCCGGGATAGGTCCAATTGTTGTCCACCGCATAGTGGCGGTCGATATAGAGCCGGTTGAACGCCGACAGCGACATCATTGAAGCCGGAGGGAGCGTCGGCGGAACCTCGCCGCCAATCGTCGCTTGTTCAGCCCGCAAATGAAGCTGTATCAGGCCGGCATAGTCTTCGGCGATCTCGTTTGCGGGAGGCAAGCCGCCCAAATTTGTCAGGAATAGATCTGCCAACGGATCCTCACGGGCCCAGTCGTGCAGCCGGATTGAGGGCTCGGCGTGGGGATTGTTTCGATAATTTTCGTGATAAAGGCGTCCAATTGGATGCATCAGATCCGCGATGGTCGATGCCTTGCCGAGGTGCCCACGGTCCATCACCAGCGAACCCCGAAGATCGAAATTGGGGATTTGGCTCTGCGTTTCAATGAAGGTGCTGACTGCTGGGGATGGCGTTGGGGCGTACAGCGCATCGACGCGAAAGAGGTGGATCAATCGCGCCGCAAAATCGGGGTCACCAATCGGGATGATCGGGTTGAAGCGCCCGCCCCATAGGGTGAAGTTCGAGCGAACTGCCTTCCGGAATCCCTCGAAGTCGTCCGGCTCGATGCACCACCCTATCCTCACGGGACGGTAGCGGAGGTTGAATGTCGTGGTACTCATCGTGCCGTTCTCGCGATCACCGTTTCCATGTGGATGGATAGGGCATAAGCAATATTTTGGAGTAAGGAAGCGGAGAGTCCCTTCTTTCGTGTGGATCAGTATTGAGACTAACGAGATGCCAGCTTTGGGTTTGGCAGCTGATAGGTTGAGCGTCCGACGTGGCCGCGTAGCCGCCGATCAGCTGCTCCTAAAAAAAGTCGCTTAGCTCCTCCGCTCTCTCCCAAGCGGATAGGCCGTTTCCCTCAAGATGGATGTGGCAGATCGGGCGAGGAAACGTTAGCGAAGAGCATGCCTCAAGAAAATTACGCTGAGAATATCATTGCCAAGGTGACCCGGCTCGACGGGGGGGCGCGAACAATGCCGCGCTGGTTCGGTGCCAAGCGCGAAGCGTCGTTCGCCCTGTTGCGACGGTATTACCGCACGGCACCGCCGCCGTTGATTTACCATTATACCTCGTCGGCTGCGCTCATCTCGATCATCGCCAACAACGAGTTGTGGCTCAGCGAAGCCACCTATCTCAACGACCGTCACGAGATCGAGCTCGGCCGGCGGCTCGCCTGCGACCGCGTCGAGGCGCAGATCTCTACCGAACCATCGTCTGACGTTCGGGCTATGTTGGAGATGGCGCTGTCCTATTTCGACAGCCGTACCGATCCGCAGGTCTACGTCGCCTGCTTTTCTTTCGAGGGCGACGATCTCACCCAGTGGCGCGCCTATGGTGGCACCGATGCGCCCGTCGCGATCGAACTCGAGCACAGCCCGCAGATGTTCGGCTATACCTCGGAAAGTGTGCTCGACCGCGTGATATATGACGTGGACGACCAGCGTTGGGTGTTCGACCAACTGCTCAACGCTTATGCCGACGCCTATCGCGAGGATATCGTCGATCCGATTTCGATGAAGCGCAACGGCCCGCCGCTAACCATTGCCGAGGAAAGTGCGATGGTCGCCGATAGCCTATACCATGCGCTCTGGCATTACATAATCACGTGCAAGGATCCGGCCTTCGCTTCAGAGCGCGAGGCGCGCTTCATCTACACGGCCCACGACTACAGCCAAGGAGGCGGTTCGCAATCTTGGTGTCCCGAGCATCCCGTTCCCCGTTTTCGGGAACGTGCGGGCCGGGTAATCCCTTATCTGTCGTCGACAAATCTCGAATTCTCGAACTTGGAGCGGGTTCGCGAAACGGCGAAATTGCCGATCCGTTCGGTGCGGATCGGCCCGACCGCCGACCCGGCCTTGATTGAGCGCGGAATCCGGCGCCTGCTCGACACCCATGGCCACGCTGGCGCGGCCGTGACCCTCTCGACCTCGCCGTTCCGGCCGCGTTGACGCCAACCGCGCAGGCTGGAGGCAGCGCAGCATATTCGGACCGCCAACCTTTCGTCAGCGTTTACGCGCTTTTGGTCTCTCTGACCTCGGCGTCGTCCGCTTCGGTTTCGGCGGCGTCGGCGGCGTCGGCGGTGCCGCGATCAGGATGTTGATCTCGGGCATCACAAGGTCTTGCAGCACTTTATCTGCCCAGGCGGCGCGCGCGGCATTGCTGAATTTGCGTACCGTGCGCAGCGCGATCATCAGCCGGTGCAGCAGTGGCAGAGATTTCTCCTCGAGCACCGCCGCGACGAATTGCTCCGCACCGTCCCAGGGCCGACGCAGCATGCTCGCCATCGCCTGGGTCGTCGTCTCGATCGCGCCAAGGTCTGTGCAAAGCACACGGCCTTTGTCTCCTAGATCATGTTCGAGATGGCCAAGACCATCAGGGTTTGCCCGCAGCAACGGAAACGGGCATTGCCCGATGTGGAATAAGATGGTCGCGTCCATGCGATCATCGTCGTCACCGACGCGGGCACTCGCGAGATAGGCAAGTTGACCGAGGATCATCCAGCCGGTGGTGTCGGCCATCATTCGGCTGCGCTCCGCGCCCATCTCGATAGGGTCGCCGCTCACATTGCCAAACCGGTCGGACACCCACGCCGTGCCCCCCTCGATCTTGAGGTGAACCATCTCGCCGTCAGGCTTGGCGAATGCGATCAACCGGTCCTCGACCAGTTCGTTGCGCGGCGTGATCTCGAACAATCCGTGGATGATTCCTGGACTTGTAACGGTTTTGCGCCGGTCACCTATCTCATTATGCCACCTTGGCCTCAAAGGCGAGTGGGCTGATCCCGCCCAGATATGAATGGCGCCGCCGTGAGTTGTAGAAGCCATTGATGTACTGAAAGATGGCGGCCTCTGCTTGCCGCCGGGTTGGCCAGCTCTGCCGCCAGATCATTTCCGCCTTCAGGGATTTGAAGAATGTCTCGACGGCGGAGTTGTCGTAACAATTGCCTTTGCCGCTCATGGATGGACGCAGGCCGTAGGCCTGCAGCTTCTTTTGGTAGTCATAGGAGCAATATTGGCTGCCGCGATCGGAATGAAAAATGCAGCCATGCGGCGGATTGCGCAGGCGCACCGCCATATCCAATGCCCGGATGGCCAGATCCTTCTTCATCCTATCGCTGACAGCCCAGCCAACGACACGGCGGCTGTGCAGGTCGAGGATGACGGCAAGGTAGAGCCAGCCTTCCGATGTCCAGACATAGGTGATGTCGCCAGCCCATTTGCAATTTGGCGCATCGGCGGCAAAGTCGCCATCCAACCAGTTCGCTGCGACACCCAGGCGATGGTGGCTGTCCGTCGTCACCTTGTGTTTGCGTGTGCGGACCGGCTTGATCCCGTTGATCCGCATGAGGCGGCCGACCCGACGCTCACCAACATCAAGGCCCGCCTCCTTGAGTTCCATCGTCATCCTCGGACGACCGTAGCTGCCAAGGCTGAGGCTATATTGTTCCCGAATATGGGCCAGCACCCTCATGTCTGTCCGCTCCCGATGACTTACTGGACGCGAGCGCCAGGAACGATAACCGCGCTCGCTCACCTGAAGGACACGGCACATCAGCTCCACCGGCCAACGATGCCGCCAGCTGTGCACAAAGGCGAACCTCACGGCCTTTGGCTCGCGAAGAACTGAGTCGCCTTTTTTAGGATTTCCCTCTCCTCCCGAAGCACGCGGTTCTCAAGGCGAAGCCGTTCATTCTCTCGTGCCAGATCTGCCTGCGGCGCTGCCACCAGGTCCGATGGACGATAATGCGAAACCCATTTGTTCAGCGTCGACTTGCCGACACCCAAATCTGACGCGACGCGTCCGCGCGACAACCCGCTGGTCAGCGCAATGCGCACAGCCTCCTGCTTGAACTCTTCACTATGCTTCATCATCTCGTCGGTCTCCTTGAACGAGCCTTAAACTCTCAAGTGACCGGCACAAAACCGTTACAAGTCCATCCCTCGCTGAACCCGCCCGCCGTCTCGGCCAGCGTGCGGATCGCCTGCGCACCGATCAGATCGCCGAGGTAGACGCCCTCCAGCCGCCGACCGAGCCATTCACCCGCCGCTTTCGCATCAGCGGCGCTACGCTCTTCGAGGATGGTCGCTGCGGCATCCGCCAGTTCGACCATGAATACCGCGGGGATCGTCGGCCGCACGATGTCCTCGCGACCTTGGCGATAGACTCGGACATGGCCCGCAGCCTGCAAGCGGGCCAGTCGCTCGCGGGATTCGGCTGACAGGACATCTTGGCGGACGAAGAACCCATTGGCCTGTTCCAGGGCGAGATCGCCGGTATGCTTCTCGTCTGCGATCGCATCGCGCGCCAGCACGCGATAACCGCGCAGCAGATCAGACTGTCCCGCATAGGTCTCGCGGGTTGTGTCGACCAGTTGCAGGTCCAGCACCGGTGGGAGGATCACGCCCTGCTCCTCGCGCGCGTATCGCGGATCGCCGGCTACCGCGTCATAAAGCGCGCGTAACACCCACGGCGCGCGATAGTCCTCGCAATACTCCGCACCCTGCGCGAACCCGATCCGCGCTTCCGTCAGGATTTTCTGAGCCACGCGGAATTCCTCCAGACCGAGCGTACCCAGCTCGATCTCGGTGCCCTGCGCGCCGATTCCTGTGGTCGCCCGCCCGTTCGTCGTGTGCGTCAGGCCCTCGCGCTGGTCGGCGGTCAGGATCACCTTCAGCTTCGGTCCCAGCTCGATGCTCGCTAGTTCGTGCAGGTCAGTCGCCATCATCGTACCGGGCTCGACCCCATCAATCGCGATTACCAAACTTGGGCCGGCATCAGCGCGCGACATCCGCCGCAACCATTGGCGCGCGTCGTGCGGTGTCAACGGCCATTCGAACGCTACGGCAAACAGGTTCGCAACTGACTGGAACAGACCCGGCCCAGTCCCGCGTAGCATGAGAACCGCCAGATCCTCGCTCGCCGCCGTGTCCCGTGCCAGTTCGCGAAGCAGGTTGGTCTTGCCCGACGCCGGCGGGCCGTCGATCAGCGTGAAGAGCGTACCCGTCTTGAGCGCCGCCGCGGCCTGCGTAGTCGCGATGCGCGGGAACAGAAGATCGCGCGCTACCGGCTGCCCGCTTGCGCCGGGTGGATCGGTCAGGTCGCCGAGCAGCCGCTCGGTGCAGTCCCGCATGGCGCCCGGCCAGACGTCGAGATCCCGGCCCAGAAGCGCCTCGATCGCCCAGCGCATGTCCGCCGCCGCGATCTTTGCCGTGTTGGCCAGCAGCTTCTGTACACTGGCGCCCGCGTCGGAGCCGGGCGTCCACTCCGCGCCGGTGTTGCCGTCGTAGCATCGGGTTTCGTTGCCGTTGCTGACAATTACCAGTGGCGGGCGCGGAGTGAGCATGTTCGCATAGCTTTGCGCCTGCTCGTAATCCTGGCGCGTGATCGCGACGGTCTCGCGCTTGATCTCGAGTACGGCCAGCGGCCGATCGTCGTGGAACAGCAGGATATCGGCGCGGCCGGTCTTGTGCCAAAGTGCTGCGCTGTCGAAGTCACGGGTCTCGTGGCCGAGACGCACGCTAAAATGCCGCTGCAGCACGATCGCATGGTCGGCGATCCCGGGGAACCCTTTGGCAAGTGCCCGCGTGATCCGGGCTTCGAGCTCAGCCTCGCTCCGCGCCTGGCGCGATTTCGCGGGGGTTCTGGGGGTGGAGTTGGGCCGGTTGGGCCGTTTGGCGGTGCCGGTATTCGTCTCGGTAGTTTGCTTGTTCATCAAATTCTTCTACCTGATCGATCCGCACCGCCGCCATATTTATCGAGGCGGCGACGTCACGAAGTTCGAAACGGTGCATCAGCCGCCCGCTTTCCATGACGACGGCTGCCGTTATGTGCCCGCGTCCGCTTTCAGAAAGAGTGCACAGATCTCTTAGCGGTCGATTATGGCGCAATGTAGCCGATTCCTTTCGGCCGCTGGCGGTCCGATTTGGTCGCTTCGCAGGCTCAGAGTGGTCCGGGTAACACCTAACGCAGTCATGTGGTCGAGGCGGGAGGTCCGTTTAAGAACGTTGAGGCCGGCAGTGCGTTACGGGTGGAGGGGGCATGATTGGGGGCATTAATCGTAATGGAATAAATAAAACATAATTTTATTAGTATCTTATTATAAGTTTTCGAGTCACGTAAGCGCACCAGTTCCCACAAAATCGCTTCAAAACAACGATCTAGCAGATCGTCTGCCCCCGACTGTGACACAAGACTGTCGCACAAGAGGGGCGGTGAAGAGCATCTAAGCTGTTCAAATACTTCGCATAATCGTCGGCCAAACTGTGACACACAGGTGTCGCACAGACGGCATTGCGGGCTGTGGCGACGCGGGGCGGTCTACCAGTATCGCGTCCGGGTGCCGCATGATCTCATCGATCGGGTGGGCCGGACCCACATCAACCGATCCCTGAAAACCGCGTCCTTTTCAGTTGCGTCACGATTAGTGAGGAAGGTCGCCTTCGAGATTGAGGCCTATTTCGATCAGGCATCCGTGATCGATGGTGGATTACCGCCGCTCACCGTCGAACCGCGACCACAGCGTATCGTGACCGCCATCGTCCGCGACATTGCGTCGTGCGCTCCTGCCGCTCTGACGCTTGCGGAAATCAGCGAACGATATCTCGACGACCCCACATCGTCTCGGACGAGCAAGAGCGAAATGACCTACCGGACGACCTACGCGACGATCTTGGGGATCGTCGGGTCCGATGCGCTTGCTGCCTCAATAAACCGGGAAACCTGCCGGGAGGTTCTCGATGTGCTGCGGCGCTTACCGCGCAATGCGAAGAAACGGTGGCCGGAGATGTCGCCTCGCGAGGTTGCCAACATGGCAACGGCTCAAGGGATCGCGCCGATGAGCGTGGCGAATGTGAACGAGTATATGAACAAGCTCTCAACGCTCCTTAACTGGGCGGTCAAGGAAGAGATGCTGACGAGGAACCCGGCCCGTGGGCTGAAGATCGCCGATGATACGGCAGCGCGCGAGAAGCGACGCCCGTTTTCCGTCCAGCAACTCCAACGGATTTTTGATGCTCCGATCTATCGCGGTTGCATCGATGACGAACGGGGATACGCGGTGATAGGCAAAGAAAAGCCGATGCGGTCCCGCTTCTGGATTCCCTTGATCGGGTTGTTCTCCGGAATGAGGTTGAATGAGATTTGCCAGCTACACACGGCAGATGTGCGCAAGCTAGATGGCATATGGTGTTTCGCTGTCAGCAGTCAGGGCGAAGGAAAACGCCTCAAAACAGCGTCGAGTGAGCGGTTTGTTCCGATCCACCCGGCGCTCGCCAATATAAGGTTCCTCGAATTTGCCGAAGCTCGCCGACGGGCAGGGGATGTCAGGCTATTCCCTGAACTCCGCGTTGATACCTTCGGACTCCACTCCGGCAGATTTTCGAGATGGTTCGCCCGCTTCTTGGAGACCTGCGACGCCGCTGCTGACCGAACCTGCTTCCATTCCTTCCGCCACTCGTTTCGGGACGCCATGCGCGAAGCGAAGGTAGATCGAGAAGTCTTGCTGGCGCTCGGTGGGTGGGCGTCTTCTGGCTTTGCTGGAGGGGCAGTCGCAGATCAGTATGGGCAAGGCTTTAGCTATAGTGCCCTTGCTGAAGCCATTGCTAAAATCTCATATCCCGGCCTTAATCTGACCCATCTCGTGCAAACGATTGATTGATTCACCCCGGAATGGAAGACGGGCTTGAGTGCTAGAGCTAAATGGTCGTTGTTCGCTGGTTTTCGAATTTGCCTCGGATGATATTCTCCCCGAACATATCCGGCTCTGGATGATTAGGTTTCTCGCGCGGAAGCGCGCAAACCTGCCTAATGCGATCAGTTCTACTTGGTTCCGGGTACCAGTTTTCAAAACCGATGATCGGTATCGCCTTCCCAGCCCACCCTTTTCCTTTTCCTTCGTCGGTAGAGTGGAGCACAATATCGGTCAGGCCCATGGCATCGCGGGCGAAAACGCAGGACATAAGAACGATTGCGTCGGGAGTGGCTATCACTCTCCCGTTCGCGCTCGGGTTGCCGGGATTGGTCGATTTTACGCTTCGGAGTTCGGCAACTGACATCATGATATTCGGGTTTGGTTCGATGGGAATGCAGGCGGAGCCCATATCCTCAAAAAAATCGCGAACTGAACCAAAACGGCTACTATCGAAATACTCTTCCTTCAATTCAGCTAAGGTGATCGTAGAGTAGAAAATCTTCCGTTTGCCGGATTTCGCCTCGCCGACAAAGCGGGCAATATCATTGAAGTAAGGGGATGCAACATCATTCGTTAGATAGCGGATAAAGACGCATGAGTCCCAGAAGATGTTGTTCATCGTCAAGCGTCCCCATCCCAAGACTCGGATGTGAACGGACGAAATGCACCACGCCATTTCTCAAGGTCACCTCCTCGCTTTATTGGTTCAATTGATGTCACTTCTACTCTTAGTGGCAGTGGGGAGGTTGATGAGTAGATGGCTCGTCCAAACACTCTCACGCGATGGTCTAGCGCATCGCCGATGGAGTCGATGTCCTCCTTACTACATACACAGTCTACTTCTTTGACCGTGCCAGAAAGCGTGAGCTTAAATTGGGGAAGTGATCCTCGCAGATCAACAAATTTCAGAAAGCCATCGAATGCGCCAAACGAAACCCCATCGTACCAGACGCCCCGGGCATTCTTTCTGGCTGCGGTGGCTCGTTTGCGGAGGAAGTCATCTACTCGGACTACTTTGGATGCCGATTTTATTTCAGCGAAGCCAAACCTGCTTTCCACACCGCCCGTGAGAGCGCTGATCCTTTTCACTACAGGCGCTAATGTCGTGGTGCGTCCGTCATTTACCTTTATCCCGTCGATGGCCTCGTTGAACACCGGGATAGCCGATTCACCGTCAGCTTCCATTTTGCGGGGCACTTCTCGAAGAATTGCAGTCGGCTCAGACATGTGCATGGCTGCTAGAATATAATCATGGACAGCGTCGCCGTTTGCAAGGGTGTCAGCGGCTTCTAGAGCCGCTACTAACTGGGTCAGCTTAGTTGCAAAAAGCCGCGCAGGCACCCGACCATGATCTTCTTGGGTCAGGCCGTGGACCTTCAATTCAATCTGGCGCGGGCCGATCTCGTCCACATTTTACCCCTTCATACTGCAACAGGGTAGCGCAAGCCCGCCTCCTTGTGAATCCCTCTCATTTATGACGTTCGGAATCTAGGCACCGCCCCTCTTGTGCGACAGTCTTGTGTCACAGTCGGGGGCAGACGATCTGCTAGATCGTTGTTTTGAAGCGATTTTGTGGGAACTGGTGCAATCGCTGGTGCAAAATGCACCCGCTGAGCGTGGAGCGATGAGGCTGTGGGAGTGGCTGTGCGATGCATTGACAAGGACCCGAAAACCGGAATCCTGTCTTACCGACGAATCTTTCCGGCTGGCTTGCGGCCCTTCCTTCCGCGCCGCGCCCGAGAGCTAAAGCGGTCCCTTCGCGCCCGAACGTTTCATGAGGGGAAGGCAGCGGAAATCTATTAGCAGGCAGCAGCCGACTATGAGCGGATGTTGGCCGATGCCCAGGCGAAGGCGACAGGGACGCAGCGTCCCCTCCAAGATGCAGACATTCCCTTCCTGGTGGACAGCTATGCCTTCCGCATCTTGAAGGACGCTGAGCTTTCCCACTTCGATCCCGACGATAGCGCCTTTAATCTGCCTTGGGTCCCATCGCTCCGCTACAGTCCGATAGCTCTTAACGCCCTGGACGATGCTGGGCAGGAAATCCCCGGCTCCAGGCGCGAGCGGGTCCTTTCTGGCCTGCCTATTGCGCTCCAGGTCTGGAAGGGGGCGCTAGGCTCGGGGGACCGGGCGAAGGTCATAGAGAAACAGAATCAGCGGTATGCTCGGAGTGGATCCGATTTATCCTACTCAGCGCTGCACCTCGGCCAATTGGGGCACATAGCGGTCGGCGCGTTTTCTCGCGAACCAGAAGGACCAGACGGTTAAAGTCCCCAGGAGGCCCAATGCCAATCCAGCGAAGGTCATAACCAGTCGATAGCTCAACCCTCCCACCTTGGCGGCGTGAAGTGGGTAAAGCATGTTGTAGATCTTCACAGTCCGAGACAGAAGAGAGGCATCCTGCGCTTTTACCAGGCGACCATCATCTGCCGCGAACCACAAGGTTGTGCGCCCGTTTGGCAACCATTCGTTCCGCCCTTTCATCCGCAAGGTGATGAGGCCGCTGCTTTGCCGGGGCAGGGACAGGCTGCGTATTTCGGCGTCAGGAAAGCGCGCCCTAGCCTCCACGATAACAGCACGCCAGTCATGCCTTGCCGCCAATGGAACGGGCGGATGGGAAGGCGGCTTGAGACTGGCATCGATCTGCGCGGGTGCGGCGGGTCCCAGGATGAGGCCCGCCATGGGACGGAAGACCAGAATGCCCCCTGTCAGCAGCGCCAGCGTCAACAGCGGCGCCGCGACGACGCCCAAATCACGATGATGGCGCAGGATCGCCGGTCGGCTCACCCGCTTGGGCAGAATGCGGAACTCGAACGTCTTGCGCGTGCGGGTCCACAGGATGACGCCTGAGATGACGAAGAACAGCCCGGCAATCGCAGCGACGCCAATCACCGTTTCGCCCGCATCACCCGCAAACAGATGATGATGCAGATCGAACAGCCAGAGTTCTGGTCGCTCCCACTGGCTACTCCAGCGTGTGACCATATTGCCTGCCTGATCGGTATAGGCGCCGGAACCGTCCGGGTAGCGCAACCGGTTGAGGCCGAAATTCTGCCCTGCGAAGGTGACCATCTCCGGCCGGGTCGCGGAATCGGCCATGATCCTTTCGACCGTTGCCGCGATGGCGGTCGTGTCTTGCACTTGCACGTCCGACGCATGCGGCAGCAGCACCCATGCATCCTTGTGCACCAGCAAGGCGCCCGAAAACCCCAACACCGCCAGAATGAGGCCGATCAATCCGCCGATCCAGCGGTGCAGGAGGTCAAGCGTCTTCAAAAACCATAATCCCAACTCAGCGTGAAGGTGCGGCCGCGTCCCGCGAAAAAGGCGAGGTTGTCAGTCGGAAGCCGCGTGTCGCTGCTATAGTCGATGTAGAATTTGTCGAACAGGTTCTGCACGCTCAGCCGCACCCCGCCGAAGTCCGTCTGGTAACGGATGCTGGCGTCGGTAATGTGATAGCCCCCGAAATCATTTTCGCCGAGCTTGAGGGGATGCAACGGATTGGCATCGTCGGCCGCCCTCGCAAGACCTTGGAAACGACGCGACAGGTAGAACTGCGTCTGCACGATCGCCGACACCGGCCCGCGATTATAGGTTGCCGACAGGTTGACGCGATCAGGCGAGATATTCACGCCGTCGAGGTCAGTATCCACCTTCCCGTCGGCATTATTGTCGTAACGTCCGTCGATATGGGCATAGCCGATGCCGAGCTTCAGCCCTTCTATGGGTGTCTCGCTGCGCAGATTGACCTCAATACCCTGTATTTCGATGCGCTGGCGTTGCACGTCGAAATTGCGGCCAAGGCCGGGGACCAGAAGCTGGCCCTTGTCGCTCGACGACCAGAAATAGGTAACCGATGCATCGACAGGCCCGCGCTTCACTTCCACGCCAATCTCGCGGTTGTTCGACACGATAGGTTCGATGGCGAGGTAGCTGTCGATATCGACGCCCGACAGATTGATCGACCGGGCGATGCGGCCGACATCGGGCGCGGTATAGCCCTCGGCATAGCTCGCATAGGCGCGGATGCCGTCCCACGGCTCGATGATGACCCCGCCGTTCAGCAGCAGATCGTCGAATTTGGGCTTGCCACCAGCGACCGCGACACCGCCATAGGTCGAAACGCCGCAAGGGGTGCCCACCGGCAGGCTGGCCGAGCAGGCGACAAAGGTCGTCGATGCCAGCGTGCGATAATCGTCGATCTTGATCTGGACATTTTCCCACCGCGCACCGCCCGCGACGCGTACCAGGCCGTCGAACAGCTTGAGATTGGCCTGCGCGAAGGGTGCCAGGCTGCGGAACTCGGCCGGCGGCACCCAGACGCGGTTGGTGGCTATCAGCCGCTGCTCGGTCTTGTCCCACAGCGCGTCGAAGCCGAGCGTCGCGGTCAGCGCTTCGAAGCCCGGCATTGCGCGTTCGTAGCTGAACTTCGCGCCGATCTTGCGGGAGCGGTTTTGCGACTGGTCGAACAGCGTGTTGACGGTCGCGATGGCGGGGTCCTGGAACGTCGGGATCGGCGCAACTTCGCCGCCGAACGTGTCACGGGAGCGGTTGAAGAAGATCTGGCTGACGAAATTGCCGCCCAGCAGATCGCTGTCGGTGTAGGACAGGGCGACGCTCTCGGTGCGATTGGCGGCCGGTTCGCCTGGAGGCGTGCCCCGCGCGGCGCTGGTCGGCAGGCCGGTGGTGCGGTTACCGGGGACGGCAACGAAATCGCCTTCGCCCTTCAGTTCAAAGCGGCTGGCGATCAAGTCGATGCGACCGGTCGCGGAGACGGCATAGCCAAGGCGCGCGAAGAGATTGTTGGTCCGGGAATCCTGCGTTTCCCCCTGTGTCAGGTTCAGGCCGACGCGCCGGCCCTGCCCGTCGTAGAACACGCCGCGCTTTTCGTAGGTGGCGCCGATCGTCGCGTCGAAATCGCCGGCCTTGTATTGGAACAGGCCGCCAGCCTTCCAACCGAATCCGTCGGAGTGGAAGTTGTTGTCGGCGGTGCCCTGTAACAGCGCCCGGCCGCCAAAGCCCTCCTGCGTGGGTGCGCCGACCGTCACCTGGTTGACGATGCCACCCGTGCCACCGATGCCCTGCAGCGCGTTCGATCCGTAGATCAGCTCGACCCGGTCAACAAAGAATCCGTCGATGGTAAACCCGTCGCGGGCGCCGTCGCGCAATGGCGTCGATTGCGGGATGCCGTTGATCGCATAAAGCGGCGAGCGACCGCGGAGGGTTTCACCCGCGCCCGAGAGCTTCTGGCGGGTGGGCGAGAAGGACGGGGTCAGCGTCGCGATCGCGTCGGTCACCGAACCGGAAATTGCGAGCTGCTGGTCGAGTTTTTCCTTGTCCACGACATCGATCGTCAGGGGTAGCGCGTTGACGGGCAGGATGCTGCGAGCGGCCGTGACGATGATCGCTCCTTCGGCCACCGCCTCAGCGGGCACGGATTGCGCGTGGACCGAAGTGGTAAGCAGGATTGCAGTGGTGGAAAGCAGAGTCGGAATCGCCGAACGCATGAAGGAGCCCCTTTTTGCTGGCCGCTCGCTAGCGAAAGAATTGTACTAATGCAAGTCACTCGCAACTGGAGCGAGGTCGCCCAAACCAAGCGCCGCCAAGGGCGTGATCGCGGCGGATCGTTCCCGGAAGCCGTTGAGACGATGCTGAAAGTCGTTTCGCTTATGTCAAAAAAGGATTGATATACAGTGATATAGCTGCGTCGCGTTCCGGAAGGGTTAGTCGGCGGCGGCAGCTCTTTTGCCCATGAAAGGAGAAACCAGCGAAGCGGTAAATCTGCCACAGAAACAACAGGGGTCGCATCATGAAAAAATCATCGTTCTCCCGCCCGCTTTCGGGCGCTCTGTTCGCATGTCTTTTTGTGGTCTGTGTAAGCGCCTGGGCCATAACCTCAAACGCAGGCTTTCAGCGTTCCGATTATGAAGCGCTGCCACCGGCTCAAGCGGGTAGCAAACATGCTTCAGACGACGAGTTCAACACATTGGCATTCATGCGCGCTCCCATAGACAGCGCAATGGCTCAGCAACTTGCCAGCGCTGACCCTAGCGCCGCAACTTTCTCCTTATCGACCGATGCAGGGGATTTTGCTGGCTTCGACTTCGCCAATGGCACCCGATACCCGGAGCAGGCTATCGCATCGGTTGGCCCGGCCACTTATCAGCCAGGTGCTACCGTCGCCTATGTCCCGATCTCTCTTGACCGGCCGACGCCGAACACGGTCATCGCGCGGGTCATGACGGAGGATGGCACTGGCCTTGTGAGAGGCGTTGCTGGGGTTAACTACCAGGCCATCTATAAATCCGTCATCTTCCGTCCTGGCGATCCGCTCACCAAAACGGTCGAGGTGCCGATCATCCTGGGGATTCCGCAGGCTGATTTTATCGTCAGGTTTGTCGAGGCGCCGTGGGGAGGCAAAATGGGCACCGACCGGGCCTATGTGCAGTGCGATTTTCTGAAGGAGGCCACACCCGCACAGACGGCAGGGCGAGAAGCGCGAACGTTCACGCCAAGCGGTACGCTCCAATGGCGGATGAGCCGGGAAACGCTGAAATGGTCGGACGCGGGACATGACAAGGCTTGGTCAACCAAGCTGCCAAACGGCCGCTCGCAGCCTGGCAATCAGGAAACCGGGATCTATCTCGATGGCTGGGTGTACCGTGACGCGGGGATCGAGGCGCCCCTGCGTTACACGGACGAAGGGCTTGTCATGCATAGCCAGAAGTTGAAACAGCCGCTGGAGTGGGATGGGGTTGCCTATGACTACGGCGCGGTTGTTCTGAGCGGTCACAACACCAAGCCGGTGCAGATCGGCCACGGTCAATATGAATTCACTGCCAAGATGCCCGACAGGCGCGGTTCATGGCCGGCGTTCTGGCTCATCTCCACAGCCGGATGGCCGCCAGAAATAGACATTTACGAGGGCTTCGGCTTTGAGAGTTGGTGGGATTTTGATCGGTATACCGCCAATACTCTGCACGGCGGCGCCAATATCACGCGGACCTTCCAGCAGGGCATATTCATGAACACTGACGAGGTTTATGGCATCGGGGGTTTTACGAAGGGGTTCCACAGTTTTGCCGTGGATATCCAGCCCGATTACATAACCTGGTTCATAGACGGCAAAGAGACTTATCAGGCGGTCAATCCCTTTGCCGGATTCCGCTGGTATCCAATCATGAATGTCGCGGTAAAAACCACCAGCGATTATACCGACGGCTCAGGTGACATGATCGTCAAGGACATCAAGATCTATTCCAATTGACGGGATCAAGCGCGGTCCTCGATCGGAAGGCCGGAACCACCGAACATCAGTGCGCCGCCAGTTGCATGGGCGGCGCCGGGACGGATCGCCTATCGAAGTTCATCCTGAGCGGTCGTTCCGCAGTCGGCCAGCCGATGCCATTGAGTGCCTGCCAAACGACGTTGCCTTGCACGAGTTTTCAGAGAATCGGGCGTCGATGATTCTGAGTTTTGACGGAATTGTGACTCGCACGCGTGCCGAAAGTCGTCAAAAATGCGAAGCTGCTCTAATCCCGCCAAAAAAGCTCTGCCTTCCGTCAAAGACGGAAGGTGGCGCGTGGAAACCCCTTTTCGATGAACTCGGTCGCCAGATTTTGGAGGCTGGGTGGCATGCGCGCATGTCCAGCCCGCAAGGGTGCCCCTTCGCTCATCGCAGCGTAAGGAATATTATGTAACGTCAACTTCGTTCTGCAATCTATAAAGTTCGAACAGCGTGCTGCCCAACCGCTCAAAATCCGCCATGTTATATGAGCAGGCGAATACAAACGCCTACCTGACAACACCGCCGCCTATCAAGGCAGCGCTGCCGCACGCAAACGGAACGCTGCGCCGCCGCCATCCTTGCGACGGAGGCGAAGCTGCAATAAGTGTTGGATACGGAACATGACGTGCCGGGCACTCGCCCCCTCAGCCGAGCCGAGGGAGAAGCAGGAGGCCGGTCGTTTGCGCTGCGAGGAGAGCCCATGAGCACAACGGAACGTCTGTCGTTCGCAAGCCATGTTGCGGCTGATCATATCCAGGCGCTGCTGGAAAAGGCCCACAGCCTCGACATCGACACTACCGCTCTTCTCCGTCAGTGCAAATTATCCTTCGACCT
Organism: Sphingobium sp. TomTYG72; assembly: GCF_055394715.1. Taxonomy (NCBI): domain Bacteria; kingdom Pseudomonadati; phylum Pseudomonadota; class Alphaproteobacteria; order Sphingomonadales; family Sphingobiaceae; genus Sphingobium; species Sphingobium sp. TomTYG72. Next base: position 1,774,604 of record NZ_AP027336.1, on the reverse strand, counting down.
TGCCCATCTCAAGGACGCCAGCGTTTCAGGCCTGCCCCTTCACCAGTTCGTCAAACTTCGGCAGATCTGCATCGTGGCGATCCGAGCCAAACTCGTATCCCCCCAGCGCCCGGCTATGCAGCTCCACGAATTTCAGCTTATGTGCCACGCCGTCATCAGCAGCACGGTCCTGAACGAAGCCATCGAACGTATCCTCACCTTCAGCACAATGGCCGCGGACCGTTTCGGCTCGGCGGGACTGAGCGTGGAAGGCGACGAAGCCTGTTTCCAAATCGGGCTGGGGCCGCTCGAACAATGCTGGGAAGAATTTTTTTCGGTCAACGCGCTGATGCTGTTCAGCGGGCTGTTCGGCTGGCTGATCGGCGAACCGCTCCGCTGCACCTATATGGTGCGTCATCACGCCACCCGCGAGAGCGATGCGCTGTCCAGTACGTTCAACATCAGGCCCCGCCATGACGCCTCTGCTAACGCCATCCTGTTCCCCGCTTGCCAACTCAAACTACCGATCGTCCGCTCCAATATGCAACTCCATGACTTCCTGAAGGGCTTTCCGGACAATCTGATCGTCACGGAAAGCGTGGAGGCGGATCTGGGGGAACGGATCGCGGCCATCTATCGCTCTGCCCTGCATCGTGGCCAGCATGTTCCCACAACCGGCGAGCTGGCGCGCGCGCTGGGCGTGAGCGAGGCGACCTTGCGGCGCCGACTGGTCCACGAGAACGGCGCCTTTCAAGATATCAAGGACCAGGTGCGCACGGAGATCGCGCAAGAATTCCTGGCGACCGGCCAGGCGAGCATCGATCGCATTGCCTATCAACTCGACTATTCCTCCAGCCGCGCCTTTGCGCGTGCCTTCCAGCGCTGCACCGGCCTGTCTCCGACCATGTTCCGCAAGCGCGCCACTAGCGGTAAGGCCGCCCCGGCGGCAGAGGCCCGCTGACCCAGCGCCCTAGAGCGCGCTGCGTTTAATCGGACGCAGGTCGCGCGCTCTAGTTTTCTGTTATCGCATCCTTTTAAGCGCAAACCGGTTCCCACTTTTGCGCACGATGCTCTAGCCGAGCAGCGCCCCATAGGCCCGTGCCCGGTCCTCGATCTGGAGCGCGCGCGCGGCGGCATTGATGCGCGGCGTGCCATCCGGCAGATGTTCGGCCAGCGCGTCCAGTTTGACGCGAAACACTTCCAGGGCCGGAGGGGGTCTATCTCCCCAATCCGGGCCGAGACCGACCCAGCGGACCAGCACCGCGCCTTCGTGAAGTCCGTCGGGGTTAACCCAATTATGAACTCCCGGATCGCCATGGCTGAGGATGAAGACGAAACGCCCGTCGGGGTTGGACCTCGCCATTGTAGTGCCAAGCGAAACCGGGCGGCGGACAGATTCGCCGACGCCGCCCCAGAAATTGCTGACCGTCACCGAGGCGAAGGCCGCGATCCCTCTTTCGACGATGAAGACCAGCGCCTCGTCGTCAGCGATGAGGAAACGGCCGGCCGAGTAGGCCTGACCCACGGGAAATGCAGCCTCTGTATGCACCTTGGGTGTTACAAATTCATTGGCGGGCTTCCCTGCCAGATCGCGAGCAGCGGCGATCATGTCATCGGCCTGCTTGCGCAGATGCGCCTCAACGCTTTGCGCCATCGCATCCAACCCGAGTTCCGGCCGCGAAGGCGGAGGTCCAAGACGGCGGACACCCAGCTGCACCGGACGCTGGCGCCAGGCATCGGCGATGATGTCGCGCACCAGCAGTTGATAGCCGCCGCCTGCCGAGGATAGGTGATTGGCTCTTCCGTCGGCTGGCAGTGCGTCGATATGGAGGGTGAAACTGCCATCCGACCGCACCTCAAGTTCGTGCAGTGAGATGTTCTTAAGGTAGACCTCCCCCCTGGTCAGCAGCGAAATTTCCAGGGCGATGGGGTCGGCCGCTCCTTCCGGGAAGCGCCCGCTCACCTCATAGCGCGACTCCTCGTCGATGATCATGAATCGATAAATATAGTCGGGATTGGGATGGCCGAAACGGGTCGACGCAACGCTCGTTCCGTCCAGTTCGTGCGCCGAGCGCCCAAAGGCGTGTATGCGCGGATAGAGCGGATCATGATTGGCCGCGGTCATCAGCCCGCACTGAACCGCGCGCGCATACTCCGCGTCGAACCGCGCCAGTTGCTCGGGACTGGCGGCGACGGCGTTGCGCCAATAGTCGCCGATGCGCTCGCAGATCGCGTGCACGTCCGCCCGCGCCGCCAATGCCAGCGTACGCCGCTCGATCTCAATCTGATCTTCGGTCGCCAAAGGTGATGCCGCGATTTCTACCATCTTGCGCATTCCTGTGCTTGAAAGTCGCCCTGTTCTGACAGGAAGCGGCGCGCAGTGCAGGCGAGAAACGACTGTGGAGCCTTTTATCCCTTAGTTCGACGCCTTTTGTCCTTCCGTGGCGCTGGACGCTGGGCGCTACGCCGATACCTTTACTTCAAAAGGGCGGCCGTCGCCCGCGACCTGGAGAGACACTGATGGCATTGAAAGAAGATGAGGGTCTTCTCAAACGTCGGGCCGCCTGGCAGCTGCCGCCGCGCCCGCAATGGGCAAGCGATCTCAACGCTCTGGGTAGCAAGCTGGACATTGGCGGCATCGTCCCCCTCGACGAAAATTCGCTGGTCGATGCGGCGCGTCGCAACACCGGCCTCGATGATTTCGAGGAAGATGGCTGGCGGGAACATTTCCGTCTGCTGCTGAAGTCAATCGACGAAGATGCCGCGCTGAATTTCGTCGGCCGCATCCTGACCCGGTCCGACATATTGGGCTATCTCGAGGCGCGGCTGCGCGTCGTCGATGCCTATAAGCGGCATCCCGAAATCGATCAGGAAGTGGTCAAGGAGCCTGTCTTCATTCTGGGTTTCGGCCGCTCGGGCACCACCATCCTGCACGAGACGTTGTCGCAGGATCCGCAGTTCCGGTCGGTTCAGCGCTGGGAAGCCCTCTTCCCTGACGGGCGTCCCGACGCGGACCAGGCGGAGATCAATCACTGGATCGCCAAGGCGCAGGACCGGGTCGATTTTGTCCATGCGCTTAGCCCTGAATGGAAGAGCATGCATGCCTGGGGCGGCGACCTGCCGGTAGAGGATATCGAGTTCACCTATCTCGCCTTCTTCTCCGAAGTCTGGGCGACGGCAATGAACGTCCAAAGCTACGAAAGCTATTTTAACAGCCAGGATCCGGCCTACCATTTCCACTGGCACACGAAGGTGCTGAAGCTTTTGCAGTGGGGGCATCCCAAGCGACATTGGCTGCTCAAGAATCCGACGCATATGCCGCGCATCCCGCAGTTGCTGAAGGCTTATCCAGACGCCAAGATCATCCTGCCGCACCGCGATCCTATCGCCTCGTCCGATTCGGTCACCAACGTCGGCGGGACCATCTTCTCCTGGCGAACCGATGACATCTACGGCAGCAAGTCCACAGGCCGCGAATGGGCGGCGCTCGATGGCCGGATCAAGATGTGGGACGACGTCATCAACTGGATCGAAGACGGCACGTTGCGCGAAGGCAATTATGCCAATTCCGTCTACACCCAGTTCATGGAGGCGCCGGAAGATGCCATTCGAGAGATCTATTCGTCGCTTCGTCTGGAACTGACACCTGAGGCAACGGACCGCATGCTAACGTTCCTGAAAAGCCGTCACGGCCAATCACATGGCAATAGTTCCAAATATAAGAAGTCGCAAACCGATGACCCAGTCATCCAAGCCGAGCGCGCCAATTATGCACGCTATCAAAGCTATTTCAATGTTCCCAACGAAATATGATATTACAACTATTATGACAGACGGCAAAGCCGCGCGGAGGAATATAAGGAGGGGAGAATAAGATGAGAAGACTCAAGTTACTCGCGTCAGGTGTTGCGCTGGCGGCACTCGTTCCGCAGACCGTGTATGCCCAGGCGCCCGCCGCGCCCAGGGACGACAGTTCCGGGCGGAACGACAAAGTCGCTGACATCATCGTGACTGCGCAGAAGCGGGAACAGAATCTGCAGGATGTTCCGATCGCCGTGTCAGCGATCGGCACCGAGCAGATACAGAACAACCGTATAGAGACAGTCAACGACATTTCATCCTTCGCGCCGAACGTCATTGCCCTTCCGCAAATCGGCGGCAACCAGATCGCTAGCTTCTCGATCCGCGGCGTCCTGGCATCCAACACCGCTCCGGAATCGGACAATCCGGTCTCCATCTATGTCGATGGGGTGTATCTCGGTCGCGCGGTCGGCGCCCAGTTCGACTTCGCCGACATAGAACGGATCGAGGTGCTGCGCGGGCCGCAAGGCACCCTGTTCGGCCGCAACTCGACGGGCGGCGCGATCAGCGTCCTTACTTCAAACCCTACCGGCAAGCTGGGCGGCTATATCCAGGGTTCGCTCGGCAATTACGACCTGCGTCGGTTCAAGGTCCGGCTCGACACGCCCGAATGGAACGGCTTCAGCGCCCAGTTCAACTTCTATAAGAAGAAGCGGGACGGCGATGTGCGCAACCTAGGCGCCGGCACGACTTGGGACTTCACAGACGCGACCAACGGGCGGCGCACAGTTTATCGAGCCGCCGATACACTTGGCGCGGAGGACACCACGGCCTTTCGCGCCGCGCTGCGCTACAATCCCAACAGCGACATCGACATCAGCTACAAATATGATCGCACGCTCAACAAGGGCTCGCCGGGTGCCACCGCCTCCATCCTGCCCCCCGCACAGAGCCAGGGCACGGTCAATTTCCTCAATGGGCTGTTCGGGCGGGGCACCGTCAGCGGCGATTTCACCGAGTACGACAAACGACCGAAGGCGGTGAACAACTGGTTCACCTCCAACTCGCACCAACTCGTGCAGGGCCATACGCTGACGGCCACCTTTGCCCTGTCGGACACGGTCACGGTCAAGAACATCGCAGCGCTGCGCAAGCAGAAGGGCAATTCGATCAACCAACTGGACGGCCTTGGCGGCCTGATCGACGACGACACAGGCGATCCGCTGCTGGCCGTGGCCCTCGCCAGCGAGACTGACTTCAAGCAAGTCACCGAAGAACTACAACTCAACGTTTCGACTAACTCGCTTGAGATGGTAGGAGGACTGTTCTACTTTAACGAAAAGCTGGTCAGTGGCGGTCCTGGCATTCCCCAGGTATTCTTCTTCCAGACCGTTCCAAACTTCGTGATCTCGGCGCCATCGGTACCGGACAACCGCTTCCAGTCGACTTCCTATGCGATGTTTGCCCAGGCCACGCTCCACCTCACCGACAAGCTTGACGTCACTCTGGGTGGACGTGAGACTTTTGATCGCAAGGTCGCGGTCTATAACAACGGCCCGATTCTGGGCAATTTCCATTATCGAAAACAGCGGTTCAACTATCTGGCCAACGTGACCTATCGTCCTAATGCGGACGTGATGGTCTATGCATCGACGTCGACCGGCTATCTCTCGGGCGGCACAAGCAACGGCACACCCTTTTCGCCGGAAGAAGTGACAAATTACGAAATTGGCGCTAAGATGGATCTGCTCGATCGGCGTCTTCGCGTGAACGCCGCAGCTTTTTATCTAGACTATCGCGGATTGCAGTTCACAGTATTCCCGTCTGGTTCTGCAATTATTCTTAATGCTGGCAAGTCACGTACTTGGGGTGCGGAAGTCGAGGCGACCGTCATTCCTTTTGACGGATTGACCCTGACCGGCAATTTTGGCTACACTAACTTTAAGTACTTGGAGTTGGACCCATCCGTAGGCGACCCCCGCACCTTCCTTGAGGCCTATCGTCCGAAATGGACTGCCTCGCTGGCAGCGACCTACACCCTCCCAACAATGAGCAACGGTGCCGCCCTTTCATTCGGGGCAGATACGCAGGCAGCGGCGAAACAGTTTACCGCCGTCGACCCGGCCTTCAGGGACCAGGCGCAGGCGCCCGAACGCTGGCTGGTCAATGCCCGCGCCACGCTGACCGATCTGCCGATCGGTAGCCTGAAGGCAACAGTCCAGGCCTGGGGCAAGAACCTCACCAACAACCGATCGATCACCTTCAGCGGCAATGTGGGACCGACGCTGGCGGGCTATTTCCTGCCGGCACGCACCTATGGCGTGGACTTGACGTTGAAGTTCTGACGTCCTTGAACAAGGGCTGGAGAGAGCGCGGCTTTCTCCAGCCACTATTGGGGGGAGAGCCGACTCGGCCCAAATGGCCGGGTCGGCTTACGTTCGAGCGAATGTAGGCGGGTCGGGGCGGAAATTATACCAATCTGCATTGATCACGACCCACGTGCCCATTTGCGCCGTCCGATCGTCATGATGGGCGTGACACCCATGAATACGCCCCCAACGTTCAGGGCGGGCAACGATATCGCGCATTGTCGGGATGAACGATGTGGCCGGTCGCTTCTAGACCGAAAAGGTCAACATCGTTAGGGCAAGATGATCCAAAAACTGGAACAATCAGTTGCAAGACAATCATTTTAGGATCTCGCGACGCTCCGCGTTGCAGTTGGCAGCAGCATCCACAGCGCTGTCTATGACAGGTATGACCTATGCTTCTACTCCCCTACAGGAGTTCGCCGCAGGGCTTCGAGACCAGCCTTTCGATCGAGGATGGACGTTCTTTCGCGGAGATATGGCCGAAGCCTCAACCCCTATCTTCAACAATTCCGGCTGGCGACGCCTTGTCCTGCCGCACGACTGGAGCATTGAGGATTTGGAGCCTCAGGAACCGTCCGTCAACGCGGTGATCCGGGATGTCGATACTGCGCCGATCTGGGCTCCCGTCAAGGACGCACCGAGGATGATCGGTCCTTTTGAGGGTGCGCCGCCGCCGCTGCTAATTGCGGCTACGCGAAGCGCAGGAGGAAGGCATACGGGCTATACTGTGGGGGGCGTGGGTTGGTATCGTAAGCGTTTCTCCCTCCCCGTTCTGCCCGCTGATGCTCATATTGAGCTGGTATTCGACGGAATTTACGGGACTGCTGAGTTCTGGCTCAACGGCGAGCATATCGCTTCCAACGTCTATGGTTATTCGCCCATCGCACTCGATTTGACGCCGCATATCCGTGCGACGGGCGACAATGTTCTGGCTGTGCGAGTTTCCAATTTGGGAAGTAACAGCCGATGGTATTCCGGGTCCGGCATTTACCGCGCGGTTCGCCTCAATGTCACGCGCGCCTCTCGCTTCAGTCGCTGGGGAGTGCGCGTCACCACGCCGGAGATCAATGCCGACCGTGCTGCCGTTGCCGTTCGAGCGCTCGTCGAGAACATAAAACCGGGCTCGACTATCGCTGTGGCGCTGCGTGACGCCAGCGGACGTGTAGTCGCTCGGGGCGAAGCTCCCGCTACCGCCGAAACTACCTTGTCGATGGAGATTTCCAGACCGCGCACATGGTCGCCTGATAGGCCTGCCTTGTACAAGGCAGAATGCACGCTTCACGAGGCAGGGGGCATGGTAGATCGGATGGCTACCACCTTTGGCGTGCGCCAGATCGAGATAGACGTCGAGCGCGGACTTTTGATCAATGGCACGCCCACCAAGCTACGGGGCGGCTGCATCCATCATGACAATGGATTGATCGGCGCGGTCGCGATCGACAGGGCGGAAGAACGCAAGATCGAACTGCTCAAGGCACGAGGTTTCAATGCGATCAGGACATCCCACAACCCGCCGTCGTCGAGCTTTCTCGACGCCTGCGACCGATTGGGTATGCTTGTCGTCGAGGAAGCATTCGACAGCTGGACCATTCCCAAGATCCCGGATGATTATCACGTCTATTTCCAGGAGCATTGGCGCCGCGACCTGAGCGCGTTCGTAGAACGTGATGCCAATCACCCCAGCGTCATCATCTGGAGCATCGGGAACGAAATACCGGAGAAATATCGGCCCCTGGGCGTCGATATTGCCCGCCAGATGGTAGAGGAAATCCGCCAACTTGATCCCACCCGCCCGATCACCGCCGGTATCAACGGATGGAATGGGGCGGCCGTGACCCGGAGCGACGGAACGCCTGACCAAGCGGCTACCCAGTTCCTGGATATCGCAGGGTACAACTATAATTACGTCGCCTATGAGAAGGAACATTCCCAATATCCGGGACGCCTATTTCTAGGCACCGAGAGCTTCCCCAAAGACGTGGCAGCGATTTGGAGCACGATCAATCGCGTTCCTTATGCACTCGGCGACTTCGTCTGGACCGCGATGGATTACTATGGCGAGTCTGGCGTCGGGATGTCGGCCTTGGAAGAAACTGACCCCTTCCAGTCCAAATATCCTTGGGTTAACGCCTTTTGCGGCGACATCGACCTTATTGGCCAGCAAAAGCCGCAATCCTTGTTGCGGGATGTTGTCTGGGGAATCAGCCCGATCGAGATAAGCGTCATTCGGCCTCTGCCGGAAGGCAAGAAGGCATTCCATTCCAATTGGGGCTGGGGCGATGAGCTTCAAAGCTGGACCTGGCCCGGCCATGAGAACAAATCCATCGACGTGAGGGTATTCAGCCGGGGGGACCGCGTCGTCTTCACCCTCAATGGAAAGACTGTCGGTGAGCGGTCGATGGTGGAGGCGGACGGCCCAGAGGTTCGGTTCACGTTGCCCTATACGCCTGGAAAACTCGTAGCATCGGCTTACAAGGGCAAGACCCTCATCGGCCGCCGCACGCTGGAGACAGCCGGGCCGGCGGCGGCGTTGCGTCTTGACATTGATCGGGCTCGCATCAGCACGAGCCCGAACGATCTCGCCTACGTCACCATAAGCGTTGTTGACGCCCACGGTCGGATTTTGCCCGACGATGCGCGCGTGCTTCAGGCGGTGCTCAACGGGCCGGTGGAACTCGCCGGGTTCGGCAATGCCAACCCTCGTGGCGTGGCAAGTCTACAGCAACCCATCGCCAAGACGTGGCACGGGCGAGCGCTGGCCATCGTGCGACCGACAGGAGCAATGGCAATCGCATCAATCACAGTCCGCTCGGAGGGCCTCGCGCCGGCGGTCGCTCGACTAGCCATTGTTTAAGCCCGTCAGCCAAGGTGGATAGCGAAAGATATAACTCTAGGGATTTTGAAAAACGCTCTTAGGCTCTCTGTCTGTTGCAGCAAAATGAGTCTGGGAGTGGACTGTGACCGGTGGCGTGAGAGCTGCAGGGCGCTGGACTTGCGACCGTGTTGCGCCGGTCTAGAGGTCCGGGTCGAACGGCACTATACCATGCTGGGCAAGCCTACTCAGAACGCGTTCGTCGAAAGCTTCAACGGGCGGATGCGCGAGGAACTGCTCACGAGGCGCTGTTTATGAGCATGAGGTACGCCCGCGAAAAGATCACCGTATGGGCCGATAACTACAACACCGGCAGGCCGCACTCTTCGCTCAGATATGCCACTCCGGCGGCGTTCGCCGCCGAACTGAATAAGCAATGGCCTACTTCGCTACGCCCTACGGGTTCCGCACCGCAGGCCATTGCTTATCGATGTATTGATGAAGGTCGAAGGCATTGTCGATCTTGGGAAGACGGCTATCTGGTGTCGCTTCCTGTTCGATGAGCAGGACAGATCGTGAAAAACAGCGGGATTTGTGACGCTGGCTATTGGTTAAAATGCGGCCGGGATCGCGCAGGATCCCGGCCCGAGGTGAGGGTCGCAAAAGCGATCTCTCGAACTTTAGATTTCGGGACGGACATTCCCCATCAAAATTCGAAGCCGACCTCCACGCCATAGGTGCGCGGGCGCTGGAAGACGCCGAGGATCACGGTGCCCAGATCGACCTGGGTGTCGAGCTTCTTGTTGTTCGTGATGTTCTGCCCGAAGACGGCGACATGCGCCTTGCCGCTGCCCATCGGGAAATTCATCAGTCCCGCCCTGGCATTCAGGTCGAAACGCGCTGGCAGCTGCCCCGGATTGCGGGGCGTACCTTGAAGATCGATGCCGCGCTTGTCCTTGTAGGTGCCGTCGAGCCGCATCTGCCAGTAGGAGCCGTTGTTTGCCGCAGGCGTGTCATATTGCACATTGACGTTCGCGCTCCATTTCGGCGCCAGTATCGGCGAGGCGATGCCGGTCGTCGGGCTGAGCGAAAGCTTCTGATCCATATAGCCGACATTGCCGCCCAGGGTCAGGCCGGAGACCGGAACGACGGTCAGTTCCACTTCGGCGCCGTTCTCCCGCCCCTTGGGCAGAGAATCCATGTAGAAGCCACGAACGGCATCAAACTGGATCGTCTGGATATTCCTGCGCTTGGTGTGGAACAGAGCGGCATTCAGACGGACCGCATTGTCAAATAGATCGCCCTTGAAGCCGATTTCATAGCTGTCGATAGTCTCCTTGGGGAAAGGATTGCCCGCGATGATGCCCCCGGACAGATAGCCGGTCGCAAAGCGCGCATAAGCCCGGACCCTGGGTTGGAAGATATAGGTCGCCGTGGCATCGAAGTCCCAATTGTCGCCCGACGATCTGAAAGTTCCGGCCGGAAACACCGCAGGGATCAGGCCAGCGGCGATCACTGTCTCGCGGCGGTTGTCCTTGGTGTAGCGGATGCCGCCCGCCAGTTCGAACTGCTCGGTCTTGTAGGAAAGATGGGCGTAACCGGCGGTCGAGCGGTTCCGAACTCTCGAGTTGGCGCCCAGATAATAGTCGCCCGGCAGGCCAAAGGCTTCCACGACATTACCATCGCCGCCGACCACGTTCGGAACGATGGGCGAGGTCGGATAAAGGACGCCTAGGAAGACCGGGTTATCGTCGGAGCCGCTTTCGGTGAAATACATGCCGCCCAGGACGAAATCGAAATTGCCGAGCTTGCCGAGCAGCTGCGCTTCCTCGCTGAACTGACGCTGCCTGCGGACCTGAAGGGCGTTGAACAGAGACAGGGGCACGCCGGTCAGGCTCGGATCGAGAACGCTGCCGTCCAGCGCCGCGCCGTCAATGTCGTTGCCAGTCGCCTTTTCGCGGAAGCGGCGGAAGGCCGTGATGCTCTTGAAGGTGATGTCGGGCGTCAGATCATAGGATGCGGTGACGCTGTGCCCGTACACCCGCAGGCGGGTGGGTGTCGTGATATCCAGCGGTATGGCGTTGAGGCGCTTCAGGCTGGGGGGGGTGAACAATCCTGGCGCCGCATAGAAGGCGCCCCCGCCGAAGGTCGGGTTGAAAGCGATGAGTTGCTGGGCGTAGGTTGAGTTCACCTTGTCGGTGAAGTCAAAATTATAGTCGATCACCAGATCATTGAAGTCGAGACGGGCCGCCAAGCCAGCCGCATCGGTATTGTCGAAGCCAAAGTCCTTGACCGACTTGATGGTGCCGAATGGCTCGGCGAATGTGTATGTCCTTCCGGCCGCCAGATTGCGGACATAGCCCCGGTTTTCGTTATGTAGGTAGGTCACCCTCGCCGAGAGCGGTCCGACCGCTGGCAAATCGAGAGCGATGCGGAAGTTGCGGGCATCGTAATTGCCTACCTGTCCCTCGGTCCGGAGGTGGAATTCCCCTGTAGGCGCGCGGGTGATGAAGTTGATCGCGCCGCCGGTGGAATTGCGACCGAACAGGGTGCCCTGCGGTCCACGCAGCACTTCGATGCGCTCGATGTCGGCAAGGTCGAAGGACGAAGCCGCCGGACGGCCCAGATAGACACCGTTGATGTAGAGTCCGATGCCTGCATCGGTCTGGAATTTGAGCGAACCGGTCGAAATGCCGCGCAAGTAGAATGTCGCCGAGTTCGATGTCCCTAGCTGCTTTTCCGTCACCAGGTTCGGCACCCCACGACCGAGATCGCCAAAGTTCCGAATATCGAGCGCACGGATATCATCCCCTTCCAGCGCTGAAACGGCGACCGGCACGTCCTGCAGACGCTCCTGCGACCGGCGGGCGGTCACGATGATGTCCTGTACGCCGGTTCGTTTGGCAGCGCTGTCTTCGGCAGCCTGATCGACCTGGGCATGGGCGGTCGAAACAGTCATCATAAAGGCCACAGCGGCGATGCTCGACGTCGAGTGCAATTTCATCATTACCTCCCATTTTTCGCGGACGTCCCAAATGGCGCCTGCTTTTTTCTTTGGATGCCGCCCGCGGCAGCCGGACTGGTATCCGTCCCAACTATGCACGCAACATGGTTCGCGTCGCAATGAGACACGACCGGGGTAGTGATGGGTGACCGCATATGGTCTTTGAACCGGCCATATTCTGGTCCTTTTGCCGTTCGCCTGAGGGGTATCGCAATTTCTGCGCCAGACGTGACATCAGGAGAGCGTCAGGAAAGCTACGGATGGCGGCAGCAACGCCTCGACAATGGCGATTTTCAAAAGCGAGCCGGGTTGGGATCGCAGCCAAGGTGCCGTGCGGACGCAGTTTGTTGGCAGACCCGACCGCAGCTATGAACTCAGGACGAAGCTGGCGTCCTGACGTGCTTGCCCGCATGCTATGGCCTACCCACGGCAGAACGATTTTTTCAAGGTTTGTCCGGGGTGATGATCGTAATATACCGTCCTTGGACGTGTCATCGGAAATTGTTATCGAGCTTGAGAAAGTACATCCGCACGGAGAGCGCAGACATGGGGCAAAGAGCGCACGGCGAGTATAGTTGCCACTATAATGGCCGGAACCGAAACGACAACAAGTGAAAGCGGAAGCTTGCTTTCATCATGGAAGATATGGTCGGTGACAGTCGCCACGAGCGTGGGAGCGATACCCATGCCGCAGACGATGGAGACTAATCCGAAAAGAGATGCGATCCTGCCGCGTCCATCGCTGGGCACCAGTTCTGACAGGATCGTGATCAACAGAGAGGACACGATCGTTGCCGTAACGCCAATCAGTGTGAAGCCAAGGATGACAATAAAAGGAACGGCCACGACCACCAACATAAGTGCCGACAGGGCCGCGATGGGCAAAAGGATGATCAATAGCGTCATTCGTCCTTTCTGCGGATCGCGTTTGACGAAGCCATCGCTGAGCCAGCCGCCGAGCGGGGCGGCCAGGATGGCCCCGCCAAGGCTTGTGAAGCCCAATGTCACGCCCACGGTGATGGGCGACATGCCGACATTTCTAAACAGGAGTATGCTGCCCCAGCCTGATATGGCGAGGATCGCCATGATGAAGCAGGCGCTGCATGCCAGAAGCGGCACGAAGGACCGGCGGTTTTGCATCAGGTAAGGCAAAATCCTGAACGGCTCCTGCTGCGCAGAAACGGAGCGCGCAGGTTCTTCCACTGTAAGGAGCAAAGGTGCCAACGCCAGGCCAATTCCGCCGCAGATCATCAGCACCAATTGCCATGGTGCGAAGGTCACACCGAATAGCAACTGCCCGACGTCCCTCAAGGAAAAAAGGTGCAGCAGTCCGCCGCCCAGAAAGCTGGCGGCCGCCCCGCCCAGAGTGCTGCCGCTGAACAACAGCGTCACGCCGCGCCCCCTCAATTCCGGAGGGGCTCTGTCTGAAATAATGGCCACCGTGGTGGTGATCAGCGTGCCTTGGGCGATCCCGATCGCTATACGTGCAAGTGCAAGCTGGGCGAAGGATTGGGAAAAGCCCGCGAATATCATGGCTACATTCCAGCCGATCATGCCGATCAGTAGCATGTTGCGTCGATTCACGCGGTCAGCCAGCCGCCCGCACACGATGACCGACACGGCGTAGAAGAGAGCGAAAGCCGCGCCATCGATCAGGCTGACTTGCATGTCGCTGAGGTTCAGCGATGTCTTGATCCCTTGCATCAGGATCAGCAGCACGATCTGGTCGAGTGAGGCGGTCGCCTGAACCGTGGCGAGAACCAGGACCATGTACCAGACGCCTTTGGTGCCGCCGAGAGCAGCAGATGGCGCATAGGTGCTTGGTTGCGCCGCCCCCGGCCCTTTGTCGGCAAAATCATGGTTCATACGACATCGCTCTTATTGTCATCTGATGCAGTCCGTCCGGAAGCACGATCACAGCGGATAAGCCATAAACGCGAAATATCGCCCGTCAGGTGACCAGCTGTTGACGTTGATCGTGCCTTGTCCGCCGAATAGAGCCAGGCTGGTGACAGGTTGGGTCCAGCGATCCTCGCTGATCACTTTCAACTCGACCGGCCGGTTCATGGGGTGGCCCGTGGTGCCCGGCTCGAAGGATAGATAGCAGGCCAGCTTTCCCTTTGGAGCAAGATGCGGGAACCAGTTCACCCGCGCATCGAAGGTCAGTTGCTGCAGATCCTGTCCATCTGGCCTGATCCGGGCGATCTGCGCGGCACCGGGAATCTTGCTGAAACATTCCGTATTGAAGTAGATCCACTTTCCATCGGGCGAATATTCCGGCCCGTCTGCGGGCCGGTCGCCAAAGGTCAGTTGGCGTGCCGGGCCGCCATCGCTGGGAAGGGTAAAGATATTCGCCGGGCCAAAGGGGTGATCGGCAGCGGGTTCGACGCCAACAAAAGCCAGTTCGCTTGCGTCCGGGCTGACCCCGTGCAGGAAATGGAGCATTGGTCTCGCAGGGTTCTCCTGCGTCACCCGGCTGTGACGGCCGGTGGCGAGGGATACGCGATGTATGTGCCAGTCGTAGGCCGACACGAAGATCGTGTCGCCATCGTTAGACGGCACATGATCGTTATTGAGCTTGGGTAGGCCGGGCGCGTCGATCCGGTGAAGCGACCGCTCCGTCAGGTTGAAGCGCCACAAGACGCCTTCTCCGTTGAGGATAAGCTGGTCTTGATGAGGCCAGTTCGGTGCTTCGAACAGCGTTTCGGCTGTGCGGTAAGCCTCCGTTACTTCCTTCGTTAGCGTGTCGAAAATGTTGATCGTGCAGACTTGCCCTGGGAGCAGGGTGGGCAGTTCGATATCATCGGGATGGATCATGCCGAAGCCTGTTCGCTGGGGTAGATGAAGGAGGTGGTGAGTTCAACCGCGCGGCCTGTTTCCGCCGATCTTCGAGCCGCCAGCATAATCTCGAGGACATGCCGGGCATGATGGGCGCTGAGCAGAGGTTGCGAACCTTGTTCGAGGCAATCCAGAAGATGTTCCACCAGCACAGCGCGATGAAGCAGCTTGGCGCGGTCTTCCTTTTCCGGAAAGCCGATCGTCGTCGGTGTGATCCAGCCAGGCGTCCCGGGCGCCGCATCCATGCGGAAGATGTCGATGGCTGGGTCGCCGGTCGAATAATGCACCAGCAAAGTCCCCTCACTCCCGTATAGCTCGACCATGGGGCTCTTCGATGCAACGACATTGAATGTCGCATCGACCGAGGCGAAAGTCGCATCCCCGAAGTCGAGCAACATGAGCGTGTTGTCGGGCTCGCTGACCTTTATCTCCAGCCCGTCATGAGGGCCGCCGCGCGCTTGTCGCGTCTCGCGTGTGATCCCCGAAAAGGCCGTGACCCGGCGAGCTGGACCCAATATGCCGGTAATCCGGTGAAGGCCGTAAACACCCAGGTCGAGAAGCGGTCCACTGCCTTCCTGATAAAACCAGCTGGGGTCGGCGGGCCATCCCATCAGCGCAGGACCGCCGTGCGACGATTGCACGCGCGCGAAGGCAGGCCGACCGATTGCGCCATCGGCAACCAGACGCCGCGCCCTCTGCCAGTCGTGCATCAGCATATCGATGGGCGCGCTGACGATGAGCAGGCCGTTCCGTTCGGCCGTAGCGATCAGGATGTCGGCCTGCTCCAAGGTCGAGCAGAGAGGCTTTTCCGTGACGAGATGCTTCTTCGCCTCAAGGATTTGCAGAGAGGTTTCAAAATGGACCGGGATCGGCGTCAGGTTGACGACAGCGTCAATATCGCTGCCGTTCAGCATCGCTGTCAGGTCGGCATAGACCTCTGAAATGCCGAAGTCTTGGGCGACGGCGCGTGCCTTGTCTTGGGAACGGCTGGCGATGGCTACCAACTCGACCCTGTCCGCGATCCGGGTCAAGTTCGGCAGTACGCCATGCGGGTAGGTGGCGATCATGCCCGCGCCGAGAATGCCGAGCCGCAGCCGCCTCTGCTTCAACGCCACATCAACACCTTTCCTATGCCGTTTGGCGCAGCTGTGCGGATAAAATCCTGCCGCTGCGGTTTTCTGATGGCTCCGGGCTAACCTAGTCCGAACCAAAAAGAAAGCGCTTTCTTTTTGGCGCCGGGCGCGCTAATCAGCATTCATCAAATAATAGGTGCCTTGCACGAAAATGTTCGGAGAAGATGCGATGCAGTTCGTTAGATCGGATTGGATTAAACAGGTAGGAAGGCCCGATTTTGATGCGAAATTGGCCGTTGCCTTGCGTTCTAACGGATACTTCATCCTCGAAAATGCGATCAGCGACTCGGTTTTGGCCGAATTGAAGGAGGCATTCTCTGTCTTGCTCGATGACTATACCGCGAAGAATGAAGCGAATCGGGGCGCAAACAGGTTCAATACGCATCTGTACCTGGATGGCGTATTCGCAAATGAGGAACTGGTCGCCAATCCGATCATCCTACCGCTCCTGCAGCGCCTCCTCGGCGTCGATCTCGCCTGTTCATGGGCGGCGGCCGATACGCCGCTGCCGGGTTCGGATTACCAGGTGGTTCATCCCGACGGCCGACCGCTTTTTCGCGGGCATGGGCTTTCGCTTCCCGCCTATGCCATCGCCGTCAACGTGCCTCTGGTCGACTTCACCGAGGAGAACGGGCCGCTGGAAATCTGGCCCTATGGTTCGCATCTGGTCCCCGACATTGTGCCCGCTGCTGCGGTGGAAGGGCGCGATCCGGTGCGGGTCATCATGCCCGCCGGTTCGATCATGGTGCGCGACACCCGCCTGTGGCACCGGGGCAGCCCCAACAGGGGCAATTCGCCGCGTCCCAATCTTGCCTTGGTCTATAATCGCAGCTGGTACCGGTTCGAAGGAGAGGCGGGCCACACGCCGCCCGCAGTCAGCCCGGAAGCCTATCGCGGCTGGTCGGAGGATGCCCAGCGCATCTTTCGTTTCGCAACGACCGACCTCAGCCTCACCCTCAGCAGGCGCGAGGAGATGGCTATGAATGTGGAAGCGCTCGAAGAGAAGCTGGCGGACGAGCACAAGTCCAGCCTCGCGCCAGCCGCAGCAGTCGTTTGAAACCGGCGGGAGCACGTAATTCGTGATGCGGTCGCGGCAATCGACGGTTACCGTCTATGACATAGCCGCCCGAGCGGAATGCTCGATTGCGACCGTATCGCGGGTCATCAATGGCGCGCAGAATATTCGGCCGAAGATCCTCGCGCGGGTCAAGCAGGCCATTGATGATCTGGGCTATGTTCCGAACGGCTCTGCGCAGCAGATGGCGCGCAAGTTCACTGGAGTGGTCGGCCTTGTCTATCGCCGGTGGAGTGAGCAGGAGCATGTCGCTGCCGCCGGGCAAGACGACAGCGCTCGTGCGCAGGTCGTGCGGAAAGGCATCCAGTCGCTGCAATTTTATGATTCGCTTTTTCGGACTGTCGAAGAGGCCGCCTATCTGAGAGGCTATCTTTTGCTGCTGGCAGGAGTCGCGAACGAAGATACGCCCGACGCGGTCCTTTCGCTTTCTGGCAAATGCGATGGCCTGATCCTGATCGGCCCGGTGATCGCGGACCGCGATCTGGCGCAGTTGGCAAGGCAGGTTCCGGTCGTCTCCATAGCCCACAGTCCCGAAGTCACGGACTTTCCCCAGGTTGCGGTTGGCAATTATGCGGCCATGCAAGCGCTCGCCGGTCACATGGTGCAGGTCCATGGTGCACGGCGGCTGGCATTTATCGGCGGCCCCGAGGATAATGTGGATGCCGTGGAACGCAGTCGGGGCGTGACAGACTATGCTCAGGCGAATGGGATCCTCTGTGAGCCGCTCGGTCGCTGGGCTGGTGATTTCTCTGCGGGTACAGCGTTCGATCTCGTCAAGCGGCGCTGGTCCGAGGGCGGTCCCTTTCCAGATGTGCTGCTTTGCGCGAATGATATCTCCGCTTCCGGTGCCATGGCCGCGTTGGGAGAACTGGGCGTGCGGGTGCCAGAGGATGTTGCCATAACAGGCTTCGACGATATGGAAATTGCCCGGCTGACGTCTCCCCCCCTGACGACGATCCGGCAGCCGATGGACCTGATCGCCCGCGCGGCCATCGACGCCCTGCTAAGCGCGGCCGACGATCGTTCGGTCGTGATAGCGGGGGAGATGGTGGTGCGGCAGAGTTGCGGTTGCAAATGACCACGGTCCCAATAGTCGGCGCGGCCGAACCTTCTGGAGCTGCCTTCATGGACGGATCGATGACGACCATTGGTGCGGGATGGCCCCGCGTCGTCTCCCAGGAAGAGCGCTCCGAAATAGCTGCGCTTGTTTGCACCATGAGTATTGAACAAAAGGCCTCGCTGACAACAGGCCGGGATATGTGGCACACTCAGGCCGTGCCCGAACATGGCATAGCTTCCTGGCGTATGACCGACGGCCCGAACGGCGCGCGCGGAACGATGTGGGGACCGGCGGGCGTGCGCGCGCTCTGCATGCCCACAGGCATTGCGCTGGCCGCGACCTGGGATGTTGCGCTGGTCCGCGCCGTCGGCGGCGCGCTTGGGCGAGAGGCGAGGGCGCGAGCCGCCCGGATAATGCTGGCGCCGACGATCAATATCCAGCGCTCTCCCCTGAACGGGCGAACCTTCGAATGCCTGTCGGAAGACCCGCTGCTCGCGGGGCGCCTTGCCGCAGCCTTGGTTCAGGGGATCCAGAGCGAGGGCGTTGTCGCCACGATGAAGCATTTCGCCGGCAACGAGGCGGAATATGAACGTCATGCGATGAATTCGGTGATCGATGAGCGGAGCCTGAGGGAGATCTACCTCGCACCATTTGAAATGGCCGTGAAGGAGGGCGGGGCGCTGGGCGTCATGACTGCCTATAACCGACTGAACGGTCGCTTCCCCGCTGATAGCGCATGGCTGATCGAAGGCGTCCTGCGAAAGGAATGGGGGTTCGAGGGCATAGCGATCACCGACTGGTGGGCACTATGTGACACCGTGGATGCAGCAAATGCCGGCCTCGACATCGAGATGCCGGGGCCAGGGCGGGCTTTTGGCGGTGCACTGGCCGCTGCGGTCGAGGAGGGGCGCGTTTGCTCAGCCAAGCTGGACGCGATCGCGCAGCGGCTGCTGGTGGTGATGGCCAGCATCGGTGCGCGCAATGACCAAAGCGATGGACAGGAGTTCACGCTGGACGATCCTGAAGCGGTCGCGCTGGCGAAGCGAGCATCGACCGACGCGATGGTGCTCATCAGGAATGAAGGCGCCCTGTTGCCGATCGAGGCGGGCTCGCTGCGGCGGGTCGCCATCCTTGGTCCAAACGCGCATCGCTCGCAGATCATGGGCGGTGGCTCTTCCATCCTGCGGGCGCAACATCGCACATCCATCCTGTCTATGCTGCAGTCAGCGTTCGGCGAAGCAGGGGTCGAGATCCTGTTTGAGGAGGGCGTGCCGGGCACCGACGATTTCATCGTGCTCGATGCGCCGGACTTGCGTACCCCTTCGGGTGAAACTGGCGTGGAAGTCTCGTTTTTTATTGGCCTGGAACCGGCAGGGCAGCCGACGACCGTTCATCGCGGTGACTCACTTGAATTTCTCTTCATGGGCGCGCCGGCGCCGCGTGTTCCGTCAGGCGCCTTCTCGCTTCGCGCCGAGGCCAGCTTTGTCGCAATGGTAGACGGGCTTCATAGTTTTCGGCTGAGCACCGGATCTGCGGCCCGACTGGAGCTGAACGGCCAGTTGTACATCGATCTTGGCGATCCCGATTTCATCGGCAAGGGCGGAGAGCGCATAAAGGATGCCGAAATTTATCTGACTGCCGGGCAGTCGATCAGGATGCTGCTAACCTATTTCGGCGATACGGAACTGGGCTTTTCCCATGTTTCCCTCCGTTGCCGCCGTCCGTACAAACCCGACGCGGCCGCACAAGCGGCACGGCTCGCCGCGGATGCCGACATGGCGATCGTCGTGGTGGGCACTTCGCCGCTGACGGAAACGGAGGGGGCGGATCGCAAGGGGCTGGAACTTCCTGAAGGCCAGGACGAACTGATTGAGCAAGTTGCTGCCGCCAATCCGCGCACCGTGGTGGTCGTCAACAGCGGTGGGCCTGTGTCGATGCCGTGGATCGCCAAGGTTCCGGCGGTGCTGCAAAGCTGGTTCGGCGGGCAGGAGATGGCGGCCGCGCTCGCGGACGTG
This sequence comes from Sphingobium sp. TomTYG72, assembly GCF_055394715.1. Taxonomy (NCBI): domain Bacteria; kingdom Pseudomonadati; phylum Pseudomonadota; class Alphaproteobacteria; order Sphingomonadales; family Sphingobiaceae; genus Sphingobium; species Sphingobium sp. TomTYG72. Next base: position 1,754,515 of record NZ_AP027336.1, on the reverse strand, counting down.
CTGCTTGGTGCGTCGGAGCCAGGCGGCCGGATGCCCATCACCTTTCCCGAGCGGATCGAGCATAGTCCGGCGTTTGGCAACTTCCCCGGCGAAGCGGGAGAGTTGCGCTATGGCGAGGGGTTGCTCGTCGGCTACCGCTGGTATGAGGCGCGGCATCTGCCGCGTCTGGTCCCTTTTGGCCACGGCCTGGGCTATGGCAGCTTGCAATGGTCGCAGGCGGCGCTCTCGGCTCGGGAGGTCCGAGCGGGCGAAGCTGTGACCGTTTCTTTGCTCGTGGAAAATGTCGGCGAACGCGCCGGGTCTGACGTGATTCAGATCTACGTCGAACCCCCTGCTGGGCCGTTGATGCGCGCGCCCAAGGAATTGCAAGGCTTTGCCAAGCTGCGGTTGGAGCCTGGCAGTTCGCAGCGGGTGGAGATCGAGTTGGACGCTCGCCGCTTTTCCACCTGGCATCCCGGCGATCAAGACAGCCGTGCAATCCACGCGCGGCTCGGCCCGACGCCATTCTCCAAGCTGGGAGACATGACCGACCATGGCACCGGCTGGATGATTCACCCCGGAATCTATGTCATCCATGTCGCCCGCTCCAGCGTGGAGGTGGTGATGTCCATCCCTTTGACCATAATAGAGCAGGAAGGGCCGCAGCCATGACCGGATCGCCAGAGGCGCAAAGACGGCGGAACAGTGACGCGGTGCGATTGATGTTCGATTGCGAGCGCCGCAAGGACATCGACACATGGGTGTCGCTCTGGCACCCGGACGGTCGGCAGAGCTTTCCTTGGACTGATGCCGTCATTGCGGGACGCGACACATTGCGGTCGATAGTCCAGCAGAAGTTCGCAACACGCAGTGATATCGTCATCCACGATCAGGTTTTTGCGTTGGAGGATCCCGCGCAGGTCTTTGCCGTGGTCGCCGTATCGATGCGGGTCGAGGGTATAGTTGATCCGGTCGAAACGACTATTTGGTGCCGCTTCCTGTTCGATGAAAAAGGATTGATCGTGGAACAGCAGGAGGCGTTTGATACCGCCTATGCCGCCCGCGCGTTCAAGGATGAGGCTAGCGCATGATGAGCAAGACGGGAATCATGCCGCATCCGTTCGTTCCGGCGTACGAAGACTTGTCATCGTCGTTTCCCGCCGCGAATTTTTGATTTCAGGCGGCAGGACATGATGCGAGCCGAAAAGAAAATGATGGACAGGCGGCACGGTACAGACCTGGAAAGCGTCCTGAAAACTTCAGCTACGATGGACCTATCGACCATCAGCATGAAGGGACTGGGCATCCCGCTGGGGGTGGGGGCTGCCACTGCCCATACGCGCGCGCATGCCGGGCCGCACAGTGGTTTCGCGCAGTCGGTCAACACCGCTTTGAAAGGCCGGGGTGACAGCGAATTTCGGCATCTGTGGCGGTTCCAGCCGATTATATCGACCTTCTCGGCAAGCCAGATTTGACGTCGGCGATCGAGGTCATGATCGCGGGCATTCCAGAACCGAGTGGGCCGACCCTCTCGCCGAAAAAAGGATAATGATAGATAGGTTTCGAAACTAAGAATGAGGAGAGAACCGATGGCAACCGCGATCGCCCAGCCAGCCGACCTGCCCCAGCCGACCAGCGATATCAAGCAAGGCAAGCGCAACCTGGACCGCTACGGCTTCACGGTGCATGAAGATCTGCTGACGTCGGCTGAGCTTGCCGGTCTGCGCGCGCGGCTGATCGAGCAGGCGGAGATGGAGCGGGAAGAGGGCGTGGCAACCTATCGCCTGGCTGACCGAAATGGCGGAGCGATCGCCGACCGGCGTCTTGGCCGTCCGCCTGAAGGCGAAGCGCTGTGCTGGCAGGCGCTGTTGGCGCTGGTCAACAAGGGACGAGAATTCATCGATCTCGCCATGCACCCCGTGGTGGCGGAATATGGCAGGCATATCCTGAAGGAAACGCCCTATTATATGGCGCAATCGACGGGATTGATCGTCGACAAGGGGTCGGGCGGTCAGGTGATGCACATCGACCATCAACCCGTGCCCTTCAATATTCCCGTGCCGATCTATTTTCACGCGATGGTCGCACTCAGCGATTTTGAGGAGGATATGGGTGCGACTCGTATAGTGCCAGGGAGTCATCTTTCCGGCCGCGCGCCCGGCATTGCCTTTGATCCTGCAACCGGAAAGGCGACCAGCGTCGAACAGGTCATGACCGTTCCGGCGATCTGCAAGGCGGGTTCCGCGATCATCTTCGAAAGCCGACTCTGGCATTTTCAGGGCAACGCCACCTCGGACAAAACGCGGCTATCGATCCTCAACGGATATTGCATGCATTTCATACGTGCGCAGGACGATTATGTCGCCTCCCTGCATGACGATGTTTACGCGTCGCTGAATGATGAAGAGCGGGCGATGCTCGGCTTTGAGATCGTTGCCGAATATACCGGGCGGGTATTCCCGCGCTTCCCTGGCGACCGGCGCAGCAACAGCAATGCACGCTATCCATTCATCCCGGAACTCAGGCGTGGCGGTGACAAGCATGCCGAGCCGTTTGAAGGCATGGGATCGAACGAACATTGAAACAGCGCTGAAGACGCTGTTGGGAGAGAGAGATGACGGATGGACTTGAAGGCGCAGTCGCGCTTGTAACTGGTGCTGCGCGCGATGACGGCATCGGGCAGGGTATTGTCCGGGCGTTGCTGGAGAGCGGCGCTGCTGGCGTACTCTTTACGGATATCGACGAGGAGCGAGGGCGAGAAAGTGTGAGCGCGCTGGAGAAAGCCTTTCCCGGTCGTGTATTGTTCCAGCGCCATGACGTAACCCAGGTCGAGGATTGGGAGGGAGCGCTGGAAACGGTCCAGTCGCATTTCGGCAAGCTGCACATATTGGTCAACAATGCGGGCATCCCGCTCATCGGCGACATTCGATCAACCAGCCTCGACTCCTTGCGGCAGGGAATGGCCGTGAATTTCGAGAGCCAGTTCATCGGTATCAAGCAGTGCGCGCAGGTGCTGGCGCGGCATGCCTCGGAGCGGAAGGGCGGCGCGGCCATCATCAACAACAGCTCAATGGCCGCTTATCTCGTCGACCCGGGCAATCTTCGCTATCATGTGTCCAAGGCGGCAGGCCGGATGCTGACCATGTGCGCGGCCCGGGAGTTTGGACCGGATCGCATACGCGTTAATTCTGTCCATTACGGCCCGACCATGACCGGACCGATGGAGGAGGCGCTAGGACGTTATGCTGCGTCCGGCGCATTTGCCGACGCCGATGCGGCGCGGGCGGGCATTGAAGCACTCAGCCCCCTTGGCACCATCGGGACCATCGACGAGGCCGGAGCTCTGGTGGCTTTCCTCGCTTCCGATCAGGCGCGCTACATCACAGGTGCTGCATATTGGCAGGACGGCGGCTGCTTCATGCAATATTGACGATTGAAGGCAGGACTTGGGAGAGGAGAAGCGGCAATGGATGGCCCAACGAGTGATATTCCTTCCGTACTGAAGGTATTAAAGGGGATGCTGCGCGCCCGAGGTCTGCATTATTCCGATCTCGCAGCCGCTCTTGGGAAAAGCGAATCCAGCCTGAAGCGCTATCTGAGTGGGCGCCGACTCACGCTTGTCGGACTGGAGGACATCTGCCGACTGCTGGGCGTCAGCCTCGCCGAATTCTACGAAATCGCGGCGAGGGAGGTCGGAACCAAGCCGGACAGACTGACGGACGAGCAGGAAGAAGCCCTCGCTGCTGATCCAGAACTGATGATGTTGCTGGTACTGCTGTTGCTGGGGCAGAGGGTCGAGGACGTGCTGGTCGATCTGGCAACCGATGAGGCGCGGCTGTTCCCGCTGTTGATGCGACTTGAAAGACTGAGCCTCGTCAAGGTCTATCCGGGCAATCGGGTGCGTCTTCTCGTTAGTGAATCGCTCCAGCTCCGGCGCGACAGCCCCATCCGGGACGGCTTCAACCAGGTATTGAAGCAAGATTTCATGGACCTTGATTACAACGGTGATCATGCCCTCTGGTCAGTGCTGATGGCGAAGTTGTCGGCCGCTTCGGTAGCGCAATTGAACGGCCTCATCGAAACCTTTCAGGGGCAGTTGCGGGCGATGGCCGATCGGGACCGGAAAAGCGGGGCGGATGCGCAATGGTACTGCATCATGTCCAACGCGATGGAGATGGACCTTCCCAACTATGCCCGTCGCGTCCGGGCGGCGCGGGACAGCTTGGGGAACGGGATTTATGATGGAGGTGCAACCCGTGAACCCGGCGCGGATCATGATTTGGATCTCGGCAAGCAAGGAACGCCAGGAGCTTGCAAAATGGCAAGCTGACCAGGAAGTCTGAGGCCAAGGGAACAATATGAACTGACCACCGTGGCGGAAGAGGATCATCGGCATTGTCGTCAGCTTTGGCGCCTTGATCGTGGCATCGCAGCGGGCTGGAACCAGCGCCTCCATAAAGGAATTGTCGAATGCTCTCCCATGACCATCAGGCGATTGCCGACGCACTTGCCACGGCCATCGCGGCCAAGGATATTCTTGCGATCGACGCACTGCTGCACGATGAGGCCGAGATATGGCACAATGTCGATCAGGTCGTGCAAGATCGCGCGGCAGCGCTGGCGAGCATCAAGGCGTCATTCTCGACCATTCATCAGTCCCGATATGCCGATATACGGCGCCATCCCATCCCCGACGGATTTGTCGAGCAACATGACACGGTGATGCGCTTCACGCCGGACGGGCCTGAGTTACGCGTCCCATGCTGCCTGATCGCCCACGTCGCTGATGGACGGATCAAGCGCCTGGACGAATATCTCGACACCTCGATCTTCGCACGACTGAACGAGCAAGACCAAGGGTAGAAATTTGGGCGGTCGTGAAGGCGACCGAAATCAATGCGGCCGACGGCGCATCCCCGAAGGGTCAGCACTGAAGCGGTCATAGCGTGCTCGCACGACAAGAAGCCGACACGTCGGAGGAGAAGATCGATGCCCTATCTGGCCCGGCCGGGCGCCCAAATTTTTTATGATCTGACCGGCGAAGGGGTGCCGGTGATCACTACCCACGGCTTTATCGAAAACGGTTCCTACTGGGGCCGGACCGGGATAAGTTCGCGCCTGGCTGAAGCGGGCTATCGCGTGGCCGACATGGATATGCGCGGCCACGGGCGGAGCGTACCGGAGGGTGACGATCCCCGATACACGGTCGAAGCCGTTGCCGAGGATGTCGGCGCACTGGCCGACGCGCTGGGTTTTAGCCACTTCGTGCTGCTGACCCATGCGACAGGCGGCATGGCAGGCCTGCGCTACGCAATGAACCACAGCGACCGATTGCTTGCGCTGGTCGCAACGGACACCAGTTCGGCCACATTGCCCTTGGACGATTATTGCGGCGTCGAGTGGGACGATGCTCCTTTCCCTGAAGGACGACGCATCCCCGGTGCGGCATCGGTGATGGCGGACATCTTGCTGGGCTATGGCTCTGTCCGGTCCATGATGGAAGCGTTGCGCGCCGATCCTGAGCAGCACATGCTCGCGCCCTATTTCAACCGGTTCGACGCCAATGCCGATCCTGAACGCGCCTGGCGTTGGGCTGAGGAGATTTACGCGGTCAACAATATGGCTCTTTGCGCGGATTTCGCCCGCAGCTTCTTCAACGATCCCGATCCGCAGACGGCGGGACTGAAGCGGATCGCTTGCCCCACGCTGGTGGTCGTAGGCGAGGACGATGTGCAGCTTCGCAAGCCTTGCGCATTGATCGCCCGTTGTGTGCCGGGGGCGCGGGAAGTCGTGCTGAAGGGGCAGGGCCATATGACCGCCATCGAAGATCCGGCCGGTCTGGCGGATTTGCTGATCGGCTTTCTCAAATCCCTTCGCCCCTGATTTTCCGGAGACAGTTGCATGACTATGCCGACCCATTACCGCAAGCTCGTCGTTGTCGACATGGCGGGCGATTTCCGCGCCGCGACCCGGGTCGTGGAAAGCCCGCTGCCGCAACCCGGTGAAGGGCAGGTGCTGGTGCGCAACCATTTCATGGGGGTCAATGGCTCCGATCCGGTGGCGATAAAGGGGGGCTATGGGATCAGCCAAGTGCCTTTTGACGTGGGCCTGGACTCTGGAGGGGAAGTCGTCGCCGTGGGACCCGGGGTGGCTGATCTGAAGGTTGGAGATGCCGTGCTTGTCTTCGGTTTTGGCGGCGGTTACGGCGAATATCGGGTGGCACAAGCGGCGCACGTCTACCATGTGCCGACGCTGACGCCCGAACTGATGAGCGCCTTCATCCCCGCGCTTACGGCCTTGGTGGCATTCGAGGAAAGCGGCTTTCTGAAAAGCGGGGAAACGGTGCTGGTAACGGCTGCGGCGGGCGGCGTCGGCAGCTACGCAGTGCAGATCGCCAAGCGCGCAGGAAATCATGTCATCGGCACGACGGGCAGCGCGGAGAAGGTGGAATGGCTCCGCTCCATAGGGTGCGACCGAGTGATCGACTATCGATCGGAGGATCTCTCCGCCATCCTCGCCAGCGAATATCCCGCTGGCATCGACGTGGCATTCGACACGGTTGGCCGATCCACCTTCGATATTGCCCTGGCGCATCTCGCCACATTCGGACGTCTGCTGACGATCGGCGCAACGGCGGAATATGGCGATGGCGTGGTCTGGGAGCAGGTCACGGGCGTGCGCATTTACCAGACCTTGTTGGGCAAGTCGGCCACGATCAGCGCTTCAACTTTGGCACTCTATCCGCCTGCGGTCTGGCAGAGGTATCTCGATCAGATTGCCGGGATGCTGGATGCCGACGAATTGCGGGCGATGATCGACCCGGTGCCTTTCACCGGCCTTGAAGCCGTACCCGATGCGGTGGAGCATCTGCTGGCAGGGACGAACCGGGGAAAAGTGATCGTTCGCTGCTCTTAGGGCGTAAACTCCAGCGCTGCGACGTTCTCTGCCAGCGGGCAGAATTTTGAAAAATGGCGCGATGTGCTCCCTGTAAGGTGCAGATGACTGGCCATCAGCAAAAGCTCCCATGCGCACGGGATGGCCACCCCGGAACTGTTGCGAACGGACTGCCCCGCGTGGCTATGTATCACCTGGTAAAGAGATTGCGTGGAGAGGAATGAAGGTGTCGGATCGAAGGCTGACCAATAAATCGATCATCGTGACGGGAGGAGGCACGGGCATCGGGCACGCCTGTGCCGCGTTGCTCGCAAGAGAAGGTGCTCACGTCACCATATGTGGCCGGACCGAGGATAGCCTCCGTAAATCAGCGGCGCGCATCAATGCTGCGCTTGGGGGGGCGGAGGCGGTTCGATATCGGATCGCGGACGCCTTGAACGAGACTGACATGAAGGAAGTAGCTCGCCTGGCATGTGAGCGAACCGGCAGCATCGATGGTTGCATTGCGAATGCCGGCGGCGGCGGCATGCCGGGTCCGACCCATGAACAGGATGTCGCGGAGTTCACGCGCGTCCTCAACGGTAACATCGTAGCGACATTGGTCACAATGAAGTCAGTTATCGAACCGATGCGCAGCGCGGGCGGTGGATCGATCGTGTTGATTTCGTCACTCAATGGCGACTCTAGGGTCGTCGCCAATTACACCAGCGCTTATTCGGCGGCGAAAGCCGGTATCGACCAGATGATGCGCGTCGCCGCAGTTGAATATGGCAAGGACTTTATCCGGGTGAATTCAATCCGGCCGGGCTACATCCACACGGAGATCAACGACAAATATGTGGGAACCGGCACGCGCTTTTATCAGTCCTGCCGTGATAATGTGCCTCTGGCAGGGCCTTTGGGGCAGCCGGATGACATCGCCTCTCTTGCAGGCTTCCTGCTGGGAGAGCAGGCGCGCTGGATCACTGGCCAGGCGATCAGCGTCGATGGCGGCCAGTCCCTGCATCAGGGACCGGATTCCAGCGAGTTGCTCGCCAGCGTAAGGGCGAGCCAAGCCGACTGATATTCTTTTGGCCTCATTCCCTTCGGGCAAGTGAGGTCAGACATGCAACAACAAGAAAGGACGGAACTAGGATGTTTGATCCCTGCAAATTCATTCTCGCCTTTATGGAGAATTGGGAGAAGGCCGACCTGGAAGGAGCAATGGCGTGCGTGAGCGATGACATATCCTTCACGCCCGACCTGATCTCAGAGCCAGTGGTCGGCCGCGAAAAGGTTCGGAAGCTCTGGGGCTTCTATATGAAGATGATCCAGGAATATCGCATGGATCTGTGTCATGTGATTGGAACGGACAAGGTGGTGTTCCTCGAACGCGTGGAGCATGTCCTGACGCCGGAAGCGGAAAGGCTCGCGCTGCCGATCGTGGGCGTCTTCGAACTTGACGACAATAACAAGATCAAGGTCTGGCGCGATTATGTGGAAAGCACCACCATGCCAGGTGCGGGGGAAAGTCAGGCTGTTCTCTCGCTGGCTTAGCCGCGGGCGTGTCGGCCCGCCATAGCGATCCGACACACGCCATGGACCCAAATTCCCTGGACCGACCTGTCCAATTGTCAAAGTAGTGCCACGGGCGTCACGGGGCCGCCCGTGCCGCCTATAATCATCAGCGGAGGGGCGGAGAAGAGAGGTCATATTGGTTGAGCCGCGCGCACTGCTTGCGGAGCGCTTCCAGATCGCAATTTTCGAGCAGCCACATGCCCATGGCGACTGGGGTGACGGGATGGAAGCGTGATCGAACGGTTGCGGGGGGATATCCATGTCCGCCCATCAGAGGATTGATCCCCGTGAAGCTCATGGCCTCCTCTTTATCACTAGGGGATTTTTAGCTATGGAACATAGCAATAAGCAACTTTACTTTCATCGAAAGTGGCAAAAAAGGCCGCAGCCGGGGTGACAACCGGACCGGATGCAGGGAATATGGGGGGAATTATGAAATGGCGCTGATCAGCACCTTTTCGACATCGGCCAGTCCATCGGCACATCGCCTGGATGGCTGGAACAGCTTCCTGCAAGCCGCCTTTCCGGGGATCGTGGTCAATGCGGCACGCGACATCCGCGGCCGGAGCAAGACCTTCCTCCTCGGCGACATCAGCGTTTCCAAGATCCAGTCGGAAAGAGCGACCGTCCGGCGGTGGATCGACGGACCCGCGACCCGATGTGAAGGACGGGCCAAGCTGCACATCCAGATCGCCGGGATCAGCACGACGACCCAGCGGGGCCGCACAGTATCGCTTTCGGTGGGCGATGCGACCTGCGTGCTGACCGATGAACCTTATGAGCTGGAAATTTCCGACCGCAATGAGATGCTGGTCATCGAATTTCCGGTCGCTGCCATGCGCGACCGGCCAATTCAGCCCGCTGTCACGATAGATCGGGCAATGCCGGTAAACGGCGTGCTGCGAGACATGGCGGGATCGCTGTTCCAACAGAATTGGCCCGGCGATATCGCCGCCGAGGAGGCGGAAGCTGTGGGCAAGAGCATTTCCCAGCTCGTCCCGCTTGTCGTCGGCAATGCCCCCATGCCGGTTGAGCAGGACAATTCGGACCTGCGCCGCCGTATCTTCGCATTCATCGACGGGAATATTTCCGACAGCGCGATGCGGACGGGGAAGATCGCTGATTCGCTGGGTATCCAGCCGCGCGACGTGCAGGCCGTCTTCGCCGAACTCGCGACGACGCCGACCACCTATATCATCGAACGCCGCCTTTTCCTCGCGGCGCAGCGGCTGGGCGGTGAAAGCTGCCAGCCGGCTCTGACAGACCTCGCCTACGACCTGGGATTTTCCGACGCCGCCCATTTCTGCCGCCGCTTCAAGTCCCGCTTCGGCGTCTCGCCCGGCGCCTATGCCCGGCAACGCGGCTGGCACTGACGGGAACGGCGCCGCAATCGTTCAAGACCAGCTTTCCACGCGTTCAATACCGGCAAGCCGACGCCGCCTATAGCTCCGCAATATCATTCCATCAGACACGCATGATATTTGGGGAGGAAATAATGAAAACAGCGATTTATGGCGCGATCAGCGTCCTTGCGCTCGGCTTCGGCATGGCCGCGCACGCGCAGACGGAGGCATCGGCCACCGAAGAACGGGCCAAGCCGTCGAACGACAATTTCGGCATTCAGGACATCGTCGTCACCGCCCAGAAGCGCAGCGAAAGCGCGCAGACGGTTCCCATCGCTATCAGCGCCTTTTCGGCTGAATCGATCAGTGAACGATCCGTCGGCAATATCGCGCAGCTTTCCGGTCTTTCACCAAATGTGAACCTGGACGCGGGCACGCCCTTTTCCGGTTCCACCGCCGTCCTTTCCGCCTTCATTCGCGGCATCGGTTCGGACGACTTCGCATTCAATATCGACCCCGGCGTCGGCATCTATCTCGATGGCGTCTACCTCGCCCGGACGGTCGGGGCGAATCAGGATTTGCTGGATGTGGAGCGCGTCGAAATCCTGAAGGGGCCGCAAGGCACGCTGTTCGGCCGCAACACCATCGGCGGCGCGATCTCCATCGTCACGCGCAATCCGGGCGATGCGTTCAAGTTCACCGGCGACGTCACCACCGGCAGCTTCAACCTGTTGCAGGCGCGCGGCAGCGTGGACCTGCCCATCGCCAAGGATCTCGCGGCCTCCGTCACCTTCGGCATCAAGAGCCGCGATGGTTATGTCCGCCGCATTCCCTTTGCCGATCCGCTGGCGGCCAACAGCTCCAGCTATACTGCTTTCCCCAGCTCAGGCTTCGGCAAATCCAATCGCGAAGGCGGCAACAACGACTGGAGCCTGCGCGGCAAGCTGCACTGGAAGGGCGACGCGGTTTCCCTGACCCTTACCGGCGACTATTCGCGGGAAAACTCCACCGGCCTGCCCAATACGCTGCTGGCCACGGTGCCCAATGTGCCGGGGCCATTTGCCGGGACCACCAACCTGCCGGGCACTGGATTCGACCCAACGAGCACCACCGGCTTCCTGTTCGCCGGACTCTATAATTTCTGCATCGGCGCCACCCCGGCAGAGATCGCTGCACGCAACGCCCAGGCGATGTGCGGGGTGCGGGGCACGCAGTTCAACACGACCCTGCGTCAGCCGCCGCTGGCCAGTGTCAATGTCGACGGCAATCCGAACAATGATCTGCTGCCATTCGACAACCGCTTTCTGACCGGCGACAAGGACACCACCTACGCCACCGGCAACAGCTTCTCGCGCCTTACCAATTGGGGTTTGGCGGGCACGCTCGAATGGGAACTCACGCCCAATGTGACGGTGAAGTCGATCACCGCCTACCGCCAGCTCAACTGGAAATCGGGCATGGATGCCGACGGCACGCCGCTCAACTTCCTCCAGCTCAGCTTCGCCATGAACCAGTGGCAGTTCAGCCAGGAACTCCAGCTGCTCGGTTCGGCGTTGGACGACAAGCTAAAGTTCGTCGCTGGCGGCTATTATTTCAAGGAAAAGGGCGACCTTCACGACTATGTGACATTCGCCGAAGGCCTGTTGCAGGTTGACGGCCCCAACCAGCTCGAAACGCAGAACTACGCCTTTTTCGGCCAGATCGACTATCGTCCCATCGACCTGATCGGCGTCACCATTGGCGGCCGCTACACGCATGAATCGAAGCTTTTCGAGGGCGGCCAGCAGGATTTGAACGGCTTCAACTACAAGCTGTTCGGGTGCAGCGATGATCAGGGCAATATCACGCCCAACGGCCCGTTCCCGCTCGCGCCGGTTACGTGCCAGCAGGGGCTTGAATATCCTGATCCGAACAACCCGATCCGCGTCTACGCGCCGGGCGTGAACAAGCAAGTGTTCAATAATTTTTCGCCCAAGGTCGGCATACAGCTTCACCCCGCCGAAAAGGTGATGATCTACGGCAGCTGGTCCAAGGGGTACAAGACCGGCGGCTGGACCACGCGTCTCACCAACCCGCAATTGCTGGCGCAGCCCTTCGGCCCGGAAAAGGCAACCACCTGGGAACTGGGCCTGAAATCGACCCTCCTCGACAACATGCTCCAGTTCAACATGGCGGCCTTCACCACCGATTACAAAGGCATCCAGCTGAACTTCCAGCAGGGCACGTCGCCCACCATCCGCAATGCGGGCGACGCCCGGATCAAGGGCGTGGAACTCGAACTGGTCGCCGCGCCCGTCCGTGGCCTGACGCTCAACGGTTCGGTGGGGTATATAGACGCCCACTATACCTCGGTCCTGCCGGGGGTGATCGCGGTCAGCGGATCCAACGCGCTGCAAGCTGGCACCTTCGCGGGCGCCGATCTGCCCAAGACGCCGTCGTGGAAGACCAACTTCTCGCCGCGTTATCAACTTGCACTCGCCAATGGCGGCTCGATCGTCATGGTGGCCGACTGGACGCATACCACCAGCGTCTGGAACAATGCCCAGCGCACCTTGCTGCTGAAGCGTCCATCGACCAATGTGGTCAACGCATCGATCACCTATCGAACGCCGGACGACAACTGGTCGCTTACCGTCGGCGGGACGAACCTGACCAACGATCGCTACCTGACCACAGGCAACGCCAATGTTGCGGCGGGCACGATCTACGGCACTTATAACCGTCCCACCGAATGGTATGCCCGTCTGGGCGCGAAGTTCTGATCATGCCCCGCGATATCCGTGCAGCAGTGACCCGCGCCGGTGGCAAGACCACCATCGAGTCTCTCTCCCTAGACGACCCAAGGGCTGACGAGGTCCTGGTCGAACTGGTCGCCACCGGCATCTGCCACACGGATATCGTGATGCGTGACGGCCTGCTCCCCGTGCCCACGCCCGTCGTGCTCGGGCATGAGGGAGCAGGCCGGATACTTGCCGTGGGGGAGGGCGTTACCGGACTCCAGCCCGGCGATCCGGTGGTGCTTAGCTTTGCGAGCTGCGGTCACTGCCGGAATTGCGACGATCGTCAGCCAGCCTATTGCCGCGATTTCGTCCCCAACAATTTCCTGGCGGCGCGCTCCGATGGATCGACCGCTCTCCGCAATTCGGACGGGCCGGTCCACAGCCATGTGTTCGGCCAGTCGTCCTTTGCCACCCACGCTGTCGTGCCTGCTCGCAACGCCGTGCGCGTGGCAGAAGACGCACCGCTTGAATTGCTCGGACCGCTGGGCTGCGGGCTTCTGACTGGAGCGGGCGCGGTCTGGAACGCGCTGGGCGTGCGAAGAAATGACAGCATCCTCATCCTCGGCACCGGGGCGGTAGGGCTGGCGGCGATCATGGCGGCGCGCATCGCGGGAGCAGCGCAAATCGTCGCCGTCGATCGTTCGCCCGAACGCATCGCCCTCGCGCGCGAGCTTGGCGCAACCCAAGCCCATGTCGCCGACGGCCGCGCGCTGGGAGATTCAGGGATCCGCGATCTTGACCACGCCATCGACACCACCGGCCACGCGCCGTTGATCGAACAGGCGATTGCCCTGCTAGCACCGCGCGGGCAAATGGGTCTGGTGGCCGCCTTTGCGCCGGACACCGCCATCCGCTTCGACGGTGCGCATCTGATGAGCGCCGGGCGCGTGGTGCGCGGTATCGTCGAAGGCTCGGCCGATCCGCATGACATCATTCCCCGCATGATCGAGCACTGGCGGACAGGCGATTTCCCGATAGAGAAACTGGTGGAATTCTACCCATTCGAACAGCTGGCAGAAGCCATCGCAGCAGCGGAAACCGGCCGCGCGATCAAGCCCATTTTGAGGATGCAATGACCATGGACAATTTCCGCCTGTTGATCGACGGGACGCTCGTTGACGGCGCGTCCGGCCTTCCCGTCGTCAATCCTGCGACTGGCCTGCCCTTTGCCAACGCAGCACGGGCCGACGCGGTGCAACTCGATCAGGCAGTGAGCGCCGCCCGCCGCGCCTTCCCTTCCTGGTCCGCACTTGGCTGGAGTGAGCGGCGCGCCATGCTGGAAACATTGGCCGACGCTATGGAAGCACGCCTCCATGATTTCGCCCGCCTGCTCACGCTCGAACAAGGCAAGCCGCTCGACCAGGCGACATTCGAAACTGGCGGGTCCATTGCGGCACTGCGCTATTTCGCAAGTCTTGAACTTCACGACCGGATATTGCGGGAAACCGGCGAGGAACGCATCGTCGAATTCCGCTCTCCGCTGGGTGTCGTCGCCGCAATCACACCGTGGAACTTCCCGATCATGCTGCTGATGCTGAAACTCGCGCCCGCGCTCATTGCAGGCAATGTGGTGATCGCCAAACCCGCGCCCACCACGCCTCTGACGACACTGCTGCTCGGTGAGATTGCCGCCCCGATCCTGCCCGCCGGTGTTTTCCAGACGATCGTGGACGCGAACGACCTCGGCCCGCTGCTAACCGCCCATCCCGGCGTCGCCCATGTCAGCTTCACCGGCTCTACGGCGACCGGCAAGAAGGTGCTGGCCAGCACCGCCGGCACCCTGAAACGCTCCACATTGGAACTGGGCGGCAACGACGCCGCGCTTGTTCTGGAGGATGCCGACATCGCTACGGTGGCGCCCGCAATCTTCCAGGCCGCGACGGTCAATACCGGCCAGGTCTGCCTTGCTGCCAAGCGCGTCTATGTCCCCTCCAGCAAATATGACGCGCTTTGCGACGCGCTCGCCGCCCTTGCAGACCGCGCCCTGGTAGGCGACGGGCTTGAACAAGGCACGCAGATCGGCCCCATCCAGAACCGGCTCCAGTTCGAAAAGCTGCTGGGCTATCTTGCTGACGCGCATGACAGCGGACGGGTGATCGCGGGGGGACATGCGCTGGAGAGAGATGGCTTCTTCATAGCTCCCACGGTCGTCCGCGACATTCCTGACGACGCCAAGCTGGTTGCCGAAGAACAATTTGGTCCGGTGATCCCTGTCCTGTCCTATGACAGTCTGGACGATGCCATCGCCCGCATCAATGCAAGCGAATATGGACTTGGCGGCACGGTGTGGACATCCGATCCGGCCGCCGGGGAAGCGGTCGCCCGGCGCATCGAAAGCGGCACGGTCTGGGTGAACCGCCACCTTTCGCTTCCCTTCGACATACCGTTCGGCGGCGCCAAGCAGTCGGGCATCGGCCGCCAGCAGGGCATCGAGGGGCTGGAGGAGTTCACCCAGGCGCGGATCGTGAACGTCAATCTTGCTCCGCTGGGGTGAGCGCCTGTGGTCAGACTGACGGCAAGATGCCCAGCAGATCAACAGCGCAATGCTACAGCGTCATTCAGAAGAAGGCTGTGATCGTTGCTCAGCAGCCATTCCACCATCGTAAGTTTCTACCAGAGAAACGAACGAGTGAAGGGCAATAGCTTCAAGCGTCGACATGATCGGCTCGAATGGTTTCTCGTAGCCGCCAAAAGGCGTCAGTCCTTCCATCGACGCAGAGATGAATAGAGCGATTGCCTTGCGGTCCTCAAAAGACAGATCTGGTCGCATCTCGCCTATTATTTCGGCCAGCGGCGCGCGGGCGCGTTCGTACAATTCCTGCACACGGCCCCGCACGAAACTATCGTGATTGGACAGCGCCCAAAGTTCTGGGAAAAGGTGCGTCGTTTTCTTGCTGCGAATATCCTCCAGGATTAACCGGCAGATGCGCTGCAGCCGTTCGGCGGGCGGCCCCGGCAAATGGATGATTTGGTCAAACTCCACCTCATAGCCACGGATCACCGCTTCCAGCAGTTCGCGGACCAGATCATCGCGGCTGCGATAATGATAGGTCAGGTTGCCGAACTTGATGCCGCAGTCGGTCGCGACTCGGCGCATGCTCATCGCGCGATAGCCCTCCTCAATCAGGATATTGAGGGCGGTATGGAGGATAAGCTCGCGCGTCTCGTGCCCCTTGGAATAGCCGCCATCCCGTTCCGTCATGATCAGGGCCGCCGCCTGGCCTTCCGCCTCATCCATCTGAATATCCGTTATTTTCCGTTCAATCAGGTGAACTATAGAGGTTCGTATAAATATGTCGAATGACAAATTTAGGTCAATTGACAGAATTGTTGCCGTTTATTCATAATCATCCTCAAGCGGACGGGATCCGCAGCGGGAGATTACAGACATGCGGTCCATTGGTCTGAGCTTGCTGCTTGGCGCGGCAATGCCCTTGTCAGCATCTGCCGACACCACAAAATTTCCTGCGCCTTTGCCCGAAGAAACACTGCCCAGTGTCACGGAACTGCCTGTTAATTGGCCGAAAAGCTGGGTCTTGATCCATGATCTCAACTTCGCCTCTATCCTCGACGGCAAGCTGGCGCTGGTCGATACTCGCTCGGCGGACCGGCCACTTAAGGGGATGGTACGCGCGGCCCAATTCGCCAATGAACTGGTAGCGCAGGATCGCGGCGAGATTTACACCGCAGAAACATTCTACAGCCGGCTCACGCGCGGGGAGCGAACGGACGCCATAACCATATGGGATATGAAAACGCTTCAACCCAAGGGTGAGATCGTCCTGCCCGGTGGCAAGCGTCAGTTGTCCGTTACCTATCCCAACGTTTTCCAGTTCACCAATGGCGGCAAATGGGCGCTGGTCGCCAATTTCACCCCGGCCCAGTCGATCACCGTCGTCGATCTGGAAGGGCGCAAGGTGCTGGGGGAGATTGATCTGCCCGGCTGCACTCAAATCTATCCCAGCGGCCAGCGCGGCTTCAGCAGCCTGTGCGCCGACGGATCGATCTTTAGCGTGACGCTGGACGAAAAGGGGCAGGCGGCCTCCTCCAGCAGCGTCGCCAGGGTGCAGGATATTGATCGGCAGCCGCTGTTCGGCGCGCCCGCCATGGTCGGCCGCACCGCCTGGTTCGTCAGCTATTATGGCATGGTCCAGGGCATCGACCTGTCCGGACCAGTTGCCAGGCCGCTTCCGGGCGCCTTCAGCGTCGGCAAGGCGGACGGCGGCGCCCCGCAATGGCGGCCGGGCGGCTGGCAGGTCATCGCGTCGGACGCCAAGGGGCTGCTCTATGTACTGATGAGCCCCAACGGCAAGGAAGGCAGCCACAAGGATGGTGGCACCGAAGTCTGGGTCATCGATCCGGTCAGGAAGATGCGCCTCTCCCGTATCGCGCTCAAGGGGCAGGGGCTGGCCATCGCGGTGACGCGTGAGGATGCGCCGCAACTGATCGTGGCGCGGGCGGACGGCGTGATCGACGTGCATGACGCTGCGACCGGTGCTTTCGTGCGGACCCTGGGCGCAACGGTCGCGGCCAATCCCATCGTCATCACGGTGCCATAATGGCTGCGCTTTCCCTTTTCCTCGCCATGCTGCTGGGCGTGTCGGCGCTGCATAAGGCGATCGATCGCAAGCGCCTCGGGACGGCGGCGGCGCGGCTTGTGGGGGCCACAGCACCGGCTGGACCGCTGCTGCTGATCGCGGGGGGCGTTGCGGAAACGACCGCTTCCCTGTGTCTGCTGATTGGGCCACTGCGGTCGGTCGGCGCCATCATCGCACTGCTGCTCTGGGCACTCTACGCCCTGCTGCTGCTGCGCCGCCGGGGCCAGTCGCTTGATTGCGGTTGCGACCTCGTGGCCCGGGAGCAGCCGGTCGGCTGGGTCCAGATCGCCCGCCCGGCGCTGCTGGCCGGTCTCGCAGCATTTGTGAGCCTGTTGCCCCAGGCGCCCTTCACGCTCGATGCGCCCTTCGCCGCCGCCGGCTTCCTGGCGCTCTGGTTCGGTGCGGCCGAGCTCCTTGCCATTCCCCAGCCTGTTTGGAGGAAGAACTGATGCTAACATCCCAGATATTGCTTTGGGCCGCAGTGATTGCCCAAGCGCTGCTGATTGCGGCACTCGCCCGACAGGTCGGCATCCTGCACGAACGGATCGCTCCCGCAGGCGCGCTCACCCTGCATCAGGGCGTGAAGATCGGTGAGACGGCCACGCCGATGGACCTCATCACCATCGACGACGCAAAATTGCGTGTCGGCGGCAAACGCGATGGGCGCAGCCAGTTGCTCTTTTTCGCCTCACCCGACTGCCCGGTCTGCAAGTCGCTGCTGCCGGTGCTGCGCTCCGCCGCGCGCGCCGAGGCAGACTGGATCGATGTGGTGATCGCGGGGGATGGCGCAAAACCCGCCTATCGCGCCATGGCGTCCGACCATGGGCTGGTCGGCCTGCCGATCATTCTTTCCGAAGCCCTGGGCCGTGCCTTCGGCGTCGCGAAGCTGCCCTATGCCGTGCTGCTGGATGAAAATGGCAAGGTCGCCTCGCTCGGCCTTATCAACAGCCGTGAGCATCTGGAAAGCCTGTTCGAGGCAAAGGAACGCGGCGTCGCGTCGATCCAGGATTTCCTCGCCCGCCGGAAGGAGGCCTGAACCATGGACGGTTTCGACAAGCTCACCGAACGGATGGCCCGGACCGTTGCGCGCGGCACGTCCCGCCGCTCCTTGCTGGCCTGGCTTGGGGCGGGGATGACCGGCACGGCCATGCTGCCCGCCTTGCCGGTGGCGCGCGCCGCCACCCACGCCGATGCCGCCCGGCCTGAAATGACCTCCGGCACGCGGCAGGATCCCGGCAATCCGGCGAGTTGCGATTATTGGCGCTATTGCGCGATCGACGGCTTCCTTTGTTCCTGTTGCGGCGGCACGGTCAACACCTGCCCGCCGGGCACGGAAATGTCGCCTATCACCTGGATCGGCACCTGCACCAACCCTGCGGACGGCCGCGCCTATATCATCAGCTATAATGATTGCTGCGGCGTGTCCTCCTGTGGCCAGTGTCTGTGCAATCGCAATGAAGGCGACCGGCCGCAGGTCCGGCCACAGTCGAACAACGACTATAATTGGTGTCTGGGAACCGAAAGCAGCATCTACAATTGCTCGGTTGCAGCGATCGTCGGCACGGCCCTGGAGCAACCGAAATGAAGATCGCCCTGGGACTGGCCCTGCTGACGACGGCGGGGATGGCGCAAGCGGCCCAGGATGGCGCGACCATCTATAATCGCTGCGCTGCCTGCCACACCCGGACTGGCGCTGGCGTACCGGGCGCCTATCCGCCATTGGGGCGCGATTTCCGTACCCTGGCCGCCAAGCCGGGTGGCCGCCGCTATCTGGCGCTGGCCGTAATCAAGGGACTGAACGGCCCGATCAGCGTCGAGGGCAAGGCCTATCGCGGCATGATGCCGGCGCAGGGCGGGCTAGACGATGCGGGAGTGGCGGCAGTGCTCAACCATGTCGGCGGGTCGATCGCCAGCACCGGTCCCGACTTCAAGCCCTTCACCGATCAGGAAGTGGCCGGATATCGGGCTGGCGGCAAGACGCTGAACGCCGCCGATGTCGCGAAACTCCATGAAGGGGCGGGCGGCAAGTGAAGCTGGCCCTGCTCGCTTTGGCAGGCCTTGTCGCATTATCCGCGACCTTGGCGGCTGGAGCGAGCGAGCGAGCGATGCCGGGCGTCGTCAATCCGCGTCAGGCCCATCAAGACTATATTTTGAAATGCCAGGGTTGCCATAGACCGGACGGGGGCGGCGACGATCGGTCCAATCCGCCGATGCGCGGCATCGTCGCCCGTTTTCTGACGGTGCCGGGCGGGCGGGCGTTCCTCGGCCAGGTGCCGGGCGTCGCCACGGTCGATTTGGACGACCGGCGATTGGCGGACCTCGTCAACTGGACACTTTACACTTTCGACGCAGAGCATCTGCCAATCGATTTCAAGCCTTATTCCGCCACGGAAATCGCTGCTTTGCGCCGCAACCCCCTGCGACTGGATCGCGTCGCTACAAGAGCGCGACTGGTGGCAGGGTTCGAACATGCAGGAATGGAACAGGGAAAACCATGATTGGAGTATAATCGATGGGGGAAGTATATACAGGGTTGGTAGCATGCGGCTGTGCGGCTTTCGCAGGTCTTGGCATGATGAATCCGGCGTTCGCGCAGGATGACGCGCAAGGCGAAATCGTCGTTACGGCGGCCAAGCGGTCGGAAAATGTACAGTCTGTCCCGATTTCTGTAACCGCCATAGGTGGTGATATGTTGGCAAAGTCGCGCGTCAGCAGCGTCGACAGCCTGGTGACGAAGGTCGCCAATCTCCAGCTCACCTCCATTGTGGGCGACAATACGCCGATCTTCGCGCTGCGCGGCGTGTCTATGTCCGACTATAGCCTCAACCAGTCGAGCCCGGTCGCCACCTATTATGATGAAGTTTATAAAGGCAATTTCGCCTTTCTCGGCGTTGCCATGTATGATCTCGAACGGGTCGAGGTGCTGCGCGGGCCGCAGGGCACACTCTATGGCAAGAACACCACGGGCGGCGCGGTCAACATCATCAGCCGGGAAGCGAAGCTGGGTGAAACCAGCGGTTATGTGAACGCCGGTTATGGCAATTATAACCGGTTCGAGGCGAACGGCGCGGTCAATGTGCCGCTGGGCGAGAAAGCCGCCCTGCGCGTGGCGGGCACCTTTGCCAGGGCGGACGGCTGGTTCAGGAATGTCGAGCCCGGCATGCCGGACCTTGCCAGCACCCGCGAATATGCGTTTCGCGGAACGCTGAAGGCCCAGCCGGTCGAGGGGCTGACTTTCGTCCTGCGCGCCTCCACCAGTTTCCAGAACCCGCAAAATTACGGCATTTATGCCCAGCCCGAAGCCAACCATCGGCCCGGTCTGTCGCGCTGGGAGATTGCGTCCGACGTCTCCACCCGCCGCCGCGCCCGCACGACATCGGTAGCACTGACCACCAATGTCGATCTGTCCGATGCGATCGCGCTGACCAGCATCACGTCCTATGACAAGGGCACGCTCTTCTTCCGCGAGGATACGGACGGCACGGCAACCAAGCTGCTGGAAATCCCCTATTATGACAAGGCCAGCCAGTTCGCACAGGATTTGCGCCTGACCAGCGACACGGGCGGCCCATTCGACTTCATCCTGGGCGTCTATTTCAACCGAGAAAAGGTCTTCAACCGCACCGCCTTCGAGATCGCGACCGATGTCGACGTCAACGCGGACGGCACCATCGACGCACAGGATTGTGCCGACGGCCTGCCGCTGGCCTGCAAGGTCCAGAACCAGTTCACCCAGGTGAAGAAGAGCGTCGCTGTCTATTCCGACCTCAAATACAAGATTGGCGAGGCGGTGACGCTACGTGGCGGCCTGCGCTATACCCATGATACCGGCCGCCAGAACGGCTTCATTTCACAGGCGCTGGGTGTCGATGACAGCGTCGTCGCGACCCTGATCCCGCTGTCCGACCTGCGCTTCAGGAAAAACAATTTCTCCGGCAAGATCGGCCTCGACTATAAGCTGACCGACGGCAACCTTCTCTATGCCAGCGTTAGCCGTGGCTATCGCGCGCCCAGCTTCAATGCTCAGGCCTTTTTCGATCCGTCCGAATTGTCGGTGGCCAAGGCGGAGCAGGTTACATCCTATGAAGTCGGCGCAAAGACCCAGTTCTGGGATCGCCGCATCACGTTAAATGTCGCCGGCTTCTATTATGATTACAAGAATCAGCAGTTCATCAACGTCGATCCGTCCAGCGCGGCGCAGACATTGCTCAACATCCCCAAGTCGCGCATCTATGGTGGCGAGGCCGAACTGACCGTGCGAGCCGCCGACATGCTGACCATGCGCGCGGGCTTGGGCGTTTTGTCTGCGAGGATCAAGCAGGGCACGGTCAGCGGCGTCGATGTGGGTGGCAATCGCCTGTCCAACGCGCCGAGCCTGACGCTCAACGGCGGGATCGACTGGACGGTTGCGCAAGGCGGCTTCGGCAGCCTCTCCTTCCACCCGGAAGTCGCCTATCAGTCGAGTCAATATTTCGAGGTGGTGAACATTCCCCGTCTGAAGCAAAAGGGCTATGCCCTGCTCAGCGGCCATATCGACTGGGAAAGCGCGAACGGGCGCTTCAATGCCTCGCTCTGGGCGAAGAACCTCACAAAGAAATTCTATTTCACCTCGCGCGTGGACCTGCTCGCGGGCTTTGGTTTCGATTATAATCACATCGGCAATCCGCGGACATATGGTGTGACGGTTGGCGCGAAATTTTAAAGACAGCGCAAGGAGAGGATAATGGCGGACTATAAGCTGCTGATTGGCGGCGAACTGATCGATGGCGACCTCCAGATGGAGGTCGTCAACCCGGCGACGGGCGAGGCGTTCACCACGGTCGCGCGTGCTTCGGCTGCCCAAGCGGATCAGGCGATCGCGGCGGCCAAGGCAGCGCAGCCCGGCTGGGCAGCGGTGCCCTATGCCGAGCGGCAGGCGAAGCTAGCCGCGCTGGCCGATGCGGTCGCGGCCAACGGCGCGGAACTGGCGCGGCTATTGACGCAGGAACAGGGCAAGCCACTGCCCGAAGCACAGGGCGAGGTTGCCTGGACCGAAGGTTTCCTGCGCCATTATGCGACCCTGGAATTGCCGGATCGCGTTATTCAGGATGACGCAGCGGGCTATATCGCCGTCAAGCACAAGCCGCTGGGTGTGGTGGTCGGGATCATCGCCTGGAACTTCCCGCTGCTGGTTGCCTGCTGGAAGATCGGGCCGGCGGTGCTGGCGGGCAATGCCATCGTGCTGAAGCCCGCACCGACCACGCCCGCCACGGCGCTGGCCCTGGGAGCTTTGTGCAAGGAGATTTTCCCGGCAGGGGTCGTCAATATCATCACCGACGCCAATGATCTGGGGCCGCATCTGACTACCCATCCCGATGTGGCCAAGATCGGCTTCACCGGCTCCACCGCGACCGGCAAGCGCATCGCCGCCAGCAGTGCCGATGGGCTCAAGCGCGTGACGCTGGAACTGGGCGGCAATGATCCGGCAATCGTACTGGAAGATGTCGATGTCCGCGAAACGGCGAAGGCGATTTTCGGCAATGCCTTCCTGAATTGCGGACAGGTGTGCCTGGCGGTGAAGCGCGCCTATATCCACGCCGATATTTACGACGCCATGTGCGAGGAACTGGCGGCGCTGGCGCAGGCGGCGATCGTGGGCGACGGGCTTGAGCAGGGCACGCAAATAGGGCCGATCCAGAACGCGATGCAGTTCGAGAAAGTGAAGGGGTTCCTCGACGCCGCCAGATCCGACGGCAAGATCGTGGCAGGGGGACAGGCGATGGAGCGGGCCGGTTATTTCATCGCGCCGACCATCGTGTGCGACGTGACCGACGGCATGACGATCGTGGACGAGGAACAGTTCGGCCCGATCCTGCCGCTGATCAAGTTCGACGATGTGGAGGATGTGATCGCCCGCGCCAACGCGTCCGACTATGGGCTGGGGGGATCGGTCTGGTCCGCCGATGTGGCGCGCGCCGCCGACATCGCGGCGCGGATCGAAAGCGGGCAGGTCTGGGTCAATCAGCATATCGCCATCGGCCCGCACATCCCCATGGCGGGTTTCAAGAATAGCGGGCTGGGCGTTGAACAGGCCGAGGAAGGGCTGGCGGAATACACCCAACTGCAAGTCATCAACATCAAGCGATGAGCGGCCTGTCGATAGCGCGGGGCGCCACCGACGTCCCGCTGCTGGAAACCACCATCGGTCAGGCGCTGCTGACGGTCGCAGCGGAGCATGGTGACGGCCTCGCGCTGGTGTCGCGACACCAGTCCGTCCGCTGGACTTGGGCGCAATTGATTGCACAGGTCGATTCTGTGGCCACTGGGCTGCTGGACCTTGGCATCGGCAAGGGCGACCGCGTCGGCATATGGGCACCCAATTGCGCTGAATGGACGGTGATCCAGTTCGCGACGGCGCGGATCGGCGCCATCCTGGTCAACATCAATCCGGCCTATCGCACCAGCGAGGTTGAATATGCACTGAACAAGGTCGGGTGCAGCCTGCTGGTCACCGCGCCCCGATTCAGGAGTAGCGACTATGTGGCGATGCTGCGGGACATCGGGCCGGATCGGCTCCCGGCGCTGCGCCAAGTGGTCGTGCTGGGTGACGAAAGGCAGCAGGACTGGTTGAACTGGTCCGATCTGCATGCGGAGGCCGACCCCGATCGTCTGACCCTGATCGAGGCGACGCTCGACAACAATGATGCGATCAACATCCAGTTCACCAGCGGCACCACCGGTCAGCCCAAGGGCGCGACGCTGACCCATCGCAACGTGCTCAACAATGGCTATTTCTCGGCCCGCACGATGCGCCTCACCGCTGCCGACCGGCTGTGTATCCCGGTGCCGCTCTATCATTGTTTCGGCATGGTGCTGGGCAATATGGCGGCGCTGACCAGCGGGGCGGCGATGATCTATCCCAGTGAAGCCTATGATCCTCGGCTGGTGCTCGACACAGTGCAGGCGGAAGGTTGCACCATGCTGCATGGCGTACCGACCATGTTCATCACCATCTTGAACCAGCCGGATCTGGACGCATTCGACGTATCGACGTTGCGCACCGGCATCATGGCGGGATCGCCCTGTCCGGAAACGGTGATGCGGCAGGTGATGGACCGGCTGAACCTGACCCAGATCACCATCGGCTACGGTATGACCGAAACCAGCCCGCTCACTACCCAGACTGCGACGGACGATCCGTTGGACGAACGGGTGACCACGGTCGGCCGCGTTCACCCCCATGCGGAGGCGAAGGTCGTCGGCCCCGATGGCGCGATCCTCCCCATCGGCCAGCAGGGCGAATATTGTTCGCGCGGCTATGCCGTGATGCTGGGCTATTGGAACGATCCCGATCGCACGGCAGAGGCGATCGACCCCGACGGTTGGATGCATTCGGGCGACCTGGCGACGATGGACGCGCGCGGCTATGTCCGCATCACCGGCCGCATCAAGGACATGATTATTCGCGGTGGTGAAAATATCTATCCGCGCGAGATAGAAGAATATCTACTTCGTCACCCCGACGTCGCCGACGCGCAGGTGTTCGGCGTCGCCGACGCGAAATTCGGTGAGGCGGTCTGCGCCTGGATCATCCCCAAAGCTGACGCCAACCTGTCGGAACAGGATATTCAGGACCATTGTCGCGGGCACATCGCGCACTACAAGGTTCCCCGCTACGTGCGCATCGTCGAGCGGTTCGAGATGACCGTGACGGGAAAGGCGCAGAAGTTCGAGATGCGGGCGATCATGGAACGGGAACTGGGTCTTGGGGTCTGAACACGGCGGCCCACAGGCCTATTTCCTGCGGACGGACGATGGCAGGTTCATGCCCACGGGCCATGTCGGCGGCGCATGGAATGTCGCGGAACAGCATGTTGCGCCGGCGATCGGACTGCTGCTCCATGCGGTGGAAACCGATCATGCCGCGCGACGGGGCGATCGATTGCATGTCGCGCGTCTCTCCTACGACATATGGGGCGTCATCCCGATGGAGGCGGTGGAGATAGAGGTGATCGTGCTGCGGCCAGGCCGCACCATCGAATTGGTCGAGGCCCGGCTCAGCCATGGCGGCCGCCCCGCCATCGTCCTGCGGGCCTGGCTGACGCAGGCCAACGACAGCAGCGCCTTTGCTGCGACCAATTTCCCTATCCTACCGCCGCCCGACACCATAGTCGGCTGGAATCCGTCCAGCCTTTGGGCCGGAGGTTTCATCGCCAGTGTGGAGGTGCGGCGGCAACAGCACGGGCGGGGCCGCGCCCGCTGCTGGGTTCGTTCGCCCTTGGCGCTGCTGGACGGTGAGGATGTGTCGGCGACGGCGCGGGCCATGGGACTGGTCGATATCGCCAACGGCCTTGCGCCGCTGATCTCGCCCCAGGACGCGGCTTTTCCCAATCTCGATCTTACCGCACATCTTCTGCGACCGCCAACGGGAGAATGGATCGGCCTCGACATCTCAGTCTCCGCGAGTCCGCAAGGCCTCGGACTTACACATAGCATTCTTCATGATGAAAGCGGGGCATTTGGCACAGTCTGTCAATGCTTGACGGTGCGCCCTAAAAATTGATCTGGATATTGCATAGGCTTGGCTGCTCCTGACTTTTAAACCAAATAGCTTACTCTTCAATCGGCGACGCCCGCAGCTTTGATGCTGTTTCTTAGCGGCAATGTTCGCGCGTGCTGCCCGGCAGCTTGCCCATCTCAAACCGGAAGATCGCCAATGACGTGTTGGAATGATGATTCGGTGGGGCTGAGGGAAAAGGCTCGCCCTTGCTACTTCGAGCATGACCACCGCGAGTCCATCTGGTCCAATGTGAGCCTCGCCCGAAATGATCTCCGCAGGCCCCCAGCGCTGAATTTCTTCACTATCGGACGTGACTTTTCCTCCGGCCTCCTTGATATTCGCAAATGCAGCAAATCTGCGTTGACGGGCTTGCGCTTCACCGTTTTGCGGTCCTTATTCCTATCCCTCCGATGAAGAACAATTATCTAGCGCGTGTCAGTCTTTTGGCGCTTTGGGCGCTAGGGCGATGTCAGCTGAATTCGGATATCTGATCAACGTAATGCGGATGAAATTCCGCTATATAAAGCGCATTATGCGAAGAAATAACGCCTGTATTTGATAAAACGTAGGTGTTCGGGCCAAAATCTACAAAAGTTTGACGACGAGGGTTGCAGGGTGCCTGCGCGATCGTTAGCAGTTGTCAACATTATGGGGCTGGCTTCTGCCGAGTAAAGGAACGCTGTCATGAAACAGGGAAAGAGTCTTTCTGCATTGTTGTGCGGTGCAGCGCTGATCGTGCCGACCGCTACCTGGGCGCAGGATGCGGCCGATGGGGGTGGCGAGATTGTCGTCACGGCGACGCGCGAAGCCCGATCGCTTCAATCAGTGCCTATGAGCGTCAATGTGGCGACCGGCGAGCAGTTGCAGAAGCTGAACATTTTCGACGCCAAGGACGTTCAGCAGCTTGCTCCGGGCCTGGAGATGACCAACACTACGGGCCGTAACAATTCGACGACGCTGCGCGGTATCTCGTTCGATCCCGACCAGGGCACCGACCCGGCGGTCCAGGTGTATTTCAACGAAATTCCGACCGATGCACAGACGGTCTACACGGCCCTTTACGATATCAAGCAGATCGAAGTGCTGCGCGGTCCCCAAGGTTTGCTGCGCGGCATCTCCGCCCCGGCAGGTGCGATCACCATCTCCACGGCGCGCCCCAGTTTCGATGAGATCGAAGGCTATGCGCAGACTACCGCTACCACGCGTGGGGGCTATAATGTGCAGGGCGGGGTTTCCCTGCCTTTCTCTGACAAGATCGCCCTGCGCGTTGCCGCATTGGTTGACGGCAATCGCCTGAACAACGTCCGCAATGTCAACACGGGCGAACGGTCGCGCAGCCGCACTGAGAGCGCCCGCTTGACCCTGGGCCTTCGTCCAACGGACAATCTCACTGCCTATATCACCTATCAGTATCTGTATGCGGACAATAGGCAGATGCAGCAGGTCATCGGATCAGGCAACACATCGACTTTCGAAGCTGGCCCATTCCTGAGCGGCGCCCTGGTTCCGAACCCATCAACGCGTTCCGGCCCAGCCCTGGGTGTCGATGACTATGCCGCTGTCGCAGAGGGTACGAGCCGCAATATCAATGAAAGCCACATCGTTAATGTGGCGATTGACTGGGATCTGGGTCCGGCAACATTGTCGTTTGTAGGTGCGCATCAGGATTCACGTCTGAAAGGCCAGCGTGATCTGGATGTCGGCAATGCAGTGCCCAATTACATCTCCAACTCCTTTGGTCCAACTCCCTTCGTATACGACACGGTCGAAATGCGCTTGGCCACGAATAACAAGGCTGGTCTAGGCGGAGGCATTGGCGTCTTCTACAATAAGATAGGGGGAACGACGCGCATCTTTCAGCCAGGCGACAGCTTCATTTTCCCGTTTGAACAGAATGATAGCCTGAACACTCTGGGCGCGCTGCCTTATCTGCCCATCGCCACCCAGATTACCGTTCCGGTGGACCGGAGCATTTGGTCGTTCAACGTCAATCTTAACTTTCGTAGGGGCGGCCTGGCAATCGAAGGTGGCCTGCGTTACTCGATCATCAAGTCGGTGAATGTCAGCCAACTGGGGTTGAGCACGCCGGGCAACAGCTTGCTGTGCACCGGCGATCCAATTGTTGATGCCGTGTCGTTTGGCTGCTTACCGGCGTCCTACCCGGCAACGGACATCATTCCGGCCAACCTGCGCAATACGTCTGACAAGCCGATCACGGGCGGCCTGACGATCAGTTACCAGTTGATGCCGTCGATGAATATCTTCGCTTCCTACGGCCACTCCTTCCGCGCCGGGAGCGTCAGCCCCGGCCTGCCCGATGGCCTCAGCGACGACCTGATCTTGACCCAGCCGGAAAAGACGGATTCGATCGAAGCAGGCGTCAAAGGCAGCTTCGCCGGGCGCCGCCTGCATTATGCGGTGTCGGTCTACTATCAGAAGCTCGACAACTTCCTGAATCGTTTCAGCGGCATCTATTATCAGTCCGCCGTAGCCGCGCCGCCCACCGGCTTTTTCGATTTCAACTATAATGGCGACGCGCGGATCAAGGGGATCGAAGGATCGCTGGACGGCCGGATCACGAGAGACTGGGACTTCGGCGTCAGCGCCGCCTATACTCGCGCCCGTTATCGCAACGCCCTGCTGCCGTGCAACGACTTTGCAGGAACTGGCCGCCCGAACCGGGATGGAACGGCGACCGTTACGGGGCCGGGCAATGTCAGCTTCTGCGCCAGCAACGGCCGCATCGGCGAGACGCCTGATTTCAGCCTGACCGCCAACACGGAAATCCGTTTCCCGATGGACAGTGTTACGCCGTTCCTGCGTGGGTTGTTCACGTACCGGCCCGGCTTCTATTCCGACCGGATCGATTATGATTATCGTAGCCGTGAAATGCTCAACCTGTTCGTTGGTCTTCGTGCCGAGGATAGCAAATGGGAATTCACCTTGTTTGCGAAGAATGTCCTGAACCAGAAGCGGATCGCCAACATCAGCCAGGGCAATGCCATAGTCGGCACGTCCAGCGGCGTGGACTATGACTCGGGCTACCGCACGGTCAATGTGACCAATCCACGCGAGTTTGGATTGACGGGCAACTTCAAGTTCTAAGGTCAAGGCAGGGCTGGTCGGATCACCAACATATGAAGCAGCTTCATAATGATCCGCACCGGCCCCCTGCGGCTGACCTTGTAAACATGAAGCGCTTGGACCGCCGCTGCGCCAGCTTCAACGTCGTCGATCGGGTCGATTTTTGTGGCGATTTGTGGGTATAGCGCAGGTCGAATTACGGGGTCCCGTCCTTCCAAAGTGCTTCTATTGGGAGCTGCCCAATCCGGCTCTCCCGCCCCTGCGCGGTTGCCATGCGAGCCGAGCGTCAGGGCGACCGCCCCGATCAGTCCGGCCTGCCGCGCCTTTGCCACGTCGACTTCAAAAGCGGTCGCGACGATCGCGAAATCGCGGAGCATCGCGCCACCCATGATGCCGCCGCCTCGCGCGCCTCGATCTCGTCCATCGTTTCGGCGTCCTGGTCCATTCTGCTGATGATGGCCACGGCGGCAAAGCAGACAGCCACCGCAAGGATGGCGGCGATGGCGACCAGCGGCCCCGATTTGACGGCGGCGACCACATTCTGGTTGGCCGCCATCGCCCGGGATATAAAGGGTGCCCCAGAATTCGACGCCCAGCATTACGCCCCTGTTCATGGCTCCACGCCGCGCCAGCCATAGTCGCGCGGCGATGAGCATGATCATGGCGATGCCGACGCCCGACATTGGCTTTCACGCCCAGCAGGGCGTCCGCAGAACGCACCGACTAGCGTGCAGATTGCGAGAAGCGCGACGCCCGAGATCGTCACCGCGTCACCACTGAAACAATGTGCGGCAGTTCAGCGAACAAGGGCTTTCCCTCATATATCCCATGCATGGTCCGTCCCCCATTCCGCCGATCACATCTCATATTGCGGCTGTTCAATCATCGTGTATGCACGACCTTCGAAAGCCGCAATCCTTGGTACGAAGCGTGGGGAAATCTGGCGGTGTGAAGCATACGCCGATGTTCATCACATCCTCGGGAAACGTTCGGGCTCATCCTTGCCGAGCCTCTGTGAAAGCTGCCTGCCATGACCAATCTTTACACCAGCCTCCAAGCCTGCTTCCCGGAGGATCGCCGTCGTCCGTTCGCCCATATGCTGGATGGAAATGTCATCAGTTACGGGGATGTCGAGGAGCGTTCGGCCGCCTTCGCCAACGCCATCGGCGAGCTGGGCGTGAAGGTCGGAGACAGGGTTGCGGTGCAGGCGGAAAAGAGCATCGACATGCTCATACTCTATCTGGGTTGCTTGCGTGCGGGGGCGATCTTCCTGCCGCTCAATACGGCCTATACGGCTGGCGAGCTCGACTATTTCATGCGTGATGCCGCCCCGGTGCTGTTCGTCTGTGATCCGCTGAACCGGGCCGCAATTGCCGGTCTTGCGAGCGAGGCCGGGGTTGGCTCCGTGGAAACCATGGGCAGCGACAGCGACGGCAGCCTGGTCGAACTGGCACGCGAAAGCGCTACCCAATTTGCGACAGTCGACCGGGACGATAGCGATCTTGCCGCGATCCTCTACACGTCCGGCACCACGGGCCGGTCGAAGGGCGCGATGATAAGCCACGCCAATCTGGCGTCCAACGCGATGACGTTGCGGGATTATTGGCGCTACACGGCGGATGACGTTCTGCTGCACGCGCTTCCGATCTTTCATACCCACGGCCTGTTCGTGGCGACCAATGTCGTGCTCGCATCGGGCGCGTCGATGATTTTTCATCCACGCTTCGATCTGGAGGCGGTGTTGCAATCGCTCCCGGCTGCTACGACCATGATGGGCGTGCCCACTTTCTACATACGCCTGCTCGGCGACCCACGTTTCGACCGGGCGCTCGTGCGGCATATGCGTTTGTTCGTGTCGGGATCGGCGCCGCTTTCCGCCGACATTCACCGCGAATTTCTGGAACGTTCGGGTCACGCCATTCTGGAACGCTATGGCATGACCGAAACGAACATGAACGCGTCCAACCCCTATGACGGCGAACGCATTGCGGGGACCGTGGGCCTGCCGCTGCCGGGAATTTCGATCCGCATCACGGACCCCGAAACTGGCCAGGTGCTGAAGCAGGGCGATGTCGGGATGATCGAAATTGCCGGTCCCAATGTGTTTCAGGGATATTGGCGCATGCCCGAAAAGACCGCCGCCGAATTTCGCGATGGCTATTTCATGTCAGGCGATCTGGGATTGATCGATCAGCAAGGCTATGTCTCCATAGTAGGGCGCGCGAAAGACCTGATCATTTCCGGCGGGTACAACATCTATCCGGCCGAAGTCGAAGCTGCGTTGGACGAACTGGAGCAAGTCCATGAATCGGCCGTCGTGGGCGTGCCGCATCCCGACCTGGGCGAGGGTGTCGTCGCCGCGATCGTGGCGCGCGATCCGTCCTTCACCGACCAATCGGCCATCGCTGCCGCACTGGCGGACAGGCTCGCACGCTTCAAGCAGCCGAAAAGATTCGTGTTCGTGCAGGAGTTGCCCAAGAATACGATGGGGAAGGTCCAGAAGACGGTGCTACGCGAAACCTATCGCGATAGCTTCAAGGCGAGTTGAAGGGTTAGAGGTCCCTCAAACGTCCTGTGATTGCTGAGAGGAGGGGCGTTCCGGGGATGAAGCGTTTAGAGCCTGCTCAACCGCACCGCGCCAACCGGCGATGAAGCGCTCCCTCTGAACAGCGGGTAGTGTTGGGCTAAACCGCCGGTCGGGCGTCACGCGCGACGCGGCTTCGGGGAGTGCCGTCCAGACCCCCGTCGCCGATCCGGCGAGGAAGGCGGCGCCCAGTGCCGTGGTTTCGATGTTGGCGGGCCTGATGATGGTGAGGTCCAATATGTCGGTGAGGAACTGACACAACCAGTCATTGGCGACCATTCCGCCATCCACCTTGAGCTCATCAGGCTGGACGGCGCTGTCGAGCGCCATGGCGTCTAACAGGTCCGTGCTCTGGTAGGCGACGCATTCCAGCGCCGCACGCACGATATGTTCAGGACCCGTGGCGAAGGTCATCCCTGTCAGCATCGCCCTTACATGTGGGTTCCAGTGCGGAGCGCCCAAGCCGACAAAGGCGGGGACGAGATAGACGCCGCCATTGTCGGGTAAGGACCGCGCCATGGATTCGGTCTCGGCGGCCGTGGCGACCAAGCCCAGTCTGTCCCGCGTCCACCGGACGGCCGCGCCCGCGACGAAGAATGCCCCTTCGATCGCGTAGCTGACGCTTCCATTGGAATAGCAGGCGACGGTGGACAGCATCCGGTGCTTCGATCGGCAGATCTGCCCGCCTGTGTTCAGCATCGCGAACCCACCTGTTCCCAGCGTGACCTTTGCGCCGCCCCGGTTCAGGCACCCCTGGCCGATCAACGCGGCCTGTTGATCCCCAACCATTCCGGCAATGGGCAGCGATACGCCCAGGATATTCTTGTCCGATGTCCCGAAGAGGCAGTCATTCTCACGCACTTCGGGCAATATTTGCATCGGGATGTCGAACATTCGGCACAGGTCCGGGCACCATGCCATCTTGGCAATGTCGAACAGCAAGGTGCGGCTGGCGTTGGTTGCGTCGGTTGCGTGCACCTTTCCCGCTGTCAGGCGCCACAGCAGGAAACAGTCTATGGTGCCAAAGGCCAGTTGCCCCTTTTCGGCGCGGTCGCGCGCGCCGGGGATTGTTTCGAGCAGCCAGGCGAGCTTGCTGGCCGTGAAGTAGGAATCGAGCAGAAGGCCGGTGCGGCTGGTGACTACGGGTTCGAAACCATCCGCGATGAACCGGCTGCACAGGTCCGCACCGCGCCTGTCCTGCCAGACGATGGCCGGATGGATGGGCTGTCCGCTTTCACGGTCCCACAGCAGGCAGGTTTCGCGCTGATTGGCGATCCCGATGGCGGCGACGTCCAGCCCCGTGCGGTGCGCCTCGTCCAACGCCGCACGCGCCGTCGCCACGACGTCGCGCCATATCGCTTCGGGATCATGTTCGACCCATCCGTCGGCCGGATAATATTGTTTCAGGTCGATCTGCGTGGCGCTTCGCACGGCGGCTGCTTCATCGATCAGCAGCGATCGGGTGGATGTGGTCCCCTGATCGATCGCGAGCACCGCCTTCATTCTTCCCTTCCGCGCTTATGGTTCATCACCATGCCGACCATGATCTCACAGAATTTGGATTATTCTACTCTATAGTCGCGACTGGGCGTCAGTCGGGGGGCAGGCACGGTCGATCCATCCTGGCATCTCAGGGCAGATCGGGCACCCAGTTGACGCCGTTGATGTGACCTCCGCCGTCCACGAACAGCGTGTTGCCGGTGACATAGCGCGCGTCCTCGCTGGCCAGGAACAAGGCTGCGCCGCCAATGTCCTTTTCGGGGTCGCCCATGCGTCCCATCGGATTGGCGCGCTCGGCATCGGCGGCCAGTTCGGGTTGAAGTGCTTTGAAATTGTTGAACGAGGCGGATGCGGCGCCCGGGCAAATGATGTTGGCGCAAATGCCAAAACCGGCCCATTCCCGTGCCACGGTGCGGGTAAGGGTGCGAAGCGCTTCCTTGCCCACATTATAATCGGCAGTCCCCATATGCGCGTTGACGCCGTTGAGAGAACAGAGACTGATGATCCGCCCCCAGCCGTTCGCCTTCATATGGGGAAAGGCGCGCATCATCGCCCATTTGGGACCGAACAGGTTGATGTCGAAGGATTCATGGAAATATTCGTCGCCCATCGCTTCGGCGCGGGCAAAGTCCCGGCCGCGATAGGCGTTGTTGACCAATATATCGATGCTGCCGAACTGATCGACAGCCGCATCCACGGCCGCCTCCATCTGCGCGCGATCCGTGACGTCGGTACGCACGAAGCGCGCCCGGCCGCCCTCTGCGACAATCGTATCTGCCGCAGCCGTTCCCTTGCCTGCATCGAATTCGGCGATGATTACCGTCGCGCCCGCGCGCGCAAAACGTCGAGCAACGCCGAGGCCAATGCCATCGCCCCCGCCCGTTATCACTGCGACCCTTCCGTTCAGCCGATCGTCGGACATTCTCACTCTCCTAAAACTTATTGGAAATGTTGGGCGGGGCAGACCTGATGAACAGGCGTCAGCGATTATATTGACGCTCCTGCGAAAGTACACCAGCGCCATTTATCCCTTACGCTTCACTTGCGGTGTCGGATAGCTATAGACGCTGCATGTCGGGAAGCGTCGCTATGCAGCGGAATCCTGGGCAAATACACAAACAGGGGCAAAGCGTTGCGCGATTATCAGGCTGATTTCATTGTCGTGGGAAGTGGGGCGGGTGGCCTGGTCGGCGCGATTGCCGCCAAGTTGAACGGCCTCAATCCGCTGGTCATCGAGAAAACCGACCGTTGGGGCGGGACGAGCGCGCTTTCTGGCGGCGGGGTCTGGATACCCAACAATCCGCTGATGGAGCGGGACGGGGTGGAAGACAGTTTCGAGGCCGCGCTTGCCTATATGGAAGCGACCATCGGAGATGTCGGCCCGGCGAGCAGCAAAGAGCGCAAGGTCGCCTATCTGAATGTTGGTCCGCAGATGGTGCTGGCCCTGGAGCAGCAGGGCCTTGGTTGGGTCCGGGCACCAAGATACCCCGATTATCATCAGGATCAGCCGGGCGCGCGCGTGGGCCGGACGCTGGAAGGCGTGAATTTCGACGGCAAAAAGCTGGGCGACTGGCTCAAGACGATGCGCAAATCGGACATGCCATCGATGGTAATGGGCACCGATGACGCGCCTGTGATACCGGTGATGTTGCGGTCGTTGAAGGCGTTCTCCAGGTTCATGGGTATCATCGCGCGCACGGCCGCCTGGCGCGTGCGGGGGCGCGAGCCGTTGTGCCTGGGCGGGACATTGATGGGGCAGCTGATGGTCATCGTTCAGCGCCTTGGCATACCCGTCCTTCTGGATAGCCCGCTCAAGTCGCTGATCCAGGAGGGCGATAAAGTGGTGGGCGTCGTGATCGGCGAGGGGGAGGCACAGCGGCGGATCATGGCGCCGCGCGGCGTGCTGCTGACCACCGGCGGCTTCGCGAAGAACAGCCAGTATCGCAAGCAGTTTCAGGAGGTCAGCGGCGAGTGGAGTCCGGCCAGTCCCGGCGATACCGGCGACGCTCACCAAATCGGCGCGGAGGTGGGCGCCGAACTCGCCCTGATGGATGCTGCCACATGGTATCCCGTGTCGATCCTGCCGAATGGCACCATCAATGTCGGCATCTGGGAACGCACCTTGCCCGGATCGATCATTGTCGATTCTTCGGGGCAGCGATACACGAATGAGGCGGCATCCTATGTCAACGCCGGGCGGGCCATGCTGGACCGCGACAAGACCGTGGGGGCAGTGCCGAGCTGGCTGATCTTCGATGCCCGCTATCGCAGTCGCTATTTCTTCGGAGGCACCCCGCCGGGGATGAACGGGGATCTCGTGAAAAACGGCTTCTTCATCAAGGCGCCGACGCTTGACCAGCTTGCTGCGAAAATCGGGATCGATGCGGCGGGCCTCAACCGGACGGTCGAGCGCGTGAATGCCATGGCCGCGACCGGCGTCGATGAGGATTTCGGTCGTGGCAACAATGTGTACGACCAATATTATGGCGATCCCGGCAATCAGCCGAACCCATCGTTCGGCCCCATCGACAAGGCGCCATTTTACGCGACCCGCTTTTACCCCGGTGACCTCAGCACCAAGGGGGGACTGATGGCTGACGAGCATGCGCGGGTGCTGCGCGCGGATGGCAGTGTCATCGAAGGGCTGTACGCCGCAGGCAATTGCGCTGCCCCGGTCATGGGCAGGACCTATCCCGGTGCAGGCGCGACGCTTGGCCCGGCGATGGTATTCGCCTGGATTGCGGGTCAACACAGCGCAGCGGCGGCTGCGTGAAGTCTGGGCCAGGCTTTAGGGCAATTGGCGCCGTCGTCGCGTAGATATGCGAGACGACGGCGCCATGTCTTAGAGCATCGTGCGCAAAAGTGGGAACCGGTTTTGCGCCTAAAACGATGCGAAAACAAAAAACTAGAGCGCGCGTCTTGTGTCTGATTTAACGCAGCGCGCTCTAGGTGCCCGCGCGAGCGTCAGCGATATCGCGCTATGGACAGGTCGGCGGTTTCGATTGCCGGT
This sequence comes from Sphingobium sp. TomTYG72, assembly GCF_055394715.1. NCBI lineage: Bacteria > Pseudomonadati > Pseudomonadota > Alphaproteobacteria > Sphingomonadales > Sphingobiaceae > Sphingobium > Sphingobium sp. TomTYG72. The sequence continues at coordinate 1,718,647 of NZ_AP027336.1, read as the reverse complement.
TTCCGGTTGGAAATAATGTCCGCGATCACATGTCCGGAGCCGCAGGCCATGGTCCAGCCAAGTGTGCCATGGCCGGTGTTGAGATATAGGTTCGGAATATGTGTAGGGCCGATGACGGGCGTGCCATCCGGCGTCATGGGACGCAGACCCGACCAGAAGCTGGCATGGCGAAGATTGCCGGACGCCGGAAATAAGGACTCAACCGAATATTCCAGCGTGTCGCGACGCTTGTCCGGGAGGTTTGTCGAGAAGCCTGAAAGCTCTGCCATGCCGCCCACCCGGATGCGGTCGCCCAGTCGCGTGATGGCAACCTTGAAGCTTTCATCCAGCAGCGTTGAAACGGGGGCGCGCTCCGCATCGGTGATGGGAACGGTTATCGAATAGCCCTTCACCGGATAGACCGGCAGCTTGATCCCCAACGGCGCGACCAGCAGCGGGGAGTAGCTGCCCAGCGCGACGATGAACGCGTCTGCCTTGATCGGTCCCTTGTCGGTTTCGACATGATCGATCGCGCCATTATCCGTAACGAGACGTTCGATTTTGTGATCGTGCAGGAAAGTGACGCCTGCGGCCTTTGCCATGACGGCAAGAGCGTTGGTGAACTTGAAACAATCCCCCGTCTCGTCATTGGGCAGGCGCAGGCCGCCTACGATCGGCGATGCGCTGTTTGCAAGGCCCCGTTCGGCCGCGATGCAGCCTGCCCGGTCGAGCACTTCGAAGGGAACGCCGTCCGCCTTCAGCACGGCTACGTCCTTGCCGATACCGTCCATTTGCTTCTGTTCGCGGAACAGCTGGAGCGTGCCCTGGGTCCGCTCATCATAAGCAACGCCCGTTTCGTAGCGGAGCGAGATGAGCTGATCGCGGCTGAACTCGGCTAGGCGCACCATGCGGCTCTTGTTCACGGCATAGGCCTTTTCCGTGCAGTTGCCGAGCATGGCCACCATCCAGCGCCACATGGCGGCATCGAATGTCGGGCGAAGGATGAGCGGCGCGTGCTGCATGAACAGCCAGCGCAGCGCCTTCATCGGTATGCCCGGCGCGGCCCAGGGCGAAGCATAGCCCGGCGAAATCTCTCCGGCGTTGCCGAAACTGGTTTCCAGCGCCGGGCCAGGCTGCCGGTCGATCACCACGACTTCATGGCCCGCTTTGGCGAGATACCACGCCGAAGTCACGCCGATGACCCCGCTTCCCAGAATGGCGACCTTCATGCTGTCATACTCCGCTTTTGCTCGATGGCCTGCGCGGCGTGATATTCACGGGCGTATCGGTGGCCGAGTTGGGTGAGGATTTCGTACGAAATGGTGCCCGCGTCGGCCGCGACATCGTCGATCGACTGATGGGGGCCGAGCAGTTCGACCGGCGCGCCAGGATAGAGCAGCATGTCGGGAACGTCCGTCACGTCGAGCGTGATGCTGTCCATCGACACTCGGCCGACTATCGGCACCCTGATATTGCCGATGAAGGCCGCGCCACGGTTGCTGAGTTGGCGCGGCCAGCCGTCCGCATAGCCGACCGGGATGGTCGCGATGTGCGATACGCGCTCTGCCGTGTGGGACAGGCCATATCCCACGCCCGTTCCAGAAGTGACAGTGCGTAGCTGCGCGATCCGCGCCTCTAGCGAAACGACCGGGCGCATGGGATTGAGCCCGTTCTGCGGCGCCCCGCCGTAAAGCGCGATCCCGGCGCGCACGACCTCATAATGAGGGTGATCGAGAAAACTGCCGCCGCTATTGTCGAGCGAACGCGGCACATCGGGGAAGTGGCGGGCAAAATCGTTGAAGGTGGCGACCTGCCTGTCATTGAAGGCGGAAGACGGGTCGTCGGCGCAGGCGAGGTGGCTCATGATGAGCACGAGGTCGATGCCGTTCAGGAGCGATCGGTCAGCGAGGATCGCCTTCGCTTCTTCCGGGGAAAGGCCGAGCCGTGACATGCCGCTATCGACCTGAAGCGCTGCGAGAAGGGGGCGGCCCGTTGCCTGCGCGAGGCCCGACCAGCGCCTGATCTGATCGAGGGAATTGAGGACGGGCGTTGCGCCCGCGTCTAGGCACTGCCGCTCGGCTCCGGGCTGGAGTCCGTTCAGGACGAACAGCTGGACGTGGTCGGGGAGGTCAGGCTTGAGCGCCAGCGCCTCGTTCAGTTGCGCCACGAAGAAACGGCGGCAACCCGCGTCCAGCAAGGCGGATGCCACTGCCGAAGCGCCAGTGCCATAGGCATCAGCCTTGACGACGCCAGCCACCTCCGCAGGTGCCACGCGGCGCGCGATGATGCGGTAGTTTTCCACAAGGGCGTCCAAATCGATGCGTAACACCGCGCCCGCGCAATCCAGCGATCCCATTTAGCGATCCCCCTCATGCATTTTGTAGAGGGGGGCTTGCGCCTTTTTCTCCCAAAGTGACGCAGTATGTTCTACAATGTCGATATTATTGAGAGAATGTGCGAAGGAATTGGGCGAAATGGCCGTAGGACTGGATCAGACCGACCGGGCGATCCTGCGCTTGCTGAGGCTCAATGCAAGACGTCCCAATTCCGAGATAGCCGAGGAAGTCGGGCTGTCGCCGTCAAGCTGTCACCGACGGATCAAGCTGCTGGAAGATGCGGGGGTCATTCGCGGCTATACGGTGCTGACCAGCCCCTTGCGGGTCGGTGAGAATAGCGTGAACATATTGGTGCAGGTGACGCTCGACAGGCAGACCGAAGATTATCTGGCGCGTTTTGAACATGCCGTCAGACAATGTCCGGAGATCCGCGAATGTTTCCTGATGACGGGCGGGACCGACTATTGGCTGCGCGTCGAAACGGAAAGCGTTGCTGCCTATGAGATCATCCACAGTGAAATCCTGTCCCGGATGCCGGGCGTAGCGCGCATCAACTCAAGCGTCGCGATGCGCGATGCGCTGAGCCCGCGATCAACAGGGCCGAGAGGCCGTTAGGGCAGGGCGTTCCCCGCGTGAACATCGGTCAGCCTGACTCCGCGACGGCGTCCGCTTGTACCATCCAGGCGATTTCGACGGGGAATCGGCCAATTTCCGCTCAGGCGGAACAATGCACGATCATTACATATTTCTAATTTTTGACACAGTTGACGATCGTCAACTTATGGTCCAACATCCGGTTAGCGCATCCCCTCGAATCGCGGCGGGCCAACGGCATTTCCGGGCGATTGGAGTGAGACGACGTCCAGTTTATCAATGGAGTGCCTGATGACTACCGATTTTGCCGACCAGTTCCGTCCGGTAGCGCCGCCTTACGTGATCGAAAACGCCTATACGGAAGATCAGCGTCAGCGGATATTCAAGGTTGTGCGGGAGAATGGGCCGTGGCCGCTCATTCTCGCCGAAAACTTCAAGTCTCCCGAAGAGGTTATCGCCACGACCGGCGGTACCATTCCTGAAGGAATCACGCTGACTTGGGACATGATCCTGCAAGGCAGCGGGACGTTCCGGGGGTATATCGCCCGTCAGGGTGTCTGCTTCTATCCCGAACTGAACGACTGCTATTATAACTCCAAGTTTCTTGAAATGTCGCGCAACTATTGGGGCGCCAAATATGCTGAGCCAGAGACGTTTCTGATCAACATTCAGGGGCCGACCCTCATCGGTGGGCCGCCGCATCTCGATGGCACGGTCTTCCGCGGAATGACCATGGAAAACGCGCCGCTTTGGCTTCTGTTGACGATGGCCAAGTCTCGCATGTTCGAACAATGGCGCAGCAAGAAGATGCAGGTCACCGGCTGGTATTATAAGGGCAATATCGGCGGCGGATTCAACTATTGGCCGGACGGTCCGCGGGGCGAACCCAAGCAGATCACTGCGCCTATGTGGGGTCGCGCGGTCGTTGCCGAGAATGAGATGATGTTCCACCACGCTCAGGCGACCGGCCCGCTTGCGCTGCGTCGTTCCGAAGGTCTGGATATCAGCAGCGTGATGGCACCCGATCCGACGGTTGAAGGCGGTTGGCGGATCGAGACCAATGGAGTGGTCAATCAGCAGCTGCCGGCAGACGAAGTGCGCCTGCTGGTTCACTGGGGTGCGCGGGTGTTCACGGATATGGCCGACTTGAAGCGGACGTTCGACCACACGGACGACATCACGCACGACCAGGCTTTGAACATGCTGATGGACGAAGCCCGCAACCGTGGCGCTCAGTTCGAAACGCCGACCGATCCGCTGACCGATCGCGCGTTCATCGGCATGCTCAGCCAGGTGTTTGCCGTGAACGGTCCGGCGAACATTCCGGCTGACATGAACGAGGCGCCGCTCGCCGCCTGATAGCCGAATTCGGTACAATGCAAGATGAAGTGAATGGCGGGCCTCTGCGGCCCGCCATTTCCGTTCTAAGAAATGCGGAAGAGCGCTTGGGGCGGATTATAATATCGCCGGTTTTCCGAATAGGCGGCAACTTATAGAACAACGATATGTGAAAATAAATTCATCTTGACAATGGTTGAAATACGTCAACTATCGTAGATGGCGAACATATGATGGGAACAGTCAGCGAAGTTGCTGACGGAACGAATATCAAAACCCAATCGCCGATCGGAACCGGTAACTTTTGCCGGGAGCCGCGATGTCCCATGTGGAGGGGCATTGCTACATATGGGGAGTAGCAATGATGCGATCAGTAGAAAATAGCTTGAAGCTGCTATGTGGAGCCGGGGTGACGGCGTTGTGCATTGCGGGGGCCGCGCAGGCACAGGCCCAATCGGCCCCTGGTTCGAGCGTGAACTCAGCCCTGGATGAAATTGTCGTTACCGCGCAGCGCCGTGACGAGCGCGCGCAGGACGTTCCCATTGCGATTACGGCATTTTCGCCAGAGCGTCTCCAGCAGCAAGGCATAACGCAGCCGCAAAATTTGCAGGCGACGGTTCCGTCTCTGGTGGTTGGCAACAACGGCAATCCCTCACGTGAAGCGCAAAGCTTTACGATCCGAGGGCAGGGCGCGACCTTCCAGGCGTCGCCTGGTGTGGTCGTTTATCTGAATGAAGTGCCGCTGCCCGCGCCGATCTCAATTCCTCAACAAGGCGGTGCCGGTAATTTCGTAGATCTGGAGAATGTCCAGGTCCTGAACGGTCCGCAAGGAACCTTGTTCGGACGTAACACGACTGGCGGCGCAGTGCTGCTGGTTCCCAAAAAGCCGACGAACGACTTTGAAGGCTATGTTCAGGGCAAGTTCGGTAATTACGAAAACAAGGAACTTGAAGGTGCGATCAACGTCCCGATCGTGGATGACAAGGTTTTGCTGCGGGTGGCCGGAGCCTATCAGGATCGTGATGGCTATACGCGGGACGTGGTCTGGAACACCGATCGCGATAATTTGCACTGGTATTCCGGGCGTGTTGGGCTGACGCTGCGGCCGACCGAGACCTTTGAAAATTATACCATGGCCTATGGGGCGAATTCCCGGACCCATGGGACCGGTACGGTCAACACGCATCTCAACGTTGCGGGACTGGCGGCCACCAGTTTTGTCGGCCTTCCTTTCTGCGTTGAAGGACCGACAATCCCTGGCTTTAGCGCATCGTGCGACGTCTACAGGGTGGCTAGCGCTGAAGCAGGTGCTCGTGGACCCAGACAAACAGCCCATGGCACCAATTCGTTTCAAAGGACGAAGACCTGGGGTGTCACCAATACTTCCACGCTCAAACTGAACGAAGAACTGACGCTGCGTAACATAGTCAGCTATCAACGCTTCAAGACGACATATGCCGTCGACAGTGACGGCACCATCTTCCAGTTCGACGATGGCGATCCAAGAAGCTATCCGGCTCGGGGCGTAGTCACGTTGCCCGGGGACGGCACCCCGATCATCTACGATAATGCTTCACCGACGCGGCTACCGCGAGATGATATCAAGGTTTTCACCGAGGAATTGCAGCTTCAGGGCGATTTGTTTGACAAGCTGCTCACCTTTACCGCAGGCGCATTCTACTATGATCAGCGTCCGGCCGGGACTCAGGGGGCGGGTGCAACTGGCTTCTGTCCAGCTTTGTTCACCGGCAACCCATTGGTTTGCGGCGTGTATGACATAAGATATGCGATCACCAATACGTCGAAAGCGCTATACGCGCAGTCGACGCTGGATTTGGGACTGGTTTCGCCTGCATTGCAGAACCTCAAGGTCACCGGCGGCATTCGGTACACTTGGGATAGGGTCAGCGGCTCGGCGGGTCTGTATCAGGTAATCGCTCCAGGGGCATTCTTCTGCTTCGCCGACAATACGATCGCACCAGACGCCGCCGGTTGCTCATTTGAGGCGAATCTGAAGACCAATGAGCCGACCTGGAACATTGGTGTAGATTACAGATTTTCGCCTGAGCTTCTCGTCTATGGCAAGATCAGCCGTGGCTACAAGGCCGGTGGCATAAACGCCAATGCGGTGTTTACCACCACCCGAACTTTCCCGCCGGAGTTCGTCACATCCTATGAAGCGGGCTTCAAGTCGGATGTGCGACTGGCGGGCATGCCGCTTCGGCTCAACGCTACCTATTATTATCTGACCTATAAGGGTATTCAGCGCGCGACCGGTGACTTCAATCCCGACACTGGGGCCGCTGGCGCAAGGGTTCTTTCCGCAGATGCGCGCATCCAGGGCATAGAGGCGGAAGCGTCGCTGCGGCCGATTCCCGGTGTCGAGATCGGCGGTACGTTCAGCTATACAGATGCCAAATATAAGAAATACGAATTTGCGCCGAGCAGCCCCACTCAGGACTGTACCGGCAATGTCATAACTGCTCCGGCGACTGTAGATCTGACCTGCATCCCGTTCCAATATGTGTCGCCGTACATCTACAGCTTCCACGTGTCGGCAGAGCAGCCGCTTGGCAGCGATCTCGGCACACTTGCGATGTTCGTCAACTATTCACACACCTCGGCGCAGCATACGGCGGGTACCAGCCTTCCTGGGGAGCAGCCGGGCGAACGGCTTGAACCATTCGGAACGCTGAACCTGTCGCTCGATTGGCGGAATGTTGCGGGTAGCCGTGTGGACATAGGCTTCTACGCGACCAACCTGACGAACAAGCTGTATCGCGTCAGCAACAGCAACACCTATAATAGTCAGTTCTTTACTGCGACATTATACGGCGAACCCAGAATGTACGGGGTCCGTCTGCGCTACTCATTCGGAAAATGACTTGAAGTTCCGAAGGGTTGAATATGCTTATAATGAAGAGCGATGAATATGTCAGATGTGAATAAAGTAGTTCCTTTAGGCTTTACGAAGCTGATCGTGCAGGACCTTGACAAGGTTGCGGCTTTCTATGGCGCCGTATGCGGCCTGGTCGAGGAAGCGCAGGCCGATGCGGAAATCGCAGGGCGTCCCATTCGGGAACTGTACTTCAAGTCAAATCCGCCGGGCACGGGGAACTTCACGCTGACGAAGTTCCTCGACGTGGAAAAATCGGCCACAGAGTCGGTTATCCTGGGGTTCATCGCCGATGATATCCACCGGTTCGTGGAAAGTGCCGCCGCCGCAGGTGGTGTTGTGGTCGTGGCTGCTCATCCGGAGCCCGAACATGGCGTACATGTGGCCTTCGTCAAAGACGTCGAAGGCAATTTGATCGAGGTGGTCCAACTCATGTGAGGCGCGTGGTCATCACGCGTATAAATGTGGGCGACCATCTTGTGACATCCAGCGCCTGAAGGCTTCTGGATCAGGGGAAAGGGGGAGGTACATGGTGCCTCCCCCAACTTTCATAACGGCGCTTGTCGATCGATGATCGGCGCCGCAGTTTCAAGTCAGCCGCGGAAGTTGCCGGAATAGGCAATCTCTTCGAGAGGCTTGCGGTTGCTGGGTTCTTCGCGCGCCTGCAGCTTTTCCGGAAGAGACGCGGGGTCGCCCATCCGGCCAATAGCTACGGCGGCCTCTATCCGGAACCCGTCCGGAACGCCCAACTCCGCCCTGGTTTTGTCCATATCGATCCCGACCATGCCATGGGCGTGATAGCCAATCAGAGTCGATTGCAGCGCTATGGCCGACCAGGCGGCGCCAGCGTCAAAACTGTGCGAATGGCTGGGCTTGTCCGGCGACCCCATGGTCGTTTCGCTCAGGATGAACAAAAGTACCGAAGCTTCCTTGGCCCAGATCGCGTTGAAGGGGATCAGCAGATCGAGGAAACGCGCCCAATTGGCGGCGTCGTCACGCGTCGCATAGAGAAAGCGCCAGGGCTGATAATTGAAGGAAGAGGGCGCCCAGCGTCCGGCATCCAATATGGTGCGCAGATCGTCAGCGGGCATGACGGAGCCATCAAAGGCGCGCGGCGACCAGCGATTTAGAAACAAAGGGTTGAGGGCCGTATCGGTTTCCCGGTTGAGCGTCATGTCTTTAAGGGTCCTTTGCAAACAAGATCGATTTCACACAGGCTTATCGCTGCAGATCACCAGAAATGCTTGACTAAAAGTTGTCGTATGTCAACGTCCGGACAGCGGCGACGATCGCAGGGTCGCGCTTCGGACCATTATGTTCTGCGGTTACTATTGATCATGGTTGCCCGATGGCCTTCCGCGCGTGCAACCTTCGTAGCAGGATAGCGGAAAGTTGGAGCGGGTAGCCCTTTGATAACCATGTCGCGAAGGGTGAATAACGCTATCGACTTTTCATAAACTGAATGGTCAGATGACATGCGAGCAGAACTTTTCATCAATTCAAATCAGCGCTACGGGGGAGTATGACTGATCTTAAGGTGAAAAAGGCCAAGCTTGTCGCTCCTCCTCGCCCGGGAGTATATTCCCGGGGGTCCGACACGGTCGATGCAATCCTCAAGGCCGCGTTGCACGTTCTCGTCGATGAGGGCGCATCTGCGTTCACCCTTCGCCGGATTGCTGCCGAATGTGGGATGAAGGTCGGAAATGTGAGCCGTCATTTCCCGCGTAAGGAAATGCTGGTTCAGGTGCTGCTGGACGAACTGCTGAGCCCGACCGTGGGCGAGGCGAGGGTCAGCCTCACCAATCAAGGATTACCCGCCGAAGAAGCGCTCGCACTGGTCATCGGGGGCACCTTGGACGAAACGAAGACGAAGAAGATGACCCACCTGTTTACAGAATTGTGGGCGATGGCGAACCACAATCAGTTCGTCGCGGAACGGGTCGAGATGGTTAATCAGTATATGCACAATCTGATGGCTTCCTATGTCGCCGAACTCAACCCGGCGCTTTCCCCCGAGGAAGTCGACATCGTGACCCTGTTCATCAACACGTCGATCGAAGGGTCAACGATTTTGGCGGGATATGGCAAGCCGTGGGAGGCCCAGATGCCGCAACTGAAGGCTTTTGCCGTCAAATCTATGATCAATCTTGCCAAGACCATCACTCCCGAGGAAGTGAGAGGGCTTCGCCCGGCTGCGTGACGGTATAGCGTGGGTCTTGGCCGCGGCCGTACATCAGGACATCAGGCGATTAAAGCGGATGCAAGTCTGCCCAGGCTGAGCAGGAGGCGGCGAGAGCGCCGACGATAGCCGACAGCGCGAGCAATCCCGCGATCAACCGTTCCTGCCAAGCGAAGCGGCGTGCTGTATACAGGCGTTGCCCATTCAGATACGCATTGCCTTGATCATCGAGGCCGATGAGTGCCAAGCCGTCCAGTGAGATGACGCGAACGTTTTCCGGCCAGTGACGTGGCCGGATGTTGGTGCGCCAATGTTTCAGGTCCGCGTAGAATTCAGCTTCTGATATTTCGTGAACAGGAAGAGCGGCTTGTTCGCTTGATTGTGATGCCACTTAGGATGCTCCCTTGTCGCCCGATGGAGGTATCGCGTCAGGCGCCCCTCGATCGTTGCCTCCACCGCGATCAGTCATCAAGCCCACTGCCTCCGCCAAATATCAGCGATCGGCAGAGGAGGTGATGGCCAAGTTCATATATGGCTTAAATTTTCTAGATTGCCGAATGTTTGGATGCCCGACAAGGATTCGAACCTTGATTGACGGAGTCAGAGTCCGCTCTCTTACCATTAGAGGATCGGGCACCAAGGCGGGTGTAGCCCGCATCGGAAGCGCGCAAATAAGCTGGTTGGATCGGCTGGTCAAGGGGCTTGCGCCGGAAAATGCCGCATAGTTCGGTCAGGAAAAAGCCCGCCGGACTGCTGACGCGTCCGGCGGGCTCTTTCATCTTCCCTTGCGGGATCGATGGGCTTGGGAGCCGCTATCCAAGATAGGAAGCGGTCCCCATGATTTCAAAGCTTCAGTCGAGATCCTGGGTGGTGAAGTCCTCACCCTGAACCGCGCCGAGCGGATCGTCGCCAATGGCGGCTTCCGGACCCTGCGCGAGTTCGGCAGCATGCTCTTCAGCAGCCGTCTTGGGCGCGATCAGGTCAATCTGGCTGGAGGCGCGCAGGGCGGCCCGCATAGCGGCGTCACGCGACGAGGCGGCAACGCGCATGCGGTTCATGCCAGCGCCCGTACCTGCCGGGATGAGGCGGCCGACGATGACGTTCTCCTTGAGGCCAACCAGCGTGTCCTTCTTGCCCTGAACCGCTGCTTCCGTGAGGACGCGCGTGGTTTCCTGGAAGGAGGCCGCCGAGATGAACGAACGCGTCTGGAGCGAGGCCTTGGTGATACCGAGCAGCACCGGCTTGCCAGCGGCGGGCGCGAAGCCCGGCTGGAGCTTGGCGTTGATCTCGTCCATTTCCTCGCGGTCGATCTGCTCGCCCACCAGCAGGGTGGTGTCGCCGGACTCGATGATCTCGACCTTTTGCAGCATCTGACGAACGATCGTCTCGATGTGCTTGTCGTTGATCTTCACGCCCTGCAAGCGATAGACTTCCTGGATTTCCGCGACCAGATATTCGGCCAGCGGCTCGATGCCGAGCACTTCCAGAATGTCATGCGGATCGGGCGAACCGCCGATCAGGTTATCGCCGCGCTTCACGAAGTCGCCTTCCTGAACGTCGATCACCTTGCTCTTGGGGATCAGATATTCGACCGGCTCGCCGCCATCCTCGGGATTGATGGCGATCTTGCGCTTCGCCTTGTAATCCTTGAGGAACTGGACGCGGCCCGAGACCTTGGCAATGATCGCATTGTCCTTGGGCTTGCGGGCTTCGAACAGTTCGGCGACGCGCGGCAGACCGCCGGTGATGTCGCGGGTCTTCGCGGCTTCGCGAGAGACACGCGCCAGCACGTCACCGGCCTGCACCTGCGCACCGTCATCGACCGACAGGGTCGCACCCACCGCCAGCATGTAGCGAGCGGCTTCGCCCGACTGATCGTCGAGCAGGGTGAGGCGCGGACGCAGATCTTCCTTGGTACGGGCCGACCCGCGATGCTCGATGACGACGCGCTGGGCGATGCCGGTCGCTTCGTCGGTCTGCTCGGTCAGCGTCTTGTTGTCGATCAGGTCGACATATTTCACGATGCCCGGCTTTTCCGTGATCACCGGCATGGTGAACGGATCCCACTCGGCAAAGCGCTCACCCTTCTTCACGGTGTCGCCATCCGCAAACAGGATGGTCGCGCCGTAAGGCAGGCGGTGCGTTTCGCGTTCGCGACCTTCGGAGTCGATGATCGCGATCTCGCCGTTGCGGGCGAGCGACAGGCGACGGCCATTCTTGTCGGTGATGGTCGGCATGTCGCGCAGTTCGATCGTGCCGTCCGACAGGGCTTCCAGGTTCGACGTTTCGTTGAAGTTCGCCGCGCCGCCGATGTGGAAGGTACGCATGGTAAGCTGCGTGCCCGGTTCACCGATGGACTGCGCCGCGATGACGCCGACCGCTTCACCGATGTTGACCGGCGTACCGCGGGCGAGGTCACGGCCGTAGCATTTGCCGCACACGCCCATCCGGCTTTCGCAGATCAGCGGGCTGCGGATCTTCACGGCCTGGGTGCCGATAGCCTCGATCTGCGCGATCATGGCTTCATCGAGCAGGGTGCCGATCGGGATGACGATGCTGCCATCCTTGCTGTCGACGATGTCCTGCGCCGTGGTGCGGCCCAGTATACGCTCACCGAGCGAGGCGATGACGGAACCGCCCTGGACGATGGCCTTCATCTCCAGCGCCTTTTCGGTGCCGCAATCTTCCTCGACGATGGTGCAATCCTGCGACACGTCGACCAGACGGCGGGTCAGGTAACCCGAGTTCGCCGTCTTGAGCGCGGTGTCGGCCAGACCCTTACGGGCGCCGTGGGTCGAGTTGAAGTATTCAAGGACGGTAAGGCCTTCCTTGAAGTTCGAGATGATCGGCGTTTCGATGATCTCGCCCGAAGGCTTGGCCATCAGGCCGCGCATACCGGCGAGCTGCTTCATCTGGGCCTGCGAACCACGGGCACCGGAGTGCGCCATCATGTAGATCGAGTTGATCTGGGCCATGCGGCCGGTCTGCGGGTCCTTGGGCTGGGCACGGATCTCGTCCATCATGGCGTTCGCTACCACGTCGCCGCAACGGCTCCAGGCGTCGATGACCTTGTTGTACTTTTCCTGCTGGGTGATCAGGCCGTCCTGATATTGCTGCTCATAGTCAGCCACCAGCGCCTTGGTCTCGGCAACGGTGCCTTCCTTCGAATCCGGGATCACCATGTCGTCCTTGCCGAACGAAATGCCGGCCTGGAACGCGTGGCGGAAGCCCAGCGCCATGATGGCGTCGGCGAACAGCACCGTGTCCTTCTGACCGGTGTGGCGATAGACCTGGTCGATGACGTCACCGATTTCCTTCTTGGTCAGAAGGCGGTTGACGACGTCGAAGGGCACCTTGTGCGACTTGGGCAGACATTCGCCCAGCAGCATGCGGCCCGGCGTGGTCTCGAAGCGCTTCATATACTGCTGACCGTTTTCGTCGGTCTGCGGCACGCGGCTGATGATCTTCGAGTGCAGCGTCACGGCCTTGGCATAGAGGGCCTGATGGACCTCCTGCATGTCGGCCAGCAGCATGCCTTCGCCCGGCTCCCCTTCGCGCTCCATGGACAGGTAATAGATACCCAGAACCATGTCCTGCGACGGAACGATGATCGGCTTGCCGTTCGCGGGGGAGAGGATGTTGTTGGTCGACATCATCAGCACGCGGGCTTCCAGCTGGGCTTCCAGCGAGAGCGGCACGTGGACAGCCATCTGGTCACCGTCGAAGTCGGCGTTGAAGGCCGAGCAGACGAGCGGGTGAAGCTGGATCGCCTTACCCTCGATCAGCACGGGTTCGAACGCCTGGATGCCGAGGCGGTGGAGCGTCGGCGCGCGGTTCAGCATCACCGGATGCTCGCGGATCACCTCGTCCAGAATGTCCCAGACTTCCTTGCGCTCCTTCTCGACCCACTTCTTGGCCTGCTTCAGGGTCATGGACAGACCCTTGGCGTCGAGGCGGGCGTAGATGAAGGGCTTGAACAGTTCGAGCGCCATCTTCTTGGGCAGGCCGCACTGGTGCAGCTTGAGTTCCGGGCCGGTCACGATGACCGAACGGCCCGAATAGTCGACGCGCTTGCCGAGCAGGTTCTGACGGAAGCGGCCCTGCTTGCCCTTGAGCATGTCGGACAGCGATTTCAGCGGACGCTTGTTCGCGCCGGTGATGACGCGGCCGCGGCGACCGTTGTCGAACAGGGCATCGACGGCTTCCTGCAACATGCGCTTTTCGTTGCGGACGATGATGTCCGGCGCGCGCAGTTCCATGAGGCGCTTCAGGCGGTTGTTGCGGTTGATGACGCGACGATAGAGGTCGTTCAAGTCCGAGGTCGCGAAGCGGCCGCCGTCTAGCGGCACCAGCGGGCGCAGTTCCGGCGGGATGACCGGCACGACGTCCAGAATCATCCATTCGGGGCGGTTGCCTGATTCCAGGAAGCTTTCAACGACCTTGAGGCGCTTAATGATCTTCTTGGGCTTCAGTTCCGACTTGGTGACGGCCAGTTCGTCCAGCAGCGCCTGCTTCTCGCCCTCAAGATCGAGATCCATCAGCATCTGCTTGACCGCTTCCGCGCCGATCCCGGCGGAGAAGGCGTCTTCGCCATATTCGTCCTGCGCGTCGAGCAGTTCGTCTTCGTTCAAAAGCTGGAACTTTTCGAGCGGGGTCAGGCCCGGCTCAGTGACGATGTAGGATTCGAAATAGAGGACGCGCTCCAGCTGCTTGAGCTGCATGTCGAGCAGCAGGCCGATGCGCGAGGGCAGCGACTTCAGGAACCAGATGTGCGCGACGGGCGCGGCCAGTTCGATATGGCCCATGCGCTCGCGGCGGACCTTCGACACCGTGACTTCGACACCGCACTTTTCGCAGACGATGCCCTTATACTTCATGCGCTTATACTTGCCGCACAGGCACTCATAGTCCTTGATCGGACCGAAGATGCGCGCGCAGAACAAGCCGTCACGCTCGGGCTTGAACGTGCGATAGTTGATGGTTTCCGGCTTCTTGATCTCGCCGAAGGACCAGCTGCGGATACGCTCCGGGGAGGCGAGGCCGATCTGGATCTGGTCGAAGGTTTCGGCCTTCTGGACCGGGTTGGCGAAATTGGTCAGTTCGTTCATCTTTTTCATTCCCTCATGAGGGCAAATCTTTGGAGCGAAGGGGAGGGCGCGCCCGTCAGGCCGCGCCCCGCAAACCCTTTATTCCGCCGCCTGCGCGAAGCCGTCGTCGTCCTCGACCTCGTCCATCGCGGCGAGTTCGACGTTGAGGCCCAGCGAGCGCATTTCCTTGACCAGCACGTTGAAGCTTTCGGGGATCCCGGCCTCGAACGTATCGTCGCCCTTGACGATCGCTTCGTAGACCTTGGTACGGCCGACCACGTCGTCCGACTTCACCGTCAGCATTTCCTGCAGCGTGTAGGCAGCGCCATAAGCCTGAAGCGCCCACACCTCCATTTCACCGAAGCGCTGGCCACCGAACTGCGCCTTACCGCCCAGCGGCTGCTGGGTAACAAGCGAGTACGGCCCAATGGAACGAGCATGGATCTTGTCATCGACCAGGTGGTGCAGCTTCAGCATGTAGATGATGCCGACAGTCACCTTACGGTCGAAGCGGTCACCCGTGCGGCCGTCGAACAGGTCCGACTGACCCGATGAGTGCAGGCCCGCCAGCTCCAGCATCGCCGACACGTCGGCTTCGCGGGCGCCGTCGAACACCGGGGTCGCCATCGGAATGCCGCGCTGCAGATGCTCGGCCAGATCGATGATCTGCTCGGCGGTGCGGCCTTCGATCTGATCGGCATATTGCGGGCCGTAGGATGCAAGCAGCCGTTCCTTGACCGCGTCGGGCATGGCGCCCGCCTGCGGGTTCGGATTGGCTTCACGCCATTCCTCCAGCGCATGCTTGAGTTGCTGGCCGAGGCCACGGGCAGCCCAGCCCAGATGCGTTTCGAAAATCTGGCCGACGTTCATGCGCGACGGCACGCCCAGCGGGTTGAGCACGATATCGACATGGGTGCCGTCTTCAAGGAACGGCATATCCTCGATCGGCAGGATGCGCGAGATGACGCCCTTGTTACCGTGACGCCCGGCCATCTTGTCGCCCGGCTGCAGCTTACGCTTCACCGCGACGAAGACCTTGACCATCTTCAGCACGCCCGGAGGCAACTCGTCGCCGCGCTGCAGCTTATCGACGCGATCCTCGAACTTTTCGACGATCAGCTTCACCGCTTCGTCATACTGCGCCTTGACGGCTTCGATGCCCGCCTGACGGGTGTCGTCCGCGACGGCGAACTTCCACCATTCATGACGCTCGACTTCGCCCAGCAGGGCCTCGTCAATCTCGACGCCCTTCTTGATGCCCTTGGGAGCAGCGGCAGCGGTCTGGCCGAGCAGCATTTCCTGGAGGCGGTTGAAGGTCGCGCGGTTGAGGATGGCGCGTTCGTCCTCGCGGTCCTTGGCGAGACGGTCGATTTCCTCCCGCTCGATCGCCATGGCGCGCTCGTCCTTGTCGATGCCGTGGCGGTTGAAGACGCGGACTTCCACGACCGTACCGGCAACGCCCGGCGGCAGACGCAGCGAGGTGTCGCGCACGTCGCTCGCCTTTTCACCGAAGATCGCGCGGAGCAGCTTTTCTTCCGGGGTCATCGGCGATTCACCCTTGGGGGTGATCTTGCCGACCAGGATATCGCCCGGCTCCACTTCGGCGCCGATGTAAACGATGCCTGCCTCGTCGAGGTTGCGCAGCGCTTCCTCGCCGACGTTCGGAATGTCGCGGGTGATGTCTTCCGGCCCCAGCTTGGTGTCGCGGGCCATGACCTCGAACTCCTCGATATGGATCGAGGTGAAGACGTCATCCTTCACGATCCGCTCGGAGATCAGGATGGAGTCTTCATAGTTGTAGCCGTTCCAGGGCATGAACGCGACGAGCGTGTTGCGGCCCAGCGCCAGCTCGCCGAACTCGGTCGATGGGCCATCGGCGATCACGTCGCCGCCTTCGATCAGGTCGCCCACCTTCACCAGCGGACGCTGGTTGATGCAGGTGTCCTGGTTCGAACGCTGGAACTTCTGGAGCGTGTAGATATCGACGCCCGACTGGCCGGGTTCGATATCGCCGGTGGCGCGGATGACGATACGGGTCGCATCGACCTGATCGACGATGCCGGGACGCTTGGCGGCGATGGCCGCGCCCGAATCCCGCGCAACCGTGCCTTCCATGCCGGTGCCGACGAACGGCGCCTCGGCATTGACCAGCGGCACGGCCTGACGCTGCATGTTCGATCCCATGAGCGCGCGGTTGGCGTCATCGTTTTCCAGGAACGGAATGAGCGAGGCCGCGACCGACACCAGCTGCTTGGGGCTGACGTCCATCAGGGTGATGTGGTCCTTGGGCGCCATCAGGAATTCGCCCGCTTCACGCGCCGAGATCAGGTCTTCGGCCAGCGTGCCATCAGCGTTCAGCTCAGCGTTCGCCTGCGCGATCGTGTGCTTGGCTTCTTCCATCGCCGACAGATAGACGACCTCATTGGTCACCTTGGTGTCGATCACCTTGCGGTAGGGCGTCTCGATGAAGCCATATTTATTCACGCGGCTGAACGTGGCGAGCGAGTTGATCAGACCGATGTTCGGGCCTTCCGGCGTTTCAATCGGGCAGATACGGCCATAATGGGTCGGGTGCACGTCGCGGACTTCGAAGCCCGCGCGCTCACGGGTCAGGCCGCCCGGGCCAAGCGCCGAGACGCGGCGCTTGTGAGTGACTTCCGACAGCGGGTTCGTCTGATCCATGAACTGCGACAGCTGCGAAGAGCCGAAGAATTCACGCACGGCGGCCACGGCGGGCTTCGCGTTGATGAGGTCGTTCGGCATGACCGTCGACACGTCGACCGACGACATGCGCTCCTTGACGGCGCGCTCCATGCGCAGGAGGCCGACGCGATACTGGTTTTCCAACAGCTCGCCCACCGAACGGACCCGGCGGTTGCCGAGATTGTCGATGTCGTCGATCTCGCCCTTGCCGTCCTTCAGGTTCACCAGTTCCTTAACCACGGCGAGGATGTCCTCGACGCGCAGGGTGGTGACCGTGTCCTCGGCATCAAGGTCGAGACGCATGTTGAGCTTCACGCGGCCGACGGCCGAGAGATCATAGCGCTCGGGGTCGAAGAAGAGCCCCGCGAACAGCGATTCAGCGGTTTCCTTCGTCGGCGGTTCGCCGGGGCGCATGACGCGATAGATGTCGCTCAGGGCCTGGTCGCGCTCTTCGGCCTTGTCGGCCTTCAGCGTGTTGCGGATCCAGGGGCCGGTGGTGACATGATCGATGTCGAGCAGTTCGAGGCGATCGATGCCCGCCTTGTCCAGCTTTTCGAGGTTTTCAGGGCTGACTTCGTCACCGGCCTCGATGTAGATTTCGCCGGTCTTCTCGTTGATGAGGTCGTAGGCGCTGTAGCGGCCATAGACTTCCTCGGTCGGGATCAGCAGGGTCTCAAGACCGTCCTTTTCCGCCTTGTTCGCGGCACGAGGGCTAATCTTGTGGCCAGCGGCGAACACGACTTCGCCGGACTTGGCATCGACGATGTCGAAAGCGGGCTTCTGGCCGCGCCATGCTTCGGCGAGGTAGGGGATCTGCCAGCCGCCTTCGCCACGGACGAACACGACCTTGTTGTAGAAGAAGCCGAGCATGTCTTCGGCGGTCAGGCCGAGCGCATAGAGCAGCGCGGTGACCGGCAGCTTGCGCTTGCGGTCGATGCGGACGTTGACGATGTCCTTGGCGTCGAATTCGAAGTCGAGCCACGAACCACGATAGGGAATGACGCGCGCGGCGAAGAGATACTTGCCCGACGAGTGGGTCTTGCCACGGTCATGGTCGAAGAGGACGCCCGGCGAACGGTGCATCTGCGACACGATAACGCGCTCGGTGCCGTTGACGATGAAGGTGCCATTGCCCGTCATGAGCGGCATGTCGCCCATGTAGACGTCCTGCTCCTTGATATCGAGCACGGAGCGGGTTTCAGTGTCCTGATCGACTTCGAACACGATCAGGCGAAGCGTGACACGCATCGGCGCTGCATAGGTGATGCCGCGCTGACGGCATTCCTCGACGTCGTACTTCGGCTCTTCCAGCTCGTAATGAACGAAGTCCATCTCGGCGGTGCCAGCGAAGTCACGGATCGGGAAGACCGAGCGCAGGGTCTTTTCGAGGCCCGACACATAGCCGATCGACGGGTCCGACCGCAGGAACTGCTCATAGCTCTCCCGCTGGACTTCGATCAGGTTCGGCATCTGCACCACTTCGTGGATGTCGCCGAATACCTTTCTGATGCGCTTCTTCGCGCCGGTATTGCTGATCGTGGGGAGAGCTTTGGTCGCCATTGCGTTTCCTGCCTGTAATTCGTCGCATTTTTTCGCATCGCAGCGAAATTCAGCCTGACGAGACGGGTGAAAGGGCTGATTCGCCCTTCTGCCGCCACGCAAAAAAGTGCGGGCCGGGACTGTCCGATCCGCACTGTCAGCACCTTGTGACCCACCAAATGTCGCCCAATCCCGCCGGTTTCGCGCGCTATTCGAAACCGGTCCCCGGGCGATCCAGGGGACGGTTCATGCTCGCCGGAAGGCTTGCAGGAACCGGATTTTCAAAACGCCATATAGAGCGATCGCCACCTTTTGTGAAGGGGCAGATCGTCCTGATCGCAATGGCCGCGATATGAAGTGCCTATGTTAGAAAAGTCGCGTGAGCTCGTAAAAACCTCCACCGATCAGCGCTGCTGCGGGAAGGGTGACGACCCATGCGATGACGATACTAGACGCCACGTTCCACCGTACCGCCGACAAGCGGCGAGAGGCGCCCACGCCGACGATGGCCCCCGTTATCGTGTGCGTGGTTGAGACTGGGACGCCCAGATGCGTCGCCATGAACAGCGTGATTGCCCCGCCGGTTTCGGCGCAAAAACCCTGAGCAGGTGTCAGTCGCGTGATCTTCGATCCCATGGTGTGGACGATCTTCCATCCACCCAACAGTGTGCCAAGACCCATCGCTGCCTGGCAGGAAATCACCACCCAGAAAGGAACGTGGAATTCGCCCGTGAGCATCCCCTGCGAATAGAGCAGGACGGCGATGATCCCCATCGTCTTCTGCGCATCGTTGCCGCCATGGCCCAGAGAATAGAGCGAGGCTGAGACCAGTTGGAGCTTTCGGAACACTCGATCGGCACCTTGCGGCGTGAAGCGGCGGAATATCCAGCTGATGATCAGGACCAGCAACAGCGCCAGGAGCAGGCCGATCGCGGGAGACATGACGATGGCGGCGCTGGTCTTGAACACGCCGCTCCATACGACAGCGCTCAGGCCCGCCTTTGCCGTGCCCGCGCCCAACAAGCCCCCGATCAGCGCGTGGCTGCTGGAAGAGGGTATGCCAAGGCCCCAGGTTATGAGGTTCCAGGCTATGGCACCCATCAACGCGCCGAAGATCACCTGGGCGTCAATGATGTTAGCATCCACAATGCCTTTGCCGACGGTTTCCGCGACGTGCAGCCCAAAGAATAGAAAGGCGATGAAGTTGAAGAAGGCGGCCCAGGCCACGGCATATTGGGGCTTTAGCACACGGGTCGATACGATCGTGGCAATGGAGTTTGCCGCGTCATGCAGGCCGTTCAGGAAATCGAACGCCAGCGCGATGCCGATGAGGGCAATGAGCAGCGGAAATGCGAGCTGAGCTTCCATCGCGGGTTATACTCTGTCCTGCAGGGATCGAAGCATATTGGGTCCGTTCGGTGGTTCGCGCCGATTGAGAAGAGGCTTAAGGATCGGCCGTTTACGAGCGTGCGAGCGCGCTGTGGTCAGTGGAAGATCAGGCGTGGTCGATGACCAGCCCGGAGATTTCGTTGGCGACGTCCTCGAACCGGTCGGTCACCTTCTCCAGATGGGCATAGATTTCGTTTCCGACGACGAAGTCCATGGGGTTGCCTTCCCGCGCCTGATTATACAGCGCCTTGAGGCCCGCCTCATGCAGTATGTCGGCATGCCCTTCCAGCTTCACCAACCGCTCGGTCAGGTCATGCAATCGCACCGAATTGAGGCTTAGCGAGCGCAGCAGCGGCATCGCCTCGGCTGTGATGCGGGCGCACTCCACGATAAGAGCGCTCATGTCCTGCATCTGGGGAGCGAACTCCTTGACCTCGAACAGGGCGATCGCCTTGGCGGTCTGGTTCATCTGGTCGATTGCGTCGTCCATCACGCCGATCAGGCCGGTGATGGCGCTGCGGTCGAAGGGCGTCACGAAAATGCGACGGACATCCTGCAGCACTTCGCGGATGATGTCGTCGGCTTCGTGCTCGCGCGCGGAGATCTCTTCGATCTGTGCGTCCATGTCCGGGCCGCCCTTCAGCAGCTTGGCGAGCGCATCGGCCCCGGCGACGAGCGTCACCGCATGATCCTCAAACTGTTCGAAGAAACGCCCCTGTTTGGGCATCAGCGCGTGAAACCACCGCAGCATTCCAGTCCTTTCGCTTTGCCATTCCTTGATCCGCAGCAGCGTTCGGATGAACCAGCCCGGATCGCGCGGCGGTTCGCGAAAGGCCGCGATGATCGTTTGAAGATCGGGTTCCTCGACCGCTTTCGCGGCCTCTGCGACCGGAAACCAGCGCAGTTCCCTCTGCCCCTGCTCGGGCCATTGCGACAACTGGCCGGTCACTGCAAGGGGGAAAACTTCAACCGTGGCTTCGCGCGATCCGCCTTTGCGGCGACGCTTGTCATAACGATAGCGGCCCAAGGGAGCGGGGCAGGCGATGCCATGTATGCCCGCTTCCTCATAGGCTTCCAGCTCAGCGGCCCGGTGTCCGGCCATCCCCTTGATGCGATTTCCCTTGGGAATCACCCATCGGCGGGTTTCGCGCGATGTGATCAGCAGGATGCGCATCGACCCATCGGGATCAGTGGCATAGGGCAGGGCGGCAATCTGGCGCATTACCAGTCCGCCCCTTCAGCCTTAGCCATAAAATGCCCCTCATTCATGAGCGCCTTGTAACCAAACTGTCACATTGCGCAATGAACTAGGTTGGTCAGATGGATAGTCGAGCCGTCAGGCGGATATCCCGTCCAGCAAGGGGCGCATAATCCTTGAGGAAGCTGGCATGCCGCCGGGCCGCGACATCGAATATATTGTTCGCCGACAGGCTGATGGTGGTCCGGTCATTCCCTTTCAACGGCTTGAAGGACAGCGATGCGTTGACGAGCGTGAAGCCATCCGTGCGGGTTTCGGTCGAGGCGATCCTGTCCTGCGCAAAACTATGTTCGACCTCGCCCCGGAAGCTCAGGCGGTCGCCCTGAAGTTCGATCCCTCCGAGTAGCCGGAGCGGCGGGATGCGTGGCGCAGGGCCTGAGCCGGTGATGGTTGCGCGGACATAATCGGCGAGGCCATCCAGATTGACCTTGTATCCGCCGACTTCCCCGAGCTTGACCGATGCCTCTGCTTCAAAGCCGAGATAGCGGGCGTCCGCCTGATTATATTGGAAGCAAGGGAATTCCAGAGGCTCTCCGCCGTTCACCGCCATGCAGGCGGTGTCATCCACCAGCGCATCGTAGATGTAGCCGTTGAACCAGTTGTGATAGGCCGAGAGAGACAGGTTGTAGCCGGGGCCTTCCCCCCGCAGCGTGGCTTCCACGCCCCAGCTTTTCTCCAGGTCGAAGTTCGGGTTGCCAAGCTCGAATGCTTGCGTCCCGGCGTGATTGCCGCGCGCGAATAGCTCTTCAGCCGAGGGCGCGCGTTCGGTGCGGGCGAGGTTCAGGCCGACCCGCCAGCCTGGACGTATCTCCTGGCTGGCGCCGATCGAGCCGGAAAACGCGTCGAAGCTGCGCTGATAAGCGGGATTGAACAAGGTTGCGTCCGCGTCCGCCCCGACCTTGTTATGTTCATAGCGTCCGCCCAGTTCGATCCGGCTGCTGCCAAGGTCGAAGGATTGAAGCGTGAAAAAGCCGAGTTGCTCCGTCCGGTTGCGGGGCAGGAATTTCTCTTCACCCTCGACATGGAAGTTGCGGGCGAAGAATTGGGCGCCGACGGCCCCGTCCCATCCGCCTCGCTTTGCCTGCACCAGTTCAAGCCGCGATTCGATCGACAGGTTATAGAATGTGGTGCCGACCTCCCCGGATGGTTCGATCTCCTGATGCTGATAATCGGCGAAGCCCGCGCGAAGGCGGATGGAATCCAAGATGCCGCCATTGACCGGCAGTTCGGCGCGCATGTCGGCGCGGTCCTGCTTCATGTGGAGGCGGACCTGTTCGGCCTCTGATCCCGGCTCGACCGAATAGCGGACGGGGACGCCGTAGAGATTGTCCGTGTGGGCGATCGAGAAACCCAGGTTGCCGCCGTCGGTCACGAGCGCCGCCCCGCCAGCCACTTCCCAGGTGCGCGCGGCGCTGTTGGGAAGCTTGCCTCGCAGATCGGCGAGGGGTGTGATGGCGGGGTCTCCGCTGGCTGCGGCCTGAGCGCGCAGGGCTGGGGTGAGGATGTAATTGCCGGTGTCGAGATCGCCGCTCTTCGAATAGCTGCCGTCGAAGTGGACGACGATTTTGTCCGTTACCGGCGCTTCGATCTCGGCCGAACCGCTGCGTTCGTTGGCGGCGCTGCCGTAATTGGCGATGCCTTCGATGTGGATCGGCTCGTCGGGCAAGCGGCGGGGGATGCGGCTGTCGATCACATTGACGACCCCGCCGATCGCCGAGGAGCCATAGAGAAGGGCGGCGGGGCCGCGCAGCACTTCGATGCGGTCGGCGGTCAGGGGATTGATCGCGACGGCGTGATCGACCGAGGTGTTGGATACGTCGAAGCTGCCGACGCCATCGGTGAGGATGCGTACCCGTTCGCCCTGAAGACCGCGCAGGATCGGGCGTGAGGCGTTGGGGCCGAAGGAGGTGGCGGAGACGCCGGGTTGATGGGCGAGGGTTTCGCCGATGGTAGGGCGTAGGTCGCGCGTCAGCTGAATGCCGGAAAGGACGGAGGTGCCGGACAATATGTCACCCTGGCGACGGGGGATGATGGCGGTGATGACGATGTTGGGCTGTTCATCATGATAGGTGCCGGGCTGGGTTGATGCCGATTGGGCGAGGCCGGGGGAGGCGAGGCAGATTGCGATGAGGGCGCAGCTGGCGCGGAGGAGCGGCAGGGGGGAATTCATGAAGGAAACCCTTGATTGAAACAGTTGTGAGGCGCCTCTAACTTAAATGTTATAACGTATCAATTGATTTTGGCTCATGTTTTGGGCGGGCTGTCGAGGAAGGGATAGAGGGCAGCCGCCGGGCGTCCGCAGGCGGGAAGAAAGTGGCGCGGATCAGCTATCCGGCGTTGATGACCACGGATCAGTGGCCCGCCGCTGAGGATCGGCGATCAAGTGTCATCGACCAATGACCCAGGGCCAAGATCGATCGGACCCGGTGCAAAAGTCAGAGGAAGAGAAACTCGGCGAGCGCGCTCACTGGCGAGTCTGCGTGGGCGCGGGCGCGCAGGGCTTGGCGGATCTCGATGGAGGGGAGGGGGCGTTCCAGGGGGAGGCGGCGGATGCCGTTCATGCGGCCGAGGTCGCGCGCGAGGGGGCCGAAGGCGGCGAAGCAGCCCGCGCCTTCGCGCAATATGGTCATGATATCGAACATATTGTCGGTTTCGAGCACTGGCGCGCCCATGCTGATGCCTTCCCGGTCGAGCGCTTCATCGATGATGCGACGCAGGCCGTTATTCGGCTCCATGGCGAGCGTGGGACTGATCCGGAGATCGTCGGCTGTGACGATGTCGCGCCGGGCGAGCGGATGGTCTGCCCCGGCGTAAAGGTTGATCTGTTCCGACCAGCCATAGCGGGAGGCGAAGCCCGGCTGTTCCCCCAAGGCGTAGAAATAGGCGATATCGACGCGGCCCTGCTCCAGTGCCGCACGCGCCTCGCCGGCGAGGTGGATGGAGAGGTCGAGCGTGATCGCGATATCCTCATTCGCGGCCTCGAACGCGGCGAGCGCTTCTTGGAAGTGGCCGAAAACGGGGGCGGGGGCGGCAAGGGTGATCGCCTGCCGCGCTGGTGCGGGGGGAGGCTCCGCAGGCGCGGCTTCAGGCGCGACGGGCGGAGGGGAAGGAGGGGCTGCTTCGTCAAGTGCCCAGCTGTCGGACTGATCCTGCGACAAGAGGGTCATCGCCTCGGCGGTCTTGCGCCCGGCGGCAGTCAGCCGTTGATGATCAGGCGGACCTTCAAACAGATGATAGCCAAGACGCATTTCCAGAGAAGCAATTGCGCGTGCGATGTCTTCGACCGGGACGCCCAGATCGCGGGCGCAGCGCGACATGCTGCCCGCCGCCACCATCTGCGCAAAAATGTCGAGTTGACGCAGGGAAGGCGTGGCCATGCGGCGGTGATAGTGCAATTGGGACGCCGGGTTAAGCGCGATCTTTGGCGGTGGTGGGGTGTGTCCTTGATGACCGGGCCGGAGTGGCAGCCGATTGCGCCGACAATTCCGCTTGGCATCTGCGGTGAGTTCGGCAATCAGGCGCCATGATCAGTCGGTTCAGGCGGGCGGTGGCGGATAACGCCGGGGACAAGCGCGGCTTTGCGAATATCGTCCGTAACACCGGCTGGCTGCTTGGCAGCAAGGGGTTGGGCGCGGTGCTTAGCCTTGTTTATCTCGCCATCGCTACCCGAACGATGGGTCCGGCGGGCTTCGGTGTATTCAGCCTGGTCATCGCTATCGCCCAGTTCATCGCCCGTATCGTCACCTTCGACAGTTGGCAGGCGGTCGTGAAGTTCGGGCAGGCCCCTTTGCAGGACGGCCAGAAATCCGCATTGGCCAAGCTGGTCGGCGCTACCCTGACGATCGACCTGCTGAGCGCGGTGGCGGGCATAGTGCTGGCGGCGGCCATCGCATTGCTGCTGGGGCCGGTTCTGGGTTGGAACAGGTCCGTCGCGTGGATGGGTTTGGGCTATGCGTCCGTCGTGCTGATCGCGACCCGATCGACGGCAGTCGGCATATTGCGCCTGATGGATCGCTTTGCAGCGGCCGCATTCGCCGAAAGCATGATGCCGATCATGCGCATGGCAGGTGCGCTGGTTGCGTTGTGGTTCAATCCGACGCCGCTCGGCTTTCTGATGGCATGGGCCTTTTCAGAGGTCGTGGTTTCCCTGACCTACTGGATTCTGGCGTTTCGCCATGGCCGCAGCCGCATCGGCTGGGTGAAGCCGGTTTGGATTGGAGAAGCGCGGCAGCACTTTCCCGGAATCCTGAATTTCTCGGTCGCGAGCAACATCAACCTCAGCCTGCTGGCACTGATCAATAATGTGCCGATATTCCTGGTGGGCATGTTCGCGGGCACGACGGGAGCGGGTTACTACCGGCTTGCGGCGCAATTGGGCAACGCGTTGACGACCTTCTCGCAGCTTATGTCGCGTGCCATCTTCGCGGAGTCCACGCGCCATCATATGCGCGGTGGGCGAGAGGGCGACATGACCGCGCTGCGCAAGCTGTCCCGGCAGATCAGCGCGGCTGCGGCTTTGAGCGCTGTCCTGATCATCCTGCTGCTCTGGCTGGTGGGGGAATGGGTGTTGGTGAAGATGTCCGGCGTGGCTTACCTGCCTGCCTATCCGCTGCTGCTGCTGCTGGCGGGCGCGGCGGCGATCGAGATGGCGGGGGTGAGCTTCGATCCCATTTTGATGACCATTGATCGGCAGCGGCTGACGGTGATGGTGCGATTGGTCGAATGCGCGATATTGGGCGTGATGCTGGCGGTTCTTCTGCCCCGGATCGGGGCGCAAGGCGCTGCGCTGGCGGTGCTGGTGGCTTCGATGGGCGGCTTTGTGATGCGGGCGGCGGCGGTGCGGCGGCATTTGAGATAGGGTTTAGCGGATCGCACCTCTCAAGCTCAGACATTCCTTCGTTTCGAATTATTCCTTCCGTTCGGGCCGAGCTTGGCGAGACCTCTCTTTTTCATTCTTACGCATAAGAAGTAGAGCCGTTCGACAGGCTCAGGGCGAACGGGGATGGGGCGCGCCGGACGCTTTAGCTCAGCATTTCCGCGAACAGCGCCTGATACTGTGAGAGCGCGGCATCGACGCCATATATGCGCACCGCTTCCCGCGCGCGGTCTGGATCGGCGGGGCGCGAGAGTGTCCAGTCTATCGCTTCTGCGAAAGCGGCGGCGTCCCCGACCGGCACCATCAGATGCTGTCCAGCATCGGCGATGATGTGCTGAAGATTGGGGGTGCAGTCAGTGATGACGATCTGGCAGCCGCAAGCGAGCGCTTCGATTGCGGTGGCGGTGAGGCCTTCCCAGCGCGAGGACTGCAACAGGACTTCCGAACCGCCATAAAGCTCCGACAGCGCCTTCGGGTCAGAGACGAAGCCCAGAAATTGGATGCGGTCGGCTATGCCAAGGTCGGCGGCTTGCTGCTTGAGGTCGTCGAGCAGCGGTCCCTGCCCGGCAATGCGCAGACGCCAGTCATGTCCTTTCACCTGGGCGAGCGCGGCGAACATCGTGCGATGGTCTTTTTGTGCGACGAGGCGGCCGACCGCGAGCAGCTCCCGCACGGCGCCTGGCGCGGCGGGGCGGCGGTTGCTGCCTACCTGCTCCAGCAGAGGGGTTACGGTGGGACGGGGTAGGAAGGCGACCTTTGCCCGGATCGAGGAGCAGCCCCCGGCGAGCAAGTCGGCATCGCTGCTGCCCATGACGATAGTCCGTCCGCTGAGCCACGCGGTCAGTTGAAAGCGTTTGCGCCGCAGCCACGCCAGCACGCCGCGCCCGCCCGGTCGCACGATAGGATTGGATATGCGGCCCACCGCCTCCGCAGGCGTTCCTGCCGCTGCCAGCGCGACCAGCAGGTTGCTTTGATTGCCAGCCGAATAGAGGATGTGCGGCCGATAGCGCCGGATCATGGCGCGGAGGGTGGGCAGTTGGGTGAGCATCGAGAGGCCGCGAGGCAGCGCCGCCGCAGGTACTTGGCGCACTGTCACGGCGGGCGCTATCAGAGCGGCGAGAGGGCCGTCGGTGCGGGCCATCCATAGTTCCGCGCCAAATCCCTGCGCCGCCAGATGATTGGCAAGCAATATCGCGACGCGGTCCAATCCGCCGTCGCTTGGCTCATACAAATAGATGGCGACCTTATGGGACCGATCCAGCGCGGCCGGGGAGCTGAGTGAAAGAGGATGGCCGATGCCCATGATGCCCGCCCGGCGATTGACAAATGAAGGGAAATGCGGATTGCGCGTTATCGGACCCGCGCCAGTGGTTCAATCGGCAAAAGAGCGGAGCATATGAAGTTAATAATACAGATTCCGTGCCTGAATGAAGAAGAATCCCTGCCGGAGGCGCTGGCGGCTCTGCCCCGAGAAATCCCGGGTGTGGACAAGGTCGAATGGCTGATCATCAATGACGGCAGCACCGATCGTACGGTCGAGGTCGCGCTGGCCCATGGCGTCGATCATGTCGTCGACCTGCCGGTCAATCGCGGCCTTGCCTATGCTTTCATGGCGGGGTTGAAGCGGTGCCTGGCGGAGGGTGCAGACATCATCGTAAATACCGATGCCGATAATCAATATAATGCGGACGACATACCGCTGTTGATCCAGCCGATATTGGAACGGCGCGCGCAGATGGTGATCGGCGACCGGCCGATTTCCACTATTGCCCATTTTTCCTGGGTCAAGCGCAAGCTCCAGTGGCTGGGCACCAAAGTCGTGCGCATGGCGTCCCAGGCGGACATCCATGACGCGCCCAGCGGCTTCCGGGCGATCGCGCGCACAGCGGCGTTGGAGATCAACGTCTTCGACACCTATACCTACACGCTGGAGTCCATCATCCAGGCGGGTCTGTCGAACATCCCGATTACCTCGGTTCCGATCCGCGTCAATGGCGAGACGCGGCCATCGCGCCTGTTGCGGTCGATGCATAATTATGTCTGGCGCTCGATGAAGTCGATCACGCGGACCTTCTTCATCTACAAGCCGGGGATGACCTTCTTCTACCTTAGCCTGCCGCCGCTGGCGATCGGTGCGGGTCTGGTGATCCGATGGATGCTGCTGTTCGCGGGCGGGACGGAGCGAGCACATGTGCCCAGTCTGGTGGCCGCGTCATGCCTGCTGGTGCTGGCGGCGCTGATGTGGATAGCGGGGTTGCTGGGCGAGCAGCTGCTTGTCACCCGGCGCATGATCCATGATTTGCAGCTACGCATGCGTGACATGCCTTCATCCTATGACGTGCTGAAGGACGGCAGCGCGCTATGAGCCTTTCGCGGCGCGACCTGCTGGCGCGGCAGGCTCTGGGCGAGATACCGAAGATCCTGACGCTGCTGGACCGGACGCCGGTAAGCCGCACCTATGGTTGTTTCGATCGGCTTTACTGGCACTACCGGATGATCGATTTCCCGTGCGGGATGAGCCAGGAGTTCGTCTATCCGCTGTCGCTGGCCTGGTCGCTGGATGCGCCGGGGAACAGCTATTTTCAGGCGCCTGCTATCCGCGATTTTGTGGAGGCGGGGATCAGGTTTGCGGCGCGGTCGGCGCATGCGGACGGGTCTTGCGACGATTATTATCCCTTCGAGCGGGCGGCGGGGGCGGCGGCCTTTTCGCTGCTCGCCTGTATCGAAGCGGCGAGAATCATCGGTGTCGATGACGATGCGGAAATCCGGGCCTTTTTCCGTAAGCGGGCAGGGTGGCTGGCGACCCATCAGGAATCGGGGCGCCTGTCGAACCATGAGGCGCTGATCGTCGCCAACCTGATCCGCATGTCGGCTTTGGATGGGCCGGAGTGGGAAGAGCCGCTGCGCGCGCGCGTGGCGCGGCTGCTGTCATGGCAGCATGAGGAAGGCTGGTTCGACGAATATGGCGGGGCTGATCCGGGCTATCTGAGCCTGACCATCGGCCTGTTGGCGGATAGCGACCGGCGTCGGCCTGACCTTGGCCTGCGCGAGGCGTGCCGCCGGGCGATCGGCTTCTTCGCGCATTTCGTGCATCCGGACGGGACGGTGGGCGGCGCTTATACCAGCCGGGGTACGCAGAATTTCTTCCCGCATGGGTTCGAGATTGCGGGCGAGTGGATGCCGGAGGCGACGCTGGTCACCGACCGGGCGCTGGCGCTGTTCGAGCAGGACGGGCCGCCTTGCTATTCCGACGATCATATCATCGGGCATCATGTGTGGAGCTGGCTACTCTGCTGGTCCGAATGGCGGACGGATCGGGTTGAGGCTTCGTCGGCGGCCGGATCGTCGGCATGGTTTCCGGGCGCTGGCCTGATTGTCGAGCGGCGTGGCGGGCGGGCGCTCTTTGCGGGGCTGCGGCAGGGAGGGGCATTTCAGTTTTTCGCGGGCGATCGGCTGAGCCTTGCGGATAGCGGGGTCACAATCGCGACGCGGGCTGGCCGGGCGGCGGTGCAGCATCTGCTGGGCGACTATGAGGTGCGCCGGGACGAGGATGGGTTCGATGTCGCGGGCAGGATGGCGTGGGCGAAGTCGACGCTACTGACGCCGGTAAAGTCGGTGATCCTGCGCTGTATGATGGTGAGCCTTGGCCGCTTCTTCCCCGACCTTGTGCGGCGATTGCTCCAGAAGATACTGGTGACCGGGCGAAAGGACGCGCCGTTTCGTTTCCAGCGGAGCCTGCGCTGGGATGGTGACGGCGTCATCATCCGGGACGAGATATTTGCGGATGAGGGGTGGCGGGACGTCGTTTCGGTCGGCATCGGGGGGTTCCAGACCTCATCGACCACCATCATGGCGCGGGTCTGGCAGGCGAACCATTTGCAGCCCTGGAACGACCTGACGCATCTGGTTCGTGCCCTTGGGGCAGGCGATCCGCTGGTCATCGAGCGACGCGTTCCGCGTGAAGGGACTGTTGGTTGATGCGCAAGCTGTTGAGCGTCGCCGTCAGCCTGATCATCCTGGTGGTGATCTGGGCCAGTGTCGATGCGGGCCGGGTGATCGACGTGTTCCGCCATTCGGATCGCTTCTGGCTGGCCATGAGCCTGCTCGCCGCAGTGCCGCTGACGCTGGCAACCGCGTTGCGCTTTGCCATGCTGAGCCGGTCGCCAATCCCTTTTGGCGCGAGCCTGCGGCTGATCCTGTCGGCTTCCACCCTGAACGCGGTGCTGCCGTCCAAGATGGGCGATATTGCGAAGGGATGGGTGCTGGCGCAGAAATACGGCTTTCCGGCCGAGCGCGCCGTGTCTCTGGTCGTGTTCGAGAAGATGATGGACATGGCCGCGTTGCTCCTGTGGGGCACATTCGCGCTTATCTGGACGGCGGGGTCGGATTGGCTGCTGTGGCTGTTCACGCTGGCGGTCGCGGGGCTGTTTCTGCTGCTGGCGCTGCTGATGGCGCCGTTCAGCATGGCGCGGCGGCCGTTACTCTGGGCCATCGGATTCATGCCTGGCAAGATCGCGGCGCGGTTGGGCAGCTTCATGCAGGAATGGACGACGATGGCGGACTGGTTCTGGTCGCGTCCCGCGCGGGCGTGGAGCACGGTATTCTTCTCGGTCGCCATCTGGGCGGGGCATCTTGGGCAGTTCTGGCTATTCACCAAGGCTGTGCATGCCAGTGTCCCGCTGTTTGATAATATGGCGTTCGCGACCTTGTCGATTCTGGCGGGGTTGCTGCCGCTTACGATGGCGGGGATTGGTAGCCGGGACGCGGCGATCATCCATTTCTATTCGCAGTGGCTTTCGCCAGCGGCGGGCGCGGCGGTCGGCGTGCTGGCGACATCGAGATATTTGCTGCCCGCGATCGCCGGTGCGCCGTTCGTGCGTGATTATTGGCAGGGACGCGGCAAGGCGGCCGTGACACCATGATCGGCGGAGCAAAATTGAAAAGCGTCCCGCTGCTGGCGGGCCTGACGCTGATTACCCTGCTGGTTTACGCGATTCAGGCTTTCCTGCTCCATCCATGGGCGATCGCCGATGACGCCCGTCAGTTCCTGAGCTGGACCAGCAGGCTGTATGATCCGGCATCGCGGCTAGGTGATGTTTTGGCGGATTATTGGCAGCAAACGGCGCCGCCCCTCTATGGAGCGCTCCTGCACATAGCCGCTGCCCTGGGTGTCGCGCCCGTGCTGTTCACCAAGTTGCTCGCATTTCCTCTGGTCGCGATAACAGCGGTTCTGGCCTGGAAGCTGAGCGCCTGTTTCACGGTCGACGCGCGCTGCCGCCTGATGGGCACGCTGTTTGTCATGGCCGCGATCATTCACAATGATTCCATTTTTTCGGGAACGCCGCGCGCCTTCGCGTCGCCGCTGATCCTTCTGACGCTGATCGGTTTGCCAACGCGACGGTACGGCCTCACAATCGCGGGGCTTTTGCTGCTTAGCATCGTCTATCCAGCGCCAGCGATCACGTGCCTCGGCATTTTTTCGCTTTGGATAGTGGCCTGGCGTTTCCCGATCGGGTTTTCCCTGTCCTGGAGAAGCGTGGCCCTGCTCGCCCTGGCCACGATCCTCGTCCTCGGATCAGCCTTGCTCTTCAAGGCGGGCATGGGCGATTGGGGGCCGGTCCTGCGCCTTGGCGAAGCGCGAAGCATGCCCAGCCTGATGAGCGTTGGCGGTCGCAGCAGTATCGTTGGGCGGGGCGGAGACATCGCCTGGCTATGCTCGCCCCGCATCGGATATCTTCCCGCCATCATCAATTGTCAGGGCAATGGTGATCCGCGCCTTATGGTCAATCTGCTGCTGAGCGTTGTTCCCATGCTGGCGATCTGGGTCCGGGGCCGACGCGGGGAAGGTGCTGAAGAGAGTTCCCCAACCAAAAGCAATCAGGCCTATGCCCTGTTTCCCTATGCGCTGCTTGCCACGGCCGTCTGCTATCTAATTGCCGCGTTGGTCGCCTTCACATTCCATCTGCCTGCTCGATACAGCCAGCCGGTACTGTTGATCATGGGCAGCCTCGCGTCTGGCCTTTGGGCGGGCCGCGCCTGGAGCTGGTTGCTGGAGCGCAAGATATTAGCGCAACCATTTGCTCGAATGGCGATCATGCTGTTCGCCACGGCAGCGGCAGTCGGGATATTCGCGACACCCAAGACGCGAATGGTTCATGCCGAGCATCCGGACCTTCTCGCCTTCATAGCACGGACGCCGCCGGATACACGCATAGCGGGCATATCCGATGACCTGAGTTTCATCCCCGCTTTGACCGGTCGATCGGTGCTGGCCACGCCGGAACATGATATTCCCTATCACAAGCGCTATCATAGGGAGAGTCAGGCAGGTCTGGAGGCCTCCCTGAAAATGGCGCGCTTCGACGATCTTCAAAGCGCGCGTGACCATATCAGGCGCTATCGCGTCGATCTGCTCGTCTTTGACCGGCAATTTCTGGTGCGAGGCGAATTGCCGGAGAGCTACAAGGCAGTCTTGCCTTCAACGACTGAAGTGAGCCCCATGTTTGCAGAGGCCGAGGCGCTGGGCCGTGCACGCTGCCATATTGTTGAGGGACCGGGCTGGATTGCGCTGTTTGCATCCTGCCTGTCTTGAAACCGTCGATAAGGGGCGGTTCAAACCAGTCCGCCGTCGGCCAGATCGAAATGCTCCTTTTCCAGCCATGAACGAATGGCGTGGGCGCCCCGTATTGAGGAAGGCTCGACAGAATTTGCCATCGTATACTGGAATATTTCCTCCTGCCGCGCGTGGAAATGGCGGCCTCTCTCCGTGAAATGGGGAAGGCAGGCCAAGAGTTCTTCCGAGGAACGGAAAACATCCCCGGCGGTCCATGAGAGGTAGGGCGGTTCCGCACGATGATCCTGCGGATGGGTGTCGATGAAGAAGGCGGGCCTTGGCCTCCACAGAAATTCGTAGATCTGGCTGCTCACGTCGCCGATATAGGCATCTGAACCCAGCGTATAACTCATGTTGCTTAGCCGTTCGCTGTCGACGTCGATAAGAATATTGTCGCAGCTTTTCCAGCGGGCGTCCAAATCCGGCCGCCGCTTCATCACCTTATATTCGAGCGATATGTGCAGTTTCTTGCGGAACAGCAGGACATGGGGCGCGAAGATGAGATTATAGGCATTTCCAGGGCCGAAAGCGAACCAGTTGATGATATCGTGACCGTGACGATACCAGCTGGACAGGTGCGGATCGAAATGCGGATTGTAGACGAAGGTTGGACGGCCATTGGCAAAGAAATCGCGCGGTGCGTTTCTGTCGATCAGGTCGAATTTCGGATAGCCGATGATCGCGACTGACCGTTGTTGGGCGAGGCCATGACGGATCATTTCGTCGGCGACCTTTGGACCTGACACGAGCATCGCGTCGAATTCAGCCATGTCCCGGTGATAGGTTACCGATCGGTCGCCTGCGCCGTGGGGCACGAACATGAATTGGGGGCCGCCGCCTTTCCAATGCTTTTTCAGTTGAAGGCAGGTCCTTTCCGGACTGACGATCAACGATGCATTTTGAAGTGCGCTGGCGTGATGGGAAAGGCGGGAAAGCCGCTCTGCGGGGGCGATCCGGTTCAGCAGTCGGGTTGCAAGACCGGTTTGCGGCACGCTGAGGTCGAACCATGATATGCGGGCAGCGGCCGTGACTCCGACCGCATTGCGGACGCCTTGAGCAATCGCCGGAGTGCCATAGGCACAAACCAGGGGGAGGCTCGGCGCGGTCTCAGCAAGAGCTTTCAAGATACCGGCCGTGTGGGCCAATTGATGCGTTGCGTCATGATTGAACAGGAAAACGACGGAACGCTCAGGTATAATGGCCTTGGACGGGTGCGGCTGCATGACCGGGCTCTCTAGGGTGTAAACTCATAAATGGCACGTTCGAGGCGCCAAAATGGCGAACATATCGGGCCGAAATACGCGCCGCGAAGGTCATAAACCTTTGCCAGCGCATTTCGGTTCGAGATGGAAGCCATTTTGGCGTCCTGCGGATTTGACCAAAAAGGCCCATCCCAGCGTCAAGAGGGCTTGAAATATTGACATATTCCTGCGCCCTCCCTCCTCGGGCTGGGCCTTTTTGCCTCAAACCTCGAACGCGGCATGTATGAGTTTACACCCTAGTCGCCCGCCGCAATCCCGTCAAAGCTGGATGCTCGCTTTAGCTGCGGCGGTCGTACCAGAGGAGCAGGCGCCCGCCTTCGGACAGATGCTGCTGGCGAACGATCCGCGCGCGCTTCGATACATGTTTGAGGAAACACTCTTCGCTGTAATCCGGGAAGATGTCCTCACGCTGCGCAAGCAATTTACGGACCATTGGATCGGATTTAGGCGGGAATTCGATGATGCCGACAGGCGCCAGCCCCATGATCCAGTCGATAGCCATGTCCAGCGGGACATTCCGCCCAATGGCGATATGGTGGATGAAGGCAAGCGCCACGAGCGCGTCCGCACTCGAGGACCGCTCCATCAGGCCCTTGCGCTCCGCCTGCGCCCAACCTTGTGAGGGGCTGGGGTTCGCTGCATCCAGCCATAAGGGCAGGAAAGGTGTATCCGTGCCCTGAAAGCGGTGATGCGCGCGTTCAAGCGCGCCGTAGTCGAAATCGAAACCCACCACGGAAGCCGCGCCATTTTCCATCGCGGCCAGCGAATAGTCCCCGGAATTGCAGCCCAGGTCGAACATTAGGCCCGGCTTCACCGCAGCTGCCATTTCGCCGACGAACGCGCGTTTCGCCGCGGCTTCGGGTGCCGCATAGCTATTATCCTGCGCGTAATCGCCCCAGACGGTTTCGCTTCCCTTGAGCTTGAGCCCGCTGATGTAGCGTCGCAATCCCTCCAGCATCGCTTTCAGCGAGTTGCGGGGCAGCTTGCGCTCACTGGGTTTTCCGGCGATCTGCCCTTTGCGCAGGGATCGCGTCTGCAACGCGGCCTGAGCCGTCACATGGGCCATTATGGTCCAGGAGAAATTATCCTTCCACCGCAAGAGCGGGGCAAGATCTTCCGGTGCGATCCCTTCCAGGCTCCCCCTGAACCAATGCGCCGGAGAAACGCCGAAACGCGCCCAGAAGATGAGCGGGTTGAGGAACTGCATGCAGAATTGGCGATGACCGATCCAGATGTCGCCATCCTTGTACGGGATGAACGATCCATGGTCGATGAAGACAGGGCGGTTGCCGACAAACTGTATATTGTAAGCGGTCGCGTCGGACAGCGCGAAGCCATGCGCGAGCGCCTCAAGTTGCACGTCCAGGTGATGAATGGCTGCCTGCTTATGCAGGGAAAAGGTCCACTCATAGGGATAGGAGATGAACGGGATACGCGGGTGTTCCAGCGCGTAAGCCGCGTCGGCCAGATCGTTCCCCAGACTGGCCGGGTCATGCTCTTCCCAATCGACCAGCATGCCTTTGTCAGCCAGGTGGCGAAGGAAACCTGAATCTCGAGCCGCCTCATAGGCCGGGGCGGCGGAAGGCTTGACCGATCGGAATACGCGTTGCCCACGCACGAAAATGCGGCTGCCGGGGTCGCGAAACGACCCGGCGTCGCTCATCAAATTTTCGCTCACGATCAGTTGTCGCGCTGCGAGCCGTCTTTGCGGAGAACCGTGGCTACCGCAGTCTTGATCTTTCCAATGAAGTGGCGACCGAACATCCCGGCTGCGGCGACGCCGCCGATTACGGCCTGGATGAGCATGCTGCCCGTGGCGCCGTCAAGATAGGCGAATGCCGGCGTGCTGAGCGAAACGAGCAAGGCACCGAACAGGCCGAATGGGACGAAAGACTTTTTCACATGACATCCTGTGTTTCAGTTTCGTGACTGCTTAGCGAAAAGACAGTTTCACGACAATACGCAACCACGCCCACAAGCGACGGGCGTCACCATCCGGCAGGCAGGTTGATTTTCATGAGCGGGACATGCTTCTCATCATCCAGGAAAACCTGGCTGGGCCGTGTCCGGCGCCCGGTCGGCGCGACGGTATAACGGGATTGGGTGAGCCCCGTGACCAAGGTGGAAAGCGACAATGGGGACGCGTCCTTACCCGGCGTGATCGCGGGGCCGCGCACGGCGAAGAGGGTCGAGAAATTGGCGAGTTTTTCGGCGTCGGTCATAATCGCCGCCTGATCCACGAACGGCTTGGCATTGGTCGTTCTGGAACCGTGGTCGCCATGCACGATCATTACAAAATTATCGCCCGCTGCCGATCGACTGATAGCGCGAAAGGCTGTTTCCGTCTTGCGCAGCGCGCACAGCAACTGGTCATAACCCGCGTCCTGCCTGGGACGAAGTGCCCCCGGCCGCTCCCGCCTGATCCAGGCGCCTTCCTTCAGGCGGCAGTCTTCGGTCAGGCCAAAGGGCGAATGTGGTAGCAGGATGTGAGCGAAATAGACGTCGCCCGGCTTGGCCTTGGCAACGTCCGCGTTGAACCTGTCGAATGCAGCAGCCGCATTGAGAGGGTTCATGCGGATATCGGAAATGTCGCGGAATGGCAGAGGCACACCAAGCTTGCGCACGCCATTGTAAAGGAACCCTCCCACCTTGCGAACCGAGCGTGAGGTCAGCTTGCGCAGGATTATGCTGACCTTGCTGGCGGTCGTCAGGTGGGATGTGGCGACCGCGCCCATGTCCTGCGACTGATAGGTTACGCAGTGGGTGATGGAGGCGGAAGCGCACATGTCGAGAAATTCGGACTGATACACGTTGATGTGATGACCGCGTCGCGCGAGCAGGTCGAAATAGGCCGTATGCTCGACCTTTTGTTTCATTTCCTTGGTGCTGCCAGGCTCTTGAACCTGGCCGAAGTTCAGCACTTGCGGTACGGAATTGAGAGTATAGGCATAATCGCTATGCGCGCGGGTGTAGAGCCGGAAGCCGTTGCCGATATAGAAATGTTGGAGGGCCTCGCGGACTTGCGGCGTCCGGGGATTGTCTTCGGGCATGCCGTCGATGCCGCCATGCTCGTCCAGTATGATATGTACGATGGCAGGCAGGCTCGTTGAGCTGCGGCTGCGGGTTGGAGCTTTCGTTATCTCCGTGAAGGCCTGTTCCCTGTGCTGGCCAAGCCCCGCAATGCTGGACAGCGCTGCGACAAGGGCGGCGACAGTGACAAAGGACAAGATCGATCGGCGGGTCGAGAGAGTGAAGAGGAGTACAACCGCGCCCGCCACCATGGGCCAGGGCGCCAAGGCTCCGCCGCCATCGATGATCACGGCGATCAGCAGAGCTTCCAGAAAAGCCCTGATCCACCGGTTGGCTGCGGCGTACAGCAAACCATAAATCGAAGCCACACCTATCAGCACCATCAGTGCGAGGAGAGATTCAACGGTCCATAGAGGATAGCGGTGAAAAAGCAGCAGGTTGAGCAACAAGGCGCCTAAAGCCGCCGATGCTGCTCCGATCGCGCGAAAGGCCGCGCCGGAAGCTATGTCATGCACGTTGGGAGGTGGCAATTCATCTCCCGCTTTCTCTGCTCCTGGCGCCAATTTCCGCCGTCCTATCCTGCAAAAACTTGAATGCCTCTAGAATCATCGTCTGACGAAGTCGAGCGGAAGGCCTTGGTTGCGCACGGGGCATGGAGTGAAGCCACGCAAACTGTAACGCCGCGCGCCAGCGTCGTCCCGTTGCCTGTTTTGCTATTTGACCGAGTTTTTCATCCGGCTCGGGGATTGCTATGGCTGACGCTCGAAGAATGAGTATGTTCGATAGGAGCCGCTCTTCAGTCTCCATGTCAGCATTGTTAGGGGGAGCCGTATGGCGGACATCATCAATCTGCGGCAGGCGCGCAAGGCCAAGGTGCGGAAGGATAAGGAGCAGGTGGCCGCTGCAAATCGGGCGAAGTTCGGCCAGGCCAAGGCTGAGCGTGAGGTGCGGCGGATCGAGGAGGCGCGGCAGGATCGGCTGCTCGACGGTAGCCGACGGGATGGTGACGTCGATCCGCTTGAATGCGCTTAGGACGACAAGCAGTCTTTCAAAAATTTTTAGGTCTTACGAGATGAATGGATTTTCATCTCGCACGCCCCTGCAACAATTCGTCTCTTTGTAAAATCAACTCATCGTGAATCCGTGACCATGTCTGCGGTCAATTGAAAAGCTCGTTGGTTCAGCTTGGGCTATGAGAGGATATATTCAATCTGCTCGCCCAGCTGGTGCCGCGATTGCCGCTGTTCTGGCCCTTGGTTCAACCTGTTCTTTTGCGCAGGAAGCTGTTCCTGATGCAGTCTCTCCACCTGTTGTCGTGCCGCCGCCGGTTGTAGCGCCTGCTACGTCGGTCCCGCAGCCGATGGTCCAGCCGACCGCTTCGGTTGAGGAACGGCTGGATGCTGCGGTGGCTGCCTCGAAAGCCGAGACTGCGGTGAAACCTGCTGCCAGTCGGCGGAGCGCGCGAGTGGCTTCCACGCCGGTTCGAACTGCACCACGGGCGCAAGTTGAGCGCCCTGCTGCTGCGCCGTCGGTTGAACGGGCGGAGGCGCGGCCTATGGCAGCAGCGCCCGGGCGTGAGGCCGCCGTTGGTCCGGCGCCTACGGTGAGCGAAGCTGTGCCCGCCACACCGCCTGCCGCTGAGGCGCGCGAGGTTGGTGCTGCCGATACTGGTACAAAGGAATCGCTCCTGTGGGCCTTGGGCGGTGGCGTGCTGTTGCTCGCGGGGCTGGGTGGGACTGCCGCCGTTCGTCGCCGCCGCAACATTGCGGAGGTCGAGGAAGAGGAGGTTTTTGCGGCCGAGCCGATGGTCGAAAAGCCTGCTGCGGTCGCTCCCCCCTTTATGGAGCGGGAACCGGGGGTTGAGCCTGCTGTTATGCGCGCGCCCCTTGCGGCCGGGGCTGCTTACGGCTCCAGTCTGGAGGCGATGGTCGCCGCGGCCCCGAGCGCGGAAAATCCTTTCCGTACGCACCGTAAGCGGTTGGCCCGGGCGCGGTTCCTGCTAGCGCAACAGCAGAAGGGCGAACGAGCATCCTTTACCGATGCGCCTGCCCATGTGCCGCCGCAGACCATCCATGCCGAACCGCAGGTGCAGACCGTCTATCGGATGGGCGCGGATCGGAATCGAAGGATGACATTCAAGCCGCAAACGCGCTAAGTCACCGGACAATCAGCCAGACTGGGGCGGCATCGCAGGGTGCCGCCCCGTTTGCATGACCTGCGCGCGTCGATTCGGTTGCACTTGGGGCCGACCCCTGATACCGGCGCGCCGGTAATTTCGCGCCAGTTTTGCAGGCCAAGTTTGAAGGAAGGTCGCTCCACCCATGTCCGATAAGATCAACCGCATTGTCCTTGCCTTCTCGGGAGGGCTCGACACCAGCGTGATCCTGAAATGGTTGCAGCAGACCTACCAGTGTGAGGTCGTGACCTTTACCGCCGATCTGGGGCAGGGCGAGGAGCTGGAGCCTGCGCGGCAGAAGGCCAAGCTGATGGGCGTCAAGGATGAGCATATCTTCATCGACGACCTGCGCGAAGAGTTCGTGAAGGACTATGTCTTCCCGATGATGCGCGGCAACGCGATGTATGAGGGGCTGTATCTGCTGGGCACGTCGATCGCCCGCCCGCTGATCGCCAAGCGCCAGATCGAGATTGCGAAGATGGTCGGCGCCGACGCGGTCAGCCATGGCGCGACCGGCAAGGGCAATGATCAGGTGCGGTTCGAGCTGGGCTATTATGCGCTGTCGCCCGACATCAAGGTCATCGCGCCCTGGCGTGAGTGGGATTTGGCCAGCCGCACCAAGCTGATCGAGTTCGCCGAGCAGCATCAGATTCCGATCCCGCGCGACAAGCGTGGCGAAAGCCCGTTTTCGACCGATGCGAACATGCTGCACACCTCTTCCGAGGGCAAGGTGCTGGAAGATCCGTGGGAAGAAGTGCCCGACTATGTCTATTCGCGCACGGTCAACCCGGAGGATGCGCCCGACGCGCCGGAATATATCACGATCGATTTCGAGCGTGGCGACGGCGTGGCGATCAATGGCGTGGGCATGAGCCCGGCGACTTTGCTGGAGACGCTGAACGAATATGGCCGCAAGCATGGCATCGGCCGGCTCGATCTGGTCGAGAATCGCTTCGTCGGTATGAAATCGCGCGGCATGTATGAAACGCCGGGCGGCACGATCTATCACCTCGCCCATCGCGGTATCGAGCAGCTGACGCTGGACCGGGGTGCGGCGCATCTGAAGGATGAGCTGGCGCCGCGTTATGCCGAGCTGATCTATAATGGCTTCTGGTTCTCGCCGGAGCGTGAGATGTTGCAGGCGGCGATCGACCATAGCCAGGAGAAGGTGACGGGTACGGTTCGGCTGAAGCTGTACAAGGGCGGTGTTCAGGTTGTCGGGCGAAAGTCGCCATATTCGCTCTACAGCGAAAAGGTCGTCACGTTCGAGGATGATGCGGGCGCTTATGACCAGCGCGACGCGGCGGGCTTTATCAAGCTGAATGCGCTGCGCTTGCGGTTGCTGGGGCGGCGGGACGGCTGACGAACTCGTCATCCCAACACAAGCTGGGATCTTGTGCGGCCTGGCGCCTTGCCTCCTGAGATCCCAGCTTTCGCTGGGATGACGGGGGGGTAGGCGATACATATTGCGACAAATTCGGCCGTGACATGACAAGTTTACGGGACAATTCTTCCTCATAAGGGGTTTCAGGAGCGGCGATGGCCGTTCGTGACCCCTTGGAAGGAAGAAAAGAGATGATCCGCAAATTTTTGGGCACCGCTGCTGTCGGCGCGCTGTTCGTGGGTGGGCTGACCGCTTCGCATCTGGCGCTGGCGCAGCCGGGCGATGCTAGTGCGGGCGGCCGTCATGGCGGCATGATGGCGATGGCCGACGCGAACAAGGACGGGAAGATCAGCAAGGCTGAACTGACCGCCGCGCTCGACGCGCGGTTTGCGAAGATGGATGCCAATCGCGACGGCAAGCTGACGAAGGAAGATCGGGAGATCAGCCGTCAGGCGCGGCTTGACCAGCGCTTTGCCGCGCTGGACACGGATCGCAACGGTCAGATCAGCAAGGCCGAGTTCGCTGCCGGGCATCAGGGACGCTGGGATCGCCGGGATAGCACGCGCGACGGGCATGAGGGCCACCGCTTTGGTGGGCGCGGCCATCATGGCCACGGCGGCGGGATGATGTTCCATGGTCGCGGCGGTGCGAAGGGCGAGGCGATGAAGGACGGCGTTCTGACGCGCGCCGAGTTCATGGCCCGGCCGATCGCGATGTTCGACAAGGCCGATAGCAACAAGGACGGCTTTGTGACGGCGGATGAAATGAAGGCCGCCCGTCAGGCGATGCGTGAAGCCTGGCAGGCCAAGCGCGGGGCGGACGCCGCGCCGAAGAACTGATCATTGGTAAAGGGTGGAGGCTGTGTCCTTCACCCTTCCAAGCTGTTGATAGTCGTGACAGATATTCCCCATGAGTGAAAAACCCCATCTGCTGCTCGTCGATGACGAGCGTTCGATCCGTGAGCCGTTGGCGCAATATTTGTCGCGCAACGGTTTTCGCGTCACCGCCGTCGAAAGCGCGGCGGAGGCGCGGGTGCGGCTGAACGCTAATGCGATCGATCTGGTGATCCTGGACATCATGATGCCGGGTGAGGATGGATTGTCGCTCTGCCGCCATATTCGCGAGACGAGCGAGATTCCGGTCATCCTGCTGACCGCCAAGTCGGAGGAGACCGACAGGATCGTGGGGCTGGAGATGGGGGCGGACGATTATGTGCTGAAGCCCTTTTCCCCGCGTGAGCTGGTGGCGCGGATCAAGGTGATCTTTCGCCGCGTGGCCACGGGCGGCCAGCGGGTGACGGCACCTGATGGAGCGACCTATGCCTTTGCGGGCTGGCTGCTCAAGACACAGGAGCGCGTGCTCGTGGATCAGGAAGGGGTGGCGCTGCCGCTGTCGACTGCCGAATATAATCTGATGATGGCCTTTGCGACGCGGCCCAATCAGGTGTTGAGCCGTGACCAGCTGCTCGACATCACGCAGGGGCGGGAGGCCAATGCGTTCGACCGGGCGATCGACAATCAGATCAGCCGGTTGCGCAAGAAGATCGAGCCCGATCCGAAGAATCCGACGCTGATCAAGACGGTGTGGGGCGGCGGCTATACGCTGTCCGCCGATGTGAGGAAGCTGTGAGGCGCTTTCGCCTTTGGCCGCAGAGCCTGGTCGGGCAGATCATCGCGCTGGTGGCGATTGCGTTGTTCGTGGCGCAGGCGATCAATTTCGGGCTGCTGCTGCGGGAGCGCAATCGGCTGACGCTGACGGCGCAGACGGCGCCGGGGGTTTATCGCATCGTCGATGCGCTGGACAGTCGGGGGGAGCCGCCTGCGCGCAACCGGCCGCCGCGTGCGCGCTTCTTTGATGCAGCCCCGGTTCTGACGGGCGAACGGCGACCGGAGGTTGAGCGGCGCGCCATGGCGATGTTCGTTGATGTAGGACTGCCCGTGCTGTCGGTACGGGTGGCAGAGCAGAATCAGCCTCCACCTATGCGCCGCTGGGAACGTGTCCGGATGCGCGCGATGGGCGATATGCGCGGCGGGCCTCGGAACGGGCGGCTGACGATGGCGGCTGAATATGCACCGGGACAATGGGTCGTGACCCAGACGCGTGCGGGCAACCGGGCGCCGCGCTTTGGCGGCTGGCTCGCCTGGCAAACGCTGATCCTTTATGTGATCGTGCTCTTGCCGCTGCTGTGGGTCGGGCGAAGGTTGGCGCGGCCTTTGGGGCAGCTGACGCGGTCGGCGCAGCAATTTGCGCGGACAGGGTCGGCCGACCCGGTGGAGGAGCGGGGGCCGGGTGACGTGCGCGACCTGACCACTGCCTTCAACGCGATGCGCAGCCGTATCTTCGCGATGCTGGACGAGAAGGACAGGATGCTGGGCGCGATCGGCCATGATTTGCGGACGCCGCTGGCGTCGCTGCGGGTGAGGGCCGAATCGGTTGAGGATGAGGGCGAGCGGGCGCGCATGTCGCAGACCATCGACGAGATGAACCGGATGCTGGAGGATATCCTTTCACTGGCGCGGGCGGGACGGAGCACGGAGGCGGCGCAGAAGGTTGATCTTTCCGCGCTGGCCGATGCGGTGGTGGAGGATTTCATTGAGCTGGGTTCGCCCGCTGAGATGGCGGATAGTGCGCGGGCGGTGGCTTTGGTGCGGCCGCAGCAGATCAGGCGGGCGCTGCGCAATTTGATCGAGAATGCGATCGTCTACGGCGAGCGGGCGCATGTGTCGGTGGTGCGCGAAGATGGCGCGATCCGGCTGGTCGTGGCGGATGATGGACCGGGCATCGCCGAGGATCGGATGGAGGAGATGATGGAGCCGTTTACGCGGCTGGAGGGGTCGCGGAACCGGGAGACTGGGGGCGCGGGGCTCGGGCTGGCGTTGGTGCGGGCGATCATGGCGGAGCATGGGGGTGCGCTGAGGCTCGCGAACCGGGTTGGTGGCGGGCTGGAGGCGAGCTTGGTGCTGCCGGTTTGAGGGGAAAATCCTCCCTGCGCGGAGCGTGGGGAGGGGGACCGCCGCGTAGCGGTGGTGGAGGGGAATTGGGGGCGATCTGCTCATTTTCCCCTCCACCAGCCTTTGGCTGGTCCCCCTCCCCATCTTTGATGGGGAGGATTTGGGTCAATGCTTGCCCGGCTTGCTCGACGTGCCGGGCGCGGTTGGGTTGATCAGTTGGACGCCGGCGGGGAGGCTGGTGCCGCCCATGTCGATCCTGGTCACCTCTTCGCGGGCTATCCGTGCCGGGTTGTCGCGTTCCTTGATCGCCGCCTTGGTTTCTTCGTCCGGCGCTTCGTCGTTGCTGTCGCCGCCACGAGTCCAGCCCAGGATGATCGACATGCGGCGGTTGCGCGGGTCGTAGACATTGCCCTTGGCAAAGGGTTCGCGGTCGGCGACGCCTTCGATGCGGGCGAAGCGGTCGTTGCCGATGCCGCTGGCCGCCAGCGTCTTGCGCGTGGCTTCGGCGCGGGCGGAGGATAGCATCCAGTTGTTCATGCTCTGGCCCGAGCTATAGGGCAGACCGTCGGTATGGCCGCGCACGATCAGTGGGTTGGGCATGCCGCGCACGACGCCCGCCACTTCGCTGACCAGATCGCGGGCCTGCGGGAGCAGGTTGTCGGTGCCCATGGCGAACATCGCGAAATTGGATTCGTCGATCAGGTCGATGCGCAGCCCTTCGCGGGTTTCGGTGAAGCGGACGTTGCGGCGCAGCTTGTCCATGCCCTTCTTGCGGGACATGCGGGCTTCCAGTTCCTTCTTCACCGCTTCGAACTTGGCGCGGTCGGCGGCGCGGGTGGCCTTTCCGCCCTGATCCTTGGTGCCGGTCGCGTCGCGCGGGATGGTGATGGCAAGATTGCCCTGACCGCCGGTCGTGGGATAATTTTCCTTGCTGACCATGGAATCGCCGCCGAACAGGCCGCTTGAGCCAGCCGAGGCCATCTTCAGTTCGACCAGCGTCGGCGTGAAATAGTCGGCCAAGCCCTTGCGCTGCTTTTCGGTGGTTGCGCCCAGCAGCCACATCAGCAGGAAGAAGGCCATCATCGCCGTCACGAAGTCGGCATAGGCGACTTTCCACGCGCCGCCATGATGGCCGCCATGACCATCGACGATGATCTTCTTGACGATGATTGGCCGGGGTTCGGGCTCGTTACCGCCGCGCTTTTTTTCGGCCATGGCTTATTTGCCCCGC
Organism: Sphingobium sp. TomTYG72; assembly: GCF_055394715.1. Classification (NCBI taxonomy): domain Bacteria; kingdom Pseudomonadati; phylum Pseudomonadota; class Alphaproteobacteria; order Sphingomonadales; family Sphingobiaceae; genus Sphingobium; species Sphingobium sp. TomTYG72. The sequence continues at coordinate 1,673,826 of NZ_AP027336.1, read as the reverse complement.
ATGCCGTCGAACACTTCGGCGAAGGCCGGTTGGTTCGCATGGGTCAGGCTGGAACGCGCGGCTTCGATGACGAGCGGCTGCGGATGGCCATGGAGCGAGGCGATGATGATCTGCTTGACGACATGATACATGGCGCCGTCCGCCTCGATCACCGCGCGGCAGCGATTGGCGAAGGGGCCGACCATGCCATAGGCGAGCAACACGCCGAGGAAGGTGCCGACGAGCGCGGAACCGATCATGCCGCCCAGGATTGCCGGGGGCTGGTCGATCGATCCCATGGTCTTCACGACGCCCAGAACTGCCGCGACGATGCCGAGGGCGGGGAGGGCGTCGGCCAGACCCTGAAGATTGTCGGCGGGCTTCAACGCCTCATGATGATGGGTCTTGAGGGCGTTATCCATGACTTCTTCGACCGCATGCGGATCGAGCGTGCCGGAGGAGACGACCACCAAACGCAGAGTGTCGCTCATCAGGTGGATCAGCGTCTTGTCGGCCATCAGGCGGGGATATTCGGAGAAGATCGTCGAGCTGGCCGGGTCCTCGATATGCGGTTCCAGTGCGACCGGGCCTTCGACGCGCAGCGTCTTCATGAGGCGCGAGACGAGGAAGATGCAGTCGAGAAAATCCTGCTTCTTATATTTGGGACCCTTGAACACCTTGCCAACGCCGCCGCCCAGCGCCTTCAGGTCCGCGCCTGAATTGCCGATGATCAGCGCGCCGACGGCGGCGCCGCCGATGATGAGCATTTCATGGGGCAGGGCGTGAAGCACCGGACCGATGTCGCCGCCCGTGAAGATGAAGCCGCCAAATACCATGGCGAGCAGCACGACCAGGCCAATGAGTGCGAACATGAGTACCCCTGAAAATTCTGCCCGCCGGGCTTTCATCCGGTGGCGCAAGATGCGCTTTCGTCAGATGGTTAACGTGCAATGGTTAGCGGGAGGTTTAGGACGACGGATTTTTTGCATCGGTTCCGCTTCTTTTCCGTCATCCCAGCGCAAGCTGGGATCTTGGCGGCGTGGCGCGTCCTCTCCTGAGATCCGCTGAGTTCACGGAACAAGTGCAACACCTGCTAGGGGTGTTGTTGCGATGGGACAGAGATATGGCCAGCTCAGCCTTGAGGAGCGGATCGAGATTTACCGCCTGCATGCAGGCGGTAAATCGCAAAGAGCCATAGCGGCGCATCTCGGGCGGGCACCGGCTACGATCAGCCGCGAACTGCGGCGCAACAGCGTGCGAACCAAGGTCTGGCCCGGTGGCTATGAGCCTGTCCGCGCCCAGCAGCTTGCCGAACGCAGGCGCCGATGGGGATTGCCGCTTCAAGCTGGAACGCCAACCGGACCTGCGCGGCCTTGTGAGGGACGGCCTTGCGATGGGATGGTCCCCCGAGCAGATCGCAGGCCGATTGACGCGCGAGCACGGTCGCACCCTCATCAGCCCTGAGTCAATCTACCGCTTCATCTACCACCGTTCGGCACAGAAGGATTATTGGCACCGCCTGCTGCCGCGCGCCCGGCACAGGCGCGGTCACCCTGTCCCTACCGGCGGGAGCATGCTCGACATCATCAAGCATCGCCGCTCCTTGAGCGAGCGCCCTCCTGACGCCGATGATCGGCAAAGCCCAGGCCATTGGGAAGCCGATTTCATGCTCTTTGCCCGCTATGGCCAGGCCATCCTCGTCGCCCATGAACGCGCCTCCCGGTTCACGATCATCCACCGGCCACAGGATCGAAAGGCCCGCAGAACCGCAGGCCATCTGGCGGACATGCTGGCCGACCTGCCCCAAACCCTCCGACGCTCCATCGCCTTTGACAATGGACCCGAATTTGCCCGGCATCACCAGCTCGCAAGCCAGATCGGCATCCAGACCTTCTTTTGCGATGTTCGATCACCCTGGCAAAAAGGCGGCGTCGAAAATGCCATCGGACGCCTGCGCCGCAGCCTGCCGCGCAAAACCAACCTCGATGCCATCACCCCCGATGATATCCTCGCCGCCGTACAGCGATACAATCATACGCCAAGAAAATGCCTCGACTTCCTTACTCCCGCAGAGGCATTCTCACGCTTCAATCCAAATGTTGCACTTCAAACGTGAATCTACATCCCAGCATGCGCTGGGATGACGGAGTGGGGGGGCGCAGCCTGAAAACCTAGCGGATCAGGTCGAACAGTGTCTGCTGGTTGATGCGGGCGAAAGCGGATTGGGCGGCTTCCAGCTGGAGCAGCTTGCTTTTCACCGACGAGATGACTTCGGCAAGGTCGGTCGATTCCAGGCCCTGGCGACGTTCCTTCAGGTCAAGGTCGATGCTGGTCAGCCGATTGCTGGTCACGTCCAACCGGTCGCTGCGGACACCCTGCTTGGCCTGTTCGATGGTGACGTGATTCTGCCCCGCCTTTATCGCGGCCAGCGCCGCCATCAGGTCAGCGTCGGTGCCGCCCTGCAAGGCGGTAAGCGCCTGGCCCAAAATGCCGTCGAGGGTCATGGGCGTGCCGCCCACGTCGATTCCTTCCGAAACCTCCTGCCGGGTGCCGACTACCGCCAGATTGAGCCCGCGGCTCACCGGGACGAGCACGCTTTGCGTGTCGTCGAATACCGGCACGCCTTGATAATCGGTCTGATTGAGCAGCGCGCTGATCGCCTCGCGGATGCCCTTCACATCTTCGTAGATCGCGGTGCGTTGTGCCTCGTTGAGCGAGCCATTGCGGGCGGAGGTCACCAGTTCCTGCGCGCTGATGAGCAGGGTGTTGATCTCCTCAAGGTTCGTTTCGGCATTGGCCGCGCGGCCCTGACCATAGCTGACATTGGCCTGCCAGGATGTTTGCTGCGCCTGCGCCTTGCCGATTTCCGACACCTGGACCCAGGCCAGCGCATTGTCCGATGGCTTGGTCAGCGTGATGCCGGTCGAAATGGCGGTCTGCCCTTCGATGATGCCTTGGGACAGCTGCTGCTGACGCCGGATTTCGGCGATAAGCGTCTTGTTGGTGATGCCTACCATGGGTCAGCCCTTTTTAGATGAGTTGCAGGATCGCATCGACGGTTTCCTTCGCGATCTGAAGGATTTTCGCCGAGCCTGAATAGGCTTGCTGCAAACGGAGGAGTTCGGCCGCCTCCATGTCGAGATCGACGCCGCTCACGGCTTCGCGCGCGGCGATCGCCTGATCGCTGCGGCCCTGCGCCGTGGTCTGTTCAGCCTTGACGGACGCGAGCAGGTTCGCCTGCGTCGCGATGATGGAGGTCCAGCCTTGCTCGACGCTGCCATTGCCGCGCAGCACGGTGGATACGGTAAGCAGGTTGCCGTTCAGCGTCCCGTCCGTGGACCTGGTCGCAAGCGCGGCCGGATCAGTGATCAGCGCGGTGACGGTCGCCGCCGTTGTCCCGGACAGGAGGGCGCCGCCCACCGCATTGGCATCGGTGCGGCCCTGCGCATGCCAGTTGTTCATGTCCGTCACGAACTGCTGCGCCAGCGTGTCCAGGCTTGTGCGGCGCTGCGCCGTCGTGACCGCCGAGGAAAAGAGGCCGCCGAGCGTCCCGTTCGACGGTGCGGTCAGCGCCGTGCCGCCAGCCGTAGCCAAGGCCAGCGTGCCGTTCGCGTTGACGGTCAGCGCCAGCGCTGTCGCGCTGTCGCCCTGCACGATCGTCGTGCCATTATAGCTGATCGTCGCGACGTCATGCGCGCCGAAGCTGATATCGACATTGAAATTGGCCGACAATGTGTTCAGCGCCGCGTCGCGGCCATCCAGCAACTGCGCATAGGCCGATGTGCCGGGTTGCGCGCGGAGCAGGCTGTTGTTGATTTCCGCCAGTTGGGACAGCGACCGGTTGATGGTCTCGACCGACGCCGTCGCTTCGGTGGCGATGCCGCTGGATACCTGCGCGAGGTCGGCCGAGGTCCGCTGGAATGCTTCGGCCACGCGGCTGATGCTGTCGAGCGTGGTGACGCGCAGCGACCGGTCGCTGGGGCTGGCGGCGAGCTTGTCCATATTCTGGTACATGCCCGTCATCAGCTTGCCGATGCCGGTGTCCGTATCGTTCAGCGCGCCTTCCAGATCGGTCATCCAGCGCAGCCGTGCGGTGGAGTTGCTGAGCGCCATTCCGGTGTAGCGTACCGCCGCATCCAGATAGGGATCGGCAGCGCGGTTGACGCCCTGCACCTCGGTCCCGCCGAAATTGGCGCGCGCGATGTAGGTCGCCATGGTCGCGGTAGAGGAGCCGGACTCAACAGTCGTCAGCGAGCGGCGCGAATAGCCTTCAGTGCTGGCGTTCGCGATATTTTCCGAGATCGCGGCCATCGCCTGACGATAGGCTTTTGTGCCCGAAGCACCGATGATGAAGAGGTCGCTCATTCGCCTTTAGCCTGTGTAGGCGCGGCTGGCGCTTTGGGCGTGCGGCTTTCATATTGGCGCAGCAGCATTTCCGCGATGCCGAGCGCCCCCTTTTCCGCCATCGTATCGGCGGTGCGCGCGTCGGACATGTCGCGGAACTGTTCGGTCGCGCTTGAATCGAAGATGCCTTCGCCGCCGCCAGACTGGCGCATGGTGCCGATCATCTGGCGCAGGAAAATCGCCTCGAACTGCTTGGCGACCTCCTTCAGTTGCGCCTTTTCGGCTGACGCGCTGGGCTGAAACCCTTGGGAAATTGCATTGATCTGCATCACAACACCACCAGTTCAGCCTTCATCGCGCCCGCCTGCTTCAAGGCTTCGAGGATCGCGACCATGTCGGCGGGGGATGCTCCGATGGCATTCACCGCTTTCACTATATCGGCCAGCGAGGCTCCACCTTTAAAATTAACCATTGGTTTCTTTTCCTGATCGATCGAAATCGAGCTGGAAGGCTCCATGGCGGTCTGGCCGCGAGAGAAGGGCGCAGGCTGGACGATGCGCGGGCTTTCATTGACGCTGACGGTCAATTTGCCGTGCGCAACGGCGGCCGGATGGATCCTGACCGCGCCGTTGATGACGACCGTGCCGGTGCGGGCGTTGACGATGACCTTGGCGGGCGCATCGGCGGGCTTGATCTCGATATTTTCGATCATGCCCATCATCATGATGCGATCGGTCGCGCCGGGGGCGGCGGTGATGTCGACCGACACGGCGTCAGTCGCGCGTGCGCGGTTGTCGCCGAAGGTGCGGTTGATGCCGTCCGCCACGCGCAGGGCGGTGGTGAGGTCGGCTTCGGCGAGGTTGAAGGTGAGGGTCGGCGCGGTGTCGAAGCCGGTTGCGACCGCGCGCTCGACCGTCGCGCCGCCGGGAATACGGCCAGCGGACGGGATGTTTACGGAAACCTGGCTGCCGTCCGCGCCGGATACGCCGAGGCCGCCGACGGCAAGGTTGCCCTGCGACATGGCGTAGATTTCGTTATCCGCGCCGCGCAGGGGCGTCATGATGAGCGTGCCGCCGCGCAGCGACTTGGCCTTGCCGAGGGCTGAGACAGTTACGTCGAGGCGCTGGCCGGGCTTGGCGAAGGCGGGAAGGTCGGCGGTTACCAGCACGGCGGCGGCATTCTTGAGCGCGGGGTTGATGCCCTGCGGCAGGGTCAGGCCGAAGCGCGAGACCATGCCCTTCACGCCCTGCGTCGCATAGTCGAGGCTATCGTCGCCCGTGCCTGCGAGGCCGACGACGATGCCGTAGCCGGTCAGCTGGTTGGGGCGGACGCCCTGAAAGGTGCCCAGGTCCTTGATGCGTTCGGCATGGGCGGGCGTTGTGAAGGCCAAGACGGCGAGGACGGCCAGAATGACGTGCCGCGCGAACTTGCCTAACGCTCCTTCGTCATTCCCGCGAAGGCGGGAACCCATCTCCTGCCTTGCCCCCAGCTGATAGGTTGGGAGATGGGTCCCCGCCTTCGCGGGGATGACGGGGTTAGTAAGGCGGGTCATGGCTCTGCCGGTCTCCATCAGAAGGGGCTGATCATCGAGAAGAAGCGCTGCAGCCAGCCCTGGCGGCTCGCGCGGGCGATCTCGCCCTTGCCGGTGTAGATGATCTTGGCGTCGGCCACGCGGGTCGAGGCAATGCGGTTGTCCGGGCTGATGTCCGCCTGACGGACGAGACCGCTGATCTGGATATACTCGTCGCCGCGGTTGAGCGTCAGCGCCTTCTCACCCTTCACCAGCATCGTGCCGTTGGGATAGACCGCCGCGATCGTCACGGTGATTTCGCCGTTGAGCGCGTTGGACTGGGTGGCGTTGCCCTTGCCGGTGAAGCCCTGATCGCCGCTCGCCGCGATGTCGCTGGCGGAGAAGAGCTTGGAGAGGGGGCCGGTGCTGGGGGGCGTCAGGCCGATGCTGCCGCTGCGGCTCGTGTCGGCCGAGTTGGTCTTGGTGGCCTGCGTGCGTTCGACCAGCACGATGGTGATGATGTCGCCAACGCTCTGCGCCCGCGCGCCGCTGGTGAGTGGGGTGTAGCCCATCGATGCCTGGAAGATCGAGCCGTTCGCCGGAGGAGCGGCAGGGGCGGCAACGATGGTGGGGGCAAAAAATTGCCGCTCGGCGTCGCGCTTTTTGCCGGCCATTGCCGGGGTGGTGGCTAGGGTGAGTGTGCCTAGAAACAAAACAGCCGTTCGGGCTGAGCTTGTCGAAGCCCATCCCTTTCTTGAAGAAGAAGTAGAGCCCTTCGACAAGCTCAGGGCGAACGGTGTGTGGGGAGAGGTCATGCGTCCGCTCACAGCTGCTGGTTGACGTACTGGAGCATTTCGTCCGTCGCCTTGATCATCTTGCTGTTCACCTCATAGGCGCGCTGCGTTTCGATCATGTCGACCAGTTCCTCGACCACATTGACGTTCGAGGTTTCGAGGTTGCCGGAACGGATGACGCCGCGACCGTCTAGGCCAGCGACGCCGACCTGCGGCGTGCCGCTGGCGGCGCTTTCCGTCAGCAGGTTGCCGCCGATCGGCTGAAGCCCCGCCGGGTTCATGAAGCTTGCCAGTTCGATCTGGCCGAGCTGGGTCGGTTCGGTCTGGCCCTGCAGCGTGGCGGTGACGGTGCCGTCATTGCCGATCGTTATGCCGGTCGCGCCCTGTGGCACGGTGAGCTGCGGCACGACGGGGAGGCCGTCGCTGGTAACGACGACGCCTTCGGCCGTGGTGCTGAAATTGCCCGCGCGGGTATAAGCGGTGGTGCCGTCCGGGCGCTGGACCTGGAAGAAGCCCGATCCTTCGATCGCCATATCGAGCGCATTGCCCGTCTGCTGCAACGTGCCCTGCGTGTTGATCTTGCTGGTGCCCTGCATCGCGACACCCGAGCCGAGGTTAAGGCCGGTCGCGAACTTGTTTTCGCTGTCCGAATTGGCGCCTGCGGCTACCATCTGCTGGTAGGCGAGCGTTTCGAAATCGGCGCGGTCGCGCTTGAAGGCGGTCGTGTTGACGTTCGCCAGGTTGTTGGCGATCACGCGCATCTTCGTGTTTTGCGCGTCGAGGCCGGTGCGGGCGACGTGAAGGGCTGCGTTGGTCATGGTCTAACTCCGTGATGCCGTCAGGCTTGCCCAATGGCTATGCTCAACGAAAAGCAAGGTTCGTGCCAAATTAACCATCTAGCCGCATGAGCGACGCGCCGCCGTCATCCAGCTGCTTGGCGGTGTCGATCAGCTTCACCTGGGTTTCCCAGGCGCGGCTTGCTTCGATCATCTGTACGAGCGCCGAAGTGGCGTTGACGTTGGAGCCTTCGATCGATCCGCCAGTGACGGTCGCGAGTGGGTCTGTCGGCAGCACGCCGCCGTTGGTTTCGCGGAAGAGGCCGTCGGTGCCCTTGGCGATGCTGGAGCCGACTGCGCGGACGAGCTTCAGGCCATCGACGCGCTGCGGGTTTGCCGGGTCGCCGCCCTGGGGAACGCCCCAGATGCTGCCGTCCTGCGAGATGGAGACGCTGTCCATCTGGGGCAGGGTGATGGGGCCGCCTTCGCCCAGGACGGGCAGGCCGTCGCCGGTCGTGAGCAGGCCGCTGTCGGAGACTTTGAGGTCGCCACGGCGCGTATAGGCTTCGCTACCGTCCGCGGCCTGAACGGCGAGCAGTGCATCGCCGTTCATGGCCACGTCCAGCGGATTGCCGGTTTCGATGACCGCGCCTTGCGCCATGTCGGCGGCGATCACCTGTTCGGACGCTTGCGCCCGTGTGTCGAAACCATCGCCCTTGATCCAGCGCGTCTCTGCATTGGCGATCTCCGCCCGGAAGCCAACCGTGTTGACGTTCGCGAGGTTGTTGGAAATCGCCGCCTGCCGCGCCATCGCGCCGCGCATTGCGGTGAGTGCCGTGTTGACGAGCCGGTCCATGGGTTTTTCCTGTTGCTATCGCAGCGGGCTGACCGGGTTTCGTGAAACCCGGTGAAGCCCGCGCGGGGCCTGAGCGTAGCCAAGGCGCGGATGCGTGAGCATCCCTGCGCCTTGCTATTAGGTGCGCATGTTCACGATGGTGGTCGACAGCGTGTTGGCCGCTTCGATCGCTTTCGAATTTGCCTGGAAGTTGCGCTGGGCCGAGATCAGGGCGACCAGTTCTTCTGTGATGTCCACATTGGCGCGTTCGAGCGCGCCCGAGCGTACCGAGCCGTAGAGGCCGCTGTTGCCGGTGCCAAAGCGGGGCGATCCGCTGGCCGAGGTAGACGTCCAGTGCGCGTCGCCCATCTGGCGCAGGCCGTCCTGGCTGTTGAAAGCGGCCATGGCCGTGGTGCCAAGATAGACGGTCGAACCATCGGCATAGACGCCGGTGATCTGACCGTCCTTGCCCACGCCGACGCTGTTCAGCTGGTTGCCGGTGCCGCCTGCGGGCCAGTTGGTGGGGACCTGAAGGTCGGTGAGATCGGCGGAGGTCAGGGTGCCGCCCGCAAGGCCAGCAGCGATCGCCGCGCTGGGCTGCCCGGTTGTGGGATCGACGGGGATCACTTGAACACGCGCGCCGGTCGTATCGACCACGTAGCGGTCCTCGGTCAGCGACAGGGCGCCGTTGCGGGTGAAGCTGACCTGGCTGTCGCCGGTGCGCTTGACGGTGAAGAAGCCTTCGCCGGTGATGGCGAGGTCGAGCGTCTTGTCGGTGCCCTCGATCGTGCCCTGCGTGAACTGCTGGGTGATGCCCTGCACGCGCGCGCCCTGACCGGCGACCTGCGTGGTCGTCTGCATCGGCGCGGCGGCGAAGATGTCGCCGAACACGGCCTTGCTCTTTTTGAAGGCGGTGGAGTTCACGTTGGAGACGTTGTTGGCGATGGTGGCCAGATCGGTCTGTGCGGCCTTCAGGCCGGAAAGCGAGATGTAGAAGGACATGGCGTTGCTCCTTGGGTGAAAAGGATTTGAGTGATGGGTGAGTTAGGCGAGTGAAATGGCGTCCGACGGGCTGTAGGTGCCCAATGCGGTGATGAGTTTGGAGGCGCTGCCGTCTGCGGGTGACTGGACGGCGGCGATGGTCGCCCAGCTGGCGACGCGCATGGGGGAGGCTCCGTTGACGCGGATCTTGAGCGCGTCGGTTGCGACCCGCTCCCCGGCATCATTCTTGCCGTCCCAATAGAAGTTGACGTCGCCCGCAGGCTGATTGCCAAGATCGATGGTCTTGAGCACATTGCCCGAGCCATCGAGCAGATCGACGGTCGCGCCGCTCGTCGCGTCCTTGAAGCTGACCTGGCCGATATATTGGCCGGAAGCGTCGGGCGCGACGATGTTGCTTTGCACCAGCATCGACTTGCCGATCCAGCTTGCCGCGTCGCCCAGGCGCGAACCGGTCAACTGTGAGGCGAGGCCTTTCAGCGTCTGGTTCATTTCCGCGATGCCGCTGGAGTTGGTGATGGTCGCCATCTGCGCGACCATCTGCGCGTTATCCATCGGCGCGAAGGGGTCCTGCGTCTGCATCTGCGCGGTGAGGAGGCGCAGGAAATCGGCCTGGCCCATTTCTGCCTTGCCGGTGCCGACATTCTTGTACGGATTATAAGCGGTAAGGCCCGCGCTGTCGGTGACAGTGGAGGTCGTGCTCATTTGCCGATCCTTATGGTTTCGAGCATGAGGGATTTGGCGGTGTTCAGCACCTGCACATTATTCTGGTACATGCGGGCGGTCTCGATCATGTCGACCAGTTCCGCGCTGCTATCGACCGCCGCTTCCCACACATCGCCGTTCGCGTCGGCGAGGGGGTGGTTGGGGTCGTGGCGCTTGGTCGGCTTGGCGTCGGTCGTCATGACGTTGGCGACCTTCACGGTGGACACGCCAGGCTTGTCGGTGACCGATTCGAAAACCGGCTTGATGGCGCGATAGGCGGACGCCTCGCTGCCGGTAACGTTGCCCGCGTTCGCCATGTTGGAAGCGGTGGCGTTCAAGCGCACCAGCTGCGCGCTCATGGCGCGGCCGGCGATGTCGAAGACGTTCATGGGGCCAGAGCCGCTCATGCTCATTCTCCCTTCAGGGCGCGGTTGATGGTGTTGATGCGGCCCTCAAGGAAGGAGAGGGTCGTGCGGTATTTGACGGCGTTTTCAGCGAACAGCGTCTGTTCGGTGCTGAGTTCGACGGTGTTGCCATCAAGGCTGGGCTGAAGCGGCACGCGATAGCCCATGCTTTCCTCGACCGCCTTGCTGACATCCGCGATTCCGCTGCCCTGCTGGCGCGTCGTCGCTTCTTTGAGCGCGGCGTCGAAGTCGATGTCCCGCGCCTTGTAGCCCGGGGTCGAGGCGTTCGCGATGTTGGACGCGAGCAGGGACAGGCGCTGCGAGCGAAGCGCCAGCGCCTTTCCATGTACTCCGAACAATCCGTCTTCCAGCGACATTTCCGTCTTTCCGTCTTTTTGCCCATGAGGGCCTAAAGTTTGTGGTTCCTCCGCCGTTCTGAGCCCTGATGGCGTGAACCGCGGGTGATCCGAACGGGTATTCGCAAGAGCCGTGCCAATTTGCGTGGGTGACGCATCGGCATGTGCAGAAACGGCGGAAATCCTTGGGTGTGCGGGAAGGCGGCGGCAGGGGCGGCAAAATTTTGCCGCCGCTGGGCAAGGCTTTGCCGCTGGTGATCCGGGTGAGTGGGGGACTGGTTGATGATCGGACTATTGGCGCAGCTTTTTGATCCCCTGACGTTGCTCATCATGATCGGCGGGGTGGGGGCGGTAGCGCTGTTCCAGAATGGCGGACCGGCGATAGGGCGCGGTCTGGCTGCGCTGGCGCCGCTGCTGCGCGCCGATCCGGACAAGGACCAGGCGACGGCGCGCGCGGCCTTGCTGAAGATCGACCAGGTCGCGCAGCTGCGCGGGCTTGCCTGCACCGATCGGGTGAAGACCGCCAATCCTTTCCTGGCTGAAGCGGCGCGGCGGCTCGCCAATAGCGAAAAGACCGAACAGTTCGAGATTTGGGCGGCGCAGGCGCTGGCCGACAGAGCGCGGCGTCATGCGGGCGCGCGCAATATGTGGCTGTCGATTGCCGACGCCGCGCCTGCGCTGGGCATGGCGGGCACGATATTGGGCCTGATCGGCATGTTCGCGGCGATGGATGATCCGGCGGCGTTGGGGCCGTCCATGGCGCTCGCGCTGTTGACGACGCTATACGGTGTGGTGATCGCGAACGTCATCGCCGCGCCTATCGCGAGCCGCCTTGCCGATCTGTCGGAGCGCGAGCTTGCCTGGCAGAAGGAAGCGGCCAGCCGCATGGTCGCCATCGCGCGGCGCGAGAATGTGACGACGCTGCGGGCATCCATCCGCGAGGTAGCGTGATGATCGCTGCTGCGTCGCAAGCCCGGCGCAACCGCTGGGCGGTGAGTTTCGCTGACCTGCTGTTGCTGCTGCTCGGCTTTTTCATCCTGTTGCAAGCGAGCGGGCGGGAGCGCGACGCCATGCTGGCGCAGGTTCGTCAGCAATTTGGCGGCCGCGCGGTCGCCAAGGATATGGAGCTGCGCGCGGCGGAGTTGTTCCTGCCGGACGAAGCCTTGCTATCCGATCAGGGCAGGGCGGCCGTCGCTAAAGTCGCGGCTGGTTTGCGGACCAGCGGAGACCGGATCGACATCAGCAGCCTGGGCACGGACCCGGCGCGGCGGCGGTTTGATCCGTGGGATCTTGCCGCTGCTCGGCTGGGCGCGGTGGCGCGCGAATTAAAGGCGCAGGGGCTTAGCCAGGATCGGCTGCGCATCCGTGGCCTCGACCAGATAGACGGTGGCACGGGCAAGGGCCAGGTGATCCGCATCGGCGAGGCTGCCGGGCAGCATTAACGACTTGTTAGCCATGTCGGATGCTTAATGCGTGGCATGAATCTGCTCGCATCCGGAGACGTCCTGTGAACAAGCTGCCCTTTTTAGCCGCCGTTGCGCTGGCCGCAGCCGCTGGTCAGCCTGCAATGGCACAGCAGAAATTCGAGAATCTCGATCGCCTTGACGGGCTGGTCGCGATGACCGTCGGCGCCAATATCGGCGAGCCGGGCGGCCCAATCGCGCCCGTCGACCGCCGGCTGCGGCTGGCCTCCTGCCCGGCGACGCCTAGCGTAGAAGGCCCGACATTCGGGGCGGCGATAGTGAAATGCGATGCAGTCGGCTGGCGCATACGCGTACCGTTGAGCGGCGGCGGCGTGGCTGCTGCGCCAGTGGCACGCTACGGCGCAGTGGCTCGCCCGGCTCAGCGTGACATGGTGGTGAAGCGCGGCGATCCGGTGCAATTGCTTGCGGGAAACGCCAGTTTCAGCGTGTCGCGCGTCATGATCGCAGATGAAGATGGCGCAGTGGGTGACACCATCCGCGTGCGCGAGGACAAGAAAGCAGCGCCGGTTCTGGCGCAGGTCGTGGAAATGGGCACGGTGCGCATTCCGGGATTTAATGATTTTTGAACCCTGCCGTTATAGATAGTTGGGACGAGTGAAGGATTGTAAGCCATGATCAAATCTGTCGGCCAGAATATGAGTGCCGCCATAGAGGCTTCCCGGTTGCGGGACAGCGGCAAGACGCGCGCCTCTTCTGACAAGGGATCGGTAGGCGTGTCGTCATTTTCGGCGTCGGTCAGCCCTGCTGCCCGCATGGCTGCGGAAGGCGCGCCGGTCGATATGGACCGCGTCGCTGCAATCAAGGCAGCCATCGCGTCGGGCAATTATCCGGTCGATCCGGCCGCGATCGCCGACAAGATGCTTGCGCTCGACCTGCCGATCAACGGTTAAGGCTTACCATGCCGCTCGGCCTTGCAGCGTTGGATGATCTTTTCTCGGCCTTCGAGGAGCTGCGCGCGGCGCTTGACGGCACTGACGCAGTGGCGATCGATGCCGCCGCCAGCCGGGTGAGCCAGAGCGCGGCCGCCGTGCGCGCTATCGGCGCATGGCGCGCCGACGAGGCTATTCGGGAGCGGGTGACGTCCTTGCTTCCCCTGATCGAGGCGGCGCGGGTGCGAATCAATGTGTTGACCGATCATGCCGGGCAGCGGCTGTCGTTGCTTGCGGCGCATGGATCGACGCAGGCTCCGCTGGTTTACGGGCGCTGATTTTCCCAGTGCTCCTGCCTTCGCAGGAGCACGATGAACAAGAAACAAGGGCGCCCCAGAGGCCCCTTTTTTCTTACATGCTGAACGCGCCATCAACATTTATGGAGCGCGCGTTAACCAAATCTTGGCATAACCCTTGCTCTAATGGTCCCCGGTACCAACGGGGATTTTTCATTTGTCGGCTTTTGCAGACATATCAGCGACAGGCGCTTCGACCGGCAATCGCGTGACGAACGCGATCGCCATGGCGAGCCGCAGGACGGGCGTGGACTTCGCCTATCTGCTGGGCCAGGCCAAGATCGAAAGCAGCCTCAATCCCATGGCGCGCGCGAGCACGTCCTCGGCGCGGGGCCTTTACCAGTTTGTCGATCAGAGCTGGCTTGCCGTCATCGACAAGCATGGCAGCGAATATGGGCTTGGCTGGGCCGCCGACATGATCAGCCGGGGCCAGAATGGCCGCTATTATGTCGCCGATCCGGAAATGCGCCAGCAGATATTGGACCTGCGCAACCATCCCGAAACCGCGTCCGTCATGGCCGCGCAGCATGCCGCCGACAACAAGGCCTATCTGGAGCAGCGCCTTGGCCGCGAAGCCGAGCCGGTCGATCTTTACCTCGCGCATTTCCTTGGCGTCGGTGGTGCCAGCAAGTTCCTGTCCGTGCATGATCGCGCACCGGATGCCACCGCCGCGTCGATGTTCCCTGCCGCCGCGCGGGCGAACCGCTCGATCTTCTACGATCGCTCCGGCAATGCCCGCAGCTTTGCGGAAATTCGCGATCGCTTCGCGTCGAAGCTCCAGCGCGGCATCGATTCGCTCGACACCGGACCCATCCAATATGCCGCCAATTCGCTGCCGGAAGGCGCGAAGACGGTGCAGCCCGCCGATTATGTGCGGATCGAAACACAGCGCCTCGCGACCGCCGCCGACGTCAGCGTCCGGCCGGACCCGCAGACCGCGCGCCTCGCCTATCTCATGCTTGCCACCCTCGGAAGGTAACGGCCCGATATGACTCCCGCCCAAGTCAAAGCGAAGATCTGGATGAGCGCCGCCAAGGGGGCCGTGCTGCCCATCGCGACGCTGATGGTCGTGCTGTTCATGATGGTGCCGGTGCCCGCATTCATGCTGGACGTTGGTTTCATCACCAACATCATGATCTCGCTGGCGGTGCTGATGGTGGCGCTGAACGCGGCCAAGCCGCTCGATTTTTCCAGCTTCCCGACGGTGCTGCTGTTCGCGACTTTGCTGCGGCTGGCGCTGAACGTGGCATCGACGCGCGTCGTGCTGGTGCAGGGGCATGAGGGATCGGACGCGGCGGGGCATGTCATCGAAGCGTTCGGCCACTTCCTGATCGGCGGCGATTATGTTGTCGGCATTTTCGTCTTCGCGATCCTGATGATCATCAACCTGGTGGTCATCACCAAGGGCGCGGGCCGCGTGTCGGAAGTCAGCGCGCGCTTCACCCTGGACGCCTTGCCCGGCAAGCAGATGGCGATCGACGCCGACTTGAACGCCGGTCTGCTGACGCCCGAAGAAGCCAAGGTCCGCCGCCGCGAAGTCGCGACCGAAGCGGATTTCTATGGCTCGATGGACGGTGCGTCCAAGTTCGTGAAGGGTGACGCGGTCGCGGGCATCCTTATCCTCGCCATCAACATCGTTGGCGGCATCATCCTGGGCGTGGTCAGCCATGGCCTGTCGATGGGCGAAGCCGCGCAGACCTATATCGTCCTCGCCATCGGCGACGCGCTTGTGGCGCAGGTTCCGGCGCTGCTGCTCTCCATCGCCGCCGCCGCCATCGTCACGCGCGTAGGCAGCGAGCAGGAGCTTTCGGACCAGATCACCGGCCAGTTCGGATCGAGCAAGGCCTGGGCGCCGGTCGCCGCGATCCTGACCTTCCTCGGCATCCTGCCCGGCATGCCGCACATGATCATTCTGCCCGCAGCGGCTATTGCGGGCTACATCGCCTGGACCCTGCGCAAGAGCGCGAAGGCCAAGGCCGCCGAGCCTGCGCCGATGCCGAAACCGGCCAACCCGGCGCTGATCGAATGGAATGACGTTTCGGACGGCGCGATCCTCGGCCTCGAAATCGGCTATGGCCTCATTTCGCTGGTCGATGAGCGCAAGGGCGCGCCGCTGATGGCCCGCATCACGGGCATCCGCCGCCAGCTGTCGAAGGAGCTGGGATTCGTCGTGCCGATGGTCCGCGTGAAGGACAATCTGGCGCTGGAGCCCAATCAGTACCGCATCACCATCGCTGGCGTCGTCGTTGGTGAGGACGAGATTTTCCCCGACGATCTGCTGGCGCTCGACAGTGGAGCGCTGGAAGGCGTGGTGTCCGGGCGTGAGGCCAAGGACCCGACCTTTGGCCTGGACGCGGTGTGGATTTCCCACGCCAAGCGCAGCGAGGCTGTGGTCTCGGGATATACCGTGGTCGATCCGCCGACGGTCGTCGCGACGCATCTCAACCAGCTGATCGCCATGAACGCCAGCGAGATGTTCGGCCTCGACGAAGCGCGCAAGCTGCTCGACAATTTGAAGGACGCCGCGCCGCAGCTGGTTGATGGCCTGACGCCCGGCACGCTCAGCCTGACCCAGATTTCCGCGCTGTGCCGTGCGCTGCTCTCCGAAGGCATCGCGCTCAAGGATTTCCGCCGCATCTGCGAGGCGATGGTCGATGCCGCACGGCCCGACATGAGCCATGAGCAGCTGGTCGAAGCCGTCCGCCAGCGCATTGGCGCGCTGATCATTCAGGGCCTTGTGCCGGTGAAGATGCCGCTGCCCGTGATTACGCTGGATGGCGATCTGGAAGCGCTGCTCGCCCAAGCCATGCGGGTCGCTGGCGATGCCAAGCATCCGATCGAACCGGCGCTCGCCAACCGCATCATCGAAGCGGTGGTGCAGGCTGCGCGGCCGATCATGGGGCAGGCGCGTAATTTCGCCATCGTGACCTCGCCGGTTGCTCGCCGCGCGCTCGCCCGCCTGTTCAAGCCGCATCTGCCGGAAACGCCGGTGCTGTCCTTCCTGGAAATTCCCGATGGCAAGGGCGTGGAGGTCGTCGCCGTCGTCGGCGGTGAACAGCGTCCCGCACCCCGTCACGATCCGCTTCCCACTCGCGAACGCGTCGCCTGAGGATAACTGACCCATGTTCATGAATAAGGTCATCGCCGGTTCCGACGCCAATACTTACGGCCGGTCGAACAACAGCCCCGAACAACTCGCCCGTCGCTATATGCCGCTGGTGCGCAAGATCGCGTGGCATGTGCATGGCCGCGTATCGAGCGCGGTGGAGGTTGAAGACCTGCTGCAGATCGGCATGGTCGCGCTGGTGGAAGCCGCCAACAGTTTTGAAGACCGGGGGTTGGGTTTTGCCTCCTATGCGCAGATGCGTGTGCGCGGGGCGATGATCGATCATCTGCGGCGCGGCGCGACGATCGCCCGGTCGGCGATGGCGAACCGCAAGCAGCTTGCTGCCGTGCGCAATCGGCTCGAACAGCAATTGCGCCGCGCGCCGCTCGAAGCCGAAATGGCGGGCGCCATGGGCATGGAGGCAGCGGCCTATCGCGAACTCGCCGACAGTTGCGAGATGGTCCAGCACACCAGCATGGACGAGGTCTATTCCGACCAGTCCATGTGGTTCGCCGACGTGGAAGACCGCGCCGATGACGTGATGGAGCGGGAATCGCTCAAGGCCGCGCTCGCCAACTGCATCGGGGAACTGCCGCAGCGTGAAGCTATGGTGCTGCAACTCTATTTTGTCGAGGAACTGAACCTGGAGGAAATCGGTCAGGCGCTCGACATTGGCGCGGCCCGCGTGTGCCAGATCAAGAAAGCCGCGCTCGACAAGCTGCGTGAAAAGCTGCGCGAGTGGGACTAGCATAGTTGTCATCCCAGCGAATGCTGGCATGTAGATTCACGTTTGAAGTGCAACATTTGGATTGAAGCGTGAGAATGCCTCTGCGGGAGTAAGGAAGTCGAGGCATTTTCTTGGCGTATGATTGTATCGCTGTATGGCAGCGAGGATGTCATCGGGGGTGATGGCATCGAGGTTGGTTTTGCGCGGCAGGCTGCGACGCAGGCGTCCGATGGCATTTTCGACGCCGCCTTTTTGCCAGGGTGATCGGACATCGCAGAAGAAGGTCTGGATGCCGATCTGGCTTGCGAGCTGGTGATGCCGGGCGAACTCGGGTCCATTGTCAAAGGCGATGGAGCGTCGGAGGGTTTGGGGCAGGTCGGCCAGCATGTCCGCCAGATGGCCTGCGGTTCTGCGGGCCTTTCGATCCTGTGGCCGGTGGATGATCGTGAACCGGGAGGCGCGTTCATGGGCGACGAGGATGGCCTGGCCATAGCGGGCAAAGAGCATGAAATCGGCTTCCCAATGGCCTGGGCTTTGCCGATCATCGGCGTCAGGAGGGCGCTCGCTCAAGGAGCGGCGATGCTTGATGATGTCGAGCATGCTCCCGCCGGTAGGGACAGGGTGACCGCGCCTGTGCCGGGCGCGCGGCAGCAGGCGGTGCCAATAATCCTTCTGTGCCGAACGGTGGTAGATGAAGCGGTAGATTGACTCAGGGCTGATGAGGGTGCGACCGTGCTCGCGCGTCAATCGGCCTGCGATCTGCTCGGGGGACCATCCCATCGCAAGGCCGTCCCTCACAAGGCCGCGCAGGTCCGGTTGGCGTTCCAGCTTGAAGCGGCAATCCCCATCGGCGCCTGCGTTCGGCAAGCTGCTGGGCGCGGACAGGCTCATAGCCACCGGGCCAGACCTTGGTTCGCACGCTGTTGCGCCGCAGTTCGCGGCTGATCGTAGCCGGTGCCCGCCCGAGATGCGCCGCTATGGCTCTTTGCGATTTACCGCCTGCATGCAGGCGGTAAATCTCGATCCGCTCCTCAAGGCTGAGCTGGCCATATCTCTGTCCCATCGCAACAACACCCTAGCAGGTGTTGCACTTGTTCCGTGAACTCAGGGGATCTCAGGAGGCGCAGCGCGATCTCGACCAAGATCCCAGCTTTCGCTGGGATGAAGGTTTTGACTAACGATCGTTCACCGCCGCGTGCTGAAGCGGAGCCGTCCCTCGCACCTGCTCGGGATAATGAGGCGGGCGATAGCTTTTTGCCCGCCACCATGGCTCAGCCACCTGGAATAGTCCGCTCCGTTCTGCCTTGTGTCCCAGATCCTTGCGGGCGGTGAGCGCGGCTAGAAACGGGGCACACACCAAGCCAGCGACTACCGGTATGATCCATCCAACCGATGTTCCGCCCCTGATCGCCAGCACGGTCAGCAGGCCGCCCAGCATGATATGATATTTGAATAGCCAGATGGCGCTGGCGATCGACATGCCGTCGCGGTCGCGGATTTGGCCGCTCCAGCTGCTTTTCCGGCCCATCAATATGCCGAACAGATTGATCGTCTGGGTCAACATGCTGACGGGCGCCATCAGGATCGAAAGCGCGATGTCGGCGATGACTCCCCGGCTCATGCGGGCTGCTCCGCCAAAGCCGATGCGGCGGGCGGGATCGGCCATCGCCCATCCCATCGCCAGCAATTTGGGACCGAACAGCAGCACCGCCGTCAGCGCCAGAAGGCCGCCCGATGGCAGGATCGCGCTCGGCGGCCACACGCCAGCCAGCGCGCCGCCCAGCACCACCAGCATCAGCGCGAGCCAGAGCGGCGACGTGCAATAGGCCGATGCGCCGACCAGCAATTGGAAGCGGCTGACCAGATGCAGCCCCCTGATCCTGGGGATGAGCGGCACATGCTGGATATTGCCCTGGCACCAGCGCCGGTCGCGGGTGGCTAGGTCGGGCAGGGAAGGGGGAAACTCCTCGAAACTGTCGTCCGCCATCACCATGTGAACGTCCCAGCCGCGCCGACGGAGCAGCGCGGCCTCGATCATGTCATGGCTCATGATGTGACCGCCAAATGGCGCGCGGCCGGGCAGTTCGGGCAGGCCGCAGCTTTGTGCAAAAGCCTTGGTGCGCAGGATGGCATTATGGCCCCAGAACATGCCTTCCGACCCTGCCCACCAGATCATGCCCGCCGCGGAAATGGGGCCGAACAGGCGGCTGGCGAACTGTTGCCAGCGTGCAAAGAAGGTGGTCGCGCCGACGAGCGTCGGCACTGTCTGGATCAGGCCAACATGCGGGTGCCGTTCCATGTCGAGCGCGAGCCGGGCCATTGTCTGGCCGCTCATGACGCTGTCCGCGTCCAGCACGATCATATAGTCGTAGCCGCCGCCAAAACGCTGTACCCATTCCGCGATATTGCCCGGTTTGCGACCGATATTGAGCGCGCGGCGGCGGTAATGCACTGGGCGCGAGAAGCCCTTGCGCATTTCCATATAGGCCTGTCGCTCAATCTCGCCATTGGCGGGGTTGGAATCGCTCAGGATGAAGAATTCGAAGCGTTCATTGCCCATCACCTGCGCGAGGGAGCGCTCCATGATCGAAAGGCGGCCCATGACGCCCAGGAAATCTTCATTACAGACGGGTAGAAGCACGGCGGTGCGGCCCCGGATCGGGGTAGCGAACAGTGCGCGATGGGGCTGCGCGCCGGGGCCTTTCCCCATCGTCAGCGTCAGAAAGCCGATCAAGCTGGTCGCGAAGCCAAAGGCGATCCAGGCGAAAAGTGGAATGAAGAGGGCGAGATAGACGCCCTCCCACAGGGAAATGCCGTCCAGACCGATGGACCGGCGCATATCATGAGCCGCCATGGACGCCGGAAGCAAAGCCAGCAGCACGACCAGCATACGCCGCGCCCATTGGTCGATATTCAGCGGTCGATGAGGGAAGTCACGCGGATGCTCCCGGAAATCCTGTTCCGGCATGGTAAGCGGCATTTCGGCGGGCACATGCTCGAACCCGCGCGTGGCGGCCTGTGCCGCTTCGCCGCTGTTCTGCCCGCTACTGATTGCCATTTTGTGTTTCCGTTCTGTAGTCGTAACGAGCGCAACAACGCGCCCGGTCCCCGCCGGTTTCGTCAAGCGCCGAGCGGATAATGCACATATTCACTGAGCGCGGCATTGCCTGAGCGAAGCTGGACACGGATATCGGCCGCTTTGCCGCCATCCCGCCGTAGATCGAGCGCGACCCGGAAAAGGCCGGGCTGATGAAGGACGGGATAGCCGCCTTTCCTGACCAATGCAGCGCCCGCCGTATCGACCCAGATGTCCGGCCGGGCATCCTGCGCAACGCCGGAAAAGTCGAGGATAAGGCGGTCCACGCCCGCTTCACTCGCCTGACCCGTCCAGACATTGCTGAGCATCGCCGTCCCTTTTGCCGGTCCTCCGGCAGAAAACCAGTCCAGCCGATAGCTCGCGGTGATCCTGCCGCCCGCGCGCACTGCGGTCGCTGGGGTCCAATAGGCGCAGACATTATCGACATATTCGCTGGTCGTGGGAAATTCGTAGAGCCGCACCTGGCCCGCGCCGAATGGCTTGCGCGGAGAGGCCCAGAGCGAAGGCCGACGTTCGTAAAATACACCGTCATCCTGATAATGGTCGAAATTCCGGTCCCGCTGCATCAGGCCAAAGCCACCGGGATTGCGTTCGGCAAAGACATCGACGCGCGGGGTGGACGGATTGATGAGTGGACGCGCATGAATTGTGCCATCGGCGCTGCTGATCGCGAGCAGGTCGGAATCATGGATTTCTGGCCGCCAGTCGGTGCGCGACGCGCGGCTTGCCTGATCATACCAGAACATGCTGGTCATCGGCATCAGCCCAAGTTCGGCAATTGCGCGGCGGGGGAACAGGGCGGTGTCCACATTCTGCCGCACGCCCTGTGGGGTCAGCTCGCTTACGAAGCGATAGGCTCCCGTGATGGAGGCGCCGTCGAGCAGGGCATAGATTGTGATGCTGCTGCGGCCGGTGCGCTCGAGCCAGAAATGGGTGAAGCGGGGGAACTCCTCCTTGCCCTGTATGCTGGTGTTGATGGCGATCGCGCGCGCGGAAAGCCCGAACTGTTTCGTAGCGCCGGGGGAGCGGAAATAGCTGGCCCCGAGGAAGGACAGCCAGTCGCCGTTGCGCGCCGCATTCATGACGCGGAACCCGGCATAGCCTGCGTCGGGGCCAAGCTGGCGTACGGCGTTGTCGGCAGGCGCATCGAAGATGTTGGGGTCGTAGCGAAGCGGAGTGGCGCGGCCGTTTTCGATCAGCTCGATTTCGACCGGCTGTTCGGCCGAGGCGCTGAGCGGGAAGAGTTGCACCCCGGTGTCGCCCGGCAAATTGCCCCAGATCGTCCGGTCTTCCCGGAAGCGCGCCTTGTAAAGGGCGTCATAATCGACCCTGCGAGCGCCGGGATGATGCGGCGTTTCCCGATAGGGCTGCCGCGCGAGCCTTTGGGCGCGGGCGATCACAATTTCCCATGAAAAGCGCTCGCGACCCTGCTGGGCCAGGGCCGATCCGGGCAGGAGAAGGGTGGCGCCTGAGGCGGCGATCATTGCGCGCCGGTCAATCTTCATCATGGCCGTAATGATGGGCGCATGATCGCACATTGCAAGCCTAAGCGGACCAAAATGCGGTGAAGCCTCCGCCCGGGGGGACGGAGGCTTCGATATGCTGGCCGTTCGATCGAAGGTTGGTTGCCCGGCGTGGTGGGGACGTTGGTGTGCCGGGTTCCCGTGACTGACTGTAAGGTGACCAATACCCCAGCCGGTCAATTTGAGGTGCTGAACCGGATTACTGGATCAGCTTCAGGACGTTCTGCTGGCTCTGGTTCGCCTGGGCGAGCATCGCCGTCGAAGCCTGGTTCAGGATCTGCGACTTGGCGAGGGCAGTCGTTTCGGCCGAGAAGTCGGCGTCTTCGATGCGGCTGCGGGCGTCGCTGAGGTTCGTGATGTTGTTGGTCAGGCTGTTGACCGTCGATTCCAGCTGGTTCTGCGCTGCACCAAGCGAAGCGCGGGTCGTTGCTACTGCCTTCAGCGCGGTGTCCGCAGCGGTCAGCGTCGCGGCGGCCAGCGCCGAGGTCGTGACATCGGAGGTGGTCAGGTCAGCCAGGGCACCAAATGCAATGTTCACGACGTCACCGGCGTTCGCGCCAGCCTGGATGTCGATGTCGCCGGCCTGGGCGGTGTAGGTGGTCGCCGGAGCTGCGTCGCTGTTGAAGATGCGGACACCGTTGAATTCCGTGGTGGCGAGGACGCTCGTGATCTGCGTCTTCAGCGCGGTTGCTTCAGCGTTCAGGTTGGTGCGGTCTGTGGCCGAGTAGGTTTCCGACTTCGACTGGACGGCCAGTTCGCGGATACGCTGCAGCATGTTGGTGACTTCGCCCAGCGCGCCTTCAGCGGTCTGCGCAAGGCTGATGCCGTCGTTGGCGTTGCGGATGCCCTGGGTCATGCCCTTGATCTGCGAGGTCATCTGCGAGCTGATCGCCAGGCCCGCTGCGTCGTCCTTGGCGCTGTTGATGCGCTTGCCGCTCGACAGGCGCTCCATGGCGGTGCTCAGCGACTTGCCTGCGAGAGCCGAAGCGTTGGCGGCGCGCATTGCAGAAGAGTTGGTTCCGATAACAGTCATGATATTCCCTTTCTTTGTTCCTATCAGGTCGCTGCCATCAGGATGCTTGCGGCCTCGAAAGGGGATAACGGCGGCGCGAAAAAAGCTTTTAGGGCTGAGCGTGATTTTTTTGAGAAAAGTTAAAAATGCCAGGAAATCCGGGGCTTCTACGCGCGCGCACCTATTAGAAGCCGGACTGGAGCGGCGGCAAAGCGGAAGAAAATTGCCGCCCGGCGACATGGTAATTGCCGCATTAACCAGATGATAACCATGCGAAGGGCAATTGTCGGAGTATCGAAGGGGGGTTGGAATGTGCGGGGGCACAATCCGGCCAAATGATTGGGGACTTTCATGGCATCGTTAGACGTCAGCCGAGGAGTCTGCGCCCTCGTTCCGGGGTTGCAGCACTGGTTGGAAAATGCCTTTTACATGGTACGCATCGTCGATGCGCAGGCGCCGCGCGAACGTGACGATCGCCGTGTGCTGCTGGCTACCGAGATTGGCCATGCCACCCATCGCGACATTCTGATCAACCTGATCGACGGCGCGCCTTCGCTGGTGCCTGCCGCCAACGGCCTGCCCGCCCGAGTGGCATTCGGTCTTGAGGATATGGCCTTCGCCTTTGCCCTGATCGCTGAGCTGGCCCGCCCGGCGAGCGTGCCGGCAGTAGGGGACGCCGCCAGCACCCGCCTGATGACGCTGGCTGGCCGGGTTGCCCGCAGCGACGCCACCGTCCTGATCCAGGGCGACACCGGCACGGGCAAGGAAGGCATGGCGCGCTTCCTTCATGCCCAGTCGGGCCGCATTTCCCACGACTTCATCGCCGTCAATTGCGCCGCGCTTCCCGAAACCATGATGGAAGCGATGCTGTTCGGTCATAAGAAGGGCAGCTTTACCGGCGCGGCAAACGCTTCGGACGGCCTGTTCCTCGCGGCTGACGGCGGCACTCTGTTCCTTGACGAAATCGCCGAACTGCCGCTGCCGCTTCAGGCCAAGCTGCTCCGCGCGTTGCAGGAAGGCGAAGTCCTTCCCGTCGGCGCGACCCATCCGGTGCCGGTCAATGTCCGCATCATCGCCGCCTGCAACCGCGACCTCGCCGCCGAAGTCGCCGCCGGGCGCTTCCGCGAGGACCTTTACTGGCGCCTCAACGTCATGCCGCTGGAACTGCGTCCGCTGGCCGAGCGTGCTGGCGACGTGACCGCGATCGCCGCCGCCATGCTGCTGCGTCATCAGGATTTCGTGTGGCCGACCGCCGCCGCGCTGGAAAAGCTGGCTGCCCATGTCTGGCCGGGCAATGCCCGTGAGCTGGGTAACGTGCTTCAGCGGGCTATCGTGCTGCGCGATGGGGAGCGGATCGATGCCGAAGACCTGCACATCGCCGGTGCGCCGCAACTGCGCATCGTCGGCGCGCCTGCCCCGGTCGAGCCGGTTCGCCTGCGCGACGTCGCTCACCAGTCGAAACTGGAGGCAGTCCGCGCCGCGCTGCGCGAAACGGACGGCCATCGCGCCGCTGCCGCCGCCAAGCTCGGCATTTCAGAACGCACCCTGCGCTACCGGCTTGCCGAGATGCGCGAACTTGCAGCGGCTTGAGGGAGGTAAGGCATGACCAGCATTTCCCCGACTGACAACGTGATGGCGATCCGCAACGCCATCCTCCAGAAGAACGCGGCTCTCCGCGACGTTGCCCAGACCGGCACGGTCGGCGGCGGCGTGGGTGTAGGCGGAGCCGAGGGCACCAAGCCCGGTGGCTTCACCGAAGCGCTCAACTCCGCATTGCAGCAGGTCAACGGCCTGCAGAGCCGGGCAGGCGAGGCGGCTTCCGCCTTCGAACGGGGCGAAACGACTGATATCGCCGCCGTCATGCTGGCCAAGCAGCAGGCGTCGGTCAGCTTCGAAGCGACCCTTCAGGTCCGCAACAAACTCCTGTCCGCTTACAAGGACATCATGAGCATGCCGGTATAATCCATGAGCGAGAACGCACTCACCCTCGATGGCGGCGCCGCCGCTCTCCCCGCCACCAGCTCCGCCGGTTTCGGTGGCGCGAAGGGCGCCGATGCGCTGAAGGCGCGCTTCACCGGCTTCATCAGGCAGCCCGCAGTGGCGAAGAGCCTGCCGCTGCTCGGCCTGCTCGGCGTCGTCGCCACGGCTGGCGCTGCCTGGCTTGCGCTCCGCGAACCGCCGCAGCGTGACCTGTTCCGTGGCCTGCCCGATGCCGACAAGTCGGCGGTTGCGCAGGTGCTGGATCAGAGCGGTCTTGCCTATGACTTCGACAAGTCGGGCGCGATGACCGTGTCCGAGGATGATTATTTCAAGGCGAAGATGATGCTCGCCGCGCAGGGCCTGCCCAAGAGCGCGCCCGACGGCAACAGCATGATCGACAGCCTGCCGATGGGCGCCAGCCGCGCGGTGGAGGGCGAAAAGCTCCGTTCCGCCCGCGAAATGGACCTTGCCCGCACGATCGAGGCGATCGACAGCGTCGAGAGCGCCAAGGTCCACCTCGCCGTTGAACCGCCCAGCGTTTTCCTGCGGGATCGCGCCAAGCCTTCGGCATCGATCATGCTGCGTCTGGCTTCGGGCCGTACGTTGACCGATGCGCAGGTGAGCGCGATCGTCCACCTCGTCGCCTCGTCGGTGCCGGAACTCAGCCCCGACCAGATTTCGCTGGTGGACCAGAATGGCCGCCTGCTCAGCAACAATGACGGCAACGCCGCCGATGATCGCCAACTCGCCGTGCAGGGCAAGATCGAGGATCGCTATCGCCAGTCGGTGATCGCGCTGCTGACCCCGATCCTGGGCGAGGGCAAATTCTCGACTGAGGTGCGCGCCGAACTCAATTTCGCCGAACGTCAGGCGACCCGCGAAAGCTTCCCGCAGGATGAGGCGCGCCTTCGCACCGAGCAGGGGACATGGGCATCCGATCCGCGCGGTCAGGGTGCAGGCGGCGAGGCAAGCGGTGTTCCGGGCGCGCTGAGCAATCAGGCGCCGGTCAACCCGACCGTCACGCAGACTAATCCCAACGGCCAGGCCGTCAGCCAGGGCACGCAGGCCAATCAGCCCGCGACCCCCGCCAACGCGCCGATGAAGACCGAGGAAACCTTCAACCGGAGCTTCGAGCTGGGTCGTGAAGTGTCCGTCACCAAGGATGCCGTCGGCACCGTCAAGCGCCTGTCGGTTGCCGTCGCGCTCGACAATGGCGCGGACGGCAAGCCCCGCTCGGCGCAGGAAATCGCTGCTCTGGAAGCGTTGGTGAAGGGCGCGGTCGGTTTCGATCAGGCTCGCGGCGATGTGGTGGCCCTGTCCTCGCGCAGTTTCGTGAAGGCCGAAGAAGTGGTGGCCCCCTGGTATGAGGCCGATTGGGTCTCGCCGCTGGTGCGCAACCTGTCGGCTCTCGCCGTCGCGCTGCTCGTCATCTTCGGCATCGGCCGCCCGCTGCTCAAGCGCCGCGCCGCCGCTCAGGAAGCCGCCGCCGCCAACATGGCCGCGCAGGGCCAGAAGATCGGCCGGGAGATTTCGACCGAGATCGGGCGTCAGGCCAGCGTGGCTCCTGCGGGCGGTCAGGCCGTGACGCTCGACATGATCTCCTCCACTTATGACTATGCGCAGCGCGCCGACCTCATTCGCAATTTCGTGAAGCAGGACCCCGATCGCGCCGCCCTTGTCGTCCGCGACCTCCTGAAGGAAGGGAAGAAGGACAATGGCTGAAGCCATGGAAGCTGCTGCGATTAAGGGTAGCGCCGCCGCCGCCGTCCTCCTGATGCTCTTCGATGAGGATGAGGCCGCGCAGATCCTCTCCCGTCTGGAGCCCGACGAAGTCCGCCAGCTCGGTTACGCGATGTACGACGTCGCCGACGTTCAGGTCGAGGAAGTCAACGAAGCGCTCGACCATTTCGTGACCAAGGCGAAGAAGCGCACCACCATCGGCTATGGTGCGACCCGCCATATTCGCGGTGCGATGACCAAGGCGCTGGGCGAGGAGCGTGCTGAAACCATCCTGGCGCGCATCACGCCGCCGACCCGTTCGACGCAGCTGGAAATGCTGAAGTGGATGGACGCCAAGGAAGTCGCGGCGCTGATCGAGGCGGAGCATCCGCAGATCATGGCGATCGTCTTAGCTCATCTGGAAGCCCCGGTCGCCGCCGATGTGCTGCAACTGCTTCCGTCAGAATATCAGGAAGAGATCGTCTATCGCATCGCGACGCTCGGTCCCGTGTCGAACGAAGCACTCGATGACCTTGAACAACTACTGCTGCGCGGTTCGACCTCCAAGAAGCAGGGCGCGGCATCGCAGCGCGGCGGGACGATCGAAGCCGCCGCGATCATGAACAATGTCCGCAAGGAAAATGAGCAGCGGATCATGAAGGCGGTGGCCAAGCGCGACAAGATGATCGCGCAGACCATCGAAGAAGAGATGTTCGTGTTCGATAACCTGATCGACATGGATGACAAGAATATGGGCACGCTGATGCGCACCATCGACAGCAGCGTGCTGGTCGTGGCGCTCAAGGGCGCGAACGAGATGCTGAAGGGCAAGATCTTCGGCGCCATGTCCGCCCGTGCGGCCCAAGCGATCGCCGACGAAATCGAGGAACGCGGACCCATTCGCCTTGCAGAGGTGATGGAGGCGCAGAAGCTGATCATCGCCACCGCGCGCCGCATGGCTGACGCAGGCACCATCATGCTGGGTGGCAAGGGGAACGACTTTGTTTAAGGTCTGGGACGCAGACAGCAGCCTGGATGTCGCCAGCATTCCGCTGGGCGGCATGGGTCAGGTGAAGAACGGAAGCTTTCGTAGCCTTTATGCCGACGGGGCGGCGTCGCCCGGCATGACGATGCACAACGCCATCCCTGCGATGACCGACGATGACCTGCTGGAGCAGGCGCGGATGGAAGCCTTCACCCTTGGCTTCGATGAAGGATGCCGGGTGGTCGGGGACGCCGCCGCCGCCGATGCCGAAGCGCGCGCACGTCTGGCCGAAGCGCTGGAACTGCTGACGCCCGCACCCAGCGGCATGCTGTCCACCATGTTGTCCGCTGCCGTCGTTCGCCTGGTCGAGCAGATCGTGGGCGAGGTGGAGATCGACATCGAACGGCTGGTCCAGCGTTGTGACACTGTTGCTGCCTTCATCGAGGATAATGAGGACAAGAGCGCACTGCACCTGCATCCCGAAGATGCGGCGATGCTGGAAGGGGAAGCCATGGGCCTCAAGATGGTCGGCGACCCTGCCATGCATCGTGGCTGTGTACGTCTCGAAACTGCCGACGGCTGGGTTGAGGATGGCCCGGACGTGCGCCTGTCGCGCCTGCGCGCGCTGATGGACGATATGGAAGGCCGTTCATGAAGGGGGTTTGGGCATGATCAAGGCTTCGCTTGCCCAGGCCGAAAGCCTGTTCGACCATCTTCAGGTTCAGAACCGTGCACCTCGCCATGTGGGACGGCTGGTAAGCCATGACGCGGGCATGCTGGAGGTCACAGGCTTCCGCAAGCCGATCGGCGCAGGCGCACGGGTGATCGCATCGGACGGCACAGTCTGCCGGGCCGAAGTCATCGGCTTTCGTGGCGACAAGACCCTGCTGGTCCCGCTCGACAATGATGTGCCGCTGGAAAATGGCGCGCGCGTCGAGCCGGATAGCCAGGCGAATATGGTGCAGGTGGGCGAGGGGCTGATCGGCCGCGTCATCGACGCCATGGGCCAGCCGCTCGACCGCAAGGGTCCAATCATCGCGGGCGGAAGCTGGCCGCTCAACGGCGTGAAGGGCAATGTCCTCGATCGCGGCCGGGTCACCGAACCGTTCGACCTTGGCGTGCGCGCGGTCAACGCGCTGCTCACCGCCGGGCGGGGCCAGCGTATCGCCATCATCGCGGGCTCTGGCGTCGGCAAGTCGGTCCTCATGGGCCAGATGATCGCCGGGGCTGAAGCCGACATCGTCGTCGTGGGTCTGATCGGCGAACGTGGGCGTGAGGTCAGCGACTTCCTCGAAACCAAGCTCAAAAACTCGATGCACAAGAGCATCGTCGTCGCCGTGCCCGCTGATCATCCCCCGGTGCTGCGCCTGCGCGCCGCCGCGCGGGCCACCGCCATCGCCGAATATTTCCGTGCGCGGGGCAAGAAGGTGCTGCTGCTGATCGACAGCCTCACCCGCTGCGCCCATGCCCAGCGTGAGATCGGCCTCGCTCTTGGCGAACCGCCTGCGATGAAGGGCTATCCGCCCTCCGCGCTCGCCCTGATCCCTCGTCTGGTCGAGCGGGCAGGGGTGGACGCCCGTACCGGAGGCTCCATCACCGCGCTTTACACCGTGCTGGCGGACGGCGACGACACCGACGATCCGATCGTGGACGCTGCCCGCGCCATTGTGGACGGGCATTTCGTCCTCTCGCGCCACTTGTCGGAACAGGCGATCTTCCCCGCCATCGACATCGGCAAATCCCTCTCGCGCGTCATGGCCGATGTGGTGCCGGACGAGCATCGCATGGCCGCCGCCTCCTACCGCCGCCTCTGGGCCGCCTATGAGGAAAATCGCGACCTCATCCTGATGGGCGCTTATCGTCCCGGCAATGACCCGGTGATCGATGAAGCCGTGCAGCGCCGTCAGGAAATCCTCGACTTCATCCGGCAGGATCAGAAGAGCCGGATCGACCTCGACACCAGCGCTGGTGCCCTGATCGCTGAGTTTGGCGCGTGAAGGGTCCGCTCAAAACCCGCCAGCGCGTGCTGCGCGTCCGCCATGTGCAACATGCCCTGGCCGTGGCTGAAACCGCCCGCGCCCGCGACGAAGCAGACGGCATCGAGCGTAACGCCGACAGGCTGCGTAAGGTGCGGAGCGATCTTTTTTCCGACCCCGGCATGGCAACTGGCGCGAATTTTGCAGCGATGCAGGAACTTGCTGGCCGACTGGAGCAGGCTGGCCGTCAGTTGGATGGCGCGCTCTACGATGCGCGCCGCAAGGTTGAGGCGAAGGAAGGCCTCACCCTTGTGGCCAATCGGGATCGCGAAATCGCCGAAAAGCTCAAGGACCGCGCCCGCGCGGACCTGGAGGAATGGCGGGAAACCAAGCTGGCGGCCTTGCCGCGCTACCGCCGGATGCAGCGGACAGGAGATGTATGAGATGAACATGCTTTCCAGCCTGAAGGCACTGCTCTTTTCCTCGGCTTCGCCGGGCGTGACTGCGTCGCAGCCTGCCGCGCCGGGCGAAACAGCGGACTTCGCCGCGCTGTTCAACGGCACCATGGCGGAAGAGATTGGCGCTTCTCCGGGCCTGCCGCAGATTGATGGGCAGGATGCCGCCGCCGCCGTGCCCGAGATTCCCGGCGTCGAGGGGCAGGACGCGGCTGCCACCACCCCGGTTCCTCCTATGAACATCGGTCAGCCAGAGGCCACCCCTGCGCATGGTCATGTCCCGCACGGACTTGCCATAGCGGTTGCCGCCGGCAAGGATTTGCCGTCATCATTGCCGCCCGGCCGAGCGCTGGGGCTCATCAAGCAGGCTGCTGATGCGCCGGTGGAGCAGGCGAAGGTTGATCCGGTCCAGCTTCCCGTGAAGTCTGAGGCAGGCTTGCCGAACGAAGCGCCCATTCAGCCTGAAACCGCATTGCCGGAACAAGCGGAACAAGTGGTCGAACCCCTTCACTTACCCAAGCCGCGCCCGGACATCCGTAAGGACGACGCAGCGCCGGAAGCGATCAGTCCGGTGGTACAGGACGCTCCACCGGCCCCCACAAAATCTTTGCGCAAAGAAAAGGCGAAGACCGAACTGCCGCAGCAAGATGCCGTAACAGCGACGCCAGTGCCGCAACCCGTCGCGGCGGCTGCGGATGTCCCTCCGATCGCTTCCGTGCCAGCGGCGCCAGAACAGGTGTCAGCGGACAACCCGCAAGCCACCGCCGTTATGTCAAACATGCCGGCGATGACTGGGGCGACGCCACCGGCGCCGAAGGGCCGCTCGCCGCTGCCGCGCGAAGCTGAAGGGATCGTTCCTGACAAGCGGGCCGCGCGCAGTGAGAGCAAGATTGCGTCAGCGGTTCCCGAAGCACCCGTTGCGACTGCCGGAAACGAAAGCCCGGCGCCCGAACTTACCGTGGAAGCAGCGCCGGTTCTCAATGGCAAGCCAATGAAGGCAGAAGCGATCGCCCTGCTGCAAATCGTGCGTGAACAGGTGGCCGCGCGCCAGACGGGCGCGTCGGTGCGGGTTGGCGAACAGGTTTCGGCCGCCGCTCATGCGAAAGCCGATGCGTCGGCTCGTCCTGCCGACACGGCGGTCGATCCCTCCATCCTTCCACCGCCCTCTGACGTGGTTCCGACCGTTCCTGCCGCCTCTGCGCCGCAGGGCGCCGCGCCGTCCTTGGCAATCGCCTCGCCCTCGCCTGATCTGTCCGCCAGCCTTGGCGCTCAGGTCGTCGATATGGGCGTATCGGGCCA
Source organism: Sphingobium sp. TomTYG72 (assembly GCF_055394715.1). Taxonomy (NCBI): domain Bacteria; kingdom Pseudomonadati; phylum Pseudomonadota; class Alphaproteobacteria; order Sphingomonadales; family Sphingobiaceae; genus Sphingobium; species Sphingobium sp. TomTYG72. The sequence goes on along the minus strand of NZ_AP027336.1, from coordinate 1,642,536 downwards.
GTGGATCGACGGGCTGGCCCGCGACATCGCCGGGCTGTCCGCCAATGGCGCGCAGGGCCGTTTCCAAATCGATACGCACCATCTTGGCGCCGTGCAGGTGGACATCCGCCATGATACGGATGGCGCCGCTGTCAGCCTGACCGTTGCCAGCGAAGCGGCGGAGATGGCCTTGCGTCAGGATAGCGACCGACTGAAGCTGGACGCAGGCCTCGCCGCCGTGCGCATTGCCGAGGTGAAGGTCGAACGCGCGCCCGCTATCGCCGAAGCGCATCGTGCCGAAACGAGCGGCCAGTCCTCGTCTCAGCAGCAGCAACAGTCGCAGCAGGGCTCTCAAACGTCCGCCTGGGCGCAGAATGGCGGCCAGAATATGGGCCAGCCCCAAGGTCAGCAAAATCGCTGGCAGGGGCGCGAAAATAACGGCTTTGGCCCTAAAGGCTCCGGCGATCCTGCCGTTCTTAACCATGCAGACGCGCAGCCTGCCGCCCATGACAGGGCGCGCGCGCGGTACGCATAGGATTTAAGGATATTCGGGGGACCGGCAGATGAGCGACGAGGCGAAGGCGAAGAAGAAAAAGGGCGGGGGCATGAAGATGATCCTGCTGGCCGCCGCCGCGCTCGTCCTGGGTGGTGCGGGAACGGCTGGCGGGCTTTATGCCGCCGGTTTCTTCAGCGCCAAGGAAGAAGGCCCCAAGGAAGATCCCAACAAGCCGGTCCTCGTCCTCGCGGGCGAGAGCGCCGAGGAAGTGGCCAAGGCGCATGGCATGGGTGGTGAAGGCCATGGCGAAGGCGGCGGCGCTGGCCATGCGTCCGCGCACAAGCCGGGCAAGGGCATCGACCTGCCCACGCCCACCAATCCGGCCGCCTATCAGGCGACCTATTTCCAGTTGCAGGCGCCCTTCACCTCCAACATGTCGGACACTGACGCCTTCGCCCAGATTTCGGTCGCTGTATCGACCTATTACGACCTGCGCGTGATCGAGGCGATCAAGACCCATGAGATGGCGATTCGCAGTCAGGTTCTGATGATGCTCGCGCAGCAGCCCGAAACGATGCTGGCGACGCCCGAAGGCAAACGCCAGCTCCAGGGGCGCATAAAGGGCGTCATAAACGATATTTTGAAGCAAAAGACGGGCTATGGCGGCATAGATAACGTTTATTTTACCAATTTCGTTATTCAATAGGGGTGCCTGAAAGGTCGGGAAGTCCCCCGTCCACTAGGGCAGGGGACTATCATGACCGACGTTCAGACCTACGCCCTCGGGCGCGGGGAATCGCAGACACCACAGCTGCTGTCCGGACTAGACCGGCTGGGCGAAAAGCTCGGCCGGCGTTTGCGTGCCTTGATCGAGCCTATCTCCGGCGTGCGCCCGCACATCGCGATGCTTGACGCGCGGGTGCTCGATTTCGGCGAATGGTCGGCGGAAGTGCCCGCCTTTTCCAGCATCGGCGTCTATCGCATTACGCCGCTGAAAGGGCAGATGCTGCTGCGCATGGACGCGGCCATGATCTCTACCCTGGTGGATTGCTTCTATGGCGGCCCCGGCAATCGCCCGCTGCCCGCGCGCGGCGAGTTTACGCCGACCGAGGACCGCCTGATCAGCCGTATTTCCGAAGGCGTGATCGGGCGTCTCGTCGAAAGCTGGACCGATATCCTGCCGCTGGAAATTGGCCTCATCGTCCGTGAAGCGGGCATCGGCTTCGCGTCGGCCGCGCAACCGGGCGAACAGATGGTGTTGCAACGCTTCATGCTCAGCATCGCGCGGGATCAGGAATGGCCGATCGACCTGCTGTTTCCGCTTTCCTCGCTGCGCGCGGTGGAGCCGCTTATGGGCGCCAAGGCCACGGTCGATGAAGAACGCATCGATCCTGTGTGGCAGGCACGCATCGCCAATCGCATGCGGGACATCCGCCTGCCTGCCCGCACCGTGCTGGCGCGCCCCAACCTCTCGCTCGCCGACCTCATGCAGTTGAAGACCGGCGACATCATTCCAGTAAACATCAGCCGCAGCCTGCCGCTGATCGTGGGCGATCGTATCGTCGCCCATGGATCAATCGGTGAGCAGGACGGCCGCGCCGCATTCCAGATCGAAAAGATAGCACAGGGACCAGAACAATGAGTGACATGAGCGAAGCGCCGCGGATCGACGGCTTTGCCGAAGAAGGGCTGAGCCGCATGGCGAACAACCGCCAGTTCCGCCTGCTGGCCGACATTCCCGTCCGCATGTCGGTGGAGGTCGGCTCCACCTCGCTGCGTCTGGCGGAGGTCATGGACCTGGCCGAAGGCAGCATCGTCGAACTGGATCGTCAGGCCGACGATCTGCTCGACATCATGGTCAATGGCGCGCTGATCGCGAAGGGTGAGGTCGTCACGGTTAATGGCCGTTATGGCATCCGCATCGTCGATATCGCCGCCGCCGAAAGCCGCCTTGCCGGGGTCGAACGGCGCGGCTGATCGCGCTCAATGCCTTTTTCTCTTGCTGCGCGCCGATCTTTCTGATTCGGAAAGGCGATTAACCATGAAAGCGGATCGCGCCCCATGTTCTGGTACTTCGTCAAACTGCTGATCCTGCTGCCGCTGGTCGGCGGCATGGCCTTTGGCGCGCTGTGGCTCTGGCGCAAATATCAGCCCGGCCTGATGGTGGGGCAGGATGGCCGGTCGCTCAAGATGCTGGAGGCGCTGCCGCTCGGCACCTTTGGCAAGCTCGCTGTAGTCGAGTTCGAGGGAAAGAAGATCCTGCTGTCCGTCACGCGTGGGCGGATCGAGAAGATCGCGGAAGGCGATTCCTATCGTGCGGGGCGCTAAGCTTTTTCTCTCCGTTCGCCCTGTCCGAACGAGTCACTCGCCTCGTTCGAATGTCGAAGGGCATCCCTTCTCTTCAAGAAGTAAAGGGCTTCGACAAGCTCAGCCCGAACGGGTGTCAGGGCGTCTGGTGATCGCCCTTCTGGTCGCAGGGCTGCTGTCTTGGTTGTTCTTAACGACCCCCGCGCTGGCCCAAGCTGCCGTTCCCGCCGCTCCCGTCGATAATGGCGGCGCGCTGACCAAGGCGATGGGTCAGATTTCCGGCGACGGCCGCTCGCTGTCGCTGTCGCTGCAAATCCTGATCCTGATGAGCCTGCTGTCGGTGCTGCCGTCGCTGGTACTCATGATGACCAGCTTCACCCGCATCATCATCGTCCTGTCGCTGCTGCGTCAGGCGCTGGGGTTGCAACAAACGCCGCCCAATCAGGTGCTGGTTGGCCTCTCGCTGTTCCTCTCGCTCTTCGTGATGCGCCCGGCGATCGACCAGATCAACGCACAGGCCTTCGACCCCTATGGCAAGGGCCAGATCAGCATCGAGGAAGCGGTCGGCCGATCGGGCAAGGTCCTGCACGGCTTCATGGCGAAGCAGACCCGTGAGACCGACCTCAAGCTCTTCGCCAACCTTGCCGAAGCGCCCGCCTTCCGATCGCCCGCCGACATTCCCTTCTCGATCCTGCTGCCTGCGTTCGTGACGTCGGAACTCAAGACGGCGTTCCAGATCGGCTTCATGATCTTCCTGCCGTTCCTCATCATCGACCTTGTGGTGGCCTCCACGCTGATGGCGCTCGGCATGATGATGTTGTCGCCGACGATTATCTCGATGCCGTTCAAGCTGCTGCTGTTCGTTCTGGTGGATGGATGGGCGCTGACCATGGGATCGCTGGCAGGGTCGTTCGCGACGTGAGCAAGGCAATTTCCCCTCCACCGTTCGCCCTGAGCTTGTCGAAGGGCTTCTCTTCTTTTGAAGAAGGAAAGGGCTTCGACAAGCTCAGCCCGAACGGCTTTTTGGGACGGAGATAGAAGGTGGACAACGCCGACTTCTTCATGGGCCTCGCCCAACAGGCGCTCTGGATCACGGCGCTCGCCGCTGCGCCCATCCTGATCCCCGCGCTGATCGCGGGCGTCCTCATCGGCATGGTGCAGGCCGCCACCTCCATCAACGAACAGACGTTGAGCTTCATCCCCAAGATCATCGTCGTCGGCGCGATGCTGGTGCTGTTCGGCGGGTCGATCCTCGTCCTGATCGCCGATTTCACCCGCGAGATATTCGAACGCATCCCGGACCTGCTGCAATGATCGCACCGGGCTTCGCGAATGTGGAGACGCAGCTCTGGATCTGGCTCATCGCCATGATCCGACCGGGCGCGGCCTTCATCGCGGCGCCTGTGTTCGGCGCGCCCGCCGTGCCGCTGCCGCTGCGCTTCATCCTTTCGCTGGCGCTCGGCATGGCCGCGCTCAACAGCGTCACGATTCAGCTGCCGCAGGACGGCGTCGCCAGTTTCGCGGGCGTCATGCTGGTTATGGGCGAAGTGCTGGCTGGACTCGCCATGGGGTTTGCGGTCCAGATCGGCTATGCCGCCGCCTTCGTCGCGGGGGAGACGATCGGCAATGCCATGGGCCTCAACTTCGCCGCCATGGTCGATCCGTCATCCGGCCAGGCGACGCAGGCGATCGGCACGTTCCTGTCGATCCTCGCCACCTTCCTCCTGCTCGGCATGGACGGCCACCTGATGCTCGCCAGCTTCGTGGTGCAAAGTTACAAGGCGCTGCCGCCGGGCGACGCGATGCTGAGCAATGACGCGGTTTGGCACCTCGTCCAGTTCGGCGGATCGCTGCTCGGCGCGGGAGTCACCGTCGCGCTGCCGGTCGGCTTCGCGCTGATCCTCGTGCAAATCATCATGGGCATGCTCGCCCGCAGCGCGCCGTCGCTCAACCTTTTTGCCGTGGGTATGCCGGTTGCCGTCATGGCTGGCCTTATCCTGTTGGCGATCGCTGCGCCGGTGATGGGCGAGGGACTGACCGCCGCGCTCAAGGCTGGGCTCGACCAAGCTCAGTCGATCGCGGAGGGCCGCTGACATGGCGGGGGATAATGGCGGCGGCGAAAAGACCGAAAAACCGACCCAAAAGAAATTGCAGGACGCCGCCAAGAAGGGCGACATCCTCCAATCGAAGGAATTGGCTACCGCGTTGGTGGTGATGGCCGGGATCGGCTGGATAGCGGTCACGGGGCCGTCCGTCGTTGAATCCCTCTCCCAGATGCTGATCGAGGCGCTGCGCTTCCGCCGCGAGGACATTACCGACTTCGCTCCCGCCGCGCGCGGCATGAGCCTGCTCACCGGCATCGCCTTGCCGGTTGGCGGCATCTTGCTGGCGACGACGCTCGCGGCCATTGCGGGACCAGCGATTCTAGGCTCCCTCGGCTTCCGCCCGGGCGCCTTCGCGCCCAAGGCATCGAAGCTCAATCCGGCGGCGGGCCTCAAGCGTATGTTCGGCATGCAGGGCCTCATCGAACTGATGAAGTCGATCGCCAAGGTCACGCTGCTCGGAGCGATCGGAGTCTGGCTGATCTGGGACCGGTTGACCGCCATCATCGGCCTCGGCTCGCGGGGCCTCGCCCCGGCCATGTCGGACTTGGGCAACATGTTCATCATGACCTGCCTCATCATGGCGGGTGGCCTGTTCCTGATCGCGGGCATCGACGTGCCCGCGCAGATCATGCAGCGGTCCAAGCGCCTTGGCATGAGCAAGCAGGACATCAAGGACGAGCATAAGGAGAGCGAAGGCTCACCCGAACTCAAAGGCCATATCCGCCGCCGCCAGTTCGAGGTGTTGAGCGGATCGACGCGCAAGGCCGTGGCCGAAGCCAGCGTCATCATCACCAACCCCACCCACTTCGCCGTCGCACTGCGCTACAAGCCGGGGCAGGACGCCGCGCCAGTCGTGGTCGCCAAGGGATGCGACGCCATCGCCGCCGCCATCCGTGAGTTGGCTGACCAGAATGGCGTAACGGTGCTGCAATATCCCGACCTTGCCCGCGCCATCTACTTCACCTCGCGGGCCGGGCAGATAGTCAATGAAGGGCTCTACATGGCGGTCGCGACCGTCCTTGCCTTCGTCTTCCGCGTGGAAAACCGGATGGCGAGCGAGATCGATCGGCCCTTCATCAGCGTGCCCGACGATCTGCGCTTCGACGCCGATGGGCAGAAGCTGTAAGGCATTCCGAAGTCATCGGCACACCCCTAATCCGTTCGCCCTTCGGATCGACAAGCTCAGCCCGAACGGGGGTAAGGGTGATGCCGAAAAACTTCTTAGGTGAACTAAAACTTAGGCATTGCTGGCCGTAATATATTCACGGGGACGCATTCAGATGGTGCGTCATGAACAAATATGTTTCGCGGAGCGACTTAACACAGGTTGATCGGGTATCATCCCGAACGCCGTCGGCCGTGCCCCCAGTCCAGCCGATTGCAGCCCAGCAGGGAGCCGATCGGCATGCGGGCAAGCGCCAGAAGGGCGACCCGATGTCCACTCTGTCCGAAGATGACCTCGCCAGCGCGGCGGAATATGCCAAGGTGCATGCCCGCGTGGCCGACATACTGGCGGAACTGCGCTCGGCCTCGGCCGCGCCCACGGTTGAAGCGGCGGAGGCCGATATTCAGTCGCTGCTGCCAGCGCCGATGATCCTGGTGCCGTTGCCGCCCGCATCGAAGGAAGTGATCGAAAGCGCCGTCACCTTGGGCAAACGCATCGCCGAACAGGCAAGCTATGCCCATGCCGCGCAGGCGCATCTGCGCCGTGGCACGGTGGATCAGCTGCTTTCAATCGACGGTTGAGGAAAGATCGCCGCGCGCGATCTTCCTTACCCCATGAAAATCATTCCTAAAGGTCTTCGTCCTAGAGCCGTTCTCATCCTCGAAAGGACGGACGATGACCTCGGTAAGCAGCAGCATTTCAACAGCGCTAGGCATTGGGTCCGGTATCGACACCGGAGCGCTGGTCACCAGCCTGGTGAGCGCCGCCCGCGATCCGAAGCAGAAGGTCATCATCGATCGCCAGAGCGCCAACAATGCAAGGATTTCGGCGCTCGCATCGGCCTCCAACTCGCTCGACACTTTTGCCAACGCGCTGAACAGCCTGCTCGCCGGAACGGGTTTCGCGGGTTCGCCCGCTTCCAATGATCCCAGCATCGCGGCTGTCAGCCTGCTGCCGGGCGGCGTGCCGAAGCTCCCGGCGCAGCTTCAGGTGCAGCAGCTCGCCGCCGCGCAGACCATTGCCTCCGCACCCGTTTCAGGCGCAACCGCCGCTACGGTGCTTGGTGAGGGCAGCTTCGCGCTGACAGTGGGTACAGGCGCCGCCGTCCCTATCACGCTCGGCGCCGGTGCGACCTATGCTGATCTTGCCGCAGCGATCAACGCAGCCGGGACAAGTGTCACAGCCAGCGTCATCACCGACAATCAGGGCACGCGCCTGGTGATGAAGGGCGCGACGGGCGCGGCGAACAGTTTTACCTTCACCAACACATCTTCGCCCGCAAACGCCGCGCTCGACGCCTTCACATGGGATGGCACGACCGGCGGGATGAGCCGCGAGGTGCAGGCGCAGGATTCGATCATCTTTCTGGATGGCGTCGAGCAGCACTACAGCAGAAACACGATCGATACCGCCATCGCCAATCTGCGCATCGACCTGAACAAGGCCGCGCCGGGCACTGACGTGACCCTGGCGACGACCGAGCCGACCACGTCGATGCGCGATCTGATGGTCGAGTTCGTCGATGCCTATAATACGCTGATGAAGGCGCTGAATACCGCCACGGCGGCCGGGGGCAATTCGTCCAGCGCGGGCGCGTTGAACGGCGAGGCTTCGATCCGCGACATGAAGCGGCAGCTGTCGCAGATGACTTCAGCCGTGCTTGCCCCGACGGGAACCTACACGACGCTGTCGTCCATCGGTATCAGCACCAATCGCGACGGGACGTTGAAGCTGGATACCGCCGCGCTCGACAAGGCGCTTGTCGCCGACGCAGCTGCGGTCACCCAGATGCTGAACCCGGCGGTCAAGTCGGACACGACGCCCGGCCTCGCCGGTTTGATGGACGGCGTGCGCGACAGGATCCAGCAGACCGACGGGCCGCTCGTTACTGCGAAGAGCAAATATGAAAAGCTGAGCGAGGCGTTGGCCGAGCAGCTGGAAAAGCTGAACGACCAGATGACCAACTATCAGGCGCAGCTTTCGAAGGTCTATTCGGAGATGGACAAACGTCTGGCCGCCTTCAAGGCGACCCAGACCTATCTGGAACAGCAGGTCGCCATGTGGACCAAGAGCGATAATTGATAACAGGGGTCAGGTAAGATGTTCTATTCTCAGCAGGGCTATGCAGGCAATCGCGCGGCGCGCGGCTATGCGGCCGTTCATTCGGGCAGCCGGATCGAAGGCGCCACGCCCCATGCTTTGGTGAAGGTGCTGTTTGACGAACTGGTGATCGCACTCGAAGCGACCGCACTCGCCGAACGCAACAATGACCGCCTGAAGGTGTCGGACAAGCAGGCCCGCGCCATGTCGATCCTGATCGCGCTTGAATCCAGCCTCGACTTCGACAAGGGCGGCGACATCGCCATGGGCCTTGCGCAAATCTACCGCGAAGCGCGCCGCCTGCTGCTGCTTAGCGCCAAGGAGCGTTCACCTGAACATGCCGAGCAGGCCCGCGACATCATCGCTGAAATCGCCGACGCCTGGAACCAGATCGGCTGACGATTCTCTAACGGCCGTCATCCCAGCGAAAGCTGGGATGACGTTCCTGGAATGGCTTGCACCACTCCAGCGCCCCTAGTATAGGCAGCGCTCGCAAAGGGCGGCCCGGCGGGGGCCGCCTTTTTGCGTTTTGAGACTTTTTTCATCAGCCCCAGCGAAGGGAGGGCCACCATGTCGATTACGCCGCTCATGCCCGTTTACCCCCGGTGCGATGTCCGCCCGGTGCGAGGCGAGGGCTGCTATCTGATCGGCGAGCGTGGCGAGCGTTATCTCGATTTTGCCAGCGGCATCGCGGTCAACCTGCTCGGCCATGGTCACCCGAGGCTGGTGAAGGCGATCGCCGATCAGGCCGCGACGCTGATGCACACGTCGAACCTCTACGGCATGCCGCTGGGGGAGAAGTTCGCGCAGCGGCTGGTCGATTCGACCTTTGCCGACACGGTCTTCTTCACCAATTCAGGCGCCGAAGCGGTCGAATGCGCGATCAAGACCGCGCGCCGCTATCACTATGTCAATGGGCAGGCGCACCGGCACAACATCATCAGCTTCGACAACGCCTTCCACGGCCGGACGCTTGGAACCATCTCGGCCACCAGTCAGCCCAAGATGCGCGATGGCTTCGAACCCCTGTTGCCCGGCTTCACCGTCGTACCATTCAACGATCTGGAAGCTGCCGCCGCTGCCGTCGATGAGAACACCGCCGGTTTCCTCGTCGAAACCGTGCAGGGCGAAGGCGGCGTCACGCCCGCAACCCAGGAGTTCCTCGCCGGTCTGCGCAAGCTGTGCGACGAGAAGGGCATGCTGCTGATCCTGGACGAAGTGCAGTGCGGCTATGCCCGCACCGGCACCTTCTTCGCCCATGAGCAATATGGCGTGAACCCGGACATCATGGCCGTCGCCAAGGGCATCGGCGCGGGCTTCCCGCTCGGCGCCTGCCTCGCGACGGAGGAAGCGGCCAAGGGCATGGTGTTCGGCACCCATGGCTCCACCTATGGCGGCAACCCGCTCGCTATGGCGGTCGGCCTGACTGTCCTGGACGAAGTGCTGGGCGAAGGCTTTCTCGACCATGTGAACAGCATCGGCGCGCGCCTGCGTTCGGCGCTGGAGCAGCTCATCCCCAACCACGACATGTTCGAGGATGTGCGCGGTCTTGGCCTGATGCTCGGCGTCAAGCTCAAGGATAGCAGCGACGCGCGCGAGTTCGTGGCGCATCTGCGCGACAATCATGGGCTGCTGGTGGTGTCTGCGGGACAGAATGTCGTCCGCATCCTGCCGCCGCTCATCATCGACGAGAACCATGTCGCCGAATGCATCGAAAAGCTGTCCGCTGGTGCCCGCAGCTTCGCGGAGGCTTCAGCCGCCTGACATTGAATAGCCCCCTCCGTTCGCGTCAAGCGAAGTCGAGAAGCCTCATGCGCGTTTCTCGACAAGCTCGAAACGAACGGATGCAGGGAGAGTGAGGCCATTATGACCAGACATTTCCTGAATCTCTCCGACGCTGGCGCCGACGCGCTCGCCGCCATGCTCGCCGACGCCATCGACCGGAAAGCTGCCCGCAAGGCCCTGCCAAAGGGCCAGCCCGACGCCGACGCGCCGCTTGCCGGGCACACGCTGGCGATGATCTTCGAAAAGAACAGCACCCGCACCCGCGTCAGCTTTGACATGGCGATCCGCCAGCTTGGCGGGACATCGCTCATCCTCGACGGGGCCACCAGCCAGCTCGGCCGCGGCGAAACCGTGGCGGACACGGCCCGCGTGCTCAGCCGCATGTGCGACATGATCATGATCCGCACCGACGATCACGCAAAGATCGAGGAGATGGCCCGCCACGCGACCGTTCCGGTGATCAACGGCCTCACCGACCTGTCGCATCCGTGCCAGATCACCGCCGACCTGCTGACTCTGGTCGAACATGGCGTGGCCCTGCCGGGCAGCCAGTGGGCATGGCTGGGCGACGGCAATAATGTCCTGCACTCGATCATCGAAGCGGCAGGCCTCTTCAAGTTCGACCTGCGCATCGCCGTGCCCGAAGGCTATGAGCCCGACCACGCCTTCATCAAGGAGGCGCAGGCTCTGGGCGCGGGCATCACGCTCACCCGCGATCCGATCGAAGCGGTGGCGGGGGCCGACGCCGTCGTCACCGACACGTGGATTTCCATGGGTCAGGCGCATGCGGACGAAAAGCTCAAAGCCATGATGCCCTATCAGGTGACGCAAGACCTGATGGCAAAGGCAAAGCCCAGCGCGAAATTCCTGCACTGCCTGCCTGCCCACCGTGGGGAGGAAGTCGTCCCCGAAGTGATCGACGGCCCGCAGTCGCTGATCTGGGACGAAGCGGAGAACCGGATTCATGCGCAGAAGTCCGTGCTGCTCTGGGCCGCTGGCCGCCTCGGTTGAGTTTGCCGAACATGTTCCTATCTAGCTGCGAACCGGCCGGGCGCTGACGCCCGGCCGCCGCTATATTCCCGCCCTGCACCGGGACTAACGGAGCTTGTCTTGAACGCATCCGATATCGATCAGGCCCTGGGCTTTACCATTCCGTCGCGTCACGCGCGCGGGCGCATTCTTCGCCTTGGGCCGGTGCTGGACCAGGTGCTTGCCGCCCACGCCTATCCGCCGCCAGTCGAAAGGCTGCTGGCCTCCGCGTTGGTCCTCGCGGCGCTGCTCGGCTCGACGCTCAAGGATGCGGGCGGACAGCTTACGCTTCAGGCGCATAACGAACATGGCGTCGTCAGCCTGCTCGTCGCCGATTACAAGGGCGGCGAAGTGCGCGGCTACGCCAAGTTCGACGCCGATCGGCTGGCAGAGTTGGGGCCTGACCCGACGCTGTTCGGCCTGTTCGGCAAGGGCTTTCTCGCCATCACCTTCGATCAGGCGGTGACTGGCGAGCGCTATCAGGGCATCGTCCCGCTCGACGGCGATTCGCTCGCGCAGGCGGCCGAACATTATTTCTTCCAGTCCGAACAGATACCCAGCGTCGTGCAGATCGCCGTCCGTCACGAAGCGGGGCAGGGCTGCTTCGCCGCAGGCATGCTGCTCCAGCATCTGCCCGAAGGCGAAGTGGGCCGCGAACGGCTCCACACGCGGCACGATCATCCCGAATGGGAACATGTTCAGGCGCTGGCCGTCACGCTCAGTGACAACGAACTCACCGACGAAGCACTGCCGTTGACGGACATCGTCTGGCGCCTGTTCCATGAGGAAGAGGTGGTGCGCGTCACCGATCCGGTCGACCTGACCAAGGGTTGCCGCTGCGATCTGGCCCATATCCGCAGCGTGATCGGCCGTTTCCCCGCCGAAGAACGTGCCCAAATGGCTGATGAACAGGGGGTAATTGGGGTAGATTGCGCCTTTTGTTCGCGCTTGTTTCCAGTTTCGCTGGACAGTTTCGTGCAAGGCTGACACGAATTTATTGCGACTTCGGAACAGGTTGGGGCGTTAGCGGGGGCTGGCGCTATCAACCCGCCGGATTTGGGTGCATGAAGGCCGTGCCGCCATGCATGCGGCGAGCCGCTCCGGAGTTCGGGATGAAATACGGGGGCTATCGAATGACGTCAGGTCTGCACGTCTTGGGCGCGGCCATTGCGATGCTGATCGCTGTATCGCCGGTCGAGTCGCAGGCGCTTTCCGAACCGCCGCTCAGGGGGCTGGAGCCTGGCGAATGGGAGTTGCGCGAACGGCCGGAGCAGGGCGGGAAGGGCGATATACGCCACATCTGCCTTGCCGATATTCGCCAGTTGATCCAGCTTCGTCATGGTCGCAACAACTGCAAAAGGCTGACGATCGATGAAAGCGCCAAACGGCTGACGGTCAGCTACGATTGCGCTGGGGCTGGGGGCGGGCGCACCGATCTGCGCATCGAAACGTCCCGACTGGTGCAGATCCACTCTCAGGGGATTGCGGGCGGCGCACCCTTCTCCTTCAGCATGGAAGGACGGCGCATCGGCGCCTGCCATTGACCGCACCGCTTGCGCCAGCGCGCCTGTGGCGGTAGCGGAGCGCCCATGACTGCCAATGATGGGAAAATCGCTGTCGTCCTGCTGTCGGGCGGGTTGGATTCGATGGTCGTGGGCGGCCTCGCGCGCGAGGCGGGCTATGAACTGGTCGCGCTGACGATTGATTATAATCAGCGGCATCGTGTCGAATTGAACGCGGCCGCGCGTATCGCCGCAGTTCTCGGGGTCCGGCGGCATATCGTCCTTCCGCTCGATCTCACCGCCTTTGGCGGCTCGGCGCTGACGGCGGACATCGCGGTGCCGAAGGACGGGGTGGGACCGGGCATTCCCAACACCTATGTGCCCGCGCGCAACACCATCTTCCTGTCGCTGACGCTTGGTCTTGCCGAAGTGTCGGGCGCGAATGACATCTTCATAGGCGTCAACGCGCTCGATTATTCGGGTTATCCCGATTGCCGTCCGGAGTTCATCGACGCCTTCCAGAACATGGCGGCACTCGCGACCAAGGCGGGCGTGGAAGGGCATCCCGTGCGGATCAACGCCCCGCTCCAGCATATGAGCAAGGCCGACATCGCGCGTGAGGCGAACCGGCTGGGGCTGGATGCCGGGATGAGCTGGTCCTGCTACGATCCCGCCCCGGGCGACCAGCATTGCGGGCTTTGCGACAGCTGCCGCCTTCGCTCCAGGGGTTTTGAGGAAGCGGGCCTGCCCGATCCAACCCGTTACGCAGCCAAGCCATAAAGGACAGGCGGATGAGCTATGCCGTCAAGGAAATGTTCCTGACGCTTCAGGGCGAAGGCGTCCATAGCGGCCGCCGCGCCGTCTTCATGCGCTTTGCCGGGTGCAACCTGTGGACCGGGCGTGAAGAGGACCGGCGCAAGGCCGTTTGCCAGTTCTGCGACACCGATTTCGTCGGCACGGACGGCGACGGCGGCGGCAAGTTCGCCGATGCGCAGGCGCTAGCCGACGCCGCGCTCGCCTTCTGGGGGGGCGGTGAAGAGGGCCGCTACATCGTGATGACGGGCGGCGAACCCATGTTGCAGGTCGATGACACCCTGATCGACGCGCTTCACGCGCATGGCTTCACCATCGCCATCGAAAGCAACGGCACGATCGCCGCGCATCCCGGCATCGACTGGGTCTGCATCAGCCCCAAGGCAGGCAGCGACGTCGTGCAACGCAGCGGCAATGAACTGAAGCTGGTCTGGCCGCAGCCGGGCAGGGGGCACAGCATCGCCGACGTGGACGCGATGGAAGGCTGGGCTTTCGACAACCTGCTGATCCAGCCCCTCGACAGCGCGGACGCGGCGGCGAACATGCAGGCGGCGATTGATCTCGTCATGGCGCGGCCGAAATGGCGGCTAAGCCTTCAATCGCATAAATATCTTGGGCTTCGGTAAGGACCGCGCTGAAGCTAAACATCTCCCCGTTCGCCCTGAGCTTGTCGAGCCGGAGGCCGGCGAAGCCAACGGCTCTACTTCTTAAAAAGAAGAGAAGGGCTTCGACAGGCTCAGCCCGAACGGGTTAAAGTGCAATGCTCACTAGATAGAACAAAAGAGCGAAGCCCTACGGCCCCGCTCATCCCACCTTACTTAGCCGCGACCTTCTGCTCATAAGCCACCTGGCATTCCGGCCGCAGCTTGTTCTTCTTCCAGCATTTCTTGTCGAAGGAAGGCAGGGTCAGCGCATAGCTCCGGCCCGGATCGCCGTAAAATTGCTCGCCCGCCAGCACCAGCGACTTCTTGATCGATCCAAGGCCTGTGCGTGCCACTTCATGCAGCGAACCGCGATTGGCGAAGATCGCCTGCCGCCCGACCTGACCCGCCGCCTGGCAGAAGCCGCGCTGCGCCTGAACGGTCGAATAGCCCGAATAGATGCGCGTGCCATATTTATCGGACGCGGCCTGGCCCGGCTTGCCCTTGCCGACGGTGCGCTGGAAATAGCCGAGCAGGACGGACTGGGCCGAATCCATCTCCGCGTCATGATGCGCGATCATCGCGTTGTAATTGCTGATCGACAGCAGCGTCGGTTCGAACTGGCACTGGAGCGCCGCGACGTTGAGCGCGGCGCGCAGGTTCCACACCAGGCCCGCGCGGATTTCCTCCGCCGTGGCGCCGGGCAGGCCGAGCGCGGTCGCCGCGTCCGCGTCCGTCAGCGGCGGGCTGGAAAAGTCGGGCGGCGACCAGAAAAACTGGGCGGCGGCCGGTTGAGCCAACAGCGGCGCGGCGGCAATCATCAATCCGGCACAGACCCGGCGCAGCGTGGAACAGGATGTCATGACTTCCCCTTTAAGAATGGCGGCCTTTGTGAATGACGATCGGGCAGGGCTTCTCTTATGATATGCCTCGCGTCCGGCGCCTGTATTGCGCCTGAACGCCTCGCTCCGTCTATTGATCCGACAGTATCTCCGCCTCGCCCTGCGTCGCGTTGGCCGCGGCAGGTTCCGGCTGAGGCGCGGCAGCGGCGCTGTTATTCCCTCCAGCCGAGGGCAGGGCGGCCGACGGCGCTTCGCTCTGCACCCCGTCCAGGTCCGTCATGGCGTCGGTCGTCGTGCCGTCGACGACCTCCAGATCCTTCATCTGGACCGTGTTGCTCCCCTTGTCGTCCTTGCCGCAGGCCACCAGCGCGGTGCAGCCGGTCAGCAGCAAGGCGGTAAAGATCATCCTCGCTTTGCAGCGCATCCGGGTCTCCCAAACATGTGATGCCCGGCGGCCCCCACCCGGCGAAGGCGCAGACCCTAGCCGCCCGATCCGCATTGCTCAACCCCCGCGCCACAGCGGCGCAACCGGCCAAGAAAGGCAGGGAAATGCGCCTTCAAAGCCTCATCCAGATCGGCCATCGAGCCATTCTTGCCAAGCGCCGCGATGCTGGTGACGGGATATTCGGCAAGCCCGCACGGCACGATGCCGCCAAAATGGGACAGGTCGGGGTTCACATTGATCGAAAAGCCATGCAGCGTCACCCACCGCCGCACCCGGATGCCAAGCGCGCCGATCTTCGCCTCGCGCCCGTTTAGGTCATCGGTCCAGATGCCGATCCGCCCCTCCGCCCGCCGCGCCGCGATGCCAAGGTCGCCCAGCGCGTCGATCATCCATCCTTCCAGATGATGGACGAAGTTGCGCACATCCTTGCCGCGTTCCCGCAGATCGATGTTGAGATAACCGATCCGCTGCCCTGGCCCATGATAGGTATAGCGCCCCCCGCGCCCCGCATCATGCACCGGAAAGCGCGGGTCAATCAGCTCGGCCGGATCGGCGCTCGTCCCCGCCGTATAAAGCGGCGGATGTTCGAGCAGCCACACCCGCTCGCCCGCCTCCCCCTCAAAGATCGCCGCCGCCCGCGCCTCCATGTCGGCGAGCGCTTCCGGATAGTCCACCGGCGCCGAATCGACCCGCCATTCGATCTGTTCGGCCACGGCAGGCAAAGGGGAAGAGGATGACATGGCACTTCCTTGACTTGGGCGAGGGGAGCGATCAAGTCTCCTCCCCGATTTTAAGTACGGGAAAAGGCGAAGATATGGCGGCGATGTCGATCGGCAAGGCATGGGAAGAAGCGGTCGCCTTCGTCGCGCGCGAACGCAGCCTGCTCTTCCCCGTCGCCCTGCTCTTCGTCGCGCTGCCCGGCCTCATCCTTCAGGAGATGACGCCGCCCGAACTCGCTACCTGGACGATGGACAAGGGCGCCATGCCCGACATCCCGCCCAGTTTCATCCTGTCCACGCTGATCGGCGTCATCATCATCTGGTTCGGCTCGCTCGCCCTCTTCGCCCTGGCGCTAAGGCCCGGCATCAGCGTCGGCGAAGCATTGCGGCTCAGCCTCTCCCGCCTGCCCGTGCTGCTCGGCACGGCGCTTGTCGTGATCGGCACCCTGCTTGGCATAGCGATCGTCGGCATGATCGTCGTCGTCGCCTTCTCCATGGTGGCAAAGCCCGTTGCCGCAGCCCTCGCCGCGTTGCTGGTGACCGCAGGCGCCGCCGTCATGCTCTTCGCCAGCGTCCGGCTCCTGTTGCTCAATCCGGTAGTCATCGACGGCCATGAAGGCGTCATGGCCTCGCTCCGCCATAGCTGGGCACTGACACGCGGCCATTTCTGGCGGCTGCTCGGCTTCATCCTGGTGCTGACGCTGCTCTCGGCCATCGTGGGGTCGGCCGCGCAAGTCATCTTCGGCCTGTTCGGCCGCCTGATCGCCGGAGCGGAAGGCGCGCGGCTCATCGGCGGCGTCGCAGCGGCTGTCGTCTCGACCGTGGTGCAGGTCTATATGCTTGTCATGCTCGCCCGGCTCTATCGTCAGGCAGAGGCGGGCTGACCGAGCATCGGCACATGCGGCGCCGCATCGGCGCTCAATAAACCGGCCAGCCGAGGATCAGCGAAGATCTCAACCTCCCGCTTATAGGGCACAAATCCGGCCCGCTGATAGAAGCTGAGAGCCCCCGGACTATCCAGTGTGCAGCTATGCACCCAAAACCGGTACACCTCCTTGCGCCATGCCAGCGACTTGGCCTGCGCCATCAGCCACGCCCCAAACCCCTTGCCGGTCAGCTCGGGTACAAGGCCAAGGAAGCTCAACTCGCAGTCAGGCAGAGCCCGGAAATCCAGCTCCAGCAATCCCACTTCCACGCCGCGCGGATCGGTGATCGCAAAGACCTGCACCGCCGGATCGTGAATAATCGCCGTCAATTCCGCATCGCTCATGACTAGGCGAGAGAACCACAGCCACGGCTCCCCCACACGCCGGAACAGCGCGCGATAGGCATCGGGCGCTGGCGCCTTCCACGGCACCAGCCGCAACGGGGCAGGCGGAATCGGCGCTGGCCGGGGGCGCTCCACCATCTCCAGATAGGTCACGATCGTCGCAATCTGATCATTGGCGACCGGCGTCAGCGGCATGGGTTCAGCTCCAGCTCGCCATCGGCGGCAGGCTCATCAATATGGCATCGACATTGCCGCCGGTCTTCAGCCCGAACAGCGTGCCCCGGTCATGCACCAGATTGAATTCCGCATAACGGCCGCGCCATTCCAGCATCTTCGCGTAATCTTCTTCGCTCCAGCTTTCACCCATCCGCCGCCGCACTATGGGCGGGAAGGCCTTGAGGAACGCCTCGCCCACCGACCGGGTAAAGGCGAAATTTGCATCAAAGCCGACATCATTCTCGCACTCCAGATGGTCGTAGAAGATGCCGCCAACGCCGCGATGGACGCCCCGGTGCGGGATGAAGAAATACTCGTCAGCCCACGCCTTGAAGCGCGGATAATAGTCCGCATCATGCGCGTCACACGCCGCCTTGAACTCCGCGTGAAAGCTCGCCGTATCCTCATCCCGGGGCAGGGGAGGGTTAAGGTCCGCGCCCCCGCCAAACCAGCTCTTCGACGTGATCAAATAGCGCGTGTTCATATGCACGGCGGGCACATGCGGATTGGCCATATGCGCGACCAGGCTGATCCCCGTTGCGAAAAAAGCCGGGTTCTCCCCTGCGCCATGGATGGTCTTGGCAAAATCCGGCGCGAACTCGCCCGAGACGGTGGATACATTGACCCCGACCTTCTCGAATATCTTGCCCTTCATGACCCCGCGCACGCCGCCGCCGCCTTCGCCCGGCGTCAATCCCGGCGCTTCGCGGTCCCATGGCGTGTAGACGAAGGAGGCATCGCTGCCCGCCTCGCGCTCGATCGCCTCGAACTCCGCGCAGATGCGGTCGCGCAGCGATTCGAACCAGTCGCGGGCGGCCTGCTGTTGGGGATTGAGGACCAAGGTCATTGGGAAATCTCGATCATGTTGGAAATTGTCCAGTCTGGCGAAGGGCTTCGGCAACCGCGATGCCCGTGGAAACGGCAATGTTCAAGGACCGGAAGCCCGCAGCCATGGGGATTCGGACGCGCAGGTCGGCCATGTCCCGCACCGCGTCGGGTACGCCAGCGCCTTCCGATCCCATCAGCAGCACGTCATTCCCGTCAAAACGCACCTCCGGCAGGGGCTGGGAAGCATGGCTGCTCATCAGCACGAGGCGACGACCCTCCGCACGCCGGGCCTCGTCAAATGCCTCGAAATTGGCGTAGCGAGTCACCTCCGCCGCCGCGCCATAATCCATCGCGGCGCGCTTCAACTTGGCGTCGGAAAAGGCGAATCCCATCGGCATGATGATGTCCACGGGCACGGAAAAACAGGCGGCCAGCCGCAATATGGCGCCGACATTTCCCGCGATCTCGGGTTGGTAGAGAGCAATACGCATGGCCCGCGCATAAAGCAGCAGGGCAAATTGTCATAGCCATCGCCAAATTGCTGTTGGCAAAGAAGCCACAGTGGGTCTATCAGGCCCCCGAACCACGCCAGGGGGAAAGGCGAGGCCCATATTCCGTGGGCGCCGCTACTCTCTCGATAATCAGGGCCGGAAACGGCAATGTGGCGGGTAACAGGGACGTCTTTGCAAGGGTTGAGGTGCATGGCGAGCGTTGAACATACGGACAGCCAAGGTCTATCCGGCGAAGGTGGAGTGCGTCGTCGCGACTTCATCAATATCGCCGCAGTAAGCTTCGCGGGGGTCGGGGCTGTTGCCGTCGTCATTCCGCTCGTCGATCAGATGAACCCCAGCGCGGACGTGCTGGCGCTGGCATCGACCGAGGTTGATATCTCGTCGATCCAGCCGGGTCAGGCGATCAAGACGACCTTCCGCTCGCAGCCGCTTTTCGTGCGTCATCTGACGGAC
This sequence comes from Sphingobium sp. TomTYG72, assembly GCF_055394715.1. Classification (NCBI taxonomy): domain Bacteria; kingdom Pseudomonadati; phylum Pseudomonadota; class Alphaproteobacteria; order Sphingomonadales; family Sphingobiaceae; genus Sphingobium; species Sphingobium sp. TomTYG72. Next base: position 1,623,329 of record NZ_AP027336.1, on the reverse strand, counting down.
AAGGAAATCGCCGAAGCCGACAAGGTCGATGCTGGCGCGCTGCGTGACCCGCAGACGCTGGAAGAGCGTACCGTCGATGGCAAGAAGCAGTGGCTCATCACCATGGGCGTCTGCACCCATCTGGGCTGCGTGCCGCTCGGCGCGGGCGAGGGTGAGAATAAGGGCGAATTTGGCGGCTATTTCTGCCCCTGCCATGGTTCGCACTATGATACGGCCGCCCGCATCCGCAAAGGCCCCGCGCCCAAGAACCTGGAAGTGCCGAAGTTCAGCTTCACTTCCGACACCGCCATTCTCGTAGGCTGAGGTAAGAAACCATGAGCTTTCCCTGGGCTGAGCATTATACTCCCAAGCATCCCGCGATGCAGTGGATCGACGAGAAGCTGCCGCTTCCGCGCCTCGTCTACAACGCGATCGGCGCCGGTTATCCGGTCCCGCGCAACCTCAATTATTTCTGGAACTTCGGTGTTCTCGCCGGCCTCGCGCTGGTGATTCAGATCGTCACCGGCGTGATCATGGCCATGCATTATGGCGCGAACTCGCTGGTAGCCTTCCAGACTGTCGAACATACGATGCGCGACGTGAATGCGGGCTGGCTGATGCGCTATGCGCACGCCAACGGCGCCAGCTTCTTCTTCATCGTCGTTTATCTCCACATCTTCCGTGGCCTTTTCTATGGCTCCTACAAGGCGCCGCGCGAAATGGTCTGGCTGCTCGGCCTTGTCATCTTCCTCCTGATGATGGCGACCGCCTTCATGGGCTATGTGCTTCCCTGGGGGCAGATGTCCTATTGGGGCGCGAAGGTGATCACCGGCCTGTTCGGCGCGATCCCGGTCGTGGGTGAGCCGATCCAGACCTGGCTGCTCGGCGGCTTTGCTCCTGGCAATGCCTCCTTGAACCGCTTCTTCTCGCTGCACTTCCTGCTGCCCTTCGTGATCGCGGCTGTTATCATCCTGCACATCTGGGCGCTGCACATTCCGGGTTCGTCGAACCCGACCGGCGTGGAAGTAAAGGGTCCGCAGGATACCGTGCCCTTTCATCCCTATTATACGGCGAAGGACGGGTTCGGGGCTGGCGTGTTCCTGATCCTCTTTTCGATCCTGCTGTTCTTCGCGCCCAATTTCCTGGGCCACCCGGACAACTATATCGAAGCGAACCCGCTTTCGACGCCTGCGCACATCGTTCCCGAATGGTATTTCTGGCCCTTCTACGCGATCCTGCGCGCCTTCACCGTCGACTTCTTCTTCATTCCGGCGAAGCTGCTCGGCGTGCTGGCGATGTTCGCATCGATCCTGCTGCTCTTCTTCCTCCCGTGGCTGGACACGTCGCCCGTGCGTTCGGGCAATTATCGCCCGACTTTCAAGAAGTTCTTCGTGATCCTCCTGATCGACGTGGCGATCCTGGGCTATTGCGGCGGTGCACCGGCGGAAGAACCCTATGTGATGATTTCGCAGATCGCCTCGGCCTATTATTTCGCGCACTTCCTGATCATCCTGCCCTTGATCTCGCGCTTTGAACGGCCGTTGCCGCTGCCCGGCTCGATCACCGAATCCGTGCTTAACCGCCATAACATCAAGGGCGAACAGGATGCGCTTCCCGGTATGGGCGCGGATCCGCAGCCGTCGAACGCCGGCTAAGAGGGGACAAGACTAACATGGTTCGCATCGGCGCATTTCTCGTCGGCCTCTTCTTTGCTGGCTGGCTGCTGATATCCTTCCTGGTGGGCGCGGTGGCCTATGTCTCCGAACCGCCCGCCAAGACGGTGGAGCATGAATTCCACAAGCATCCCAAGGAGGTGAATTTCTCCTTCGATGGTGCGTTCGGCAAGTTCGACCAAGCCCAGCTGCAGCGCGGCTTCCAGGTGTTCAAGGAAGTCTGCTCGGCCTGCCACAGCCTGAAGTTCGTGGCGTTCCGCGATCTTGCTGGCCTTGGTTATAACGAGCCTGAAATCAAGGCGATCGCCAAGCAGTGGGCGATCAAGACGCCTGACGTCGATCCCAAGACGGGCGAGATGTCGACGCGTGAGCCCGTTCCGGCTGACTATTTCCCCAAGCCCTTCGCGAACAATGTCGCGGCGGCGGCGGCGAACAACAATGCGATCCCGCCGGATCTTTCGCTCATGACCAAGGCGCGCCACAGCGGTACGGCTTATGTCTACTCGCTGCTGACAGGTTATCAGAATCAGCCGGCTGAACTGCTCAAGCACTTCCCGGATGCCAAGACGCCTGAAGGCCTCCACTATAACCCCTATTTCGCTAACCTGAACCTTGCCATGGCTCCTCCGCTGACGGCTGACGGTCAGGTGACATATGGCGACGGCACCAAGGCAACGGTTGACCAGATGGCGAAGGACGTTTCGGCCTTCTTGACCTGGACCGCCGAACCCAAGCTTGAAAACCGCCGCCGTGCGGGTCTGGCGACGATCGTCTTCCTGCTGATCGCAACGGCGCTGGCCTATATGTCCTACCAGAATATCTGGGCCGACAAGAAAAAGGCCGCCTGACCGCCTTTCGGCCAAGGGAATGAATAGGGAAGGGGCGCGGCGTCATGATGACACCGCGCCCCTTTTTCATTGGGAGTTTACATGGATCTAGATGAACTCGCCGCGCTGGTCCGGACCATCCCCGACTTTCCAAAGCCCGGCATCCTGTTCCGCGACATCACAACTCTGCTGGCCGATGCTGAAGGCTTCTCCGCGCTCGTCAGCAGCCTTGCCGCGATCGCCCGCCCGCTCGACGCCGACATCGTCGTTGGCATCGAGGCGCGCGGCTTCGTGCTTGGATCGGCACTCGCTCATGCGCTCGGGCTCGGTTTCGTTCCGATCCGCAAATCGGGCAAGCTACCCGGCAAGACCGTCGGCATCGACTATGTGCTCGAATATGGTACTGACCGCCTCGAATTGCATGAAGGACAGATAGGGCAGGGCGCCCGCGTCCTGCTGGTCGATGACCTCATCGCCACAGGCGGCACCGCTCTCGCCGCAGCCCAACTCCTCCGCGAACAAGGCGCCACCTTGCTCCTGGCCCTCTTCGCCATCGACTTGCCCGACCTCGGCGGTCGCTCCGCCCTCGAAGCCGACGGCATCGCCACCGCCGCCCTCCTCAAATTCCCCGGCAATTAACGGTTTCCTTCATGAATTTCCCCCACCAACCAAATTGCGAGCTAATCGCCGGAAAGCGCATCCTCTTCCTAATGGCGATAGAGGATGAATATGGCCCACATCTGCGTTCCCGCTTCACGCCGCTGATGACGGGCGTCGGTCCCGTCGAAGCCGCGATCACAACCACCTTGGCGCTTCAGCACCTTCACCAGCATGATGCTCTGCCCGACCTTGTTGTGTCACTGGGCTCAGCTGGCTCCCGCGCCTGTCAGTTGGGGGAGGTCTATCAGGTCGCGAGCGTATCCTGGCGCGACATGGACGCCTCCCGCCTTGGTTTCGCAAAGGGAGTGACTCCGTTCATAGATCACCCCGTCGATCTACCGCTGCACGCACCTCTCGACATTCCCGCGGCGCGCCTTTCAACCGGCGCAAACATCGTAGGCGGCGAGGAATATGCACTGATTGACGCCGATATGGTCGATATGGAAACCTTCGCCATCACCCGAGCCTGCCAGCGCTTCACTGTTCCCCTGATGGGACTGCGCGGCATATCCGACGGCCCAGGAGAACTGAACGATATGCTCGGTTGGACACAACTCCTCGCATTGCTAGACGAGCGGCTGGCGGTAACAGTTGATTTACTGGCCGATACGTTGAACCAGGTGAGCAGCTAATTTCGCAGAAAGACAGCGGAGACATGCAAAGCCCGCTAGTCATTCGCTGAATCGAACGTCAGTGTTGGGTGTGCCAGACCGATTTGGCAACACCTGCGATGTCAAGGCGGCGGACAGCGGCCACTTTATCACAATAAATCAGTGAAATACTTAGACCGCAGGACGGCTCTGCCCGATATTCGCTCAGCGCGTCCATAAGTCAAACTTTTCCCAAACGCTATGTTCATTTGCCGTAAATTGGGAGTTGTCAAGAGATGCCCTACGCAGAGGTCACCGTCCCCGCGAATCAGTGTCTGATGCTGATTCTCTCTCGTTCGTTCTTTTCGCTGGACTGCTCCCGTATAGGACGTAATGGCCCCTGCGGATAGAGCTCGAGCGCGGTTTAGGGCGCAATGCGCTGCAATCTGCACGCGGGTCGCTTCGTCAGCCCGGCTCCGAGGCTTTACGAAAGAACGCAATTCTTAACTAACAGGCACATTTTTTGGGATTGACGAAGGCCCAGCAAAACTGGCAGGGCTCCCTTCTAACGGGCGGGTATAGCTCAATGGTAGAGCACTAGCCTTCCAAGCTTGTGATGCGGGTTCGATCCCCGCTACCCGCTCCATTCGCTTGCCGTTGGCATGTGCTATCAGCCCCGAGTTTCGTGTTCGCCCGCCGAGTGTGTGAGCCGCAAGAGAATTGTGGCTCGCGAGCGTCACCATCTTCCGTGTCGCTGCGGACGGACCAGCGTTCCGGTCCACACCGATTTTCTGGTTTCAGCAGTGAAAAGCGCTTACTCTATAGTTCGAGCAACTTCGCCTTTGTCGGGCGCAAAAAAGCGTCCGACCACCGGCGAGGACCATGGCGCAGCTTCGAAGGGTCGAGTATGCCACGTTCGAGCAGAACTACTGGTTCAACCATTGCCGACAGCTATAGCCCATCGGCAACCTCCCCCATGCCAAATCCGAAGATCGATATCATGCAGCCGCAGACAACATCGGTGTGGCAGCATGCCTGAAGACCCTAAGGCTCCGGCAGGCGCGGCGCGGTTCACACCGAGCCAGCAGCGTGGACGCAGCATCGTAAGCGGCTCCGACCACCTGCTTACGGTTCTCGAACGTATGGTCGTCCCTTTTTCTCGGGCGCTGACGGATTGACATGTATAAAGATCGCCACAGTCACGGCGGCCGTGCGACAGATGCCGCATAGGTTCTTTGCTCACATCCGAAAAGTCGCTATTGCCCTCGCATAACTATGTCGCCGAAGCGAGGAACTCTGAACAATGCTACAAAAACGCTTATCGGCAATTGCTTTTCGGGAAAATAAATTGGCAAACGAGCGTAGAGCGATGCTATTTTTGAAGAAGTTCAGGAATATTGGTACCTCGTTTCACTTGATAGTCTCAGTACCTGTAGCGTTGTCGTTGCTGTACTTCTATGTTATCGCGTCTGACGTATATATTGCGGAGTCCAGTTTCGTTATCCGGAATTCGGATTCTCCTAAAATGAATGGACTTGGCCTCCTTCTTAACACAGGAATTACTTCTAGCAACGACGAGAATGCCTATGCGGCGCGGGCTTATATGACCTCGCGGGACGCGCTCACATATCTTAATGCCCGAAACTATGTTCGGGATGCCTATACGCGGACTGAAATTTCCATTTTCAACAGGTTCAACCCCCTCGGGGTAGATGGAACATTCGAAGATCTTTATCATTATTTCATCGACAAGGTTCAGATTGATCATGATCGGTCGACGGGCATTACTACCGTTCGAGTTCGCGCCTTCACGCCTACGGATGCGCAGCGGATCAACCAAAAGCTCGTGGGGCAGGCCGAAAAAGTCGTCAACCAATTGAACGAGCGCTCACGCGCGGACATGATCGGCTTATCGCGGAAGGAAGCTGAGGCCGCGCAACGACGTCTGCAAGAGAGCTCCATCGCTTTGGCCGCCTACCGTAACAGACAAGGCGTCATTGATCCCGAGCGCCAGGCTTCGGCCAGCATCGAACTGATCATGAAACTGCAGGGCGAACTAGTGACCGCCCGCACTCAGTTGGCCGAACTGCGGTCGATTGCACCCGCCAATCCGCAAGTGAAGGAGTTGGAGAACCGCATCGCCGCGTTGACCCAGGCTCTCGGGGAGGAGCAGGGGAAGCTAACGGGTAGTGGCAACTCGATGGCGACCCGCGGTATAGCGTATCAGCGCCTGCAACTGGCCAATACGCTGGCGGAAAAGGAATATGCCGTCGCCTTGAACGCGTTGCAGGAAGCGCGCAATGCTGCGGACAAGAAACAGTCCTATATCGAAACATTGTACCGGCCCAACCTGCCGGATGAAGCAGAAGAGCCTCGCAAGCTGAGGGGAGTCGCATCCGTCCTCCTTTTCGCTCTCCTGCTTTGGGCGCTGGTTCGCATGCTGGTCGCCGGTATTCGTGAACATCAGGACTGATCGTGCAGCACGCCGAAACACCTCGAAGCTTCGCCCGCTCCTTCCGTATCCAGTGGCGGGTCATTTACGCCCTTCTCATGCGGGAGGTGCTGACCCGATACGGACGGCATAATATCGGTTTCCTCTGGCTTTTCGTCGAGCCGATGATGTTCACTATTGGTGTGACGGCGATCTGGACGTTCATGAAGAATCTTCATGGCGCGGAAATCCCGATCGAAGCATTTGCGCTGACTGGCTATTCAAGCCTGCTGGTCTGGCGGAACATGCCGGCACGTTGCATGTTCGCGATTTCGATCAATGAAGCGCTGATGCATCACAACAATGTGCGCCCAATCGATATCTATCTCTCACGCATCTTGCTTGAGGCGATTGGGGCGACGATGTCCTTGATCGTGCTCGGTCTCTTGTTCATCGCGATAGGGTGGATGGAGCCGCCTGAAAACCTGTTGAAGGTCATGGCTGGGTGGGCGTTTCTGATCTGGTTCGGGGCGTCGCTCGCGATGCTGCTTGGCACGCTTTCCGAGAAGTATGACATGGTTGAGAAGTTCTGGCATCCGGCCGCCTATCTCATGTTTCCTTTCGGCGGCGCGGCATTTCTGGTCGATGCCATGCCGACAGCGGTGCAGCCTTATATCCTGCTATTGCCACAGGTGAGCGGTACTGAATTGTTGAGAGACGGCTTCTTCGGATCGAAGATCAATGCGCATTATGACCTGATATACGTGACCGCTGTTAATATCGTGATGATGCTGGTGGCACTGATCCATATGCGAAAAATACAGAAATAGAAGTCAACCGATTTCTTTATCGGAAAGTGCCCGCGCGGGTGCTTTTGCCACAGAAGCAACTTGAATGGAAAGAAGTGCTCACAGGTTCGCAGTCACCACTTCGACGAATTCTTTGTAATAGGAGTAGGGGGCAACTGCCCCAGGTGGGCATTCACTGTATATCTCAAACGACTTTGTGACGAATTCGGTCAGATCAACGGGCCGATACGTGTCTCCTTTGAACACGTATCCTCCTCCGACTCCCAGTGCTTCTGCTATTTCGGGATAGACTGCAAAGCATTCTGCAAGCTGTAGGTTGTCATGCGGAATGATGCCGTCCGCCACCGGCGCTCTCCCCTGAAGCCGCACTAGTTCTTTGGCGAGGTCGTGGAGCACATGGATGTGCGGATGGTTGGCGCTGTGCATGAAGGGGCGCTGCCTGCCCCATCGCCGCAGTCGATCGGCAATTTCGATCCCCGATGCTGCCATCTCCTTTATTAGCCGTTCGCATTCCGCTAGCCACAGCGACATATAGCCGCAGCGTTCGTAAAAGTTGCCGTTGAAATAGCCCAAAGTGTCTGAGACAGTCATCCCTCTGGCGAAGCATGCATACGCGATTGCAGAATGATATTCCCCCTGGGGACCACGCAAAATCTTGCCGTTGCATTCAATATATGCGAGGTCGGGATGGTAAGAGCGGAAGAAGACCGCAGGAACCGGAATATGACTGCCAATCTTGCCAATCTCGTTAGAGGGCAGTAGGTCGGTAACACCTGGGTTGATGAATAATTTATCGTAGTTTTCCATTTCATTCCCGAAGCGCTTCGGGTCTGAATTGAATAGGGCTATATCGACACCAGTAACAATCACATCGTTCACAAGTGATTGGATGCAGTTACTGAGGCCAACAGTTTGGCATGTCGAAATCACTAACCACTTTTCCATATCCAATGTCAATTCCGCACTTTTTCTAAGATTTCTTCATCGCAGATGAGTCCGGACATGGATCCTTGAACATGCATTCCCGTCGGCAGTTGCTCCGGTTCAGCAATCGATCCGGCAATGTAATGCTTCATGAAGCACCGCATGACATGAGAGACTCCGCGCATATTCACCTCGCGATAATCATCTTCATGATAAAGGCCGCCAGAGGAACTTGCTGTTATAATCTCAAATGAGGGGAAATAATCAACCCAATTAAATGCTTTAAGCGCCTTTTCGGCCGCGACCCGAAGGACGGACTTGCTATAAACGGTCGATACGAGCACGGAGCGCGGCTCGTAGGTTGCGATAAGCGGTACGGGTGACACTGTCAGCAAGACCTTGGCATTGGGATTGACTGCGTGAAATTTGCCGAGAAACTCCTCTAACGCCCCATAGGTTTGCTCGAGGTCCAGGTTGACGAACTCGTAACGGTGCGCGTCCCAAGCGCCTGCGACCACGCCCGGCGCGGCCGAGAATACAGACCCGTCCTTTTTGGAAAGCCAGGCTTCGGTAAGGCCGAGCGTGAAGACGAAAATGTCCGTATCTTCAAACAGCCGACGCACCGCCTTGAGATGCTTTTGGCGATCGGCGTGTACCTCCTCGATACTCGTGAAGCCATCGGGCTGTATCTGCTGCCGGTAGGGATCGACAAAGCGGCCGTCGGGCCGTGCCCAGGCGGTTTCCGCTGGCGTCCGCGATCCGAATGCTTCGTCGAACAGCTGAACCAGTTGGACGGTAGTGTAGATATTGCCGTATCGGGCAGAGAAGGTGCCATAATTGTTGGCTGACCGCTGCGCCTCTTCCAGACGCTCCCCTTTTTCGGTCACGAAATAATTGAAGCCGGCCGCTGAGATGCGCCGCGATATATGTTGGGCGAAGCAACTACCTGCTGTCCCGACCCGCGCGTTTTGCGAAATGCGGAACCGGGGTTTCGTGACCGGATCGACCCTGAAGCTCTCTACCGCAGAAATGGAGCGACGCCAGAACTGATGTGGGGGCAGGCCCTTGTAGGGGTTGATGGGCTCCCGCCGCTCTTCAGATGGCCGCTCGGTAACCTGGATGTATAGAAGGAAGAGGCCCAGATCGCGATTATCCTCGCCCATATCATATTTCGAGGGCTTTGACGGATTCCCGATCTTGAACTCAATTTCCAGTGGCTTGTCGGTTTCGTCGGCAAGGAGCGAAAAAGGAACCGTCAGTTTTTCGCGTTCGAGGTGCTTTTCGAACACGAACGCGGCCGGCTCCACGCCGTTCACATTGATGGTGACATCCTGCTTCCCTTCGCCCGGAGGCACGAAGGGAGCGGCATCGATCTCGATCAACAAGGCTCGTGGCCATTCCTGATTGTTACGCAGCGTCACGTGTGCGTTGCGCCCATCAGTCCACCTACCGAGAGCTTCAATCTGTGAGAAACCCTCCAGCGCTAACTCTGGGTCGGTCCGAGCGAAATCAAAGTGCCTTGAAAAGGGTGGGGTTGTCATCAAAACCTCTTCTCTGGCGTTGCCAGTGCCGCGAAATCGCCATTGTTCCTACCGTCGATCTCCGGTCGGGGGCAACCCCAAGACATAATGCAGCTGCCTTTCACCGACGCAAGATTCCCCGCTAGACAGGGCGCATGGCGGTTGCTGCCGTTTCGGAAGTTTCTTCAGGTGCAACTGTGCACCGTTGATCCGTACCGCAAGATGACAAAACGCTGGTTGGCGAGATATAAGTCCTCAAGGACATGGAGTCCGTGGCGATAAATTCCAACTTCGGCGGCATATTTGCCTTCGAGCAGCAGCGTGTTCATATAGTCATGCACGCTCTTACCCAGCCCCGGCTTCTCGAAGCCCTGACCCATTGCGACAAAGTCGAGGAACGCTTCAGGTACGATCACACGCGCGCCTATCGGCAGGCTCGATATGGTAGCGATTAGTGCTGCCAGCTCGGCTTTGCCTCCGCCGGGCAAACATGTCAGCACGAGACTTGCATGGTTCGACAGGTCAACGCCCGGCTCAAGCAAGTTCAAGGGTTCAGCTATGGCGCGGAGCATTGGGAGTTGCACGAGGTCTCCCGGCTTCTCTCCCCGTTCGCGGGCGCGCCGCTCCTCCCTTTGAATGATCGACAGTATCTCGCGGTCGCCCATTAGCGGATTGGAAAGTGATACACCCATGCCGCCGCTATCAAGAACGACAGCTATATGACCGCCGGTCGGTCGTTTGATCGGATACCACGCATCATTTTCTCGGCGGATGGCCAGGCGCTCGTCAGCGCGGGAACGACGGTCAGTATAATCTTGCAATTGTTCCGCCACGGTTTGGCAGTAATCCGAGCTGTAGCGAGCCATACGGTAATAGGCGACATTCGCCCGGGCCGCCTCCCGCTTTTCCCTTAAGTATTCGGGATTTTTGGTGATGTGCCGCAGGGTCGCGGCCACAGCATCGCTTTCGGTGCCGCTGACGGCGAATGGGACTCGGATGACGCTAGCCTCATGTAGGTCCACGAAGGAGGCGATCTTGTTCACCATCAGAGGTACGCCGACCGCAAGCGCTTGGCAGGCAATACCGCTGCTCTCGCCCGCTGTAGGATAACGGAAGTTGACGACAACATCGCTGATGGCGATGAAGGTTTCCAGCTCCTTTTCCGGCACATAACGGTCCACGAGCAGCACCCATCCGCGACGTTCCAGCTCGGCGATGCTCTGCGCGCACTGCGCACGGACCTCCACATCCCATTTACCGACGAGCAGCAATTTCACGTCCGCGTTGGATTCCAGTTTGCAAAAGCCCTCAAGCAATTCGGGAAGTCGCTTGTGGAACGCCTGGAAACCCATCACTCCGAAGGTGATCGTCGTGTCGGTAATCCCGATTTCGGCCCGGTGATGAACAAGATCCGTGCGATCGACTATCGGCGTTAGCGGATGAAGGAAGTTGGGGACGAGGGGAACGCTGTGCACAGGCACGTCGGGGAACTTGCGGCGAAAATTAGCCGCCTGAAATGGTGAATGGGTAATTATTCCCGAAGCATATTGGAGGATGGCCCTGTTGAAAAAGGTGGCATGAACTCCGGTTGCCGCGAGCTTCGGTTTGCTCCAGTCAAGAGAGTTTTTGAGCATAATCGCATTAGAAATGCCGATCTCTTCTTCGATGAACGTGTGCTTCAGGCCGGTTGTCTGGCATAACAACCAAAACAGACTGATGTCATGCATGAGAACTGCGCCTGGATGGCGCAGGAAACATTCCGCAATCCATCCGAAATGATCGTTGTTGGCTAATTGATATAGTAGGAAATCGGAGTCATCCCGTTCGGACTGGAAGTACGCATATATTTCCAGAAGGACTGGCGAACGTCCTTCTGGAAAGAATTCTCTCTCTTCATCGGTCAGGGGGAAAAGTTTATTTGAGAGGATTACGACATCGTACTGCTCACACAACGCTCTGGCCATAAGTAGCGTATGATTGCGACACCACAAATCGTTCGGCTGCATAACCGAAACGATGAAAATCTTTTGCATGATGGTTCTCACATCAGAGATCGTTTCAGCGTCGCTGATCGCGCCTGTCGAGGAATTTCATCAACTCGGCAATCTCACGTTCCAGGGCGGTGATCCGGCTTAGTTGGCGATTCAGCAAATCTACCAGCATCGCCCGGTCGGTCCGCAGTGGTGAAGGCGCGCTCATCGAGCAGGATGCTCCCCGTCGCTCCATTCTGCGATCCGGTTCCGGATGATCCAGAGGTCATGCTCGAGGGAATAAAGTCTTTTGTCCATTGCTTCAATGAACCCGATCAATTCCCGGTCCTCAAGCGTCAATTTGTTCGAATCGTCAACGGCACCGTCAACCATCGTAGTCTCGCTAGCTGGGATAACTTGCGGGAACGCGCCTTTGTCCGACAGGCGACGGACGAATTTCGTTAGATTCTTCATAGCCCTCTTGTAACATCGATCATTCATGGGGGAACCAGAAACAACAGCCGGCTGAATTGGTGCTCGCGTTCATTGCTCGATACCCATCTCGCATATGTCCAGCAGCTCTACCTGCTGCGCTACCGGAATGATGAGCATGGCCAGTTCGCTTATCAAGCGGCGGCGAGCAGGCGAGAGCCTATGTCGCTGCTCATGATCTCCCGATGCAGATCGCCGCCATTGAAAAAGAGGAATGGCACACCGGCGGCCCTCGCGGCGGATGCGTCGCTCGGTTGGTCGCCGACGAACAGGCTGCGCGTGAGATCCAGACCATGTTGACGCGCTGCCCGCAGGAGCATCGCCGGTTCAGGTTTGCGATCGAAGGGGATTCTGATCCGATAGGCTTCGGCCGTCGCTTCTGGATGGTAGGGAGATAAATAGACTGCGTCGACGAACGCTCCATGGGCGTGAAGCTCTTCTTGCATCCAGGCGTGGAGTGCAATCGCGTCGCATTCACGATATTTGCCGCGTCCGATTCCCGCCTGGTTGGTTATGACGACTACAGCTACCCCGGCATCGTTCGCAGCTCGGATCACGTCCTTGGCGCCGTCGATCCATTGCCAATCCTCACGCCGGTGCAAATGATGTGTATCGTGATTCAACACGCCATCGCGGTCGAGGAACAAGGCGGCGCGGCGTCGAATGGGAAGTTCTCTCCTGCCGCGTTCAAGCGTTTCAGGAAGGCCGATATCTATAAAATATCCTTGAGTGCGAACAGAACCCAGAGTTCCGCTTTCGGAAAGATAAGGAAAAAGGTCGGTCTCGATCGATGCAGGATATGTTGAAATGCTCGATAGCGCCCGATGCCGAATGGCGTAAACACCGCCGTTGATTACCCCCGGTTGCCCGAGCCTGCTTTCGTCTTTCTCTCTGAACTCAGTCACGAGGCCGTCAGCGTTGGTTTCGACGGAGCCATAGCGGCCTACATCGTCCACGCTTCGTAAGGCGATTGCCGCGTCCATTTGGGGCGAACCTTCGAGGTACGATGCAACAGCCCTAAAATTGATATCAAAAAAGGTATCGCCGTTTGCCACCATAAAGGCGCCAGCCAAGCGATCTTGCGCAAATGTCAGCGCACCCGCGGTCCCTCGAGCCTCTGGCTCGATAAAAACCGAGACATTAGCATCCTTGCAGCGAAGATGGTGGTAACGCGCAGCGATCTGGTCGCCCAGATGTCCGGCGACAATCAATATGTCCAAAAAGCCCTGGCGAGCGGCGTTCTCTACTATATAATCAAGGAAGACGCTTTGCTCGGTAATCTGCATCAAAGGTTTTGGTATATTTCGCGCATACTCGCCGAGGCGGGTCCCTTTACCTCCCGCAAGAATTACTAGCTGTCGGATCGATGGCATCAGCCCCTGCCTCCCGAAACGATGCTTCCAGCTTCTTTGGCCGACACGGTCAATGAAATCGGCATAACTTCATGGCTCTTGTTCAAAAGCGTGCAAAAAGCCTGATTGAACTGGGTGACGCCATGTGCGGAGACGAACTCACCAATGCTTTCAGGGGAAATTTTCACACCCTGTTTTAATATTTCAGCCAGAGATCCCGCATTGCCGTCAAAATATACAACCGAATTCCCATAGGCTGTAAAAGCGCCAATTGGGGATGCGATGACGGTCTTTCCCATCTTGAGCAAAGTAGGAACCACGCCGCTACTTTCACCGAGATTATGTTTTCGAAGCTGAATTGCGATATCGCACTCAATCATGTCACGTTGAAAGTCGGCTTCGTTTGCCTGATGACGTGCATCAATCCAGCGAGGTGGATTTTCTCCGAAGTGGCGTTCTAAATAAACTTTGCTGCCATAGCCAGATAAGATGAGGCGGATTTTCTTGCCCTGGTCGACCAGCAATTGGCAGGCTTCGATCACCACATTAGTTAATTTGTTCAAGCTAGGGCAGCCATAAGATCCAATAACTAATTCTTCATCGGGATCGGACCGATGCCAATCAGGATCTACGCCGCGCTCAAGTTCAAATACTGGATGATAGAGAACGCCCACATGAGGATGATTATCGCCGCAGTTCGAGAGAATCATTTCCTTTGCAGACTGACTATTGACAATAAAGCTTCGCACGCCAAACATCTGAGAAATAACCCGCGGGCCGAAAATGCCGGCATGGATAAAATCATCGAAAATATGTTGCTCGCCGCTCGCGATATTTCTGAGCTTTGTTCCATGCAATTCTGCAAGCTTTTTTGCAAATGCCTGTTCGGGTAAACCAAGAGCGAGCCGGGTGACGTTGAAACATGCGGGATCATGCAAATAACAATGAACGCCTTCCGGGCCAAAAACTTCAACAAAATGCCTCAATGCCTTCAGCAAGACTACATTGTGGTCGGAATTGCCGATGACAAAGACAATATCTCGATAGGGGTGGCGCAGATGGTTAAATGATAGCCCCTCTATCGAAAAAATATTAGCGGCGGGGTTATTTCCCGAAATGTTGCGCAGTGCATTAACTATCTTTGTAGAATCGGTGAAGTGGGTGTATATATCAACTGCGGATGGCCAAGCCGCCAAATGGGTCTCAGAAAAGCGAGCGATCCCGGTCTCATCTGGGGGAAGGCATGTAATGACAGCCAAGTCCGCCAAACTATCGCGCTTATTGCAGTCCTGGATGAAGCGATCGAGGCTCAGGGCAGCGATCGATCCGCGTAATTCATCGATGTCACGTCGGATTTCCCGGTCACGATGCCCCATCAGCGTGTAGCGTGCTTCCTTACCGAAAGATCGGATCCCACGCATTTTACGAAAAATCTTTGACATCATAGGGATGGTTCAGTCCACATCATCATAAGCGTGCCACGATCATTCAAGTAATAGAATTCTATGATAGCAATGATAGGCTTCATCGACATCAACGAAGCTGCTGATTTTTCCATTCTCCAAAACATAGACGCGCTGGCAGTGCTCTCGTATGAAACCGGGATCGTGGGATACGATTATCATGGCTTTGTCTTTGCGCTTTTCAAATAGCTCGGTGCGAGATTTTTCTTGAAATCGCGCATCTCCCACGGCTACGACTTCATCGATCAGGAAGCAGTCGAAATCGACTGCCATTGAAATGCCAAATGCCAGCCGCGATAGCATGCCTGAGGAATAATTTTGTAATGGCTCATAGAGATAAGGGCCAAGTTCAGCGAAGTCGTCTACAATTTCGATCTTGTCCTTTGTGCTGACTCCGTAAACGCGGCAAATGAACCTGATATTATCCACGCCGGTCAAACCCGTCTGGAACGCTCCGCCGAATGCAAGCGGCCAGGAAACCGACATGCTTCGACTAACTTTGCCATGCGTCGGTCGTTCAGCGCCGCTGATGATTCGGATCATCGTCGACTTACCGGCACCATTTCTGCCGAGAATGCCGATCTTTTCCGCTCTTTCGATAGAAAGATTGATATCATCCAGCACGGTCTTAGGGCCGCGGCGGGTCTCGTAACGCTTGGTGACCGAATCCAGCTTTATCATGAGGTGCCGACCGCCTTCGTTGATCCCCACCCGCACCCTTCCATTTGGCCCGTAAATTTCACGGTACGATTGTGGATACCGTCGCCACCGGCAGGACGGAGGAAGCGATCACGTTGACAAACTTCTGGAGGTCAGCGAGCGGAGCGTTGGAGACATATAATATGTCTTGATTACGTATCGGAAAGCTCTGTGCGACGAAAAACAATGCAGGATCCCGCAGGTCGATACGGTAGATGACAGGAATTTTGTCCCCGGTTGCTCCACTGGCGAGCGCTTCGGGCGACTCCATCCGGAAAATAAACACCCCGGCCACGTTAGCACGCATGTCCTGAAGGCCGGAAACACGGCCTAGCGCCTGAGATAAAGTGATGCCCGTGGCTTCGAACGGAATTTCTTCGTTGCGGCCCGTCGCGCCCAGTGCGGTAAAGCTGTACGGCTGGTAAAGCGCCGTGACCAGATCGTCAGGCTGAAGCCGAATATTCTCTGCCGGATTTGCGACTACGCGCTCCAGTGGCATAGCAACTGTTCGGTCGCCGCGTGTCACTTGCACTGTCATTTTGCCGACCGGCTGCCGCGTTCCGCCAACGCTTGCCAACACGTCAAGCAGACGTTCACCCTTCGGCGTAAGGGGGACACGTGAACTATTGTTGACCTCGCCCATCACTGTCACTGTTCGGGACGCACTAGTGACCATTTTTACTAAAGCTTGCGGCGCGTGGGCCTTGCCCGCTAAGCCCCTCTCAATCGCTTGAGCCAACTGAGCCGGCGTGCGACCGGCCGCTTGGACAAAGCCCACGAACGGAATGGAAATTTTCCCCTCCGTATCAACCATCTGTTCCGTCAATTGCGAGCGCGGAGTCGCAGTTGCACCGGCTCCAAGATTAGCGATGCCTCCGCCGAACAGAACCGCGGGAGGCGCCTCCCAGAGTTCGACACTTACGATGTCGCCACGGCTTATTAGCGAACCGACGGGCGTTCCATCGCCCAATGCACCGGCAAAGCTTGCCTTCGGCGCGTTTTCAACCACGCGCTTTGCGACAGCGGAATCGAGCTCAATAATTCGAATGGCGCTCTCTCCGACTATGCGATCGGCACTTCGATTGATGGCGCTGGAGCGAGGCCCCCCCGCCGGCAGGAAGGCGCATGCAGAAAGCGACGCCGATAAGGCTACGGCGAGGATTGTTCTCGTTCCAGCGGGAAGCCCGCGATCTTGGTGGCCAGTGGCTGGATTAACATAGGTTGGCAAGGGCGACTGTCCATAGATGGGTTTGAGGGCCGACATAGCCGTCGGCAAAGTTCAAGGCAATGGTCACGAAAGGCAATGACGCTCTGTCCGCGCCGCTTCTCGTTTTGTTTTCCTGGAGCGCCACGCGGCAGAGGTCACACGGTCCACGGCTCAGCGGGTCAGGAAGTCACCCTCCCGCGCAACCCGGCCGCGCCAATATTCCAGCAAATCGCCCATCGTCTGTTCAAAGGAAATCTCGGGCTTCCAACCCGTGTGATTCTGGAACTTGGCGATGTTAGGTACCTGGAGGTCGGCGTCGATTGGGCGAAGCCGCTCAGGGTCGGTTTCGACGCTGATGTTCTTGACTTTTGAAAAGGACAGCAAGGTGTCCAGCATCTCGCGAACGGAAGCCACGTGATCGCCGCCGATATTGTAGTAGGCGCCTGCGATCGGCTCAACGGTCACCAGCATGTAGTAGGCACGCACCGCGTCCCGCACGTCCGCCCAGGTACGCAGGGAATCGAGGTTTCCGGTCTTCACAACCGGCGGAATCAAGTTGTTCTCAATTAGAGCGATCTGTTTTGCGAAGGTGCTCTCGGCGAACACGTCTCCGCGCCGCGGGCCGGTATGCGTGAACATACGTGTGGTCATGACCTTCATGCCGTAGGCCTCGCCATAGTAGCGGCCGATGAGGTCCGTTCCCACCTTGGAAATGGCATATGGCGATGCCGGGTGGAACGTGCATTCTTCGTCAATGGGCAGCTTTTCCTTCGGTACGCGACCGAATACTTCAGACGATGCGCACACATGGATCACGGCGTCAGGAGCGTGGCGCCGTAGAGCAGCGAGCAATCGTTCTGTTCCTTCAATATTGGTGTCGAAGGTCTCGATCGGCGCATCGAAACTGGTCTTGGGATAGCTCTGCGCTGCGAGATGGAAGACGTAATCTGGTTCGCTGTCACGCACTACCTGATCGAGCGACAGGGAGTCCCGGAGATCGCCATAGAGGAGATGCATCCGGTCCTTCGCGTTGATGCGCGGGATATGATGATGGATGTTGGTCAGCGGACTGCGCCACCGACACAGACCATAGATCTCCCAGTCCGTATTTGCCAACAGGTAATCCGCAAGGTGGGATCCCACCATGCCGGTGATGCCCGTAATGAGCGCCTTAGATGCCATCAACGATCTCCGATGTTAAATTCTATTTGGATTGCTTGATCGATCGACCGCACAGGCCGTCCGAGGATAGACTCAAGCCGGGTGGACACGAGCTGGATTTCCCGAGGCCTGTCTTTAAAGAAATCAGGGCTGGGAGAAATCTCGCGAATGTCCAGCTGCGGAGCAACCAGGCGCTTGATGGCTCCTGCGATGTCGAGCCGGGAAACTGAGTGACGCCCGCCGAAATTGACCGCATTCGCTGTAGTCTCCCAACGGGCATGGAGTGCGAGAAGGCCTTCTACTACATCGCCGCGGTGGATCACATGGCGTGCAAACGGGTGGAATATGTCGGCCGTGCTGCCGTTCGTGGCACAATCAAGGAGATAGCGGGTGAACTTGTCTTTCCGGGAAAAGACATAGGACAATCGCGCGACCTTGAAGCCCGGATCGCCCCAAAAGCGGCGCTCCACCTCTAGTTTCATTTCCGCATAGGCGCCGATCGGCTTACAAACAGCCTCTTCGTTGACTGGCAGAGGAGCTTCGCCATAAACAGCGTCGGAGGACAAGAAGATGACATGCGCGCCTCGAGCAAGCGCTTGTTCTACGAAGTGTGTTGTGCCAGTGACATTGACGGCATAGGCATTGTTGTAGTTATCGGAACAGTGATCCGGGCTCGAGACAGCAGCGGTTAAAACCACCGTACAATCTTTCGAAATTGCTTGATAGTCGAACTTCTCCGCATGAGCGAGGTTCAGGGGCAATAGACCGTTCCCGCCCAAAGAAGACGTGCCTGCAACCTTAAGTCCGCGATGGCTCGCCTCGGCGATGACCGCTTCGCCGACATACCCCTTTGCTCCGATGACCAAGAGCGATCCGTTCATGCCCATCGAGGATACTCCCAACTTGTTGCAGCCTCGACGATCAGGCGGCAGGTTTCGGTCTGCCCAAGCGCTTGTTCGTTGATCAGATGCGCCACTTGACTGCGACGCGTGGGGTCGACCAAGAACATGGCGAAGCCACCGCCGCCGGCACCCGACAGTTTTCCCGCCAATGCGCCATTCGACAGGGCGATATCGAACAGCTTCTCTACCTCCGGCGATGAAACGGCGGCAGAAGTTTGCTTCTTTGCTTCCCAACCGCGTGCCAGAATTCGGCCGACTTCCGGCATATTGCCAAATAGCAGCGCCTCCTTCATCAATGTTGCTTCTAGCTTGAGCTGGTGCATTGCTTCGAGCGACTTGCCGCCGCTACTGATAGATTTCGCCTGTGCATCTATAATGTTCGCCGACTGGCGCGAGCGGCCGGTAAATACTAGCAGAATCGAGGATTCCAACTCATTGTGGATATCCGGCCGAATGCGAAGCGGGTTCACCACAACGCGGTCGTTCGCGTAAAACTCCATGAAGTTGAAGCCGCCAAAGGCGCAAGCGTACTGGTCCTGCTTGCCTCCGGCCAGTCCGAGGTCGTTCCGCTCAATGGAATAAGCAAGACGGGCAAGATCATATTCACCCAGCGGCACCGCGACGAGTTCGCTAAGAGCAAGAACCATCGCCACCACAAGCGATGAAGACGATCCAAGACCGGAGCCCAGCGGCGCTTCCACCTCTGTGGTTAGTGTGAGCGGTATCCGGTGTCCGCCGTTGAATTCGTTCATCATGCGGCAGTAGACACCGTAGTGCAGCTTGAGACGGCTATCTGCTTCCGGCTCGGTGTCTAAATTGACTGTTTCCGTCACGCCCAGATCACTGGATCGGAGTACGATCATATCGTCGGATCGAGGTTGGACCGTGGCGTAGGCGAACTTATCGATCGTTACGTTGAGGATGGCGCCGCCATATTCATCGCAGTAGGGCGACACGTCCGAACCGCCGCCGGCGAGCCCCAGTCGAAGAGGTGCGCGCGCGCGTATCAGGAAGTCATCGCTTGTGCGGCCAGATCTTGGGGTGCGCAGAAATGAAGTCGCCATATATCACTTTGCCTTAACAATCGTCATGGTTCGTCCGCTTCCCTTCGCGAAGGTTGAGTTGCCTTGCGCTCACTCAGAGGTCAAGGCAGGCGACGCCCACCCCCAACCATTTGTCGAGGCCAAAAAGATACCGCCCCCCCTCGATGTGTCGATCATCCCTGCCTCCTCATCCACCGCCTGCGAGGCTTTTCTTCGCGCTGCTTGGTCATGGGGCAGGGTCATTCCATTAAGAAAGCCCCCTGACGCGGCTCATCACACCGAAGGTTGAGAGCAATGAGCTCAGGCTTTCAAAAGCTCAGAGATGCCACACACGATATGGTAGAAGGAACTGGCCGGTGCCGGTTCGTCGAGCGGCCGTCCGGCCTCATCCATCTTGTCATACCAAATCGCCGGGCGATCCTTGTCGAAGTAGTGGGTCAACCCGGCATAGGCAGCCACGATCTCCTGCTCGTCTGCTTCCATCGCAGTCCGGCGATGGCGGGCCACAGCGGACTTTAGCCGTTCGGTCTGCGGCCAGAGCCGGGCACGTCCATCAATCACCTCTCCGCTCAGGCTGACTTGATTTATGGCGAGGTTCCGTTGATCGCAGATGCCCCATTTCCGGGCAAAGCCTAACAGTTGTTCGGCCGTGGTCGTGCAGTGAATAGGGGCGAAGGCGACCTCAAAAAGCCAAGCCCATTCCAAACAATGACCCGGCTCCACGATGATGCCTTCGACCGGCGGCAGGGGCTTCCAGTTCTCATCGAAATACTCCGTCACGGCGCCGGAAGCGCTGTCCTGAAAGCGTCCCTTGAACATCACCGCTATCCGAGTAGCGAATTCCTTCCACCGCGGATTGCCAGTGTAGTTGTAGTGGGCAAGACCCGCTTCAAACAGATGCATGTGAGGGTTCTGCCGGAATGGCGGGCAGGGGGTGATATCCCCCTCCCAATATCCGCCCTGCAGCCGACCCCAACGATCTTCCAGCCTGTCCAATACCCGTTCTGCGAGCTCGAAAAGCTCCTTCCGCTCCAGCGCTTCGGCGGCATGGGCGAGCGCGAAGAGACCGAACGCCTGATTGTAAAGATCCGGTCGATCGTCCGCAACGGCGCCGCTCGCGTCGAACGCATGAACAAATTCACCACTGCTGGAAATGCCTTTGTTCACGAGATGATCCACCGCGCGTGCGACGGTCTCGCGCCAGGGTCCGCTCCATCCTAACCGACCGATTTCGCAGAAGCTGTATATCTGTCGCGCTTGCACCATCAGGCGCCGGAAATTGTCCAAAGGTCTGCCTGCGCGGGAAAAAGCCTCCACGAACATACCGTCGGCATGCACGCCCTGAGTCGCCCAGAACGGTGCCGCTACCTCAAACAGCCATGTTCGTGCGTCTTGCTGGGCGTGCTGTAAGGCCATGAAGTTCCCCAATGATATCATGCAATGTCGGGCAGGCCCCACAAGCGGGCCGGTCATGCCGTCTTGAGTCCAGAATGTCTAGGACTTGATTTGTGATTGCAGAGCCTTGAGATATTGATCCTTTAAAGGGTCCTGGATCGGTCCGCGCTGGCTGGGCCGCAGCCGACCTCTGTTGGGTCCCGCAGAGGCGAACGTTGTACTAGCTCGATTCGCCGGGAAAGCTGCGGATCCCTTTTAACGGCGAGCTTGTGTCTGTGGCGAGCCGGGTGCTGTGACGATTGCCACCAGCCACCGCTTCGTTAAGATACAGTGCCTCGATCTCGAAACCCTCTCGTATGCTGCATCGTCGCACAGTACTGAGAGGATGGGAGTTCCTAAAACGGATTCCTCGTTCCGCTCGATCCACTGGTTAACCCTCGATAGATAAACAAAGATGGCAGAATTGATCTTAAACTAGATTTATCTCTGCTGAACCAGAAATTGGAGATCTCAGGTTTCTTGCGACTAAAACTATATCGAGGTTAGCTGATTTCGAGTTCGGAAGGATATTGCTGATGTCAGTTGCCAGCAGCTGTCGTACGTGTTTTCGCCGGTCGGTTGATGGATTCTGGCATTGTTTTATTCTGATGTCGTGGCATGCCGCTGGCGTCGGGCGCTAAGTCTTGGTTGACATATTTTGCATCGGAATGCGATGACAAGACCTTAAAGAACAAAAAAGGTAAATTCAACAAAGTGCTGCATTTTGACCAGAAGTTGGGCCGGCGAGACGAAGAGGCAACGGCCCGCTCTCTGCCGCTAGCCGCCTTGGCCGAGTTTTCCGCTGGCAAAGATGTGGTGATTGCAGGGACGTTCGCCTCGGCTTTAGCGCCGCTTCTGTCAGGAGCGCGCATTGTTGGAATTTTCAGTTCTGGGTCGGTTGCTGAAGTAGTTTCGGCGCCTCGCGATCTGCCAAGCGGTTGGCGGTGCATTGATCCTTCGGCTCTTGCCACGTGCCTTCCCCCTTGCGACGTTCTCGTAGTCAGCGACGCGGCTTGGGGTGAAGCGATCGTTAGCGATGCTGGTCATCTCTCCGCTTTGGCTAATAGAGTTCGGGACCGGATTGTCTTGCCCGTTGAGGGATTGCCCCTTCTTGCTGCTTGCCGTTGGATATCGGGCCATTCATGGGTGGAAAGTTCCGATACGAATGTCTGGATATGGACTAATAGCGAGCGATCGCAAATCGAGGCTGAAATTTGTCTGCTCCGCCCGTCAGGTCGCGCGCTGGCACTAAAGTTTCATACGATGGCACGGCCGGAAGCTGCTGGCGAATTAATAATTGACATGGGCGGGCAATGCGTCGTTGCCGCTGCGCCATCGGACTGGATCACAGTTCCGTTTGTTGCAGACGCACCTCGGATTTCCATTTCCTGGCGGGCAAACATCCCCGCACTCGCTCTATCGCCTGATGTTCGACGCATGAGTTTCGGCTTGGTCGATATGCATCTGCTCGCCGAAGATGGCACTACGTTGGTTCCGCCAGCCGATTTCATGCAGCAACCGACGCTCGGTGACACAACACCGCGCGCCGCGAGGTCGGCCCTCCACGCATCAGGATTCACCCGCGTCCATTCCCTCGCGAGTTCGTCTGACGGTCATCGCCGTAGCCGCTTAATCGCTTCATCTTCAATCATGCTGGAAGGACTCGATTGCATAGCCGACGATTATGGGGCCGCTGCGCCCATGCTGCTGGGCAAGGGTGAGATTGCCTGGCTATTCGCAAGCAAATCTTTGACCGCATGCCCCATTGGGGGTGACGCGCATGGTTGAAGTTGGCACCTGCTATGTTTTCGCTGGGGTAGGCAGCGAATATTCGCTCGCGCCGTTGGCGGACTTTCTCAGGAAGCGAGGAAGGCACTGCATTGAGATCGACATGGTGCGTCCGGGTTGGCGTGCTGCCTTGGCGGAAGCGCTGCAGGCGAAGCGGCGTATTCTGCTCAGCTCGCAACATCCGTACATGAACGGGCATCACTATAATGTATATTACGGCACCGAACTGGATGTCCTGAACGTGCCTGAGTTGCAGGAGCTGTTGCAGCCCCATCGCAGCTACTTCGTGCCTCATGATCTGCTGTCTCCGATCAAAGCGTCGGAGGTCGCTGGGTTGACGCTGTTCGACGCAATATTGATGCCGTCGGACAGCTGGTGGTATCTCTCGACCTATGTCCGCTGCGAGGCTGTCGGGTGGATAAAAGCTGCACGGAACATCCCCTGTGAAATCGCTCGAACTCCTTTGCAGATTGCTTGGCTGCCCTCGGAGATTGGGGCCTGGCTTGCGCGCCCAGCCGGGCTGTTCGAGGAAGTTTACAGCGACCTTTTCGCCTTGCGTCCGTTGTTCAAGGCGCCCGCTTTCCCAGGCACTGAGGTGATGATCCGCTTGGCCGTAGACGCCGGATGCCAGGTATTTGATGCTTCGATTCAGTCCAGTGCGCTCATTAACCAATCGCATGTTGTGGTATCGAATGGACTTTCGTCAATCTGCGCCGAGGCGGCATTAAAGGGATTGCCGACCCTGTGCATAGACGACGGCTCAGTCGAATCATGGTATCTTCGTGACCATTGGCAAGCTGTCCCTGAGGTGGCGGTTCATGCTCCTGATCAGGCCTGGGCGCTGCTTTCGTGTTGGCGTGACCATCCTGAACGGATTCCATCGCGGACTTCGTCTGTCATTGCACCATTCGATTTCGATAAGGCGGCCTCTATTGTTGAGGCGTTATGAAACAGTGGAGTGACGCCGATATGGGAAAAGAGGAGAGCAAGTGGCACTTCGCTTTCGATCTGGATGGTACGATCACATCCGAAGAATTGCTGCCCAGAATTGCGGAAGCCGTTGGGCTGCGTGATGAAATCGCAAAGCTTACGGAACTTACAATGGCGGGGCGGATACCGTTCGCCTATAGCTTTCAGGAGAGGGTAAAGCTCTTACAGAACATCCCTGTTTCGGCTGTGCGCAAGATTGTGGAGAGCGTGGACACCGATCCGCATATCGTTACTTTCCTTCAACAGAATGCCGACCGTTGCTACATCGTTACCGGTAACCTCGACGTTTGGGTCGGGGCGCTTTGCGTCCGTCTTGGCGCGAAGCTCATTTCATCATCTGCGCTCGTGAGGGATGATCGGATCGCCGATCTAACGAGCATCGTCGATAAGCGCGTTGCAGCGCGGACAATCCCTCGGCCATTTGCCGCTATCGGTGATGGCCATAATGATCTAGGCATGCTGGAGGCCGCGGATGTCGCTGTTGCCTTTGGCGGCGTTCATCCACCTGCGCAGTCGCTGCTGAGAGCCGCAACCCACGCGATTTACGATGGAGCCGCCCTGTGCCGCTTTCTCCGACAGTTGTGATCAGTTGCGCAGGCATGGCGACCAGACTGGGCATGGGTATGACCAAAGCGTTGATCGATATCTGTGGCAAACCTCTGCTGCACTGGCAACTCGCCATGCTGCGCGAAGTAAAGGATGTCCGGGTAGTCGTGGGGCACCAAGCAGACCAAGTGATAGAATGCGCGCTTGCCGCTAGGCGCGACATCACCTTCGTTTTCAATCATGCCTATCAGACCACAGGGACAGCAAAGAGCTTGTGCCTTGCTGCCTTGGGAGTGCAGGGGGATATCGTCTCCCTCGACGGCGACTTGCTTGTGGTACCTCAGGATTTCGGAAATTTCCTTGATGCAGACACGGCGCTTGTTGGCTGTCTTCCCATTTCTAGTTCGCAGCCTGTAATGGTTGAAACATCTGGTGATAAGCTCGGTGCAATGGTTACTGCCTTTTCGATGGAAAGGGGAACAGCGGAATGGTCCGGCCTAGCCAGAGTATCCGCTGAACAACTTCGTCGAGCGAATGATGAGGGGCGAGCTGAGGGGCACGTCTATCACATGCTGGAGCCCTTGCTGCCGCTGCCTGTGATTGAAGTGCGCGCCACAGAGGTGGATACCATCGACGACTATGAACGTGCGCTGATTTGGATGCAGCAATATCGTGACGCTTGGGAGAATTCGTGATGAGTAGTAAGATCGATAGTGCAAAGATCGATCGTTTTTGGGAGGCACGGTCGCGTCAGTCAGCGGTGGAAGCCGCGCGCTTCCACCCTGAGTTCACACTCTACGATCTGGCGTTGATCGAACCGCATCTTACCGATGGCTCAACGGTACTCGATCTAGGGTGCGGTACGTGCGCGCTTGCGAATGCAATTGCTGCTCGAGCAACGGTCCATGTTCATGCTGTCGACAAATATCCGGGAATGGTCGACTTTGCAGATAAACGACGCAATCTCAGTACCGAAGTTGCAGACGCAACTACCTATAAGGGGGATAGGCTGTTTGATGTCATCCTTCTATTTGGCGTTATCAACTCCATACCCGATGCTGACGATCGGATGCAGATGTATAGTAACTTGTGGCGAATGCTTCCCCCGGGCGGCACGCTGATTGTCAAAAGTCAATTTGGTATCGCGCAGGATGTTCTCGTTGACGCCTTTTCGCAGGATTTAGCTATGGACTATGCGGCCATATATCCATGCGTCAGCGAAGAAATGGACCGTCTTGGAACCCAATTCTCCGTGACGCGGATAGATCCCTATCCTGCTGAATATAACCGCTGGTCAAATACCCATTTTTACGCCTTCCTGTGCTCCAAGCGCTAAATTGAATCTTAACATCGGCATGGGGACAAACGTGGGGCGAACGGCTTTGTCACGGGTGCCACAGTGCCATTCCGCGAGTTTAACGCTTGATACTCATACGAAAGCCAAAATGAGCGCTGACAATGTTCTTGGAAGACATTGACTGCACCCAATTGAAATTGCGGGTGCGAAAAATATTCGAGGTCGGTTTATTCCTCGCTTTCACAGCCAACATTTAGAGCGGTTTTCGACCGTTTTGAATCGATGAGGGATTTCCCTCCGGTCTGATTTGTGATTCAGAATCTGTGCTGGTGAAGGAGGCCGGCATGGATGGGTCACCCTCTGTCGATGGATTTGCGCACGCGGCTTCTGGCGGCGATTGATGGCGGGCTGAGTTGCCGAGGAGCGGCGGCGCGCTTTGGGGTTGCGCCATCGACAGCCATTCGCTGGCAGGCGCAGCGTCTGTAAGCGGGGTCTGACGGCCGCCTTGCGCCGCGCCCGTTCGCCGGGATGATTGCCGCTCTTTGAACGGGGTGGCTGGTGTCGGACGAGATCGAGGATTCAGCGAGCGGTGCAGCGACTACTCATACGAGCGGTCGTATGAGTAGTCGGATAGAGATCGTTAGCCGGGTGTCGGGTCGGCGGCGGTGGACGGTGGAGCAGAAGCTGGCCGTCCTGCGGGATGCATTTGGCCCCGAGGGTTGCGTGCGCTCGGCCTGTGAACGTCATGATGTCGGCAGCGGATCGATCTACACATGGCGGCGACAGGCAATGTCTGGCGAGCTTGCCGGGGTGCGCAAGCCGATCGAGCCTGCCTTTGCGGAGGTGCAGATCTGCGACCAGCTAGCCTTGCCTGCGCCGGCGGTCGCGGCGCGCAGCGTCGGCGTGATCGGCATCGAGCTGCCGTCGGGCATCAGGGTGAGTGTGGACGCCACGGTAGATGCCGATGCCCTGTCGCGGGTAATCGGCGTTCTGACGCAATGATCCCGCTGCCGCCCTCAACGCGGATATTCCTGGCCTGCGGGGCGACGGACATGCGCAAGGGCTTTGACGGCCTGGCCGTGATGGCGCAGCAGGTTCTGGAGCAGAGCCCGCATTCCGGTGCGCTGTTCGCCTTTCGAGGGAAGCGCGGTGATCTGGTGAAGCTGCTCTGGTATGACGGTCAGGGCATGTGCCTTTTCTCCAAACGGATGGACCGTGGCCGGTTCGTGTGGCCATCGACCAAGACCGGGTCGGTGGTGATGACCGCGGCCCAGCTTTCCATGTTATTGGAAGGCATTGACTGGCGACGGCCGGAGCGCACTTTTACCCCTTCGCTCGCGGGATAAAGCGCCCATTTTCCGGCACTTTTTCTGGCATTGCAGCCCCTGATCCGCTATAGGATCGCAGTGTCGGACGCAGGCCTTTCCACCGCTGACAAAGACGCTCGGATCGCCGAGCTCGAAGCTGCTTTGGCGGCCGCCCACGCCGATATTTCTGCCCGCGACATCTTGATCGACACGCTGCGCGTGCAGATCGCGCGCCTCAAGCGGATGCAGTTCGGCAAGTCGTCCGAGAAGCTCGATACCCAGATCGCACAGCTTGAGCTGGCCCTTGAAGAACTCGAAGGCGAGGCGATCGTCGCCGCCGCGCGTCGGGCCGATCCGGCAGAGGTTGATCGGCCGTCGCCTGTTCGTGCGCTACCCGCTCATCTGCCGCGGGAGGAACAGCGGATCGAGCCCGAACAGGGCAGTTGCACCTGTCCAGATTGCGGCGGAGCGCTGCGGCCTCTGGGGCAGGATAGCGACGAGATGCTCGATGCCGTGCCAGTGCAATGGCGTGTCGTTCGGACCATCCGGCCCAAGTATAGCTGCCGGTCCTGCGAGAAGATCGTGCAGGCGCCCGCGCCGGTAAAAGCCATTGCCCGGGGCAAGGCGACCTTCGGCACGCTGGCTCACGTCGTCGTCTCCAAGTTCGATCATCATCTGCCGCTGTACCGGCAGGCCGAGATCATGGCGGCACAGGGCATCGAGATCGACCGCTCGACGCTCGCAGGCTGGGTGGGACAGGCATCCGTGCTGCTCGACCCGATCATCAGTCGTATCCGAGAGGTCGGCCTCACCGCCTCGAAGATTCATACCGACGATACGCCGGTTCCCATGCTTGATCCGGGGCGGGGCAAGACGGCGACCGGTAGGCTTTGGGCGTATGCCATCGACGATCGGGGTTCTGGCGCCACGACCCCGCCGCTGGTCTGGTATGAGTTCACCACCGATCGCACCGGTGCGCATCCCCAGCGGCAGCTGGCCAACTTCACGGGCTATCTCCAGGCCGACGGCTATGCCGGTTATGACAAGCTCTACAACACCAACCGCGTCACCGAGGTTGCTTGCTGGGCGCATTTCCGGCGGAAGATATTCGACATCCACGCCTCCAAGCCGACGCCGCTCACCACCGACCTGCTGGAACGTATCGGCCAACTCTATGAGATTGAGGCAGAGGTTCGAGGCCAGCAACCCGAGATCCGCCGACGAAGCCGGCACGACCGCACTAAGCCGTTGATCGATGATCTGCGGCAAGCAATTGATGATGCCCTGCGCCGCCTCTCGCCCAAGTCCGAGATGGCGAAAGCGATAGCCTATGGTCGCAAGCGCTGGGTGGCGCTCACGCGCTTCCTCGATGATGGGCGTCTGGAGATCGATAACAACATCGCGGAGCGTGCCATGCGGTGCGTGGCCCTGGGCCGTAAAAACTGGCTGTTCGCCGGCTCAAAGGCGGGCGGCGATCGGGCGGCGGCCATCTACTCCGTCATCGAAACCGCAAAGCTCAATGGCCTCGAACCGCAGACTTATATCGCAGATGTCATCGCCAAGATCGCTGGCGACTGGCCTGCTGCCCGCTGGGATGAACTCCTGCCCTGGAACTGGCGGCCAGATCAGCAACCGATCGCCGAAGCCGCCTGATCTGCGGCCTCCAGCCCACGCTTACCAGCGTCTGGAAACCGGCGCCTTCGCTCCCAAGCCGCAAGGCGGCGACATGCGATCCCGCCGAGTGGAGGAGCGAGCCGCCGATATCCTGGCCTTGTGGGAGGCGCGCAAGGACATCTCGCTCGAAGAACTGCGCATTGCCTTGGCCGAAGCGGGCCTGACGGTGTCGGTTGCCGGGCTGCACCGCTTCTTCGCCCGACGAGGCATGACGCGCAAAAAAAGACTGGGCATGCCATCGAGCAAGACCGCCCCGACGTCCTGAGGCAGCGCCACGACTGGTTCGAGAACCAGGTCGATCTGGAGCCGGAACGCTTGGTGTTTATCGACGAGACGTGGACCGCCACCAACATGGCCCGCAGTCACGGCCGTTGTGCCAGAGGCGAGCGGTTGCGGATGGGATACCCGCATGGCCATCGCAAGACCACCACGCTGGTCGCGGGCCTCCGCATGAGCGGCATGGTCGCACCGATGGTGCTGGACGGTCCGATCAACGGTGACTGGTTCGAAGCCTATGTCGCGCAGGTTCTCGTACCGGAGCTGCGGCCTGGCGACGTCGTCATCATGGACAATCTGTCGAGCCATAAGCGCCCCGCTGTCCGCGACCGGATCGAGGCGGCAGGGGCAGCGCTGCGCTTCCTGCCGCCCTACAGCCCCGACTTCAACCCGATCGAGAAGGCCTTCTCTCGCCTCAAGGCCATGCTCCGAAAAGCAGGTGAGCGCACCGTCAGCGGCCTGTGGGGCCTCATCGGCAGGCTCGTGGACATCTTCCAGCCCGCCGAATGTGCCAACTACTTCAGCTCGTGCGGCTATGATCCAGACTGATCGAAAACCGCTCTAATGGCGTCGGCGATGCCCGCGACGGGCGGTGGCGGCATACCGGCGGACGATTCCGCATCTTGCTTAGGTTCCTCCATCAGTTTGACGCAGCATCTGCGTCACACGTTCGTGAACCGAACGCCTTGATGCGTCCGCGCTTGTCGCCTTCCGCAAGCCAACCTTGAAGGTAGTGGATGCAGGTTGCCCGGCTTCGGCCGAAGGGAAACAGCTCACCCTTTCCAATAGCAACTGATATTGCGCCTCCGTCGCGCGGACTTGGCCACATAGGTGAACGTAGGGTACTTGATGCTTCTCAAACGTCCGTCGCATCCATTTCGCCGGCTCTGAACTCGTCATGCTGAGGCGTGAGAGGATGTCGCTCGGGGTTAAAAGATCATTCTCCGAGCTTACAGCGGGATGATGCGCTGGATGGTCTGAGGCGATCTTGATATCACGGCCGATGTGCGGAGGTGAGTGCTTTTGCCGGGACGTGCGATCAAGAGGCTGCGACCTTCCGCTACGTTGAGTTACCATCTTGTCTTTCATGCCTTGTCCCGCAGCCGGGCGTCGCGGGCTCGGACGAAGTTCCGGTCGCTCTCCAGAAATGCAACCAGCATTGCGGGGATGAGTTCGACGACCGGTTCCTCCGTGCCATAGGCTTGGGCGTAGATCGTCGCATAGTCGCGCAGAGCATTGAGCAGGTCCGGCGTGATGGTGATCGCCAGCTTCACCGGAGTCCTGTCGGGCAACTTGGCGAGTTTCAGCTCTGTCACGCCTATCCTCCTGTGGACCCGCGCCAGGGCGCGAGGATGAGATCGCGGCTGACCAGCAGGCGCACCGGCGTTCCGGGCCGCACCGTGATCGTCGGCTGGATGTCGAGGTTGCGTGATGTGATCTGATCGCCGGCGCGCGACACGCTCTGCTGGGTCGACTCACGGATCGCCTCGACAAGGTCGCTCTCGCCATCGATCGTCAGTTCCGAGCCAACGCCAAGAAGGGTTGCGATCGCCACGCCCTTGAGCAGCGACCAGCTGTGAAAGTCGACCTTGTCGGCAAGTCCCGCATATCCAGCAGCGTCCGTCGCCGGAAAATTATCGAGGCGGAGCGAACTTCCATCCGGCAGCATGAGCCGCTGCCAGATAACAAGCGCGCGTCGCTGGCCGAAGGCGACGACGCTGTCATATTTTCCCACAAGGCGCGCACCCTGCGGGATAAGCAGGATTTGGCCGCTCACGCTGTCGAATACATTCTGCGTTATTTGAGCTGTTACAAGTCCGGGTAGATCGGAGTTGAGCCCAGTGATCAGGCTTGCGGGAATGACGCTCCCCGCTGCGAGAAGATAGGGTGATGCTGGCGGTGCCAAGCTGGATGTGTTCAGGTCGCTGCCAGTGGCGGGCCGTTCCGCGAACGCCGGCTTTCGATCCTGCGGGGCTGGCGACGTCCCGGCATCCGGCGCAACGGCGGCAGTCGAGATCGCCGGAGCCTCGGCCGCGCGGTCCACCGTTTTTGTCTGGACGAGAATGCCGGACTCCCGAGCTGCTTTCAGTTCTGCGAGCTTCGCCAGCCTTTCGGCTTCCGCAGCGTCTGCGCTCGATCCATGTCTGCCCGATGTGCCCTCGGCTTCCAGTTGCTGTTGCTGGGCGCGCAGGATGGGTCGCCCGAGATCCCCCGGCAGCGGCGGCCCAAGCCTTGGAACATCGCCATATTCTGCTGGCACGCCGGACAGCGCATCGCCGGGGTTAGCCGACGGCTTGGAAAGCTCGCTCTCGTGGGCCACTTGCAGGAAGACCTGGGGCTTAAGCGCCAGCCACGCGATGCCCATCAGGCTGGCGGACCCCAAGGCCGCTATGCCTATGATGGCGCCGCGGCGGAAGCGGATCGCTTTCATCGGTCGCGCCCGCAGGACCAGAGTTTCAGGATCGACCTTGGGCTGGGGCGGATCCGGCTGGACAGACGTGTCGGCGGTTGTCATGCCCCCCTCCGATGCTTCTGGCCACCTAGTCTGGTGATCCGCACGATCTCCTGCTTCTTTAGGCCGAGCCGCAGTTCCGCTATGCCGAACAGCCGATCGACGATGTAATAACGCTCGCGCAGCCGGTAGTTGACGAGTTCAGCCTTGCCGTTCGAACCGAGGACGAAGAGCGGCGGCGCATCGCCCTGAGCCAGCGCGGGCGGGAACTCGATATAGGTCTGGCGGCCATCATCGAAGGCGCGCAATGGCCGCCAGGGCGGCCGGTCGCCCGAGATTGCATAGTCGAAGTTCAACGCAGCTATGTCGAGGCCGGATGCCAAGGGGGCAGCAGCGCGCGCGGCTTCCGCCTGCCGCTTCAGGGCGATGAGGTCGTCCTGCGGATAGGTCCAGCTTATGCCTGCCATCGCCGTCGCCGCGGTGCTCGCAAGGCGCAGGTGATAAGTCCGCCGATTAGTCGTGATGACGAGGTTGGTCGTCAGCCCGGCGGAGAAGGGCTTCACAAGGATGTGCGTGCGCTTGGCCTCCTTGTCGCCGCTGCCCTCTCCTCCGGAGGTAGTATCGCCGATCACCCAGCGCGTCGTGTCGCCAGAGGCGACCGCGACCAGGGTCTCGCCAGGCTGCAACGCGATGTCTGTGACCAATCCTGGTGCCGTATAGGCCTGGAAGATAGCGCCGTCGACGAAGGGAAAGACCTGGATCGCATTGATAAAGCCATAGGCTGCCGGTTCAGCCGTTGCTTTGCGATTGGCCGAGGCGACGCTGCGTAGGGGTGACGAGGCCGTCTGCGCATCGGCCTGGAAGGTTGCAAGGATAATAGCGGACAGGAGGATAGAGCAGGTCTTCATGGCTGGAACTCTTGGCTGTTCTGGATGGCGGCTCCCGCCAGCGCTGGTACGGATGGGGAACCGGGGGATCGGCTGGGCTGGGCTACTTCGGCCGCCGGCGAAGGAGCGGTGTCGCCGTCGAGTTCGCGGCTCCAGTCGATCGCATCGATGTAGATGCCGAGCGGGTTCCTTCGCAGCACGTCGGCATTGGCGGGCGCCTTGGTCGCGATCGTCAGGATCGCGGTCCAGCGGCTCGTCCCAGATCGCGCGCCACTCTCGAAAGCAGTCTCGGTCCATTTGACCTGGAACGACTTGTCGGAGGCACGCACGACGCTGGTGACCTGGACCGACACGGTTCGCTCACCGACCCGGGCGAAGGGGGAGGCCGCGCGCGCATATTCGCCGAGAAACTGGGCGCCGCGCTTTGTCGCAAAATCATAGGCCGCGAGCCAGTCCCGCCGCATCAGCACGGGATCGAGCGACACCGAGCGGATGTTGGTGATGAAACGGGCAAGGTGCCATGCGACCTGTGGATCGGTCGGCCGATAATCGACATCGGCCGCCTGTACCGCGCGAGCCTCGCCGAGCCGGTCGACCTCGACGACATAGGGGACGATCCGGCTCTGCAGCGACTGCCAGGCAAGCGCCGCCAAGGTGCCCGCAGTCAGGAAGAGGCATCCAAACGCCATCAGCCGCCAGCCCCGCGCCTGGACGCGAGCCGATCCGATCCGCTCGTCCCAAAGCTGGCCCGCGCGCTGGTAGGGCGTCTCGGGTGGCGGGGTGCGCCCATAGCGCTGCATGCTTCGCTTGAAGAACATGGCTTAGTCGTTCCTTTCCTTGATGTCGGGCATGGCGGAGCCGCCGCCGCGGTCGCCCTGGCTGATGGCGTGGACGGCAAGCTGGCGGCGATGGCGACTGGTCTGCTCGCTGCGCATCGCGACCGCCCAGGCTGGCGCGCCAGTCTCCCCGCCGCCGCTCGCTGGCGACGGAGAGTTCTTGTCAATGAGCGCATTCCAAGCCGCCTGCCGCCCGCTCGACGCGGCTTCGCCAAGGCCGAGCGCGCTGCTGGCGCGGGCGCGCGCCGCATTGCCCGCTGCCTGTGCCACGCCGGAGAGGCCAGCGCCGATCGTAGACTTGCCCGCTTGTTCCTGGCCCAGCTGGTAGGCGGTGGAGGCGACCGAGCCCATTGCCGTGCCGGAGCGCACGGCGCCAAGCCCTCCGCCGCCGGCGAGGCGCGCTCCGCCAGCGATTGCGCCGCCAGCCATCATCGCCATACCTCCCGCACCCATGGCCGTGCCAATGGCGGCGCCGGCGCCTAGCTGCGGCGCGCCCGATACGAGCCCTGAGGCAACCGACGGCCCAAAGATGCCGAGCCCCAGCAACGAGAGGCTGGCGAGCACCAGGCTCATGGCCTGGCCGACATCGGGTTCCTGGCCCTGGAGCGCGTTGGTGAACTCGGTGAAGAAGCTGGAGCCGATACCGACGATGACGGCGAGCATCATCACCTTGATGCCGGAGCTCACCACATTGCCCAGCACCCGCTCGGCGAGGAAGCTGGTCCGGTTCCAGAGCGCGAACGGTACGAGGATGAAACCCGCAAGGCTCGTCAGCTTGAACTCGAGGATGCAGACGAACATCTGCACGGCGAGGATGAAGAAGGCGATTATCACCAGCGCCCAGGCGAACAGCAGCACCATGATGGTGAGGAAATTATCGAAGAAGGTCGTGAACCCGACCATCTCGCTCGCTTGGTCCAGAAGCGGCCAGGCTGCCGCGAAGCCAGTGCCCGCGAGCCGCCCGGGCTTCAGCAGGTCGTCGGCCGAGAGCATGCCGCCCCCGGCGGTCAGTCCGGCCTGCGCGAACGAACGGAAGATGATGTCGGCAAGGCTCGAAAAGCTGTTCAGGATGAACGCGAATGCGCCGACATAGAGGATTTTCTTGAGGAAGCGGCCGATGACATTGTCCTCGCCGCCCATCGCCCAGAACAGCCCGGCAAGCGTGATGTCGATGCCGATCAGCGTTGCCGTCAGGAACCCGACATCGGGTCCCAGCAGGCCGAACCCGCTGTCGATATAGGTGATGAACGCAGCCAGGAAGCGGTCGATGACATTGAGGTCGTTCAAGGGGCTGCCTTCCTGTTGGCTGTGGAGGTGTCGCGGGGCACGGCTTGGGAGGAGAGCCGCGCCCCGCGACGGCGACCGGCGGCGAGAGGGCGAGCCGCCGATCGCTGGTCACCGGACCGGGCCAATGGCCCGAGGGGTTTAGTCGGGCGTGTAGGCCGATCCGGAACCGAGGAACGTCTTGGTGGCAGCGCGTGCCTCGGTCGCCTGCGTCGCGCGTCGCGCCTGCTCGACTGCTTCGCTGCGGAACTGGGCGGCCATCATGTGCTGGAGCTGGAACTGCTGCTTGGCGGTAAGCGCGAGCAGCTGGTTGGTTGCCTGTTGCGCTGCAAGCGAACCTTTCGCGCCCTGGCTGCGCGCGACGATTTGGCCAAGCGCCTCGCTGTCGGCCTGGATATTCTCGACGACCTGCGCCTGCACCGCCATCGTCTGCCGGAACGCGCCCATGCTGGCATTGAGGCGCGCCCGCGCATCGCGGACCCGGGCGTCGCTGCGCAGTGCCGACGAGAAGTCCTGGGGGAAGAGCGACTGGAACTTGTCGTCAAGCTGGTCGACCCGGAAGTCAATCGCCTGCGCCCGGCCCATGAGCCTGTCGATCTCGGCGAGCTTCTGGCGAAGGGCGCCCAGTTGCGGGAAGTCGATGCGGCTCAGATTCTTGCCCATGTTCACCAGCATCTGCGCTTCATTCTGGAGTTGCTGGATCTGCTGGTTGACCTGCTGCAGGGTCCGGGCGGCAGTCAGGATGTTCTGCGCATAATTGCTGGGATCGAAGACGGTGATCGCTTTCGCGGGCGTCGCCGGCATTATCATCGAGATGCCAAGTGCGCCGCCTGCACCCAATCCGAGAACGGCTGCAACCAAATGCTTCGTCGTGAGGATGGGCATCAATTGTCTCCTTGGGGTTCGTGGGCGGGAAAGGTGGCGGCGAGTTCGGCGGCCCAGTCGAGGCCAGCGTCGCGCAGGAAGGCTTGCGCGAACCGCTCGGACCCTTGTTCGGTGATAATGGCGTCGATCCGGGCCTGCGCTGCTGGGTCGGACGAGCCGCACAACGCGAGGGCGAGGGGCCCCAGGCCAAGCTCGAACAGCCGGTTGCCGCGCGCGGACTGGAGGTAATAGTGCCGCTTGGGCGTTGCCCGTGCGATCAATTCGATCTGCCGGTCGTTGAGGCCAAAGCGCGCGTAGACCTCATGTCCCTGCGGCTCGATCACGCGATCGTTGGGGAGCAGGATGCGCTGCGGGCAGCTCTCGATAATCGCTGGTGCAATGGCCGAGCCGGCAATGTCGGCGAGGCTCTGCGTTGCAAATAGCACTGCGACATTTTTTTTGCGCAGCACTTTGAGCCATTCACGGATGCGCGCGGAAAAGAGCGGATGGTCGAGGAAGATCCAGGCCTCGTCGAGGATGAGAAGCGTCGGCCGTCCATCGAACCGCTCCTCAAGCCTGTGGAAGAGATAGGTCAGCACGGGCGCGACCGCCGAGCCCATGCCCATCAGTGCCTCCGTCTCGAAACATTGCAGGTCGCCGAGCGCCAGATGCTGTTCGGCGGCATCGAGCAACCGGCCGTGCGGTCCTTCAAGCGTGTAGGGCTGGAGAGCGGTGCGCAGCGCGTTCGACTGGAGCAGCAGGGCGAGCCCGGTCATGGTCCGCTCCTCGCGCGGTGCCGAGGCGAGGCTGCCGAGCGCCGTCCAGACTGCCTCCTTCACCTCGGGCGTGACCGGTACATTCTCTCCGCTAAGCAGCGCGGCGATCCATTCCGCTGCCCAGCTCCGCTCGGCATGATCGTCGATGCCGGCCAGCGGCTGGAAAGCCAGTTCGCCGCCGCCCGTCCCGGCGCTGCCGAGCGCGTGATGCGCGCCGCCCATCGCCAGCACCGCCGCGCGGGCGCTATTGCCTTTGTCGAAGATATAGACCTGGGCTTGGGCATAGCGGCGGAACTGGAGCGCGATGAGGCTCAGCAGGACCGATTTGCCCGCGCCCGTCGGGCCGACCACCATCATGTGGCCGACATCGCCGACATGGGTGGAAAGCCGGAACGGGGTCGAGCCGGCGGTCTTCACGATCAACAACGGTGGCCCGTCAAGATGGTCGTTGCGCACCGGCCCCGCCCATACCGACGACAGGGGCATGAGGTGCGCGAGATTGAGCGTATGGACCAGCGGCTGCCGGACATTGGCGTAAGTGTGGCCCGGCAGCGATGAAAGCCAGGCTTCGAGCGCATTCACGCTCTCCCGAATGCAGGTGAAGCCCAGGCCATTTACGATCCGCTCGACCGCGCGCACCTTGTCTTCGAGCTTTGCCCGGTCTTTATCGGCCACGGTGATCGTCGTGGTGAGATAGCCGAAGGCGACATGATCGCCGCCCAGCGCCTGGAGCGCCTGGTCGGCATCGACCACCTTGTTGTCTGCGTCGCTGTCGAGCAGCTGGGTCGGCTGGTTGTACAGCACCTCGCGCAGCAGCGCGGTCACGGACTTGCGTTTGTTGAACCACTGGCGGCGCAGCTTCGTCAGCGTCCTCGTCGCCAGGGTCTTGTCGAGCGGGATGAAGCGCGTGACCCAGCGATAGGCGAAATCCTGGTGGTTGAGGGCATCAAGAATGCCGGGATGGCTGAGGTTCGGAAATCCGAGGATGGTGAGCGTGCGCAGGTGCAGTTCGCCGAGGCGCGGCTCGAGCCCGCCCACCAGCGGCGTATCGGCGAGCAGGCCGTCCAAATACATGGGTGTCTCGGATACGGCCACCCTATGGCGGCGGTCGGAGATGGTGCCATGGAGGAAGGTCAGCGTCTCTTCATCGTCGAGCGCGCGCACCTCTGCCATGAAGCCGCCGAGCAGGTCGAGGAGGCGGGTCGTCTCGGCGATGAAGTTTTCCAGTGTCGCGCGCCAGTCCCTGCCATCGTTGCCGTCGGGGCGATCGATCAGGGCAGTGACGGCACGATCCGTGGCATCGGCCGGGGGCAGCCAGGTCAGGGTGAGATGATAGTGGCTCTCGAAATGTGCGCCCTCGGCCTCGAACGCCGCGCGCCTTTCCTGGTCCACCAGCCAGCTTGCCGCGTCGGGAAAGCGGCTGTCGGGATAGGCCTGCGCCTCGCGCCGCTCGGCCTCGAAGAACAGCGCCCAGCCACTGCCAAAACGCTTCAGCGCATTATTCGCCCGCGCGCAGGCTGCGACCAGTTCGGCCTCGTTCGCGGACTCAAGGTCGGGGCCGCGGAAGGCGAGCACACGGCAAAAGCTGCCGTCCTTGCCCAGCACCACTCCCGGTGCGACCAGCGCCGCCCAGGGGAGATGGTCGGCAAGACGATCAGCGCGGTTGCGATATTCCTTGAGACTCAGCATGCAAGATATCCCTTCTGGCGGATGTGGCGCAGCAGGACGGGCGCGAAATCGGGATCGCGACGCGCGGCCATGACGGCGACGCTGTGCCCGACCGCCCACAGCAGGAGCCCCGCCAGCCATTGCTGGAGTCCAAGGCCGATGGCCGCTGCCAGCGTGCCGTTGACGATCGCAAGCCCTCGTGGCGCGCCGCCCAGAAGCAGCGGCGAGCCAAGCGACCCGTGGATCGGCACTTCGAAGCCCTCGATATGTTCGGGCGCCGAATGACGTTGGCCCGTCACGAGATCAGCGCTCCGCCGCCAAAGCTGAAGAAGGAAAGGAAGAAGCTCGATGCCGCGAACGCGATCGACAGGCCGAAGACGATCTGGATGAGGCGGCGGAACCCCCCGGCGGTCTCTCCGAACGCAAGGGTGAGGCCGGTCACGATGATGATGATCACCGCGACGATCTTGGCGACCGGCCCCTGCACCGATTCCAGTACCTGCTGTAGCGGCTCCTCCCATGGCATGCCCGAGCCTGCGGCCTGGGCCCGGGTGGCGATGGCAAGGGTGACGCCGATCGCGGCGGCGGCGAGCAAGGCCGGGCGGCGCGAAGCTGGAAAGATGGTCGTCATGGGTCATGGCTCCTTGGGGCTAGGGAAGGGGGCGAGCGCGTAGGCGCCGGTGTCGGGATCCAGCCCGGCGACCCGGGCGATGGTCGCAATGCGGCGATCGATGCCGCGGCCTGCGATGAACACGATGATGTCGATGGCCTCGGCGATCAGCTGGCGTGGGACGGTCACCACCGCCTCCTGGCAAAGCTGTTCGATACGGTAGAGGGCGGCGAGCGCACTGTTGGCGTGGACGGTCGCGATCCCGCCCGGATGGCCGGTGTTCCAGGCCTTGAGCATGTCGAGCGCCTCGGGGCCGCGCACCTCGCCCACGACGATGCGATCGGGGCGCAGGCGCATTGTCGATCGGACCAGCTCGGTCATCGAGACATGGGGCAGGCGGGTGCGCAGCGCGACCGTGTCGGGGAGCGGGCATTGCAGCTCGCGCGTGTCCTCGATCAGGATCACGCGGCTGTCGAGCCCCGAACGCTCTGGGGCCATTTCGCCGAGCAGCGCATTGGCGAGCGTGGTCTTGCCCGAGCTGGTGCCGCCCGCGACCAGGATATTGAAGCGCTGGGTGACCGCGGCCCGCAGGCTGTCGGCCTCCATCTCGCTCATCAGGCCGTCGGCGACATAGTCATCGAGACTATGGAGGCGGGTGGCGGGCTTTCGGATCGAGAAGCAGGGCGCCTGGGCAACCGGCGGGAGTACTCCCTCGAAACGTTCACCCGCGCGACCTTCGACGTGCGGCGGAAGTTCCGCAGAGATGATGGGATGCTCGGCATGGACCTCGGCGCGGGCGTGGCTCGCCACCAGCCGGATGATGCGCTCGACCTGGGATGGCTCGAGGCGGACCTCGTTGTCGACCCGGCCCTCGCCGAGCCGGTCCAGGCGCAACGCCCCGTCAGGGTTGACCATGATCTCGATCACCTGTGGGTCGCGCATGGCCGCGCCGATCTCATCGCCGAGCGCCGTGATCAGCATGCGCCGACGGCGTTCCGCGGAAGATGCCGGGGCGCTCATAGGCTCTCCTCGGGAGCAGCGTCGAGCGTTCGACGGCCCGTCGAGACCTGACGCCCCACCTGGGTCACGAACGCCTCGAACCGCTTGGCGCCTAGGGCGCGGCCGGCATGGTCATTCTCGGCAAGTGGCGTCTGGATCGCGAGTTCGAAGCGGATGAAGAGGGCGAGCGTCTCGAGGATGACATTGGAGTCGCGCTCGACACGCCCGATAGCCCGGGTCAGCCGGTCTAGACGAATGGAAAAGCGATCCTCCAGTTCCGAGGCTCCACGCTTGTTCAGCCAGCCGGTGACAGCGTCCTCGAGGATCGCCGACTTCGTGGCGCCCGGCTTGGCGGCGAGGGCCTCCAGCCGATCCGAAACCGGCTTGGGCAGGAAAAGCTGGTGGCGTATCTTGTCCTTGGCTGGGCCCATGATCAGAACTCCAGCTGGAGGTCGGGACGGCCGGAGGCCGCATCGAGGCCGTAGACCGTGCGTGCGGCACCAGGCGCCTGGACCCGGTTCATCACGCGCTGCTCGGCGGCCTGATCGCCATCCTCCTCGCCAAGGCCAAGGGGATCGGCAACATCGGGCTCGGTTAGGATGACAGGCTCGATCTCATGCGCGGGGTGGCGGGCCTGTTCGAGGCCGCCGCTGTCCGCGCCTTCCTTACTGCCCGCCTCGTCGGCGAGGCGCATGTCGGTAGCGCGGACCTGGCCGGCCCAGTCGTCGGGGCGGCGCGCCGGAAGGTCGCGATAGCTGCCGCCATCGAGCTTAGGTGCCGGCAGGACACGGGCGGAGAACCTGCGGTCCTCATAATAGCGCAGTTTTTTGGCGCGGATGGGGGGATGCCCCGAAATGAGTACGAGCTCGTCGGTGGGCGCGAGCTGCATCACCTCGCCGGGCGTCAGCAGTGCCCGGGCGGTTTCCTGGCGGCTGACCATGACATGGGCGAGCCAGGGCGCGAGGCGGTGCCCGGCATAGTTGCGCATGGCACGCTGCTCGGTCGCGGTGCCGAGCGCATCCGAGATTCGCCTGGCGGTGCGTTCGTCATTGGTCGCGAAGGCAATACGGACATGGCAGTTGTCGAGGATGGCATTATGCTCGCCATAGGCCTTTTCGATCTGGTTGAGGCTCTGTGCGATGAGAAAGGCGCGCACGCCATAGCCGGCGAGAAAGGCGAGGCTGGTCTCGAAAAAGTCCAGCCGTCCGAGCGCCGGAAACTCGTCGAGCATCATCAGCAGCTTGTGGCGACCTCGGGTGGCACGACTCTGGCCGGCCGCCCCGTGTAGTTCCTCGGTCAGGCGACGGCCGATCTGGTTGAGGAGCAGCCGGACCAGCGGCTTGGTGCGGCTGATGTCGGACGGCGGCACGACGAGGTAGAGCGAGACCGGATGCGGGGCTTCGACCAGGTCGGCGATCCGCCAGTCCGACGCAGCCGTGACTGCGGCGACGGTGGGATCGCGATAGAGGCCAAGAAATGACATGGCGGTCGAGAGCACGCCCGAGCGTTCATTCTCGCTCTTGTTGAGCAATTCGCGGGCGGCCGATGCAACGACGGGGTGCACCTTCGGCTCATCAGGCGTGCCGAGGTGGTTGGTCGCCATCATCCGGCGCAGGGTGGCGACGAAGCTGCGCTGCGGATCGGAGAGAAAGGTCGCAACCCGGGCGAGGGTCTTCTCCTCCTCGGCATAGAGGACGTGGAGGATCGCGCCTACCAGCAGCGAGTGGCTGGTTTTTTCCCAATGGTTGCGGCGCTCGAGCGCGCCTTCGGGATCGACGAGGATGTCGGCGATGTTCTGGACGTCGCGGACCTCGTTCACCCCGCGTCGCACCTCAAGCAGGGGATTATAGCGGGCCGACCGGGCGTCGGTCGGATTGAACAGCAGGCAGTGCGAGAAGCGGGAGCGCCAGCCGGCAGTCAGCTGCCAGTTCTCCCCCTTGATATCGTGGACGATGGCCGAGCCGGTCCAGCTGAGCAGTGTGGGCACGACGAGGCCCACGCCCTTGCCCGACCGTGTCGGTGCGAATGCCATGACATGCTCCGGGCCGTCGTGGCGGAGATCATCGCCGTCGATGCGGCCAAGCGTAACCCCATGTCTGCTGAGCAGTTCTGCCTTGGTCACGTCCCTGCGGGTCGCCCAGCGTGCCGAGCCATAAGTGGTGACGTTGCTTGACTGGCGCGCGCGCCAGACCGAGCCAAATATGGCTGTGCCGCAGGCGAGCAATCCACTGCCCGCAGCAATGGCGCCCGCCTCGTCAAAAATGGCTGGCGCATAGGCATCAAACGAAAACCACCAGGGGAAGATCGACCATGGCTGGTAGATCGGCACGTCCATCAGGGTGAGCCAGGGAGCTCCGAGTTCCGGTTGATACTGCAGGCTTGCTGCGGCCCATTGGGTCGCTGCCCAGATGCCAGCCAAGATGATCGCAAGCACGGCGATCATTTGTCCGATTAGCAGCTTGGTCGGGGTCATGTTGGCCTCCACCGGCAAACGACTCATTCGTCTGCCGGGTGAGCCAAACATGAGCGGTGGAAGGACTGAACGTCAGATACGCGCTGGTGCCGTCAGGCACACTTTTGGGTCACAATTCTGTGCATGAATCTGCGCACCTGGAAGTGTTTCACCATATATGATGCGAAATATCTCGTGGGCGGACGTTTCGCCCATAATTAGCCAGCCTCACTCGTAGGGCATTACTTCTGGTCACACCCCACTTGAGAGACGCGAAATGGCCTCCTTTAACCTGTGGCCGATGAGGGTTCAAAATAGATTTTCGGCGGTGATCAGCGCTTTATCAAAAAGCAAGGATCGACTTTCAAGGCTTTTGCCAGCCTTCCCAGGATCGTGACGCTCGCTGATACCCGCGCACGTTCGATTGACCCTATGTATCGCGAGCTCAAGCCAGTCAGTTCTGCAACGTCTTCCTGCGTCAGCCCACGTTCGTGGCGCAGTACACGCAATTTGGTCGCGAGAACTTCCTTCAAATCCATGTCGATTGGGTCAGGGGGCAGGAACGAAAGTTCTAGGAACGATCGTTCCTATTCGTTACAAGGGACGGGTTTATCGAGGAATTTCGAACGGAGGCCTCGCGTTTTGCCCGGTGCAGCAACGCTCTTTCCATCTGAGTTGAAGGTCCCGTATGCGGCAGAGGTCTGCGAGTATGACCGCAATCACCTCGCCATGTACGCTGCGTTGCTCGATGCAGCGGATCGAAAGATGAGTTGGGATGAGGCAGCCGCCGCGATCATGGGCCTCGATGTGTCAGATGTCGGGGCGGAAGCCTGCTGGCGTTCGCATCTTGAGCGTGCCCGTTGGATTGTCGGGGAGGGGCTGGCTCAGGCAATCGAGGCCTTTAGTCGTCCCTGCCTGGATCCTTGAACGATTGAATCATCGGTGCCTCTCGGCTTTGCCGCGACCGCGCTCTACGGCCCTGGCTTGAAGGCCGACTTTAGCCGGAGCCCTTGCACGCATGGGACCCGGCGATCAACCGTCATGGCCGCCACTTAACCTGGTTGGGGACGTCGGCGGTGGGGCGGCCTTCATCGTTATAGGTGGTTGGCGGCAATGTTGCAGCGAGAGCGTTCGGATAACGGAGGAGTCATCGATGCTGCGATCGTCGATGGCGTATCGACGATCATGTCCTTCTACGCCGGATTGCTTCCCAAGGGAGTGTTGACCTCGCTGGCATGGCCGCCTGCATGAGTGCATTTTTTGGTGCCGTGGAGACCGAAAAAGGCTGCTTGGAGCGTTATCTGATCATTTATTGATTTTTGAGCATATATTGCACATATGGGGAGGAAGGAGGTGGCCATGGCCGCAATTGCTCATTCACCCCGTCGTGGCCTTGCGCTGGGTGCGAAGGCGCCCAGCCGCAAGGATCTTACCGGTCCTGCGCTACGCACGTTTTTCCGTATTGCCGAAGCGTGGGGGCTCAATGAAGCCGAGCAGATGAAGCTTCTTGGGCTCGACAACCGTTCGACTCTCCAAGCCTGGAAGCGCGGTGCGGTCGCGGCCATTCCCAAGGACGCGCTGGAGCGGATTTCCTATGTCATGGGCATATATAAGGGGCTGAAGATCCTTCTGCCGCGCACCGCCGATGCGTGGATTCGCAAGCGTAATGAGGCGCCGTTATTCGCTGGTCGTCCGGCGATCGAGCGCATGACCTCGGGCAATGTCGCCGATCTCTATGTCGTGCGCCAATATGTGGATGCGCAACGCGGCTGATGGGGGATATTTCCACCAGCCGGGTTCGGTGGAAGCCCTGTTACCGGATCGTTGCCAGCCGATTTCCGCCCATCTCGCTGTTCGAGGACGTCGCGGACCCGGCAGACCTTGAGGCGGTTTATCTCATCGAGGCAATGACCAACGACCGCTTGCGCGAGGAGGTTGGCGATCTCACCCTCGTGCCGCCCGAAGACCGGATTTCGGGGCCGGGCACATCGGCGATCATGGCGGCCTTTACCCATCTCAATCCGGATGGAAGCCGTTTTTCCGATGGCAGCTTTGGAGCCTTCTACGCTGCCCGGACGGTCGAGACCGCAGTCGCCGAGACAAGGTATCACCGCGCGCGATTCATGACGTTCACGAAGGAACCCGCCCAGGAACTCGACATGCGCGTTTATGCGGTAGACTTGGATGCGTCGCTGCATGATATCCGCGCTCTTCGCGAGACGCGGCCCGAATTCTATGCATTGGACAGCTATGGCGCCAGCCAAGGGCTTGCGCTGGAGCTTCGCCACATCGGATCAAATGGCATTCTTTATGAAAGCGTGCGCTATGCCGGCGGCGAATGTGCGGCCGTGTTCCGTCCCCGTCTCCTGACCAAATGCCGACAGGAACGGCACCTGTGCTATGTCTGGAACGGTCGGGAAATCGCCACCGTCTACGAGAAGAAGGCGTTTTCCTGAATTCGTGTTTCGCTCCGTGTGCGCCGAGGATGGGGCAGTGGGGGCGTGTCAAAAGTGCCAGCTTTTTTTTTTGGAAAAATGATGGCCCCACGCTGGCAGCGGAACGCGCCGTTGCCCGACGTGAAAGCACCGCGGGGTCCTTCGTGATAGATCAACGGTTCAGACTTCCGTAGTCCACGGGTTGATGGCCGCCAACGCCCGCAGATCCTCCTGTGAAAGGGGTGTGGGCGGGGAGAGGGGGAATTCGCCGGCGGCCGTGAGGGACAAGAGCTCCGAGATGCGGCGGCTGATGATATGCCTCGAATAGGCCCCGGGGAATGAGTCGGCGGTATCTCTTGCCGTCGGTGGAAAATAGCGAGCGCGGAAATCGGGCTTGAATACGCTATCCCATATGTTGAGCGATTGCCCCCCTCTTTCCGATTTGCCGCTGAAGATCGCGTAGCTTGGCAGCGCCTTGGGGTGATCGACGAGGGCACGGTGGACGAACTCGTCTACCTTTTCGAGCACGATACTCTCTGCCCCAGCGTCGCGAATCTGCCTGGCC
This sequence comes from Sphingobium sp. TomTYG72, assembly GCF_055394715.1. Taxonomy (NCBI): domain Bacteria; kingdom Pseudomonadati; phylum Pseudomonadota; class Alphaproteobacteria; order Sphingomonadales; family Sphingobiaceae; genus Sphingobium; species Sphingobium sp. TomTYG72. Next base: position 1,578,487 of record NZ_AP027336.1, on the reverse strand, counting down.
GAGGCGAACAGGGCATGGGCGCCCTCAAGTGAGCCGCCGACCCTGCCGCTGCCCTCACCCTGAGGGGTGTAGCCGAGATGGGCCATGACCCGGAATCCTTCCCGGGCAAGCCGTTTAATAGTCGTAACAACGCTGGTGGAGTGAACTTCAAGCTTGATGACATCGGCCCCAGCATTGACCATTTTATCGGCGCTATGCAGGGCGATCTCGCCGTTCGCGGCCGATCCGTCCGGCATGTCTCCAACGATATAGGGCCTGTTATCTGGAAAGAGTTGCATCGCGCGATGTGCGACTTCCTTCACCAGTCCAGTCATGATCTCAAGGAACAGCGCCTGCTCCCCGCAGGCCAGCCTGGTGCTGTTGCGCCCGAGATGAGTCATAAGGTAGGAATCCGACACCATCAGACAATCGAGCCGTATGCCCAGTTCGAGAAGCGGATTGTCCTCCCATGCCTGCGCCACCGCCTCTACCTCATAGTCGCGATAAAGGTTAAGCTTGATCGGCCGACGGACGATCAGTCCATCGTCGAGGGCCAGTTCGATAGGTGTCGACATCAACATCGGAAAATTGTCCTTGTTGTAGATCACGGCAACATTGCCGGTTCGCGTCACAGGGCGTTGCGAACTCCGCTTTCAATCGGGACCTTTTATTCGAGCGCGGCGGATCGAGTGGAGGGGATTGAACCGCCTCGCAGCATCATCACGACCGTAGCGGTAAGCGCCCCGCACAGCGCTGAAGCAAGAAACAGGGCCGTCATTCCCAAACCTGCGGCGATCAGTCCGCCGCCTATGCTGGCGACGATCGTCGCGAGCTTGGCGCCGCTGTCGAACCAGCCGAACGCGCGGCCCGCGCTGGCGTCTTCGATCGTGTCGGCGATTAGCGCGTTGAGCGCGACATAGCCGAGTGTCATGCCTATCCCCAGCGCGAGGCGAGCGAGGGCGAAGACGGCAAGCGACGTGGTGAACGCCTGTGTCAGAAGGGTGACGCCGACGATGAGGGCCCCGGCGGCAAACCAGGGTGCCGGATCGCGCGCGCGCAAATGGCGTCCCAGTGGAATGCAGGCCAGCAGGTAGACAATATGAGGAAGGCCGAACAGCGAGCCTGCGCCCCCGGCACCAAGGCCGAAGGTCGCCATGCTGTATGGTATCAGAAAGGGGAAGGTGGAGATCATGGCGAGGGTGAAGCCGGTTTGCCCCGCCATGATCGCACCGCGCGAAAGGAAATGCCTGCTTGGCGAAGAGGGCGCGCGCGCGGCGTCTGTGTCAGACTCGGGGCGTCGGCGCGCTGGCAGGGGAGCCAGCAGCATCACTGCGATCATCGGCAACAGGGCCACGATGAGATAGAGTTTTTGCGGCGCAAGATGCTGATCAACCATGAAGCCGACAGCCGCTGGCGCGAAGATCAGCGCAAGGCGGGCCGACGCCTGGGTCAGGTTCAGCGCCTGTGACAGATCCTTCCGTGGCAGCGCCTCCGACAGATAGGCGTTGCTGGCCGAGAACGTGCCCCCAAGCAGGCCTTGAAGGCAGAGGGCCAGGACGAATAGGGACAGTGATCCGGCGAGTCCCGCGAGAATGAAGCTAAAGGCCAGTCCTATCTGAGCGCGAAGCAGCAGCGGCTTACGTCCCCATCGGTCGGCCAGCCGACCCCATAGCGGCGCGGAGATGGCAAGGCATGCGGTCGGAACGATATAGAGCCAACCGATCAGGCGTTCGTCCGCACCCGGCGCAATGCCGACAAGAATCAGCGCCAGAAATGGAGGCATGCCCATGGGACCGAAGGCGCCCGCGAAATGGCAGGCAAGGACGGTCGCCTTGATGCGGCCGGGCGTCATCGCCCATCTCCGGGCAGGAGGAAGTTGGGAGCCGTGCGGCCATAGGCCTTGTTCACGTCAGCGGCGCCTGTCGCGCTGCGGCTTTCCAGGGTGGCGGCGCGCAGCAGATATTTGATCGGAAAATGGCTTGCCTCAAGCAGCGCGGCGCGCAGGGCGCGAGTGGCGATGTCTTCGCCCTCGAGCAGATCCAGATGACGTTCAACGGCTGCGCGCAGCGTCCGCCGGTAGGCCATGGTCTTGCCGAGATGGCGTCCCATGCCTTCGATCACGACTCCGAGGTTGAGCTGGATCGTGATGGTGATCAGCATTTGCGCGGTGCCGGCTGCATCGGTGGCGGTGATCCGTGCGTCCTGCAACTGGCTCAGCCAGGCATCCGACCCTGTATAAGCCGAACGGAGCAGAACAGCGTCGATCCGCGGCGAGTCATTGTCCTTGAGCAGCAGGCGAAGTCCCGACTGCCCGAAGAGGAGGATTGAATTTTGCTGGTTGGCCTCCAGTTCGATGCCATAGCGAGCGGCAAGCCGGAGATGGACGCCAAGCAGCAGATCGCAGAAGTCTTCGATGAAGCGATCTGCATCGCCGCCATAATGTCTGTCCACCAGATGCAGAACATAGGGACGGCCATCCCGCATCGGTGCCATCAGCGCTGCGACCGGAACCGGCTCGCTGTCGTCGAGACCGTCCGGGTAGCGGCGGAGGATATAAGCGAGGAAGCGGTTGTCGCTATGATGCGCGCCGCCGCTTTCGTCAGTCAGCAGGAGCTTGTCCCCAAGCGCGGTATCGCTGGCGAGGATTTCCTCCAGGAGTGCATGGACGACATGGCCGTCGTTGATCGTCACCGGCTTGATCGCGCGCAGGTTGAGGCGGCCCAAGGTGCGGATCGCAAGCGGAAGCTTGATATGCAGGCCAGGCTCACCGACCAGCGCCAAGGCGCGGACGGAGAGCGTAGGTACGACCTCCAGCCACTCATAGGGGGCTTTGTGAGCGTGATCGGCTAGACCTGCTTCCACCAATATGGTGTCCAACTTTTCGCCTTGCATGAAGGGATGAACCGGAAGCAGCACATGGCTGTACTCCAAGGCTGCATCGAGGCCGACATCCTTGAAAGATGGCCAGATCGCGGGCGTCTCGCCTTGGACGGACAGGCCGTCCTTCGGCAACGCCAGCCAGTTCAGCCGGAAAGACCGCTGATATTCCGGACCATAAGCGATGAGATCGGCAGCGGCGAAGCCATGTTTGGCCCTTGCTGTCGGATAAAAGGGATGGTCGAGAAAGGAGGCGATGCGATCGTTCGCCAGCATCGCGCGGTGCCATGCGGGGTGGTTTTCCAGCCGTGCTTCCGCCGAAGATTTTTCGCCACGCGCGGCATCGCAAAGCGTGCCCTGAACGATCGCGGCCTGACATTCGTCAAGAAAGGCGACGATGTTGGCGCTATCCTCGCCTTCATGCCCTATGCCGAAGATCTCGAGGAATTCGGTGACGCTGTCGATCAACCGCATGCCTTGCTTGGCAATATGGACGAAAGGGGGCTGGCAAACGCGCCACTCCTGCATGAAGCCATCGGGCTCGACGGGTATAAGCAGCCGACTGGTGTCGGATACCTCGTAGGTGAGGTAGCGTTCGGCACCGTCCGCCATGCCATTGAAGGGCTCGTAGCCAGCCGGGGTGACCCGACCAGCGGCGATCCCGCGATAATTCTCACGCAGGAAGCAATCCGCCACACGCCTCAGGATGTAACGACTATGATCGCGGACCGACGGCGCGGGTTTGACAGCGGTGGCGATGTTCATGTGTTTTCTCCTGATGACGACGCGGCGGGAAGGCAGCTAGTCGATGGCGTATCGCAGGGTGAGCATCACAGAGCGGGGCGCACCCGGCATGTTGAGATTGCCGACCGTTCCGTGCGCCGACACGATGTATTCGCGGTCGAAGATGTTACGCAGGTTGAGCTGTGCCCGGAGCTTGCCCAGTTGCGCCCAGGCCATGGCATCGGCCGTGACATATTCCGGCAGCACCACCGTGTTGGCCAGATTGGCCATGCGATCGCCGACATAATTGACCCCGCCACCAAGGCCGAAGCGCTCCTCGAAGCTCTTCATCAGCCACAGGCTGGCGCTGTGCACGGGCGTCAGCGTCGGACGGTTCCCTTGAATGGGAACGCCCGAATCGAGGGCCGGCGACTTGGTGACCCGGGCATCGAGATAGGCGTAGCTGGCGATGGCCTGCCATCCTTGGCGCAGATCGAGCTGCGCGGAGGCTTCTATGCCTCGCGTCCGCTGCACGCCGACGTTGATGAGCCCGAGAATGGGATCGCTTGCCTTGATGTCCGAGCGCTTGAGGTTGAAGGCCGAGATCGTCGTGGAAAGTCGGCCATCAAGCAGATCGAACTTGGCTCCGATCTCCCGGTTGATGGTAGTTTCCGGTTTCAGTTGGGCGCTGCTCACCGACATGGCGAATGTCTCGCCCGACGGCTGGTAGGACTTGTTCCACGATGCGTAGTAGGATTGCGTTGGTGTCGGCTGCCACACCAGACCGACGCGCGGACTCCAGAAGGTATCCGTTCGAGCAAGGCCTTGCTGCCCGGCCGGGAAGTGGACCTCCTGACGGAAACGGTCATGGCGCAGGCCGGCCAGCAGCTTCCAATGCTCGCCCAGCGAGACCATGTCCTGAGCGTAGAAGCCGAGTATCTTGTACTCCCCGGTGCGATCGGTGCGCGAGGTTGGAATGGCGACTTCCAGCGGCAGGACGGGAAGCACCGGGTTGAAGATATCGACCGTCGCGGCGTTGGCCTGATCGATGCGCAATTCATCCTTCGACTGCCGACCCGCCTCAAAACCGAGCAGCAGCTTGTGTGCGAGCGGCCCGGTCGAGAAGTCCTGGGACAGCTCCAACTGGTTGAACCAGCCATGCTCGGCGCGATCGGTGGTCTGGCGATTGAGCGTGACCGTCCGTGCGGTCTCATCGACGACGTTCGGAATCGTGTTCTGCCGGTCGAGCGTATAGTCATAATAGCGGAAAACATTGCGCAGGCGCAGGGTATCGCTGAATTCGTGGTCGAGCGTCGCGGTCGTCGACCAGACCTCCGACTGGACGAAATCGACATCGCGTGCGTTGGCCGCGCCATAATAGGTCGATGCGGGGACATCGACGGGCCTGCCTCGAAATGCGGGGATGCCATTGTCCGCTATTCGGCGGTCGCGCAGATAGTCGGCCTGGAGGAGGATTTTCGTGTTCTCGCCCGGCGCGAACAGGACCGAAGGGGCAAGGGCTTCGCGCTTGAGGAAACCCTGGTCACGGTAGCTGTCCGACCGTTCGATGGCGCCCGTCAACCGCACGGCAACCTCATTGCCTGTAAAGACGTGACCTAGGTCGATCTCGCCACGCTTGTCGTCCCAGCTTCCGTAGCTCAGGACGATCTCGCCACCCTCCGTTCCCGGCTTCTTGGAAACACGGTTGATAAGCCCGCCAGATGAGCCACGGCCATAGAGGACTGAAGCCGGCCCTTTCAGAACCTCGATCCGCTCGATGTTCGACAGGTCACGGAAATAGAGCGCATCATCGCGCACCCCGTCGATGAAAAGGTCGCCATAGGCGATGTTGCCCCGGATCACGAACTGGTCGCGCTGCCCGTCGCCGGTGGCCATGCCGATGCCGGCCACATTCCTGAGGGCATCCTGCATCGACAGGGCGCGCTGGTCGCGGATCACCTGCTCGGGAATGACATCGATCGTCTGTGGGATGTCGCGCAGCGGCGCGTCGATCTTGAGCGCTGCGGCATCGGGCGTGTGGTATTCAAGATTTCGGCCGGTCACGACGATGTCGTCACGGCCCGATTCTGATGCGGCTTCGTCTGCGGCCAGGGCCATCGATGAAAATGTCGCGCTCCCGAGCGCAGCCAATACCGCCACTGATGTGCCGGCACGAAATTTCTTCAAAGATGAAAGCATAATACCCCCTGACGTTAATGATAATGCGATGCGTTCGCATAAATTCGCTGTTAGGGTGGCGTTGCTGTTGAAGTCAAGAACAGCCGGGCATTTTTGCTTTCCGATTTCGTGACTTGCTTGAGAATGAGGGCTTCGGGACATCATGCCGCCCCCGCTTCCAGGAATAGGCGTTCGGGATAGGCATGGCACAGGAAGTCGTGATGGGAGATGTCCCAGCCATAAGCACCGGCCATGAGGAAACAAGCGAGATCGCCGATCCGCACCCGCTCCACCCGCACGTCGCGAGCAAGGATGTCCTTGGGCGTGCAGAGTTCGCCCGCAATCGTGACGCGGGCGTCGGCAACGCCCGGCCGCGCCCATCCATGGGGCCAATTTTCGCGGGGAAGGATCAGGAAGGGATGGTCATGCCCCCACGAACTCGGCAAGCGGAAATGGTGGGTGCCGCCGCGCAGCAGGGCGAAGATGCGGCCATGCGCCGATTTGAGATCGAGAATCTCGCAGACATAGGCTGCATGATAGGCGGCGATGATCCTGCCGCATTCGAATTGCAGGCAAGGACCATCTTTCACGTGGGGAGCCAGCGCGCGCGCGAAACCTTGGACGTCGAAACGCCAGTTCGGATCGCCATAGTCGACGCCCCAGCCGCCACCGAGATTGACGATTTTCAGATTTAGGCCATGTTCGCTTGCCCAGGTGCGGGCGAGATTCAGTTCCATCGCGCAAAGCGCGGCATGTCCCATCGCGTCACGATTGTTCGACACCGTATGGAAATGGAAGCCTTCGAGCCGCAAGGCGGGGCAATCACGCAGCAGGTCGATGGCTTCCGGCACGACGTCTTGCGGAATGCCGAATTGGGTGGGTAGGCCACCCATGGTCAGCGTTGCGCCCGGCACGGGACCAGCGAGATTGACCCGAAGCAAAATTGGTATAACCCGGCTCATCTGCGCTGCCACCGAATTGGCAAGGCGAAGCATGTGCGGACTTTCGACGTGGAGTCGCTCGACGCCCTGGGTGAGGACGAGGGCAATATCCTCGGCCGTCCGTGCGGGACCACCCATGATGATCCGCGCCTCGCGCCCGACCGCTTCGCGCACGCGCCGGATCTCGCCTGCCGATGCCACCTCGAATCCGGCGACATGCGGCGCGAGCGCTTGCAGTATCCGAGCATCGTTGTTCGCCTTTACGGCGTAGAATAGCTCGGCCCTCGGCGGCAAAGCATGGACAAGACCGCGCGCCTGCCGCCGCAACGCGTCGAGATCGTGCAGGAAGGCGCATGCTGGTCTCGCGGCGTCGATATTGGCTGCGACCAGTTCGGCGGACGGCTGGAATAGGGTCATGATAGCGTCGCCGTTATATCCGGCGCCGACTCATGTCGGGCAGCGGTCCGCAGTGGGTTGGCTATGGCCACATAGTTGGGGCGTTCCGCACTGTCGGCAAGGCAGCTAGAGAAATTGGCTTTGGCCGGAAGCGTGTCAATCGCCAGCAGCCATTCGACGAGTTCAGTGGTCTGGCTGTCCTCGGCCCCTGCGACGAGCGTATCGGCGGTGGCGCGCCACAGCCTCGTTTCCGATGCATTGCTCATACGCGCGATCGTCGCGATCACATGGTTCAGGTTGTTGCTGATGAGATAGTAGATCAGGCGCTGACGCGCTTCCTCCGCGGTGAAGAAAACGGATGGGTCGAGATCGAGATCGGGCGCGACTCTCTTAAAGCGCGCACGGTCGATGCTGACCCCTTCAAGATCCCGCACAATAAGGCGTGATGGATTGCCCCGGTCCAGTACAAGAAGGCTGTTCTGGCTGTGCGCCTCGACACTGAGCCCCGTCCGGGCGAAGAGGCGAAGCGGGGGGAGGATGGCCGTCCGGACATAGGCGCCCAGCCAGATTTCCGCTTCAGCATGGCCGGAAAGATTGCAGCCCATGGCGGTCAGCATCGGTCGGCCATCGCTTGGCGACGGTTCGAGCAATCCGGCAAGGACGAATGCCTCGCCAGCCGGTCCAGCACGCAGGATGACGCCTGTAACGGCTTCGAGACCGGGCTGGTTGATCCACAGGGCGCCAGGCTCAGTAAGGACATCGAAGTCTGAGGCCGCCACATGGCCCGCGAGCGCATCGAGTGCCCGGGATGCCCCCATGCCGCGGCCGATCTGCTCGGGCGAGTTGGTGCGTGCAAAGTTCGTGATCCGGGCTTCAATAGGCAGCTTGAGGAAGATGTTTGAGCCGGGCACGAACACTGTGCGCACCGACGACGTCGGTTGCACCGGCACGCCAGTCGGCAGGGTGATGATTGCGCGGCCCTGAGCTGCAAGGGCGGCAAAGGCCGGATCATTTTCGAGCCGCGCCGCCTGCCAGGGATGGCTCGGGATCAGCAGGCGATCGCCGATCGTCTTGTGCGGCAGCCCCGAAAGCTCGGCGAGCAGTGCGCGGATAGAGCTTTCGGCCGCGGGATCGCGCCACAATGCCGCCCCTACAGCGGGTTCTGCAAGAATCCAGCGGAGCTGGAATTCCTGTCCCCGTTCCGGTGCGTAGCGTTCGATGTCCTCCGTCGAAAAGCCGTCAATGCTCTTCGCAAAGGGGTGGAAGGGATGGCCGTGCCAAAGGGCCTGTTCCAGCCCTATCGGGGAACAATCGGTTGGCCGCGATGCGCAGACCCGGCCGTGGCTTTCCGCCGCCCGAAGTGCACTAAGCAATCGATCCCTGATCGCCGGAGCCGCCGACCCGGTCCCCGGCAAGAGCGCGTTCGCCATCATACCCGCAACAACCGACGGATCATCCACTGCTACCGAGGAGCGATCCTCTGCCTCGACCTTGACCGGGAGCCGCCAACGATGAAATCCGCCCGGGGAAGACTGCATGCAGAAGGCAAGCAAGCGGTTGATGCCGACGTCGATCACGCAGGTCGCGCCCTCGATCGGCACGAAACCCGCCATGTGTTCCCGTAGCCAGGTGTTGAGCAGTCTTTCCATGGCAATCTCGGCGCGCATGGCAGCGGCATCACCGGGCGATGCCAGCACGGGCAGGGCTATCGTCATCGAGCTTGTCTTTCGATATGGCGGGAATGGATGGCGAACGAACCGCGCTAGAAAAGTGGAAGGACCGTGCCGATGTCCCGTTCCTCGGCCCGGCGGAGGATGGCCTTGGCGCAGGCGATGTCATCGATTGCCATGCCCATGGGGTTGAGGAGGATGATCTCGTCATCGTTCTCGCGCCCCGGCTTGCGGCCGACCAAAATCTCCCCAAGCTCGGCATGCAGCCGCTCGCGCGAAAACTCTCCCGCTTCGACAAGGAGATTGATGATCTTCTTTTCGCGGTTGGACTGGTCCCAGTCGTCAACCACGACCTTGTCGGCCTTGAGAAACACGTCTCGTTCAACGTCCATGATCGAAACATTTGCCAGGAACGTGCCCCGGCTGAGCCAGTCGAACGCGAGATAGGGCTTGTCCGTGACGGTGCAGGTGATCACGACCGGACAATCGCAGACCGCCTTCTCCGCGCTTGCGGCAATGGCGACGGCAACGCCGGGATGGCGCTGGCGAAGGCGGTCGGCCAATGCCTCGGCAGCGTCGAAGCGCAAGTCGAACAGGCGAAGAGCCTCCAAGGCCGGAAACTGCTCCAGCAACATTCGCGCCTGTCGCTCGGCAATGGGGCCGCATCCGATGATCGCGGCCTCGGCAAAGCCCTCTTGTGCCAGATGCCGCGCGGCCACTCCGGTGACCGCCGCAGTGCGCATCGCACTCACCAGGCCGCCTTCCATAATTGCCACGGGGTAATTGGTCTCGGGGTCGTTGAGTATGATCACAGCGCTGGCGCGCTCCACGCCGCGCTTCGCGGGATTATCGTGCTTTGAGCCGATCCACTTGAGGCCGGAGATCGGCTGTTCGCCGCCGATCCAAGCCGGCATGGCGATGATGCGATCCGCTATGTGCGTCGCCCGGGGACTGCGCAGATAGGGTTTGAGCGGTTGCACGAAATCGCCAGCGGCGTGGCTGCGGAAGCCGTCCGCCACCGCCTCCATATAAAGGTCTGAGTGATCGCCCCCCACCGCCGCGATGTCAGAGCGTGAAAGATAGCGCAGGCTCGCCACCGTCACAGCACTGCTCCTTCGGACCTGACGGCAGTGAGTGGCATTGTTGCGGGCGGGGGTGATCCCCAATCCATGGCTGGACGCCGCCCGAAGCGCCGGAAGGATGCCTCGAACGGCCTGGTGAAGCGACGGTCGAGCGAGGGCCAATCGGGATCGTAAACCGTGTCCAGATATCGCTCGCCGCGGTCGGGCAGCAGCGTGACGATGCAGGAACCCTTCTGGAGGTTTGGGATCAGCTTGGCGATCGCGGCCATAACAGTGCCGGAAGAGCCCCCGGCCAATATCCCTTGGGTGTCGGCAAGGCGGCGGCAGGCCAGGGTGGACTCCCAATCCGTCGCATAGATGACGGCATCGACCTCGGGCATGGCGAGCTGTTCAGGAACGCGGCTGGCGCCGATGCCGGGAATCTGCCGGTTGCCACCTGTCCCGCCGAAGATCACCGACCCTTCGAGATCGACGGCCATGACCTCGATCTTCGGCCACCGCTCGCGCAGCCGCCGCGCCAGCCCCATCAAGGTGCCGCAGGTGGAGACGGCTGCAACCACGTGGGTGGGGTCGGCCGGCATCTCCTGCACGATCTCTTCGCCGATGCCGTGATAGTGCGCCCGCCAATTGTCGGGATTGGCATATTGGTTGAGCCAGACCGCACCGGGGATCGTGCGGACGAGTTCATCGACCCTGCGAACCCGTGTATGGAGATAGCCGCCTGCTTCGTCCTTCTCGCTCACCAGATCGATGCGGCCGCCGAACGCCTCGATGAGGCAGCGATTGGCTGGCGCGAGATTGGGATCGACGACGGCGGTGAAGGGGATGCCTTCGCGCTTGGCGATCATTGCAAGCGCAATGGCGAGGTTGCCGGATGAGCTCTCGACAAGGTGGCTTTCCGAGGTGATCCGGCCCGCTGCCAATGCCCGCGACACCATATAATGGGCAGTGCGATCCTTCACGCTGCCGCCGACATTCAGCATTTCCAGTTTGGCAAATACCGGAACGATGTCTGGAGAAAACATGCGGTCAAGCGCGATGAGGGGCGTGTTGCCGACGGATAGTTCTGCCGAGAATTGCATTGCAGCTCCTTCCAGATTCGGAATGGGCGCGCGGGTTGACCGCTGCTGTGGATGCAGGCTGGGGAATGTTTTCCAGCCGGTTTCAACGACATAGGATCATTCGCTATTGAGAGTCAATTGCATTTATACTTCATTGTGGTTATACGTCATTCGCCAGTTTGTGTTGCGAAAGGGACTTGCCCATGCCGAACCTGATCCTGCTCGCCCATGTGCCAACCGATGCGGTCAATGACGGTTTTCTCCCCGCAGCACGGCGCCTTGGCCTGCACGTCACCCTGCTTACGGACCAGGCGGAAGCGCACCGGCGTCATTTTGCAGTTCAGAATCGCCCTGCCTATCCAGACAGCATCATCGAATGTGACGTGTTTCAGCCCATTGCGGTCATTAACGAACTCGGCCGCTGTCCTGATCGGCCGTCAGCCATCTTTTCCAACAGCGATCATCTGCAAACCAGCACGGCCCTTGCAGCCGACTATTTCGGGCTCCCCGGCAAGGATTGGAAAGTGACCTATCGAGCCAAGAACAAGGCCGCGATGCGCAGCCACTTGCGTGATCAGGGCGCGGATGTCCTGTGGCACGCGGTCGTCACCGATGACGATGGACTGGCAGGTCTTCCCGATGTGCCGTTTCCTTGCGTGGCCAAGCCACGCGAAGGCGTTGGCAGTCAATTCGTGCGGTTCTGCGAAGGCCTGGATACCCTGACAGCACATTGCCGGGATATCTGGAGCGACGATCCCGGCCGGGCCGTGCTTCTCGAAGACTATATAGCCGGTGAACTCTACACCCTTGAAACGCTGGGTGATGGAAAGGACATTCTGGTACTGGGCGGCTTCCAGGTGGCGCTTAGCCCGCCCCCCGATTTTGTGGAGATTGAGGGACGATGGGGCGACTGGTTGACCGCTGAACAGAGGGATGCACTATTGGAGCAGATCGTCGCGGTCGGCATCGGCTTCGGCTCATGCCATACCGAATTCGTGCTAACGCCTAAAGGCCCCCGGATCATCGAGATCAATTATCGAACCGTTGGCGACTATATGGAGTTCATGCTGGAGCACACGTTGGACATGGCCCTGTTCGAGAAAATCCTCCGCCTTCATCTCGGCGAACCGCTCGGCAGATGCCAGCTTGCGAACAAAATGGCCGCAATCCGCTATTTTCCGACCGAAACAGCCGGAGAGATTATATCCGCGCCGGAAGGCTTCCTGCGGACCGACAATAGTGCGCGTGTGGAGTATCGAACGCTCCGCCGCCGTGGCGAACGGATGGAAATCACCCGGTCCAACAAGGATTATCTCGGTGTTCTGAGCGTGAGCGCGCCTGACCGTGCGACGTTGGACATGGCAATGGCGCAAGCACGGGCACAACTTTCCTGGACAATTCTGCCCTGATCATTCGGAGCTTCGGTAGGATACGCTACCAATGCTATCCTCAAGGTCATTGACTGATCTCCTTCGAGGGTTCCAATATTGGCAAGGCTTCGGAAATGATCCTTTCACGATGGGTCAAGATTCATGCTTGTGGAGTAGTCTCGAGGTGAATGGGATCAAAAATGCCATACGGCGGAACAAGGGGGGCATCTTTGCCTCTGCGATCTGTCTCGTGCCAGTCGTCACATTTGCATTTTCTCGGCCAGTCGCTCTTCTTCTCCTTCTGGTGATCCTCTTTGCAGCCTTGGCCAAGTACGATCGATCGGGAGGGATTTACTCTACCCTGTTTCTGCTCGTTCTTATTGTGATCGCGGTCAGCGCCCTTCTGATCGTCGGATTGGCTTATGTTCACAGGGTCATATCAGGGTGACGGTTAGTCCTTGATGTCCTCTGGGTTCACCGGACAGTGCCTTATTGGGTTGTCGTCAGAGCGTTAGACAAGGATCTCCTCAAACGTAGGAGTTTCCATAATGGGCACCACCAAGTTCATATGTTACTGCAAGCCTCCAATTCGGGTGTGTAAGTCTGGTCTGATGGCAGATGGCACGAACTGTTTCGATGAAAATTATTGGGCAGAGGTTCGCACCAATATCGAACATTATCTCTCCGAGGATATTTGCGTTCCCGGATCTTCTTCCAGTGAGAAGGTCTATGGGCATTTCCACGCGATGTTGGTCGAATATCTCGATCAACTCGCAACGGTTCGAGCCTTGAAGAGTCCAAGCCTGGAACATTCGTCCCAAGCGCTTGCCAGGCTCAATCGCGCCAATGCCGCCATCCTGTCTTATGGCGTCGATCTTGTGAGCGGAGCCATTTCGCAGGACGACGAACTGGTTGCTCTGCCTATTCCGCTGGTTGGCAAGGATGACAGTTGCCTGACTATGGCGCGAATCCTGGCTGTGGCTGCCCATCGTTCCGCGCATGAGCTTCTGGAAAGCATCAGCACGAACAATCGCTTCTACATTTTCCATCATCACGCGGTGCTATACGATATCGCCCAGCATATGACGCGCCTGGTCAATGAAGCGTGGGACTCGCACTCGGAGACGCTTCTCGAACCTGATCACCCCCATGCAGTAAGCGTGCGCGCGATGCATGAGAATGCCGATCGGCAGGCATCAGCCGCCTGTTGAAGCTAAGACCTGTTTGATCGCTTCAATAGCCATCTGACGACAGGGTGATCCCTGGAGACCTGGCCCGATCCTCAGGACGGGTCAGGTCGACCGGTAACGCCATGGTCGTCCAGCATCCAGAGCCGATCATCATAATGATGGTTTTCCCCGGCTTTCGAAAGCGGATGCAACGCGCCGTGGTTCGGGACAGCATCAGGGATGTTGCGATTCGTTCGCATCAAGGGCATTGTCGCGTCCTGTGCTGTAAGGAGGAATAGCGTCATTGCCCGCCATTGCTGCAGAGTTGCCAGATGACCCCCATGAAAGCGAGGCTTTCCGGCAGCATTGCGCCCGTCATCTAAGCTCACCGGTGAAAGCTGCATGACATCGACTTCCGGACGAAATCGCTTTGGAATCGCCAGTTCCGTGCCGGTTACAGAGGGCATATTGACGGCGCTCGCAAAGTCGGCAAGCCCGCCCGACCTGGCTGCTCTCATGACCGACATCACGCGTGAACTGGGTTTCCGCTACTATGCTCTCATTCATCATGTGGATCTGCGGGGATCGCCTCCTGATCGTGTGAAGCTTCTGGACTATCCCGCGTCGGTCGAGGAACGCATTATCGGGAATGGCACGTGGCGGCGCGATCCGGTCATACGCGCTTGCGCCTTTTCAGACAGGGCGTTCAGCTGGTCCGAGATTTCCGATATCATCGACCTTAACCGCCGCGATCGCGACTGCCTGGATTTTGGCGGGAAGTTAGGACTTACCGAAGGTATCACCGTTCCCTGCAATCTGCTTGGCGATTACACCGCATCCTGCACCTTTGCTGGTTCGGATACGCCGAAATGGGTTGGGCGCCGACTGGGCATGGCGCAAATGATCGGCATCTTCGCCTTTCAGGCTGCCCGACGCCTGTTTTGCGAGGAAAGGCCGAAACCGCAGCAGCCGCGCCTCCACCCGCGGGTTCGTGACTGCGTCATTCTTGTCGGACGCGGCTATTCGAACAAGGAGATCGCGCGCGCACTTTCGATAACCCCGCGGACAGTCGGCGGATATCTCACCCAAGCCGGGCTGCTGCTTGATGCACATGGCCGCACCGAGCTCGTGGTGAGCGCGATATTCGCAGGTGAAATCGGTCTTGGCGAGCTTGCCCGGGATCATTCCGCTTAAACTGACGCATTGGGCCGAATTTCCGGCTAGCTCTGGTAATTAGAGATGTCCTGGTGACGAGCACAGTCTCCACATATCTGTCATGCTCCAGCAAGGGGACAGATCACACCCCTTGAGCGCAGTGCCTGATGTGCCCGTGAAGGGTTGGTGGCCTTCCAGCCAATGTCGCATTTCAGAGGACGCTGGACTGCTGGTCGTGCCTCGGCGGTGCTCAGGAAAAATGCTGCTTGCTTGCCGCTCCGTGTCAACCCGGGCAATTGCCCGGGCTAGCGACCGCTGCGCACCTTGACGCATCCTTCGGGGTAATAGCCGCAAGTGGAGGCCCCCTTGATCCACGTCATTGACAACCCTCTGGCGCCCGACGTCCGGCCGCTCCTCCAGTCCATGTTTGCTGACCGCAAGCGCCTGTTCGTCGACCTGTTCGGCTGGGACGTGCCCGTCGTCGACGGCCAATATGAGATCGACCAGTTCGATACGGCCGACGCCATCTATCTCATCGCCGAGGAGGAAAAGGAGAGCAGCGTGCACGCAGCCTCGCTGCGGCTCCTGCCCACTACCAAACCGCACATGCTGGGCATCGTCTTCCGGCACCTGTGCCCGCTGGGCGTGCCCGAGGGAGAGGGTATATGGGAGAGCACCCGGCTTTGCCTGCCCCAGCGCCATGGAGCCGCACGCCGCAAGGCGCTGCGCAACCAGCTGATCTCGGCCATGGTGGACGTGGCGCTCGCGCGCGGCATCCACCACTATACCGGACTCCTTCCGGAAGCCTTCAGAAAGGAGGTGCTGGCGATGGGCTGGAAGGGCGAGCCGCTCGGCCCGGTGGTGCGGATGCCTGGCGGGCCGGTGGGCGCGTTCATGGTTCAGATCGACCGGGACACGCCACGGCGGCTGTGCTGGACCCAGACCTATGTCGGGAACGGCGGCGAGGTGACGGCATGAACAGCGTGGCGCTTCACACCGCTTCCCTTGGCCGCGATGGATGGTGTGTCGTCGAGCGCGCTTTGCCTGCTTCGGTTCTGCGCGGCCTGGAAGACGATCTTGCTGTCCCCTTTGCTGTCACGCCGCTCTGCCAGGGGCCATTCTATGGCGAGCGGACGTGGCGCTTCGGATCGCTGCTGGTCCGCTCGCCCCGAACGGCCAGCCTGGTTATGCATCCCTTGATCCTCGCCATTGCCGAGCAACTGCTTCTGCCTTGGTGCAAGCGCATCGCCCTCAATCTCACCCAGGCCATCGAAATTGCGCCGGGTGCTTTGCCCCAGTTGCCGCACCGGGACCAGGATATGTGGCAGGGGCCGAAGGGGAGGGTGGAATATCTGGTCAATGTGATGTGGCCACTTACCCCTTTTATGCGGGAGAATGGCGGCACCCGGCTGTGGACCGGCAGCCATATCGACCAGAACGTGTCGACGTTGCCGGAGGAGAACAGCGTCGTTCCCTTGGTCGCTCCGGGCGATGCCCTGATGTTCCTGGGATCGACGCTGCACGGAGGTGGCGGAAACAGCAGCGCGGTCCGCAGGCGCGGTATCATCATCAGCTACTGCCTGGGATGGCTCAAGCCCTTCGAACTCCAGTGGCTCGTCTACCCGCCAGCCGTCGCCCGCCATTTTTCGCCGGAGTTGGCCGCGCTGGTCGGCTATGTTCAGCACCGGCCCAACCTCGGCAATGTCGAGGGTCAGTGTCCGTCAGTCCTCCTGCGGGATGTCGTTCCCGACCTGCTCGGCGCGGTGGATGCTCTCCGGCCGGACCAGGCGGACGCTGCCGAGTTTTTCGTCCGCTCGCAAATGGGCGAGCTGGGATAAGCATGGCTTGGGCCAGCGGCGATGCCGGGTTTTCCGCATCACCGCTGGCCCGTCGATCAGGCCTATCGCTATCTTGAGGACATCTGCCCTGCAGGCGTCGCATGGGAGTGGCTTCGCCGTGATCCGGAGTATCGTCGGCTGAAACCGGCGCGACGTTGCGCGGGTCTCGCTGGCGTCACCCTGATCGAGCATGCGGCGCATGACGTCGTGTCCCGCTGGGGCTGCCTCAATGTTGAGGATCACTCGCTGCCCGCGCCGGAAGGAGCAATACTTTGGTCGAGCGCCCTTGATCCCTCGGTACTGTCCTGTGTTGCGGTGCCTGCTGCCATTGGACAGGCAGAGGCCTTCAATCTTGAGCATTGTCGGGAAAAGGCCGTCGTGGTGGAAGGTGGTGCAGCCGCCGAGCATATCCTGATCGGAGGCAAATCCAGTGGCTTGCGCCTCGATGTCTTGGAGGGGACGCTGCTCCACGGGCCGGTGTCGCTTCGTTACGACTTCTCAGGGGTCGGCGACATCAAGCCGTTGCTCGCGCCGCTGCGGGCCTTTCATAATCTCTGTCGTACGGGCAGATTGTCTCTCCCGCTGCCGCGAAAGCGGCAGCGGGACCGACGGGTCGTCGATGCGCTGCGGACGCATGATGCCCTCCAGGCAGGTGCCAGCATACGCGACGTCGGTATATTGTTGTTCGGCGCGCGGCGGGTGGCTGAGGAGTGGGGCGCGCCGGGAGAGGCGCTCAAGTCACATTGCAGGCGGATGATTGCCTTGGCGCGGCGAATGGCGGGAGGAGCGTGGCGAAGGTTGTTGGGCTGACGTGCTCCTTAAGAAAAAGAACATCGAGCCGTTGCGATATCACTGACTTTTTCGAGCAACGGGCGACGCTCTTTTTGGTTTAGGCGGGCGTCCTTCCTCGAATAGCGCAGCAGGACGAGCACCGAGAGCTTTATAGAGCCTGTCAAAAGTCCCGAAGGTGAGATTTTGCCGACCATTCTCGATGGCGCTGTAGTGTGAATGGCTAACGCCCATGCGCGCCGCGACCTCTTCCTGAGTCAGGCCTGCTTCCTGACGTAACCAGTAGCAGTTGGTGCCGATGAGCTCGAACAGGTTCATCTGAACCGTAGAGCCCTTCGTCTATTTTAATAGTACGCATTATAATAGACGAATGGCGGCAAGTTCAGGTAGGATCGGGTCATGATCTCTCTACTAGATGCCGCTCCGACCGGAGATATCGTCACTGCGTATGACCGGGTGCGGCTGGCGCAGTATGCCGCGCTCTTGGACGCAGCTGAGGCCGGTCAGGATTGGCGCGAGGCGGCATCGACCATCCTGGGACTGGACGTGTCAGATGCCGGGGCGGAGGCCTGCTGGCGTTCGCATCTTGAGCGTGCCCGCTGGATTGTTGGAGAGGGCCTGGGTCAGGCAATCGAAGCCTTTGGCCGTCCTGACCTGGATCCTTGAAGGACTGAACCATCGGCGCCTCGCGGCTTTGCCGCGACCGCGCTCTGGCCTGAAAGCCGGCACCGCCGAACCCTTCGGGCCTCGGCCTTCCGGTAATGATCGCTGGCGTTAAGGGCTGTGGTCGCCGCTGGTTCGCGGCGGAGTCGCGTCCTTGAAGTTTCTTCGCCCAGCCCCTCCAGACGCAAACCGCCATCCTGCTGTGGTGCTTGTAAGCCGTCAGCGTATTTGCGAGTTCCCCCTGGATTGGCCTTTGGTCACGTAATTGCGCCTTTTAGAACCTTTTTCCCACCGACAGCGTCAGTTGACCGTAATCGTAGATTCCGGTGCGTAGCGGCGTGTTGCTGTACTGCGCCGCTGCCTTGATGAACCATCCTCGGCGAAGGGGACTGGTCACCTCTGCGGTTGCAAAGCGAGACTGGGTCCAATCGGTTACGGCATCACGCTGCCCGCCTAAACCGGCCGCGACCATATACCGCCATCCACCTGAAAAGCGGCGCATCTGGAGAACCGGCAGAACCTGGAGATAATATCGCGGCGAATAATAGTCGAACTCGCGCGGTCGCGTACTGTGATAGTAGCGGGACCGAAGCTGAAAGCTCAGACCCCAATCGGATTTGATCGAGTGGGTGAATGTGCCTCGCGCATGAAGACGCACATTCTTGCCCGTGAACTCCTGAACGCCTCCGACCAGCGTGACCCCATTCTCCTCGTCGATCGGCAGATCCAAGGCTGCTCCAAAGAAGGTGAAGTATATGCCTTCATCGACGCCTCGGATGGTCTCCACCACGTCACGCTCAACGAAATATTCCTGACGGAACTTCGCATTGTTGTGAATGCTCGCGGAGCCCAGCACTGTGTGGCCGTCCGTGCCTATCTGACCAGCCCAGGCCCAGTCGCGGCCTTTGTCGGCATAGCGAATGAACGCACGCTCACGCGGTCGAGTGCGCTGGCCTAACGGCTTGTACCATGCCTGTTCATAGCGAACGCCGAGCAGTTGCTCGTCATTTTTGTACCGAAAATCGAGATTGACTCCCGCGCGATACACATCCGTGCTGTCAGCATCCGTTGAAGCGAAGACGTCCGTGGAGATCGCATGCTGGAAGCTCATGTCGCTCACCTCCTGCGCCAGCGCAGGCGTTCCGCAAAAGATGGCGAGACTGACGGCGAGGGTAATCTTGCTTGATGTCATTTCGTGTCCCACGCCTTACGCATTCCAAATAGTTCAACGAGATATCCCCACACGCAGACGGGTTGCATCAGCAGGCTGTACGCGAGGGCATAGAAAAAGAAGCCACCTCGATTTTTCCGAACGGTCATATTCTCGCGCCGGAACACATCGCTTTGGATCCGATAGATGACGGTGTTCCAAAGCGCTGCCAGCGGCAGGACGGCGATTGTGAGCGGTCCTGCGATCCAGAAAATTCCGAATGGTGCCGCCACAAGGCCGGGAATGAAAACGAACGTATAGATCAGGTCCAACGGCAGAAACATGACGTTCCACCATATGAAAAGCGTCGTCATCCGGGGTTTGAACAGCAGCGGCCAGTAGAGCTTGAACGCCTCCATCAGCCCCCGCGACCAGCGTTTGCGCTGAAGCGCGAACTGCCTGAACTTTTCCGGGGCGTTCGTGAAAGCAAAGGCGTTGGCGGCATAACCGATGCGATAGCCGCGCATCAGCATCGCCCAGGACACGACAATATCCTCGCCAACGCGCTCGGGCCAACCTCCAACCTCTTCGAGCGCCTTGCGACGATAGAGAGAGAAGGCGCCTTGAGCGACGAGGGTGCCGTGGTACATGCCCTGCATGCGCTTGACTGCCGCAATCCCGTGAAAATAGTCCCACTCTTGCGCTTTGGTGAGCAGGTTCACGCGGGAATTTCGGACCATCACTGCACCGGCAACCGCTTGCGTGTCGGCGGGGTCGGAAAGCAATCGCTTCACGATGTTGGTCAGACCGTCTTTACGAACCCAGGAGTCGCCATCCACGGTGACGATGAGATCGTGTCGCGCCGCCGTGAGGCCGTCATTCAGAACGGCTGACTTTCCTCGATTCTTGTCAAAATCCATCAGCCTGAACGAGGCGTTGGCGGGCAAGGCAAGGCTACTCAGCTGGTCCCGGACGATATCCGCAGTTCTATCGGTGGACCCGTCGTTCAGGATGATCACCTGATAGGGACCTGCATAATCCTGGCGTGCCAGACTTGTGAGCGTGTCGGCGATCCCCGCCTCTTCATTATACGCGGCGACCAGGACGGTGAGACCGGGAAACTCGATGACGGGTACAAGAGGCGGCTTCCTGTCGAACAGCAGTGTCGAAATGAGGAAGGCATTCATGAAGCCGGGCACATAGGCGATGAATGTGATCGCCACGACAGCTACCACCCAGCCAGCCACCGCCGCGAGGTCACTTAGCCAACGCTGTGAGAGCCAGACGCTCAGCCCGGTCCAGAGCACCGCAACGGCAACCGAGAGTGCGAACTTGGCTTCAACCGTGAGGTAAAGCCGCTTCCACTCGCCCGCCGCCCGGGCGGTTGTGTCACCGTCAACCTCAGACGGAAACCCGTCGTCATTTGACGGCTCGAGTTCGATGAGCTCGCGTGAAGTGAGAGGACCGTGCATAGGCACGCCCCTACCAGTAACAACTTCCATAATGGTTAATGCCCCCCGGCCCCATGAGTGGCCGCCCTTGGCCGGATTGGGCACCGATTGTCCAGGAAATTCAGTATTCTTGGGCGATTTTTGGTGGCTTGCTGCGGTTTCGAGGCAACTGTCGCCCGTTCCTGGCAAACACAAGAGATCTGCGCCGAAATTTACAGGTCCGTGCTGCCGACAGGAAGAGGTGGAGGGCGCTAGCGTAAGTCGGTGACAATGCGGCAGAACGACCGATCCCGGCCGGGGCCGGGGCCGGGGCCTGCTGGCGTTCGCATCTTGAGCGTGCCCGCTGGATTGTCGGGGAGGGGCTGGGTCAGGCAATCGAAGCCTTTGGCCGTCCTGCCCTGGATCCTTGAACGATTGAGCCATTGGTGCCTCGCGGCTTTGCCGCGACCGCGCTCTACGGCTCTGGCCTGAAGGCCGGCGCCGCCTAGCCCCTTCGGGTCTCGGCCTCTCGGTGACGATCGCTGGCGTTAAGGGCTGTGGTCGCCGCTGGTTCGCGGCGGCGTTGCTTGTTGCGTCTCCCGTTACGGCGGGTGCGGGCGGCGCTCCCGGCTAGGCCCGTCGCGGGCGAAGCCAACCCCTGCCGCTGCGCGTCCGGGGTGCTCCACTTGCGTTGCGCCCTTGCGGTGTCTTCGCCCGGCTTTGCCGGGCCTCTTGGTCGCGTCTTGCCGCCCACCCCCGCCTTCGCGGGGAGGCTTTGTACCTTTTTGGGTGGCGTGGAGGACAGACCATGCCGAGGAAGACCAGCCGTTGCGTTCATCGTGAGGGTGGAGCCGGAGAGGCGCGGGAAGCGCGCGCGAACCTCTATGACGAGGTGACCGCCCGGATCATTTCGGAGCTCGAGGCCGGGCGGTTGCCGTGGGTGCAGCCATGGGGAAGGGCCGGAGGGGTCGGTCCCGCGCTGCCGCGCAATGCGCTGACTGGCCGCTCCTATTCCGGGGTGAATATCCTTATCCTGTGGGGCAGGGTCATCGAGCAGGGTTGGCCTTCGCAGAGCTGGCTGACCTTTCGTCAGGCCTTGGAGGCGGGCGGCTGTGTGCGGAAGGGCGAGCGCGGCGTGACGGTCGTCTATGCCGACAGCTTCACCCCCGAGGCGGAGAAGGAGCGGGCCTCGCGCGAGGGCGGCGATGCCCGGTCCATTCCCTTCCTGAAGCGCTTCACGGTCTTCAATGTCGCGCAATGCGAGGGGCTTCGCGAAGGGCTTGCCACTGATCCCGCGCCGCTGCCCGAACGCGAGACCGTGCCGCTTGCCGAGGAAGTGATCGCCGCGTCGGGCGTTGAAGTCCGCATCGGCGGCGATGAGGCCTATTATGCGCCCGGCCCTGATTTCGTGGCTGTGCCGCCGCAGCCCGCCTTCTTCGATCAGGTCAATTATTACCGCACCTGCCTGCACGAGCTGACCCATGCGACAGGCCATGCCAAGCGGCTTGGCCGAAACCTTCGCAATCCTTTCGGCAGCAAGGATTATGCCCGCGAGGAACTGGTCGCCGAGATGGGTTCGGCCTTCCTGTGCGCCGCACTCGGCATCGTCCCGACCGTGCGTCACGCCGATTATATCGGCGCGTGGCTAGGCGTCTTGAGGGAAGATTGTCGCGCGATCTTTCGTGCCGCGAGCGCCGCCAGCAAGGCAGCGGACTGGCTGCTGGCCCGGCATCGGGAGGCGCAGGCGGCGCGCGAACAGAGGAGTTTGGCGGCATGATCCTCCTGACCCCCGAAATCCGCTTCGCCCTGCGCGCCAATGATATCGCGCGCCGTGCCCATGAGGCCATGGGCGAGCGCTTCGACCCACCGCCCGTCGTCAAGCTGTTCAATCCGCTGGGCGCGGCGACATGGTTGGCGAGCGAACTGGCCGAGGATGGCGATGCGCTCTTCGGGCTTGCCGATCTTGGCTTTGGCTGTCCTGAACTCGGCTGGTTCAGCCTGTCCGAGCTGGCCGCCGTCCGGCTTCCCTATGGCCTCTTCATCGAGCGCGACATCGGCTTCGAGAGCGATTTGCCCCTTTCTGCCTGGGCGCAATGGTCCCGCCGCGCGGGATCGATCCTCGGAGCCGAAACACTGATCCGCCGTGCCGCCCAATCGGGCGCGGTCCCCGCTTCTCCTCCGTCCGATCCGGTCGAAGGATGACGTAAAGGCGGCACGTCACGCCGCCACCCCCAGAAACCGGCCCCCCGACGCCGCGAAACGTGAGGGACCGGCACTCCGAAGGAGCAATGCCATGACACTCGTTTTTATCGCGCCTGACAAGCTTTGTGTGAGCAAGACCAATATGCGCTACGGCCGAAAGGCGCCTGATGTCAGCGATATCCTGCCGACCGTCCGCAAGCGCGGCGTCATCCAGAGCCTGCTCGTGCGGCCCAGTTGCGAGGAGGGCCATTTCGAGATCGTCGCGGGTGCGCGGCGCTTCCATGCCGCGCGACTCGTCGCGCAGGAGACGGGCGAGGCCGAACTGCTGCCCTGCCGTGTCCTGTCCGAAACAGATGATGCCGCCGCCATCGAGGCGTCCATGATCGAGAACCTTGCCCGGCTCGATGCCGACGAGGTGACCCAGTGGGAAACCTTCACCCGGCTGGTGAAGGAGGGCCGCGAGGTGGACGACATCGCCGCGACCTTCGGGCTTCCCGACCTCACCATCCGCCGCGTCCTCGCGCTCGGCAATCTTCTGCCGCGCGTCCGCGATCTCTACCGCGCCGAGAAGATCGACCGCGCCACCGTCCGCCACCTGACCCTTGCCAGCAAGAGCCAGCAAAAGGCGTGGCTGGCGCTTCATGACGATCCCGACAGCTATGTGCCGACCGGGCACCAGTTGAAGGCATGGCTATTTGGCGGCCAGTCGATCCCGGCGCGCTTCGCCCTGTTCGATCTGGCGGAATATAAGGGCTCGACGGTTGCCGACCTGTTTGGCGAGGACTGCTATTTCGCGGATGCCGATGCCTTCTGGACCGCGCAGAACGCGGCGATCGAGGCGGCGAAGGAAACCTATCTGGATCAGGGCTGGAGCGATGTCGTCATCGTTCCTCCATCGGATCATTTCCATAGCTGGGAATATGAGAAGGCCGCCAAGCGCAGGGGAGGGCGCGTCTATGTCGATGTCCGGGCGACGGGCGAGGTCAGCTTCCACGAGGGCTATGTGACACGCAAGGAGGCGCGAAAGGTGGAGCGCGGCGAGGTGCCAGGCGGCGGCAAAGTCCAGCGCCCGGAACTTACATCAACGTTGCAGACCTATGTGGACCTGCACCGCCATGCCGCCGTGCGCGCCGCGCTTCTGGGTCATCCGGGCATGGCGCTGCGGCTCATGGTCGCCCACGCCATCGTCGGTTCGCTCCTCTGGACGGTACGGCCCGAACCGCAGTCAACGCGCAACGACGAAGTGCGCGAAAGCGTCGAACTGTCGCGGGGCGAGCCGCTGTTCGACGAGCGCCGCCGCGCCGTGCTGGACCTGCTCGGCTTCTCCCCGGAGGAGCCGACTGTCACGGGCGGCCATGGCGATGCTGTTTGGGAGGCACGCGACGCCCAGCAGGGGGTCGCGGGCGTTTTTCTGCGCCTGATCGCGCTGCCGGACCCGGCTCTCATGGACGTGATCGCGGTGGTAATGGGCGAGACATTGGCGGCGGGCAGCGCCGCCGTCGAGGCGGTCGGTGCCGAGATCGGCATCGACATGGCCGCATGGTGGCAGGCCGACGAGGCGCTCTTTTCCCTGCTGCGCGACCGTGAATTGCTCGGTCACATGGTAGCCGAGGTCGCGGGCGAGACGGTCGCGACAGCCAATGGCCAAGAGAAGGTCAAGACCTTGAAGCAGATCATTGCCGACCATCTTGCGGGTGCGGATGGGCGCACCAAGGTCGAGCGCTGGGTGCCGCGCTGGATGGCTTTTCCCCCGGGCGCCTATACCGAGCGGGGTGGCGTTGGCACCGTGGCTGCCCATGCCAAGGTCGTTGCCGCGCGCGACGTCATGGCCACGGCGACAGCCGGGGCGGGCGAGGAGCCGTTCGCCCAAGCGGCGTGAAGGTTGGCGGGCGGTGGAGCATACTGCCGCCCGCTGGCTGGCTGGCTGGAAATTCGCCGCGCGGCCTCGCCCGAGGGCTCGGCCGCGCGGGTTTTGTGTACTGGAAGCCGCGCTCTACCGGAGGCCCGGGCAGCTGATATTGTCTGTTCCATGGTCCAGGAGCGGCAGCGAACAGGTCTCGACGGGTTGTGCCCGGCCCGAATTCCTGGGCGAACAGGTGCGCAAGGAAGGCACCGACCGCCGTTTCCTCTAAGTTCGCATCGGCCCGTTGGCTGGTGATCCGGACTCGCCTTGATCCGCGCGGCAAGAAGATCGACAGCCATGATATCAGGCAGGAATTGCTGGATCCTGGACCACTGGGCGGCGTGATCATGACCATGGTTCGCGGCACCGGCTGCGATGGCAGCCAGGCTTTCGAAACGGTCGTGCCGATAAGCCGGAAGCGGTCGAGCGCCGGAGGGAGCCGGGGCAGGGCGAGCCGGAACGACCCGGATATTGCTCCCCTATTGTTCATCACTGCGAAGGAATCGCGTTTTTCCGATCCTGTCCGAGCTTCCCCCTGTGCAGGTGCGCATGCCGCACCGGCCTCTCTTTCATGGCAGGTCTGGCGTCGGCACGGCTTGTCCGCGCAACGGCTTCGCCGACTTTCTTCCCCGCCCTTACGGGCTTCCTCGCGAGGCAAGAAAGCCGGCTCCGGCCGTCCTTCGCTGACGCTTCGGCCTTGGGGTGCGCGGCGCCGCGCCGTCGCCTGATCGACTGCCATCGAGGCCGCATCGGGCGGCATTCGAGCAAGCAGAAGGAGACTTTCCATGGCACAGATCGGCAGCTTCACCCGCAACGAGGATGGCGTTTGCACTGGTGAAATCCGCACCCTCACTCTTCGCGTCAAGGCCACGATCCGGCCTGTCGAACGCGAGCATGACAAGGCTCCGGACCATCGCGTCAGCGCCGGTGGCGTCGAGTTCGGCGCGGGCTGGACCAAGGCGGCGCGCGAGACCGGCGCGGAATATCTGAGCCTCAAGCTCGACGATCCGTCCTTCCCCGCGCCCATCTACGCGACCCTCACCCAGGGCGACGAGGGCGAGCACAAGCTCATCTGGTCCCGCTGACATGACGAGGCTCCGCGCCAGATTCGGCGCGGAGCCTCTTTTCTCCCCGGGTGTCGAAAGCGTGGGAGTGGTTTTCGACACTGATGCCGGGATGTCCCTGTCCGCATCCTGGGTGCCGCGATCGCGCCGTTGCGATCCCGACAGACAGGAATGCGCCCCATGGACAGCGACGATGACATTGCCCGCGCGAACCGCGCGAAACGCGGTTCGCCCTTCCTCAACACCGATCAGGCCGCCGCCTACCTCAAAATCTCGAGCCGCCTCCTGAAACGTCTGCGCCGCGACGGCAAGGGACCGGTCTTTCGCCGCCACTGCCGTTTCGTCCAATATCATATCGATGATCTCGACAGCTGGTCCGCCGAGCATTCGGCGCGGGAGCTGGGCGCGTGAGCCGCCGTCGCAGCGCGGCCGGAGACGTTCCGCTGCTTGCCTGGGGCGAGACCCTGCGGACGGAAAAGCGGAAGCGCGTCCGGTTGCGCTGGCGCATCCTGTGCATTGGCGCTGGCACCATCCTCCTCCTCCTTTCCGCCGCGCTTCCGCCCACGCCGCGCCTCGTCTGGAATGCGAGCGCCAGCGCCCCGATCGGCCTTTACAGGGTAGATCCCGGCCCCCTGGTGGAGCCGGGCGACATGGTCATCGCTCGCGTGCCCAGGCGCTATCGACTGCTCGCTGCGTCGCGCCGCTACCTGCCCATGAACGTGCCGCTGGTGAAGCGCGCCGTGGCCTATGCGGGCGATACGGTCTGCGCGCTGGCTGAGGACATCTTCCTCAACGGGCGATGGATTGCGAGCCGCCGCGCGGCCGATGCCGCCGGTCTCCCGATGCCCTGGTGGAGCGGCTGCATGGTGCTGCGGGGGCGGCAGCTGTTCCTGCTGATGGACAGTCCGTCCTCGTTCGACGGCCGCTATTTCGGGCCGACGGAGGGTGGCGATGTCATCGGAAAGGCGACGCTCCTGTGGCGCCGTTGAAGCATGCCGCTATCCTGCTCGCGCTCGCCCTTGCGACGCCTGCCAAAGCTGAATCGGTCGCGACCTGGCAGCCCTATATCCGCGAGGCATCGTTGCGGTTCGGCATTCCCACCGCCTGGATCGAGCGGGTCATGCGCGCCGAAAGCGGTGGACAGACTCGCTGGAACGGCCGACCCATCCGCTCTTCCGCTGGTGCCATGGGCCTCATGCAACTCATGCCTGCAACCTGGACGGACATGCGCGTCCGGCTTGGACTTGGCAACGATCCCGACCAGCCCCGCGACAATATCCTGGCCGGCACATTCTACCTGCGGCTGATGTATGACCGGTTCGGATATCCCGGCCTGTTCGCCGCCTATAATGCGGGGCCTGGGCGTTATGCCGAACATCTTGCAGGCGGTCGGCCGCTGCCAGGCGAGACCATCGGCTATCTCGCAAGCGTGGCGCCGGAGCGGCAGATTGGCGGGGCCGGTGCGACGGCATCACCACTGGTCGAGCCCCTGTTCGCCATACAAAGAGGCGGCGGATTGCCACCGGCCGCCGCCGTCGGCGCGCCATCGCCAAGCCCGATCTTTGTCGCTCTGTCGCAGGGGAAGTGAGGTGATGTCGCATGTCCGGGAGAGGGTGGAGGCTCGTCTCGACAGACCCAGCATGACGGGTGGCGGAGCGCCTATCAAGGCCCGCGGGTGCCCCCCAATTTGCTGCGCAAATCGGTTCCCCCCACGGCCGCTTCGCGGCGCCGCGCTGCGCGCTGCGGCCCTGACAGCCGCCCCGCCACCCGTCTCCCGGACGCCGTTCTCGATGGTGAGGACGAAGCGCAAGGAGGTCATCATGGGCATGGTTCAGTGCATCGGAACGGCGTCGGACAGCGTCGTGGCAACGCTGGTAGCAGGACTTGAAATCGAGCTGGGACGCGGTGCGGGAGAAGCACTGGCGCAACGCTGCCTGGACGCGGAGGAGAGCGATTTCCTCTGGGATGCGCGCGGCGAGGAGCGTTGGCTGGGCTCCTATGAGGGCCTTGGCGAGGATGATCTGGAGCTCGACCGGATCGCGATCTGGGGTCGACTGGATGGCCGCTGGTTCATGGCCATCATGCTCGTGGATGGCGAGGGAATGCCACATGGAACGATCACAAAGCGCATTTGCCACAGCCGCGATATTGCTCGGAAGGCAATGGCCGATGCGCGCTGACGGCAGCATGAACGTCAGGGAGAGGCGGCCTCGGACCGACGTCGTCTCTCCCCTTTTTTCGAGCCGAAAATGGGTGGCGCTAGGGTATGCGTCTGGTCGCTGCACGTCAGGCGGCGGCGCGATGATTGAGCGCCCAGTTCCACGGCAGCAGTTCATTGAGTCGGTTCGCCGGATGGCCCTCGATCATGCGGGTGAGGACATCGCTCAGCCAGGCATAGGGTTCGACGCCGTTGAGCTTGGCCGTCTCGATCAGGGAGCAGATCACAGCCCAGCGATGACCACCGCCGTCGCTGCCCGCGAACAGATGATTCTTCCTTCCCAGAGCCACCGGACGGATCGCCCGTTCGACCGGATTGGTGTCGAGTTCGATACGGCCGTCGTCGATGAACCGCGTCAGAGCCGTCCACCGGCCGAGCGCATAGCGGATGGCATCGGCCAGCGTGCTGCGCGCGGGGACTTGGCCAAGTTGGGTTTCCAGCCAGCCTTTCATGGCGGCGAGATGCGGCTGGGCGAGCGCCCCCCGCCAAGCCATGCGCTGGGCCGGGGACTGGCCGCGCGCCTTCTTCTCCACCTCGTAGAGCGTGGCGATGCGGCGCAACGCCTCGGCCGCGATCGGCGAGCCCGTCTGCTGCTCTACGTCGTAGAACTTGCGCCGCGTATGCGCCCAGCAGGCTGCCAGCATCACGTCGGGTTGCGCGGCAACGCGCTCGAACCCGGCATAGCCATCGACGTGCAGTACGCCCTTGAAGTGCTGGAGATGCGTGATCGGCCGCTCCGCTTTGCGGTCAGGCGCGAACAGATAGACAGCGGCTGGTGGGGCGGGGCCGTTCCATCCGCGCTGCTCACGGGCATAGACCCAGAGGCGCCCGGCCTTGGTCTTTCCACGCCCCGGATCGAGCACTGGAACCGGCGTGTCATCGGCGAACAGATGGTCCGATGCGAACAGGTCCGCACACAGTTTCTCGTGCAAGGCTTCAAGCCACCAGCACGCGCCGCCGACCCATCCCGCGAGCGTCGAGCGGGCCAGATCGACGCCGTGGCGGGAGAAGATCTGAGATTGCCGGTAGAGCGGCGTGTGGTCGCAATATTTGGCGATCAGCACCTGCGCAAGCAGCGCGGGTGTCGCCAGCCCGCCCGCGATCGGGCGCTCTGGTGCGGCGGCTTGGCGCACCGTTCCACACGCCCGGCAGGCATATTTGGGCCGTGTGATCCGCACGACACGAAGCTGCGCGGGCACCCAGTCGAGCATCTCGCTGACGCTCTCACCGATACCGTGCAGCGCGCCGCCGCAGCCCGGACAGGCATCGTGGTTGGTGTCGATCAGCACGTCCTCGCGCGGCAGATGATCGGGCAAGGGCTTGCGATGTGGGCGCGGTTCGGCGGCCGTGTCGAGGATTACCGGACGGCTCTCCTCGATACGGCCGATGTCGGCATCGAGGTCTTCCAGGCCGAGCGCAAGCTGGTCGGGATCGAGGCGTTCGGACCTGCGCCCGAACTGCATCCGCTGAAGCTTCTTGATGATCGCCTGGAGCCGCCCGATCTCATCTTCGCGGTGCTCGACGACGGCCGCCATGTCCCGCACCAGCTGGTGCAGAAGCGCCGTATCGGACGGCAGATTATCGAGATCGAGCCGCATGCCCGATGCTACCAGAACGGACATGTAAGCCCAAGCATTTACGGCGGATTCCAGCGGTTTTTAGCCCGCTTTTATGGGGCGCCACACACGCTCGGGATGGCGCCAGTCGATACCTTCCAGCAGCATCGCAAGCTGCGCCGGCGACAACGGGATCGTCTCGCCCGGTACCGTCATGCGGGGCCATACGAAGCGTCCGCGATCGATTCTCTTGGTGAACAGGCACAGCCCGGTGCCATCCCAGAACAGCAGCTTCACCATGTTCGATCGTCTACCCCGGAAGGCGAAGACATGGCCGCAAAAGGGGTCCTTCTTCAACGTCTCCTGCACCAGCGTCGCCAGACCATCGAGACCTTTGCGCATATCGGTGACGCCGAGCGCCATATGCACTTTCACGTTCGATGGGACGATCATCATGGGCGCGCCTCCCGCTCGGCGACCGTGCGCTGGACGTCATCGGGATCGGCATCAAGGGGCGCGAACACCCGCCGCCCATCGGCCAGATCGACCTCCTTCATACCTGCAGGGCAGGGCAACACGCCTGTCAGCAGCGATGCCTCACGAGCGTTCGACGACATGCGGCTTTCGACCACCTGCACCGGCACCAGCTTCGTCGGCTTCTCATGGCCAAGGCCGAACTGGTCGCGCCAGCGGAACAGCACACTGGTCGAGATTCCATGCCGCCGCCCGACCGAGGAGATGGTCTCGCCATGACGCTCGGCCTCCAGCAGCAGCGCGATCTTTTCCTCCATCGAGAAGCGCCTTCGCCGTGCCCGTCCGGGTGGTTCGGCGGCGGCTTCGATATCAGCTGTCAAGGCCTGGATGCGCTCGGATTCCTTAGTCCTAGTGCTTATATTTGTGCTTATCGGCGGCCGCGCCGACGGGTGCAGAAGCGCGCGCCAGTCGATTATGATCTCCTCCGCCTCGATCAGATTACGCCACCGTTTGAGGCTGTAGGGCGACAGCCGCAGCGCCGACGAATAGTCGCGCAGATGCAGTCCGGACCACTGCCAGGCTTCCACATGCATCGCCCAGAACGCCTGTGTCGCCTGCCGCCGCTTGTCCGGCGAGGCCGGTGTAAATCTACGCTTCCAGCGCTGTCTTTCCTCGGATTTCTGAGCTTCCCACTCTTCGATCTCGAACTGCCAGGCCTTGAAGTCGCTGCGTGTCAGGCCTTGCTGGCGGCAATAGGCAGACGCCGAAAGACCGCTCTCCCGCCATGCCTTGATATGCACCGACCACCAAGCCCGCTTCGCCCTGTTGCTGAATATCCGCCGCGGCATCGACCCACCTCCCAACCGGAAAGACGATCACATGGGACTTCATGGAAGAGGGGAACAACGTGCGAACATCGGACGGTTACCGATAGGGGATAAGGGGAAACAAGATAAAGGCAGTGTCTCGCGACGCGGCTTAAGTGCTTGTCTGCACATCCTTTTTTCACGAGACCGCACCCTGACTTTGAGAAACAGGACGGGCGGGAACGGCGGTAATCCGGCAGTTTCTGGCCGAATTCGCGAGATGGGGCAGCGTTACCATGTCTGACGATGACCTCACCCCCAGGCTCGGCAGGATGCGGAGCAATGATGGCAAGCGCACCGTCAAATATGGCGGGCGCATCCTTGCGGCGACGCGGCTGGCTGGTAACAAGACCGGCAAAAGGTCGCGGCGTTTCGATGGCAGCCGGATCGGCCGGGGCGCAAGCATGGGACGGCTTCTCGCCAGTCGCGACCGGTTGGGCGGCTTCCGTGGACGCCGCGCGGTGGTGAAGGCGAGCCTCATCCGGCTCGGTGGCAAGGCTGGTCAGGCAGCCCGCGCCCATATGCGCTACATCCAGCGCGACGGCGTCACGCGCGAGGGCTTGCCGGGGGAGCTCTATGGTCCGGCGACCGACCGCGCGGATGGCGACGATTTCCTGAAGCGCACGGCTGGTGATCGCCACCAGTTCCGCTTCATAATCTCTGCAGAAGATGGGGCAGAATATCCCGACCTCAAGCCCTATGTCCGGCGGCTCATGACTCAGGTCGAACAGGACCTCGGCACCAAGCTCGACTGGGTCGCGGTCGATCACTTCAACACCGAACGCCCGCACACCCATATCGTGCTGCGCGGCGTCGATGATCGCGGCGACAATCTGATCATTGCGCGGGAGTATATTTCTCATGGGCTACGGGAGCGGGCGTCCGAACTGGTGACGCTCGACCTGGGGCCGCGGACCGATCACGAAATCGAAGCCCGCCTGCGCCATGATGTCGATCAGGAGCGGCTGACCGCGATTGACCGTCGCCTGCTGCGGAGGATGGATGCCGATCGGATCGTATCGCCCGCCCACAACGAGCCTTTCCAGCAATCGGTGGAGGCCGGTCGGCTTCGCAAATTGAAGGCGATGGAACTTGCCGAAGATATCGGCGGCGGGCGCTACCGTCTTGCCGACGGGATGGAAGATACGCTCCGTCGCATGGGCGAACGCGGTGACATTATCCGCCTCATGCAGCGCGAACTCACGGCACGTCGGCTGGACCGACCCGGCGTCGAGCAGGTGATAACGACAGAGGTACGCGAACCCGTTATTGGCCGGTTGATCCATAGAGGCTTCTCCGACGAGCATCGCGACCGTCATTATGCGATGCTCGACGGTGTCGATGGCCGGGTCCATTATATAGACATTGGCCGGGGCGATGGTGTGCCGTCGGTTCCAGAGAATGCGACCGTGCGGATAGAGTCGGCGAGGGCGAGCGTTATGCAGGCGGATCGTACCGTCGATGCTGTCGCTCGCGCCAACGGTGGACGCTATTCGGTCGATCTTCACCTGGCACATGATCGCCAAGCCAGCGAAGCTTATGCCGCGAGCCATGTCCGGCGGCTGGAAGCTATGCGGCGGGCGGGGGCCGGGCCGGAGCGATCGGAGGATGGGAGCTGGGTCATTCCCGACGATCACCTCGCCCGTGCCGAGGCCTATGCCCAGCGGCAGCAACGTGACCGGCCTGTGGCGGTATTGATCCTCTCGCGAACACCTGTTGCCGACCTCCCAATAAAGGAGGCGCCGACCTGGCTCGATCGCGAACTGGCATCAGGTACGCCGAGCGCTGTTCGCGATGCGGGCTTTGGTCGCGAAGTGCGCGACGCAATGTCGGCCAGGCGTCAATGGCTCGTCGAACAGCAATTGGCGATAGGTGAAGGAGCGGCGTTCCGCTTGCGGAGCGAGGCGATGGAAGAATTAGGCCAGCGCGAACTGCGCGATTCCGGAGACAAGCTAGCACGGCAACTCGGCAAGCCCTTCACATCGTCTCGAAACGGAGACCGGATCGAAGGTGTGATCGCCCGGCGCGTTGACCTTGAAAGCGGCTCTCACGCGCTGATCGAACGATCACGGGACTTCACGCTGGTGCCGTGGCGTGACGTACTCGAGCGAAACATCGGCAAGGCGGCCACCGGCATTCTGAGGTCCGACGGCATCAACTGGCAGCTCGGACGTGGTCGGGCCGACCGATCAATTTCGTGATTCAGCCCGAGGTGTTCTCAAGCGCATCGTGGCTATTCCTAGCTGATCTTGCTTTTTAGGCGTCGATGGGCAACTTCATTTATCGCTGGTCGGTGCTGGGACAGTTCCATGCGAAATCGCCAAGTTCGGGCAGATATGCTAAGAAAACCTCAGTATCACAGCGAAATACATGTCGGGGGCACAATGACTTTCAACGATGATATATCACCTACTGAGAAGGCGCGGCAACGGCTGGCTACAGCCTGTGTGTGCTGCGGTGGGGATGATCTGGCAAGTTCGCCGGCTATTCTGATGCCCTTTGTGGCTGACCGGGCCTTCGGTTGGATTCCTGTGGTGATAGACGATAGTTGGGGATTGAAAACTATCCAGAATGGAAATGCTTATTCCATCTGCAAGTCGCTGCGATGCCGTCAGTGTGAACATTTGTTCTGTGATATCCGCTTCTCGGAAGAAGAGATGGACGCCATTTATGCGGGATATCGCGAAGAAGCCTATGTGATGCTACGGGAACATTATGAACCTGGCTATCACGAACGCAACGCCGCGCTGGTAGAAGTCGTCCCATACAAAGCGGAAATGGAGAAATTCTTGGCGCCTCACGTCAGCGATCCCCTGACGGTGCTGGATTGGGGAGGCGACACGGGAGCAAACACGCCTTTCGAAAACCGGCGCGTCAGCCTCGACATCTTTGATATCAGTGGCAAGGAGGTAGATGGCGACGCCAAGGCGGTCACACGGGAACAGGCAACGTCATCCAAATATCGCTTGATCGTTTGTTCGCAGATCTTGGAACATATTCCCTATCCCTCTGACCTTTTACTTGTCGTTCGAGAAGCAATGGACGAGGGATCAGTTCTTTACATAGAAGTGCCTTATGAAGAGATTATGCGGCGTGACGTCGAAGGGCGGGAAAAGGAAAAGCGACATTGGCATGAGCATGTAAATTTCTACTCACCATCGTCAATGGCCGCCCTGCTTAAGAATTGCGGTCTGAAGGTCGTAGATACAAACATTCTTATGACGGAAGTTGCGGGGAGCAAGGTACATATCCTGCAGGCGGCCTGCCGATTGGCCTGAGGTAACAGGTAGCTTGGCGGTATCGAGAGGGCTCTCCCGGAATCCCTTTAGGTGTGCCTGTGCGGGAAGGCGTAAATGACGGTTCCGAATGTGTTGAACTCGTGAACTCTCAAGTGAAATTCATATCCCAGGTCCCATGATTCAATCAGTTCAGCAATACTGAACAGGTGATCTGGTGTATGATACACCGATAGGAGTAGATTAGGTCTCTGCTCTGCAATGATTTTTTTCATGCCCTTCAGAGTCTCGATTTCTGCTCCTTCGACATCCATTTTGATGAGGTTCACCTGTTCGCCGCCAAGAATCTCATCAACGGCCACGCACTGAACAACGGCAGTGCCGGCCTCGCTCAACTGGCTCGCCATTGATCCCTCGCTTGAGAATTTCAGCTGGCGGGTTGTTGACCAAGTACCTAGCGGCAGGCAAATCTGCCGCTCGATTGGGAAATTACGCGATGCGAGCAGGGCGAAATTGTTCGGGTCAGGCTCGAAAGCGATGAAGCTGGCTATGTCGTAACCAGCCTTCAGAAATTTGTGGATAGCGACGCCAGTAAATGCACCGCAGTCGAT
Source organism: Sphingobium sp. TomTYG72 (assembly GCF_055394715.1). Taxonomy (NCBI): domain Bacteria; kingdom Pseudomonadati; phylum Pseudomonadota; class Alphaproteobacteria; order Sphingomonadales; family Sphingobiaceae; genus Sphingobium; species Sphingobium sp. TomTYG72. The sequence continues at coordinate 1,543,886 of NZ_AP027336.1, read as the reverse complement.
GATCTTCAACGGCTCTGCAAAACGGGGCAGATCACCGGGGGTATATTCATCTTCCAGGCTCGGCGAGGGGCAGTCGGCAATGTTTCCGCTCTGGCGGTATGCCAGAATGGCGTCGAAGAGGTCGCGGCTGGTCTCGTCCGCAAGCAGGCTGCGCATTCGGGCGAAGTCCGCTTTATGATCCGCATAGCTGAAGTCTGGATCAAGCCAATAGCCCGGCCGCGTTCGTCCGTTAACGATCAGTTGGGGCAAATTGACTGGGGTCAGTATGTGGGCGGCACCGGCACTATCAAGCTCGGCGTGAAGTCGATTGATGTCCACATAATGATTATGCAAACCAACCATGATGGTTTTGCCGAGAAGTCGGCCGTCCACGGCATCCTCAAGAGCCAGAACCGGGATCTCGCGATAGCTTTGACCACGCTTGCCCCGATCAAGTATGAATTCTATGTCCCATCCTCCAGCCAGCAAATCATCGGCGATGGACTGACCTACGGATCCCAGCCCGTAAAGGATGAGACTGCCCTGTCTTTCGGGGTTGTCAGAGCGAGGCATGATCGACGTCCTCTCTGCCTACGGCTGGCTGCGTCAGCGGGGCTTTCAGGGCGCCGGGTGCGAATACATGGCGGCGCAAAACCATGAAATTGATGATCGAGGTGACCAACGTGGCCAGTAACCCTGCGATATAGGGCGACGCGATGACCGTGGCGGCGAGTGCAAGGCTGGTAAGGCCGACGAGATAGTTCAGCAGGTAGGAGAGCAGAAAGCGAAGCTTCGAGGCAGGTGCGGTTTGAAAGACGTGCCGACTGTAGGTAAAATAATTGAAGATCACCCCTATGATGTGCCCAGTGATCTGGGCAACGTACATCTGCAGGCCGATCAACAGCAGCAACGCATAAACGCTGTAACCGAACAGTGTGTTGACTGCCCCAACCATATAATAGCGCCAGACCCGCGGTATCGACGCAGAAGAAAGGGAGGCCATGGGTCAGTCCTGGAGAGCGAAGTTGACGCGCTCCCGCTCGATAACGAGCGGCATTCCCCGGGTTCGATCGGAAATCAGGCGGATCTGAACACCGAGGATGCCGAGGAACAGAAACAGGAGTCCGAATTGAAATTCCAGCAGCGCGGCGAACAGCCACATTCTGGGATTTTGCGCCCAAGCGATCGACCATGCCGCACCCAACATGCTGACCATCGTTGCCGCAAAGGCAATGAAGCTGAAGTATAGGGGCGCTCGGAGCAGACCCTTCGAAGAGTAGGCGAGGGCGGACAGTGCGAAATCGAGAAGCGCGAAAAAGCCGTTTTTGGAGCGGCCGGCGGCACGATCCGGCCGCTTGAATGTCACCGTTTCAATTGAATAGCCTGTTTCCACTAGCAGGCCGCGAACGAAAGGTTCGGGCTCATTCAGCTCTGCGATCGCGCGAATCACCTTCGCATCGTAGATACCGAAGCCCGTGGCATTGGGGATGATCGGGTAATCGCCGAACTTGCGCTGCAGATCGTAGGACAGCTTCCGCAAGCTTGAGTAGACGGGTGAGCTTTTTTTCGTCTCGCTGACGCCCAGAACGATCTCCGTTCCCGCTCGCCAGCGGCTGACGAGTTCGGGAATGAGTTCGGGCGGATCCTGGAAGTCAGCGGCGATGCCGATGATGGCGCGACCTTTGGCTTGGAAAAGCGCGTGGGCAGGGGACCGCAACTGACCGAAGTTGCGTGTGTTGATAATTAGTCGAATCCTGGCATTGCCTGCACACATGGCCCGGACAATGGCTACCGTCCCGTCGGTGGAGCCGTTGTCGATGAAAATGATCTCAAAGCTGTCGGTCAGTGTCTCCAGTTGCTCGATCACGGCGTTCGCAATCGCTGCTGCATTCTCCTCCTCATTCAGGCAGGGAATGACGACCGAAAGCTCAGGTGTCGCGGAGGGCTTAAGCATGAGTATCCTGCAGGGGTTCGGGAAGAGCGTCGCCTTTCAAGAAGGCGATGGTTTCACTGATCTGCTCGGCCAGCGGCACCCCTTCTATGCCGTAGCGGTCGAGCAGGCGCTGGTAGGCGCGGTCGTCGCCAAGATAGATGTCCGCACGACTGACGCCGATAAGAGGACGCTTGACGGAGCAGTGCATTGAGGATGCGATCATGGAGGCAAGTTCTCCCAGTTCGACATCCTGTCCGCCGCTGTCGAATTGCTTCACTCCACGGGCCTGATCGAGCAGCAGTGCGAAGGCCAGCGACATGAGCTCACGTATCGCAACATAGCCACGCCGCACTTCATGACGTGCTTTCATGATCACCGGTCCGCCCGCCAGGGCGTCAAGAATGAACGATGAAAGCGCATAGCTCGGCAGTTTGTTGATGTGCGGACCAGACAGATTAAAGATCCGCGCTATGATGAGCCTTCTGTCCCGGACCTCAGACCAGGTCGTGAAGGCCGCTTCGTCTTCCCGCTTAAGCTCGCCATATAGCCGCATGGCGGGCGTGGCGAGCCGATCATCTGCGAAGTGGGCCGCCCCCGAAGAGGCAAGAAATGCCGCCTGCACGCTGATGGGGTCGAGCGCGTCGAGCACCAATTGGCGGATCGCCTGATTGGCGGAACGGTAATCTGACTCGCGCATGGCCTCAGCACGGTCTTTCGTCAGAAAGGCGAAATGGAGCAGTATCGTTGGATGGCGGGAGAGGTTGGCCAGCTCAACCAGCGGCCGCTGGGTCACAATTCGAGTGCTGGACAGGTGCACATCTGCCTCAGTTGATCCAAAGCAGAAGACCCGCTCAGCAAATTGCTCCCTAAGTGCGTCGTGCAGCAGTTCCAATGTCGAGCGTCCCAGCCATCCGCTTGCGCCGGTCAGGACGACGCGGTGCTCGCTCTGCCGCAATGCCGCTGCAACGTGAGCGGTAAACTTCACCTTCGCCCAGACCTTTCTACGCGGCCCCGCGTTTCGAGAAGAAAGGCGCACGCTCTTCCTTGAGCAACCGCACAAGGTCAGAAAAATGGCTGAACTCCTCATGCGGGTCAGCCGTGAATTGTTCGGTGGCGTAGCCGTAAGTCACAAAGGCGAAACGGATACCCGTTGCCTTAGCCAAGGCATGATCGATTTCGCTGTCGCCGACATAAAGGCACTCGCGGACGCTGGTCCCGAGCTGCGCCATGACAAGTTCCATCAGATCAGGCGCTGGCTTGGCCATGCGATCGGGAGAACTTCCGACAACGACAGGAAAATGCGCGTTGAGGTTCAGATCGGCGATTACCTTCTCGCAAAGCTGCTGTGGCTTGTTGGAACAAATCGCCAACCTGTATCCATGCTCAGTGAGCTCCCGCACGCCCCCGGCAACGCCTTCGTACAGGGATTCCAGAGGCGTAGGGCATAGGGCGTAACGCGCGCGAAAGTCGGCAACTTCCTGTCGCAGATCGCCACATTCCTGCGCGAGAACACCGCCGACAAGGGCAGGGCCGCCCAAACTTGCAAACTGCCGGACCTCGGAAAGCCCTATGGAGCGCGAACTGCCGCGTTCTCGCAGCATGTCGTTCAGAATTTCCACGAATACAGGCGCGCTATCGACGAGCGTGCCATCGAGATCGAAGATGATGTTCTGTACCTGACTCATTATTCGGGTACCCGTAAAGCTTCGGCCAGTTCATCCCTTGGAAGGAAGGGGGCAAGATCGTGCAGCGGGGCGGTCACCATGCTGCCGTCTTCCAGGCGGCGCGATGACACCTTCGGCGCGAAATTCTGACCTTTGTCGATGAAGATTTCGCAGATGGCGGCACCAGGGGCCGCGAAAGTTTCTGCGATGGCTCGGGACATGTCGCTATGTTCGGACGTGCGGGTATAGGCAAAGCCGAAGGCTTGCGCGACCTTGCCGAAATCGGGAAAGGTAACGCCTGAGTCCGGCCCGCAACCGACGGAATGACCGTCAAAATAGGCCTGTTGCGTCTGCCGGATGGAGTGATAGCCGGAATTGTTATAAAGGAAGATCTTCGCTGGAATGCCTTGGCCGATGATCGTCTGCAACTCCTGCAGATTTTGCATGATGCTTCCATCACCCGCCAAGCAGATGATCCGCTTGGAAGAGGGTGGCATCCCATGCCAGGCGCCGATCGTCGCCGGCAAGTCATAGCCCATCGAGGCTGCGCCAGAATTGGAATAAAGCCGCTGGCCCTGTTTGAGCTTCGCAGCCTGCACGGTCACCACGGCCGCAGTCGCATCGGCCATCACGATGACTTCGTCAGGTTCGAGCGCTTCGAACAGCGTTTCCGTGAAGCAATAGGGATTCACTACTCCTTGCGTATCCCAATATTCAGGAAGGACAGCAGGGTAGCGCTGTCGGCGTTCCATGGCCCAGTTGATGTAGGTGCGGTGGGAAGTAGGCGCCTCATATCCGTCCAGCGCCTTGATTAACGCTGGGATGAAAGTCCGCAGATCGGCATGAATGGGCATGTCGATCGACAGGGTCGGCTTGAACAGTTCGGGCGCATCGACATCGACCATGATTTTCTTCGCATCGGGAGCGAAGCCGGCATAGTTGTAGCTGATCTGGCGAATGTTGAGCCGACAGCCCAGCACAAGCAAAAGATCGCTGCACTGGACGGCGAAATTGCCTGATCGATCGCCCACGGTTCCGGGGCGGCCAACATATAGCGGGTGATCGTCCGGCACGAGATCCTGGGCGTTCCAGGCCGGAGCCACGGCGATACCGAGCTTGTCGGCCAGTTCGAGGAAGGGCTCGTACATGCCGGAGATGCGGATACCCGTGCCCGGCATCAGGACTGGACGGCGGGCCTGGCGAATGGCAGCAATCACGTCCTGCGCAGCTCGATCGAGTGCGGCGTCCTTCAGCCACCCATACTCACCAGGAATAGCGTAATCTTGGCCATAGCCCTCGGCGGCCGGATCAAAGCCGCGAAGCTTCGTTGGTTCGATCAGCGACGATTGAATATCGATGGGGATGTCGAGCCACACCGGCCCAGGGCGACCGCTCTCGGCCAGCCAGAGCGCCTTTTCGAGCAGATATCGGATGTCGAGCGGGCTTGAGACCGTTACCGCGAATTTGGTGATCGATTTCACCATGTCGCTGATGTCGGCTTCCTGATCGCCCAGCTGACGCACGAGCACCGTAGCATTGTGCCGAAGCGTCTCTCGCTTCACTTGCCCTGACAGTACGAGCATGGGGATAGAATCGGTATAGGCGCCATGAACACCATTGAGCGCGTTGATTCCGCCTGGGCCCGTCGTCACATTGACTGCTGCCATGCGGCCGGAAAGGCGGGCATAGCTTTCAGCGGCCATGGCTGCCGCCTGCTCATGATGGCAACAGACATATTGCAGGCCCTCGGCCCGACCAAGCGCGTCGTTGAGGTGCATGGCGCCGCCGCCGGTCAGCATGAATACATGGCGGATGCCATGCTCGGCGATGCGTTGGGCGACATAGTCAGCCAGCCGCACGCGGGCCGCGCCGACCGGCTCCTGGCGTAGTTCGAAGTCGGTGGATCGCTCCATGGCGCGCATCAGGACGCGATCGCGGTACGTGCTGTTGAGATATCGAGCCCACGATCAATGATCAGAGCGTTCAGCGCTGGATCGCGAAGTCCCGGTGCATCCACATTCTGGATGTCAAGCGGGGCATTGGCGACGATGGGACCAGTCAGGCGCTCGCCTCCCGCGAATTCACGCGTGGACAGCTGCCCCTTGAGCAAAGGAACGGCGAAAAACACGTCATCCATCGTCAGGACCTCTCCGGCCGCCAGATCGCGCTTGGCATAGACGCCCCGCACCAATGCATCGAGATACCGGCGCTCGCCTTCCGGCACGGCACGCCGCCCAGCGGAGCCGCCACCACACATTTCTTGCGCCTTTTTCATGGCGCGGAACCAGGTGTTGGCCTGTTCGGGCTTGGTGCAATAGGGGCTGACCGGCACGCCCTCATAGTCGATATCGATATGGCGCTCGAAGGTGCGGGCGCCCTTCCCATAGGCGATTAACGTCGAATCCCACCAATCGCGATACTCATGGGTCGAATAGCCGATAGTGATGCCGGGATAGCGCGCTTTCAGAAAATCGATCTGATCGAGCTCGAGGTCGCCATCCTCGGACGGGTAAAGCGAGACGCAGTGATTGAGCGCGAAGGGGATATTCCGCGAGGTGAAGAAGGCGACGAGATCATCGATATGTTCAAGGCTGGCGCCGCCGGTTGATGCAATCACAGGCAGGCCGGTTGAGGCCATTTTAGCCAGCAGGGTCTTGTCGCGGACGTCAGAGCTGGCGATCTTGAGGATCTCGACACCGAATTCGACACATTTGTCCACTGAGACTTCATCAAAGGGCGTGACCATGGTAACCATGCCACAGTCGCGCACAGTCTCTACCATCAGCCGCAGATTCTCCCACGACATCTGTGTATCGAGCGTCTTCTTGACGTAGCGGATATCGGCCCGATCGCGAAAATCCGGGTGGATGAAATTGTCCACATCGCGGAACTGAAGCTTGATGGCGGCGTGTACATTGTTGAACTTCACCACGCGGGAGAAATCGCGGATGATCTTCAGTCCGCGCTCCAGCTTGCCCCAGTGATTATTGGCCAGTTCGAGAACGAACAGGTCGTTGAAAATGGACTCAGTCACGCAAATTTCCCCCGCGCCGAGCGACTGCCTTCACAGTCGCAGGGCCTAGTGATTAACATAGTTCCTTAAAAAACTCTCTAATGTCTCGGCCACATATCCCAGATGGAGTTCGCCCAAGCCGGGATAAAGGCCGATCCAGAAAGTCCTCTCCGTCACGAAGTCGGCGTTGTCCAGCGAACCAGAAACCCGATAGTTGCGTCCGCGCATATAGGGTTGCCTGATCAAGTTACCCCCAAATAAGAGACGCGTACCGACGCGGTGCGTATCGAGGTGCCGCACCAGATCATCACGAGTAAAGGGGGCGCCTTCGCGAATGGAAATGGGATATCCAAACCACGAAGGCTCGCTATTCGGCGTGGATTCCGGGAGGATGAAGGCGTCCTCAAACGGCTTCAGAAGCTGCGTCAGCAGATTAAAATTGCGCTGCCTCGCTGCGATGAAGCCGTCAAGTCGGTCAAGCTGGGCCAAGCCGACGGCAGCCTGCATGTCCGTAATCTTGAGATTATAGCCGCAGTGGCTGTAGGTATATTTGTGATCATAGCCCATCGGCAGATCGCCGAGCTTGCGGCAGAAGCGCTTGCCACACGTGTTATCCATGCCCGGCGCACACCAGCAGTCCCGGCCCCAGTCGCGCATGGATTCGATGACCCGCTTGAGCCGAGGCTTGTCCGTGAAGACCGCGCCACCTTCACCCATGGTGATATGATGGGCGGGGTAGAAGCTCAATGTGCCGATGTCTCCAAACGTACCGACATTCCGCCCGTCATAGGTTGCGCCTAGGGCGTCGCAGCAATCTTCTACCACCCACAGATTATATTTCTCCGCGACCCGCATCACTTCGCCAAGATCGAAGGGATTGCCGAGCGTATGGGCAATCATGATGGCCCGCGTACGGTCGGAAACCGCGGCCTCGATCGCGTCAGGCTTGATGTTGTAGGTTGGGATATCGACATCGACAAACACCGGCACCAGCCCATATTGGAGCGCTGGGTTGACGGTGGTCGGAAAGCCGGTCGCAACCGTGATCACTTCATCACCCGGTTTGAGCGCGTCTCGCCTCAGATAATGGGAGCAGAGGGACGACAGTGCCAGAAGGTTGGCTGAGGATCCCGAATTGGTCGTCAATGCATGTTGCACACCGATCCGAGCCGCCAACCTGTCCTCGAATGCGGCGTTGAAGCGGCCAGTCGTCAGCCAGAAATCCAGAGAGGAATCGACCAGCGCCTGCATGTCCTCTGCGCCGTAAACCTTGCCCGATACAGGCACGGCGCTTTCCCCCGGTACGAAGGTCTTGGGAGCATGGTGGCGGCGGGCATATTCCCCAACGAGATCCAGGATGAGGTGGCGCAGCTGCGCCTCGTCCGATTGTTCGGCAAGAGCCTGTAGCTGTGCGGCGCCAGGAATATCGTTCACGCCCATTGATCCTCGCTTAATTCCGCGGCACAGCGCGCCATATACTCGTCGATTTGCTGCAAACTGATTTCGCGGGCGTCCCCCCCGCGTTCCACATGCTTATGCCAATCTACTATTTTGGTTAACGCTTCGTTTAGCCTGAGCCTGGGCTTCCAGCCCAGTTCGCTACGTGCCTTGCTGGAATCGAGCTTCAACAGGGTGGCCTCGTGCGGTTGAGAAACGGAAGGCTGGCCCCAACCGCTGGATGAGCCCCAAGCTGTGAGCATCTTATCGACGATCCAGCTCACCGGGCGTGTGTCGTCCTCAGAAGGGCCAAAATTCCAAGCTGTCGCTGCCTCGTCCAGGCCTTGAAGCAACTGGGTTCCGATCAACAGATAGCCCGACAATGCCTCCAGAACATGTTGCCAAGGACGGATCGAAGCCGGATTGCGGATCATCGGCTGATCGCCCGCGATAAGGGCGCGTATGATATCGGGAACAAGGCGATCTTCCGCCCAATCCCCCCCGCCGATCACATTGCCTGCACGGGCAGAGGCTATCTTCGAATCCGCGGAATAGGAGCGTCTGTAGGCGGCGATGGCCAGTTCTGCCGCTCCCTTACTGCTGCTATATGGATCGTGACCGCCCATCGGATCATTCTCCCGATAAGGCCACACCCATTCGCGATTCTCATAGCATTTGTCGGTCGTGACGCAGACTATGGCACGGACATTGTCGTTGGTGCGACAGGCCTCGAGCACATGCACCGTCCCCATGACATTGGTCGCATAGGTTTCGACCGGATTGTCGTAGGAATAGCGTACCAAAGGCTGAGCGGCGAGGTGGAACACGACTTCCGGTCGCACGGCTTCGATCGCATCCGACACCGCCTGCATGTTGCGGACGTCGCCCTCAACATGGCCAACCAGACCAGCCAGACACGTCTGTTCGAAGAAGCTAGGTTGCGTCGGCGGGGGCAGTGAAAAGCCTGTGACATGAGCGCCCAGTCGATGCAACCAGAGCGACAGCCAGCCGCCTTTGAACCCGGTATGGCCGGTGACCAGCACGCGCCGACCCGCCCAGGAAGAGGCTTTCACCAGCTTTTCCAAGGCGCACCCTGCTGCCAAAGCGATTCGAGGTAGACCTTGTCACGCAAGGTATCCATCGGGTGCCAAAAGCCTTCGTGGCGATAGGCAACTAGTTCGCCAGCGGCGGCAAGATGCTCGAGCGGTTTCTGTTCCCATATCGTTTCCGGGCCATCTATCAATTCGATGACCGATGGATCCGCGACGAAAAAACCGCCATTGATCAGTCCGCCGTCTCCCGCAGGCTTTTCCCTAAAACTGCGAACGAACTCGCCGTCGAATTCAATCGCACCAAAGCGGCCGGGCGGGGCGACCGCTGTGATCGTTGCGCTTTTTCCATGGCTCCGGTGGAAAGCGATGAGACCGGCGATATCGATATCGGCAACACCATCACCATAGGTCAAGCAGAATGGCTGGCCTTCTGTGAGGTGATTGGCGATCGCCTTGAGGCGCCCCCCTGTTTGGGTATCAGCACCAGTATCGACTAAGGTTATTCGCCAAGGCTCACTCCAATTTTGATGAACCTCGATATTATTATTCTTTAAGTCGATTGTTACGTCGGTAGTATGGAGGAAGTAATTGGCGAAATATTCCTTTATCATATAGCCTTTGTAGCCGAGGCAGACGATGAAATCGTTCACGCCCGCAGCCGAATAGATCTTCATGATGTGCCAGATGATCGGCATCCCGCCGATTTCTACCATGGGCTTCGGACGGACGGAGGTTTCCTCACCCAGCCGCGTGCCCAATCCCCCGGCAAGAATGACTGCCTGCATCAAATTACCCCTAGCGATGCCGCCTCAACATGTGGCCCCATCCCAACCCGTTTAATATTTTTATTAGCGGTGCGTTATGTATTCCGCCACCGGAATTCTTTTGTTGCCCATGCGCCCTGATGCAAGCAGGCCGCCTGCTGCTGGTCAAGATGTTTCAAAGTGTCTGACTCTCCAGGGTTGGTCCCAGCACCGTTTTGTTTCGGGGCCGATAACGCTCGTGGGATGGGGTCTGATAATGGCCGGTAAGGCGTTGAGCAGCGTAAAGTAAGTTGCCCTACTGGAATCCTTCGAAACACCGGGAATCTGATAAATGGAGGTCGCCATGTTGCATTGCACACGAGGAGGAATTTGATTGACAATGGCGCGCACGATTTCAAACTCGCCGGTGACAAAACCTATTATCAACACTCCAGCCAGCACTGCTACGGCTCGATGGTCAGCCGAACTGATTGCCGGTCGGTCAAATGCTCGTGCGACTTGAAAAGACAGGATTGCGAGCGCGGGGATGGAAACCCGCATGGTGAAATCCATGCCGTCGCCCAGTTGTATCCAGGGCAAGAACAGAAGGCAGACGGCGACTAAAAGTAAAGTGCCCCGTTCGCCCGCGCTGACGCGGCCGATAAAGGCAGCGCCAGCCAGAAATGGTACGACTTCAAGCAATTCGAAAACCACATACAACATAGGTGGCAATGACATGAAACGCAGGCCGACCGCGCTGCTGCCGGCACCGAGATAGAGGATTGCGGGCAAAGCTAGCAACGTAGCGATTCCTGGTAGGACTATGTCCTTTACCCTTAGTTCGCGCCTCCACAAAGTCACAATACCGGCATAGGCTGCGAAGGGAAGGGTGCCCATAACGCCGAGCGGCGACATCAACATCAGGAATGGCACCGGCACGTACATCTGGCCCAGCGTAATCCGCTTCTCACGCCAAAGAAGAAACAGGATGGCTCCGCACCAGCCGGACAGTGCGTGCATCGGAACCCAAAAAGCTTGGGTGATGTGTGAGGAATATTGGATCAACGCCCACTGTTCGATGTGGTTAGGAAACGGCTGGCCCAGGATGCGTGAGTGCAACCATTGGCCGATAACATCCATTCCGCTGAAGAATACTATTATCACTAGGGCACGAACGCGGGAGCGCCTGCTCGTGAAAAGCATCGATCCAAGTCCAAGAAGAAGTGCCAAAAGCACGCTGTTCTGGAACAGAAGCGCCAGATTCGCCTCGCTGGCACCAAGCGCCTTGCCAGCGACGGCGGGCAACAGATACATGCCCAGCGGGGCGCGCAGAAGTTCTATCGGACCATCGAACTTATAGGCGAAGGGCCAAGGATAGACGATGAGGTCGCGCAAAAGGGAATCGCGCACCTGCCAGTCGTAATTGGCATAGAAAAATCGCCCTTCGCCACCAAGCACGAAAATTACAAGAGCGACCAACGCCAACAGCGACAACCTGCGTAAGCTGAGAGCCTGCTGATCGACGACCGATGTCGCAAGGGTATGGATTGGCCGATCTTTCGCAACGGACCATGCCGTGATTCCGACCAGCAAGATGGCGAGCGCATAGAGCCACCCAGGCATAACATTCAGAAATCGCCAGAGCAGAAGATTCTGCAGTGCCAATATCGCCAATATGATAGCAATTATAGGCCCAGGGCCAAACCGGACCGAGCTGGCTCCGGCACGCAACTTTGACAGGTGGCTTATAGTTCTGTTCGCGAGGTTTGCCGGATGTGCGGCATGTTTCCCACGCTCATACTCGGCTTGCAAGCTCGTCATTGAGTTACTTGGCCCTCCTGTTACACCGGCCGTTCTTGGCGGATTGGCTGAAGCTGTCAGACGCCGTGATGCGAATCAATTCCATGTCGATATTCACATCGACGCCTTAAGAAATCATACAGAGAATAGCCGCAGCATCTCTATTTGTTGAGTAACTGAAAAGAATGTCAGCACGGCCAGCCATGACTGGTAGCGAAACTGCTCCCACGCCTGCTTCGGCTCGCGCAGGCTGAAGTCGCCGATGAGGTCATTGAGTTTGCCGATGCGCAAGATGTCGGACGCACAAGGGGCTTGGCCTTTGACAGATAAATGTCAGCACCTATTGGATGTGCTGGCGGAACCAATCAGCCATCTCTACCTCTGACAGTTCGCCGCCAGCGAGCGCAACAAAGGCCACCACCAACTCGGCATCCGTGGCGGTCAACTCGTATCCGTTGAGCATGAGGAAAGTTTCGCTCACCACCGCTGCGGTTCTTTTGTTACCGTCCACAAACGGATGGTTTCGCGCGATCCCGAACGCATAGGCTGCGGCTAAGTCTGCGACACCGGGTTCGCCATAACCCGCCAAGTTTACCGGGCGGGCTATAGCGCTATCAAGCAGGCCATGGTCGCGAATACCATCATTTCCGCCATGCTCCGCCACTTGCTCGGCATGTGCTGCTACGGCCACCGCGGCCGTGACCCAAATCCAGTGAAGCATGGAACTATTTGGCGAGTTCACGCAGTGCGCGTTTGCGTCGAAGCATCACTTCGCGAGCAGCGGTCATCTGGGCTTCAAAATCCGGCACAGCTGCACTTAACTCGATTCCCCGGGAAGTAGTCACCAGTGAGAGCGTTTCGCCCACCTGGACATTAAGGTGCGCCAGAACATCGCGGGGCAGGATGACACCTGCGCTGTTTCCAATTTTCGTGATTTTAAGAGCGCTGTTCATACGGTAGTTATAACAGAAGTGGATGTGGGAAAGCAAGTGGCGGCAAATCGGAAATCTCTCCAGTGGCAATGTCTTGATCTGCAGTATCTCGCTTCCCGGCAGGTGCGCTTAGCTCAGCTTGTTGATGGACTCCCGCATATGGTCTACGCTGACGCCGGACTAGCGCTGCACCATCCGTAGCGACTTCCAGCCACCCATGTTCATGATGGTGATGAGGTCGATGCCCGCCATTACGCAGTGGGACGCCGAGTGATGCCGCCAGTCATGGACGGTAAAATCCTCGATCTCCGCGCGTTCGCATGCGGGTTCCTGATCGGGTTCCCGCCGGGAACGCTCGCCTTGCGCGTGTCCGAATAAGGTTTGCCAAACCGATTGAGAAAGACATGGCCAGACGAAACGCAGGGGAAAGCCCGTGCCGAAAAGATGATCGACAACGGTGGTGACATAATTGTCAAAGGCGGACGACCAGACAGCCAGATCGAAATCAGCCCGAACGCTGTTGAGGAAATCGGTGAGATAGGGCCGCCGATAGACATGGTAGCCGAAGACTTGGAAGTCCGCCGGGCGGTCGAGCGCTTCCTCTCTGGCATGGATCAGCGTCTCATCCAGATCGAGGATGAGCAAGGGCCGGTCGAGGTCTGGCGCTTCCCTGTCCATTGAAGTTGCGTAGCCAATTTGACCCAAGGATATAGACTTACCGCCCAGCGTGCGGGCGGTGGTGGCCCGACCCGGCTGCTTCGCGGCGATATGGGTTATCGTTATAGGACGTCCATTCCGCCGCTCATTGGACGCCGCCAGTTCTTATTCTGCAACCTTACATGTAAAGGCGCGGGAACAATATTTCCAACGTGTCACTGGGAAAGCGGAGCGAAACCGGCCCTTTCGGTTTCTCGGAGGCGAGCAGCCCCTCGTCGGTCAGTTGCTTGAGGACCCGGCGGGCAGAACGCTCAGGCAATTGCGTGATCCGTTCCGCCTCGCCCCTGTCAAATTCTCCGCGGATCAGCGCTTCCTGCAGAAGGCGGCTGCTCTCTTTTGGCAGTGTCGGGCTGAGCGCAACATATCGATCGAGCCGTTTCGCCAATACGTCCAGCTCGAACAGGCTCGACATGTAGGTCAATTGATCGAGGCACACTTTGAGGAACCAGGTCGTAAAAAGCTCCAATCCCTTCAGTGACAGATGCCCGCGACCATCACGCTCCCCCTGCCGGACCTCGTCCGCCCAGGCCATATGCCTCTTATATTCGCTGCGCCCATCAAGCCCCGGCTCCAGCCCACGCGCCAATCCGCGAGAAATGGACCACAGGCCATGGGCGCCGATACCAGCCTTATGGGCCATGGCGTGGCTCATAAGGCGGCTGACCCGGCCGTTGCCATCTGGGAAAGGGTGAATCCAGTTGAAGCGATGATGTGCAGTCGCCATGGCAAGGACGCGTTTCGCCTTTCCAGGACCGACTCCCTGTAGAACTCGTCCGGGGGCAGGCTCAAAGGCGAAGCGCAGATTGAAATAATCCATGAAGGCGGGCACGCACCGGCTGCTCGGCGGCAGGTGCCGACCGATCTCGACATCCTGATCAGGCCCCGCCCGCCATTCCCCGGGCGTCATCACGAAGGATTGATCGCCATTGCGTATGGTCAGCATCTCGGCTGATGCATCCGCATAGAATTGCCGGTGTAGTTCGCGAATATAGTAAGGATCGGCAGGGTCGGGGAGAGTGCCCGTGGCCGCCTGCCGGTCGATATGTTCCTGCAGGCGATAGTGGGCTACGGCTTCCTGCTGGAGATCGCGCTGCCCTTCGTCCCTTGCGCCCCCCAGTGCTCGCTCGATGTCGCGCGGACGTGTGTTGTGGCCTTCGATCAGATTGCTGTAATAGGTGTTCATCAGCCGTACGAGGTTGGCCAGGTTAGAAGCGGTCGTAGGATGGAGCGATCGCCCAAGGCGCTCTGCGTTGGCCGCTACCTCGGCAATCAGATCGGGCAAGTCTCCATTTAACGTATCGATCCGCGCAGGCTCGATGCGGCTAGGGCTTTCATCAGGCTGTTCAGCGATCATCTGGCCGATCTTAGCAAGCGTAAGAAATCAAGGCAACTGTCGGGATTTTGGGGTCTAAGGCTTTGCACCCTCCCTTTTTGGCCGATCATTTGGCCGATCTAATGGCCGGCCTACAGCCGGGTCTAGTAACTGGACAGATTCTTGAAATGTTCGTGGCCCTGTCCCGCCCACAGAAAACCTCTCTCATCGAATTTCTAGTCCCGATCGCATGGGTGTGTCAGCGGAAGGTACCTGCGGACCGGCTGTATAACCGCTGGGAATGGAAGGAGTTCGGCTATTCGCAAGGGTGAGATAGGAAGCGAGGGGAGACAGATCGAGAATTCTCTCCGATGGCAATGCCTTGATCTGCGGTATCTCGCTTCCCCAACGGGTGCGCTTAGCTCAACTTGTTGATGGATTCGCGCATATGATCCACGCTGACGCTGGAATAGCGCTGGACCATCCGCAGCGACTTCCAGCCACCCATGTTCATGATGGTGATGAGGTCGATCCCCGCCATCACGCAGTGTGAAGCCCAGTGATGGCGCCAGTCATGGACGGTGAAATCCTCGATCCCGGCGCGCGTGCATGCGGTCGCATGCTGGTTCTTGATCGGGTTGCCACCGGGGATCTTCGCCTTGCGCGTGTCCGAATAGGGTTTGCCAAACCGGTTGAGGAAGACATGGCCATTTGTCGGCTGTCCTCGTTTTTCCCAGATCGGGCGAAGCACATCGAACACGCGAGAATGCATCGGCACCGATTTGATGACAGCGTTCTTGCTGTGGTTGAGCCGGATCGATCTCTCTTTCATATCGACCCCATCGACGCCCCACGGAATCTGCAATGCCGTCTGGATCCGCGGACCCTGGAAAGCCAGCATGGTGATGATTGGCTGGATGTGCGGTGAATAGGCCGCGATCAGTCGATCGCGATCCTCCTTGCTCAGGAAGCGCACCCGCTCATTGTTGAACGGGATCGCCTTGATCCGGAGCGGTGGAAGGTCATGCAGATCGTGATGGACATTGATCGCTGCCTGGAAAACCGAGCGATAGCGGTCCTGACCGCCCGGATCATGGCCGGTCAGGTAAGCCCGGCGAAAATGCTCCCACGCCTGCTTCGGCTCGCGCAGGCTGAAGTCGCCAATGAGACCATTGAGTTTGCCGATGCGCAAGATGTCGGATGCGCAAGGAGGCTTGGCCTTTGACAGATAGCTGTTGAAGGCATCGGCGATAGTTCCTTGAGCGACGAGCGCAGCGGGGCCGAACATGAGTTGGTGGCGCAGCTTCGTTTCATGTTCTGCCATCAGATGAGCTGCGGCGTCGCGGTCGGTTGTCCTTAGGCTGAACTCCTGTACCTCGATATGCTTGTCGCCAAGCGATACCGAGCCTCGCATATGATATATGCCTTTCTTCCCACGGGGACGGATTGAGAGCATGTGGTCTTTTCCAATCGCATGTGATTTCGCGCCTCCGCCGCACGGATTTTATCCGCATTCCTGAACGTGGGGCACGCCATGTTTCGTGAAGGTCTGGCGCATTCCGGTGCATGCCCGGCGGTGGCCATGCCGGGCTGGTATAGAATGTTACGAGACCCGAAGGGCTTGTGTCTGTTTCGGAGGATCGCGGGCTCTATGGGAGGCGGAGCCAGCGTGTCGTCTTTTGGGTGCTGGTGAGATAGGCGGCTCTGCCGCGACACGGCATCCCTTTGCTGGCGAGAGATGCATCTTCTGGGCAACTGCCGTAACGACACGTCCTTGGGTCCGCGACGACGCATTATGAGGCTTCGCGAGACCATGTCGGCGAAGCGCTAGCGAATCGGAATCTCGGTGGGTTCGCCCGCCATTTTCATGCCCAAAATTTGCCGAAAGGAGGGCGGATACACCCCAAATTTGCCCAAAAATGCCCTGGGCACGGCAGCGGATCCCATCTCCGTCAGGCAAACAAAAACCCCGCCAAACCGTTGATTTGACGGGGTTTTCGATGGTGGGCGTGGCAAGGATTGAACTTGCGACCCCTGCGATGTCAACACAGTGCTCTACCACTGAGCTACACGCCCACGGGAGTTGCGCCAATAGCGGGGGGTGGTGGGGTGTGCAAGCGCGAAATTCGCTTAAATGCTAATTCTCTGGACAGGGTGCGCGCAGCCCATATTGTGCGCCGAAAGAGCGGCGGGCCGGAGGCGCATGAAGGACATCCACAACGCAGCGGACGGAGCAGCCGCGCCGCTGCCCTTTTACCGGCAGCTTTACGTGCAGGTGCTCGCCGCCATCGCGATCGGGGTACTGATCGGCCATTTCTTCCCGCAAACGGGCGTTGCGCTCCAGCCCCTCGGCGACGCCTTCATCAAGCTGGTGAAGATGATCATCGCGCCGGTCATCTTCCTTACCATTGTGACGGGCATCGCGGGCATGAAGGAATTGGGCGCGATCGGGCGGGTGGCGGCGAAGGCATTCGCTTACTTCCTCACCTTTTCCACCCTTGCGTTGATCGTCGGCCTGATCGTCGCCAATGTCGTGCATCCGGGCGCGGGGCTGAACATCGACCCGGCGACGCTCGACGCGGGCAAGGTCGCGGAATATCAGCAGCAGGCGCATGACCGGTCGCTCATCGGCTTCCTCATGGACATCATCCCCGCCACGCTGATCTCGGCCGTCGCGGATGGCCACAACATCCTTCAGGTGCTGTTCGTGGCCATATTGTTCGGCATCGCCCTGACCCTGATCGGTGACAAGGCGGACCCGCTGATGCAGGTTCTGGATTCGGCCAGCCACGCGATCTTCAGGCTGGTGGCGATCCTCATGAAGGCCGCCCCCGTTGGGGCACTCGGCGCCATGGCGTTCACCATCGGCAAATATGGCGTAGGCGCTCTTGCGAACCTAGCGGAGCTGGTCGCGACCTTCTATCTCACCTCATTGCTGTTCGTGTTGGTCGTGCTGGGACTTGTCGCCAAACTGGTCGGCTTCAACATCCTGCACCTCATCCGCTATCTGAAGGCCGAACTGCTGCTGGTACTCGGCACCTCCTCATCGGAAGCCGCGCTGCCGAGCCTTATCGAGAAAATGGAGCGGGCAGGGTGCCGCAAGTCCGTGGTCGGGCTGGTCGTGCCGACGGGGTACAGCTTCAACCTCGACGGCACCAACATCTACATGACGCTGGCGGCGCTGTTCATAGCGCAAGCGACCAACGTCCATTTGAGCATCGGCGACCAGATCTTGCTGCTGCTGGTCGCCATGCTGTCGAGCAAGGGCGCGGCGGGCGTCACGGGCGCGGGCTTTATCACGCTCGCCGCCACGCTCTCGATCGTCCCGTCCGTGCCGGTCGCGGGCATGACCCTGATCCTCGGCGTCGATCGGTTCATGAGCGAATGCCGCAGCCTCACCAACTTCATCGGCAATGCAGTCGCGACGGTGGTCGTGTCGGCGTGGGAGAAGGGGCTCGACCGCGATCGATTCGCGGCTGCCATGGCGGGCAGGCCATTGCCTCCGACGCCCGATATGGAAGAAGTCGTCCCCGGCTAAGCGGCGTTCAGTTTAGCTCGCTCATGCTCGTGCTGCCGAAAAGCCGGTCGATCTCCAGCACCAGATCGCGCAGGTGGAAGGGCTTGGACAGCACCTTGGCCTGCGGCACCGCTTTCCCCGCCTTCAACGTCACGGCGGCAAAGCCCGTGATGAACATGATCCGCATGTCCGGCGCGACTGTGGCCGCATGCTGGGCAAGTTCGATGCCGTCCATCTCCGGCATGACGATATCCGTCAGCAGCAGGTCGAAATGATCGTCGTCGATATGCGGCACGGCCTGCGCGCCGGTGGCGACCGCCACCACCTCATATCCCGACCGCTCCAGCGCGCGGGCGAGATAGACGCGCATGCTGTCATCATCCTCGGCCAGCAAAATTCGAACCATCGCTTGGATCAATCTCGTCTCTGGCCGGTGTCGGCCAATCTCGTGCGGCACCCCTCGCGGGTGGCGCTGCATGCCATTATATGCGACAACCAGCATATATATCCAGCCGGGTAACCATTTTTGCCGCGCCCTGTGGAAGGAGATGATTTGAGTTATTCCGCACCGCGCGCTCCGGCCCAATCCACAGCCTCTCATGATCTCTACGGACCGGACCGCCCGATCGCCCCGGTGGTTATTTCGGTGCCCCATGCCGGGCGCGAATATGCTCCGGCTCTGCTGGGCAGCGCCAGAGTCGCGCCGGACATATTGCGACGGCTGGAGGATCGCTGGGCCGACCTGCTGGCCCATCCGTTGATTGAGCGAGGCTATCATGTGCTTGTCGCGCGCACGCCCCGCGCGATGATCGACCTCAATCGCCATGAACGGGAAATCGATCCCGCGATGGTGACGGGCCTGCCCCGTGACGTCCCCCTTCAGAGCAGCGCAAAGCTGCGTGGCGGCCTGGGCCTTCTACCCCGTCGCCTGCCAGGCGCCTATGAACTGTGGCAGCGGCCCATCGGATGGGACGAAGTCCGTCGCCGGATCGACACGATCCACCGGCCCTACCATGACGCATTGACGCGGATGATGCGCGCGGCGCGCGAAGTCCATGGCCACGCCGTGCTGATCGATCTCCATTCGATGCCGCCGCTCCCCGCTGCCGCTGCCGGACAGCCTGCGCCCAGCGTGGTGCTGGGGGATCGCTTCGGCCGGGCTGCGTCGGCGCGGCTCATGACGCTGGCGGCCGATGTGCTGGAGGGGCATGGGCTGACGGTGGCGCAGAACCATCCCTATGCGGGCGACCATATGATCGAACGCCATGGGCATCCGGCCCACGACTTCTACGCCTTGCAGGTGGAGGTCGACCGCAGCCTTTATCTCGATGCCGCATTGGACAACCCCGGCCCCGGCCTGCCAAGGGTTCAGACGGCCATCAGATCCCTGATCGACGCGCTGGCCAGCGAAGCGCCGCGCGCCGCCTATCCACTCGCCGCGGAATAGCCGCATATGCAAAAGGCCGGGGCGCTGCCTGCACCCCGGCCTTCGCTTGATACCGCTATGCGCGCATCATTCCAGATGCTGATCAGGCAACGCGTGCGTGGGCCTTGAACCCCAAAGGGCATAGAAGAGGATGTAGAGTTCGCAGGCGGCCGTCAGCAGGAAGCTGTTCTGCAAGCCGTAATTGTCGGCGAGCCATCCCTGCACCACCACCAGCGACCCGCCAGCGATTGCCATGATCAGCAGGCCCGAACCCTCTTCGGTCAACGGCCCCAGCCCACGGATGCCCAGGGTGAAGATGGTCGGAAACATGATCGAATGGCCCAGGCCCACCAGGATCAGCGCCCACATGGCGACCGCCCCCTGGCTGAAGACCGCGACCAGCATCACGATGAACGACCCCGTGGCGAAGGCGGCAAGAACCTTGCCCGCGTCCACCTTCTGCATGATCGCCGATCCGACGAAGCGACCGACCATCATGCCACCCCACAGGAAAGTGAGATAACGTCCCGCCTGCTCATGGGTCAGGTTGGCGATGTCAGGCTGGCTGACGAAGTTGACGAAAAGGTTGGCGACGCCGATCTCCGCGATCAGGTAAATGAAGATGGCGGGGATGCCGAACACCAGGTTGCGATGCGCCCAGAGCGAGTGGTTCTTGCGCTCCTCCTTCGCCAGACGCGAGGTGGACGAACCCATGGCGGGCAGGGGAAAGCGAGCGATCACGATCGCCAGCACCAGCAGGACCGCAGCAACCAGCCCGTAGGGCAGGATCACCGATTGCGCATCGGCCAACCGTTCCGCCTGGGTCAGGACGACGTCCGCGCTCGCCGTGCCGCCCTTTGATCGGCCAAGGATCAGATAGGCGCCGAACAGCGGAGCGAGCATCGTACCAGCCGAGTTCATCGCCTGCACCAGATTGAGGCGTGACGACGCTGTCTCCGGCTTGCCGACGACCGCCACATAGGGATTGGCAGCAACCTGCAACAGCGTGATGCCGCTGGCGATGATGAACAGCATGGCCAAGGTGACGCCATAGGATGGCAGGCTGGCCGCCAGCATCATGCCCAGCGACCCCGCCGCCATGATCAGCAGGCCGATCACTAGCGCCTTTTGATAGCCGACGCGTTCGATCAGCTTGGCTGAGGGGATGGATGCCACGAAGTAGGCAATGAACCAGACGGACTCGATCAAGGTTGTCTGGGTATAGTTCAGTTCGAACACGCTGCGCAGATGCGGCAGCAACGTGTTGTTGATGACGGTGATGAAGCCCCACATGAAGAACAGGCTGGCCAGCAGCGTCAGGGCAGGCCCGTACCGGGTGGCGGGGTGGTCGCCCGCCGTCAGAGTGGCTGATGATGAGGGAGGTGCAGGCATTCATCTTCTCCAACAGGCGCCAACAGGCTTGTGCTGCTTCAATTTGTCCGAGTATATAGCTGCCGGTCGGGCGTCAATATACCCCGGCGGTAAGGGGATCGTATGCAGAGGGGCTGGATCAGCCATGCTTTTCGAACATCGTCGTCCTATTATTTTGCATGTCTGATGGCAAGCACGTCAGCATGGGCGACCGAAGCCAGCCGCGCTCCCGCAGGCCAGCTTCCAGACGGCACGGCGGTCGAGGCGATCACGCTCTCTAACGACCACGGCGTTTCGGCCCGCATTCTTACCTATGGCGCGACTTTGCAATCGCTGACGGGGCCGGATCGGGACGGCAAGCAGGCCGATATACTGCTCGGTTATGATGATCTGGCCGGCTATCTGGCTCGGCCCGATTACTTTGGCGTGACTGTCGGCCGCTATGCCAACCGCATCGGGCATGGCCGGTTCACTCTGGATGGTCAGACCTACCAGCTGCCCCTCAATGACAAGGGCAATGCGCTGCACGGCGGCGGCAAGGGGTTCGACAAGCAGGTATGGAAGGTCGTGTCGGTTCGCCGCGAACCACGGCCAGAAGTCGTCCTCTCCTACAGCAGCCCGAATGGGGAGGCGGGCTATCCCGGCCAGCTTGACACCCGCATCAGCTACGCACTGGACGAAAGCGGCGGCCTGACCATCAGTTACGAGGCGAAGGCGAGCAAGCCCACGATCGTCAACCTCACTAACCATGCCACATTCAATCTGGCGGGCGAGGGGGCGCCGGGCGGCGCCCTTGGCCATCTGCTGACGATACCGGCCAAAGCCTACACGCCCGTCGATGCGGGACTCATTCCCACCGGCGAGATCAGGCCGGTCGCGGGAACGCCGTTCGACTTCCGCGTCCCCCGCCGCGTGGACGATGCGGTGCGCGACGGCGCCGATCAGCAGATCAGCTTCGGGCGGGGCTATGATCATAATTGGGTATTGGACAAGGGGCAGACGGCAACGCCGGAACTGGCTGCGCGTCTTGAGGACCCTGAGTCAGGACGCGTGCTTGAAGTGCTGAGCACGGAGCCTGGACTTCAATTCTACTCCGGCAATTTTCTCGACGGGACATTCCTTGGTAAAAACAGTCATCTCTATCGCATGGGCGACGGCTTCGCGCTTGAGCCGCAGAATTTCCCCGATGCGCCCAATCATCCGAACTTCCCTTCGGCCCGGGTCGATCCCGGCAAGCCCTATCGCCACGTCATGATCTATCGCCTCTCGGTAAAGCGCTGACCCATGGCGCAGTGGCAACTCATCAAACGCGACATTCGCGATCAGCTGGGCGAGGGCACTCTCTGGTCCGCGCGCGACAATGCCGTTTATTGGACCGACATCATCGCCCCCGCGCTCAATCGCCTGTCGCTGGCGGATGGCCGCATCGACCGCTGGGCCATGCCGGAGCCGATCGGCTGGGTTTCCGAGCGGCAGGGGGGCGGCTTCATCGCCGGATTGCAGAGCGGTTTCGCGCGCCTTTCCCTTGATCCGCTGACGATCGAGCCGTTCGGCGACCCTGAACAGCATTTGCCCGGCAACCGCATGAACGATGGCAAGGCGGATGCTGAAGGACGCATCTGGTGCGGCACGATGGACATGGCGGAGAAGGAGGATAGCGGGGCCTTCTACCGGCTGGATCCGGATGGCCGCTGGACGCAGATGGACAGCGGCTATCGCGTGCCCAATGGTCCCGCCTTTTCGCCCTGCGGCAACTGGCTTTATCACACCGACAGCGCGCGCCGCACCGTCTACCGCTTCGCCCGCACCGAAGGCGGCGGCCTTTCCGCGCGAGAAGTCTTCATCCAGTTCGGCGACGCGGACGGCTATCCCGACGGCATGACGGTGGATGCCGAAGGACATCTCTGGATCGCGCATTGGAGCGGCAGCCGCATCAGCCGCTTCACGCCCGACGGTAAGCTGGACCGTGCCATCGCCTTGCCCGCGCAACAGGTGACGAACATCTGTTTTGCTGGCCCCGCGCTGGATCGCATGTTCGTGAGTTCGGCGGCCGTCGGATTGCCGGACAGCGACTATGACGGCGGCCTGTTTGAAGTCGACGCGGGCGTGAAGGGCATGCCGACGCCGCTCTACGCAGGCTAGAGTATCCGTGATGATCAAGCTGGAGATTGCATCCAGCATCGATCGGCTTTGAGCAGGGCGTTCGCGGTGACGACGAGCTTTCGCATGACGGCGGTGATGGCGATCTTGGCGGGCTTCCCGGCAGTAACGAGCTGCTGATATTTTGCCTTGAGATCGGGATTGTACCGGGCGGCGACGAGGGCCGGCATATAGAGAGCCTGCCGCACGTTGGCGCGTCCGCCACGGATGAAGCTCTTGCCTTTCCATTGTCCGGACTGTCGAGCGACGGGGGCGAGACCGGCGAGGGATGCGGCCTGCTTATTCTCGAGGCTGCCGAGTTCGGGCATGGTGGCGATGAGCTGGTTGGCGGTCAGCGTTCCGACGCCGGCGATGCTGGTGAGGATCTCATGCCGGCGGGCGAGCGCGGCATCCGCGGCGATCAGGTTGGCGATCTCGGTATCGAGCGCCTCGATATGCCGATCGATCTGCTCGAGCCGCTGCCGGCACTGGCGCTTGAGGAAGGCGATGGTGAGGTTCTTCTCGCGATTCTTGAGCGCGGTGCGATCGCGCACGAGGCCGTCTCGGGCATTGATGAGCTCCGCCATCTGCGCCTGCTGTGCGCTTCGAGCGGGTCTGACCGGCGGCTGCAAGGTGGCCGCCATACGGGCCAGCAACATGGCATCGATGCGATCGGTCTTGGCCAGAGTGCCAGTCGCTTGGGCGAAGCGCCGGGCGCGCTCTGGGTTGAGCTTAACGCAGGGCCAGTCGGCCAGAGCCGCCTCCAGCGCTCGATGGTAGGTTGCGGTTGCCTCATAGGCGATCCGCTCGACCGGCCATTGTCGCAGCCAGGCGATCAGCGCCTTGTGGCCCTTGGCGGTGTTGGCGAACTGACGTTCGGCGCCGGCAGGGTGGACATGGCAGTCGAGGCTCGCTTTGGAGATGTCGATGCCGATCGTCTGTGGTAGATTGTCGCTCATCTTTTCCGCTATCCCATGCTTGTCATCCGGGTCCAAAACCCCGGTATCCGTTCGGGCCTGATGGAAAAGAAAGGGGCGATCCTACTCTAGCCCGGTCCCACAACGACCGGCGTTTTCACGATCCGTCCCCTTCCGCCCGGGCCGGGGTGGCCACCCCGGCCCGGGCAATCCAGCATGACCCAAACGGACCGCAATGTCATAAGACAAGCATGATCCGACCAGACCGGATCGGATCATGCTCTATTTGTCTTTTGTTTCCGCATTTTCCGAGCCAGCAGATGATGCCATCTGCTTCGAAAATGCTCTAGGCAGTCGGCGGCGCGGAACTTTCGCGCCGCACCAGCTCGAAATCGAACTGCGGCGCCTTGGCGGGCCGGTTGATCAGCGCGTCGATGACGGCCGCGCCCATCTGCGCCAGCGGTTGCCGCACAGTCGTGAGCGGCGGCCAGGCCGTCGCGCTGGCGGGCGTATCGTCGAACCCCACCACCGAAAGATCGTCCGGCACCCTCAAGCCCCGCTGCCGCGCCAGTTGCAGAACGCCCAGCGCCATGTCGTCGTTGGTCGCAAAGATCGCGGTCGGCCGCTCGGCCAGCCCCAACAGCATCTCACCCGCCGCGATCCCCGACGGATAGTCGAACCTGCCCTCGACGAACAATTCAGGCTCCTCCGCCAGCCCCGCTGCCGCCAGCCCCTCGCGAAACCCGTCCACGCGATGCGTCGCCGCCTCATGGCCGGGCGGGGGCGTGATGACGCCGAGCCGGCGATGGCCGAGGCCAAGCAGATGATCGGCCACCATCCGTCCCGCAGCCCATTCCGGCGTCACGATATTCAGGCTTTGCGCCCCATTCGGCCCCGCGATCCGCGCGCAGGGCAATTTCTTGCCAGCAAGCCATTCCAGCACGGCGGGGTCGTCGGACAGCGGCGGCGCCAGGAATACGCCATCCGGACGCAGCGCCGCCGCCAGCCCCTCCAATATGTCGAACCGCTCCTCACCCGCCAGCGGGATCAGCTCGACCACCAGATGATAGCCCAGTTCCCGGCACCGGTTGACGGCACCCGCCTGGATGCCGCTGATGTAGCTTGCCACCGGATTATTGTAGAGGAAGGCGATCATGAACGACCGACCGCCAGCCAGCCTCCGCGCGGACTGGTTGGGGCGATAGTCCAGTTCCGCTATCGCCGCAGTCACCCGGTCGCGCAGTTCCTCGCTGACATTGGGCGCCTTGTTGACCACGCGCGAGACCGTCTTGATCGAAACGCGTGCCAGTGCCGCCACGTCATTGATGCTGGCCATGAAACTCCCGGCGAATTGCGCCCAATCCTGTGTGACAGCCCCATTGCATCTTTCCGGCCTTGGCACGGAAAGGCCGCCCGGCACAAGGCTGAGGCGCAGGGGCCAAGGATCGCGTCCGGATTTTCGGCTCAAGACAGTAAAAAAGGGACTTGATCGATCATCGCAAATGTCTAAAGAAAGACAGCGTTGTCATTCCCTGAATGGCGATGAGGTCATCCCGGACAGCTACGGGCTACTGCACGAGCACGCGGCTGTCCGGGATGCGCTTTCCCTTCATCATCGAAAACCTCGGCGGGCATCTGGCGCGGGCGATCCATGCCCGCCATGCCGCCTCCCGACCATTTTGCTGAACGACGCGAATCGCTCGTTCTGCCTCGGCTCGATCATATCTGATGGCCCGCGTCACCGCCCTGACCTTCATCAACCTCTGCTAATGCAATCAGGGTTAAGAGTTTTTCACCATCTTGCGGCAATTCGGGCGGTTGGCGGTTCAAAAACAAAGCGTTATGCTGGGCCGTCCCAATTTCCGAAAGCTGCTTTGTTGGACATGGTGCTGCCCGCTCAAGACGCTCCTCACCGATGGACGCCATTGTTCGCGGCGGCGGAGCGTCTGGCGAACGCCCGTTCGCTGGAGGATGTGGTGGAAGTCGTGCGGACGGCGGCGCGTGTCATCGCAGGGGCGCAGGGCATCACGGTGGTGCTGGCGGACGGCGATGACTGCCTCTACGTCGCCGAAGATGCCGTCGAACCGCTGTGGAAGGGGCAAAGGTTCCCGCGTTCAGCCTGTGTTTCCGGTTGGGTAATGGCGCATGGGGAGGCAGCGGTCATCCCCGATATTTTCGCCGACGCGCGCGTTCCCCATCAATTGTATGCGGACACTTTCGTTCGCAGCATGGTGATGACGCCGGTCGAAACCGGATCGCAGCCTATGGCGATCGGCGCATATTGGTCGCGCGCAAATGCGCCGGACGATTTTTCGGTCGAATTGCTCGGTCAGCTTGCCCGGCTTGTCGGGGCCGCCGTGCGCAATGTGTCGTTGCAGACTTCGTTCGAGATCATCAATCGCATAGGCGCCGCCGTCGCGGCCGAGTCCAATCTGGACATAGTCGTTCAGACGATCACCGACGCCGCAGTGGAACTGACCGGCGCTGAATTCGGCGCCTTTTTCTATAATCTGATCGACCAGCAGGGTGAGAGCTACATGCTCTACAGCCTCTCGGGCGTTCCAAGGGAAGCCTTTGCCAACTTCCCCATGCCCCGCAACACGGCCGTTTTCGCGCCCACTTTCCTGGGCGAGGGCATCGTCCGGTCCGATGACATCCGGCAGGACGCCCGTTACGGCCACAATGTCCCGCACAGGGGCATGCCGCCCGGCCACTTGCCGGTCACCAGCTATCTCGCGGTGCCGGTCATCTCGCAAAGCGGTGAAGTGCAGGGCGGCCTCTTCTTCGGTCATCATCTGCCCGGCCGCTTCACGGCTGAACATGAAAAAATCATGGCCGGGGTCGCCGGGCACGCATCGATCGCCATCGATAATGCCCGCCTCCACCATAAGGCGCAGCGGGAAATCGCGGCGCGAACGGTGGCGGAAGGGGAATTGCGCCAGCTGAACGCCACGTTGGAACAGCGTATCGAACAGCGCACCGAGCAGATCCGCGCCGCCTTCCGCGAACTGGAACAAAGCGAGCGGCGCTTCGGCCTGCTGGTTCAGGGCGTGACCGATTACGCCATGTGCATGCTGGATGCGAACGGCACGATTACTAACTGGAATGCCGGGGCGGAACGGATCAAGGGCTATACGGCCCATGAAATCGTCGGGCATCACTTCTCCTGCTTCTACACTGATCCGGACCAGCAAGCGGGCATGCCAGCCCACACCCTTCAGGTCGCGGCCAGCGCCGGGCGGTTTGAGGCTGAAGGCTGGCGGGTGCGTAAGAACGGGTCCGAATTCTGGGCCAGCATCATCGTCGACGCCATTCATGACGATCAGGGTCGTCTGATCGGCTTTGCAAAGGTGACGCGCGACCTCACCGAAAAACGGGCGGTCGAGGATCAGCTACGTCAGGCGCAGAAGATGGAGGCGGTGGGACAACTCACCGGCGGCATCGCGCATGATTTCAACAATCTGCTGACCGTCATTAACGGCAATATCGAATTGGCGCAGCGCAATCTGGAAACGGGATCGGACCCGGCCAAGATCAGCCGCGCGATCGCCAATGCGCGGCAGGGGGCGGAGCGTGCGGCGTCGCTCACCCAGCGGCTGCTCGCCTTTTCCCGGCGGCAACCCTTGTCGCCCAAGCCGCTGTATCTCGACCGGGTGGTGGACGGGCTTTCCGATCTGCTGAAGCGTGCCCTTGGCGAACTCATCCAGTTGGAAACGGTCAGCGGCCCTCATCTATGGCTGGTAGAAGCCGATCCCAACCAGATAGAAAGCGCGCTGCTGAACCTCGCGGTGAATGCGCGCGACGCCATGGCTGATGGCGGCGGGACGCTGACGATCGAAACCGGCAACGCTCATCTGGACAGCGGCTATGCCGCCGCTTGTGGCGACGTGACGCCGGGCAATTATGTGATGATTGCGGTCAGCGACACCGGCACCGGCATGGCGCCGCCGGTGCTGTCGCGTATTTTCGAACCCTTTTTCACCACCAAGGAAATCGGCCGGGGCACGGGGCTCGGCCTCAGTCAGGTCTACGGCTTCGTCAAGCAATCGGGCGGCCATGTCGAAGTGCTGTCGAAACAGGGGCAGGGGACCACGGTAAAAATCTACCTGCCGCGCTTTATCGGAGAGGCGGATGAGGCGCAGGAGGAAAAGGCCGCCCAGCACGACCTGTCAGCCAATGGGGAAACCATATTGGTGGTGGAAGATGACGACGGCGTGCGTGCCTATTCCGTCGAAATCCTGTGCGAACTTGGCTACCGGGCTCTGGAGGCAGCCGACGGCAACGCTGCACTGCGCCTGATCGAAGCGGAGGATCAGCCGATCGACCTGCTGTTCACCGATGTGGTCATGCCGGGAATGTCCGGCAAGGAGTTGAGCGACAAGGCCCGCGCATTAAGGCCCGACCTCAAAATCCTCTATACCAGCGGCTACACCCGCGATGGCTTCCTGCGCGACGGAAAGCTGGACCCCGACATCGCCTTGCTCGCAAAACCCTTCACGCTACAGGAACTGGCAAGCCGCCTACGCGACCTCATCGATCAAAGCTGATCAGGAGCCAAAAAGCTCCCGGTTGCCCCACAACCTCCGTTCGCCCTGAGCCTGTCGAAGGGCTCTACTTCCTATAAGAAGAAAGGTCATGCTTGGCCCGGCATGTGGGGAGCGGGGTTCAGAGGATCAGGATTTTATTGGCGCAGAAGCGTAGGGGTAGGGGGTTGGGCGGTGCCCCGCATCGAAGGCGAGGCTGGCGCGAGAGCGATCGGGGTTTGCCCCCGGCGGGAGGCGCGTGGGTCGAAAGCCCCGAATTCCTCTGCGATCTCTGCGTCTCTGCGCGGACAAAGATGGTTGCTCTCGCCATGCGGCGGCACTCAATGCTCTAAGAACCCACCCCCGGCCCCGAAAGCGCAACATCCATATCCGCCAGAGCCAGCCGCAACAGTTCCGCCATCGCCGATCGCGCCCCGTCCGCATCCCGCAAAGCAATCGCATCGAACACAGCGCGATGATCCGCAAAAGGATCGCGTGGCGACGACTTCTTCCGCTGTTTGAATGTCGTGGTCCAGCTGACCGCCGCGCCCACCGAACTCGCCAGCGCAGCCAAGGCGTCATTTTGCGTCGCGGCAAGGATAGCGTGGTGAAAACGCTGGTCGGCCGCGCGTCCTTCTTCGGACGAAAGGCCATGATCGCGCATGCTCATCAACGCCTGTTCCATCGCCGAAAGCTGCGCATCGGTGCGCCGCCGCGCCGCCAGTTCCGCCGCTGCCGGTTCTATGAGGCCGCGCAGTTCAAACAGATCGCGGACAAAGGCCGGGTCGGGTTCTCCCGCGAACATCCAGGCGAGCATCTCCGGGTCCAGCACATTCCAGCGGATGCGCGGCAGGACGCGCGTGCCCGCCTTGGGTCGGCTTTCCAGCATGCCCTTTGCCACCAGAATGCGCACCGCTTCCCGATAGGCTGTGCGGGATACGCCCAGCCGTTCGGCGGCCTCGATCTCGCCTTCGAAAACATCGCCGGGCTTGTGGACTCCCGCGACGATGGCGGTGCCAAGCTGCCGGGCAATGGCCTGATGGATGCGAAGCCCGCCTTCCTCATGTCCGAACTTGCGTTCGGCTGGATGCCGGTCTTCCCTCCCCAATGCCATGCTCCTTTTGTCTAATCGTCGAACGCCGCCGTAGGGCAATGCTTGCCGCAAAGGAAGGCGTCAGCCACCAGTCGCAGGGGGCTGGTATCCGCCTCGATCGCGCCCCGGCCCACCAGCTCGACGAACAGGCGGTACATATCGGGATATTCATGGTCGGGCGCCTGCACCATGACGTCCCCGTTCAGCGTCAGGCGGTTTCCGCCTTCTGACAGGATCAGCGCGCCATCGTCCGTCTCGACGGCAATGTCCCATGTCTGCGGACCGGTTTGTCGCCAGTCAAACGCTGCATCGATCGGCGCGCCCGATGCGCTCGCCATCTTCAGGGCGGCGGCGATCGGGGCATCCTTATTGGATGGAACCTCCAGGCTGGCGGACAGCATTGTCACCGGCTCCGGCATGATTTCGGTCAGGATCGACAGCGCGTTGATGCCCGGATCGAACACGCCAAAGCCGCCCGCTTCCCAAATCCACGGCTGTCCCGGATGCCAGTGCCGCACATCTTCGCGCCACTCGATCGATACGCGCGTGACCTTGCGCACGGCGAGCCATGCCTTTGCCTGCGCCACGGCGGCGGCATGGCGACTGTGCCAACTCGCATAGAGCGTCACGCCCTGCGCCTTCGCTAGGGCGATCAGCGCCTCTACCTCCGTCACCGTAGCGCCGGGGGGCTTTTCCAGAAATACATGCTTGCCCGCGAGGATCGCCTTGCGCGCGGCCTCATACCGCACCTGCGGCGGCTGGCACAGGATCACCGCATTCATGTCCGGCTCGCCCGCCAGCATCGCGTCGAGCGTGGGATAGTTGTTCACCCCATCCGCCCGCGCATTCCGGCTGGCGACCGCCACCAGATCGATGCCGCTTGTCTGTTCGATAGCGGGCAAATGCTGGTCGCGGGCGATCTTGCCCAGCCCGACCAGCCCCGCCTTGATGATCCCGCTCATGCCGCTTCCCTTATCTCTTAGTGATTGTCGCGCGGCAGGCCCTGAGTCTGGGCAATCCGCTGGAATTTCTCCGCACCCTCCAGGATCGCGCCCTTGTCCAGCTGCCCCACCAGCGCCCGCTGAATCTCCTGCCACGGCGTCTGCGAAGCGGGATAAGGATACCCCCCCTCTGCCCGCAGCGCCGCGCGCCGCGCCTCCAGCTCCTCGTCCGGGATCAGCACATTCACCGTCCGCGCCTCCAGGTCCATCCGCACCCGGTCCCCGGTCTTCAGCAGCGCCAGCCCGCCCATCGCCGCGGCCTCCGGCGAGGCGTTGAGGATCGAAGGGCTACCCGACGTCCCCGACTGCCGCCCGTCGCCGATGCAGGGCAGGGCGGACACGCCTTCGGTGATCAGGTAAGCGGGCGGCCGCATGTTCACGACCTCCGCCGCGCCCGGATACCCGATCGGCCCCGCGCCGCGCATGAACATCAGCGTATCGGGCGTAATGCCCACCGCCGGATCATCGATCCGCGCATGATAATCCTCCGGCCCATCGAACACGACCGCTGGCCCCTCAAAAGCGTTGGGATCAGCGGGGTTGGAAAGGTATCTCTGCCGGAATTCCTCACTGATAACGCTCGTCTTCATGATCGCCGCGTCGAACAGATTGCCCGACAGCACCAGGAAGCCCGCTTCCTCCTTCAAAGGCTGCGCAAAGGGCCGGATGACCTTTTCATCCTCGATCGCCACCCCCCGGCAATTCTCGCCCATCGTCCGCCCGTTGACCGTCATCGCGCCCTCGCGGATCAGGCCCTGCGCGATCAACTGCCCCACCACCGCAGGCACGCCGCCGGCATGATAATAATCCTCGCCCAGATATTCGCCCGCTGGTTGCAGGTTCACCAGCAGCGGCACGTCATGCCCCACCGTCTCCCAATCCTTGAGCGGCAGTTCGACGCCAACATGCCGGGCAATTGCCGCCAGATGGATCGGCGCATTGGTCGATCCCCCGATCGCCGAGTTCACCACGATCGCGTTATGAAAGGCATCCAGCGTCAAGATGTCGGACGGCTTCAAATCCTCCGCCACCATCTCCACGATCCGCTTGCCAGTGCGCCACGCCGCCTCCTGCCGATCACGATAGGGCGCCGGTATAGCCGCCGATCCCGGCAACATCATCCCCAGCGCCTCGGCAAGGCTGTTCATCGTCGTCGCCGTGCCCATCGTGTTGCAATAGCCGGTCGAAGGCGCCGACGAAGCCACCAGCTTGATGAAGCCCTCATCATCGATCTTCCCCGCCGCCAGCAGCTGCCGCGCATGCCAGACGATCGTGCCCGACCCCGTCCGCTGCCCCTTGTACCAGCCGTTCAGCATCGGCCCGACCGATAGCGCGATCGCGGGAATATTCACCGTCGCCGCCGCCATCAGCAGCGCGGGCGTCGTCTTGTCGCACCCCGTCGTTAGCACCACGCCATCGATCGGATAGCCATACAAAGCCTCGACCAACCCCAGATAGGCGAGGTTCCGGTCCAGCCCAGCCGTCGGCCGCTTGCCCGTCTCCTGGATCGGATGCACTGGAAACTCCAGCGCGATCCCGCCCATCTCGCGAATCCCCTCGCGAATGCGCTCGGCCAGCACCAGATGATGCCGGTTGCAGGGGGACAGGTCGCTCCCCGTCTGCGCGATGCCGATGATCGGCTTGCCGCTGCGCAGCTCCTCCAGGCTCAGGCCAAAGTTCAGGTATCGCTCCACATAGAGCGCGGTCATGTCGATATTGTCGGGATTGTCGAACCAGGCGCGGCTGCGCAATTTCCGGTTGGGCTGAGACGAAGCGGCCATGAGAGTTCCTGAAAGACATGAGGTGCGCGACGCATTGACGCTATCGGCCGTTGCATATACTCATACAAATAAGCAGACAAGAACGGAAATGACTTGCGCATGAGCAGCTATGACGTCGTCGGCGACTGGGGCACCAGCCGCCTACGCCTCTTCCGCATGGAGCAGGGGCAAGTCACCGCCCGCCGCGAAGGTCCCGGCATTGCCGAAGCGGGCGCGAACGCCGCGCAAGCCTTCGCGCAAACCATCGCCCCCTGGCTGGAAGACGGCACGCCCGGCAGCATCCGCCTGTGCGGCATGGCGGGCGCGCGCGATGGCTGGGTGGAGGCGCCCTATGCCGACTGCCCCGCCACCGCCCGGCAATGGCGCGCCGCCGCCATGCGCTTCGACTGGCAAGGCACGCCCGTCACGATCCTCGCGGGCCTGGCCTGCACGGACAAGGAGGGCGTTCCCGACGTCATGCGCGGCGAAGAAACCCAAATCTTCGGCGCAATGCATCGCCATCCCGACCTTGCGCAGGGTCGCCACCTCATCGTCCTGCCCGGCACCCACAATAAATGGTCGCTGGTGGAGGATGGCCGCATCGTCAGCTTTCGCACCGTGCCCACTGGCGAACTCTTCGCCCTGCTGCGCGATCACTCCACCCTCGGCCCGAAAGCCGCGCCCGCAGACGCGACCCAAGAGGCGGAAGGTTTCGCTGAAGGTCTCGACGGGGCAGGGCAGGGCCGCCTCCTCACCAACCTCTTCGCCGCCCGCGCCAAGCGTTTGCGCGCCGGACGCTCCCCCGATTGGGCCGCTGGCTATATCTCCGGCCTGCTCATCGGCTGCGAAATAGCCGAAGTGCGCGCCATGCTCGGCGAAGTAAGCGGCATCACCCTCATCGGCGACCAGCGCCTTTGCGCCCGCTATGCAGAGGCGCTGGAGGCGCAGGGCCTCGCTTCCCGATCCTTGAGCGGCGACGACTGCGTCCTCGCTGGCCTCATCCTTCCGGAGAATGCCGCATGACCCTCGATTCCCTTCTTGCAGCCGGAGCACCCCCCATCGCCGCCATCCTGCGCGGCCTTCGCCCCGAAGAGGCGGTGGAGATCGGTGAAGCCCTCATCGACGCGGGCATCCGCATCATCGAAGTGCCGCTGAACTCGCCCGAACCCTTCGAAAGCATCACCGCGCTCCAACAGGCGTTCGGCGCGACAGCGCTGATCGGCGGCGGCACCGTGCTGACGGTCGAAGCGGTGGACGACCTCCGCCGCACCGGTGGCCGCATCATGGTGACGCCCAACACCGACCCGGCCGTCATCGCCCGAGGCGCGCAATATGGCTTCGACATGCTGCCTGGCTTCATGACCCCCAGCGAAGGCTTCGCCGCCGTCCGCGCTGGCGCTCGCCGTCTGAAGCTGTTCCCCGCCGCCAGCCTCGGCCCCGCCTATATAAAGGCCATCAAGGAAGTGCTGCCGCGCCATGTCGGCCTGTGGGCAGTGGGTGGCACCGGCGCGGACACGATCGACCAATGGCTCGGCGCAGGCTGCGAAGGCATCGGCGTGGGCGGCGCGCTATACCGCCCCGGCGACAATGCCGCGACGGTTGCGGAACGCGCGAGGGCGTTGGTCGCCGCGTGGAAAGCCATTGGTTAGAGCGGTTTTCGATCAGTCTGGATCATAGCCGCACGAGCTGAAGTAGTTGGCACATTCGGCGGGCTGGAAGATGTCCACGAGCCTGCCGATGAGGCCCCACAGGCCGCTGACGGTGCGCTCACCTGCTTTTCGGAGCATGGCCTTGAGGCGAGAGAAGGCCTTCTCGATCGGGTTGAAGTCGGGGCTGTAGGGCGGCAGGAAGCGCAGCGCTGCCCCTGCCGCCTCGATCCGGTCGCGGACAGCGGGGCGCTTATGGCTCGACAGATTGTCCATGATGACGACGTCGCCAGGCCGCAGCTCCGGTACGAGAACCTGCGCGACATAGGCTTCGAACCAGTCACCGTTGATCGGACCGTCCAGCACCATCGGTGCGACCATGCCGCTCATGCGGAGGCCCGCGACCAGCGTGGTGGTCTTGCGATGGCCATGCGGGTATCCCATCCGCAACCGCTCGCCTCTGGCACAACGGCCGTGACTGCGGGCCATGTTGGTGGCGGTCCACGTCTCGTCGATAAACACCAAGCGTTCCGGCTCCAGATCGACCTGGTTCTCGAACCAGTCGTGGCGCTGCCTCAGGACGTCGGGGCGGTCTTGCTCGATGGCATGCCCAGTCTTTTTTTGCGCGTCATGCCTCGTCGGGCGAAGAAGCGGTGCAGCCCGGCAACCGACACCGTCAGGCCCGCTTCGGCCAAGGCAATGCGCAGTTCTTCGAGCGAGATGTCCTTGCGCGCCTCCCACAAGGCCAGGATATCGGCGGCTCGCTCCTCCACTCGGCGGGATCGCATGTCGCCGCCTTGCGGCTTGGGAGCGAAGGCGCCGGTTTCCAGACGCTGCGCCTGCCAGCGAATGGCTGTCGATGGCGCAACCCCAAAGCGCGCCGCCGCTCCTCGGCAACTCAGCCCGCCATCAATCGCCGCCAGAAGCCGCGTGCGCAAATCCATCGACAGAGGGTGACCCATCCATGCCGGCCTCCTTCACCAGCACAGATTCTGAATCACAAATCAGACCGGAGGGAAATCCCTCATCGATTCAAAACGGTCGAAAACCGCTTGTCTTATGACATTGCGGTCCGTTTGGGTCATGCTGGATTGCCCGGGCCGGGGTGGCCACCCCGGCCCGGGCGGAAGGGGACGGATCGTGAAAACGCCGGTCGTTGTGGGACCGGGCTAGAGTAGGATCGCCCCTTTCTTTTCCATCAGGCCCGAACGGATACCGGGGTTTTGGACCCGGATGACAAGCATGGGATAGCGGAAAAGATGAGCGACAATCTACCACAGACGATCGGCATCGACATCTCCAAAGCGAGCCTCGACTGCCATGTCCACCCTGCCGGCGCCGAACGTCAGTTCGCCAACACCGCCAAGGGCCACAAGGCGCTGATCGCCTGGCTGCGACAATGGCCGGTCGAGCGGATCGCCTATGAGGCAACCGCAACCTACCATCGAGCGCTGGAGGCGGCTCTGGCCGACTGGCCCTGCGTTAAGCTCAACCCAGAGCGCGCCCGGCGCTTCGCCCAAGCGACTGGCACTCTGGCCAAGACCGATCGCATCGATGCCATGTTGCTGGCCCGTATGGCGGCCACCTTGCAGCCGCCGGTCAGACCCGCTCGAAGCGCACAGCAGGCGCAGATGGCGGAGCTCATCAATGCCCGAGACGGCCTCGTGCGCGATCGCACCGCGCTCAAGAATCGCGAGAAGAACCTCACCATCGCCTTCCTCAAGCGCCAGTGCCGGCAGCGGCTCGAGCAGATCGATCGGCATATCGAGGCGCTCGATACCGAGATCGCCAACCTGATCGCCGCGGATGCCGCGCTCGCCCGCCGGCATGAGATCCTCACCAGCATCGCCGGCGTCGGAACGCTGACCGCCAACCAGCTCATCGCCACCATGCCCGAACTCGGCAGCCTCGAGAATAAGCAGGCCGCATCCCTCGCCGGTCTCGCCCCCGTCGCTCGACAGTCCGGACAATGGAAAGGCAAGAGCTTCATCCGTGGCGGACGCGCCAACGTGCGGCAGGCTCTCTATATGCCGGCCCTCGTCGCCGCCCGGTACAATCCCGATCTCAAGGCAAAATATCAGCAGCTCGTTACTGCCGGGAAGCCCGCCAAGATCGCCATCACCGCCGTCATGCGAAAGCTCGTCGTCACCGCGAACGCCCTGCTCAAAGCCGATCGATGCTGGATGCAATCTCCAGCTTGATCATCACGGATACTCTAGAAAGGGACGGGCCTTAGTTAGGACTGCCCTTTGCCACCGTTCGCCCTGAGCCTGTCGAAGGGCCTTACTTCCTTTAGGGAAGGGCTTCGACAGGCTCAGCCCGAACGGGTCTTGAGTGATCGGGTCGAGGTGAGGTTTTAAGAGGCCGTTCAGGCCGATCGAAGCGAAGCCACTCCAAAGCTCAACCTTACCCCACCCGCTGCTCCTCCCGCCGGTCCAACACCTCACGCACCTTCCCCGCCAGTTCCGCGTAAGTAAAAGGCTTGGTCAGCAACTCCACCCCCGGGTCCAACCGCCCATGGTGGAATATCGCATTGCGCGCATATCCGGTCGCGAACAGGATCTTAAGCTCCGGCCGCCTCGCCGCCGCTTCCCGCGCCACGTCCGCGCCGGTCATCCCACCGGGCAGCACCACATCGGTAAATAGCAGATCGACCGGCACCGGGGCCTGCTCCAGCGCGTCCAGCGCCGCCGCTCCGTTACTGGCCTCGATCACCCGATATCCTAGCTCGTTCAGCACCTCGACCGCATAGGCGCGGACATTATCGTCATCCTCGCACACCAGAACCGTCTCATCGCCCCCGCTTACGGCCGGGCGCGGCGCCTCCTCCACCTGATCATTTGCTGGCACCAGCCCATGATAGCGCGGCAAGTAAATCTTGACGCTCGTCCCTTCGCCGACCTCCGAATAAACCCGGATGTGGCCGCCCGACTGCTTGATGAAACCATAGACCATGGACAGCCCAAGCCCGGTGCCCCGGCCCACCTCCTTGGTGGTGAAGAAAGGCTCGATCGCGTGGCTCAACGTCTCGGCATCCATGCCCTGTCCTGTGTCCGACAGGCTGATCAGCACATATTGCCCAGGCTGCACATCCTCTTCCTGCGCCGCATAATGGTCATCGATATGCGTATTGGCGACCTCGATGGTCAGCTTGCCGCCACCGGGCATCGCATCGCGCGCATTGACCGCCAGGTTCAACAGCGCATTTTCCATTTGATTAAGGTCGACCTCAATGGGCCAGGCGCGCGCGGTCTGAATCGTCTCAACCTCGATCCGCTCGCCCAATGTGCGG
This sequence comes from Sphingobium sp. TomTYG72, assembly GCF_055394715.1. NCBI lineage: Bacteria > Pseudomonadati > Pseudomonadota > Alphaproteobacteria > Sphingomonadales > Sphingobiaceae > Sphingobium > Sphingobium sp. TomTYG72. The sequence continues at coordinate 1,506,619 of NZ_AP027336.1, read as the reverse complement.
CTCAGTAACTCAGACATGCGGCTCACCAGCCGATTGGGGTTCACGCGCTCGGGCGCCAATGGCTGGCGGCGGGAAAAGGCGAGCAGCCGCTGTGTCAGCATGGCTGCACGTTCGGCGCCCGCCATCGCATTGTCCGCCGCACGGCGCATCCGCTCATTATCATTGAGGCCGCGTTGGAGCAGTTCAAGATTGCCCGTCACCACCTGCAACAAATTGTTGAAGTCATGGGCCACGCCGCCGGTCAACTGGCCGAGCGTCTCCATCTTCTGCGCCTGCCGCAACGCGGCCTCCGCTTCGGCAAGCGCGCGGGCATGGGCGCGCTGTTCGGTAACATCCCGCGCCACGCAATAGATCAGCCCATTGTCGGGCACCGCCGTCCAGCTGAAGTTGCGATAATCGCCGTCCTTTGTTCGGAACCTGTTTTCGAAGCGCCGCGTGGGAATGCCTTGCTGGAGCGTATCAACCTCGTTCCGGCCGTGCGCGACATCATCGGGGTGCTCCATCCATTCCGACGTGCGGCCGATCAGTTCCTCCTGGCTCCATCCCAATATGTCCGTCCATGCAGGGCTGGCCGACAGCCATGTGCCGTCCATGTCGGCGATCAGAAAAGGGTCGCGGGCCAGCGTCCATAATCGGTTGCGATCCGCCAGCATCTCCCGCTCGGTTCGGACGCGCTGCGTCGTCTCATTGACGATGCACAACGCCCCGCCGATCGATCCGTCCGCTTCGAACACGGGTGAATAGCTGATGTCGAAATAGACTTCCTCGCCACGGCCACCGTCCCGCTCGATGTAAAAGGGGCGGTCCTTGGCATGCACCGTCTCGCCCTTCTGGAGTACCGACAGCAGCAGCGGCTCCAGATCGTCCCACAGCTCGGCCCAACTCTCCCGCGCCGGACGGCCCAGTGCCCCCGGATGCTTGTCGCCAATCGTCGGCGCATAGGCTTCATTATAGAGCGCGCAGAGGTCCGGTCCCCAGAACAGCACGATCTCCGCCTTGGAAGACAGCATCAGCCGAACTGTGGATATCAGTGCAGGCGACCATTGATCGACCGGCCCCAGAGGGGACCGGTCTCCGATGCGCGCCGTCAGGTCTCCGATTGGACCCTGTGCAGCGATCATCCCGGCAATGTCGGTTGCCGGGGCGCTCATCGATTATCCTCTGTTAAGAAGTGCATAGACGGGATACGCCTGTCCGCTGATTTGTATCCGCTCGTTACGGGGCGTTGCGACCTTTTGTCCTATGGGCGCCCTCTTGCAACAATCCGGGCATCGGCGCATGGATCGGCGCCATGACGGAACTTGCCCTTCGCCCGGCCATGGCTGCATCCCGCCCACTTTCCATTGCCCGCTGGCTGCTCACGGTGGCCGCGCTGGTTTTCTGCATGGTGGTGGTGGGCGGCATCACCCGCCTCACCGAATCGGGTTTGTCGATAACGCAGTGGAAACCTATTACCGGCGCCATACCGCCGTTGACCCATGACCAGTGGATGGACGCGTTTCGCCTCTACCAGCAAATCCCCGAATATCAGCAGTTGCGGCAGGGCATGACCCTGTCCGATTTCCAGTTCATCTTCTTCTGGGAATGGGTGCATCGGTTGCTTGGGCGATTGATAGGCCTCGCCTTTGCCCTGCCGCTCCTGTGGTTCGCCTTTCGCCGCGCGATCCCGTCCGGCTACGGCTGGCGTCTGGTCGCCTTGCTGGCGCTCGGGGGGCTTCAGGGCGCGATTGGCTGGTGGATGGTCGCCTCTGGCCTGTCCGTGCGCACCGATGTCAGCCATTACCGGCTCGCAGTTCATCTGCTGACGGCACTCTTCATCATCGGCGGCCTTGTCTGGACCGCGCTTGATCTGTTTGCCTTGGCGCGCAGCCCGGCCGCACGCCCGGCTGCGCTCAGGCCCTTTGCGCTGGTCGTGTTGCTGGTGCTGCTGGTTCAGTTGATGTTTGGCGCCTTCACGGCGGGGCTCGACGCTGGCTATGTCTCGAACACTTGGCCGCTCATGAACGACCATCTCGTGCCGGAGGGGATTTCGTGGCTGGGATCGCTTTGGGCGACCTTGTCCAGCGACCCTTATCTCGTCCATTTCATCCATCGCTGGTGGGCATGGGTTGCCGCAGCGATGTTGATCCTGCTCGCGCGTAAGGCAAAGAGGGCGGGGCGGCGGGGCGCTTCCGTCGCCATCAATGCCACGCTCGGCACGCAGATCGCGCTTGGCATCGCCACGGTCGTCAGCGGTATCGCCTTGCCCCTCGCCGTGCTTCATCAGGCGGTCGGCGCCCTCGTCGTCGCTTCCGCCGCCTGGGGTGCGCATGCGATCGGGGAGCGCCACGGGTGAGCGGCGTCGCGCTCGTCTACACGCTCTTCGGCTCGGCGGAGGCCGCCGACCGCGTCGCACGCCAGCTTATCGGGGAAGGGCTGGCTGCCTGCGCCAACATGCTCGGGGCTGCGACGTCGCTCTATGAATGGAACGGCGTGCTGGAAAGCGCCGCGGAGGTTCCGGTGCTCTTCAAGACAACGCCCTCGCGCCGCGACGCCCTGATGGCGCGAATAGCGGAGCTTCACGACTATGAAGTGCCCGCGATCCTCGCAATACCGGTGGAAAGCGCCGATTTACGCTACGCAAAATGGGTGGCCGAACAGATCGCAAAGTGACGGGTATTATTTTACCCGTCAGGAAACCCGCCGAATCTCTTGACTTCTCGAACCTCGCCGGTCATTAGCGCCCATCTTTGATCGCCCTCAAAACGCGTTCAATTCACTATTTCATTCTGGAGATTGGCACCATGAAGGCGCTGATGAAGACCACCAAGCCGGCAACCCCGGCAACGGTCGAAAAGAAGTGGATCCTGATCGACGCGGAAGGTCTCGTCGTCGGCCGCCTCGCCTCGACCGTCGCGAACATCCTTCGCGGCAAGCACAAGACCAGCTTCACGCCCCACGTCGATTGCGGTGACAATGTCATCATCATCAACGCTGGCAAGGTGAAGTTCACCGGCCGCAAGCTGACCGACAAGGTCTACTACAAGCACACCGGCTATGCTGGTGGCATCAAGGAAACCACGCCTGCCAAGATCCTGGAAGGCCGTTTCCCCGAGCGCGTGCTTGAAAAGGCCGTTGAGCGCATGATCCCCCGTGGTCCGCTCGGCCGTCAGCAGATGCGCAACCTGCGCATCTTCGCCGGTGCTGAACATCCGCACGAAGCGCAGAACCCCGAAGTGCTCGATTTCGCGTCGCGCAACCGCAAGAACAAGGTGGGTGCATAATGTCCGATAACCGCCAGTCCCTGTCCGACCTCGCGTCGCTGACCGCCAACGCTCCCGCGCCCGCCGCTGGTGAGACCGTCGCCGCCGACGCGCCGATCGCTCCTGTTCAGCCCTCGGCTCCGCTGCGCGCCCAGGAAATCGACAGCCTCGGCCGCGCCTATGCGACCGGCCGTCGTAAGGACGCCGTCGCCCGCGTCTGGGTGAAGCCCGGCACCGGCAAGATCACGGTCAACGGCCGCGATCAGGAAGTCTATTTCGCTCGCCCGACCCTGCGTCTGGTGATCAACCAGCCCTTCGGTGTTACCGAGCGTGAAGGCCAGTATGACGTGATCGCCACCGTCAAGGGCGGCGGTCTGTCCGGCCAGGCCGGTGCGGTCAAGCACGGCATCGCCCAGGCTTTGTCGAAGTATGAACCGGCGCTGCGCAGCGCGGTGAAGGCCGAAGGCTTCCTGACTCGTGACAGCCGTACCGTCGAGCGTAAGAAGTACGGTCGCGCCAAGGCTCGCCGCAGCTTCCAGTTCTCGAAGCGCTAAGCGTCAGCTACCAATATTTTGGAAGGGGCCGGTTTTCCGGCCCCTTTTTCTTTGTCTGCAACCGTTGCGCAATCGTACCGGTGGCAACCTTCGGACACTCCAAGTTGTTGACCCATCGTAGCTTGGATAGGAGGACATTATGGGTGAAATGACTGACAAGGTTAAAGCGGCAGGTAATAAGATTGCTGGAGCGGTCAAGGAAGCTGCGGGCCGGAATCAGAATGATGCCGATCTGGTTGCAGAAGGAAAGGCGCAGAAGGCTAAGGGCACCGCTCAGGACATCAAAGGGTCTGTGAAGGGTGCGCTTGGCGACAAGATCTGACCCAACCCAACCCGATATAATTTAAGAGAGGCCTCGCCAACTGGTGGGGCCTTTCGCTTATCGGTTAGTCGTTAAGACCGCGTGGTGAGACATGTTCTTCCGCTTCGCTTAGATAGGCCCGCACATCTCGCCGCAGCTCTCCCGCGCAGAGATAAAGCGCTATGACGTTGGGGATCGTCATCAGGAAGAAGCTGCTATCGACGATGTCCACGACCCGGCCCAGGTCGATCGCCGCGGCAGGCGGCAGCGCGACGATATAGAGGATTTTGTAGCTCCACTGCGCCTTTGGCCCATGACCGAACAGATACCCCCAAGCCTGAAGGCCGTAAAAGCCCCACGCCACAAGCGTCGAATAGGCGAACAGCACAACGACGACCGCCAGCAGCCACGGAAACCACGGTGATACCTGCGAGAAGGCGGCGGACGTGATGGCGATACCTTCCAGTCCCGACGTCCAGGTGCCCGCGACCACCAACGCCAGGCCACCTAGGGAACAGACGATCATTGTGCCGAGCAGCGGCTCGAGCAGGGCCACCAGCCCTTCTGAGACCGGATGGCGCACCCTTGCGAGGCTATGCGCCATCACCGCGGAGCCGACGCCTGCCTCGCTTGCAAAGACCGCTCGCCTCATCCCCGAGACAAAGGCGCCGACAGCGCCTCCCGTGGCCGCGCTGCCATTCCAGGCGCCGTGCCATATCTGGGCCAATGCGTCGGGTATCGCTGGCGCGTGGATGATGAGGACGGCGGCGACACCAACGAGATAGACGGCCACCTTGAGTGGGGTGAGCCGTTTCGCGACCTCGCCAAGCCATGCCGCGCCGCCCAGTGTCACCAGCGCCACAGCGGCGGCTAACAGCGCGCCATAGGCCCAGCCGTTAGAGAGACCGGTCACGACCTTCACCTGCGCGAAGCTCTGGTTGACCTGCACCATCGGGATCGCGCCGAACAGCGCAAAGAAGGCGTAAAGGCCCCCAAGCGTAAGGCCCAGACGAGGCCAGCCGCGCGTCGCGCCGATGGCTCTGAGCACATACATGGGGCCGCCATGCACATGGCCGCGCTGATCGAATGTCCTGTATTTGAGGCCGAGCGTCACTTCGGCCATCTTCACGGTCATCGCGAACCAGCCGATCACGAACATCCACAAGATCGCGCCCGGCCCGCCCATGGTCAATGCAACCGCGACCCCGGCGATGTTCCCGAGACCGATCGTTCCGGCGAGCGCGGTGGTCAAGGCGCCCCACTGACTGACGTCGCCCGTGGCCTCGTCCGCGCGTGGCTGGGTCCGCAATATCCGTAGCGCCCGACCCACGGCGTGGACATTGGGGAAGCCTAGCCAGATGGTGAAAAACAACATCGGGATCGCAAGATAGAGGACGATCAGTTCGATCCGAACACCCAGAACGGGAACTTTGAAGAAGACCGCGCCTGAAAGCGCGTCCACCGCTGCATTGAAACCATCCATTTGCTATGGGATGACTGCTGGCCAGTGGAAAGTCGAACAAAGATTGCTATGGACGACGGCAACTTACGCCGCGTTGCAGGACAGAAATCATGAGCAAGCGTTATTTCGGCACCGACGGTATCAGGGGCCGCACGAACCAATGGCCGATGACCGCCGAACTCGCGATGAAGGTCGGCATGGCCGCGGGAAAGCATTTTCAGCGCGGGAGCCATAGGCATCGGGTCGTGATCGGCAAGGACACACGCCTGTCAGGCTATATGGTTGAAAACGCGCTGGTCGCGGGATTCACTGCGGTGGGGATGGACGTCGTTCAATTCGGGCCGATTCCAACGCCCGCCGTGGCGCTGCTGGCGCATTCGATGCGCGCCGATCTGGGCGTCATGATTTCGGCCAGTCACAATCCCTATGCCGACAACGGGATCAAGCTGTTCGGACCTGATGGTTACAAGCTTTCCGACGAAGATGAGATGAAGATAGAGGCGATGCTGGAGCAGGACATCCCGCTCGCCGCTTCATCGGAAATCGGACGTGCGCGCCGGGTCGAGGACGCCCGGGGTCGCTACATCCATGCGGTCAAGTCCAGCTTTCCCGCCGACCTTCGCCTCGACGGGCTGAAGATCGTCGTCGATTGCGCGAACGGTGCCGCTTATCAGGTCGCGCCCTCGGCTCTTTGGGAATTGGGTGCTGAGGTCATCGCGATTGGCGTGACGCCAAATGGCATCAATATCAATGATGGTTGCGGATCTACTTCTCCGCTTCTGTGCCAGGAAACAGTCGTGTCGTCCGGTGCGGATATTGGGATCGCTCTTGACGGCGATGCCGACCGGCTGATCGTCGTCGATGAGAAAGGCCAGATCGTTGATGGCGATCAGATCATGGCGCTGATCGCCAGCAATTTCGCACGCGACGGATTGCTGCGGGGGGGCGGATTGGTTGCGACGGTTATGTCCAATCTCGGCCTGGAACGCTATTTGGCTGCGCAAGGCATTAATCTCGAGCGGACCAAGGTTGGGGATCGTTATGTGCTGGAGCGGATGCGTGAGGGTGGCTTCAATGTCGGCGGTGAACAGTCGGGGCATATGATCCTGTCCGACTATGCGACGACCGGCGACGGGACTGTTGCAGCGCTGCAGGTGCTTGCGGCGCTTGTTCGCGCGGGCAAGCCTGCCAGCGAAGTGCTGCATCAGTTCGATCCCGTGCCGCAGTTACTCAAGAATGTCCGCTTTTCCGGTGGCAAGCCACTGGAGCATGAGGAGGTCAAGCGGGTGATCGCGCAGGCGGAGAGTGAACTCAATGGATGCGGCCGATTGGTCATTCGTCCGTCCGGCACGGAGCCTGTAATCCGTGTCATGGCGGAGGGCGATCGGGAAGATCAGGTGAAGGATGTCGTTGAGCGAATCTGTGACGCAGTGGCGCGGGTGGCAGCCTGATGCTGGATATGCGTCCTGATTGCGAGCGCTGCGGCGTGGATCTGCCAGCTGCGGAGCCGGGCGCTTTCATTTGCTCATTCGAATGCACCTTTTGCACGGCGTGTGCCGAGGCGCTTGATGACCGTTGCCCTAATTGTGGCGGGGAACTGATGGACCGGCCGACGCGAGCAGGGGATGCGCTTGCCAGCTATCCGGCTTCTACCGAGCGTCGCTACAAAGCATGAGGCCCGCGCGCATTTTGATCATCGCCGGATCGGACAGTGGCGGAGGGGCTGGCATTCAGGCGGATATCCGCACAGTCACGCTGCTGGGTGGGCATGCGATGACGGCCATCACTGCGATCACTGCGCAGAATACGCTGGGGGTGCAGGGGGTGCATGCGGTGCCCACTGATATGGTGTTGCGGCAGATGGATAGCGTCATCAGTGATATCGGCGTGGATGCGGTGAAAATCGGGATGATCGGTTCGGCTGAGACTGCGCAGGCCGTTGCTGATCGACTGGCGGGATTGGTTGATGTTCCGGTCATATTCGATCCGGTGATGGTCGCTACCAGTGGATCGGTGCTGGCGGACGAGGCGACGATTGCGGCGTTTGAGCGGTTGATGGCGCTGGCGACTTTGGTGACGCCTAATATTCCGGAGCTGGAGGCGCTGGGCGGTGAGGAGATTGCGATCCGCTTCGACACGCATGTGCTGGCGAAGGGTGGGCATGGCGAGGGGGCGATGCTGACCGATCGGCTGATTGGGCCAAAGGGGTTGGTAAAGTCATGGAGCAATGCGCGAATTGAAACGATTCATACGCATGGGACTGGGTGTACCTTGGCCAGTGCTATTGCTGCTCGGTTGGGACAGGGTTCAAATATAGTAGAAGCTATTGAATTTGCTCGTAAATATGTTCGAGAGGCGTTGATGTTGGCGCCGGGGCTGGGGCAGGGTCATGGGCCTATGGGGGCGCCGTTCGGGTTTCACCAGCATGCCTGATTTTGCGCATGAGCGCTTGCATCATCCGGGCCTGGTCGCCGGGGTGGACGAAGCGGGCAGGGGGCCGCTTGCGGGGCCGGTGGTGGCCGCTGCCGTCATCCTGCGCCAGGAGGATTGCCCGGATGGCCTTAACGACAGCAAGCAGCTGACCGCCGCGCGGCGCGCTGTGCTGGAGGTCGAGATCAAGGCGCGGGCGTTGTGCTGGGGGATCGGGGTCGCGTCGGTCGAGGAGATTGACGAGATCAACATCCTATGGGCGACGATGCTGGCGATGACGCGTGCGGTGGAGGCGCTGGCGCATGATTGCGCGCATGTGCTGGTGGACGGCAATCGTTGCCCGAAATGGCGGTGGGCATCGACGGCCGTGGTCGAGGGCGACGCCAAATGCCTGTCGATCGCCGCTGCGTCGATATTGGCCAAGGAAGCGCGCGACCGCATGATGGTGGAGGCGGCGGCGGTGCACCCCCATTATGGCTGGGAAAGCAACAAGGGCTATGGCAGCCCGATGCATCTGGCGGCGCTGCGGGAACATGGTCCGACGCCGCTGCATCGTCGCAGTTTTGCCCCGGTCGCGCAGCTGGTGCTGTTGTAGGACTTCGGCCGAATGGTCGCCGGATAGGCCGACTTTGGCCATTCAAGGGTAAACCCGACGCCGGCTGGTTTCTGCCGTGACAAGATCAATCCGTGGGAGCCGGCTTTCGGGCTTGACCCGGGGTCTCGCTGCCTCGGCAGCATCGGATAAGAAGCGGGACCTCGGAGCAAGTCCGGGGTGACGATCACTCAAACTGATCATGCTCTAACCTGTGCCACCGAGGGATTAAGAAACGCGAGTGGGAGGCCGCTTGTTGGCTGGCGTTTCCGTGCATTATGACTAAGAAAGACTTAATGCGCGTGATGCCGTTCCTGCTGGCGCTGGTCGCCCTAGCTTCTCTTTCGCCGATGCGTGAAGCAGCTGCCGAGGCCGTGATTCCGGATGGTGAGGTGGTGCAGCCGGGCGGCTATCGTTGGTTGGAGGAAGGGCCGTTCGACGGGCCGCTTTACCTGATCATCAGCCTTCAGCGGCAGATGGTGCATGTCTATAACGGCGACCGGCTGGTGGGCCTGGCGAGCGTGTCTACGGGCACGCCGGGGCATCGGACGCCGACCGGCGAGTTCACGATCCTGCAAAAGCGGGAATGGCATCGGTCGAACCTCTACAGCAATGCGCCCATGCCCTTTATGCAAAGGCTGACATGGGATGGCGTGGCGTTGCATGCGGGGCATAATCCCGGTTATCCGGCGAGCCATGGTTGCATAAGATTGCCTACTGCCTTTGCCCGGACATTGTTTGGGATGACGCAGCTTGGAACGCTGGTTCGGGTGAATGCGGATGAGTTGGGGCCTGCGTTGATGCTCGATCGGCTGGTGCTGGATGATCCGGGGACGGCGGTGGTGACTTTCACGCCCGGTGCCAAGCCGCCGGTGGTGGAGCAGGCTAAGGTTGAATTGGCGGCTAGGGATGTGCCTGTGCTGGCGATTGATCCGAGTGTGTTTCGGCCGAGGTTAAGGCGGTGGTAGGGTTGGTGCCTGCTTTCGGGGACGTCTTTGCCTTCGCTTTGCTCTGGTGAGGGCTTCGACTTAGCTCAGTCTGAAACGGGACGGAGGCGGGACGGCTTAGCGCTGATAGTGGGCCTTTGCAGCTTTCCGGGTTGATTGCTGAAGAGAAGGAAGGGGCTTCGACAAGCTCAGCCCGAACGGGGTTGGGTTGTTGGCCTGAAACCCAGTGCGAACGGGGTTAAGAGCTTGCGATCCTTAGACCGCGCTGAGTCCTGCGTCGGCGAGGCCGCGCCACAGGTGGAGGGCCTGGACGCTTTCCTTCACATCATGGACGCGGACCATTTGGGCGCCCGATTGCGCGGCGCGGAAGGCGAGGGCGATGGAGCCGCCTAGGCGGTCTGCGGCCGGAGCTTCGTTGGAGAGGGCGCCGATCAAACGCTTGCGGCTTCCGGCGAAAAGGAGTGGCACGCCGAGGCCCTGGAACACCGACAGGCCGTTGACCAGCGCGAGATTGTCGGCGAGCGATTTGCCGAAGCCCAGGCCCGGATCGACCATGATCCGGTCGCGAGCGATGCCTGCGGCGACGCAGGCTTCGATGCGGGATTCGAGCATGTCGAACACATCGGCGACGACATCGCCATAGCCGCCCGGATTGTGGTGGGGGTCATCGCCGGAGGAAGGCGCATGCATCAGGATGACGGGGCAGGCTGCGCGCGCGGCGACTTCCATCGCGCGGGGGTCGTGGGCGAGGGCGCTGACGTCGTTGATGACCTTTGCGCCTGCTGCGAGAGCCGCTTCCATGACGGACGCCTTGCGCGTGTCGATGGAGACCGGGACGCCTGCGGCGGCCAGCTTTTCGATGACGGGGACGACGCGGGCGATTTCGTCGCCTTCCCAGACTTTGGGCGCTTTGGGGCGGGTGGATTCGCCGCCTATGTCAATGAGCGCTGCGCCTGCTGCCGCCATGGCAAAGCCTGCGTCGGCGGCGGCTTGCGGGTCGTCCATATGTTTGCCGCCATCGGAGAAGCTGTCGGGTGTGGCGTTGAGGATCGCCATGACTTGCGGCGCGTCGAAGCGGATGGTGCGATCGCCTAGTGCGAGCGGCTGCCGTTGGGCGGAAATGTTGGCGGCCAGGCGCTGGGCTCGTTCGGCGAGCGGAGCGGGGAGGGTGGCGATGGTTTCCGTGAACTGGGCGACCGGGATTGTGGTTCGGGCGAGGCGTTGGGAGCCTTGAAGTGCGGTTAGCTCATAGGCCTGGAACCAGAGGAGGCCGTTGGCCATGCGTGCGGCTGATCCATCGGGCAGGCCGATGGGGGAGGGGACGAACCATGTGGGCTTGAGGTAAAGCCGGGCGTCTTGGGGGAGAGTGGAAAGGGTCATGGCTGGTCTCGTTCACGCTGCGCCTGTCGAGGGCTTTTCCTTGTTAAAGGAAAGGAAGGGGCTTCGACAGGCTCAGCCCGAACGGGGATTTAGCTAAATATCAGGGCTCATTTGCCAGCAGGTACGTCTGGCGCAGCGTGTCGATGGGCTTGAGGGCGCCTTCAACCTCATGATGCCAGAAGGTCCAACCATTGCAGCTGGGCGCATTTTGCAGGGTTGCGCCCATCTTGTGGATCGAGCCCGTGTCTGTGCCGACGCTGAGCGAGCCATCCGCGCGCACGGTGGCCTGCCAGCGGCGCTTGGCGTCGGTGAGGATGCATCCGGGCTGAAGATAGCCGGTTTCGACGAGCGTGCCGAAGGCGACCTTGGGCTGGCTCTTCGCGCTCTGCATGATGGTGAGGGCGGATTCGTCGAGCGGCAGGGCGGCTTCGATGCGCTCCATGGCGACTTCGATATAGCTGTCTTCGCGTTCGATGCCGATCCATTTGCGGCCGAGGCGCTTCGCGACCGCGCCGGTGGTGCCGGTGCCGAAGAAGGGATCGAGCACGACGTCGCCGGGCTTGGTGCAGGCCAGAAGCACGCGATAGAGCAGGGATTCGGGCTTTTGCGTCGGGTGGGCCTTCGTCCCGTTGCGCTTTAAGCGTTCCTGTCCGCCGCAGATCGGCAGCACCCAGTCGGAGCGCATTTGCAGCTCGTCATTGAGCGTCTTCATCGCCTTGTAATTGAACGTATATTTGGCGTCCTCACCCTGGCTGGCCCAGATCAGCGTTTCATGCGCGTTGGTGAAGCGGGTGCCCTTGAAATTGGGCATGGGGTTCGACTTGCGCCAGATGATGTCGTTGAGGATCCAGAAGCCTTCGTCCTGGAGCGCCGTGCCGACGCGGAAGATGTTGTGGTAGCTGCCGATGACCCAGATGCTGCCATTGGGTTTCAGGATGCGGCGGGCCTGCGCCAGCCATGCCTTCGTAAAGCGGTCATAGCTGCTGAGCGTATCAAATTTGTCCCAGTCATTGTCGACGGCATCCACCCTTCCGCCTTCGGGGCGGAACAGGTCGCCGCCCAGCTGAAGATTATAGGGCGGATCGGCGAAGATCATGTCGATGCAGGCGTCGGGCAGCTTTGCCATTTCGGCGATGCAGTCGCCGCGCAGCAGGCAGTTTGCCGGGACGTTGACCGCCTCTTTTTCGATCGGCGCAACCGCCCTTTTACGCCGCGGTGCGACGCGTTCCATGACACCCATTATGTGACCCCCATTCGTTTCGAGGACCAGCGTTGAGTCGTCGAGAGTCCGGCGTCAAGATCAACGGCTTAGCCGTAGAGCCTCAGACAAAAGTTAACAGCGTGAGAACGAAAGAGGTAGACACGACATGTTGAGTCCGGATTTAGCTACGGGACTCAATATCAGGTGGTGTGACTCAAAAGACTCAGCTGCTGGACCCCGCCAACTTTTTTTGGTTAACGTCGCTTCGACCCCTCAAAAACGGTCTTCGCTTGATCTATTCATAATCATTTGGTTATGACTTCGCAATGAACGATACATTTTCAGGCGGCGACCGCTCGGCGGCATGTGATGAACTTTTCAAGGCGCTTTCCGACGGGACGCGGCGGGCTCTGCTGGAATATCTGGTGAAGGAGGGGGAGCAGAGCGTCCATGCTCTGACAGCCGTTTCCGATGTTTCGCAACCGATGGTGTCGCGGCATTTGGGGAAGTTGAAGCGGGCGCGGCTGGTGACGGCTCGCCGGGCGGGGCGTGAGACCTATTATGCGGCGCGGGTGAAGGGCCTGGCTCCGGTCGTGCAATGGATGGCGATTTACGGGGCGCTGTGGTCGCAACGCTTTACCGCTTTGGAAGAATTGAGCGAGCCTGCCTGAACCGGGGCTGCGCGCCACATTTTCCCTTGCATTGCGGGCCTAAATGGTGATCGAAGGCGCGGTGATCCATGTTGCGGGAAGGGGGCGGGGTGGGCCGCCCTAAGGGCATGCGGCATGGTGACGGGAAAAGAGACGTGGAGAAGATTGCAGGCCGCCTTGGCAAGATTCAGGGGCGCGCGCGCTTTGTCAGGGAAACACCCGATGTCAGGCGTCAGGCGCTGATCGAAGCGACGGCGCAATGCCTTGCGGAGAAGGGCGTGGCCGCGACTTCCGTTCGGGCGATCTGCGCGCGGGCGGGCGTGTCGGCGGGGTTGCTGACGCATTATTTCGATGGTGTCGATGCCCTGATCCTTGCCACCTATCGCGAGGTTGGAAATAAGGTGGCGGCGGCGCTGGAGCAGGCCGTAGCGGAGGCGGGGTCTGATCCGCTTGACCGGCTATGGGCCTATATAAGGGCGAATTTGCAGCCGCCGGTGCTGGACCCCAATTTGCTGGCGACCTGGATTTCCTTCTGGAGTCTGGTGAAGACCAGTCCCGAGATCGCTGCGACGCATGCGGAGACCTATGGCGGGTCGCGCGAGCGGTTGGAGGTGTTGTTGCGGGAAGCCGCGCCGCAGATTCCGCGTCCGGCGGCGCGGATCGCGGCGATTGGTTTGACGGCCATGCTGGATGGGCTGTGGCTGGAGCTTTGTCTGGATTCCTCGACCTTCACCATCGATGAGGCGCTGGAGATGGCCAGGGAAGCCATGACCTATGTCCTTCAGAAGCCAAGGGATGAGCCGGTCGATCAATCATTAGGGGCTTGATCGCTTTTCTCAATCAGTAGGTTGAAGAAAAGCAATTTCCCCTAAGCTGGCTACCTCCCTACATAGGCCGGGCAACAGCAACCCCTCAGAAGGAACTGGAAAGCCCATGGCTCTCATCAACACCAGCATCAAGCCGTTCAAAGCCACCGCATTCAAGGAAGGCAAGTTCGTCGACGTCACCGACGCAGACGTGAAGGGCAAGTGGGCGATCTTCTTCTTCTACCCCGCTGACTTCACCTTCGTGTGTCCGACCGAGCTGGAAGACCTGGCCGGCATCTACCCGACGCTGCAGAAGCTGAACGTCGAAGTCTACTCGGTTTCGACCGACACGCACTTCAGCCACAAGGCCTGGCATGACACTTCGCCCGCGATCAGCAAGATCAACTATTATATGCTGGGCGACCAGTCGGGCCAGATCACCAACAATTTTGACGTGATGCGTCCGGGCGTCGGCCTCGCTGACCGTGCGACCTTCCTGGTCGATCCCGAAGGCGTGATCCAGTTCATGGAAATCACTTCGGAAGGCGTCGGCCGCAACGCGACTGAGCTGCTCCGCAAGGTCAAGGCTGCGCAATATGTCGCCGCTCACCCCGGCGAAGTGTGCCCGGCCAAGTGGGAAGAGGGTGAAGAAACGCTCGCTCCCTCGCTTGACCTCGTCGGCAAGATCTAAGCAAAACCTGACCTTTCGCCGGGCCGGGTTGAGCAACTCCCCGGCCCGGCGGGGGTTTTACCTGACAATTTGACCGCTGACATGCCGGGCCTTCGGGTCGTATCGTCCGGTAAGCGGATCTGCGTGCCCACGGGCGGTGCGCCAATTCCATGGAGCTACGATAGATGTTGGACGCAAATCTGAAGGGTCAGTTGAAGACCTACATGGCGAACATCACGCAGCCGATCGAGCTGGTGGCGTCGCTGGACGAAGGCGCGAAGTCGCGCGAGCTGGAAGGCTTGCTAAACGAGATTGCCGAGCTGTCGGACAAGGTGACGGTTGTCGCTGGCAATGACAAGCGCAAGCCGAGCTTCATGATCCGGCGCGTCGGGACCGATATCGGCGTGACCTTTGCGGGCATTCCGATGGGGCATGAGTTCACGTCGCTGGTGCTGGCGCTGCTTCAGGTGGGCGGGCATCCGTCCAAGGCGGCGCAGGAGCTGATCGAGCAGATCAAGGATCTGGACGGCGACTTCAGTTTCGAAACCTATTTTTCGCTGTCGTGCCAGAACTGCCCCGACGTGGTGCAGGCGCTGAACCTGATGAGCGTGCTCAACCCCCGGATCAAGCATGTCGCCATCGACGGCGCGCTGTTCAAGGAAGAGGTGGATGCGCGTCAGGTGATGGCGGTGCCGACCGTGTTCCTGAATGGCGAGCCTTTCGCCTCGGGCCGGATGGAACTGGAGCAGATCGTTGCGAAGATCGACAGCGGCGCAGCGGATCGCGCGGCGGAGAAGATCAAGGCGCAGGAGCCGTTCGAGGTGCTGGTGGTCGGCGGTGGCCCCGCTGGCGCGGCGGCGGCCATCTATGCGGCGCGCAAGGGCATCCGCACGGGTGTCGCGGCCGAACGCTTTGGCGGGCAGGTGCTCGATACGATGGCGATCGAGAATTTCATCTCGGTAAGCCACACGGAGGGACCAAAGCTCGCCGCGCAGCTGGAAGCGCATGTGAAGGATTATGATGTCGAGATCATGAACCTGCAAAAGGCGGCCAAGCTGATCCCGGCCAAGAGCGAAGGCGGCTATCATGAGGTGGTGCTGGAAAATGGCGCGTCGCTGAAAGGGCGCACCGTCATCCTGTCCACCGGCGCGCGCTGGCGGCAGATGGGCGTGCCGGGTGAGGATGAATATCGCAACAAGGGCGTGGCCTATTGCCCGCACTGCGATGGTCCCTTGTTCAAGGGCAAGCGCGTGGCGGTGATCGGCGGCGGCAATAGCGGCGTCGAAGCGGCGATCGATCTCGCGGGCATTGTCGCCCATGTGACCCTCATCGAGTTCGATAGCCAGTTGCGCGCGGACGCGGTGTTGCAGCGCAAGCTCGCCAGCCTGCCCAATGTGCGGATCATCACTTCGGCGCTCACCACCAAGGTAGACGGCGACGGCAGTCGGGTTACGGGCCTTTCCTACAAGGACCGCAACAACGGCACAGAGCATGATGTCGAGCTGGAGGGCATTTTCGTGCAGATCGGTCTGGTCCCGAACACCGAATGGCTGAAGGACGCGATTGCCCTGTCGCCACGGGGCGAAATCGAGATTGACGCCAGGGGCGAAACGAGTCAGCCAGGGATATTCGCTGCGGGCGACTGCACGACCGTGCCCTACAAGCAGATCGTGATCGCCATGGGAGCGGGATCGACTGCGGCGCTGTCTGCCTTCGACTATCTTATCCGCCTGCCCGCTTCGGAAGAGGCGGCGCAAGCAGCCTGACGAGACAACCCTCCGAGCGGGGGGTTGGGAAGCGGTCGCCCCCAGGCCCGGTGGCGGCCGCTTCTTATTGTGGTGGGTTGAGGGGATTATCCGTGCGCTTATGATGAGATACGGCGTACTTTGAGGGGGGCGCCAGTTCCAACCTAGCGACTACAGTTGACGCTTAAGTCAGCAGAGTATCCTAACGCCGTTCGGGCTATCCGAACGGGTCACTTGCCTCGCTCGAATGTCAAACCCACTACTTAAGAAAGTAGAGCCCTTCGACAGGCTCAGGGCGAACGGTATTTAGGGGGTGCCGAACGCCAACCTTTAACCGCCAGCGTGGCGGGCGGTCAGCAGATAGTTGATCGCCTTGTTCGATGAGAGCGTGAAGCCCTTGCGCGGGTCGAAAGAGAGGCCGGTTACATCGGTCACCTCCAGCCCGGCCTTGGCGAGCATCTCGGTCAGTTCATCGGGTGTGAGGAACTTGTCCCAGTCGTGCGTTCCCTTTGGAATGCCGCCGATACCTTCGCCGATGCGGATCATGGCGAGGCGTGAGAGTGGTGTGCGGTTTGGCGTGGACATGATGAGCAGGCCGTTGGGGCTGAGCTTGCCCGCCAGCGCACGGACGAAAGCGGCGGGATCGGTGACATGTTCCACGACTTCCATGGAGGTGACGAGATCGAAGCTTCCGGCGTTGAGCTGTTCGACCGGCGTTGCGCGATAGTCGATCATGAGACCCTGGCCGTCCGCATGGGCGCGGGCGATGGCGATATTCTCTTCCGCTGCGTCGAGCGCGGTGACGGCAGCCCCCAACCGCGCCAGAGGTTCGGACAACAGGCCCGCGCCGCATCCCACATCCAGCGCAGATTTGCCTTCAAGCGGGTGGAAGCTGCTTTCTTCGCACAGCCAGTGCCGATCGATGGCGCTGCGGATATAGCGCAGCCTTACCGGATTGAGTTTGTGCAGCATCGCGCTGCTGCCCGCAGGGTCCCACCAGTCGGCTGCCATCGCGCCGAAGTGGGCGGCTTCGCGGGGGTCGATCGTGCTTGTCGCTGAATTGGCCATGCGCCCTGATTATCAAGCTCCGCAACGGCGCGCCACGGGCATTTATTTCTTGCGCGGCGGCGGCCCTTCGCCGTCGAGATATTTATCCTCGGCATCCAGCTGGCGGTGCAGCTCGCGCGTCGCTGCTTCCGTCCTAGCCAATTCTTCGGGGCTTCTATGCCGTCGATTGCTCATCATCACGTAGATCAACACGGCCGCCAGCAGGATCGGCCCTCCGATCGTGATGAGCCCGTACAGGATTCCGTCCATGGCTTCCTCCTCTCCATTCTTTGAGTGAAAGGAATGAATGGTGACGCCGCGCGGTTCCCCCGGCCGATGGCTTGCTTGCCATATCCGCCGCTGCTGCTATAGCGGCGCCGTTTTTCCCCGGAGGGGGACAGACGCTTTCCAGATCAGCAGACAGGTTTGACAGGCAAATGGCGCGCATCGTGATGAAATTCGGCGGCACCTCCATGGCGGGGATGGAGCGAATTCGCAACGTGGCCGCGCGCGTCAAGCATGTCGTCGAGCAGGGCCATGAAGTCGCCGTCGTCGTGTCGGCCATGGCAGGCGAGACGGATCGGCTGGTGGGCTTCTGCAAGGAGGCTTCCGCGCTTTACGATCCGGCCGAATATGACGTCGTGGTCGCGAGCGGCGAACAGGTTACTAGCGGTCTGCTGGCCATGACTTTGAAGGCCATGGGCGTGGACGCGCGCAGCTGGCTTGGTTGGCAGCTGCCCATTCGCACCAATGAAGCCCATGCCAAGGCGCGCATTGGCGAGATCGATACGATCGACCTGCTTTCGTCCATGCGCGGCGGCACCGTGGCGGTTATCCCCGGCTTTCAGGGCATGATGGAAGATGGGCGCATCTCGACCCTGGGTCGCGGCGGGTCGGATACCTCCGCTGTGGCAGTGGCGGCGGCGCTGAAGGCCGATCGTTGCGACATTTATACCGACGTCGACGGCGTCTACACCACCGACCCCCGCATCGTGGCGCGGGCGCGCAAGCTGGACCTCGTCACCTATGAGGAAATGCTGGAGCTGGCCTCGGTAGGGGCCAAGGTGCTCCAGACGCGCTCGGTCGGCCTCGCCATGAAGGAAGGCGTGGTCGTGCAGGTGCTTTCCTCCTTCGATGATCCCACCCAGACCGACCTCCCCGGTACGCTGATCGTCAGCGAAGAGGAACTGGAAGCCAAGCTCAAGGAAGACAAGATGGAACGTCAGCTCATCACCGGCATCGCCCATGACAAGAATGAGGCGAAGATCACCCTGACCCGCGTGCCGGATCGTCCGGGCGCCGTGGCGCACATCTTTGGCCCGCTGGCCGATGCCGCGATCAACGTCGATATGATCATCCAGAATGTCGGCCGCGACAAGGGTGAGACGGACGTCACCTTCACTGTGCCGGGCGCTGATCTGGCGCGTGCGCTGGACGTGTTGGAAAGCCAGAAGGAAGAGATCGGCTTTAATCGCGTGATCCCTGACACGAAGGTCGCGAAGATCAGCGTCGTGGGCGTGGGCATGAAGAGCCATGCGGGCGTCGCTTCGACCATGTTCAAGTCGCTGGCGGAGCGTGGGATCAATATCCTCGCCATCTCGACCAGCGAGATCAAGGTTTCGGTGCTGATCGACGAGGATGAGACGGAGCTGGCGGTGCGTGTGTTGCACACGGCTTATGGGCTGGACGCGCCGGTAGCGTAAAGATTAACTCCCCTCCCCTTCAGGGGAGGGGCCGGGGGTGGGGCCGTGCCCCATAGAACAATGCGTGGGGAAGCCCCCCACCCCAACCCCTCCCCTGAAGGGGAGGGGCTTTGTGATTCTAGGAATATGCATATGACCAACGCCAAACTCACTTCCCTGATGGCTCGCGGCACCGAATTTCTTGGGTCTCAGGTTGCGATCATGTGCGGGGCGATGAGTTGGGTGTCGGAGCGGAACCTGGTAGCGGCCATCTCCAACGCGGGCGGCTTCGGTGTGATCGCTTGTGGTGCGATGACGCCCGCGCTGCTCGACAAGGAAATTGCGGCGACCAAGGCGCTGACCTCCAAGCCCTTTGGCGTGAACCTGATCACCATGCATCCGCAGCTGTTCGACCTGATCGAAGTGTGCGCGCGCCATGAAGTCAGCCATGTCGTGCTGGCGGGCGGGTTGCCGCCCAAGGGCAGCATCGAGGCGATCAAGGCGAAGGGCGCGAAGCTGATCTGCTTCGCCCCGGCGTTGAGCCTGGCGAAGAAGCTGGCGCGGTCGGGTGTTGATGCGTTGGTGATCGAGGGGATGGAAGCGGGCGGCCATATCGGCCCGGTATCGACCAGCGTGCTGGCGCAGGAGATTCTGCCGGAAATGGCGGCGCAGCTTCCCGTGTTTGTGGCTGGCGGGATCGGTCGAGGTGAGCTGATCGCGGGCTATCTGGAAATGGGTGCGGCGGGAGTGCAGCTGGGCACCCGCTTTGCCTGCGCCAGTGAGAGCATAGCGCATCCGAACTTCAAGAAATCCTTCTTCCGCGCGTCCGCTCGCGACGCGATCGCAAGTGTCCAGATCGACCCGCGCCTGCCGGTCATCCCCGTCCGTGCGCTCAAGAATGAAGGCACCGAGGCATTCACCGCCAAGCAGCGTGAAGTCGCTAACCTGCTCGACAGCGGTTCTGTCGACATGATGGAGGCGCAGTTGCAGATCGAACATTATTGGGCAGGCGCCCTGCGCCGTGCGGTGATCGATGGTGATGTCGAGGGTGGGTCGCTGATGGCGGGTCAGTCGGTCGGCATGGTTACCAAGGAAGAGCCGGTCGCGGAGATCATCGCGCAATTGATGGCTGAAGCCGCAGTTGCTCTGGAGCGCCGTGCCGCCTGAAACATATCCGGACCCGATATCGGGACGAACCGAATCTCTTGAGGGGTGAAGTGATCCGGGCGGTCATCGTCAGGAACGCGCGGCTTTGCCATGAGTTTTTGCGCTGACAGTTCATCATAAGGGATATCGGGTTGCCGTTGCGTGCTGCTTCATGTCGCGTCTGGACAATCGCCTCTGTGACCGCCTTGGCGCTGGTTGCAGGCTGTTCGACTCCCAAGGCGCCGCCGACGCCTCCGCCGCCGGTCGTCCGGACGATCAAGCCGCTGCCGCCTATGGGCGCAGTGGAGGATATGAGCATTCCCGAGGTTGACCCGCAGGGCAAATATCTGACGCCCAATCGCGGGGTGACGGCCAATACGGCGCTTTGGCATGTTCGGATGGCGCTGAATGTGGCCGCGTTGTCCTGCCATGGCGTGAACGAACCGGCGCGGGTGCAATATAATCAGATATTGCGGGTGCATAAGGACGTTCTTCGGGAGGCTAACGCGGCGGTCGATCGCAACTATACCGCCGCTTATGGGAGCGGTGGCCTTCAGTCGCGTGAGTTGCTGAATACGGTCGTCTATAATTTCTTTTCGCTGCCGCCGGTTCAGCCGACCTTCTGCAAGGCGGCGATTGAGGTCGGGGCGAAGGTGCTTGCGCTGCCGTCGAACCAGTTGTTGACCTATGCTCCGGAGGCTTTGACCGCGCTTGAGCAGCCGTTCCAGGAATTTTACGAGGCCTATGCAGACTATCTGCGGCGGCTGGCGGAGTGGCAGTCCCGCTTTGGCGGGACGGTGACGGTGATCGTGTCTCCGACACCTTTACCACCGCCGCCCAAGCCGCCTGCGGAGATCGGGGCGGGCTTTGTGCCGCCGCCTGCGCTGCCAAGGTTGCGCGAGGAAAGCGGGCAGGCGCTGGTGCCGGGCGCAACGTCTGCGCCGCGTGTGAATGTGCCGACTTTTCCGGTGACGCGCTAAGCGGAGGGGTAGGTCGCGGGAGCCTTGGCGGGCAGGGGGAACAGGTGCACGAAGCGTTCCGCCAGGGCGTGGTCGCCCTCGACCTGAAGCGCTCCGGCGACGTCGTTGAAGCTGGCTCCACCATAGACGACGGCGGCCAGGGCGTTCTGGTCTCCGCTGAGGACGACGTCTGCACCCTCGACGAAGCCGCGATCGATGGTGAAGTCGCCACCCTTTAATAGCGCGCGAAATTCTTCCTCGCCGAAGCGGAAGCCGATTATGGCGTTCATGTCGCCGATGCGGTTGCGATCGATCATCGTGCGCATGGAGAGGACGACCGAGACGTTACTCATCGGCTGGCCGGGCTGCATCGTGGGTGAGCGGCTGGCCCAGCGGCCGAGCACCTGGAACAGGATTTCCGACTCGCGGCCCCATTGCGTCAGCTCGTAAATCTGGCTGGCGGCGGGTGGGGGCAGGCGGCGGCGGATGAGGACGCTGGCGGCTTCCAGTTCCTCCAGCCGTTGGGTCAGCACATTGGCGCTGATTCCGGGCAGGCTGGCGCGCAGATCGGTGAAGCGCTTGGGTCCTAGCATCAATTCCCGCATTATAGGCATGGCCCAGCGGTCACCGATAAGGTCCAGCGCATGGGCGACTGCACAGCCATCCTGATAGGCGCGCTTTTTCAATTGCGAGTCCTTAGTTATTTTTTCTAACTTAGATGTTGCATAAGATAATCTATGGGTCCACAAAGTTCAAGGCGGTGAGTCGAGAGCGATAGCTCCTTGCCGCGAAGTTCAAGGAGATGCGTGATGCCCGATGTCCCCGCACCCAAGATGATTTTCGTCAACCTGCCGGTGAAAGACTTGTCCGCTTCAATCGCTTTTTACGAGGCGGTCGGTGCGGTGCGGAACAACGACTTTGCCGATGACAGCACGCAGATGGTCAGCTTTTCCAACGCGATCCATGTGATGCTGCTGACGCATGAGCGTTTTTCCAGCTTCACTACGCGGCGCATTCCCAACGCGCATGAAACGGCGCAGGTGTTGCTGGCATTGAGCGAAGCAAGCCGCGCCGATGTTGATGCGACCACGGAAAAGGCGCTGGCGGCGGGCGGCAGCGAGCCCAATCCGCGGCAGGACCATGGCTTCATGTACGGCCGCAGCTTTGCCGATCTAGACGGCCATATCTGGGAAGTTGCCTGGATGGACATGGAAGCCGCGCTGGCGGTGAATGGGCAGGAAACGGCGGCCTGACCGGCCCTCAAAAGCAAGGAGAGAGACGATGAGCTATATGGATGGATTCGTAATCCCCGTGCCCAAGGGCAACAAGGAGCGGTACAAGGAGGTTGCGGCCTATGCCGCGCCGATCTTCATCGAACATGGCGCGCTGCGGGTGGTGGAATGCTGGGCCAATGATGTGAAGCCGGGCAAGGTCAATGATTTCCGCACCGCCGTGATTGCGGAAGAGGATGAGGACGTCGTCTTCTCCTGGATCGAATGGCCCGACAAGGCGACCCGCGACGCTGGCGCTGAAAAGGTGATGAACGATCCCCGGATGCAGCCCAAGGAAGGGGAAGGCATGCCCTTTTCCGGCGCACGGCTGATCTATGGCGGCTTTGAAGTGCTGCTGGACCAGAAAGCTTGAAGGGAAGAGAGCAATGACGGACCTGACCGGCAAATTCTTCTGGTATGAACTGATGACCAGCGATCCGGAGGGCGCGATCGCCTTCTATGGCGATGTGGTGGGATGGACGGCGCAACCCTTTGGGGGCGAGCGGACGGACGATCCCTATAATGTCGTGTCCGGCAGCGCCGGTCCGGTGGGCGGCATCATGCGCATCCCAGCAGAGGCGAAGGATTGTGGCATGTCCCCCTGGTGGGGCGGCTATATTGGATCGGCTGATGTCGATGCGGATGCGGAGCGGCTGAGCGGCGCGGGCGCTGAGATCAAGCGGGCGCCTGAGGATATTCCCGGCGTCGGCCGCTTTGCCGTGATGAGCGATCCGGGCGGCGCGATCTTCATGCTGCTCAAGGGGTCGAGCCCCGATGGCATGGACGCCGCGCCGCCGATGGCGAAGGGTCATGTCGGCTGGCACGAGCTTTACAGCGGCAATTTCGACGCGGACCTTGCCTTTTACACGTCCCAGTTCGGCTGGGGGAAGGGCGAGGCGATGGATATGGGGCCGATGGGAAGCTATCAGCTTTTCTCCATGTCCGGCGGAACCGCGTTCAACGCAATGGAGGGCGGCATGATGCGCAAGCCCGAGCAAATGCCGGTGCCGCAATGGCTGTTCTACTTCGTGGTGCCCGACATTGATGTGGGCGTGGAGAAGGTGAAGGCGGGCGGCGGCACTGTGCTCAATGGTCCTGCCGAAGTGCCGGGCGGCGCTTGGATCATCCAGGCTACCGACCCGCAAGGCGCGATGTTCGCGCTGGTCGGCATGCGCACCGCCACAGCGTAAGGAGAGGAACGATGTCGAAGATTTCACCCTGTCTGTGGTTCAACGGACAGGCAGAGGAAGCTGCGCGCTTCTATGCCTCGGTCTTTGGCGGATCGGTGGATTCGATCAGCCGCTATCCCCATGATGTTCCTGGCCCTGCTCCTTTTAAGGAAGGCGATGTGCTGTTGGTGGAGTTCACCTTGTTCGGCCAGAGTTATCAGGGGCTGAACGGCGGGCCGGAATTCGGCTTTACCGAAGCGGTGTCGCTGTCGATCTCTTGCAAGGATCAGGCGGAGGTGGACCGCTATTTCGACGCGCTGACGGCGGATGGCGGCGCGCCCGGTCCCTGTGGTTGGGTGAAGGACAAATATGGCCTGTCCTGGCAGTTGGTGCCTGAAGAGGTGATGGAGATGCACCGGAAGGGCGGTCCTGGCATTCAGCCCATGATGGCGGTGATGATGACCATGCAAAAGCTGGACCTTGCCCGGATGAAGGCGGCCTATGAAGGAGCGACGGTATGAGCAGCGCGCAACATGAGCTGTCGGTCAGCTGTCATATAGCCGCCCCGCGCGATATAGTGTGGAAGGTGTGGACCGACCTGAAAGACCAATGGTTCTGCCCCAAGCCGTGGCGGGCCGAGGTGATCGAGGAAGATTTACGCGCCGGTGGTCGCAGTGCCGTGCGGATGTACGGCCCCGATGGCGAGGATACCGGGCCGATGGAGGGCATCTTCCTGGAGGTCGTTCCGGGAGAGCGGGTTGTATCGACCGATGCTTATGCGTCCGGCTGGATACCGCAGGAGCCGTTCCTGACGTCGATCTGGAGCTTTGCGGAGGAAGGTGAGGGGACCCGTTTTACCGCGACGGCGCGGCATTGGAGCGACGAAGCGCTGAAGCGGCATGAGGAAATGGGGTTTCATCCTGGGTGGGACCAGATGGCGCAGCAGTTCAAGGAATTGTGTGAGACTTCGGCGGCGACGGCTTGATGGGGTAATTCCTTCCTGTCGGGAGATGGGGAGGTGGGCTGACGTTGCGCATTTTCCCCTCCACCGCCTTTGGCGGTCCCCCTCCCCATCTCGCGATGGGGGGGATTTTTTGGGGCTGGTACTCGTCTTTTGACGATTTGATGGGGTTCTCTCCAGATTAACCCTGACTTCCTCTTGGAAAGGGGGGCTGCGATCTGTTAGCGCTTGACCATGCCTACGACGCCCGCCGCCGCCGCCCGCCAGATCCTCACCCGATTACAGGAGGTGATGGCTGCGCGAACGAGCGCGCAGGCGAAGCTGAACAAGGTCGTGGACATTATCGGCAAGGCGCTGTCGAGCGAGGTTTGCTCCATCTATCTGGTGCGCGAGGGTCTGCTGGAACTGTTCGCGACGCGCGGTTTGAAGCAGGAGGCCGTCCACGTCACCCGCATGGCCATGGGGGAGGGGCTTGTCGGCTTGATCGCCACCAATGTGGAAACGCTGAACCTGGACGAGGCCGCGGCGCATCCTGACTATAGCTATCGGCCGGAAACGGGCGAAGAACTGTTCCACAGCTTTGCGGGCGTGCCGATCGTGCGGCGGGAGCGGGCGATCGGCGTATTGTGCGTCCAGCATGTCGAGCCCCGCCGATATGAAGAGGTCGAGATCGAGGCGCTTCAGACCGTGGCCATGGTGCTGTCGGAATTGATCGCCAATGCCGAATTGGCGGACGATGGCCCGGCGGATTCGCGGGTGCAGGATACGGGTACGATCATGTTGCAGGGCTTGCAACTGGTCATGGGGATGGCGCGTGGCCACGCGGTATTCCACCAGCCGCGTGTTCATGTCGAACATACGGTCGCGGAAGATACCGAGGCGGAGCGCCAGCGCGTCATTTCCGCCTTCACCAAGATGCGCGAACAGATCGACCGCATGACGGGTGCGGTCGAGTTCGGGATGGAGGGCGAGCATCAGGAGGTGCTCGAGACCTACAAGATGTTCGCCTATGACGAAGGCTGGATCCGGCGCATCAATGAGGCGATCGACAGCGGCCTGACCGCCGAGGCGGCGATCGAGCGCGTGCAGCAGCGCACCCGTATGCGCATGCGGCAGATCGACGACGCGCTGTTGCAGGATCGCATGCATGATCTGGAGGACATGGCCAACCGCCTGTTGCGGATCGTGTCGGGGCAGTTGGGCACGGCGGCGACGATGGGCCTGAGGCAGGACGCCATCCTGATCGCGCGCAATCTGGGTCCGGCGGAACTGCTGGAATATGACCGGCGGCGGTTGAAAGGCGTGATCCTGGAGGAAGGGTCGCTGACCGCGCATGTCACCATCGTCGCCCGCGCCATGGGCGTGCCGGTGCTGGGGCGCGTTCGTGAAATCCGGCATAAGGTGAATGAGGGCGACCTCATCCTGATGGACGTCGTGTCGAACAACCTGTTGATCCGCCCGACGGCGGACATGGACGAGGCGTTCGAGAACAAGCTGCACGTTACGCAGAAGCGTCGGGCTGAATTTGCCGCGATGCGTGACCTGCCGTCCGTGACGGCGGATGGGCAGCGTATCGAGTTGATGGTGAATGCGGGGCTGCGTGAGGATGCGCAGGCGCTGGACCTGGTTGGGGCGGACGGCATCGGGTTGTTCCGCACGGAGTTCCAGTTCCTCGTGTCCGCGACTTTGCCGCAGCGGGAAAAGCAGCAGCGGCTTTACAAGGATGTGCTGGACGCGGCGGGCGACCGGCCGGTTATCTTCCGCACCGTCGATATCGGTGGCGACAAGGCGCTGCCCTATATGCAGCGCGACGATGACGAGGAGCTGGAGGACAATCCGGCGATGGGCTGGCGCGCGCTGCGGCTGGCGCTGGACCGCGATGGGTTGATGAAGGCGCAGGCGCGGGCGTTGCTGGAAGCGTCGGCGGGGAAGGTGTTGAACATCATGTTCCCGATGGTGTCGGAACCGTGGGAATATGAGCAGGCGCGCGCTCTGGTGGAGCATCAGCGCGAATGGCTGCTGTCCCAGCGCAAGAAGGTGCCGACGGCGGTGCGCTATGGCGCGATGCTGGAGGTGCCTGCGCTGGCGGAGGTGCTGGACCTGCTGCTGCCCAAGCTCGATTTCCTGTCGATCGGCACCAATGATTTGACGCAATTTCTCTTTGCGGCCGATCGGGCGCATCCCAAGCTGGCGGAGCGCTATGACTGGCTGAGCATCGCCATCTTGCGCTTCCTTAGCCGGGTGGTGCGGACTTGCGAGGAATATCAGGTGCCGGTTGGCGTCTGTGGGGAAATGGGCGGGCGGACGCTGGAAGCCATGGCGCTGGTTGGCCTGGGCGTTCGGCGATTGTCGATTACGCCTGCGTCGGTTGGTCCGGTCAAGGCCATGATCCGGGCTATCGATGCCGCCGAATTGCAGGCGGTGATGCGCAAGCTGCTGGACGATGGGGTCGTGGATATTCGTGGCGCGCTAACGCAATGGGCGGACGAGCGGGGCATCGAACTGAATTGAACCGGAAAATGGGTCAGGCACGACCCCGGCGGCGTTGACAATCCCTGTGCCGGAATGAGACAAGACCGGCTTATAAGATCGCGGAGCAGCATGGCAGAACAACCCGAAGTGGAAAGCGGCGCGACTGCGCCGGACGTGCAATTGGGTACTCCGGGCGCAAAGCTGCGCGCGGCGCGTGAGGCGCATGGCCTGTCGATCCAGGACGTCGCGACGCGCACGCGCATCGCGCAACGTCAGTTGGAGGCGATCGAGCGGGACGACTATTCGGCGCTTCCGGGAATTCCCTATGCGGTCGGCTTTGCCCGCGCCTATGCCCGCGCGGTCGATCTGGACGAGGTGGCCATTGCCGCCGATGTGCGCCATGCCGTCCATAATTCCGAACTGGGCGCCAATCGATACGAGGCGTTCGAACCGGCCGATCCGGCCCGCGTGCCGTCGCGCGTGCTGGCCTGGACGGCTGCGGCTATCGTGATTGTGCTGGTGGCTGGCTTCACCATCTGGCGTACGCAGATGCTGACCCCGCCGACGGGGCAGGAGATCGCCGCCGAACAGGCCAAGCCCGCCGTTGCCGCGAAACCGGCGCCGGGCGCGCGTCCCGCCGCGCCGGTGGTGCAGACGGTGGTTTTCACCGCTAACGATGATGTGTGGCTGCGCATTTATGACGAGGCTGGCGACCGGCTGAAGGATGGCCTGATGAAGAAGGGTGAGAGCTTCACCCTGCCAGCCACGGCCCGCAACCCCATGATCCTGACCGGCCGTCCGCAAGCGTTGACGGTTACTGTTGGTGGCAAGCCTATTGCGCCGCTTGGCGCACCTGATCGCACGATTTCCGATGTGCCTGTTTCGGCGGCGGCGTTGCTGGCGCGGGCTGCTCCGGCGCCGGCCGCTTCGCCTGCCCCTGCGCCTGCCCCATCGGTTACCCCCTCGGCGGTGCAAACGCCTGCCGCGCGGCCCGTGACCGGGAGCGTGGCGCCTGCGATCCCTGCGGAGCCCGCACCAGCGGCCCCACCCACGGCGGATTAAGGCGTCGCCAATCCCTGTTTGAGCCGCACGTCCTGCTTTACGGCGGCGAATATGGCCTTATGGTTAAGAGCGGGGAGCGCGGCCTTTGCGGGCCGTATCGTCGGTGAATTTAAGTTTTAGTCGGGGATCATCATGCGTTACGCCTTGTTTGCGACAACCGCCCTGCTGCTGGGGGCGCCCGCTATGGTTGCGCTGGCGCCAGCAGCGGGCGCCCAGAATGTGGCGCTGGATGTGCGTGTTGACCGGCTGGAAAAGGAAATGCGCGCGGTACAGCGCAAGGTCTTTCCCGCAGGCGCTCCGTTGCAGGCGGAGATTAATCGCCCGGTGACGCCCACTGTCCCGCCCGGCACGCCATCATCTTCGCCTGTCGCCGATCTGACGGCGCGTGTGGGTGCACTGGAATCGCAGCTCGCTTCGATGACCGGGCAGGTTGAGGAAAACAGCTTCAAGATCCGTCAGCTGGAAGAGGCGTTCAACAAATATAAGGCTGAGGCGCAGAGCCGCGCTGAAGTGGTTGCTCCGCCGCCCGTGCGCCCTGTGGCTCCCGCAGATAATGCAGCCCAGGCGGCGCCAAAGCCGGGTACTAATGGCGGCGCAACCGAGGCGCGCAAGGCGGCCGTGGCGGCGATCGAGCGGCCATCGACCGGCGATGCGGCGGCCGACGCCTATAGCTATGGCTATCGTCTGTGGGACGCCAAATTCTATCCCGAGGCGCAGGCGCAACTGAAGGCGACGGTGGATAAATATGGTACTGCGCCGGTCGCGAGCCGCGCGTCCAATCTGCTGGGGCGGGCCTATCTGGATGATGGCAAGCCTGCATTGGCATCCGTCGCTTTTTACGACAATTATCAGAAGCGCCCCAAGGGGGATCGCGCCGCCGACAGCCTGGCCTATCTGGGTGAGGCGCTGATCCAGCTCAAGAAGCCTGCCGACGCGTGCAAGGTCTATGCGGAGCTGGAACAGGTCTATGGCGCCACCATGTCGGCCAGCCAGCGCGGCATGATGGACAAGGGCCGCGCCAAGGCGAAGTGCAGCTGAGGCACTCACATGGCCGCGCCGCATCCGGCCCAGCCTGACCTGGAAGCCCTGCTGACGCGGTCGGTCGGTGCGCTGGTGGGGGACGATGCCTCACTGCGTTTTGGCGTGGCTGTGTCGGGCGGTCCCGATAGCATGGCGTTGCTCGCCATGGCTGCGCATGCCTTCGCGGGCAGGGTGGAAGCGGCCACCGTCGATCATGGATTGAGGCCAGAGTCTGTGGAAGAGGCCGCCATGGTGGGGCAGTGGTGCCGTGGCAACGGTGTCGCGCATGCCGTTCTGCATCCGCCCCAGCCCCTTACCGGCAATGTCCAGCAATGGGCGAGGACCCAACGCTATGCGGCGCTGGAGCAATGGAGGGCCGATTGCGGGATCGATTGGATCTTCACCGCGCATCATGCCGATGATCAGCTGGAGACCGTGCTGATGCGGCTTAACAGGGGCGCCGGGGTCAATGGTCTGGCCGGAATCCGGGCGCGGCAGGGGCATATATTGCGGCCCCTGCTAGGCGTGCGGCGCGCGCAACTGTTCGACTATGCGAGTGAGCACGGGCTTCCCTTCGTCAACGATCCTTCCAATGTCGATCTGCGATTTGATCGGGCGGTGATTCGACGGCATCTGAAGGAAGCCGAATGGCTCGACCCGCAAAGTGCCGTCCGCAGTGCGGCGGCGCTGGCGGAGTGCGAGGAAGCGTTGGATTGGACGGTCGAGGATATCGCGGCGGCGCATGTTCGCAGGGAAGGGGAGGCGTGGCTGCTTACCCGCACGGATTTGCCCCGTGAGCTGCTGCGGCGCTTGTTGCTGCGCATCATCGCCGAGGCGGAACCCGGCGCGGAACCGCGAGGCGAGACGCTCGACCGGGCGATCGCGGTTGCGATGCGGGGCGGACAGGCGAGCCTCGGCGGATTACTGCTGAAAGGGGGCGCTGTCTGGAAAGTCCGCGTAGCACCGCCGCGACGTTGAGGTAGAATCGATCTTAGGCGCGAAGGCCCACTGATGACCGCGATGATGAGTCTCGTCCGAAACGACGTCGGGCATTGAATTGATCGTTACGGAAAGGTTCCACGGATTAACGCGCCGACGCCTCGCTCCGTCGAATTGTTGCAGCGCAATGACCTTTCCTTAATAGCCTTCAGGCGTATTGGGGTCGGCACTCAGGCATGGAAAGTCATTTATGTTCGAATTTGCGGCGTTGACCTATGGTGTGCTCGCCAGTGTGATCCTTTCGGCGGCGCAACGTAACCGGAAGCTCGCGCGCCCGCATCCGCCGTTGCTGCTGTATGTCGGATATTTGCTGTGTGGCGTGTCGGCGGGCTTGGCCGTCATCCTGGCCTATATCGCCCTGTCGCAGTTCGCGGGCGGATAACGTCAGCAGACCCGTTGACCCAACTTGCGATTTTGCCGGAGCATCCTATCTTGCCCGGTGAAAGAGAGTGATGATGAACGACGAGAAGGACCCTCAGGGTAACCCCTGGATCAAGAGCGCGATGATTTGGGCGGGGGTGATTGTCGCTCTGCTGCTATTCGTCTCGATGTTCGACAGCCGTTCCGCTTCGCAGGCGGGCAGCGGCATCGCCTATTCCGAATTCCGGTCGAAGGTTCAGGAAGGGCAGGTCAAGGACGTCGCGATCGCGACCGACAAGATTACCGGCACACTGACCAGCGGGCAGCGGTTCAACACCGTTCCCGTGAATGATCCGGGACTGACCGGGCTGCTGGACGATTATAACGTCAAATATTCCGGACAGACTGAGGAGCAGCCGAGCTTCTGGCAGATCATGCTCTATCAGTCGCTGCCATTCCTGCTGATCCTGGGCATCGCCTTCTTCGTGCTGCGGCAGATGCAGAAGGGCGGCGGCGCGGGCGGTGCGATGGGCTTTGGCAAGTCCAAGGCGAAGCTGCTGACCGAAAAGCATGGCAAGGTGACGTTTGATGACGTTGCGGGCATCGATGAGGCGCGCGAGGAATTGCAGGAAATCGTCGAGTTCCTGAAGGACCCGACCAAGTTCGCAAGGCTGGGCGGCAAGATTCCCAAGGGCGCATTGCTGGTCGGTTCGCCGGGCACCGGCAAGACGCTGCTGGCCCGCGCGATTGCGGGTGAGGCGGGGGTTCCCTTCTTCACCATTTCGGGTTCGGACTTTGTCGAAATGTTCGTCGGCGTGGGTGCTTCCCGTGTGCGTGACATGTTTGAGCAGGCGAAGAAGAACGCGCCATGCATCGTCTTCATCGACGAAATCGACGCGGTCGGCCGCCATCGTGGCGCGGGCCTCGGCAACGGCAATGACGAGCGCGAGCAGACGCTGAACCAGCTTCTGGTCGAAATGGACGGTTTCGAGGCGAACGAGGGCATCATCATCGTTGCGGCGACCAACCGCCCCGACGTGCTGGACCCTGCGCTGCTGCGTCCGGGCCGCTTCGACCGTCAGGTCGTGGTGCCGCGTCCTGACATTGAGGGCCGTGAGAAAATTCTGGCCGTCCATATGAAGAAGGTGCCGCTGGCGCCGGACGTCAATCCGCGTACGATTGCGCGCGGCACGCCGGGCTTTTCCGGTGCTGACCTTGCGAACCTTGTCAACGAAGCGGCGCTGATGGCGGCGCGGCGGGGCAAGCGTCTGGTCGCGATGGACGAGTTTGAGGCGGCCAAGGACAAGGTCATGATGGGCAGCGAGCGCCGCTCCATGGTCATGACCGAGGACGAGAAGAAGATGACCGCCTATCATGAGGCGGGCCATGCCATCGTCGCGGTTCATGAACCGGCGTCCGACCCCATCCACAAGGCGACGATCATCCCGCGCGGCCGTGCGCTGGGCATGGTGATGCGCTTGCCGGAGCGGGACAGCTACAGCTATCACCGTGACAAGATGCACGCGAACATGGCCGTCGCCATGGGTGGCCGCGTCGCCGAGGAGATCATCTTCGGTTACGACAAGGTGTCGTCGGGTGCTTCGGGTGACATTCAATATGCCACCAAGCTCGCGCGCGACATGGTCACGCAATGGGGCATGTCCGACAAGCTCGGCCCGCTGCAATATGAAGAGCAGCAGGGCGAGACCTTCCTCGGCTATTCGCAGAGCCAGCGCGTCCATATGTCGGACGAGACGGCGAAGCTGATCGACAAGGAAATTCGTGGGCTGGTCGAGCAGGGCTATGCGCGGGCGCAGGAAGTGCTGAAGGGTCATGAGGACCAGCTGCATCTGCTGGCCAACGCGATGCTGGAATATGAGACGTTGTCAGGCGAGGAGATCAAGACGCTGCTCGACAAGGGTGAGATTACCCGTGACGACGGCACGACGATCAAGCCATCGGTGGTTCCGGCGGCGGGTTCGTCCATCCCCAAGACGCGCAAGCGCAAGGGGCCGTTCGGCGATCCTTCGCCTGCCGGGATCTGATCGGCGGTCAAGGGTTTGAAGAGGGCGCTGCCGTCGGGCGGCGCCCTTTTTGTTTGCGGCTATCTCATCGTGGTGAGATAGGGATTGTCATGGCAAAAGCTGACCGACTGGAACGCCTGGACACCCGCCGCCTGGAACTGGAGGCGGAATATACGGAAGCGCTGTTGGACGCATTGCGCGTCACCGCTTCCGGGAAATGGGGCCTGTTCGGGCATAAGGAGGACCGGGCAAGCCGCGCCGCGATCGCTCCGATCATCGAACAGTTGGCGGAAATCGGGGAAGCTGTCGATAAGGCGCGGGAACAACTGTTGATGCCCCCGTTCGAGTTGCAGCAGGAGTTTCTTGCGTCGCGCGGGCCGGTCAGTTCACAGGCTGTTGGGGAGCCGAAGCAGGCGCAGGCATGGCTGGATCGGCTTGTGGGTGCCGCCGCCAAATCCTGAAAAGCGCCTGTCCTCTTGTGCCGTGAGGCGCCCAGCAACAAAATGCGCCTAAGGTCTGGCCGTTTCGCTGGTTAATGGTTACATGGGCCGCCACGAATCCCCAGCGATCCCCCGCCAGGTCGCGCAAATAGAAAGTGGCTTTCACATGGACATCCGCCTCGGCCTCACCTTTGACGACGTGCTGTTGCAGCCCGGCGAGTCCGATGTGCTGCCCAGCCAGGCGGACACCAGCACCTATGTGACCAAGCAGATCAAGCTGAACATCCCGGTCCTGTCCTCTGCGATGGACACTGTGACGGAAGCCGACATGGCGATCGTGATGGCGCAGCTGGGCGGCATCGGCGTCCTGCATCGCAATTTGTCTATCGAAGAGCAGGCGGATGCGGTGCGTGCGGTCAAGCGCTTTGAGAGCGGCATGGTGGTGAACCCTATCACGATCACGCCGCGCGCTACCCTGGCTGACGCGCAGATGTTGATGGAGCGGCACCGGATCAGCGGCATTCCGGTCGTTGAGAACAGCGGCAAGCTGGTCGGCATCCTTACCCACCGCGATACGCGCTTCGCGGAAAACCCCAATCAGCCCGTCAGCGAACTGATGACCAAGGATAATCTTGCCACGGTCAAGGCGGGCGTGGGCCAGGATGAAGCGCAGCGTCTGCTGCACCAGCGGCGGATCGAGAAGCTGCTGGTGGTCGATGATGATTATCATTGCGTCGGCCTCATCACGGTCAAGGATATCGAGAAGGCGGTCACCTATCCGCAGGCGACCAAAGACGGTTCGGGCCGCCTGCGTGTGGCTGCGGCGACGACAGTGGGCGACAAGGGGCTGGAGCGTAGCGAGGCGCTGATCGACGCCGAATGCGACCTGATCGTCATCGATACCGCGCACGGCCATAGCAAGCAGGTCGCGGTTGCGGTCGAGGCGGTGAAGCGTCTGTCCAACCATGTTCAGGTCGTGGCGGGTAATGTTGCGACCGCTGAAGCGACCAAGGCTTTGATCGACGCCGGGGCCGACTGCGTGAAGGTCGGGATCGGGCCTGGCTCCATCTGCACCACGCGCGTGGTTGCGGGCGTGGGCGTGCCGCAGCTGACCGCCGTCATGGACGCCGCCAACGAAGCGGCAAAGCATGGCGTTCCGGTGATCGCTGACGGCGGGCTTCGCACCTCGGGTGACGTTGCAAAGGCGCTGGCGGCGGGCGCGGGCTGCGTCATGGTCGGATCGCTGCTGGCGGGTACGGCCGAAGCGCCGGGCGAAACCTTCCTCTATCAGGGCCGCGCCTACAAGAGCTATCGCGGCATGGGCAGCGTGGGCGCGATGGCGCGGGGCTCTGCCGACCGGTATTTCCAGGCGGATATCAAGGACCAGATGAAGCTGGTGCCCGAAGGGATCGAGGGACAGGTGCCGTTCAAGGGGCCTGCGAAGGACGTCATCCACCAGCTGGTCGGGGGCGTGAAGGCGGCGATGGGCTACACCGGCAGCCGCACGATCAAGGACCTTCAGGAGCGCGCTCGCTTCGTCCAGATCACCAATGCGGGCCTGTCCGAAAGCCATGTCCATGATGTGACCATCACGCGGGAAGCGCCCAACTATCCCACCCGCTGAGGGTAGGGCGGGGTGACCCCCTCCGCTCGTGTTCAGGCCGCGATCGAGCTGCTGGATGCCATCATCGCTTCGGCGCGCGATGGTGGACCGGCTGCCGATACGCTGATTGCACGTTACTTCAAGGAACGGCGCTATGCCGGTTCGCGCGACCGGCGAGCGGTGCGCGATCATGTTTATGACGCGGTGCGCCGGGCTGCGGAACGGCCAGGAAATGGCCGCGCGGCGATGATCGGACTGGCGCGGGAAAGGCCGGATATCGCGGCTTTGTTCGATGGATCGCCGCATGGGCCTGCGCCTATCCTTGCTGAGGAGGGGGGTGCGATAGCCGGGGCGGTTCCTGCCTGGCTCAAGCCGCTGTTTGCGGCGCCTGTCGAGCAGGAGGAGTTGCTGGGCCGGGCGCCTGTCGATTTGCGGGTGAACCGGCTGAAAGCGACGGCGGAGAAGGTCGCGTCGCTATTTCCCGAAGCGGTGCCTATCCACGGCTTGCCTGACGCGCTGCGCCTGCCGGAGGGTTGGCCGGTTGAGCAGAGCGATGCGTGGAAGCAGGGGCTGGTCGAGGTGCAGGATGCGGGCAGCCAGCTCATCTCTGCGGCTTGCGGCGCTGCGCCCGGCATGACTGTCATCGACCTTTGCGCGGGAGCTGGCGGCAAGACGCTGGCGCTTGCGGCGTCGATGGCCGGACAAGGGACGCTGATCGCGGCGGACACGATCCGCTCGCGCCTCTCACGCCTTGACCCGCGCGCCGAGCGGGCGGGGGCGACCTTCATCCAGACATTGCTGCTTGATCAGGGGCATGAGGCGCGGGGGCTGGAGAGCCTGCAGGGGCAAGCGGACGTCGTGCTTGTCGATGCGCCATGTTCCGGGACCGGGACCTGG
Organism: Sphingobium sp. TomTYG72; assembly: GCF_055394715.1. Classification (NCBI taxonomy): domain Bacteria; kingdom Pseudomonadati; phylum Pseudomonadota; class Alphaproteobacteria; order Sphingomonadales; family Sphingobiaceae; genus Sphingobium; species Sphingobium sp. TomTYG72. Next base: position 1,471,527 of record NZ_AP027336.1, on the reverse strand, counting down.
CGGCGCAATCCCGAGGCTCGCTGGCGCCTGACACCCGCGCGGCTGGAACGGCTGGTGGGCGAACAGGCGCGCATATTGGACTTCGCGGCGCCGCTGGTGGCGCCCGGTGGGGCGCTTGTGTACGCCACCTGCGCCCTGACCGATCAGGAAGGTGCGGGGCAGGTGCAGGCGTTTCTCGATCGCCACGAGGGATGGACGGCTGAGGCGATCCCGATCGCGGCCGGGCGGGTGCATGGGCATGGCCGTTTGCTGACGCCGGGGCATGACGCGACGGACGGTTTCTATTTCGCCCGGCTTCGGCGCGGTGCATGAAAGAGGCGATGGACAAGCCCCGCCAAAATGACGACACTCGGGTAGAATCAACGCCTGAAACATGGCTGGAGTTGTGCATGCGTTTTACCCCTGCTTCGATCGCCCTTGCCGTCCTGCTGACCAGCGTGTCGAGCGCCGGTTTGACGCAGCGCCCGGATGCCCAGATTTCGCCTTTGTCTATCGAATGGCAGCAGGCGGGCGTCACTGCGCGCCGGGCAGGGAATTTCAGTGCGGCGAACGATGCGCTGGAAACGGCGCTTGCGGTCGATCCGCGTAATCGCTCGGCCTATATTGAACTGGCCGAAGTAGCCCGTGCGCAGGGCCTTCAGGGCAAGGCCATCCGCCTCTATCGCGAGGCGCTGCTGCTCGACCCGAATGATGTACATGCACTGGTGGGGCAGGGCGAGGCGATGGTCGAGAAGGGTGCGATCGCCAAGGCAAAGGAAAATCTCGCCCAGGCGCAGAGCGCGTGCAAGTCCGACTGCGCGGCTGTCGGCAAACTCGCCGCCGCGATCCAGAAGGGGCCGCCTGCGACGGTGCTGAGTGCGAAGGATGCTGTCGTGGTGCCGAAGGTGGTGGAGACGGAGACGCCTTGAGGCTGTCGGTTAGAGTTAGGTCCAGGCTTCTGAGATTGTCTTGAACGGGGTAACCCAAGAAATTCCCCTCCCGCAGGCGGGAGGGGTTAGGGGTGGGCGCGAGCGAAGCGAGCCCTGCGGGTGTGCCGTTGCTGAATAAGGTCGGGCGTTGCTCTGGCCCACCCCCTAGCCCCCTCCCGCTTGCGGGAGGGGGGATGACTGAAATCCACCCTCGCCAGCCATCGACGGCGCTAATCGTGAGGCTCTGCGCTCCATAGGTGGCCTTCCAGATAGAGGCGGGCAAGCTGCCCGGCGGCAAGCGACATTTGTGCCGTACACGCGACCGATTTCTTTGGCCGAGAGTGGACATTGCACCGGCTTAGCGGTTCTACTATCCCTGCGGCAATCACCTTATGTCGCTTCCGACGCTGCTTTTTGTTCCGCAACAGCTGTACGTTGTAGGAACCTGTTCGCAAATTCCGGCCTTACCACGCTGTTCCACACCAGCCGGGAACCGAAACGCAACTCTCCTGCTGGAAGAGCCGCCACGCTCGTGTCAAACATGTCGTTGAAAGACGTTGCATTGATATTGCAGAGGCAACTGAGGACGGTTTCAAACGCATGCCCCATGCTGTTCGATTGGTTTTTAAGGAACTGCACCGAGTCCTGTCTATCTAGCGGGAACTCTGGATGAACAATTTCGAGACTCGGTGCCCAAATCGCTCCGTCAGGTCGCATAGCATAATCATGTGAGGTGACGTTGTGCGTGGCCTTAGGGTGGATGATCGCGTTGCGATGCTCCACGACCGAGCGGAGGAAAGTGAAGACACTTTCCAAATACTCGGTTTCCTCTGACTTCTGGTGCTTAGTAGCGATAGCGACGCGAAAGCCCTTCTGCCACTGATCATTAGGAACCGCTTTTGGATGGAACATTAACGACAGCTTCGCTAGCGATGTTTCCACCTCGCGTAAGTGCGATATGCAGCCGTGCAGTTTGCCCCTGAGATTTGCCGTTCGAGGTAGATGTCCAACCTCCAATGAACCAGCCCGCAGTTGTGCTCGCGTCCAGTCTTGGTGAGCCTGCATCTCGTCCGCAACGTCGACGATCGCAGCTAGCGCAATCGCCGCATCAAGAGCGTGAGCGCGCGCTTCATCTTCATCTACCGTATCCGGTAGGTAAGTATGGTCGAGCAATTGAAAAGCAACGCCGAGCGTCTGTTGAATGAAGGTATGATCAACGCCGTAGGAAAGCTCAGTGCGCTGCACGAATGGGGGAATAGCCTCGTTCGTTCGCTCCGGGTCGATACTGTCGGCCATCTCGCCCGACACAACGCCCCGTTGAGCAAGAAGATAGAGACGGTCGCCAATCGACTTCATGCAAACGATGTTGCCATGCTCGGGTGCGATCTGTGACTTGCCGCCACCATCCCTGATCCGGTCTACCCGGCGGTTGCCGCGCAGCTTCCTCTGGAACCTCATTTTCATGCCGCAATAGTATCTGGAACATGACCCGTCCGCTAGCCACCCACAGCAGACCTACGGCCGACGCCCGCCCATCACCCGGGCCACTTCAACAAACTCTTCGACGCTGACCGTTTCAGCCCGTCGTTGGGGGTCTATGCCGACTTGATCCAGCGCCTCCAACGCTCCCGGTAGACCTTTGAGGCTTTGGCGCAGCATCTTGCGGCGTTGGCCGAAGGCGGCGGCGGTGAGGCGTTCGAGATGCTTTAGTTGCACGCCCTCTGGCGCTGCTTTGGGCGTGATGTGCACCACGGCGGACATGACCTTGGGTGGCGGGGTGAAGGCGCTGCGGTGGACCTTCATGGCGATCCGGGCGTCGCTGCGCCACTGGGACAGGACGGCGAGACGGCCATAATGGTCGCCGCCCGGTTTTGCGACGATGCGTTCGGCGACTTCCATCTGGAACATGAGCGTCAGGGAGGACCACCAGGGCAGCGGCTTCCATTCCGTAGACAGCCAGCCGATCAGCAGGGCGGTGCCGACGTTATAAGGCAGGTTGGCTATGATGTGGGCATGTTCGCCAGCTTCGGCGTGCGCGTCCACCTGCATGGCGTCGCCGGATATGACGCGCAACTGGCCGGGGAAGGCATCGGACAATTCAGCAAGGGCGGGCAGGCAACGGCGATCCCGTTCGACAGCGACCAGCCGTGCTCCGGCTCGCAGGATCGCGCGGGTCAGGCCGCCGGGGCCGGGTCCGACCTCGAACGCGGGCTGATCCGTCAGTGATCCGGGGATGGCGGCAATGCGATCGAGCAGCTGTTCGTCGAGCAGGAAGTTCTGGCCGAGCGCCTTGCTCGCTTGCAGGCCGTGCGCCGCGATGACTTCACGCAACGGCGGCAGGACCGGCCGCGTATCAGCCCCCATGGCTTAACCGCGATCGCGCAGCTTCCGCCGCCATCTTGAGCGCGGCCATCATCGCGCCGGGGTTTGCGCTGTCCGTTCCGGCAATGCCGAAGGCGGTGCCATGGTCGGGCGAGGTGCGCACGATCGGCAGGCCGAGCGTGATGTTGACGCCCTCATCGAAATGCAGGGTCTTGAGCGGGATCAGCGCCTGGTCATGATACATGCACAGCACCGCGTCGTAGGTTTCGCGGGCACGGGCGTGGAACAGGCCATCGGCGGAAAGGGGGCCGACAATGTCCATGCCTTCCGCCCGCAGCGATTCGATCGCGGGGCTGATGATGTCGATTTCTTCCCGGCCCAGCGCGCCGCCCTCACCCGCATGGGGGTTGAGTCCGGCGACGACGATGCGCGGGCGGGGGATGCCGAAATTGCGCTGCAATCCCTTGACCGTGGTCGTGGCGCGGGCGCGGATCAGGTCGATGGTCAGGGCCGAGGCGACCTCTGCCAGCGGGATATGGATGGTGATGGGCACCACCTTCAATGAAGGACCGGCGAGCATCATCACCGCATTGTGGGGGGCTACGCCGCAACGTTCGGCAATGAACTCGGTCTGGCCGGGATGGGTGAAGCCGACGCCGTAAAGCTGTTCCTTGCCGACAGGGGCGGTGACGATCCCGGCGGCCGATCCGGTGCGGGCGAGGCCGACCGCCACTTCGAGTGCCTGAAACGCAGTGCGCGCGCCGTCTATGCTGGGGGAGCCGGGCACGATGTCACCGGCGTCGGCAACCTGGAGGCAGGGAAGCGCGGTGTCGAACAGCGCCGCTGCCTCTTGCGGCGTGGCGATGGGGGCGATAGGGCCGGACCAGACCCGGCGCAACGATGCAGCATCACCCACGGCGAAAAAGGTGGGCAATCCGCGTGCTTCGCGCATCACCCAGCTTTTCGCTACGATTTCCGGCCCGATCCCCGCCGGGTCGCCCAGCGGGACGGCAAAGGGCGCCAGCTCCGGTCGAGCCGAGGCTGGATCAGTTATAGTCGATGATGGCATCGCGGCGAAGGTCACGCAGATAGATGCGGGCGCGCTTGTTGACCCGTTCTTCCTCCAGCTGAGCCATGATCTGTTCGGCGTTCGGCGCGGCGGCGCTGTTGGCTTCATCGCGGCCGCAAACGACGAGAACGCGCACGCCGTCATTGACCGAGCCAAAGGGAGGGGTCGCTTCGCCAACCTGCAGGCCGAGGAGGATTTCCTGCAACTGCGGCGGCAGGTCGCGCACCTTCACATTGTCATTGTCCACGACATCGGCGCCGATCTTGCCACCCAGTTCGTTCGCCTGGCCGCATCCCTTGATCGTCTTGATCTGCGCGGCGAAGCTGGCCGCCTTGGCACTCGCCTGCTCCTTGGTGGTGCCGGGCGGGAAGCTGATCGACAATTGCTTGAGGCTGAGCAGAGAGTCGCGCGGGTCAGCGGTCAGCACCTTGCGCTTGTCCATGACATAGATGACGGAGATGCCGCCCGGAACGGGGATGGGGCCAGCGAGCTGCCCGACCTGCATCTCATTGGCGGCCTTGGCCAGTTCATCGGGCAACTGCGCCGGGCGAACCCACCCAAGGTCGCCGCCGACCGCAGCCGTCGATGCTTCGGAAAACTGGCGGGCGTAGGCGGCGAAGCTGCCGCCCTGCTTGATCTGTTCGATGATGTTGCGGGCATTCGAGACGATCTGCGCCTCATTTTCGGGCGTTGCCGACAGGTAGATCTCACCGATGCGATATTCGTCGCTGCCCTTGGCCGCGTTCATGCGATCGACGACCGACTTCACCTCGTCTGCGGAGACGTTGACGAAGGGCTGAATGTTGCGGCGGAGCAGGCGGCTCCATGCCAGCTCGCCCTCGATCTGACGCCTGATGCTGGCGGGCGCGCTACCCTGAGCGCGCAGATATTGGTCGAACTGGGCGGGCGACTGCTTGAAGTTCGCCGCGACACGCTCATAGCTCTGGTCGATTTCTGACTTGTCGATCTTGATGTCGTGGGCGGCGGCTTCCTGAATCTGAAGCGTCTCGTCGATGAGGTTGCGCAGCACCTGCACGCGCAGCCGCTCCCGTTCCTCTGGCGACACCTTGCCACCATTTGCCGCGAGGATGAGCGCCAGGCGCTGATCCACGTCGGTGCCGGTGATGATGCGGCCGTTGACGATGGCCGTAGCCTTGCGGACATTAGGATCGCTTTTGCCAAAGACGGTCACGTCCTTGGGCAGGTTCAACTGCTGCGCGGCGACCCCTTCATCGTCATTGACGGTCTGGGCGGCGACAGGGCTGCCGATCGATCCCAGCAGGATGGAGGACAGGAGCAGGGCGCGCGCGCTGGTCCGAAGCGATTGTCCAAGGCGGGAAGGCGGGGAAACGACAGGCTGCATCGTCGACAAAACTCTCCATTACGGTCCAGCGCGTGATGCGCCAGTCCGCCTTAACCGGTCCTGAGCGGCCAGAACCGGTCCTGAACGGGAAGGCTGATCCTTATATGCCGATATTCCGAAAAGCCAGCCGTAGTTGGAAGCTATTGCCCTTTCGCGCGTCACCGGCGGCCAGATAATCGCGACGCCACGTCAGGCCCAGCGTCAGACAGTCATCCTGATAGGCAATGCCGAGCCGGTGACGGACGGGTTCGTAGCCATCCGCGGCGCTGCTTAGGTCTTCCTTCTTGTCAGTCAGATCGACGACGGTGGACCCGAAAACGGACCAGAAGCGAGCAAATTGCACACGGCCACCGAAACGCAGTTCCTCGCGGTCCTGCAAATCCTCAAGCCCGGGCGCGGCGTTCCGGTTGAGCCGGAGATAACCGACCATGGCATAGGTCTTGCGGCTGCCGATCGTCGCGTCGATTTCATTGCGGCGCACGTCCAGCCCGTCCTTGTCCAGTCGGAAACGGTGGATGAGGCTTACGAAATCCCGGAAGCGCACGGTCGTGCGGCCGACAATGTCGGACATGCGATCGGAAAGGCCGGTGCCGTCGGGCAGGATGCTCTCGCGACTGTTGAGGCGATAGCTCTGGCCGATCACGCTTTCCAGCGAAAAGCCGGGTAAGGACAGGCCATATTCCAGGCCATAGGTGATGCGGGTCGAATCTTCGAACCGGTCATAGCCTGCGAAGCGATTGAGCGCGAAGAGGTTGCTGTCCTCCAGATCGATGGCGCGCGCGTCTTCATTGGGGACGGAAAGATTTGCCAGCCGGGGCGCTGCTACGATCTGCACCCGGGGGGCGATCCGCTGAACCCCGCCGAATGCCTCACCCATGAAGGGCCAGCGAACATCGATCGCGGCTGCGGCGATGCCGCGCGCCTGCCAGCCTGGATCGCCGGCATAACGGGCGATGTTGTTCTGCAGATTGTCGCTGCTGTGATAGACGTCGCCGCGTAGATAGGTGGTGAAATTCACCTCCTGACCCATGCCCGTCAGCTTGCGCAGGTTCCATTCAAAGGCAGCGAAGGCGCGCTGCGTATCCTGGCCGTGGGTGCGGGTGATCGCGAGGCTGTTCGCCTGAAGCTGGATGCGGCCGCCAAGCAGCGGATCGAGGAGGCGGAGGCGATAGTCGATGACGGGCAGCGCGATCGGCGTTTGCCCCTGCGGATCGCCGAGGCGCAGCGTCTGTACGGCCCAGCCAGCGATGGAGAAATAGCTGTTCTCGCCGATGCGCTGGGCGCCCAGGGTCGAACGCAGCCGGTCGTCGCGGCTGATGTCGTAGCGGCGAAGGAAGGTGCGGTCACTCGCCACGCGGAGCGATCCGTTGACGCTCCATTCCGGCGTCAACTGCATGGCGCCGCTGGCGTCCAGATAGCCGCGGAAATCCTTTTCCGATCCTGCAGGCCCGGTGGAGCTGGGCAGGGAACTGCTGCCGTCGATGCGCCGCGCATGGGTGGCGTAGCCGGTAATCTGATAGGCGCCACGGTCCCAGCGATGGCGGAAATTCGCCTCCAGCATCGGCAGCGTCTTGGAATAGACATGCGGCGTGATTGTCAGGTCGCGATTTGGCGCCAACTTGATGTAATAGGGCAGGGCGACTTCAACGCCGTTATTCCGGTCGTAGCGAAGATTTGGCACCAACAGCCCCGTGCCGCCCGTATCACCAACCGGGTGCGAAAAGCCGGGCAGCGGAATGAGCGGAAGGCCGAATATTTCCACGCTGGCGTTGCGGTATCGCACGCGAGCGGCGACTGGGTCGTAGACGACCTTTACCGCCTTGATCTGCCAAGTGGGTTCCTTGGGGCAGCCGTCGCTGTCCACTACGTTGCAGCCCGTATAAGCGGCCTTGTGCAGCGTATAGACGCCGTTCACCCGAACGCCCTGCACCGCCGCCAATCGGCCGCCCGACTGAAGCACCAGCAGCATGTTTTCGACCGTGCCGTCCTCCAGCGTGTCGGTCACCTGGAAGCGGTCGCCATAAGCGATATTGCCTTCAGGATCGGTCGCCGAGACATTTCCGCGCGCTTCCACCTGGCCGGTCGTCCGGTTCCACACCACCTTGTCCGCGCGCAGGCGGTTGCCCTGCCGCAGCAATTGGACATTGCCGGTGGCTGTCACGATTTCCGTATTATTGTCATATTCCAGGGCGTCCGCCGCAAAGCCGATTTCTTTGTCGGTCGCGGGTACAGGCGCGTCCGGCGCGCTGACGGGCACCTGCGGCGATTGCAGCTCCTGCGCGAAGGCATGCGGCATCCCGCCCATGTAGGCGAGTGCCGCGCTTGCGGCCAGCATATGTTTCAGACGCGAGGAATGGGAAAAATTCTGCAAGGGGATCGTGCCTCTTCAGGGGCGCTTCGTTGCCCGCCTATCGCATTGCTTTGCGCGCGCCGCAATCTTTCGTCACGCTTCTTTTACCGGAAATCGGTCGAACGGCTTTGCCAGATGGGGCAAGCGACATTATCTGGCATGGAGCGTTCATAGCGCCACACGATCAGAAAAGCAGAAGAAGGACCCTTGATGGAAATCGCATTCACCCCGGTGCGTCCCGACGCCGACACGCTGGTCTTTGCCGTTCCCAAGGGCGGTTTCGATGCCTTGCCGATCGCGGCGGCGCCTACTTTGGCGGCGGGTGCTGCGGCGGCGCGCTTCACGGGCGAGGCGGGCGGAAGCTTTGAAAGCTTCGTCGAAGAGGGTGGTAAGGTGCTGCGCATCGTTCTCGTCGGCACCGGCAGCGGGAGCGAGGCGGATTATGAACGGGCGGGCGCGGCGCTGACTGCACGCTTGCTTACGAGCGGGGCGAGCCATGCCGCAGTGGAGTTTTTCGGCGGCGCGGCTGGTGATAAGGCGGCTCATTTTGCCTTTGGGGCATCTCTGCGCGCCTGGCGGATCGATACCTATCGCACCCGGCAGCCGGAAAAGACAAAGCCGACATTGATGAAGCTGTCGGTCGTTGCGAATGACGCGGATGCGCATTGGCAAAGGCTGTCGGCGGTGGCCGATGGCGTCACCTTCACGCGCGAGCTGGTCTCTGAACCGGCGAACATCCTGTATCCGGAAAGCTTCGTCGAACGCTGCCGTCATCTGGAGCAGCTGGGCGTCAAGGTCACCGTTCTCGACAAGGCGGCGATGGCGGAACTGGGCATGGGCGCGCTGCTCGGCGTTGCGCAGGGGTCGGTACGCGAACCCCGCCTGTTGGCGATGGAGTGGGATGGCACGGGCGACGCGGGCGACAAGCCCATCGTCTTTGTCGGCAAGGGTGTCACCTTTGATACCGGCGGCATTTCGTTGAAGCCCGGCGCGGGCATGGAAGACATGAAGTGGGACATGGGCGGCGCAGGCGCGGTCGCGGGCGCGATGAAGGCGCTCGCGGGGCGCAAGGCGAAAGCGCGCGTCATCGGCGTTTGCGGCCTTGTGGAAAACATGCCGGACGGTAACGCGCAGCGTCCCGGTGACATCGTGACCTCCATGTCGGGCCAGACGATCGAGGTCATCAACACCGATGCCGAAGGGCGCCTGGTGCTGTGCGACGTGATCACCTGGGCGCAGAAAACCTATTCTCCCGAGGTTGTCATTGATCTTGCCACCCTGACCGGCGCGATGATCGTGGCGTTGGGCGATCAATATGCCGGACTGTTCGCCAATGACGAAGGGCTTGCCGAGGATCTGCTCGCTGCTGGCAAGGCGGCGGGGGACCAGCTTTGGCGCTTTCCGCTGGGCGACGCCTATAACAAGCTGATCGACAGCCCGATCGCGGACATGAAGAATATGGGCGCGCGCTATGCCGGATCGATCACCGCAGCGCAGTTTATCAAGCGATTCGTTGATGATGGGGTCAAATGGGCTCATCTCGACATTGCGGGCATGGTGTGGGCCGACAAGCCCGGCGCAACCTGGGACAAGGGCGCGACCGGCTATGGTGTGCGCCTGATCGATCGTCTGGTGGCGGACAAGTTTGAGCGCTGATGCAGGTCGATTTCTACCAGCTTAGCCGTGATCCTGTGGACCGGGTGCTGCCCGCCATTGCGGCGCGCATACTCGGCCTGGGTGAGCGGTTGCTGGTGGTCGCGCAGGACGAGGAACAGCTGGAACGCATTTCGGCTGGGCTGTGGAACGGGCCGCCGGAAAGCTTCCTTGCCCATGGCCGGGCGGGGGAGGGCGGCGAGGCGATGCAGCCGGTACTTTTGGCGCAGGATTGCAGCCCTGCGAACGGTGCCCGGCACGTCGCGATTGCCGATGGCCTATGGCGTGAAGAGGCGCTCGATTTCGAGCGCGCTTTCTACTTTTTCGACACGCTGACCGTCGATGGCGCGCGCGAAAGCTGGCGTGCCCTGTCGAAGCGGGAGGGGGTGACGCCCCGCTTCTGGCGGCAGGAGCAGGGGAAATGGGTGCAGGGTCCGTGAGCAAGCGGGGCGGCCACGCCCCCTTGCGGTGCGAAGCGGCGCGGTCTAAAGGGCGCGCCAATTCCAACAATCCGGAGCTTTTGAGCCTTATGGCCGTGACCCGCACCTTTTCGATCATCAAGCCTGACGCCACGCGCCGCAACCTGACCGGCGCCGTGACCAAGAAGCTGGAAGAAGCAGGCCTGCGCGTCGTCGCGTCCAAGCGCATCCGCATGAGCCGCGAACAGGCCGAAGGCTTCTATGCCGTTCACAAGGAACGCCCTTTCTTCGCTGATCTGGTTGCCTTCATGATTTCCGGCCCGGTCGTGGTCCAGGTCCTGGAAGGCGAAGATGCCGTGAAGCGCAACCGCGACATCATGGGCGCCACCAACCCGGCCAACGCCGACGAAGGCACCATCCGCAAGGAATATGCCGAGTCGATCGAAGCCAACTCGGTCCATGGTTCGGACAGCGAGGAAAATGCCGCGATCGAGATCGCCTATTTCTTCAAGCCCGAAGAAATCGTCGGCTGATCTAATCGATCAGGATGAAAGAGGGGCCGGGGACGCAAGTCTGCCGGCCCTTTTTTTGTTTTGGGAGGGAGAAGGTGAGCGATTTCGCCTTTCAGGCCCCTCTCCCGCCTTCGCTGCGCTCGGCACCCTCTCCCCTGAAGGGGAGAGGGAATGGCCCCCAAGACCGAATCCGCCGCAAGCTCAATTCGAAACGGGCGGTGCTTCGAATCGATCGATCACCCATTCCTCAGCCTGTGCGCCGCCGATCCATTCCTGCATCCAGGGATGATTGACGACCGCCTGCATATAGGCTTCGGCAAAACGTGCGACGGGCAGCTGATAGGTTATGAAGCGCGTCACGACCGGGGCGAACATCACGTCCACCGCGCCAAATTCGCCGAACAGGAAATCGCCCACGCCACCATAGCGAGCCCGGGCCTGTGCCCATAGCTGCATGATGCGGGCGATGTCCTGCGCGACAGCTTCGGATGGCGGCACTGCGTCGTAAATCTGGCGGATGTTCATGCTGTGCTCGCGCCGCAGCGCCGCGAAGCTGGAATGCATTTCCGCCGCCATTGACCGGGCCATCGCCCGCGCCGCCGTGTCGGTGGGCCAGAACTTGTCGCCGCCAGCCTTCTCGTTCAGATATTCGATGATTGCCAGACTGTCCCAGACAACGGTGTCGTCGCCGTCCCACAATATGGGCACCTTGCCCGAAGAAGGGGCGAATTCATCGCCTTCGCGCCGCCTTTCCCAGGCTTCATCATAAAGCGGGACCACGACTTCCTCGAACGGCAACCCGCTGAGCTTGCAGGCGAGCCAGCCCCGCAGAGACCAGCTGGAATATGCCTTGTTGCCTATGAATAGCTTCATCATCGCCCTTCTTTAGACGGGCGAAGGAAGGGGTGTCGAGAGCAACCGGACGGCGCATTCGAGTCACTTTCTATATTATTTTGGTAGAAAATACTTTGTGCGGGGCTTGGCGGCATCATGGGCGTCGTCGTATGGCGCGACGGCGAACTGACGCCGAGTGGGGGGAATTATGGACTGGCTGCATGGAATAGCGGGCCTGTTCGTCGGAATCATGGTCGGAATGACGGGCGTTGGCGGCGGGTCGCTGATGGCGCCAATCCTAATCCTGCTGTTCGGCGTCGCACCGGCGACGGCGGTCGGCACCGACCTCTGGTTCGCGGCCATCACCAAGTCCGTGGGCGGTGCGATTCATCACCGTCACGGCGGGCCAGATGGTGGCCCGGATTATCAGGTGGTGAAGCGCCTGTGCCTGGGCAGCCTCCCCGCCGCGCTGATCACGCTGTTGATCCTTTCCCAGACGCATATGCAGCAGATCAAGAGCGGCGTCGTCACGAGCGCGCTGGGTGGCGTCCTGATCATGACGGCGATTGCGACCATGCTACGCGGGCGATTCCACCGTTGGGCCTTGGCTCGCCGCGTTGGTACCGCCGATCGCTTTACGCGTTGGCAGCCTCCACTGACGGTTGCGGCAGGTGCGCTGCTGGGGGCGATGGTAACACTGACCTCCGTGGGCGCGGGGGCGATCGGCGCGACATTGCTCCTTGCGCTCTATCCGCTCCGCATGCGGCTGCAACGGTTGGTGGCGACGGATATTGTTCATGCCGTGCCGTTGACCTTGGCAGCGGGGCTGGGCCATCTGTGGATTGGCCATGTGAACGGCATGCTGCTCGCCAACCTGTTGATCGGATCGATCCCGGGCATCATTATCGGATCGCTGCTGGCGACGCGCGCATCAGACCGCGTGCTTCAGCCGTTGCTGGCGATCATCCTGGTTCTGGTGGGCTGGCGCCTTATCGCAGGATAAGGCAGCTTTGGAGGCCCGAGCCGGAATCGAACCGGCGTGCAAGGATTTGCAGTCCTCTGCGTAACCACTCCGCCATCGGGCCTCGGCGTGGGTGGCCGCAAATGTGCGGCTTTTGATGTAAAGTCAAGCGCGGCCATGTTCGCTGATCCCAAGATTATCGTTCACGGGCGTGGAAAGCCGCTTGGCGTTGCTTGTCGCGTGATCTAGAGGTCCCGATAATGTCAGCGCTGTATTGCCATACCAATACAGTTATGCCAATCGAGGTAGTATCGTGACCGAGCAGAATTTTTCATCGATGCGGGCCGCCATGGTCGAAAGCCAGCTTCGCACCAGCGATGTCGATGACCCACGGGTGATCGCCGTGATGGCGCGCCTGCCACGGGAAGATTTCGTGCCTGCTGAACGGCGCGCCATGGCCTATGTCGATCGTTCGATTCCGCTTTCCTCCGGCCGCGCGCTTAATCCGCCGCTGGCCACCGGACGGCTGCTGAAGGAAGCGCAGGTGGAGGAGGGTGATCGCGTTCTGCTCATCGGCGCGGCCACGGGGTATAGCGCGGCACTTCTTGCCGCTCTTGGCGCCCAGGTGACAGCGGTCGAGACCGAGGATGGCCCGCAATTGTCGGGCAATAGCGCCACGGTCGTACGCGGCCCGTTGGAAGCGGGCGCTCCGCAGGGTGCGCCCTACGACATCCTCTTTATAGATGGCGCGGTGCAGGAAGTGCCCGCGACGCTTGTCGAGCAGCTTGCGGATGGCGCGCGCGTGGTGACGGGTCTTGTCGAGCGCGGCGTCACACGCCTGTGCAGCGGGCGGGTGGTTTCCGGCATTCTGGGTCTTGTCAGCCTGACCGATCTTGAGATGGTCGTCCTGCCCGGTTTTGCTGCGCCGGAGCGTTTCGTCTTTTAATTGGCTGGGGGGGTCATGACCGCAAAGCAGGTGTTTCTTCGGCACTCCGCCGCCACGGTTCTGCTGCTCCTTACCCCCGGGATCGCGCAGGCTGAAACCTTGCAGGGCGCGCTGGCAAAGGCTTACCATTCCAACCCGACGCTTACCGGCACCCGGGCTCAGCAGCGGGCGACGGACGAGAATGTGCCGATCCGCAAGGCGGATGGACGGCCCAATATCGCGACCACCGGCGAATATCAGGAATTGCTGGTAAAGCCTGCACGGTCCTTTCTCGCGCCTGATCGCTCGCTCGTCGGCTCCGCCACGGTCAATGTCCCTATTTATCAGGGTGGCGCAGTCCGCAACGGGGTAAAGGCGGCCAAGGTCCGCGTGCAGGCGGGTCAGGCCAATCTGCGCGGGACCGAGGCATCGATCTTCTCCCAAGTTGTCGCGGCCTATATGGATGTGATCCGTGATAGCGCGATCGTGTCTCTGAATTTGGCGAATGTCAGCGCGCTTGGCGTCAACCTGCAGGCAACGAACGACCGATTTGAAGTGGGCGATCTTACGCGGACGGACGTTGCCCAGTCCGAGTCGCGGCTCGCGTTGGCCCGATCCGACCTGCAAACGGCGCAGGCGAACCTGATCGCCAGCCGAGAGAATTATATCGCCCTGGTCGGCGCGACGCCTGATGATTTGCAGCCGCCGCCGCCGCTCCCCGGCCTTCCTGCTACCCCGGAAACGGCGGTTCAGGTGGCGCTTGCCGACAATCCTGACCTCATCGCCGCGAAAAAGGCGCGTGAAGCTGCTCGCTATGACGTGCGGGTGGCAAAGGCAGGCGTCCTCCCGACGCTGTCCGGTTTCGCGCAGGGCAGCTACACCCATTATCTGGGATCGCTCGACGACCCGAGCGATCCGTCGCAGATCAACAAGCAGGTGGTCGCAGGAGCGACGTTGCGCCTTCCGCTTTATCAGGGCGGCCGACCCGGAGCGCAGGTGCGCCAGAACCAGGCGCTCGAATCGCAGGCGATGGAGCAGGAAATAGAGGTCGAGCGTAGCGTGATTGCTCAAACGCGCTCTGCCTATGCGAGCTGGCAGGCATCGCTGCAAAGCATCGAATCCAACCAGAAGGCGGTCGAGGCGGCCAACCTTTCGCTGGAAGGCGTGCGGGCGGAAAATTCTGTCGGCAGCCGCACCATATTGGACATATTGAACGCGGAACAGGAAGCGCTCAACGCCAAGGTGCAATTGGTGTCGGCCCGGCGCAACGCCTATGTCGCGGGCTTCAGCCTGTTGGCCGCGATGGGACATGCGGAAGCGGACGACCTCAGTCTGGAAACAGGCACGCTCTATAATCCCATGGTTAATTATGAGCGGGTGAAGGGCAAGTGGTTCGATTGGGATTTCGATCCCGCGCCCCAGCCTGAAGCGACCAGAACCGTTGACACGCCTGCACAAAATGCCAATGTGCCTGCTGGTTTGGCGCAACAACCTTAAGGTTAACAGGGGGTATTCATGGGCGACATGAGCAAGGAACCCTCGATGGAGGACATTCTTTCGTCCATCAAGCGCATCATCGCTGAGGAAGGTGAGGAGGCTGCGCAGGCGGTGTCGCGCCGTGGTAAAGCCGATGCCGGACCCAAGCAGGCAGCCGAACCCGCCGACCCTGCGGTCGAGGAAGTGCTGGAACTGACTGACGAGGTTGGAGCGGAGGAGCCGATGCCTGCCCACAAGACTGGCCGTGCAACGCAGATCGAAGTGCCGGGCGAGGAAAGCTCAATCCTCTCGGTTGAAAGCGAAGTGGCCGCGCGACATTCGCTTTCGGCGCTTTCGTCCATGCTGGTAACGCCCAAGGATGGCGAGGATAACACGCTGGATGGTCTGGTTCGGTCCATGTTGAAGCCGATGCTGAAGGAATGGCTGGACGCCCGCCTTCCCGCGCTGGTGGAAGACATGGTGGCAAAGGAAATTGCGCGCATCACTGGCCGCTGATCTGGCGGGTTCTCCGCGTTCCGACTTATGGCGCATTGGCTCGGTTGACCCCTGCAAGGCGGTAAAAGCGCTGGAATGGTCAGGGAAGGGGCTTTAAGGCGCCTTTCCATGACCGAACTGCCCAAGACCTTCGACCCCGCTGAAATCGAATCCCGCTGGTATGCCCATTGGGAGCAGAAGGGGCTGTTCCGCCCTGAACGGCCGGACGCCGAACCCTTCACCATCGTCAATCCGCCGCCGAATGTGACCGGCAGCCTGCATATCGGCCATGCGCTCGATAACACGTTGCAGGACATCGTCATCCGGTACGAGCGGCTGCGGGGCAAGGACGCGCTGTGGGTCGTGGGCACCGACCATGCGGGCATCGCGACGCAGATGGTGGTCGAGCGGCAGATGGAGGCGCGGCAGGACAAGCGCACCAACTATACGCGCGAGCAGTTCATTGAGAAGGTCTGGGAGTGGAAGGCCGAAAGCGGCGGCGCGATTACGCGTCAGCTACGACGGCTTGGTTGCTCGATGGACTGGGCCAATGAACGCTTCACCATGGATGAGGGCTTTTCGAAGGCCGTCATCAAGGTGTTTGTGGAGTTGCACAAGCGCGGGCTTCTGTACCGCGACAAGCGGCTGGTGAACTGGGACCCGCGTTTCCGCTCGGCGATTTCTGACCTTGAGGTCGAGACGCAGGAAGTGAAGGGCGGCTTTTGGCATTTCCGCTATCCGCTGGCGGATGGCGTGAAGCTGGCCAATGGTGCGGATCATATCGTCGTGGCGACCACGCGGCCCGAGACGATGCTGGCCGACATGGCGGTGGCGGTGCATCCCGAAGACCCGCGCTATAAGGATGTCATCGGCAAGGATATCCTCCAGCCGATCACCGGGCGGCGGTTCAAGGTGGTCGCGGACGACTATGCCGATCCCAAACTAGGGTCTGGCGCGGTCAAGATCACGCCGGGTCACGACTTCAACGACTTTGAGGTGGGCAAGCGGGCCGGCTTCCGCGCGGCCGAGATGCTCAACATGTTCGATGCCGATGCCAATGTTGTGCAGACGGCGGATGGGCTGATCCCGGAACGCTTCCTGGGGCTGCATCGCTTTAAGCGGGATGGCGTCGATGGCGCGCGCGAGTTGGTCGTTGCCGAGATGAAGGCGCTGGGTATGCTGGTGCCGCATGTCTCGAAGAATAAGGATGGCGAGGAGGTCGAAGCGGACTTCGAACCGCGCACCATCCAGACGCCCTTTGGCGATCGTTCGGGCGTGGTGATCGAACCCTGGCTGACCGACCAATGGTATGTCGATGCCGAGAAGCTGGCGGTCGCGCCGATGCAGGCCGTGCGTGACGGGCGGATCGAGATCGTGCCCAAGACGTGGGAAAAGACGTTCTTCAACTGGATGGAGAATATCCAGCCCTGGTGCGTCTCGCGCCAGCTTTGGTGGGGGCATCAGATTCCGGCGTGGTTTGGCTTTCCTTTATGGGGAGCTGATTTTCCTAAGCTCCACCCCGATCGCATTGGTAACCCATCCTCAGCTTTGCCAACCTTTGTCGCAGAAAACGATGAGGACGCAATTGCGCAAGCGGAGACCTTCTATCGAGAGAATTGGGATTTAGAAGGCAAGACCTTTAATGTCGTCATAGGAGACGAAGCGGGCCTCAATGTTGATGGCAACAATGTAACAGCTTCTATTCGTCGCGATCCCGACGTGCTCGACACATGGTTTTCCTCGGCGCTCTGGCCCTTCGGCACGCTCGGCTGGCCAGAACAGAGCGATACGCTGAGCCGCCATTATCCCAATGATCTGCTGATTTCCGGCTTCGATATCCTGTTCTTCTGGGATGCGCGCATGGCGATGCAGGGGATGGAGTTCATGGGTGATGTGCCGTGGCGCAAGCTCTACCTCCACGGGCTGGTACGCGCGGCCGACGGGCAGAAAATGTCCAAGTCCAAGGGCAATGTCGTGGATCCGCTAGGCCTGATCGACAAGTTCGGCGCGGACGCGCTGCGTTTCTTCATGTCTGCCATGGAAAGCCAGGGCCGCGACGTGAAGATGGATGAGAAGCGGGTCGAGGGGTATCGCAACTTCGCGACGAAGCTGTGGAACGCGGCGCGCTTCCTGCAATCCAACGGCGTCACCGCATCGACCAGTCATGAGGCGCCTGCCGCCGCCGCGCCGGTTAATCGCTGGATCATTGCCGAGACGGTCGCGACGGTGCAGGCGATCGACACCGCCATGGCGGAGCTGCGCTTCGACGCAGCCGCGAACGCCATCTATCATTTCGTCTGGGACCAGTTTTGCGACTGGTACATCGAACTCACCAAGGGTTCGATGGACGATGAGACAAAGGCTGTCGCGGGCTGGGCGTTCGACCAGATCCTCGTTATGCTCCACCCCTTCATGCCCTTTATCACCGAAGAGCTGTGGAACCTGACCGGCACACGCGAGACGGAATTGATCGTCGCTCGCTGGCCGCAGGCGCTCTATGCCGTCGATAGCGAGGCGCAGGCAGAGATTGATTGGCTGATCCGCTTGATCAGCGCGATGCGCACGGCGCGGACGGAACTGAACGTGCCGCCGGGCGCGAAGCTGAAGGTCGTGGTGAGCGAAGCGTCGGAAGAAACGCGACGCCGCATCGATCGGCAGGGCGCGGCCCTGGCGCGCTTGGGACGGGTGGAGAGCCTGTCCTTTGGCGATAGCGTGGCTGGTGGCGCCGCGCAGATCGTTATCGATGAGGCGACCTTCATCCTCCCGCTGGAGGGCGTGATCGACATCGCGGCGGAAAAGGCGAGGCTGGCAAAAGCCCTTGCCGCTGCGGAGAAGGAACGGGATTCGCTTTCCGGGCGTCTTTCCAATCCGAGTTTCGTGGAAAAGGCCAAGCCCGAGGCGGTGGCCAAGGCACGTGAAGATCATGCCGAGAAAACCGCGGAGGCGGAAAGGTTGGCGGCAGCGCTGGATCGTCTGGCCTGATCGGTTAATGATGCAGCGCTTAGGGGGAGGGCGAGAATGGCGGCAGGGAAGCGTGAAACAAGGGACCTGGTAAACGGGCCTATCGCGTCGTCCTTGCTGGTCTTTGCCGTGCCCACGCTGGCGTCCAACGTGCTTCAGTCGTTGAATGGATCGATCAACGCCATCTGGGTCGGCCGCTTTCTGGGGGCGCAGGCTCTTGCCGCCACGGCCAACGCGAACATCACCATGTTCCTGATGTTTTCCATCGTGTTCGGATTTGGCATGGCATCGACCGTGGTGATCGCCCAGGCGGCGGGGCGGGGCGATATGGATGCCGCTCGCCGGTCCTTCGGGTCAGCGACGGGCTTTTGCACGATATTGGGCACCGTCGTCGCTGCGGCCGGATGGGCGGCTTCGCCCGCAATGTTGCACCTGCTGGGAACGCCTGCCGAAGCATTTGACATGGCGCTGATCTATCTGCGCGTGATTTTCATTGCGATGCCCGCAACGTTGATCAGCGTCATGATGATGATGGGATTGCGGGGAGCCGGGGATGCGCGCACTCCGTTGATCTTCATGTTCGTCAGCGTCGCGATCGATCTGGTGCTGAACCCGGTATTCATCCTGGGGCTCGGGCCGATTCCCGCGATGGGCATCGGCGGATCAGCTGCGGCTACGGCAGTCGCCGGTATTGCCAGCCTGCTCGGCCTGATTCTCTATATGTATGCTAAGGATCTGCCGCTGCGGTTGCGGGGGCGGGAACTGCGCTATCTGATCCCGGCTCCGGACCAGCTTCGCATCCTTCTGGGTAAGGGGTTGGCCATGGGTCTTCAGATGATCGTTATGTCAGCCGTCGGTCTGATGATCATCGGTCTGGTCAACCGCGAAGGCGTTATTGTCACGGCGGCTTATGGAGCGGCCCAGCAAATCTGGACCTATTTGCAGATGCCTGCGATGGCCATGGGGGCGGCGGTCAGCGCTATGGCCGCCCAAAATATCGGCGCGGGCCGATGGGACAGGATTGGCCGGATTACTGCCTATGGGTTGGGCTATCTGCTGCTGATCACGGGCGCGATGATTGGCGTGATCCTGTTGTTTCACGCGCCGCTGCTCTCGCTCTTCCTTGGCGACAACAGGGCTGCGATCGATGCCGCCTGGAAAATGCAATTGCTCGCGACATGGAGCTATATGCTGTTCGGCGCAACGATGATCCTGTTCGGCGTGATGCGGGCGAATGGCGTCGTGGTAAGGCCGCTGTTGATCCTGACCGTCACGTTGTTCGGCGTTCGCCTCGCCTTTTATTATTTCGGCTATCCGTATCTGGGTGCCGATGCCTTGTGGTTGAGCTTCCCTGTTAGTTCGGGATCAGCCCTTCTGGTTGCTGGACTCGCTTATTTGCAGGGCGGCTGGCGCAAAGCGACGCTACTCGTCCCGGTCCATGAGGAAGAGTGCCGGGAAAGCATCAGCGCGGAGAGTGAGCCCGCAGGCCGTTTCGCGCCTGTGGGCTGAAGGTCACCGCCCCTGGCTGCGCCAACGGGTGATGGTGCGGTCGAGAATGTCTGCTTCCCCGCCGGACTGGCGCCAAAGGTCCGTGAAGCTTGGATCGCCGGACGCGGGCCGACGATGCGCCTCCAGATTGTCCAGTGCGACGCGGATGGGCACTGCGACACCTTCACCGCAGATGATCGCCTCGCGATTGCGGAGCGCCGGAATGGAATCGAGGAAGCCGCGCGCGCCTTCCGGCATGGCCGCCTTCACGAATGCCTGGTCGCGATCATTGTTGAGGCGCATGGAAATGATGGTGCCGCATTGCGACAGCACGCCTTCGGCAAGGTCTGACGGCCGCTGCGTTATGAGGCCGAGCGATACGCCATATTTGCGGCCTTCCTTGGCGATGCGCTCCAGGATGCGGCGGACTGCCTGGCCGGTGCCGGTGGTCGTGCTGGGGATATAGCGGTGCGCCTCTTCGCAGACGAGCAGGATCGGGCGCTGAGCCTCGTCCCGCGCCCAGATCGCATAGTCGAAGACCAGGCGGGACAGTACCGATACCACGACGGAGGTGATGTCCGACGGCATGGCCGACACGTCGATGATCGAAATCGGCTTCCCGCCCGATGGCAGGCGGAAGATCTTCGCCAGAAATTCCTGCATCGTGTCCGCGACGAGCATGCCTGAGAACATGAAGCTGTAACGCGGGTCCGCCTTGATCTCATCGATCTTGGTCTTGAGCCGCATATAGGGGAGCGCGCCCGTGCCCTTGTCGAGCTTCCCCATTTCATTTTGCAGGATGTTGGTGAGATCCGACAGCAGGTAGGGGATCGGCGAATCGACGGTCAGCCTGCCGATGCTTTCCGCCAGCCGGTTCTTCTGCCGCGCGGCGAGCAGGCATTTTGCCAGAATGTCGCAGTCGACCGTGCGATCTGAGCCTTCGGAGGTGACGAATACCTCGCAATGCTCCTCGAAATTCATCAGCCAATAGGGCAGGGCGAGGTTGCCTACGTCGAAGACCGCGCCATTCTGGGCAAAGGCCGCACCATATTCGCCATGGGGATCGACCATCACGATATGGCCTTCGGGCGACAGGTCGCAAATGCGGTGAAGAATGAGAGCGGCGCTGGTGGATTTGCCCGTACCGGTCGAACCCAGCAGGGCGAAATGTTTGCCCAGCATCGAATCGACATAGAGCGCGGCACGTGTGTCTGTCGTGGGATAGACGGTGCCGATCTGCACATGGGGGCGGTCATCGGCGGCGTAAATCTGTTGCATATCCGCGCTGGATACGGGGAAAATTTCCGTGCCCGGCGCAGGATAGCGCGTGACGCCGCGGCGGAAGTGATGAATGCGGCCGGTAAGCGGTTCTTCGTCACCTTCGCCCAGAAAATCCACGTCAGCGATGATTAGGCCGCTGTCCTGCCGATCCATCGCCATGGATCGCACGCTGGCGATGAGCCATGCACTGCCGACACGCATTTTCACCTGGCTGCCGACCTGGCCCGCCATTGCCGTGCAGGGGTCGCCGTGATGTGCCAGCGTCGCGATGGAGGCCGCGTCGATCAGCACCTTGGAACTGGAACCGGCTATCTGAAAAACCGCGCCCATGGCGTTGGCTGCGGCAGGCTTTGTTTGGCCGTGCGTGAATTCGGCAGCTCCCGGCATGTGGCTCATACACCCCCCTTGAATCTGATTTCCGGCGCGCGCTGCCGGAATTCGGCCTGCCTGTGTAGCCGTACATAGGTAAAGAAATGGCTTATCGCCGACGTTTTGCGCCTGCGATCGCGCGACCCTGTTAACCCCGCTATCGCCACATTCCGCCGCGCGTTCGGGCACCTGCTCTGGCGCGAATCGTTCGCTATGCGTATCGGCCGCTGACTGCCGTAAGATCAGGATATGCATTTGACCCAGTTGATGACGGCCGATGCGGCGCGCCGATCCGATGCGATTTCGATAGCTCGCGTGATCTGCATATTGGGTGTGGTTTATGTGCATGCCTGGACCGGGTTGAACGGTCATGACCTGGAAATCGCGCGCGGCACACCGCAGGAAAATCTGCGCTGGCTGCTCATGGAAATATTCGGACGCAGCGCGGTGCCGCTGCTGGGTGTCATTTCAGGATGGCTGGTGGCGGGATCGTCCCGCGCGCAGAACTGGTTCCGTCATGTGCTGCAAAAGGCGCGGACGATCCTGTTGCCGATGATCCTGTGGAATGGGCTTGGCATCCTGCTGGTATCCGGCGCGGCGTGGTCCCTTGGGTTGTCTGCGCCCGTTCCAGTGTCGTTTGACTGGTTGTTTCAGGAACTGTTCGTTGTCAGCCGGAACCCGGACATCAACGTGCAGATGCCGTTTCTGCGCGACTTGTTCCTGTGCATGGTCATTGCGCCGCTGCTGCTTCGCCTGCCCAATCGCGTGCTGATTGGTGTTGCTGCTGTCGCAGCGGTCGCCCAACTGGCGGGCTGGGGGCCGCCGGTGTTGATGCGGCCGGCAATCCTGTTCTTCTTTGTCATAGGGATGATGGCCCGGCGGGCCGGGCTGGCGGAGCGAGTCGCTGCACTGGGTTGGACGGCCGCAGCAGCGCCCTTCCTGTTGCTCATGTCCGTGCAACTTCATTTTTCCCTGCAGGCGGTGCAGGGAGCGGGGATCGGCGTCGGTTTGCTTGACCTTGCAGTGCGTGTTGCGGCGGCCACCTGCTTCTGGCGGCTATCCTGGGCGCTGGCGGAAAGCCCCGTGCGGGGATTGTTGTTGAGGATTGAGCCCTTCGCCTTTCTGCTATTCTGCTCGCATCTCATTCTGATCTGGCTGGGCGGGCCGTTGCTGGGCGTGTTGTTCGGAAAGCTCGGTTCGCCTTTCTATCCCGCTTATCTGCTGATCCAGCCGTTGCTGGTCCTGATCGCGGTCCTGCTGCTGGGATCGCTTCTCAGCCGTGCCTGGCCGGATTTGGCCAAGGTGCTGAGTGGCGGACGCTTGCAGGGAGCTTCGGCGCTCAGCTAATTGTCTTGGCGGCGGCCATGGCGATTTCCAGGCTGCGCTTGCGGGCACTGAAATTATGGATTTGCCCGCCGATGATCAACTCGTCGACACCAGTCCGCTCTATGAAAGCGGCAAGATCCTCCTCGACCTTATCCTGTGTACCGATCGACGTGGCACTCAGGACATCCGCAAGCATCGCCTGCGCGCCCGGAGGTAAGCTTTCGAAATAGCCGGGAATGGGTGGCTGCAACTTGCCCGGCTGCCCCGTGCGCAGACGAACGAAGGCCTGTTGCATGGAGGTGGCGAGCAGTCTCGCTTCTTCCATGCTGTCGGCCGCGAATATATTATAGCCTGCCATCACATAGGGGCGATCAAGCTGGGCCGATGGTTTGAAGTCGCGACGGTACACCGCGATCGCGTCCTCCAGCGCGCCAGGGGCGAAATGGGAGGCGAAGGCATAGGGCAGGCCCAGCGCGGCGGCGAGTTGGGCGCCATAGAGGCTGGACCCGAGGATCCAGAGCGGCACATTTTCACCCGCGCCGGGCGTCGCCTGAAAGCCGAGCCTTCCATCACCCGCAAAATAGGCCTGCAATTCCAGCACGTCGCGCGGAAATTCATCCGGCCCACCGGAAAGCGTGCGGCGCATGGCCTGAGCCACCCGCTGGTCCGATCCGGGCGCGCGGCCTAGCCCAAGGTCTACTCGACCGGGGAAAAGCGCTGCGAGCGTACCGAACTGTTCGGCTATCAGCAGGGGGGCATGGTTGGGGAGCATGATGCCGCCCGAACCTATGCGGATGGTCGATGTCGCATGTCCGATATGCGCCAGCACCACCGAAGTTGCGGCCGATGCGATGCCCGGCATGCCGTGATGTTCGGCAACCCAATAGCGATGGAAGCCGAGTTGTTCGGCATGAACGGCGAAGGCGGCGGCGTTGACGAGGGCCTCGCCAACGGTGCTTCCTTCGATGACGGGGACAAGGTCCAGAACGGAAAAACGGATCATCGCCCGGATATGGGGCGATGATCCGTTTTATTTCAATACCTAGATATCGTCTCAGATCAGCCTACGCGTCCGAACCCCTGCGACGGTGGTTCGGATCGGCGGCCGAATGTGGCGGGACGACGCGCGACCAACGGATTGGAGTCGCGATCGAGGAGGGACATTGTTTCGGTAAAGCAGGGCCGCAGGCTGACGACAACCTCGATCAATTCGTCAGGACCCTCGCGTGTTTCGACGCAGCGGCGTGCGACCATCTCAATGCGTTCGGCCATGCTGCTCAGGCGGTGGGCACCAAATTGAGCCGATTCGCCCTTCAATGTGTGAGCGGGCGTGACCAGCGCGATGGCGTCGCGTTCGCGGATCGCCTGCTCGATCGCGCTTATGGCCTTGTCGCCATCCTCACGAAAATAGCTGAGAATCCGGAGAAATGCGCTGCCCAGTTCCGACCGGGACTTTGCCAGATCGGCCTGATTGACCAGTTCTGCCTCTCGATACGACACCCTGTCACACTCCCTGTTGCAGCTTCAGAATAGAAGCCGTGCGTAAACAGCAGGTTAAGCGGTGGTGTCAGAAGAAGGGTGGCGTCAGGATTTACGCGACAATTCAAAGCGATCGCCAGCAGCGGCGGAGAAATTCCAGCCATGCTGCCGGGTAAGCGCCTCCAATTCGCGGGCGGCGTTGGGATCGTCTGCTTCAACCGTTACCGCGTCGGCCGACCTCATCGCCCGAGCAGCGCGCAGGGCGGGCCAAGGGCATTTCATTCCCCTGGCATTCACATAGGCGGTATCATTTGCTGGCATAGGGATTGCGCGCGCTGCGTAACGTAAGGCGCACGGGCACGGCGCCGAAGCCCAGTTCCTTGCGGATGCCATTGACGAGATAGCGCCGGTAGCTTTCCGGCAGTTCGTCCAGACGCGTGCCGAACAGTACGAAGGTAGGCGGACGGGTCTTGTTCTGAGTGATATAGCGCAGCTTGATCCGCTTGCCGCCGGGGGCGGGGGGCGGATTGGCCTCCAGCGCGCGTTCGAACCAGCGGTTGAGTATGCCGGTGGAAACGCGCTGCGACCAGGCGGTGCGCGTTTCGAAGGCGACACGGATGAGGTCGTCCAGCCCCTTCCCGGTCGCGCCTGACACGGTCATGATCGGAACGCCGCGTATCTGCGCGAGGCCGTCGGAAAGCGCCTGCTTGATGCCCTGATACAGGGCAGAGCCATGTTCCACCGTGTCCCATTTGTTGAGCGCGACGACGAGGGCGCGGCCTTCCTCCAGCACCTTGTCGGCGATGCGAAGGTCCTGCGCCTCAAGGCCGCGCGTGGAATCGAGCAGAAGCACGACGACTTCGGCGAAGTTCACAGCGTTCAGGCCGTCCGAAACGGCGAGCTTTTCGAGCTTGTCCTGCACTTTGGCGCGCTTGCGCATGCCGGCCGTGTCGATCAGGCGGACGGGGCGGGGGTCGGCTTCCTCATCGCGCGGGTCGGTCCATTCCCAGTCGACCGCGATCGAGTCACGGGTGATGCCCGCTTCCGGGCCGGTCAGCAGGCGGTTTTCGCCCAGCAGCCGGTTGATGAGTGTCGATTTGCCCGCATTGGGACGGCCGACGATGGCGAGCTTAAGCGGAGCGGCCTCTAGATCGGCCTCGCTCGGTTCGGCTTCCTCTTCTTCCTCATCCTCCCGGTCGATATAGGGGAGGAGTGCCTGGAACAGGTCGGCAAGTCCCTGACCATGTTCGGCGGAAAAGGGGATGGGGTCGCCCAGGCCCAGGCTGAATGCCTCCATCACGCCGTCGTCACCGGCTTTGCCCTCGGCCTTGTTGGCCATCAGCACGACGGGCGCGTCGCCTTCGCGCAGCCAGCGGGCGATTTCCTCGTCCAACGGGGTGATGCCAGCGCGTGCATCGACGACGAACAGGGCGACATCGGCATTTTCGACCGCCGCCTGTGTTTGCATCCGCATGCGGCCGGGCAGGGTCTGGGGGTCTTCGTCCTCATAACCAGCGGTGTCGATGATGGTGAATTCGACGCCAAGCAGGTTCGCTTGCCCTTCCCGCCGATCGCGCGTGACGCCGGGCTGGTCATCGACCAGCGCCAGCTTCTTGCCGACGAGCCGGTTGAAGAGGGTGGACTTGCCCACATTGGGCCGCCCTACAATGGCAACTGTGGGCAGCATGATAGCCCGTTTCCTTTAAAACACTGGTGCTCCTGCAATGGCAGGAACCCAGTCCAAGACGTGGAACTGGGCTCCTGCCCTTGCAGGAGCACGATTATCTAACATTATCGTGGGCGTTAACGAAGCGCCGTCAGCTTGCCGTTGTCAGCAAGGATATAAAGCATGTTGTTGGCGACAACGGGGGAAAGCGACATGGACTTGTCCATATCAACAGCCGATTGAACGGCGCCCGTTGCCGGATCGACATAGTTGAGATCGCCATGGGTGGATACCAGGATCAGGCGACCGCCTGCCAGAACGGGACCCGTCCAACGGATGGCGTTCGCCTTCTTCTTTTCCTTTTCCCAGCGGCGAAGCTGGCTGATCCAGCGAATCTTGCCGGTCGCGCGGGCGACGCAAAGCAGCTTCGCGTCGCTGGTCACGACGAATACCCATTCGCCCGCAACCCACGGCGTCGAGATGCCCGCGATGTTGATTTCCCACAGGCGCTGGCCGCTCACCAGCTCATAGGAGGCCATGCGGCCACCCTGACCGATGGCGAAGACGCGGCCACGGTCGATAACCGGATTGGCGTCGATGTCGGTAAGCGATGCCACCGCCGTCGAAATGCTGGTGCGCGAAAGGGCGTCGCCCCATAGCGTGCGGCCATTTTCATAGCGGTACGCGGTGAGTTCGCCCGAGCTATAGCCCGCGATCACCGTGCCCTGCGCAGCGGCGGGGGCGGCGACGCCGAACACGCCGGTCACCTGCAACGTGCCGCTGTCGGTCCATTGGACTTCGCCATCGCTCTGGTTGAGCGCGAAAATCTGGTTGTCCTGCCCCATGACATAGACATGGCCATTGGCGAGCGTCGGTGCGCCACGCAGAGGGCCGCCGGGGCGCTTCTTCCACAGGATGGAGCCGTTCGCGGCGCTGAGCGCGGCTACGTCGCCCACGCCGGTGCTCGCATATACCTTGTCATCGACGATGCTGACGCCGCCGCCGAACAAGGCGCGACCGCTGCCTTCGGCGGGCAGGGCAGTTTGCCAGAGTTTCGCGCCAGTCCCCGCATCGAAGGCGATGACATGGGCGCCCGCGTCGATGACGTAGAGCTTGCCGTTGGCGATGACCGGGGAGGAGGCGAGGCGGGCGCGCGGCGTGCTCCCCTCGATCGAACTGGTCCAGGCGGTGGCGGGGGAAGCGCTTAGCGCTAGATGGCCCATCGCCTTGGAGGGGCCGCCGCCCGGCTGAGACCATTGATCATTGGCATAGGCTTCCGGAAGCGTGACCGAAACATCGGCCAGCGTCGGATCGACCTCCACCCCTTGCTCGTTGGTCAGGATCGATACGCGGTTGCCGACCACGGGGGTCTTGGGTCCACCCTTCTTGCCCCCGACGATACCGCAGCCCGCCAATAGCGCGACCATCGCGGCGACGGTCAGGACCCGGCGCGTGCCCGCAAATTTCGTCATGCTGTGCATCCCCATGCGCTTATCTTCATCCCTGTCCCGGTACGGTCGGCGTTTCGACTGCATCTATGCCCAATAAGCCCGCCATCTGTCGCGCGCGTGAACGGATCGACTGAGGCACGGTGGCATCCTTTGCCATCGCCGCGAACAGCGGGCCAGCAAGATCGGGCTTGCGCATCTTCATATAGGATATGGCGACCAGTTCGCCTGCGCTGCCGAACCATGGCGCGCCCTCAACGGCGAGGGGCTTAAGGCGATCGACCACCTGTTGCGGCTGAAGCGTCTCGAACTCCAGCGTGGTCTGACGGATCAAGGCGAGGTCGCGATAGGGCTGATCAAGCGAGCTGTCCGCTGCCATAGCCTTGTAAGCGGCGATCGCACCCTTGCTGTCGCCCTTGCGAGCGGCGACGCCAGCCTTCACGAGCAGGGCTGACGCGCGGAAGCCGGGCTGGCTGGCGTCGGTCAGTGCGTCGAGCTGCTTGGCATCAGGCGTCCCGCCGCCCGCAGCGGCCGAGATGACCTTGTCCATTTCCTCGGACACGGCTTGCGATTGAGTGGCGCTGTAATGCTGCCAATAGAGCCATGCCGCAAAGGCGACGAGGCCGATGACGACGGCCGCGACGATCCAACGGCCAAAGCGCTGCCAGAAGGTCAGCAATTGGTCCTGACGCACGGCCTCATCGACCTCGCGCATGAATGCTTCGCTATTTTGCGGCGTCAGGGCCACGTGGGTCTCCAGATATGCGTCAGAAAAAGCTCGCGGAAGGCGCGATCAATAGCGGCGGTGGCGCTTAGCGCAAATCACTTTTTGGGGCGATAGACCTGATCGGCCGTTGGGAAGCTGCGATTGCGCACTTCGGCGGCATAGCGTTCGGCCGCGCCACTGATGGTGTCGGCTATATTTTCGTATCGTTTCACGAAGCGCGGCACGCGTTCGAACATGCCGAGCATGTCCTCCGCGACCAGCACCTGGCCGTCGCAATGGGCCGACGCGCCGATGCCGATGACGGGGATGTCGAGGCTGTCGGTGATGGCGACGGCGAGGTCCTCCATGACGCCTTCGAGAACGACGGCGAAGGCTCCGGCGGCAGCGACGGCGCGGGCGTCGTCCATGATTTTGGCATGTTCTTCCTGGCTTTTGCCGCGCGCGCCATAGCCGCCGAGGGCGTTCACCGCCTGAGGCGTGAGGCCGACATGCGCCATCACGGGGATGCCGCGCTGGGTAAGGAAGGCGATGGTTTCCGCCATTGCTTGACCGCCTTCCAGCTTGACGGCGGCGCAACCGGTTTCGGCCATGACGCGGCTGGCGCTGGCGAAGGCATGGGCGGGGGAGGCTTCGTAGCTGCCGAAGGGCATATCGACGAGCACGAGGCTGTGATAGCTGCCCCGGACGACGGCGGCCCCGTGGGCGATCATCATGTCGAGCGTGACGGCAAGGGTCGAGGGCAGGCCGTAGATCACCTGACCGAGCGAATCGCCGACGAGCAGCATGTCGCAATGGGGATCAAGAAGCTGTGCCTGTCGGGCGGTGTAGGCGGTCAGCATCACCAGCGGCTCGTCCGTTTTGCCTTCGGCCTTGCGGCGTTGGATCGCTGGGACGGTCAGGCGCTTCATCGGCGCCGGGGTGGGATTGGCGCGGCTGGTGGAGGTGTCGAGCGTGAAGGTGGTGGACATGGGAGCGATGTACCCCAGTGGGGTTGCGGGCGCAAATCCGGCTAATTCGTCATCCCAGCGAAAGCTGGATCTCCTTGAGCCAGACTGTACCCCCTTCGCCTGAGATCCCCTGAGTTCACGGAACAAGTGCAACACCTGCTAGGGTGTTGTTGCGATGGGACAGAGATATGGCCAGCTCAGCCTTGAGGAGCGGATCGAGATTTACCGCCTGCATGCAGGCGGTAAATCGCAAAGAGCCATAGCGGCGCATCTCGGGCGGGCACCGGCTACGATCAGCCGCGAACTGCGGCGCAACAGCGTGCGAACCAAGGTCTGGCCCGGTGGCTATGAGCCTGTCCGCGCCCAGCAGCTTGCCGAACGCAGGCGCCGATGGGATTGCCGCTTCAAGCTGGAACGCCAACCGGACCTGCGCGGCCTTGTGAGGGACGGCCTTGCGATGGGATGGTCCCCCGAGCAGATCGCAGGCCGATTGACGCGCGAACATGGTCGCACCCTCATCAGCCCTGAGTCAATCTACCGCTTCATCTACCACCGTTCGGCACAGAAGGATTATTGGCATCGCATGCTGCCACGCGCCCGCCACAGGCGCGGCCGCTATCCCCGTCAAGGGGGCAGCATGCTCGATATCATCCAGCAGCGCCGCCCGTTGACCGAGCGCCCGCCCGACGCCGACGACCGGCAAAGCCCGGGCCATTGGGAAGCCGATTTCATGCTGTTTGCCCGCTATGGCCAGGCCATCCTGGTCGCCCATGAACGCGCCTCCCGGTTCACGATCATCCACCGGCCACAGGATCGAAAGGCCCGCAGAACCGCAGGCCATCTGGCGGACATGCTGGCCGACCTGCCCAAAACCCTCCGGCGCTCCATCGCTTTCGACAATGGACCCGAGTTCGCCCGGCATCACCAGCTCGCAAGCCAGATCGGCATCCAGACCTTCTTCTGCGATGTCCGATCACCCTGGCAGAAAGGCGGCGTCGAAAATGCCATCGGACGCCTCCGCCGCAGCCTGCCGCGCAAAACCAACCTCGATGCCATCACCCCCGATGATATCCTCGCTGCCATACAGCGATACAATCATACGCCAAGAAAATGTCTCGACTTCCTTACCCCCGCAGAGGCATTCTCTCGCTTCAATCCAAATGTTGCACTTCAAACGTGAATCTACATCCCAGCTTTCGCTGGGATGACGAATTTCTGTCTTCAAAAAGAACGAGAGCGGCAGGCCTGTGCCGCTCCCGCAGGGGTGAACATCGTTACGGTATCAGAACGAGAATTTGATCGTTCCGCCCCAGGTCCGGGGATCGCCGGGCTGGCCAGCGATGAGGCCGGTGTTGCCGGGGGCGATCTGAAGATTTTCGATATAGTTCACGTCGAAGGCGTTGCGGACCCAGCCGAACACATCGAAGCCTTCGCCACGGAAGCCTGCCCGGAAGTTGGTGAGAGCATAGCCCTTTACCCCGGTATAGCGTGAGGGCGAGGCGTTGGAGTTCCAGCGCGAGCGGTAATTGCCGTCCACGCCCAGATAGACCTGACCTTCCTTCGCCAGCAGCGTGACCGGAATGTTATATTCCGCGCCGTAGGAGAAAGCCCATTTCGACACGCCGGGCAGATCCTGACCGGAGATGTCGCACTGGCGGGGGCTCGCCGCGCCCGGAACGCCCGGTTGCGAATAATCGGGCGTGGCTCCGGAAGGCTGCGACGGTCCACCGGACAGTTCGGGCGGGCAGGGTGCGTTGGTGAACTTCTTGTACTTGGCGTCGGTGTAGGCGGCGTTGGCATAGGCGGTGAAGCGGTCGCTGGCGACCACCTTAAAGTCCGCCTCGATACCCTGCGACCGGACCTTTTCCGCATTGGCGAGATAGCCGCGCACGGTGCCGAACTGGCCGCCGTTCACGGTCGCCTGGAAATCCTTGATCGTGGTGCGGAAGGCGGAGATGTTGAAGGTCGCGCGGCGATTCCATAGCTGGGTCTTGAGGCCGACTTCAAAATGCTGGACCGATTCCGGCTTCACCGTTGCGGCGTCATAATTGACCGTATTGTCGAGGTTAAGCGGCAAGCCGTTCTGATTGATGCCCAGCGTCTTGAAGCTCTTGGCATAGGTCGCATAGGCGAGGATGTCCCGCGCGATCTTGTAGTTGACGTTGAAGTCATAGGTGAAGTTCCACGCGCTGTCCGAAGGCGCGCTGACCTGCGGCTGATAGACACCGCACTGTTGCGACGTACCCGCAATGGTACCGGGCGCAGCGGGTGTGGTGCAGCTGATCGCCTGTCCCTGCGCGTTCGTCACGACACGCTGGTAGAAGCCCGACTTCTTGTCATAATTGAGCCGCAGGCCGGGCTGAAGCGTCAGAGCGTCGGTGACTTTCCAACTGAGCTGACCGAACAGCGCGGCGCTTTCGCTCTTGAGCCACTGGGTGTTGCTGGCGGTGAGGCCTGCAAGCGTCGCGGGGTTGTTGGCCGGGTTCAGGGGGTCGGGCGAGGGCGCGAGGCTCCACTGGGCCGCGGCGCTGCCCTGCTGTTCGGTGCCCTGCGTGTCGATCCGCTGCTTGAAGCCGAAGAGGCCGACCACGAAGTCGATCTTCTGGCTTTCGTAATTGTAGCGGAATTCCTGGCTATATTGGTCCTGCTGCGAGGGATTCTGCGACTTGGAGACGATGGGCAGACCGGTGAAGTCGCGGTCATTTTCCGGCTTCCAGTCCCAGAAGCGCCAGGCAGTGACCGAGGTCAGGGTGCCGGGGCCGACATCCCACTTTACCCGTGCCGACACGCCGCCAATCTTGTTGCCAGCGTTGAGGTTGCTGTCGAGATCGGTCAGGCGATCGTAGGGATTGCGGCTGGGCACGACATAGCCCTGCGCGGCGGCGAGTGCGTCATATTGACGGGTGAGCGGGCGCTGCGTCCGGCCGACGCGGACGAAGGTCGTGCCGCAGCATTCCGGGTCCTGCTTGCTGTAATCGCCTGACAGGGTGATGCTGAAATCATCATTGGGCTTGAACAGCAACTGGCCGCGCAGGCCCAGATTGTCCTGTTCATTGATCCAGCGCTGCGACGTGACGTTATAGAGGGTGCCACGGCGGCTGGTCGCCGCAACCGCCAGGCGCGCGGCGATCGTGTCGGACAGCGGGCCGGAGATGGCGGCCTTCGCCTGCCGGTAGTTGAGGTTGCCAACGCTCAGTTCAGCACGGCCTTCGAAATCGAAGGTCGGCTGGTTGGTCGTGATGTTGATGGCGCCTGCCGTGGTGTTCTTGCCGTACAGCGTGCCCTGCGGGCCGCGCAGCACTTCCACCTGGCTGACGTCGAGGAAATCGAAGGTCGCAGCGGCGACGCGCGAGTTATAGACGTCATCGACATAGATGCCGACGCCCTGCTCAAAGCCGTCGCTGGTGAGGCCGAACGGCACGCCGAGGCCACGGATGTTGACCGACGTGTTGCGGGGATTGGTGGTATAGACCTGCAAGGTGGGCGCAAGCTGTTGAAGCTTCACCACGTTGAAGTTGCCGGTGGCTTCGATGCTGTCGCCCTTGATCACGGAGATCGCCAGCGGCACTTCCTGCGCCGTTTCCTGGCGGCGACGGGCGGTGACGATGATCACCTCACCGCGAGGGCTGGAGGCCTGCTCGGCCGGGTCTGCGGCCGGGACAGCTGCATCGGCGGCTGGCGCAGGTGCTTCCTCGGCATGGACGCTGGACGCAAAGATGGATGCGCTCGCCACACCGGCGAGCAACAGAGAACGCGCAATCATAATAATTCCCCTTCCGGAGGTCCGGTGAATGTTGATCGCGGCGTTTCCGGTTGGCCGGTCAACACCGATGGTCTGGGAATGGTACTGGACAGTTAGCGGCCCACCCCCTGCCGCCTGTTATTTACCGCATGTCCGGCGGCCTGCATTTGCGACCCTTAAAGGCCCCCGCATTTTTCAGGCGGTTAGGCGAGTCTTTTCCGTCACATCGATCTGGACGACGCGGGCATCATGCACGGTCAATGTGATCGACCCGAAACGCAGTGCTTCAAGAACGCCGCGAACCTTTTCGATGCTGACGGAAATGTCCGCCCGCTGACCATCTGCGCGGCCGT
Source organism: Sphingobium sp. TomTYG72 (assembly GCF_055394715.1). Taxonomy (NCBI): domain Bacteria; kingdom Pseudomonadati; phylum Pseudomonadota; class Alphaproteobacteria; order Sphingomonadales; family Sphingobiaceae; genus Sphingobium; species Sphingobium sp. TomTYG72. The sequence continues at coordinate 1,438,453 of NZ_AP027336.1, read as the reverse complement.
TGCGGGCAAATTCTGTTGATCGGCTATCACTCATAAGCACCTCATGGCCTGCTTTTATCTCAACTAATTTAATAGACAAAAAAGCAAATATATAGGGCGCCCAAGTTTGCCTTGTCGCGCCCTTTAAAATTCAGCCGATCAACCGCATCGCCGCCAGTTTGCGGTCATGTTGATGATGGGCGAGGGGAATGGCTGGCCGCATCTGCCGCATGAGCGAAGCCTGTTCATGTGCGTTGTCGACCAGCCGTTCCAGCAGGGATTGGCCGAAATCCCATGTGCCAAGATTGGCTTCAGCATTGATATGTCCGCTAAAGCCCGCATCGACAAAGCTGCTGCCCCAGTTTTTGGCGATACTGTGGGCGCGTTCGAAGAAGATATAAGGGTCATTGCGGCTGGCGACGACGATCGACGGGAAGGGTAGCTGTGCTCGTGGCGTCGGCCCAAAGCCGCCGATAGTCTCGGGCGTTTCCATCCTGTCGCAATCAGGCGGCGCGACCAGCAATGCGCCCGTCACCGGCCAGCCATAAGCCTGGCTTTGTAACGCGCCCCACCAAGCGACGGCGAGGCAGCCCAGGCTGTGCGCGGCCAGGATGATCGGTCCTTCAACTTCCCGGATCGCCGCATCAAGGCGAGTGACCCATGCATTGCGGTTTGGGCTGGCCCAACTGCCCAGATCGACACGCTCGCAATCGCCGCGCATGCCCTCCCAAAGGGTCTGCCAATGATCGGGGCCGCTGTTGTTGAGACCCGGTATGGTCAGCACGACAGGATTGCGCGCGTCGCCCAGATGTCCGAATCGGTCCATGGTTTGATCCTCGTCCAATTACAGCCCGGACGTATATTCTATTCATTAGGTAGACAATGCTTCAGCGATCAATTGTGTCCAAATTTGGGCGATTGGATTCATCTGGCGTTCAGCTTAGGAAAGCCGCCGTCACGCCTGTCACCAAGGATATATGAGGCCGTAATAGGAGAAGACGTTGCGGCCATAAGCCTCGTCATAATCCGGTCGGCTGTCCGCCATGTAACGAGGGGCGTTATCCAACACCTCTTTGCTCAGATCAACGACATAGCCGCCTTTTTCCGTGTCATAGTTCAGCATCGACCATGGGATGGGGTAATGATCATGGCCAAGGCCGAGGAAGCCGCCAAAGGACAGAACGGCGTAACGCACCTGACCGCTGCCCTTTGCCACCATGAAGTTGGAGATATGGCCCAATCTTTCTCCTTCGCGGTTGTAGACCACTGTTCCTTCCACACGGTCGGACGCGATCAGGTCGCTGGGATTTTCCATTGCAGGGTCAGTCATTGTCACCCTCCTTTATGCGAATCAGGCTATGATGATGAAACCGGGCAGGATCATCGGGGTTCCCACTCTTCACGTAGGAGGATGACATGAAGATCAATCGCAGTGGTTCGGCGGTATGGAGCGGCGGCCTGAAGGACGGAAAGGGCGCGATTTCGACGCAGAGCGGCGCGCTGGACGCGCACCCCTATGGCTATGCGATGCGCTTTGAAGGCGTGCCCGGGTCCAATCCGGAAGAGTTGATCGCCGCTGCCCATGCGTCCTGTTTCACTATGGCGCTGTCGCTGATCCTGGGCGAAGCTGGACTGACGGCGGACAAGATGGAGACTAATGCTGTCGTCACTCTGGAGCAGCAGGAGGGAGGCTTTGCCATCACGTCAAGCAAGCTGACGCTGAAGGCCACTATTCCGGGTGCTGACGACGCGCAGTTTCAGGAATTGGCGGCGAAGGCGAAGGAAAATTGCCCTGTGTCGAAGCTGCTTAATGCGGACATCAGCCTGGACGCGGAACTGCTAGGCTGAAGCGGGACGGCGGGAGCGTATATGTTCCCGCCACGCGATGTAGAGGCCGCTCATGATGATGAGCGCAGCCCCGATCCATGTCGTGAACATGGGCCATTCGCCCCAGATCAGCAGGCCAAGCATGGTCGACCAGATGATCGTGCTATAGTCCATCGGCAGCACGACCGACACGGGCGCATGACGCAGCGCCCCAGTCATGCACAGCTGCGCAATGCCGCCAGTGACGCCGACGCCCATCAGCATGGCCCAGGTCATGGGATCATGCGCCTTTCCAACGAAGAGCATGAGGATGCCGAGTGGCGGGATGGAGAGCGTCGTGAACCAGAAGACGATGGCGCCGGTCCTTTCCGTACGACCCAGGTCACGGAGCAGCAGGCCAATGCAGGCGGTGATGACAGCGGCGGAAAGCGCGACGGCAAGGCCCAGCGGCGGGAAGTGGGCGCCGTCTGGGCGGACCATGATGATGATCCCCACGAAGCCCAGCAGAATGGCGGCCCAGCGATGCGGGCCTGTCGCTTCCCGCAGCAGAAGCGCGGAGAGCAGGGTGGCGAATATCGGCATGGTGAAGCCGATTGCCGTGGCCTCAGTCAAGGGCAGCAGCAGGTATGAGCCGAAGTTGAGGACCATGCCGGTAAGGCCGAGCACGGTGCGGCTGACATGGGCGCCAAGACGGTTGCTGCGGACCGATGGAAGGCCGTCAGTCATTGCGACCCAGGTGACGATCAGCGGCAGAGCCAGCGCCTGGCGGTAGAAGATAAGTTCGATCAGGCTGACGCCGCGTGTGCCGACGACTTTGCCCAGCGCGAACATGACCGCCATGAACATCATCGCCAGCAGACGCAGACCGATGCCCTTGAGCGGATGCTCCTCTCGCGCGGGGGGTGGGGGCGGAAGCTCCTCCGGCGGGCTGATGGGGGCGGGGGGTTGCACGCAGGTCGCTTTAACCGGCGGACAGGATGACGCAACCACCCCCGTGATAATGATCGCTCGCCTTTGGAAAATATAGCGGTGGAACGACCGCTATCCTGCCGACAAGATCAGAGGCAGGCTTCCAGGAAAGGCTGGTCGAAACCGAACTGGCGCGCCTTGTCGAGCGTGTAGGGGCGCAGGCCCATGGAGCGGTATTCGCCAACGATTTTACCGCTGTCATCTTCGTCATGATATTCGAACTTGAACAGTTCCTGGGTGACGATGACGTCGCCTTCCATGCCGATCACCTCGGTGATGTTGGTGACGCGGCGCGAACCGTCGCGTAGGCGCTTTACCTGCACGATCAGGTCGACGGAGTCGGCGATCTGCTTGGAAATGGCTTCCTTTGGGATCTTGATGTCGCCCATCAGGATCATGTTTTCCATACGGCCAAGGCACTCACGCGGGCTATTGCTATGCAGCGTGCACATGGAGCCGTCATGGCCGGTGTTCATCGCGGCGAGCAGGTCGAAACACTCCGCACCACGAATTTCGCCCAGGATGATGCGGTCAGGACGCATACGCAGGGCGTTCTTGACGAGGTCACCAATGGTGATGGCGCCTTGCCCTTCCAGGTTCGGGGGGCGGGTTTCCAGTGGCAGCCAGTGGGGTTGTTGCAGGCGAAGTTCGGCCGCATCCTCGATCGTGAGGACGCGCTCGCCCGGGTCGATCATCTTCGACAGGGCGTTGAGCATCGTGGTCTTGCCCGAGCCGGTGCCGCCCGAAATCACGATGTTCATGCGCGATGCGCCCGCGATCTTGAGCGCGGTCGCCATCTTCGGGCTCATCGCGCCCCATTGGGCGAGCATGTCGATGGTGATCGGCTTGGCGGAAAACTTACGGATCGAGATGGCGGTGCCCCGCAGCGAGAGCGGCGGCACGATGACGTTGACGCGGCTGCCGTCGGGCAGGCGGGCGTCGGCCAGCGGCGTGGTTTGATCGACGCGGCGGCCGACCTTGTTCACGATGCGCTGGGCGATCTGGAACAGATGCTCCTCGTCGCGAAACTTGATCGGCGCGATGATCAGCTTGCCCTTCTTTTCGATATAGGTCTGCTCCGGGCCGTTGACCATGATGTCGGTGACCTCGGGGTCGGCCAGCAGCTCCTCTAGCGGGCCGAGGCCGAGCAGTTCATCGACCAGCACCTTTTCCAGCGCGAACTGTTCGCGCCGGTTGAGGGTGAGCTTGAGCTCGGCCAGCACTTCCATGATGATCGGGCGGAATTCTTCGGCCAGTTCATCCTTGCTGAGCGTCGCGGCCGCTTCCGGGTCGACGCGTTCGAGCAGGCGAGGGAGGACCTGTTCCTTGATCTTGTGGACGGAGGCTTCAAAGCCTTGAGGGCCTGTGTCGGCTACATGTTCGGCGTTGGCGCGATCCGACAAGCGCTGCAACGCGTCGGCGTTGCGCTGCATCTGGCTGGTGGGCGCGGACAGCGGATCGATTGGGCTGTTGGCGGCGGGCAAGGGAGCCATGTCTAGCGGGGGGAACTGGTCGCCGCCTCGTGCTTCCTCACGCGGGGCGCCGCCCTGCATTGGCCGGGCTACACCGAATCCCGGTTTGATGCCGGCAGGTCCATTTTTCCGTCCAAACGCGCTCATAATTCTCCGCCGCGATATTCTGTAGGATTCGCCTGCCCGAACAGGCTGATCCGATTTGGCTGCAATGGTGAATAAGGCGGAAACTTTGACAAATGGCTAATGGCGCCGACGACGGCGCCCGGTGACCAGTGGGGGGTAAGATTGCCCCCTGATAGGAAAAGGCCGCGCTCCTGTCTGAAGGCGGCCTTTTTCAATCCATCAGCGGGGTCAGCTTGGGTCTGTTAGCCCGCATGCTCTGCTAGGACGGTCAGGCCCTTTTCGTTGACTTCAGCGAAGCCGCCCTGAACGGGGATGATTTCGGGCGCGGCGCCCGCGTTGGCGAAAATCTGGATTGCGCCGTCGCGAACGGTGGACATGAACGGCGCGTGGCCTTCCAGCACGCCGAAGTCGCCATCGGTGCCGGGGACGACCACCTGATAGACCTCTTCCGAGCGGACGAGCTTTTCGGGGGTCACGAGTTCGAAATGCAGTGCCATCTGTAACTCTCCCCCCTCCCTTTCAAGGGAGGGGCAGGGGGTGGGTGCGATTGCGCAAGCAATCGCCTGCAACATGGCGGGATAGGTTGAAGCTCGCTGGCGCTCGCGGCCCACCCCTTAATCCCCTCCCGCCTGCGGGAGGGGAAATTTGGTAGCTTACGCCGCTTCGGCAGCCAGCTTCTTCGCCTTTTCGATGGCTTCGTCGATGCCGCCGACCATGTAGAAGGCGTTTTCGGGCAGATGGTCATATTCGCCTTCGACCACGGCCTTGAACGACTTCACCGTGTCCTCGATCTGGACGAACTTGCCCGAGATGCCGGTGAAGACTTCGGCGACGTGGAAGGGCTGCGACAGGAACTTCTGGATCTTGCGGGCGCGGGCGACAGTGAGCTTATCTTCTTCCGACAGCTCGTCCATGCCCAGGATCGCGATGATATCCTGAAGCGACTTGTACTTTTGCAGGATCGACTGGACAGCGCGAGCCGTGTCGTAATGTTCCTGGCCCACGGTGCGGGGTTCGAGAACGCGGCTGGTCGAGTCCAGCGGATCGACCGCCGGATAGATGCCCAGTTCCGAAATGGCGCGGTTGAGAACGGTGGTGGCGTCCAAGTGTGCGAAGGAGGTCGCAGGCGCCGGGTCGGTCAAGTCGTCCGCGGGGACGTACACGGCCTGCACCGAGGTGATCGAACCCTTGTTGGTCGAGGTGATCCGCTCCTGAAGGGCGCCCATGTCGGTCGACAGGGTCGGCTGATAGCCCACGGCCGAAGGAATACGGCCGAGCAGAGCCGACACTTCCGCGCCCGCCTGGGTGAAGCGGAAGATGTTGTCGACGAAGAACAGCACGTCCTGGCCTTCCTGGTCGCGGAAATATTCCGCGATGGTGAGGCCCGACAGGGCGACGCGTGCACGGGCGCCCGGGGGCTCGTTCATCTGGCCGTAAACCAGCGCCACCTTCGAACCTTCGCTGATCGCGTTGCCGTCGGCGTCCTTGGCGATAACGCCCGCGTCGAGGAACTCGTGATAAAGGTCGTTACCTTCGCGGGTACGCTCACCGACGCCCGCGAACACGGAAGTGCCGCCATGGCCCTTCGCGATGTTGTTGATCAGTTCCTGAATGAGCACGGTCTTGCCGACGCCCGCGCCGCCGAACAGGCCGATCTTGCCGCCCTTGGCGTAGGGGGCGAGAAGGTCGATGACCTTGATGCCGGTGACGAGGATCGAGCTTTCAGTCGACTGATCGACGAACTCGGGAGCCTTGGCGTGGATCGGTGCGGTCAGCGTGGTGGCGACCGGGCCGCGTTCGTCGATCGGCTCGCCGACGACGTTCAGGATGCGGCCGAGGGTGGCCGGGCCGACGGGAACGCTGATCTGCGCGCCGGTGTCGGTCACTTCCTGACCGCGAGTCAGACCGTCGGTCGAGTCCATCGCGATGGTGCGGACGGTGTTTTCACCCAGATGCTGGGCGACTTCCAGAACAAGGCGGTTGCCGTTGTTGCTGGTTTCCAGCGCCGAGAGAATTGCGGGGAGCGCATCGGGGAAGGTCACGTCGACGACAGCGCCGATGACCTGCGAAATGCGGCCTACATTGTTGGTGGTTGCCATGACTGCTTCCTTGCGTGCGTGATCTTAGAGGGCTTCTGCGCCCGAGATGATTTCGACCAGTTCGGTGGTGATCGCGGCCTGGCGGCTGCGGTTATACTGAATGGTCAGCTTATTGATGAGGTCGCCAGCGTTGCGGGTCGCATTGTCCATGGCGGTCATCGATGCGCCCTGTTCGGACGCGTTGTTTTCCAGCAGCGCCTTGAAAATCTGCACCGTGATGTTGCGCGGCAGCAGGTCGTCGAGGATCGCTTCTTCGCTCGGTTCATATTCGACCGTTGCGGGGATGGCGTTGCGATCCGCGTCTTCGGGGAGCTTCACCGGGATGATCTGCTGCTCCGTCGGAATCTGGGCGAGGGCCGACTTGAAGCGCGAGAAGAAGAGATGCGCTACGTCGAACTTGCCGTTCAGATACATGTCGGTCAGCTCATGCGCGATCGCTTCGGCCTGAGCATAGCCCGGTTCCTTCGCGCCGGTGGTCTCGAACTGTGCGACGATCATGCCGGGGAAGGTGCGGTTGATGACCGGACGGCCCTTGCGGCCGATCAGGTAGAAGCGCACGGTCTTGCCCTGCTCGATCAGCTCGTCTGCCTTGGCGCGAGCCGCCTTGACGATGTTCGCGTTGAACGCGCCCGCAAGGCCACGGTCGGAGTTGGCGACGACCAGCAGATGGACGTCATCCTTACCGGTGCCAGCGAGCAATGGCGAGGCGCCTTCGCCGGAACCGCCCGCGATTTTCGACGCCAGCGAAGCGACGACGGCTTCCAGACGGCTGGAATAGGGGCGCGCGGCTTCGGCGGCAGCCTGCGCCTTGCGCAGCTTCGCGGCGGCGACCATCTGCTTCGCCTTGGTGATCTTCTGGGTCGATTTAACCGACCCGATGCGGATCTTCAGTTCCTTGAGGCTGGCCATGACGAACCTTCTGTTCGTCATCCTGACGAAAGTCAGGATCTCGTGCCTCCGGGCTGAACCCTTGGGCCTGAGATCCCAGCTTTCGCTGGGATGACGGATTATCCTTTACGCAAACGTCTTGCCGAACGAGTCCAGCGCAGCCTTCAGCTTGGCCTTGGGCTCGTCGCCCAGGTCCTTGCTGTCGCGGATCGCGGCGAGGACGTCGGCATGGTCGTGACGCAGATAGGCGAGCATCAGCTCTTCATAACGCGTCACGTCCTTGACGGGCACGCTGTCGAGATAGCCGTTGGTGCCGGCGAAGATCGACGCGGTCTGCTCTTCGAAGGGCAGCGGCGAGAACTGGGCCTGCTTCAGCAGTTCAGTGAGGCGCGCACCACGGTTCAGCAGCTTCTGGGTCGAAGCATCGAGGTCCGAACCGAACTGGGCGAAGGCCGCCATTTCGCGATACTGGGCCAGCTCCAGCTTGATCGAGCCCGAAACCTTCTTCATCGCCTTGGTCTGCGCGGCGGAACCGACGCGCGACACCGACAGGCCCACGTTAATGGCCGGACGGATGCCCTGGTAGAAGAGGTTGGTTTCGAGGAAGATCTGGCCGTCGGTGATCGAGATCACGTTGGTGGGGATGTAGGCCGACACGTCGCCCGCCTGCGTTTCGATGATCGGCAGCGCGGTCAGCGAACCGTTGCCGTTGGCATCGTTCATCTTGGCCGCACGCTCCAGGAGGCGGCTGTGCAGGTAGAAAACGTCGCCCGGATAGGCTTCGCGGCCCGGAGGACGACGCAGCAACAGCGACATCTGACGATAGGCGACTGCCTGCTTGGAAAGGTCGTCATAGACGATCACGGCGTGCATGCCGTTGTCGCGGAAGAATTCGCCCATGGTGACGCCGGTGTAGGGCGCCAGATACTGGAGCGGAGCGGGTTCCGAAGCGGTCGCGGCGACGACGATGGAATATTCCATCGCGCCATTTTCTTCGAGCTGCTTGACGATCTGCGCGACGGTCGAGCGCTTCTGGCCGATCGCGACGTAGATGCAGTAGAGCTTCTTGCCCTCGTCAGTGCCTGCGTTGATGTCCTTCTGGTTGATGAAGGTATCGATGGCGACGGCGGTCTTGCCGGTCTGACGGTCGCCGATGATCAGCTCGCGCTGGCCACGGCCTACGGGGACGAGAGCGTCGATCGCCTTAAGGCCGGTCTGCACGGGTTCGTGCACCGACTTACGGGGAATGATGCCCGGAGCCTTCACTTCAACGCGCTTGCGCTCGGTGTACTGGATCGGGCCTTTGCCATCGATCGGGTTGCCGAGGCCATCGACCACGCGGCCGAGCAGGCCCTTGCCGACGGGGACGTCGACGATGGTGCCGGTGCGCTTGACGGTGTCGCCTTCCTTGATCTCGGCATCCGAGCCGAAGATCACGACGCCGACATTGTCGGCTTCGAGGTTGAGCGCCATGCCCTGCACGCCGTTGGCGAACTCGACCATTTCGCCCGCCTGGACGTTGTCGAGGCCATGGACGCGGGCGATGCCGTCACCCACGGTCAGCACGGAACCGACTTCGCTCACCTGCGCTTCGGTGCCGAAATTGGCGATCTGGTCCTTGATGACCTTCGAAATTTCTGCGGCGTTGATATCCATGTTCAGCCTTTCATCGCCTGGGCGAGACTATTCAAACGGGTGCGGATGGAGGAATCGATCATCTGGCTGCCGATCTTGACGACCAGCCCGCCCAGGATCGCGGGATCGACCTTGGCTTCGAGCGCGACGTCGCGGCCGACGCGGGTGCGGAGGTTTTGCGCGAGCGCAGCGATCTGGTTCGAATCGAGCGGATGCGCGCTGGTCACTTCCGCGCGGACTTCGCCCTTGTGATTCGACAACAGCGTTTCATAGGCGCGGATGACGGCGGGCAGCTGCGACAGGCGGCGGTTCGCGGCGAGGACGCCAAGGAACTTCGTCGTCAGCGCGTCGATGCCGATGGATGCTGCGACCGCTGCGATCGTCTTTCCAGACGCGTCGCGGCTCAGCACGGGGTTGTTGATGAGGCTCTTGAAATCAGCCGATTCGGCGATCGCCGCCTTGATCGCACCGAGGCTGGCCGCCACGGTGTCGAGGGCGTTGCCGTCGCGAGCCAGATCGAACAGCGCAAGCGCGTAGCGTCCGCTGAGGCTAGCCTGAATGCCGCCGGTAGTCTCCACGCGCTTACCGTCCTCCATTGAGTTCACTGGCACTTGATTTGCCGGTCATGCAAAAAGAGGGGCGCGGTCTTATCCGTCCCGATCCCCTGTCGCCCGGCCGGTTAGCAGCGGCTTTATGACTATGCAAGTCATGGAACGCGATTCCGTCACAAGGATGGAACGGAGACGATTGGACAGCGCTTTCCGCCGCGCGATTTTGATCAGTTTACGGGGTCGGGGGGAGCGAGGCGGCCCTTGCGGCAATGATAGACCAAGCGTTCATTGGGCTGCGCGGGCAGCAGGGACGCAAGATCGCTTCGCAGGGCGGCGATCCGGGCGAGCAGATCGGGATCGGTCCCGCACGCCTTGATCGGGCCGTCCTTCAGCAAGGCGCGAGCCTTGTCCATCGCGTCGCCATCCGGCAGCCAGCGCTGGACGCGCAAGGTGCCGGTCGCCGGGTCAAAACGGCTGACGGTGATGAAGTTGCCCGAATCCGGGACGGCGGCGCGTTCCCATTCATTGCCGACGCTGACATATTGGCTGTTGCCGTTGGCGCAGCCGGTGCCGGTCCAGTTGAAGGGGACGTCGTTGGCCTCCGACACGGTGAGGCGGCTGCGGTTGAGATCGACGGCACAGACATTGTCGCCTTCCCATGCATAGGCATGGTTGCCCGTCACCCTGCCGTCGTCGGGCAGTTTCACACGCTCATCCACGCTGGAGAAGCTCGGCCGCAGCAGGAACAGTGCGACGGCGCCCAACAGCAAGAGGCCGCCGCCCGCCAGCGACCATGTTGCGCGGCGTTCGCGGCCCTGGCTGTAGAAGAGGCCGCCCGCGCCGAGCCCGAGCACCGCCAGCGCCAGAAGCACGGCCGCGCCCGCCATCGCATTTTCGCGGGCAGAGATGACTTCGCGTTCGGCGGCGTCGCGCGCCTTGTCCAGCGCGGCTTCGCGAGCGTCTGCACGAGCGCGTTCCGACTGTTCGCTCTGTTGCGCTTCACGCTGGGTGAGGGCGGCTTCGGCGGCGTCGGCTTCGGCCATGGATCGGCAGGGAACGACGGTGCGCAGGGACGAAACGCCCGCCTGCCGGAGGAAGGACGCGACCTCGCGCCAGGATACGGCGAACCCGAACTCGGCGTCATTGCCGTCCGAGACGGACCCGAAGCTGTTGACGCCCAGCACCCGGCCGCAATCGTCGACGAGCGGGCCGCCACTGTTCCCGGCGGCGAGGGGGGCGGTGTGGAGGACGGTGTCGAAACTGTGACTTGACCTGCCCGACGACAGGTTGCCGCTGGTCTTTACCGTGCCGAGCGGCTCCACCATTTCCTTGAGACCAAGGCCCTGGGCGCGGTCGACCGTGCCGGGATAGCCGATCGCGGTCACATGCTGCCCATCGCTGAGGGCGCCTGCGTAGAAGGTGCTGACGGGCAGGCGGCCTTCCTCAAGCTGGATGAGCGCGAGGTCGTTGCCGGGGGAGTAGGCGATGACGCGGCCGCCATAGCTTTTGCGGCCTTCGGAAGGGACGACGCCGATGACGAGGTTTTTTTCCTCGCGGGTCAGTTCGACGACATGGGCGTTGGTCAGCACCTTGTCTGGCGCGACCGCAAAGCCGCTGCCATGGCCGACGAAATAGGCCTCACTGCCGTCCGTCGCCACGATGGCGATGCGGACAACACCGCGCGCGGCGGCGGCGATGTCCTGCTGTTCGGCGCGCGCTGTCGCGGGCAGGGCGAGGGCGAGCAAGATGCAGAGGCGGCGGAAGAATTCGACCATGATGCGGCGCATTCATATGGTAAAGTCTGGCTGAGGCAATCGGGAAATGCTTTGGGCGCAAGAGGCGGGAAGGCTGGCCCGATCGCGCCTGTTATCCCATATGCATGAACCAGATGACCGAAGTTTCCGCCTCGACGCCGCTGCCGATGGATGACGATGCCTGCTGGAACGCGTTCCTGCGGCGTGATCGGGACGTGGATGGGCGGTTTGTGGGCGCGGTGCTGACCACCGGCATATATTGCAAGCCAAGCTGCGCGGCGCGGCATCCCCGGCGGGAGAATATGATCTTCTTGCCCGATCCTGCTTCGGCGAGGGCGGCGGGCTTTCGCGCCTGTCTGCGTTGTCGGCCGGATGAGGTCGGGCGGGATCGGTTGGCGGTTGAAGCGGCCAAGGCTTTCATTGCGGGGTGCGAGACGGTGCCCTCGTTGGAGGAGGTCGCAGCGCATGCGGGCTATGCGCCGCATCATTTCCATCGGCTGTTCAAGCGGGATACGGGCCTGACGCCTGCTGCTTATGCGCGGTCCTTGCGGGCCGAGCGGTTGAAGGCGGCTTTGGAGGGAGCAGGGAGCGTGACCAGCGCGATCTATGATGCGGGCTATAATGCGCCGAGCCGGGCCTATGCCGATGCGGATCGGCATTTGGGCATGACGCCGAGTGCGTGGAAGGATGGCGGGCGGGGCGTTGCGATCCGATTTGTGTTGGTGGGGAGCAACCTTGGGCCGGTGCTGGTCGCGGCGACCGATAGAGGATTGTGCCGGATCAGCTTTGATGAGGATGAGGGTGATCTGCGGCGGCGCTTTCCCAAGGCGGAAATCGTGCCGGGAGATGCGGCGCTGGACGCGCTGGCGGCGCAGGTGGTGCGGCTGATCGAGAATCCGGCTGAGCCTTTGGATTTGCCGATGGATGTGAATGGCACGGCTTTCCAGCAAGCGGTCTGGGCTGCGTTGAGGGCGATTCCGGCTGGAGAGACGCGGAGCTATGGCGAGATCGCTGCGGCGATTGGGAGGCCGGGGGCGGTTCGGGCTGCGGGGACGGCTTGTGGGGATAATGGGTTGGCCGTGGTTATTCCCTGCCATCGGGTGTTGCGGAGTGATGGTAGCCTTGGCGGCTATGCCTATGGTTTGGAGCGGAAAAAGGCTTTGTTGGAGCGGGAACGTGGGGGGCAGAAGGTAGGCTTGGATTATCGTGGATAATCATCCTCGCCATCGGCAGATGGGGAGGGGGACCGTTCGCGAAGCGAATGCTGGAGGGGGAAATCTCACAGGTCGTGCCACTTTCCCCTCCACCAGCCTGCGGCTGGTCCCCCTCCCCACGCTTCGCGCAGGGAGGATTTAAAGAGGTCGTTGCGTTGCGATCCCTTCAGCCGCTCCATGATCGCGCGCCGCTCGGCTTTGCTCATGTCGCGCCATCGGGCGATCTCCTGAACCGTCCGGCCACAGCCGGTGCAGATGCGGCCTGTCTTGTCCAGTTTGCAGATGTTGACGCAGGGGCTCTCCATAAGCGTTCAGGCCATCACATGAAGCTGTAGGGGTCGACATCCACCGCGACCCGCGTCCCTGATTTCCACGTGATGTTGTCCAGCCATTCGCGGATCGCCGCTTGCACGTCGATCTGGCGGCTGGCGTGGATCAGCAGGCGATGACGGTGGCGGCCGCGTAAGACTGATAACGGCGCGGGTGCGGGGCCATAGACGCGCATGCCGTCGATCGGCGGGGCGGACTTGCCGATCAGGCGGGCGACCTGGGCGGCTTCATCGGCGTCCTCGCTGGAGATGATGATCGCGGCGAAGCGGCCGAAGGGCGGGGCGTTGGCGCGGCGGCGGTTTTCGGTCTCGACCTCGTAAAAGCGTTCCGAATCGCCTGCGATCAGCGCCTTGATGACTTCGGCTTCGGGCATGCGGGTCTGGATGAAGACGCGGCCGGGTTTCTGTCCACGGCCTGCGCGGCCCGCTACCTGCACGATTTGCTGGAAGGTGCGTTCGGACGCGCGCAGGTCGCCGCCTTCAAGGCCGAGATCGGCGTCGATCACGCCGACCAGCGTCAGGTTGGGGAAGTGATAGCCCTTCGTCACCAGCTGGGTGCCGATGATGATGTCCACCGCGCCTGTTTCTACCGACTTCACGAACTCGGCGACCTTGGCGGGGGACCAGAGCGTGTCGGACGTGACGATGGCGGTGCGCGCTTGAGGCCAGAGCGCCTTTACCTCGTCTGCGATCCGCTCGACGCCGGGGCCGCAGGCGACGAGACTGTCCTCTTCCTTGCACTCCGGGCAGAAGCGGGGAGAGGGGATGACATGGCCGCAATGGTGGCAGGCGAGGCGCTTGGTCAGACGATGTTCGACCATCCAGGCGGTGCAGTTGGGGCATTGAAAGCGATAGCCGCAATGGCGGCACAGCGTCAGCGGCGCATAGCCCCGGCGATTCAGGAAGAGCAGGCTTTGTTCGCCCTTCTCCATCGTTTCATCTATCGCGCGGATGAGGGGCGGCGCGATCCAGCGGCCGCGTTCGGGCGGATCGGTGAGGAGATTGATGCCCTCGATTCCCGGCATTTCCGCGCCGCCGAAGCGGGCAGGCAGCTTGATTTCGCGATAGCGGCCAAGCTCTACCTGATGCCGGGTCTCGATGGCCGGGGTGGCGGATGCGAGGATGACGGGGAATTTCTCTATGAGGCCGCGCATCACCGCGACGTCGCGGGCGTGGTAATGGACGCCATCTTCCTGCTTGAAGCTGGCCTCATGCGCTTCATCGACAACGATCAGGCCGAGATTGGGATAGGGCAGGAACAGGGCGGATCGGGCACCGACGACGACCGCTGCGTCGCCCGAAGCGATAGCGCGCCACGCCCGGCGGCGTTCGGATTGGCGCAGGCCACTGTGCCAGCTGATCGGCACGGTGCCGAAGCGTTTTTCGAAGCGTTCGAGGAACGGTTCGGTCAGGGCGATTTCGGGCAGGAGGACCAGCACTTGCCGCCCTTCGCGGATGGCAGCGGCGATGGCTTCGAAATAGACCTCTGTCTTGCCGGAGCCGGTGACACCGTCGAGCAGAAAGGGGGCGAAGTCGCGTTGGTGTACTGCATCCACGAACTCGGTCGCAGCGTTGGCCTGTCCGTCGGAAAGCTGGGGCGGGGCGTGGTCGGGGTCGGGCCGGGGGAAGGGCGTGTCGATGCTGACTTCCACTGCTTCTAGCGCGCCCGCCTTTGCCAGTCCGCGTATCACGGCGTCGCTCACACCGCCGATCAGCGCCAGCTCGCGGATCAGTCCCTGCCGATCGCCGATGCGCTCCATCGCTTGCGTGCGTTGGTCGGTCATGCGCCCCTCAAGCTGATTGCCCGGCAGGTCGCCCGTCGCACGATATTCGATGACGGTGCGAGCCCCCTCCAGCGCCGACATCGACGCCAGCGTCATGCGCAGCACCGATGCGATGGGGGCGAGATAATAGTCCGCCGTCCATTCGATCAGGCGGCGGAGGCTTTCAGGGATCGGCGGCGCGTCCACGGGTCCGACGATGTTGCGCAGGCGATTGTCGCCGACGCTTTCAACATCGGGGAAGCTATCCTCTTCCCACACCACACCGATGATTTGCCGTGGGCCGAGCGGGGCGACGATAATGCTGCCCGGCTCAACGTTCATGCCGTGGGGCACGCGATAGTCGAGCGGCCCGAGGGCAGCGTTCAGAAGGATGACACGGGCGCGCGAACTCATCCGCCTCTCCCTATCGCCTGGGGGGCGGGAGGCAAGGCGGCGCGTTCAGATTTTCCAGCTGAGCGTCAGCCAGGGGACATGGACGACGGCATCGGGGGCCTGATCGCGGAAGCTCTGCTGGCGCATATAGAGCAGTTGGGCGTCGAGCGACTTGCTGAGCGGTTGGCGTAGGCCGATCTGGTGACGCATCACGGCGAGGCCGGTCTTGTCGCTGGGCTTGGCGCGGTTGAGGTGAAAGAAGAATTCGGTTGCGGCGATCAGGACCGGGGCTTTCGATGAGCCGAGCGGGATGGACGCCTGCACCCGCTGGCGAAGGCGCCAGCTTGCCCGGTCGGCGGTGTCGAAGAAGCGCTGCTCCATACGGGTGCGGGCCAGGAAAATGCCGCGAGTGAAGGTGGCCTGCTGGAACAGGCGTAGCTCTTGTTCTGGGCCAGAGTGGAAGAAGGCGATGCCGCCGCCGATCTGGAGGCCTTTGGCGACACGGTGGTCGAGCAGGATGCGGGCCGTCTGCTGCTCTCCATTGGAGCTGTCGCGGCGGAAACGCTGGCTGAGATCGAGTGTGATCGTGTCCGCCGGGCTGGCGGTGACGACAAGCGATTCGGTGAGCCAGGCTTGCGATTCCTCCGTTGCGGCGGTGGCGGACGGAGCGGCGAACGCCGCCAATAGGGTGAGTGCGCCCGATATGTGGCGTGGGCGCAGATAGCGGTGCATCGGTCAGTCCTTTGGAAAGTTGGGTCGTCATAATGTTACGGAGCTGTTTCCGTAAAGCCTGCCGCTGGCAATAATGGCTAAACCGGGGATCAGCCGCTAAAGGGGAGCCGATTCGCACATCCCGCCCGGAGCAGACCCATGAAGTTCTTCGTCGATACCGCCGACACCAACGAAATCCGCGACCTCGCCGCGACCGGCCTGCTGGACGGCGTGACCACCAACCCATCGCTGATCCACAAGTCGGGTCGCAAGTTCATGGAAGTGGTCGAGGAAATCTGCGGCATCGTCGATGGCCCGGTTTCCGCCGAAGTCGTCGCGCTCGACCATGAGACGATGATGAAGGAAGCCGAGGTGCTGCGGAAGATCGCGGACAATGTCTGCATCAAGGTGCCGCTGACCATCGATGGCCTCAAGACCTGCAAGGCGCTGACCAGCGAAGGCACGATGGTCAATGTGACGCTCTGCTTCTCGGCCAATCAGGCGCTGCTGGCGGCGAAGGCGGGCGCGAGCTTCATTTCGCCTTTCGTCGGGCGTCATGATGACAATGGCTTCGATGGCATGAAGCTGATCGAGGATATCCGTCTGATCTACGACAATTATGCGTTCGACACGGAAATCCTGGTCGCGAGCGTGCGCCACCCGATCCATGTGCTGGAAAGCGCGAAGATCGGTGCGGACGTGATGACGGCGCCGCCTTCGGTCATCAAGGCGCTGTTCAACCATGTGCTGACCGAGAAGGGAATCGCGGGCTTCCTGGCGGACTGGGAGAAGACCGGGCAGTCGGTTCTTTAAGGTTCATGACATCTCCAACCGTTCGCCCTGAGCCTGTCGAAGGGCTTTCCTTTTCTTAAAAATGCGAAGGAAAGGGCTTCGACAAGCTCAGCCCGAACGGAGGGGGGCGTGCTTTCTCCGCTTGGTTCGCAACCTCTTGCCCGATGCATCATTCTCTCCTGTGAAGGAGAGGTGCGATGTTCGTCGCAGTCTATTGGTGGCGGGTGCATCCGGGGAAGGAAGATCAGTTTCGCGCGGCGTGGCGGCGCGGGACTGACCTGATCCGGGAGAAATATGGCAGTTTCGGTTCGCGGCTCCATCGGGACGCGGACGGGCGCTTTGTCGGCTATGCGGAGTGGCCGGACGAAGAGACATGGCGCGCGGCTTTCGACCAGAAGATGGTCTATGATGAGCCGGAAACGCGTGCCGCCTTTGTCGATGCGATCGCGGAAGTGCCAGCCGATGCCGACCCGATCTTCACCATGAGGGTGACGGACGACCTGCTCATGCGGGCGCGGCCGGATGACAATCCGCTCGATGGCGAATAGAAACGGCCTCGACTTTGGCTGGGGATTCCTCGCCGCTGCGATACTCATCGGCGGGTTGCTGATGCTGCTGTTCGGTTGGCGCTTGTAGCCAAGATGGCGACCCCGACAGGATTCGAACCTGTGACCATTCGCTTAGAAGGCGAATGCTCTATCCAGCTGAGCTACGGGGCCGCACCGGCGCTTCGATAGCGGGGCTTGTGTCCGCGCGCAATCATGCCTGCCATTGCATTTGTGCGGCGGGCCGATATGCAAGGGCGCATGACCGATTTGGGGGTTCGGAAAATCGATGCGGAGGCGCTTGGCCAGCGGCCGATGCGCTATTTCGATTTCTCCATCGTGGCGTTCGTCGCCATATTGCTGCTGTCGAACCTGATCGGCGCGGCGAAGCTGTCGACCGTTGGCGGCTTTACATTCGGTGCTGGCATCCTCTTCTTTCCGCTCGGCTATGTGCTGGGGGACGTGCTGACGGAGGTCTATGGCTATGCCCGCGCGCGGCGATGCGTTTGGGCGGGCTTTGGCGCGATGCTGTTCATGGCGCTGATGAGTTGGGTGGTGGTGAAGCTGCCTCCGGCGGAGGGCTGGCCGGACCAGAAGGCCTATGAAGCGGTGTTCGGCAATACATGGCGCATCGTCTTTGCGTCGCTCGCCGCATTTTGGGCGGGGGAGTTCGCCAACAGTTTCGTGCTGGCGAAGATGAAGCTGCTGACGCAGGGCAAGCATCTGTGGATGCGGACGATCGGATCGACGATCGTGGGGCAGGGGGTGGACAGCCTGCTTTTCTATCCGCTGGCCTTTTATGGTGAGTGGAGCAATGCCCAGGTGCTGACGGTGATGGTCACCAACTGGATGTTGAAGGTGACGTGGGAAGCGGTGCTGACGCCGGTGACCTATCTGGTGGTGAATAGCCTGAAGCGCGCCGAGGGGCTGGACGTCTATGATGAGGGAACGGATTTCACGCCGTTCCGGACGCGGATTTAGCGGCCGCCTCTTCAGTCCGGATAGTTTGCTCGCACGAAATAAAGCCCGTCTGGCGGAGCGTTGAGGCCGAGCGCGGCTCGGTCCTTCGCATCCCGGGCGGCGCGCATGTCGGCTATCGACCAGCGTCCCATGCCGACCAACGCCAGGCAACCGACCATCGAGCGCACTTGATGATGCAGGAAGGAGCGTGCTCCGGCGTGGATGGCGATGCGGTCGCCTTCGCGCTCTACGTCGAGGCGGTCGAGTGACTTCAATGGGCTTTCCGCCTGGCAATGGGCCGAGCGGAAGGTGGTGAAGTCGTGGCGGCCGACGAGCAGCTGCGCGGCCTCCTGCATGGCGTCGGTGTCGAGCGGCTGGATGACGCGCCAGACGAGGCCGTTCTCAAAGGTCAGTGGCGCGCGTCGGTTGGCGATGCGGTAGACATAGGCGCGGCCGGTACAGGAGAAGCGGGCGTGCCAGTCATCGGCTACGGTTTCGCAGGCGAGGATGGCGACGGGGTCGGGACGCAGGAGCGCGTTCATCGCTTCCATCAGGCGGAAGGGCGCGATCGGCTTTTCTATGTCGGCATGGGCGCGCATGGCGAGGCCGTGGACTCCGGCATCGGTTCGGCCAGCTGCGTGAATCACGGAGCGCTCGCCGGTGATGGCGTGGATGGCGTCTTCCAGTGCCTGCTGGACGCTGGGGCCGTGCGCCTGCCGTTGCCAGCCCATGAAGGGGCGGCCGTCAAATTCTACGGTGAAGGCGAAGCGGGTCATTGGGGGTTATGTCAGCGAAAATATTGGCGCCGTCATCCCAGCGGAAGCTGGGATGTTGGGCCATGTGGCATGCCGTCCCCTGAGATCCCAGCTTTCGCTGGGATGACGGTTGGGAGGTGAAGTGGGATTAACCATCGACGCGCGACCCTGCGGGCATGTCGTAGCCGCGGAGCAGTTCGCCCGGAGACATCGCGCCCTTGCCCGCGCGCTGGATCAGGGTGGGGCGGATCGCGCCGTGGCCGCAGCCGATGAGCAGGCTGTTGTCGAGCAGTTCGCCTGGCTGACCGGCATGTTCCTCGACCTGGGCGGCGAGGATGCGGAAGCGTTCTCCGCGATATTCCAGGAATGCGCCGGGGAAGGGGTTGAAGGCGCGAATCTGTCGTTCGACCTGATGCGCGTCGCGGGTGAAGTCGAGACGGGCTTCGCTTTTGTCGATCTTGGCGGCGTAGGTGACGCCCTCTTCGGGCTGAGACACGGGCGGGTGCGCAGGGAGGTCGTCCAAGACCTCGACCATCAATTCAGCGCCTGCCTGCGCCAGCTCTGCGGTGAGCGTGCCAGCCGTCTTGTCCTCAATTGGGGTCACATGCTTGGCGCGCATCGGGCCGGTGTCGAGGCCCGCTTCCATGTTCATGATCGTGACGCCGGTTACATTGTCCCCGGACAATATCGCACGCTGGATCGGGGCCGCGCCACGCCAGCGGGGGAGCAGGGACGCATGGATGTTGAGGCAGCCGGAACGGGGCGCTTCCAGTATGGCGCGCGGCAGGATGAGGCCGTAGGCGGCTACCACCGCGACATCGGCATTGAGAGCGGCAAAGGTGGATTGCACCGCCGCGTCCTTGAGTGAGATCGGCGTGCGCACCTCTATGCCCATCTCCTCCGCCTGAGCCTGAACGGGGGAGGGACGCAACGCCTTTCCACGCCCGGCGGGGCGGGGTGGTTGGCTGTACACCGCCACGATCTCGTGCCCGGCCTTGGCCAGCGTCACGAGGGCGGGGACGGCGAAATCCGGGGTTCCCATGTAGATGATGCGCATAGTCGCCTCTCAACTCTTTTGACCCCGGACTTGCAAGCCCCTATCTCGGTTCCATGGCTTCTCCCGAAATCGATGCGCTGACGCAGGCGCTGTCCCGTCTGCCGGGCCTTGGCCCGCGTTCGGCGCGGCGCGCTGTGCTGCACCTGCTGAAGAAGCGGGAAAGCGCGCTGGAACCGCTGCTGCGTGCGCTTGATGCGGTGAATGATCGGCTGGTTACGTGCGGTTTATGCGGGAATGTCGATACGGTGGATCCCTGCGGCATCTGTGCCGACCCGCGCCGCGACGCTCGCGCGCTGTGCGTGGTGGAGGATGTGGCGGACCTGTGGGCGCTCGACAAGTCGAGGCTTTTTCCGGGGCGTTTCCATGTATTAGGTGGGCGATTGTCGGCGCTGGAAGGGGTGCGGCCGGAAGACCTTTCCATCGATGCGCTGGTGACGCGAGTCGAAGCGGGCGGCATTGATGAAGTGGTGCTGGCGATGAACGCGACGCTGGAGGGGCAGACCACCGCGCATTATCTGGCGGAACGGCTGGAGCGCTTTCCGGTGCGGCTGACGCAGTTGGCCCATGGCGTGCCTGTGGGCGGTGAACTCGACTATCTGGATGAGGGCACATTGGCGCAGGCTTTGCGGGCGCGGCGGCCTCTTGGGTGAATTTGGCGGTCGCTTGAAAAAGCCCGTCATTGCGGCTATTTTAACCACATGGCCATTCTTCCAATCCTTGAGGCGCCTGACCCGCGCCTGCGTAACATTTCGTCTCCGGTGGAGGCGATCGATGACGATCTGCAACGCCTGATCGATGATATGTTTGAAACTATGTACGACGCTCCGGGCATAGGCCTTGCGGCGATACAGGTTGGCGTGCCGAAGCGTGTGCTGGTGATGGATTTGCAGGAGCCCGAATCGGATGAAGAGGGTGCGCCTTCGGTGAAAAAGCCGATGGTGTTCATCAATCCTGAGATTTTGGAGGGTTCGGCGGACCTGTCAGTCTATAATGAGGGCTGCCTGTCGGTACCGGACCAATATGCCGAGGTGGAGCGGCCCGCGACGATCCGGGCGAGTTGGATGGATCGCGAAGGGCGCATCCATGAGGAGCAGCTGGAAGGCTTGCTGGCGACCTGCTTGCAGCACGAGATGGATCATTTGCAGGGCGTGCTGTTCATCGATCATCTCTCGCGGTTGAAGCGGGACATGTTGATGAAGAAGCTGGTGAAGGCGCGCAAGGCGGCCTAAGCGCTTTCTAATCGGTCATGCCAGCGCAAGCTGGCATCTCGTTAGGTTAAGCGGGAGCAATCCGGCCCGAGATCCCAGCTTTCGCTGGGATGACGGGAAAGATCAGGCAGCCCCATCCGTGTCGAGCGCGTAACCTGCCGAACGTACCGTGCGGATGATGTCGCGATATTGGCCGTCGGCGTTGATTGCCTTGCGCAGGCGGCGGATGTGGACGTCGACCGTGCGCAGTTCGATGTCGCTGTCCTGACCCCAGACGCTGTCCAGCAGCCGCTCGCGCGAGAAGACCCAGCCGGGATGCTCCAGGAAATGCTTGAGCAGGCGGAATTCTGTGGGGCCGAGGGGGATCACCTGGCCGCCGCGCCGCACCTTGTGACCGACGGTGTCCATTTCCACGTCTGCAAAAGTGAGCGTTTCGCCAGCGAGGGCGGGGCGCACGCGGCGGAGGACTGCGCCGACGCGCGCCACCAGTTCGCGGGGGGAGAAAGGCTTGGTGACATAATCGTCGGCGCCGGTTTCCAGGCCGCGAACCCGATCTTCCTCCTCACCGCGCGCTGTCAGCATGATGATCGGCACATTGGCCGTGCCGTTCATGCGGCGCAGACGGCGGCAGACTTCGATGCCGGACAGGCTTTCCACCATCCAGTCGAGCAGGACGATGTCGGGCACATTTTCCTGCGCCAGCAGCAAGGCCTCCTCACCATCGACGGTGTGGGCGACCTCGAAATCCTCGCGCTTGAAATGCCAGATGAGAAGTTCTGCGAGTGCCGCGTCGTCTTCAACCAGAAGCATCTTGGCTCTCGCCATGCTCAATCCTCCAGGGGTTGGGTGCCGCCGCGTTCGCGTTCCGGGGCCATCTGGCCGGTCGCGGCGTAATAGACCATCTCCGCGACATTCGTGGCGTGGTCGCCGATCCGTTCGATATTCTTCGCGATGAAGAGCAGGTGCGCGCACTCGCTGATGGTCTTGGGATTTTCGACCATATAGGTGACGAGGCTGCGGAAGACGCTGTTGTAGAAATCATCGACCACCGTGTCGCGCTCGATCACGGCTGTGGCGAGATCGGCGTCGCGGGCCGCGAAGGCGTTGAGCGCGTCGTGCACCATTTCGGCCGCTACCTGACCCATGGAGGGGAGGAGGGAGACCGGCTCCAGCGTGCGCTGGTTGGTGGCGATCAGGGGAACGCGCTTGGCGATATTCTTGGCATAGTCGCCGATGCGTTCGACCACGCCGACGATCTTCAGCGCAGCGATGACGTCGCGCAGGTCGTTGGCCATGGGCGCGCGCAGGGCGATGACCTGGATTACCAGCTTTTCAACTTCCGCCTCTATGGCGTCGATGCGCTTGTCGTCGGCGACCACCTGCGCGGCGAGCGTCTTGTCCTGCCGCTGGAGGGCAACCATCGCATTCTCGATGGCCGCTTCGGCGCGGCCGCCCATTTCGGCGATGAGGCCGCGCAGCTTGTCGATTTCCTCGTCAAACGCCTTGATCGTATGTTCTGCCATTATCTCTCTCCCCGGATCAGCCGTAGCGGCCGGTGATGTAATCCTTGGTCCGCTCTTGGCGGGGGTTGGTGAAGATGTCGCTCGTCACGCCATATTCGACCAGTTCGCCCAGATGGAAGAAGGCGGTGCGCTGCGACACGCGGGCGGCCTGCTGCATATTGTGGGTGACGATGACGATCGCGTAGCGGCCGCGCAGTTCGTGGATCAGCTCCTCGATCTTTGCGGTCGCGATCGGGTCGAGCGCCGAGCAGGGCTCGTCCATCAGGATGACTTCGGGTTCGACCGCAATGGCGCGGCCGATGCAGAGGCGCTGTTGCTGGCCACCTGACAAGGCGGTGCCGCTGTCGTGCAGGCGGTCCTTCACTTCTTCCCACAGGCCAGCGCGGCGTAGCGATTTTTCGACGATGACGTCGAGGTCCGCTTTGGCATGGGCCAAGCCGTGGATGCGCGGGCCGTAAGCGATATTCTCGTAAATCGACTTGGGGAAGGGGTTGGGCTTCTGGAACACCATGCCGACGCGGGCGCGCAGTTGCACGACGTCCATCGAGGGGGCGTAGATGTCCTCCCCGTCGAGGGTGATCGTGCCTTCGACGCGGGCGGAAGCGACGGTGTCGTTCATGCGGTTCAGCGTCCGCAGGAATGTCGACTTGCCGCAGCCCGACGGGCCGATGAAGGCCGTCACATTGTCCATATCGACGTCGATCGAGACGCCCTTGATCGCCTGCTTTTCGCCGTAGAAGACCTTCACGTCGCGCGCGGTCATCTTGGTTTCGGTGGCGGGCACCAGTGTCTGTGGTTCGTGCATCATGTTTACCACCGTTTTTCGAACTTGTTGCGCAGGTAGATGGCGAGGCCGTTCATCGCGAGCAGGAAGACCAGCAGGACGATGATGGCGGCGGAGGTCTTTTCGACGAAACCCTTGGAGACTTCGTCGGACCAGAGGAAGATCTGCACCGGCAGGACGGTCGCGGGATCGGTAATCCCGCCCGGCGGCGTGGCGATGAAGGCGCGCATGCCGATCATCAGCAGCGGCGCGGTTTCGCCGAGCGCGCGCGCCATGCCGATGATCGTACCGGTGAGGATGCCGGGCAGGGCGAGCGGCAGGACGTGGTGGAAGACCACTTGGACCGGCGAAGCGCCGATGCCGAGCGCTGCGTCGCGGATGCTGGGCGGGACCGACTTGATCGCGTTGCGCCCGGCGATGACGATGACCGGCATGGTCATGAGCGCCAGCGTCATGCCGCCGACCAGCGCGGCGGAGCGCGGCAGGTGCAGGAAGTTCAAGAAGATCGACAGGCCCAGCAGACCGAAGATGATCGAAGGAACGGCGGCGAGATTGTTGATCGACACTTCGATGATGTCGGTCAGCCAGTTCTTGCGCGCATATTCCTCCAGATAGACGGCGGTGGCGACGCCGATCGGGAAGCTGAGCACCAGCGTCACCAGCATCGTCAGCAGCGATCCCTTGAACGCGCCCCAGATGCCGACCTGTGTCGGATCGGTGCCGTCGCTGGCGGACAGGAAGCTCATATTGAAGCCGGTCGTGAGCAGGCCTGCCTTGTTCAGGCGCTCCACAGCCGCTTCGGCCTCGGGCGAACCCTCGCTTTTTGCCGCCAGATCGATGGTGGTCGCTGCGGGCAGTTTGAGTGTCTCGGTGCGGCTCAGGATGTTGGGATCGGCCTTGATAGCGTCGCGCAGAACAATCCAGGCCGTGGGCGACACCCATTCCTCGGCATCCGCGCCCAGCGCCTTTTTCACGACATCGCCCGTCACCATCGGCAGGTTCGCGTTGGCGAGCGCCTGATCGGTAATTGCGTTCGGATCGAGCAAGATCGGTGACGCGGGGAAGTCGATTTTCACCGCTATTTCCGTTCGCGTGAAACCGCGCAGGCCGTTGCCCAGCATGTTGAACAGCAGGAAGGCAAGAAAGGCGGCCGAAAGCGCGACGGCCAAAAGACCGGCAGCCTTGAAGCGGCGTTCGGAGGCATAGCGCCGGGCGATCCGCTTGCGCATTGCATCCGACTTCCAATCGGTCGGGAGGCGGTTGGTGGCCATTATTCGTAAGCCTCGCGATATTTCTTCACGACCCGGAGGGCCACGATGTTGAGCAGGAGGGTCACGACGAAGAGCACGAGGCCAAGGGCGAAGGCGGCCAGCGTCTTTGCGCTGTCAAATTCCTGGTCGCCGGTCAGCAGTTGAACGATCTGCGTCGTGACAGTCGTGACGCTGGCGAAGGGGTTCAAGGTGAGGTTTGCCGCCAGACCGGCTGCCATCACCACGATCATCGTCTCACCGATGGCGCGGCTGACGGCCAGCAGCACGCCGCCGACGACGCCGGGAAGGGCGGCGGGGATCAGTACCCGGCGGATCGTCTCGCTGGTGGTCGCGCCCATGGCGAGGCTGCCGTCGCGCATGGATTGCGGCACGGCGGCGATGCTGTCGTCCGCCATGGAAGAGACGAACGGTATGATCATCACGCCCATGACCAGACCAGCGGCCAAGGCGCTTTCCGAAGATGCGCCCTGTATGCCGATCGCCACGGCGAGATCGCGTAGCGCGGGGGCCACTGTCAACGCGGCGAAATAGCCGTAGACGACGGTGGGCACGCCCGCGAGCACCTCAAGGATGGGCTTCATCCACTTGCGCACTGTGGGGCTGGCATATTGGGTCAGATAAATTGCGCTCATCAGGCCGAGCGGGATGGCGACGACCATGGCGATGATCGCGCCGATGAAGATCGTGCCCCAGAAGAGCGGGACAGCACCGAACGCGTCATCATTACCGTAGCCCAACGCCGCCGATTGCGGGCTCCATTTGGTGCCGAAGAGAAAATCGAACGGGTTCACCATCGAGAAGAAGCGAAGGCTCTGCCACAGCAGCGACGCGACGATGCCCAATGTGGTGACGATCGCGAGGAGTGATGCCACAAGCAACACCGCCATCACGAGCCGTTCGACCCGCGTGCGCGCCCGGAAATCAGGCCGCACCCGAGTGAAGGCATAGGCGCCCCCGGCAAAGGCCAGCACCAGTGCGAGCGCCGCGCCCGCGATGCCATATTTGCCGATGGCGTCCTTATAGGGTTGGACAAGGCCCTGCGAGAGCGGGTTGAACGCTCCCGATTGCGAACCGCTGGCAATCGCGCGCGCTTCGCCCAATATGGCCGAGCGCGAGAAATCATCTGCCGGCAGGCTGTGCGCAGCCGGGCTGCTGAGCACCTCCTGAGTGACGAGCCCAGGGGCGACGTTCGCCCAGACGGCGAGAAAGATCGCCGCCGGGATGAGCGTCCAGAGCGCGACATACCAGCCATGATAGCCAGGAAGGCTATGCACTGCATCGCGGCGGCCCGAGGCGCGCGCGGCGGTTTGCAGCCGCAGCGCGCGCGTCCGGGCACTGACCCAGGCGATGGCGCCCAGGCCTGCCAGCAGCAGGAAGATTGCAGGACCTGTCATATTTTCCGCTTACTTGAGCTGCGAACCGTCGAGAATGGTAAGCGACTTCACCGCTTCCGCGCTCGCCTTGCGTACATCATCGGGTGCTGCGACCATGCCACGCTTCGTCAACGCTCCGTCAGGGCTCCAGTTGGCGGCGAACGCATCGAGGAAGGCCTGAAGCCCCGGAATCGCGGTCATGTGCGCTTTCTTCACATAGATGTAGAGGGGGCGCGCACCGGGATATTTGCCCGTGGATACGGTTTCGTAGGTGGCTTCAACGCCGTTAAGGGACACGTCCTTCAGCTTATCCTTGTTTTCCTCAAGATAGCTGAAGCCGAACACGCCGAGCGCATTGGGATTGGCGGCGAGTTTCTGGACGATCAGATTGTCATTTTCGCCCGAATCGACATATTTGCCATCTTCGCGGACGCGGGTGCAGGTAGCCTTGAACTCGTCCTCGCTCTTTTCCTTGAGCGTCTTCATGGCCGGATCGGTTTCGCAGCCCTTCGTCAGGATCAGTTCAGCGAGCGAATCGCGGGTGCCGCTGGTGGACGGCGGGCCAAAGACGCTGATAGTGGTTGCGGGCAGGCTTGGGTCCACATCCTTCCAGGTTTCCGCCTTGTTCGGACCCTTGCCATAAGGGTTGGCGGCGAGCGCTTCATAGACGATCTTGGGCGTCAGCTTGAAACCGGGGCCTTCCTTTGACTCCGCGAAGGCGAGGCCATCGACGCCGATCTGGACCTCGATGATGTCCTTGACGCCATTTTTCTGACAGTCCTCGAACTCGGCCTTCTTCATGCGGCGCGAGGCGTTTGCGATGTCGGGATGCTGTGCGCCGACGCCAGCACAGAACAGCTTTATGCCGCCGCCGGTGCCGGTCGATTCGATGATCGGCGATTTCATGCCCGAATTGCCCTGAACGAACATTTCGGCAACCGCCGTTGCAAAGGGATAGACGGTGGAGGAGCCAACCGCGCGGATCTGATCACGCGTGCCACCGGCGCCGCCGCCGGATTGGTCGCCGCAACCGGCCAGAGTAAGAGCGGCCGCTGCGGTAGCGGCCATCAGAGCGAAATGCTTCACGGATAGTCTCCTTTGTCAAAGGCCGCGATTCGCAATCGCTGCCCCCCTTGGCGCGCAGTAGCCGCGGTAGGTCGCGCCTTTGTGACAGTCCAATTGCACTTTTATGACATTGGGGGCGGAAGCTCAAAAGATGAGCAGAATTTATTCAATGTTTGGACACTGACAGCCTCTCTTCAGCGGGCATCGGCGGCAGCAGGACCGTGATCGTGGTCCCTTTTCCCGGCGCGCTCACAATGTCGAGCCGGCCACGGTGCCGCTCCACAATATGCTTCACGATGGCGAGGCCAAGGCCGGTGCCGCCCACAGCCCGGCTGCGCCCGGAATCGACGCGGTAGAAGCGTTCGGTCAGCCGGGGCAGATGATCCGGGCCGATGCCTTCGCCTTCGTCGGCGACGGTGAGGCGGGTCATTCCGCCCGGACCTTCGGTCAGGCTCACGCGAATCGGTGTTCCGGCCTTTCCATATTTCACCGAGTTGCCGATCAGGTTGTGAAGCAGCTGTGACAATTGCGGCCTGTCTCCCGCGACTTCCGGCAGGCCGGGTGTGACGTCCAACTCCACTTCCCGGCCCCGGTCGCCATGGCTCGTCCGGAAAACGCCCACCACCTCGGCAGCCAAGGCGCCAAGATCGACGGGGCTGTCAGGGACGCGGTATTTTTCCGCCTCTATACGGGAAAGGGAAATGAGATCATCGATCAGCCGCTGCATTCGGCGCGCCTCACCGTCCATGATCTTGAGGAAGCGTTGCCGCGTATCATTGTCGCGGCCCAGGTCCGGATCACCCAGCGTTTCGATGAAGCCCAAAATCCCCGCAAGCGGCGTGCGAAGCTCATGACTGGCGTTGGCAACGAAATCGACGCGCATCTTTTCGGCGGCATAGGCGCCGCTATGGTCGGCAAGATGCACCAGCCGACGCACTGCGGCATCATCGCCGACCGGTGCAATGCGCATCTGCCAGCGTTGATCGCGTGTGCCGAGGCCCACCAGTTCCAACATCACCGCCTCGCTCATCGGCGCAAGGCTGGCGAGCCGTTCGGCGGCGGCGGGGTGGCGGATGGCGATGCGGGCATCCTCACCCTCGATATGGGCGCCGAGCAAGCGTTGCGCCGCCCGGTTGGTCCGGATGATCCGTCCGCGCTCGATCAGCATCAG
This sequence comes from Sphingobium sp. TomTYG72, assembly GCF_055394715.1. Taxonomy (NCBI): domain Bacteria; kingdom Pseudomonadati; phylum Pseudomonadota; class Alphaproteobacteria; order Sphingomonadales; family Sphingobiaceae; genus Sphingobium; species Sphingobium sp. TomTYG72. The sequence goes on along the minus strand of NZ_AP027336.1, from coordinate 1,410,239 downwards.
AGGGTCTGCAATCGCCTCCATCATGTCCGCGAAGTCGGGATGTTCGACTATATCGGTGACAGGTTCGATTGAGGCAGGCTCGGCAGGGCGGGACGTGGGCGCTTGCGCGGCGATGATCAGGACGGCAATGCCCGCAAGCACAGGAAGAGCGATCGCCCAAAACGCCGCGCCCATCAGCAATGCGGTTCCGGTAGCCAGAAACAGTATGGCGAGCGACGCCGTGATCTGGGAAATGCTCAGTCGATTCATGGTTACCGCGCTGGATTATTGGCTGCTTTGCTGCAATGGCTGGCGCAATAGCGTGGATTCTTTACGCTTTGGCAAGCGCGATAGCGGATCAGGACGGTATGAAAGAGCAATCGCCCGGACAGCATGCTTCCGATTCCGTGTCTTCAGAGGCCACGGAGCGGGACGCCGACTCGATCGCGCCTTCGCGCCGCCAGCTGCTGATGGGTGGCGCCGTTGCCGCATCAGCGATCGTGTCCATCCGTCCGGCTTTGGCCAATACCGCCGCGTCCGTGCTGAACTGCACCATTCCGGTTCCCGATCAGGCGCGTGCAGGCAAATATATCGCGCCCAATGGCCAGCTTGTACCGGCAGGGACAGCGGGCGCCGTCCCTGCGCAAGGGCGCGGCTATAGCGGTGAGCAGGTCCGGCAGGCTCTGCGCGGCGGCAGGCTGCCGGGCACAAGCTATGAGCAGAATCAGGCGTATCTGAACTATATCCGGCGCCTTCAGTCCGGAACCAGCGGCTTCACCTGCTACGCATCATTGCAAATGCCGCGTTAGGCACCTGCTTACTCCTGTGCGCTACAGCTGAGCGCCGCCAGTGAGTTTGAGAGCAGTTTGTGACCGCAGAACGTCGTTATCGTAGAGACAGTGACATAGCCGCGTGCGTGTTGGAGGACATCATTGTCCTTTATCATCGCGCGTCGGGTCAGACGCATATGATGGTCAGTCCCGCTCCAGAGATATTGGAGGCGCTGGATGACGAAGCTGACTCCACAGCGGCGCACTTGCATGCGCGGCTGGAACGCCACTATGACCTGGGCGAGCGGGCGCAGGCGATTGCGGAAATCGAGACTCATCTGGAAGGGCTGACGGCGCTGGGTCTGGTGCGCTGTTCATGAGGCACCAGCTTTCCTTGTCCATCGGCCCCGCGTCATTTCGGATCGGTTCAGCATGGCGGGAACCGATCGACCTGCTGGCGCAGCTGTACGACGGCTATCCTCAGCCAAAGGACAATGTGGCTGACTTCACCGTGCGGCTGGAACCGACGAGCATGGTCCGGCGATGGGTCAGGCCGTCGATCTTCATCACCGGCGACCATGGCCTAGCCGATGCGGCGCCGATGAGTTTGACGCATGGGCTGTTGGCGGCGGAAATGGGCATGAACCTGCAAATGGCGCTGGGTTGGCGGCGGCACCTGCTGCTCCATGCGTCGAGCGTGGAGAAGGATGGTCGCGCCCTTGTGATGACCGGGGAGTCCGGGTCGGGCAAGTCGACGCTCGCGGCACAGCTTGGCGAACGTGGCTGGCGGCTCATGGGTGATGAATTTGCTCTGCTGGACTTGGCCACCGGGGAATTACTGCCTTTCCCTCGGCTCGTTTCGCTCAAGAACGGCGCCATAGATGTGATCACGGGGGAGGTTTCGGCCGAGCGGATGGGGCCGTTAATGGCTGGCACGGCGAAGGGGGACATTCGACACCTCATGCCTCGCCCCGATGCGGTCGCGCGGATGACGGAAGCGGCAAAGCCCGCCCTGCTGCTTTTCCCGCGTTTCGGACATGCCGCCGACGTTCGCCCAGTGGGGCAGGGCGAGGTTTTCATGCGCCTGACTCAGGCGTCCACCAACTATGTCGCGTTGGGAGAGGCGGGGTTCGGCGCGCTAACCCGGTTCGTCCAGCATGTACCCGCGCGGGCGATCGACTTTCCCTCAGGCGATGAGGCCATCGCGATGGTCGAGCAGTTGTGGGAAGAACTCACATGAGCGCCGCGCTTTTGGTCAGGTCGCTCCGCGATCCGGGGTCGGTCAGGCGTCTGGACAGTGCCGGGTGGAATGCTTTGATCGCGGCGGCTCGGGCTGAGCGACTGATCGGGACGCTGGCCATGCTCGTCGATGAAGGATTGGTGCCCGAGAAGGTGCGGCCGATTCTGGCAGATGCCCGGCTGGATGCGGAGCGGGAAGCCCGGCAGGCGCTATGGGAAGCCGATCGGGCTGCCGAAGCGCTGGGGGAGCCGGTGCTGCTGTTGAAGGGGACTGTCTATGCGGCCGCTCGCCTGAGGGCAGGCGCGGGGCGGTTTATCGGCGATCTCGACATTATGGTTCCGCGCGGCCGTTTGAAGCAGGTCGAGGACAGGTTGATCGCGGCGGGGTGGGAGTGGGTCAAGGAGGACGCCTATGACGACGCCTATTACCGGCAATGGATGCATGAACTGCCGCCGATGATCCATCGCGATCGGGACAGGATGATCGATGTGCATCATACGATCCTGCCGCTGACCGCGCGGCCGAGGCCGAACGCGGAGGCGATGCTGGCGGACGCGGTGCCGGTGACTGATCGGCTATCGGTCTTGTCGCCGGAGGATATGATCTGCCATTCCGCCGCGCACTTGTTTGCGGATGGTGATCTGGCGGGCGGTTTGCGCAACCTGTGGGATATTCACTGCCTGTGCCGCGAATTTGGGGAGGGTCAGCAGGATTTTGATCTTAGCTTGCTTGAAAGGGCGGCGGAGCATCAATTATATGCGGTGGTGTTGCGCGCGCTGAGACTGGCGCACTTCCTGTTTGGCACGCCTGTCCGGCCCCTTCGCTCGCCCATTAAAGTGGACTATCACCCGAGCTGGAGCGACCGCCTTTTCATAGCGCGTCTGCTGGCTCGGGACGGTTGGGGGCGTGAAAGGCGTAAGCTGCTGCGCTTTGCATTTTATGTCCGGTCACACTGGCTGCGCATGCCCCCGATGATGCTGGTCCGGCATTTGCTGACGAAGTGGCGCAAAGGGCACCGACCCGCCTAGCGCCCGGCCGGGACATGCAGATCGGGAACAATATTCTGAAGATTGCCGAGTAAGGGGAAAGGCGTCGGCTTTCCAGAAGGTTCGGTAGAGGGAGAAATCGCCATCCCCATCCACATCACGTCATGCCATTGACCGAATTTGAAGCCGACTTCCCTGTAGATGCCTACTTCTTTCATGCCCAACGCGGTGTGAATCGCAACGCTGGCGCTGTTCGGAAGAGTTATGCCCGCGAAGAGGCTGTGATAGCCCTGATGCCGCAATATCTGGACGAGTATGTCGTAGAGACGCCTCCCGATCCCGCGACGATGATGATCAGCCGCCAGATAGACGGAGATATTCGCCGACCAATCATAAGCCGCCCGGCCACTATGGGGTCCGGCATAGGCATATCCGACTATCCGACCATCCACCTCGGCGATCAGCCATGGGTAATATTTTAAGCAATCGGCCATCCGAAAGCTGAATTCCTCAGCGTCTGGCGGCACGCTTTCGAACGAGATTACGGTATTCAGAACATAAGGGGCGTAGATCGCTGAGATGTAAGGCGCATCGTCCTCAACAGCCGTTCTTATGATTGCCGTCATGTCATGAATCCTGTTGAAACAGGGGGAACCGTGGGATCGCTGCGGCTTACCGCTTCAATATGTTCAACGCGAGTACCGTCATGGCCTCGCTTGCCGTGGCGATGACCTTATCGGCCTCCGGCGCCCAGAAGGGGCTGTGAAGGGAGGGAAGGGTTAGCTGGCCCGCGGCGGCTTTTGCCATTTGATCAGCGGGGACCCCTCCAACCCAGAAGATGAAGCTTTTGATGCTTTTGTCAGCCCGGTAATAGCGGCCGAAATCCTCGCCGCCCATAGATGGCTTCGTTTCGATGACGCGTCCTTCGGGGAAATGCGCTTTGAGCAGTCCGGCCATGTCGTTGGCAAAGGCGGGCGGATTGTAGGCGGCGGGCGTGAATTCATCCTTTACCGAGACAATCGGCATTCGATCTTCGGGAATGCCCGCAGCGATTGCCTCCCCACGGGTGATGCGCTCGATGCCATGGATCAGGCGTTCGCGGCTCTCATCGGAATAGGTGCGGACGGTGAGAAGCAGCTTCGCCTCGTCGGGGATGATATTATGCTTGGCGCCGCCGACGAAGCTGCCGACCGTGACGACTGCGGGGTCCAGCGGGTCCTGTTCACGGCTGATGAGCGTCTGAAGAGCGCCGACGATGCGGGCGCCCAGCACTATGGGGTCTTTTGTCGTTTGAGGATAGGCGCCATGACCGCCCGTGCCTCGAACGACTATATCCACGCTGTCTACATTGGCGAGGGCATAGCCGGGGGTATAGCCGATCGTGCCCGCCGGAAGATTGGCGGCGTCATGGAAGGCGATGGCATGCGTGGGACGGGGGAAGCGGGTGTAGAGACCATCGTCCAGCATCATGCGCGCGCCTCGACCGACTTCCTCGGCTGGCTGGAGGATCATGACCAGCGTGCCGCGCCAGCTGTCCTTCCTCGATGACAGGAGTTGGGCTGTTTCGATGAAGGCGGTCATGTGCGTGTCGTGGCCGCAGGCGTGCATGACGCCCGTTTCGATGCCGTCCGGCGTCTTGGTGCGAACTTTGGAGGCGAAGGGGAGGCCGGTCTGCTCCGTAACCGGCAGACCATCCATATCCGCGCGCATCAGGAGGACAGGTCCTGCGCCATTCTTCATGACCGCGACGACGCCGGTGCCGCCCACCTTTTCGGTCACGTCGAACGTCATCGCCTTGAGGCGGCGCGCGAGCTTTGCGGCGGTCGCCGTTTCCTGCTCCGACAGTTCGGGATGGGCATGGAGTTCGCGGTAAAGCGTCATGAGGTCGCTCATGTCGCGATCGATCTGGGCGGCTATCCCCTGAGCCTGTGGAACTGGGGATGCAGGAGCAGGCGCGGCACCGGTCTGTGCCGTGGCGGCAGACGAAAGAGTGGCGGCGGCCATGATGAGCTTGAACGCGTGACGCATCGGCTATTCTCCCTGTTGGAGGGAGCATAGGAAGATTTGGCGGCGCAAGGAAAGTGGCAGATATGAAAAGGCGCCCGTCCATTGAAGGACGAGCGCCTGTCATGGTCTGTCGCGACGGGATCAGAAGTGGAAGATCACACCCGCGGTCGGACGGAAGCTGTCGAAATCATAGGTTTCGGTCTGGAAGCGGAGGCGAATGCCGCTGTTGCCGGTGATCCCACCAAGGCCGATGTCCTTCGGGCCGACTTCGACACCGACGCCGTACATCCAGTCCTTGCGGTTCGGCCAGCCCTGCTTGCCGTTGACCCACTGGTAACCGGCCGATGCGAAGATCATGCCGCTTTCACCAGCGCGCGCGCCGAAGCGGCCCTTCACGCCATATTCCCAGTCGATGTCAGCCCAGCCTTTGGTCGCGTTGCCTTCGACGCCGACGAAGACGGGGCCGAGGGGAACGTTGACACCGGCGACGCCGCTAACGATCGCGCCGCTCATGATGGTTTCGCCGGGAACGCTGCCGAACTCCGAACGGCGGTCAAAGCTGTGCCAGCCGCCGAGGATGCCGACATAGGGTTCAACGCCGAATGCTTCAGTGCCGTCAGGTGCGGTTTCTTCCTGAGCGTGGGCGAGCGAAGGCAGCGCCGCGAGCATCGCGGCTGCGAAAAGATACTTCTTCATATTTGGCTACTCCCTTGAGCCTTGTTCATCAGATGCCTGGGAGTAACGGGAGCAGCCGCCTATGGTTTCCCCACGGAAAACAATTGGTTCAACAGCGTGGCAAAATTGCAACGGCTCTTATTGGGCAGTCCAGCCGCCGTCGATATTCATGTTGGCCCCCGTAATATTGGCCGCCGCATCACTGCACAGGAAGAGCGCCATCGCCGCAACCTGATCCACGGTCACGAATTGCTTGGTCGGCTGTCCAGCGAGCAGCACATCATTCATCACCTGCTCGCGCGTCATGTTGCGCGCTTTCATCGTGTCGGGAATCTGGTTCTCGACCAGGGGAGTCCAGACATAGCCAGGTGAGATACAGTTGGCGGTGATACCGAACGTGGCGAGTTCCAGCGCGAGCGTCTTGGTGAAGCCGGCAAGGCCGTGCTTGGCGGTGACATAGGCGCTTTTGAAGGGGGATGCCGTCAGCGAATGAGCGCTGGCCGTCTGGATGATACGGCCCCACTTTTTCGACTTCATGTAAGGAATGGCGAGGCGGGACGTGTGGAAGGCGCTGGTCAAATTCAGCGCGATGATGAGGTCCCATTTGTCGACCGGGAAATCCTCGACCGGGGCGACATGCTGCATGCCCGCATTGTTGATGAGGATATCGACGCCGCCGAAGATGCTGGCCGCTTCCTGCATCATCGCTTCGATCTCGGCGGCTTTGGTCAGGTCGTGCCCGCTGTAGAGCGCCTTGGCGCCGCTCGCCTGTTCTAGCGCCTGCCGTTCCTGTTCGATCGCTGCGCTGTCGCCAAAGCCGTTGATGATGATGTTCGCGCCCTCGGCCGCAAGCGTCTTTGCATAAGCAAGGCCGATGCCGGAGGTGGAGCCCGTGATCAGCGCTGTCTTTCCGGCGAGGGTCTTGGTCATGCGTTCTTCTCCTTGAGAGTATCGGGGGCCTGGAGGTCGAAGGTGGCGCTTTTGCCGTTCGTGATGTTGCGGGCGATAAGGTCGCCCTTGTGCATCACCTCTTCCACGGCGTCGCGGCCTTGGCTCCAATGGTCCAGCATGGTGGAACGGGAAAATTCAAAGTCGCGGGCGCCACTTTCCCAAGCGCGACTGCGGTAGATGAGGTGGACGATGTTGACCGAGCCACGGTCGAGATATTCCCTGAGGCGCAGGGCGTCGGCATCGTCCTTGAGGTCTGGCGGCAGTTTGTCGAGCAGCGCCTTGATCGCCTTATGCTCGCGGCGCAGGCGTAGATATTGATCGGTGACCTGACGCGTCCGGCTGGAATATTGAATGTCCTTGGCGCGGGAATAAACGTCCGTCATCTGGCGCGGCATCGGACCTTCGGCCGGGAAAAGATCGACCTGAAAGACGAGCATGTCGTCATTTTGATGTTCCAGCACGTGAGCCAGGGGCGTGTTGGAAACGAGGCCGCCGTCCCAATAATGCCGCCCGTCTATTTCCACCGGGGGCAAGCCGGGGGGAAGCGCACCCGAAGCCATGATGTGGCGCGCGTCGATGCGGGTCCGCCCGTCGGGGCCTCGCGTGTCCCAATAGGCGAAGTTGCCGCTTTCTACATCCACCGCTCCGACCGAAAGGCGGACAGGGCCGTCATTCAGCAGGTCCCAATCCACACAGGCGTCGAGCGTTTCCTTAAGAGGCGCGCTGTCATAGAAACTGATGGCTCCCGGCGTGCCTTCGGGCATCATCACGGAAGGCCAGAGGCGCGGGCGGAACATGCCGGGCACGCCGAAGGTGGCAACGGCTCCCGCTGCCATGAGATGTGCGGCCTCCCGAATATGATCGATTTCGGGCAGGACGATATTGGGAAGGCCGCCGGAAACTGTCAGCCAGAATTTCTTCATCCTGCTGATGCGGCGGTGCGGCGGATTGCCTGCTATGATCGCAGCATTGACAGCGCCGATCGAAATGCCCGCGACCCAGCTGACGTCGATGCCAAGTTCATCAAGACGCTGATAAACCCCGGCCTGGAAAGACCCAAGGGCGCCGCCGCCCTGAAGCAACAGCGCAACATCGTGGGGCAAGGGGAGCGGCGTGCTCGCCCGGCGCGGAATGGAAGGATCGATATCGGCCATGTCGCAGTGCAATATAACGACTAGCTCGCGGGTGCCAACTTAATGTGCTGCAACAATCCGATAAGCTGAAAGCAACCAACTCCATATCGCAGCCGTTCCAACCTTCACGCTGATCGGATAGGCATGGGATGAAAGAGAGGGCGTCATGCGGCTGGACGACGAACGGGAAAGCTCCAATTTCGAGGTGCAAAGCGGCCGTGGCGGCTTTGGCGGCGGGCTGGGCGGTGGCCTTGGCATGCTGTTGCCATTCATCGGCAGCCGTTTTGGTTGCGGCGGGATCGTCGTCGCGCTCATCATCCTGATGGTGATGGGGGTTAATCCACTGAGCTTGGTTGGTGGCGGGGGCGGCGTGCAGCAGGATGTGTCCGTCAGTCGTGATCCGCAGAAATTGTCGGAAATTCAGCATTGGTCTTTGAAGGTCCTGGGATCGACGGAGAAGGTGTGGGGCCAGATTTTCCAGCAATCGGGGCAGCAATATCAGCCGACAGTCCTGTCCTTTTACTCGCAGGCTGGCGCGTCGGGCTGCGGCGCCGCGCAAAGTGCAATGGGTCCCTTTTACTGCCCCAATGACAAAAAGGTGTATCTGGATACCGATTTTTTCAATGAACTACGCCAGCGCTTCGGCGCGCCGGGTGACTTTGCCCAGGCCTATGTGATCGCCCATGAGGTTGGGCATCATGTGCAGGATCTGGAAGGCACTTTGGGGCAGGTGCAACAGCGTCAGCGCAGTGTGGGCGAAGAGCAAGGCAATGCCCTGCAAGTGCGCGTCGAGTTGCAGGCGGATTGCTATGCAGGCGTGTGGGCGAAACGCACGGGGCTGATGGAAGCAGGCGACTTGGAAGAAGGCATGACCGCCGCGCAATCCATTGGCGATGACACATTGCAAAAGGCGGCGGGACGGCGTCCCGTGCCGGAAAGCTTTACCCATGGGTCAAGCGAGCAGCGGATGACCTGGCTGCGCAAGGGGCTGGACAGCGGGGACCCGGCGCAATGCGATACTTTTGCCGGAGTGGCGCGCTAAAAAGCGCTTTCAACTGTCAGAGGGGGTGGGCTTCCGAACTTGTTGCGGCATCGCTGTTGCCGGCTTCGCCTGCCCCGCCCGACGGTTCACCGGGGAGGCCGTTGCCTGGCGCGAGGAAGGGCTTGCCCGCTTCCGGCATGGGCTGGCCAAAGGATATGGCAGGAGGTGTCGGCTCCATCGTCATTGGCGCTACGGCGGGTTGCTGCGCGGGCAATGGCGGTTGGAACGCAGGCTGTTGGACCAGGGGCTGAGCCACCGGGGATGAAGGCGTCGCCGACGGGTGGGGCGTGATGCCTTGAACCAACAGAACGATTATTGGGGCGCTGACCAACGTGATGGCGGCGAAAGCCTTGTAGAGCATGCAGGCACATCCTGAACCAAAGACGCGCTGATTCTAGGGGCTTTCGGTAAATAAAATCCTGCGCAGCCGGTTTAATGACGGTCCAGTTTTTTCAGCAGGTCCATCATATCCGATGGCAAGCTATCGCGCTTGGCGCGGAAGGTAGACTGCAACGCATTGCCGATGCCTTCATAGGGCTGAGGCGCGCCAACCGTCAGGAATTTGCGATCAGTGGTCTTCCGCCCGTTGCCAGATCGGCTCACTGATTTACGCTGCATTTCCATGTTTCTACAACGGGCGGCAACGGGAAAAGTTTCTGGCATTCATTTGAGGCTCGGGCGATAGCGGCGGTATGACAGGAGAGATTGCGGTGGTGGACTGGACGGCGGCGTTGGCGCGGATGCGTGGGCATTCGCCTTTCCTCGCCAGACAGATGGACAGGTTTCCGGAAGTGGTCGACCTGTTGACGGCCGGAGATGTTGAGGCTGCGCTCAAGGCCGCACACGACGTGTCCGGAGCGGATGAGGGAATCGCCAGATCGCTGCGGCGGCGGAAGGGCGCATTGTCGCTGGTTACGGCGGCGGCGGATCTGTCGGGCGCCTGGGACCTGGATCGGGTGACGCGTACCTTGTCGGATTTTGCTGACCAGGCTTTGGAAGAAGCACTGCGCGCCACCTTTGCCGAGCGGTATCCGGGCGTGGAGCCGAGGGGATTTGTCGTGCTGGCATTGGGCAAGCATGGCAGCCGCGAGCTGAATTACTCATCCGATATCGACCCCATCCTTCTCTATGACCCGGCGACCCTGCCGCATGGGGAGCGGGAGGACACGGCTGATGCGGCGGTACGGATCGGCAGGCGGGTGAGCGAGCTTTTGAATGCGCGGGACGGCGATGGTTACGTCTTTCGCGTCGATTTACGGCTGCGTCCCTCTCCCGAAGCCACGCCCATTGCGCTGCCTGTCGAGGCGGCGATCGGCTATTATGAATCGACGGCGATGGGGTGGGAGCAGGCCGCTTTTGTCCGCGCACGCCCTGCGGCAGGCGACCTTGGCCTGGGCGATTATTTCATGCAGCAGATTCGTCCGTTCGTCTGGAGGCGCAGCCTGGATTTCGGTGCGATCGACGCGATCACTGACATATCGCGACGAATCCGCGACCATTATGCGCAGGGTCAGGCTTTCGGGCCGGGCTATGACCTGAAACGGGGACGTGGCGGCATTCGGGAAGTCGAATTTTTCGCGCAGACTCACCAATTGATCCATGGTGGGCGGGACCCGGCGCTGCGCTCAGGCAATACGCGGGAGGCGCTGAAAGCCTTGGCGGCGGCAGGGGTTTTCGATCCGGAAGTGTCGCGCAAGCTGGACGAAGCCTATGTGCTGTTCCGCACGATCGAGCATCGATTGCAGATGGTCGAGGATCGGCAAACGCATGAGCTGCCCAAGACCGCCGAAGCGATGGACAATGTCGCGCGGCTTCATGGTTTGGAGAATGGCAGGGACTTGATCGAACTGCTGCGCCCGAAGGTGGAATGGGTGGGGGGCAATTACGATCAGCTGACACCTGCTGAAAAATCAGAGTCGCTATCGCATGACGAAGACCGGCTGGCGGCGCAGCTGGCGGAAATGGGCTTTGTCGATCCGCAGGCTCCGGTTGCACGGATCGCTCGCTGGCGCACGGGCAGCATCAGGGCGTTGCGCAGCACGGCTTCGCGGGAGGCGCTGGAAGATTTGCTGCCGGGATTGATGCGTACGTTAGCGGCGGCGCCCGATCCGGTACGGGCGCTGAACCGCCTTGACGACCTGATCGGCAGGTTGCCGAGCGCTATCAACTTCTTCAAGCTGCTTGCCGCGCGGCCGGGGCTTGCAGAGCTGATGGCGGAGTTGCTCAGTCATGCGCCGACGCTGGCGGATGCATTGGGAAGGCGCGCCGAACTGCTCGACGGGCTTATCGATACGTCCGCTTTTGATCCGCCGCCTGCCGTGGAGCAATTGGCCGCACAGTTCGCGCAGCTGGAAGCGGGTGAGGATTATCAGGCGCTGCTCGACCGGGTGCGGCAGCGCGTCAATGATCGGCGCTTTGCGCTGGGTGCGCAGATCATTCGCGGCGGTGACCCGCTGGAGGCGGGGCGAGGCTATTCGCGGGTAGTGGAGGCGGCGATCGAGGCGTTGGCGAGCGCGACCGTCCGGGAATTTGAGGCGGTGCATGGGCGGGTGCAGGGTGGCGAGATGCTTATCCTTGCGCTTGGCCGACTGGGCGGCGGCGTTTTGACGCATGCTTCGGATCTGGATCTGGTTTTTCTTTTTTCCGGCGATTTCATGAAGGAATCCGATGGAAGAAAGCCGTTGGGGGCTACGCAGTATTTCAACCGGTTGGGGCAACGCATAACCAATGCGTTATCGGTGCAGACAGCGGCGGGGCCGCTGTATGAGGTGGATACGCGGTTGCGGCCTTCGGGCGCGCAGGGGTTGCTGGCGGTCAGTCTGGACAGCTTTGCCAAATATCAGCGCGAGGAAGCGTGGACCTGGGAACATCTGGCGCTGACGCGCGCGCGGCCCATTTTCGGGTCGGACAGCGGCCGGGCGGCGTTGAGCGCGATATTGGCCGAGACTTTGGAACGGCCGCGCGATTTCCCGGAACTGGCGCATCAGGCGGTGAAGATGCGCCGGGATATCGCCGCGCACAAACCGCCCGCCAGCGAGTTGGACGTGAAGCTGGTGCCGGGAGGCTTGGTCGATCTGGAGTTCCTGATCCATGTGTCGCAGTTCAAGCATGAAATGGCGTTCAGTCCTGACTTGCGCGCCGCTTTGGATGAGCTGGTCGAGGCGGGGCATCTTCCAGCCGATCTGATCGATGCGCATGATCTGATCACGCGCTTTCTGATCGTGTCGCGGCTGGTTTCGCCCAAATCGACCGAGCCGCCAGAGGCCACCCGGCCCGTCGTTGCGCGGGCGTGCGGCGTGGAAAGCTGGGACGCGCTGCTTGAAAGCTATGCGCAGGCTCGGCAAAGGGTGAGCGATGCCTGGGCAGCGCTGTCCGCGCCCTATTCGGAGGAAGAAGATGCTGGAAGCCGGTGATGCCCTGCCGAGCGTGACGTTGAAGGATGCCGACGGCGCCGACTTCACATTGGATCGGTTCAAGGGGAAGCCGGTCGTCGTCTATTTCTACCCTAAGGCTGATACGCCCGGCTGCACCAATGAGGCCAAGGACTTCACCGAAATGGCTGGCGAATATGCGGCATTGGGCGTGCCGGTGGTCGGCATTTCCAAGGACAAGCCCGCAAAGCTCAAGAAATTCGCGGACAAATACGGCCTGAACGTGACGCTCGCGTCCGACGAGCCGGGCGAGGCGTGCGAGGCGTTCGGCACTTGGGTCGAAAAGTCGCTCTATGGCCGGAAATATATGGGGATTGAGCGGGCGACCTTCCTTGCCGACGGAACGGGCAAGATTATGCGCGTCTGGCCCAAGGTGAAGGTGAAGGGCCATGCTGCCGAAGTGCTGGAGGCCGTGAAGGCGCTTTGAATTTGCCGGTCGAGATTGAGAGCGTGGGACGGGCCTGCGCTCATGTGCTGATGACGCCGGAGCCACGGGACAAGCTGATGGCGGCGCGCGCGGTGGCCCGCGCCTGGAGGCAGGGCCGATTGGCGCACCAGTTCGACGCCGCGATGCCGGACACGCCTGCTCGGCCCGACGCTCCCGCCCTGCTGCCAGCCAATCAGATGCCCAAACGCGGCAAGATCGGTTCCGACCGGTCGCGGATCGCCATGCTGCATGCCCTGGCGCATATCGAGTTTGTCGCGATCGACCTTGCCTTCGACCTGATTGGCCGGTTCGGGAGGGAGTTTCCGCAAGCCTTCGTCGATGACTGGATGCAGGTGGGCGCGGAAGAGGCGATGCATTTCGCATTGCTGGACCGGCGTCTGCGGCAACTGGGCAGCTTTTACGGCCAATTGCCTGCCCATGACGGGCTGTGGCAGGCCGCTACCGAAACCGCAGGGGATGCCATGGCGCGGCTCGCCATCGTTCCGATGGTGCTGGAAGCCCGCGCGCTGGATATCACGCCCGCCACGATCGCGCGTTTCGAAGGCGTGGGGGACGAGCCATCCGCGCGCATGTTGCGCCGCATTATGACGGATGAGATTAGTCATGTTGCCGCCGGGACAAGATGGTTTGGTCATGCGGCGAACCGAGAGGGGCTGACCCCCGCAAATCATTACCAAATCCTTGTAAAACGCCATTTTCGCGGGTCGTTGAAACCGCCGTTCAACGACTCGGCGCGTCGACAAGCCGGTTTAACGCTGGATTTTTACGGCGCGCTTGCACAATGAAGCGGGAAATGTCCTTTTGATGACGCGGGTGGCGATTTAGGTCGCATTTGGTCAACACGGGGAGCGCCGAGAGGCTCAAAAAGCCTCCGGAGGATAAGTCGGGGTCGGCATGTTGTTTCTTCGTTCGAATAATGCGCGTAGCGCGCGATGGTTCCTGTCTGCGCGTAAATCCATTGGGGCTATGGGCGTGGTGAGCGCATTGTGCGCCGCAATGCCTGCACAGGCCAAGTCTATTGCCGACGATCCTTATGGCGATGCTTCGGAAATCAACACCAGCGCGCTCGGCCCGGCAGATATTGGCTTTTCCAATATTTTCTCCAGCCTTCAGCGGCTGGACGGCGGCGTAAAGGCAGCCAGCAACAATATCCCCACCGGACGGCCTGTCGAAAGGCTGTCGCTTACATCCAACTTTGGCGTTCGTTCCGACCCGTTCAACGGCGGCGCCCGGATGCACAAGGGCATTGATATTCCCGGACCCGTCGGCACGCCGATCTACGCGACCGCAGACGGCATTGTGAACCGCGCCGGATGGGCGAGCGGCTATGGCAATCTCGTCCAGATTTCCCATGGCGGCGGTCTTGAGACCCGTTATGGCCATATGTCGAAGCTGATCGCGGCCCCCAACAGCTTTGTGCGTCGTGGCCAGTTGATCGGCCTTATGGGTTCTACCGGCCGCTCCACGGGCAGCCACCTTCATTATGAAGTTCGCGTTGAAGGCCGGGCGATCAACCCGATGCCGTTCGTTGTTGGTCCCGATGTTCTCGTAGCGATGAACACGAAACCGCCTATCGCCATGGGTGGCCCCACGAAAGCGCAGGAGCATGACGCGGAATAATCCGCGCTACGCCGCTTATCCTTTGCAAAGGCTCGGCACCGATGGGTTGCCGGGCCTTTTGCTTGATCTTATCTAGGCGCCATGACTGATATCGACCTGACCCCTTCCGCCGCTGCCCGCGTGGCTGCGATTGCCGCCAAGCAGGGCAAGCCCGCTATCCTGCGGCTGGCGGTCGAGGGTGGCGGATGTTCGGGCTTTCAATATCGTTTTGGGCTTGCCGATGGGGTGGAAGCGGACGATGTGGCGGTCGAACGGGATGGCGTGACGCTGGTCGTCGATGATGTCAGCCTGGATCTGGTGCGGGGCGCCGCCGTCGATTTTGTGTCCGACCTCGGCGGATCGGCGTTCAAGGTGACGAATCCCAATGCCACCGCTGGTTGCGGCTGCGGGTCGAGCTTTTCGATTTAATCACGGGCTGTGCTTTTGTTCGCCTTTGACGCTTTCACCCGTTCGGGCTGAGCTTGTCGAAGCCCGCTTCTTCTTGAAGAGAAGTAGAGTCCTTCGACAGGCTCAGGGCGAACGGTGCTGAAGAATTGCACCACCAAGCGCTAATCACCGGCTGTCTGTCCCTTGTCTAAGGGGGGCTATTCTCTTTAGGGATGCGCGGGAGGAGAATAGCCCCATGCGCATCGCGACCTTCAACATCAACGGCATCAAGGCGCGATTGCCGCGCCTGCTGGAATGGCTGAGCGAGACGCAGCCCGATGTCGCCTGCCTTCAGGAAATCAAGACCTCGGACGAGACATTCCCGCTGAAGGACATTGAAGATGTCGGCTATGGGGCGATTTGGCACGGGCAGAAGGGCTTTAACGGCGTTGCCATCCTGGCGCGGGGGGAGACGCCGGTCGAGATACGCCGGGGGCTAGAAGGCGAGCCGGAGGACGAACATAGCCGCTATATCGAAGCCGATGTGAAGGGCGTGCGGGTGGCCAGCATCTACCTGCCCAATGGCAATCCGCAGCCGGGGCCGAAATTCGATTACAAGCTGCGCTGGATGAAGCGTCTGCGCGACCGGGCGGCGGAGATCTGGGCGGAGGAAGTGCCTGCTATTCTTGCTGGCGACTATAATGTCATCCCGTGCGACCGGGACGTTTATTCAGTCAAGGCCATGGCCGACGACGCGTTGATGCAGCCGGAAAGCCGGGCCGCTTACCGCCGTTTGCTGGGCGACGGGTGGACAGACGCGCTTGCGAGCCGACACCCGGCTGGTGGGGTGTGGACCTATTGGGATTATCAGATGAACGCCTGGCCGCGCGATGCCGGTTTCCGGATCGACCATCTGCTGCTGAGCCCGGCGGCGGCCGATCGCCTGATCGATGCGCAAGTGGACAAGGATTTTCGCGGGCGCGAAAAGGCGAGCGACCATGCGCCGACCTGGGTTGAACTGAGCGAGTAATCAGGCGCGGGCGGCTTGCGCCACGCGGATGCCGGGGCGGGCGGACGGATCGGCCAGTTCATGCGCCTGCCATCCGGCCGCGTCCCGGCTATATTCGACATGATTGCCGCGCTGGAAGCTCGCGCCGTCCCAGACGATGACTTGCAACTCGATCCGGTCGTTGCGGTGGACGTGTAGCCAGTTGAAGCTTTGCGGTTCGGCGTTGCGCAGGCGGGTCGATGTCGCGGTGCCAGCCTGGATCACCAGCGCGCCGCCTGCGTCTGCGACCATCTTCTGCGCCGCTTCGGCATAGGTGCGGTGGAAATGGCCTGCGAGGGCGATGTGGATACCCGCTTCTGTCACCGCCTCGACGGCGTCCTCATGGCGGCCGACGGCTTCGCTGAGTTCGCCTCCTTTGCCGATGGGCATGGCAAAGAGGGGGTGGTGGGTGACGAGGATGCGCGTCTTTTCCGGCGCGACCGGGGCGAAGCGCTCTTCGATCATCTTCATCTGCTCATGGTTGATGCGTCCGTCTTTGATCGTCAGCGAACGGGCCGTGTTGATACCCAGGATCGCGACCTTCTCATCCTCATACCAGGGGCAAAGTTCATTGCTGATATAGCGTTTGTAGCGATCCAGGGGGGCGGCGAAACGGCGGATCACGTCATAAAGCGGCACGTCATGGTTGCCCGGAATGACGAGCAGGCGCATGCCCGCCCCGCGTAGCCGATTGAGCCAGGCGGAGGCGGCGCGAAATTGATCGACGCGGGCGCGCTGCGTGAAATCGCCGCTGATGATGACGAGGTCGGGCTGGCTGCGTTCCAGCCAGGCTTCGGTGGCGGATACTATTTTGGGATCGTTGGCGCCGAAATGGATGTCGGACAGGTGAGCGATGCGAGCCATGGCTTTCCAACGACTG
The DNA here is from genome assembly GCF_055394715.1 of Sphingobium sp. TomTYG72. Classification (NCBI taxonomy): domain Bacteria; kingdom Pseudomonadati; phylum Pseudomonadota; class Alphaproteobacteria; order Sphingomonadales; family Sphingobiaceae; genus Sphingobium; species Sphingobium sp. TomTYG72. Next base: position 1,393,663 of record NZ_AP027336.1, on the reverse strand, counting down.
TTCACGCGGATTTGTTGCGGTGAGGAGCCGATAGGGCTCTGGCGAGTTGTTGGGGCATGGAAACGAACTCCCTGCCGCGCGAGGCGGCGCTGATCGTCAATGTTCACAGCCGGAAGGGGGAGGCGCTTTTCGAACAGGCGCGGGAGAAGCTGGAGGCGGCAGGGGTGCGCCTGATTGCCGCGCATGCCGTGCGCGATCCGGCGCGGTTGCAGGAGACGGTGCGCGAGGCGGTGAACAGCGGGGCGCCGATGGTCATCGTTGGTGGCGGCGATGGCTCTTTGTCCGGGACGGTGGATGAGCTGGTGGGGAAGGATTGCGTCTTTGGCGTGTTGCCACTTGGCACGGCCAACAGCTTTGCGCGGACGCTTGGCATTCCGCTGGATTTGGACGGTGCCGTGCAGGTCATCGCGCAGGGCAGGCGGCGACGTATCGACCTGGGGATGATCGACCACGATTATTTCGTCAACGCGGCCTCGCTCGGGCTGTCGCCGATGATCGGGAGGACGGTGCCGCACAAGTTGAAGCGCTATCTGGGGCGGATCGGTTATCTGATCTGGGCGGTGAAATGTTCGGTCGGGTTCCGCGCGTTCCGGTTGACGATCGATGACGGCCAGGCCGAGCGGCGGATGTGGTCGACGGAAGTGCGGATATTGAATGGCTCCTATCATGGCGGGGTCGAACTGTCCGATCGCGCCGACGTGGATAGCGGCGAGATCGTGGTTCAGGCGGTTGTGGGTCGCAGCCATGCAAGGCTGGCGTGGGACTGGTACGCCAAATTCTTCAAGCTGCGTGACAGGGATGCGCAGACGGAAGAATTTCGGGGCCAGTCTTTTAGGATCGAGACGCAGCCTAGGCAGCGCATTTCGGTCGATGGTGAGGTGGTCGCGAAGACGCCCGCGACGGTGAAGGTGGCCGCGGGCGCGATCGATGTGGCGGTGCCGGGTTAGGCCTTCAGGCGAGGTTCTTTTCGTAGATCTGGTAGATCTTGTTCACCTTGCCATCGATGGCATCTGCGATGGCGTTCATCCCCTGATTGTCGTCGAGCACCCAGCCGAGCTCACCCCGCGTTGCGCCATAGCGGCTGACGGCGTTGCGGCGGATATATTCGATCATCATGAAGGCAAGCTGGCTGGCGAGGCGGGATGATTGGAGCCGCTGGACCACGCCCATCAGCGGTACGCGCATGGTGCGGACTTGCGGCTTGCGCAGCCACCAGAGCAGCTTTGCCCAGCCGAAGGGGAAGAGGGAGCCGTTCAATGGCGCGGTGGCTTCGTTGAGGTCGGGCAGGGTCATCATGAAGGCGACCGGTTCGCCGTCGAGTTCGGCGATCATGATCAGGTCTTCGAACACGATGGGCTTCAGTTTCTTGCCGGTGTGGGCGACTTCGGCGTCGGTGATGGGCACGAAACCCCAATTCTTGCCCCAGGCGTCGTTGAGGATGCCGAGCAGGATGGCCGCTTCGGCATCGAATTTTGACTTGTCGACCTGGCGGATGCGGATGCGGTCGCTCTTTTCGCCGGAGGAGACGATCCGCTGGATGAGGGGCGGGAAGGGGTTGGTGATGTCGAGTTCGTACGTCTTGAGCTGCTTGACGGGCTGATAGCCCGCGCCCTCGATCATCGCCTGATAAGCGGGGCTGTTGTGGCCCATCATCACCGTGGGCGGATGGTCATGGCCTTCAATCAAAAGGCCGGGTTCTTCCCAGATGGAGAGGGAAATGGGGCCTAGTACGCGGGTCATGCCCTTGGCGCGGAGCCAGCTTTCCGCCGCTTCGATCAGCGCCTTGCCTGTTTCGGCGTCCGCCGCTTCGAAAAAGCCGAAATTGCCGGTGCCCGGACCCATGCCCTGTTCAACCGGCTGGGCGAGCGCCAGATGATCGATATGGGCGGAGATGCGGCCGACGACCTGACCATCGCGGCGGGCCAGGAAATATTGCGCCTCGGCATGGCCGAAATAGGGGTTCTTGCTGGGCTCTATCACCCCGTAAACTTCGCTCTTGAGCGGCGGGACCCAGTTGGGGTCATTGGCGTACAAGCGCCATGGCAAGTCCACGAACGCCTTGCGATCGGCCTTGGAAGTGACGGGGGTTATTAGCAGATTCGAGTGAGCCACGGCAGAGCTTTCGCTAAAGGACCGGAGCAGTTCGGCGCTTGTTACGGGATTGTCAATCCGGAGCACGCCTGATGACATAGCAAGGCGATACTGTCATGCCGCTGCCACGATTTCAGCGCATTTACCATTTAGGAGCGCCTGCATGACTGTGCATGATCCCATCATAGCGGGCGCGGCCGTCAAGCGCGCCTCGATTCCGGATGACGCCGCGATGCTGCGCGCCGCAGCGGAACTGTCGCGCGAATTTGCGGTGGCGAACCCGAGGATTTACTGGCCGGACCTGCTGGCGTCGGCGCTGATCGGCTATGCGGCGCTTGCCGGGGCGATTCTCGCCGACAATGTGGCGTTGGCCCTGTTGTGCGGACTGGTGGCGATGCTGGCGCTTTATCGCGCGGCGAGCTTCATCCATGAACTGACGCATATCCGCAAGGACGCGCTTCCCGGTTTCCGGCTGGGGTGGAACCTGCTGGTCGGCATTCCGCTGATGATCCCGTCCTTCATGTATGAGGAAGTGCATACGCAGCATCATGCGCGCACCCGCTATGGCACGGCGAACGATCCGGAATATCTGCCGCTGGCGCTGATGAAGCCGTGGTCGCTGCCTTTGTTCATCCTGATCGCGACGCTGGCGCCGCTGGGTCTGATCCTGCGCTATGGCGTGTTGGCGCCGCTCAGCATCTTCATTCCCGCGCTGCGGCGTAAGGTCGTCGCGGAGTTTTCGGCGCTTTCCATCAACCCGGCCTATCGCCGTCGCGCGCCGGAAGGGGAGTTCCGCCGCCGCTGGCTGTGGCAGGAGGCGGGCGCTTCGCTGTTCGCACTCGCCCTCATCGGCAGCGTGTTTGCCTTTGGGTGGAAGCCTTTGCTCGTCTATATGGCCGTGCATTCGGGCATGACGGTCATCAACCAGCTGCGCACGCTGGTCGCGCACCTTTGGGAGAATGAGGGGGATGCGATGACGGTGACGGCGCAATATCTGGATTCGGTGAATGTGCCGCCGCCTTCGCCGCTGGCCGCGATTTGGGCTCCGGTGGGGCTGCGCTATCACGCGCTGCACCACCTATTGCCGAGCGTGCCTTATCATGCGCTGGGCAAGGCGCATGCGCGGTTGATTGCGGCCTTGGGCGAGGATTCGCCTTATCATCGCGGCAATTATGCGGGCATGTGGCCGCTGGTGGGGAAGATTGCGCGGAGTACTATGGTTCGGCGCTGAGGTTGGCGGATGTGTCACCCGTATCCCGCTTTAAGGTCTGTGAGATGGGCTGGAGCGCGCCGCTAATATCCCTATTTCTTCATCGGATTAGCTTTTGCTTCATGCAACGCCGTCATAAGCTAGTTTAACCGGCGTCCGAGGACGTTCCCTAATGGTTGCAACCATCGATTTATGAGTTTTTGACCTTTGATACCACAATAGGCCCGACACTATTGAGACGGCTAATGTAGCCACGCCAATCATCAAGGTTATCAGACCCCAACCATCTACCTTTGTGGCATCGGCTTTAAATTGTGACAGCACTTGAAGAGCCGGCACTAAAGCGCCAAGGAAGGCACCTACTGTGCACAGGAAAATCTCCATCACAGGTTCTTTACGCATCTCACCCAGTTTCTCTAATTCGTCATCCGTAATGTAATGGCAGAGGGCCTGTGGTGAAAGTGTGACCTCAGTCAATTGAGCGCCAAATGGCATCTGCATAGCGCCATTTTGTTCAATTGCCATTGACCCCTCCGACCGTTGGAGCGGGATTTGATGTCTCTTCCTGTTTGATAAGATGATTGACAATCAATTCGCTGAAAAGCCTAACAAAGCCACAGTCGAAGCAAACAGTCGCGAATAGCGGCATTTGCACACCGGAAAAAGGCACGCCTTCTGCGGGTTGGGCTTCAATTTTATAAGCTGTGTGGGCTACGGTGTTTTGGGACTGCCGCATACGGGGCATGCATCATTAGGCGATACAGCTTTGCGATTTATGAAATCGACAACTTTGTTGCTGTGTTCCTGGCCTAAATCCTTAGGCTCGTAAGATTTATTTTCTGTTTGTTGCTCGTCACTCATAGAATCCCCCGCGAAGCGGATAGCGGACAACGAGAATCAGGGTCAACACCTATGCGCACAATGACCTACAAGCGCCTATTCTTCCGTTCTGAAGAGCACTGTTTCGCCCACGAGCAGGAACAGGAAGAAGGGTGCCCATGCTGCAAGGATGGGCGGGTAGGCGCCGAGATTGCCCATGGCGAGCGAGAAATTGTCCGCGACGAAATAGGCAAAGCCAAGGGCCATCCCCATCACTGCGCGCACGAACAACTGGCCTGAGCGCGCCAGGCCGAAGGCGGCGACGGACCCCAGGATCGGCATCAGCAGGGCCGAAAGCGGGCCGGACAGCTTGTGCCACAGGCTGCCTTCCAGTTCGGCGGTCGGGCGCCCGGCGTCGCGCAGATCAGCGATCGCGGCGCGCAGTTCGGAAAAGGTCATGGCGTCAGGATCGACCCTGGCCAGCGTGAACTGGTCGGGCCGGATCGCATTGCCGAAACGGACGGTGCCAACCTGGCGCTCCGTGCCGCGCGCAACGTCGAACTGGCGTGCATCCTCCAGCACCCAGCTCTTGCTGGCGGCGTCATAATGGCCGCGAGGCGCCTGGACGATGGTCGTCAGGCTGTTGTTCACGCGGTTGAAAATCTCGACCTTGCGCAACTGCACGGCATTGCCCCGGCCAGCGACGATCGCCGCGGTGACGAGGTTGTTGCCGTCGCGGACCCAGGGATTGGATTTGACGCCGCTATCGGTGGGCACAGGACCGTAATCCACCGCTTGCCACGCGCTGAGCGCTGCGGTTGCGCGGGCTACCACGCGTTCGTTGAAAGCATAGCTTATGATGGCGACGCCGAGTGCGGAGGCGATTAGCGGCGCCAATATCTGATGTGCGGACAGGCCCGCTGCCTTCATCGATACGATCTCGCTATTCTGGTTCATGCTCGCGAGCATGATGAGCGTGCCCAGAAGCACCGAGAAGGGCAGGAAACGTGCGACGATCTGCGGTATGCGAAGGCCGACATAATGCCATAATTGGGCGTCGCCATTGCCCGCATAAGCCAGGATGTCGCCGGATTCGCCGAGCAGGTCGAGCGTTTGCAGCACGACCACCAGCAAGGTCAGCACCGCGAAGGTCCGCGTCAGGAACAGCCGCGCCATGTACCAGCTGAGTTGGCTGGACGGAAAGAAATCGAACTGCATGGGTCAGGCTGCTCCCTGCGCGGTGGCCACCCGCTTTCGCCCGAAACGAAGCAGTTTCGCGATCTGCTTGCCGAGCTTTGCAAAGGCATATTCGAGGGCGCCGATCGGCTGGCCGCCGGGGCGGTGCGCCACGACATGATACATCCACATGATCAGTCCGGCCGTCAGCAGGAATGGCGTCCAGAGTGCTATGATCGGATCAACTTTGCCCAATGCGCCGACGCCTTGGCCATATTCGTTGATCTTGTGATAGGTCACGATGAAGATGATCGAGAGGAAGACGCCGAGTGCGGATGTCGATCGCTTGGGCGGGATGGCGAAGGCGAGGGCCGCGAGCGGCAGAAGCATCATCATCGCCACCTCCACCAGGCGGAAGTGGAAGTTGGCGCGAATTTCATAGCGCAGCTTTTCGGGTGTCGTGGGGTCATGACCCATCACCGCAAGTTCAGGGATGGTCTTTTCCCGGTCCACGCTGCGGCCACGGAAACGCTCTATCTGCGGCAGGTCGATCGGCAGATCGTGGCTGGAGAAGGAAAGGATGCGCGGGGACTTATATTTGGGCGCGTCGTTGACCAGCACCCCATCGCGCAAGCGGAAGATGATGGTATCGGGATCGTCCGTCGCCAGGAAGCTGCCTTGCGCGGCGGTCACCGCGACGGTCTGGCCATCCTTGCCAGCGGCGCGCACGAAGATGCCCTGAAGATTGCGGCCTTCATCCAGGCTGCGTTCGATGCGCAGGGTCATGCGCTTGCCCAGGCTGGTGAACTCGCCGACCTTGATCGATGCGCCTAGAGCGCCCGAGCGCAGTTCGAAACGCAGCGCCTCATAGGCGTGCCGGGAGAGCGGCTGAACGAAGCCGACGATGCCGAAATTGAGGAGGGCGAGCGCGATCGCGTACATATAGGGGACACGCAGCAGGCGGCCGTAGGACAGGCCGACGCCGCGCATGACGTCCAGTTCCGATGACAGGGCAAGTTTGCGGAACGCCAGCAATATGCCCAGCATCAGGCCGATCGGAATGCCGAGTGACAGATATTCCGGCATCATGTTGGCGAGCATGCGCCATACGACGCTGACGGGGCCGCCCTCCGCCGCCACGAAGTCGAACAGGCTGAGCATCTTGTCGAGCACTAGCAGCATCGCGGAAATGACCAGCGTGCCGAGCATCGGCAGCGCAATCAGACGGGCGAGATATCGGTCGGTGGCGGTCAGCATTCTCTATGTGGTCGTCCCATCACCATGATTTGGCCGCAAACCCCGCCCATAGCAGAGTCAAGGAAATGAAGTTCGCGGGGGCGAACAGGGGCTCGCCGTCCGGTTTCATCGGGCGGCTATAGCTTCACGGAGTTGGATGGTCATGTTCAAAGTTGCGATGGGCCTTTTGTCGGCTGGGGCAGTGTTTGCCTCTATCCCGGCCTTGGCTCACGGGCAGGAAATCGGAAACGAGCTGGATCGTTGTGGTCCGTCCGCGAAGGGTCCGGCGCTGCTGATCGACGTTCGGGGTTTTGCCGCCGCGACGGGCAAGGTCCGCGTGCAATCCTATCCCGCGACCAAAAGTGCCTGGCTGGCGAAGGGTGCGTGGTTGAACCGGATCGACACGGCGGTTCGCTCCGGCAGCGACGGGATGCGATTCTGCATGCCGGTGCCCGAACCGGGTAGATACGCGATTGCGGTCCGGCACGACCGGGACGGCAATGGCAAGACGAGCATTTCGCGCGACGGCGGTGGTTTTTCCAACAATCCGTCGATCAGCATCTTCAACCTGGGCAAGCCGTCGGTCGAAAAGGCTGCGGTGAAGGTTGGTCCGGGTGTGACGCGGATCACCATTAAACTTCAATATATGTGAGTTCTGATGGTCCGGGTCGCGCTTCTGTCCAATCCCAAGTCGACGGGCAACCGGCAGACGCTGCCGCGCGTGCGCAGTTACTGCGCGAGCAATCCCGACATCTTCCATTATGAGGTGGAGCATGTCGATCAGATCGGCCGCGCGTTGCAAACCATCGCGCGCGTCGATCCGGTGGTCATCGTCATCAATGGTGGCGACGGGACGGTGCAGGCGGCGCTGACGGAACTGTATCAGGGTGAGCATTTCAAGGGCCGCGTGCCGCCGATCGCGGTGCTGCCCAACGGCAAGACCAATCTGATCGCGCTCGACCTTGGCATCCATGGCGATCCGATCAAGGCGCTGGAACGGATCGTTCAGATCGCCAAGGCGGGCGTGGACGATCATGTCGTGGCGCGTGAGCTGATCGCGCTGTCCGACGGAGGTGCAGAATCGAGGCCGGTGCTGGGCATGTTCCTGGGCGGCGCGGGGCTTGCCGATTACATGCTTTACTGCCGCAACCAGATTTATCCGCTTGGCCTGTCCAATGGGCTTAGCCATTTCCTGACGGTGATAGCGGTGCTGGTGTCGTTGGTTTTCGGCATTCGAGCGCGGTTCCTGCCGCAATCCAGCCACCCGGTGCGCATCTCGCTGATCCGGGAAGGGCAGTTGGCGGGGCGCTTTGCCGTGCTTATCGTGACGACGCTCGACCGGCTGCTGCTGGGCGTGCAGGCAGGGGACAGCCGTCGCGGGAACATGAAGCTGATGGCGGTGGACCAGAGTCTGGCCGCGCTTTTGCGGCTGGCCTGGGCGAGCATCACCCGGCGGGTCGGCAAGTCGCAGGTGCAGGGCGTGCATCTGGAGCAGGGCGATATCATCCGGATCGAGGGCGACCGAAGCAGCGTCATTCTTGACGGTGAGCTGTTTGAGGCTTCGGAAGGCAAGCCAATCGTGCTGCGATCAACGGAGCCGGTGCCTTTCCTGCGGTTGGCGGCTTGAGGGGCGAGATCCTGGGTTGGCTGGGTGTTAGATCCTTGTCCCCCGTTCGCCCTGAGCTTGTCGAAGGGCTTCACTTCTCTTCAAGGAAGTAGAGGGCTTCGACAGGCTCAGCCCGAACGGAATTGAGGGGCCTAAAAGAGGTTGGCGAGAGGTTATCCCTTCCGCTTGAGCGCCTCCGCGAGCGAAACGGTTGCGCTGCCTCGCCGGGCTGGCTTGGCGTGGCTGGGGTCTGGTTTCCAGCCGCTGAGATACAGGATCGCCATTTCTTCGGCAGTGCGGCCGTCGGGATCGGCGGCGGCGGCGAAGTGCTGGCTTGCTTCCATCAGGGCGTCGCGGCGCAGGGCTGGGGGATGGGACGCAAGCACATTGCCCGCGCCCATGCCGCGCAGGTCATGCATCAGGCGCAATATGTCGCCATAGCGCACGGTCAGCGTCTCGCTGTCCGCCACTGGCATGGCGAAACCGGCTCGGCTCAGCAGGTCGCCTGCCGCGCGCACGTCGACTTGCGGATGGATGTGCTGGGCGGGGCGGTCGCCTTCTCCGGCCATCAGCGCTGCACGCAGGCGGGGCAGGGCGCCCGCGCCAGTAAAGGCCGCGAGTAGCAGGCCGTCGGGCCGCAGGATGCGCCGCATGAGGATGAGCGCGCCGGGGAGGTCGTTCACGCTGTCCAGTGTGCCGCAAGCGATGATCAGGTCGAAACTGTCATCGGCGAAGGGGAGTGCATCCTCTTCCGCCTGCACGCCGCCTTGCGCGCTCGCGGCTGCGAAGCCGGGGTCGGTGCATATTACAGTCTTCCCCATCGCCTCGAGCGCGGCGCGGGCGCTGCCGTCGGGGCAGCCGATGACGAGAACTTCGGGCAAGTCACGCTGAACATCCGCCAGCCGGTCGAGCAATTCGTCCAGCATCGCGCGATACAGAAAGTCATGCTCAGCAAAGCGCGGCATCATCCGGTCCCGCCGCCTGGCGCGCAATGTGCGGTCGAAGATGTCGGGCTGGGTCATGGCGGGCCTTGTGCATCGGTGCCGGAGCGGGAACAAGGGCGATCATGCATCTTGCCTCTCTTCTCAAGGGCGCCGTTCGCCCGGCGCTCGACTATGCGCTGCCGCCGCGTTGCCCCGGATGCGGCGTCATCGTTGATGCCGACGATGCCTTTTGCCTGACATGCTGGAGCGGGATGCGCTTTCTGGGCGAACCATGCTGTGCGCGGTGCGGCGTGCCGTTCGAACATGACAGAGGCGGGGACGCGGCGTGCGGTGCCTGCCTTGCCGATCCGCCGCCGTTCGACAGCGCGCGGGCGGTTCTGGCCTATGGCGATGTCGCGCGGACGGTGGCGTTACGGCTGAAATATGGACGGCGCATTGGTCTGGCGCGGCTGATCGCGCGGCATATGGCGCGGCGGTTGCCTGCGTTTGATGCGCCGCCGTTGATCGTGCCGGTGCCGCTGCATCGCTGGCGGCTGTGGTGGCGTGGGTTTAATCAGGCGGCGCTGATCGCGGATCATCTTGGCAGGGCTTCGGGGCTGGCGGTGGACAAGCATGCGCTGCTTCGCGTCCGTGCGACGCAGCCGCTACGGGGCATGCATGCGCGGCAGCGGACCAAGGCTGTCTCGGGCGCCTTCGCGTTGGCGAAAGATCATGACGTCAAGGGCAGGGCGGTGCTGCTGATCGACGACGTTCATACCAGCGGTGCGACCGCGGCGGCCTGCGCGCGGGTGCTGAAACGGGGCGGGGCGTCCAGCGTTCATCTGATGTGCTGGGCGCGGGCTTTGCCGGAAGGCGCGGAAGGCACTGATTGACAAAGCCCCGTTCAGCCACAATTTCAGCGCGCAAGGAGTATCGAATGGCGAAGGTCGAAATCTACACGAAGGCATGGTGCGGATATTGCGCGCGGGCAAAGGCGCTGCTGGAAGGCAAGGGCGTGGCCTTTGATGAATATGACATCACGATGGGCGGCCCGAAGCGCGGCGAAATGTTGGATCGCGCCAATGGCGGGACCACGGTGCCGCAGATATTCATCGACGGCAGGCATATCGGCGGCAGCGACGACATGGCGGCGCTGGATCGTCAGGGCAAGCTGAACCCGCTGCTAGGGCTGTAAGCGCCATGAAGGCCGCGATCTTCCAGATGACGAGCGGGATTGATCCCGCCGCTAACGCAGCCGCCATCGTCGAGATGGTGGGGCGCGCGGCCGAACAGGGCGCGGACATGCTGTTTACGCCGGAAATGGCGGGCTATCTGGATCGCAGCCGCACGCGCGCTGCGGATACCTTGCGCAGTGAGGCCGACGATCCGGTGCTGGACGCGGTTCGCGAGGCGGCTGCTCGGCATGGCCTGTGGGTGCATCTTGGTTCCTTGCCACTCAAGGAAGAAGGTGGCGATGGCCGTTGGGTCAACCGCAGCTTCATGATCGATGACAAGGGCGGCGTTCGGGCGCGCTACGACAAAATCCATCTGTTCGATGTCGATCTCGCGACCGGGGAAAGCTGGCGGGAATCGTCGGTCTATCGGCCGGGGGAAAAGGTGGTGGCGGTCGATACGCCTTGGGCAAGGATCGGATTGTCGGTGTGTTACGACATGCGCTTTCCCGACCTTTATCGCGCCCTTACCAATGCGGGCGCCACGATGTTGCTGATACCTGCCGCCTTTACTGTGCCTACCGGGCAGGCGCACTGGCATGTCCTGCTGCGCGCCCGTGCGATCGAAGCTGGGTGCTTCGTGGTAGCGGCTGCGCAGACCGGCCGCCATGAGGACGGGCGGGAAACCTATGGTCATAGTCTGGCCATCGATCCTTGGGGCGAGGTCTTGCTCGACATGGGAGAAGAGGCGGGACTAGCCCTTGCCGAGATCGACCTGTCGCGCGTAGAGGAGGTGCGCGGGCGGGTGCCTGCCATTGCCAACCGGCGCAACCTTCCAGCGGACGTGACCATTTCGTGATTGTTTTCGACCTCAAATGCGGCGCCCATGGCCATGTGTTCGAAGCCTGGTTCGGATCGAGCGCGGACTATGAGGATCAATTGGCTCGCGGCCTGCTGGCCTGCCCCATGTGCGGCGATGCGGAGGTATCCAAGGCATTGATGGCGCCCGCCGTCGCCGCCAAAGGGAACAGCCGCAGGGCGGAAGCGCCGGTTGCCACCTCGACCGCGCCAGTGGCCATGGCAGGCGACGAAGTTCGAATGCGTGAGATGATGCAGGCGCTGGCGCAGGCCCAGTCAAAGGTTCTGGAAGATTCGACCTGGGTCGGCAGGGGCTTTGCCGAACATGCCCGCGCCATGCATTATGGTGAGAAGGACCGGGCCAGCATCCACGGCGAAGTGGCGCCCGACGAAGCACGCGCCCTGATATCGGAAGGTGTGGAGGTGGCTCCGTTGCTGTTTCCGGTCGTGCCGCCCGAAGCGAAGAATTGACCGCGCCTGCGACGCAGCATAGAGCCGTCACCGGGCACCCGTAGCTCAGCAGGATAGAGCATCAGATTCCTAATCTGAGGGCCATGGGTTCGAATCCCGTCGGGTGCACCACTCCTTTCCAAGTATCCCCAGTGTCCGGGAGACCGGTCGGCGGTCCGAATTACTCGCGCGTTTTCCGTGGGTTGTGAGGGTGTGTTTGGCTCTCACGCAATTGGAGACCAAATTGCCCTGATGACGCCGGCCGCCAATGCCCGATATCTCCAGGCGCCGATGTTGGTGCCCCAAGAATTTTGGACGTTTGAGGGAAGGGTTGTTGTCAGGCGAACCCGAACAACCGCTCTTGGGCTGCCCAGCTCAGTGGGATGCGATCGGTGCGCACCAGTTGCCTGCGAGTGAGGCTGTCCGGTTGCGTGCCATGGATGATGGCGCTGATGATCGCTGGAGAGAGATAGCTGGTGCGGATCAGGTCCGCCACATATTCCCGACCATAGCCAAGGCGAGCTGCTACCTGTTCGATGCTGCCACCACATTCCAACTCGCGACGGGCAGCAAATGCCTGCGCGACAAGCTTGAGGAGGGAGGGGCTCCGGTTGGCGGCGGGAGAGGTGCCGGTCGGAGGAATGATCAGCTTCACTTGCCTGCCGGATCGCACGAAACCGATAGGATGCTCGTGAACAAGTCGGCCGCCAAGGCTGACGTCGATAGGATGCAAATCCGCTTCGATCCGCAGCCTCTCTCCGAGAACATCGATTCGTTGAATAAGCTGTAGAAGGGGGGCGCGCTGTCCAACCAAGCTCCCAAGCCGGGTCAACATGCCTGCAACCCTCTCATTTAACTGGCCAATGGCGTCACCATCTAACGATCCGGACGCGATGGTCTGTTCCTGAGCATTGACGAGCATGGCGCGAAGCCGATCAATCACCAGCCCTTCGATATCGGGTGCGCTCACTCGCCATGCGGCATCCGTCACGGACACGTCATCCGTCTGGGATGTATAATAGCGGTATCGCCGATTCCGCCGGCTGCAATGTGTCGGTGTCAGGCGACGACCATGGCCATCCCAGATGAGACCAGCAAGAAGGCTTGGTTCCTTGGCGTTGGTTCCGAGCCGCCGGTCGACCCGTGCTTGTGCGAGCATCTGCTGGGCCGCATCGAATGTAGCGCGATCGATAATGGCACCGTGCTGACCGGGATAGATCTGTCCCTTATATGCGACCTCTCCAACATAGAGGCAGTTCTGGAGCAGCCGGTAAAGCGCTCCTCGGCTGATCTTGGCGTTGCCATAATCACGACCGAACCGATTGACGCGCGGTTTGCTTCTGATCCCCGCCCGATCCAGTTCCTCGACCAGCTGTGTCGCTGATTGAAGTTCCAGGTAGCGACGGAATATATGCTGCACGGTCTCGGCCTCCTGCTCATCGATCAGAAGCTTACGTTCGCCGAGTCGGTAACCGAGAGGAATTGGCCCGCCCATCCACATGCCTTTGGCTTTGGAAGCGGCCACTTTGTCGCGAATACGTTCGCTTGTCACTTCGCGTTCGAACTGGGCAAAAGAGAGGAGAACGTTGAGTGTCAATCGCCCCATGCTGCTCGTCGTGTTGAACGATTGGGTCACTGACACGAAGCTGGCACTGGACCTGTCCAGGATTTCCACGATCTTGGCGAAGTCGGCAAGATTGCGGGTGAGGCGATCGACCTTATAGACGACGATGATATCCACCCGGCCTGCGGCAAGCTCGGCCATCAGCAGCTTGAGCGCTGGCCGATCCATGTTGCCACCGGAATATCCACCATCGTCATAATGATCGGGCACCAGGGTCCAGCCTTCATGCCGCTGGCTCAATATGTAGGCGGCGCAGGCTTCGCGTTGGGCATCCAGGCTGTTGAAATCCTGCTCCAGCCCTTCCTCGGTCGATTTGCGGGTGTAGATGGCACAGCGCAGTGCCCGGCGCGGTCCTCCATCAGGCATCGGGCTTCTTCTTTCGATCCACCAGTCCGAAGAAGCGCGGCCCCGACCATTTGGTGCCGGTGATATCGAACGCGATTTGGGTCAGCGAGCCGTAGCGGCGATCCTGATAGAGAAAGCCGTCTTCCAGCACGACGACATGATGGCTGTTGCCGCCCCAGTCGCGCACCAGGCGGGTGCCGGGTTTGATCCGCACAGCGGGCAATAGCATTGCTTCCCCGGTGCGCTCATATTGCTTGCATAGCTGCTCAATGTCGCGGAGCAGTCCGCCGGACATTGCGCCGCGGGCGCGCTCCTGCAGACGATAGGCGATGCCGCGGCGAAGCAGGTCGGCGGTCATGGCGGGTGGCGCGACCTTATATAGCCGCAGCCACTCGGCCCGTAACCGGGTTGGCGTCATGCTCGCCAACCCGGCAATCCGTTCATCGAGGCTGCTCATGCTCAGGCGGCCTTGCTGTGGTAGCAGGTGATATCACCACGCTTGGACCGGTCGATGGCATGACCTTTTTTGCGGAGGCCCGTCAGTGCCGCGCGCGTTGTATGCGGGAGCCAGTTGGTGGCGGCAATCAGTTCGTCCAGAGTCGCGCCTTCTTCTCGTTCCAGCAGGGCGAGCACGACCGCAGCCTTTGTCTGGCGGGGTGGTTTTGCGTTTGAAGGGGAGGAGGTTTCGATATCATTGATCTGGGCGTAATCGCCAGTCGGCTCGCCCGCGTCGATGCCGATGGCAGCCCGACCCGCTGCGGTCAGAACGGCGCCTGTCGCCTCGGTTTCTTCGGCGAAGCCGCGCTTGATCAATGTCGCAATGGACTTGGTGACGGCTCCTGGTTTTCCACCAAGGCTTTCCGGTGCGGGAAGTAGGCCGCCGTCATTACGCTGGGCGGCGTGGCTGAGCAGGATGAGCTGCATATCGGTGAGCTTGGGCATGGGTCTGTTCCTTGAGATCAGGGCAGCATGATTGCTGTTCCCACCACCCAAGGCCCCACCGATCGGGCCGGTCGGGGCGATCGCCGCGTCTGCGGTATTCAACTCACGCCAACAGCAATGCTCTGCCTTGCACGGAAGTCGAGCGAATAATGCAGTAAATCACGGACAGATTATCAGAAGCGGATGTGCCAGGCGGGGTACATGGCTCGTGCCCGGCCAAACACTTCATTGAGCCGCATTTCCTGATGCTCGCCAGTCAGCGTGTTGACGAACAGAAAGCGATAGCGGTCGCCCACGCTCTGGGCGGTGAGCAGTTCGGCGGCAGTGATGTTGAAGAAATAGCCCTTGAGATCGCTGGCAATCATGCGTCGGTTGGTCGATTTGACCTCGCAGATGGTGATGCGGTCGATCGCCGCGGCGACGGCTTCCTCATCGGCCAGGTCGAGTTCGCCTTCGACCCGCACCACATCGAAGGCGGCACCGTAAAGCACCTTCCGATGTTTGGCGAAGGCGATCAGCATCGTGTCGCGTTCACGGCGGGTGGGGCAACGATATTGGGGATCCGTGGCAAGCAGCATCTCGACGGCTCTCTGGGCGGTGCGATGGCCCATGCCCTTCGATGAGGCTTCGGCGATCAGCTCCGTCTGCATCAGGGCAGTCCACGCTCGCGGCGGTAGCGATCGACCGCAATAAGCAGTCCTGCGGCTTCGGCCGGCGCCATATCGTCGGTCCAATCCTCTCCGCTCTGCGCCTTCAAGCGGAAGCGCCAGGGGCTAACCGGGCGTTCCTCAGCGCGGGCCGCCAGCTCGCGCAGCAGCGCCTCGGGCACCTCGAAGGCAATATGCTCCTCGTGCACGCAGACATTATAGGGACAATCGACGGTCTCATTGCTGATCGTCAGTGGCCTGCTGGCAATAGCGCCGGCCAGCTGGAAGTTCGCGCCCGTGAACCGGCGTGGCTCGCCGGTGTAGAGGAGCTGGGCATAAAGCTGGAAAATCGTCCGGCCCGACTTCTTGTCGATCAGCGCCCGCAGGAAATTATCGGCGCGCACCCGATCGGAGAAACCGCCTGCTGATTTGAACACGCGATCGGTGGTGAGGGTGGCGACGGATTCGAGATCATCGTCGGCAGTCGCGACCAGCTTGGCGACATCTCCCGGGGTCAGCCTGGCGAATTGTTCGAGCCGCTTGGCCTGTTGTTTGTCGCTCCAGCCGGTCATTACCTGTGCGGTGGCTGTGGGCACAACATGAAAACTGAGAGCGAGAAACGCTGGCACGAGGCCCGCTTTCCTCAGCCATCTTGTCCGACTTCGCTTCATTCGTCGCTCCTATGTCCTCTCGGGGCGACGGCCAGAAGCCGGATGTTGGAAACCTGCTACTCACAGGCGCATGCGCCTTTACCGTTGCCGGCTGGACATGCGCGCATGCCACCCGGCCCCGGAAAATCCGTGACCGAGCTGAGTAGAAGGGGTTTCCACGCCCCGCTTCCCGGCTTTCTCGGGAAGCGGGTCCACATTGCTCGACTGTGCCGAACAGGCAAGCGGAATATGAGAGATCAGAGTGTTGGTCGGGAACCGAACCATGGCTGCAGCCAGAGCTGAGCAGTGTCGCCTGCCGTTTGCCTTCCCCTTTGAGAAGGTGCTTCCCTAGGAAGCCGGTGCCGGGAGTTAGGTGGCCTCCTCTTGCCATTCGGCAGGGCCGGGGAATTGTGCTCTGTCCGGTCTGGAGCACCCGTAGGTGAGAAGCCGTCGTTCTTGACCCGGTCCCATGTCCGCTTTGGAGAACGAGGCTGGGACAATAGAGACCGGCGGCTTCTGGACGGCGACTGAGATAATCTGCCGATTCGGTTTGATGATTTCAGCGGGTCCGTTCCCGCCCCATTTGCGGAGGTTCAAGGGGGCACCGGTGGCTCCAGCGATCTTGATAAGCTTGTGGGCTCGCTTGTTCACGCCAGCCATGCGGGTGGTGGCGACGACCAGTGCTCGATATCGCTGACGATCGTCGCTTCAAGTTCGCTCGACGCTACGTCTCCGATCTCCGCCTTGGCAAGGATCTCGTCAATAGCGGGCCGCGCGTGGACCCGGTCGATCATGGTGACCTCGTCCTCCGGGAGCGGGAGGCGAAGAAGCAAGCTTGCACTCACGCGCGCGCCAGACAGGCGGGTTTGGGAGTACGGCAAACGAAATCTGCTTTCATCCGAGCAGCTTGAAACTGGTTTCGCGCACCGTCGTCAGATAACTTGCAGCGCCCCAGCGCTCAAAGTCCTCGTACAACTGTGAAGTTGCGGAATACGAGCGGTTCGAATTAATCAGGCCATTGAGCGCGTTGAGAAGGACGGCTGCATCACCGGAAGCATCGCTGGCCTTGAGGTACGAGGCAAGAGCCTGAAGGCCCTCTATTGCGATGGGAACACCGTCTGGATTGAACCGCTCCGTAGCTTCTTTCAAGTCGTCGAGGGTCTGAAACCACTCTCGTACGACCAGAGACCGCAAGGGCAGGTCGCCGCCTGCACCAAGCAAGGAGTTGGCCAGCACATAAAGCCGTTCAGGATACTGATCGAGCCAGCGATCTATTACCGGCATGGCAACTTGCGTCGGCGATTTGCCGCTGGATCGCGCTTCGGCTGTGATCGTTGTAATCCGACCGCACGTCATTCGACTGCCGCGTACGACCGATAATTGTAAAGCCCGCAGTTCCGCCACGTTGATTGGCCACCAACGGGCGAACTCTTGCGCCCGATAGTAGCCGACGATGTCGATCGCAGCGTTCGCAACGGTTTCACGCTTCCGAAACTGCACGAGGCAGAACGAGGCGAACGCCTCGTCATCACCCTCGGGCTCGAAATCCTTTGCTGGGTCGATCAGTGTCGCAACTGCACGACTACTTCCTTTCTTAGCCAGCATCTTACGGACCCGATCGATTTGGTCGATCCTGCCAGCAAATCGGCGCAGCCGGTTTCCATGGATGAAGGGAATGCGCTGATCGAGATGAGAGCGATCCAACTGCCACCAGCTAACAAGCTCATCAAGCCAAGTTTGTCGCTCCGCCTCCGTCATCGCCTCCGGAAGAGGATATGTGGCCGGCAGCAAGATTGCTCGATCCGCGTCAAGATCAAGGTGTGTTATCAGCGTCCCGCGCTTCGCCTCTCCAAGCGCAAGCTCGCACGCGCGATGGTATACGGTCTCAAAGTCAGTTCCTTGTATCACCACCGGGCCGTCTGGTCGGTGATCTAGCGACCATAAACGGAATTCTTGAGGCTTGCCGATCTTCAACTCGGAGCCGCCGCGCGGCACTGAAACAGGCGCAGTCGCCAACCTTGGCGCGAAAGGCATGTCGTGAATAGTAATCAGGCGCGCCGCGTCGCTATCCCGTTTATCGTCAAATGTTGCCCCCGAGAGTACCAACGTTCTGTGCGGCTCACCCCCTTCGTCGCTATAAACATGATCGAAGCTGGCAGCATGCTCGTGCTTATGACCATGCAGCACCACATCGATCGCTCGTTCGCGCAGCGTTTGTCTCAGCAGAGCGAGATTGGTGAAATCAGCGAAGGCCTTGACCTCTTCGCGAAGACTCGGAGCCCGGAGATGATGGTGCAACGCTGCTATGCGGATCTGGTGGCCTCCGGCGCTGGATGGCGTGACGCCAACGATACGACGAAGCTCTTCGAGCTGGGCCTCGGATACCCGTGCCATGTCGAACTGCGCGAGGTCATCTAACTGCTTACGCAGCGCAGCCGCCCTTTCGACATCGTGCTTCGCCAGAAGAGTATGGATCTCATCCCAAATATCCTTGAGCGGCGACGGGAGAATAGAATTCACATGGGACCAGTTGGCGCTATTAATCGGATAGATCGCCCAGCGAGCGTCAGGACCAACGAGACGGTGTTTCTCTGGCGTCACGGTTCTGGGTTCGTCGATGCCGTCCAGCCAGGGCGTGACACACCCTGCGTCTCGCCAGACATTGACGAATGCTTTGTAGCGATCTTCCGATCCCGGTTCAGTTCCTTTTGGGACATCGTGATTGCCGGGGGTCGCGACAATATTCTGCGGTGCGATGCCGACGGACGCGAAATGCTTGAGTAGGAGCTCAAGGAGAGCCTTATGACCGCCTTCATCGCCTTTTAGCGTGGCGTCGCCGGTAAAGATTATGGCATCGAGGACATCACCATCGCCGCGAAGACGCTCACTCAACCGTTCAAATATGAGTTCAAGCGCGGCCTCGCGGGTCGCCTCCTCGATGCCAGGTATTTTTTCTTTAAAATCATCACGTTTCAGTGGAACGCCGGCCCCGGTGATATGGGTGTCGGTGATGTGAAGAAAACGAACGAAATTTGTCATTTCGAGACTATAGCCAGCAGAATAGAGAAACGACATCCCAACGTTACTCGCCGCCAACCTGTCAACAACGTTATGATGCACGATCGGAGTAAAGCGCTTTGATGATTGCCCACGGCATCGACCTAGTCGATGTCTCCTCGACGGCTCGTATGCTCGCCGATCCCACTGATCAACTCCTCACACGGTGCTTCACGGACCAGGAGCAAATGAGCGCTGGCAACGGCGTTCATCGCGCCGCGCGGCTCTCGGGCCGCTTCGCCGTCAAGGAAGCTGTAATGAAGGCTTTAGGCACAGGCTTCGGAGGAGGTATCGGGTTTCTTGATATTGAAACCGTCACGTTGGCGTCGGGCGCACCGAGCATTGTTCTGCATGGCGAGGCCCAACGCCGCGCCGAAATGCTCGGCATCAGTTCGTGGCTCGTCAGCACCAGCCATGAAGGCGACATGGCAATCGCCAGCGTAATCGGCCTCGCAGATCAGGGAACCCCGACGTAGCTAATTGCCCTTGCATCGAGATCGACTAGGATCTCACCTCCATTATTGGCGAGAACCTGGCGCCAAACCGCAAAACCTTCCAAGATGGCGCGTTCCCAATCGGCCGCAGTGGCATCGCCAACTTCGAGGTGCGAGGTCATGCTCTCGATCGTCCGCAACAAGCCATAGTCGACCTCGCTGATGCCTTCGAGGAAGCTGTGCTTGCGCGCGTAGTCGAACGCCAAGGCGGACACGCCCTCTTCGATGATCCTGGCGCGGCCGCCGTCTTCCACTTCGTCGAGGAGCGGTCTGCTCTTGCGCTTACGCTTCAGGAAAGCCCGCAGGTTGGGCGACCAGCCAAGGATCGCCGCATATGCCAGGTGGAACACGTCATGATAACGGTATCCGTCCGGATCATAGGCATTGTCGCCAAGAAGTGCCCCGATGCCTTCTCCATTGATCGTCATTCGAACCTTCGGCCGCGAGTCCGACCCGGGCTCCTCGACCAACCGGACGGTCATCTGCCGCGGGAGCCTTTCCACATCAGGAAACTCGGAATCGCGCTTCGGCGCCTGCGCACTGGTCGGCGCGAAGCGCGCGCGCACCTTATCGAGATTCTTCTCGGCGATCTGGTCGAGGTCGAGGCCGAACTTGCTTGCGACATTGGCGATGTACCACAAGAGGTCGCCGAGCTCTTCGCTGACCTGCTCTTTGAACAAACGGTGAGCCGCACCGTCGCGCAGATGCTTCTTATATTCACTAAGAAGCTGTCCGGTTTCGCCAGCCAGCCCAAGCATCGGCACAATCAAGGCTGCGGCGGTTTCATCGTCGCTCGTCCCTGGTACCTGATCGGTTAAAAGCGCCTGCGCCTGATATGTCTTGAGATCCATCGATATGCTCCCGGTTTAGGCGCTATCATCTTGTGCATTCACAGCGCCAGGCCGGTATGCCTCGAAGGCTTCGTTCGGCACCGCACCGGCGGCAATACGATCATTGATACCCCATTTGGGCGGATACCAGTATTCGATGTGGTGCGCCTGCGCTGCAAACTTCTGCTTGATGCGCGTGCGGCCCGTCAGACCTGCCGCTTCAGGATGAGCAACCCGAGCATATTTATCGACTTCGCAGAACAGGTTTTGGCAGTCGATTAGCTGCAACGGCCGCCCCCATAGCGAGGGGAATTCTAGACCCAGCCTCGAGCACTCCTGCTCCTGCCGGTCAGCCATCAGACGGATGAGTTCTGCATCGCTCAGCCCGCCGGTATCGGCGAAGCATTTGCGCAGCCCGTCGCGGGCACCAGGCCCCGGAATCACAAAGTCCATTTCCGAAAAGTCTGTCACGTCACTATAGTTGACGTCGGTGACGAACTGATAGGCGAGGAAATCGCCGATGGTCGGATATTCGCGCAGCAATTCGAAACCCTTTTGCATGCTGCGGGCTGACGCGAGCTTCTCAGGCAGCGCCTGCGCCATCATCATCTCAAGCAGTTTGAGATGATTTTGGTGCTTGGCCTTGCACCCGAAAGCCGAGCTGCCCGGTGGCATGATATAGGCCGCTGAATATACTCTGTGTCCTTCGGCCATCGCCTTGGTCAGAACCTTGTCGTATCGGTCGAACCGGTAGTCAGCAAAGCTGATCGGGCCGAGCGCCCGTTCGAGCCGTTCCCAGGTTTCGATCTTGTTGAACAGCTTGAATAGCAAGATGCGGAAAACAACCTCATCGACCGAATTCGGCAGGTCGTCACGGTAGATCACCTTGCGGATCAAATACTGGCTTACGCGGTCAGATGCGCGATAGGCGTTGGTGAATTTGTAGACCGCAATCACCGGGTTTTCGGTCCACGGCCAGGGGGTGCCAAGAACGCGCCGGTAGAACACACGCTGCCGTTCGGCGGCAAAGCGCCAGTAGCTGTCATATACGGCCGTCGTCTTCGCCGGAGCGAGATGGCTGGAGATGATCTCCGGCGCGGTTGGCACGGCGGAGGCAGGATAGTCGAACTCAAGGGTCCGCAGCGTCGCTGAGGGAATCTTGGCAGGGCGGCCGCGCTTGCGACCGCTAGGAGTACCAGTCTTGGTCACGGCGCGTCAGGCCAGCTGGGCGGCTAGCTGGAGGGATGGGGACGGCCGTTGCGCAGTTGGAGCCGGCGGCGCCACACAGGCGCGGGCGGCTTCGATCAGCGGCTTCATGGCGCTGTCTGTCTTGCTGATTCGTTCGAGCTTGGCCACGCCGATCGTCACGTTGAGACGCGCGAGCGGAATGCCCATTTCATGCGCCATGAAGGCGGCAAGCTGGGCGAGGCCGAGATAATTACCATAGGCCTTATCGAACAGCTGCTGCGTGGCGTAGAAGGCATTTGCAACTAGGCCGGCCTTGGTCGGCACGAAGCTAACATGCTGAAGGCAGGGGAAACCCAACTGGGCCGTCGCGCTATGGTCGCGAGCGGGATCGAACGTGGTTGCCTGCCACATCGACCGGCGCACACCCGGGCGGCTATCATACTGACTCAAAATCCACTCCAACTGATTACCTTCGCATGGGCCGCGGCCGTACATCATCAGCCGCTCGAAGTAGAGGCCCTTGCCATTAGCCTTATGATTCCAAGCGCGATACGCAGGAAATGCCATTTTATAGAATTCGAACAGCTTGGCGCGATCGCCCTGCGCCATCGTCCAGAGCCGCTGCGGGAAGATGGTGTAGGCCACGTCCTCGACGTCACGCTTCCTTTTCTTGCCCAGCAAGGTGTCGAGGGCGGCGCGAACCTGCGCGTCCTCCGGGATATCATACCCCTCGTCGAAACCGTCGATCGTGAGGACAAGCGGGGCGATCTCGTTCCCGGGATGCGCCAAGATGTGGAGCAGGGTCCGGGAATAGGCCTCCGATACGCTCTTGGCTGAGATCATCAGCGGCTCGGGATTGTCCGGTCGGGATGCTTTAGTCATCGGCGTCATCCTCCAAATGGCGGAACTCGGCGCGCCCGACATAAGCGGTGCGCGCGATACGGCCGAACGCGGCCCAGTCGGTTCCCGGTCGGTCAATGCGGACTAGGCCCGGGCGCTTCGCCTCGAACAGGCGGCCACCGTCCAGATCAGCCACTGGAGCGATGGCATCGCCATGCGCGGCAGTGCCGGACGGGAGCAGCAGCAGATGCCCGACCTCGGCGTCAATCGAATGGCCGCCCCAGGCCTCATCGGCGACGATGAGCGGATTGGGCGTCAGCGATCCCAGAATATGAGCGCGCAGCGTGCGCGGCGTGAACTTGCGCAATGCATCGGCGCGCGCCCGACTAATCATCGCCTCGCCCCACAGAAGGTGCGTGATCAACGTCGAGTAGCCGACGCCGAACAGGCAGGCGATCCGATAGATCTCAATCGGCGCCGCGGTCTCCGGCTTGAGGCCGCGGACGGCAAAAGCATTGCGCAGGCCCAGCGTCGGCACCAGCGCATAAGCGGCGAACGTGTCTGCGCTATATTCTTCGGGCACATCCCACGGACGCACTTGCTGATTCTCGCGCAACTCGTCGATTGAAGAGCCGTGGCCCAGCAGATGATGGCCAAGCTCATGTGCGCAGTTATAGGCGCGGCGGGGCAGCGGACGTTTACTGGAAAGGTGGATGCGCGGCGGCGAGCCTCGCTGGTACATTCCCTCCATATTGATGTCGTTGAACGTCACGCGAACCCCGTGCGCCTCTGCAACTGAATAGATGCAGACCGGGCTGACTAGGTCCTTGCCGGCTTTCAGCCGAGCGTTGATCGCTGCCTTCATGGCCTTGTCTGCCAAGGCGCGGCGGTTGTGCATCATCGTCTTGGCAAGCGCTTTCATGGGTTAGGCTCCCTTCTCGTCATCGTCGGACTTCATGGCGGCGATGAGCTTCAGGAGGCGATCGAGGTCATCGGGCTTGAGTTTGCTAAGTTCGCGGGCAGCGAGCTGCAGCTTGGGATCATCAGTCGCGGCACGTTCGGGCGCATCGCCCAGCAGCCAGGACAATTTGGTATCATACAGGTCTGCAAGCTTTGCGAGTTCGTCAGCGGTGATCCGGCGATTGCCGGCTTCCATTTCTGAAATGGTCGGGCGGTGCATGTTCATCAGTTTCGCTACCTGGCCTTGCGAGAGGCCCGCCGCTTCCCGTGCGGCGCGCAGGCGCGCCGGGATCGTGGCCGCCTTGTCGGAAGAAGTGTTGTTCATTCTGCACCGACCTCTTCGGCTTCCTTGGTGTCCTGCTCTTCAAGGATCTTGAGTACGAGCGCGACGGTCTGGTTGATCGCGAGCGGCACCTTCGTGTCGTCATCGACAAAGATATTGGCTTCGCACGGGATGGACTTGCCGAGCGCGATACCTAGCATGCCGGCGGCAACCGGCCACACCTTGCTCGTGAACTTCGGCAACGCTTCGGCAGGCTTCGTGCCACCGTCGATCTCAGGACAGTCTTCGCCGCTCAGCGACTGCACGGCCTGCAGCACCTCGATCAACTTGGCTTTGACAATTTTAGCGTCCATTGCGACTCTCCATCTCTTACGGGTGGTAAGATATGCTTACCACTCTGGATGTCAAGGCCTCACGGAGCTCAACGAGCTGCTTCTCGCTCTCGATGTATAATCGCACATTCCCTCAGGAGCGTCTGGCTTTCTGGACATCGGATGATCCAGCGGCCCGCGGGAAAAATGTGTCCGCCTAGCTAACCAGCCATCATACAGACAGCGTCTTCTGCTCACCGCCTACAAGGCGCATGAGCATTGTGCGGGAGCCGAGGACTGGCTCACCATAGGAATAGGAGAGCGGCAATCCGTCTCGAAAATAATGCTCGGTGACGCCTGGCAGGCTGTGCCGTGGTAGCGGATTACGGGCAGCAGGGTTGTGGAAGAGTTGCAGCTCCTCACCCCAGCGTTCATCGTGACCCGCCTCAATCTCGTCCATGAACGGGTCGCCCTCCACTGCATTGGGATCGGGATTCAGGCGCAGTCCGAACCGAAAGTAGCGATGGTCAGTAGCCCCGAAGCCGGCGCCGACACCCATGCGATCGAATTTCGACAATGTGCCAGCGTTGGAGAACAGCACAGCAGAGATGTTCTCGGCGCCAGGCAGGTCGAAAAAGCCGGTCGGCACGACCTTCTCACCATAGACATGATCCGCGCCCTTGCTCGCCTTTGCAACGAGTTGTCCGTCGATGAGTTCATAATCAACGCGGTGTCCATAGAGGTAAGGCCATAGCGCCGACTGCGTATAGGTCATCGACCCGACATTTCCGTCGCCACCGGGAATGTGAAAGTCCGCGATGGCGATGACAAACGGGCTGCTCGCCGCTTCACCGCGCTCCCAATAACTTCTGCCGTCCTTGTCTTTCTTGTTGAGTTTGCTGGTCAGGCTAGATCCGAACTTCATCGGCATATAGTCGGCGAGAAACGCCTTCATCTCCTCGGTGGTCTTGGGCTGTGGATGATTGGCGAGCGGCCCCTGTTGGGATGCGGTAACGGTGGTTGCTTCGACCGTAAATTTGAACCCAGGCCGAGAGCACAAAAAATCTGGTGCCTCAGGCTGGCGGACATCGAAGCCCATGTCTCGAAAAGCGGCCCAGAGGTAGAGTTCCCACATGCGCTGGTCGAACTGCGAAAACTGGAATTCGCGCACGAAATGCGGATCAGTCGGCGCCAGCCACGGTCCAATCTCTCGGAGCGCGGCGCGGGCGGGCGCGCGGCCCGGCGTATCCATCAGGATGCGGAAATGCGGATGGAGATCTTTCGCATTTGTGCCTGCCGGGACTGTCAGCAGATCGGTCGGGTAATTGGTCTCGTCGCCCTGATCGCCGAGCGCCGGAATTTCATCGGCTTCGATCGCGTCGGCGATGCGTTCGCGAACCCCTTGCGCAGCGTGACCGGGGGTGCGCAAATCGACTGTAAGATCGACACAACGAAACCGGCCAATCCGATCGCGGGCAAGCAGGATCCAGCCGAAATCATCGTCAGTTCGGTCACGGAAGACAAGGCCAAGTAGCTGCTCTTCTTGGTCGCTCCAATAGGATATCTCTTCCGAATACAGCGTGCTCGGAGACATGCGTGTGCCGATTGCCAACAGATTGAATCGCTGTCGCGGCATTTCTTGCGTCAAGCCCTGTTGACGGCGCCACTTTGCAGCCTTTGCTTTGCCTTCCCCCATGCCGCCGAACCGTCTCCTTCCTTGGCGCTATCTTCATAGTTTCCAGAATAAGCCGATGATAGACAGACCCACTAACCAGCAATGACAGGCTTTGGCGATTGCCGCCAATCCGATCCAGCATAAAAACGGCGTGTGTTGGTCGAGAGCCGCCAGAAATCGGACTTTCGGCAGTCGGGAACTAAAAATCCGCATCTGAACATCGTATAAGGGTCGGGATCGGCGGAATCTGCGGACGTAGGCGCTATTCGTTGGCGCGGCGAAGTAGGTCTATTCGTTCAAATGGGGAGTTCGAATTTCCACGAGGCAACGCTCGCGCTTCTATTAATGGATGCGATGGATTGACCGTTTTTATCTGCCGCAAAGCATGTTAGCTGATCTTCCGGGGGGACAGATGAGCGAGTTTACGCTTAAGCAGATAGGCACGCCGCCGGTCGGTCAGACCGCCGCGCAGGCGAAGTCGGGCATGGCATTCGAACCGGCAATGCTGGTGGGCCTCTACTCGCCAGATCAATGGGAGCGCTTCACAGAAGAGTGGCTCCAGGCGTTCAAGAACGACTTTGCTATGATACGTCGCCTCTCGGGCCCGGGAGATCGCGGCCTCGATGTGCTCGCTTTCACCGATCCGGCTGCCTTCAATGCGCCATGGCGCAGCTTTCAATGCAAGCGCTACGGCGGTCCTTTAAGTCCTTCCGACCTGTGGATTGAGCTCGGCAAGATCATCTATTTTTCTTTCATCAAGGCCTCGCCGTTCGATGGAACGCATTGCCTGCCGGACAGACACATCTTCGTCGCTCCCAAGGATGTCGGACTGACGGCGCAGAAACTGCTCCTTAACCCGGCATCCCTGAAAAAGGGGCTGATCGAGAACTGGGCGAAGCATTGCGAGACCGGTCTGGGCAAGGATATCAGCGCACCGCTGACTGGCCCCCTTGCCGACTATGTCGCCGCGTTCGACTTTGCGATTTTCGGCTACAAGTCGGTCGTTGAGGTGATCGCCGAGCACAAGACCACCCAATATCACGTCACCCGCTTCGGCAGCGCGTTCCCGCCTAAGCCGGCGGCGACGCCTGCACCCGCCCAGCCGACCAGCAATGAGGCTGTCTATGTTCGAAAGTTGCTTGACGCCTATGGAGACAATCAGCGGACGACGTTCAATACGTTGGCGGATCTCGCGCCTAAGGAAGCGCTGACCCGCCATCTGCGCCGGCAGCGAGAACTATTCTACGACGCTGAATGCCTGCGCGGCTTTGCCCGCGACACCGTCCCTGAGGGTGTGTTTGAAGGGCTGTCCGACGACATCTTTCATGCCGTCATCGACATCATGGAAAGCGATCATCCGTGCGGTTTCGAGCGGGTGAAGGCCGTCGTCACGCAAGCGGCGACCGTCAACGTGTCGGGAAATGCGCTCAGTTCGGTATCGACCGTGCGCGAGCGCCAGGGCATCTGCCACCAGCTTGCCAACGACGATCGCCTGACATGGGTGAAATAATCATGCGCCGTCCAACACCGTTCAACAGCGCGCTGGAGGTCGGCCTGAGGGCGCTGATCATCCTCGTGGAAGCCTATCCCGCAGCGCTCGACCTTCAGCGCCTCGTCCAGTTCGATTATATCGCGTTACACAGTGAGGATGCCGGCGGGCCGCGCAGCCTACATCCGCCGCTTCCGCTGCGCAGCGGTGAACTCACCGTGCGCCGCCGTCTCGTGGAAGGCGGCTTGCTGCTGATGATCAGCCGCGGCTTGGTCGGGCGTGTCCCGTCGGAAACCGATGGCATCGTCTATCAAGCAACGGATGAAGCCGGCCCATTCGTGTCGAACCTGCACGCGCGCTACACACGCGATCTGCGCGCCGCGGTGCACTGGACGATCGACTCGTTCGGAAATGTTTCGGGCGAGGATCTGCGAGCGTTGACGTCGAGTTTCTACCGGCAATGGTCGAGCGAATTCGAGACGACGTCGGCTACCCTGCCGCTTGGCGAGGCCTAACACATGCGTTTGCACAAGCTCGCCTTCACAGGTCCTGCCCGCGAGGAGGCCGAGCTCGCCTTCACGCTCGGCCTGAATGTCATCTGTGGCGCGTCGGAGACCGGCAAATCGTTCGTCGCGGAGGCGATCGACTTCATGCTCGGCAGCATGACGGAGCTGCGCGATATCGGCGAGCGTGTCGGCTATGATCGTGTCCACGCGAACTGGTCATTCCCGGAAGATGATGAGGTCCATGAACTCGTCCGGCCAGCGGCCGGCGGCGACTATTCGCTGATGCCTTTGGACGATTTCGAGGAGACCACAACGCTCAAGGCCAAGGCCTATCTTTCGAACACCAATACCCTGTCCGCCTATTTCCTTTCCCGCCTTGGCCTGTTCCCCAAGAAGATCCGCAAGAACGGAAAGAACCAGACCAACACTTTCTCAATCCGCGACCTGTCGCGCCTGATCCTCGTGCAGGACAGTGACATCGACAAGCGCAAGTCACCGTTCCTGTCGGGCCAAAAGGTGACAGAGACCCCCGATTATGCCGCGCTGCGACTGCTGCTAACAGGCGTCGATGATAGTTCGCTGGTCGTCGAGACGGAGGCTAACCGCATTGCGAACCAGCGTCTCGAAGGTAAGCTCGAGCTGCTCGACGAGATGATCGATCAACTCCAAGGCGAGATCGACGCGATGGAGGTCGGGACGGAAAGCGACGCGCGCGATCGGCTCGAGCGGATCGAGGCGACGATGGAGCGCCGCCGCGAGGTCCTGACATCGAGCCGCGCAGAAATGTCGGTGGTCGAGAAGTCTCGCCGCATAGCCTATACCGAGGCGACGAAGCGCCGGCGCCGGGCTGGAGAGATCGATGAGCTTTCGGCGCGATTCGCGCTGCTCGACGAGCATTATGAGAACGACTTGGCGCGTTTGGAAGCCATCCTGGAGACCGGGACCTATTTCTCGTTCTTGGAGAAACAGACCTGCCCGCTCTGCGGCGCAGCACCCGGTGATCACACAACCAGTAAAGAATGCGATGGCGATACGGACCTTTTGGTCGCGGCCGCTCAAATCGAGCTCGACAAGATCGTCGCGCTCAGAGCTGATCTCGAAACCACGGCCAGAGACCTTGCCGAGGAACGGGCTGCGTTGGTCGTGGCGTTCGAAGGCTTCAAGGCGGAATACACAAGCTGCGACGCGATACTATCGGGAGAACTGAACCGAAACTCGACGCTGCTCCAGACACTGTATCAGGAAGCGATCGACGCTCGCGCGAACGCGCGGGCAACAGTGAGACGCTTCGAACGCCTGGCTGAGCTCACGGAGCAGCGAAAAGCGCTCACGGTCGAGGAGGCCGAAACGGAGAAACAGGAGCGTGCGTCCAACAAGATTTCCAAGACCGTCCTCGACGACTTCTCCCAGATCGTCTTGGCGATCCTGAAAGCATGGGATTTCCCCGACGCTGACCGGGTACATTTCGACGAAAAGGATCGTGACTTCGTGATCGACGGAAAGCCAAGGGGCGCCCGCGGGCGCGGGTTGCGCGCGATTACCCATGCCGCTGCGACGATCGGGCTCATGGAATATTGCCAGAAGATGGACTTGCCGCATCCAGGCTTCGTCGTGATGGACTCACCGCTGCTCGCCTATTTCGAGCCCGACGGCGATGAGGACGACCTGCGCGGCACCGATCTGAAGCTGCGCTTCTATCGCTACCTGATCGAGCGACACGCTGAATCCCAGATCATCGTCATCGAGAACACGCCGCCACCCGATGAGCTTATAGATTTGATGGCATTGACAAACTTCACCAAGAATCCGCACCACGGCCGATACGGACTCTTTCCCCATCTCGCGCAAGGGTAACGGGCGAGGATCTTTCTTCGTCGCGAGCGTTAGGTTTTAAGTTCGGCGCTGCAACGGGTTGTGGAACATGTTCTCTGCGGCCTGTGCTCATGCGCTACCGTCCGGCGCAGTGACCGAGCGGAGGTGACACGCGCCAACGGCGGCTATCAGCACATGCTAGGGTCAGGACCTATTAAATTACTTGCGGTGCTGAGGATTGGTTGATTCAATGGCGGCGTGAGGAGGCGTCGCCGTGAGTGATCTGATTTGGCTTTCGAAGGCGCAGATGCGCCGGATCGAGCCGTATTTCCCGCTGTCGCACGGCGTGCCCCGGGTGGATGACCGTCGGATCATCAGCGGCATCATCTTCATTATCAGGAACGGCCTGCGGTGGCGCGATGCACCTGCCGACTATGGCCCTCCCAAGACGATCTACAACCGCTTCATCCGGTGGAGCCGACTTGGCGTGTTCAACAAGATTTTCGCAGCGCTCTCGGCGAAGGCCGGGCAGCCTGACCAACTGATGATCGATGCGACGCATCTGAAGGCGCACCGGACCGCAGCCAGTCTGCTCAAAAAGGGGCTGTTCCCCGACGTATCGGACGCACCAAAGGCGGCCTGAATTCCAAGCTCCACGCCGTCTGCGACGGAAAGGGCAGACCGCTGGTCATGCTGCTCAGCGAGGGGCAGATGAGCGACTACAAAGGCGCTGCCCTGATGCTCGACGCCTTGCCCCGCGCCAAAGCCCTGCTCGGCGATCGAGGCTACGACGCCGACTGGTTCCGCAACGCGCTCGCGGAACGCAGCATCACCGCCTGCATCCCGTCAAAGAAGAACCGAAAGGTCCCGATCCCGCACGATGCCGTGCTCTATCGCCAGCGTCACAAGATCGAGAACATGTTCGGCAGGCTCAAGGACTGGCGTCGCATCCACACCCGTTACGACCGCTGTGCGCACACATTCATGTCAGCCATCTGCATCGCTGCAACCGTCATCTTCTGGCTCAATCAATGAGTCCTGACCCTAGCCCGAACCGGACATTCGCCTATCGGCCATCTTGGGCATCCCAGAATGGGAAAGCAGACGGACCGCACCTGGGAACGGAAATCGGCTGCTGAACGGCGGCAAAGGGTCGAAATCGATGTGACGGCAGTAAAGGAGGGAGCGAAGAGAATATGTTTCTGGAATGGCTGGGCCTTTTCGGGCATGTTTACAGCGATAGCGGAGGCGGGCTTCATGCGGCTGAATTATCTTGCTTTCATATTAGTTGTTTTGGTCCCTCAAACGGTTTTCGCTCAGACACCACAGTCGGCCACGACGCCCAGCGCCCAGGGCGATGTATCCGTCACCATCTACAATAACGACCTTGCGCTGGTGCAGGACGTGCGCCGGATCACCCCGTCGCCCGGTCGATCGCGGCAGGAATTTCCCGACGTCTCCGCGCGCATTCGGCCGGAGACGGTGACGCTGTCAGGCCAGGGCATCGGCATTGTCGAGCAGAATTTCGACTATGATCTGCTTTCGCCCGCGGCCCTCATGGAGAAGGCCGTGGGACAGACCATCACCCTGCTGCGCACTAATCCTGCCACGGGAGCGGAAACGCGGGAGCAGGCGACGGTCCTGGCAGCCAATGGCGGCGTGGTGCTGAAAATCGGCGATCGGATAGAAGTGCTGCGTGATGATGGCCTGCCGGTGCGGGTCATCTTTTCTTCCATCCCACCCAATCTGCGGGCGCGCCCGACGCTGAGCGTCACGCTGGAAGCGCAGCAGGCCGGTGCCCGGCCAGTGGCGCTCAGCTATCTGACACCGGGCATGGGCTGGAAGTCCGATTATGTCGCGCTATTCGACGAAAAGGCAGGCAAGCTCGACATACAAGGCTGGATCACGCTCAACAACAGCACCGGCACGACCTTCACCAATGCCCGCGCGCTGCTGGTGGCGGGAGAAGTAGGGCAGGTGCAGCAGGGCTATTACGGCTATAATGGTGGCCGTCCGCAGCCGCGCGGCAACCGGCCGGGCACGGAGAACGGTGGAGGCGAGCAACTGGGTGACTTTCATGTCTATCCGATCGAGGGGCGCACCACTATCGCCAATGCCCAGACCAAACAGGTGAGCTTCCTCGACGCATCGGGCGTGCCGGCCGAGCGTGCCTACGAATATCGTAACGACTGGATGGAAAACAAAAGCGAGGCCGAGAGCGCGGCATCGGTGCTGAAATTCTCCAATGCGAAGGCTTCCGGGATTGGCGCCGCGCTGCCTGCGGGCACGGTGCGCGTCTATATGCGTGATACGCGCGGGCAGGCGCAGTTCATCGGGGAAAGCGCCATTCCGCATACGCCGGGCGGCTCCACTCTGGCGCTGCGCACCGGCGATGCCTTCGACGTCAAGGTGCAGCCGGTCATGGAAAAGCGCGACCTCATCACCACCGACGAATGGACCCAGACCTCGCGTTGGCGTGTCACCTATCCCGATGGCACCACGAAGCAAGGCTATAGCGAGCAGCCGAAGCAATATTACCGCACCCAGATGCGCTACATCGTCACCAATGCAAAGCCGGTGCCCGTGAATGTCGATGTGGTCCAGTCCGGACTGGCCCGTTGGTGGTGGTGGCGCGACCTGCGCGTGCCGGAAGAGAGCATCAAGGGCGAGCAGGATACGGCAGACATAAGGCGATGGGTTGTGCCGGTCCCTGCCAATGGCAAGGCCGAACTGACCGCCACATTTCTCACTCCCTGGTAAGCGCGCCGCTATGCGCTGCATCGAGGGCCTGAGATTGCTGCTCGTCCTGCTGCTTTGCGCGCCTATTGCTGCGAGGGCGCAATTTCCGGTGGTGATCTCTGCAGCGCCGGACAAGGTGGCGGTCACACTCTATCGTGACCCGAACCGGGGAGAGGACGCGCTCGACCGCGACGATCCGGGTGCCTTCGCTTTGGTGGCCGAAACGCGCATCCTGATACTGCCGCCCGGCCCTGTAGTGATCCGGTTCGAAGGGGTGGCGAGCGGTATAGTGCCGCAATCGGCGATCCTCTTCGGCACGCCCCCGCGCGAGCGCAATCGCGACGCGGCCTTGCTGTCTCAAAAGGGGCTCGTAGACGCCTTTACCGGCCAGAGGGTAATCCTGCGCCGCACAGATTCCGCGACTGGTAAGACTGTCGAGGAAAAGGCGACGGTTCGTTCCGCGGCCGACAGGCTGGTTGTGACGACGCCGCGCGGGGTAGAGGCGCTGTATTGCTCCGGCCTGCGTCAGACCCTCCTCTATCCCGAGGCGCCGCCGACGCTCTCCGCCAAGCCGGTGCTGACGATGACGGCCAAGGATCAGCCCGGTGGCCGGGTGACGATTACGCTCGCCTATATCGCGACCGGTTTCGATTGGGATGCCAGCTATGTGGCCACGCTGGCGCCTGGTGGGCAGTCGTTGAATCTGCTGGGCTGGCTGACACTCGCGAGCGCGGACGATACCAGCTTTGTAGATGCGACGGCGTCGGCTGTGGCCGGACGGGTCAGCCGGTCGGACGATAGCCGTGACGAAACAGGTGAAAATGCACGGCAAGAGGCGCGTTATCTTAACAGGTTCAACAATTGCTGGCCCACCGGTACGACGAGCGATGTAGGCAGGAGCTATCCGTCACCGCTGCCTTCGCCCGCACCGGTAGAAATGATGATGGACGCCGGTGAAATCGTCGTGACCGCCCAGCGGCGCCAGGAATCGGTACAGTCCGCCCCAATCGCTGTCTCGGTGGTCGCCAAGGCGGAAAATCTCGGCGACCTGAAGCTCTACCGGATCCCTGTTCCCGTCACCATCGCCGCGCGCTCGCAAAAGCAGGTGGCTTTCCTTCTCAAGGACAAAGTGAAGGGCGCTATCATCTACCGCTCGCGGATGAACTGGGACGAACCTGACGATCCTCAGATGCTGTTTCGTTTCCGTAACCGAAAAGAGGACGGTATGGGCGATCCGCTCCCGGCGGGGCGGGCCGTCCTCTATCAAGACAGCCCATGGGGGCACATGTACATCGGGGAAAGTACGACCGGGGACAAGGCCGTGGACGAGGAGGTCGAATGGCCCTTTGCCGAGGCAAGCAATCTGACCATTGATCACGACGAGGAGGCGGACGGCGTCGGGCGCTTGCGTCACACGGTGATTGTGCGCAATGCCAATCCCTTCTCCATTCGCTTCGAGATGGACTTCCCAGTGAACGGTTATTGGGTTTTCAGCGACTTTGGCGGTAGGCTTACGGCAAAACCAGGAAAGAAGGTCTGGGCCATGACGGTGCCGGCAAACGGCGAAGTTCGTCTACGCTTCCGATCCGTCGAGCGGAAGGAATAAGCGCCGTGTCGGAATGACGACTTAAGGCATGGCTTTGAACCGGGCCGGATTATTATCGCAGTGTTTGGACTTGGCTGAATGCAGGCTTGTGGCGACCCAGATTTACGCTCCGACGGTAGCATGGGTCGCCTCAGGCGGAGATGTCAACGGCGAGGTTCAGCGGTCTTCAACAGGAATATCACATAGCCTCGGAACTGCGGATGTTGCGCAAGCTGGGGTGGCTCCCGCCAGGTCCCGCCTTCAACCAGCGCCACACGGAAAGGGATGGGGAAGTCCTTCATTCTCCGAAAATAATCTTCATAACCGGGGATGGTAGCGCGGCCCTGATAGGTCTGCACCACGACCTCGTCGATTGTTCTGGCAAGGCTGGTCAGCGCTCGCGGATCCCCATGAGCGCTCCAGTCCATCAGACCGGTTATAGACAGTCGCCACTTCGGTGGAAGCCGATGGCGCAGCTTTTGTAGAAAGTCGGCATAGCCTTCGATCCCCTTGGTGGCGGCATCGAAATCGACCTGAAGCCCGGCAACTTCATTGCCTGCTTCCTGCCATCGCCCCAGATCGTGGAGGATCGCGGCAAGGACCGCCTCGTTCCAGTCTAATTGCTCAGCTCGGACCACCAGCCAGATTGTCTTGCCGGGCAGGCGTGGAACCCCCATGCGCAGGCGTTCCAACCGGGCGGGCTCACGCTTGCGCACTTCTCCGTCGAGCAGATAGACCGCTCGGACCTCGATGCCCCTGCCCGGGCGCACTCCGGGCCAGAGATAGAAGGCGTCATAGGCGGCCGGGTCCACGACCCCTGCTTCAGCCACGGGCGCACGGTGACATCCTGTCAGCAGGACCGATGCCAGCAGCGCCAGTCCCCATCCGGGCAGACGTCTCCTCACCAATAATATCGCAGGGCCTTCGCCCACCGGCTGTCGGGGTAACGCTGCTTCAGTTCGGTGAACCAGGCCTTACGTTCGGCCTGTGGCGCCTGGGCTGCCTCCATTTCCTCATAGTTCCGATAGGGGCCGCCACAACCATTATAGCCGGAAGGCGCGTAGCACATGACGGCCCGATACAGGGCGTAGGCGCGATCTTCCGCCGCTGCGTTTCTGTCGGCGATGATGTGGGCGTAGATGTCGGCGCGAGACTGCGGGCGACCGGCGAAGCCATCCGGCCCGTTCCCGAGTGCCAGCCTGTCGTCCCCGGCCTTGAACAGGCTGAACCCGTCAAAGCCGTTCAACCGGTAGAAGTCCCCCAAGCACAGACGCGCCTTGGCGCTCGTCGGTGCACGCGCGAGCGTCGCGGCGGTTTGCGCGATCGTTGGGCAGGCAAAACCATCGGACCATTTGCCCTTCCGGAATAGGCCCACCGGGATCACATCCTGCTGCGTGAAATCCCAAAGCCCGCTGTCGCTCGGGGCATCGGCGGGAACCAGCGCAAGGTCAGCCGCGACATCACCAAAGGCACCTCTGCTCAAATCCTTGTAGAGCAGGGTGAAACGCGCCACGTCGCGCTCGCGCAAGGGGCGGGCGGCATCCCTTGCGGCAGCGCGCAGGATGGCAGGCGTCGCCACTGTTTGCAGCAGGATGGAGCGGGTGGAGGAATCGGTGATCGGCGATCCAGGCGCAAATATCTGGTCCAGCCGGCCGTCGCGCTGCCAGCGGACGGCAAGCCCCATCTCCACCAGAGGTCGCTGGTAAAGCGGGCTCGCACCGGCCAGCAGATCTCGCCAGAAGCCGACCTCATTAGGGTCCCGCAATTTCGAAAGTGCCATCCCGCGCAACGTCTGTCGGCTGAACGCCAGTGGCGTGAAGCGGCCCTGCCGGGCGGCGTCGGGCAGCAGCGCTAATATGGTTCTGGGCTCCTCCCCGGCATAATAGGCCCGGCTCGCCTGGAGTAGACCGTAAAGATCGCCATGTGCCCGGAAATGGCCTTGCTGCGCCGCCAGTTCGCTTGCCGACAGGGACGCAGAATCGCCACTGTGCAGCCGCATCCGCTTCAGGTCGACCACGGCCGTTAGCAGCGGCAAATCGACCTGTTTACCCACGATCGTGGAGGCGTCCGATCGTTCGAGCAGCTTGATGTCGATCTCTTCGGCGAGATCGGCGGCGGACTCATCGCCGCCGGGTGTCGTCGCGAGCAATGTCTCATAGCTGCGGGTCAGCGCCGCCCAGTCGCCGCTGAGCCAGGCGACACGGCGCTTCAGCCCCTCCGCCGACATCCTGTAGCGGCCTTTGGGATAAGATTTCAGATAAGCGGCGATGGCAGATTCCGCTTGAGTAACCGCGGTGCGATCAACTTTATCGGGTCCGGCGAAATCACCATACTCATCCACCGCCTGCGCCACTGCGGCGCGCAGCCCAATACGTATCGGCATATATTTCGCGGTTTCCGCCACCCACTGACTACGAGCGCGGGTCAGGCCGGCAAAGCCAGCGCTGGCCGCTACCCAGTCGCCTTTGTAAAAGGCGTCCGTGGCCTTCAGGTAGCTAAGATATTCGCGGCCGGACTTGCTGGAAACGGCCCTGTCATCCCAGTTCGCCTGTCCGCAGCCCGTCTGCAGGCGTAACTGGCGTAGCACAGCGTGTTCCGGCTCCAGCAAGGCAGTATCGGCGTCCAGCGCCGCATTGAAGGCGGGGATGCCGCTGCTTGACGCTTCGCAGCGGGGAACCTCCGCGTTCGTCTGGCTCGCATTGTCCGGGGCATGCGGGGTTCGCTCCGGCCAGAGTGCTGCGCGCAGCCCGGGCCATGTCATGAAACTTCGGCCGAACTGCGGATTATTCGCATCCATGACGGCGCCCGCTTGCGCCCTGTCATCTGGCTTCAGGCTGCGCATCAACCACAGCAGGTTGATCCGGGTATCGTTGCCGGGACTGATGATTGCGCGGCCGCCGCAATCATAGTCTGCTGATGCCAGCTGCCAGGACGGCGCGCAGGATGAATCTGCGCATGCCCACAGGGCGCCACCCAGACCGACCATCGAGAGCGCCAGCGCGCCAAGCGGGGTGGCGACCGGATATTTGCGTCGCAGGGAAACGCCACGGCAGATGATGTGGGTCAGACGGCTATTGTATTTCATCTTTCCATTCTCGCCTGATCGGAAGATCGCTTTTGGGGCCTTTAGGCTTATTCCGGAGGGGAGGCATCGTGCCGATGCCGCCGTGCCAACCAGCGTCTGACCCCTAGCCAGCCCAGGAAAAGACCAGCAGCGCTCACCATCCAGGGGATGAGTGAGATCGCCAGCATCAGCAGAAAGGCAATGCCGGCGACCACATTGGACCAACCATCCTTGATGGCGCCGAGCAGCGGTCCATCATTGAGACCGGGATCGACCTGGCCGGAAGCATAGTCGAAGGTCATGGGGGTGTTGGCTAGTTTGAGTTGTGCTTCTTCTCGCACCGCGATCGTCTGCTGGCGCCGGTCCGACAGCTCGGCAAGACGAGCCTGCAACTGCGTGCGTTCGGCGGCGGGCAGGTCAGACCGGGCAAGTTGCTGTTCAATCCTGCCACGCTCTTCCGTGATCGCCTGCTCGTCGCGCTGCGCGGCGTCGATGACGGACCCTGACTCCTCGCTGTCGATACTCGCATCCGTGAGCATGCCGCCACGCTCGGTCACGGTTGCCACGCCCTTTTTCCCAAAATCGCGGGCAATGTCAGGCGCGAGCTTCATGACCAGCGACCCGGTGATCGTGCGATCGCGATGAACCTGATAGCTCATTCCAGTGATGCGGCAGCGCGTCGAGGTCAAGGCTTCGCACTGAGCGGCATGTGTTTCCTGCACTGACGCCACTTTTTCGGGCGGCAGCCGGAAGCCGTAGCGATAGGTCAGCGACACCCTGGGGGTGCGCGTGATCGCAACATCGGGCGCGGCAGGCTCCTGCATCACCTCGGCTTGTTTTTCCGAAGGCTTTTCTCCGCAGGCAACCAGAAAAAGCGCCATGACAATGACCGAATTGCGCATCACATCCCCCTGTTCGTGCACCGCTATGTTGTTCCACGGGACGGGCGCAACCGCAAGTAAACCTTACGCTTTTACATTGGACACGGCCGGTGCGAGAAGCGGCGACTATGCGCGCGCTCTCCTCCTCTCTGTTATGGTGGGTCAGGCAACATGTTCAGCCGCTGAGGGTTCGGGTGGAGGACAGTCGATAGCTTTGGATCGGACTTTGGTTTCTGAGCGGCCCATATGGGTGGTTCTACACCGCCGTGAGCCATCCACGATAATGAACCAAGCGGCCAATGATCGGTAACGCGATTGGCACATCGAAATGAAAGCGCCCATCCTCGGCCCATTCGCCGGCAATCGACCGGGGCGCCAGCCATAGCGGTAAGGGCAGCGGCCCGAGCCACCAGCGGCGCATGATCATCCTGAGCCCGTGTTCGTCGCTTGGCAGATCAAAGGCGAATCGGACAGGGCCGAAGCGTTCGACGAGCCAAGAACCACGCTGGCTCAGATGACTGCGAAACTGCCTTCCGCCAAAATCGCGGATCCAGATTTCCTCCCCATCCTCCTCGCTGAAATGCACGTGCAGACTATGGCGTCCGGGCGGAGGAAATCCGACGATCCGCGCCACCAGCTTGCCGATGGGATTTGCAGCGCCCGTCACATCGGCCTCGCCCTTGGCCCCACCGTCGCGGAAGACATCGTGTATCTGGCGCACTTCCGTCGGCAACTGCGCAAAGCGGTTTCCCATCACACGTGCGTAGAGCGGCGGCGGTGCAGCCTTCTCCTTCACACCATGCCGGACGGCGAGTCCAGAAAACGCGTCGCTATAATCATCTAAGGTCAGCGCCAGACCCGCATCCCTCGCGCCGGCCGCCTCTTTTCCCGAGAGAATCCGCTCGATGATCGGCGTCACGGAAAGGCTTGGTATTTCGGGGCCGTCGCCTTTGTCGGCGATCAGGGTCCATCGGCGTTCTAGCAGCCGTTCGCCTCGGTCACCGAAGAGGCTGACGGTCATGGCAGACCTGTCGCTGCCCCAGTTGCGGGTCAGGCCCTGA
The DNA here is from genome assembly GCF_055394715.1 of Sphingobium sp. TomTYG72. Lineage (NCBI taxonomy): Bacteria > Pseudomonadati > Pseudomonadota > Alphaproteobacteria > Sphingomonadales > Sphingobiaceae > Sphingobium > Sphingobium sp. TomTYG72. The sequence continues at coordinate 1,355,139 of NZ_AP027336.1, read as the reverse complement.
AGCGACCGGAGCCCGCGGGCGAGCGGCGCGAGGGAGGCGACCAGGCCGGTCCGCACCAACCAACTTGCAAGCCAAAGCGCCCGGTTTTGAAAGGCGAGTTCTGTGCCCGCCCGAAAGGCGACCGCTGGCTCGCCAGAGAGACGGCCGGGCAGGAGGGCGAGATCGGGGACATTCACCAGCGCCGCGACGCGTCCGGAAATCTCCTTCGTGCCCGGACAGGTGAAGCGGAGGCGGTGCATCTCCTGCCATCCGAACGCGCGGACCCAGCGGCGCCCGCGCCAGATTTGCATGGGCTGGCCGACCTGACCCAATATCGCGGCTGCCACGGCGGGGCCTGCGGTCGCTTTGTTGGAGGCGCTGATCGCCATCTCGACCGCTCGGACTTTGTCCATGCCCTGGGCGAGGTGACGGACAACCGCGCCCGAGAGTGCGGGGACGCTCGATGCCCCGGAGAGGATGACGACGCCTGCGGCCTTCGCGGCCTCATCCAATATGCCGATGCCGCAAACGAAATCGCGGCCGTCCGCAATGTCGATATAATGGATTCCCGCTGCGATGCAGGCCATCGGTACATCATAATTGAGCGCCTGGAAGGGGCCGGAGGCATCCACGACGATATCGGGGCGGTGTTCGGCGAGTGCCTCGGCAATATTCCCTCGGTTGATGCCCAGCGGAACCAGTCCCGGCCGGTTCGCGCAGAAAGCGAAAGCCTTGCTGGGTGAGCGGCCCGCAACCAGGACCTCATGACCGGCAGCGGCTAGGCGAGGGGCAATGCGGCCCCCGAATCCGCCATAGCCACCCAGAAGCAGGATGCGCGTCATAGGATGCGCCGCGCCTGTTCCGGCGTCGGCAGCCAGCAGCTGTCCCGCTTGCCGAACAGCCGGTAGCGATGCCGGGCGATCCAGCGGTAGACAGGATCGCGCAGGGCGCGCGGCACCAACCGGAAGGCTGCGAGGCAGTTCCATGGCCAGTCCAGTCCTGCCCATATGGCGAGGACAGCGTCACTGTCGCGTAGCGCGCGGTCGCCTTCGACGAAGATCAGCGTCTCCGGACTGGCCGGATCGATCCCGAAGCGGCGATAGAGGGCGGCGCCGACCTCTCCCTGCATCGACGCGAGCCGGAACCGCCCCGCGCTGTCATGGCGCAGCACGAAGGCGGCATTGGCGGAGCACAGCACACACATGGCATCGAAAACGATGATTGGGCCGTCGATCTTCATACCGCATCCAGCCGGTGCCGGAGGCCGAGAGGGCCAAGCGGATCGGCCACCAATCCGCTCACCATGGCGGCCTGAATGCGGGTTGCGGGCCAGAGCTTCGACAGCGGTCCGACCAGACGGTCACGGATGAGCGGCAGCAGGCGGCTGTCGGATTGATAGACCGGCGTGAAGAGCGCGGTAAGCCATTGGTACATCCGGACATGACGCCGACGCAGGGCAATGGCGCGCCTTATCCCCTCATCCACGCTGCCTGCATCCTCCAGTCCGCGCGCGAGTGCCCAGGCGTCGAGCAGGGCCATGTTCGCTCCCTGTCCAAGCTGGGGGCTCGCGCTATGCCAGGCGTCGCCGATATGAACGAGCGCCGGCTCGACCGGGGTGGCCAGTGTGCGATGGGCATAGGCGGCGAAGGTCAGTTGCTCCGGATCGCGGATCTGGTCGAGGAGCGGAGTGCAGGCGGGCCAGAGGGTGGCGACCTGTTCTTTCCAGCGGGCGAGGCCGGCCTCGCGCCATGCGGCCAGCCTATCCCCGCGGATCGACCAGAAAAAGGCCACCTGGGGTAGCTGCGTGCCCGGCGGCGTGCCAATGGGCAGGACTCCCGCCATGATGCTGGCACGTTCATAGCGCTGTTCGAGCCTATGAGTATCGAGTCCTGCATCCATCGGCCAGTCCAGGCTGGCCCAGAGCGCGCCATATGCAAGGCTCCGCCCCGTAGGCGGTGCCAGCGGTGTCCGCGTGCCAAGTGCATCGACGATTAGGTCAAACGGCTCGCTCTCCCCGTAGATGAAAGAAAGCGACCGCCGCGCGCCATTCATGACGCTGCCCGTCACCTCATGATCGGTTCGCATCGTGATACCCGAGCGCAGCACCGCATCATGCAGGATTGCGAAGAGGCTGGCACGGTGGATGCCTAGTCCGAACGCGGTTTTTCGCTTCAGCGCGGTATAGCGCACATCGAGGACGACGCGCTCACCGGCCTTGCCGAACAGACGGTCGATACGTGCGCCATGTCGTATGGCCTGGTCCAGCAATCCGAGTTCGGCAAGGACCGCCATGCCGGTGGGCTGGAGCATAAGGCCCGAACCGACAGCCCGCGGCGCGTCGAAACGTTCGAACAGCGTCACCCTATGACCAGCGCGATGCAGAAGGAGCGCAGCCGCCATGCCGCATGGTCCGCAACCCGCTATTGCAATGTCGAGCCCCCTCATGCGCGCTACCTAGACGATGAGGCCTGCCTTTCCAATGGACTATGCTCTCGAGCGGCGGGGAGGTGTGGGCCTGACCCCGTCCCGCGCCCGACAGCATTGCGACCACACGAATGCCAATGTTCAGCAGGTCTGCACATAGTTCGTCCACCAAAAGCGGAGTGCTACAAATCACGAATTCAAAAATCCCTGTCCGCTGAACCGCGAAATGACAATGTAATGGCGGGAGAATGCTCGCTGCTGAGAAGGAAAATGTGCGCCCGGGAGGCTATGGTGGCTCCGGCCCCGATCCTGGGCATTCTATCCCTGGGGAGAAACTCGCCCTAGCAGATCAGGAATCCATATCTTTTCACCGCAAAACCCCCTTCGACCTGTGCACATGATAGGTCGCGCCCCTGTGCCGAGCATCGGGCCACCACCCGGCCATAATGGTCGGTATCGACTTGGCGGCATTCCACTGCCTGGCCACCAACAGCGGAACAGCCTTGATTGTTGTCCGGCGTTCGCGTGGGGGCGCCTGACGCCGAAACTGAACAACGTTATTGCGCCGGCGTCGCCTCGGGCGGTCATGAAGCATAGTGCGAAAGTCGAAATCATCCCCCATGCAGCCATAAACCATGATTTTGGCTATGCTGTCATCCGCCAAAGCGGTGACACGGAGCCGCCGAATACATCATACCTATCGGCCCGCGGGATGCTGCCTTCATCATTGCTTCCATACGGATGTCGCCATAGCATCTCCCGGGGGCAGTAGGGGGAATAGCGTGAAGGTGAAGATCGCAATTGCGGTTTGTCTGGCGTCGGCCGCGGCGCCGGCCTGGGCGGACAAGATGTTCGCTGTGACACCATCGGGTGCGGCGGAGATGCTGTTCGCGCAGGGGCGGCAAGCCGCGGTCAGTACGATATCGGGAAAATGCATCGATACCCATTGGACGCTGATTTCATCGTCGGCATCCGAGGTGGTGTGTGAAGCGCCGATGACCATGGGCCAGTCGGTGCTGGGGCAGGTTCTGATGGGAAATAGCTACTCCACGCCGCCGCGCCGCTTCTTTCGTTTCAACATTGCAGAGGTGAACGGGGTGGCACGGATCCAGGCATCAGGCTGGATGGAGCTTCAGATGGCCTTCGGCCAGATGCGCCGCACTGACTTCACAGGGCCTGAATTCTACAACGGCATTTTCAACTTCATGGCGGCAGCCGGCGGCCAGTTTCCGGTTGGAACGACCTTTCCGAACCATGTTGTCCTGGGGTTCAAGCCCACCGAGGTGGCCTTGGGCAGCTACCGCGGGATAAGGATCGATGAGTTTGCGCCCGGTTCGGCCGCCGCCCGGGCAGGATTGCAGGTAGGCGACCTGGTGACCGCAGTTGCGGGGAAAAAATTCAAAAATCGCGACGATTATCTCGACGCGACAGCGCAGGCGGCGGAAAAGCCGGCCTATGCGGTCGAGTATATGCGTAACGGGAAGAAATTGACTGCATCGGTCCAACGTGAGTTTCGCGCCCCGATCACTCAATCAGTCTTAGTCCAAGCAGCTTCGCCAACACTCGTGACGGTCGGTGCCCAGCCGGCATCTGTCGCCGATGAGCTGACCAAGCTGGTGAAACTCAGGGATACAGGCGTGCTGACCCGTGATGAGTTCGACGTTCAGAAGAAAAAGCTTCTGGCTCAATGAGGTGAGGCGATACGCGCTGATGGGCGGGGCGAACATGAACGATAGCATACAGGTCGTCCGCAGGGTATTTGCCTCAGGGTCGCCCGCGCTATCGGCTTTTGACTATTTTCTTGCACATGCTGGAGCAGCGGCATTCACCTTGGTGCCGCGGACGAGTGGCACCGTGCTGGCTGTCGAATTTCAGTGGGTGGGTCAGCAACGGAACCCGTTCGCCGCACAGGCTCACGCCCACCATGTCAATTTCTACCTGAGGAAGCCTATTCTCACCGCTCACCCGCATTTGTTCGATGCGGCGACGAAAAAATATGGAGAGGTGAAGTCCAACAGTCTCGATGAATACAGACTGCACCTTCGTTCGCCGAACGAGGTTGATGCTCTGCTGCAGTTTCTACGGGAGCAGGGTGCATGGCCATCCCACCGGCACGATCGACGCTTCCTGGCAGCAACTTTCGCCTCTTTGACCGGCGAGCATTTTCTGCGCGCAGCCCAGCGGCTGGCGTCCGGCTTTGTGGATCACCCCTTCGATCCGTCCAACAAATATGATTTGCTATTCGATGGCCATCGCCTTGCGCCTAAGGCGGTGTTCGGTTTGGCTGCCAGCGAAGCACTGGGTTTTCCGGTCAGACCAGAGAATTTCAGCGGGGGAGACGATACGCTATCGTTTCGTCTACTGCGCGAGCATGGCTATCGGATCGTTGGTAAAGACGAACCCGGTCCACTTGACCCCGCCCTGGTCAGTGAAGACGATCGCACCTGGGCCGAAGGTCGCCCACGGTTGGTCACGCATCTACGGCGCGAACGCGGTACCGGTCTTGCCGCGGCGAAAAAGGATCAGTTTCGCGCGCAGCATGGACGGCTATTTTGCGAACGCTGCAAAATGGACCCCATCAAATTATTTGGTGCGGAATTCGGTGAGGCATGCATCGAGATCCATCATCGCGACACCCGTCTTTCGGACATGCTAGCGGATCACGAAACCAAGTTGGATGATCTCGCCTGTCTGTGCGCGAACTGCCATCGGGTGACCCATCGCGAACTTGCGGCAGAAGGCAGCGGCTGACGCTCCTGATCGCTGTGGTTGCATTGATTAGCGATATCATGGGCAACATGTATCGGCGGTTATCATTCTCTCTTGGCTATCGTCATGCAGGTCAAAAGGCGGCCAGCCGCCGCCATTGTTGGTGAATGCGTCCATAATGGACTGAAATAATTCTATAAAATTTTCCGTTTACGACGTTTCACGTTGATCGAGGCCGGCACTCGTATAATTTGGAACGACGGCGCTCATTTTCGTGCCGAACAGGGGTGAAGATGGAAAGGGGTACAGGCGGCGCCTCATCTGGCGCTGACGGGGGCGTGCGCGCGCTGGCTACGCTTTTAGCCGTGCATAAAATGGCCGTTGATCCTCATCAGCTGCGCCATGAGGTGGGGCATGACGAACCGCTCTCCGCAGATGATATTCTCCGGCTCGCGAAGCGCCAGGATGGGGTAAGAGCGCGTTCAACTCGCATTCCCTTCGAGAGATTGGCCCGACAGGCCCTGCCAGCGCTGGCCAACGGACCTGAGGGTTGGTTTCTCATTGGTCGCGCCACCGATGAAGAGGCATTGATTCAGCGCCCCGGCTCTACTGTCGAGAAGCTGTCGAAGGAAGGGCTGGAGGCCATCTGGTCTGGCGAAATCATCCTCCTAACCACTCGGGAAAGCGTGGGCGGCGCGGCCGGTCGATTCGATATCCGCTGGTTCATCCCCCAGGTCGTCCGCTACCGTAAGCTGATCGGCGAGGTGCTGCTGATCACGCTGGCGCTGAATCTTCTCGGCCTTGCCGCACCCTTGTTCTTCCAAAATGTCATCGACAAGGTGCTGGTGCATAATACGTTAGCCACGCTCCAGGTGTTGTCGGTCGGTTTTGTGGCGGTATCGATGTGGGAAGTAGCCTTCGGTTGGCTGCGGACTCGCCTTTATTCCGAGACCAGCCAGAAGCTTGACGTTGAACTGGGTTCGAAGCTCTTCCGGCATATGCTGGGCCTGCCGCTCTCCTATTTCGAGGGCCGCAGGGTTGGCGACACGGTGACCCGCGTCCGCCAGCTCGAATCCATCCGCGAATTCCTGACCAACGCATCGCTCTCGGTGCTGATCGATCCCGTCTTCACCATCGTCTTCTTGGTGGCGATGTGGATTTATTCGCCAACCCTCTTCTGGATCGTCGCTGCCACGATCCCTGCCTATGTCGTGGTGTCGCTGCTCGTCACCGGGCCGCTGCGCCACCGCCTTGACGAGAAATTTGTGCGCGGCTCGGCCAACAATGCCCTGCTGGTCGAAAGCGTATCCGGGATGCAGACCATCAAGGCCGCTGCCGTAGAACCGCAATGGCAGGAGCGCTGGGAACGGCAACTGGCAGGTTATAGCGCCGCCAACCAGCGTGTCATCAACCTCGGCAATACCGGCAGCCAGGCGGTTCAACTCATCTCCAAGCTGAGCCTCGCCGCCATCCTGTTCTTCGGTGCCCGTGAGGTGATTGCCGGGGCCATGACGGTCGGCGCGCTGGTTGCTTTCAACATGTTCGCGCAGCGCGTGTCCGGGCCGGTAATCCGCATGGCGCAGCTTTGGCAGGACTTTCAACAGGTCCGGCTCTCGATCGACCGGCTGGGGGATGTCCTTAACCAACCGGTCGAGCCGGGTGCAGGCTCACGTGTCGCCCTGCCGGAGATCAAGGGCATCATCCGCTTCGAGGGGGTGAAGTTCCGCTATGGGCTGGACGGTCCCTGGACGCTGGAGGATATCGACATCCATCTCCCCGCAGGCGGCACGCTGGGCATTGCCGGATCATCGGGATCGGGCAAGTCTACTCTTACCAAGCTGCTTCAACGCCTCTACACCCCAGCAGCCGGCAGGATACTCATCGACGGCGTGGACATCGCCCAGATTGACCCCAGCTGGCTGCGCCGCCAGATCGGCGTGGTGCTGCAGGAAAATCTGCTGTTCAACCGCTCGATCCGTGAGAATATCGCGCTCGCTCATCCCGCCATGCCGCTGGAGCAGGTGATGGCTGCCGCCCAACTTGCGGGCGCACACGAGTTCATCGTCGGTCTACCACAGGGCTATGACACGATCATAGAGGAACGCGGCGTCAATCTGTCGGGCGGCCAACGCCAGCGCCTCGCCATTGCCCGCGCGCTGGTCACGCAGCCGCGTATCCTCATTCTCGATGAAGCCACGTCCGCCTTGGATGCGGAAAGTGAAGAGATCATCCAGCGCAACTTGCGCGCCATGGCGCGGGGGCGGACTGTCCTCATCATCGCCCACCGGCTTTCCGCCATCCGTCAGTGCGACAGGATCATGACACTGGAAAAGGGGCGTATCGTTGAGGTGGGCACACATGATGAGTTGCTCCGCCAAGGGGGGCGCTACGCCAGCCTGCATCGTCGCCAGATGGGCATGAGCGAGGGCGTGGCATGAGTGGCATCGCTCAACATTGGGATGTGGTCCGCGCCGCGCTCGCCGATGAAAAGAGGCGCGCGAAAAACCTGACCAAGGTCGATGACGTCACCTTCCTTCCAGCGGCGCTGGAAATTATCGAACAGCCTGTATCGCCCACAGCGCGAGCGACCACGTGGGTCCTGCTTGTCGGGCTAGTCTTTACGATCCTTTGGCTGACCTTCGGGAAAGTTGATGTCGTTGCCTCGGCCCCGGGCCGCCTGATCCCCGCGGATAACGTAAAGCTGGTCCAGCCAGCAGAAGCTGGGATCGTTCGCGCTATTTACGTTCGCAACGGCCAGTTTGTGCGTAAGGGGCAGGTACTGGTGGAACTTGACCCCACCGTTTCGACCGCCGAGACCGTGCAGGCTGAGGCGGCACTACAAACCGCACTATTCGATGTTGCGCGCGCCAAAGCAGTGCTGTCAGCGTTGGACGGGAAGGGTCTCGCCTTTATCGCGCCTAACGGAACAGCGTCCCAACTTATTGCGACCCAGAAGGCTTTGGCCTCGGCTGAGCTGGCTTCAATCGAAGCGTCTGCTTCAGGACGTTCGGCGGATCTGCAGGCGGCAAAAGCTGCGCGTTCCGAAGCACTTGTACAGGCTGCCAAGCTAACCGAGACCCTTCCGCTTCTGGATCAGCAGCTCGATGCCTATGAAGGGCTGCTGACAAAAGGCTACGCCGCGAAGCTCAAGGTGATCGAGATGCGGCGGCAGCGCTTTGCGATGGCTCGAGATCGCGAGGCGGCGCTGGCTACTGCCCGCAGAGCTGAGGCGCAGTCTTCGAGCGCTTCCAGCACGATGGCGCAAAGCAAGGCTGAAGCCCGCACGCGCATCTTAACGGACCTCGCCAAAGCAGAGGCAGACGCGCGGTTAAGGCAGCAAGAATTGACCAAGAGCCGACAACGCAGCAGCTTGCAACGCCTGATAGCTCCGGTGGATGGGACGATCACGCAGCTCTCCGTTCACACCATCGGCGGCGTTGTTGAACCGGCCAAACCGATCATGGTTGTGGTGCCTAGAGGCGGCTCTCTCGTGGCAGAGGTCAAGATCCTCAACAAGGATGTGGGCTTCGTGAAGGAAGGGCAGCCAGTCGCAGTTAAACTCGAGGCATTCCCGTTTACCCGATACGGCACTGTCGGAGGACATGTAGAAACTGTCGGATCGGACGCACTTGAGGATGAAAAGCTTGGATTAGTCTATCCAGTGCACATACGACTAGAACCTGACGCGAAAGGTGCGGCTGGCGAGATTAGGCTAGGCGCAGGCTTGGCCGCTACTGCGGATATCCGAACAGGTCGACGCTCGATTTTGAGCTACCTAATCAGCCCGATAGACGAAGCAATTCACGAATCAGCGAGGGAAAGATGAGCAGGTCTTTAATTACTATTTTGACCGCTGCGTCATTTTTGGGGTCTTGTGTGATGAAAAAAACAGAAGAGATTACGTTGGGAGGAAAGTCGTACAGCATACCGAGAGAGCATATAGTTTCTATTTCTCTAGACGGTCCGATGTATCACCTTTCTTTGAAAGGGACAGGGGATTCCTATAGACTAATATACTCATCAAAAAATGAGAGAAATAATCAGACCGGATCAGGTGCTCCGACTGTTGCTGAGATAAATGATGGGTTCAGTCGCAATACAGAGTTGATAAAAGACACAGTTGTTCCTGTTGTATGCAAGAAGGACTCTAGGCTTTCTTGGAACTGCGGGTTTTTGATCCATCAAAATGGATTGAAATGGGCAGTTTTGATGTCGCGCGAAGATTTGCCGAAATTGGAGCTGATTCGAGCCGAAGCTATCCAGCAAATCCAAGAATATCGGAGGTAATTTATGCCAATCGGCCCTGATGACGCTAGTTATGTTCTCGACCTTGCTCAGCAAGAAAGATATGTTGACGCATACCGGTATATGGCCGCCCAAATAAGGATCGACCCTAGCTGGGATGCTAGCCTAGCTGATTGGGCCGACAGGGCTGCGGATATTAATGGTAGTGAGCCAAATTTTTGGAAAGATTGGGTATTTACCTTTAATGCTAACGCTGCCGGAAAAGAACCAACCAATCCAGAGACGATAGCCTGGAATCAGGAAATCTCTGATGAATTGGCACGCAAGGCATTGAATGATTTCATTGAAGCTGCGGACAACGGGCTAGTTCTGTCCCCGACCCAATTATACCAGCGTGATGTTGTAGAAGCTGTGGATCAAGCTGGTAACCCTACATGGGCTTGGGCCGGTGGGCCTCTGGGAAAGCTGTTCGGCTTCCCGATGGGCGATACATACGATTCTGTGGATGATTATCAATCTTGGATCGTTAACGCTCTTAAAACAATAGGAAATTTGCCTCACTGGTATGTCAGTTATGCAGCCGATTTCGTAGTGGATACTATAGCCGACTACTGGGATTTCGCAAAAGACATTGGTGCAAACTTTGATACAAGCAAGTGGCTGGATGAACTTGGAGATCTTCTCCGTCACTTCCGTTCAGATCCGTTAGTTCTCGATCTTGACGGTGACGGAGTAACATTAACGGCTCTCAGTGCGAGCAACACGCGCTTCGATATTGATGGCGACGGTGCTGTGGAGCGCGTCGGTTGGGTCGGTCCGAATGACGGGTTGTTAGTTCTGGATGCCAATCAGAACGGCCAGGTCGATGGCATCGATGAGTTGATCGGTAACACGCACGTTGATGGCTTCGATGAACTCGCTTCCTTGGACTCGAACGCAGACGGGAAAATTGATCAACTTGACGCTGATTTTTCCAAGCTGCTCGTCTGGCGAGACGTCAACGGCGACGGCGTTTCATCTTCCAGCGAACTGCTAACTACGGCTCAGGCAGGAATTCTCGACTTCAAGCTGGCTTACACTGCGTCCGGAGCAGAGAATGGTGGGAACCTGGTCGCCCGCCTCGGTAGCTATACCCTCGCTTCTGGAACGCAGCGCGCCATGGCGAGCGTCCAGTTCGCCAAGGATGAAACTGTAACTCGACCGACTCTCCCACCGAATGCTGACCTTGGGGAAATTGCCACTCTGCCTAATCTAGGCGGGTATGGGCCGATGGCGGATCTCAGGACGTCGATGTACCATGACCAGACCCTGAAGGACATGGTCCTTGATCTGGTCACCGAAGACCATGATTTCGACACCTTCAAGGACTTCCTTGATGGTGGCTTCATGGACATTCTCTACCGCTGGGCGGGCATAGACCTGCATGCGCCAGGCGAAACAAGCGCATCCCTCAAGGAGAAGCTCATAGAGGCGCTCACGGGAGAGTCTCTGTTCGCTCTTAGCACAGGTCAACAAGCGCGGATCGACGATGTTTTTAACAGCATCATTGGCAAGTTTGGCGTAGGCTTCCTGGTTCAGGCAGCAGATCGGCCTGCCAACCTGCTGATAGTTGGCCTTGGTGATCAATTGGCGAGCCTGGATCCCAATGATGCTAGCTATCTGGATGATGTCGCAGGCCTGACCGAGGCCGCTCTGTCGAATATTGCTGCCGTGCAGCTGCCCTATGACTATCTTGAAAAATTCGCTTCTCTATCACTGGATCCCACCACGGGCGCCGTGGTGGGCGACTTTGATGCGTTCGCTAGGGAATTCATCAAAGATCAGCCATCTTTCAACTTCATTGCCGACTCTACTTATGGACCGCCGCCAGCTCCTCCCAAGACGGACGGTTTTATCACCGGTACAATCACACTGGATGGAGAAGTGCCCGGTCCGATAAACACACATACATGGCCTGCGTGGTATGAACAGCAGGGATCATTCCTTTTCAACGTAGCGGCAGCTATGGGGATCGGCGCAGACTACGTGAAAAATGTGACCGGGTGGCAATGGCTGATGAGTCCAGCGGCTGAGGTCCAGGGCACATCTGGGAACGACGTCCTCAATGTTGTTGTATCCACGATAACAAAAAGGATTTCGGCAACGTCAGCTGATGGCGGAACGGTCTACTCAGATCAGTCGATACAGACCCGAAATCAGCGTTTGTACGGCTATGAAGGTAATGATGAGCTGCGTGGAAACGACGGCGTAGACACGCTTATCGGGGGAGCAGGAAATGACCTGCTCTTCGGTGGGTCCGACAGCGATATGTATGTTTATTCGGTTGGTTCTGGACTCGATCGCATCACGGAAGAGTCCGGTGCTGATGATGCCGTATTCTTTTCGCGTGAATTGAAGCAGGAGGATTTGCGAGTTGTCCGGATCACCGGGGCCAGCGATCTGCAGCTGCACTTCGGAGACAGTTCGCAGGGGATCATATTGACCAATCAAGTCAATATGGGGAACTCTGCGGTGGAACGCTTCAGCTTCGTTGGCGTAGGTCCGCTAGACGCCGGCGACATCGCAACGATCTATCTGCGAACTTTAACATCAGAACTGAACGATAACGTCACCGGTACAGCGGCCGGGGAAGAGATTTACGGTCTGGGTGGGTTCGATATTCTGTCGGGCCTCGATGGTGATGATGCGATATTTGGTGGCGCTGGCAGTGACACTGTTCGGGGAGGTAATGGAAATGATCGCCTGGAAGGCGGTGCGGGACATGATGTCTTGTTCGGTGATCGCGATAAGGACATCCTGACCGGCGGGGCGGGCAACGACCTGCTCTTCGGGAACGACGGCGACGACACTTATGTGTTCAACGCTGGCGATGGCCAGGACAACATCGCCGACGACGGCAATGGCAATGACACGCTGCAACTGGGCGTGGGTATTCTTCCGGGCGATGTCACGGTCGTGCAGGCGGACAATGGCAACGATCTCGTGCTGCTGTTCGCTGGCACCGATGATCGGATCACGCTCAACGACACGATCACCAATGGCGGACGCCGCATCGAGCGCGTCACCTTCGCCAACGGCACCGTGTGGGCACACGCCGAACTGCTGCAGCGCTCCCTTCAGGACAATGCAGGGCACAACATATTCTACGGCAGCTATGACAGCGAAAGCTTGGCGGGTGGAGCGGGCAACGATACGCTCTATGGCCGTGCAGGCGTCGACATCCTGACCGGCGGGGCGGGCAACGACCTGCTCTTCGGGAACGACGGCGACGACACTTATGTGTTCAACGCTGGCGATGGCCAGGACAACATCGCCGACGACGGCAATGGCAATGACACGCTGCAACTGGGCGTGGGTATTCTTCCGGGCGATGTCACGGTCGTGCAGGCGGACAATGGCAACGATCTCGTGCTGCTGTTCGCTGGCACCGATGATCGGATCACGCTCAACGACACGATCACCAATGGCGGACGCCGCATCGAGCGCGTCACCTTCGCCAACGGCACCGTGTGGGCACACGCCGAACTGCTGCAGCGCTCCCTTCAGGACAATGCAGGGCACAACATATTCTACGGCAGCTATGACAGCGAAAGCTTGGCGGGTGGAGCGGGCAACGATACGCTCTATGGCCGTGCAGGCGTCGACATCCTGACCGGCGGGGCGGGCAATGACCTGCTCTTCGGGAACGACGGCGACGACACTTATGTGTTCAACGCTGGCGATGGCCAGGACAACATCGCCGACGACGGCAATGGCAATGACACGCTGCAACTGGGCGCGGGTATTCTTCCGGGCGATGTCACGGTCGTGCAGGTGGACAATGGCAACGATCTCGTGCTGCTGTTCGCTGGCACCGATGATCGGATCACGCTCAACGACACGATCACCAATGGCGGACGCCGCATCGAGCGCGTCACCTTCGCCAACGGCACCGTGTGGACGCACGCCGAACTGCTGCAGCGCTCCCTTCAGGACAATGGAGGGCACAACATATTCTACGGCAGCTATGACAGCGAAAGCTTGGCGGGTGGAGCGGGCAACGATACGCTCTATGGCCGTGCAGGCGTCGACATCCTGACCGGCGGGGCGGGCAATGACCTGCTCTTCGGGAACGACGGCGACGACACTTATGTGTTCAACGCTGGCGATGGCCAGGACAACATCGCCGACGACGGCAATGGCAATGACACGCTGCAACTGGGCGCAGGGATCCTTCCGGGTGATGTCACGGTCGTGCAGGCGGACAATGGCAACGATCTCGTGCTGCTGTTCGCTGGCAGCGATGATCGGATCACGCTCAATGACACGATCACCAATGGCGGGCGTCGCATCGAGCGCGTCACCTTCGCCAACGGCACCGTGTGGACGCACGCAAACTTGCTTACCTTAGCGGGTACCGGTGTCGCGAATAATTTGCAGTTGAACGGAACCTCAGCGGCCGAGATCCTGAATGGCGGCGCTGGCGATGACGTTCTTATTGGATACGGCGGGAACGATATTCTGATCGGCGGCGCGGGCAACGATTTGCTGGTCGGCGTTGATGGAAATGATACGTACCGGTTCAACATCGGCGATGGCCAGGACATTGTGCAAGACGGTGCTCGCGACGCCAGCGACACGATTGAATTTGGCGGGGGCATTGCGGCAACCGATATCGTCGTCACGCAAGGCGTTGGCGGCAACGAGCTCGTTTTGACCAACGTGATCACCGGTGACAGTGTGTCAGTCCGATCAACTTTGACCAATCCCGACTTCCGGATCGAACAGGTTCGCTTTGCTGACGGCACCATCTGGAGCCATGCGGAACTGGTTCAGCGTTCGATGGCGGCGAATGGCGGCGATGACCGCTTTAATGGATCCTATGACGCGGAGACACTGGCTGGCGGCGCCGGCGATGACGTTCTGGTTGGATATGGAGGGAACGACATTCTAATCGGCGGCGCGGGCAATGATTTGCTGGTCGGCGTTGACGGAAATGATACGTACCGGTTCAACATCGGCGATGGCCAGGATATTGTGCAGGAGGGTGCTCGCGACGCCAGCGACACGATTGAATTTGGCGTGGGCATTGCGGCAACCGATATCGTCGTCACGCAAGGCGTTGGCGGCAACGAGCTCGTTTTGACCAACGTGATCACCGGTGACAGTGTGTCAATCCGATCAACTTTGACCAATCCCGACTTCCGGATCGAACAGGTTCGCTTTGCTGACGGCACCATCTGGAGCCATGCGGAACTGGTTCAGCGTTCGATGGCGGCGAATGGCGGCGATGACCGCTTTAATGGATCCTATGACGCGGAGACACTGGCTGGCGGCGCCGGCGATGACGTTCTGGTTGGATACGGAGGGAACGACATTCTGATCGGCGGCGCGGGCAATGATTTGCTGGTCGGCGTTGATGGAAATGATACGTACCGGTTCAACATCGGCGATGGCCAGGATATTGTGCAGGAGGGTGCTCGCGACGCCAGCGACACGATTGAATTTGGCGTGGGCATTGCGGCAACCGATATCGTCGTCACGCAAGGCAATGCCGGCAATGATCTGATCCTGACCAACGCCGCCACGGGTGACCGGGTGACCATCCAATATACCTTTACCAACCCCGACTTCCGGATCGAGCAGGTTCGCTTTGCTGACGGCACCATCTGGAGCCATGCGGAACTGGTTCAGCGTTCGATGGCGTCAAATGGCGGCAATGACCGCTTTAGTGGATCCTATGACGCGGAAACACTGACCGGCGGCGCTGGCGATGACGTTCTGGTTGGATATGGAGGGAACGACATTCTGATCGGCGGCGCGGGCAATGATTTGCTGGTCGGCGTTGATGGAAATGATACGTACCGGTTCAACATCGGCGATGGCCAGGATATTGTGCAGGAGGGTGCTCGCGACGCCAGCGACACGATTGAATTTGGCGCGGGCATTGCGGCAACTGATATCGTCGTCACGCAAGGCAATGCCGGCAATGATCTAATCCTGACCAACGCCGCCACGGGTGACCGGGTAACGATCCAATATTCCATTACCAATCTTGACTATCGGATTGAGCAGGTTCGCTTTGCTGATAACACCAGTTGGAATTGGACTCAGCTCGTGTCTTTGTCACAGCAACCCGCCGATGGAGATGATGTACTCTATGGGTATGGGGGAGCCGATACCCTGAATGGTGGAAGTGGAAACGATCAACTTTATGGCGCGGATGGTAATGATACACTCATCGGCGGGAGTGGAACTGATATTTTGGACGGAGGTAATGGTATTGACACGATCGATTATTCTTACGGTACGGTCTCGCAAACGATTAACTTGAATATTATTTCCTCTCAGGCAATTTCGTCGAACGATGCAGACACCATTATAAATACCGAAAATGTCATCGGTGGGTCCAGCAATGATACGGTGACCGGCAACGCTGCCGCAAATGTTCTCGACGGGGGCGGGGGTGATGATCGACTAACAGGTGGCGCGGGTAACGACACCATTGTCGGCGGTATTGGCACTTCCGACACGGCGGTCTTTGCTGGCACGCAGATGAGCTATACCATTGCCACGAACGCAGGAGTCGTCACCATCGCCGACAGTCAACCGTCAGTTGATGGAAATGATGGTGTCGATACAGTAATCGGAATCGAGAAAGCCGAGTTCAACGGAGGCATTCAGATCGGCATCGCGTCCCCTGTCATTCTCGACCTGGATGGTAACGGCGTCTCCCTCTTGGATAACCGAAGAACGAAGGTGGCCTTTGACTGGGATCGGAACGGGATCAAGAACCAGACGGGCTGGATTGGCAAGGGCGACGGTTTCCTGTTCATCGATCGGGATGGCAACGGCACTGTGACGAACGCAGGGGAACTCAGCTTCACTAGCGACAAGGAAGGCGCCAAGTCCGACTTGGACGGCCTTCGAGCGTTCGACAGCAACGGCGATGGCATCTTCTCGTCGGCCGACGATCAGTTTTCCCAGTTCAAGGTTTGGCGCGATAACAATGGCAATGGCCGAGTGGACAAGAAAGAGATCCTTTCTCTCCAAACGGTCGGCGTTGCTTCGATCGAGCTAGATGGCGAAGCGGTCAACCAGAGTTGGGATTGGGGAGAGAACATCACCGTCAATACCGGCTCCTTTACTCGGACTAATGGCACTGTCGGCTCATTCAGCGACGTTGCATTGAGTTTTAGCACTGACAATTCAGGGAATGCCTCCATCAATAACGCAGCTTCGCAGTTGAGTGAGGCCATGGCCGGTTTCTGGGATGGCCTGGGAACGGCGGCCTTTGGAAAATTTGAAGCCTTGGCTGAACGCCGGGATAATGTTCTAGCCGTGGTTCGCGGGCAGTGGCGTTAATATCAAAGGGGCAGTTGAGAAATCTGCTGCCCCACGATATTTTGCAGGTGGTAGGCGAGGGATGAGTTTCTTGTTGAACCGGTGAGATCATCGGCTGCTCTGGGCGAAGGGTGGCAGTGGCGCGACGCAAGTTGGCACAATCCTTGGTGTGTATTACGCCCCCCAACCATCTTCCTGGTACGCCTCGCTTGGAAACCATGTTTGCCTGTCATCATCCGGATCGATCTCCGTGACGCCTCCGTCATCATCCACACAGATCAATATCGGCGCGCCGAGCATAACTGAATGGTTATCAGCCTCGTATCGCGTAAGCGGGGTCTGACGGCCGCCTTGCGCCGCGCCCGTTCGCCGGGATGATTGCCGCTCTTTGAACGGGGTGGCTGGTGTCGGACGAGATCGAGGATTCAGCGAGCGGTGCAGCGACTACTCATACGAGCGGTCGTATGAGTAGTCGGATAGAGATCGTTAGCCGGGTGTCGGGTCGGCGGCGGTGGACGGTGGAGCAGAAGCTGGCCGTCCTGCGGGATGCATTTGGCCCCGAGGGTTGCGTGCGCTCGGCCTGTGAACGTCATGATGTCGGCAGCGGATCGATCTACACATGGCGGCGACAGGCAATGTCTGGCGAGCTTGCCGGGGTGCGCAAGCCGATCGAGCCTGCCTTTGCGGAGGTGCAGATCTGCGACCAGCTAGCCTTGCCTGCGCCGGCGGTCGCGGCGCGCAGCGTCGGCGTGATCGGCATCGAGCTGCCGTCGGGCATCAGGGTGAGTGTGGACGCCACGGTAGATGCCGATGCCCTGTCGCGGGTAATCGGCGTTCTGACGCAATGATCCCGCTGCCGCCCTCAACGCGGATATTCCTGGCCTGCGGGGCGACGGACATGCGCAAGGGCTTTGACGGCCTGGCCGTGATGGCGCAGCAGGTTCTGGAGCAGAGCCCGCATTCCGGTGCGCTGTTCGCCTTTCGAGGGAAGCGCGGTGATCTGGTGAAGCTGCTCTGGTATGACGGTCAGGGCATGTGCCTTTTCTCCAAACGGATGGACCGTGGCCGGTTCGTGTGGCCATCGACCAAGACCGGGTCGGTGGTGATGACCGCGGCCCAGCTTTCCATGTTATTGGAAGGCATTGACTGGCGACGGCCGGAGCGCACTTTTACCCCTTCGCTCGCGGGATAAAGCGCCCATTTTCCGGCACTTTTTCTGGCATTGCAGCCCCTGATCCGCTATAGGATCGCAGTGTCGGACGCAGGCCTTTCCACCGCTGACAAAGACGCTCGGATCGCCGAGCTCGAAGCTGCTTTGGCGGCCGCCCACGCCGATATTTCTGCCCGCGACATCTTGATCGACACGCTGCGCGTGCAGATCGCGCGCCTCAAGCGGATGCAGTTCGGCAAGTCGTCCGAGAAGCTCGATACCCAGATCGCACAGCTTGAGCTGGCCCTTGAAGAACTCGAAGGCGAGGCGATCGTCGCCGCCGCGCGTCGGGCCGATCCGGCAGAGGTTGATCGGCCGTCGCCTGTTCGTGCGCTACCCGCTCATCTGCCGCGGGAGGAACAGCGGATCGAGCCCGAACAGGGCAGTTGCACCTGTCCAGATTGCGGCGGAGCGCTGCGGCCTCTGGGGCAGGATAGCGACGAGATGCTCGATGCCGTGCCAGTGCAATGGCGTGTCGTTCGGACCATCCGGCCCAAGTATAGCTGCCGGTCCTGCGAGAAGATCGTGCAGGCGCCCGCGCCGGTAAAAGCCATTGCCCGGGGCAAGGCGACCTTCGGCACGCTGGCTCACGTCGTCGTCTCCAAGTTCGATCATCATCTGCCGCTGTACCGGCAGGCCGAGATCATGGCGGCACAGGGCATCGAGATCGACCGCTCGACGCTCGCAGGCTGGGTGGGACAGGCATCCGTGCTGCTCGACCCGATCATCAGTCGTATCCGAGAGGTCGGCCTCACCGCCTCGAAGATTCATACCGACGATACGCCGGTTCCCATGCTTGATCCGGGGCGGGGCAAGACGGCGACCGGTAGGCTTTGGGCGTATGCCATCGACGATCGGGGTTCTGGCGCCACGACCCCGCCGCTGGTCTGGTATGAGTTCACCACCGATCGCACCGGTGCGCATCCCCAGCGGCAGCTGGCCAACTTCACGGGCTATCTCCAGGCCGACGGCTATGCCGGTTATGACAAGCTCTACAACACCAACCGCGTCACCGAGGTTGCTTGCTGGGCGCATTTCCGGCGGAAGATATTCGACATCCACGCCTCCAAGCCGACGCCGCTCACCACCGACCTGCTGGAACGTATCGGCCAACTCTATGAGATTGAGGCAGAGGTTCGAGGCCAGCAACCCGAGATCCGCCGACGAAGCCGGCACGACCGCACTAAGCCGTTGATCGATGATCTGCGGCAAGCAATTGATGATGCCCTGCGCCGCCTCTCGCCCAAGTCCGAGATGGCGAAAGCGATAGCCTATGGTCGCAAGCGCTGGGTGGCGCTCACGCGCTTCCTCGATGATGGGCGTCTGGAGATCGATAACAACATCGCGGAGCGTGCCATGCGGTGCGTGGCCCTGGGCCGTAAAAACTGGCTGTTCGCCGGCTCAAAGGCGGGCGGCGATCGGGCGGCGGCCATCTACTCCGTCATCGAAACCGCAAAGCTCAATGGCCTCGAACCGCAGACTTATATCGCAGATGTCATCGCCAAGATCGCTGGCGACTGGCCTGCTGCCCGCTGGGATGAACTCCTGCCCTGGAACTGGCGGCCAGATCAGCAACCGATCGCCGAAGCCGCCTGATCTGCGGCCTCCAGCCCACGCTTACCGTATCGCAGCACGTAGTTCATCAGCTGTGAAAGAGCGTCCGCCTGATCGTCATGCCTCCCATTGGGGAAGGCGAGCAGCTCCTTGATGAACTCATGCTTCCAGTCAGCCTCTTCGGGAAGGAAGAGTTGCCCGGCCTCGATCTGGGCGCAGGCCCCTGCGAGTCGAGAATATTTGTCACCTTCGGGCTTGCGGGCGATGGGGAGCGGGACGCCCTGGGGCTGTTCGCTCCGCAGGGTCTGAATGAGCTGGGTGCCGGATGCCTGATCCTCGATCAGGATCGTGCGCGCACGATATTCCCGCGCGAGCCTGATGGCATGGCGCTTGAGTTCGGGAAAAGCGAGCTTCCGCCGAAATATGTCGAGGATGCGAATCTCGCTGCGCAACACGTGGGCGGTTACGCAGACGGAGAAATCATTATCCCGGCCTTCCTTGCTGGCGGTATCCCAGGATTGGACGATCTGGCCACATTCATAGGGATCGAATGTCGCCGGATAGGTCCGCAGCCACTCAGCCTGCACAAGATTACCCGCGGCAGGGACTGGGTCCTGCTGATATTGCGCCATGAACGCCTGGCTGCCCATGAGCAGCTTCTGTCCGTCCAAAACCGTCAGCGGTTCACGCTCGGGATGGAGTATGTCACCGGCACGGCGCACATGCACTCGGCCGCGGCGCAGAGGGATGAGCTGCTCTTCTGTGGCAATAGCCGGAAGCGAGAGCTGAGCCCATTCGTCCGATTCGAGCAGCATGCCGGCAAGATCATATTGGTGGAGTCGCTGCATGACCGTGATGATTGCGCCCGTCGCCTTGTCGTTGAGTCGGGAGGAGAGGGTGGACTTGAACCAATCGTTGACCGCGTTGCGGCTGACGTCCGAATGGACTTCCTCCGGCTTGATCGGATCGTCGATGATGATGATGTCGCCACCACGGCCGGTCAGTGTGCCGGTAGTCGAAGTAGCGAGCCGCCCACCGCCCATGGTGGTCTCAAAATCGTCCGAGGCGGTCCGCTTTGCCGAGAGGATGGTGCGCGGGAACAGTTCGCGATACCAGCCCTGCTGCATGATGGCGAGGCAGTCACGACCTAGCGCGTAGACTCATTACGCGTTGCACCAGAGGCGAACGCAGATGAGCTTGATGGCGGCGAGGAAGTTGGCCGGGTCTTTGTCGTAGCGGGTCGCGATGCCGCGGTACTGTTTGATGCGATTGAAGAAGCGCTCGACGAGGTTTCGCTGTTTGTAGAGCCATGGCGAGAAAGCGAAGCGTTGCGTGCGGTTGGATCGATTGGGAATGTTGGCCCAAACGTTCCTGGCGGCAGCGGCCTCACGGATGGCATTGCTGTCATATCCCTTGTCGCCCAGCAGGGTTGCGCCTTCGGGGATGGCCTCGATCAGCGCCTCGGCTTCACAGGCGTCGTGGACCTGCCCGCCTGTCAGTCTCAGGCTGACAGGGCGTCCGTCAGCATCGACAAGAGCATGGAGTTTGCTGGTAAGGCCGCCCCGGGAACGTCCCATGCCACGATCGCAGCCTCCCCCTTTTTGCCCGTCGCACCATTCTGGTGGACGCGCATGCAGGTGGAATCGATCATCACCAGTTCGCCATTATATCCGGCAGAAACCGCTGCCAGCAGCCGGTCCCACACCCCGGCTTTGCGCCAGCGGACGAACCGATTGTAGCAGGTTGTCGAAGGCCCATAGCGCTCGGGCACTTCGGCCCACGTCGCTCCCGAGCGAAAGCGCCACATGATCCCGTTGATAACTCGACGGTCATCCACCCGGGCCACGCCGCGCGACTTGTTGGGAAGCAAGGGCTCGATAATCGCCCATTCCCGATCTGTCAGTTCATACCGCCGCCGTGCCATCAAACCCTCCAAATCTGGAGGCCCCTGAATCATGCAAATGGCCAATCCTCAAGCCATTTTATGAGTTTACGACCTAGCTTGGCGGACAGGTTGTGGGAATAGCTCACACAGACGAAGTTCCGCCGGGGATCGCGGCCGAGCTGCCAAGCCACCCACGCCACTGAAATCGCCAGGGACTTGAGGTTACGCGGAGGCATGGTGATGAGAAGATGCCGACAGGTGCCGGCGGCGACCTGGTCCAGCGCATGGGCGATGGCGTCGAGATGCCAGTTCCAGCTCAGCATATCGCCACCGCGGATGGCGGGATAGGCCTTGCGCAGAAAGGCACCGAAATCCTGCCGCATCAGAGCCTGGAGAAATGCGGCCGGGTCAGCGAGGGTAGGGAGGTCAGTCATTTGTCTCATCCCGTTTTTGCTGGAGGATATCATCGAGGATCGCCTGATCCTGGGCGGACAGCGCCTTGCGCTCACCATCCCGATCCTCAATGCCCAATAGGTTCATGATGATGGGCAGCAGGATCTGCGCTGCTTTCAGGTCGCCGGTCGCCGCCCGAGTGGCGAGCGTCTTGATCATCAGGCGCTGCTTGCTGGCGGTCACCGGGGCACGGTTGATATGGATGGTGTGCCGACTCCGAAGTTCTTCCTCCAGATCGGTCTTTAGGCCGCGCGCACCTTTCGGACGGCCCTTGCGGTTGCCGGACATGCCGGGCTGGAAGCGGCTGTGCTTGGGCGGCTTGCCATAGCCGATTTCATAATCGCCATCGTCAGCCATGCTGCAGTTCCTTGGCTCGCTGAGCGGCGACATCCTCAAAGCGGATGCCGTCGGCGTTTACGGCGGGTAGGCCGCTCGCGGTCATCAGCCGCCGAACCGCAACATCGACATAAAGGGGGTCGAGCTCGATCGCGGCGCCGCGGTGGCCGGTCCGGAGCGCTGCGAGCAGGGTGGTGCCCGATCCGCTGAAGGGATCGAGGATCAGATCGCCCCGTTTCGAGCAGTCGAGTATGGCGTCGGCGACTAGGGCAACGGGTTTTACGGTCGGGTGATCCGACAGGTCCCGTGCACGGCCTCTGCGGAAGCTGTTGGCACCTGTATATTCCCAGACATTGGTGCGATAGCGCCCGGTGTCGCCCAGCCCGAAATTGTTGATGTGGCGACCCGATCCAGCCTTGAACGCGAAGATGAGTTCGTGGCGGCTCCTATAGAAGGTGCCCATGCCCCCGTTATTTTTAACCCAGACGATGAGCTGTTTAAGTTCGGCATAGACCCCGTCGGCAGCATCCTGAATTTCGCGTATGTGCCGCCAGTCCATGCAATGATAATGGATGGACCCCGGCGCGGAGAAGCGCACGCAGTTGCGGAACACCGCGCGAAGGAAGGCGATCATCTCGGCCGGGCTCTGCTCGCCCGAACCCATGGCGAATTCGCGGTGACGGCCGCGTCCGGCAACATTGCCATCGATCTGCACATTATAGGGTGGGTCGGAAAAGATCATTGCTGCCCGCTCATCTCCGAGCAGCCGCTCATAGCTTTCCGCCGCGCGCGAATCGCCGCACAGCAGTTTCACCGGGCCGATCTGCCATAGGTCACCGACTCGACTGATCGCCTGAGCCGCAGGACCTGGCAGCTCGACCTCTTCCTCCTCCGGCACCGTCTCGCCGATCGAGAAATCCAGGTCGCCGGTGGTGAAGCCCGTGATCTCCAGATTATATCCGCCCTCGAAAAGCGCGTTAAGTTCGGCCTTCAGCAGGTCATCATTCCAACCGCCGAGTTCAGACAGCCGATTCTCGGCAAGCGCGAAGGCGCGGCGATCGAGGTCGGTCAAAAATTCGGCGCGTATGACGGGAATTTCTTCCAGGTGCATGCGGCCCGCCGCAAGCCAGCGGCCATGGCCGGCGACGATTCGATTCTCCCGGTCGGCGATTACCGGCACCAGAAAGCCGAAGCGCTGGATGCTCGCCTCGATCTTGCTCAGCTGCTGCTCGTCATGGGTGCGGGCATGGCCGGGGCTTGGTTTCAGGGCGCCATGGCGGACCATCTCGATATGCGGGTGATTGGAAAACGGCGTTTGCATGTCTGCTCCCTCATCAAAAGGAGCAGTTCAGTTATCCTGCATTGGAGGGCTGTTTAACCACAATAAATCGGGGATGCCCAATTCATCTGCTCCAGCTGCAATCCGGGGCGCATTTTGATCTCCCCCGTCGCTTCATTCATTCTCGCCCCATAACCGGGGAAGAAATCGAAAAAGTGCATCCGTTTCCCGGCATAATGGCGGCGGGCTTCGTCTACGATCGTGACGATACGTCGCCGGGTGGCCCTGGGCTCCATATCCTTCACTATCATGAGCAGGATTTCGCCCGCTCCATTGGTCGCTTGTGGATCATAGACGCTGTTCGTTTTTGTCTGCAGCATGACCGGCTTGCCCAAATAGTTCTGGATCAATGCCATCAGTCCCTCAACATGATGGGTAAGGACGCGGTCATCAGGTCGCCCGCGTCGGGCCTTGAGCAGGACTAAAGCTTTTCGGGCACCGGCGTCTATGTCTTCAGGCATGGGAACAGCGTCTGGCCTACCGGAGCGCTCTGCAGCGTGCTGCTTGGCGTGATGAGAGATCACGGCTTCAATCTCGGGGTGCAGCCGGCGTTTGGGCTTATTCGATCGCACCTTGCGGTTTAGGCCGAGCTCAAGTCGGCGTAGGGAATCATTGAAGCGGGAGGGTGGCCCGAAGACTCTGCGCCACATGACGTAGCTCTTGAGAGCGTAATCCAGCCGCCGGCGGAACTCCGCGACCAGGATCTTTTCCCGGTCTGGGTCGGTGGTGACGTTGGGACAGTCGCTCACCCCCAGAGGATCGTTCGTACGTCGCCGCGACATCAATCATCCTTTCGATCCACGACATAACAGGACGCACGGCGGGAGACGAATTCACCGTAAGCTGCGATAAAGTTTCCTGTGGACAAATTAAGGGCATTGACCCTGCGGACCTGAACATTCGGGCGATTGCCTCTCACTCTGGCGCATGCATGCAGGGCTTCGTCACACGTCGCGCGGGCTTTTAGTCCAGTTTGAAATCGCAACCTAGCGGACATCTCGGCGCACCTCGCATAGTTTGAAAACGGGCGCTAAACGCAGTTGATCGCGTAGATAGGGGGAAGGTCAATCATGAGCGAGGCAGCTGACGATCGAAGCCCGAGAGCTTATCCCGCACGGGTCGGGACTACGGCCCTGAACTTGATTACTCCTGGTCTTGGCCTCCTTCGCGTCGGGGATTGGCGCACAGCTATCCTGTTTGGTATCGCACCCTTTGTTCTGATTATATTGTTCACGCTGGGTATGGGTCTTCTGCCGGTCACGAGCTTCAGGCGTGTTGTTTTGGGGCTCGCGACCGTTATTAGTTTAACGGGCGCACTGTATGTCGTATCCGCCGCGCTGACGTGGCGCAAAAGTCGCCTTCGCTCGCCGGTGCAAGCCTGGTCTCGCTGGTACTGCTTAGCTGCGGTAGCGATCGCCTTGGCGGTTTTGCTCAATCTTATGCCACCGCTCATGCATCGCCTTTACAAGCCGTTCTTTGCACCATCGGAAAGTATGGCACCCACCATTGGCAAGGGGGACAAGTTCATTGCCGATATGCTTTGGCGAGGCCCCTATCGGCGGGGCGAAATCATCATTTTCAAAGCACCCAACAACATTCGCGCAAGTCGGATCGCTGCATTGCCGGGCGACAGGATTGGTATGCATGATGGCGTGCCGATCGTAAATGGCAAGCCGGCTAATCAGCTGCTGAACGGCAGGTTCGCAGCGGGCGGTGACAAGCGTTCGGAATCGGCAGCGTTGCTGACCGAGCAACTGCCGGGTGAAGCCTCGACCCACCGAGTTCTCGACATGGGCACCTTTGACTTGGATGAGATGCCTGAGACCACCGTACCGGCAAACCGCTTATTTGTTTTAGGGGACAACCGCGACCGCTCCGCCGATAGTAGGATGCCTCCAGAACGATCGGGGGTGGGTATGGTGCCGATGGACTCGGTACTGGGGCGTCCTATGTATATTCATTGGAGCAGCGATCGCGCGAAAATTGGGGCGCGCCTCGACAATTAGAAAACTGCAGAAGCTGGCGGGTTGCGGTTCATCGCTGCTTGCATGCCCAAGTTGGGGTGTCCACTTGCCTGATGCGCCTAGGCCGACCTGCTTCGAGGTTCGGAAGCTGTCCGGCTGCTCGCGACCAGTAGCCGGTCATTCCATCGCGTGCCCGTAGGTTGGTGGGACATCATTTCGTCTTGCGCTCACATATTTTCCTAATTAGGAAAATAGATATGGAGATCTTCAAGGCGCTGGCGTCCGAGCCCAGGCGAAGAATGCTCAATCACCTCCTCGGAGGTCCGATGACCGTGACCGAGATCAGCGCCAAGTTCGACATGGCGATGCCATCCATTTCCAAACACCTCTCTATTCTGAAAGACGCCGGTCTGGTCCACGAACAGAAGCGCGGGCAGTTCGTTCTCTACAGTATCGCCGCCGATCACATGGCGAATCTGCTGTATGGCTTCCTCACACCCTTCTGTCCGGAGGCCCGCAAGATCGTCAAGGAGCGGAGAGCCGCCGGCAACAAGCATCGACAGGCGGACGAAACATGAGGGGTTCGCCGCTGTCTTCGGGGTCAATCGCCATCATCGATTGGCTTGGTACACTTGGTCCCCGTTGGGGGCTGCCCGGTGAAGCGTGTCGCGTTCATGGATTGCTCTTTCTGGTCGCGCGGCCGTTATCGGAAAGCGAGATCGTCATGATGCTGGCGATGGACGACCTGACTGTCCAAGAAGCCCTGACCTGGCTCTCGGAGGATCGATTGGCTGTGCAAGGCCCGACCGGCTGGTTAACGCAGACAGACCCTTGGTCGCTCGTTACGCAGGCGCTCGAGGCGCGGCGGGAGCGGGAGATTGCCACCGCGCAGTCGGTGCACGAAGCTTGGGAGCGCGGCAGGCAAGGTGAGGATCCGATCGTGGAGCGCCAAGCCCAGCGGTTGTTCGATCTGGTCAAGGATGTCGCGTCTATCGAAGCAGGTGCCCGGAGGCTGTCGCCAGGAACGATGCGAACGCTGATCGGTATCGGCGGACGTGCCGCCCGGCTGGCTGACCGCGCCTTCGGGAACAGGAGGAAAGATCTATGAGCCAAGCAGGGGGCGCCGCGAGCGGTGCGTTCAAGGTCAACTCGCTCACCCATCTCGATCGCGCCGATGCGGTCAAAGGGGAGGTCGTCTGGGATGCGCCCCGCTCGATCTGGAACGGCGCGATGCTGATAGCCGCGCTAATACTCGGGCCCATGACCTTCAGCTTGAGCGCCTTTGCAGCCTTCCTCGTCACCGCCGCGATTACGCTCTGCGTCGGCCACTCCGTCGGCTTTCATCGCCGTCTCATCCATCGCAGCTTCGATTGTCCCAAATGGCTCGAGCGTGTTCTAGTGTGGTTCGGGACGGCGGTCGGAATGGGCGGGCCAATCTGGACGATCCGGCTGCACGACAGTCGTGACTGGGCCCAGCGCCAGCCCGACTGTCACTGGTTCCTCCGGCACGCCAAGCCGCTTCTCCTTGATGGATTCTATTATCTCCATTTTCGGCTCAAGTTAACCCGACCGCCGGGCTTCGATCCGGGACCCGGCATTGGCGATGATCGCTTCTATCGCTTTCTCGATCGATATTGGATGACGCAACAGATACCCATCGCGCTTGTCCTCTACGCACTGGGGGGATGGCCGTGGGTGATATGGGGCGTGCCTGTGCGGGTCGCCGCCTGTACGACCATGCATTGGTTCATCTCTTATTTCGCTCATACGCGAGGGCCGCAGGACTGGTCGGTCGATGGCGCGGTCATCCAGGCCTACAACGTGCCGCTGATGGCGATCCCGACCATGGGCGAGAGCTGGCACAGCAATCACCACGCCTTTCCGAGTTCGGCCCGGCATGGCCTCTATCCAGGCCAAATTGATCTCGGATACCGCTTCATCCAGCTACTGGATTGGATCGGACTGGCACATAATGTTAAGTTACCGGCGGATCTGCCGGCGCGGCCCGGCATCACACCGCTGACATCCCGCGCGTTGAGCGTCGCCTCACCCGAACAGGTCGATATCGCGGGCAGCCCGGTGACCTGATGCAGGAAGAAGCCGATCCGCTCGACGTTTACCGTTCCAACCACACCCTCGAACCTCGCGATGCGTCGCATTGGACCTTCCGCATCGGTCCTTGGGAAATATGTCTGCCGAACTTCGCTTGGCGGCAAGCCGCGATCGACGCGCATGACCGGCATCATATGCTGACCGGATATCCGCTCACTCTGCGCGGTGAAATCCAGATGGCGGCATGGGAATGGGGTGCGGGCCGATACCCCGACTGGCGCGCCACCGCCTTTTGTTCGCCACTGATCCTGCTCGGAGGGATGGTTATGCCGCGCCAGACTTGGCGCGCCTTTCGGTGGGGGAGGGAGTGTGCTTCGCTTTATCCCAGTCGCAAAGCATGAAGGTAATCCTTGGCGTGCGCCGGTTACGAACCTTCAAGGTTGAAAATCTTGCCCCACGTTTCGCTCAATGCTTCCAGTTCGATGGCGCGATGGGCCGCGTGGTTGGATAGGCATATGTCGAGATCATAGCGGTGATAGGTCCCGCCTTGGCTGAGAGCGGCCTGCATCTCACAGTCCGAGACATTCCAAGCGCCCCAAGCTTGCTCACTTGCGATCAACATAATGATATGCCGGCTGGGAGAAGGAAATATTATATCTGACTGCTGGGCAGAGATAAGCCGTTTCGCAGCCAAGGCCCGCCTATCTTCCCACGCCAAGCGTGAGAACGTCGCACAATCGCTCATCTGCCTCTGGCTGGTCCCATGCTCATTTTCACAAGTCTCAAAAGGCTGAGGCACACATAGTTGGCGACTAGATGGCCTACTATTTGCTTCGCTGAGACAGTTTTCTATGATCGCCTTGGCTTGCATAGTGCCCCTTTCACCCGTCCACTGATCTTGGGGGGTCGCCAACGCTGCGACGAGAAATCCGATGATCACGCTCATGAATGCCCGCATCCAAATCTTCCTGAGTACGGATCATGCCATGGAAATGAATGGGCAGAAATACACCCCAGCCAGCCATCGTGGCGCAGATCCGCACGAAGCGCTATCGATTGGCGACGCCTCGGTTCTAGCGGACAATCTGCCGGTCGGCACGCGACCAGAAGCGGTCCTCAAAATCCTCCCTGCGCGAAGCGTGGGGAGGGGGACCATGCGCAGCATGGTGGAGGGGAAAATGGCGCGACCTGCGCAGCTTCCCCTCCACCAGCCTACGGCCGGTCCCCCTCCCCATCTTCGATGGGGGGATTAGTTATGTCCGCTATCCACCCAAATGAGACGATTAGTGGCGGACACAGTGTACCACCGCGTTACCTAAAGATCATCCGTCCCTACGCATCCTGTTTACGTCGAAAGGGATAAAGAAATTGCGCGCGGTATCCTTGCGGCACCTTTTCGGGCACGCCGTAGCCATTGGGCCATTCGCCATCGGGGAAATGATAGGTGCCGAACAGGCGGTCGAGCAGCGGCAGGTGGATGGCGAAATTCTTGTCCACCGCGACTGCCTCTGTCCCATGGTGCCAGTGGTGGAAGCGCGGCGTGGCGATCACTTGGCCCAGACGGTTGAAGTCACCCTTGAGGTTCGCGTGGAGCAGCGAGGAGTAGATATAGACGAAGCCGATATAGGCCTGCATCACCAGCGGCGAGAAGCCGAAGGTCAGTAGCGGCAACGACGTCACGCCGCGCAGCGCTATGATCTCGAAGAAATGCATGCGTGCCCCAGCCAGCCAGTCCATCGCCTTGGCTGAATGATGGACGGCATGGAATCCCCATAGAAAGGGGACGCGGTGGAAGGCGCGGTGAAACCAATATTGAACGAGATCGGTCAGGATCACGACTTCAAGGAACTGAAGCGGCCAGGGCTGGTTGGCGACCATGGCGCGGATGCCTGCGAGGCCGGTTGTGGCCTCATTGATATAGCTGGACGGCGCGAGGGCGAGGAAGGTGATGAGCTGCACCAGCATTGAGCTGAGAAGATAATAGAAAAGGTCCTCGCGCCATTCCTGACGAAACAGGCGCTGCTGCGCCTTGTGAGGGAAAAGCCGTTCTATGGGCGCGAACATCAGGCCGGTGGCGACCATATTCACCGCGAAGAAATCCAGCCCGAAAAAAATGCCCCAGTCATGGGTTTCGCTCGGTTGCACCTCCGCGCCGCCGAGCAGGGTGGCAAGCAGCGCGATGATCATCGCGGTGGCGCCGATCGCCTTGCGCGGGCGCAGGAGCAAGCTGAGGAGAGCCAACGCATAACCGCCGATCAGAAAGCCGTGGACCAGCGGACGCAAACCGCCCCAGCCATGCAGCGCGGCGAGTTCGGGCGTGGCGAACCAGTCGGGCCATCGCAGCGCCATGACGAGGCAAAGGCCGGTGACGCTGAGCAGCAGCCCGAAAAAGCCCGAAAACCACCCGCTGCCCAGGCGCCGCACCGACAGCGGCGATTGCAGATCGCGTTCCAGCTTTTCGATCCAGCTCGGCATGTCTGTTGTCCCCCTGACTGCATCTTTTATAATGTTGCCCCAGCCGCCCTCAAGGATTCCTTGACACGGGCGATCGCCATGTCGAGCGGATCGTTTTCGCCAAGCAGGGCGAAGCTGCCATTCAGCGCAAAGGTGCAATGGCCGTGCACTGTTGCGACTAGCGAGCGGGCAAGGCGAGGGGCGACGTCCCGGCTTTCAGACGGCAGGACGGCGGCGACTTCGCGAACGACAATTTCAGTAAGGCCAGCACGCTGTCGGGCGTAATCCTCCGGCATGGGGACGCCCAACGGCAGGCGGTGATCATAGATCGCCATCCAGATATTTATATTCTCCCGCGCGAAGCGGAAATAGCCATCGACTAGCGCGGCGATACGATCCGGAGGATTGCCGGCGAGACGCGCCTCCAGAAAGGCCGCCCACAGATCGAAGGTGCGGGTGTTGATCGCGACGATCAGCCGGTCATAGCTTCCGAACACATTGTAGAGCGTACCTACCGAATAGCCGATCCGCTTCGCCACTTCCCGGGAGGAAAAGCGGGCGAAGCCAACCTCCGCCATATGGCGGTGGCTCTGGGCAAGGATCATCGCCTCCAGTTCTTCGCGGCTATGGTCAGAGCGTCGTCCCATGGCGATCAGTGGTAATGGCTTAATTAAACACTGTCTAATTATTTTATTGAACAGTGTTTAATTATACGATAGCGACGGAACATTCTTCGCTTCAAGGGATGCGACTCATGCTTGTGGCGCTTGTTTTGCTGGTCTTCGGTATCCTGCTGTTCGACATGCGGGGGCGGCTGAAGGCCGTCGAGCGCCGGTTGGCCATGCTGGAGGACTGGCCGCCGCTGCGCGAACAGGTGGACGAAGCCGTGCGATCGGCGGCCATCGTGATACGCGAAAGGCCGGTCCCGGCTGCGCCGCCCCCTGCACCTCTAGCCGAGCCGGTTGCGCCTGTTGTGGAAGCGCCGGTCGAAGCGGAGCCGGAGGCTGTCCCGGAACTTGCTGTCGATCCGGCCGCGCCATCGCGTTCCTCCTTCGGTTTTGAGGAACTGTTTGGGCGGCGGCTGCCGATCTGGGCGGGCGGGGTGACGCTGGCAGTCGCGGGCGTGCTGCTGGTCAAATATTCGATCGACGCGGGGCTTTTGTCGCCAGCGGTGCGCGTCGCGCTGGGCCTGCTGTTCGGCGCGGCGTTGATCGGCGGAGCGGAAGCCGCGCTGCGGCAGGAGGCGCAAGTGCGCGATCCTCGGGTGCGGCAGGCGCTGGCGGGGGCAGGGCTGGCTACGCTCTATTTCAGCCTGTTGGCGGCACATGGGCTATACGCGCTGGTGGGGCCGGGGACGGCCTTTGCCGGGCTGGCGGCGGTGACGGCGCTGGCCATGGGGCTGTCACTGCGTTTCGGCGCGCCGAGCGCGCTGCTGGGGCTGGTGGGCGGTCTGGCCGCGCCGACGCTGGTTGAGGCGGGGTCGCCCAATGTGCCCCTGCTGAGTTGCTACTTGGCACTAGCGGTGGGCGGCCTGTGCGCGCTCTCGCGGACACAGCGCTGGATGTGGTTGGGGGTGAGCGCGTTGATCGGCGGAGCCGGTTGGGGCGCGGCACTGCTGGTCATGGGGGCTCTGGACTGGGCTTCCTCGCTGTGGGTCGGGCTGCTGCTGTTGGCGCTGGGCGTAGGCCTCCCATTGCTGGCCTTTTCAGGGACGCGAGGGACTGTCGTGCGCATAGCCGCTGCTGTGGTGGCGGCGGCGCAGATGGCGGCGCTGGTCGCGACCGGCGGTTTTGCGATGCTGCATTGGGGTCTGTTCGCCCTGCTGTCCGTGGCGCTGGTCTGGCTAGGGCGCGATGCGGCCTTGCGGCCCCTGAGCGCGGTCGGGCTGAGTGTCGCGTTGCTGCTCGCCGGAATCTGGCCGGAGCCGGAAATGAGCCGCTTTGCGCTGGTAATGCTGACGATGGGCGCGATCTATGGCGGGACGGCGTTGGGACGGTTGTGGCGCACGGGCGGAGGGCTGGTGGAGGCCGGACAGGTCGCTGGGCTGGCCTTGGGTGGCCTGCTCGTCAGTCTTGTGCATTTCTATCATGTGGGAGCGGACGGCAGCTTTGCCTTGCTGGCCCTGGCGATCACGGTTCTGCCGGTGGCGGCCATGATGTTGGGCTGGAACTGCACCGAGCGGCGGCAAGATGCGCGCTTTGCCCTGCTCGCGACGACTGCGGCTGCATTAATGGTGGTAGCCGGCGCCTTCGGTCTGGCGGGATGGGCTTTGGCCATCGCCGTGGCGGCGGGGGCGGCGAGCCTGTTGATGCTGGCTGAGCGAGCCCAAGACCGGCAGGTCGAAGGAAGCGGCTGGGTTTTTGCGATTGGCGCAGTGATGGCGTTGGTAGGATGGGATTTCGCTCAGATGACGCGGCTTTGGGGTGATGCCGTCGTACCCGCTGAGGCCGGGCTGCGCTGGCTGCCAGTGGCGTTGATGGCGGTCTTGTTCGGCTGGCGCGCGCGTTTCGCCGAGGGACGGCTGGTTGCGCAGGGTTTTGCAGCGCTGCTCGGCTATGGAGCGGTGGCGCAAATCATGCCCGCGGTCTGGCTACCGGTGGTGGCGGCTCTGGGGCTGGCGCTGCTGGCGGAGATCGCGCGGCGGTGGCTGCCTGCGCTGGGCGTGATGGCCGCTATTTCGTTGCTGTGGGCGGTCTGGCCGCTGGCGGTATGGTCTGGCCATGCGCTGCTGTCGCTGGCGGGGGAGCCGATGCTGGTGACGGGATTGCCGCAATTTGGGGAGGCGCTGCGACGACTGGCGGTTCCGGCGGGGGTGCTAGCTGCGGCCTTGTGGCGGGTAGGCGGATCCGTGGACATGCGGGTTCGGCGGTCGGGGCTTGCCGTGGCGGCGATGATGGGCGCAGTCGCGATCCATATCGGCTACAAGCAGATCTTTGGGCTGGTGAATGACGCGGACGTGGTGCGCCTGGCGCTGGCCGAGAGGGTGGTCTGGGAGGCTGTGCTGATTGGCCTGGGCTTTGGTGTCTGGCGGTGGGCGAAATCGTCCGGAGTGGCGCTTTGGCTCATCGGCGTGGGCCTTGGCCATGCGCTGGTTTATACGGTGCTGCTGCATGATCCGCTCTGGGCTGCTCAGGCGGTTGGGGACTGGCCGGTCGCCAATCAGTTGCTGCCCGCCTTCGGCCTGCCGTTCTTGGCGATCGGGCTGGTCGAGCGCAGGAACGAGGTGTTGAAGCGGCCTGCGGATATATTGCGGATGCTGCTGATCGCGCTTTTTGCGCTGGCCAGCGTGCGGCAGATGTTCGTGGGAACGGTTTTGACCGTACCAGGACTGGGTGAAGGCGAGGACATCCTGCGATCCGTGCTTGCGCTGGGGCTGGCGTTCAGCTTCCTGCTCTGGGGCATCCGCACCCAAGCGCATGACTGGCGCATCGGGTCGCTGCTGCTGATGCTCTGCGCCGTCGCCAAGGTATTCCTGCTCGACGCGTCGGGCCTCACCGGGCTGCTGCGGATCGGGTCGTTCCTGGCCTTGGGCTTCAGCCTGATCGGGATCGGATGGCTTTATAATCGCGTGCTACGTGAACCGGTTAACAACTCTGCGACAAATGCCGCATAATGGCTGAAGGACGGGGGTAAGAAGATGTCCGCACCTGATCTGTCTTTGCTGGGTAAACGTCGTTTCGCGCCATTGTTCGTGGTGCAGTTTATGGGCGCGTTCAACGATAATCTGTTGAAGTTCGCGCTGCTGTTCCTCGCTAATTTCGGCCTCTACCGCGCCGAGCCGGACAAGGCGGAGATGCTGGCGACGATCGCCACGGGCCTTTTTATATTGCCCTATTTCCTCTTTTCGGCACTTGCCGGGCAATTGGCTGACGCGTGGGACAAGGCGAAGCTGGTACGCGCGGTCAAGGCGGCGGAGGTCGTCATCATGACCCTCGCCGTGACAGGTTTCTGGTTACAATCGGTGCCGATCCTGCTGTCCTGCCTGTTCCTGATGGGGCTGCATTCGACCATTTTCGGGCCGGTCAAATTCTCGATCCTGCCGCAGCATCTGCATCCGCATGAGATTATGGGCGGGACCGGACTGATCGAGGCGGGAACCTTTCTCGCGATCCTGAGCGGGCAGTTGCTGGCGGGAGTTATCCCGCCTTGGGAGGCGGGCCTTGTGGCTGTCGGGGTCGCGATCTTCGGCTTCCTCATCAGCCTTGCCGTGCCGCCCGCGCCGACGGTAGCGCCGGGCCTCAGGATCGAACGCAATGTGTTCAAGAGCACCTGGCATATCCTGAAGGCCGCGCGGCATGGCCGGGGCGTCTGGCTGTCGATCCTGGGCATCAGCTGGTTCTTCGCCGTGGGCGCGGTGCTGCTGGCCGAGTTTGCGCCGCTGGTGAGCGGTGTGCTGAAGGCCCGCCAAGAGGTCGCGACGCTGTTCCTGTTGATTTTCTCCATCAGTGTCGCCCTGGGATCGATGCTGGTGAACCGACTGCTGGGCGGGCATGTGTCGGCGCGGTTCGTGCCGGTTTCGGCGCTGGCGCTGGCCGGATTCATGATCGACCTGTGGCTATCGACCAGCGGCTTTGCACCGGTGCATCAGGGCGCCGGGATTGCGCAATTCGTTGGGTCGCCGGGAAGCTGGCGAGTCATGGTGGATCTCACCGGCATCGCCTTTGCCGGCGGCATGTTCATCGTGCCGCTCTATGCCATCCTCCAGACGCACAGCCCCCGCGAGGAGCGGTCGCGTACCATTGCCGCCAATAACATCGTCAATGCGGCGACCACGGTGGCGGTCGTCTCGGCTGTGACAGCGATGCTGGCGCGAGGCGAGAGCGTGCCCGGCATCATCGGGGTGATGGGCTTTGCGACTTTGGCGGTGGCGCTGATCAGTTGCTGGCTGCTGCCGGAGACGGTGATCAAGGCTATCGTGCGCGGGCTGCTGAAACTCTGCTATCGGGTGGAGGTGCATGGCGCTCGGAACATGCCCGCCGCTGGGGAACCGGCGGTGGTGGTGGTCAACCACGTGTCCTTCCTTGACGGGCTGCTTCTGGCCGCCTTCCTGCCCGGCAAGCCGACTTTTGCGGTGCATACCCGGATCGCCAAGGCCTGGTGGGTGAAGCCCTTCCTGCCGTTGTTCGATGCCTTTCCGGTCGATCCGACCAATCCCCTTTCGGCCAAGGCGATGGTCAAGGCGGTACGCGAGGGGCGGACGTTGGTGATCTTCCCCGAAGGGCGGATCACTGTCACCGGCGCCTTGATGAAGGTCTTCGACGGCCCCGGCATGGTCGCGGACAAGGCCGATGCGCCGATTATCCCCGTGCGGATCGATGGCGCCCAGTTCACGCCATTTTCGCGATTGAAGGGGAAGGTGCGGTTGCGGCGTTTCCCCAAGATCATCCTGACCGTGCTGGAACCGCGCCGCTTCACCATAGAGGGAGAAATGACGGCGCGGGCGCGGCGGGCAATCGCCGGGCAACGGCTGTATGACGAGATGAGCCAGATGATGTTCGCGACGTCGGACACCGACCGGACGCTGTTCGAGGCGCTGCTCGAAGCGAGGCATGTCCATGGCGCAAAGGCGTTGGTGGTCGAGGATGTGAAGCGCGAACCGCTGAGTTACGGGCGGCTGGTGACGGGCGCGCTAGTGCTGGGACGGGCTTTGGGCCGCTCGACACGGCAGGGTGAGGCGGTGGGCGTGCTGCTGCCCAATGTTGCGGGCGTGGCGGTGACCTTCTTTGCTCTACAGGCGGGCGGGCGCGTGCCCGCGATGCTGAACTTCACGGCGGGCCTTGCTAACCTGAAGGCGGCCTGCACCGCGGCCCAGATCCGGACGATCGTCACGGCGCGCGCCTTTGTTGAGCAGGGCAAGCTTGGCGATGTGATCACAGGGCTGGAGGCGGAAGGAATCGGCTTTATCTGGCTGGAGGATTTGGGTGCGACCATCGGGGCGGGAGCGAAGCTGCGCGGGCTGATCGCCAGCCGTTTTGCCGGAAGGGTGCATCGGAAGCTCAGGATTTCGCCCGATGATGCGGCGGTGATCCTTTTCACCTCCGGGTCGGAAGGCCTGCCCAAGGGCGTGGTGCTGACCCATCGTAACCTGCTGTCCAATTGCCGGCAGTTGGCGGCGCGGATCGATTTTAATTCGTCGGATGTCGTGCTGAACGCGCTGCCGGTGTTTCACAGCTTCGGGCTGACCGGCGGGACGTTGCTGCCGATCTTCCATGGCGTGCGGACGCTGCTCTATCCCAGCCCGCTTCACTACCGGATTGTCCCGGCGCTCGCCTATGACGCGAATGCGACGATCCTGTTCGGGACGGACACCTTCCTGTCGGGGTATGCGCGGATGGCGCATGGTTATGACTTCTACTCGCTGCGCTACATCTTCGCCGGGGCCGAGCGGGTACGGGACGAGACGCGTAAGACCTATGCCGAGAAGTTCGGGCTGCGCATAATGGAGGGCTATGGCGCGACGGAGGCCGGGCCCGTCATCGCGGTCAACACACCGATGCATTTCCGCGCCGGGTCGGTCGGACGGTTGCTGCCGGGGATCGAGGCGCGGCTGGACGATGTGCCGGGGATCAGCGAGGGCGGGCGGCTCTCGATCCGGGGACCGAACATCATGGCGGGCTATATGAAGGCCGATGCGCCGGGAATTTTGCAGCCACCCGAAGGGGGCTGGCACGATAGCGGCGACATCGTGACCATCGACGAACAGGGCTTTGTGACGATCCGGGGGCGGGCCAAGCGTTTCGCCAAGATCGGGGGCGAGATGATCTCGCTACCAGCCGTGGAGGGCTATGCCTCGGCTTTGTGGCCGGATGCGGAGCATGCTGTGGTAACGCGGCCCGACGCGCGCAAGGGGGAGCAGTTGGTGCTGTTCACCACGGCGCGGGATGCAAAGGCGGCGGCATTGCAGGCTTGGGGCAAGGCCAATGGCGTGACGGAACTGGCTCTGCCGCGCGAGATCAGGGTGCTGGATGCGCTGCCGTTGTTGGGCACGGGAAAGACTGATTACGCATCGATGATGCAGATGGCGGCAGTTTAAGGGTGAGACTGGTTGTTGTTGGTTGGGCACGACGCGAACCGCCCGTTTCCGGCCGTAAGCTTTGAGCGCGATCGGATCGGACCTTGGGTGGGAGCTATGACTACGCGAATTCGCTGCTTGCCCGCTTGAATTCCCTGTAAATATCGCAGGGAATTTGGCTTCGTCGGACCCGAAAATACGGGCGATTGCTTCAGAGAGGAAACGCCGGGAGAGCCCCGTTTCGCGATATTCCCTGTATTTTCCCAATAGAACAGGGAAATGTGGGTGGGAGACCGCTCCGGCCTGGACTGCGTCACGCACCATTTTTGTTTGCGCGATGCCGCCCACCAACCCATCGCGCGGGTTCGACCTTGCTCCGCTTAGCCGCACCACCTTTTTCAAGGCCTTGGGTGACGCGAAGTAGCCAGGCAAAAGCCTCAAGCTATCGTCACCACCCGCGCCGAGCCTGTTCGGTCGAGGGGCTTTACCACGACCTTGTCACCCATTCGGTCAAAGGCGATGTCGATCGATGCTTCGCCAATGCGCAGGCCATAGAGCCGCAGTTCGTCGAGGAATCGCGGCAGGGCTGGTTCGCGCAGGGAGATTTCAGGACCTGCTACATCGAAGCCGATGCCCAGGCTCGACTGGATCAATGACAGAGGGGCGGCGGCGGACCATGCTTGGGGGCTACAGGCCACGGGATAGAAGGTCGGTCCTTGCGCCCGACGACGCGGAAATCCGCAGAAAAGTTCCGGCAGACGCATTAGGTCCACATAGGTCGCGGCCGCGAAGAGGCCTTCGAATATCTGTGCCGCCTCACGCTTGTAGCCATAGCGGGAAAAGCCTGCCGCGATGAGGGCATTGTCATGCGGCCAGATCGAGCCGTTATGATAGCTCATCGGATTGTAGCGCGCTTCCGTCGATGCGATGGTGCGGACGCCCCAGCCGGAAAAGGAGGCTGGCGCCATCAGCGTGCGCACCACCGATTCCACGCGCTCTTCCCGCGCGAGGCCGGTAAACAGCACATGCCCCGCATTGGAGGAGCGAACGCGGCAAGGCTTCTTTTCCCCATCCAGCGCCAGAACATAGGTGCCGAGTTGCGGGTCGAAGAAGGCCGCATCGAAATGGTCGCGCAAACGGTCGGCGCGTAATCCGTAGTCCGCCGCGCGCTGAGCATCGCCAATCGCGCTGTGGATGGCTTCGGCGGCCCTCCAGGCGCCGTAGACATAGGCCTGAACCTCCGCGAGCGCGATGGGGCCGCGCGCGATGGAACCGTCTTCGTGAAAGATCGAGTCATGGCTGTCCTTCCAGCCCTGATTGGTCAGGCCCTGATCGGTGAGCCGCCCATATTCGACGAAGCCGTCCCCATCGCGGTCGCCATGCTGATCAATCCATTCGAGGGCTGCATCCAGATTCGGCAGCAGGCTGGTGATGAAGGGCTGGTCGCCTGTTCTTTCCAAATAGGCCCCAGCCAGCATGATGAACAGCGGCGTTGAATCGATGCTGCCATAATAATGGCGGAACGGCACTTCGCCCAGTTCCGCCATTTCACCATGGCGGACCTCGTGCAGGATTTTTCCCGGCTCCGCATCCGCCGCTGGGTCGAACGCGGTGGCCTGATGCCTGGCCAGATAGCCGAGTACGCCGCGGCTGATCGCGGGATCATACCAAAGCGTTTCCAGCGCGGTGATGATGGCGTCGCGCCCGAACACGGTGCTGAACCAGGGAATGCCAGCATAGGGATAGGGGCCAAATTCGGTGTCCGTGGACAGCATGGTGATGTCGGCCACGGACCTGCGCGTAACCTCATCGAACAGAGCATTTGATGAACGGACGGTCGCGCCGCGTGCCCTTGCCTGTTTCAGCGACTTCATGGATTCGCGAAGGGTCTTGAGGAACTGGCGGGAGAAGGGTTCCTGCGTCAATTCTGCCCGCTCGCACGCAACGCGCATGTACAGGGTGCGCCGTTCGCCGGGCGGGACCATGATCTCAAACATGGCATGGCTTTCAGTGAGCTCTTGAGGCGCCGGATCAAAACAGAGGTGGGTTTCACGCGTCTTGGCGTCGCGGCCTTCATAGACGAGGAGAACGTCGGCGCTTCCCACGACAGGGGGCTTCATCACTCCCTTACGCAAGCGCGTCATGCCGCGAATTTCGAAAAGATCGGCAAAATCGGCGGCGAAGCTCATCTCCACCTTCACCGTTCGGGCTTCGGTATCGAAGTTGCGGATCGTGATCCGTTCGTGGACGGCGGAGTCCCACAGGAACCTCGTGCGGCGCAGGTGGATAAGGTCATGTTCCACCGCGACCCTGCCATCGTCGCCCGAAAAATCGGGATTTGTAAGGTCGCAGGTCAGCATGGCGTTGTCGTCGCGCAGCGCGGAACTCAGCAATATGGGACGGAACCCATTGATCGTCATATAGAGGTGCGACAGGTGACGGGTGTCGCGGTGGTAGAGCCCTTCGGGGCTCCCCGGTCCTGCGATCGCATCGCCGCTATGATCGAAGACCGCAAAGCTGTCGCCATGCTTCAACGTTCGCGGACGCCGTTCGTGGAGCGAAGCGGTGGCCGGGATGAAGAACTGGGTCTGTTGCTGGGACAGGGACTTTGCCGGTTCCGTGGCCAAGGCTTCAGGCTGCAACTGGCTCGCCGTCATGCGACTCTCCTTATCCGACCACCTGAAGGTGAAGCTCTGCTTCATCACCGCGCTCACGACGAAGCCGCGCGGCATCGGTGCGCGCGCCGGGCAGGCCGTGATAAAGCGAGACATAGTCGGCCGCCATGCGCTCTGCCGTGAAACGTGCATCAAAGGCGGCGCGTACCCCGTGGCGGTCGAGTTCGCCGAGCCGTGAAACGGCTTCGACGGCCTGATCCTCCGTATCGACTATGAAGCCCGACACACCGTGGTCGATAATCTCGGGAACCGATCCGCAGCGGAAGGCGATGACAGGGGTAGCGCAGGCCATCGCCTCGATCATCACCAAACCAAATGGTTCGGGCCAATCGATCGGGAACAGAAGGGCACTGGCGCCGCCGAGGAAATCAGCCTTCTGCGCTTCATTGATTTCGCCGACGAAATGAATGTTGGGATGAAGGTTGATAAGCGGCGCTATTTCAGCCTCCCAATACGCCTTGTCCACATTGTCGATTTTGGCGGCGATCTTGAGCGGCTTTCCGGAACGGGCGGCTATGCGAATGGCGCGGTCGGGCCGCTTTTCCGGCGATATTCGCCCAAGGAAGGCGAGATAACCATCGTCGCTGTCGATTTTCGGTGGCAGCAGACCGGCGGGAAGGCCGTGATAGACGGTGCCTGCCCAGTTTACAGGCGGCATAGGCAGCCGTTGGTGGTCGGAAATGGAAACCAGGCTGTGATCGCGGAAGGTTTGGTAGAAAGGACGCAGGTCCGGGAGGTCGAGGCGGCCGTGCAGCGTCGTGACGCATCGGCCGACGATGTCCTGCACCAGCGGCATGTGAACAAGATCGATGTGGAAATGCAGCGCATCGAACTCATCGGCGCGCTGGCGCACCGCTTCCAGCAACATCATGTGGTAGGGAATGGTGTCGCGAACATGGGGATTGAGGCGAAGCGCCATGTCGGTGACGGGCACCAGTTCCGCGCGCGTGACGGAATCGCCGCTGGCAAACAATGTCACGTCATGTCCCTGATCGACCAACGCTTCGGTAAGGTAGGAAACGATCCGTTCGGTTCCGCCGTATAGCTTCGGCGGCACGCTTTCGGCCAAGGGAGCGATTTGAGCGATTTTCATTCAGCAATCCTCATCATTGGCCATGAAGGCGCCAAAGGCGCGGACGGCCGTTGACGAGGGTTAAAAGCCTGAGCGTCGGGCGGGTTGCATGCGCTGTTCAAAGCATGAGGGATTTTGGCGCGTAAAAATGCTTTGCCGCGCCGAAGCGTTTCCGCGCGCCCAGCAACAATATGTCACATTCGGAAAATTTCAGAGACATTTGCCCCGCCTATGCCTTGGCAAGCGCTTCCTACGCCAAGGAGTTTCTTCGCATGCTTTCCATCTTCGCTTCCGCTGCCGTCATGGCCGTCGTCGCTTCGGTCCACAGTGCAGACATCAGCCATGCTTCCACAGCCTATCGGACGAGCTACGAAACGGTGTCGACGGTTCATGTCCAGCAGGTCGAACCGCGCTTCGCCACCCGTCCGGCCACGCCCGTTTGTCGTTGGCAGGCCGAACTGGGCGTGAACCGCTCGGTGACGGCAGAGGGCAATGCGATTGCAGCAATGGGGAAGGCTATCCATCGCTTCACCCCGCTATCGGGTAGCTACGCCGGCAGCTGTGCAAGCGCGCAGGGTCAGATCGACGCGGAGATCAGCCGCTACGCTCAGGCGCGCGCTGGCGAGGCGCTGGCGGCGGCGCAAGGCGACAGTGCGGTTATTCAGGGTGAACTCGATGGCCTTCGCAGCCTGTCAGTGAAGGGCGGATGAGTCCACCGCTGATCCTGATTGCCGAGGAAAAGCCCGAACAGCGCCAGCAGGTGCGCGAGTATCTGGAGCAGAGCGGCTTTCGCGCGCTGCCTGCGGCGTCGGCATCGGACATATGGAACGCGATCAAGACCGCGCCCGTCGGTGCGCTGGTGCTGGATGCAGCGCTGCGCGGCCCCGATGGCATGGACCTTTGCCGTGACGTCCGGGAGCGGAGCGACGTGCCGATCATCCTGGTTGGCGCAGGCGGAAGCGAGGTTGACCGGGTCGTCGGACTGGAACTGGGTGCCGACGATTATATGGTCAAACCCTATTCGAACCGGGAACTGGCCGCACGGCTCCGCGCGGTGCTGCGCCGCAGCAAGAAGGAGCGGTTGATTGGGCTGCGTGCCAGTACCCTGGCGCGGTTCGATGGGTGGCAGGTCGATTTCGCCAGGCGGGAAGTGAAGGATGAGCGAGACGAACCGATCGAGCTTACCGCCGCCGAATTCGCGCTGCTTCAGGTCATGTTGGAACATCCGCAGACGGTCATCCCGCGCGCGAAACTGATGGAAATGGCGGGCGTACGCGACGCGCCGTCATCAGACCGCAGCATTGATGTGCTGGTCAGCCGGGTTCGTCGGAAGCTGAGCGCTGGTGGCAGGGCTGCGCCCATCGTTACCGTTCGTGGGGCCGGATATATGCTTAGCGCCGCCGTGGAGCGGCAGTAACGGCAAAAAATCTCATCAGACATACTATTTAACAAAACCGCTGCGACGCAGCAAAAGCGCATGCCTATCCTTCAAATTGCGCCGATCCGCCCCCTGATCGGCAATCAAGATGAAGGATAGAAGCCATGAACGAGCTTATCGGTCGCGTCTTCAGTTTCGAAAGCAAGGTCTTTCCGGACAAGAGCACGCTTTACAACCAGCTTGCCAATCACGGACAGAGCCCCAAGGCGCTGATGATTTCCTGCGCTGACTCCCGCATCGTGCCGGAACATATCATGCAGGCCGATCCCGGCGACCTGTTCGTATGCCGCAACGCGGGCAACATCGTGCCCCCGCATGCCAGCCAACTGGGCGGTGTCACCGCGACGGTGGAATATGCCGTCATGGTTCTGGGCGTGCGCGACATCATCGTGTGCGGCCACAGCGATTGCGGCGCGATGAAGGCGTTGGCGACGGACGCCGACCTGACGTCGATGCCCAATGTTGCCGCATGGCTGCGTCACTCGCATGCCGCGCAAAAGGTGTGCCGTGAAAATTACCCGTCCGATCTGAGCGACGCGGAAAAGCTGCGCAACATGGCGCTGGAAAATGTCGTGGTGCAGTTGAACCACCTGCGCACCCATCCGTCGGTGGCGGCGGGCGTGGCACGCGGAGAAATCGCGCTGCACGGCTGGTATGTCGACATTCATGCGGGCCAGGTTCTGGGGCTCGACGGGGAAACCGGCCGGTTCGTACCCATGCGCGAAGGCGATCCGCTTCCTGTCGCACAGGCGCAGGCGCGGCGCCTTGCTGGTGAAACCAGCATCGCCATGGCCGCGGAGTAACCCATGCTGAAGGCTCTTTCCGGCGGCACGTTCAGCCGCGACTTCACCGCATCCATCGTCGTGTTTCTGGTGGCGATGCCCCTCTGCATGGGCATCGCGGTCGCCTCCGGCGTGCCGCCGGAGAAGGGGCTGATCACCGGCATCATTGGCGGTATCGTCGTGGGCCTGCTCGCGGGTTCCCCCTTGCAGGTCAGCGGCCCGGCGGCGGGCCTTGCAGTCATCGTCTTTGAAATCGTGCGCGAGCAGGGTCTGTCCGCATTGGGACCGATCCTGATCCTTGCCGGTGCGATTCAGGTCATTGCCGGATTGATGAGGGTCGGGGGCTGGTTTCGCGCCATTTCGCCCGCCGTCGTCCACGGCATGCTCGCGGGCATCGGTGTGCTGATCGTCGTAGGGCAGTTCCACGTCCTGTTCGACGATAAGCCGCTTTCCAGCGGGCTTGCAAATCTGGTCGCGATGCCTGGCCAGCTTTTCGGTCTGAGCAATCAGGACGCAGCGACCGCCTTTGCCGTGGGTCTTGTCACCATCGGCGGCATGCTGGGGTGGGAAAAGATCCGCCCCGCGTCTATGAAGCTGCTGCCCGGCGCCCTTGTCGGCGTGGTTCTGGCGACGCTAGTGGCATTTCTGTTCAGCCTGCCGGTGGCGCGCGTCGTAGTGCCGGAATCGATCGTCGCAGCGGTGACTTTGCCGGGCGAGGGGCTGTTCCAGCAATTGATGAACCCGACGGTCATCACGACTGCCATCGCGATCGCCTTCATCGCCAGCGCTGAAACATTGCTGTCGGCCGCTGCGGTGGACCGGATGCATGATGGTGTGCGGACCAACTATAATCGCGAATTGAGCGCACAGGGCGTAGGCAATCTGCTGTGCGGCGTTGCGGGCGCACTGCCGATGACCGGCGTTATCGTCCGCAGTTCCGCCAACGTCCAGGCGGGGGCCAAGACCCGTATGTCCGCTGTCCTGCACGGCATCTGGATACTC
Source organism: Sphingobium sp. TomTYG72 (assembly GCF_055394715.1). NCBI lineage: Bacteria > Pseudomonadati > Pseudomonadota > Alphaproteobacteria > Sphingomonadales > Sphingobiaceae > Sphingobium > Sphingobium sp. TomTYG72. Next base: position 1,311,231 of record NZ_AP027336.1, on the reverse strand, counting down.
GGCTTCGTGGCTTTGCTGCCCTGGTTGCTGCGTGAAATTCCGATGGCGGCGCTGGCAGGCATCCTGGTTGTGACCGGCGTTCGACTGGTCAGCCTGGACCATGTGAAGCACCTGCTTCACCGTTATGGCCCGCTGCCCGCCGTGGTGTGGGCGGTTACGCTGATCATGGTGGTCACGATGGATCTGCTGACGGGCGTGCTGGTGGGTATTGGCCTGTCGCTCCTCGAACTGTTGCCCCATGCGCGCCGTCTGCGGCTGGGCATGGATGAGGACCGGCGGGATGATGCGCATGAATTGGCCCTGCATGGCACGGCCACATTCCTGACACTTCCCAAATTGTCGGCCAAGCTGGAGTCGGTTCCCGCCGAACGTCCCGTCATCCTGAACGTCGAGCGGCTGCTCCATATTGATCATACCTGCGCCGAGATGGTGCGGGAATGGATGGATCGCCGCCGTGGCACCGGAGCGAGCGTCGAACTGGCGGGTGCAACCGGACGCCTGCGTAACCTCGCCGCCTGAACCTCACCCCCATCAGGCGTCGTTAGCCGCCGCACCACTTCCAGGGTGCGGCGGCTTTTTCATGTATGGATGTGATCAAGAAATCAAATAGACATATTTGGAACGCGATCAGCAAACAACCGTGCCTTTGAGGGCACGGCCTGAATGTCACCTTCGCACTTGCGGTAAAAGTCCATTCCCCTTCATCCGGGCGCGCCTTAGCCTGATGTCAATCCGCCGGGATCCGGGGCATTCAGACCTTTGGGCCAGAGCGGACGCAGGACGGAACATTCTTACCGAAAAAGGGGAATGTTCATGAAAATCGCTAAGTTGCAGATGGCCTGTGCGGCTCTTGCCCTGTTGTCGAGCGCTCCGGCCTTCGCTCAGGAAGAAGCTGAAGGTCCCGTTACCGTTTCAGGCAGCGTCGCGCTGGTTTCCGATTACCGTTTCCGTGGCGTGTCGCAGAGCGACAAGGGTATGGCCGTTCAGGGCGGCATCACTGCCACTCACGAAAGCGGCGCCTATGCCGGTGCCTGGGCTTCGAACCTTGCTGGCTGGGGTCAGTTCGGTGGTTCGAACATGGAACTGGACCTGTTCGCAGGCTATGCCATCCCGCTGGGCAGCGCGACGCTGGACGTCGGCCTGACCTGGTACATGTATCCGTCGGGCGCGGACAAGACCGACTTCGCTGAGCCTTATGTGAAGCTTTCGAGCCAGCTTGGTCCGGTCAAGGGTCTGCTGGGCGTCGCCTATGCGCCCAAGCAGCAGGCGCTGGGCAACTGGTGCAGCGACGCGGCATGCACGGTTGCCGATCCGGGCGACAAGGATGACAATCTGTACATCTGGGGTGACGTGAGCGGCGCAGTGCCGGGCACGCCGGTTACGCTGAAGGCGCATCTGGGCTATTCGGACGGCAACCCCGGCCTTGGCCCCAATGGCACGTCGATCGCGCCCACGGGCAAGTATCTCGACTGGCTGGTCGGCGCGGACGTCGCGATCCCCGGCACGCCGCTGACGCTGGGCGTCGCCTATGTCGATACCGACATCAAGCGTTCGGAAGAAACCTACATCCGCCCGAACTTCATGGTTCAGGACGGCGACAATTTCGGCAAGTCGATCGCCCGCAGCCAGGTGGTCTTCTCGGTTTCGGCCGCTTTCTGATGAAATCATGCCGGGCCTTTCACGAGGCCCGGCATGGCATTCTTGCTCGTCATGGGGGCGAAATTGTCCCTTGCATGACAAATCATTGCTGAACCTGTTTCCAAGGGTTTCCAATGTAACGTCCGGTTGACCCTGCTGGAAGCCGCCCCTACTTCAGGCGCTATGAGCCGTTTTAGTTGCGCAACATTTCCGGCATGACTGCCCCCACGATCATACTTGTCGAGGACGATCCGCCGCTGCGCACGCTGACCGCGCGCGCTCTTCAGGAACATGGCTATCAGGTGCGGCCTGCCTCTTCGGGGCCGGAAATGTGGGTCGCCTTTGACGCCGGGCCGGTCGATCTGGTCGTGCTGGACGTCATGCTGCCGGGCACCAACGGCATCGACCTGTGCCGCCAGATCCGGCGCAAGAGCGACGTTCCGATCATCTTCATCAGCGCCAAGGGCAGCGAAACCGATCGGATCGTGGGCCTGGAGCTGGGCGCGGACGATTATCTGCCCAAGCCGTTCGGCACACGCGAACTGATCGCGCGGATAAGGGCTATCCTGCGCCGCGTGGGCGTAGAGCGGGGGCCTGACGAACATCGCGAGAATGAGGCGCGCTTCGACGGCTGGGTCGTCAACTTCCCGCGCCGGGAGCTGCGTTCCCCCACTGGCGCGATTGTGGACCTGACGGGTGCGGAGTTCGACCTGCTCGGTTCCTTCCTCAGCCATCCGCAGCGGGTTATCGCGCGCGAGCGGCTGATCGAATTGTCGCGCACCCGGATGGGGGATAGCTCCGACCGCAGCATTGATGTGCTGGTCAGCCGGTTGCGGCGCAAGCTGTCGACGCAAGGCGCGGCGGCGCCGATCACCACCGTGCGCGGCGTCGGTTATATGTTCAACGCGGAAGTCAGCCGGGCTTGAGTTTGCATATGAGCCGGTCGCTAGGTCTGGTCGGACGGCTGCTGGCAATCCTGCTGCTGGCGCTCACACTGGAATTTGCGGTCGGTACGCTGATCTACGAGCGGGCTGGTCATCTGTCCTTGCAGGATGACGAGGCGCGGCGGTTGGCCGAGCATTTGGTAATCGCGCGCAAGCTCGTGACCGAGCAGGAACCGGCCGATCGGCACGCAATGGCGATCCAGCTAACCACCGATCGCTATGATGTCCATTGGACTCCTGCGTCACCACCGCCGCCAACGCTGGCGCCGGAATTGCAGCGGATGCGGCGCCAGATCATCGCCTGGGAACCAAGCCTGGAACAGTCGAGACTGTGGCTGCGGCTCGCATCGCCCGGGGGGCGGGTGTCGCAGATCAATGGCGGATTGCAGTTGCCCGATCGCAGCTGGCTCTATTTCGGCATGCGGCATAGTGGGGGGCAGTGGACCTTCACCATCGGGCGAATGGGGCTGGCGCTCATTCCGCTTGTGGCGCTGATGGTGGCGGGGGCCATGTTGATCCGGCGGACGCTGGCGCCGCTCAAGGACCTTACCAAGGCGACTGAACATATTGGCCTCAGCGATGAGGTCGTAGTCGCGGAAAGCGGGACCAGCGATGTGCGTGACCTGATCCGCGCGTTCAATGCGATGCAGACGCGCATCCATCGCCTGATCACTGAGCGCACCGAAACGCTGGCCGCCGTCGGGCATGACTTGCGCACGCCTCTGGCGCGCTTGCAGCTCCGGCTGGAGGGCATCCCCGATGCGGAAGCGCGCGATGCGATGGCCGGTGACCTTGAGGAAATGGGGGCGATGATCGAATCGCTGCTGGCCTTCCTGGGCGGGGAGAAGAATGGCGAGCCACCTGTGCGCGCGGACGTGGCTGTCACGGTCGCGACGGTGGTCGATAGCTTTCAGGATCAGGGCGCCGATGTCAGCTATGAGGGGCCGGATCATCTGGAAATGGATGTCCGTCCGCTCCAGCTGCGCCGCGCGGTCACAAATCTGGTCGAAAACGCGCTCCATTATGGCCAGCGCGCTTATGTCAGTGTCGAGCGTCGCGACGGCGAGGTGGTGATCCGGGTCGAGGACGATGGTCCGGGCATCCCGGAGGACAAGCTGGAGGAGGTGCTGAAGCCCTTTTTCAGACTGGATGAGGCGCGGGGACGTCATACGCGGGGCCTGGGGCTGGGGCTCGCGATCGTGGCGAAGGCGGTCGAGCAGGAAGGTGGCAGCCTTGTTCTGGAAAACCGGCCCGAAGGCGGGTTGAGCGTGGAAATTCGCCTGCATATGGCTGGTGCCAGCCCGATCCGTTGAAACGGGCTGACGCTTCCGGTTAAAAAGAAGCATCGCGGCGACAAGCAAAACTCGTTTACCGGATCGGCTGGTGGCGGTCTATGCCAGCTTCCGTTGAACAAGAGGCGCATATGACCGCAGAAGGCGAAAGCGAAGATCAGCTTCTGGAAGGCTATTGGGACCTGGATCGGCTGGTGAGCGATCTTGGGAAGGTTCGTACAGGCTGGCGCGCAGCGCAGCAGCATCATGCCGAATATGGCGCGGAGGGTTTTCCGTCACGGGCCAATCTTGCCAAGATCATGACGTCGCTTTGCGGCGCGCTGTTTCCGTTGCGCCTTGGCCCCAGCTTCATTCGCATCCATAATGAAGATGCCTTTGTCGCGCAGACGTTGCAGACGGCGCTCAGTCGTCTTTACGGCCAAATCCGACTTGAGCTTCTCTATAACATGCATGGCAGGCCGCCTGTCGAAATCGATGGCGAAGCCGCCCGGATCATCGGCAACTTCGCCCAAAGCCTGCCTGGCTTGCGCGATTTGCTGGATTCAGACGTGGAAGCGGCGTTTCTGGGCGATCCCGCCGCGCGCAGCGTCGATGAGGTGCTGATCTGCTATCCATCGATGCTGGCGATCATACATCATCGGCTTGCCCATCGCCTCTATGATCTGGGCGCACCGCTGGTCGCCCGCATCATCTCCGAAATTGCCCATTCGCGTACGGGTATCGACATTCATCCGGGGGCAACGATCGGGCGCAGTTTCTTCGTCGATCATGGCACCGGCGTTGTCATCGGCGAGACGGCCATAGTGGGTGACAGGGTGCGGCTGTATCAGGGCGTGACGCTGGGCGCGCGCAGCTTTCCTGCCGATGAAAGGGGGGCGCTGGCCAAGGCGATTCCCCGGCATCCGATCATCGAGGATGACGTGGTGATTTATGCGGGCGCCACCATTTTGGGCCGCATCATCATCGGCAGCCGGTCAGTGATCGGCGGCAATGTCTGGCTGACTGACAGTGTTCCGGCGAACAGCAATGTGCGTCAGGCAAAGGCGCAATATGAGGTGACCAGCCGGGTCGAAGTATCCGCCCCGCACCGTGTCCACTCCCTGATGGACGCGGAGCGGGACGGCTTCGCGGAAAATATCTGACTGTTAGGCGCTGTCTGCATTCACAGGATTCCCATTGAGTTGAAGTTCTGATTCAAGGTTGTCGAAGGAGACGATCATTGAGCAGACGTGCACTGACGGACGACCAGTGGGAGCGGATCAAAGGGCATCTTCCCGGGCGATCTGGCATGCCGGGCCGGAGCGGAGTGGATAACCGGTTGTTTGTCGATGCGATCTTGTGGATGGCGGGCAACGCAGCGCATTGGCGGGATCTTCCTGAGGTTTTCGGGAAGTGGACGGGGGTGCATGCCCGCTTTCGCCGCTGGTCTCACAATGGCGTGTGGGAAGAGCTTTTCCATGCCATGGCCGATACGCCCGACTTTGAGTATGTCATGATCGACAGCACGATCTCAAAGGTCCACGCCGACGCGGCGGGCGCAAAAGGGGGGCTCAAAGTGCCGCCATCGGTCGTTCGCGTGGCGGGCTGACAACCAAATTGCATGCCGTGGTCGATGCGATCGGCCTGCCGCTGCGCATCCATCCAACGCCGGGGCAATATGGCGATTGCCCGCAGGCCCAGTCCCTCCTGGCCGGGCTCAAGGACGTTGATCATGTCATTGCCGATGCCGCCTATGACGCCGATCCGCTACGCGCCTTCATCGCCGGTGAACTCGGCGCAACCGCTCAAATCAAGGCCAATCCCAGCCGCGCTGTCGCGCCGCCCATTGACTGGAGGCTCTACAAGGAGCGCCATCAGGTCGAATGCTTCTTCAACAAACTCAAACGCTTCCGTAGGATCGCCTTACGATGCGAGAAAACCATCTCAGCCTTCATGGGCTTCGTCCATCTCGCATGCGCCATGATCTGGATACGGTGAATGCAGACGGCGCCTAGAGCGCGCTGCGTTGAATCGGGCGCAAGATGCGCGCGCTGGAGCTTCTTGCTTAAATCGGCACCACCTCCTTTTTCCGTTCGCCCTGAGCCTGTCGAAGGGCTTTCCTTCTTTTTAGAAAGGGAAGGGCTTCGACAAGCTCAGCCCGAACGGGGTTGAGTGATCCAGTAAGTTGAGTGATCCAGATGCAAGGCGCGTTGCTCTAATCCGCGGCGCAGCTGTCGCCTTGGCCTGCGATCAGGTCGAGGCACCTGCCGTCTATCTCATTACGGGGCACGGGCAGACGGATAAGGGCCGCCAGCGTCGGCATGATGTCCGCCACTTCGACGCCGAGCGGCTGTTCGAAATGCCGCATGCCTTTGCGCCAGAAGAGGATCGGAACGCGCCGATCCGTGTCCCAGGGCGAGCCATGCGTGGCGACCGCACCATAGGAAGGATTAGCGATGGGCGACACGCGTGGTTTCAGCAGCAGGACAAGGTCGCCCGAGCGTTCGGGATCGAAGCTGGCCCGGACTAACTGAAGCAGGCTCCAGCTTTCCGGCGGACCTGAAGGAGACGGCGCGGCGGCGATCTGCGCCTTGGTAAAGACGGTTTCCACCTGCGGATGCGCGCGTAACAGGGCGAGTGTGGCGGCTTCCACCTTGGCGCGCTGGGCGCGGGTGAGATTGTGGTCGAAATAAAGATCGCCAGATGGGCCGTCGCCCTGGATCAGTCCCTTGCCACCTATGCCGGTGCGGGCGGCCACTGCGTCTGAAAGCGTTCGGGGCATGAGCGCCGGATCGACGCGCTGTTCCATCGGCATCGCATTTTGTTGATGGCGCTCCGGCAGATCGTGGCCCCCATGATCCGCGGTGAGCATGACGACATAATCAATGCCCTGCTTGTCGAGCCGGTCGAAGAAGGCGCCCAGTTCGCGGTCCAGCCGATCGATCTGGATGCAGCTTTCGGTTCCTTCCGTGCCATAGGCGTGGCCGATGAGGTCGGTCGCCGAAAGGCCGATGGAAATGAGGTCGGTCTGAGCCTGCTTGCCAAGGCTCATGCTTTCGATGGCGGCAGCGGCGAACGCCAGGGTCATGGCATCCTGCTCAGGCGACGCACGGAATGCGCCGAATTGACCGGCGGGCCTTGCGAAGCGGCCGGTGCCGACAACCCGCGAGCCCGCACTTACGGGAAAATCCTTGGCGGCGCATTGCGGGGGCAGGTCAAAGCCGGGATTGGGCTCAGCCAGCTGTTTTGCGAACACTTCATTCACCCGTGCGACCAGCGGCGGCGTTGGCGTGCCGGGATAGCTGACATAGCCCTTTGATCCCAGCCACCAGACTTGATCCGTCTTTGCGCCCCCCATCATGATGGCCGCGCGATCCTTTCCGGCGATGGACACGTTGCGGACGGCGGGATTGATTGCCTTCATGCGTTCGCCGAGTGTGGGCACGCGCAGATGGACAGGGGAGGGGACATATTTGGAACTGCTACTGTCCGGCTGTTTCTCATCCTCCGCGCAGTAGATTGTCTTGTCGGGCCGGGCAGCGCTCTGATCGATCCAGCTGTTGGCGATAATGCCAGTGCGTGACGGGCGGCTGCCGGTCAGGATGGTGCTGTGGCCGGGGCAGGTTTCGGTTGCGGCGTGGCTTTGATATCCGCGCGGGAACACGGCGCCTTCGCTCAGGCGCTTGAGGCCTGCGCTATAATAGGGGCGATATTCGCTGAAGAGATCGGCCGAAAACTGATCGACCGAGATCGCGACGATCAGCTTTGGTGGCGCGTCGGAGGGGGCGGGCGTCGCGGCAGGTTGGGCCAGCGCGGGCAAGGGCGCCAGCAACAGGAGGGTGTGAAGCGTTTTCCTGAACATCTTTGTACGATCCCTTCTGTGCCTTGACGGCGCAACCATGCCGACCTAGCCCGCTGTGATCCACACGAACAGAGGCCCGATGCGGATTTTCCATGTCCTCCTGATGACGCTGGCGCTGTTTATCGCGCCTGTTGCCAGCGCCCAGGGCGCATTCGGATCGGGTGCGCCGCATATCGCCGCGCAGTTGGTCGCCGAAAGCGACGCGCCTGCCCCGGGCCGGACCAGCAACATCGCCTTCGCCATGACGCCAGAGGCTGGCTGGCATGGCTATTGGCAGAATCCGGGTGATGCGGGTCTGGGCATGACCGTGAAATGGGTGCTGCCCAAAGGTGTGAGCATCGGGGCTTTGCGCTATCCGGTGCCCGAGACGCTGCTCATTTCTGGCCTCATGAACCATGTTTATGAAGGGCCTTATGCGCTTCTCGCGCCTGTGAAGATCGCGCCTGAGGTGGCGAAGGGCACGCGCCTGCCGATCCGTGGGAAGGCGGAATGGCTTGCCTGCACCGACAAGATTTGCGTGCTCGAGAGTGCCGATCTCGCGCTGGACCTGATCGCGGGCGACGGCGCGGTGGCGCCCGCGATGCAGGCCCGGTTCGATGGTTGGCGGGCGCATCTGCCGCGTCCGCTCGGGAGCGAGGCGAGTTACGCCGTCGCCGACGGCAAGCTGCGGATGTCGATCCCTTTTCCGGGGGAAGCTGCGGCGTCTGACGTGCATCTCTTTCCGCTGGAAGAGGGCGTGGTTCGCTATGCCGCGCCTCAGTCGGTCCATCGTCAGGGGGACCGGCTGCTGATCGAAACCGAGGCCGGGCAGGGGTTCAAGGGAGATGCGGTGCAGGCGGTACTGCGCACCGGGGATCATGTCGGCTTTCTGGTGACGGCTCGCCCCGGCGTGGTTGCGGGGGCGAGTTCAGGTCTTTTGCGCACGGCTTTGATCGCGCTTGGCGGGGCGATATTGGGCGGGCTGCTGCTCAATATCATGCCGTGCGTGTTTCCGATCCTGGGGCTGAAGGCGCTCAAGCTGGCGCGCGCTGGGGGTGATGAGGCAACGGTGCGGCGGGAGGCGCTGGCCTATGGCGCGGGCGTCATCCTCACCTGTCTGGCGCTGGGCGGGCTGCTGCTGGCGATCCGGGCAGCGGGCGTGGCCGTGGGCTGGGCGTTTCAGTTGCAGGACCCGCGCGTTATCTTGCTGCTTCTGCTGCTGGTCACGGCGGTCGCCTTCAACCTTGCGGGGTTGTTTGAACTGAGCGCCTTTGGCGGTGGGGAGAAGCTGGCGGGGAAGAAGGGCATTGCGGGTTCCTTCTGGACCGGCGCGCTGGTCGCTTTCGTCGCCACGCCTTGCACCGGGCCGTTCATGGGCGTGGCGATGGGTGCGGCGTTGGTGCTGCCGGTCGCGGCGGCGCTTGCGGTCTTTGCCGGGTTGGGCTTGGGCCTTGCGCTGCCCTTTCTGTTGCTCGCCTATATACCGGCGCTTCGCGGGCGTTTGCCACGGCCGGGGCCGTGGATGGAGACTTTCCAGAGGATATTGTCGATCCCGATGTTCCTGACCGCGCTAGGGCTGGGCTGGCTGCTCGGGCAGCAGCGCGGCGTGCCGGGGATGACGATTGGTCTGGGGGCGGCGTTGCTGTTGGCGCTGCTACTGTGGTGGCTGGGGGAGCGTCAGCATCGTGGCAAGCGGGGCTGGCTGATCGTCATGCTGGGTGCTGTGCTTCTGCTCGGCGCGGGAGGGCTGCTGCTGCCTGCACGGACGGCTGGTGTTGCGCAGGCGCAGGACGGCCTTGTGGCTTTCGACGAAGCGCGGCTTGCCGGGCTGCGCGCGGCTGGAAAGCCGGTATTCCTCTATTTCACCGCCGACTGGTGCCTGACTTGCAAGGCCAATGAGGCTGCGGCCATTGATCGGGCCGAAACGCGGGAGGCCTTTGCCAAGGCGGGGGTGACGGTGATGGTCGGTGACTGGACGAGTGCGGACCCGGCCATCACACGTTTTCTGGAAGCGCAGGGACGATCGGGCGTGCCGCTCTACCTTTGGTATGCTCCGGGAAAATCCGCCGAGGTGCTGCCGCAGTTGCTGACGGTGTCCACGCTGACAGGGCTGGTGCGCTGATGGCGAAGCTGCGCGCGGATCAGTTGCTCGTCGATCGCGGGCTGGCCGAGAGCAGGGCGCGGGCGCAGGCGCTCATCCTCGCGGGCCTTGTCTTCCTGGGCGACAGGAAGATCGAAAAGGCGGGGCAGCAGGTTGCGGAGGATGCCGCGCTGGAGGTCAAGGGCCGCGATCATCCCTGGGTGTCGCGTGGAGGCATAAAGCTGGCCCACGGCATTGATCATTTCGCGCTGGATGTGACTGGCATGATCGCGATCGACGTCGGGAGCTCGACCGGCGGCTTTACCGATGTGCTGCTGACCAACGGCGCGGCGCGGGTTTATGCGGTGGACAGCGGGACGAACCAGCTTGCCTGGAAGCTGCGATCCGACCCGCGCGTGGTCGTGCATGAACAGACGAGCGCGCGCATATTGACCGCCGACCATATCCCGGAGCCGGTCGATATCATCGTGTGCGACGCGAGCTTCATATCGTTGGCGAAGGTGCTGGACCGGCCGCTCAGCTTTGCCCGACCGGGGGCGCATCTCATTGCGCTCATCAAGCCGCAGTTCGAGGCGGGTCGGGAAGAGGTCGGAAAGGGCGGCGTCGTGCGCGATCCAGCAATCCATGCCCGCGTTTGCGAGGAAGTCAGTCAATGGCTGACGGCGAAGGGCTGGACGGTGCTGGGCGTGACGCCAAGCCCCATCACCGGCCCCCAAGGCAATGTCGAGTTTCTGATCGGCGCGAGGTTGGACGGCTAGACGCGGGCTTGCTTATAGTCAGGTAGGCGTTTGATTTTGTGACAGATGCCGGTCTTCAGCCTCTATTCGCGGTTGCGGGATGAAGTGTTTCACCGCAAACCATTCACTGGCGGCTTGACAAGGCCCGGAAGGATTCGCCCGAAGCCGCCGAGTGAGGATTAGTGGAGCTGCGCCGACGATGAACGAAATCGCGTCCCCCGGTCAGTTGCGTTTGGCCTATTTGCGCTGGGCGCTGGTCACCGTTCCGGCGATCGTGTTCCTGGGCTTCCTGTCGGGCAAGCTGGCCAATAGTGGTTATGGCAACCGCTGGTTTGACGCGCTGGTGAAGCCCGACTTCATGCCGCCCGGCTGGGCTTTTGGCGTTGCGTGGACGATCCTTTACATCCTGATGGGGCTTGCCCTTGCCATCGTCATTCATGCGCGGGGAGCACGGGGCAGGGGCGTGGCCATCATCCTGTTCCTGATCCAGCTGGCGCTAAACCTCGTCTGGTCGCCGCTTTTCTTCCGCGCGCATCAGGTTGATAATGCGCTTGCGCTGATCATCGTCCTTTTCGTCGCCGTAGCGGTGACGGCATGGCTGTTCTGGCGTATCAGGCGGGTCGCTGGACTGCTGCTGCTGCCTTATCTGGCATGGCTGGGCTTTGCATCGGCGCTGAATTATGAGATCGGGCGCCTCAATCCGGATGCTGAGACCCTTGTCGCGCCCGCGCTCAAGACCCAGATATGACATCATCGGCGCACATTCGCGCCAGCAAACTAGGACATTCAGACCATGCAGAGCGAAAACCGCTTTTTCGACGACCTTGCCAAGCTGGTGAACGGCGCTGCGGGAACAGTCGCTGGCATGAGCCGGGAATTTGAAACCAACGCCCGGGAAAAGGCCAAGCAGTGGATCGGCGGCATGGATTTCGTCAGCCGCGACGAATTCGATGCCCTAAAGGCGCTGGCGGCGGCGGCCCGTGAAGAGGTTGAATTGCTGAAGGCCCGGATCGACGCGCTGGAAGGCCGGTCGGCTGAACCAGTGACAAAGACCGTCCGCTCGCCAAAGCCCAAGGCAGGCGACGCGGAATAAGCAGGCTTCGCCGCCTGTCCGTTGGTTTTCTGCAACGATCGCCTATTTTGATGCGTTTCCCTCAGTCGGTGGTTTCCTTGCCGCCGGGAAATGCTCTATGGCCAGCCAATGATGGACAGCGACGAATTTGAAAATGGCGGCCAGGAAGCCGCGCCGATCGATATGCTGGCCGCCTATTTCGAAGCGAATGGGTGGAGTTTCGATCAGGTTGGCGAGGATGAGATCGTCGCCAGCACGCAGGGTAGCTGGGCGCAATATGAGCTGCGCGGCATCTGGCGCGACGAAGATCAGGTGCTGCAATTGCTGGCCCTGCCCGACATTCGCGTCACGGAAGAGAAGCGGGCGACGATTTACGAAACGCTGGGCCTGATCAACGAGCAGCTTTGGCTTGGCCATTTCGAGCTTTGGTCGTCGAGCGGCATCGTGCTGTTCCGGCACGGCGCTCTGCTGGGCGCGGGGGGCGTGTTGACGCTGGATCAGGCGCAGATACTGGTCGAAACCGCGATCGACGAATGCGAGCGCTTCTATCCTGTGTTCCAGTTCGTCCTATGGGGCGGCAAGAGCCCGACGGAGGCGATTTCCGCCAGCCTGATCGAGACGCGCGGCGAAGCCTGAGGATTGTCCATGACACAAGCTTGGCCCGCGCACCTGTTCATGGTCGGCTGCGGCAACATGGCTGGGCAAATGCTCGCCCGATGGTTGGCATGCGGTCTTGATCCGGCGAGCGTCACCGTGTTGCGGCCGAGCGGCCGTGCTGTCGCGGACGGGGTGCGGGTGGTGACAGACTATCCGGCATCGCTGCCCGCGCACGCGACAGTGCTGTTGGGCATGAAGCCCTATCAGCTTGACGATGTAGCAGCCTCGCTTGCGCCGCTTTGCGTGGCTGACACGCGCATTGTCTCTATATTGGCCGGGACGCCGGTTGCGGACCTGCGCAAGCGTTTCCCCGTGGTCCAGGACATCGTCCGGGCGATGCCTAACCTGCCTGTCGCCTTGGGACAGGGCGTCACTGGACTGTATGCCGACGGCGAGGTGTCCCACTCAGCCCGTGGGCAAGTGGATGCGCTCATTACGCCATTAGGTACGGCCGAGTGGATCGAAGACGAAGGCCAGTTCAACGCGCTCACCGCCCTGTCGGGCTGTGGACCCGCCTTTTTGTTCCGCTTCATCGATGCGTTCGCGCGCGCGGGGGAAGCGATTGGACTTTCAGCCGATCAGGCCGCACGGATGGCGCTCGCCACCGTCCAAGGTTCTGCGAGCCTTGCTGCCCAAGCAAGCGAAAGTCCGGCGATACTGGCCGACCGCGTGGCTAGCCCCGGCGGGATGACGCGCGAAGGGTTGAACGTCCTCGACGCGGACGACCGGCTGTTGAAACTCCTCACCGACACCTTGGCTGCCGCCCGCGACCGGGGCGAGGAAATCGCCCGCGCGCGCTGATCCGCGGTTCCGATGCGATGGTGGCGCGTTTAGACTGAATGCACCTGCCTAAGTTGGGGAGTTCGCCATGCTGGCTGTGAATACGCCGATCCTGGTTCTCACGACGGGCGGGACGATCGACAAAATCTATTTCGATGCCTTATCGGACTATAAGGTCGGCGAAAGCGTCGTCGCCAAGTTGTTGCAGATTGGCGGGGTGAAGCGTCCCTTTCGAATAGAAGAGGTGACGCGCAAGGATAGTCTGGAGCTGGACGACACCGACCGGACGCTGATCCGCGAGCGGGTGATTACAGCGCCGGAAAGCCATATTGTCATTACCCATGGCACGGATACCATGACGGAGACAGCCAAGGCGCTTGAGGATGTAACCGGCAAGACGATCGTGCTGGTCGGCGCTCTCGCCCCGGCGCGCTTTGGTGAAAGCGACGCCAGCTTCAACCTCGGCATGGCGTTCGCAACGGCTCAGATTGCCGATCCTGGTATCTACATCAGCATGAGCGGATCGGTGTTTCGGGCGGATCAGGTCGTCAAGGATCGAGCAAAAGGCGCGTTCGTCCCGCGATAGGCGTCGATATCGGCATCAGCTTTGCGGTGCCTTCTGCCAGTGCTGGGGGCGCTTACCGTATCAGGAGGGATTGGCGCTGGAGTGAGGCCGTTGTTTTAACGTCATCTTCGCGTCTCCGCGCCTCCGCGTGAATGCAGATTTTTCTCTGCGCCTTCTGCGGCCTCTGCGCGAGAAATAGGCTGTCGTCGCGCCGACTGAGCATGATCCAGGAACCGCCTCCGCCATTGCGCATTATTCGTGCGGGTGGCGTAACGATGAGGAGGATATTCATGGCCGATTATCAGGAGCGTCCAGCGACGACGACTACGATAGTAGAACGGCGCGGCGGCGGCGTAACGGCGATTGCGGTGCTGCTGCTGGTAGTGGTGGTGGCGATTGCCGCCTTTTTCCTGATCAGTAGCCAGACGCGCAAGGACAGCGCGGTCGAGAGCGCTGCCACGCAGGTCGGCCAAGCCGCGAGCGATGTTGGAAGCGCTGCAAAGGATGCAGCCGACAGCGCGAAGGGTGAATAAGCAGGAACGGCTTTCGCAAAAGCCGTGGCCCGGACTTGGCAGGCATAAAAAAGGGCGCTCCAGACCGGAGCGCCCTTTCTAAGTTCATTCACCTGCCGTTGTCGGCTCGGTTGAATTTCGTTCAGCCTTCCACCTTGGCATATTTCGGTGCGGCTTCATTCAGGATGCGCAAGATCTTCTTCAGAGCGCTCGGCTCATCCGTTTCTTCCATCGCAGCCAATTCGCGAGCGAGACGGCTGGACGCGGCTTCGAAAATCTGCCGTTCGGAATAGCTCTGCTCAGGCTGATCGTCAGCGCGGAACAGGTCGCGCGTCACTTCGGCGATCGACACCAGGTCGCCCGAATTGATCTTCGCTTCATATTCCTGTGCGCGGCGCGACCACATGGTGCGCTTGACCTTCGGCTTGCCCTTCAGCGTTTCGATGGCCTCTTCCAGGGTCTTGTTCGACGACAGCTTGCGCATGCCGACGCCTTCGGCCTTGTTGGTCGGCACGCGGAGCGTCATGCGCTCCTTTTCGAACCGGAGCACGTAAAGCTCCAATTCCATGCCCGCGATCTGCTCCTTTTGCAGCTCGACCACCCGGCCAACACCGTGCTTGGGGTAAACAACATAATCACCAACGTCAAAGGACAGCGCCTTGGCAGCCATTTGAAACCTTTCTAATTCTACCGGAGACGGATATCGCCGCGTCACAGATGCGCAGAGTAGCACAAGCCGAGGATTCCACGGCGCCACCGTCAGGACATGAGCAAATACTCCAGGACGGAATGCGACCGTTTCCGCCTCTTGACCCTTATTTAGCAGATTCGTAACAAAATTGCCACCCCCAGACGCAAAATCCGGGAGTGGGCCTCATGCCGAAACGCTAGGGGTAGTTCGTCAGCGACGATCTGGCATCAATATCATGATCGGCAACGATGGACTTTCAGGATCGGGACACGCCGTCCTGCTCGTCGCCGCCGCGTCCGATCAGCTGCCAGAGCCGGGCTCGGGCGAGAAGAACTTCTCCAGCTTGTTCTCGACGCCCTTCATCTCGTCAGCGTCGGCAGGCGCCTCGCCCTTGACGGTGATGTTGGGCCATTCAGCCGAGAATTTGGTGTTGAGTTCCAGCCACTTCTCCAAACCATTCTCCGTATCGGGCAGAATGGCTTCGGCAGGGCATTCAGGTTCGCACACGCCGCAATCGATGCACTCGTTGGGATTGATGACCAGCATGTTCTCGCCCTCGTAGAAACAATCGACGGGGCAGACCTCGACGCAATCCATATATTTGCAGCGGATGCAGTTGTCGGTCACGACATAGGTCATGGATCAGCACTCTATAGGGGTTCGACAGCGGCGGCCCTGCTATGCCCGGCGCGCGCGAAGGTCAATGAGGATATTTTTGTCTCCCTAATCGCCCAGCTTCAGTTCCTCATAACATGTCTGAGCTTCTGGCGCTGGCCCCCTGCGTCCCGGAAGCTCCACGACGCGGACCACGCGTACCCCGCTGGGGTGAGGAAATGTGATGAGATCGCCCGCGCGCACAGGTGAATGGGCGCGCTCGATGCGGCGACCGTTCAGGCGGATATGCCCCTCTTCGGCCAATTTCTGCGCCACCGACCTGCTTTTGGCGAGCCGGGCGAACCACAGGAATTTGTCGATGCGCAGGCTCGGTCCATGATTGCCGAGGGGCGCGGCTTCAGCCATTGCGGCCAAGAAGCTCCGCCAGGCCCGCAAAGGCATTGTTGCCCACTGGCGCCGCCGCTCCAGTCGACGCGGGGCGGGAAGGCGCGCCACGCGCAGGTGCGCTGCGCCGGTTAGGTCCACGGGCTTGCTGCTGATCCGGCCGCGCTTTTTGCCGACCACGGAAGGTCCAGTTCGCCCCGCCCTCGGTCGCTGGCTCGACAGGGCGGAACCCAGCCAGGCGCATCAATTGCAGGAAAGCAGGTTCGTTAAGGCCGAGCGAGACGATCTGCGGGCTTTGGGCGGTGAAGGCCTCGCCCTTGGCGATCGCTTCATGGGCGGCGCGGGCCATGCGTTCCGCCATGTCGATTCGCAGCATCTGATCGTCGAAGCCGCGGAAGCCAGCGATGCGGGCACCCATCTGTTCTGCCTTTCCGCCCGTCGGGATAAGCGTCAGGCCGGGCAGGGGCAGGGGAAGGCATGGTTTGGCGATACGTGCCGCCAGCAGCGCCGCGCGCCATCGTGCCGCGCCGGGCTTCAGAAGGCCCGGATGATAGATGTCGAGCACCCCGATATCGATCCCCGCACGACGCAGCAGGTGGCGTTGATCCTTGTCCAGATGGTTGAGCGCCGAATCGAGATCGGTCCTCGCCATGACCCCGCCAGCATCGGCCAGTTGGGCGAACACGGCCCGCACCACCGCAGGAACTTCCGGATCGGCGGCGCTGGCCGCCATCTTCACGAGGGGCAGAAGATGCTTTTCCTTTTGCGCTTCCACCCAAAGGGCGAGACGCGCACTGACCTGCTTCTGCACGTCCTGGCCAAGCGCCAGAAGTCCGCGATCAAGCCGGATTTCCGGCGCCAGCAGCGACGGGCCGACGAGCAGAGCCGCCACGGCATTGCCCTGCCAACCGATACCCGGCGCCTGTCCCGGCTCGTCCATCAGCACGAAATCAGTGTCGGGCGCGCCCAGCAATTCGTCAGCCTTCACTCGTAATATCCTTCCAAGACGGCGTTCCGCCGCCGCCAGCAGCATCTTTCTATCCTGATGCCGCGTAGCCGGATCGACCGAGAAACGAAATCCGTCAAGTCGCCCGATCGTCTCACCATCGACGCAGACCGTCCCGTCCTGCTCCACATCGACCGGCAGATTGCTCGCATCCTGCCCCATGTCGCGCAATAGTACAGCGGTGCGGCGATCGACAAAACGCTGTGTCAGCGCGCTATGTAGCGCGTCGGAAAGCCTTTCCTCCAGCGCGCGCGTCCGCTCTGCCATCTCGGCTGGATGCGCCAGCCAGTCGGGGCGGTGGGCGATATAGGACCAGGTGCGGGCGGCGGCGATCCGCCCCGACAGCGTATCGATGTCGCCCTGCACCGAATCGAGCCGCGCCAGTTGTTGAGCAAACCAGTCGCGCGGAATGTGGCCCTGACCTTCGGACAGGAACCGCCAGATACGGCCAACGGTGCGCGCATGATGTTCTGCGCCCAGCTTCTGGAAATCGGGCAGACCACATGCGGCCCACAGCCTTTCGACGGCCTTCTTCCCCTTAACCCGGTCGATGACCAGCGGATCGTCGGACAGCCGCCGGAGCACCGCCAGGTCCACCGCTTCGGGTGCCGCACGCAATTCGTCACGATCAGGCCGCGTCTCCAGTTCCATGATGAGCCGGTCGATGCTGTCCATGCGAGGCTGGCCTTCGCGCCAGAAGAGTTGCTCGACCGGCGGGAAGCGATGCGCTTCGATAGCCTCTATCTCTTCGGGCGTGAAGGCAGCGTCACCATCTTCATGGCCAAGGCTGCCGAAGGTCCCGTCCTTATGATGCCGCCCGGCTCGACCCGCGATCTGGGCCATTTCCGATACGGTCAGCCGCCGCGTCCGCCGCCCGTCGAACTTGCGCAACGAAGCGAAGGCGACATGCGCCACGTCCAGGTTGAGCCCCATGCCGATCGCATCGGTAGCGACCAGATAATCGACCTCACCATTCAGGAACATCTGCACCTGAGCATTGCGGGTGCGGGGCGACAGCGCCCCCATGACGACGGCAGCGCCGCCACGAAAACGCCGCAGCATCTCCGCCACGGCATAGACCTCCTCCGCGGAGAAGGCGACGACAGCCGATCGCTTCGGTAGGCGCGACAGCTTCTTCGCCCCGCCATAGGACAGCGTGGAAAAGCGCGGGCGGCTAACGATCTCCACTCCCGGCACCAGTGCTTTCACCACCCGGCCGATGCTGGCCGACCCCAGGATCATGGTTTCCTCCCGACCACGCGCCCGCAGCAGTCGGTCGGTAAAGATGTGCCCCCGTTCTGGATCGGAGCCAAGTTGCGCCTCGTCCAGCGCGACAAAGGCAAAGTCGCCAAGGCCGTTGGCTCCGGCCTCCCGGCCTACGCCGATCGGCATCGATTCGGCCGTGCAGAGATAATAGAGCGCACCCGGAGGGACGATCTTCTCTTCCCCTGTGATCAGTGCGACCTGACCCGGACCTTTGATGGCGACAACCCGGTCGTACACTTCGCGCGCCAGCAATCGGAGCGGAAAGCCCATCATCCCGCTGGAATGACCGCACATGCGCTCGACGGCCAAATGCGTCTTGCCGGTATTGGTGGGACCCAGCACGGCTGTGACGGGCGATCGGGCGAATGGAGCCATGATCCTCTCTATGTCGGGGATGAGTGCAGCGAGAGCAAGGGGAGGGGCGCGATTCTCCTTTGAGCTATGCAGCTTGCGTTGTTCAACGGCTGAAGGGCACGTTTCGTCGCGTCAATATGGTTAAAAAATCCGTCTTTATTTGACTTTAACCCTATGCATTCACAACAATGCCCATGAACGCGCGGCGGGGGTCGGGCGAAATTTCAGCCCGTGGGGGGCTTTTTCAAGTGTTTCACGGTAGCCAGTTCAGTCCTCAGCAGGGGGGCGCATCCGCTTCTCTTTGGGTGACTGACGCCATCGGCAAGGGGTTCGCGACCGCCGACGTGCGCGACTGGCGCACCCGCCTGCGCGATTGGGCCGATGAGGTCGAACTGGTCCCCGATCTTGGCCAGCGAGTGGGCAGCCGTACATGGTTTCGCGGGCTTGCTACCTGTTTTGGGCTTTGCGCATCGGCGCTCTACCTCTCCCCCGGTTTTCAGCCTCTGCCCGGCGAGCCGGAACCGCTGCTTGCTCAACCGCAGTTCGAGGAAGTGCGCAGCCAGATGATCACGCCGCTCGCCATGGGCGCGGACAGCGGGCGGCGCATGGGGCCGACCGACGCCGTCCAGCCTCTGCGCGAAACGCCCGAACGTCCGCAGATCGAATTGCGCGCGCAGATAGGTGGAAGTGATTCGCTTAGCCGGGCCTTGGCGCGGGCGGGGGTCAGCAATGCGGACGCTGCTCAGGTCATGGCGCTCGCCAGCGGCGATATAGCCAAGGGCCTGAAGCCGGGCACGCCGCTCGACATCGTGCTTGGCCGCCGCGCCAGCCGCGACATGCCCCGGCCGCTGGACCATCTCGCCTTCCGCGCAAGGCTCGACCTCGCGCTGGAGATCAATCGGGTGGGCGGGCTGCTGCAAGTGAAGCGTACGGCCATCCATGTCGATGACACGCCGCTGCGCATTCAGGGCGTGATTGGCGACAGCATCTATCAATCCGCGCGCGCGGCTGGCGCGCCGCCCAAGGCGATTCAGAGCTTCCTGCGTGTCATTGCGCAGCAAGTCGACCTGGGATCGATCCACAGCGGCGACCGCTACGACATCATCACCGAATATCGCCGGGCGGCAACCGGGGATGTCGAGGTAGGCGACCTGCTGTTCGCTGGCCTGCACCGCGCCAGCGGCCGGGGTATCGACATGCTCAAATGGACGAGCGATGGCCGCAGCCAATGGTTCGAGGCATCCGGAGTCGGGGAACGGCGCGGCGTGCTGTCCGCGCCGGTGCAGGGCCGTATGTCCTCTGGCTTTGGCATGCGCCGCCATCCGATCCTCGGCTATACGCGCATGCATGCAGGCATCGACTTTGCCGCCGCCTATGGCTCGCCCATCTATGCGGCGACCGATGGCGTGGTGTCCTATTCAGGACGGCACGGTGGCCATGGCAATTATGTCCGGCTGGAACATGGCAACGGCCTTGCCACCGGATACGCCCATATGAGCCGCATCGCCGCGCGCTATGGACAGCGCGTCCGTCAGGGGCAGGTGATCGGCTATGTTGGTTCAAGCGGCCTTTCGACTGGCCCGCATCTCCATTACGAACTGTACCGCAGCGGCCGAACGGTGAACCCGCTTTCGGTCAAATTCACCACGACGGCTCAACTTGCCGGGGGAGAACTGGCGGCTTTCCGGAACCGGCTGAGGCAGTTGAAGAGCCTGCGCGTCGGCGTGCCGGTGACCATCGCGCAGAACAAGCCGCAGGCTGCTGCACCCACCCTGTAGAGCATTTAGCCGCTTCCCGTAATTGGGCCGCTTCGCTAACCCGCCTCCATGACCCAGATCACCGCCCTGCTGCTCGCCGGATCGCGCCCCGGTTCCGATCCTCTGGCGCAGGCAGCCGGGGTCGCGGTAAAGCCTCTCGCTCCGGTGGCGGGAGAGCCCATGATCAATTACCCCGCGCGGGCGCTGCTCGCGCACCCGTCGGTCGGGCAAGTCGTCATTCTCACCCAGACGCCGGAGCTATATCGCGCCGACCCCACCACAGCCTGGCTCGGCGAAGACCCGCGCGTCCGCTTCGAACAGAGCGGCAGCGGAATAGCGTCCACATTGCTGGGCCTCCTGGAACGGCCAGACCTCCCTGTTCCGTTGCTTGTCACCACGGCGGATCATGTTCTGCTCGACGCCGCCATGCTCGACCAATTTGTTGCCGAGGCAGAAGGGGCCGACATTGCGGTGGCGATGGTCGAACGATCGACCTTGCTTGCCCGCTACCCCTCGTCGCGGCGGACCTGGCTAAAATTCAGGGACGGCTGGTGGTCCGGCGCCAACCTCTTCTGGTTCGGCAGTGCGAAAGCGCGCGCTGTCATCTCGCTCTGGCAAGAGGTGGAGCAGGACCGCAAAAAGGGTTGGAAGATACTGGCCGCATTCGGTCCGATCGCCTTGCTCGGCGCCGTTTTGCGCCTCTCGACACTGCGCGGCGGCGTAGCGCGCATCGGCCGCCGCTTTGGCCTCGTCGCCCGACTGGTGCCCATGCGCAAAGCGGAAGCCTGCATCGACGCGGACAAGGTTGAGGATGTGGTGCTGATCGAACAGATATTGAGCGACCGCGCCTAAGCGTCAAAATCGCTTCATGCTTTTGCTGCTTTGATGGGTAGCAAATGGTGGAACGAGGCGCTAAGGGCCTCATGCGCGCGCCCCCATATAATTATTGGCGCGGACGGAGGACATCTTAAACCATGGCCGAATTCACCCTGCCCAAGAACAGCAAGATTTCCGGTAAGGGCGTGACCCACAAGGCGCCTGACGGTGCGAGCAACGTCAAGAGCTTCAAGGTCTATCGCTACGATCCCGACTCGGGTCAGAATCCGCGCTATGACACGTTCGAGATTGACCTCGACAATTGCGGTCCGATGGTCCTCGACGCGCTGCTGAAGATCAAGAATGAATATGATCCGACGCTGACCTTCCGTCGCTCCTGCCGCGAAGGCATTTGCGGTTCCTGTTCGATGAACATGAACGGCAAGAATGGCCTTGCCTGCACCACCTCGATCGAGGAGTGCGCGGGCAAGGAAGTGCGCGTCACGCCGTTGCCGCACATGGACGTGATCAAGGACCTCGTTCCCGATTTCACCCATTTCTATGCGCAGTACAATTCGATCAAGCCGTGGCTGCAAACCGTCAGCCCCGCGCCCAGCGGCAAGGAGCGGCTCCAGTCGCCCGCCGACCGTGAAAAGCTGGACGGCCTGTATGAGTGCATCCTGTGCGCCTGCTGCTCGACCAGCTGCCCGAGCTACTGGTGGAACTCCGACAAGTTCCTCGGCCCGGCGATCCTGCTTCAGGCCTATCGCTGGCTGGCCGACAGCCGTGACGAATATACTGGCGAGCGTCTCGATGAGCTGGAAGATCCCTTCCGTCTCTATCGCTGCCACACCATCATGAACTGCGCGAATGTCTGCCCCAAGGGTCTCAGCCCTGCCAAGGCGATCGCGGAGACCAAGAAGATGATGGTCGAACGGCAGCTTTGATGCAGTGAGCGACGAGGCTGGTCCTGTAAGCCGGGTGCTGGAAGGCCCTTGGGCTGACTGGCTGCGCTGGAGCGATCCGGTTCCGGAGACATTCCTCAGCACATCGGTCGGCCCCAGCTATTCGCGAGGTGATGGTGAACGCCGCGCCACGGTGGTGTTGGAAACCCGCCAGTCGCACGCCAATCGCAACGGCGCGCTGCATGGCGGCTTTCTCGCGGCCTTTGCCGACCATGCCTATTTTGCGGCGCTGGCGGCCATGGGACGTCCCGAACAGGCGGCTGCCGTCACTGTCGATCTGTCCATGCAATATTGCGGCTCCGGGAAAGTGGGCCAGCCGCTGCGCGCCGACGTCGAGGTGCTGCAGGAAACCGGGCGCTTATTCTTCATGCGCCTGACTCTTCATCAGGACGACGCGCTTGTCGCTTCCTCCACCGCTACCGTACGCAAGGTGCCAGTCCCCAAATGAGCAGCGTGATCGAGCGTTATCGCGTGCTCGTCGCGGCCGGGGAACTGCGCCCTGATCCGGACCAGCAGGCCGCCGCAGCACGGCTGAACACGCTTCAGCAGGAATTGGAAGCGGCTCCTCCTCGCGGGTCGACCTTGTGGAAATTGCTGCGAAAGGCGCCTGAGCCACCACGCGGCCTCTACATGTGGGGCGGTGTCGGCCGGGGCAAGTCGATGCTGATGGACCTGTTCTTCGACACCGTTCAGGTCAAGCGCAAGAAGCGCGCCCATTTCCACGAATTCATGCTCGACGTGCATGCGCGGCTTGCCGAGGTCCGCAAGGCGGAGAAGGGCGATCCCATCCCTCCGGTTGTGGACTCGCTCGCCGAAGAAGCGCGGCTGCTCTGCTTTGACGAGATGGTCGTGAATAATATGGCGGACGCCGCCATCATGTCACGTCTGTTCACCGGGCTGCTGGACAAACGGGTGACGGTCGTCACGACTTCCAACCGCGCGCCGGATGAACTTTACAAGGATGGCCTTAATCGTCAGCTTTTCCTGCCGTTCATCGACCTCATCAAGGATCGTCTGGACGTCCTGACCCTCGATGGACCGACCGACTACCGGCTGGATCGTTTGGGAGACGCGCAGCTTTGGCATTCGCCCAATGGTCCAGCGGCGACCAAGGCGCTTTCCGAGGCGTTCTTCCGCCTTACCGACTATCCGGTGGAGGATCGGGCGAAGGTTCCTGTGGAGGACATAGAGGTGCAGGGTGGGCGCACCTTGCATGTGCCAAAGAGCCTTAAGGGCGTGGCAGTCTTTTCCTTCAAGCGCCTGTGTGCGGAGGCTCGAGGGGCGCCGGACTATCTTGCGATTGCGCGGCGCTTTCACACGGTCATCCTAGTCGGCATCCCCGTGCTGGGGCCGGAAAACCGCAACGAATCCGCCCGCTTCGTCACCCTGATCGACGCCTTGTACGAATATAAGGTCAAGCTGCTCGCAGCGGCCGATGCGGAA
This sequence comes from Sphingobium sp. TomTYG72, assembly GCF_055394715.1. Taxonomy (NCBI): domain Bacteria; kingdom Pseudomonadati; phylum Pseudomonadota; class Alphaproteobacteria; order Sphingomonadales; family Sphingobiaceae; genus Sphingobium; species Sphingobium sp. TomTYG72. The sequence continues at coordinate 1,287,816 of NZ_AP027336.1, read as the reverse complement.
CCCGCACAGCTTTATCCTCGCGGCGACGGAGCGTTCGAATTCGAACGCACGGTGTCGCGGCTGATGGAAATGCAGTCGGACGACTATCTCGCCCTCGGGCACGGCCCCAAATAGCGTTTCGGCGCGGCGGCACCCTCATTCAACACATTGTAAATGGCCCGGACGCCTCCTTGTGAAAGGAAGCGCCCGGCAGGTGGCCGCTGCGGGACAAGTCAGCGCCAGGGTAGAAGCGCGTAACGAACAGGGGCGAAAAGGCCATTAATGCAACTGCGAATGAATTGCAAAGATAAATCTCCCAAACCCCGTTTAGTTGGTTGAATCATTAATGAGATCGGCTTAAGCGGGCGGGCAATCCCAATTTCCGTGCTTGGAGGATGATTGCATATGGCCCGTAAGAAGATCGCGCTGATCGGCGCTGGCAATATCGGTGGTACGCTCGCGCATCTCGCCGCTCTCAAGGGCTTGGGCGACATCGTCCTTTTCGACGTGGTCGAAGGCGTTCCTCAGGGCAAGGCGCTTGACCTGTCGCAGTGCGCTTCGGTCGAAGGCTTCGATGCCAAGATCACCGGTTCCAACGATTATGCCGACATTAAGGACGCCGACGTCATCATCGTGACCGCCGGTGTCGCCCGCAAGCCGGGCATGAGCCGCGACGACCTGCTGGGCATCAACCTGAAGGTCATGAAGGCCGTGGGCGAAGGCATCGCCGCCAACGCCCCCAACGCTTTCGTCATCTGCATCACCAACCCGCTCGACGCGATGGTGTGGGCGCTGCGCGAATTTTCCGGCCTGCCGCATAATAAAGTCGTCGGCATGGCGGGCGTCCTCGACTCGTCGCGCTTCAACCATTTCCTCGCGGAAGAGTTCAACGTTTCGGCCAAGGATGTCACCAGCTTCGTGCTCGGTGGCCATGGCGACACGATGGTCCCGGTGATCGAATATTCGACCGTCGCAGGCATTCCCGTCCCCGACCTCATCAAGCAGGGCCGTTCCACCAAGGAGCGCATTGACGCCATCGTACAGCGCACCCGTTCGGGCGGTGGCGAGATCGTCGCGCTGCTCAAGACTGGCTCGGCCTTCTATGCCCCGGCCACCAGCGCGATCGCAATGGCCGAAGCCTATCTGGGCGACAAGAAGCGTCTGCTGCCCTGCGCTGCCAATCTGACCGGCCAATATGGCGTCGACAATCTCTATGTCGGCGTGCCCGTGATCATCGGCAAGGACGGCGTTGAACAGGTTGTCGAGATCGAGCTCAACGACGAAGCCAAGGCGAACCTCCAGGTGTCGGTCGATGCCGTCAAGGAACTGCTGGAAGCCTGCAAGGGTATCGATCCCTCGCTCGCCTGAGCCAAGAGCTGCACCAGTGCGTCCCAGGTGAGTGAGCAGCCTGGGACATGCTGCCTTCATCTGAAGTGCCACGTCCACAGAATGCAAAGGGACTGACATGTCCATTCTGGTGAACAAGAACACCAAGGTCATCACGCAGGGTATGACCGGCGCCACCGGCACCTTCCACACCGAACAGGCGCTGGCCTATGGCACGCAAATGGTCGGCGGCGTCACGCCGGGCAAGGGCGGTACGACCCACATCGGCCTGCCCATGTTCGACACGGTTGCCGAAGCCAAGACGAAGACCGGCGCTGACGCTTCGGTCATCTACGTGCCGCCGCCATTCGCAGCCGATTCGATCCTGGAAGCGATCGATGCGGAAATCCCGCTGATCGTCTGCATCACGGAAGGTATTCCGGTGCTGGACATGGTTCGCGTAAAGCGTGCCCTGTCGGGTTCGAAGTCGCGTCTGATCGGTCCGAACTGCCCCGGCGTCCTGACCCCGAATGAATGTAAGATCGGCATCATGCCCGGTTCGATCTTCTCCAAGGGTTCAGTCGGCGTCGTATCGCGTTCCGGCACGCTGACCTACGAAGCCGTGTTCCAGACCACCAATGCGGGCCTGGGCCAGACCACGGCTGTCGGCATCGGCGGCGACCCGGTCAACGGCACCAACTTCATCGACGTGCTGGAACTGTTCCTGGCCGATGACGCCACCGAATCGATCATCATGATCGGTGAAATCGGCGGCGACGCGGAAGAGCAGGCTGCCCAGTTCCTGATCGACGAAGCCAAGCGCGGCCGCAAGAAACCGATGGCTGGCTTCATCGCTGGCCGCACGGCGCCTCCGGGCCGCCGCATGGGCCATGCCGGCGCGATCGTGTCGGGCGGCAAAGGCGACGCGGAAAGCAAGATCGCGGCGATGGAAGCGGCTGGCATCAAGGTTGCGGCCAGCCCGTCTGAACTGGGCTCGACGCTTGTCGAAGTTCTGAAGGGCTAAGCAAAGGCAGGCAAGGTGGCCGGGCTGCACCCCGGCCGTCTTTGATACCCCGCTTCGCGACTGCACGCGGTCGGCATGGGACTTAAGGCATGGGTTACGAGAACCAGGACTTTGAAACGGAGCGCGGGCCGAGCTGGGCACGCCCCAATTGGCCGCTGTCGGACACCGATGACCTGACCGGCGCGCTTGACCCGACGCAGATGCAGGTGGCCGTGAAGGCCGCCGCCAAGGCTGCGGGCAGGCCGGTTTCGGACGCGGATGCGGTCAGCGCGGCAGATGACGCGATCCGCGCGCAGCTGTTGATCCGGACCTATCGCGTGCGCGGCCATCTGGCGGCCAATCTCGATCCGTTGGGCCTCGTTCAACGGGATCTGCCTGCCGACCTGACGCCCGAATATCACGGCCTTAACGACGTTGATAAAAAGATCTATCTCGGCGGTACTCTGGGCCTGCAATATGCCACGGTAGGCGAGATCGTCGCGATCCTGCGTGCCAATTATTGCGGCAATGTCGGCCTGGAATATATGCACATAGCCGACGTGGAAGAGCGTCGGTTCCTACAGGACCGGCTGGAAGGCAAGAATAAGGAAATCCACTTCACGCCCGAGGGCAAGAAGGCGATCTTGTCCAAGGTGATCCAGGGCGAGCAGTACGAAAAATTCCTGGGCCGCAAATATGTCGGCACCAAGCGTTTCGGCCTGGACGGCGGCGAGTCCATGATCCCCGCGCTTGAAGCCATCATCAAACATGGTGGTGCGCTGGGCGTGCGCGAGATCGTTTACGGCATGGCCCATCGCGGCCGTTTGAACGTGCTCGCCAATGTGATGGCCAAGGGCTTCCGCGTCATCTTCCACGAATTTTCGGGCGGCACCGCCAACCCCGAGGATGTCGGCGGTTCGGGCGACGTGAAATATCACCTCGGCACCTCCACCGACCGCGAATTTGACGGCATCAAAGTGCACATGTCGTTAGTGCCTAACCCGTCGCACCTCGAAACCGTCGATCCGGTGGTTCTGGGCAAGGTCCGCGCGCAGCAGACCTTCCGCGATGATCTGGAAAAGCATGAGCAGGTTCTGCCAGTGCTGATCCACGGCGATGCGGCCTTTGCGGGTCAGGGGATCGTCTGGGAATGCCTCGGCTTCTCCGGCGTTTCCGGTTACAATACCGGCGGCTGCATCCATTTCATCGTCAACAACCAGATCGGTTTCACGACGAGCCCGCAATTTTCGCGCGGTTCCCCTTATCCGAGCGATGTGGCGAAGGGCGTTCAGGCGCCGATCCTGCACGTCAATGGCGACGATCCGGAGGCGGTGACCTTCGCATGCAAGCTGGCGATCGAATATCGCCAGACCTTCCATCGCGACATTGTGATCGATATGTGGTGCTATCGCCGCTTCGGCCACAATGAGGGCGACGAGCCGAGCTTCACCCAGCCGCAGATGTACGCGAAGATCCGCCAGCACCCCCCCGTCAGCGACGTCTATTCGGCGCGGCTGAAGGCGGAAGGCGTAGTTGACGATGATTTCGTCAACAAGGTGACGGGCGATTTCGTCAACCATCTGGAAGAAGAGTTCGAGGCGGCCAAGAGCTACAAGGCCAATAAGGCCGACTGGTTCGCCGGTCGCTGGTCGGGCCTGCACAAGCCAGCCGACGCTGAAACCGCCCGCCAGAATGTGGAAAGCGCGATCAGCCAAAAGCTGTTCGATAGCCTGGGCAAGACACTGACCACCGTTCCCGAAGGCCTCAACGTCCATAAGACGCTGAAGCGCGTGATCGACGCCAAGGCGGAGATGTTCAAGAACGGTGTGAACTTCGACTGGGCGACCGGCGAAGCGCTGGCTTTTGGCTCGCTGCTGTCGGAAGGTTATGGTGTTCGTCTGTCGGGTCAGGACTCGGGACGCGGCACCTTTAGCCAGCGTCACGCGGTCTGGGTCGATCAGGACAGCGAGAATAAATATATCCCGCTTTCGACCGTGCCGCATGGCCGCTTCGAGGTGCTGGATTCGCCGCTTTCCGAATATGGCGTGCTTGGCTTTGAATATGGCTTTGCACTGGCTGACCCCAAGAGCCTCGTGCTGTGGGAAGCGCAGTTCGGCGACTTCGCCAACGGCGCGCAGATCGTGTTCGACCAATATATCGCCTCGTCGGAAACCAAGTGGCTGCGCTCCAACGGCCTCGTCTGCCTGCTGCCGCATGGTTATGAAGGGCAGGGGCCGGAACACAGCTCGGCGCGTCTGGAACGCTTCCTTCAGCTCTGTGCGGAAGGGAATATCCAGGTCGCGAACATCACGACCCCGGCCAATTATTTCCATGTCCTGCGTCGTCAGATGCTGCGCTCCTTCCGTAAGCCGCTTATCATAATGGCGCCGAAGTCGCTGCTGCGGCACAAGCTGGCGGTGAGTAAGGCCGAAGACTTTGTGGGTGAGACGCATTTCAAACGCATCCTGTCCGATCCCCATGCCGCAGCGGATGCCGATACGAAGCGGCTGGTTCTGTGCTCGGGCAAGGTTTTCTATGACCTTATGGAAGCGCGCGACGCGGCAGGTGATAAAGATGTGCAGATCCTTCGCATCGAGCAGATCTATCCCTTTGCCACGGAAGCATTGGCCACGCGCATCAAGCGCATGACGAAGCTTGAAGAGGTGGTCTGGTGCCAGGAAGAGCCGCGCAACAATGGCGCCTGGTTCTTCGTTGAACCTTATGTCGAGGAAGCGCTGGCGCAGGCAGGGAAGGCGCCGATGCGCGCGCGTTATGCGGGCCGCAAGGCTGCCGCTTCGCCCGCCACGGGCCTCGCCAAGCGCCACGTCGCCGAACAGGGCGCCCTTGTAGCCGATGCGCTGGGTCACAGCGTTCGTGAAGAAATCCGCCGCCAGAAGAAAGGCTGACACAGCTCATGGCAACTGAAGTCAAAGTCCCCACGCTGGGCGAATCCGTTACCGAAGCGACCGTTGGTCAGTGGCTGAAGAAGCCCGGCGAGGCGGTGAAGGCCGATGAACCGATCGTCAGCCTGGAAACCGACAAGGTGGCGGTGGATGTGCCCGCACCGGTCGCGGGAACCTTGGGCGACATCATCGCCAAGGAAGGCGACACGGTGAACGTCGGCGCGCTGTTGGCGATGATCAACGAAGGCGTTGCCGCCGCTGCGCCTGTGGCTGCCCCGGCTTCCGCTCCGGTTGCCAAGGCAGAGGCTGCGACGCCTGCTCCTGCGACTTCGGCGCCTGCCGATGAGGATGAGGGTGGGAATCTGACGCTGTCGCCAGCCGTTCGCCGCCTGGTGCTGGAGCATGGACTCGACCCGAGCAAGATCAAGGGCACCGGCAAGGACGGCCGCCTGACGAAGGATGATGTGATGGCCGCCGTGGCTGCGGGCACGGCCAAGGCGACGGCGTCGGCACCGGCCGCGGCGCCAGCTGTCGAGGCGCCTGCTGCTGGCCCGAGCCGTCGTCAGGAGCGCGTCAAGATGACGCGCCTGCGCCAGACGGTCGCCAAACGCCTGAAGGAAGCACAGAATAACGCGGCGCTGCTCACCACCTATAATGACGTCGACATGACAAATGTCATCGAAGCGCGCGCGAAGTATAAGGACCTGTTTGAAAAGAAGCATGGCGTCCGCCTGGGCTTTATGGGTTTCTTCACCAAGGCCGTCTGCATGGCGCTGCGCGACATTCCAGGCGTCAACGCGCAGATCGAGGGTGACGAGATCGTCTATAATGACTTCGCCGATATTTCGGTGGCCGTGTCGGCCCCGAACGGTCTGGTCGTGCCGGTGATCCGCAACGCTGAAAGCCTTAGCGTCGCCGACATCGAAAAGACGATTGGCGGCTTTGGCAAGAAGGCCAAGGAAGGCACGCTGACCATGGAAGATATGAAGGGCGGAACCTTCACCATCTCCAATGGCGGCGTCTTCGGTTCGCTCCTGTCGAGCCCCATTATCAACCCGCCCCAGTCAGCGGTTTTGGGCCTGCATCGTATCGAGGACCGTCCGGTCGTCCGTGACGGCCAGATCGTCATCCGTCCAATGATGTATCTGGCGCTCAGCTACGACCATCGCCTGATCGATGGCCGTGAAGCGGTGACCTTCCTCGTCGCGGTCAAGAACGCGATCGAGGATCCGACCCGTCTGCTGATCGACCTCTAAAGATCAACCTTTCATTCCGTTCGGGCTGAGCCTGTAGAAGCCCTGTCCTTTCTAGGGGACGAAAGAAAAAGTAATGCCCTCTGGCAGGCTCAGGGCGAACGGAGATTGAGATGGCTGACTTCGATTATGACGTCCTGGTGATCGGCGCGGGTCCGGGGGGCTATGTCGCGGCCATCCGCGCGGCTCAACTGGGTCTCAAGACTGCGTGCGCCGAGAGCCGTGAGACACTGGGCGGCACCTGCTTGAATGTCGGCTGCATTCCGTCGAAGGCTCTGCTTCACGCGTCGGAGCTTTATGAGGAGGCCGCAGGTGGCGCGCTCGCAAAGCTGGGCGTCAAGATCGACAAGATGAGCCTTGATCTGGATACCATGCAGGGCCAGCGCAAGGATGCCGTGAAGGGCCTAACGGGCGGCATCGAATTCCTGTTCAAAAAGAACAAGGTCGACTGGTTGAAGGGCCGGGCCAGCTTCACCGGCGCGAACACGGTCGATGTTGCGGGCAAGGCTGTGACCGCGAAGAATATCATCATCGCGACGGGTTCCTCCGTGACGCCGCTGCCGGGCGTCGAAGTGGACAACGACAAGGGCCTGATCGTCGATTCAACCGGCGCTCTGGAACTGGACAAGGTTCCGGATCACCTCGTCGTCATCGGCGGGGGCGTCATCGGGCTGGAATTGGGTTCGGTCTGGCGCCGTCTGGGCTCGAAGGTGACGGTCGTCGAATTTCTCGATCAGATCCTGCCGGGCATGGATGGCGAGGTTCGCAAGGAAGCGAACAAGATGTTCAAGAAGCAGGGCTTTGAATATAAGCTCGGCACCAAGGTCACGGGCGCCAAGGCGCATAAGAAGGGCGTCAGCCTGACGGTTGAACCCGCTGCGGGCGGGGCTTCGGAGACGATCGAGGCCGATGTCGTGCTGGTGTCGATCGGCCGCCGTCCCAATACCGACGGGCTGGCTCTGGACAAGATCGGCCTTGAACTCAACGCGCGCGGACAGATCGAAACCGATCATGACTTTGCGACCAAGGTCCCCGGTGTTTGGGCCATCGGCGATGTGATCCCCGGCCCGATGCTGGCGCATAAGGCTGAGGACGAGGGCATCGCCGTTGCGGAGAACATCGCCGGGTTGACCGGGATCGTGAACCACGCGGTGATCCCGTCGGTGGTCTATACCAAGCCTGAGATTGCAGGCGTCGGCCTTACCGAGGAAGCCGCCAAGGAACGCGGTGCGGTCAAGGTCGGCAAGTTCCCGATGATGGCGAACAGCCGCGCCAAGACCAATCATGAGCCCGACGGCTTTGTGAAGGTGATCGCCGATGCGGAAACCGACCGGGTCCTGGGCGTGTGGATCATCGCGACCGTGGCTGGCACGATGATCGCGCAAGCGGCACAGGCGATGGAATTCGGCGCATCGAGCGAGGATATCGCCTATACCTGCCACGCGCATCCGACGCATAGCGAAGCGATCAAGGAAGCCGCGATGGCGGTCATGGGCAAACCGATCCACATGTGATCGGCGCCTTTGGCGAAGTTGGAAAGGGCCGCCGCTGTGCGGCCCTTCTGCTTTTCAGGCGCTGGCGATGCGTGGCGTGGATGCCGCCGCTATGGTTGGCGAGGATAGCGCGCGCCGGATGCAGACGCGGTTCCGGCCACGCGCCTTCGCATCATAGAGTGCTTTGTCAGCGCGAGCGATGGTGTCGTGGATTGACGTGTCGCTGCGTTGAGTGGTCGATAGGCCAAAGCTGGCGGTCAACGGACGGCTGAGCCGCAGTTGTGTTGCAATCGTCGCGGTGAAGCCTTCGCGCAATTTGTTCGCGATCTCCGCCGCATGTGCTGCATCGATGCCCGGTAGGAACAGGACAAATTCCTCTCCACCGAAGCGGGCCACGACCGCGCCCTCCGGAGCCATTGTGGTTAGAAGACGAGAAAGCGCCCGGATCACCTGATCGCCGGATGCGTGACCATATTCGTCGTTGATGGTCTTGAAATGGTGATGTCACAGACAATGAGACTTCCTGCGGGCAGCTCATCCGATTGCCTACGCTGGATGGCGTCATCGAATCCCCGACGATTGAAGAGGCCGGATAACGGATCGACCATGGCTTCCCGCTGGTAGCGGCTCAGTATGTCGATCACCTGCGTCGCAAGAGCAGCGAAGGCGAGAAACAAGCCGAATATGCATGCAAGCGCCTGCATCAAAAAGGCATATTCGCCGGTGAGGAAGTCGCCATTCTCCGACAGCGTGAGCGGGACAGTGGTGCCGCGAACGAAATTATCCAATGCGACGAGCGACGCAGCGGCGAACAACGTCCGATCGGCCCCTGTACGCAAGTGATCCTTCGCCGCGACAAGGGGAAGTCCGATCAGCAGGAAGCAGCCAAAGTCCGAGGCGACCAGCTCGAGCGGCAGATTGTCCATCGCATAGGCGAGGATGCACAGCAGGATCGAGCCGCCCCAGATCATCAGCCGCGCCGTCAGAAGCCAGGATGGTCGCCAGCGTTGCAACAGGGCCTGACCGAAAAGCAGGAACCCGGTGGCAAACAGCAGATCGGCGATGATGCTCCAGACAGGGTCTGGGATTGCGGCAAAACCAACGGGTGCCGCAAATCCTGCGGCGACGCAAAAGAAGGCCGCGCTCCACCAGGCAGCGGCTCGCACATGCCAGTTACAGATGATCAGGAACGCGATGCCAAAGCTGGCCATCATGATCGGCAGGAAGAAAGCGAAATTTTCTCCCATGCTGACCGCCTTTACCTGCTGTTACCCGGAAGATCGACAGCACGAAGCCGCCGTTGGGGCGGCGGTATAAGCCTTTGTTTAAAAAATACTTCCAAAATCGACGAGATGTTCATCCGCTATGGATCAAACGGCCGACGATCAGCCTGGCCAACCTTCGAGAAGCGGCATCAGTTCATCGAAATGATCTATGACCGCGTCTGCTTCCAATTGTTCGACGGGGCCGTCGAGGAAACCGAAGCTGACCGCTATGCTTGGTACTCCCGCGTTACGAGCGCCCGCGATGTCGTTGATCGTGTCGCCGAGGAATATCGTGCGGCCGCCGCCAGCGCGCGCGATCATCTCGTGGATCGGCGCTGGATCCGGCTTTGCTACGCCAAGCGTGTCGCCGCCAATGACGCTGACGAAGCGTTCGGAAAGGCCGATCTGATGGAGCAGGGGAATGGTGAAGCGTTCAGCCTTGTTCGTGCAGATCGCAAGTTTTACGCCTGCCCTGTCCAATGCCTCCATGGCGCCCATGAGGCCGGGATAGGGAACCGAATGGATGGCGAGATTCTGCTCATAATAATCGAGCAACGTCGGCAGCATCCGAGCCAGCAGGGCGTCATCATAGCCGCCCGATGCGGTTAGCGCCCGTTCCAGCATGACTTTCGCGCCCTTGCCCACGAATGGGCGGATGGCATCGACGGGAAAAGGCAGGCGGCCATCGGTCGCGATCGCGTAATTGACTGCCGCGGCGAGGTCGCCGCTCGTGTCGAGCAAGGTGCCGTCGAGGTCGAAACCCACTATATCGAAGGGAATGCTGGTCATGCGCGGCTCATGCGGCCTCTCCGGTGGCAAAGGCAAGGCAAACGTGGCAGAGAGCGATCAGATTCATAACCTTCCTGCTAAAGAGGACGCGTTCCGCCGTGACCGCCACCCGCCCACTCGCCGTCATCATCCTTGCCGCCGGGCAGGGCACGCGCATGAAGTCCGCCAAGCACAAGGTGCTCCATCCGGTCGCGGGGCGGCCAATGTTGCTGCACCTGCTGGCCAGTGTCGCGGAGCTTCAGCCCGAGCGGCAGGTCGTCGTGGTTGGCGCGGGCCGCGAGCAAGTGGAAGCCGCTGTTGCCGGAACAGGCGCGGTGATCGCCGTGCAGGAGCAGCAGTTGGGAACTGGCCACGCGGTTGCCCAGGCGCATGACGCACTTGCCGGTTTCGCTGGTGACATATTGATCCTCTATGGCGATGTGCCGCTGGTGCGGGCAGAGACCATGCGGGCCATGCTGGACCGTTTGAACCTGGGTGATGACCTGCGCGCCGTGGTGCTGGGCTTCAGGCCGGAGGACGCGGGCGCCTATGGGCGGATCATCACCAGTGGGCAGGGCATCATCGACAAGATGGTCGAATATAAGGATGCCGACGCGGCCGAACGAGCTGTGACGCTGTGCAACTCCGGCCTGATGGCTGTGCGGTCGACCGACCTTTTCGTGCTGCTCGACAAGATCGGCAACGACAACGCGGCGGGCGAATATTATCTGCCCGACATCATCATGCTGCCCGGCGCCCAAAGTGCCGTCATCGAAACCGAGGCTTGGGAAGTGGCTGGCGTGAACAGCCGTGCGGAGCAGGCCGTGATCGAGGCTGCCTGGCAGGACCGGCGGCGCGGCGAAGCGATGCGTGATGGCGTGACGCTGGTGGCGCCGGAAACCGTTTTCTTCGCGCATGACACCGAACTTGGTCGTGATGTCCTGGTCGAGCCGAATGTCGTATTTGGGCCGGGTGTGACGGTGGCCGACGATGTGGTCATCCATGCCTTCTCGCACATCGAGGGCGCAACCATCTCCAAGGGTGCAGAGATCGGCCCCTATGCCCGACTGCGTCCCGGAGCCCAAATTGGCGCAAAGGCGAAGGTCGGCAATTTCGTCGAAATCAAAAAGGCGGAACTGGGCGAAGGCGCTAAGGTCAACCACCTGTCCTATATTGGCGATGCCACCGTCGGGGCAGGCGCGAATGTCGGCGCGGGTACGATCACCTGCAACTATGATGGCTTTTTCAAATATAAGACGGAAATCGGCGCGGGGGCGTTCATCGGCTCCAACAGTGCGCTGGTCGCCCCGGTCAGGATCGGCTCAGGCGCGATCGTCGGGGCAGGGAGCGTGGTGACCAAGGAGGTAGAGGCGGACGCTCTTTGCCTCGTCCGGCCCGCGCAGGAGGGCAAGCCCGGATGGGCGGCGCGTTTCCGCGCTGGCATGCAGGCGCGTAAAGCGGCCAAGTGAAATCCCCGTTCAGTCGTGGCGGATGCTTTTGGGCGCTGCTTCTGCTTGGCCTGATCGCGGCAGGCTCTTGCATCTGGCTTTTCACCAATGCGCGGGCTACGCCCATGGTGCGCCGGATAGACATTGCGCTGCCATTTCCGGAAGGCGCGCCGCAGCGGCCGGTAACGGTCGCACTGATGACCGATACCCATCTGTCGGGGCCGGATAACAGTCCGAAAAGAATGGCGCGGATCGTGCGTCAGGTGAACGGCCTAAAGCCCGATCTTATCCTTTTGGGCGGGGACTATATCGGCGATCATAAGGGCGGTGCGGTTTATGATCCGCAAGCGAGTATCGCGCCCTTTTCGGCTCTGCGCGCCCCAATGGGCGTGCTGGCGATACTCGGCAATCATGATGCGCGCCGTTACGCGAAGATCAGTCGCACCCAATGGCGCGCCCTTTTCCGGCGGATCGGGATCACCCTTCTGACCGACCAGGCTGTGCGCCGGGGGCCGCTGGTGATCGGCGGGTTGCGCGATATTTACACCGACCGCCCGGATGTCCCTGCCGTGTTGCAGGAGATGAAGGATATCGGCGGCGCGCAGATAGTCCTTTCCCACGGGCCTGACGTTTTCCCCTCCCTGCCCGACAGGCCCCTGCTGGCGTTGGTCGGGCACACGCATTGTGGTCAGGTGGCGCTGCCCTTTGCTGGGATTGTCTATGTGCCGTCCCACTTCGGCACCCGCTATGCTTGTGGTGCCTATCTCGATGGTGCGAAGTCCATGGTCGTATCGGCGGGGATCGGCACCAGTGGCCTGCCGATCAGACTGCTCTCGCCGCCCGATGTCTGGTTGGTTACAATTCGTCCAGAATGACTGTCTACCCTGTCGCTGTTCCGTCGATCATGGCATAGGTGGGCGCGGAACGGGTTGGTCGTTTGTTTGCATAGCTTTGAGGCTCAGGATTCATGTGCGGTATCATCGGGATCATCGGTAAGGACGATGTGGCGGAGCGTTTGGTCGATGGGCTGAGGCGCCTGGAATATCGCGGCTATGACAGCGCGGGTGTCGCGACCGTTTATGAGGGCGCGATCGAGCGGCGGCGGGCGGAGGGCAAGCTTGCCAATCTGGTGAAGGAATTGGCGAATAATCCGCTGCCGGGGACGACAGGGATCGCGCATACCCGCTGGGCCACGCATGGGGCGCCGACGACGAGTAATGCGCATCCGCATGCGACCAATGAAGTGGCGCTGGTGCACAATGGGATCATCGAGAATTTCAAGCCGCTGCGGGAGGAGCTGACCAGCCGTGGACGTCGTTTCGATAGCGAAACAGATACGGAAGTTGTCGCGCATCTGGTGAGCGAGTTGGTGGAGCAGGGCGCTTCGCCGAAGGACGCGGTGGCGCAAGTGCTGCCCCGCCTGCATGGTGCATTTGCGCTGGCCATCCTGTTCCGCAGCCATCCCGGCATGCTGATCGGCGCGCGGCTGGGGTCGCCGCTGGTCGTGGGCTATGGCGAGGGTGAGACCTATCTGGGCTCCGACGCGCTAGCGCTGGCGCCGTTGACCCAGCGCATTGCCTATCTGGAGGAGGGCGACTGGGTCGTCATCACCGCAGAGGGTGCGGAGATTTTTGACAAGGACAACAACCCTGTCGAGCGGCCAATCACCATTTCCGGCGTGACCGGCGAGTTGATCTCCAAGGGCAATCACCGCCACTATATGCTCAAGGAAATCTACGAGCAGCCGGTGGTCGTCGCTCAGACGCTGAAGTCATACCTTCAGCGGATGGAAGACCGGGTGTCGCTCCCCATTCCGGATTTCGACCTGGGGGCGATCCGCCGCGTCACCATCGTTGCGTGCGGCACCAGCTATTATGCGGGGATGGTCGCCAAATATTGGGTGGAGCAATTCGCTCGCGTCCCCGTCGATATCGATGTGGCAAGCGAGTTCCGCTACCGCGCGCCCGTGATGGAGGATGGCGGGCTGATGATCGTCATCAGTCAGTCGGGCGAAACCGCTGATACGCTGGCCGCGCTCCGCCATGCCCGTAGCGAGGGGCAGAAGATCGCGGCGGTCGTCAATGTGCCCACCAGCACCATGGCGCGGGAGGCTGATCTGCTGTTGCCGACCCATGCCGGGCCGGAAATCGGTGTCGCGTCGACCAAGGCCTTTACTTGCCAGCTGGCTGTTCTGGCGGCATTCGCGGCGAATCTGGCGCGGGCCAGGGGGCGACTGGATGCGAAGGGCGAGAAGGAGCTGGTCCGTCACCTCGCCGAAGCGCCTGCCGCTCTTAACGGCGCGCTGGCCTATGACGAGTCGATCGAGGGCATGGCGCACCTGATCGCGGGGGCGCGGGACGTGCTCTATCTGGGCCGGGGTCCGGATTATCCGCTGGCGCTGGAAGGGGCGCTGAAGCTCAAGGAAATCAGCTATATCCACGCCGAAGGCTATGCGGCCGGCGAGATGAAGCACGGGCCGATCGCGCTGATCGATGACAAGGTGCCGGTGATCGTTCTGGCGCCGAGCGGACCGCTGTTTGAAAAGACCGTCAGCAACATGCAGGAAGTGCAGGCACGCGGCGGCAAGGTGGTGCTGATTTCCGACTATGACGGCGTGAAGGCGGCGGGCGAGGGCTGCATCGCTACGATCACCATGCCCAAGGTCCATCCGCTGATCGCACCGATGGTCTATGCCGTGCCGGTGCAGTTGCTCGCCTATCATGTGGCGGTGGCGAAGGGGACCGATGTCGATCAGCCGCGCAATCTGGCAAAGTCCGTCACCGTCGAGTGAAGGGAAAGCGATCGCGGATGTGATGGTTGAAAAAGCCGCCCTTCGAGGCCGCTTTGGTCATCTTTGCGGCCAGATTTTCCGGCACATCGAAATAGCTGTAACGCTTTCCGCTCACGAACTGGACGTCCAGCCGATGTTCGGCGGCGTCATAGTGAAATTCGCGAATGGCTGTCGATGGCACGGCTTATGTAATGATCGATGGCTGAAGATGTTTCATGTTCGAGCGGTGGTGTGGTTTCGATCCCGTGCAGTTGTCCTTTCTCGTCGTCCCAGCGGCAAGCTGGGAGCTCGTGAGGCGAGTTCGAGTGCCATCGACCGAGATGCCAGCGTGCGCTGGCATGACGAAATGAGGAGGGTCGGCTGGCGATCAAAATTGGCCGTCACCCGGGAAAGCTCGCTTCCAAGAAACTGTCATTCAGATCGCGCTCAACCTATAGATTGAGTTAAGAGCCCTTCACTATTAGCACCACCGCCATGAGCCGTTTTTGGAGCCAGTTTGTTCACGATCTCCAGCCGTATGTGCCGGGAGAGCAGCCTCCTATTCCGGGCTTAGTGAAACTTAACACTAATGAATTGCCAATGGGACCGGCCCCTTCTGTGCTGACGGCGATCAGGCAAGAGGCTACTTCTACTCTCAGATTGTATCCTGACCCTCAGTCATCAGCCTTGCGGGATGAGATTGCCGCTTATCATGAGGTGGATGGCGACCAGGTTTTTGTAGGCAACGGTTCTGATGAGGTACTGGCCCACACCTTTGCTGGCTTGCTCAAGCACGATGCGCCGATACTGTTCCCGGACATCACCTACAGCTTCTACCCTGTCTACTGTCGCCTGTACGGGATCGAGTACGAGACGGTGCCGCTGGACGTGGGATTTCACTTGCGCGTTGATGAGTATCGCCCCGGTAACGGCGGGATCATATTTCCTAATCCTAATGCACCCACAGGCATCGCCGTCAGCCTTGCGGAGATTGCTCGTCTGCTGGAACGGCATCCAAACGTGCCGGTGGTAATTGACGAGGCTTATGTCGATTTCGGTGGAGAGACGGCGATCCCGCTCATCGCCGATCATCCTAATCTTTTGGTCGTTCGCACCATGTCCAAGTCGCGTGGACTGGCGGGACTGCGTGTCGGCTATGCGGTTGGCGATCGAGCCTTGATCGAGGCGCTTGTGCGAGTGAAGGATAGCTTTAACTCATACCCGATCGATCGTTTGGCTCAAGTCGGTGCCATCGCCTCACTGCGCGACGAAGCCTATTTCCAGCTGTGCCGAAAACAAATCATGCAGGCGCGCGATGTAATGGTCGATGGCCTCGAAGCGCTCGGATTTGGAGTCCTGCCATCAGCAGCCAATTTTGTATTGGCATGCCATCCCCGGCACGATGGAGCTACGCTCGCGGCGCGCCTCCGCGAAGCGGCTATACTTGTGCGGCATTTCAATTTGCCTCGCATCAGCAACTATCTCCGCATTACGGTAGGAACCGACGAGCAAATTCGTCTGCTGCTGAACAGTTTAGAGCGGTTTTCGATCAGTCTGGATCATAGCCGCACGAGCTGAAGTAGTTGGCACATTCGGCGGGCTGGAAGATGTCCACGAGCCTGCCGATGAGGCCCCACAGGCCGCTGACGGTGCGCTCACCTGCTTTTCGGAGCATGGCCTTGAGGCGAGAGAAGGCCTTCTCGATCGGGTTGAAGTCGGGGCTGTAGGGCGGCAGGAAGCGCAGCGCTGCCCCTGCCGCCTCGATCCGGTCGCGGACAGCGGGGCGCTTATGGCTCGACAGATTGTCCATGATGACGACGTCGCCAGGCCGCAGCTCCGGTACGAGAACCTGCGCGACATAGGCTTCGAACCAGTCACCGTTGATCGGACCGTCCAGCACCATCGGTGCGACCATGCCGCTCATGCGGAGGCCCGCGACCAGCGTGGTGGTCTTGCGATGGCCATGCGGGTATCCCATCCGCAACCGCTCGCCTCTGGCACAACGGCCGTGACTGCGGGCCATGTTGGTGGCGGTCCACGTCTCGTCGATAAACACCAAGCGTTCCGGCTCCAGATCGACCTGGTTCTCGAACCAGTCGTGGCGCTGCCTCAGGACGTCGGGGCGGTCTTGCTCGATGGCATGCCCAGTCTTTTTTTGCGCGTCATGCCTCGTCGGGCGAAGAAGCGGTGCAGCCCGGCAACCGACACCGTCAGGCCCGCTTCGGCCAAGGCAATGCGCAGTTCTTCGAGCGAGATGTCCTTGCGCGCCTCCCACAAGGCCAGGATATCGGCGGCTCGCTCCTCCACTCGGCGGGATCGCATGTCGCCGCCTTGCGGCTTGGGAGCGAAGGCGCCGGTTTCCAGACGCTGCGCCTGCCAGCGAATGGCTGTCGATGGCGCAACCCCAAAGCGCGCCGCCGCTCCTCGGCAACTCAGCCCGCCATCAATCGCCGCCAGAAGCCGCGTGCGCAAATCCATCGACAGAGGGTGACCCATCCATGCCGGCCTCCTTCACCAGCACAGATTCTGAATCACAAATCAGACCGGAGGGAAATCCCTCATCGATTCAAAACGGTCGAAAACCGCTCTAGAGAGAATAACGCTTCGCCGCGACTAACTGACGGACGTTCGCAATGCGCTTGAAGATACCGCTCACCGAACTGTCTCCTGACCACCCATCCAAGACATTCCTGTGCATGAGCTAGGGAGCGAAAGGTAGCCACGCTCGCTTTTTTCACCCACCGCCAGGCGCATTGTGGCCTCCAGCGGGCACCGGGCCGCCGCTCGGCGCATGGGCATGATCGGGGCTGCTGTCCCAGTCGATATGATAAAGGTCGAAGCGGCGATCGCGGAGGTTGCGTACCGTGCCTTCCGCTCGCGCCCAGCTGAGGTCGGCTAGGTTGACGTCCGCCATGGTCAGCGTTTCGACATTCTCGGTGGACTCCGCTGCGATGCCATCCCGGGCGAAGGGTAGGTCGCAGGGGGTCAGGATGGCGCTTTGCGCATATTGGATGTCCATGTTGTCGACGTTGGGCAGGTTGCCGACATTGCCGGACATGACGACATAGCATTGGTTTTCGATCGCCCGCGCCTGCGCGCAGTAGCGCACGCGCATATAGCCGAGGCGCGAGTCGGTGCAGAAGGGAACGAAGATGATGCGCGCGCCCTGATCCACGAGGCGGCGGGCGAGTTCGGGAAATTCGCTGTCATAGCAGATGAGGACGCCGATCGGGCCGCAATCGGTCTGGATCACGTCCAGCGAATCGCCGCCCTTGATGTTCCACCAGAAAGCTTCGTTGGGGGTCGGGTGGATCTTTTCCTGCGTGTGGACCGATCCGTCGCGCAGGGCGACATAGGCGATGTTCTGGATGTCGCCATCGTCGGCGCGCGTCGGGTGGGAGCCGCCTATGATGTTGATATTATATTCCAGCGCCATGCGCGTCAGTTCCTTCGTCAGACGCGGTGTGTAGCCGGTGAGCTTGTCTATCGCTTCCAGCGGAGACAGTTTCCTGGTTTCGAAGGAGAGCAGGGGGAGAGTGAACAATTCCGGGAAGACGATGAAGTCGGAGCGATAATCTGCTGCAACATCAACGAAATATTCGATGTTGCGAATAAATTCATCGAAGTCGGCGACGGCGCGGGCCTGAAGCTGGCAGGTGGCTAGGCGAACGCTCTCGACGCCGCGCGGCACCCGCATTTCGGGCGCTTCGTCGGGATCGACATATGGGTTGCGCCAGACGAGATGCGCGGCGTGACCGTCGGACTGCTTGTCTTCGGGCAGATAGTTTTCAAGGACGCCGAGCGGTTCGAACTGGTTCTTGAGCTGGAAGCTGATGACTTGGTCGCGCAGCCTGCCCTGGACCACCTTGTCGAGGTAATCGGCGGGGCCGTCGACCCGGCGTTTCGCTCGGGCATAGCCGGGCATGCGGCCCGCGATGACGATGCCGTGCAGGTCTAGCTCTTCGGCCAGTTCCTTGCGCTCGTCATAGAGCCGCTGGCCGATACGCAGCCCGCGCAGCTTTGGATCGACCGCCATTTCATAGCCGTAGAGCCATTCGCCGGCGGCACTGTGCCGGGTGCCGAAGCCGTTGGCGGTGATTTCTTCCCAATCATGGAAGGAAAAGGCCATCGATCGGCTGACGCGCATGGTCGCGCAATAGCCGACGATCTTGTTGTCATAGAGGGCGACGAAGCAACCGTTCGGGAAATTGTTGATCTGGCCGCGCAGGGTTGCGAGCGAATAGTTGGCCATGCCGGGATAGACGCGCGCGATCAGCCTTTGGATGCCGCGAACGTCGGCGGGCACGGCGGTGCGGACCTCCAGCCGTTTGCGTGTTGCTGTCGTCATCGCCGATCTCCCGCCATGGAAAAGGCGGCGCCGTTGGACGGCACCGCCTTATTCCGTTTCCGTACTGAATGCCCAAAAGGCTGGATCAGTTCCAATTGCCCATGGCGGTTTCGAGGTTCACGCGGATCGCCTCGAAGAACTGCTCGGTGGTCATCCATGCCTGATCGGGACCGATCAGCAGGGCAAGATCCTTGGTCATCGCGCCGCTTTCCACGGTTTCGATGCAGACCCGTTCCAGCGTTTCGGCGAACTTCGTGACTTCCGGGGTGTCGTCGAACTTGCCGCGATAGGCCAGGCCCTGCGTCCAGGCGAAGATCGACGCGATCGGGTTGGTCGAGGTCTGCTTGCCCTGCTGATGCTGGCGATAGTGGCGGGTGACGGTGCCGTGCGCGGCTTCCGCTTCGACGGTCTTGCCATCGGGCGAGAGCAGGACGGAGGTCATGAGGCCCAGCGAGCCGAAGCCCTGCGCGACGGTGTCGGACTGCACGTCGCCGTCATAATTCTTGCACGCCCACACGAACTTGCCGCTCCACTTGAGGGCAGAGGCGACCATGTCGTCGATCAGGCGGTGTTCGTAAACGATGCCCTGCGCCTTGAACTGATCGGCAAATTCATTGTCGAACACTTCCTGGAACAGGTCCTTGAAGCGGCCGTCATAGGCCTTGAGGATCGTGTTCTTGGTCGACAGATACAGCGGCCATCCGCGATCGAGCGCATAGTTCATGCTGGCGCGAGCGAAGTCGCGGATCGAATCGTCCAGATTGTACATGCCCATGGCGACGCCCGGGCTGGGGAAGTTGAAGACGTCTTTCTCGATCTTCTCGCCGTTCGCGCCGTCCCAGACCATGCGCAGCTTGCCGGGGCCGGGAACCAGGAAGTCGGTGGCGCGATACTGGTCGCCGAACGCGTGACGGCCGATGACGATGGGGTCGGTCCAGCCCGGGACCAGGCGGGGCACATTCTTGATGACGATCGGTTCGCGGAACACGACGCCGCCCAGGATGTTGCGGATCGTGCCATTGGGCGACTTCCACATTTCCTTGAGGCCGAATTCCTCGACGCGCGCTTCGTCCGGGGTGATGGTGGCGCACTTAACGCCGACCCCATATTGCTTGACCGCATTGGCGCAATCGACGGTGATCTGGTCGTTGGTTTCGTCGCGCTTTTCGACGCTCAGGTCATAATATTTGAGGTCGATGTCGAGATAGGGGAGGATGAGGCGCTCACGGATCCACTGCCAGATGATCCGCGTCATTTCGTCGCCGTCGATCTCCACGACCGGGTTTTTGACCTTGATCTTCGCCATGCGCCTCTTCGCCTTCTTCGTTTGGATGCAATTGCGACACGCCCTAGGGAAAGCGGCGGCAATGTTCAACTGCGCAATGGCGTTCGCCGGGCATCAGGTTTTGCCAGACCTCGGCGCAGGATCGGCCGTTGTCACTGCAAGTGACTGTCCCTAAAGACAGGTGCCATGGAAAATGACGAAATCACCGTCGCCTTGGGCGGCAATGTGAAGTGGCGCTTCCCTTCGGTGCATCCGGAGGGGATGAAATTCGGCCTGATTGCTGCGGCAATTACGATAATGCTGTTCCTGGTAGGCTGGACGATACCCGGCTGGCTGATGGTGATGGTGACGATCTGGGTGTTCGCTTTCTTCCGCGATCCGGTGCGCGCCGTACCGCAGGATGAGAGGGCGATCGTGGCGCCTGCCGACGGCCTGGTGACGCTGATCCAGCGCGTGCCGCCGCCGCGTGAAATGGCTGGCGCGGATGGCCTTGGCGATCAGCCGATGATCCGCGTTTCGATCTTCATGAGTGTGTTCGACGTTCACATTAATCGCACGCCGATCGGCGGGACCGTGAAGTCGGTCGTCTATATTTCGGGCAAGTTCCTGAACGCCGACCTCGACAAGGCGAGCGAGGATAATGAGCGCCAGCATATCCTGGTGGAGCGGCATGACGGACTGCGCGTCGGCTTCACCCAAATCGCGGGGCTGGTGGCGCGGCGGATCGTGCCGTTCGTGAAACCGGGCGACATGATCGCGGCGGGGCAACGGATCGGGCTTATCCGCTTTGGCAGCCGCGTGGACGTATACCTTCCCGCTGGAACGGCGCCGCGCGTGGTGCTGGGGCAAAGGACCGTTGCAGGCGAGACCATCCTGGGCCAGATTGGCGACATGCGGGTCATTTCGGGTATCCAGCAATGAGGCAGCGGCGCGCTATCCCGCGTGGGCTTCGCCGGGGCATCACGCTGCGGATGGTCGCGCCCAATGCCGTCACCGCAATGGCGCTATGCTTTGGCCTGACGGGCGTGCGCTATGGCATTTCCGGGGAGTGGGAGAGGGCGGTCCTGTCTATCCTGATCGCGGGCGTGCTTGACGGGCTCGACGGTCGCATCGCTCGGCTGCTGCGTGGGGAAAGCCGATTTGGGGCTGAACTGGATTCGCTGTCCGATTCGATCGCCTTCGGTGTCGCTCCGGCGCTGATCCTGTATCTCTGGTCATTGCACGCGATGCCCAAGTTCGGCTGGATATTCGCTCTAGCGCACGCTCTGTCATGTGCGCTGCGGCTTGCTCGTTTCAACGCCAATATCGACGCGGATGAGCAGCCGCATAAGTCGGCTGGATTCCTGACGGGAGTGCCAGCGCCAGCGGGAGCAGGCCTGGCGTTCGTACCGCTTTATCTATGGCTGGTGACGGGGCAGGAAATATTCCGTGCCTGGTATGTCGTCGCGCCCTGGACCGCCTTCACGGCTTTCCTGATGATATCCAGCGTTGCCACCTATAGCTGGTCAGCGCTTCGGTTGCGCAAGCGGATCAGGTTGGAAGCCATCGCGGTAGCGGGGCTGATGGCCGCGTTGCTGATTACCGACCCCTGGCTGACGCTGCTTTTCATCTGCGCCATCTATCTGGTGACCATCCCGTTTGGCATCATGTCCTATGCGCGGGTGCGCCGTCAGCAGGCTGCCACCAGCGCTTAAGCCGATCAGGCAGCGACGATACCGCTCGCGAGGGGCCGGACGGCGAGTGTCGGACGAAGTTCAGCGCGGCGGCGACTAATGCGCAGACGATAGACCGGTGGCTCCTGCGGGATCGGTTCGAACAGCAGAGCGGCGATCATCTTGTCGCGATAGAGCGCGAACATGCCGACGATCGTGGAAGCGGCCAGCAGGAAGGCCGCGAAGAAAACGGTAGCTGCAACAAGGGTGAACATGAGGCCGCTCACTTTTCTGTGCTAGGGAACCGAGGTCCCGATGAAGGCTGCAAACCGGCCAAATCGCCCGTTTGTTCCATATGTTCACTATATGTTCTCAACTTCCATACAAGTCAACCCCTTGCGTCACGGCGTCTCCGGGGGTAAGGGCCGCGCCATTCCACATGGGAATCACACATATCCGGTGCTGACGGCGTGACGCTCAGTTCCTGATTCCCAGAGGTCAAACCGGAAGGAGAACTATTATGGCGGCACCTGTCGTCACCATGCACCAATTGATCGAGGCTGGCGCCCACTTCGGCCACCAGACCCACCGCTGGAACCCGCGCATGAAGCCGTACATCTTCGGCGAGCGCAACGGCATCCACATCCTTGACCTGTCGCAGACCGTGCCCCTGTTCGGCCGCGCGCTCGACTTCGTGTCGGCGACCGTCGCTGCCGGTGGCAAGGTGCTGTTCGTCGGCACCAAGCGCCAGGCGCAGGACCCGATCGCTGAAGCCGCCCGCAAGTCGGGTCAGCACTTCGTCAACCATCGCTGGCTGGGCGGCATGCTCACCAACTGGAAGACGATCTCGGGCTCGATCAAGCGTCTGAAGACCCTTGAGGAAAAGCTGTCGGGCGATACCCACGGCTTCACCAAGAAGGAAGTCCTTCAGATGACCCGCGAGCGCGAGAAGCTCGAACTGTCGCTGGGCGGCATCCGCGACATGAACGGCATCCCCGATGTCATGTTCGTGATCGACGCCAACAAGGAAGAGCTGGCGATCAAGGAAGCCAACACGCTGGGTATCCCGGTCGTCGCGATCCTCGATTCGAACGTCTCGCCCGACGGCATCGCTTTCCCGGTTCCGGCGAATGACGACGCCAGCCGCGCGATCCGCCTCTATTGCGACGCCATTGCGGCCGCCGCCACCAAGGGCAACCGAGGTGCGCAGCAGGCTTCGGGCGTTGACCTTGGTGCTCTGGACGAGCCCGAAGTTGAAGAGGTCGCCGCTCAGGCCTGATCCCGCGGTCTTCGAACTGCAAGATTAAGAGGCTAGGGCGCGCTCCACCGGAACGCGCCCTAGTGCTTATTCGAACCCCGTTTATTTGAACCCCATCGAAATTTAGGAGCCGAAACATGGCCGAGATTACCGCTGCTGCCGTCAAGGAACTGCGCGACCGTTCGGGCGCGGGCATGATGGACTGCAAAAAGGCGCTCGCTGAAGCCAATGGCGACATGGAAGCCGCCGTTGACTGGCTGCGCGCCAAGGGCCTTGCCGCCGCGCAGAAGAAGTCGAGCCGCACCGCTGCTGAAGGTCTGGTCGGCGTTGCCGTCGCTGGCACCAAGGGCGTTGCCGTTGAAGTGAACAGCGAAACCGACTTCGTAGCGAAGAACGACCAGTTCCAGGACTTCGTCCGCACCGTGGCACAGGTTGCCCTGGCCAGCGGCGCGACCGATGCAGATGCGCTGTCGTCGCAGGCTCACCCGGCGGGTGGCACGATTTCCGAAAAGCTGGTGTCCAACATCGCCACCATCGGTGAGAACCAGACTCTGCGCCGCATCGGTCAGCTTGAAGTGAGCCAGGGCGTTGTTGTTCCCTACGTTCACAACGCCGCTGCGCCGGGCCTCGGCAAGATCGGCGTGCTGGTCGCGCTGGAAGGCGACGCGCCTGCCGACGTTCTGGAGCCGCTGGGCAAGCAGATCGCGATGCACATCGCTGCCGCTTTCCCGCTGGCGCTGTCGGCCGATGACATTGATCCTGCAATCATCGAGCGCGAAGCTGCGATCGCGCGTGAAAAGAACGCCGACAAGATTGCTGGAAAGTCCGAAGAGATCGCTGCCAAGATCATCAATGGACCGGTCGAAAAGTTCCGCAAGGAAAACGCTCTTCTGACGCAAGCCTTTGTGATGGATGGCAAAACTCCGGTACAGGAGGTCATCGCGGCGGCGGCGAAGGGCGCTGGCAAGTCGATCACGCTGAAGAACTATGTCCGCTTCCAGCTCGGCGAAGGCATCGAGAAGGAAACGAGCGACTTCGCCGCTGAAGTCGCTGCGGCCGCGGGCGTTTGATCCGGGCCTGATCCGACAGAATGTTCGCTTAGGGCGGCATGCGGGGAGCAACGCTTCTCGACAAGCTGCCCAAGCACGCTAAGGACTTCACAGAATGGCGCGCGCTGCCTAAGGTGCGCGCCATTCCTTTGTCTGCTCCAATTGATGGAATTTTACCCCGCATGACTCGTCCGCCGTTCAAGCGCATCTTGCTGAAACTCTCGGGCGAAGTGCTGATGGGACAGGGGCAATTCGGCATCGAGCCGGAAACCGTGAACCGTGTCGCATCCGAAATCGCTGCGGCGAAGGATGCGGGCTTCGAAATCTGCGTCGTTGTCGGCGGCGGCAATATCTTTCGTGGCCTGGCGGGCGCAGCTAAGGGCTTCGACCGTACGAGCGCGGACTATATGGGCATGCTCGCCACCGTCATGAACGCGCTGGCGGTGCAGAATGCGCTGGAAAAGATCGGCTATGACACGCGCGTGCAGTCGGCGATCCCGATGGCGACCGTGTGCGAGCCCTATATCCGGCGCAAAGCGGTGCGGCACATGGAAAAGGGCCGGATCGTCATCTTCGCGGCGGGCACCGGCAGTCCTTTCTTCACCACCGATACGACCGCGGCACTGCGCGCGGCCGAGATGAACTGCGACGCGCTGTTCAAGGGCACCAGCGTCGACGGCATTTATAATGCCGACCCCAAGAAGGTAGCCGACGCTGCGCGTTATGATGAGATCAGCTTCGACAAGGTGCTGAACGATAATCTGAAGGTCATGGACGCGAGCGCCATTGCTCTCTGCCGCGAAAACAATATCCCCATCGTCGTATTCAACATCCGCGAAACCGGCAATCTGACAAAGGTGCTGGCCGGGGACGGAGTTGCAACGATCGTGCAAAATCAGGAGCGCTGAAAGACCATGGCTCAATATGACAAGGCCGACCTCGAACGCCGCATGCACGGCGCCGTCGAATCGCTGAAAGGTGATCTGGCGGGTCTGCGTACCGGCCGGGCCAATATCCAGTTGCTCGATCCGGTCACGGTCGAAGTGTATGGCGCGCATATGCCGCTCAACCAGGTAGCCACCGTCTCCGCTCCCGAACCGCGCATGCTGTCGGTGCAGGTGTGGGACAAGAGCAATGTCGGTCCCTGTGACAAGGCGATCCGCTCGGCGGGCCTTGGCCTCAATCCGATCATGGACGGCCAGACGCTGCGCCTGCCGATCCCCGACCTGACCGAGGAACGTCGCAAGGAACTGGCCAAGCTCGCCAGCAAATATGCCGAGGGCGCCCGCGTCGCCGTCCGCAACGTTCGCCGCGATGGCATGGACCATCTGAAGGCGGATGAAAAGAAGGGCGAAATCAGCGAGGACGAACGCAAGCGGCTGGAGACTGAGGTGCAGAAGCTGACGGACAGCACCATCGCGGATATCGACGCGGTCACAGCGTCCAAGGAGAAGGAAATTCTCGGCCAGTAAGCCGGGACGCTCCCTCCGTGTTCATCGCTCGCGCGCAACCCTGATGGCCAGCCAAGCCAAATCCGACTTCGCTCATGACGGCGCGTCCGGTCATGGCGCGCGCCATGTCGCCATCATCATGGATGGTAATGGCCGCTGGGCGAAGAAGCGGTTCCTGCCGCGTATCGCAGGGCATCGGGCTGGCGTCGAAGCTGTCCGCAGGGTTGCTCGGGCCGCGCGAGACCTTGGGCTGGAATGTTTGACGCTCTACGCCTTCTCCTCGGAGAATTGGAAGCGGCCGGCAAATGAAGTGGCGGACCTTATGGGGCTGCTGCGGCGCTTCATCGAGTCGGACCTCGACGAATTTCACGCTAATGGCGTGCGGTTGCGGGTGATCGGCAACTATCAGGCGCTTGATCCGTCTCTCGTTGACCTGATCGAGCGTGCAGTGGCGCGAACCGCGTCCAACAATGGACCTATCATCGCGATCGCGCTTAATTATGGCGCGCAGGATGAATTGGTGCGAGCGGTCCAGACTATCGCGCAACGGGTGCGGGCTGGCGAAATCGATCCCGAAGCCGTTCGGTTGGAAGATGTTGAAGCCGGGCTGGACACGGCTGACCTGCCGCCGCTCGACCTGCTGATCCGGACGTCGGGAGAGCAGCGGCTGAGCAATTTCATGCTGTGGCAGGCGGCGTATGCCGAGCTATATTTTACCGATATGCTCTGGCCCGATTTCGATGCGAGGGCGCTTGCCGAGGCGCTTGACGCGTTCCGTTTGAGGGACCGCCGCTTCGGCGGGCTTTGACCGATGTCCAGTGAGCTTCGCACCCGCGCGGTCGTTGGGCTGCTGCTTATAGCCCTAGCCTCCGCCGCCCTTTACTTCGGGGGCTTCTTCTTCTGGTTGCTGCTCGTCGTCGCTGGCGTGCTGATGCAGGGGGAGTGGGCGGACCTTACGGGCGCTTCGCCTGAGCATCGGCGGCTTTCAATGTTTGCGGTGTCCGTGCCGCTGGCGCTGCTTTGCCCGCTGGCGGCGGGCCTGTCTTGGACAGCCTTCACGCTTGCGGTGGCCGCTTTCTTCTTTGTAGTCCTGGTCACGCGATCGGCTCGGCTGTCGCTGGGGATATTCTACGTTTTCGAGCCGGTTATAGCGCTTATCTTTCTGCGTCAGCAGCAGCCGGGTGGGCTTCTGCTTGCCTTCTGGACATTGTCGCTGGTGTGGGCGACCGACATTGGCGCTTATTTCGCGGGGCGTTCGATCGGCGGCCCAAAGCTGGCGCCAAGGGTCAGTCCTTCCAAGACTTGGGCGGGACTGGGCGGCGGCGTGTTGGCGGCGTTGATCCTGGGTTTCGTCCTGCATCGTTTCGCAGGGTTGCCGATCCAGCTTGCCGCTGCGAGCGGGCTACTGGCGGTGGCGGCGCAACTGGGCGACCTGCTTGAAAGCGCGATGAAGCGCCGTGCCGGTGTCAAGGACAGCGGGACCCTGCTGCCGGGCCATGGTGGCGTGATGGACCGTTTGGACGGGGTCGTCGCGGCGGCGCCGCTCGCTGCTGCCCTCTATCTTTTGTTGGTGTTCCCATGACGCGCAAGGTTTCCATCTTTGGTGCGACAGGGTCGGTCGGCATGTCGACACTCGATCTGATCGAGCGTGATCGCGATGCGTTTGAAGTGGTGGCACTGACCGCGCATAGCGACGTTGACGGGCTGGCTACGGTGGCGCGCCGGTGCAACGCCCAAATGGCTGTGATAGGTGACGCCGCGCGTTACGATGCACTAAAGGCGGCGTTGCAGGGGTCTGGGATCAGGGTCGCAGCGGGCGAAGCTGCTCTGGTCGAGGCGGCAGAGGCGGGGGCGGACTGGACCATGGCCGCGATCGTCGGTTGTGCGGGCCTGCGCCCTACCATGGCGGCGCTTAAGGCGGGTGGCACGGTTGCCCTTGCCAACAAGGAATCGCTTGTATCGGCGGGTGCGCTGATGATGGACGCGGCGGAGCATTCGGGTGCTATGCTGCTGCCGGTCGATAGTGAGCATAATGCTATTTTTCAGTGCCTTGCTGGAAGTCGTTTGGATGACGTGGCAAGGATCATTCTGACGGCGAGTGGCGGCCCATTCCGCACGCGCAGCCGGGAAGAGATGCGTCACATAACGCCAGCGCAGGCCGTGGCGCATCCCAATTGGTCCATGGGCGCGAAGATCAGCGTTGATAGCGCCACGATGATGAACAAGGGCCTGGAATTGATCGAGGCGGCGCATCTGTTCCCCGTGGGGCTGGGGCGCATCGAGATTTTGGTTCATTCCCAATCGATCATCCATTCGATGGTCGAATATCGGGATCGGTCGACCCTGGCGCAGCTGGGATCACCGGATATGCGTATTCCCATCGCCAGCGCGCTGGCCTGGCCCAATCGGATGGAAACGCCTTGTCAGCCGCTGAACCTTGCCCAGGCGGGGCGGCTTGATTTTGAGGCTCCCGACGATGTCCGCTTCCCCGCGCTTCGTCTGGCGCGACAGGCGGCGGAACAGGGAGGGCTGGCGCCTGCGATCCTGAATGCCGCCAATGAAGTGGCGGTGGCGGCGTTCCTGAATGAGGCCATCGGCTTCCTTGATATCGCCATGATTGTGGAGGACGTTCTGAACCGCTATAGCGCGCCAGTGCCAAGCGGGATCGACGATGTGCTGGAAGCAGATGCACAGGCGCGACGCATGGCGGGCCAAGTGATGGAAAGATTGACGGCTTGATCCAAAATCCCGGGTTCCTGTTGACGGTCCTCGCCTTTGTAGCGGTCATCGGGCCGCTCGTTTTCGTGCATGAACTCGGCCATTATCTGGTGGGCCGCTGGTGTGGCGTGAAGGCGGAAGCCTTTTCGATCGGCTTTGGCCCGGAGATCGCGGCGTGGGTAGACCGGCGTGGTACGCGCTGGCGCATCGGCGCTTTGCCGCTGGGTGGATATGTCCGCTTCAAGGGTGACATGAACGCCGCCAGCCAGGCAGATCCCGCATGGTTGCAGCTTCCCGCGAGCGAGCGCGCCGAAAGCTTTCCGGCCAAGCCGCTGTGGCAAAGAGCGGCAATCGTCGCGGCAGGCCCATTCATCAATTTCCTGTTTGCCATCCTGATCCTGTCCACATTCGCCTTTGCTTATGGCGAGAGCCGAACCCCGGCGGTCGTGGGGAAGGTGCAGCCAGCCAGCGCAGCGGCGGCGGCGGGTATCCAGCCCGGAGATCGTATCCTGTCGCTCAATGGGCGGGAAATGGCGACCTTTGATGACCTTCGCCTCTATGCGCAAATCCGTCCCGGTCAACCGGTGACGATCCTGCTCGAGCGGGCGGGCAAGACGGTCGAGAAGCGGGGCAGCGTCGGCGCCGTTCAGGAGCGTGACGGCTTCGGTAACAGTTTCAAGGTCGGGCGGCTGGGCATCGCTCCGGGACAGCCGGTGATAGAGCCGGTGGAGCTTTGGCGCGCGCCTGCGGTCGCTCTCAAGCAGACGGGGCAGATCATCCGTACGATGGTCGAGACGCTGGGGCAGATATTGGGCGGTGGCCGGTCGTATAAGGAACTGGGCGGACCACTCAAGATCGCGGAGGTTTCGGGTCAGGCCGCGACTTTGGGGGTTGAGAGCTTCGTATTCTTCATGGCCCTCATCTCGATTAACTTGGGGTTCATCAACCTGTTGCCAATTCCGATGCTGGATGGCGGACATCTGCTGTTTTACGGGGTGGAGGCGATACAGCGCAGGCCCGTCAGTCCGCGTGTGCAGGATTGGGCGTATCGTTCGGGTCTGGCGGTACTCCTGGCCATGATGATGCTGGTGACTTTCAACGATTTATCTTCTTTCGGGCTCTGGGAACGCCTGTCCGGCTTGATCGGCTAAGCCGTATCGGGCAGGGAGGCGCGATTTAGCGCCGTGTTTCCCGGCGTGAACGAACATATGCTTTTTTGTAAAAGGGTGGAGCGGGTGACAGCGATGATGAGCAGCAAGAGACAGCGCCCGGTTGTCGCGGCCCTTCTGGCAACGACGATGATCGGCGGCCTGTCTGCGGTTCCCGTGCTGGCGCAGGAAGCACCACAGCCTGCCGCGCCTGCACCTGTCCCCGCCGTGGCGTCGGCTATGGGCACCATCCGCAGCATCAGCGTCGTGGGCCAGCAGCGGCTCGAGCCCGACACAGTGCTGTCCTACACCAAGCTGCGTATCGGCCAGCCCTTCACCCAGGAATCGCTCGATCAGGCGCTGCGCGACCTGTATGAAACCGAGCTGTTCGCGGACGTCCAGATCCGTAACGACAATGGCGCGCTGACCGTCGAGGTGAAGGAAAATCCGGTCATCAACCGCATCGTGCTGGAAGGCAACAAGCGGCTGAAGGAAGACAAGATCCGTCCAGAGATCAAGCTCGCACCGCGCCAGATCTACACCCGGTCGAAGGTTCGCGCCGACGTTGCCCGCATCATCGAACTCTATCGCCGCCAGGGCCGCTTCGCGGCCACGGTCGAGCCCAAGATGGTGCAACTCGACCAGAACCGTGTCGATATCGTCTTTGAAATCTCGGAAGGCCCCAAGTCGAAGGTCCGCCAGATCAACGTCATCGGCAATGACAAGTTCA
Organism: Sphingobium sp. TomTYG72; assembly: GCF_055394715.1. Classification (NCBI taxonomy): domain Bacteria; kingdom Pseudomonadati; phylum Pseudomonadota; class Alphaproteobacteria; order Sphingomonadales; family Sphingobiaceae; genus Sphingobium; species Sphingobium sp. TomTYG72. The sequence goes on along the minus strand of NZ_AP027336.1, from coordinate 1,257,969 downwards.
GCGACGGCGAACTGCGCAGCCAGATGGTGACGAAGCAGTCGCGCTGGTTCCGCGTCTTCTCCTCCGGCACCAGCTATGATCCAGATCGTCTGGCCTACGACCAGCAGAAGCTGCGCCAATTCTACCTGACCGAAGGCTATGCCGATTTTCGTGTGATTTCGGCGGTCGCGGAACTGACGCCCGACAAGCAGGACTTCATCATCACTTATGTGGTTGAGGAAGGAAAGCGCTACAAATTCGGCGACGTGAAGGTCGAATCCGACATCCGCGACCTGTCGGGTGCGTCGCTGACCAAGACGCTGCCGATGAAGAAGGGCGATTGGTACAACGCTAAGCAGGTTGAGGACACCGTCGACACGCTGAGCGAGACGGCGGGCCTGTTTGGCTATGCCTTTGCCGACGTTCAGCCGGACTTCAATCGCGACAAGGACAGCCTGACGATGGGGATTAATTTCCGCATCGCTAACGCGCCGCGCGTTTACGTCGAGCGGGTGGACATTAATGGTAATACGCTGACCCAGGACAAGGTGGTCCGCCGCGAATTTCGCCTGGCGGAGGGCGACGCGTTCAACAGCTTCCTCGTCAAGCGTTCGAAGGACCGCATCAACTCGCTCGGTTTCTTCCAGGAGAAGCTCGACATTGAGCAGAAACCCGGCTCCGCGCCCGATCGCATCGTTCTGGAAACCAATGTTCAGGAAAAATCGACGGGTGAACTGTCGCTGTCGGCGGGCTTCTCCTCGCTTGAGCGCTTCATCGTCTCGGCATCGATCACGCAGCGCAACTTCCGCGGCAAGGGGCAGGAACTGCGCACCAGCGTCAATTATTCGAGCTATTCCAAGTCGGTCGAAGTGGGCTTCACCGAACCCTATTTCATGGACAAGAATATCGCGCTGGGTGGCGATATTTACCGTCGCGATCTGAATAGCTTCCGCTTTACTGGCAGCGGCAACGATCGCGACACGACGTACCAGCAGACCACGACCGGGTTCCAGATTCGCGCGGGCGTGCCGATCACCGAATATATGTCGCTCGCGCTGCGCTACAGCCTCAACCTGGACGATGTGAGCCTGGACGAGGATACATATTATTCCGACGTTGACGGCGACGGCGACAGGGAATGCGACCCTTTTCTGGCAGGGCGGTATCTCTGCGACGCGATAGGCAAGCGGACGACGTCCTCCCTGGGCTACTCGCTGATCTACGACAATCGCGACAACCGCATCCGTCCTACGCGCGGGCATAATATCGTGCTGAGCCAGGATTTCGCGGGCCTTGGCGGTAGCGTCAAATATGTCCGCACGCGCTTCAACGGATCGAAGTTCTGGCCATTGGGCGGCGGTTTCATCTTCTCGCTGTCAGCTGAAGGTGGCTATATACATTCGCTGGAAGGTGAACGTCGGGATGCTTCCGGGGCGCTCGTCGACAAGGTTCGTCTGACCGACCGATTCTTCCTTGGCAACCCGCAAATCCGCGGGTTTGACATTCGCGGTATCGGCCCCCGGATCAAGCGGTACTCTCTGGTGACTGACCCTGACAGCCCTACCGGATTCTCGCGGAGTACGAGCGATAACAATGTCCGCGATGACGCGCTGGGCGGCAAGATTTACTATCTCGCCCGCGCTGAGGTGGAAATTCCGCTGGGCTCCGGCGCTCGCGAAATGGGCCTGCGCCCGTCGATCTTTGTGGATGCTGGCGCGGTTGCCGGATTGCGGGATCCTCAAGAGACTAGGTTTGGTGGGTTCTGTTCACTTACGCCCGTGACAGGCTCAAACAATCCTGCGTTACCGCCGGTCCGTACTAATCAGAACAACCTTGGTGATTGCGCCAATGTCGCGCCATCAGGTTATACCGCCGCTTATCTCGACGGCACCGGATTTGAAGAAGTTTATCTAGGCGACACGCTCAAGCCGCGTGTCTCCGTGGGCTTTGGCGTCAACTGGAATTCGCCGTTCGGGCCGTTCCGCATTGATATCGCCAAGGCCCTGCTCAAGGAACCAGGGGACGACACTCAGCTCATCAGCTTTAACGTAGGGACTCAATTCTAATGAATAAGATGCTCAAGGCCGCGGCGCTTGCTCTTGCGCCCATGACTGCCATCGCACTGACCAGCGTGCCTGCCGCAGCCCAGTCGAAGTTGGGGATCGCTGTTGCAGACCTGCAGCGTGCGGTAGCGACCAGCTCGGCCTACACCACGGCTCGCTCACAGATTCAGACGACCTACAAGGCGCAGATCGACAGCTTCACCGCGCGTAAGAACGCGATCGACGCTGATCTGAAGGCCAAGGGCACGGCGCTTGAAGCGGCGATGAAGGCTGCGGGCAACAAGCCCACGCCTGCGATCCAGACCCAGTATGAAGCCTATCAGAAGGCCGGTCAGAATGGTCAGGCCGAGTTGCAGCGCCTGGGCCAGCCGATCGCGCTCGCCAACGCCTATGTCGAAGAGCAGATTTCGGCAAAGCTGTCGGACGCGCTCAAGTCGGCGATGACGAAGGCAAAGGTCGACCTGATCCTGGCACCCGACGCCACCGTGTCCTACCAGCCGACCGTCGACATAACGCAACAGGTCGTGACCGAACTCAACGCACTGGTGCCGAGCGTCGGCATCGTGCCGCCCGCTGGTTGGCAACCCGGCGGCGCTCGTGGTCAGGCGCCGACGCCTGCCGCCGCGGCTCCCGCCAACCCGTCGCAGCAGCCGACCTCGCGCTGATCGCAGCGATGACGGGGGAAGTTGAAGCGGCCACCGCCGCCGTGGGTGCCATCGATATTCGTGGCATCATGGCGGCGCTGCCGCACCGCTATCCGATGCTGCTCGTCGACCGCGTGGCCTCTCTCGTGGTGCGAGAGAGGATTCACGCGGTCAAAGCCGTGTCGATCAACGAATCGTTCTTCCAGGGGCATTTTCCTGGTCGGCCAATCATGCCGGGTGTGTTGATCGTCGAGGCGATGGCGCAGGCGGCGGGCGTGCTGACGGTCGAAACGCTCGATCTGCGAGGATCGGGCAAGCTCGTTTATTTCATGAGCATCGACGGGGCGAAGTTCCGCAATCCGGTGGAACCGGGTTGCTTGCTGGACCTTCACGTCGAATTGCTTCAGATTCGTGGCCGCGTCTGCAAGTTCGTGGGCAAGGCAACGGTGGATGGCAAGCTGTGCGCTGAGGCGAACTTCGTCGCGATGATCGCCGATCCGCCGGAGGACTGAAGGCTGGGAGGGGTTGCGTTCGCGCGTGATCCCATGTAACCGCGCGCCTTCGCAAGAATTCGCATCCATGGCCGGTCGGAAACCGGCCCATTGACGGAGCAGACTCATGAAGGCCAATACCCACCCCGATTACCACCTGATCACCGTCCAGATGACCGACGGCACCACCTTCCAGACCCGTTCGACCTGGGGCAAGGAAGGCGACACGCTGGCGCTCGACATCGACCCCAAGTCTCACCCGGCCTGGACGGGCGGCAACCGCCAGCTGGACACCGGCGGCCAGGTGGCGCGCTTCAACAAGCGCTTTGGCGGCCTGACGCTGAAGAAGTAATCGGTTCCTTCTTGGAACGAATGAAGAGGGCGCCTGATGGGCGCCCTTTTTTGTTATATGCGGCGGTGTTCCAAGACGGCCCCCTCCCGGAGGCGTTCAAACGAGGCGTGTGACTCGTTTGAAGGGTTGGGGGAGGGTGTGAGTGGAGCGAGTTTCTAAGCTGGCCTTTTGAAATGGGCCACGTTGCACTGGCCCACCCCCGGCCCCTCCCGCTTGCGGGAGGGGAGCAGCATCGCACTCCGCCTGGACCTCAAACGTCCGCACGATCCTCATCAAGGAAGGTTGCGACATCATCCAGCGCCACATCCTTTGACAGGAACGTCTTTCCAATCCCCCGCGCCAGCAGGAAGGGGAGGGTGCCTGCCGCCATTTTCTTGTCGTGCAGCATATGAGCAACCAAAGCGGCGCCGTCGGCTTTCACATGAGCACTTGCAAGATCATGCGGCAGGCCAACGGACTTCAGATGTGCCGTCACCCGATCCGCATCCTCCACCGGACACAGGCCCCGCCGCGCGGAATAGCGGAAGGCGAGCGCCATGCCCGCCGCCACGCCTTCGCCATGCAGCAGCAGATCGGAAAAGCCCGTATCCGCCTCCAGCGCATGCCCGAAAGTATGGCCAAGGTTCAGCAGCGCGCGGCGACCGGATGTTTCCCTTTCGTCATCCGCGACGATGGCGGCTTTCGCTCGAACACTTCGTTCGATCGCGAACTCGCGTGCGTCGCGGTCGCCCGCGAGTAGTTTCTGCCCTTCGGCTTCACACCATGCGAAGAAATCCGGGTCGTCTATCAGGCCATATTTCACGACCTCGGCATAGCCCGCGCGGGTTTCGCGCGCGGGCAGGCTGTCGAGCGTCGATGGGTCGATAAGGACAAGGCTGGGCTGATAGAAGCTGCCGATCAGGTTCTTGCCCGCGCTCGCGTTGATCGCGGTCTTGCCGCCTACGGAGCTATCCACCTGGGCGAGCAGCGTCGTTGGCACCTGGATGAAGTGGCAGCCGCGCTTAAGGATAGACGCTGCGAACCCGACGAGATCACCGATCACTCCGCCGCCAAGCGCCACGACATGATCGCCGCGTTCCACTTCCAGGGCCAGCAATTGGTCGAGCAATTGCTCAAGGTGTCGCCAGCTTTTCGTCTGCTCGCCTGCGGGCAGGATGATGGGTTCGACGGCGATACCGGCGCCGCGCAGGCTGGTTTCGAGCCGGGGCAGCTGTGCCTTGGCGACATTGGCGTCGGTCACGACGATCAGCCTGCCGCTGCGGGTGTAGGGCGCAAGATGATTGGCCGCCCGGTCCAGCGCGCCTTGTTCGATCACGATATCGTAACTGCGCGCATCCAGCGCGACGCGAACTATTGCCATGCGGCCAGTTTCTCCAGGATGCGCTCGACCGCCACTTCGTGCGGGGCGGCGATGCTCTTCACATGAATGGGTGCGAGCGCGTAGACAGGATTGCGCACCGCCGCCAGTTCGGTCAGCACGACGCGAGGGTCTTTGCCCTTCAAGAGAGGGCGCCCTTCCCGCCGCGACACTCGATCGACCAAAGTGTCGATGTCGGCGTCGAGCCATATCGCAGTCCCCTGATCGAGGATAAGCGCGCGTGTCTCTTCCTGCATGAACGCGCCGCCGCCGGTTGCGATCACCTTTGGCTCGTCGTCCAGCAGCCGGGCGATCACCCGGCGTTCGCCATCGCGAAAATATCCTTCGCCATAGCGTTCGAACATTTCCGAAATCGTCATGCCAGCGGCCTTTTCGATCTCTTCGTCCGCATCCACGAAGGCAAGGCCAAGCCGTGCCGCCAACCGACGCCCCACCGTCGATTTGCCGACGCCCATCATCCCGATGAGGACGATGGAACCGCGCTTTGACTGCGGAGGCACGGATTTGCTGTTTCGCTGCATTGCGGAGGGGGCTATACATCCCCCCGTCGCAGAGGCAAATCGCAACTTTCCTCAACTTCACGGCTCGGCCGCACAAGGATTCATGAGAAGCAATCGTTCCTTCAGCACCTTCGAGAGCGGTTCGCGTCGTCGCGGCACGCGCTTGCCCATCATTCCCATCGTCCTGATCGTCCTGGTGATCGGTCTGGTCGCGCTGCTTTGGTCGCGCGGCGGAGAACGGCCGCAGCAGCGAGTGGAAAAGGCCATTCCCGCCGAAAAGCTGGGCAAATAAAGGCATGCGTCAAGGCCGGTTGAATGCGAAATGGGCGCTTGGAACGCTTGCGCTCGCTCTCACGCTGCCGGTGATTGCGCAGGAGTCGCCTGAATCGCTCCTGCCCCCCGGCTTTGGAGAGGCGCCCGAGACGCCGCCCACCGCCGGATCGCAAACGCCGCGACCGGCAAGTCCGGCTGCTCCCGTTCCGATGATTCAGCCCTTGCCGTCCGGTAGCGCTATGGCTCCTGCCGACAATGCAGCGGGAAATGGTCCAGAGGAAGCGCTGTCAGAAGAAGATCTGGCGGCGCAAAAGCAGAAATATGACCTTCCGGAAGGCGCGCATCGGTCGCTGGACCGGATTGGGCCGCTGACGCCCGAACGGCGTGGCCTGACGCCCGACGCTTTTGGCGCGCAGTCCGGACGGTTCCTCGCCACGCTGATGAAGGAAATGCGGGCGCCGATCGCGTCGCGTTGGGCCTCTATCCTGCTACGGCGCGCGCTGCTGTCCGCAACCGACACGCCTCGTGATATCGACGGCGCCGATTGGGTTGCGGAGCGGGCCTGGTTGCTGCTGCGCATGGGTGAGGCTGATAGCGCGCGGCTGCTGGTGCAGAGCGTCGATTCGGACAAGTTCACGCCACGCCTCTATGCGGTGGCGATGCAGACTTATCTGGCCACGGCGGACCCGGCTGGCCTGTGCCCTCTATCGGCTGGCGCGCTGCGGTACAGCAAGGAGCCGGGGTGGGACATGACGCGGGCGATCTGCCCGGCATTGTCGGGCGATCAGGGGTCGGCGAGCGCTGCGCTCAATCAGGCCCAACGGCGGGGCGTGGTGCGTGGAATAGATTACCGGCTCGCGGAAAAGGTCGTGGGCACCGGGTTTGACGCGCGGCGATCGGTGAAGATCGAATGGGATGGAGTCGATGGGCTGACGGCATGGCGCTTTGGCCTTGCAACCGCGCTCAACGTGGAAATTCCCGAACCGCTATATGCCACCGCCGGGCGCCACGTCCGCGCGTGGGAAGCGCGCGCGCCTGCGCTCAGCGCCGTTCGTCGCCTGCCGGGCAGCGAGACGGCAGCGCGGCTTGGCGTGTTTTCGAGCCAGGCTTTGGTGGGATTTTACAGCCAGCTTGGCGCTGACGGCGATGCGTCGCCCGAAATTGCCGACCGGATCGACGCGCTGCGCACCGCCTATCGTGGTGGCTCGCCCGAAGAGCGGCTGCAGGCCATGCGGACGTTATGGGGGGACAATGGCAGGCCGGATTATGTCGGCCTGATCGCCACGGCCAAAGCCGCCGCCGCTTTGCCGGTCGCGGATGTCGATGCGCAAGACGCCGCCAATCTGATCGCTGCCATGCTGACGGCAGGATATGATCGCAGCGCGGCCCGCTGGAGTGGGGTGGCGCGTCAGGCAGAAGGGGAAGGCGCTGGCGATCTGTGGGCATTGCTCGCAGTGGGCGCGCCCAGTGCCGTCGTCGAAATCAGCGAAGGCCGGATTTCCTCCTTTGCCGAACAGGCCGGTGCGCAGAAGGGGCAGATGCTTATAGCCGCGCTGGCGGGTCTCGCTCGTATCAATTCGCAGACAAGCGCGTCATTGGCGCAGGAAAATGGACTCACCCTGGCGGTGAACAGCCGGTGGGCCAGGGCGATCCATCAGGCGGCGGCGAGAGGGGAAAAGGCCACCGTCGCGCTGCTCGCCGCAGTGGGCATGCAGACGGCAGAGTGGAATCGCCTGCCACCCGCCCATCTCTATCATATCGTCGCTGCTCTGCATCAGGTCGGGCTTGATCCCGAAGCGCGGATGATCGCGGCGGAGGCGATTACGCGGATTTGAGTCCATGGGAGAAGATGGCGCGCTGATCGGTCGGTTTCTGGAAATGATGGCGGCTGAACGGGGCGCATCGCGCAACACCTTGCTGGCCTATCGCGCCGATCTGGAAGGCGCGGCGGCGATTTTGGGCGGCCTTTCGATCGCGACGAAGGATGGCATTGCAGGGCTGGCGACAGCCTGGGCAGAGTTGGCGGCCTCGTCCGTCGCGCGAAAGGTCTCCGCCCTGCGCGCATTCTACGGCTTTCTGGAGGAAGAGGGGCTGCGTGCCGACAATCCTTCCCCCGCATTGCCACGCCCCGCAACGCGAAGGTCCCTGCCAAAGATATTGTCCGCGCAGGAAGTCGAATCGCTCTTTGCCTTGATCGAACAGAAACTGGCGGTCGAGCATCCTTCCGCGTTGGATCTTCGTCTGTCTGCCCTGATCGAGCTGTTATATGGTTCCGGTTTGCGCGCTACCGAACTGGTATCCTTGCCCCGTCGCGCGCTGGCCGCGGATCGGCCGTTCCTGATTTTGAAGGGCAAGGGCGCGCGTGAGCGGTTGGTGCCGATATCGGATCGGGCGCGGGCCGCCGTTTCCACGTGGTTGCCGCATGTCCCTGCTGAAAGTCCCTGGCTGTTCCCGTCGGGCAAAAATTATCTTAGCCGCATTCGGCTCTATCAGCTGGTGAAGCAGCTGGCCGCTGCCGCCGGTATCGCTCCGCAGCGGGTCAGTCCCCACGTGCTGCGCCATGCGTTCGCCACGCATTTGCTGGAAGGGGGAGCGGACCTGCGTGCGTTGCAGTCGATGCTTGGCCATGCCGATATCGGAACGACGCAGATCTACACGCATGTCGACAGCCGCCGACTGGTCGAACTGGTCAACAGCCGCCATCCACTCGCGACAATGCGCCATCGTTTCGTTGACGAAGAAGCGTCTGCCCCCTAACGCCGTCGGCCATGGTTAGCTTTCTGGAATTTGAAAAACCTATCGCCGAGCTAGAGGCGCGTGTCATCGAATTGCGCGCTACGGCCAGCGCCGGTGACATCGACATCGGCGATGAAATCGACAAGCTTGAACAGCGCGCGAGCAAGGTGCTTGTGGACACATATGCCAAGCTGACGCCTTGGCAGAAGACCCAAGTGGCTCGTCATCCCGATCGCCCGCACTTCAAGGATTATGTCGCGGGGATGTTCGACAATTTCATGCCTTTGGCGGGTGACCGGGCGTTTTCAGATGATCAGGCGATCATTGGTGGTCTGGCGATGCTGGGTGACCGCCGCGTCATGGTGATCGGTCATGAAAAGGGCGACGACACCGCCAGTCGTGTTCGTCACAATTTCGGGATGGCGAAGCCCGAAGGCTATCGCAAGGCGATCCGCCTGATGCAATTGGCTGACCGTTTTGGGCTGCCGGTCGTGACATTGGTGGACACATCGGGTGCTTTCCCCGGCGTGCAGGCGGAAGAGCGCGGGCAAGCTGAAGCGATCGCCCGCTCGACCGAACAGTGTCTGGCCTTGGGCGTGCCCATGGTCGCTGCGGTGGTGGGTGAGGGTGGCTCCGGCGGCGCGGTGGCGTTGGCCGCTGCGAACCGGGTGTTGATGTTCGAACATGCGGTCTATTCGGTCATATCGCCCGAAGGCTGCGCGTCCATCCTGTGGCGCACTGCCAACAAGGCCAGCGATGCCGCCACCGCCATGCAGGTCACCGCCCAGCATCTTAAGGATTTGGGCGTCATCGACCGGATCATTGCAGAACCCATTGGCGGTGCACATCGTGAGCCGGTGCAGGCGATAGCCAGTTTAGGTGCCGCCATTGGCGAAGAGTTGGATTCCCTTGCCGGATTGAGCGCGCAGGATCTTCGTACTGACCGAGCCGACAAGTTCCTCGCCATCGGCGCTTGATCTAGGGTCAGGACTCATTGATTGAGCCAGAAGATGACGGTTGCAGCGATGCAGATGGCTGACATGAATGTGTGCGCACAGCGGTCGTAACGGGTGTGGATGCGACGCCAGTCCTTGAGCCTGCCGAACATGTTCTCGATCTTGTGACGCTGGCGATAGAGCACGGCATCGTGCGGGATCGGGACCTTTCGGTTCTTCTTTGACGGGATGCAGGCGGTGATGCTGCGTTCCGCGAGCGCGTTGCGGAACCAGTCGGCGTCGTAGCCTCGATCGCCGAGCAGGGCTTTGGCGCGGGGCAAGGCGTCGAGCATCAGGGCAGCGCCTTTGTAGTCGCTCATCTGCCCCTCGCTGAGCAGCATGACCAGCGGTCTGCCCTTTCCGTCGCAGACGGCGTGGAGCTTGGAATTCAGGCCGCCTTTGGTGCGTCCGATACGTCGGGGAACAGCCCCTTTTTGAGCAGACTGGCTGCGGTCCGGTGCGCCTTCAGATGCGTCGCATCGATCATCAGTTGGTCAGGCTGCCCGGCCTTCGCCGAGAGCGCTGCGAAAATCTTGTTGAACACGCCAAGTCGGCTCCACCGGATGAAGCGGTTGTAGATCGTCTTGGGAGGGCCATAGTCGGCAGGTGCATCGCGCCACCGCAGGCCGTTCCTGATAATGAAGATGATGCCGCTGATGATCCGACGGTCATCCACCCGGGGCACGCCGTGCGACAGCGGGAAATACGGCTCGATCCGGCGCATCTGCGCCTTCGAAAGCCAAATCAGATCACTCACGGCGACGCCTCCTCACGCCGCCATTGAATCAACCAATCCTCAGCACCGCAAGTAATTTAATAGGTCCTGACCCTAAGACTGCTCTCAGGGAACATGCATCCCGAACGTCGTTTCGTCTCGGTAACGGGTTGAGCATGTCTGGAAGAGCCGTGAGAGGGGATGAGCGTCGCGATGAGCGTCGCAGCCGTTCTTGCAGCACCGTCCGTCCTTGGTCAGCAGCAGGCGATCCGGACAGTGACGTCCATCAGCCCGCAAGACAAGGCGAGTGGCGCCAAGCAGCGCCCGCAGTTGCTCAATGAATTTGGTGGCGTCTATGCCGCGCCCCAGGCCAAATATGTCGAGACGGTAGGTCGCCGCATCGCCGTGCAGTCGGGCCTGTCCAACGCCCAGAGCGATTTCACCGTCACGCTGCTCAATTCGCCGGTGAACAACGCCTTCGCCATCCCCGGCGGCTATATCTACATCACCCGCCAGTTGATGGCGCTGGCCAATGATGAAGCGGAATTGGCCGGCGTGCTGGGCCATGAAATAGGGCATGTCGCGGCTCAACATGGTCAGCGGCGGCAACAAGCAGCGCAGCGTAACGCGATCGGGGGCACGCTCTTGCAGGTGCTCACAGGGGCGCTGCTTGGGGATTCCGACTTTGCGGGCTTGTTGCAGAAGGGGATCGGCACGGGCAGCCAGCTACTGACGCTGAAATTTTCGCGCACGCAGGAATATGAGGCTGATGACCTCGGCATCCGCTATTTGAGGTCAGCCGGATATGATCCCCGCGCGCTGTCGTCCATGCTTGCATCCCTTGCAGCCCAGAGCAATCTGGATGCACGCGTGTCCGGCAACGCCCGCTCCGTTCCCGAATGGGCGAGCACACATCCCGATCCTGCATCTCGTGTCGGCCGGGCTGCGCGTAATGCCTCTACGCAGAAAGTGGCGGCGGGCACGCGGAACCAGGACATGTTCCTCAAAGCACTGGACGGCGTTCTTTATGGCGATGATCCACGCCAGGGAATAATCGAGGGAAGTCGATTCCATCATCCCGACTTGCGTCTGGCGTTTACCGCGCCGTCGGGTTTCGGCATGGAAAACAGCGCCGATGCAGTTTCGATTTCAGGCTCGGGTGGGCAAGCCCAGTTTGATGGAGGCGCTTATTCGGGGGATCTCTCCCGCTATGTCGATTCTGTCTTCGCAAAGCTCGGTGGTGGCACCAGCCGCGTGCCAACAGGCGAAGTGCGTCGAACGACGATCAATGGTATAGCTGCTGCCTGGCGCACCGTCAGAGCAAACACCAGTTCCAGCCAGGTTGATGCGACGGTCGTCGCCTATGATTTTGGTGGCGAGAAGGCCTATCATTTCCTGCTGTTGACGCCTGTTGGGCAGGGGCTGGGTCCGTTTTCGTCCATGGTGCAATCGGTTTCGCGAATCACCTCGCAGGAGGCCGCCGCCATAAAGCCGCGCCACGTTAGCGTGGTGACCGTAAATTCTGGTGATACAGTGCAATCGATTAGCCGACGGATGGCTTATTCCGATTATCAGTTGGAGCGCTTCCTGACCCTCAACGCCTTGACGGCGCAAAGCGTGCTACGACCCGGCCAACGGGTGAAGATCATCGTGTGAGGCTCGTGTAACTTTCATTTCGGAGATGCGCAAAAAAAGGCGGCGGGATTGCTCCGGCCGCCTTTCTTCCTATCGTTCCGAAATCAACCCATGTTGCCCGAAACTTTGTTGAAGGTGTTGGTGAGCTTGCCACCAAGGCTGGTCATCGCGCCGATGGCGGCGACAGCGATCAGAGCCGCGATCAGGCCGTATTCGATGGCCGTGGCACCCTTTTCATTCTTCAGCATTTTGCGAACGAACTTCATGTGAAGTCTCCTTGACTAAAAATTCCCGTTTAATTACCCGGCCGCCCCGCTTGGAATAGGTCAGCTATGGACGGTTTATGGGAGTTAGGTTGACAAAGATTTAATGGCGCGAAGGAAGTGTCAGATATTGATGGTTAATGGGCGAGAACCTCTGCGGCGACGTTGTTCCACATACCTACGGTCTTGGTTGCTACGTTCGATATCGCCGCGAGTGCAGCCAGGCAGACCAGGGCCAGGATCAGTCCATATTCGACTGCCGTGGCTCCTCGTTGACACTGCAACAATCCCGATCGGGATAGGCGTTTGATCAACCCGCGCATTGAATCACCCGTTTATTGCAGACAGCCCCGTTCAGCCTTGTAAAAGAGCCAGAGTTAACAAACCCCTTTGCTGGACGAATATGACGACAATTCATCCCCTGCTGGTAGTGGCTGCCGCACTTGTCGACACGGATGGCCGCGTGCTGCTTCAGCAACGGCCGCCTGGGAAGGCGATGGCGGGGCTGTGGGAATTTCCCGGGGGGAAGGTTGAGGAAAGCGAAACGCCGGAGGCTGCACTTGTCCGAGAGTTGGAAGAAGAACTCGGCATCCGCACGCACACCAGTTGCCTTGCGCCCGCAGCTTTCGCCAGTGAGGGGCTAGGAGACCGGCACTTGTTGCTCCTGCTCTATGTTTGCCGAAAATGGGAGGGCCTGCCCGAGGCGCGACATGCCACAGAACTGAAATGGGTCAGGCCCAACCAGATGTATGCGCTGGATATGCCGCCGGCGGACCTGCCGTTGATTGGTCTGCTCGATTCGCTGATTTGAAACTGGGCGGGCTGCCGGGGCGACCTCGCCCGCCGAATCACTCTTCCCTGGCTTTGCTCTGCAGCTGAATATAGTTCTGAATGCCCATGCGTTCGATCATTTCGAACTGGGTTTCCAGCGTGTCGACATGCTCTTCCTCGCTTTCGAGGATCGATTGGAACAGGTCGCGGCTGACATAATCGCGCACGGTCTCGCAGTGGGCGATGGCGTCCTTCAGAACCGGGAGCGCCTCATATTCCAGCTCAAGATCGGCCTTCAGCACTTCTTCGACCGTTTCGCCTATTTTCAGGCGGCCAAGCAGCTGAAAATTGGGCAAGCCGTCGAGGAAGAGGATGCGTTCCGCCACCTTGTCGGCATGCTTCATCTCATCGATCGACTCTTCATATTCGAATTTGGCGAGCTTCTCGATGCCCCAATGATCGAGCATCCGGTAATGCAGGAAATATTGATTGATCGCGGTCAGCTCGTTCTTGAGGACCTCGTTGAGATAGTCGATGACTTTTGAGTCACCCTTCATGGCGCTGTCCTCGGGCTATTGGAATGAAGCCGTAACTATAGGGACATCGCGGGGCTTTGTTAACCGGAAAGCCGCGGAAAAGGGGGATTTTGCAAGCCGCTATTGCGTCGAGTTCGCGGCAAAAGAGAGACGCCCGCTGCGGATGTCACGCAATCGGATCAGGCGGTCGCGCGTTCGGCAGCTATCAGCGTGCGGGCGAAAGGTACGCATTGGCCGCATTTGGGCCGACGACCGAGGCGGGCATAGGCGCTGCAAGGGGTGTCGGCGCCGCCCCGCACGGCTTCCTTCAGATCCTTTTCGCGAATGGCATTGCAGACACAGACGACCATGAGGCTCTCCCTGACTCGGGAAATATCTCAAATGATAATGGGTCGCAATAGAATATTAGATGCTGTTGCGAATCTTTTGCGGTTTCCCGCGAGCCAAACTTCGCCACAGCCATTCCAATGGCCCTATGGCGAATCGAGAGAGCCAGGCGGTCGACCAGACAAGCATGAACAGCCATCCACACAGCACAACCAGTGGCAGTTCCGATGGTCGGAGATGCGCAAATAGCCCTAGTCCCCACCCGTAGAACACAGCGCACATGATGAGGCTGGTGCCGAGATAATTGCTGAGAGCGAGGCGTCCTGTGCGAGCGACTGCCATCGTGATCCGCTGCTGGCGATGTCGAGTGAAGATCCACAGGATCAGTGCCGCCCAGCCAGCTGCTAGCGGGATACGAAACGGAAATGACCAGGCAAGCGACGCGCCCAGGGATGAGACCGCAGGGAAGTCTAGCCAGAGCAGCCAGCCCGCAAGCACTGCCATGGGTGGCAAGCCGACCAGAAAACAATGGCGGGCAGTGCGCCAATATTGCTCCGCTTCCCATCGTCCGGTCAGGAATCCGCCCTTCAACATCGCCATGCCCATGAGCATGAAGCCAAGGGTATCAAATGCGCTCATGAAGAAGGTCCACCACCAATCGCGAGCGAGAAGCTGCAAATGATGCGCCAGGATGGTCGCGAAGCTGCCGCGATAGGTGGCGATCTCCTGGCGGGTGGCTGGATCATCCGGGTTGATGAATGGACCGATATATTGTGCGAAGCTCTCCCGCATGCTGGCGGTCGCGTCCGGTGCGGCAGCTGCATCCGCCCATTGGTGGATGCTCAACATGAATGCCGTGCAGATCAGAAAATGCGCAAGGAAGAAGAAAAAGGCCCATTTGATGAGCGCCAACGGTTCCTTGCGGACGAACAGCATCGCGATCAGCCCGATCAGGGCATAGTTCATCAATATGTCGCCTGCCCAAAGCAGTAGATAGTGGGCAAGGCCGAAGATGAACAACCAGGCCGCCCGGATGATTTGCGCCCGTTGTCCATCACGCCCCTCCATCTCCTCCCGATCGATCAGCAGCAGCATGGATGCGCCGAACAATAGTGAAAAAAGAGCCCGCATTTTCCCGTCGAAAAACAGGAAGCTGATCAGCCAGAACAGTTTATCGCCGACGGACAGCGGGCCAACAGCGGTCGGATTGAAATAGGCCGTCTGCGGCAGGGCAAAGGCGCTGATGTTCATCCACAATATGCCCATGACGGCCCACCCGCGCAGCACGTCCATGGCGGCAATCCGGGATGAAGGAGGAGACATGCGGCGAGGTTCCTTAAAGACGCTGGCAAAGTCGGCGGGGCTCTGTCATGCGACTAGCCATGAACAGCGGCCGCAAGCAACGGATAAGCGAAGCATTCGGCGCGGCGGCCGATCATTACGAAGATCATGCCGGTCCTCAACGCGCAGCTGCGGCACTAGTCGCCGACCTTGCTCAGCGGCAGAAGCCCGGCGGAGTAGGGCGCATCCTTGAGATCGGTTGCGGAACCGGCCTGTTGACTCGCGATATTCAGCAGCGTTGGCCGAGGGCGGAGTTGTTGGTCACCGATCTTTCTCCGGAAATGCTGGCCCGAACGGCTACCGGGGCATTCGTTGCAGGGACTTTTCTGGCAATGGATGGAGAAGCACCGCCGTTCGAGGGGGAATGGTTTGACCTTATCCTGTCGAGCCTCGCCTTCCAGTGGTTCGATGATCTGGATGAGGCGATTGCTCGCCTGGTCGCGCTGTTGAGGCCGGGGGGCAGCCTGATCTTTTCGACGATGGGGAAGGAGAGCTTCGGCCATTGGCGAGCAGTTCATCATGCTTGCGGGCTTGTTCCCGGTGTGCCCGATTATCCTTCGCTTGATGACCTGTCCTTGATGCTACGCCGATATGCGGATGCCTTCGCCTTCGACGAATACTATCCGCTCAATTGCAGCGGCGCGCGTGGTCTGATTGCTCATTTGAAAGGCATTGGCGCGGTCGTGTCGAGCGAGGGCCGGAAGCCGCTTTCGCCGAAAGAACTGAAGAAAGTGATAGCGGCATTCGATGCCGGAGATGGCACTGACGCCTATCAGATATTGTTCGGACGGGTGACCCGGCCTGCTTGACATGGCTCCCGCTGGGCAGGAGCCATGTGTGTTGGCACTTACAGTTCAGCGTCCATCAGGTTGGGGAAGAAACCCTCGTGCGCAGAGCGCAGGTCGGGGAGATTCACGCCCGTCACATTGTCGCCGCCGACGGTGCCGATCCTGACTGCACCGGCAATCTCCGTACCCGCCGCCGCTGTTACGACATAGCGGCCCTGATCTTCGCCAAAGGCCGCTGCGGTGTTCAATGCGATGTCGAGCTGCGCGCCCATTCCGCCTGCCAGAGCCATTTCGGCGATGGTAACCAGCAGGCCGCCATCTGAAATATCGTGAACGGCATTGACCTTGCCTTGGCCGATCAACGTGCGGACAGCTTCGGCATTGGTTCGTTCGGCGGCCAAGTCTACCTTCGGCGCGTCACCAGCTTCGCGGCCCTGAATTTCCCGCAGCCAAATGGACTGGCCGAGATGTGAGCCTTCGCCGCCGATCAGCCAGATCGCGTCGCCCTCCTGCTTAAAAGCGACAGTCGCCATCACATCGACGTCCTTCAAAAGGCCGATGCCGCCGATGGCGGGGGTGGGCAGGATTGCCGAGCCGCCGCCCGTCGCCTTGGATTCATTGTAGAGGGAGACGTTGCCCGACACGATGGGGAAGTCGAGCGCGCGGCAGGCGTCGCCCATGCCTTCCAGACAGCCGGTGAGCTGCGCCATGATTTCCGGCCGTTGCGGATTGGCGAAGTTCAGGCAGTTGGTGACGGCAAGCGGCGTCGCGCCGACGGCCGAGATGTTGCGATAGCATTCGGCGATCGCCTGCTTTCCGCCCTCATAGGGATCGGCATAGCAATAGCGCGGGGTGCAATCAGTGCTGATCGCGATGCCCTTTTGCGAGCCGTGGACGCGCACCACTGCCGCGTCGCCGCCGGGGCGCTGCACCGTGTCGGCGCCGACCATGTGGTCGTACTGCTCCCAGATCCAACGGCGGCTGGCTATGTCTGGTGATCCCATCAGCTTGACGAGATCGGCGCCGATGTTCGCGCTTTCGGCGATCTCGCCCAGCGGCTGAACGCCGGACCAGGCCTTATATTCGTCCTTCGGCATCGACGGGCGATCGTAAAGCGGCGCGTCGTCGGCCAGCGGGGCGAGCGGAATGTCGCACACCGTCTCACCCTTGTGGACCAGCACCATGCGGCCGGTGTCGGTCACATTGCCGATCACGGCAAAATCGAGTTCCCACTTGCGGAAAATGGCTTCGGCGAAAGCTTCCTTGCCGGGCTGCAGCACCATCAGCATGCGCTCCTGGCTTTCCGAGAGCATCATTTCATAGGCGGTCATGCCGGTTTCGCGCTGCGGCACATCGTCCATGTTGAGCTGAATGCCGACGCCGCCCTTGGACGCCATTTCGACCGAGGAGGAAGTAAGCCCCGCCGCGCCCATGTCCTGAATCGCGACGATCGCGTCGGACGCCATGAGTTCAAGGCATGCTTCGATCAGCAGCTTTTCAGTGAAGGGATCGCCGACCTGCACGGTCGGGCGCTTGGCGTCGGCGTCGTCGCCGAAGTCCGCAGAGGCCATGGTCGCGCCATGAATGCCGTCGCGGCCGGTCTTCGACCCCACATAGACGATCGGATTGCCGATGCCGCTGGCGGCCGAATAGAAGATCTTGTCCGTGTCCGCGACACCCACAGTCATCGCATTGACCAGGATGTTGCCATCATAGGCAGGGTGGAAATTTACTTCGCCGCCCACCGTCGGGACGCCGACGCAATTGCCATAGCCGCCGATGCCATGCACCACGCCGCTGATGAGATGCTTCATCTTCGGATGATCGGGACGGCCAAAGCGCAAAGCGTTCATGTTCGCCACTGGACGCGCGCCCATGGTGAAGACGTCGCGCAGGATACCGCCGACGCCCGTTGCCGCGCCCTGATAGGGTTCGATGTAGGACGGGTGGTTGTGGCTCTCCATCTTGAAGATCGCCGCCTGTCCGTCGCCAATGTCGACGACGCCTGCGTTCTCGCCGGGGCCGCAAATGACTTGCGGGCCTTCGGTCGGCAGCTTCTTCAGGTGGATGCGGCTCGACTTGTAGGAGCAATGCTCCGACCACATGACCGAGAAGATGCCCAGTTCCGTCAGATTCGGCTCACGGCCGAGGGCGTTCAGAACGCGGTCATATTCTTCCGGCGAAAGGCCATGTTCGGCGACAATTTCCGGGGTGATCTGAGTGGCTGCGGTCGACATGAGCGGGCCTTTAGCGGGGGCGCGGCGGATAGACAATCCTCGTGCGGCTGAAGTCGGGAAAACATGCTATTTATATGCGTTGGATCACCGATCGGAGGAGGGGAAATATGGAATGGATGTTGTTGCCGCTGCGTCGCTACGCCCGTTTTTCCGGCCGTGCCCGGCCAAAGGAATATTGGATGTTCATCCTCTTCCTCCTGCTTTGCTTCATCGCGATCAGCATTGTCGAAGGACTGCTGGGCCTAAGCACCACAGAACATTGGGTGCGCCGGGGTCCCTGGTCGTTCAATACCGGCTATCACACGCGGGGAGGGCCGCTCACCGGCCTGTTCGGCCTTGCCATCCTGATCCCCTGGCTCGCAGTAGCGGTGCGGCGGTTGCATGACACGGATCGGAGCGGTTTCTGGCTGCTGATCATTTTCTTCCCGCTGATCGGAAGCCTGGTTCTGCTGGTCTTCTTCATCATGAGCGGGACGCGCGGTCCCAACCGCTTTGGTCCCGACCCCGTCGAGGTTGGTGAACCCGAACTGGTCGGCCGGATAGGAAAATAAAAAAGGCCGGGCTGTTGAGCCCGGCCCGTGAAAGACATGGAAATGTTGATCAGGCTTTGCAGCTAAGGCCGCTTTTGCCCGGAAGGGCAGCGGTGATCTGCTTGCCGCTGCCATCGACCGAATAGCCGCCTTCGGCGGTGAAGGGCTTGCCAGCTTCGGGGGCGACGAGCTTAGTCGGCGCGCCGTTCTTTTCGGTGCGCAGGTTCGCGGTCTTGTCGTCGCTCAGGAAGTCGATGAAAATGAGGCTGTTATCCTTGCAGCGATACTGACGGCTGACCTTTACTGAAGGGGGCAGTTGGACAGGTGCGGCATTCGCGAGCTGTTGAGCCATCGGATCGGCAGGGCCGCCGACGACTTCGGGTTCATCATTTTTGTTGCAAGCGGAGAGCATGCTGAGAGCAACGGCGGAAATCAGGGGGAGATAATATTTCATAGCGGTCCTTCTATGTGCACTTGCTGGCGCGAGCGTCAACGCAAAACTGCCAAAATCCCTCAAGCTTTGCGCGAGCTTCGATGACGCTTTTCTTACAAGCAGGCCCGGAATCCGCCTTACGTCGCGGTGCAGGCTTGACCGGGCCACCGGGGCTCGCCAATGCAGATGCATGGCCGAAGACAGCAAGACAGAGCCGGGCGATTTGTCCCAATTGTCGTTTGAGGATGCGCTGCGGGCGCTGGAGTCGATCGTTCGTCGGCTGGAAAGCGGTGATGTGCCGCTCGACGAGTCGATCTCGCTCTATGCGCAGGGTGAAGAACTGCGCAAACGCTGCCTTGAACGCTTGCAGGCGGCGGAGGCCCGCATCCAGAAATTGACCATCGACCCCAGCGGCGCCGTCACGGGCGCCCAGCCTTTCGGCGCGGATTGAGCGCCGTGGCCATGGAGGGGCTGACCTCCGGTTCAGCGGTGGTAACCATTCGGGCGGCTGCCGTCGCCGCAGGCATTGATCGCGCGTTCGACGTGCTGCTGACCGTCCCGGATGATCCGCGCGCGCGCCTTTATGAGGCCATGCGCCATGCGGCCATAGGCGGCGGCAAGAGATTGCGTCCCCTGTTGGTGCAAGCAGCAGGCGAGTTGTTCAACATCTCCCGGGATTCGCTGCTTCGCGTCGGGATGGCTGTCGAATGCATCCATGTCTACTCGCTGGTTCATGACGACCTCCCGGCGATGGATGATGACGACATGCGCCGGGGCAAGCCGACCATCCACAAGGCCTTCGATGAGGCGACGGCGATTCTGGCCGGTGACTGCCTTCACGATCTGGCCTTTGAAATATTGGCCGATGAAGAAACGCATCCGGACCCCTTCGTGCGGGTGGAGCTGGTAAAGGCCCTCGCACTGTCCAGCGGTCCCGCGGGCATGGCGGGCGGACAGATGATGGATCTGGAGGCGGAAGGCACCAGCTTCGACCTTGTCACCGTAACGCGCCTGCAACAGCTCAAGACCGGGGCGCTCATCGCCTTTTGCGTCGACGCGGCCGCAATCATGGCGCGCATTCCGGCCGATGCTCGCACCAGCCTTCATGGCTATGCGCGTGACATTGGTTTGGCTTTCCAGATTGCCGACGATCTGCTGGACGTTGAAGGTGACGCAGACCTGGCGGGCAAGGCGCTGGGAAAGGATGCGGCGGCGGGCAAGGAAACCTTCGTTTCCCTGCTGGGCGTGGAGCGCGCGCGGGAGCAGGCGCGCTTGCTGGTGGATCAGGCCAAGGCGCATCTTCATGGGTTCGGCGGGGAGGCCGATCTGCTGCGATCGATCGCAGACTATATCGTGGAAAGGGACCGGTAAGGCATGAGCAGGCAGCGGGTGGGGGTCTATCCCGGCACGTTCGACCCGATCACTTTGGGTCACATGGACATTATTCGCCGAGGAGCAAAGCTGGTCGACAAGCTGGTGATCGGCGTGACCACCAACATTTCCAAATCGCCCATGTTCTCCGATGAAGAGCGTTTGGAGATGGTGCGCCGCGAATGCGCCGACATCGACACGGAGATCGTTGTCACTGGATTCAATTCGTTGCTGATGGACTTCGCCGAATCGCAGGGCGCCAGCGTCATCATCCGTGGCCTGCGCGCCGTTGCCGACTTCGAATATGAATATCAGATGGCGGGAATGAACCAGCAGATAAACCCGCGCGTCGAAACGGTCTTCCTCATGGCCGACGTCTCGCTTCAGCCGATCGCATCGCGGCTGGTCAAGGAAATCGCGCTTTACGGCGGTCCGATTCACAAGTTCGTAAGCCCCGCCACATGCCAGCAGGTGGTGGCGCGGGTCGGTGAGATTGGAAAGAAAGGCGACCAATAAGGGCCGCTCAGCCTTCGTTCAGTTGCCAATCGCGAAGAGCGCGTTATCAGAGCAGCTTCGCCACCAGGCTTTAGATATTAGGGAAAGCTCATCCATGCGGTTCAGTTCGGCGTTCAAGACCGTGGCGATCACTATCGCTCTCTATGCGTCGGGCGGCGTGGCGCTGGCCCAGGGGGGCGGAGGCGCCAATGCCGAAGAGGCAAAAAGAGCCGAGGCGGCCGCGCGGGCCGAGCAGAATGCCAAGTCGATGGGACAGGACCCCAGCGCGAAACTGCCACCTGCTACGGTTCCGGTGGACCCGCAGGACGTCTGGGATCTCGACCTGTCGAGCGGCGGTCGCGTCCGCATCCAGCTGCGTCCGGACATCGCTCCCCAGCATGTGGAACGTATCAAGCAGCTTACGCGCCAGGGCTTTTACAACGGCCTGAAATTCCATCGCGTGATCCCCGGCTTCATGGCGCAAGGCGGCGACCCGAAGAATGACGGAACCGGTGGATCATCGCTTCCCGACTTGCAGGCGGAATTCAACCCGATGCCGCATCTGCGCGGCACTGTGTCGATGGCCCGCGCGCAGGATGAAAATAGCGCCAACAGCCAGTTCTTCATCCTGTTCCTGCCTCGCATGCAGCTGGACAAGAAATATACGGTGTTCGGTCGCGTGATCGAAGGCATGCAATATGTCGATGCCATCACGCCGGGCGAGCCGCCCGCAAACCCGACCACGATCCTGCAGGCATCGATTGAAAGCGACGGGAAGCCGCCGGTCATGGCGCTTCCCACGCCGCCCGCGCCTTCCATTATCGCGCCTGCACCCGCGCCGGTGAAGAAAGCGTCATCACAGAAGAAGCGATAAGTCGCACCTGAAGTGGATCATGCCGATCTCGCATCGGCATGATGGCCGTGCCTTGAGGACAGCGCCCGCATGCGCGTAGATCTTTTCGATTTCGAATTGCCGCCTGAAAGCATCGCGCTAAGGCCCGCGTCGCCACGCGATGCGGCGCGCCTGCTGTTGGTCGATGGCGAAAAGCCTTTCGAAGATCACACAGTCCGGGATTTGCCCGCCTTGCTGCGCGCCGGTGATGTGTTGGTGTTCAACGATACCAAGGTTATCCCCGCTCAATTGGAGGGCATTCGGGGGCAGGCGAAGGTCGGCGCCACGCTCCATAAGCGCCTTGGCCTGCGCCAATGGCAGGCGTTCCTTCGCAATGCCAAGCGGGTGCGCGAGGGTGACCAGATAGATTTCGGTGCAGGCGTCACGGCTTTGGCGGGCGCGCGCGATGACGATGGCGGGGTGACACTGACCTTCGAGGGGGATGAGCCTGTCGAGGTGCTGCTGGAGCGGGCGGGGCGCATGCCATTGCCACCCTATATTGCCAGCAAGCGGCCAACGGATGCCCGCGACCGCAGCGATTATCAGACCATGTTCGCTCGCGAGGACGGGGCGGTGGCGGCTCCGACGGCTGCTCTGCACTTTACGCCTGCGTTGGTGTCGGCGCTTGCTGAGGCGGGTGTCATGTCGGAAACGCTGACGCTTCATGTGGGGGCGGGTACTTTTCTGCCGGTGAAGGCGGAGGATACCGACGATCACCGCATGCATGCGGAGTGGGGCCGGATCGAGCAAGCCGCCGCTGACCGGCTGAACGCTGCCCGAAAGGCTGGCGGCCGCCTGATAGCTGTTGGCACGACCAGCCTGCGCCTGCTTGAGAGCGCCTGCGGGGAAGATGGAGTGATCCGCCCGTTCGCGGACGAGACACGCATTTTCATCACGCCCGGCTACCGCTTCCGTGCCGTGGAAGGCCTCATGACCAACTTCCATCTGCCGCGATCGACCTTGTTTATGCTGGTAAGTGCCCTGATGGGGCGGGAGCGCATGCAGGCGGCTTATGCTCATGCCATAGAAAGCGGCTACCGCTTTTACTCCTATGGGGACTCGTCGCTTCTTCTGCCTTAGCTCGCAGATCCGCTTTAGGAGCGCCCTACGAACAGAAAGCCGACCGCCGCCATTATGCACAGGAAGGCGGCCGCGTGACGCCAATGGAGTGGTTCCCCCAGAACCGTCACCATGAAGCCGCCGAAGACGATCAGGGCGATTGCTTCCTGCGCGATCTTCAACTGACCTGGGCTCCAGCCGCTGGCGAACCCAATGCGATTTGCGGGTACGGCGAAACAATATTCGACGAGCGCGATGCCCCAACTGATCAGGATGACCAGCAGGATCGGCTTTCCCATCCCGCTCTTCAGGTGCCAGTACCAGGCTATGGTCATGAAGAGATTGGAAATGACCAACAGCAATATGGTTGGCATGAAAGGGCCTCGTAACGCATGGAGATTGCGCTCTGGCATTGCTTGAGGCCCAAGGGCAAGGGCGCGAGCGAACTTAATCATCCTCCCTTCATGCCGGACGCATTAAAGGCGGGACCGGCTCACCGCAGTGGGGAAAAGGAAGTGGACAAACAAAGGGTCCGGACATCCGCCGGACCCCTTGCCTATTTTTGTATTCGATTAGCGATTGCGTTCCGTATCGCGCGAATTGACGCCGCCAGCATTCCAGCCGCTCTGTTCGCGCCCTTCGCCAAAGAGAGCATTCTGCTCCCGTTCGGTTCGCCACGCATTGTGCGCTTCATCGGCCGTCTTTTCCAGCGTCACCCTTTGATCGTCCACCGACCTGATCCAGGACGAGGGGATGGAGTGATGCATGCCGCCGGCATCCTGATCGTTCTTCGCCAGTATGATGCGATCGCCACTTAACCGATCGACCGTTCCGACATGTGCGCCATCGCTTCCGACGACTTCCATATGCTCGCGAACCTGTTGCGCTGCCTGGCGCTGTTCAGTGCGCCGGGTCCGCCAGCTGCCGAATTCAGTGTTGAAGCGATCGCGATTTTCCCGCTGATATTCGGCATAGTCGCGGTCCAGTTCATCAAGCCGCTGCTGACGCCACGCATAATAATTGGCGTCATGATGTTCGCCATAGTCATGCGTGGGGCCAAAGGCGCGCACGCGATTGCCATGATCTTCGCTGCCATAGCCGCTGCGTTCGCCCGTATAGGGTGCATAGCCGCGGTTAGGCAGATACTGGTTGCTGCGCGATGCCGAAGCAAAGCCGATGCGACTGCTTTCGTCCCGGGGGTCGCCATAGGGGCGATTATAATATTCGTCATATTCCCGGCGTCGTTCCGCTTCCTCGTCGCCGAACCAGCTGCGGATTTCATCTCCAGCACGGTCGAAGAAGCCGCGTTCTTCCGGATCATAATGCTCTGGTGACCGCCGTGAGTCCGGCCCGCTGAACTGACCCCGTGTCCCGTAGCGATAGCTACGATCGTCGCGCCAGTCACGCTGTCCGCGATGCCGGTCGGTTCCGCGATCCCAGTCGCTGCGCGCCCTGTCATCGCCATAGCGACGTCCGCCTTGATAGCCCATCATCCTTCTCCTTGACTGCTGTTGCGACGGCCTAAAGCCGTTGCATCACCAATGAGCAGCAGGGCGCATCGTTCCGGATGTTACGGGGTGGTAACGTCCCTCAACCGCACCATCTTGCCGATGTCGCCATGGAGCCCGAGCTTTTGCGAAAAAGCCCGTTGCAAGGGAATTGCTGCTCGCTTATAGGCAGCGCTCCTTCGGGGCCGTAGCTCAGCTGGGAGAGCGCGTCGTTCGCAATGACGAGGTCAGGGGTTCGATCCCCCTCGGCTCCACCAATTTTCCCAAAACCTGCGGATTTCTGCCAATTGGCGGAAATCTGCGGCTTTTCTTGCCTCTTTGCTACACCGATGTGTAACACAGGGTCATGGAAGACATGCCAAAACCGCCATACGTCGTTGAACGTGCGGGCAGCCGAAATCTCTATTATCGCAGGCGCTTCCCCGATGACGTAGCCGCGCATCTGGGCCGGGCAGATTACAACAAGTCACTAGGGGTGTCCGCATGGAAAGATGCCGGAGAACCCGCGCGCCAGCATGAGCGCAAATATCATCTCGCGGTTCAAGCCGTGCAGCGCGAAATCCGTGAGACGCAGGACCGGATCAGCCATTCAGCGGCGAACGAGCAGGGAATTATCGTCCGGTCGCGCATTTCTGCTCCGGTTCGGCCGAGCGATCCCTCTCTGCCCTTGCTGACCGATCTGGATGCCCGGCGACTGGCGCGAGATTACCTGTTGGCAGCACGGTCAGAATTGGACGCCTTGCCTCCCGATGACGCGGTGGATGTCCAGCGCCGAGATGACTATGTGATGGAGATCGAAGACCGCATCGCAATGTTTCGGTCTTCGGAAGATGCTGGAACGATGCGGCTTGTTCAGTCGGTCGAAGCTGATCTGCTGAGCAAAGCCGGTATCCGCGCTGATTTCCTTTCGCCGGAGGCGCAGTTGCTTCGGGAGCTAGTCCGTCGCGCTGCCTTGCAGATCGCCCAGATGGAGCGTCGCCACTTGGACGGAGATTACTCCAAGGGTTTCGATGACATTGCGTTTCTGGAGCCTATTTCGGCCTCTCCCGTCTATGCGTCTTCGCTTCCCGCGCGGCACGGACCTACCTTCGGCGAGGTGCAGCAAGCCTATCTGGACGCCCTCTTCCGCAAAGGGCAGTCTGAGAAGACGAAAGACCGCTATCGCGCTGAAATGAAGCATATCTTGGCGTTTTTCGGTACGGAGACCCCATTGGCGGCGTTGACCAAGGCGGCTTGCGAGGGCTTCGCCGGAGTTATCGACAAGCTGCCTCCCAACTTTGAGGATTTGATCCGAGGTGGAGCCGATCTTCGTTCTATCGCTGCAAGCCGATCCCCGGACAGTCCGGTGCTGTCGTATGCGACCCAAGAGAAATATCTGAGCCAGCTATCACGCTTCTGCGGTTGGGCCAGCGGGCATGACTATATCGCGAAAAACTATGCGGACGGTTTGATGCCAAATGGCAAGAAGCCAGACGGCTCGGTTGCGAAGATGCCGTTTGAGGAGGATGAACTACAACGCATCTTCCGGCGGCCGATCTATACTGGCTGCCGCAATGATCGCCACGGTTTCAGCGAACCGGGAGATGCCATCATCCGTCGCGCCCGCTATTGGGCACCCGTAATCGGCCTCTTTTCGGGCCTTCGCTGCGGCGAAATCTTGCAGTTAACGCCATCGCACTTCCGCGTCTCTGACGCAGGCACGCCCTTCATCGTTTTGACGAAGGATATGAAGCTAAAAAACAAGAACGCTGAGCGAGAAATCCCCGTTCATCCTACGCTGGTAGAGATTGGCTTGCTGAACTGGGTAGGGCGGCGGCGTAGTCGGGCCGAGGAAACCTTGTTCCCAGAGGTGCCGATCAACAAATATGGCGATGCCAGTTCATGCTTCGCCAAATGGTATCGGAGTGACCTCCAGCATTTCGGGTTGGGGGACCGCAGACCCTTGCTGTCATTCCACTCATTCCGCCATACCTTCAAGCGCGCCTTGGACCGGGCCGATGTGCCGGAAGAGAAAAAGGACGAATTGTGCGGCTGGACGCGCGGCAAGAAAATTGGGCGGCGTTACGGCAGCGGCCTCGATGCTGACGTGTTGGCAGAGGCCGTCAGAAAAGTATCATACAGTGTCGATCTTGATCATCTGCGGGCGCACAGTTCCTTTGTGGACTGAGCGCCTCCAAAGCGCCCTAAGCCTGCTGCAATTTGTTGCAAGCGGTCGGCCTGCTCAGAGGATGCCGAAATATCTCTGGAGAGATTGGTGAGTGATGGGGCTGACGGCAAATTTGCCATGGGGATCGTCGACACCAAGCCATTTATTCCATCCGAGAAAATAAGCGCCACTGTCGCGGGTCATTGCTCTCGTCCGGCGCGTGGTTGCGGACTGAAACTGTCGCACGTTAATTCCGGCTTCGCGCAAAAGGCGAGCCTCGATGACCGGCCCATGTTGCGCGATTATCCGGGCACCAGCCCGGACCTGATCAGACAAACCCTCCATCCATTTCCCCATGCGCTTGAATGTAATGTCCTCAAGGTCGGAGGTGTGAATGTCGTTATACGCATCGCCATAATCCGGTGCCGGAAAGGGCGCGCGGCTTGGCATGTTGCCAACGACATCCCCTAGCCGCCGCAAAATTTCATCACGCGTGCTGTCGCTGAACGCGGCGAGGTCGTCAGCCGTAAGAACGATCATCATTTTGGTGCCTATTAAGATGTGTGGGCGGTGGGACGGGCGCTGTGTGGCGCTCATCTAGCGAAGCGTCAGTCTCAGTTGTGATGGCTCAACAAGTTTATACCCCTTCCATCGGTACAAGCCCGGCATCGACGAACAAGCGGAGTTTGCGTGCTGACGTTGGCCGATTGATGCGATAACAGCAACTGGCTAACGTGCGGGCTTCGGCTCTGGCGGGCTTGGAGTTTGAGGTACATGGACGACATTCTTCCCGATTTTGATCGCGACCTTGACGTTATATTCGGGGAATTTCGTGACCGTGAGGTGGTGCAAGCGTTTGTTCAATCCGTGCGGGCAGGCGCGTTCACTGGAACTTTGTACATCGGTTACCCGGTTCTCACGGTCGACGATGATCGAATTGAGTTCGACGCGGTTTTGGTGTCGCGCGACAGAGGGGTGGTCATATTCGATCTCTACTCGTTCGACGGTGGTACGCCGACGCAAGCTGCTGCTATCCCAGAAGAGGTGATCACCCGCCAAGAGCAGCAGCACGCGGCTCTGTTCAACAAATTGAACTCGTTTAAGGAGCTGCGGAGAGGGCGGCAACTGATCGTCGATCTGCTCACCGTTTCGATCCACCCCTTGGCCGACACCTTTGTGGAGGATGACGAAAGCCATCTCGTCGGGCTTGATCGCCTAAGCGAGCTGCCGGTGCTAGAGGAGAGTGAGCGGCTTGACGATGAAGCTGTTCAGCATCTGAACGCGGCCGTTCAGCGTATATCTAATTTGCGCCCCAAGAAAAAGCGTGAGAACGTCGTAAAGGAAAACTCCAAAGGAGCTGCGATCAAAGAGATTGAGCGTCAAATTGCTAACCTTGACCTCTGGCAAAAGCGTGGTTCTATCGAATATGTTGATGGACCGCAGCGTATTCGGGGATTGGCAGGATCAGGGAAGACGGTGGTTTTAGCTTTGAAAGCTGCCTACTTGCACGTCAAACGCCCTGACTGGAATATCGTAGTGACGTTCAATACAAGGTCTTTGTATCAGCAATTTGAAGCCTTGATTAACCGCTTCGTCTTTGCACAAATAAATGAAGAACCGGACTGGTCTAAGCTTCATATTATGCACGCGTGGGGCGGGTCGGATAGAAGCGGTGTCTATCGAGAAGCGGTTTCACGCGCTGGATCACCTTACCGTGACTTCGGAACTGCTGCTCGTGTCTTCGGTTATGAGGAGGCCTTCGATGGTGCTTGCAAAGAAACCTTGGCCGCCTTCGGGGATGCTGAACCTGCCATATACGACATGATGCTAATCGACGAAGCACAAGACCTCCCAACATCATTCTTTCGTATGGCGTACCGTTTAGTAAAAGCGCCCAAAAGGATAGTTTGGGCATATGATGACCTTCAAAACTTGGGGGATGTTCACATGCCGTCCGAAGCCGAATTGTTCGGCTACGACGCCAAACATAAGCCGCTGGTCACTTTGCGGAATGAAGTCGATCAGCCGCAGCAGGACATCGTGCTGCCGCGCTGCTACCGAAACCCTCCTTGGACGTTGGTCGCAGCCCATGGGCTGGGCTTTGGCTTAAAACGCCAACCGCTCGTGCAGATTTTTCCTGATCCGAAGTTGTGGGTGAGGCTTGGCTACTCCGTCACTGATGGGGAGCTAACATATGATCATCAAGTAACAATGCAGCGTAATCCAAAGTCGGTGCCGGAATTTTTTTCTAAATATCTGTCTCCGGCTTCATCTCTTGAAGTTATAAACTTAGACAGTTCGGAAAAGCAGTATGTATGGGTGGCGAAAAAGATCGCTTCCCTTGTAGAGAAGGATGAACTGCAACATAGCGACATCATGATCGTTATTCCCGACGTGCGTCGCAACAAGACGATTGCAAGCAGGATTTTAAAGGCACTGAGGGCGGCGGGCTTGGAAGGCCATGTGCCGGGGCAGACCTCTTCTCGCGACGAACTTTTTCGCGAAGGTTCTATTGCAGTCACGCATATTCACCGAGCGAAGGGCAATGAAGCACCGGTCGTTTTCGTGGTCGATGCACAGTTCTGTGAAGCACCTTTCGGTGCGAAGAAGCGCCGCAACATCCTGTTCACAGCTATGACGAGATCGCGTGCGTGGACATATATAACGGGTAGCGGTGATAGCATGGCTCAAATAATCAGTGAGGTAGATGCAATACGAGCCGAAGGCTTCCAGCTATCATTTCATTACCCGACCCGTAAGGTAGCAGAGCAGTTGGCGGTTTCGTCGGATAGCAACTTTGACGATGCTCTGCCGATAGGAGATGATTTTGACGACCTGCGCGAGGCATTGCGTCGTGCTAAGTCCGTCCCTTGGGAGCAACTTCCTCTCGATTTGCGCACAGAATTGACGGAAGTTTACGGTCAGGGCACATGAGGCCAAGAGCTATTTGCGGGAAGATGAATGATTTCGTAGTTGATGGCTACGGAGCAGGGGCATTTCTCGCATTTCAAACCCATCTCTTAGAAGGACCAGAAGAACGTCAAATCTTTGGACCTGCGACCGTGCCTACAATGATTTCTCCGGGAGGTGTGGCGCTTCGAGAGTTCATCGGCATCCTCGACGAGGGGGCATATTCTGCGGTGTTTCACGATGGCGCGGTGGTAATCGTGCAATGCCGGTTTATAGGGGATATGCTCAGTTCGCATCGCTACTCATATATACCTTGTCCCGTAGATCAAAACCTACTCGACGCACGGCCCGACGAGATCACGCTTGCAGACTGGCTCCGGGATATGGCTACGGACCCGGTAAACGATGCATTTCGTAGTCGAGGCACATACCGCTTCGACTTCGTTCCCAATCCACCTGCCAATGCCGCTGATCCCCATCCGATTTCGCATCTGACATTTGGCTCGCCTGATTGCCGAGTTCCTGTGCGTGCGCCGCTGTCGCCTGCTTGCTTTTTCGACATATTGTTCAGAAATTTCTACCGGCCGTTTTTGCCGCTATGGGAGCCGGTTGCCCCGCATCTGAGGTGTCGGGGAACTGACGACACCATTACGGCTGCGGAGTTGTCCGTTCATCATCTGAGTTGGACCGAGGCCGCGTGAGCGTTACCGATCCAATTCATCCAACGTATTGCGTCATTCTTCTTCGAGCGCGCCCCACAGTTCCTCAAGGGACCCCTGCTGGGATGAACTTTCAATTTCTGGACGCCCAGAAATTTTCCTGTACGCCCGGATCATCAGTGGCGAAGCATCAGGATGATCGGTAGCGTGGATCATGTGATACATTGTTCTGCCGCCGCGTCGTGCACTGTGGATCGCGTAAGGATGGGCATAAGCATATCCCAGTTCGTCTTTGAACCGGGCGGCGACCATCTTTGCGCGTAGCACGCTCTCCATTCCTTGAAGCGAACGCCAATCAGCACGGCCCCACCAACGTTCTACCTTAGCGGCGGTTTCTTCGCGAGCTACAGCCGCGATTGAACGATCTACCCAGCCGGTGGCAAAGAAATAGAATAGCTCGATCTTGCGTCCAGTCTTCCGCCGAGCCAATTTTTGAACGGTCTCCCAAGAACATTCAAATGTACGCTGGTCGAGCAATGCAAAAGTTGCTGTCGTCTCTTTAATACGAGGAGATGCAAGCACCTCATCAACCGTCAAATTAAAATCTCCGGTCAGAACAGAAATCCGCCTACTTTTCGAGCGATGCTCAATTGCGAGTGCTTCGAGCCGACTTGTTCCCGATGGGTTTAGATCGCATAGCCAGAAATCCCGCATCCATTTCGGGTCATTCTCAAGGACTAACTTTGCAGACCACATTTCCGGGTGGTCACTCTCTTGTGGGGCAGCGAACCCGTCGATGTAGGTTCCATGGCGAGTGACCATGGTGAACAGTTTTAGATAGTCGCGGATAAGATGGGCTTTGCTTTGTGTCCACAGAGGGTGCCGAAGCGACTGGAAATTTCGCTCCGGTGCACCTGCTCGCGTGACCGGCAATTCCATTTCGGAAAAAAGAAGGGGATTAATGATCACGCCCTCCGTGCGTTAGGAAGACCGTCCCAAACTTCGCCGTCCAATATCCGCCCAGCTACCTTTTTTCCCAATCGCAACATCAAAGTGCCATCCGCTGCGTGATCGGCACGCGCCTTGGCTAGATTGATCCCTTGTCCAGGTGCCCAGTCCCCCCACTGCTTGAAATGGAAGGCTACATCAGCTTCCATGCACTGGTTCATCACATCTCTGAACCACGCAGGGCTTGAGGGGCGTGCCTTCGGGCCGCTTTCACCACCAGCTATAACCCAGTCCAAGCTCGTTCCTAACCAAGGGCGCAAATTCAGTGGGCCGAGTAGCGGTTCTGCTGAAATGAAGCGGACTGCCGCAGGCAGTTCGGCGAGATATGGAAGTCGTTCATCAGCCCATTCCTGATCTTCGACGGTCGTCCCAATCCATACGTTACCCGGCCAATGCAAGCCCCAAGGAACGGTGGCCGCAATTCGTTCAGGTCGCTTCGTGAGAAGCAGCCAATCCAGATGGGGCGTTCTCTCGATCAAAGACCAAAGCTTGACCCGCCATTCGTCGAGACCCGCCCTATCCTCGAACACATCCGCCATCGACGCGCAGAAAACTCGTCTGCGCTCGCCAGAGCGTTCTGCTTCCAAATTCCATTTCAATGGTTCGGACCAGTGTTTGTCTCCGAAGAACCGTCGTTCTGATTTCGGTCCCCACACATTTTGGCCCACCCGCTTGGACCATGCCTCGGCGTAGCAATGCTTACAGGCCGGAGAAACCTTAATGCAGCCCCACCACGGGTTGAACGTGTGATTGGTCCATTCAATCCGTGAGTTCTTAGCCATTCTTACTCCAAGCCCACCGCTGGCATCGTTTATCGCTTCAAATGCCTGATGTTCTGTGTTCGTTCAAGAGGTCCGCTTCAAACGTCTTGATCGGCAGTAAGGGCATAGGGAGTTCAATAGACCTTGCCCCCATGAGACATGCAGCCAATCCTCTCTGGCTGTCCCACATGGCCCTAAATCGCTCCAGTGAGGCATTGTCTCACATCATCCAGAGATCATTGATACGGCTCCTGCTTGAAGGGCGGCAAGGATCACACCTTCCGGGTCGGTGGCCCAGACAGAAATGAAGGATGCCATTGGTCGGGAGCTTGAGCCGCGCGTTTCGGCCCTGCTCCCCTCAAGCGGCGGAAGCCGATGACAACGCCGCTCAGCGAAATAACGGAGCCGAGCGTCAGCCATAGCCACATCCAGACGTCCCAAAGCGGCCGTTGTTGGATAAGCACCTCAAAATCCCAGCGATGCAGCCCATCGAACAGCCAGCGGTAGAGGCGGCGGCGAGCGTCCAAGTTTCGCAGCACCTCGCCTGTGCGGGGGCTGATATAGACCCAACTGCTATTCGCGTCGGCGAAGCGGAGGCGCAACACCGGCAATTCCACGTTCGCCTTGGCTTCATACCAGTAGGCATCGGATTTGGTGAGCCAGTCCACCGCTTCGATCCGAGCGCCGGGAACCAGCCGATGGGCGGCACGGATCAGGCGGCGAGGTTCAAACGTCACCGGCTTCAAGGTCCGGGCATCAAGGACCGCGTCCTGTCCGCTTGGCCGGGAGATGAGCAGCAACGGCGTGCCATCGGTCCAGATCATCCGCATCTGGCGCGCGCCCGCAGCCTGTGGTGCGCTGCCGACGAGTTGCCAGTCGAGCGTGGGCGGCGTCCCTGCTCCGGCATAAGCGGCGCGACCGGCATCGCTCAGACCTTTGCTGGCGAACCAACGGTTGGGATCGACGGAGAGCCAGCCGCTGACGATCCAAGCAATCAGCAACGTGCCACCAAACAGCCCCGTAACATGATGCCACTTTTGCCAGCCGCGATAGGGTGAAATCCGCCCGCCTTTG
This sequence comes from Sphingobium sp. TomTYG72, assembly GCF_055394715.1. Taxonomy (NCBI): domain Bacteria; kingdom Pseudomonadati; phylum Pseudomonadota; class Alphaproteobacteria; order Sphingomonadales; family Sphingobiaceae; genus Sphingobium; species Sphingobium sp. TomTYG72. The sequence goes on along the minus strand of NZ_AP027336.1, from coordinate 1,225,099 downwards.
TAGCGGCGGCGCAGCCGCATACGCAGGATGCCGATCCACATGCCGCTGACCGCCCCGATGATGCCCACGCCGGATGTCCAGAGGATCACCTGCCGCCAAAGCGGCTGATCCTGACGCAGCACGGTCGGGTAAATCCAATGGGGAACCGATCCGAGCCAGTTCCAGAAACGCTCTGCCCGGTTCGTGTCGAGCACCACCGTTCCGGTGGTGGATGCGACGTAGAGGACCACCCCATCCGGCCGGTCGACCGTCACCTTCCACAAGGGTCGGTAGCGGTTGAACCCGCCACTAACCGTCCACTGGTCCCGCTCGATCAGATCGACGGCGGAGACAGGCGCTTTGCCGAACGCGGCGGCGATATCGCCTGCCCGGCGAGCCGTGACAGGAGCGATGGCGCGCCCGGTCACGGCCGAAGTCGCCCCATCGCCTATCCATACGGGGCCGCCTATTCCTTGCTGCATCAAGGCGTCGGCCTGAACAGCCCCATGGACCTGCTTCCAGTCGATGGGTGCCAATCCCGCCAGCCGCTCCTGCTGGGTCAGTGACGGGAAAGGCACATACATCATGACGATGCCCGATAGGAACCACATCGCCAGCAACAGGCATGTCACTATGCCCAGCCAGCGATGGGTGACATACAGCCATCGCTTACTGCGATGACGCCACCGGGCACGTCCATCAGAAATGAGCAGTCACCGAAACGTCGATGGAACGGGGACGGCCCAATATCCACTGCTCGTCATTATAGGTGGTGGTCGCATAATGTTTGTCGAAGAGATTATAGACCCGCAGGTTCGCGGCGAGGTTGGGGGTCAACGCATAGGTCAACCCCGCATCCACCACGGCATAGCCCGGCACCCGGTAGCTGTTGGCGTTGTCGGAGAAGGTCCGGCCGACATAGCGCAAACTGGCATTGGCGCGGAGCGCGTCGATGGGCGTCCAGTAGAGCGACAGGTTCGCCGCCACTTCGGGCACGTTGGGCGGTGTATTGCCGGTGTAGCTGGTGCCGCCACTGATGAAGTCGTCGAAATCCGCATCCAGCACCGTGCCGTTGGCATCAATGCCGAAGCGGTCGGTCAGTTGGAGCGTCAGTGATGCCTCGATACCCTTGGCGGATCGCTGGCCGATCTGCTCTATCGGGCTGGAAGGCGTGCGCTGCGCGACCAGCTTCTTCTTGACGATGCGATAGGCGGCTAATGTCGCGCTGCCCTTGCCGTCAAAAAACACGGCTTTGATGCCACCCTCGACCTGATCGCCCGTCGCGTTGGTGAAGGCGAACTGGGTCGCATTGGTGGTGAAGGTGGTCAGCGTGCCGAGCGGATCGACGCCGGTCGAATATTGCCCATAGAGCGAGATATTGGAGGTCGGCTGATAGACGCCGCCGATCCGCCATGTGGTATTGCGGAACTTCCGGTTGGTCGCGCCATTGGGGAAGGCATTGACCTCGCTGGTGCTGCCGTCCGGGTTATAGACGATGTTCCAGCGTTGCACCTTGTCGCGCTCGTGCCGGATGCCTGCTACTACCGAAAGCTGATCGGTCAACGCCAAGCGGTCTTCGGCAAAGAAGCTATATTCATTGGTGCGGCTGCGGTAGCGAGGCGCAATTCCCTGCGTGTCGTAGAACAGGCCGGGATCGAAGTCGAACGGATCAACCGCATCCTCTTGGCTGTCCGATCCAAAATCGTTGGAATAGGTGAGCTTGATGAGATTGGCGTCGAAACCGACGACCAGATCGTTTTTCAGGCCCGCAATCGGCTTGCTGATGCGGACGGTCGCCTGATCGCCATATTGGGTCTGGTCGTGGAAGATACCCAGATTGTCCATCCGGTCGATCTGGCCAGTGCCGCTATTGTAGAAATAGCTCTCCAGATTTTTGAACAGCCGCTTGCTGGTGAGGCGATAGGCGGCGTTGGAGAGGGTGATGCCTTCGGCCACCGTCCAGTCGGCGGTGAGCGTGGTGCGGTTGTCGCGGTAGTGCAGACTGGCGTTAGCGACATTATAGTTGCGCCGCCGATTGCCGTTCACCAGTTCGCCGTCGATCAGCGGCGTGCCGAAATATTCCATCGGCCGCTGATTGCCATAGTCGTTGCGCAGGGTGAGCGTGAAGCTGTCGCTGGGCCGGAAACGCAGCGCGCCGGAGAGGGCAAGGCTCTTGGAATTGCCACGGTCGACATAGCCGTCTGATGCCCGGTAGCTGACGTCGAGCCGGTAGGAAAGCATATCCCCAAGCGGCCCACCGACACCTGCTGCCGCGCGCCAGCTATCCTGCGATCCGTAGCCTGCTTCCGCGTCAAATTCCGTGCGTTCGGCATTGGGGGACTTGGTGATGATGTTCACCGCGCCGCCCAGTGCGCCCTGTCCGTAAAGGACGGAAGCGGGGCCGTTCAGCAACTCGATGCGCTCGACATTCCACGGGTCGGTGGGGAAGGTGATCGTGCCCGCGACCGGGAACAGCCGGACGCCATCAACCAGTTGCAGCACCGAACCTTGGCCGGAGAAGCCGCGCAGCGACAGGGCCGTGCCGCCATTGCCCGGATTGGCGGAGGTGGTGACGCCCGGCGCACGGGTGACCGCCGACATTATATCCAGATCGCCGCGAGCGCGGATCGCGTCACCATCAATCTGTGCGACGCTGGCTGGCGTTTCGAGAGCGGTCAGCCTCAAGCGCGATCCGGTCTCGGTTTCTTGGAGTAATGCGCCCGGCCGAACGCCCGATACGATGATTTCGGCTGAACTATCAGCGGCGGTTTCCGCGCTGGCCTGCTGCGTCGTGGTGGCGGCCAGCCCTGTGGCCAGCCAGTATCCTACATTCTTCCATTCCATTGCATGTCTTCCCGGCGTCACGCGACATTCGGGTGGAGACGTGCCGCCAACGACGGTCGGCACGCGTCAGCAGCCGGACGCCATGAAGCGACCGCCACGCGAACCGATGCGGCCTCCACCGCCCGTTCGTCGCTCAAACGGAAAGATACCGTGCCTTGGCCATCCCCTGGACCGGGCAAGAGCGACCAGACGCTGGCAGGTCTCCTGGCTCGCGGGTCATAGCTTGATGCACGGCCTTCCCAGACCTCGCAGGATTTAGCGTCCGGTCCAGTGGCTGCTCCCTCTCGCTTGAGAAGAAGCGATGTGCATTGCGCTCGCCGCTTACAGTTGCAGGGACAGCCCCGGATTTGGACGGCCGGGGCCATCCTCACCGCGTTCCCTTTTAAGCCTCTTTCGAGGCACCGGCGCGATCATGCTCGGAACGCCGTAAGGCGCGCCGAGCGGCGATCCCAATAACGGGCAGGCTATCACTCTGCAAGCGCCATCCTCACGGGGCCACTTTGCTGGCAAACCAAGCCGGGGCGGATGAACGCTTTTATCCGTATTGATCCAATAATACACTTCGAGCTGGTGTGCGCTGCGCCAGCAGGTAGGCTTTTTCCAGTTCAAGATAGGAGGAAGCATTGCTGGTAGGCTATTGTCGCAGCAGCACATCGGAGCAAGTGGCGGGACTAGAGGCGCAGGAGGCTCAACTCCTTGCAACGCGTTGCACACGAATTTTCCGTGAGATGGTGTCTTCGGTCGCGGCGCGGGAGCAACTGGGTGCGGCATTAGATTTCGTCCGCGAGGGCGACGTGTTCGTGGTTACGCGCCTCGACCGGCTCGCACGTTCCACTACCGACCTTCTGAGCATCGTCGGCAGATTGGAGGCAAAGGGCGTCGGCCTGCGTATCCTCGACTTCGGCGGCTCGGAGATGGACACAAAATCGCCTAGTGGGCGCATGTTGTTGACGATGTTCGCGGCCGTTGCTGAGTTCGAGCGCGCCGTGATGCTTTCGCGCCAAAAGGACGGGATCGCCAAAGCCAAAGCTGCGGGGAAGTATCGTGGCCGAGCGCCCACCGCTCGCGCAAAAGCGCAGCAGGTGCGTGCGATGAAAGATGCGGGCGCAGGTGCTTCGGAAATCGCCGCAACGCTGGGCATCGGTCGCGCCTCGGTTTATCGGGTACTAGCCGAGGGGGCGGCATGACCTTGCATCGTGGATGGTGTCGCACATGGTATAACGGCTGGTCCCCTAGTGAGCGGCAAGCAACGATACCAATCCAGCGCGACGCTTTCCGGCGCGGTCTGATTACCCGCCCGGCATCATGCTCGATATGCGGATTTGATCGACCCGCGACACCGGGGGAGATCACCATACACCTCGAAAATTACGCATCTCCGCTGAAGGGGTATGGGTGCTGCCGCCGATGCCATGGTGCAGTCCATGCTCGGTTCGTGCAGCCTGAGCGATGGGTGCGGCTCCTTGATCGGACTGGCCATGCTGGATGGGCGAGGAAGCTCACGTTGTGCCCTACATCCCAGTGGCAGCCATTTGCTGCCAGCTATCCGAACGGTCTTTAAGGCTGGTCTCGCGTGTTTGTGATTTCTTTCTGTGCCCGGCCATCTACAGAGAGGCGATAAGGTAATTTATAGGGAATACGGGATGGAAACTGATACTGGGACGAAAGTGATACGTGCCCGGCAACGCAGTCGAACCGCCCTTCGAGCCTTCTCCCTTCCTCTTTCTCCTCGCATAGACGAGGTTGGCGTTGACCGGATGCAAATCAACGTCACGGGGACTTGGCGCATCTCTGCTCCTAACACCCCCTTCAACTTTCCTACGCCTGTCACGCCCGAAGCCTATCGTGAACTTCTTTCCCAGCCTCATTGGCGAGAAGATTGGTTTCGGACGCCAGAGGCGCGGCGCGATGGCACAATGATCATCCGCACTCGGCAGGATGCGGCCTCGACACTTGGCGCGTTGAAGATTTTCGTTCGCGGCTTACTGGAAGGCGCTGGCTCATTTTCGGTTTCGCTTCATTGCAATCCAACACGAACGCTCGCCAGCCGGATTGCGGCATATATCGCGCCCGACAGTGCGAATTGCGACTTCATCACCTATTTGGAGCAAGCAAGCCCGTTCGGCTTTTTTGATCATTTCGGCGTGACGCCATCGCTCGACAATCAGGAAAACTGGTTGCCGGACATCGACCTTGGCACCGAGTTGCTCGGACCAGATATTTTTGGCCGATTTTTTCCGATCTTCGTTGATAAACTGATGCAGGTCATCGGCATGATCGTAGCGCCGTTTCCTACTGGTCTCGAAACTTCGGCGGATGGAACGGACGTCGAACTTCTCCACCGGCAATTTAGCGGAAGGCTAGAATGGGGCGCAGCACGCGTCCCCCAGATCGAGACCTATTTTGAGCGATACCATGCAAAGGCCCGTGAAGTGGTGCGTTCGAGTGCGCAGGCCATGCTGAACGGCCTGAGCGAAGCGCGCATCCGGCATCATCTCCAGCGAGTTAGCTGGGAACGATATGAAGATTTGTTTTCGATCCGAAGCGAATTGCCCGCTGAACGCGACCTGTCGGTTTATGCCAAGAGCGTTGACCGTCTGCGGTTTGAGATCACGCGACCCAAAAGAGGGCGTTACTCGCCGATGATCCTTGCTGCCCCAGCCGATAGGCTCATGCAAATTTTTCGCAGCGAGCGAGCCGACCTCAGAGAATGTTGTGATTGGGATCAGGTTGCCGCCTTGTTCGAGGAGCTTGATCGTCCAGCATTAAGTGACTTGATTTCGATGGTCAGTGCTATCGCAGAAGCGTGTGCTGCTGAGGGGACTTCGGCGCGCGTCGTTTACACCGCACTGTTGAGTAATGCGGGCTTGAAGAATGATTGTGTGCCAGAAGCGTCGCTTGATGTGCTGCGTCGGCTGGAGCGGGCTGGGATAATCGAGAAGAAGACGCTGCGGCATCGCCAAAAGCGAGGGCAACCGCGTTATGTCCTGCGGGGCGAATATATGGGAGTATTCTCCGCGATTTTGGACGCGCTCAACCCTGATTGATCGGGTCGCTCACTCGAACAATTCGCCCGGATGAACCCCAAGCGCCTTGGCCATGCGGCTGGCCACGCTGATCGTTGGGTTTCTTGTGCCCGTCCTTTCGAGGGACGAAACATAGGTGCGGTGGATACCGGCATCGTCTGCAAGCTGTTCTTGAGATTTTTCCTGCGCCCTCCGCAGCCTCCGCACGTTCGCCGCAAAGCGTTTGCAGACTTCCTGATCAGCCGTCTCGATCTCGTTAAGGTCCATCCGCCTTTTCGGCCATCAGGCAGCGCCGATTTCCACAGTCAGTAGAGTTCGTATTGAATACAATAGGATGCTTATTGATGATTTTTGTGCTCTAGCTGGGAGGACTTTGTCAAAGGAGTGAAGAGTGATCCGCAGAGGTATTCAGGTGGCGTTTGTTTCCGCGCTCGCTTGCGCCGCAATCGCCAGCCCGGCTGGCGCACATTGGCAGTATTCCAAATGGGGCATGACGCCGGATCAGGTCGTTGCCGCAAGTAAGGGAACGGTCCAACGTGTCGATCCCTCTTCGGACGCTACGCTGCCGATAGGCGTGAAAGAGGCCGCAGGCACCTACAGCGCCAATGATCAGTCGATGCGGGTGAGTTTCTGGTTCAAAGGTGGCAAGCTCAATCAGGTTCATTTGGCACAGGATGACGCGGACGCCTGTATGGCGGTGGGCCGCGATCTGACCGGGGTGTATGGCCAGCCGACTTCTCGGTCGGGCGGCATGATCTCGACCAGCGTGTGGTTGGACAAGGCGCGCGGCAACCGGGTGCAGTTCAGCAACTGGAGCACGGGAGGTTGCGACCTGATCTACGCGCCGCTGCCGACGGCCCAGAGCACGGGGCTGTAGCATGATGGTAAAGGATAACAGCAATAAGGTTGAAGGGCCTGATACGGACGAAGCCCCGAAGCGACCTGTCGGTAAGAGCGGAAAGCTAGACTGGCCGGAACGGCTTTCCGTGGTGGCCTTGATCGCCGCTGCCATTTCGCTGCTTGCATTTGGAGGCTTCCTCTCGGCCCTGTTTCTGGCTCTTGCTGCGGTGATGGGGTGGACGCGGGCACACCGCGAACAAGCCGCACAAGGGAAGCGGTCGTTCTCCGATCCGGGCCGCTATATCACCGGGGCGTTCATGGTGGTGCTGGCTGTCGCGCTGTGGCCCAAGCCCGGCGGGACACCTTCGCAAGACAAGGCTGCGTCAGCCGCCGAAGAAGCGCCGTTCTCAAGATCGGACGCGCTAGAGCCGTGCGAGGAGGCGATCACGCCTCAGCTATCTCATCCCGGCACGGCAGATTTTGACATCGGGGACACGTCCTTCACTGAGGATGAATACGGGGCGACCTTCACCATCGGGCTGACCGCGAAGAACAGCTTCAATCTGGAAACAAGGCTGCGTGCTTTGTGCCGGTTTGAGGGAGGCAAGCTGGTGAACGCCAAAGTAGGTGAAAACTAGCGGCTTCAAATGGTCTGCGCTGGGCGATTTCGGACGATCTACGTCCAGTGTAGATAGTAGATATGACTAGATATAAGCGAGGGAGGATGAGAAGTAACTGGTTGATTTTGTTGTGAGACGTGGGGTCATTCTCGCCCCACATCTACCTCGCTCAACGGAGATTGTTTGAGCGTAATTTCATGGCCGCCCTTCGGTCCACCAATCAGTGTATATCGTGAAGATCGTAAGGAACTATCGAGCATATTCTCCTGATCCTCCTTGCAACGGGGTGCCCAACTCTAATCTGTTTTCGGGTGAGTTTCCCCCTTGGATGATGGCGCGGATCATCGCTGACAACTCTGACCGATGCCCTTGCTATGTAACACAAGGCTGTTACACGATGAGGCGTAGCAAAGTTTGAAAATGGCGGATTTGCGTGGGTTTGGTGTTCGTAATGCCTTCCCCCCTCGGCTCCACCACCCCTCAAATGACGGGGTGATCCGGAAGGACTTTACCGTTAGCATTGTACGCGCCTATGGCGGCTTTCATGGCATCGACCAAGAGTGAAGGGCGGGCGGCAGCGACAGCTGTGATCGTTCGCGACATGCCCGATGGGCCGCCGCATATCCTGATGATGGAACGCGCTGGAAGCATGGCTTTCGCGGCGGGAGCGCTCGTGTTTCCCGGAGGCGCGGTTGACGATGCGGATCGGGCATTGGCCCGCGCCGTGGATGCGTCCGGGGACGTGGAGGAAATCGCCGCTCGGCTGGCGGCGATCCGTGAAACGCTGGAGGAGAGCGGCCTTGGCATCGGTTTTGGGGTGCGACCCGATCCGGCGCAATTGTTCGAAATGCGGCGCGCCCTGACGGATGGCGAAGATTTTTCGGCGATCATCGAAGCGCACGGGATAAGGCTCGCCCTGGATCAATTGGTGCCATTCAGCCGCTGGCATCCTGCGGGCGCGGAAATGGCTGCGCGCATTTACGATACGCATTTCTATTTGGTGCAGGCGCCAGAAGGACAGGTCGCAAGTGCGGATACGACCGAGAATGTCCGGTTGTTCTGGATGAGCGCGAGTGACACGATCGCTCTGTGCGACGCGGGCGAAGGGCGCATCATTTTCCCGACCCGCCGCAATCTTGAGCGATTGGCCCTGTTCGACAGCTTCGCCGCGATGGCGGCCCACGCAGCGTCCTTTCCCGTCGAAAAGATCAGTCCCTGGCTGGAAGAGAGAGGCGGCGTGCGCCATCTCTGTATCCCCGATCATCTCGGCTATCCCGTGACGTCGGAACCGATGGAGCGTGTGCAGCGTGGTTAGGCCATGCGCTGTCTCAGCTGGCGCGTTTCAGCTCATTTCAGTGATGTTCCAGCGCGACTAAATCGCCGCGCGTTTGGCGGGTAGTGAGGCCGTTAGCGTCGTTATGGACTCGCGCCGCACACAGGCATAGATTCGACGCTCTTCACGCATGGAGGTGGTCATGCCGCAGTTCGTGATAGAAAGAGAGATGCCCGGCGCGGGAAGGCTGCGGGGCGATGAGCTCAGGAACGCGTCACAAGGTTCGTGTAATGTGCTGCGCGAACTTGGACCCGAGATACAGTGGGTCCACAGCTATGTGACGGACGACAAGATCTATTGTCTCTACCGCGCGCCCAGCGAAGAGTTGATCCGGCAGCATGCCGAGCTTGCAGGGCTTCCTGCCAACAGCATCGCCAGAGTGCGGTCAGTGATCGACCCCACGACAGCCGAATAGTTATTGTCCGAAGCCAGCCTGCCGCGCGAGATCGACGGCCTCCCGCGCTGCCGCGAGGAGTGCGCCGCTCTTCGCCTCGCATTCGCGCTGCTCATATTCCGGCGTGGAATCGGCGACGATGCCCGCGCCTGCCTGAACGTGCATGATACCATCCTTGAGTACGGCGGTGCGTAGCACGATGCAGCTGTCCATATTGCCGTCGGGTCCGAAATAGCCGACGCCGCCTGCATAGGCGCCGCGCGTCTCCGGCTCCAGTTCCGCGATGATCTCGCAAGCGCGGACCTTGGGCGCGCCCGAAACCGTGCCGGCCGGGAAGCCCGCGAAAAGGGCATCCAGCGCATCCTTGTCGGGCGAAAGGCGGCCGACGACATTCGACACGATGTGCATGACGTGGCTGTAAAATTCGACCGTATAGCTGTCGGTTACCGTCACTGACCCGGCAGTGGCGACCCGTCCCACATCATTGCGCCCGAGGTCAAGCAGCATCAGATGTTCTGCCCGTTCCTTTGGATCGGCGAGCAGGCTTTCGCGATTGGCAGCATCTTCGACAGCATTTTTGCCGCGTGGTCGCGTTCCCGCGATCGGGCGGATGGTGACTTCGCCATCTCGTGCCCTCACCAGAATCTCGGGGCTGGAACCGATCAGGGCAAAGCCGGGCAGATCGAGATAATAGAGGAAGGGCGAAGGATTTATTCGTCGCAGCGCCCGGTAAAGGGAGATCGGCGGAAGGGTGAAGGGGCTGGTGAAACGCTGGGCGAGTACCACCTGGAATATGTCCCCGGCGACAATATAGTCCTTGGCCCGCTCGACCATGGCCTTGTAGCGACCCGGCTCCAGCGCGGGGGTCACATCGACATCGGTAATGTCCTGGGGAGCAGGCGTGTGCGGCAATGGCGCCGCCAGACGCGCCGCCGCTGCATCGATCCGCTCCAGAGCCTGCGCGATCGCCGCGTCGGCATCGCTGAAGCTGCCCTTCCAGACTGGGGCGACAAGATACAGCGCATCGGCCAGCCGGTCGAAAACAAGGATGATGGTCGGCCGCACGAACAGCATGTCGGGCAGTTCAAGCGGATTGGGCGCAGGGCGCGGCAGCTTTTCGACAAGGCCGACCGTCTCATAACCGAAATAGCCCACCAGGCAGGCGAGGGCAGGGGGAAGCGCGGGGTCAAGATCAGCCCGGCATTCCGCCACAAGCGCGCGCAACGCATCAAGCGCGCCAGCCGCTTCCGGAACAAATGCCTGCGGGTCCGTCGCCCAGTGGCGATTGATCTCAGCCGCCTGTCCCTGCGCGCGGAAGACAAGATCGGGGGCTAGGCCGATCAGGCTATAGCGCCCGCGAACCGCACCGCCTTCGACCGATTCCAGCAGAAAGTCGCCGCGATCGGCCACAAACAGCTTGAGCGCGGCGGAGATGGGTGTGTCCGTGTCCGCGATCTGGCGGCGCCACACCAGCGCCGAATTGCCAGCCGCCAGTGCGGCATGAGCAGCCGCTATCCCGTCATTGCCTGCGCTGCCCGAAACCATGTTACTGTGCGCCGCCATTGGTGCTGGCAAGCGCGCGCTGGACGCTGGCTACAGCTGACGGGTTCCGGGTCACACCAAGCTGCTTCTCGACCGCCCGTTCGAATTGCTGCCCATATTCCTGCCCGACGACATCGCCAAGCTGGCTGCGGACCTGATCAAGCAGGGCGGTCTGGCCACCCGCATCGCCATGTTTGATACCGTTCAGCTGCACGACGAAATAGCCGCGATCCTGACCGATCGGCATCGTCTTGACGCTGTTCGTTGCCATGGAGAACAGGATCGCGACCTCGGCGGGGGGGCGCTGACCTTCCCGCATGATATCGGCGCGACGCCCGCCTACGGTCTGCGGCGCGGGCAGGCGGACGCCAGCCTGGGCCACAGCATCGGCAAGCTTCATGCCCTTGGCGACCTTCTCGCGGATCTGCTCGGCCAGGGCCTTCGCCTTTGCGTTGCCCTGCGCCAGCTTATACTGGGCAAGTACCAGCGGCTTCACCTTTTCCAGCGGCGGCGGCGCGGCGGCGCGAATCTCGGCGGGGGCGGCGAGAGCGTAGCGCTGGTCGGGCGTGACGGGCACAAGTTGCGCGTCATCGTCCTGACTCATCTGGAACACGGGAGCCAGCAGCGGACGGACATCAGCCGGAGCCTGATAGGCCTGATCCTCGACCTGCTTGCCGTTGGCGATCAGGAAGGGCGTCGTTTCCAGCTTCAGGCCATTGTCCTTCACCACTTCCTCAAAGCTGCCGCCATCGGCGATCTGATCTTCAACCTTCCCGGTGAACTCGCTCAGCAGGCGCTTCTGCTTTTGCGAGCGGAGCGTCGTTGCGATGTCGTCGCGCACGGCTGACAGCGGCCGCGCGGGAACGGTCTTGACGTTCGATACGCGCAGCAGGATCCATCCGAGTGGTCCTCGGATCGGGCCGACAAACTCGCCTTGCTTGGCCGCAAAGCCTGCATTTGCGATTGCGGCGGACGTTGCGGTGGTCAGGCTTTCACGGCTTTGATCCACCAGCGTCGACGCCTCCAGCCCTGCGCCCTGCGCAGCGGCTGCAAGCGACTTGCCGCCCTTTACCTGCTCTGCGATCGTTTTCGCGGCGGCTTCGCTGGGCAGGATGAGCTGCTCGAAATTGCGGCCTTCCTTGGCGGCATAGTTCGCCTTGTTCTGATTATAGAATTCGGCAATTTCGGCGTCAGTCGGCTGCGAGGCTTGCGCGAAGCGTTCGCCATCGATCACGGCATAGCGAATGCGGCGCTGCTCTGGGATGGTGAAGCGCCCGGCATTCTGCTGATAATAGGTGGCGAGCTGTGCGTCGGTGGGGTCCTTAATGTCCGCAAAGGCTGCGGCGGGGATAGCAGCGATCGTCCCCTGGCGCGCCTCCAGCAGCAGCGAGGCATAGGGCAGGATGATGCTGTTCGGCAGCTTCACGCCAAGGCCGAGCGGAGCGAGCATCTGCCGTTCCAGAATTTCGCGGGTGATGTCTTCGCGCAGGGCCTTTTCGGTGATGCGTTCGCGGAGCAGAAGTTGGCGGAAATTTTCTTGACTGAAATTGCCTGCTGCGTCCTGGAAAGCAGGTATCTGGGCGATCTGCGCATCGACGAGACGCTTGGAGATATGGACGCCCTGATCCCTGGCATATTCCTTCAGCGCCATCGCGGCGACCAACTGATCATAAATTTGGCCAGCGGCGCCTTGGGCGAGGAATTCGCTGATCTGGAGGCCGGGGGTGGCGCGGCGGGCATTTTCGAAGACGCGCTGAACCCGCTCCTGGAGCTGGGTTTGTGTCAAACGGGTGCGGCCCGCCTTTGCGACTGTTTCGCCGCCGCCACCCAGTGAGGTGCCGAACTGACCGCTGGACAAATCGCCCATGATGAACGCCGCCGCGATGACGCCTAGGAAAAGGAGCGCGAAGAGGGCGCCGAATTTCGAGTGGATGAAGCGGCGGAAGTTTGAAAGCATGGAGGAAGTCCAGAATAGAAAGACTTTTACGGGCGGCCCGCTTTAGGGGCGGATCGTCGCGGCGGCAAGTGCGGCTTGGCTGGACAAATGCCGTGCCTTTGTTCATCGGCCTGTCGAGGCTGGCCCGGCGAGGGCTGGCGAATGGACGAATAACTGAAGGGGTATGGATTGATGGGCAGGCGTAAGCTGGTGGTCGGCAACTGGAAGATGAACGGCCTGCGTTCGCAGCTGCCCGAAGTCGAAGCGATCGGCGCGCTGGCGGCTGAGCGTCCGGTGGTCGATGTGGGGCTGTGCCTGCCCGCGACGCTGATCGCGGCGGCCGATCAGGTGAAGGGCGGCGCCTTTGTCGGCGCGCAGGACTGTCACATGAACGATAGCGGCGCGCATACAGGCTGCCTGTCGGCGGCGATGCTGGCCGAAGCAGGCGCGAGCTGGACGATCGTTGGCCATAGCGAACGGCGGCAGGATCAGGGCGAAACGGACGCCGATGTCGCGGCCAAGGCGCTCGCGGCTAAGGCTGCGGGTCTGAAGGTCATCCTGTGCGTCGGCGAAAGCCTTGAGGTGCGAGACGCTGGCGGGGCCGAAGGCGTTGTGTCGGCGCAGTTGCTGGCATCGCTGCCGGAAGGCGCGGCGGCGGACTGGCTGGCCATCGCCTATGAGCCGATCTGGGCGATCGGCACCGGGCGAATCCCGACGATGGACGCGGTCGAAACCATGCACAAGGCACTGCGGGCGGCGTTGGCTGGCCGGATCGGCGATGGCGAAGCGGGTGCCATGCGCATCCTCTATGGCGGGTCGATGAATGGCGAGAATGCGGCTGAATTGATGGCGATCGAGGATGTCGATGGTGGGCTTGTGGGTGGCGCGAGCCTGACCGCAGCTAAGTTTGCGCCGGTGATTGCTGCGGCGGGGTAGTAAGCGGAAGGGCTGTTCACTGGCAGCGTTTTTCGACTTCGCTTGAGACGAACGGGGTTAGGGCTGTGTACATTGGCCGCGGGCGTTGGCTCGCTTCGCTCGCACCCACCCCCGGCCCCTCCCTAGAAGGGAGGGGAGATGAAGAGGTGGAGCGGAGACTTAGCCCGGTTGCCCCGGCGGCGCTTCAACGCTATGGGCTCCACAACGCACCCCATTGGGACAGATATTCTCGCATGTTCACCTTCATCCTCGTTGTGCAGGCCATCGTGGCGGCCCTGCTTGTCACCGTCATCCTGATGCAAAAGTCGGAAGGCGGCGGTCTGGGCGTGGGTGGTAGCCCGGCGGGATTGATGTCTGCGCGGGGCGCGGCGGACTTTCTGACGCGGTCGACGACGGTGCTGGCCACCATCTTCGTTCTGCTGTCGGTCGTTCTGGCGGTGATCGCATCGGTGCAGCACGCGCCGAGCGATATCGATACCTCGCTGGTGAAGCAGGCTCCGGCGGCTCCGTCGACCCCTGCGCCTGCCGGTAGTGTCGATCCGTTGGCCGGGGCAGCAGGCGCTGCGAGCAATGGCCAGGCGGCGAATGGCGCGGTTCCGCTCGCCAACTGATCTTTTCGATCACATTTCCGATCTTTTTTTGCTCGCGCGTGGATTCGCGCGCTTGCCCAACTTGTTTGTAAAAGGCTAAGCCTCCTCTCCCATGGCGCGGTATATTTTCATCACCGGCGGCGTGGTCTCCTCGCTTGGCAAGGGCCTTATGGCCGCATCGCTCGCAGCACTGCTGCAGGCGCGAGGTTTCCGCGTGCGTATCCGGAAGTTCGATCCCTATCTCAACGTCGATCCGGGAACGATGAGCCCGTATCAGCATGGCGAAGTCTATGTGACCGATGACGGGGCGGAAACCGACCTCGACCTTGGCCATTATGAGCGGTTCACCGGGGTTTCGGCGCGCCAGTCGGACAATGTGACGCAGGGCCGCGTCTATCAGACGATCATCCAGCGCGAGCGGCGCGGCGATTATCTGGGCGCGACGGTGCAGGTGATCCCGCACGTCACGGACGAGATCAAGGCCTTCGCAATAGCCGAGTCAGACGATCTGGATTTCGTGCTGTGTGAAATTGGCGGGACGGTCGGCGACATCGAATCGCTGCCGTTCATGGAAGCGATCCGTCAGTTGCATAATGACCTGGGTCGCCGCCAGTCGATCTTCGTCCATGTCACGCTGGTCCCCTATATTGCGGCGGCGGGCGAGCTGAAGACGAAGCCGACGCAGCATAGCGTGCGCGAACTGACGTCGCTGGGCATCCAGCCCGACATTTTGCTGTGCCGTTGCGAACATCCGCTGCCCGACAGCGAACGGGCGAAGATCGCGCTGTTCTGCAACGTCCGCAAGGAAGCGGTGATCCCCGCGCTCGACGCCAGCAGCATCTATGCCGTGCCCGCGCAATATCATGCCGAAGGGCTGGACGAGGAAGTGCTGCGCGCTTTCGGCATCGATGACGCGCCCAAGCCGACGCTCGATCGCTGGATGGACATCATGGACCGCCAGCAGAACCCCGAAGGCGAAGTGACGATTGGCGTGGTCGGCAAATATGTCGGCCTGCCTGACGCTTATAAGTCGCTTTATGAGGCGCTGACCCATGGCGGTTTCGCCAATCGGGTGAAGGTGAAGATCAAGTGGATCGACGCCGAATTGTTCGAGAAGGGCGATGATGTCGCCGCCAGCCTGGAGCCGATGCATGGCATTTTGGTGCCCGGTGGCTTTGGCGTGCGCGGGTCGGAAGGCAAGATTGCGTCGGTGAAGTTCGCCCGCGAACGCAATGTGCCCTTTTTCGGCATCTGCCTTGGCATGCAGATGGCCTGCATCGAAGGGGCGCGGAACACAGCTGGAATCGCCGAAGCGTCCACCACTGAATTTGGCGAGACGAGCGAGCCGGTCGTCGGCCTCATCACCGAATGGATGAGCAGCGAAGGCTTGCAGAAGCGCACGGCCGAAACCGACCTTGGCGGCACGATGCGGCTGGGCGCCTATCCCGCCAAGCTCACGGGCAATAGCGTGGTCGCGGGCATATATGGCACGAGCGAGATCAGCGAGCGGCATCGCCATCGCTATGAAGTTAACGCGGGCTATCGCGAGGCTTTGGAGAAGGGCGGGCTCATCTTCTCGGGCATGTCGCCGGACGGCACGCTGCCGGAGATTGTCGAGCGGCCGGATCATCCGTGGTTCGTTGGGGTGCAGTTCCATCCGGAGCTGAAGTCCAAGCCGTTTGATCCGCACCCGCTGTTTGCGAGCTTTATCGAGGCTGCGGTCAAGCAGAGCCGGTTGGTTTGACGGCTGCGGATTCGGGCTGCGGCGGTTAGAGGGAGGCGGCTTTTCCCCGGACCTGATCCGGGGGCCGCTTGCCCGCCCCAAGCGAGGAAGCGGCTTCCGGTTCTATTATGTCGCGGCGGAGGCCAAATCGGCATGGACCGCGCCCGGTAGCCCGATAGCAAAGTCGAAGACTGACAGATTGTTGATCAAGCCAGTCACGCGAATCCGTTGTGAGGGCAGGATAAAGCCGATCGTTCCAGCGGCGCCCATCCAACCGAACAAGCCTTTAAGCCCGCCATGGTTGGCAATGCAGCCGCCTGCGCCAAAGCCGACCACCCCAGGTATGCCGATATAGTCCCGCATGTTTACGCCCGGCGGCAGGAGGTTGGAGGTTCCAACTGCCACAGCGGCAGGTGGAAGGACATGTGCTTTGCCCAAGCTCCCATTGTTGGTCAGCATGGTCAGAAAACGGTCGTAATCATGGGCCGATGATATCAGACCGCCGCCGCCTGAAGGAAATGCGGGCTTGTCGAGGAAGATTGAAGTCGGACCTGGATCGACTGCGGCCAAATTGGCGCCTCTGCCGCTATAGTTTGTGATCAGGCGCGCCTTCTTCCCGGCCGGCACATCGAAGAATGTGTTTTTCATGCCCAGCGGTGCGAAGAACCGCCGTTCCAGAAACTGATCGAACGGCATGCCTGCCGCCACTTCTATAATGCGGCCCAGTAAGTCCAGCCCCACCGAATAGCTCCAGACTGTGCCGGGGTCCGACATTAGGGGAGCGGCCGACAGCCGCTCGGCGAATTCCTTGAGGCTTGCTACTGGGGGGGGCTCCAGCCGGTCAGCGCGGCTGCGCAAGTTCTGGCTCAGACCCAGCCTCTGATATTCGGCCTTGAGCGGCCCCTTCATGTTGAGTCCGCCGCCAAAACCGGCGGTGTGGGTCAAGAGATGGCGTATCGTCATGACAGAGGCAGCGGGACGGCTTTCGAGGCTTTGGCCGGGGTTGGTCAGGACGCGCATATTCGCAAAGCCGGGGATGAAATCGGCAACCGGCTGGTCGAGCTTCATCCGGCCTTCAGCGATCAGCAGCATCACCGCCATGCCGGTGATCGGCTTGGTCATCGAATAGACGCGGAACAGCGTGTGCTCGTCCACGGCGTGCGGATCATCCAGGGCGATAGTGCCGCTACTGATGTAGGTTGGCCGATCCGTTCCCTGTCCGATCGCCACGATGGCGCCGGGAGCGGCCCGTCCCCTGATCACGCCATTCACCATGCCGCGGACCGCCACGAAACGATCGGCTTCACGCGCGCGTCCCGACGAGGCGCTCATCAGGCCGAGGCAGGCTGCTCCCTTCAATAGGTCGCGCCGTAGGAACATCGCATCTGGCATGGTTGTCCTCCCCCTCATTATCGTTCGCAACGGTGTAAATATTGTATGATCTGGGTCAATGATCGAGATATGCGAGGGCGAGCCGTCGGTCGAGGCTGGCTAACCGGCTGGCGTCAGTTTCAGCAGTCGCCCTTGAGACCCATCACGGCCATCCTCCAGCAGCCAAAGGGCGCCGTCCGGGCCTTGTTCGACTTCGCGTATCCTTGCGTCCATGTCCCATTGGTCGGCTTTCGACGCATTCTCGCCATCCAGTTTCACGCGCACCAGTGACTTGCTGGACAGGCCGCCGATGAAGAGCGAATTTTTCCACTGCGGGAAGAGATCGCCCGAATAATAGAGCAGCCCGGCGGGTGAGATGACGGGATTCCACCAGAGTTTTGGCGGCTCGAAGCCATCATGCGGGCTGTGGTCGGGGATCGGTCTGCCGTCATAATGGTCGCCGTTCGACGCCTTGGCATAGCCATAGTTGAGGGCGGGCTTGATGAGGTTGAGCTCGTCGCCGCCCTTGGGACCCATTTCCTGTTCCCATAGTCGTCCGTCCTTGTCGAAGGCGATGCCGAGCAGGTTGCGATGGCCATAGGACCAGACGGCAGGATGGAATCCTTTGGCCGCGAGGGGATTGCCCGCCGCCGGGGTGCCGTTGAGATTGAGGCGGAGGACCTTGCCCAGCGTGGCCTTGGGGTCTTGGGCAGGATCGAACTTCTGGCGCTCGCCATTGGTGAAGAAGAGGTGGCGACCATCGGGGGAGAAGGCGATGCGGCCGGAATAATGGCCGCTGCCTTCGACATAGGGGGTGGCGCGGAAGATGGTTTTTACGCCGTCGAGCCTTGTCGTCCCGTCGCTGGCCTGGTTGAAGACGCCCGTGGCGAGCGCGACGCCTTTGCCGTCGGACCCGCTTTCCGAGAAGCTGAAGTAAACAGTCTTGTTCTGCGCGAACTGGGGATGAAGCACGACATCCATCAGCGCGCCTTGGCCCGCGCTATCGACTTTCGGAATGCCGCTGATCGGAATCTTTGTCCCGTTCTTCGGATCGAAGAGAATCATCTCGCCCGCCTTTTCAGTGATCAGTGCGCGGCCGTCCGGCAGGAAGGTCATGGCCCAGGGCGAATCGAAATCCGCGATGATGGAGGTTTTGAAGGGCTTTGCAGACGCCGTGGCGTTTTGGCTTTCGGCATTGTCGGGCGAGCAGGCCGTGAGGGCCAGGAGGACGGCGGTGATGAGGCTGCGGTTCATCCAAGTCTCCGTTCGGGCTGAGCTTGTCGAAGCCCCTCCCTTCTTGAAGAAAAGTAGAGCCGTTGGCTATCGCCTCCCTTCGGGTCGACAAGCTCAGGGCGAACGGAAATCTCTATAATCCCTGCTGACGAATAATGTTGCAGCTTTCGCTCCTGCCCCCTATATCGCCCTTGCTTCCTTACATCGTCAAACATGTTGGGGTCGCAGGCGGAACGCTTGCGGCGGCGGGAGTGCACATATTCTGTTGGAGACTGCATGGCGGACATCGCCGAACTGATCGCGCTGATTGAACCGGAGGTGAAGGCCTTGGGGTTTGACCTTGTGCGCGTGAAGCTGTTCGGGTCCGGCGACGAATATACGTTGCAGGTCATGGCGGAGAATCCCGCGACCAAGCAGCTCGTCATTGAGGATTGCGCCACCATCTCGCGGCGCCTGTCCGACGTGCTGGATGAGGTTGATCCGATCGAGGAAGCCTATCGGCTGGAGGTCAGCTCGCCGGGTATCGATCGGCCGCTGACCCGTCTCCACGACTTCATGGAATGGGCCGGGCATGAGGCGAAGGTCGCCACGACTGAAACCGTCGAAGGCCGCAAGAGCTTCCGCGGCATCCTGAAGGGTGTCGAGGGCGATGATGTCCAGTTCCAGGATAACAAGGCCGGGGATGTCTCCATCCCCTTCGCGCTGGTCGGCGATGCCAAGCTGATACTGACCGACGCGCTCATTTCTGCTAGCATGCCGCTCTCCTCCGATGGGGCGGACGAGTTCGAAACCGAAGAGTAAGGGTTCACGACCATGGCCAACGCCATTTCCGCCAACAAGGCCGAGTTGCTCGCGATCGCGAACAGCGTCGCCACCGAGAAGATGATCGACAAGGCGATCGTCATCGAGGCGATGGAAGACGCGATCCAGCGTGCTGCCCGTGCGCGCTATGGTGCGGAAAACGACATCCGCGCGAAGCTGGACCCCGATAGCGGCGACCTGCGCCTGTGGCGCGTCGTCGAGGTGGTCGAGGCGGTTGACGACTATTTCAAGCAGGTCGACCTCAAGCAGGCGCAGAAGCTGAAGAAGGACGCTGTTGTCGGCGACTTCATCGTCGATCCGCTGCCCCCGATCGATCTCGGCCGCATCGATGCTCAGTCCGCGAAGCAGGTGATCTTCCAGAAGGTCCGCGACGCCGAGCGCGAGCGTCAGCATGAGGAATTCAAGGACCGCGTGGGTGAGATCATCACCGGCGTCGTGAAGTCCGTGGAGTTCGGTCATGTCGTGGTGAACCTTGGCCGCGCCGAGGGCGTGATCCGCCGCGACCAGCAGATCCCGCGCGAAGTCGTTCGTGTGGGCGACCGCATCCGCTCGGTGATCCTGAACGTGCGTCGCGAAAATCGCGGGCCGCAGATTTTCCTGTCCCGCGCGCATCCCGAGTTCATGAAGAAGCTCTTCGCGCAGGAAGTGCCCGAAATCTACGACGGCGTCATCACCATCATGGCCGCCGCCCGCGATCCGGGCTCGCGCGCCAAGATCGGCGTCATCAGCCGCGATTCGAGCATCGACCCCGTCGGCGCCTGCGTCGGCATGAAGGGCAGCCGCGTGCAGGCCGTCGTGCAGGAAATGCAGGGCGAGAAGATCGACATCATTCCCTGGTCGGAAGATACGGCGACCTTCGTCGTCAACGCGCTGCAGCCTGCTCAGGTCGCCCGCGTCGTCATTGACGAGGAAGAGGAGCGCATCGAAGTCGTCGTTCCCGACGATCAGCTGTCGCTTGCCATCGGCCGTCGCGGCCAGAATGTCCGTCTCGCCAGCCAGCTGACCGGCAAGGCCATCGACATCATGACCGAGGCTGACGCATCCGAGAAGCGCCAGAAGGAATTCGTCGCTCGATCCGAGCTGTTCCAGAACGAGCTGGACGTGGACGAAACGCTGTCGCAGTTGCTGGTGGCTGAAGGCTTTGGTGAGCTGGAAGAAGTCGCCTATGTCGGCGTCGATGAACTGGCGGCGATCGAAGGCTTTGACGAGGATCTGGCCGCCGAGCTTCAGAGCCGCGCGCAGGAAGCGCTGGACCGCCGCGAAGCTGCTGCACGTGAGGAGCGTCAGGCGCTGGGCGTCGAGGACGCTCTGGCTGACATGCCGCACCTCACCGAAGCGATGCTGGTGACGCTGGGCAAGGCGGGCGTGAAGACGCTCGATGACTTGGCCGACCTCGCCACCGACGAACTGGTCGCCAAGAAGCGCGTCGATCAGCGCCGCCGCCGTGAGAATAAGGACGAGGACAAGGGTGGGATTCTCGCCGAATATGGCCTTTCCGAAGAGCAGGGCAATGAGATCATCATGGCCGCCCGTGCGCACTGGTTCGAAGGCGAGGAAGCCTAAGCGCCCCATGCCTTTCGTCGATATCCGTCTGGCCGGAAACGCCACCCGTGAGCAGAAGGCAGCGATCGTTGCCGACGTCACTCAGTCGCTCGTCGAGCGGCTGGGGAAACCGGCTTCTGCCGTGCAGGTGGTGATTTCCGAAATCTCGACGGAGAATTATGGGTCGGGCGGACAGCTGATTGCTGATCGCGCGGCTGCCTCCAACCCTGGGGAGGACGCCAATGCCGCGGTCACTTCCCGATGAGAGGCTGACGCCAACATCTAGCGCTGCCCTATCAATCCCCCCTCCCGCAAGCGGGAGGGGCAGGGGGTGGGCACGATTGCGTAGCAATCGCCAGAAAGCTCGGTACGCAGGCATAGGAACGCGCTTCGCACGACCCATTCTTGCCCAGAGTCACGCGCCTCGTGGCGGTCCATCCTTTAACGGGAGGGGCTAAAGTCATGACTGAGCGTAAATGCATCCTCTCAGGCGATCGCGCCGACCCGGATACACTGATCCGCCTCGCCGTCGGTCCAGAAGGTCAAGTGCTGCCCGACATCCGAGCCAAGGCTCCGGGCCGTGGCGCGTGGATTGGCATTCCGCGCGCTGAGCTTGAGCAGGCGCTTGCCAAGGGTAAGCTGAAGGGTGCACTCGCGCGCGCCTTCAAGACCGGCGACTTGCAGATTCCCGACAATCTTCCCGCCCTGATCGAAGATGGCCTGCGCAAGGCTTTGCTGGATCGCCTGGGGCTGGAGGCGAAGGCGTCCATGGTCCTCACCGGATCGGAAAAGATCGACGTCGCCTGCCGTCAGGCCAAGGTTCAACTGCTGCTCCACGCCAGTGATGCTGCCGCCGACGGCAATCGAAAACTCGATCAGGCGCTGCGCGTCGGACAAGAGGCGGAAGGCACCGAATTGGCGGGCGTCGTCTTGCCTGTGGACCGACAGGCCCTATCTATGGCAATGGGGCGGGACAATGTCGTCCATATCGCAGTGACCGACTCGCGTGCCGCGTCGCGTCTGCGTACGGCCATCGGCCGCTTGGAAAGCTATCTGGGTTGCGCTACCGAGGCGCCCGTGCATGGGGAGCATGACTCCGCCGGTGCGCTGGGCGCCTGAGGCCGCACATGAATAAGGCGCCGACGGGCCTTGCCGGTCGGATGTAAGTGAAGGGTACAGTTCAGTCGTATGAGTGACAGCAAGGAAGACAAGCCGGTTCTGGGCCGCAAGCCGCTGGGCATCAAGCGGACCGTTGAATCCGGCCAGGTGCAGCAGCAGTTCAGCCATGGCCGCAAGAATACGGTCGTGGTTGAGGTGAAGCGGCGCCGCATTCTGGGCAAGCCGGGCGAAGCCGGTGCGCCTGCGGCTGCGCCTCAGGCTGATCTCGCCCCGGCGCCCGCCGCAGCGGCCCCCGCGCCTCAGCCGCAGGCTCGCGCGCCTCAGCCTGCTGCGCCCGTGCGCCCCGCTCCGCCGCAGAGCCTGATGTCACGTCAGGAATTGCAGGCGAAGCTGCTGCGCGAGGCGGAGGAAGCTCGCATGACCGCGTTGGAAGATGCGCGTCGCCGCGAAGACGCTCAGCGTAATGCCGCGAGCGAGGATGAAAAGCGTCGCGCCGAGGAAAATCGTCTGGCTGCGGAAGCTGCTGAGGCCGAAGCCGCGCGCCGTGCCGAAGAAGAAGCCAAGGCCGCCGAGCAGCAGCCCGAGCCTGAGGCTCCTGCGGCGCCTGTTGCCGAGGAAAGCCCCGAAGCGCGTCCCGCTGCCGCTCCGGCCGCGACCGCTTCGGCTGCGCCGCCGCCGCGCCGCTTCACACCTGTTACCCCGATCAAGCGCCCCGAACCTGCCAAGCCGGATCGGGCCAAGCGTGCGGGCGAGGACAATCGCCGCCAGTCGGGCAAGCTGACCGTCACCCGTGCGCTCGCGGACGATGATAGCGCTCGTGCCCGCTCGCTCGCCGCATTGAAGCGTGCCCGCGAAAAGGAACGTCGCGCCCATTATGCCGGTGGCGCGCAGCAACGTGAAAAGCAGGTCCGCGACGTTGTGGTGCCCGAAAGCATCACGGTGCAGGAACTCGCCAACCGTATGGCCGAAAAGGGCGCGGACCTGGTGAAGGCCCTGTTCAAGATGGGTACGGCGGTCACGCTCAACCAGCCGATCGATCAGGATACGGCGGAGCTGCTGGTCGAGGAATTCGGCCACCGCATCCAGCGCGTGTCAGACGCCGACGTTGAAATCGGCATCGAAGGCGAAGTCGATGCGGCAGAAACGCTGAAGCCGCGCGCGCCGGTCGTGACGATCATGGGCCATGTCGATCATGGCAAGACATCGCTGCTTGACGCGCTGCGCGGGACCGATGTGGTCGCGGGCGAAAGCGGCGGCATCACCCAGCATATCGGTGCCTATCAGGTGACGACCAAGGGTGGCGACGTCATCACTTTCCTCGACACGCCGGGCCATGAGGCTTTCTCGGAAATGCGCGCTCGCGGTGCGAACGTCACCGACATCGTCATCCTGGTGGTCGCGGCCGATGACGGGCTGATGCCGCAGACGATCGAGGCGATCAACCACACCAAGGCGTCGGGCGTTCCGATGATCGTCGCGATCAACAAGTGCGACAAGCCGGAAGCCAATCCGCAGAAGGTGCGCGAGCGTCTGCTGAGCGAGGAAATCGTTGTTGAGGATATGGGCGGTGACGTTCAGGACGTGGAGGTTTCGGCGCTCAAGAAGACCGGCCTTGATGAACTGATCGAGAAGATCCTGCTCCAAGCCGAAGTCATGGAACTGGGCGCCAACCCCGATCGCGCTGCCGAAGGCAATGTGATCGAGGCGCAGCTCGACAAGGGCCGTGGCGCGGTTGCAACCGTGCTGGTGCGCAAGGGTACGCTGAAGGTCGGCGACACGTTCGTCATCGGCGCCGAAAGCGGCAAGGTGCGCGCTCTGATCAACGACAAGGGTCAGAATGTGAAGGTCGCAGGGCCATCGACCCCGGTCGAGGTGCTGGGGCTTTCCGGTGTGCCTCTGGCGGGCGATCAACTTACGGTCGTCGAGAATGAGGCTCGCGCTCGCGAAGTCGCCGCCTATCGTCAGGAACAGGCGACCAAGAAGCGCACCACCAGCGCCCCGACCAGCTTTGAACATATGTTCTCCGCGTTGAATACGACCGTCATCGAATATCCGGTGGTGGTGAAGGGCGACGTGCAGGGTTCGGTGGAAGCGATCGTGTCGTCGCTCAACCGTATCTCGACCGACGAGATCAAGGTTCGCATCCTGCATTCGGGTGTCGGCGCGATCACCGAAAGCGACGTCACGCTTGCCGCTGCCAGCCGTGCGCCGCTGATCGGCTTCAACGTCCGCCCCAATGCCAAGGCGCGTCAGCTGGCGGAGCGCGAGAAAATCTCGCTGCGCTATTATGACGTGATCTATGATCTGCTTGAGGAAGTTCGCGGCGAAATGGCGGGTCAGCTGGCCCCCGAACGCATCGAAACCATCGTCGGCCGTGCCGAGGTGCTTCAGGTGTTCCCGGCGGGCAAGAAGGACAAGGCGGCTGGTCTGCTCGTCCTCGACGGCATCATCCGCAAGGGGCTCAATGCGCGCCTCACCCGCGACGATGTCATCGTGTCGCGCACCAACATCGCCTCGCTCCGTCGCTTCAAGGACGATGTGTCCGAAGTCCGCGCGGGCATGGAGTGCGGTGCGGTGTTGCAGGATACGAACGACATCAAGGCTGGCGATACGCTGGAACTGTTCGAGGTCGAGGAACGCGCCCGGACGTTGTGATCCGATAAAGTCCCCCTCCCGCAAGCGGGAGGGGTCAGGGGTGGGCGCGAGCAACGCGAGCTTCCGACCTGGCTCCTGAGCGATTGCTAACGCAGTCGCGCCCACCCCTGGTTCGGGTAAACAGCGCCCCGCGCTGTTTAGGTCAAGCCGGGGGCTTGACCGACCCGAAACACTCTCCCGCCTGAGGGAGGGGGGAGATTTAGGCTAATGGCCCAACAACCCGAAGGCCCCTCCGTCCGCCTCCTCCGCGTGGGTGAACAGGTGCGCCATGTCTTGTCCGACATTCTCCAGCGCGGGGATGTGCATGACGATGTTCTCGCCAAGCATGTCGTCAGCGTGACCGAAGTGCGCATGTCGCCTGACTTGCGGCATGCCACCGTGTTCGTGAAGTCGCTGCTCGGGCAGGACGAGGAGGCGGTGCTGAAGGCGCTGCGCACCAACACCGCCTATCTCCAGCGCGAGGTGGCTCACCGCATCCGCCTGAAATATGCGGCCAAGCTCAAATTCCTGGCGGACGAGAGCTTTGACGAGGGTAGCCATATCGACAAGCTGCTGCGTGATCCCAAAGTCGCGCAGGATCTTGAACAGTCGGATGGTGAGGGCTGACGCGCTGCGTTGATCCCATGCACGGCTGGATCATCCTCGATAAACCGCATGGGCTTGGCTCGACGCAGGCGGTCAGCGCGGTCAAGCGCGCCCTTCGCCAAAGTGGCGCTGGCAAGTGGAAGGTTGGCCATGGGGGCACGCTCGATCCGCTCGCTACCGGCGTGCTGCCGATCGCAGTGGGCGAAGCGACGAAGCTGGCCGGGCGGATGCTCGACAGCGATAAGATATATGATTTCACGATAGCATTTGGTACGCAGACGGACACGCTGGACCTTGAAGGAAAGGTGATTGTGGAGAGCGACGTGCTGCCTACGCTTGTGGAAGCGGAAGCGGTGCTGCCCCGCTTCACCGGCCCGATCGAACAGGCGCCGCCCGCCTATTCCGCGATCCTGATCGACGGGCAAAGAGCCTATGATCTTGCGCGCGCTGGGCAGGATGTTGAGATGAAGACGCGCAATGTGACTATATCCTCTCTCCGGATACGGGGAGAGGATAGCGAAGCTTGCTCGCAAAGCGGGCTAGCGCAGCTTGGAGAGGGGCAGGGTGCGCCAAACCCCTCTCCAACTCCGGCTAGGCAGCACGCTGCCAAGCCTGCGTATCCTCTCCCCCTCCCGGGAGAGAGGATCAGCCAAATCACCCTGCGCGCCCATGTTTCCAAGGGCACCTACATCCGATCCCTCGCCCGTGACATCGCGCTCGCCCTCGGCACCGTCGGCCACGTCACCATGCTCCGCCGGGTGAAAGCAGGCCCGTTCACCCTGGAATCGGCTATTTCGCTGGACAAATTGGACGAAGCTGCTAGGGGCGGCGGCTTCGGTGGTCTTATGCTGCCGTTGACCGCAGGGCTGGACGACATCCCGGCTCTTGCAGTCTCTCCCGACGACGCGCTGGCTCTCCGACAGGGGAAGGTGCTTGTGGGGAAACCGCATACCGGTCTCATGCTGGCGATGGAGGGCGATACGCCCGTCGCGCTGGTGGAGTCCAGTGGCCCGGAAATCCGGGTGGTGCGCGGCTTCAATCTCTAGATGTTACGAAAGGAAGCCGATGTCGATTACTGCTGAGCGCAAGGAAGCGCTGATCAAGGAACATGCCCGCGCCGAAGGCGATACCGGTTCGCCGGAAGTCCAGGTTGCGATCCTTTCGGAGCGCATTTCGAACCTGACCGAGCATTTCAAGGGTCACCACAAGGATAACCACAGCCGTCGCGGCCTGCTGATGCTGGTCAACAAGCGTCGTTCGCTGCTGGACTATCTGAAGAAGAAGGATGGGGCGCGGTATACCGACCTCATCGCCAAGCTGGGCCTGCGCAAGTAAGCCTGCTATAGAAGGGACGGCCCCCGCGCGGGGCCGTTTCTGATTCTGACAACATGGCTCCGGGCAATCCGGCACGGCGTCATGATTCGGGGGGTATTCCCCCACACCGTTCGCCCTGAGTTAGTCGAAGGGCACTCTTTTTTGAAGAGAAGGGAAGGGCTTCGACAAGCTCAGCCCGAACGGAGGAGAGGTAAGGCTCTCCATTCATGGGCCATCGGCCCACCAAAGGCCCCGCCCGGCAATAGGGCCAGGCGGGCGAAGGAAAATATTATGTTCGATGTAAAGAAGGTATCAATCGAGCTGGGCGGCAAGACCCTCACGCTCGAAACCGGCCGTATTGCGCGTCAGGCCGACGCCGCCGTGCTGGCGACCTATGGCGAAACCGTGGTGCTGTGCGCCGTGACCGCCGCCAAGTCGGTGAAGGAAGGACAGGACTTCTTCCCGCTGACCGTCCATTATCAGGAAAAATATTCCGCCGCCGGTCGCATTCCGGGTGGCTTCTTCAAGCGTGAGCGCGGCGCGACCGAAAAGGAAACGCTGACCAGCCGCCTGATCGACCGTCCGATCCGCCCGCTCTTCCCCGAAGGTTTCTACAACGAAATCAACGTCATCGCCCAGGTGCTGTCGTTCGATGGCGAGAGCGAGCCCGATATCGTCGCGATGATCGCCGCTTCAGCTGCGCTGACCCTTTCGGGCGTGCCCTTCATGGGTCCGATCGGCGCGGCCCGCGTCGGTTACAAGGATGGCGAATATCAGCTGAACCCGTCGATGGACGAGGTGAAGACCGGCGAACTCGACCTGGTCGTCGCCGCCACCGGCAACGCCGTGATGATGGTCGAATCCGAAGCCAAGGAGCTTTCGGAAGACGTCATGCTCGGCGCCGTGCTGTTCGCCCATGAAGCGAGCAAGAAGGTCGTCGACGCGATCATCCAGCTGGCTGAAAAGGCCGCGAAGGATCCGTGGGAAGTCGCCAAGGGCGAGGACCTGGATGACCTGAAGAAGAAGCTCAAGAAGCTGATCGGCAAGGACATCACGGCCGCCTACAAGCTGACCGACAAGTCGGCCCGCTCGAACGCGATCAACGAAGCGCGTGCCAAGGCGAAGGCGTTCTTCACTGAGGAAGGTCTCGACGCCCAGACCGTCATGGCCGGCATCAAGCTGACCAAGAAGCTGGAATCGGAAATCGTGCGCGGCGCCATCATCAAGGATGGCAAGCGCATCGATGGCCGCACCACCACGCAGATCCGCCCGATCGAAGCGATGGTCGGCTTCCTGCCGCGCACCCATGGTTCGGCGCTGTTCACCCGCGGTGAAACGCAGGCCATCTGCACCACCACGCTCGGCACCAAGGACGCCGAGCAGATGATCGACGGCCTCAACGGCGTCTATTATGAAAACTTCATGCTGCACTATAACTTCCCGCCCTATTCGGTCGGTGAAGTCGGCCGCTTCGGCGCGCCGGGCCGTCGCGAAGTCGGCCATGGTAAGCTCGCATGGCGTGCGCTGCACCCCGTGCTGCCCAGCAAGGACGAGTTCCCCTACACCATCCGCGTTCTGTCGGACATCACCGAGTCCAACGGCTCGTCTTCGATGGCGACGGTTTGCGGTGGTTCGCTGTCGATGATGGACGCAGGCGTTCCGCTGAAGCGTCCGGTGTCGGGCATCGCCATGGGCCTGATCCTCGACGGCAAGGACTTCGCTGTCCTGTCCGACATCCTCGGTGACGAAGATCATCTCGGCGACATGGACTTCAAGGTGGCGGGCACGGAAGCGGGCATCACCACCATGCAGATGGACATCAAGGTTGCCGGTATCACGCAGGAAATCTTCGAAGTCGCCCTGCGTCAGGCGAAGGAAGGCCGCGCCCACATCCTGGGTGAAATGAACAAGGCCCTGTCCTCGACCCGCACCGAGCTGTCGGCGCATGCTCCGCGCATCGAGACGATCCAGATCGACAAGTCGAAGATCCGCGACGTCATCGGCACCGGCGGCAAGGTCATCCGTGAGATCGTCGCGGAAACCGGCGCCAAGGTCGACATCGACGACGAGGGCATCATCAAGATCAGCTCGTCCGACATCGACCAGATCGAAGCCGCCAAGAAGTGGATCCTCGGCATCGTCGAGGAAGCGGAAGTCGGCAAGATCTACAACGGCAAGGTCGTCAACATCGTCGACTTCGGTGCGTTCGTGAACTTCATGGGTGGCAAGGACGGTCTCGTCCACGTTTCCGAAATGAAGAATGAGCGCGTCGAAAAGCCGACCGACGTCGTGTCGGAAGGCCAGGAAGTGAAGGTCAAGGTCCTGGAGATCGACCCGCGCGGCAAGGTTCGCCTGTCGATGCGCGTCGTCGATCAGGAAACCGGCGAAGAGCTGGAGGACACCCGTCCTCCGCGCGAACCCCGCGAGCCCCGTGGTGATCGTGGCGATCGCGGCGACCGTGGCCGTGGTCCGCGCCGTGACGGCGGCGACCGTGGCGGCCGTGGAGGTGATCGCGGTGGCGATCGCGGCCCGCGTCGCGACCGTGGTCCGCGCAGCGAAGGCCGGGGTGGCGATGATGACGGCTCCAACGCCGGTCTGCCCGACTTCCTGACCCAGGACTGATCAGTTCCCAGACCATCAGGTTAAGCGAAATGAGAAGGGCGCCCCCACCGGGCGCCCTTTTTCGTTGGAGGCCGAATTATTTGATCTCAATCAATTGGAGATGGCCGAACTTCTGTTACTGTACGGCGCAATTTCAGGGGGATTAGATGCAGCGTACCAATGAAAGGTTCGTCGAGCGCCTTCCTCTTGTGCTTCGACGGCCGTTATATGCTTATGTCGTCTCGGCCCTGTTTTGCGGTGCCGCTTTTGTCCTTAGGCTGACGGCGCAAGGTTTTCTGCCGATCGGCTATCCTTTCGTATCCTTCTTTCCAGCTGTCATCCTTTCGACCTTTTTATTCGGGCTGCGTCCCGGGATATTTGCGGGAATAATTTGCGGGATCTTGTCCTGGTATTTCTTCATCCCGGCGGGTTCGGGCGGCAGCCTTGATAGCGGCGTCATCCTCGCCCTTATTTTCTATGCGGTCGTGATCGGCATCGACATCGCACTGATTCATCTGATGCAGCGTGCCAATTTCAATCTTGCCGTGGAACGGGAACGCAGCCGTACGCTGGCGGAAAACCGGGAGCTTCTGTTCCATGAATTGCAGCATCGCGTTTCCAACAATCTGCAAGTGGTTGCGGCCATGCTGTCATTGCAGAGGCGCCATGTAGAAGATGAGTCGGCGAGCAGGGCGTTGGACGATGCCGCCAGCCGCCTGGCCCTGATCGGCAGGATCAGCCGCGCGCTTTATGATCCGGCAGAGGACGGGCAGGACCTTCATGCCTTTCTGACGCGGCTGACGGCGGATGTGCTGGAGGCGAGCGGGCGGGATGACATTCGCGTTACCGTCAGCGCTCCACCGGGCCTGACGCTGGAATCCCATGTCGCCGTGCCGCTGGCGCTGATCGTGGCGGAGGCGGTGAGCAATGCCATTGAGCATGGCTTGCCCAATCGTGGCGGAACGATTGACGTATCACTGGAGGATTCGAGCGGGACGCTGTCGCTGAAGATCGCTGATGATGGCGATGGCCTCTCTCCTGATTTCGAGATCGAGAAGGGCAATTCCATCGGCCTGCGCATTGCAAGCGCGCTGGCGAGCCAGCTCAGCGGCCAGTTCGGCCTGCACGCGCGGCCGGAAGGCGGCGCCATCGTCCGGTTGGACCTGCCTGCGCAGGCGCGTTGAGAGCCTGAAGCGTCCGCACGCTATTCTGCCGCTTGGCGAGTGCCATTCGCTCCGCTATGACCCGGCCATGCTGACGAAAACCATGACGCGCATTGGCGCTGCTACCGCCCCGGTTCTGCTTGCCGCCTTGCTCGCCGGCTGCGCCACGTCGAAGAACAAGGCCGACACTCAATATGTCGCCCGCGACGTGTCCACGCTTTACAATGCGGGCAAATACCGGCTCGATCGCGGGCAGTATAAGATGGCCGCCGCCCTGTTTGACGAGGTGGAACGCCAGCATCCCTATTCCCCCTGGGCGCGCCGGGCGCAGCTCATGTCCGCGTTCAGCTATTATATGAACAAGGATTATAGTGAATCGATCGCGGCGTCGCAGCGCTTTCTGGCGATTCATACCGGCAACAAGGACGCGCCCTACGCCTATTATCTGATCGCACTCTGCTATTATGAGCAGATCGCCGACGTCACCCGCGACCAGAAGATCACGCAGCAATCGCTGGATTCGCTGGGTGAACTGATCCGCCGCTATCCCGATACCCGTTATGCCGCCGATGCGCGGTTGAAGCTGGACTTGGTCAACGATCACCTCGCGGGCAAGGAGATGGAAGTCGGCCGTTTCTACCAGCGTCGTGGGCAGTGGTTGGCGGCGACGCTGCGCTTCCGCGTAGTCATCGACAAATATCAGACGACCACCCACACGCCCGAGGCGCTGGAGCGTCTGGTCGAAAGCTATCTCTCGCTCGGCATTCCGGAGGAAGCGCAGAAGGCTGCGGCTGTTTTGGGCAAGAACTATCCCGGCTCCAAATGGTATGAGCGTAGCTACAAGCTCATGCGGGAACATGGCGCGAAGGCCTGATCGAATGGCTTCGTCATCCCAGCGGAAGCTGGGATCTCAGGTGATCGGGCACGGCATAGAGGCACGAGACCCCAGCTTCCGCTGGGGTGACGACTGACGGGGTCGTCATGCTGACCAATCTTTCCATCCGCAACGTCGTCCTGATCGAGGCGCTGGACTTGGAGTTCGGCACGGGCCTTGGCGTGCTGACGGGGGAAACCGGCGCGGGCAAATCCATCCTCCTTGATTCGCTGGGGCTGGCGCTGGGGGCGAGGGCTGACAGCGGCCTCGTCCGCAGCGGAGAGGCGCAGGCCAGCGTTACCGCGACCTTCGACATTCCCCGCGCTGATCACAGGGCAGCTGAACTTCTCGGCAGCAATGGCATCGAACTTGATGCGGGCGAACCGCTCATCATTCGCCGCACGCTGAAGGCTGACGGGGGAAGCCGCGCGTTCGTCAATGATCAGGCCTGTTCCGCCGCCTTGTTGCGCGACCTGGGCGGCACGCTGGTCGAGATACATGGGCAGCATGACGATCGCGGGCTGCTCAATCCGCGTGGGCATCGTCAGTTGCTGGACGTCTATGGCCGTTGCGACAGCGCGTCGGTGGCATTTGCCTACTCTGCCTGGCGCGCGGCGGCGGATCGGTTGGCCGAAAGTCGCGCGGCGGTCGAGGTGGCGGCGCGGGATCGCGACTATCTGACCCATGCCGTTGAAGAGTTGGCGCGTTTTGGCCCCGAACCCGGTGAGGAAGCGGCGCTGGCCGAAGAGCGCGCGACCATGCAAAAGGGCGCGCGGCTGTCCGATGACCTGTCGACGGTGACGGAGTGCCTCACCGGGTCGGATGGTGGGTTGGCGCAGTTGCGGCAGGCGGCGCGGCGGCTTGACCGCATGGTGGGTGAATATGAGCCGCTTGCCGAAGTGCTCGCCGCCCTCGACCGGGCGGTGATTGAGGCGGGCGAGGCAGAGGACCGGCTGGCCAAGGTAGCGGATGCGCTCAGCTTCGATCCGGCGCGGTTGGACGCGATCGAAACGCGGCTGTTCGACCTGCGCGGATTGGCGCGTAAGCATCAGGTCGCCGCAGATGACCTTGCCGCCCTACGCGACGATATGTCGGCAAAGCTGGCCGCCATCGAGGGCGGAGAGGAGCATATCGCCGCGCTGGAAGCGGAGGTCGCGGCCAGCGCGACCGCCTATCGCGAGGCGGCACAGACGCTCTCCGCCCAGCGCAAGGACGCCGCCGCCCGTCTCGATGCCGCCGTGGCGGCGGAACTCGCGCCGCTGAAGCTCGACGCCGCGCGCTTCCGCACCACCGTCGCCGCGCTCGATGAGGGGCAGTGGAGCGCGCAAGGCATGGACCGGGTGGAGTTCGAGATTTCCACCAACCCCGGCGCTCCCTTCGCGCCTTTGGTCAAGATCGCATCGGGCGGCGAACTTTCCCGCTTCATCCTCGCGCTCAAGGTCGCGCTGGCGGAGCGGGGCGGGGCGGACACGCTGATCTTTGACGAGATTGACCGGGGCGTCGGCGGCGCGGTGGCGTCGGCGATCGGCGACCGTCTGGCGCGGCTGGCGCGGAGCAACCAGATACTCGTTGTTACCCACAGCCCGCAGGTGGCCGCGCGCGGCGCTGGCCATATGCTGATCGCCAAGGCCAGTGACGGCACCGTAACCCGCACTGGCGTCCATGCGCTGAGCGATGGTGAGCGGCGCGAGGAGATTGCCCGCATGCTCTCCGGCGCGGAGATCACCGCCGAGGCAAGGGCACAGGCGGAGCGGCTGCTGGAAGTCTGAACTGCTACGAGCCAATGATCGGTTCTCGACAAGCCCGCCCTGAACGGGGATGGAGCAGATATGAGTGACTCGATCGACCCGACCCTGATGACTGAAGCGCAAGCCGCCAATCGCCTGATGCGGCTGGCCAGAGAGATTGCGCGGCACAATCGCCTCTACCATGATCAGGATCAGCCCGAGATCACGGACGCCGCCTATGACGCGCTGATCCGCGAAAATAATGCGCTGGAGGCTGCCTATCCGCAGCTCGTCCGCGCGGATTCGCCCAATGCGCAGGTCGGTGCCGCGCCGACTTCGGGGTTGAAGAAGGTCCCGCATGCGGTCCGCATGATGAGCCTCGACAACGGCTTTTCGGACGAGGACATTGCCGAGTTCCTTGCCCGCGTCCGCCGCTTCCTCGCGCTGCCGGATGGCGAGCCCGTCGCGCTGACAGCTGAGCCGAAGATCGACGGTCTGTCCTGTTCGCTCCGCTATGAAAAGGGCGAGCTACGCCTCGCCGCGACCCGTGGTGACGGCATGACGGGCGAGGATGTGACCGCCAATGTGCGCCACATCGGCGACATTCCCGACCGCCTGACCGGCGACGACGTACCCGACCTATTCGAGGTCCGGGGTGAGGTTTATATGGCGAAGGCGGACTTCGTCGCGCTCAATCAGCGCCTGCTCGCGGAGGCCGATGACCCGGAAAAGGCGCGGCAGTTCGCCAACCCTCGCAACGCTGCGGCGGGATCGCTGCGGCAGAAGGACGCCGCCGTCACCGCCAGCCGCCCGCTGCGCTTTCTCGCTCACGGGTGGGGCGAGGCGAGCAGCCTTCCGGCGGAGACTCAGCTTGGCGCGATGCAGGCAATCGCGCGCTGGGGCCTGCCGGTGTCGGACATGCTGACCTGCGTCGATACGCTCGACGCCTTGATCGCACATTATTGGGGCATCGAAGCTGCGCGCGCCGACCTTCCGTTCGACATCGATGGGGTGGTCTACAAGGTCGACCGGCTCGATTGGCAACAGCGGCTGGGCTTTGTTGCCAAGGCGCCGCGCTGGGCCATCGCGCATAAATTCCCGGCGGAACGGGCGCAGACCACCTTGGAGGCGATCGACATTCAGGTTGGTCGGACGGGCAAGCTGACCCCGGTCGGGCGGCTCACCCCCGTGACGGTGGGGGGCGTGGTGGTGTCGAACGTGACGCTGCACAATGCCGACGAGATCGAGCGCCTGGGTGTGCGGCCGGGCGACCGGATCGTGGTGCAGCGTGCGGGCGACGTCATCCCGCAGGTAGTGGACAATCTGACCCGCGACGAAGCGCGTCCCGCTTTCCTTTTCCCCGATCATTGCCCGGTATGCGGGTCGGAGGCCGTGCGCGAAGAGGGCGAAGTCGATATCCGCTGCACCGGCGGGCTGATCTGCGGCGCGCAACGGTTCGAACGGCTCCGCCATTTCGTCAGCCGTGGTGCGCTCGACATTGAGGGGCTGGGCGAGAAGACCATTCAGGAATTTCTCGACCTTGGATGGATCACCGAACCGGCTGACATCTTCCGCCTCAAACAGCATCGCGCCGCGTTGCTCGGACGGGAGGGATGGAAGGAAAAGTCCGTCGATAACCTGTTCGCTGCGATTGAGGCGAAGCGTGCCCCGGACGCCGCGCGCCTGCTTTTCGGCCTTGGCATTCGGCACATTGGCGCGGTCACCGCTCGCGACCTGCTGAAACGCTATACGAGCCTGCCCGGCGTCAGGGCGCTGGCAGAGGACATCATCGCCTTACGCGATGCCACCATCTGCGCCGAGGGTGAGGAGGAAGCACGCTTCCGCAATCGGCTGGACAAGGCGATCGCGGAGATGATCGGCGTTGAAAATGTCGGCTCTGCCGTCGGCCATGCCCTCGCCGACTTCTTCCACGAACCGCATAATCGGGAGGCGTGGGACGACCTGCTGTCCGAAGTGTCGCCGCCTGACTATGTTGTTGAAACCACCGCCAGCGCGGTGACGGGCAAGACGGTGGTCTTCACCGGCAAGCTCGAAACCATGAGCCGGGATGAGGCCAAGGCACAGGCCGAGCGCCTGGGCGCCAAGGCCGCCGGGTCGGTCAGCGCCAAGACGGACCTGGTGGTCGCTGGCCCCGGCGCGGGATCGAAGCTGAAACAGGCGGCGGGCCTGGGGATTCCCGTGATCGACGAAGCCGCTTGGGCCGAAATCGTGAAGGCGGCGGGGTAGGGGCGACGCTCCGTCGGATCTACACTACGTCCGTTCGTTTCGAGCGCAGTCGAGAAACGCTGTGCATTCGAGCGGCGTGTAGCAATTAATTGTTGCCGCCGCGCGCCCCGCTTCTCGACTGCGCTCGAAGCGAACGGATCAGAGATAAATCATTTTATTCCAGCTATCAGTTTCAAATGCGGGGCGACAAAGCTCTATCGACCCGCCACCTGAACCTTATCCTGAGTCTTCGTATCGAAATCGCTCGCATCGTGCCGTTCCCGAAGCTGTTCCTCCAGCGGCCCATTCGCCCGGTTCACGATCCGGCCGCGCTTCACGGCAGGGCGCGCGTCGATCTGCTTCGCCCAACGCTGCACATTGGCATAGCTCTGCACGTCCAGAAATTCGCCCGCGCCCACATAGGTTCGGTCAAGTGCCACCCCACCATACCAGGGCCAGATCGCGATATCCGCGATCGTAAATTCATCGCCGGCGATATATTCCTGCTCACCAAGCTGGCGGTCCAGCACGTCGAACTGCCGCTTCACCTCCATCGCATAGCGGTCGATGGCATATTCGATCTTTTCAGGCGCATAGGCGAAGAAATGGCCAAAGCCACCGCCCAACAGGGGTGCGCTGCCCATCTGCCAGAACAGCCAGGACAGGGTCGCGGTACGCTTCGCCGGGTCCGTGGGCAGGAACGCGCCAAACTTCTCGGCCAGATAGACCAGGATGGCGCCGGACTCGAACACCCGCTGCGGCGGTGAAACGCTGTGGTCCATCAGGGCAGGGATTTTGCTGTTCGGATTGACCGAGACAAATCCGCTGCCGAACTGGTCGCCCTCGCTGATGTTGATGAGCCAGGCGTCATATTCGGCGCTCGGATGGCCCGCCGCCAGCAACTCCTCCAGCATGATCGTGACCTTTTGCCCGTTGGGCGTGCCGAGTGAGTAGAGTTGCAGCGGGTGCTTCCCAACCGGCAGTTCCTTGTCGTGGGTCGCGCCCGCGATCGGCCGGTTTATGTTGGCAAAGGCACCGCCATTATCCTTGTCCCATGTCCAGACGCGAGGCGGAGTATAGCTTTCAATCATTTGGCAAAATGCTCCCATGGGGATGTCGTCCCGCAAGTAGGGAGCATCATCCTGTGCCGCAACGGTCGGGCTCAAGGGAAACGGCTTGGACACGCCAACGGTCGCAACAATCCCGCGCATTGGCGCTGCGTGGATGACAAATGGCCGCCCAACGCGCACAAGGCGTACGCTTTCCGTTCGTGACGGGAGGCATAAAAAATCTGCATCCATCTCTTGACCGGCAATTTCATCGCTCCATATTCCGCGACGCTGGCACTCTTCAAAAGAGAGTGCTAACAGCACCTGGTTCATACGGGAGAAGGAACGGCGTTCAGCAGATTCGCGGATAGGGAAATCCCCGCGATTGAACGTCCGACCCAACCCAATAGAGGGAAAGGCAACTCAACATGGCATTTCGTCCGTTGCATGACCGCGTTCTCGTTCGCCGCGTAGAAGCGGAAGAAAAGACTGCCGGTGGCATCATCATCCCCGACACCGCCAAGGAAAAGCCGCAGGAAGGCGAAGTCGTTTCCGTCGGCACCGGCTCCAAGGCCGAAGACGGCAAGGTGACCCCGCTGGACGTCAAGGCTGGCGACCGCATCCTGTTCGGCAAGTGGTCGGGCACCGAGGTCAAGGTCGACGGTGAAGACCTGCTGATCATGAAGGAATCGGACATTCTCGGCGTCGTCGCGTAAAGCTGCGAACCGGATAGTCATTCCATTTTTTCGCGGATTTCAGCCATCAAGAATGGTGTGAACTTCGCAAATTTTACAATCTTTGAGGAAGGTAAAAGATCATGGCAGCGAAGGACGTAAAGTTTTCGCGTGACGCTCGTGAGCGCATCCTGCGCGGCGTCGACATCCTGGCCGACGCGGTCAAGGTGACCCTGGGTCCCAAGGGCCGCAACGTCGTCATCGACAAGAGCTTCGGCGCTCCCCGCATCACCAAGGACGGCGTCAGCGTCGCCAAGGAGATCGAACTGAAGGACAAGTTCGAGAATATGGGTGCGCAGATGGTCCGCGAAGTCGCTTCGAAGACCAACGACGTTGCCGGTGACGGCACCACCACCGCGACCGTTCTGGCCCAGGCCATCGTTCGCGAAGGCATGAAGTCGGTTGCCGCCGGCATGAACCCGATGGACCTGAAGCGCGGCATCGATCTTGCCGTTGCCAAGGTTGTCGAGGACCTCAAGGGCCGTTCCAAGCCGGTTGCTGGCACGAAGGAAATCGCCCAGGTCGGCATCATTTCGGCTAATGGCGACACCGTCGTTGGCGAAAAGATCGCCGAAGCGATGGAGCGCGTCGGCAAGGAAGGCGTGATCACCGTCGAGGAAGCCAAGGGCCTCGAATTCGAGCTGGACGTCGTTGAAGGCATGCAGTTCGACCGCGGCTACCTGTCGCCCTACTTCGTGACCAATCCGGAAAAGATGGCAGTCGAACTGGCTGATCCGTACATCCTGATCCACGAAAAGAAGCTGTCGAACCTTCAGTCGATCCTGCCGATCCTCGAAGCGGTTGTTCAGTCGGGCCGTCCCCTGCTGATCATCGCGGAAGACATCGAAGGCGAAGCGCTGGCGACCCTGGTCGTCAACAAGCTGCGCGGTGGCCTGAAGGTCGCTGCGGTCAAGGCGCCTGGCTTCGGCGACCGTCGCAAGGCCATGCTGGAAGACATCGCCGTCCTGACCAAGGGCGAAGTGATCTCCGAAGACCTCGGCATCAAGCTTGAGAACGTTACCCTCGGCATGCTCGGCACCGCCAAGCGCGTCACCATCGACAAGGACAACACCACCATCGTCGATGGCGCCGGTGATGCCGAAGCGATCAAGGGCCGCACCGAGCAGATCCGCGCTCAGATCGAGACCACCACGTCCGACTATGACCGTGAAAAGCTGCAGGAGCGTCTGGCCAAGCTGGCTGGCGGCGTTGCCGTCATCAAGGTTGGCGGTGCTTCGGAAGTCGAAGTCAAGGAGCGCAAGGACCGCGTCGACGACGCGCTGCACGCAACCCGCGCAGCCGTTGAAGAAGGCATCGTCCCCGGTGGCGGTACGGCTCTGCTGTACGCGACCAAGGCTCTTGACGGCCTGAAGGGCGTGAACGACGACCAGACCCGTGGTATCGACATCATCCGCAAGGCCATCGAAGCGCCGCTGCGCCAGATCGCCCAGAATGCGGGCGTCGATGGTGCGGTTGTCGCTGGCAACCTGCTGCGCGAAAATGACGAGACCCAGGGCTTCAACGCCGCGACCGACACCTATGAGAACCTTGTCGTCGCTGGCGTCATCGATCCCACCAAGGTCGTTCGTGCGGCCCTGCAGGACGCGGCCTCGGTCGCCGGTCTGCTGATCACCACCGAAGCGTGCATCGCCGAAACGCCCGCCGACGACAAGGCGCCGATGGGCATGCCGGGCGGCGGCATGGGTGGCATGGGCGGCATGGACTTCTAAGTCCTTCGCTCACGCGAAAACGAGAAGGGCCGGTGGAGCGATCCACCGGCCTTTTTCTTTGAGGGCTGCGGGAGCGAGGAGCTTGCAGGCCCTATGGCGTGGGCGATGCTATTGAAAGCTGGCATCTCCGGCGGGAGGCATGGCGCAATTTCGTGACATATTGGGGCATCATGCCTCAAATCGGCACAGCCTCCTATTTCCGTTCGCCCTGAGCCTGTCGAAGGGTTCCGTTTCTTTTCAAGAAGAAGAGGGCTTCGACAAGCTCAGCCCGAACGGGGAGGGTAATTCGGATAAAAGCTATGCTGCTCCAGCTTGCACAGGAGGGCTGGCGGGGTTGCTCTACCGAGCATTCTATAGGGAAGTCTGAAGGTTAAGCGGCCGGACAAGGCGGCGGCAAATGAACGGGGCAGCCCCACGCCCGACAGCCGCGCGATAGCTCCATTTCGGGCATCTTCCTGCGCCGGAATTTACCAAATAGAAATCATGTTTGGCCAAAGATGACGGAGACGTGTCACGCCTCTTCCTTCATTGGAGCGCAAAATTGCGCGCGCATCTCGCGCCCGATACTCAGCAGAGCGCTGAGGTCCAGGACAGCCTTGTTCAATCGCTCTACGCCTCGCCCAAATCGCTGATGATCGGCGCGCTGGCCGGCGGAGCGCTCAGTTTCGTCGTCGCCGTCCATGCTGGCCGCGCCGAAATCACCACGATCGCGGCGTTGATTTTCCTGGTCGCGGTGAGCCGGTCGGTCTCGGCTGTCTATTTTCTGCGGCAGCTGGCTGATCATCAAGGACCCACGCAGCAAATCTGGGGCCTTGCCTATGAATTGGGCGCGTGGGGCTATGCGGCACTGCTTGGTCTGCTTGCCTTTGCCACGCTGGTCCTTACCGGCGACGCGTCGTTGCATATATTGAGCGTGACGCTGGTGGCGGCCTATTCAGGCGGCATCGCGGGGCGCAATGCGGGCCGAATCCATATCGCGGTCGGCCAAACCTGTTTCGCGCTGCTGCCAACGTCCCTTGGTCTCTGCATCGCGGGGGGGCTTGGCTATTGGGTTCTGGCGACCATGCTGTTCCTGATGATCTTCGCCATGGCTGAGATCACGCGCACCACGCACAGAATCGTCGTGGAGGCATTGCAGGGCAATTATGAAAAGTCGCAGCTGGCGACGAAGTTCGAGCGGCTGGCGCGATTCGACAGCCTGACCGGGGTCGAAAACCGCATGGCGATGCAGATGCGCTTGCGGGAATTGTTCGACAAGCGTCAGTCCGATCAGGACCCGATGGCCGTGTTCTGGATGGACTTGGACCGGTTCAAGGAGATCAACGATTCGCTCGGCCATATCATTGGCGATCAGCTGCTCTGCACGGTAGCTGCCCGGCTTTCGCATGCGCTTGATAGCCGTGGCCATGTCGCGCGCTTTGGCGGTGACGAATTTATCGTGATCTGCCCCGGCGCGGATCGCTCCATTGCCGAGCAGATCGCCCGTGACGTGATGACAGAGTTCAGCCACGACTTCGACGTCAGCGGCTATCATCTGACGGTCACCGCATCGATGGGCATTGCGGTTGCGCCCGATGACGGGCGCGATAGCGAAGAACTGCTCCAGCACGCCGACATGGCTCTGTATGAGGCGAAACGCACCGGGCGGAACCGCCATGCGCAGTTCGATTGGTCGATGAAAGAGCGGCAAAACCGGACCTATGAGCTGGAAATGGCGCTGCGCAGCGCCATGGCGAATGGCGAGCTGCTGCTGCATTATCAGCCGATCTTTGACACCGTCACCGGCAAGATCGCCATCTGCGAAGCGTTGATGCGGTGGGATCACCCGACCATGGGCCGGATTTCGCCGACCGAATTCATACCGGTCGCCGAAAGCAGCTCCCTGATCGAACCGATCACCGCATGGGCGCTGGAGCAGGCGTGCCGTGACGCCATGTTGTGGGACGATCATGTCCGCGTTGCCGTCAACATCTCGCCCGCGCTGATCAAGAGCGACGGGCTTCCGCGCGCTGTCATATCGGCGCTGATGGGATCGGGCCTGAAGGCCAAACGGCTGGAACTGGAAGTGACGGAGTCCATCTTCCTGGAAGATAGTGGCCGGACCAGCCTCATCCTGTCGGAGCTTCAGCGTATCGGGTTGCGGCTGGCCCTTGATGATTTTGGAACGGGCTATTCATCGCTCGGCTATCTGCGCGACTATTCCTTCGACACGCTGAAGGTCGATCAGAGCTTCATGCGCAGCGTGGGTGAAAAGGGTCGGGACCGCGCGATCGCCCAGTCGGTCGCCTATCTGGCCCATTCGCTGGACGTCGAAACGGTGGCCGAAGGCATCGAGACCGAAGACCAGCTGCGTTATGCGCGTGAGATGGGCTTCACAAATGTGCAGGGTTTCGTGCTCAGCCGCCCCATGCCAGCCGAGGACCTGCTCAGGATGATGAGTGACATGCGGCGTGAGAAAAGCAACGTCGTCACGCTCATGCAGAGCCGCCGCCGCGCCTGACGGCTATTTGGTCAGGCGCGTCTGGGCCGAAGCAAGCCGACGCATCATGCGCAGGTCCTTGGGATCGAGCTTGAGCGCGGTTGCCGCCCAATTCTCCACAATGTCCTTAAGCTCGGCATAATCGAGCGGATCGACGCGGCGGCCAGCTTCGAACACGCCGACATGGCCCGCATGGTGCGGACGGTTGCCGGTGAT
Organism: Sphingobium sp. TomTYG72; assembly: GCF_055394715.1. NCBI lineage: Bacteria > Pseudomonadati > Pseudomonadota > Alphaproteobacteria > Sphingomonadales > Sphingobiaceae > Sphingobium > Sphingobium sp. TomTYG72. The sequence goes on along the minus strand of NZ_AP027336.1, from coordinate 1,183,896 downwards.
ATAGTCACGCACGGCCTGTTCGCCCTCTCCATCCTCGGCGAGGATGGTGACCACGCCCATGTCGTACATCTCTTCAGCGGTATAGACCTTGCCCGACAGGATCATGCGCTCCGCCATGCGACGGCCGAGCTTACGGGCCAGAATGGAATAGGCGCCCATGCCGGGGAAGAGGCCGAAGAGCATTTCGGGCAGGCCGAAGCGAGCGCTCCGTTCCGCCACGACGACGTCGAAGCAGAGAAGCGCCTCGAAGCCGCCGCCAAGTGCATCGCCCTGCGCCAATGCGATGGAGATCAGCGGCATGTCAGCATTGCGCCAGGCGCGATGGACAACGTCGATGCAGGCATGGCCATATTTGACGAGGCCGGGCAGGTCGCCCCGCTCGATGCAGCCAGCAAACAGCTCAAGGTCGCCGCCAAGGTTGAAAACGCCCGGAAAACGTGAACCCAACACCATATATTTGAGCGGCAGAGCGCCTTCATCAAACAGCCGCTTGGCCTCTGTCTGCCAAAGCCGAATGTCGCGCAGCATCGGCAAACTGTAGTTTGGCCGATTCGCGGGGGTCATGAACGCCCATAATGTGTCGGTCGATTCTTCAAAGCTGACGTCGACCTGACCCAGGTCGAACAGCATCGAATGGCCGTTGTCGCGCGCCTGGGGCGCCGCTTCCGTAGCGGCAAATGGCTGAATGTTTTCGACATGCAGATGCATGGGCGAAGCGTCCTCCACCTCATCTCGTGCCGGATTAAACCGTCCGGAATCAATCATCTGTGCCCCCGCATTTCGATATATGCTGAGGAAAACAATATTGTCAGACCTATGCAACCGCCGCGAACCCGAAGAGTGGGTCATTAACCCTTTTTCTTGCCGACTGTTGCCTCTAAGTAGCAGAAATGACGCGATCCCTATGGTTAACGTTGCATTAATGCAACAAATGCCGTTAACCAATTTGCGGATGAAGATCGTCTCAGGGCTTTGTTAACCTTTATTAATTATGAAATGGTGCATGGACAGACATCGCACCGATCCACAGATTGTGACGCTCCTGCTTCATGATGAAGAGGGGACGAGTTGGACCCTTAACCTGGCGGCTGATTGCCTGTGCTTCATCGGCAATTACCGCCGTGTGGAGGGTTTCGACATCGATGCGATCGTGGCGTTCGACGGCCTGCGCAAGGCTGGTTGATCCCGCATAATTTTCAAAAAGCGGTTCCCACTTCTTCGCGCGATGTTCTAGAGCGCGCAGCGTGACTCAATCCCGCTTTTCTTTCGCTATCGCCGCAACGGACGGCAAGGCCCGCACGGGCACGATCCAGATGCGCCGGGGGGAGATCAGAACCCCCGCCTTCATGCCGGTGGGCACCGCCGCGACCGTAAAGGCCATGCGACCCGCCGAGGTCCGCGCGACTGGCGCCGACATCATCTTGGGCAATACCTATCATCTGATGCTGCGTCCCGGCGCCGAGCGTGTGGCAAGGCTGGGCGGGCTGCATGGCTTCATGGGATGGGACCGGCCGATCCTGACGGACAGCGGCGGTTATCAAGTGATGAGCCTGTCCGCGCTCACGAAGATGAGCGAGGAGGGGGTGGCCTTCGCCAGTCATATCGACGGGTCACGTCACATGCTGACGCCCGAACGCTCGATGGAGATTCAGCGCCTGCTCGACAGCGACATCGTCATGGCGTTCGACGAATGCACGAAAAATGGCTGCACTCACGACGAAGCCGCGCACAGCATGGAGCGGTCGATGCGCTGGGCGAAGCGATCGCGCGAGGGCTTTGACGTGGGCGGCGAGCATGCCGAGCGCGCGGCGCTGTTCGGCATCCAGCAGGGGTCGCTTGACGAAAATCTCCGGCGTATTTCGGCGCAGAAGCTGATCGAGATCGGCTTCGACGGCTATGCTGTCGGCGGCCTGGCGGTCGGGGAGGGGCAGGAGGCGATGTTCGGCTGCCTCGACTATGCGCCCGATATGCTGCCGCAGGATAAGCCCCGCTACCTGATGGGGGTAGGGAAGCCCGATGACATTGTGGGAGCCGTGGAACGCGGGATCGACATGTTCGATTGCGTCCTGCCGACGCGCAGTGGGCGTAATGGGCAAGCGTTTACCTGGGCAGGCCCGCTCAATATTCGCAACGCCCGCTTTGCCGAGGATCTGTCGCCGCTCGATCCGCGCTGCACCTGCCCGGTTTGCGCAACATGGAGCCGCGCCTATCTGCATCATCTGGTAAAGGCCGGAGAAATGCTGGGCGCGATGCTGATGACCCAGCATAATATCCACTTCTACCAGTCACTGATGCAGGCGATCCGCGACAATATCGCGCAAGGCCGGTTCGCTGCCTTCGCGGCGGATTTCCGGCGCGACTATCAGCGGGTCTGATGATCAGGGAATGACGGTGATGGCGATGGCATAGTCGCCAGCGACCGGATCATGATCCAGCGGAGCGCGTAGCTGGCGGGAAAGGCCCGTCAGTACCCGGCCATAACGTTCCTCGATCCGTTCGCCCATCGCATCCGAAGCGCGCAAGGCCGGGGAACTGACGTGAAGGACCGCGCGGTCGTCCCGTCCGGATTCGAGCTGCACCGTTATGCGCATGCCCGTCTTGGGATCGGACAGCATCGCCAATTCCACCAGTTCGGTCAGCAGGAAGGCGATAGGCACGGCGACGTCCTGACTGATGTGCAGATTGTCGCTGTCGATCTGGATGCCGAACCGACGCGCTTCGGCTGGAGCAGTGCCGCGCAGGCTGGCGGACAATTCGCTGACCAGTGACCGCACGCCAACGCCGCGATGCTCCTCCAATTCCGCATAATGATTGCGATGCACGACCGACAATGCATCGACGCGCCGCTGGATGGAGGCATAGGCCTCCACGGCTTCAGGCTCGTGCGCGGCGCGAGCATGCAGGCTGATGAGGCTGGCGATGATCTGGAGGTTGTTCTTGACGCGATGATGCACCTCCCGCGTCAATTTACGCTGGGTTTCCAGCCCCTCGGCCATCTCGGCCTCGTGCGTCGCGACATCCTCGCTGATTTCGCGGAAGGTTTCGCCCAGCGCCACGATTTCCTGCGCGGGGGTGCGTATGCGGCGCATCGGCTCCAGCACTTCGCCGGGATGATAGGCCGCCACTGTGCGGCGAAGCAGCACGAGCGGGCGGATAAGCAGCCGGTTAACCACGAACCAGCCAATCGCCGCCGCCGCGAACCACATCACCAGCGGCAGGAACAGCGAAAGCATGCGCGCAAGCGTGACCGGCGGATCGCGCAAGGTCATGGTGAGCAGGATGTCCGGCGGATCAAGCCGCGCGGACAGGCTGGTGCTTTTGCCCCGCAGATTGCCTGTTGGACGACTGACCACCAGAAGCTGATCGCCCTGCTGCAAGCTCAACTGACGGTTCTGGAGCGCGGTGGTCGGGCTGGCGATCGTTTCCAGATAGGAGCGCGAATAATAGGCGATTGCCGCCACCTGCCGGTTGTCGCTGACCACGCGGCTGACGAGATAGCCCGACGCTGGCAGCAGGAGCGCCGGGGCCGTGTGAAAACGTGCCGCCTTGGTCAGGCCGTGCGGTTCTGGCTGGGACGATCCGCAGATGCGGCGACCCTTTCGATCGTAGATATAATATCGGCCGCCTTCCCGGTCGTGGGACGTCAGGAAGAGCGACAGCCGCTGGCACATTTCCGGCCCCTCGCTGCCGGTGGACAGCGCGTTGGCGGTAAGCATCAACGCCGTTCGATCCGAAGCGAGGTCTTCGGTCAACTTGCGAGCGCTCTGCGTCACCGACACCCGAAGCAGCGCTTCCTTTTCCAGGTCTGACGTTCGGATGGCCTGCAACGACGCGACAAGGGCGATAAGGCCCAGCGGCAGTAGCGCGAGCGTCAGGATGAGGAACATCTTGACGCCGGTGGACTGGATCAGGCTGTTCAAGTTACGCATGAGCAATCAACTGGCTGGGACGTGACTGTCCCGTTCATGCGATAATCAGGAATGTGTCGACCGGAATGGCTTGGCGCACGCGAATATGTGCGACCCAAGCAGCAGCGGATCGACCCGCGCATATTCCATTTTCGAAAAGCACCAGTCTGCCCTCCGTCCGGGACGCCTCAATGAAGTCGGCCCTTGAACCGACGCTTAGTCCAGCTTCCGCAGTAGGTCGAGCATTTCGGAGGGAATGTCTTCATCCACCGCGCGCTGATAGACGGAGCGCAGCGCGTTGGCGACCTGTCCGTCACCCTTGGCCGGGGAGGACCGCCGTTTTCGGGGGGCGCTGCCAGTCACGCCCGAATCCGGGGTGTTGGCGCCGACATCTTTCTTGTCCCCTCCCTTCACAGCCCGTTCCGTCGTTGAAGCAACCAAAATACGCCCCTCTGCAACGCTAACATGTCAATCGACATTTCTTTTGCGGCTTTCCCGCACGACGTCAATTGACCGCCAGCGGACCTTTACATCAAAATCCAGATTTCAGTTAAAAAACCGAACGGCAGTGAAACAAATCTTTTCGTCGTTGGTTCCGCACTTCGAAGCATTTTTTGTGGCCTTGTGAAAGGCGACCGAGAGGGGCGGGGGCTTGCCACATCGGCATCGGCAATCCATCCTTTCGCGCAGCGAGTGTTTGGTAGCAATGCGCCCTATGGGCTGGGAGAAGATTTACAGATGTCGCTTGGACAGCAACTGCACCCCCATCTTCCTTTCTTGCGCCGCTATGCCCGCGCCCTGACGGGCAGCCAGGGCCATGGTGACGCCTATGTTCGTGCGACGCTGGAAGCGATCGTCGCGGCGCCCGAAGAGTTTCCGGCCGATGTCGATCCGCGGCTTGGCCTTTACCGGACTTTCCACGCGATCTGGTCGTCCTCCCATCTGGAAGATGGCCCGGTCCTGACGGGCAATGACGGGCAGGAAGCGGTCGCGCAGGCGCGCCTCGCGCGGTTGACGCCGCTCCCCCGGCAGGCGCTGCTGCTGACGGCGCTGGAAGGTTTCACGGTCGATGACGTAGGCTATCTGATCGGTCTGGACCCGGCCGATGTCGAAGCCCTGGTGGAAGAAGCGCTTGGCGAGATCGAGGCGCAGACGCGCGCCAAGGTCCTGATCATCGAGGACGAGCCTATCATCGCCATGGACATCGAAACGATCGTCCGCGACCTTGGCCATGAAGTGACGGCAATTGCCGTGACGCGTGAAGATGCGGTGCGCGAAGCGATGGCGGAGCGGCCGGGGCTGGTGCTGGCCGACATTCAGCTGGCGGACGATTCCAGCGGTATCGATGCGGTGAAGGACATATTGGCGGAGTTCTCCGTGCCGGTCATTTTTATCACCGCCTTCCCGGAACGTCTGCTGACGGGCGAACGCCCAGAACCGACATTCCTGATTACCAAGCCGTTCCAGCGTTCGACCGTCAAAGCGGCCATTTCGCAGGCTCTTTTCTTTGACGAGGCCACCGCCCCGGTATGATTGGGCAAAGCCGTCGTGCCATAAAAGACTGAATGAGTGGCGGAACCCGGCTCATTCCCCCGCGTTATTCATGCGTAACGATCGGGAGGTGAATTATGGCGGAAGAGGAAAAGCACGTTGCTACCGAAGACGCCAGGTCAGGATCGACGCCACACATAGTCCGTTACATTCTCGGCATTTCGCTGCCTCTGGTAATTATTGGCATGCTGATCGTGCTGTGGAGCTATTACGGGTAAACAACATTGGTTCCGTGGAACAATGGGTATAGTATGCGGACGCACATATGGCTTTGACGGCTTCGGTTCATGAGGCGAGGGCGACAGCCAGTAAGAGGGTTGTTCCCATGAGCGAAGGGCTTGGCCAGGAGGCGGAGCACCAGGAAGAAGAGCGGCAATCGCTCTCGGATTCGGATTTCAAACGTGAACTGGCTGCGGTGATCCCGCACTTGCGCGCGTTTGGCCGGTCCCTTTCGGGTAATCGCGATGTCGCCGATGACCTCGTTCAGGAAACGCTTTTGAAGGCATGGGCGGCGCGTGCCCGTTTCCAGGCGGGCACCAACATGCGCGCCTGGACGTTCATCATTTTGCGCAACCATTATCTTTCGCAGATGCGGCGTTCGCGCTTCCGTGGGGATTGGGATGACCTGACGGCGGATCGCTTGCTTGCGGCGCCTGCTGGGCAGGACAAGCATGTCGAGCTTTCCGACATGCAGCGTGCTCTGTTGCAATTGCCCCAGCCGCAGCGCGAGGCGCTCATCCTCGTCGGCGCGGGCGGCTTTGCCTATGAAGAGGCCGCCGAAATCTGCGGCGTCGCGGTTGGAACGATCAAGAGCCGGGTGGCGCGTGGACGCGCCGCGCTGGAGCAGATTCTCGAAAGCGGCGATTTGCCGTCGCGGCGGACGCAGGAGACCAGAGACACAGCCGTGCTGGACGAGATCATGGACGATGTCGATCGCCTCAGTCGGGGGCGTGAGACAAGGCAGAGTCCCGACCTGGATGCCGATGACGTATAAGGCCGGTTCCTGCCGACCTTCCCGGATGGGAAGGGGGATGGGAGAAGGACTATGGTTGAGGGTGGAAGGAGAGACCCTCCTCTGGACCGCGAACAGCGGGACCAGATGATCGAAACCCAGCGGTCTCGCGGTAGCACCGTGATTTTCGCGATCGTTGCGATTGCCCTGATCCTGGCTATCGGCTTCTTCTACCTGACAAAGGAACGCGAAAATCGAGTGGGCGACACGCTGATCGAAGCGGCCGATTCACCCGATAGCGCGGCGCATGTCGTCGGCGATGCTGCTCAAAATGAGGCGGCACGGCTGAATAACCGGAACTGACCTGCGGACAGACGCAGGTAACGCAACAAGCAGCGGCGCAGGCCATCTTCAGAAAATCTTTGGGAATTTCCTCCACAGTCAGCGCATTGTCGGATTTTCTTACAGCTACTGTAAGCGATTCCGATGCCAACAAGGCTGCCTTTGCCAATGGCAGCGCCGGGAATGCGCGCGACTGATGATCAGGCTTTTCAAACATTATGTGCCGCATGCCGTGCTGCTGTTGGGACTGCTTGATCTGCTGCTGCTGCTGGGCGCTGCCGAAGCCGGATGGATATTGAGAGCTCGGCAGATCGGCATGGATGTCGATCAGATCACGACGCGCGCCGCGCCACTGATCAGCTTTGCGCTGTCGATACAGACTGCCATGATCGCGGTGGGCGTCTATGGGACGGAAGCGCTCCAATCGATCCGTTTTGCCTTTGCGCGCCTGCTCGTGGCGATCTCGCTGGGCGTCATATTCCTGTCGGTCATGCATTTCGTCCTGCCTGACCTGACGCTTTGGCGATCCAACTCTCTTTATGCCATGGCGCTTGCTGTCGCTCTCCTGTTGGCGGTGCGGCTGCTGTTGGGGTCGATGCTCGGCGGTGAAGCGTTCAAGCGTCGGCTTGTCGTGCTGGGCGCGGGCAATCGCGCCAATCGCATCCGCGAATTGGAACAGCGCAAGGGGGCAGGATTCCTGATCGTCGGATATATCGCGATGAATGACGGGACGCAGGTGATCCCCGAAGCGATCAACCGTAGCGCCATCTATAATCTGGCGGATTTCGTGGTGCGGCTGGCTGCCAGCGAGGTCGTGCTGGCGCTGGAGGAGCGGCGCAACGCGCTCCCCTTGTCCGATCTCCTGCGCATCAAGACGACTGGCGTCCATGTGAACGAGATTTCGACTTTCCTCGAACGGGAGACGGGGCGGGTCGACCTCGACAGCGTAAATCCCAGTTGGCTGATCTTTTCGGATGGTTTCTCCGCAGGCCGCCGCCTGTCCAGCATCGCCAAGCGGCTCTTCGACGTCATCGCCAGTTCGATCCTTCTGCTGCTGACCGGCCCGATCATCCTGATCGCCGCGATCCTAGTGAAGCTCGACAGCAAAGGCCCTGCTTTCTATCGCCAGCAACGCGTCGGCCTGTTCGGTGAAGAATTCTGGATCGTGAAGCTGCGCACCATGCGGCAGGATGCGGAGGTAAGCGGGCAGGCGGTCTGGGCGGAAAAGGACGATCCCCGGATTACCCGGCTCGGCTATTGGCTGCGTAAGCTGCGCATCGATGAACTGCCGCAAACATGGACGGTGTTGAAGGGCGAGATGAGCTTCGTCGGCCCCCGGCCGGAGCGGCGCCAGTTCGTCGAGGATCTGGAACAACATCTGCGCTATTATGCGGAGCGCCACATGGTGAAGCCGGGCATCACCGGCTGGGCGCAGATCAATTATCCCTATGGCGCATCGATCGAGGACAGCCGGAACAAGCTGGAATATGATCTCTACTACGCCAAAAATTATACGCCCTTTCTCGACCTGCTGATCCTGATCCAGACCCTGCGCGTCATCCTGTGGCCGGAAGGGGCGCGCTGAGGCGCGGCGATGGGCACGCTGCTGCAATTTGTCGGAGATTGGGGCCACGCGCTGGCCGCCGTGCTGTTCGCGGCGGTAGGGATATTCGCTCTGCGTCGCCAGGAGCAAGCGGCAGACCAGCGGATGCTGGCCGTCGCCCTGCTGCTGACATCCTGCTGGTCGCTCTATGTCTCCTTCGGCGGGGTCGATAAGCCGCTGACGGGCATTGGCGAGAATATCCGCAACGCCGCATGGCTGTTGTTGCTGTTCATGATGCTGCGCCGGGACGCGGCTGCGCGGGCGGGATCGATGGTGGCGATCGGGTCGGTCTATGCCGCCGTGGCGGGGCTGATCCTGCTCCAGACCTTCACGGACCTCATCTGGCGGGAATTACCCGGCACGAGCGACCTGCACCACATATTGGTGCAGGCATCGCTTAGCCTGCACATGATGACGGCGGTTGGCGGGCTGATGCTGGTCCACCATCTCTACATCAGCTGGCCTCCGCAGCAGCGGGGCCGGGTGGCGTTGCTGCTGGGGGCGCTGGCGGCGATGTGGACCTATGATTTCAACCTCTATGTGATCGGCTATTTCGCGATCGAGCGGGCGAGTTCGCTTTATGCGCTTCGTGGCTTGCTGATGGCGCTGCTCGCTCCGGTGATTGCAGTGGGCATGCGGCGGGACATGGCAGCGCAGGTTCAACTGTCCCGATTGCTGACCTTTCGTGCGCTCTCGCTTGTTTCGATCACGCTCTACATGATCCTTATCGCAGCTGCGGGATTGGCGATCGAGCTGCTTGCTGGCCCATATGCCCGGATCATCCAGATCGGATGTGTCTTCTTCATGGCCGTCAGCGCGCTGGTGCTGCTGCCTTCGCCCCGGATAAGGGCGCTTTGGAAGGTGCAGGTCGCCAAGCATTTCTTCCAGCATCGCTATGACTATCGCACCGAATGGATGCGTTTTGGCGAGACGATCGGCAGGCCGGGCAATGACGCACCCCCGCTCGGCGAACGGGTGGCGAAGGCGGTGGCCGACATCACCGATTCCCCCGCCGCCATATTGATGCTGCGCGCGGAGGACGGCTCTCTCGCGCTGGAAACCCATTGGAACTGGGATGGCGAGCTTGCTCATGAGGCAACGGTGCCTGCGCCTTTCGCCCTGCTGATCGAGCGGAGCGGCTGGATCATCGACATCGATCAAGACCTCGCTCGACGTGAGGGCCGTGAAGCGCCCGGATGGATGCGTGCGGATGCGCGGGCCTGGGTGTTGGTCCCACTGATCCATTTTGGCAAGCTGATTGGCGCCATCCTGCTGGCGCGGCCTGCAATGGACCGACGGCTGGACTGGGAAGATCTCGACATGCTGCGCACTGCCGGGCGGCAGGCGGCGAGCTACTTGAGCGAGGCACAGGGCCAGCAGGCGTTGGACGATGCCCAGCGGTTCGACGAGTTCAACCGGCGCTTCGCCTTCATCATACATGACGTCAAGAATCTGGTCAGCCAGCTGTCCTTGCTCGCCCGAAATGCAGAGCGGCATGCCGATAATCCCGATTTCCGCGCAGACATGGTGCTGACGCTCAAGGAATCGGTGGGCAAGATGAACGACCTGCTGGCGCGCCTGTCCCAGCATAACAAGGCGCGCACTGCCGAGCGCCAGCGGGTATCGCTGCAAGAAATTGCGGAGAAGGTTGCCCGGAGCCGATCGCGCCAGCATGAGGTTCGGCTGACAGGAGACGCTCCGCTCGCCTTGGCCGATCCGGCGAGGGTCGAACAGATTATCGTCCACCTGATGCAGAATGCGATCGACGCCAGCGCGGCGGGCGAGCCGGTCGAAATCCGGCTGGGCTGGGATGGCCGCTACTCGACGATAGAAGTGATCGATCAGGGCTGCGGGATGACCGCCGAATATGTGCGCCGTGATCTGTTCAAACCCTTTTCCTCCAGCAAGGCGGGGGGCTTTGGGATCGGCGCTTTCGAAGCGCGGGCGTTGGCGCAGGGAATGGACGGAAGCATCGAGGTGGAAAGCGAGCCTGGGCAGGGAAGCCGTTTCACGCTGCGCCTTCCGCTCGCGCCGCATGGGACAGAGGGGATGGCCGCCTGATGAGCGACACGCGACCCAAATTGTTGATCGTGGAGGATGACCCCGGCCTGCAACGGCAGTTGCGTTGGGCCTATGAGGATTATCAGCTGTTCATCGCGGGCGACCGGGAGGAAGCGATCGAGATGTTGCGGACAGAGGCTCCCGATGTCGTAACGCTGGACCTTGGCCTGCCGCCTGATCCGGACGGCACCAGTGAGGGTTTTGCGACGCTGGCTGAGATGCTCCAGATCAAGCCCGATACGAAGATCATCGTCGCCTCGGGTCATGGGGCGCGCGAAAGTGCGCTCAACGCCATTTCCGGCGGGGCTTATGATTTTTATCAGAAGCCTGTTGATATTGACGAGCTGGGCCTGATCGTCCGCCGCGCCTTCCATGTCCACGCGCTGGAGAGGGAAAATGCCCGGCTTGCCGAGGTCGCGCCAGAGGAAGCGCGCGTGCTGGGGCGGTTGATAACAGCGGCCCCGGAAATGCTGAAGGTTGCCCGAACCATCGAGCGGGTGGCTGCGGCACAGGTTTCGGTGCTGCTGACCGGCGCAAGCGGAACGGGCAAGGAATTGCTGGCGCAGGGGCTGCATGATGCGAGCCCGCGCCGGAATAACGCTTTTGTCGCTGTGAACTGCGCCGCGATCCCGGAGGCGTTGCTGGAAGCCGAGCTGTTCGGCCAGAACGGCGTGGCGGGCAAGATCGAACGCGCGCACGGCGGGACATTGTTTCTGGACGAGATCGGCGAATTGCCGCTGGCTTTGCAGATGAAGCTGTTGCGTTTCCTACAGGATCGGCTGGTCGCCAGCGGGCCGGAGACGGTCAGGGTAGACACGCGCATCCTGTGCGCAACGCATCAGGATTTGGAGGAGATGATCCGCGCGGGCGATTTCCGCGAGGACCTATATTATCGCCTCGCCGAGATTGTCGTGCGGATACCAGCCTTGAAGGATCGGCCCGGAGATCCGGCGTTGCTGGCCCGTCATTTCCTCAACCGCTTCGCCAAGGAGATGAATCCGCAGGTCAAGGGACTGGCTCCCGACGCTCTTGCCGCGCTCGACGCGTGGACGTGGCCGGGCAATGTGCGCGAGCTGGAAAATCGCATGAAGCGCGCGGTGATCATGGCCGATGGCAAGCATGTCACGGCCGCCGATCTGGACTTGGATGGCGACCGGATGGAGAGCAGCGACTTCGTGAATCTGAAGGCCGCGCGGGAAATGGCGGATCGGCGCGTCATCAGGCGGGCGATCGCGCGGACGGACGGCAATATCTCAGGCGCGGCGAAGATGCTGGGGATCAGTCGTCCAACTTTGTACGACTTGCTCAAACAATATCAGATACAGGGTTGAGTCATCAGGCTAGTTCAAGCCCGAGGTCCCCAGCCGAAATGCCCAGCCGCTTGATCTGATCGGCGACCGGCGGCCATAATTCGTCTAGAAACCGCCGCCGTTCCGCTTCGCGCAGGCGGCGTGTCGCGCCTTCGGCTACGAACATACCGACCCCGCGCCTGACCACTATCAGACCGTCATCCTGAAAGCATTGATAGGCCTTGGCAACGGTCAGCGGATTGGCGCCCTCTTGAGCGGCGAGCGCACGGACAGAAGGAAGGATGTCGCCATCGCGATAGCTGCCGTCGAGTATCGAGGCAGCGATGACGTCGCGGAGCCGCAGATAAACGGGTTTTGACTCATCGGCCATAAGTGCATCAGTGCCATAATACAGCGATGCAGGCAATGCGATGAGCCGAGTCCGTTACCGCAATCGCCTATCTATCTGTCCCAAATGGAAACTATTTTGTCATATTCTGGCCGAGGCCGTTCTTCCTGCGGGCGCCCCGGCGTGCCGATGAATATGAATCCGGCGAGGCGTTCCTCGCCATGCGCAAAGGCTTCGCGCACATCCTCATTATAGGCTGGCCAGCCGGTCAGCCATCCCGCCGCAAAGCCAAGGGCATGACTGGCGTGCAGCAGGTTCATGATCGCCGCGCCCGAGGATAATTGCTGTTCCCAGACCGGGATCTTGCTTCCTGTCACCGGAGAGGAAAGGGCGACCACCAAAGTGGGCGCCTGATGGGCGAACTGGCGCATGGCCTCCAGCTCCAGCCGCCCTGCATCCGGCTTCTCGCGTCGATAGGCGTCCTCCAGCAGGGCAGCGAGGCTTTCGCGCTTGTCATCGGGAACGATCACGAACCGCCACGGCGCCAGCTTGCCATGGTCGGGCGTACGCAGCGCGATCTCCAATATCTCGCGCAACTGTCCGGCATCGGGGCCGGGCGCGATAAGGTCGCGCGGTTTGCCGGAACGGCGGGTGCGCAAGAGCGAGAGCGGAGTGGTTGCATCGTTGAACATGGCGCTCCAAATGGCGCGGCTCCACGCGGGGCGCAAGTGCGGCCTGCTTTGACAGGGGCGGGATTTCCGATCTAGGCTTCGCCCCTCCTTGGTCCGGACGGGAAACGGATGGCAACCGCATCACCTATGACGCCTGCGGCGGGCAGGACATGGCTTGGCCACCCGCGCGGGCTGTTCCTGCTGTTCTTCGTCGAAATGTGGGAGCGCTTTTCCTTCTACGGCATGCGCGCGCTGCTGATCTTCTACCTGACGCAGCATTTCCTGTTTTCCGATCGTGACGCCGCCCATTCCTATGGCGCCTATATGTCGCTGATCTATATTTCGCCGCTGATGGGTGGCTATCTGGCTGACCGTTATCTTGGGCAGCGCAAGGCGGTGCTCTTCGGTGGCATCGTCATCGCCGCCGGGCACATCATCCTTGGCATGGAGGCGGATGGAGCGGCCAATAGCATGGGGCTTGGCCTCTTCTGGCTGGGCCTTGCGACGGTCATCGTCGGCACCGGATTTCTAAAGGCCAGCGTGTCCGCAATGGTGGGTCAGCTTTACCCGCGCGACGATATGCGGCGCGATCCGGCCTATACGATCTTTTATATGGGCATCAATGTCGGCGCCACGATCGGGCCGGTGATCTGCGGCTATCTGGGACAGCGCTGGGGCTGGCATTGGGGCTTTGGCGCGGCGTCTGTCGGAATGATCGCGGGAGTCATCGGCTTCGTGCTGTGCAAGCCGTTGTTGCAGGGTAGGGGAGAGCCGCCAGATCCGGCGCGGCTGGCAGAGCGGGTCGGCGGCATCATCAGCCGCGAGTGGCTGGTCTATCTGTCGAGCCTGCTGTCCATTCTGCTGTGCTGGCTGCTGATCCAGCAGCATGCGGTCGTGGGATGGATGCTGGCGGGCGCGAGCGTGCTGATGGTGATCTACATATTGTGGGAAGCGTTCGGCCGGATGGAGCGGATCGGGCGCGACCGCATGCTGGCGGCGCTATTCCTGCTGGTGATCAACCCGCTCTTTTGGGGCCTGTATGAGCAGACGGGTTCTTCGCTCAGTCTTTTCACCCACCGTTACACGGACAGGAGCATTCTTGGCTTTGAAGTGCCCGCTTCGATGTTCCAGTCGGTCAATGCCGCCTATATCCTGATCTTTGGGCCGATCATGGCAGCCTTGTGGATTGCGCTGGCGAAAAAAGGACGGGAACCATCTACCCCTGCCAAGTTTGGTCTGGCGCTCATCTTGGTCGGCGCGGGATTTCTGATATTGGTGGCGGGCGCGGGAATGCCCGGAACGCTGACGCCGATCCTGTTCATCTTCCTGCTTTATCTTTGCCACACGCTAGGGGAATTGTGCCTGTCTCCGGTCGGTCTGTCGGCCATGTCGAAGCTCGCGCCGTCGCGGATGATCGGCCTGATGATGGGGATATGGTTCCTCGCGATGGCGCTTGGAGAATATGTCGCGGGGATGATCGCGGCTGCCACGGGCGGCACGGAAGGCGCAGCGTCACGCGACAGCGTGCTGAGCGTCTATGACCAGATTGGCTGGTGGTCGATCGGCATCGGCGTGGTTGTCATGGCCATCGCGCCGCTGGTGAAGCGGCTGATGCATGTCGATCAACTCGGCGGCGATGAAGGCACGGAGGCAGAGGCGCAGCGGGATAGCTTCGCCATCGTCGATTACGCGGGCGACAAGTCGGCCTGAATCGTCAGGAGGTCGCGCCCCAAATGTCGGTGGCGCGAATGAAGCCGCGCTGACCGCCGACGTCGAACCCGCACCAGCCATCATTGCAGGATGACAGCCGACCGACCACGCCCTTTTCCGCGCGGAAAACGGTGCGTGCCCCATCGCGCGCGGAATCCCGCATGGGCGCGACCGACGCAGTCACGATGGCCGTCGGCGTGTCGCTGAGCAACCGGACGTGCATCCAGCCTTGCGTGCCGTCCGGATCCTCGATCTTGCGCCACAAGCCCAGCACCTGCACCACCTTCACGGGCAAGTCGCGGCGGCGATAGACCCAGCTTGACGGATAATCCAGGCTGGGGCCGACGCGCATGCGCGCTTCGTCCTGGCTGAGCGAGGCCCAGTAGGGGACGGGTTTGGATGGTGCCGCCGATGTGCCGCTGGCGAACCACAGTGCGGCGGCGACGATCCCCGCTTGAGGCAGATACCTCTTCATCCCCGATCTTTTCCCCTTGAAGTGACAGCCGGTTATAGCGTCGGGCCGATGCGCCCGACAACCATTGTCTTGGGCCTGTGCCATAAGCGCTTGACCACCGCCATCGCCAGGAATAGCGGCTGATCATGGCCAAGAAACCGCGTCCCGCCAAGCCGCGCGTCGTCGTGACACGCCGCCTGCCTCCCAATGTCGAGGCACGGATGGCCGAACTGTTCGACACAGTGTTCAATGTGGGCGACGTGCCCATGGACCGCACGGCGTTGACCCGGGCGATGGCGCAATGCGACGTGCTAGTGCCTTCCGTGACGGATCAGATCGACGCGGCCCTCATCGATCTTGCGCCCGAACGCCTGCAACTGATCGCCAGCTTCGGCAGCGGCGTCGATCATATCGACCTCAGCGCGGCACGGCGGAAGGGCATCATCGTCACCAATACGCCCGGCGTTCTCACTGAAGACACCGCCGATATGACGATGGCGCTCATCTTGTCAGTCCCCCGGCGGCTGGCCGAGGGAGAGAAGCTGGTGCGGTCGGGCACCTGGCCCGGCTGGAGCCCGTCCGGCATGCTGGGGCATCGCATCGGCGGCAAGAAGCTGGGCATTATCGGCATGGGCCGGATCGGTCGGGCGGTTGCGCGGCGTGCGGCGGCCTTCGGCCTGTCGATTGCCTATCACAACCGCCATCGGTTGCCTTTTGAGGTCGAACATGAACTGGAGGCGGCGTGGCACGCTGATGTCGATACGCTGCTGAGCGAATGTGACATCGTGTCGATCAACTGTCCCCTCAACGCCGACAGCAGGGCATTGATCGACGCGCGGCGCATCGCGCTGATGCGGCCCGACGCCTATCTCATCAACACCTCCCGCGCGGAAATCACCGACGAGCCTGCGCTGATCGCGGCGCTGGCAGAAGGCCGGATCGCCGGAGCCGGGCTGGACGTCTATGCGCATGAGCCAGCCGTTGACCCGCGCCTGCTCGCGCTGTCCAACGTGGTGTTGCTGCCGCACATGGGATCGGCGACTTTCGAGGGACGGGACGCCACCGGCGCTCGCGTCATCGCCAACATCCGCAGCTGGGCCGACGGACATCGCCCGCCCAATCAGGTGTTGGAAGGCTGGGTCTAGAGCGCAGGCGGTGGCGCGGACTATTTGACCGTAAAGCTGTATTTCCCCGAAATCTTGCGTTGGTCGGCGCCAGCCGCATGCCAGTTGAGGTCATAGCTGCCCACCGGCAAGGCGCGGGGCAGGGTGACCGTCAGGGTCCTGCCATCGCCTTCGATCAATGTCTTGAACCCCTTGATCGGCATGGGTGCATGGCTGGCCATTCCCGGCATCCCTGTCATGACCAGATCGACGCTGCTCAAGGCTGGAAGCAGCTTTTCGGAGAAGGTCAGGCTGAGCTTTGCAGGCTTGCTGACGGTAGCATTGGCCGCAGGGGTAGAGGACAGCAATTTTGGTTGCGCGCTTGCCAGAGAGGGTATGGCGGCCAACATAAGGGCGGAGGCGAACAGGGTAGGGCGCATGGTGCTGAACTCCGGTAATTATTGGTCACGGGATATGGGCGTCTTCCCTGACCTCGCAAGGACGGGCATGAATTTTTGCATGAGGCGCTGCAAGGTGCAGCACATATCTTTCAGGAAAAGGGGACTGGGATCATGAGCGGCCTTGACCGTCGTGGCGTGATCCGGGGATTGGGCGGCGTTCTGGCGCTGAGCCCGCTATTCCCTGCCTGGGCGCGAAGCGGCACTGCGGGTTTGACGCGCACTTCCGAAGTGTTGAGCGGCGAAGATATCGCGCTGACGGTTGGCGAAGGGCATTTTCCCACGGGCGGACGCTGGGCGCATGCAGTCATGGTGAATGGCACGCTGCCCGCGCCACTCATCCGGTTGAGGGAAGGGCAGAATGTCCGCCTGTCGGTCACTAACAGGCTGAAGGAAGATACGTCGATCCACTGGCACGGGCTGATCGTGCCTTTCCAGATGGACGGCGTGCCGGGCGTCAGCTTCCCCGGCATCCGGCCGGGCGAGACTTTCACGTACGAATTTCCCGTGCGGCAGTCAGGCACCTACTGGTATCACAGCCATTCCGGCATGCAGGAGGCGGTCGGCCATTACGGCCCGATCGTCATCGATCCCGCCGACGCCGACCCGGTGCAGGCGGATCGCGAGCATGTGATCGTCTTGTCGGACTGGAGCCCAGTCCACCCCCATATGCTGCTTAAGCGGTTGAAGCAGATGGGCGGCTATTTCAACATGCAGAAGCAGGCGCTGGCCGGGCTGCTGGCGGGTAAGGATCAGACCGCAAAAGAGCGCCTGCAATGGGGCGCGATGCGGATGGATCCTACCGATATTTCGGATGTGACCGGATCGACATACAGCTTCCTCGTCAATGGGCACGGTACAGCGGAAAACTGGACTGGCCTTTTCACGCCGGGCGAGCGGGTGCGCTTGCGGATCATCAATGCTTCGGCGATGACCAACTTCAATGTCCGGTTGCCGGGGTTGGCGATGACGGTGGTGCAGTGCGACGGCCAGCATGTGCAGCCGGTCGAAACGGACGAGTTCGAGATCGGCATTGCGGAAACCTATGATGTCGTGGTCCAGCCTGCCGAGGCCAAGCCCTATGGCCTGATTGCGGAAGCGATCGACCGGTCGGGCTTGGTCCGCGCGACACTGGCGCCGCGCATCGGCATGGTCGCAGAGGTGCCGCCGCTACGTGAGCGCCCTCTGTTGGGCATGAAGGATATGGGCATGGACATGGCCGGGATGGACATGGGGCAAGGCGGCGTCATCGACCTCAGCCAGCCAGCCAATGAAAGCATGGCCGGGCATTCCATGAAGATGCGGGACAAGTCCGTCGCGCCGCAGGTCAACATGGGACCGGGCGTCGCCACACTTTCTCCCATGCCTGTGGATCGCATCGCTGATCGGCCGACGGGGCTGGAAAATGTTCCGCATCGGGTGCTGACCTATGCCGACCTCAAATCACTGCATCCGCACAAGGATCGGCGGACGCCATCGCGAACGCTCGACATCCATCTCACCGCGAACATGGAACGCTATATGTGGTCCTTCGACGGGGTGAAGCTGTCCGATGGAGCCGAGCCCATCCCGTTCCGCCACATGGAGCGAGTGCGCGTGAACCTTATCAATGACACGATGATGCCCCATCCCATCCATCTGCACGGCCATTTCTTCGAACTTGTGGTGGGTGCGGACGAACATAATCCCCTCAAGCATACGGTGAACGTCCTTCCCGGCGGCAAGGTCAGTTTCGACCTGACCGCCGATGCGCTGGGCGACTGGGCATTTCACTGTCACATGCTGATGCACATGCATGCGGGTATGATGCGCGTCGTGACGGTGCGTCATGAGGAGGACGCAGCATGAGATTTGCCGTCGCGGCGCTGGTGCTGCTTTCTCCCACGCTGCCCGCTCAGGCGCAGCAGATGGACCACAGCCACATGCACCATGACGCCATGGAGCAGGTGCCGCAGGAGGATCATTCATCGCATTCCCCTGCCGACGCGAGCAAAGCCCCGCCTGCTGCCGATCAGGATGTTCCTCAAACGGCGCCGCCAGCACCGCCCAAGGATCATGCAGCCGACGTCTTCTACGGCGCGGACGAAATGGCGCGCGCCCGCGCCGCCATGCTCAAGGAAAGCGGCGGCATGAGCTTTTCCAAACTGATGCTCGACCGGCTGGAATATCGCGCGGGCAAGGCGGCCGACGCCTATCATTGGGAAGGCGAGGGCTGGATCGGCGGGGACATCAACCGCCTGGCTTTCAAATCGGAAGGCGAAGGCAAGACTGGCGGCGGACTCGAACATGCGGAGGTGCAGGCGCTCTACAGCCGGGCGATCGACCCCTGGTTCAATCTGGAGGCGGGGTTGAGGCAGGACTTCGGCCCCGATCCCGACCGTACCTATGTGGTCGCCGGGATTGATGGACTTGCTCCCTATTGGTTTGAAGTGAGCGCCCAGGCGTTTCTGTCCAACAAGGGCGACGGACATTTGCGGCTGGAGGCCAGCTATGACCAGCGCATCACGCAGCGGCTGATCCTGCAACCGGCGGCGGAACTGAATTTCGCCGCCCAGGATGTTCCAGAGCTTGGCATAGGATCGGGATTGTCGGACGTCGAATTGGGGCTGCGGCTGCGCTATGAACTCGCCCGCGAGTTCGCGCCCTATGCCGGGGTGAATTGGGAGCGCAAGCTGGGCGGAACGGCTCGCATGGCAAGGGCCAACGGGGATGCCGCATCCGCCGCCAGTTTCGTGTTGGGCGTCCGCTTCTGGTTCTGATCGGAAAGCGATCCGGGGCCAAGGGGCGCCATGATCGAAGGTGGCTGCGGAACTGGCGGGCGCCGTCGTCGGCTCAGAGAATATCTATTATAGCGAAGGATTACATCATGATCCGTCTTGCCATCATTTCGCTGGTGATCGCCGCGGTGCTGGCCATTCTCGGCTTTGGCGGCGCCGCTGGCACCTTTGTCGGCATTGCGAAGATTCTCTTCTTCCTTGCGATCGCGCTGTTCGTGATCTTCCTTGTTCTCGGCCTGCTTGCTGGAAAAGGGATCAAGAACGCCATAGATTGAGCGCATGATCGAGATTGGCGCTGGAGTTGACGAAACCGGTAGGCTGACGCGAGACGAAGCCGGTTTCCTGCTCCAGCGCGATCTGGGCGGGACTTTCCGCCTCGTTCTGCTGCGAGTTCCTGTCGACCATATGGAAAAGCGCGTTCGCGTGCAGGGCTTTTATGCAGGCGATGAGATCGTGGAAGTGGAAGGCGTCGCCGCCATTTGAATTACTTCAACGGTAGCGATCACATGTCACGCGGTCAGGGGATCGCCCGGCGGAACGGCGGTGTGAGTCTGTACGAAACGTGCGCAAGCGCCGACGCCACGGTTATTTTCCAGCGGCAGGGCGGTTTCGCAATAGGCGCATTCGGCCATCAGACGGCCTACCATCCATTGGCTTCGGCCACAGCTGGGGCAATGGTTGGCTTCCCCGACATGATAATGGATGATGTATCCCCTTAGGGCCGGGTCAAATGACTTGCCGGTCACGAGGTTGGAAACTGGGCGCATCGTCTCTTCCTCCTCAGACATATTTTATCGGTCATCCAGTGAAGAATATCGTCGATATTTCAAAACACTGCGATACAACGACTTAAGTCAGAGCGCGCGACCCGCTTTATTTCCTGGTAACCCGCTCCATCTGTCAGAACGCGGTTACACTTCAATGTATCCCGCGCGCTGGGCCGCCGTCTACAATAAAGATTCGCGGGTCGTCCCATTTCGCGCCTTCGCATTGACTTGGCGACGGCAGTCGCTATGGCGGCGGCCATCAAGGGACATACCCGCTTCGGCCATCGGTTGGGGCGCATCCCGCCATCTTGTCGGTCCATCATTCGATGTACTGGGCAAGTCCATGGTGGAATGTCGTTATCCTCCTAGCCCCTTGGCCGGGCATTGCGAGGAGACGCACGACTCATGACCGCCATCGGACAGGACACTCTCGGCACGCGCGACACTTTGAAGGTCGGCGGCAAGGACATTGCCTATTATTCGCTGAAGAAGGCTGCTGCAAAGCTGGGTGACGTTTCGCGCCTGCCCTTCTCGATGAAGGTGCTGCTGGAAAACCTGCTCCGTTTCGAGGATGGCGTGACCGTCACCACCGACGACATCAAGGCGATTGTCGCGTGGCAGAATGACAAGGGCAAGGCCGAGCGCGAGATCCAGTATCGCCCCGCCCGCGTGCTAATGCAGGACTTCACCGGCGTTCCTTGCGTGGTCGATCTGGCCGCCATGCGCGACGCGATGACCGCGCTGGGCGCCGACGCCGCCAAGATCAACCCCCAGGTGCCTGTCCACCTCGTCATCGACCACTCGGTCATGGTCGATGAATTCGGCACGCCCAAGGCGTTCGAGCAGAATGTGGAAATCGAATATCAGCGCAACATGGAGCGCTATGACTTCCTGAAGTGGGGCTCCAAGTCGCTCGCCAACTTCTACGCCGTCCCGCCGGGCACCGGCATCTGCCATCAGGTGAACCTGGAAAATATCGCGCAGGCCGTGTGGTCGAGCGAAGGCCCTGACGGCGTGACCGTCGCCTATCCCGACACCTGCGTCGGCACCGACAGCCACACCACCATGATCAACGGTCTGGGCGTTCTGGGCTGGGGCGTGGGCGGCATTGAGGCCGAAGCAGCGATGCTGGGCCAGCCCGTTTCCATGCTCATCCCCGAAGTCGTCGGCTTCAAGCTGACCGGCGAGCTGAAGGAAGGCGTGACCGCCACCGATCTCGTGCTGACCTGCACCGCCATGCTGCGCCAGAAGGGCGTGGTTGGCCGTTTCGTCGAATATTTCGGCCCCGGCCTTGCTTCGCTGTCGCTGGCCGACCGCGCGACGCTCGCCAACATGGCGCCGGAATATGGCGCGACCTGCGGTTTCTTCGGTATCGACGACAAGACGCTGGATTACATGCGCCTGACCGGCCGTACCGAAGAGAATATCGCGCTGGTCGAGGCCTATGCCAAGGAGCAGGGCTTCTGGATCGACCCCGCCGTCGAGCCGGTCTTCACCGACACGCTGGAACTCGACCTTGCCACCGTCGTGCCCAGCCTTGCCGGTCCCAAGCGCCCGCAGGACCGC
Organism: Sphingobium sp. TomTYG72; assembly: GCF_055394715.1. NCBI lineage: Bacteria > Pseudomonadati > Pseudomonadota > Alphaproteobacteria > Sphingomonadales > Sphingobiaceae > Sphingobium > Sphingobium sp. TomTYG72. The sequence goes on along the minus strand of NZ_AP027336.1, from coordinate 1,162,335 downwards.
GTCGCGCTGCCCGAAGTCGATGACGTCTTCAACGCCGACATGGCCAACACCTACAAGAAGGCGCAGCAGCGCGTTCCGGTCGAGGGCAAGGATTTCGACATTGGCGACGGCGACGTCACCATCGCCGCGATCACCAGCTGCACCAACACGTCGAACCCCGGCGTTCTGGTCGCCGCCGGCCTCGTCGCCAAGAAGGCCAACGAACTCGGCCTGAAGCCCAAGCCCTGGGTCAAGACCTCGCTCGCTCCCGGTTCGCAGGTCGTCACCGACTATTTGAACAAGGCGGGCCTTCAGGAGCATCTGGACGCAGTCGGCTTCAACCTCGTTGGCTATGGCTGCACCACCTGCATCGGCAACTCCGGCCCGCTGGCCGAGCCGATCAGCAAGGCGATCAACGAAAACGGTCTGGTCGCGGCCGCCGTCATCTCGGGCAACCGCAACTTCGAAGGCCGCGTGTCGCCGGACGTTCGTGCGAACTTCCTCGCCTCGCCGCCGCTGGTCGTCGCCTATGCGCTCAAGGGCACGGTGATCGAGGACTTCATCACCACCCCGATCGGTCAGGGCAAGGACGGTCAGGACGTGTTCCTGAAGGACATCTGGCCGACCAATGACGAAGTGGCCTCGACCATGGCGGGCTGCATGGACCGTCCGATGTTCCAGGCACGCTATGCCGACGTCTATAAGGGCGACGCGCACTGGCAGGCGATCGATGTCACAGGATCCGCGACCTACAGCTGGCGCGCTGGTTCGACCTATGTCGCCAACCCGCCTTACTTCGAGGGTCTGACCATGACGCCGAAGCCGGTCACCGACATCGTCGAAGCCAAGCCGCTGGCGATCTTCGGCGACTCGATCACCACCGACCACATCTCGCCGGCCGGTTCGATCAAGGCGACCAGCCCCGCAGGCAAGTGGCTGTCCGAGCATCAGGTCGCTCAGGCCGACTTCAACAGCTATGGCGCGCGCCGTGGCCATCACGAAGTCATGATGCGCGGCACCTTCGCCAACATCCGCATCAAGAACCTGATGCTGGATGGCGTCGAAGGCGGCATGACCCGCTATGAAGGCGAAGTCATGCCGATCTACGACGCGGCGATGAAGCACAAGGCTGACGGCACTTCGCTGGTCGTCATCGGCGGCAAGGAATATGGCACCGGATCGTCGCGCGACTGGGCGGCGAAGGGCACCAACCTCCTTGGCGTCCGCGCCGTGATCGTCGAAAGCTTCGAGCGCATCCACCGTTCGAACCTGGTCGGCATGGGCGTGCTGCCGCTCCAGTTCAAGAATGGCGAAAGCCGCGAGACTTTCGGTTTCACCGGCGATGAAACCTTCACTATCCAGAATGTCGCGGGCCTGAAGCCGCGTCAGGACGTGGACGTGATCGTGAAGCGCGCCGATGGCTCGACCTTCACCTTCACCGCGCTCTGCCGGATCGATACCGTCAACGAGCTGGAATATTTCATGAACGGCGGCATCCTCCAATACGTCCTGCGCAAGCTGGCCGCCTGATCAACTGAGGCGTTGAAAAGAAAACAGAAGGCTCTCTCCGTAAGGAGGGGGCCTTTTGTTTGTCAGAAGATCGTTCGCGCAGAGGCGCAGAAGCCGCAGAGAATGTTTGAGCTTACCGGCTCACCCTTGTTTCCAGACGCTCACTTGCCGCATTCCGTTGCATCTCTGCGTCCTCTGCGCCTCTGCGCGAAAATCGTTCAACCTTCGCCAAGTCGCTGATAAGGGTTCCGCCGGAGGGTCGGAATGACAATTTTCATCGAACTCGTCGGCTGGCTCGGCGCGCTTCTGGTTCTGGGCGCCTATATCCTGGTCTCGGCGGGGCGATTGTCCGGCAGTTCAGCGGTTTTCCAGTGGATGAACGCGCTCGGCGCAGCCTTCTTCGTGCTCAATACCTGGTGGCATGGCGCCATCCCTTCCATGGTGCTCAACATCGTCTGGAGCGCTATCGGCTTCACAGCCCTGTGGCGTATCTGGCGCGGCAAGACTGCGGATGGCCGATAGGATGGTTATCGCCTCCTCAAGAAAGGCTGGGGTAGCGGGCGCGCGTTCGATCGATTAGGCATCTCATCAGCAATGAAAAAAGCACTGATCGTCCGTCATGTGCCGCGAGAGGGAGCGGCCGGGTTTCTCCAGCCGATCGAGGCGGCGGGCTATGAGATCGAGCGGATCGATGTTGCCAGCCCTGAATTCGCCCATGTGGATTTGTGTACGCCGGACCTCCTGATCATGATGGGCGGCCCAATGGGCGTTTATGAACAGGACATCCATCCCTGGATTCCGTTGCAGATCGACAAGCTCGCCGCGCGGCTGGAGCAGGACCTGCCGACTCTGGGCGTATGTTTGGGCAGCCAGATGATCGCTGCGGCGCTCGGCTCGCGCGTCTATCCTGGAGAGGCGATGGAACTCGGCTTCGCGCCCGTCACGCTGAACGGCGCTGGCGCGGATTCGCCCCTGCGGCATATTCAGGATGTGCCGGTGCTGCACTGGCATAGCGATACGTTTGAGCTGCCGCGCGGCGTTGAATTGCTGGCTTCAACCGATGCATACGCGCATCAGGCATTCCGTCGGGGCCGCAATCTGCTGGCGCTGCAATTCCATGCCGAGATGGGCGAGGACCCGCGCTTCGAGGATTGGTTGACGCATTTCTGGGCCGATCTGGACATCGCAAAACAGTGTGGCGTGGCCCTGCGGCGTGATCATGATGAACATGGGCCGGGAGCGGTCGCAGCAGGCCGCGCCATGATCGGCGATTGGCTGGCGAAATTAAGCGGCTGATAAGCTGGGTCGGAATTTAGAATTCGACGTCCAGTTCCTCGACCTCATCCGGCTCTTTCCGGGCGTCCTCGATCCACTCGCGCATCAGGTCCCAGCTGTTGACCGTGTCGCAATAGGCGGCCGCCGGGCCTTGCAACGTCACGGCATAGGTCAGGAACCGCTGCACGACGGGCGCGAACATGGCGTCCGCCACCGTGGGGCTGTCGCCGAACAGCCAAGGGCCGCCATAGGAACCCAGACATTCGGTCCAGATCGCCTCGACCCGTTCAATATCCGGCTTCGCACCTGAAAAGATCGGGAACTTCTTGTGCCGGACTTTCAGGTTCATCGGCAGGGCGGATCGCAGGTTGGCGAAACCGGAATGGATCTCACCCGATATCGACCGGCAATGGGCGCGCGCGATGCGATCCTTGGGGTACATGCCTGCGTTCGGATATAGTTCATGCAGATATTCTGCGATGGCTAGCGTGTCCCAAACACTCGCGCCCTCGTGAGTGAGGCGCGGCACCAGCACGGAAGGCGTCAGCAGCAAAAGCTCAGCGCGGTTTTCCAGATTTTCCAGCGCCACCATCTTCTCGGTGACGCGTAGTCCGGCGAGGCGGCACAGCAGCCAGCCCCGCAGCGACCAAGAGGAATAGATCTTGCTCGATATGGTCAATTCCGCAATGGCCATGACGATCCTCCCGCTCTTTATAGTTTTCCACCAAACATGATGCAGCGCAATACGAAAAAATCAGTATAACGAACGGTGGTGGCCGAATCGGCCGGGGGAACATTTTGGGGCGCCGTTCATATTATGACGATGCTGTATAGTGGCTATCAGGCTTTGGAAGACATGCTGGCTCCGGCGCGTTTCGGCGCGGAACTGGCCTTGAATCTTCGTGACAAGATGGGGCCGATGGCCGATTGGGCCATGCCCCGCCGCATGTTCGCGCTGATGGATGTATTCCAGGGCGCACGGCTCACGCACAAGCGCCCCGCCTACGGCATCAACGAAGTCCGTAGCGGCAATGCCCTTGTTGCAGTGCGAGAAGAAGTGCTGCTCGACCTGCCCTTCGGCAACCTGCTCCATTTCGCGAAGGATGATGTCGAAACGGAACAGCCGCGCGTGCTCCTTGTGGCGCCAATGTCAGGCCATTTCTCAACCCTGCTGCGCAGCACCGTGCGGACCTTGCTGTGCGATCATGACGTCTACATCACCGATTGGAAGAATGCGCGCGATGTTCCCTTGTCGGCAGGGCGCTTCGGCTTTGACGACTATGTCGATTATGTGATCACCTGCATGCAGGAGCTTGGCCCGGGCGCACACATGCTGTCCGTTTGTCAGCCCTGCGTACCGGCCTTTGCCGCCGTCGCACTGATGGCCGAGGATGGCGATGCCGCAACGCCGCGATCCATGACGCTGATGGCTGGCCCGATCGATCCGCGCGCGGCGCCGACCGTCGTCAACGAACTATCCAACGAGCGGCCGATCGAGTGGTTCGAACGGCAACTGATTACCTCCGTACCGATGCGCTATGCCGGTGCCGGACGGCGCGTCTATCCCGGCTTTCTGCAACTGTCCGCATTCCTGTCGATGAATTTGGAACGTCACGGCGCCCAACATCGCGAGCTTTATCAGTTGCTGGCGGACGGGGAAGAAGAAGAGGCCGAGAAGATCAAGGATTTCTATCAGGAATATTTCGCGGTTCTGGACATGACCGCCGAATTTTATCTGGAGACCGTAGAGCGCGTGTTTCAGCGCACTCTGCTCGCGAAAGGCGAGCTCAAGCATCGTGGCCGACTCGTCAATCCGGGCGCCATTCGAAGGACGGCGCTGCTGACGGTCGAGGGGGAAAAGGACGATATCTGCGCGGTCGGGCAAACTGCGGCGGCGCATGCGCTTTGCACGGGATTGCGGCCTCACCTGAAGCGGCATCACCTGCAAATCGGTGCCGGTCATTATGGCGTGTTCGCTGGGAGCAAGTGGGAGAAGGAGGTTTTCCCGCAGGTCCGCAACATGATTCTGGCGATGAACTGACCAAGGGCTAAGCGCCGCCCTCCGGTCGCGACCATACCCAAGTTCCACCAATTAGTGCGGCCGCCACCGGGATCAGGAACCAAGGGAAAGGCACCAGGAACAGCGCCAGCACTGCGCTGAACGTAAAAGCCGCAAGCGCCGCCTGCTTTCCCCGGCGGCTGATTGCCCCCTTGTCACGCCAGCGTCGGATATGCGGCCCGAAATGCCGATGATCGAGCAGCCTCGCCTCCAGCGCCGGGCTTGACCGGGCGAAGCAGAATGCGGCCAATATCATGAAGGGCACCGTGGGCAGAAGGGGAAGGGCAATGCCCAGCGCACCAAGGCCCAGCGAAATAAATCCTGCCCCAAGATAAAGCACCCGCCTCATCAGGCGGCAGGCAGTCGCAGCCGCACCATCAACCCGCCCAGATCTTCACTTTCCTCCATCGCCACCGATCCGCCATAGATTTCCGCGACGTCGCGCACGATTGCCAGGCCAAGGCCAGTGCCCGGCTTTCCGGAATCCAGCCTGACGCCACGGTCGAAAATGCGGGTACGTTCCTCCTGCGGGATACCCAGGCCGTCATCCTCGACCAATATCTCGACCATGGCTCCGGCGCGGCCGACCGTGGCGAACACACTGCCGCCACCATATTTTGCCGCATTTTCGATAAGGTTGCCCAGCATCTCGTCCAGGTCCTGACGCTCCACCCGAACCGCAACCTCCTTGTCGCCATCCATGTCGATCCGCGCTTCGGGATAGAGGCGCTGGACGGCGCGCTCGACCGCTTGCAGGCTTGTCCATACTTCCGCCCGGCTCTGCGCCGCGCCGCGCCGCCCTACCGCGCGGGCGCGCGCCAGATGGTGATCGACCTGCCTGCGCATCGTCGTGGCTTCCCGAATGACGGTTTCACCCAGGTCCGCCGATTGCGCGGTCGCGGCGTTCATGATGACAGTCAGAGGCGTTTTCAGCGCATGGGCAAGATTGCCCGCATGGGTTCGCGCCTCTTCCGCCTGCCGCTCATTATGGGCGAGAAGGGCGTTCAGTTCCTCGACCATGGGTAGAACTTCGGACGGCATCGGTTCGGTGACGCGGTTCTTTTCGCCCGCCCGCATCCTGACGATTTCCTTGCGCACCCGCCGCAGCGGCCGGAGCCCGTACAGGGTCTGGAGCGTCGTAAGCACGATAAGGCCGAGCGCGAGCAGGGCAAAACTCTGGGTCAGCGTGGACCGCAACGTGGTGATCTGGTCGTCCAGCCCGGCACGGGCGGCCGCGACCATGAACATCCAGCGCGTATCCGAACCCGGCAGGACGATGGTCCGCTCCATGATCCGCAAGTCCTCGCCCGGAAACTGCTTGCTGTCATAGGCGTGGAAGCTGCGGTCATCATGCTCGGGCAACACCCTAAGCGCCCGATCCCACAGCGATCGTGATCGCCAGTCCTCATGCCCCTTGGCACTGATCTGGTAATAAAGGCCGCTATTGGGCTCCAGAAAGCGCTGATCGGCTAGCGGGCGGTTGAACAGCACTTCGCCATCCGGCCCGATCTCGGCCGAAGCGATCATCGCCGTCAGCACATAGTTGAGCCCGTCATCGAAATTGCGTGTGATCGCCTGCGACAGCACGCGGTCGAGCGCCAATCCGCCACCCAGCAGCAGGATGCTGATCCACAGCGCCGCGATGCCGATCATGCGCCGACTGAGCGACCCGGTCGAATGGACCGTGGGAGGGGAGGCTGGACTGGTCATTACAGCTGTCTGATGCCCACTTCGTTCGCCCGGGCTTGCCGAAGATTGTCCCGGCAGAAAAGGGGGCTTTGGCGGAACCAGCCCGGGGCAGAATTTGAGACCTTAGCGGGCGGGCTCGTCCAGGCTGTAGCCAAGACCGCGTATCGTCGTGATGACGTCCGCGCCCAGCTTCTTGCGAATGCGGGTAACGAACACTTCGATCGTGTTGGAATCGCGGTCGAAATCCTGATCGTAGATATGTTCGATCAACTCGGTGCGGCTGACCACCTTGCCCTTATGGTGGAGAAGGTAAGACAGCAGCTTATATTCCTGCGCGGTCAGTTTTACCGGCTCGCCCTTCAACGTGACCTTGCCCGAACGCGTGTCCAGCCGGACGTCGCCCGCGATCAGTTCGCTCGATGCATTGCCCGAAGCGCGACGGATAAGGGCGCGCAACCGCGCGATGAGCTCCTCGCTCTGAAACGGCTTGGCCAGGTAATCGTCCGCGCCTGCGTCCAGCCCCGCGACCTTGTCGGACCAGCTATCCCGCGCGGTCAGTACCAGCACCGGGAAGCTTCGCCCCTCCTTGCGCCAGCGGTCCAGCACCGTCAGCCCGTCGATCGTGGGCAGGCCAAGGTCGAGGACCACGGCATCATAGCTTTCCGTCGTGCCCAGGAAGTGCCCGTCCTCGCCATCCGTCGCAAGGTCCACGGCATAGCCCGCGCCCTCCAGCGTGTTGCGGAGCTGTTGCCCTAGGCTTGGTTCATCTTCGACGATCAGCAGACGCATATGGCTCCGTTTCTTTTTGGTTTGCCTTTTGGCGCGTCAGTGCGCCCGGCCGGTTATATCACCTGTGCGGCCGTCCGCATCAACCCAAACCACCTTACCGTCCTTCACATATTTCAGGCGATAGCGGTTGGAGGATGGATTGAATTCCGCGCCAAGGTAGGTCGCTCCCCCCATCGCGGCATCTACGCGCCGCTTGATGAGGGAAAATGGCATGGTCTCCCCATCCAGCATCGCCCGGCGCGCCGCGTCCTGCTCGCCACGTTGACCGGCCTCGGCGTAGGATGGCACGGCCACCATCGCGGTGATGGCGGCCATACTGGCAATCAGGCTACTAAGCTTCATCGTCATGTGGCATGCCATAGGCGACAAGCATTGAACAGGTGGTGAATGGTGGCGTCAGCGCGGTGACAGGTGCCGGTCAGCGCTCCAGTGCATATTGGACGGTCAGGGTCACTGACGATCCAACCTGCCCCGGTTCTACCGGTGTCGCCTCCGCCGCATCTGCCTTGAAGCGGGCCGTCATCATCGGCATCGGCGGACGGCCGCCGCTGTTGCTCTCTGCGATGGAGATGAGCCGCGCGGTACGATAGCCTGCGGCCTGCGCATAGAAATCCGCCTGCGCCTTGGCGCTCTTCAACGCAGCGCCGCGCGCCTGGACCAGCATCGGGGTTGGATCCTCGATGGAGAAGGACGGGCCGTTGACGTTGGTCGCGCCCGCCTCGACCAGTGTGTCGAGCAGTTGCCCCGTCTTCTTGATGTCGCGCAGCTTGATCGTCAGCTGGTTCGACGCTTCATAACCGATGAAACGAGGGCCAGCAGGCTCACCATTCTGGTTGCTGTAGTCATATTGGGCGCTGAGATTAATGCCGCTTGTCTGAATATCTTTCTTGGGAATCCCGGCCTTGGCAAGGGTGGCGATCAGCCGGTCCATCTTCACCGCATTCTCGCGCATAGCCTGCGCGGCTGTGGGCGCGCGCGTTTGAACGCCCGTGCCGACCACGACCTGATCCGGCGCCGCCTCAACTGTTTCCGTTACGTTGAGCGTCACGACAGGAGCGGTCTCGGCGATGGTCACGCTGGTCTGCGCGACCGCCATGGCAGGAATCGACACAGCAGCGGCGGCGGCCATCAGGGCCAGGGCGGACTTCATGAGCGTATCTCCTTGAAAAGCTATGCAGCCCGTTTGTAACGGCTGCGATGAATGGACGCTGACAGGCGTTGAAAGCCGTCAGACAGCATCCAGTTCCACGCGCTCTTGCCCCGGCGCGCCGGAAGTCCTAGCTGCACGGCCATGGCCGCACCTATATTCTCCTTCGAAAATCTTGGTCTCAGCCAAGGAAGCCACTGGCTTTTCCGCCATCTCGACATTTTTGTCGGCGACCGTGATCGGCTGGCGCTCATCGGTCGCAATGGCGCGGGCAAGACCACGCTGCTGAAGCTGATCGCGGCCCAGATCGAGCCTGACGAAGGCACGCGATCGGTTCGCCCGGGCGCGCGCGTCATCATGCTGGAGCAGGACCCTGACGTCAGCAGCTTCGCTACCCTGCACGATTTCGCGCTGGCAGGCGAATATGCGCCCCCCGCCCATGAGGTGGAAGCAATCGCCAGCCAGCTCGGCATCGACCTGTCGCGCGAGGCCGCGACCGCCAGCGGAGGCGAGCGCCGCCGTGCAGCCATTGCCCGCGCTTTGGCGAGCGAGCCCGATCTGTTGCTGCTGGACGAGCCGACCAACCATCTCGACATCGATGCCATCGATTGGCTGGAAGGCTGGCTTGCCCGTTATTCGGGCGCCTTCATCGTCATCAGCCACGACCGCGCCTTCCTCACCCGCCTGACACGCCAGACCCTATGGCTGGATCGCGGCTCCATCCGCCGCAATGAGATCGGCTTTGGGGGTTTTGAGGATTGGATGGAGGCCGTCTATGCCGAGGAAACCCGGGCCGCCGAAAAGCTCGACGCCAAGCTCAAGATTGAGGCGCACTGGCTGGAGCGCGGCGTTACCGCGCGCCGCAAGCGCAATCAGGGGCGTCTCGCCAAGCTTTGGGAAATGCGGGCGCAGCGCGCGGCGATGGTCGGTCCCCAAGGCGTCGCGAAGATTGCCGTCGCTGCCGACGACAGCAAGACCAAGAGCGTCATCACCGCCGAACATGTGACCAAGAATTTCGGTGACCGCACGGTCATCAAGGATTTCTCCCTACGCATCCAGCGCGGTGACCGCATCGGCATTGTCGGCGGCAATGGCGCGGGCAAGACGACGCTCCTGAAGCTCCTGACGGGCGAGCTGGCGCCTGATAGCGGCGTTGTCAAACAGGCCAAGTCCCTCGACATGATCTTCATCGATCAGCAGCGCAGCCTGATGCAGCCCGACAAGCGCGTCCGCGACGTGCTGGCGGAGGGCGGCGACTGGATCGACGTGCGCGGGGTCCGCAAGCATGTTCACGGCTACCTCAAGGAATTCCTCTTCGATCCCTCGCTGGCCGAGGCACGCGTGGGCACGTTGTCGGGTGGCGAGCGTTCACGCCTGCTCTTTGCCCGTGAGTTCGCCCGCGAATCGAACCTGCTGGTGCTGGATGAGCCGACCAACGACCTTGACCTCGAAACGCTCGACCTGTTGCAGGAAGTGATCGCCGATTATGACGGCACGGTCCTGATCGTCAGCCATGACCGCGACTTTCTGGACCGCACAGTGACGGTGACCCTTGGTCTGGACGGTTCGGGGCAAGTCGATGTGATCGTCGGCGGCTATGCGGACTGGGTTGCCAAGCGTCAGCCCAGGAATGCCCCCCGGACGGAGAAGAAGGCTGCCGCCGCGCCGCCCCCGCCAAAGTCCGCGTCGACCAAGCTCAGCTACAAGGATCAGCGGGACCTCGACTTGCTGCCCAAAACCATCGAAAAGCTGGAACAGGACATTGTTCGCGATGAGGAGGCATTGGCCGATCCATCGCTCTACACTCGCGATCCCAAGCGGTTTGCGGCGCTGACAAAGGCGATTGAACAGGCGCGCGCCGACAAGGATTCGGCCGAGGAGCGCTGGCTGGAACTTGCGGAAAAGGCCGAGGGACTGAGCGGCTGAACGAAGGGGGAAAAGGGAATGGCGGCGATGGACGGATCAGATTCGGGCGCTCTTGACCAAGCGCGCTCGCATCATGCCCTTCATTATGTCAACCGCGTCGGCTGGCTGCGCGCTGCGGTTCTCGGCGCGAATGACGGCATCGTATCGACCGCCAGTCTGCTTGCGGGTATCGCCGCGTCGGGTGCGTCGCGCGAAACCATTCTGCTGTCGGGCATAGCGGCCCTGTTTGCTGGCGCCATGTCGATGGCGGCGGGAGAATATGTGTCTGTCAGCGCGCAATCGGACACGGAAAGGGCCGATCTCGCCAAGGAAAAACATGCGATTGCGCAGCAGCCGGATGTGGAATGGCAGGAGCTGCGCGGCATCTATATCGAGCGGGGTCTCACCCCCGAACTCGCGGGGGAAGTCGCGCGACAATTGATGGACGCCGACGCGCTTGCCGCCCACGCCCGCGACGAACTCGGCATTTCGGACGTCAGCACCGCGCGGCCGGTTCAGGCGGCACTGACTTCGGCAGCGACCTTTTCGGCCGGTGCGATTGCTCCGGTCATCGCGGCGGCGGTCAGCCCGGCGCCCCACGCGCTGGCGAGCGTCGTCGTGACATCCCTAATCTGCCTTGCCCTGCTGGGCTATGCAGGCGCGCGGCTGGGTGGCGGCAAGCTCTGGCGGTCGGTCGGCCGAGTGCTGTTTTGGGGCGTCCTCGCCATGGCGATCACGGCAGGCGCAGGCAGGCTTTTCGGCGCGGCGATATGATGGCAAGGTCCGCGACATCCGGATTCCCAAGGAGAAGATCATGACTGCGATCCAGCAAATTCCGCTCAAGACGATCAAGGGCGCAGATGCCAGCCTCGCCAACTATGCGGGGAAGGTTGTGCTGGCCGTCAACGTCGCCTCCAAATGCGGTCTCACCCCGCAATATGAAGGGCTGGAAAAGCTCTACCGCGATTATAAGGACAAGGGGCTGGTGGTCGCCGGTTTTCCCGCCAATGATTTTGCTGGTCAGGAACCGGGCAGCAATGATGAGATCGTGGAATTCTGCACGACCAATTTCGGGGTCGATTTCCCGATGTTCGAAAAGATCGTCGTGACCGGCCCGGAAAAGCATCCGCTCTACGCGGCCCTGACCAGCGAACAGCCCAAGGCTGCGGGCGAGGGCGCTGAATTTCGCGAAAAGCTTCGCGGCTATGGCATGACCCCGACCGAAGAGCCCGAAGTGCTGTGGAATTTTGAAAAGTTCCTGATTGCCAAGGACGGCTCGGTCGCAGGCCGCTTTGCTCCGGGTACGACGCCCGACGACCCGGCGCTGGTGTCGGCGATCGAGGCTGAACTGGCGAAATAAGAGGATGGGTATTTGGGCTGGTGCTGCTTCCTGCGCCCGCCCATAGGCCTGCCCCGCGCAGCACCCCATGCTTTCCCCTGCCAACGCCTTTCAGCAGATCGGACCGGTGCTGGAAACACTCAGCATCGTCGGGATCTTCGTGTTCGCGGCATCGGGCGCGCTGGCGGCCGCCCGGCTGGGGCAGACGCTGGTCACCTTCGCATTCTTTGCGTTGGTGACGGGGGTAGGGGGCGGCACCCTTCGCGACCTGTTGATCGGCGCGCCGGTTTTCTGGGTGCATGATCCCGTTCCGGCAATCACATGCATGGTCGCAGCGCTCCTGATCTGGTTCACGCCGCGCCGCTTGTGGAGCGATCGCGCGCTCGATTGGCTCGACGCCATCGGCCTCGCCTCCTTTGCCGTGTTCGGAGCCGCCAAGGCGATGAGCTACGGCATTCCGCCCTTCGTTGCCGCCCTGATGGGCGTGGTCACCGGCTGCGTGGGCGGCATTTTGCGCGATCTCCTCGCTCATGAGCCGTCCATATTGTTGCGCCCGGAACTCTATGTAACCGCAGCGGCCCTTGCTTCCGGCTTGTTCGTCATGCTGCGCTGGTGGGGGCTGGACGTGCCGGTAGCGGGCGTCGTCGCGGCGCTGCTAGGCTTCCTCCTGCGCGCCTTTGCGATCTGGCGAAGCATTGGCCTGCCGACATATCGAGGCGGGCGGTAAAGCGATAGAAGAAAGGGAGGGGCGCGGACCTCTGTAATCCTCCCCATGTTTGCATGGGGAGGGGGGCCGCCGGAGGCGGTGGAGGGGAAATGCGCAAGCCTCGGACATTCCCCTCCACCATGCTTTGCAATGGTTCCCCTCCCCACGTCTTCGGCGCATGGAGGATTAAGCGAATTATTGGACGGGGAAATGATCCGGTGCTCTACTGATGGGGCAAGGCGTGTCCGCAAGAGTGACCGGGCTTCAGCGTTATCGGGCCGCAACGAATAAGGGTTAGCCGGAAAACCGCTAGCCGGCCACCGCGCAATCACCGCCAGAGGCTGGTAAGCACCCCCATCAGGCCCCGCTCATCGGCGGCACTCACCCGCCGCGGCGCGCCATAGCCACGGCATTCCAAGCAATCCGCCCGCACACCCGCGCCACTGATCAGGCCACGCACATCCGCGACAGCCTGCATGGCCCAACGCCGCTGGATCATCGCCTGCCTGCTCAACATGTCGCGGGGAGCATCCACATCCTCATCGTCACGCTCTGACATCGATTTGATGAGCTCGGCGAACTTGTCGGGTTCCTTCTCGATACGGTAAACCTTCGCTTTGGCAGGATCGATCTTGGCCATCTTCGCTGCTTCGGCGACGGCTTCCTCCAGCCCGCCAAAGCGGTCGACCAAGCCGATCTGCCGCGCCGTGCCGCCGTCCCACACGCGGCCTTGAGCAATGGCGTCGATCTGCTGAGGCGATTTACGCCGTGCCTGCGCGACCAACCCCACGAAGCGGCCATAGATATCCTCGATCCCCATCTGCATGATGCGATCGAATTCAGGCGTGGTGCCGCCTGCAATGTCCGGCTGCCCTGACAGCGGCGTGGTCCGCACGCCATCGGTCGTGATGCCTAGCTTCGCCAAAGTTCCTTCAAAGCTCGGCAATATCCCGAACACCCCGATGGAGCCGGTAATCGTGTCCGGTTCGGCAAAGATCAGGTTGGCGGGCGTGGAAATCCAGTAACCGCCGCTCGCCGCGACATTGCCCATAGACACAACGATCGGCAGGCCCTCGCGCTTCGCTTCCATGATGGCCTGCCGAATCTTTTCCGATGCCATGACGGACCCGCCCGGCGAATCGACCCGCACGACCAGCGCTTTCAGGTCTTTTTCCGACAAGGCCTTGTAGAGCAGTGCCGAAATCGTGTCCCCGGCGGCGCTACCCGGTCCACCCTCTCCATCTACGATGTCGCCGGCGACGGTGATTACGCCGATCTGCCCGTCATTGGCCGGGCGATGCGCCTTGGCATAGCTTCTAAGGTCGATGGTCGCGAAATCCCCGACGCGATCATCGGACGGCTCGCCTGCGACCTGCGCGACGCGCTTCCCGAACGCCGCCTCGTCGCCCAACTTATCGACCAACCCGGCGCGCTGTGCCGCCTTGGCGAGGTTGCCGCCCGCCGCTTCCGCCGCACCTGCCGGGTTCGCGACATAGGCAGCCAGCTTTGCGCGGGGCCGTGCCTTGCCAACTTCCTCCTGCCAATCCTGCCATAAGGCATTGGCCAGCGCCTGATTGGCTTGCCGGGCTTCGGGCGATTGATCCGTGCGGATAAACGGTTCGACGAAGCTCTTGTAGGTGCCGACGCGATAGACATGGGTGTTGACGCCCAGCTTGTCGATCAGCCCCTTGTAGTAGAGGCCCGATCCACCGCGCCCCAGGATGGCGACGCCGCCCAACGGATCGACCCATGTCTCGCTGGCATGGGCGGCCAGCTGATAGCTGTCGTCAGTATAGATGGTGGCAAAGGCGAAGACCGGCTTCTTTGCTGCACGGACAGCGTCCAGCGCCTTGCCCACGCGGGAAAGCGCCACCTGACCGCCGCCCAGAAACCCGTCGAGGTTCAGCACAACCGCCTTGACCTTGCCATCTGTCTTGGCCGCTTCCAGCGCGTCCACGATCTCGGAAAGGCGATATTCCTTTGTCTGCGGCCCGGACGATGTCAGCAACGAAAAGGGGTCCGCCTCTGCTGGTTGCTCGACAATAGTGCCGTCCAGCTTCAGCAGCAGCGCGCCACTGCTCACGCTGCGCGCGGGCTTGGGCGACCATGACAGCGCCGCATAAAGCAGGCCGAAAAAGCCGAGCAGGAACAGCAGAACCAGCCCGTCCTTGACCGCGACCAATATGCGCCAAACGCCCTTCACAAATGCCAAATTGCCGCTTCCTTATGCTTAGCTGCCCGAGCTATCCGATCGTCCGGCCGACTGCAATGTGGGACGCTCCGCTCGGCGCACAAGCTTGCGCCCGTCATTTCCGGCGTTATGGGAGGCGCCAACATTCGCGCTTATGTGCAGGAGAAGCGTTTCATGCCCACACTCGTTCTGATCCGTCATGGCCAATCGGCCTGGAACCTGGAAAACCGCTTCACTGGCTGGTGGGACGTGGACCTGACGGAAAAGGGCGTGGAGGAAGCGCGAGCTGCCGGTCAGCTGATGTCGGCAAAGGGCCTCGACTTCGACCGTTGCTTCACTTCGGTCCAGACCCGTGCGATCAAGACGCTGAACCTAGCGCTTGAAGAAATGGGCCGCCTCTGGCTGCCGGTCGAAAAGGACTGGCGCCTCAATGAACGTCATTATGGGGGCCTTACCGGCCTCAACAAGGCAGAGACCGCCGCCAAGCATGGTGACGCACAGGTGAAGGTCTGGCGCCGCAGCTTCGACATTCCGCCGCCGGTGCTGGAGCCGGGCGGCGAGTTCGACCTGTCGAAGGACCGCCGCTATGACGGCATCGCCATCCCCTCGACGGAGTCCCTGAAGGACACTATCGCCCGCGTGCTGCCCTATTGGGAAAGTCGCATCGTGCCGCAGCTGAAGGCTGGCAAGCGCGTCCTCATCTCGGCTCACGGCAACTCACTGCGGGCGTTGGTGAAGCATCTGTCTGGCATTCCGGACGACGAAATCACCGAACTGGAAATCCCGACCGGCCAGCCGATCGTCTATGACCTTGCCGACGATCTGACGGCAAAGGACCGCTATTATCTGTCGGAGCGTTGAGCGTTCGAAATCCCGCATTGCCCCTTCCCGGTCGTCCGGCTAAGGGGCTTTGCTTTCCGCGCCATTAGGGGAAGTTAGGCGAATGACCGGAGAGAGCGCCGTTACAGTCGGCATCATCATGGGATCGCGATCCGATTGGGAAACCATGCGCCATGCGGCTGAAACGCTGAGCGCGCTTGGCGTCCCGCACGAATGCAAGGTCGTGTCCGCTCACCGCACGCCGCAGCGTCTCTATGACTATGCGACCAGCGCGGTCTCTCGTGGGCTGAAGGTCATCATCGCCGGGGCAGGGGGCGCGGCCCATCTTCCGGGCATGACAGCTTCGATGACGCGCCTGCCCGTCCTCGGCGTACCCGTCGAGTCAAAGGCTCTGAAGGGCATGGATTCCCTGCTTTCGATCGTCCAGATGCCCGGCGGCATCCCCGTCGGCACCCTTGCCATCGGCAAGCCCGGCGCGATCAATGCGGCGCTGCTGGCAGCTTCCATCCTCGCCACGACCGACGACGCGCTGGCCGAACGGCTCGATATGTGGCGTGAAAAGCAGACCGACGATGTCGCGGAGACGCCAGAATAAGATGACGACCATCACGCCCGGTTCCACCATCGGCATCCTTGGCGGCGGCCAGCTCGGCCGGATGATCGCGATCGCCGCCGCGCAGCTTGGCTACCGCACGCATATTTACGCGCCGGAAGAAAGCGGCCCCGCCGCAGACGTGTCTCGCTGCTGGACCCGCGGCGCCTATGAGGATGCCGCCGCGCTCGCCGCCTTTGCCGACAGCGTCGACGTCGTCACCTATGAATTCGAGAATATCGACCCCTCCGCCGTCGAAGTCCTTTCCACCCACGGCCTCGTCCGGCCCGGCGCGCAGGCGCTCCGCGTGGCGCAGGACCGTCTTGCCGAGAAGAATTTCGTCCGCGACCTCGGCGGCCTGACCGCGCCCTTCGCTTCGGTCGAAAGCCTCGATGACCTTCATCAGGCGATCGCCGCGATCGGCAGCCGCGCGATCCTGAAGACCAACCGCATGGGCTATGATGGGAAGGGGCAAGCACGCATCAATGATCCGGCGGACGCTCCCGCCGCCTGGGATGCCATCGGCCAGAAAAGCGCGATCCTGGAAGGTTTCGTGACCTTCGAGGAGGAGTTTTCCGTCATCCTCGTGCGCGGTGCAGATGGCGAAGTCCGCTTCTGGGACTCGCCTGCCAACGTCCATGTCGATGGCATCCTCTCCACCTCCACCGCCCCCGCTGGCCCCGGCATAGAGGCGCAGGTGGAGGCGGCGCGCGCCCTGGCTGCGCAGGTGGCGCAAGCGCTCGGCTATGTCGGCGTCCTAACCCTCGAATTCTTCGCCAGCGCCGATGGTCCCGTCTTCAACGAAATGGCGCCACGCGTCCACAATAGCGGCCACTGGACGATCGAGGGCGCGGTCACCAGCCAGTTCGAAAACCATGTCCGCGCCATTTGTGGCCTCCCATTGGGCGACACCAGACTGGCGGCACGGCGAGTGGAGATGCACAACCTCATCGGCGAAGAAGCCGACGCTTGGGCTGCGATCCTGTCCGATCCCGCTGCGCATCTGCACCTCTATGGCAAGCATGAGGCTCGCCCCGGTCGCAAGATGGGCCACGTCACCCGGCTGACCCTGTGACCCAAAAGCAGGAAGTCGTCCTCATCCTCGCCCGCGCCGACAATGGCGTGATCGGCAAGGACGGGGGGCTGCCTTGGCGGTTGCCCGCAGACCTCAAGCATTTCAAGGCGCTGACCCTCGGTCACCCGATGATCATGGGCCGCAAGACATTCGACAGCCTGCCCGGCCTGCTGCCCGGCCGTCGCCACATCGTCCTCACCCGCGACACTGGCTGGAGCGGGGAGGGGGCAGAAATCGCGCATGACGTCGCCTCCGCCCTTCGCCTCGCGGGCGGTCCTGCCGCCATGGTGATCGGCGGGGCAGAGGTCTACCAGCTCTATCTGCCCCACGCAGACCGCATCGAACTGACCGAAGTGCATCTCGACCCCCCCGGCGACACCGTGATCCCCTATCCCGACGCTACGCAGTGGGAGGAAGTCGCCCGCACCGATCACCCGGTCGAGGGCGCCTATCCCGCCTACAGCTTCGTCACTTTCCGCCGCCGCGCTGCGCCATGAAGCCGCATTGCCAGCTCGCGGCCATCTGCCTATAGCCAGCGCCATGGAGCGGCTTGAAAGCGGCGTCCCGATCCCTGCCCATCTGCGCGGGAGCATCATGGCGCTGGGCAATTTTGACGGATTTCACCTCGGTCATCAGGCTGTCGTTGGCCGTGCGGTGGAGCGTGCGCGGGCGGAAGGGCGCCCGGTTATCGTCGCGACGTTCGACCCCCATCCCATGCGCCTGTTTCGCCCGGAAAACCCGTGGTTCCGCCTCACCAGCCTGGACCAGCGGCAGCGCCTGTTCGCCGCCGCCGGTGCCGACGCGATGTTGGTATTCGCCTTCACCCGCCAGCTCGCCGCCTTGAGTCCGCAGGATTTCGTCGATCTACTGGTAGACGGCATGGGCGTCGCGGGCGTGGTCACGGGCCAGGATTTCACCTTCGGCCAAGGCCGCACTGGCACCGTCGAAACGCTTGCCACACTCGGCTCCGCGCGGGGCATGAGCGCTGAGGCAGTCGCGCCGGTGACAGACGAAGGCGGGGAGGTGGTCTCCTCCAGCCGCATCCGTACAGCCCTGAAAGCCGGAGACTGCGCCACGGCAACGCGCCTGCTGACACGCCCCTTCGCGGTGCAAGGGATGGTCCAGCATGGCGACAAGGTCGGCCGCACGATCGGCTTCCCCACCGCCAATGTCGATCTTGGCCATTACATCCGCCCGGCCTATGGCATCTATGCAGTGCGCGGCCTGCTGCCCGATGGCCGTATTCTCGACGGCGCGGCCAACCTCGGCATTCGCCCCAGCTTTGACCCGCCAAAGGAATTGCTGGAGCCCCACTTCTTCGATTTTTCCGAAAGCCTCTATGATCAATGTATCGAGGTGCAGTTGATCGAATTCCTCCGGCCCGAGGCGAAATATGAAGGGCTTGATGCCCTGACGGCCCAGATCGCCAGAGACTGCGACGCCGCGCGGCAAATCCTTGCGAGAACGCCGCACCTCGCCTAATGCCCGCCCATTCATTTCCAACCCCGTTCGTTTCGAGCGAAGTCGAGAAGCAGATAGTGCAGAGCCGCGTTTCTCGACTGCGCTCGAAACGAACGGAAGTCTGTAGATAGCCCCACATGACCGACCAGCCTCGCCAAGAAACCAAAGACTATAAAAGCACCGTATTCCTCCCCGTAACCGACTTCCCGATGAAGGCGGGTCTGGCGCAGAAGGAACCGGCCATTTTGGCGCGCTGGGAGGAAATGGACCTCTACGGCAAGCTGCGCGAGCGCCGGAAAGGCCGCGAACGCTTCATTCTCCACGACGGCCCGCCCTACGCCAATGGCGACATCCATATGGGCCATGCGATGAACAAGGTGCTGAAGGACATCATCGTCCGCAGCCAATCGCTGCTCGGCAAGGATGCGCCTTATGTGCCCGGCTGGGATTGCCACGGCCTTCCGATCGAATGGAAGATCGAGGAGGAATATCGCAAGAAGAAGCAAAATAAGGACGAGGTTCCGCCCCAGGAATTTCGCGCGCAGTGCCGCGCCTATGCGGACAAATGGGTCGGCGTGCAGAAGGAGCAGTTCAAGCGCCTTGGCGTCATGGGCGATTGGGATGATCCCTATCTCACCATGAAGTTCGACGCCGAAGCTACCATCGTGTCTGAACTGCTGAAGTTCGCGGAAAGCGGCCAGCTTTATCGCGGCGCCAAGCCCGTCATGTGGTCCCCGGTCGAAAAGACGGCGCTGGCCGAGGCGGAAGTCGAATATGAGGACATCGTCTCCACCCAGATCGACGTGGCGTTCGAGATTGTCGAAGTGCCGAACGCGCCGGAGCTCGTCGGCGCGCGTGCGGTGATCTGGACGACGACCCCTTGGACGATCCCGGTCAATCAGGCTTTGGCCTATGGGCCGGAGGTCACCTATCTGCACTTCGAAGCGAATGACGGTCGCAGATATGTGATCGCATTCGATCTCGTTGAACAGTTTCTCGCACGTACTGGATTGAGCTTTAAACGCGGGATTTTTGCTGGCGAAAGTGCATCGGAACAGGTCGGTCAGGTAGGTGATCGACAGATTGCAGGCTCCCAACTCGCCGGAGCCGTCGCCCGCCACCCGATGCACGCTCTCGGCGGTTTCTTCGCCAAGCCGCGCCCCTTCCTCCCCGGCGATTTCGTCACCACCGAAGCAGGCACCGGCCTCGTTCACCTCGCGCCCGATCATGGCGAGGACGACTTCGCGCTCTGCAAGGCGAACGGCATCAACCCGGTTTTCGCTGTCGAGAATGACGGTAAATATCGCGAGGACTGGCTCTGGCTCGGCGGTCAGGGAAGCGTCATCAATCCGAAGTTCGTCAGCAAGGACGGCCCGATCTGCACCGATCTGCGCGAAGCCGGCGGCCTGCTCGCCGCGTCCGACGACTTCAAGCACAGCTATCCCCATAGCTGGCGCTCCAAGGCGAAGATCATTTTCCGCTGCACGCCGCAATGGTTCATCCCCATGGACCGCGCGATCAGCGACGGCGTCATCCCACGCTGCGCCGAGGAAGAAGCGATCCTCGCCCGCCAGGACAGTGGCGCGACCCTGCGCGGAACCGCCCTCGACGCGATCGAGAACACCCGTTGGGTGCCCGAGCGGTCGATCAACCGCATCCGTTCGATGGTGGAGGGCCGCCCCGATTGGGTTATCAGCCGCCAGCGCGCCTGGGGCGTGCCCATCGCCCTCTACGTCCATCGCAAGACCGGCGAATATCTCGTTGATAAGGCTGTAAATCAGCGCATCGTCGAAGCCTTTAAAGCTGGCGGCGCGGATGCCTGGTTCGGTGCCGATCATCAGGCGCTGCTCGGCCCCGACTACGACCTCAACGACTATGAGGTGGTGAACGACATTCTCGACGTCTGGTTCGACAGCGGTTCGACCCACAGCTTTGTTGTCGAAAGCCGCTATGGCGAAGGCGTCCGCGCCGACCTGTACCTCGAAGGGTCCGACCAGCATCGCGGCTGGTTCCAGTCCTCCCTGCTCGAAAGCTGCGGCACTCGCGGTCGCGCGCCATATGACGCCGTCCTCACCCACGGTTTCGCGCTGGACGGGCAAGGCCGCAAAATGTCCAAGAGCCTTGGCAACGTGGTCGATCCGCTGAAGGTTATCGCAGAGTCCGGTTCCGACATCCTGCGCGTCTGGGTCGCCAGCACCGATTATTTCGATGACGTCCGCATCGGCAAGGAAGTGTTGGCCGGATCGTCCGATGCCTATCGCAAACTTCGCAATACTTTCCGTTACTTGCTCGGCGCTCTTTCGGATTTCTCGGAAGAAGAGCGGCTGCCCGTCGCGGAAATGCCGGAGCTGGAGCGCTACATGCTCCACCGCCTCGCCGCCCTCGACGCAGAGCTTAAGGGCGTGGTCGAAAAGGCAGCGGGAAGCGAAAACTGGCTAGAGTTCAGCCGCTACACCCGCGCGCTATTCGACTTCGCCAATAGCGACCTATCGGCCTTCTTCTTCGATATCCGCAAGGACTGCCTCTACTGCGACGCGAAGAACGATCCCAAGCGCCGCGCCTATCGCACGGTGCTGGATACGCTCTTCCACGCTCTTGTCCGCTACGCCGCGCCGATCATCCCCTTCACCGCTGAGGAAGTGTGGCAAAGTCGCTATCCAAACCACGAAGAAAGCGTACATTTCCTGGAATGGCCAGAGGTTGACGCGACTTGGCTCAACCAGGGCCTGGACGACAAATGGACCGAAATTCGCAACCAGCGCGATCAGGTCAACGAAGCCATCGAACCGCTCCGCCGCGAAAAGGTCATCCGCTCCAGCCTTGAAGCCGACGTGGCCATGGGTATGCATGTTCCCAGCGACGGTGTGAACTTCGCCGAAATCGCCATCGTCGCGCGCATCGAAACGGGCGTCGGCGACGGTATCGTGGTCAAGCCGAGCGAGTGGCACAAATGCGGTCGCTGCTGGCGTCTGCTGCCCGAAGTCGAGGAGGACGGCACACTCTGCAACCGCTGCGACGAAGTGCTGTCGGCCTGATGTTTATTCTGTCCTACAGCCGCCGGACTGCGCTATAGGCGCAACGCGTCCTGCGGTTGTAGATAACAGGAAGAAAATGGCGCTTATCTGGGGATCTCTCGTGTCACGTTTGTTACCTAAATTCTGCTACGCGCACTGCTGATGGCACCAGTCAATCACCGGCCGCTCGGCCTGATCGTCGCGATCGTCACGCTCGCACTCGATCAATTGATCAAATACACTGTCACCTATCCGCTCGCGCTGAAAAGCCGCATGGATGAGGGGATCGAGATCCTGCCGATCTTCCGCCTGCGCTGGCTGGAGAATCGCGGTGTTTCGATGGGATTCTTCCATGCCGACACGGACATGATGCGCTGGGTCCTCGTTGGCATGACGATGCTGATCGCCGGCTTTGTCGGCGTGTGGATGTGGCGGGAAAAGGCCCGACAGGATGTGGCTGCCCTTGGATTGGTCCTTGGCGGCGCCATTGGAAATATCGTTGATCGTGTTCGCCTTGGCTATGTCGTCGATTATGCCGATCTGCACTTTGGCGAATGGCGGCCTTTCCTCATATTCAACCTGGCCGATGCCGCGATCACGATCGGCGTGCTGATCCTGCTTGCACGGGCGTTGCTGCTGCGCGAGAAGAGCGCAAAGACGGAGTCACTGAACTGATGCGTAAACTGATCCTCGCCGCTGGCTTGATTTCCATGCTGTCCGCCTGCGGTGGCGGCGGCGGCCTGTTTAACCGGGCTCGCCCCGATGAGTTCGCCGTCTCGCGTCAGGCGCCGCTGGTGATCCCGCCGGACTATGCGCTGGTCCCGCCTGCGCCGGGTACGCCCGCCGCTGCGTCGGTCGATTCGAGCCGTGCTGCCATGGAAACCATGTTCGGCGGTCCTGCTCAGCGTAGCGCGGCTGAAAGCGCGGCGTTGAGCGAAGCAGGCCGTGCCAATGCTGCGGCCGGTATCCGCTCCTCCGTGGGCGATCCGGGCACGGAAGTCGTCGACAAGGGCGCCGCGACCCGCGAAATCATCGCCGCGCCGGAAGGTGATGGGCAGGATGCCCGCGCCGCGATCCCGCAGCAGTAAGGTAGTACGAACTAGGGCTGGCTCTCGACGTAGTTCTTGAGCCTGCCCAGGGTCTCGTCCCACTGACTTGAGACTTGAGCAAGCCAATCCCGCGCGTCCTCGATCGCCTCAGGTTCCAGAGTAAAAAGCACCTCACGCCCGGATCGCGTGCGGCGCACCAGTCCCGCGCCCAGCAGGACGTCGAGATGCTTCGCGACCGCTTGACGGCTGATTGGCAGGCCCTCACCTAGTTGCGCGATCGATCGTTCCGCCCCATCGGAAAGCCGCCCAATCAACCCTAAGCGTGTGGCATCACCCAGTGCGGCAAACAGCTGCGCAGGTGCTTCTTCAACCTTCGACATATTTTTGGATATTCTTCACCTGCTCTGCCCAACCACCGTCGTTGGAGCGCATGACATTGCCCCTGCGCGGCTCAGGCACCTTGTCAAACCCGCTTTCCGTGACCGTCAGCAACGTGCCGCTGCCAGCGGGTTCAAGCAGAAACTCAACCAATGTCCATTCCGGCACTGGTACGCCGCTGTCCATCAACTGCTTGTCATCGCCAGTCGCAGGCCATTCAAAGGCGAAGCGCCTCATGGGCTCGATTGCAACGACCCGTGCTTCCCAGCGATATTCTTCAAAACCGGGATAGGTCATATGCCCTGTCGACGCCTGACCCGCGACAAAAGGCTGGTCCAGAGCTACCTGGAACCAGGCGCCGAACTTTTCATGGTCGATCAGCGCATCCCAAACTCGCTCCACGGGCGCGGCGATTTCGATGTGTTTCCTGATTGAATCCACCATATAAGCAACCTCCGGGTTGCTTATAGGCGCTTTGCTTGCAGATATGCAACCATTTGGTTGCTTTATGCCCGGGCTTCTGTCGCTATCCCGGCGCTGTTATGCCGTAACGCCGTCAGTACGGTGTCGATGATCGCCGCGGCATCGAGCCGCGCGTCTGCATATTGTAGTTCTGGCTTGTCCTGGTCCTGGAAAACATCCGGCAGGCGCAGGGTTCGCAGCTTCAAGCCATTGTCGATCAGCCCCAGATCACTCGCCAGCGTCAGCACATGGGCGCCCAAGCCCCCGATGGCGCCTTCTTCGATCGTCACGGCAACTTCGTGCGTGGTGAGCAGGCGACGGATCATCGTTTCGTCCAATGGCTTGGCGAAGCGCAAATCCGCTACAGTGGTGGACAGGCCCTTCGCTTCCAGCGCTTCAGCGGCGCGCAGCGCTTCCTCCAGACGGGTGCCGAGCGACAATATGGCGACCTGTCGGCCGTCCCGGACGATTCGTCCCTTGCCGATCTCCAGCTTCTCGGGCGCCGCCGGTAACGGCACGCCCACGCCATTGCCACGTGGATAACGGACGGCGATCGGCCCGCTGTCATGAACGGCGCAGGTGTGGACCATATGCACCAGCTCTGCTTCGTCGGAAGCCGCCATGACGACCATATTGGGAAGCGTGGCGAGGTAGGTGATGTCGAAGCTGCCCGCATGAGTCGAACCGTCTGCACCCACCAGCCCGGCCCGATCGATGGCAAAGCGCACCGGGAGATTCTGGATCGCGACATCATGCACGACCTGATCATAGGCGCGCTGGAGAAAGGTCGAATAGATCGCGCAGAAAGGCCGCATGCCTTGCGCCGCAAGCCCGGCGGCGAAGGTCACCGCATGCTGTTCGGCAATTCCGACGTCGAACGAGCGTTCAGGGAAGGCCTCCGCGAACTTGTCGAGACCCGTGCCCGACGGCATGGCGGCGGTAATCGCGCAGATAGTGCTGTCGCGCCGGGCTTCGGCGACCAAGGCGTTGGCAAACACCGCAGTATAGCTGGGCGGCCCCGGAGGTGCCTTTGCCTGCGCCCCGGTGATGACGTCGAACTTTTGGACGCCATGATATTTGTCTGCTGCTGCTTCCGCTGGAGCGTAGCCTTTGCCTTTCTGGGTCACGACATGAACGAGGCACGGCCCTTCAGCGGCATCGCGGACATTTTCCAGAACGGGTATCAGCTGATCGAGATTATGGCCGTCGACAGGGCCGACATAGTAGAAGCCGAGTTCCTCGAACAGGGTGCCACCCATCGCCATGCCGCGAGCAAACTCATCGGTTTTGCGGGCGGCATTGTGGAGAGGGCGGGGCAATTTGCGTGCGAGCCGTTTGGCAAGGTCGCGCAGGCCGAGAAATTCGCGGCTCGATACCAGGCGAGCGAGGTAGGCGGAAAGGCCGCCCACCGGAGGTGCGATCGACATGTCATTGTCGTTCAGGATCACGATCAGCCTGTTTCCGGCCTCGCGCGCGTTGTTCATGGCCTCATACGCCATGCCCGCCGACATGGCGCCATCGCCGATCACTGCTATGCCCTTGCCCGGCTTCCCTGCGAGCTTGCTGGCAACGGCAAAACCCAGTGCCGCGCTGATGGATGTCGAACTATGAGCGGCGCCGAAGGGGTCATATTCGCTCTCGGCCCGTTTGGTGAAGCCCGAAAGGCCGCCGCCCTGGCGAAGGGTTCGGATGCGGTCGCGCCGACCGGTCAGCACCTTATGCGGATAGCATTGGTGGCCGACATCCCAGACCAGCTTGTCATTGGGAGTGTCGAAAACATAATGGATAGCGGTCGTCAGTTCGACCACTCCCAGCCCTGATCCCAGGTGGCCGCCAGTCACCCCGACGGCAGAAATCACTTCCTGCCGGAGTTCATCGGCAAGCTGAGGCAGTTGCTCGGGCTTGAGCGTGCGCAGATCTGCGGGCCAGGTGACCTGGTCGAGCAGCGGCGTTGTGGGACTGTCATTCATTAAAGGCATAGACTCCCAAGCGCGCTAGGCCGTTCCTGATCAAAGCGCAACGCCTGCTTCACGCCACGCACTTGGCGCAGGTTCCGAGTATCTCGATCACGGGCCGTTCTGCCCGGAATCCTTGATGTTCCGCCACGGCGCGAACGTCGCTCGTCACGACGTCATTATCGATATGCGTTGCTTCCTTGCAGTTACGGCAGACGAGGAAGATGCAATCGTGATGGCAGCCCGGATGGGCGTTGGCGATATAGGCATTCGCGCTTTCCACGCGCATGGCGATGTTGTTCGCCACGAACAGGTCGAGGATACGATAGACGCTGTTCGGTGCCACGCGCTTTCCCCGAACCTTCGAAACGCTGTCGGCAATATCATAGGCCGACGTCGGCTTTTCTTCGGCAGCGAGCGCATCGAATATCGCAGCACGCATGGGCGTCCACTGCTCGTTCTGAGCTTCCAGCGCGTTGCGGGCTGCGTCGGCCAGGCTTGCGCCGGTTGGTTCGTGATGATGATGGTGTTCGGCCATATGGGTCAATCTATGCGTGGGCGGGTTTGGGGGCAAGGGCGGCCTGTCAGCCGCGCCAATAGGCCCAAGCCGTCCACAACCACCCCGCAATCATCAACGTGCCACCAATAGGCGTCACGGCGCCCAGCCAACGCGGACCTCCCATGGCCATGGCATAGAGGGTGAATGCAAAGATCGCGGCGCCCACCAGAAGCAGCGACGCCGGGCCGCGTGCGCCATTGGCCAGCGTCAGCGCGGCAACCGCGTGGATCAACTGGTATAAGCCGCCAGTTCGCAACCATTCGGCCGCTTCATGGCTGGATGCGCCATGGGCACCGAAAGCGCCAGCAGCGATGGCGAGCGCTGCTGAAAGCGAGGCCAGGACCGGGATCATGCGTTTTCCTCTTCTTCACCCCGAGCCATCAGGCGCATCCGCCTGCCGGGCCTGAACATCAGCTCCTTGGCGGCCAGCAACGTTCCTTGCTCCCCCTGGACCGTCAGCCGCTGATCATCATTTTCGCGATATTTGCGTTCAACCTCTTCTATTTCCGCCTGTGGCACGCCCAGCGTGTCCATCGCCTGGATCCCCATGCAAATGGCGGATTCGAAAACCTCGCGGACAATCCCTGCAAGATCCATATCCTTCAACGCGAGCAACTGCCTCCGGTCGAAGGCGCGGACAAGCAGGGCTGCCTGCGGGAATGCCTCGGCAATAGGTTCCAGCACACGGCTGTCCAGCGACGGATCGTCATGGCAGAACGCGATCAAGCGGGCTTCTTCGGCTCCGGAGCGGCGGAGCAAATCGATTCGCGTGCCGTCGCCATAATAGACCTTCATGTCGAACCGGCTCGACACCTCGATCTGGGCGGGCTTCTTGTCGATCAGCACGACCTCGAACCCGTGCCCCATCAGCATCTGGGCGACAGTTTGTCCGAAACGCCCATAGCCCACGATGATCGCAGTTCCGCGCGTTGCCTCGTCCGGGCCAGCGGGATTTCGTTGACCTTTCGGCTGGGCGAACTCCAACCTTCGGGCAAAAAGCATGAGAAATGGCGTCGTGGCCATGGAAAAGGTCACAATCGCGCTGAACAGGCTCGCGCCTTGAGGAGCTATCAAAAGGGCGTTTTGCGCCTGGGCGAAAAGAACAAAGCCGAATTCGCCGCCCTGGCTGAGCAACAGGCCCGCACCGATCGCTTGGGTCCATTCCATGCCGAATAGCCGGGCAAGGCCGGTGATCAGCAACGCCTTTGTCACGACGAGCATCGCTGCCATGCCGATGACGAATAGGGGGTTTGCCGCGACGGCATGCAGGTCCAGCACCATCCCGACCGCGAGGAAGAACAGGCCCAGCAGGATCGACCGGAATGGTTCTACATCCGCTTCTATTTCATGCCGGTAGGGGGAGTCGGCCAGCATCACGCCTGCGACGAATGCGCCCAGCGCGGTGGACAGGTGAAGCGCATGCATGAGGGCAGCAGCGGCAAGAACCGTGAACAAGCCGACTGCCACGAACAATTCACGCTCGCCCAACCGTCCCACTAGCTGAAGCAGAGGGCGAAGGATGAAACGACCAGCCAGTACCAGTCCGGCGATGGCAGCAACCGTATAGCCCGCAAGCTGGATGCCGGGAGGGCCTCCAACGTCTGCAGGGTTGCGTGACAATGCCGCCACAATGGTGATCAGCGGGACGATCGACAAATCCTGAAAAAGTAGGATTGAAAAGACTTTCTCACCAAAAGGAGAGTTGATGCGTCCACTGCTTTTAAGGCTGGGCAGAACCTGTGCCGTGGAAGACAGTGCCAAGGGGAGGCCGAGCGCAATAGCGGCGCCCCAGGTGAAGCCGGTCGAAAAATAGATGATCGCGGTCAAAGCCAAACCGCACATCACCACTTGGGCAAGGCCGAGGGCGAAGATGTCTCGCTTCAATCGCCAGAGCCGCGCCGGATGCAGTTCAAGGCCGACGAGGAAAAGCAACAGGACAATGCCGATTTCGGCAATCGCCAGCTTCGATTCCGCTCCGCCTACAAGGCCAAGACCTTGCGGGCCGACCAACGCACCGGCAACCAGATAGCCCAGTACCGCACCAAGGCCGAAACGGCGAAACAGCATGACGAACAGCACCGCCGCCCCCAGCAGGATTACGCCTTCGGACAGCAGGAGGTCGGTTGCGTTAAGGGGCGCGTGCGCCGCCGCAGCAGGGGGAGTAGGCATCAGGCCTCCGCCGCGCGTGCGGCTTCCGCTACCGCTTCGAAGCTCAGCCGGATGGAGGCGTGACGCGCCGGATATCCACGGGCGGGAGCGAGGACGGTTAACCCCGGCCAGAAATTCAGATCATCGCCTTCGCCAGCGAGATAGGCGGTCAGCTTGTCACGAGCGGTCTCGAGTTCGGCTGCTGTCAGGCCAATTGCTTGAGCCGACATAAGCGCAGCCGAAGCCTGGCCGAGTGCGCAGGCTTTGACGTCCAGACCTAGCTCGACCAGCTTTCCACCTTCCATTCTTACATCTGCTGTCACTCGCGATCCGCAAGTGGGCGATCGTTTTTCTACGGTCGCCTGCGGTTGTGCCAGTCGCCGATGATGCGGGATACCGGCGGCTAGGCGCAATATGTCCTTGTTGTAGAGGGGGGCGCTCATGCTTCCCCTTTAGGACAGCTAGGGCGCCTGAGAAAGGCCGCAGACATCATCGGTAGATTATTCGCAGCTTGGCATGCCGCCAGCCGAGTTCAGGCGTCGATCACGTCAAGGTTCCTGGCCTTCATCGGTCGGCTGTGTCGGCACGATCCGCGGCGGCGGCGTAGCGGGGACGGCGGGGAAGGGTGGCGCTTCCGGCTGGCCGATGGGCAGGCGCAGTTGGTTGGGGCCTATGTTGACCGACACTCCGTCCTCATCGACACCCAGGCTCATATTGCCCAGGCCTCCTTCCACTGTCACATTCGCGATCGCGTTGACTAGGTCGCTATCCTGTTGTTCGGGGGGTGTTTCGACAGGTTCGTTGATCGCATCGGCCATGAAGTTCCGCCAGATGCGCGCAGGCACACCGCCACCTGCCGCGCCGCCTGGAAGCGGGGAGTTATCATCATTGCCGATCCAGACGGCCGTCACCAGCCCACCGGCATAACCGACGAAGATCGCGTCACGGCTGTCTTGGGTGGTTCCCGTCTTACCGAATGTGCTGGTGCGAAGTGCCGCTGCGCTGCCCGTTCCCCGGTTTGCGGCCGACGACAACAGATCGCGGATCATCTCAAGCTGATCCTGGCTGAAGTGACGCTGACGGCTCATCAGGCGGCCGAACCACCCCTGTTCTTCGGGAGGCAGGCCGTGGGCGATGACGGGATAGGCACCCGCAGCTACGGTGGCATAAGCCTGCGCGAGCTGGATGAGGGGAATTTCGGACGTGCCCAACGCAAGGCTGAGATCTTCTGTCAGCGGTGCCGTGATGCCCAGGTCGCGCGCCACCTTTATGACAGCATCGACGCCCACCTTTTGTGTCAATCTGACTGCCGCCACGTTGCTCGACGCCGCGAATGCCTGACGCAAGGTGATGCGCCCGCGATATTTACCGCCGTGGTTGGCGGGCCGATAGGTCCCGCTGGTGATCGGCGTGTCCTCGATGAAATCCTCTGGTGTCATCCCGGATCGGAATGCTGCCAGATATACGAACAGCTTGAAGGTCGATCCGGGCTGCCGCTTTGCCTGCACGGCCCGGTTGAAGCTGCTCGCGCGATAATTTTTGCCGCCGACCATGGCTACAACGCTGCCGTCGGGCTTCATCGCCACCAGAGCTGCTTCGGCTCGACCCAGAGGCGCTCGGCGAATTGCGGCTTCGGCCAGGCGCTGGACCCGCCAGTCGAGCGTGGTTGGAACAGTCTGCGCCCCATAAACCGCGCCCGCGCGGTCACGCGCCTCGGGCAGTACCCAGTCGGCGAAATAGGTGCCGGTCGTCGGATCGGGCGTTTCGCGCACGTCCAGCCGCGCTGGGCGCAGCCCGTTGCGTTCGGCCTTGCTGATATAGCCAGCGTCCACCATAGCCTGCGTCACCAGGGCGGCGCGCTCCCGTGCTCCTTTCAGGTTCGTGGTCGGCGCGAGGCGAGAGGGCGCCTTGAGCAATCCCGCGAGCATCGCGGCCTGCGGAATAGTGAGCCGTTCGGGCTGGCGGCTGAAATAGTGCAGCGAAGCCGCGCGCAATCCGTAGACATTGTCGCCGAAATAGACGTTCGACAGATAACGTTCGAAAATCTGATCCTTGGTCAGCCATGCTTCCAGCCAGAAGGCAATCAGCGCCTCCCGCGCTTTTCGTCCGAAAGTTCGGTCGCTGGAAAGGAACACACCCTTGGCAAGCTGCTGGGTGATGGTGCTCCCTCCCTGCGATGACCCGTCCGACCATAGATTGTGCCAGGCGGCTCGTATTATTCCTCGCGGATCGACGCCCCAGTGGCTGTAAAAGCGCCTGTCTTCGATCGCCATGAAAGCTTGAGGCACATGTTTGGGCAGATCTGCCATCGAAACGGGGCGATCGATTATCGCGCCGCGACGGGCGATGAGATGACCGTCGGCGGACATGAGGCTGACGCTAGGCGGCGCGATTGGCTTCAACGACCGTGAAAGCGGCGCGGTGACTGCCAGCCAGGCGATCACGAGCATCAGCAGTGCGAGCAGTCCAGCGACGATCCATCCCGTGACATGCAGCCGCCTTCGCCATGGTGTGGATGGAACGAAGGCGCTGGGTGGCCCTGCTCCGAACTCGCGGGGTGGCTGATCGGGCTGAGGCGCGGGGAGGGGATCTTTCATTGGCTCCAGCATGCTGTATTGTCAGATTGATACAGTCAATAGCGTCCTGTCGCGGGACACTCTCGGGTTAACCACGATAATGGGTGGCCGAAATGGTGAATCAGGCGTTAACTCGATGCTATGCGAACGCGTCCGCTTATCCTTACGAACGAAGCTGCCCGTCATCCCTTTCGTCAGCGGCTGCCTCGTCATGTCCTGAAGGTGAAGGACGCTTCGGCCCCTGCCTCGGATGAGAGTGACTGGAAGCTGTTTGTTCTCAGCTTCTGCGCATTTTTTACGGCTTTCTACAGCTTCATCTTCTGATTCGGGGGTCCTCAGTCGCAGGCTTTGTGAAGCGTCCATGCGATCCAGGCGCAGGGGAGGCATAATGCCGCCACTAGCAAAAGCTGGTCGATCACAGACATGCCTGCGATGCTGAGGCCAATCGCAAAAAATGATCCCAGAACCATGGCCCCTGAATTGACGATGTTGTTTGCGGCTACGGTGCGGGCAGCTTCGCACTTTTCGACCGTCGTCGTAAGGAATGCATAAAGCGGGACCACGAACATGCCGCCGAATGTCGCCACACCAAGCAGGCATGCCGATAATGCTAGCGCCAGAGGATGGGCAAGAAAGCCCTTGAGCGAAAGCATCGCGCCGCTTTCGTCGGGTGTCCATAGATCGCACACAATGTGAAACGCTACGATGCAGAGACCCATGCCAATGACGGATGCGGGTGCGTAACGCGCCGACACATGTCCCTGCAGCAGCCGGTTGATCGCGATCGACCCAATCGCGATACCCACGGAAAAAATCGCGAGGAACAGGCTGGCCACCGACTTATCCGCTGCAAGCACATTTTTAACGAGCGGCGGGAACTGGATGAACAGGATTGAGCCGACGGCCCAGAACACGCTGATTGCCATGATGGCCAGATAGAGGCGCCGGATATGCATTGTACCCCGCACCAGCGCGATCGACGACCGGATGATGTGGAAGTCGATCGGCTGCCGTTCAAGCAATGAAGGCGCGGGCGGCACTTCCCGGCCCGCCACATAGCCGATCGCTGCTGTCAGGACGATGCCGATGGCTGCGACCTCCACGGGAATGAGGCCCGCCAGGATCGTTCCGGCAAGGATGGCAATATAAGTTCCGGCCTCTACCAGACCGGTGCCGCCAAGCACTTCGTCGTCATGCAGGTGCTGAGGCAGGATGGCGTATTTGATCGGGCCGAAGAAGGTGGAATGGACGCCCATCGCAAAGAGTGCGCAGAGCAACAGCGGAATGGCCACGCCATGGATCGCTATGCCGCTCCAGATCAGCCCCAGGCCCATGGCGCCAATCAGCATAATGGCGATCTCGGCCGCCTTTACATAGCGTATGATGACGGCCTTGTCCCGCTGATCGGCGAGTTGGCCTGACAGTGCGGACAGAAGGAAAAATGGCAGGATGAATATGCCCGTCGCCAACGCGCTGAACCAGGTTTCCGACCGTTCGTCATTATAGACGCTGTACACGACGAACAGCACCATCGCATTTTTGAACAGGTTGTCGTTGAAGGCCCCGAGCAGTTGAGTGATGAAAAGCGGCAGGAAACGTCGCTTGTTAAGGAGCCTGAGGGAGGCTTGCATAGGCAAGAAGGTCTTCTTCGCTGTGGACGAGCGGAGCGGGGTCTAGCGGCTGCCGCGTCGGCTGTCCAACGCATCCGAATGAGAAGTGATCATGCCCGTCATCACGGCTGCTTGTGCAACGCGGCGGACTGTGGCAGTCCGCCGCCATGCTGACGCTCCCCAATCTGCTGACGCTTTCGCGGATATTGACCGTCCCGCTGCTTGTCGCGTTGCTCTGGCCCGCAGAGGTCGGTGCTCGCTGGACGACGGGCTATGCCTTTGCCTTCGGGCTTTATTGCTTGATGGGCATCACGGACTATTTCGACGGCTATTTGGCGCGAGCCCAAGGGACCGTTTCGAAACTTGGCGTCTTTCTGGATCCCATCGCCGACAAGATCATGGTTGGCGCAGTCATCCTGATGTTGGCCGCCACTCGGGACATCGCGGGTATTCACATCGCTGCCGCCATGATCATTCTGTTGCGCGAAATCGCCGTGTCGGGGCTGCGTGAATTTCTGGCGGGTCTTCAGGTTTCGGTGCCGGTGTCCCGCCTGGCCAAGTGGAAAACCACTTTTCAGCTGATAGCTCTCGGAGCCCTGATCCTGGCGGGGGCGGTGCCTGCATTCCCCTTGGTTCAGTTGCTGGGCATCGTGACCCTCTGGGCCGCCGCTATTCTGACTTTGATCACCGGTTGGGACTATCTGCGGGTCGGTATCAAGCATATGGACTGATGCGTGGATAAACTTGAAATCCTCTATTTCGCCTGGGTCCGAGAAATCATCGGCTGCGATGGTGAACAGGTCGACCGGCCCGCCGCCGATATGAGTGTCGCAAATTTGATCGCGCAGCTTGCGGAACGGGGAGGCTGCTATGCTGAAGCTTTGGGTGATACGGGGCGGCTGCGCGCGGCGTTGGATCAGCGCTTTGTGCCACTCGACACATTGATCGGAAAGGCGAAAGAACTCGCGATCTTTCCGCCGGTCACTGGCGGATGAAGCGTGTTGCCATCCAGATTGAGGATTTCGACGTGGGCGCCGAGCTGGCTAGGCTGGAAGCCGCCGGAGGCGGCGCTGTTGCCAGTTTCACGGGGATCGTGCGCGGCGACAACGCGCTGGTTTCGCTCGAGCTTCAGCATTATCCAGCGATGACGGCCTCTCAGGTCGAGCGAATAGTCGACGAAGCGACCGCACGTTGGCCGCTTTTGGCCGTGCGCGTCATCCATCGCTTTGGACGGCTCAAGCCAGGGGAGCATATCGTTTTTGTCGGCACGGCATCGCGACATAGGGCGGCCGCGCTGGAGAGTAGCGCCTTTCTGATCGACTGGCTGAAGTCTGATGCGCCCTTCTGGAAGAAGGAGCATTTTGCCGATGGGGCGACCGCCTGGGTGGAGGCGCGCGTTGAGGATGAGGCGAAGGCGCGCGATTGGACCCGCTGAAGATTAGGCGGCTTCGCTGGATTGCGGCAAATCGGCAGCATCGCGCAGAAGCTCGGCGAGCAGGCGGAATTCCTTTTCCCTCGGACTATTCTTGCGCCAGACCAAAGCAATGTCACGGTGCGACCGGTCGGATCGCAGAGGCCGTACAGCGATCTGAGTGTGATCCAATATACCGCCCGTAATGGCCATTTCCGGCATGATCGTCATACCGAGGCCATTATCGACCATCTGAACCAGCGTATGCAAGGATGTGCCCATCATCATTGCACTCGAACGGATTTCCGGACGGTTGCATGCCGCGAGCGCATGATCCTTCAGGCAGTGCCCGTCTTCCAGCAGAAGCAGCTTTGTCTCATCGATCATGTCAGGCGCCACCCACTCGGGCGGGTCGCGGGGATCGTCTTGAGGGAATGCGACATATAGCCGGTCCTGGAACAGCAGTTCGCTGTCCAACTCGCCGGTGGGAAAGGGCAGGGCAAGGAGGACGCAGTCCACGTTGCCGTGACGAAGTGACTCGATCGCCGTCTGCGTCGTCTCCTCCCGAAGGTAAAGCTTGAGTTCGGGCCTGTCCGCTCTCAGGCGGGGGAGCAGGCGAGGCAGCAGGAAAGGCGCGATCGTCGGGATGACGCTCATGCGCAACTCGCCGGTGAGTGGCTTGCCCGAGGCTTCGGCGATAGCCGCAAGTTCCTCCGCTTCGCGCAGAACGCGATGCGCTTTCTCCACGATACGGTCCCCCAGAGCCGTGAAGCGCACCACCCTTCGCGTCCGTTCAACCAGCGTCACGCCGATCAGCGATTCCAGTTCGCGGATACCCGCCGAAAGCGTTGATTGCGTGACATAGCAGCTGTCGGCTGCCTTGCCGAAATGCCCGTGCTGCTTCAGTGCAACAAGATATTGCAGCTGTTTCAGCGTGGGCATGTAACTCGACATCGATCGCCTTTCTCGATTAGAAAGCCGAAGATAAGAGCGTCAGCCGATATATCCAAGCCATTTGGCTACGCCGAACAGGGATGTGAGCGTCAGGATTGTACCAACCGCTGTGAACAGCATGCGAGGTGCGACGTGACGGGCAAGCATTGCGCCAAAGGGTGCCGCTATTATGCCTCCGAGCAACAGACCGACGGTGTAGGTCGTGAAAGCCTCCCAGCCCAGATGGAGCATGAAGGTGAGGCTGATCGCCAGCGTCAGCACGAACTCGACGGTGTTGACCGTGCCGATCGTATGACGAGGACTGGAGCCTTGGATTAGGAGGTTCGAGGTGACGATCGGCCCCCAGCCGCCGCCGCCCGAGGCGTCCATGAAACCGCCGACGAGGCCAAGCGGCGCCACCCACTTCGGGTCTCGTGGATGAGGTGGCAGATGAAAGCCGCGCCAGATCAGATAAACGCCAATTGCGGTCAGATAGAGTTGAACGAAGGGCTTGATCACTGATCCATCAATGTTCGAAAGAATGTAGGCTCCTGTCACGCCGCCAATGACGCCGGGAATGATGAGGCGTGAAAATAGCCGCCAATCCACGTTCCGGTGGGCGATGTGGCTTATGGCCGAGACAGCGGTCGTGAAAGTTTCCGCGGCGTGTACGCTGGCGGATGCCCGGCTGGGCGGCACGCCCAAT
Organism: Sphingobium sp. TomTYG72; assembly: GCF_055394715.1. Taxonomy (NCBI): domain Bacteria; kingdom Pseudomonadati; phylum Pseudomonadota; class Alphaproteobacteria; order Sphingomonadales; family Sphingobiaceae; genus Sphingobium; species Sphingobium sp. TomTYG72. The sequence goes on along the minus strand of NZ_AP027336.1, from coordinate 1,126,978 downwards.
GCAAGAAGCAGGGTGCTGGAAATCACGCCGTACGCCATTCCCAAAGCCCCATCGATCATTTGGGCTCCGAAACCGATCAGGATAAAGGGTAGAAGTTCGCTGATATGAGCGAGAACGGGATCGGTCATTCAAAGGCCCCTGTTGATTGTCTACCGCATTGCTTGGTATATCATAGCTCTCCAAGAAACATTCTGTTTTATGGTCAGAAGCCGAAATAGCCACACATCTGGAAAATGGATTGTCGCAGGCCTATGTAATAGCCTTCGGTTTTCAGGGGCCGCTGCATGCTGCGCAATCTTATTGGTTATTTGGACTCGGTCAAATCGCGTGACCCGGCTCCGCGCTCGCGGGCTGAAATCCTCCTGTATCCGGGGGTGTGGGCTCTTGGGTTTCATCGCGTTGCGCACAGGCTCTACGGCCTTCGGCTCTATTTCATGGCGCGCGCGGTCAATCATTTTTCCCGCTTTCTCACCGGCAACGACATCCATCCCGGTGCACGCATCGGCAAGCGGTTCTTCATTGACCATGGCTTCACGGTAATTGGTGAAACGGCTGAAATCGGTGACGATGTCACTCTTTATCAGAATGTGACACTTGGCGGCACCGATCCCGCGAACGGCATTGCAGGCAAGCGGCACCCGACCTTGGCCGATGGAGTTATCGTTGGATCGGGCGCTCAGGTGCTTGGCCCTGTATATGTCGGTGCGCGTGCGCGCGTGGGCGCTAACGCAGTGGTCACGAAAAATGTGCCCGATGGCGCAACCATGGTCGGTATTCCGGCTCGGCAAATGGTTGTCGATGTCACCGCTTATCAGCGCGAGTTCCTGCCCTATGGCACGCCTTGTAGCGATTGCCATGATCCGGAAAAATATAAGCTGGAACAGCTTCAGCAAGAAATCGAGCAGTTGCAGAAGCGTCTGGCAGAGCTGCTGGAGCAGCGGCAGGAAGGGGCTCATGAACCCCGTGATGATGATATCCCCTTGTTCCAGGAGCGTGGTCGCGCCTGATGAGCAATGTGACCCCGTTCCCATCTCCAGCTAATCTGGCGGGGCAGACGGGGTTCGACCGATTGGAATTGCAGCGCATCATGGACCTTTACGGCCGGATGGTGTCGGCTGGGCATTGGCGTGACTATGCGATTGATCTTGGCCATGACGCAGCTGTTTTCTCTGCCTTTCGCCGAGCCGCCGAACGCCCGGAATATCGCATCGAGAAGCGACCTTCGCTCCGTCACCGGCAAGGAATGTGGGCGCTGATCGGGGAGGCCGGGGGCATCCTAAAACGAGGTGCTGAACTTCAGGGCATTCTCGCGCCCGTTGAGCGCAGATTGCTTAAGATTGTGCGGGATTAGCGCTGTTTCTGATTGCGAGTGTCCGATATCGCGAAGACCAAAGGTGGCCGCCGATAAAGGTTCCAGAGCCAACCACGAATAAGGCCGATTGATGACTTTGCCGAAGCTGCTTGAAGATCGTCTATCCCTGCCGCTGATAGCGTCTCCGATGTTTATCGTTTCTCGGCCCGCGCTTGTAATCGCTCAATGTCGCGCTGGCATCGTGGGCTCGTTCCCTTCGCTCAACGCACGGCCTTCAGGCGTGTTCGAAGAGTGGCTTCAACTTCTCCACCGGGAACTGACTGAGGATGACGCGCCTTTCGCGGTCAACCTTATCGTTCACAAGACGAATGCCCGGTTGGAAGAGGACCTTGCTCTCTGCGTCAAATATCGTGTCCCGATCGTGATTACCTCGCTGGGCGCTCGCCCCGACGTCAACGACGCGGTCCACAGTTATGGCGGGCTTGTGCTCCACGACGTCATCAACAATATGTTCGCCAGGAAGGCGATCGAAAAGGGAGCAGATGGCCTGATTGCGGTTGCTGCGGGGGCCGGGGGCCATGCTGGCACATTGTCGCCGTTCGCGCTGGTGGAAGAAATCCGCGCATGGTTTGACGGCCCTTTGATCCTGTCAGGTGCGATCGCAACCGGCCGAGCGATTGCGGCTGCCCGTATGATGGGGGCTGATCTGGCTTATATGGGCTCTGCCTTCATCGCGACTGAAGAAGCGAACGCTGACCCCGAATATAAGCAGATGATCGTAGATAGCAGCGCGGCCGACATCGTCTATTCGGATCACTTCACGGGCGTTCATGGCAATTATCTGAGACCGAGCATTACGGCAGCCGGATTGGACCCCGACAAGCTGGCGAATGCCGCCGACATGGATATCGCCGCCATGGCCGAGGATGAGAAAAAGGCCTGGCGCGACATTTGGGGGGCGGGCCAAGGCATAGGCGCGGTCGATAAAATTCAGCCCGCCGCTTCTTTCATAGAGCAATTGAAGGCGCAGTATCTTGATGCCATTGCATCCTTCCAATCAAAGGAAGGCGCGTAGTTCTGCAAGGAATACGTCAAACTGGTCGTGGTGCAGCCAGTGTCCGGCTTCGCCAAATTCTACCAGTCGCGCATCACGGAAGTGCGCTGCCCTGCCGTCATTCACCGGATTCGATGCCCAACTGTCCAGACCCAAGCAAAGGAGTACTGGGCAGTGAACTCGCGACCAGAACTGCGGTAGATCATCCCCAACCATGTCTTGCGGCGGCGTTTGACGAAGATAGGGATCGAACTTCCAATCATAGCTGCCATCTTCATTTTGGTTCACGCCATGAACCGTCAGATGCAGCGCTTGTTCTCCTGACAGGTGGTCGTTCCGTTCTCGCATGCGCGCGACTGCCGCCTCGAGCGTCGGATAGTGACGCGGCTGCTTGCGAGCGCTCGCGCGGCGCTGCTCGATCCATTCGCGCCAGCGATCGGGTGCGGGATGGGCTGCCTTGTCCTTAAGCCTCTCCGGGGAAAGGCCCAGCCCCTCGATCGCGACCAGACGGTCGACGCGCTCCGGGAAGAGCCCCGCATAGCGCAAGGCGATAGATCCGCCCAACGAATGGCCCACCAGCACAACCTTGTCCCGCCCCACCTGCTCCACAAGCTGGGCGAGGTCGTAGACGAAGTCCGCCATCAAATAGGTGCCCTCGGTAGACCAGGCGCTGTCGCCATGGCCCCGAAGATCAGGCGCCACGACATGGAAGTCACGCGCGAGTGCTCGCGCGGTCCAATCCCAGCTGCGCGCATGATCCAGGGCGCCATGCACCAGGATCAATGTGGGAGCGGAGCGGTTTCCCCAATCGACATAATGCAGGCGAGTACGCAGTGAAGTGAAGAAATGGGATGTCGGGCTTAGGGTGGCGACGTTGTCCGGACATTCGCCAAGCGGACTGGCAAAATTGGGGGTGATATTCATGTCCTCGGGCGCACTCCGCGGTTCTGGACGGCCAGCATCATAACTTAATCATTATAGCAGCATTTTTGAGAAAATAGATGGTGATAGTGAGCGGGGTGCCCGCCCTTAGCGTACCAAAGTGGGAGACGCTGAAGAAATGATTGGGTCGATCAAAAGCCTTCTGATCGCCCAAACGGAATTACCCGGTCAGCGGCCCGATCATGATGAGCCAAGGCCACCATGCGTGCCAGATCGGCCTGTTTGAATGGCTTGTCGAGCCTCAGCCGTTTTGTGGCGCCAGGGGGCAGTTCGGCATATCCCGTGATGATGATGACGGGCAGGTCGGGATGGCTTTCAGTCAGGGCATCTGCCAGTTGCGCTCCCGTCATATGGGGCATTGCGTGGTCGGTGATGACAAGATCAACGTCACCCTCGGTTAACATCCGTAGAGCATCCGCTCCGGACCCTGCCTGAAACACGGTATGTCCCAATTCCTCGAGCATGCCCGCCGTGTTTGTGAGAACCAAGTCATCGTCATCGACTGCCAATATGACGAGCGGTTGATCTGTGGGCTCAACGATGGTCGGGCTTTGGCGCTCGTCCTCTTCCGCGTCAATCTCATCAGCGGCCACTGGAAGCCAGAGCGAGACAGTCGAGCCCTGTCCCGGCTCGCTTGAGATGATCAGCGACCCGCCGCACTGCTCGGCAAAGCCGTGGACCATGGAAAGGCCGAGGCCAGTGCCCTTGCCTACGCCTTTGGTGGTGAAGAACGGCTCACGAGCCCGGGCGAGGGTATGTTCATCCATGCCTTCCCCTTCGTCGATGACCGAAAGACGGACATAATGACCACAGGGCAAATCAGGCCGTTGTTCCGCCGTAAGATAAGCCTCGGCACCTTCGACAATGATCCGGCCGCCGCCCGGCATCGCATCGCGAGCGTTTACAGCAAGGTTTAGCAGCGCCAGTTCCAGCTGCGCCGGGTCAGCATGCGCGGCGCTGAGGGATAGGGGGAAACGGGTCTCGATCGTGACGGTCGAGCCCAAGGTCGATTTCAGCAGCCCGGCCATGTTTCGTACTAGGGCGATGCAATCGATGCTGGCCAGTTTCAACTCCTGACGCCGGGCAAAGGCCAGCATGCGCTGGGTCAAGATGGCCCCGCGATCGGCCGCCGTCATCGCATTGTCGATATAGCGCGAGATGTCGGCTCCGGTTTGCAGCCGCTGCCTTGCAAGGTCCAGGCTTCCCATGATGACAGCGAGCAGGTTGTTGAAATCATGAGCGACCCCGCCCGTCAGCTTGCCGATCGCGTCCATTTTCTGCGACTGAAAAATGGCTTCGCGCGCTTCTTCCAGTGCCAGTTGAGTTTCCCGCCGCTCGGTCAGATCGCGCGTGATCTTGGCAAAGCCTATGAGGTGGCCCATGGGGTTGCGAATGGCGTCGATGACGACATTGGCCCAGAAGCGCGAGCCGTCCTTGCGAATGCGCCATCCTTCGGCTTCAAACCGCCCTTCTCGGGTCGCTGTTTCCAGAGCGCGGGAGGGTATCCCGGCCATACGGTCTTCATCTGAATAGAAGCGGGAGAAATTCTGGCCGAGTATCTCGTCTGCGGTGTATCCCTTGAATCGCTCTGCGCCCGCGTTCCAGCTTGTGATGGTGCCCACCGGGTCGAGCATATAAATCGCATAGTCCGTGACGCTTTCCACAAGCAGGCGGAAACGCTCCTCGCTCGCCCGTAGCGCCTCATCGGCCGCGCGCCGTTCCGTCAGGTCGCGCGTCACCTTGGCAAAGCCGATCAACTTTCCTGCGGAATCGCGGATCGGGTCGATGACGACGCTTGCCCAAAAGCGCCCGCCATCCTTGCGCACGCGCCATCCTTCGGCTTCGAACCGCCCTTCGTGCTCTGCTGTTTCGAGCGCAAGGGCAGGGATGCCCGCCGCCTGATCTTCCGGGGTGTAGAAGCGGGAGAAATGTTGGCCGACAATCTCTTCGGCCTCATATCCCTTGAACCGGCGCGCTCCTGCGTTCCAACTAACGATCGTGCCATTGGTTGAGAGCATGTAGATCGCGTAATCAGTAACGCTCTGGACAAGCAATTCGAAGCGGTTTCCAGAGTCCTCCGGCGCCGCCGTGTTCATAAGTTCCCCATTAAGTTATTGTATCTTCTGAAAACTGACAAACACCCCGAACGGTTCATCGTTCCGCTGGTGAACCGTCAATATGTCACTCAGCCCATATCGCTCTATTAACTAACGCATATTTTTGAGGGGCTTGGGGAGAAGAACCCATGCGGGGAGCTTTTTGGCGGGGCTGCGGGAGGTCGTTGACCTTCCCCGGATCAGCCGCTAATCCCGGCGGCGTTGCGGGTGTAGCTCAATGGTAGAGCTTTTGCTTCCCAAGCAAGTGACGAGGGTTCGATTCCCTTCACCCGCTCCATTTTTGCATCAGCCGACCTGCCGCTTGGCGAGCTTTCGTGCCAACGTCCTGCGATGCATACCGAGGCGGCGCGCTGCTTCGGATATGTTGAATTCGCTGTCCTTCAACACCTCGTGAATATGCTCCCACTCGAGCGTCTTGATCGATGTCGGACGTGGGGCGAGGGGTGTCGATGGGTCGCCAGTCGACCGGGCGAATGCTGCTTCGATGTCGTCCGTGTTTGAGGGCTTGGCGAGATAATGCGACGCGCCGAGCTTGATCGCTTCGACAGCGGTCGCGATGCTGGCGAAGCCGGTCAGGACGACGATCAGCATGTCGGGATCATGGGCATGAAGTGTCTGGACGCAAACCAGGCCGGACTCAGATGCGAGCTTGAGATCGACTACTGCATAGCGGGGGTGGTGTTTCTCGAGCAGGGCGAGAAGAGCAGCATGGTTGTCAGCGGTCAGGACCTGATAACCGCGCCGTTCGAAGGAGCGCTTGAGCGTTTTGGCGAAGGCTTCGTCATCCTCGACAAGGACCAGCAGCCGGTCATCCTCCATTGGGCAACTCCTCTTCGAAGGCGACTGTGCTGAGCGGGAGGCGGAGCAGGATGAGGGCGCCGCCGTCCGCGCCGTTGCTGGCGGAGACGTTGCCGCCGAGTTTTCGGACCACGTTGACGACCAGGAAGAGGCCGAGACCGCTGCCTTGCTTGCCTTTGCTGGAGCGGTAGGGTTTGCCGAAATCGGCGAGCATTTGTTCGCTGAAGCCCTTGCCATTGTCGCGGACGGCGATGTTGAGTGAGTTGCTGTCCCGCCCGATGAGCAGGTCGATGTAGGTGGCGCCTGCTTCGCGGGCGTTGTCGAGCAGGTTTGTGATGGCTTGGCGGATGACGGGATCGGCGATGATGCGGGGATAATCGTGGGGGCCGAAATCGCAGCGGAGGGGGATTGTGGGATTGGCGGAGCGCCAGCTTTGGGCGATTTCAAGAATGAAATCGCGAATTGGCGTGACTTTTGGAGCTTCGCCTCGGGCTTCGCCGGAGGAAATGAGAATGCCTGTCAATATCTGTTTACAGCGTTGGACGGCTGCCTGCATCTCGCCGACTTCCTCGAGAAGGGACGGGTGCGCTGTGATTTCGGGCATGTGGCGCCAGTCGCCCAGCACGACGGCGAGCTGGGAGAGGGGAGTGCCGAGTTCATGGGCCGCACCTGAGGCGAGGAGGCCCATGCGGACGATATGTTCTTCCTCCGCCGCCTGCTGGCGTAGCTGGGCGAGATAGGCTTCGCGGGCCTGGAGGTTTCGGGTTACCCGGCTCATGAAAAGGACCAGCAGCACCGCGATCATGGCTAGGCAAATCCAGGTGCCGAGGATGTGCAGATCGAAGAGGCGGCCCTCCAGTGCGTCGGTAAGCTCCAGTGGCCGATAGACGAGGGACAGTATCGCGGCGCAGAGCAGCGACAGAAGGACGATGCCCCAGATGCTCCATCGGTCGAGCAGCACCGCGCCCAGCGCGACCTGAAGCAGGTAGAGCGCGATGAAGGGATTGGTCGCGCCGCCGCTGAGATACAGTTGGGTTGTCAGCAAGAGCACGTCGAAGACGAGCGCCAGGAACAGCTCGATATGCGCAACGTCGGTACGGCGGCGCAGCGTTGCGAAGGTGGCGACATTCACCGCTGCCCCGATCGAGGCGACAAGCAGCATGGGGGCGACAGGCAGGCTGATCCCCATGCCCCAATGCACGAACAGGATCGTCGCGACCTGTCCGGCGATCGCGATCCAGCGAAGCTGGGCGAGCAGCGCCATATTCTTGCGCCCGGCCGCGTCCGCTGGCCATTGGCTGGGCAGCAGGCGGGCGCCTGTGGAAAGCCACCGCTTCAAGACCGTCTTTCCTTCCATTCATGGCGCATGACGAAGATGTAGGCGCCAGCCGCCATCGCCGCCAGCGCGAACCATGTGAGGGCGTAGGAAAGATGGCTGTTCGGGAAGGTGAGGACGGTTAGCCCGCCTATGGGCAAGGACGCTGGCGGGCCGCTGCGTTCGGCATCGATGAAATAATTGGCGACCGGCGCGCGAAGGCGGCGCGCGGCGGCGATGGCGGCAACGTCGCGTGAATACCAGCGATTTGCGGCAGGATCGTTAGAGCGCAGGAAGCCGCCGCCCGGTTCGGTCAGGCGCATGAGCCCCGTTATCTGGACGCTCCCTTCCGGTCGTGAATAGCTGTTCCGCGCGTCAGGCGGGATGAAGCCGCGGTTGACGAGCAGGGTGAAGCCGCGATTGGTCATGAGCGGAGTAAGCACCCAGAAGCCCGCCCCGCGAACCGTCGAAGCCTGCACTAAAGTCGCGCGGTCGTGCAGGAAATGGCCGGTCGCGATCACTCGGGTGTAGGCATCTTTGTCGCTGGCTGACGAGGGAGCCGGGACAGGGGCGGCGTGAACACGGCTTTCGACTTTTGCGATCAGGTCGCGCTTCCATGCCAGGCGATTCACCTGCCAGACGCCCAGACTGACCAGCCCCGCGACCGCCAGGGCGGCGGCCAGCGAGAAGATGATCAGGAACCCCGCCGATCGGCGGCGGGGTTGGGGGGCTGTCACGGCATCTGGCTCATGTCATGCACGCTCATATCCATTTGCGGCATCATATTGTGATTGAGATGATACATGACCCAGATCGATCCGGACAGGGTGATGACCACCAGCACGATCGTGAAGATCAGCGCCAGCATCGTCCAGCCGCCTTCCGAGCGAGTGTTCATGTGCAGGAAGTAGATCATGTGGACCAATATCTGCACGACCGCGAAGCCCATGATGGTGAAGGCGGTCAGTTGCGGATCGCCCAGCACTCCCGTCATGACGAGCCAGAAGGGGATGGCCGTCAGGATCACTGACAGGCCGAAGCCGATCATGTAGCTGCCGAAGGTGCCATGGGCAGGGGCGTGCCCATGATGATCGTCGTGATGGCTGTGGCCGTGCGCGCTCATCGCAGCATTCCCATGAGATAAACGAAGGTGAAGACGCCGATCCAGATGACGTCGAGGAAGTGCCAGAACATCGACAGGCACATGAGGCGGCGCTGGTTGGCGGGGATCAGGCCCTTTTTGGCTACCTGCACCATCAGTGTCACCAGCCAGATCGTGCCGAAAGTGACGTGCAGCCCGTGCGTGCCCACCAGCGTGAAGAAGGCCGACAGGAAGCCCGAACGCATCGGGGTCGCGCCTTCATGGATAAGGTGCGCGAACTCGTAGAGTTCGATCGACAGGAAGGCGAGGCCGAACAGGCCGGTGATGGCCAGCCAGCCTTGCGTCGCGGCCACCCTGTTCTTTTCCATCGCCAGCATGGCAAAGCCATAGGTGATGGAGGAGAAGAGCAGCATCGCGGTGTTGAGCGCGACGAGGGGCAGGTCGAACAGGTCCTTCGGGCTTGGCCCCGCCGCATAGCTGCCGCCCAGCACCGCGTAGGTCGCGAACAGGCAGGCGAAGATGAGACAATCGCTCATCAGGTAGATCCAGAAGCCCAGCATGGTGCTGGAGCCTTCCGGATGGTGGGGCTCATGTTCCAGATGGAAGAGCGGGTTGCCGTCCTTGTCGAGGAAAGCGGCGTCTATAGTGGGTGCGCTTGCCATGATGGTTCAGCCCTGCATCGCGAGGCTGCGCGTGCGCTCGCCCTCTGTGCGCTCGACCACATCCTTGGGGATGTAGAAGTCGCGCTTGTAGTTGAAGGTGTGGCCGATCGCGACGGCCAGGATGCCAATGAAGCTGAGGCCCGCGAGCCACCACATGTACCAGATCATGCCGACCCCGAAGGCCACGGACAGGCCCGCGATGATGACGCCGGTGCCGGTGTTGCTGGGCATGTGGATGGCTTCATAGCCCGAGAGCGGACGCTGATAGCCGCGCTTCTTCATGTCCGCCCATGCGTCGCCATCATGGATGACGGGGGTGAAGGCAAAATTATAGTCCGGCGGCGGGGAGCTGGTCGCCCATTCGAGCGTGCGACCGTCCCATGGGTCGCCGGTCGTGTCGCGCAGCTTGTCACGGTTGATGATGCTGACGGCGAACTGGATCAGCATGCAGGCGATGCCGGCCGCGATCATGAGGGCGCCGAGGGCCGCGATCTGGAACCAGATCTGCAGGCTTGGATCATCGAACACGCGCATGCGGCGGGTGACGCCCATCAGGCCGAGGATATAGAGCGGCATAAAGGCGACCCAGAAGCCGACGACCCACAGCCAGAAGCTGCGCACGCCCCATGTCCGGTCGAGCTTGAAGCCGAATGCCTTGGGCCACCAGTAGTTGATCGCCGCGAACAGGCCGAACAACACGCCGCCGATGATCACGTTATGGAAATGCGCGATCAGGAACAGCGAGTTGTGGAGGACGAAGTCGGCGGGCGGCACCGCAAGCAGCACGCCGGTCATGCCGCCGACCGTGAAGGTCAGCATGAAGGCGACCGTCCACATCATCGGCAGCTCAAAGCGGATGCGGCCGCGATACATGGTGAAGAGCCAGTTGAAGAGCTTGGCCCCGGTCGGGATCGAGATGACCATCGTCGTGATGCCGAAGAAGCTGTTGACGCTGGCGCCCGAGCCCATGGTGAAGAAATGGTGCAGCCAGACCAGGTAGCTGAGGATCGCGATGACGACCGTCGCATAGACCATCGAGGAATAGCCGAAGAGGCGCTTTGACGAGAAGGTCGAGGTGACTTCACTGAACACGCCGAACAGCGGCAGGATGAGGATGTAAACCTCCGGATGGCCCCAGATCCAGATGAGGTTCACGTACATCATGGGGTTGCCGCCCATGTCGTTGGTGAAGAAGGCCGTGCCGACATAGCGGTCGAGGCTCAAGAGCGCGAGGACGGCGGTCAGCACCGGGAAGGCAGCGACGATCAGGATGTTGGAACAGAGCGAGGTCCAGACGAAGATGGGGAGCTTCATCATGCTCATGCCGGGCGCGCGCATCTTTACGATGGTCGCGATCAGGTTGACGCCGGACAACAGCGTGCCGATGCCTGCTATCTGAAGGCCCCAGATATAATAATCGACGCCTACTCCGGGACTGTAGGCGATGCCTGACAGGGGAGGATAGGCGAGCCAGCCGGTGCGAGCGAATTCGCCCACGAACAGCGACATCATGGTGATGACGGCGCCAGCGGTCGTCATCCAGAAGCTGAAATTATTGAGGAAGGGGAAGCTGACGTCGCGCGCGCCGATTTGCAGCGGGACCATATAGTTCATGATCCCGGTGATCATCGGCATCGCCACGAAGAAGATCATGATGACGCCGTGCGCGGTGAATATCTGGTCGTAATGATGCGCGTTCAGATAGCCTTCCGAGCCGTTGAAGGCCCATGCCTGTTGCAGGCGCATCATGAGGGCATCGGCGAAACCGCGCAGGAACATGATGAGGCCGAGGATCATGTACATGATGCCGATGCGCTTGTGGTCGACGGTCGTGAACCAGTCGCGCCACAGCATGCCCCAGAGGCGATATTTGGTGACGAGGCCGAGGACCGCTGCGCCGCCGATGACGACCGCGATGAAGGTGCCCATGACGATCGGCTCGTTGATCGGGACGGCGCTCCAGTCGAGGCGGCCGAAGATCAGTTTCCAGATGCCGCTGTTTTCGGAGGCGGGATGAGGGGACATGGGGGTTAGCCTTTGGGCGAAATTGAACGAGTGCGCGGGGGCGGGCCAATCCCGTCATGCTGAACTTGTTTCAGCATCCATCGTGCCTTTGCGTGGGGAGGGATGGATCCTGAAACAAGTTCAGGATGACGGCTAAGGGAGGGAGGCAGCGGCATCACATTCCCTCATGGTGGGGATGCGCATGCCCATCGGCATCCTTCTGCCCCGGAGCCTCATGGCCTTGGGCAGCAGGTGTGCGTTCAGCCGCTGGCGTCATGCCGACGGGCTGAGCGATTTCGCCCTTCTTGCCCGGCTCGACCGGATGAAAGCCGCCGACATCGATCGTGCCGTCATGACGCAGACCTTCCGTATCACGCGCCGATTCCTTGCCGCCGCCGCCCATCATGTCGGTCATCATGACCTCATCCATGCAGCGCTTGCCGGGCTGGGCGCACATGTTGAGGGCCGCGTGGAACAGCTTGGGCTCGACGCCTGCGAAATACATCGGTGGCACCTTTTCGCTGGGCTGCTCCAGCTTCACATAGGTGGCCCGGTCCAGCTTTGCGTTGCTGGCCTTGACCTGCGCGACCCAGCGGTCGAAGCCCGCCTGATCCATCGCCTTGAAGCGGAAGCGCATGTGGGAGAAGCCTGCGCCGGAATAGTTGGCGGAGAAGCCTTCGAAATTGCCGGGCTTGTTGGCGACGGCGTGGAGGACGGTCTGCATGCCGGGCATGGCGTAGATCTGGCCGGCGAGCGCGGGCACGAAGAAGCTGTTCATGAGCGTCGCGGAGGTGATCTTGAACTCGATCGGCTGATCGACCGGGGCGGCCAGTTCGTTGACCGTTGCGATGCCGAGTTCGGGGTAGATGAACAGCCATTTCCAGTCGAGCGCGACGACTTCGACCTGAAGGCGCTTGGCGGCAGGATCGACCTTGCGCTCATGATCGATGCGCTCGATCGGGCGATAGGGATCGAGCAGGTGCGTGCTGGTCCAGGTGATGGCGCCGAGAGCGATGATGATCAGCAGCGGAGCCGACCAGATCAGCAGCTCAAGGCTGGTCGAATGGTCCCAATCGGGATCATAATCCTTCGCCTGCGCCTTTTCCCGGTAACGCCAAGCGAACCAGATCGTCGTCGCCATCACCGGCAGGATGATGAGTAGCATGAGCAGCGTCGAAATGATGATCAGATCGCGCTGTTGCACCGCGACATCACCCGCAGGGGACATGACCACCCAGTTGCATGCGCCGAGCGGCAACAGCAGCAAGGGCGCGATTCGGCGCAGAAAAGCTCGGGAAAAGGGGCGAGGGCGTGCGGTCATGAAGCCCGCATAAGGGGGTGGCGTGGCGATCGACATTGGACCTTTTGTCCTATCCCCTCGCAGGCGCAAAATAGGGCAATGGCCTTTCGACCACCGGGACGATTCGCTATGCTGCAACGATGTTGGGCATGGATCGTTCCCGCAGCATGAAGGCTTGGCCGAACAGATGAACGCCGCGACCACTACGCCATCCTCGACGCCGCTGGAGCGCGATGCACGCCTTGTCACTGCGCGTGACCATCGGGTTGCGCCGGGTGAGATCGCGATCGGCGTGATCATTGGGCGGACGTCGGAGTTTTTCGACTTCTTCGTCTATGCGATTGCTTCGTGCATCGTTTTTCCGTCGCACGTCTTTCCCTTTCTGAGCCCGCTGGCGGGGACGCTCTGGTCCTTCGCGATCTTTGCGCTGGCGTTCGTAACGCGGCCGATAGGGTCGTTCATCTTCATGGCGGTGGACCGGGCCTATGGGCGAGGCGTGAAGCTCACTATCGCGCTGTTCCTGCTGGGCGGATCGACGGCGTTTATCGCGTTTCTGCCGGGTTATGAGACGGTTGGCATCTGGTCGGCGGTGCTGCTGGCGGTGTTGCGGGCGGGGCAGGGGATTGCGCTGGGCGGGACGTGGGACGGGCTGGCGTCGCTGCTGTCGCTTAATGCGCCGCAGAACAAGCGCGGCTGGTATGCGATGATGCCGCAGCTGGGCGCGCCGTTGGCGCTGGTTGTGGCGAGTGGGTTGTTTGCTTTCTTCCTGTCGAACCTGTCGCGGGCCGATTTCCTTGATTGGGGCTGGCGCTATCCCTTCTTCGTGGCGTTTGCGATCAATGTGGTGGCGCTGTTCGCGCGGCTGCGGATCGTGGTGACGCATGAGTTTGAGCGGCTGTTCGAGGCGCGGGAGTTGCAGCCTTCGCCGGTCATCGAGACGGTGCGGACGGAGGGGCGGAACATCGTTATCGGCGCCTTTGCCCCGCTGGCGAGCTTCGCGCTGTTTCACATGGTATCGGTGTTTCCGCTGTCTTGGATCGCGCTTTATACGAAACAGCCGCTGGAGCGCTTCCTGGTGATCGAGGCGATTGGGGCGAGCGTGGGCGTGTTGGCGATCGTCGTGTCGGGATTTGTCGCGGACATGGTGGGGCGGCGTAAGCTGCTGGCTTGGTCGGCGCTGGGGATCGGGATATTCAGCATTGCTGCGCCGCTGCTGCTCAATGGTGGCGAGCTGGCTGAAATCGCGTTCATGATCCTGGGGTTCATGCTGCTGGGATTGAGCTTTGGGCAGTCTTCGGGCGTGGTGGCGTCCAACTTCTCGACGGCGACGCGCTATACCGGGTCTGCGTTGACGTCGGACCTTGCCTGGCTGGTGGGGGCGGGGTTTGCACCGCTGGTGGCGCTGTCGCTGTCGGTCACATTTGGGCTGGCGGCTTCGGGCGCTTATCTTTTTTCCGGCGCGGTCGTGACGGGGCTGGCTCTGTTCATCAACAAGGAGTTGGCGGGCAAGGACCGCTAAGCGGCTGCTTGCCGCATTCGCTCCAGTGCTTTCCGGTCGAAAAACCCGGTGGGGCCGGAGCGAGGCGCTAAGCGGGGGAGCCATGCGGCGTAGAGGCTGCGCAGTTCGCGCGGCAGGCCGTCGGGTCCTTGCCTACCCATGATGTCGGACACGATGCGGTTCTGGAAGAAGCGCAGCGAATAATTGGTCATCCGCCGATATTGCATGCGCCAGCTTGCGGGGCTGGTGAGGCGGACGGGTTCGCAGAGGAAGCCAGCTTCTTCGCAAGCGATGACACGCTGACGCAGCCATGCGGCATCGGTTTGCAGGTCGGTATGAGCCCATGCCGCGACGAGGCCATCGTCTCCGATCAGATCATCGGGAAGGCGCAACCGGCGCGCGCGGACGCGGTTCACGAAATGGCCGGACAGTGCGTAAAGATCGCCAAAGAGGCCGCCGTCTGTTGACAGCAGGTGGCGGTAATGCGCGGCCATTCGCCCGTTGAGTGGCATGCCCGCCGCTGCATTGATTCCGTTGCATCCTACCGCTGCCACCAGCGCGTCGAGGGAGCCGGGTGCGATCTGGGCGTCGCCATCGAGGAGGATGACGGCTTCGTCGGTTCCGTCCAGCAGATCATGGATCAGATGGTTCCACGTTCGCGACTTGCCGCCTTGGGCGATGTCATGCACGCGGACATTGGCTCGCCCGGCTGTGATGTCGTGGGCGCGGGCTGCGGTGGCGTCGGTCGAGCCGTTGACGAGGACATGATAGACGGTGTCCGCCCGATCCAGCGGGAGCGAGGCGAGGCAGGTGCCAATCCGCCGCTCCTCCTGATGGGCGAAGATGCCGACGGCGATGCCCATGATGTTAGCGGAAGTCCCAGCCTTGTTGGCCATGGTCGACCTGATCAAGGCCCTCTGCGGCTTCCTCTGCCGTTAGACGCATGGGCAGTACGACCGATAGCAGCAGCGCGACGATGGAGGTTCCCGCCATGGACCAGAGGGCGACGGCGATGACACCGGCCAATTGGCTCAGCATGGCTGCCGCGAGGCTGATGTCGCCTTCGAAACCGACGCCGCCGAGGAGCGGTTGAACAAATAGCGGCAACAGCAGGGCGCCGATCAGGCCGCCTACCCCATGCAGCAGGAAGACCGACGCCGGATCATCGACGCCGCGCCCGAATGTTGCCTTTGCGATGCGGCAGAGAAGCGCGGCGCCAAGGCCGATCAGCATGGCGCCTCCGGGACCCGAAAGGGCGGCCGAGGCAGATATGGCGGCGAGACCAGCGACAGCGCCCGACATGATGCCGGTGGCGCTTATGCGACCGGTCGCGGCGCGATCCGACAGCGCCCATGCGAGGGCGCCCGCGCAGGCCGCGAAATGCGTGTTGAGGATCGCCGTGGCGGCATTGTCTGTGGCGCCAAGAGCCCAGCCGCCGGAAATGCCCGCCCAGCCTATCCAGATCAATGCGCCACCCGCGAGACTAAGCACAGGTGCGTGGCTCGCGGTGGCTTGCCGGGGGCGGCGGCCGAGGATCAGGGAAAGTGCGAGGGCTGAAAAGCCTGCGCTCATGTGCATGACGAGGCCGCCGGAAAAGTCGATGACGCCGAGCGCTGCAAGCCAGCCGCCGCCCCAGATGCCATGAACCAGCGGGGCATAGACGATCAGCAGCCAGAGCGGGGCAAGGGCCGCCATCCAGCCGAAGCGCGCGCGTCCCGCCGTGGCGCCAGGGAGGAGGCAGACGGCAAAGAGTGCCAAGGCCATCTGGAACAGGACGAATGCTGATTCGGGAACGGTCAGCCCGGCCTTCAGGGAGCCGAGGTTGGCGAGTAGGAGGTTCGCTCCGCCACCCAGCCATGCACTGCCCGGTGCGAAGCTGAGGCTGTATCCGGCGACGGCCCAGGCGAGCGATGCCCCCGCCGCGACGACGAGAAGCTGGGTGCTTGCCGAAAGCGCGCTTCGTACATTGACGAGGCCCGCGTGGCGCAGAAGCAGGCCAGGAAGTCCGGCGAGCAGTACCAGGAGGGCGCAGAGGATCATCCAGGCCGTGTCTCCGCTGTCCGCGACGGCCACCGCACCCTGCGCTTCTGCCGTTTGAGGGGAGGCCATGAAGAGGAAGAGGAGGAGGGCACGAGCGAACATGGGACGATCCGGCAATGGCTGGTGCCCTATGGTCTATGGGGTCGCGGTAAACACTTTGATAAGGTTAGTGGGGGGGTGGGTTTGTGGGGGGTGACAGGTCTAGCGTTCTGCGTTGCTGGAATCACTCAGTCCCGTTCGGGCTGTCCGAAAGAGTCACTCGCCTCATTCGAATGTCGAAGCCCTCTCCTTTCTAAAAGGAAGTAGAGCCCTTCGACAGGCTCAGGGCGAACGGTGAGAGATGCAGTGCGGTAGAAGGTTCGGCGCGCTAATAGGCTTCGCCGCCGCAGGAGACGCGGCCGGTGCCGCGATTTTCGACCTGGCAGGCGGCCTTGCCGACGATGGTGACGTCACCCGAGCCTGATGCTGATATCTTGGCGGTCACGTCGGCGGTCAGGGCGACATTGCCGGGGCCGTCATTGCTGACCGTCGCCTGGCGGACGCGCAGGCCATCGGCAGCTACCGCGCCCGGGCCGTTCACGCGCACTGTCGCGATTGCGGCTCGCCCCGCCAATGTTGCGCGGCCTGCGCCTGCGACGCCGAGGCTAAGCTGGTCGAGGTCAACCGCCGCGACGCTGACATCGCCATTGCCGCCAAGCACAATCTCTCCCCGCAAACCCTTCATCCGGCTGACCGAGATGGAGCCGCCGCCCGTCAGCACCAGCCTTTCGAGCGTACCAGTCGAAAGGCGGACGGTGGCACGGCCGCCGCTTTTCTCGCCGGATTGGGCGCGGTCCATCCTGATCGTCAGCAGACGCCCGGATACATCGATGTGCAGTCGTTCGATTAGCGATTGATCGCCATCGACTTTGGCGGAAGCGCCAGCACCGGTGGTGATGATCACCTCCACAGGTGCGTCGACCCGGATCGCGTCGAAACTGGTGATGGTATAGCCCCGCGTTGCCGATGCGGCGGGCATCGGCAGCAGCGCGGTGCCTGCGATCAGGGGCCAGAGGAGCTGTCGCAATCGACCTGTCATGGCCCTACCTTCCGTCACAAAGCGCGTTGCTTCAAGGTGATAGCAACGCTTTGCGCGGGGGCAAGTACCGATCGCGGGGGCTCAGGCCAGGCCGACTTCCTTTAGCGGGACCGAAGAATCGGCCAGCTGCGCTTGGTCGAGAAGGGCACCCGACAGGACGTGGGCGCGGCCCTGCACATAGTCCTTCACTGCATTGACGCAGTCGAGCGCGATGAGCTTTCCGGCCTTCAGATACAGGACCGAAAAGCTGCGGGTCGCCGGATCGCCGCGCAGGATGGTGTGGTCATGGCCGATCGAAAGGCCCACGGTCTGGAGCTTCAGATCATATTGGTTGGACCAGAACCAGGGCACGGCGTCATAGGCTTCTTCCTTGCCCATGATGTGCGCGACGGCCGTTTTTGCCTGATCATTGGCATTCTGCACCGACTCAAGGCGAAGCTGGGCGCCGCGCGCGAAGCGGTTGGCGTGGGATGCGCAGTCGCCGACGGCGTAGATGTTGGGCAGGCTGGTGCGGCAATATTCATCGACATCGACGCCATTGCCGCCAGTAGCGCCCGCAGCGATCAGCGGGCCGGTTTCGGGGATGATGCCGATACCGACGATCACCATGTCGGTTTCGATCCGTTCGCCATCCTGCATCAGCACGGCGGTCGCCTTGCCATCCTGCACCTCGATGCAGTCCATCTTGGCACCCGTGCGCAGATCGACGCCATGGGCGCGATGTTCAGCTTCATAGAAGCGGGAGAGTTCTTCACCGGCGACGCGGGCGAGGACGCGGTCGAGCGCTTCGAGCAGCACGACCTTCTTGCCGAACTTCGTCAGCACGGCGGCTGCTTCCAGCCCGATATAGCCGCCACCGATCACGACGACATGATTGATCTGGTCCATCTTCGCCATCATGGCGTCGACATCGTCGCGGCGGCGGACGGCATGGACGTTGGGCGCGTCGGCGCCGTCGCAGGTCAGCATGCGCGGGCTGCCGCCCGTGCACCAGATGAGCTTGCCGTAGGAAATCTGCTCATTTCCGATGGTGACGGTCTGGTTTTCCGGATCGACGGCCTTCACCCGGTGGCCGAGCAGCATGTCGATCTTGCGCTCTTCCCAGAAGGCGGCGGGGCGGATGAGGATGCGGTCGAAGACCTTGTCGCCCGCGAAATATTCCTTCGACAGCGGCGGGCGTTCATAGGGCGGGTATTTTTCGTCACCGATCATGGCGACAGACCCTTCAAAGCCGAGTTGACGAAGCGAAATGGCCGCCTGCGCGCCTGCATGGCCCGCGCCTACGATCAGAACGTCATAATGGCTCATCGGCCAGCATCCCCTCAGTCCAAGTTGCTGCCGTCCTTGGCGCGCTTTCCCCGGACTGACAAGGGGTAGGTGGGACTTTTGGAGTTGGCGGGTCGAAATATAAAATAGCGGATGGCCGCCTGTCCCCATGGCGCTGCCATCCCGGATTGTGGCATAGCCGCTCGCTAAAGTTGGGGGTTTTCTGCCTTATGGCTGACAAGGACTTGCCGGTTAGCGGGGGGCATGCGGCGCATGGTCCGCTTCACGGACTCGCACTCGGCGCGTTGGGGGTGGTGTTTGGGGACATCGGAACCTCTCCACTCTATGCGCTGAAGGAAAGCTTTGTCGGTCACCATCCGCTCGCGGTCGATCCGGTCCATATTTATGGCGTGCTGTCGCTGATCTTCTGGACGATGACCATGGTCGTCACGGTCAAATATGTGTTCATCATCCTGCGAGCCGACAATAATGGCGAGGGCGGCAGCATGGCGCTGCTGGCGCTGATCGGGCGGCGGATGGGCGAGACGCGCTGGACGCCCACGATCGCGGCGCTGGGCGTGCTTGCCACCGCGCTCTTTTACGGGGATGCGATCATCACTCCGGCGGTCTCTGTCCTCTCGGCGGTAGAGGGGCTGACGGTGGTGCAGGCGGGGCTGACGCCGCTGGTGCTGCCGATCGCGATCGTCATCCTGATCGCCCTGTTCGTTATCCAGAGCATCGGCACGGCCCGAGTCGGTGCGCTGTTCGGGCCGATCATGGTGGTCTATTTCCTGGTGCTCGCGATCCTGGGTATCGCCAACATAGTGCGGCACCCGGAGATCTTCGCCATCGTCAATCCTTGGTGGGCGCTGCACTTCTTCCTGATCGATCCGAAACTGGCATTTCTGGCTTTGGGATCGGTGGTCCTCGCGGTGACGGGGGCGGAGGCGCTCTATGCCGATATGGGGCATTTCGGGCGCAAGGCGATTAGCATCGCTTGGCTTTACGCGGCGCTGCCGTGCCTGATGCTCAACTATCTGGGGCAGGGAGCGTTGCTGCTGGATGAGCCTGCGGCGGCGAAGAATCCGTTCTTCCTGCTGGCTCCCGAATGGGCGAGGCTGCCGCTGGTGATCCTGGCGACATTGGCGACGGTGATCGCGAGCCAGGCGGTCATATCCGGCGCCTTTTCCGTGACGCGGCAGGCGGTGCAGCTGGGTTTCCTGCCGCGCCTGCGCATCCTGCATACCAGCGCGTCGGCGGCGGGGCAGATATATGTGCCGCTGATCAACTGGACGCTTCTGGTGCTGGTTATCATGCTGGTGCTGGGCTTTGGCAGTTCGAGCAATTTGGCGGCGGCCTATGGCATCGCGGTCACGGGGACGATGGTTATCACCACCTGCCTGATGGGGGCGTTGATGTTCAGCGTCTGGCGCTGGAACCCGTTCGTCGCGGGCATGGTGACGGGCCTGTTCCTGATCATCGATGGCGCATATTTCCTGTCGAACGCGACCAAGATTCCGGATGGCGGATGGTTCCCGCTGCTGGTGGCGGCCATATCCTTCCTGGTGCTGACGACCTGGGCTTCGGGGCGGCGGATCATGCGCAATCGTCTGCGCGAAGATGCGATGGACCTGGACGTGTTCATCAAGTCAGCTGGAGCGTCATTGAAACGGGTGCCGGGCACGGCGATCTTCCTATCCTCAACGACGGAGGGTGTTCCGCCGGCCCTGCTCCACAACGTCAAGCACAACCGCATCCTGCATGAGCGCAACATCATCCTGACCGTGCGGGCGGAGGAAGTGCCGCATTTGCCCTATTACGGCCGTACCAGCGTCGAAGATCATGGCGCGGGTTTCTATCGCCTGATGCTGCGCCACGGCTTCATGGAAAATGTCGATGTGCCCGCCGCGATGAAGGCGGTGCGCGACTGCGGCGGACCGATCGGCGTTGCCGACACCAGCTATTTCCTCAGCCGCGAGACGCTGGTGCCGTCATCCCGCCCCGGCATGGCCATATGGCGCGAGCGGCTTTTCGCGTGGATGGTGCGGAATGCGGAAAGTCCGATGGCGTTTTTCAAGCTGCCGACCAATCGGGTAGTGGAACTGGGATCGCAGCTGGAAATCTGATCCAGCGATCAGGCCGGTTGCCGATGGCGGGTAGGCCATCGGCTGGCGGGCATGAGTCAGCCGATGTCTTTCTGACGCGCGATTAGCACACTAATCGGCGAATTGCGGACGATCGCGGCGGCGTTGGAGCCCAGCACGCGGGATGAGAGCGACGGTTGGTGCGAGCCGATGATGATGAGGTCGGCGCCCACGCGCTGCGCTTCATCCAGAACTTCATCGCGAACCCGACCGCGATGGGACGCGAAAGTGGCATGGGTCAGGCCGAACTCGGCTTTCCATTCGTCGACTTGTCGATGAGCCTCTGTGATCTCCTGCGTGTCGAAATCGACGGTGATCGCGCCCTCATAGTTCACCGGAAGGAAATATCGCACATAAAGAATATGTACTTTCGCACCGCCCGTGGAAAGCGCCGCCGCCGCCTCCAGTGCGGACTTTGCATGATCATGATCATGGATGTCGATAGCGACCAATATAGATGAAAAAGCCATGGTCTCTCCTCTCTTGATCAGAAGTGTCTATCAGGAGGGCCGGGCCGATAGGTGTAGCATCTGTAACAAAGCGTTTCAGCCGGGATGGCAGCGCGCAGACGTCCCGGCGTCAGACGCGAAAGAGCGTCAGGATGACCCCGACTGCTGATTTTCATGTGGATTATAGGTGGTAGCGGAGGAGGGACTTGAACCCCCGACACGCGGATTATGATTCCGCTGCTCTAACCAGCTGAGCTACTCCGCCCCATGGGCTGCGCCGGGCAGTCGCCCTGCGGTGCGCGCGCTATAGGCAGAGCGACTTGTGGGGTCAACGGGGTTTGGTGCCGCCTATGTAAATTCTCTGAGCCAGGGAATGCGAGCCGCGAAATATAGCCTTGCGACTTTTTGCGCTTGCAATCGTTCGGGCACGTTGCACTAATGTTGCAATGCACAACCGGGCTATGCCCGAGGGAGGATCGACGCTTTGCCCTTCCACGAAATGTTTGAGCCGGATGGTTCGATACGGCCTTGCTATGCCGAGGTGCAGAATTGGGTGGAACGGACGGGCATCGCCGGGCTCAACCGCAGGTTGGATGAGGCGGAAGCGATCTTCAGGCGGATCGGCATTACCTTTGCGGTCTATGGCGAGGGCGGAGACCCGGAACGGCTGATCCCGTTCGACCTATTGCCGCGTATCTTCACCGCGCAGGAATGGCGGGTGCTGGACCGGGGCATCAGGCAGCGGGCGCGGGCGCTCAATGCGTTCCTGCACGACGTCTATCATCGGGGAGAGATTGTGAAGGCGGGGATCATGCCTGCTGACATCATCTACCAGAACAGCGCCTATCTTGCCGAGATGGCGGATTTTACCCCGCCGGGGAAGGTGTACAGCCATATCGTCGGGATCGACATTGTCCGCACCGGGCCAGCGCGGTTCGAGGTGCTGGAGGATAATTGCCGTACGCCGTCGGGCGTGTCCTACATGCTGGAAAATCGCGAGATCATGACGCGCATGTTCCCGGAGCTGTTCGCGCAGGGGCTGGTGGCGCCGGTCGATGATTATCCCGCTGAACTGCTCAAGAGCCTGAAGGAAGTCGCGCCGCCCGCGTGCAAGGGTGATCCCGTGGTCGTGCTGCTGACGCCGGGATCGCTCAACAGCGCCTATTATGAACATAGCTTCCTGGCCGATCTGATGGGCGTGGAACTGGTGGAGCCCGCAGACCTGTTCGTCGATGAGGATCGGGTGTGGATGAAGACGACGCTTGGCCCCAGGCAGGTCGATGTCATCTATCGCCGGATCGATGACGAATATCTCGATCCGCTGGTGTTTCGGCCCGATAGCATGCTGGGCATTCCCGGCATCTTCAACGTGTATCGCAATGGCGGGGTGACGCTGGCGTCGGCGCCGGGGGCGGGGATCGCGGATGACAAGGCGGTCTATATCTACGTCCCGGAGATGATCCGGTTTTACCTGGGCGAGCAGCCGATCCTGGACAATATCCAGACATGGCAGTGCGGGAAGCCGGATGAATGCGCCTATGTGCTGGAGCATCTGCACGAATTGGTGGCGAAGGAGGTTCATGGGTCGGGCGGCTATGGGATGTTGATCGGCCCCAAGTCGACCAGCGCGGAGATCGCCGCCTATGCGGAGCGGATCAGGGCCAATCCGGGCGAGTTCATCGCGCAGCCGACGCTGGACCTTTCGACCGTGCCTACCCTTGGCCCGGCTTCGGTGGTCGGGCGGCACGCGGATTTCCGGCCCTATTGTCTGGTCGGCAAGCAGATCAGGCTGGTGCCCGGCGGGCTGACGCGCGTTGCGTTGACGGAAGGGTCGCTAGTGGTGAACTCCAGTCAGGGGGGTGGGGTGAAGGATACATGGGTGTTGCAGGATTGATGGTGGGTGTCAGCACCTCTCGCAGTCATCGTCATCCCAGCGGAGGCTGGGATCTCGTGAGGTTATGTCGTGCCGTTTGGCCTGAGATCCCAGCTTTCGCTGGGATGACGGAACGAGGCGGGATGACGGGCGGAAAGGCGGGCTTGGGATGCTGAGCCGGACTGCCGAAAATCTCTATTGGATGGCACGTTATATGGAGCGGGCGGAGGCTACGGCTCGTCTGCTTACCATGGGACAGCGCATGGCGATCCTGCCGGGGGCACATCATCGCGATGAGTGGCGGTCGGTTGTGCGGGCGACCGGGGTCGATGGCCCATTTCCCGAAGGCATACAGGTGGCCGAAAGGGACGCCATATCCTATCTGATGCTGGACCTGGATAACCCCAGTTCCATCCGGTCCTGCCTGCTGAAGGCGCGGGCCAATGCCAAGTCGGCGCGCACGATGCTGACCCAGGATATGTGGGAGGCGCTGAACGAAGGGTGGCGTAAGCTGGACAGCTATGATGTGGGGGAAGCGCGGCAGCAGCTTCCCGCGCTGATCGATTGGGTCAAGACGCGGGTCATGACGTTTCGGGGTGCGGCGCATTCCGGGCAGTTGCGCAATGAAGGGCATGATTTCCTGCGTGCCGGGTCCGCGCTGGAGCGGGCGCAGATGACGTTGCGGCTGCTGGACGTCAAATATTATGTGCTGTTGCCAGAGACGGAGGTGATCGGGGGCAATCGCGATCATTATCAATGGACCTCGGTGCTCTACGCTTTGTCGGGCGCGCGGGCCTATCACCATGTCTATGGCGGCACCTATACGCCCTGGCAGATCACCGATTTCCTGATGCTGAACCGTCTTTTCCCGCGCAGTGTTGCCTATTGCTATGAACAGCTTGCCTATCGGCTCAACCGGCTGGCGGGTTGGCACAATGGGCGGGGCACGTGCCACGAGACAGTGCGGCAGATGGTGAACGATCTGGAGGAGTTGGACAGCGGAGAGATTTTTCGCGTCGGTCTGCATGAAACCGTACTGGGCGGATTGAAGATGACCAATCAATTGGGCGCGGAGATCGCCCAAACCTATCATTTCGGATGAAGGAGCGTCGTACGCCTTGAAACTGCTGGTCCGCCATCAGACGACTTATCGTTATGCCGCGACGGCAGGCCGGGTGGCGATGCGCCTGAAGCTGATGCCGATCGATACGGCGTCGCAAAGGGTGCTGGAATGGCAGGTCAGCGTGAATGGCGAGCCGGTCGAAGGGTTCCGGCGCAACAGCTTTGGCGAAATGGAGGCTGTCTGGATACGACATGACCGGCTGGACAATGCGGTGATCGTTGCCGAGGGGTTGGCGGAGACGAGCGAGACGAGCGGCGTTCTGGGACATGGAAACGGCCGGGTGCCTTCGGTCTATTTTCTGCGCGAAACGCAGCTGACCCGAGCTTCCAACGCCATTCGGGACATGGCGCTTTCCTTGCCGGATGGTGAGGGGACGCTGGCGCGGCTGCATGCCTTGTCGGCGGCGGTCAGCGATGCTGTGGCCTATCGGGGTGGCGTTACGTCGTCGGATACCACGGCGGCAGAGGCCTTCGCGCTGGGGGCGGGAGTTTGTCAGGACCATGCGCAGATATTCATCGCGGGGGCACGCGCCCTTGGCATCCCGGCGCGATATGTGACGGGCTATCTGCTGGCGGAGGGCGGGGTTGCCCTGCATGAAACCCACGCCTGGGTTGAGGCGTGTGTACCGGATCTGGGCTGGGTCGGGTTCGATCCGTCGAACCGGGTTTGTGTGACGGAACGTTACCTGCGACTGGCGTCGGGGCTGGATGCCAATGCGGCGGCGCCCATCCGGGGGTCAGTGACGGCGACGGGCGATATCTGGATTGACGCCGACGTCCGGATCGCGCAGGCGGAGGACGGGGTGGAAGAAAGGCAGCTGCAACGCCAGCAGCAACAAAGCCTTCAGACAGCCATCCCGCAGGGTTGAACGAATATAGGAGCCCGATGGGCAATGACCTATTGTGTGGCGGTACGCGTGGACCAGGGATTGGTCATGCTGTCGGACACCCGCACCAATGCGGGGATGGACAATATCGCCCGCTTTCGGAAAAGCTTTACCTATAGCGTGCCGGGCGAGCGTGCGCTGGTGCTCCTATGCTCCGGCAACCTGTCCATCACGCAGGGCGTCAAGACGATGCTGGGCCGTGCGATCAAGGATTCGCAGGTCGATCCGGACGTTGAAAGCATCCTGAACTGCGCCACGATGCACCGCGCGGCGCAACTGGTGGGGGATGCGATGTGCGAGATGCAGCAGCATTATCGCAGCACGATCGAAATGCAGGGATCGGGCGCCGATGCCTCCATCCTGCTCGCGGGGGAACGGCGGGGGGGCAAGCCGCGCCTCTATCTTATCTATTCAGCGGGCAACTTCATCGAAGCGACGGAGGACACGCCCTTCTTCCAGATTGGTGAGCATAAATATGGCAAGCCGATCCTGGACCGGATCATCAAGCGCGAGACGAGCCTAGAGGATGCAACCAAGGCGGTGCTGGTGTCGATGGATTCGACGTTGCGGTCGAACCTGTCGGTCGGCATGCCGCTTGACCTGACGGTGATCGAGCGCGGCCAGTTTGATTTCCGCGTCCGCACCCGGATCGAGGCCGATAACGAGGAATTTCAGCTGCTTTCGCTCAGCTGGTCGGCAGCGCTGCGCAAGGGGTTTGAGGACCTGCCTAACGTCATTGACTGACGGTTGGAGTGGCAGGGGGAGGCGGAGCTTGCCCGCGCCCAAGCAATTCCATGCGATAGTCAGGCTTGCGCGCCCGGCGCTGCTGCCTATTTCATCCCGACAAACGAATCCAAAGAGCTGGGGAATTTGATGACCGCTACCCATTCCACTCGCATGCTGATCCTCGGTTCGGGGCCGGCCGGGCTTTCGGCCGCCATTTATGGGGCGCGCGCGGGGCTGGCTCCGATCGTGGTGCAGGGCATGCAGCCGGGCGGGCAGCTGACCATCACGACCGACGTCGAGAATTATCCTGGCTTTCGCGACGTGATCCAGGGGCCGTGGTTGATGGAGCAGATGCAGGCGCAGGCCGAGCATGTCGGCGCGCAGATGATGTATGATCAGATCGTCGATGTCGATTTGTCGGAGCGGCCTTTTCGCCTGACGGGCGATAGCGGGACGCGCTATTTTGCCGACTCTCTGGTGATCGCGACGGGCGCGCAGGCGAAATGGCTGGGTACGGAAGGCGAGCAGCTGTTGCAGGGCAAGGGCGTTTCCGCCTGTGCAACCTGCGATGGCTTTTTCTATCGTGGCAAGAAGGTGGTGGTGATCGGTGGCGGGAATACCGCTGTCGAGGAGGCGCTGTACCTCACCAACCATAGCCATGACGTCACGCTGATCCATCGCCGCGATTCGCTGCGGGCGGAGAAGATCTTGCAGCAGCGGCTGTTTGCGCATCCGAACATCAAGGTGCTGTGGAACCAGAAGATCGAGCGGTTTGTGGGCGGCGGCAATCCCGAAGGGCTGGTTGGCGTCGATCTGGTCGATACGGTGACGGGCAAGGCTTCGCATATCGAGACTGATGGGGCGTTCGTGGCAATCGGGCATCAGCCCGCGACCGAGCTGTTCGCGGGCAAGCTGCCGATGGATGAGGGCTATTTGATCGTGGAACCGGGTACGACGCGGACCTCTATTCCGGGCGTGTTCGCGGCGGGTGACGTCAGCGACAAGATTTATCGGCAGGCGGTGACGGCGGCGGGTATGGGCTGCATGGCGGCGCTGGACGTGGAGAAGTTCTTGGCCGAGGCGGACTTCGAGGCGATGGCGGCTGAGTGAGAAAGCGTGGAGCGGGGTGCGCGTTGCGTGCCTCGCTTTGCTGGGTGAGCGGGGAGTTTCGCTACCCTCCGTTCGCCCTGAGCTTGTCGAGCCGAAGGCCGGCTTTTCTTTCTTTTAAGTAAAGTGAAGGGCTTCGACAGGCTCAGCCTGAACGGGGATTAGGTGGTTGATGGACTGAGGAGCGTTCAGGCCTCTAGCTTCGTCCGCACGAAGGCGACCAGCGTGCCAAAGGTCTCGAAGGTTTCGCCGTCAATGTCGTCATCCTCGATCAGGATGTCGAGGCGGTCCTCCATTTCCGTCAGCAGCGTGGCGACGGCCATGGAGTCCAGTTCAGGCAGAGCGCCGAACAGGGGCGTGTCGGCGTCGAACGCATCGACGCGTTCCTGCGACAGGGCCAGCACATCGCGAAGCAGATCGCGCATTGCGTTTGACATGTCGCTTGTCCGGTCGACCGGCATAGAGGTTTTCGCCCGCATGATGGGGGGCTTACCTAATCGTTCCGCCTTCAGCCCACAAGGGCGGAAATCGCGGTTCGCGCGGCGGGAATCCATGTCGAGGCAAAT
The DNA here is from genome assembly GCF_055394715.1 of Sphingobium sp. TomTYG72. Classification (NCBI taxonomy): domain Bacteria; kingdom Pseudomonadati; phylum Pseudomonadota; class Alphaproteobacteria; order Sphingomonadales; family Sphingobiaceae; genus Sphingobium; species Sphingobium sp. TomTYG72. Next base: position 1,099,616 of record NZ_AP027336.1, on the reverse strand, counting down.
CGCGGATTGAAGAAGTCGAGACGGTAGAGCGTCTGGCGCTGTTCCATCCATTCCGCCTTGTAGGGATTGTCGCCGGTGCCATAGTCGATCACGCTGACCCTGTCGGTATCTATGGCGTGGGCGAACATCGCGTGGCTGAGCAATGTGCCTGGAGAAGCGCCGTCGAAAGCGCGATCATGTGCGAGCTTGTGGATGAGGGCGACGTCATTTTCGACGGTCCAAAACTGGGTCGCCACTGGCTGGCCGTTGAGGCGCGCGAAGCCGAGCCGTAGGGTTCCGGCGGCACCCTCACGTTCGGCCAGGGCGCGCAGGAAGGAGAGGCCGGGCTCGGGCTGCTTCCAACTGCTCGCATGTACCGTCACATAGTCGTGCCACAGCGCGTCATCGACCTGATCGCGAATCTCGATGGTGAAACGGCTGGATCGGGCCTTGCGCTGCACCTGATTGCGCAGGCGGCTTGGCCGATCCGCCCAATAAGCGGCGAAGTCACGGCCGTGCAGGGCGAGCATATGGCGTCCACCCATGGGCCGGCGTACGCCGAACCAGCCGCTACGCCGGAAGGCATCGAGGAGCATTTCCGCCGTATCGCCGACCGGATAAAAGTCGATGTGGCGGCCGGTCTTGAACAGTTCGGCGGCGAGTATCTCTGCCAGACGGCGGCGCATTGGTTCATCAGGATCGCCGAGATATATCGGCGACCAGGCGAAGCTGTACCAGTTGGCAAGCGCGCTCTGCCGCTCGGGAGAGGGCGATAGCAGGAATAGCCATGCCTCGACCTGTCCCTCGATCGCCTGAAGGACGCGGATGGGCTGATGCGCGAAGCAATGTTCGTGCAGCGATTCGAACCAGTCGATGCGGTCGAACAAGCAAGCCGTCGCGGCGCGATCCATCCGTCCGCCCAGCGCCTGCCGGGCATCTGCGATCGTGCTGTATTCCCTTGTGACCAGCAAACCATTATCTCCCCGGCACTGTCCCAATGCCTTAGGTGAAAAGTCTGGAAATGGAGTTAAGCAGCGCCGCCCTGATCGATGGCGAGGAAATTCGCCCGATCGACCACCTGTTGTTGCGGGGTGAGGCGGCGCGTCCGGCGCTGGATGGCCGTTCGGGATTGCAGGATTATGCCGAACTGGAGACGACGCTTGGTCGGTTGGCGGGGTGGCTGGCGGGATTCGGGCTGGAAAAGGGCGCGCGGGTTGCAAGTTGGATTGCCAAGGGGCCGGTCGCGGCGCTGATGCCATTGGCGGCCCCGCGCGCGGGACTGGTGCATGTGCCGGTCAATCCGCTGCTGAAGCATGCGCAGGTCGCGCATATCCTCGCCGATAGTGGCGCGCTGTTGCTGATCGGTACTGCGGCGCGGCTCGATACATTGAAGTCCGATGATGTGCCGGGCGACTGCCGTTTGTTGCGGGAGGAGGATGCTGCGGCGGCCATGAGCGGTGGGGATGGAATGCCGCCCTCCGAGGCCGGGCCGCATGATCTGGCGGCGATCCTCTATACCAGCGGTTCGACCGGGCGGCCCAAGGGGGTGATGCTCAGCCACGCCAATCTATGGCTTGGTGCGGCGAGTGTGGCTCGTTATCTTGGCTTGAGTGCCGAGGACAGGACCTTGTGCGTGCTGCCCTTCAGTTTCGATTATGGGCAGAATCAGTTGTTTTCGACATGGTATGCGGGCGGGTGCGTCTATCCGCTCGACTATCTGACGGCGCGTGACGTCATGAAGTCGGTGGACAAGCGTGACATCACGACATTGGCCGGGGTGCCGCCGCTTTGGGTGCAGTTGACCGAGCTTGAGTGGAAGCCGGAAGTGGCGGGGAAGCTGAAGCGCCTGACGAATAGCGGTGGCGCGCTCACCCGGCCGTTGGTGGCGAAATTGCGCGGTCTTTTCCCCAAGGCTGACCTTTATCCCATGTATGGCCTGACCGAGGCTTTTCGATCGACCTATCTGCCGCCTGCCTTGGTGGACAGCTATCCAGACTCGATGGGGTCGGCGATACCGCATGCGGAGATATTGGTTGTGCGGCCCGACGGCAGCCTGACGGACGATGATGAAGCGGGTGAGCTGGTTCATTGCGGGCCGCTTGTAGCGCAAGGCTATTGGCGGGATGAGGTACGTACGGCAGAGCGGTTCAAGCCTGCGCCGTCATCCTCTCGCTATGGCGGCATGGCGGTCTGGTCGGGGGATAGCGTCAGGCGGGATGCGCGAGGGCTGCTCTATTTCGTTGGGCGCGATGACGCGATGATCAAATCCTCGGGCAATCGCATCAGTCCGACAGAGATTGAGGAAGCAGCGGTAGCGGTGCCTGGGGTGGCGGAGGCCGTCGCGCTGGGTATCAAGGATGAACGGTTGGGGCAGGCGGTGCTGCTGCTTATCCGATCTGGCGACGTTGATGCCGAGGCGACGGTCGAGGCGAGGTTGAAGACCGAATTGCCGAACTTCATGCAGCCCCGGACGATCATCAGGCTGGTGGATTTTCCCCGGACGCCTAATGGCAAGATCGACCGAGTGGCACTGGCCAAGGAATATGACAGATGAAGCCGATGGGACCTGTTCCGCCTTTTTTCGAGGGCGAGGAAGGCATGTTGCTGGTCGGCGGATGCGGTGCGGCGAGTCTGGTTGACGAAGCGGGCGACACGCCGCTGTTTGTTTACGACATGGGGATCGTCGAGCGGCAGGTGCGCGATTTTCGGGAGGCTATGCCGCCGCAATTGTCGATCCATTATGCGGTGAAGGCTAACCCCTATCCGGCGCTGCTGGAACGCATGGCGCGGCTGGTTGACGGCTTCGATGTGGCTTCGGGCGGGGAAATGGCGCGAGCGCTGGAAGCCGGGATGGACGCCGCGCATGTGAGCTTTGCCGGGCCGGGCAAGCGTGACGATGAGATAGCGGCTGCGATCGACGCTGGGGTTACGTTGAACCTTGAGTCGGAAGGGGAAGCGCGGCGAGCGCTTGCCATTGCCGAGAAGCGGGGGCGGACCCCACGGCTCGCCGTGCGGGTCAATCCCGACTTTGACCTCAAAGGGTCGGGTATGCGCATGGGCGGCGGGGCTAAGCCCTTTGGCGTCGATGCGGATCGGGCGGCGGGGCTTGCCCGATCGTTGATCGATGCGGGAGCTGACTGGCGGGGCTGGCATATCTTTGCCGGATCGCAGGCGCTGGATGCAGACGCGCTGATCGACACGCAGGCGGCAACAGTGGGTTTGGCGGCGCGGCTTTCGGATGCGGTGGGTGCTGCGCCGCCGCTCGTCAATCTGGGTGGAGGATTCGGCATTCCCTATTTCCCGGGCGATCAGCGGTTGGACATTGCGCCGATCGGTGAGGCGCTGGGCCAGACGCTGAACGCCCGCCCGGACATATTGGCGGAGAGCGAGTTCGCGATGGAGCTTGGCCGCTGGCTGGTCGGTGAGGCTGGCGTCTATCTGACCCGTGTGGTCGATGTGAAGCAGAGCCAGGGCGAGACGTTCGTCGTGGTAGATGGTGGATTGCACCATCAACTGGCGGCGAGCGGCAATTTCGGAACGGTGGTGCGGCGCAACTATCCGATGGCGGTGGCGAACCGTTATGGCGCGCCGCCTGCGGAGGAGGCCGTCACGGTCGTAGGGTGTCTTTGCACGCCGATCGACAAGCTGGGCGACAAGGTTGCTTTGCCGCCGGTGGTGGAAGGGGACCTGATCGCAATTTTTGCGGCGGGGGCCTATGGCGCTTCGGCTAGTCCCGCCGCCTTTTTGGGGCACCCGCCCGCGCTCGAACTATTACTTGGCTGATATACCAATAGTTTGACGCCTAACCGTATCTTTACCCTTTAGCGGCAAGAAGAGGCCCAAAGCCCATCGCTTTGCGGCCGCTTCACTTGCTTGGCGGCTGTGCTGGCGTGCGGCCCTGTCATGAGGTGAAGATATGCGTTTCCTGTCGGTTTCCCGGGCTCTGATCGGCGCATCGTTGCCTGCTTTGGTGCTGTCGGGCTGCGCTTCGGGAGGCGGTGGTCCCCAGTTGCCCTCTGCGTCCTTTGTGGCGCAGCAGGAAGGGCCGGGCGAGGAATATGTGATCGGGCCGCTTGATGACCTGACCGTCTTCGTGTGGCGCAATCCGGAACTGGGTGCGAAGGTTCAGGTGCGGCCCGATGGGCGAATCACGACGCCGCTGATCGCCGACATGCCAGCCGTGGGCAAGACGCCCAAGCAGTTGGCCGACGACATGAAGGTCGCGCTCACCAAATATATCGAAAATCCGCTGGTTTCGGTGATCGTCAATAATTTCTCCGGCACGTTCAGCCAGCAGGTGCGGATCGTCGGCGCGACGGAAAAGCCTGCTTCCATTCCCTATCGTGCGAACATGACGCTGCTTGACGCTATGATTTCTGTCGGGGGCCTCAGCGAATATGCGGCGGGTAACCGGGCGCGGCTGGTTCGCTTCAACAAGGAACAGGGCAAGCAGCAGGAATTCAACGTTCGTATCGGCGACCTGCTGAAGCGCGGCGACAGCAAGGCAAATGTCATGCTGGCGCCGGGCGACGTCATCATCATTCCGGAAAGCATGTTCTGATATGGCCGGTCTTTACGACGAATTGCTGATCGCCCTTCACGGCATCTGGACCCGGCGCTGGCTGGCGCTGGGCGTGGCGTGGGGCGTGTGCATGCTGGGGTGGCTGGGCGTGGCCCTGGTGCCCAACAGCTATGAGAGCAAGGCGCGCGTTTATGTGAACACGCAGTCGCTGTTGCAGGACAAGGTCGGCATCACGCAGGTCCAGTCGCAGCAGGATCTTGATCGCGTGCGCCAGACGCTCGCGAGCACCGCCAATCTGGAGCGGGTGGTCAAGGAGACCGACCTTAACCAGACGGTGAGCGGCCCGCACGACATGGCGGCCAAGATCACGGCGCTGCGCGAAGGCATCACCGTGATGGCGCAGGCTGATCCGAGCATGATCGACATTAGCGCCAAGTCGGCCGACTCCAGCCTGTCGGACGGCGCCAATGCGCGGATCGCCCAGCAGGCGGTGCAGAAGCTGATCGAGATTTTCCAGGAAACCAATCTGTCGTCCGACCGGGTCGAGACCAAGCAGAGCCTTGCCTTCCTTGACCAGCAGATCGCGGCGCGCGGTCGTCAATTGGCCGCCGCCGAACAGCGTCGTGTCGAGTTCGAGCAGCGCTATGCCGGGATGCTGCCGGGCGCGGGGTCCATCGGCCAGCGCATGGATGCGGCGCGGATGGAGATCAACAATATCGAATCGCAGCTGGTGCAGGCTTCGAGCGCGCTCAGTGCCATGAACGGCCAGCTTGCCGGTACGCCGCAGACGTTGCCGGGGGTTGGCGCGTCGGGCGGTCCTTCTGCATTGGCGCAGGCGCAGGCGGACCTTGCCGGAATGCGCGCGCGGGGCTGGACAGCCGACCATCCGGACGTGATCGCGGCCCAGCGGCAGGTCGATGCGCTGCGCCGTCAGGGTGGTGGCGGTGGCGGGGCGGCTGGTTCGCCCAACCCTGCTTATCTGTCGATTAAGTCGATGCAGGCCGAGCGCGCGGCGACGGTTCAGGCACTGCAAACGCGTAAGGCGCAGCTTCAGGCTGACCTTAACGCCATGTCCTCGCGCCAGACAGATGAGCCGGGCCTCGCCGCCGAGCAGGAAAAGCTCGATCGGGATTATGAGGTGCTGAAGACCCAATATGACAAGCTGCTGGCCGACCGTGAGGATGTGCGCCTGCGCGGCGATGTGAAGACCGAGACGGGCTCCGTCCAGTTCCGGGTGATCAATCCGCCGAGTGCGCCCACCGCGCCGTCTGCGCCCAACCGGCCGTTGTTGCTGCTGGGTGTGCTGATCGTAGGGATGGGCGCGGGTGTTGGTAGCGCCTTTGCCATGGGGCAGCTCAAGGGCAGCTTCCCGACGGCGGCACGGCTGGAGCGGGCGGTTGGCCTGCCGGTCATTGGTTCCATTACGCAGACGGTCAGCGCCGCGCAGAGGGTGGTCGAAAAGCAACGGCTGAAATGGTTTGCCGGTGCGAGCGGGGGGCTGGCGGCGCTGTGCGTGCTGCTGATCCTCGTAGAATTCATCCAGCGTGGCATGGCCTGAGGAGCGGCAAGATGAACAAGCATAGCTCCCTTTCCAAAGGTTCGCTGATCGAGCGGGCGACGGAAATCTACGATTTCAGCGCGGCCTTGCAGGGGCGTGCCGCTCCTGCGGTCGAGGTGCCTGCCGATGAGCCCTTGCCGCCAGTGGTGGAGATCGCTCGGCCGGTGGCAGTGGAGTCGGGATATCGCGCGCCTGACTGGCGTGGGCCGGTGCAGAGCATCGATCGGATCGCTCTGGCCGAGAATAGCTGGCTGTCGCCCGATAGTCCTGCGACGGCGATCAGCGAGGAGTTTCGGCTGCTGAAGCGCGATTTGCTGGCGCAGCTTGGCGATGATCCGCGCGGCAATCGTGTGCTGGTATGCTCGGCGCATAGCGGGGAGGGGAAGAGCTTCTGCGCGATCAACCTCGCGCTAAGCCTCGCGGCGGAGAAGGATCGGGAGATCCTGCTGGTCGATGCCGACTTCGGCAAGCCGGGCATTCCGGAGGCGCTGGGGCTGACCAGCGGGCCGGGGCTGATGGACGCCATTGCCGATCCGTCAGTCGCGATAGAGGATTGCGTGATCCGGACGGACATTCCGTCTTTTGCCGTGCTGCCTGCGGGCCAGCGCAGCAACAATGATACTGAATATCTGGCTTCGGCGCGGACAGAAACGCTGTTGCGCCGCCTGACCGAGGGGCGGCCTGACCGCGTCATCCTGTTCGATTCCCCGCCTTTGCTCGCTGCTTCGGCGGGTGCCGTGCTGGCGAGCCATGCGGCCATCGCATTGCTTGTGGTGCGTGCCGACCAGACCAGCGAAAGCGCTTTGCGCGATGCGGCGGGTATGTTGAAGGCGGCGGGGCAGGTGCAGTTGCTGCTGAACGGCGTCACCTTCTCCACCAGTGGCCGACGCTTTGGCAGCTATTATGGCGAGGGGAGCGACGACGCATGATGCTGCGTACTTCCCTGGGGTTGCTGGGCGCGCTGGCACTCGCCGCTTCGCCCGCCGTGGCGCAGGAGCGGAAGGTCGAAGTTACGCCCTATCTGGGCGTTGATCAGACTGTACTCGTGCCGCTGAAAGGCGGTGGCGATGTCCTGACCTATACCAATGTGACGGCGGGACTGACGGCGCAGTTGCAGACGCGCCGCGTTGAGGCCGTTGCCGACGTTCAATATAATCACAGCTTCGGCTGGGGGCGCGAAGCGACCGATCAGGATGTGATCAGCGGTATCGTGTCGGGCCAGTATCTGGTGTCGCATGGGCTGACGCTCAACGCCGGGGCGCTTGCGACGCGTATACGTACGGATGGGTTGTCGGGCGCGGCGACGCTGAACGATAGCCAGACGAGCCAGGTTTATGCCGGTTATGTGGGGCCGTCCTACGCCTCGTCATTCGGCGACATCGACGTCACCGCTTCCTATCGCCTTGGCTATGCTCGGGTTGAGGAGGATGTGGACGCCGACTTTGCTGGAGCGCCCAATGTCGGCTCCTTCGCTGACTCCGTTTCGCATAGCCTGGCCGGGTCGGTCGGCGTCGCGCCGGGTGTCTGGCTGCCGCTCGGCATCGTGGCTAGCGCGGGGTATGACCGGGAAGACGCGAGCGAGCTTGATCAGCGGTTCGAGGATGCATGGGGCCGCGTGGACGCGACGCTGCCGGTGTCGCCGACCGTCGCCCTTGCCGGGGGCGTAGGCTATGAACGGATCAAGATCAGCCAGCGCTCGCCGGAACTTGACGGGAACGGCGTGCCGGTCGTTCGCAACGGCCGTTATGTTACTGACGATAGTTCGCCGCGGGCGCTGATTTATGATTTCGATGACATCATCTGGGACGTAGGCGTGCTCTGGCGTCCCAACCGCCGCACCTCACTGGAGGCGCGGGTCGGGGAACGCTATGGCGGCATGAGCTATACCGGTAGCTTCGTGTGGCAGGGGCGGGGCCAGTCCTTCGCGCTGATGGTGTTCGACGGCATCGACAGCTTCGGGCGGATCATCACGTCCAATGTCGCGGCGGTTTCGGGCAGCAGCCTGAATGTCGTGCGCAATCCGTTCACGGGCGATTTCACCGGCTGCGCCTTCTCGCAAAGCGGCGGGGGGCAGTGCTTCAACGACGCGCTTACCGGAGTCACTGACGCAAACTTCCGCTATCGGGGCGTTGCCGCCCAATATGCGGCGCAGCGGGGTCCGTGGGGCCTTGGCATCGGCCTTGGCTATTCGCAGCGCAAGTTCGTGACGCCTTCGGGCCAGACGGTGTTCGTGCGCGGGACTCGGGACCAGAATTGGTATGGCACCGCCTCGCTAAGCTATGTGATCGACAGCCGGTCCAGCCTGGATAGCGCCGTTTATGCCAATTATTTCGATGCGAGCGGCGCGCGGCTCGACGTGCTGAACCTGGGCGCGTTCACCAGCTATAACCGCCTCATCAACCGCAATCTTCAGGCATCCGCTTCGCTTGGGCTCGACAGTGCCAAGGCGGACGATCTGGATGCCGTCATCAACGCCATGGGCCAGGTCGGCCTGCGGTACAGCTTCTAATCGCGTCCGGAGACGAGAGATGTACGACCAGTTCTACGGATTTGAGGGCCGCCCTTTCCAGCTGACCCCCGATCCGCATTTCTACTTCGAAAGCGCGACGCACAGGAAGGCGCTGTCCTATCTGGGCTATGGGCTGGCGCAGGGCGAGGGCTTCATCGTCATCACCGGCGACATCGGCGCGGGCAAGACGACGCTGGTCGGGCATTTGATGGCGACGATCGATCCGGCGCGGCTGACCGCCGTCAAGATCGTGTCAACGCAGGTCGGCGGCGACGACATGCTGCGGCTGACCGCGCAAAGCTTTGGCCTGCCGACCGACGACATGCCCAAGGCACAGATTTTGCGGCAGATCGAAGCGTTCCTGCACGGCCAGGCGCGGGCGGGGCGGCGGTCGTTGCTGATTGTGGATGAAGCGCAGAACCTATCTGTTTCGGCGATTGAAGAGCTGCGCATGCTTTCCAACTTCCAGCTAGGCGGGCAGTCGCTGTTGCAGATATTCCTGCTGGGCCAGCCGGAGTTTCGCGATCTGCTGAAATCGGCGCAGTTGGAGCAGTTGCGGCAGCGCGTGATCGCGACCCATCATCTCGATCCAATGCAGCCCGAAGAAATCGAACCCTATATCCTGCATCGCCTGTCGATCGTCGGGTGGAATGGTGATCCGCAATTCACGCCGGATGCCTTCGACGCCATCTACGCCGCGACGGGGGGCGTGCCGCGCCGGGTCAATGTGCTGGCCAGCCGCGTGCTGCTGCTGGGTGCGCTGGATCAGCTGTCGGAGATCGACGCGGCTGCGGTGCAGGCCGTGATCGAGGATATGGGCGCGGACAGCGATGTTGCCGTGCAGCCGATGCAGTCATCCGTGCTGGATCGCGCGGAGGAAGCGCCTGTTGCGGCTCCGGTTGCGGCGCAGGCGGAACCTGCGCGCGAGACGTTGCGCGCTGAACTCAATGCGCTGCGCTCGCGCCAGCCCGAGCCATCGCCCGCGCTGATGGACGAGATTGCCACACTGCGCGCGGAGGTCGATTCGCTGCGGATCGAACAGGTCGCCATGCAGGCGGTGGACCCGGAGGCGTTGAAGGACTGTTTCACTCTAATCGAGGAGCGGCTCTCCTCGCTCGAGTTTCGCGTGGGCGAACAGGACACGGCGCTGCGTCGGGTGCTGACGTTGCTGGTGGACTGGGTGGAGCGTGAACAGCGGATGGGCGCCGCGCCGCACAGCGCCGCCGCCTGAACCCGATCATGGTGCTGAATGCCCTGTCGGTCGATGTGGAGGACTGGTTTCATGTCGGCGCCTTTGAGCGCACGATCAGCCGGTCTTCGTGGGACGAGCTGACGCATCGGGTGGAGCGCAATACGGATGCCGTGCTGGCCCTGTTTGCCGACGCGGGGGTCAGCGCGACATTCTTTACGCTGGGGTGGGTTGCGGAGCGTTACCCTGCGCTCATGCGGCGGATTGTTGAGGCCGGGCATGAGGTGGCAAGCCATGGCTATGATCATGCACGCGTCTTTACGCTGAGTCCGGAGGCGTTTCGTGCAGATCTGCGCCGGTCGCGCGCCTTGCTGGAGGATGCCAGCGGGCGATGCGTCATTGGTTATCGCGCGCCGAGCTTTTCTATCGATCACCGCACGCCTTGGGCTCATGCCATATTGGCGGAAGAGGGCTATCGCTATTCCAGCAGCGTCGCGCCGATCCGCCATGATCATTATGGCTGGCCTGAATCGCCGCGCTTTGCCTGGCAGCCGGTCGGTGGGAGTGATTTGCTGGAGCTGCCGGTGACCACGGCGGAATTTGGCGGGCGCAGGCTGGCGGCTGGGGGTGGGGGATTTTTCCGGTTGCTGCCCTACGGCTTTTCCCGCTGGGCTATTCGGCAAGTGAATGGGCGGGAGAGGCAGCCCGCCATCATCTATTTCCATCCCTGGGAGATCGATCCGGATCAGCCACGGGTGGCGGGAGCGCCGCTTCGATCGCGCCTGCGCCATTACAGCAATCTGTCGGTCATGGCGGACAAGCTGCGGCGGCTGACCGCTGATTTTTCCTGGACGCGGGTGGATGCGCTGGTCGCTCGCGAGGCGGAGTTGGCGGCATGAGGCCGGACGGCGGAGCGGGTGTCGGCGTGGTCACGCTTGATTTGGATGATCCCGCGCAGGTGGCTGCGGCAGATGCCTACATTCAGGGCAAGGAAGAAGGCACGCCTTTTCACCGGCCCGCGTGGATCAAGGCGATTGAGCGGGGCACTGGCAACCGCGCATATATGTTGGCGGCAGTGGCTTCGTCGGGCCAGATCGCGGGTATTCTCCCGCTGACGCACATGAAAAGTCGCCTGTTTGGTGAAGCGTTCGTGTCTTCGGGCTTTGCCGTCGATGGCGGCATATTGGCGAGCGATCCCGCCACCCATTGCGCACTCGCCTGCGCGGCTGAAGGATTTGCGCGTGATCGTGGTGTAGCTTCGGTCGAACTGCGCGGCGGGCCGTCGCCTCGCGAAGGCTGGACCGTCCATGAGGACAGCCATCTTGGCTTTGTCCGGCCGATTGCGGCGGATGATGAGGCGGAGTTGCTCGCTGTCCCGCGTAAGCATCGGGCTGAACTGCGTAAGGCGCTTGCCAATCCCGCGCTGCGGGTGGAGGTTGGGCGGGACGAACGGTTCCTGCGCGCGCATTATGATGTTTATGCGCAGAGCGTGCGTAACCTCGGGACGCCGGTTTTTCCGAGGCGCCTGTTTCGCGAAGTGCTGGCGGCGTTCGGTGAGGATGCTGACATATTGATCGTCTATGAAGGTGACCGGCCGGTTTCGGGGGTGCTGACGCTCTACCATCAGGGGCGGGTCATGCCTTTTTGGGGCGGGGGTGTCGCCGATGCGCGGCGGCTGCGTTCCAACGAACTCATGTATTACCGGCTGATGGGCCATGGGCGGACGCGGGGCATGCGGCTGTTCGACTTTGGCCGATCCAAGACGGGAAGCGGGCAGGCGGCGTGGAAGAAGAGCTTTGGCTTTGATCCAGTGCCGCTGGCCTATCATAGCTGGTCGGCGACGGGCGAGCGGCGCGACATCAATCCAAACAGCGCGCAATATCAGCGCCGCGTGGAGATGTGGAAGAAGCTGCCGCTGCCGATCGCCAACCTGATCGGCCCGCTGATTTCGCGGGGGCTGGGATGAAGGGCGAGATAGTTTTCCTCTGCCACCGCATCCCTTTTCCACCGGATCGCGGGGACAAGATCCGGTCCTACCACATATTGAAGCGGCTGGCGGAGATCGCGCCGGTGCATGTCGGCTGCTTCGCCGATGATGATCGCGATCTGAGCTTCGCCCCGGCCATGGGAGAGTTGACGGCGAGCCAGTGCGTGCTGAAGCGCAACCGTTCGCATGTGGCGGCGGGTCTCGCTGGGCTTGCGAAGCGGCAGCCGATGCTGGTGTCCCTCTTTGATGATCCGCGCATGCATCAATGGGTGCGGAAGATTTTGGCGGAGCGTCCGATCGCGGCGGTGATGGGCTATTCGGTGCAGATGGCGCATTTCGTGCCGGTGCTTCCCGATGGCGTTCGCTTCGTGATGGATTTCGTTGATTTCGATTCGGCCAAATATGCGAGCTATGGTGCGGCAGGCGGCGGCCCTATGGGATGGATTAATCGGCGCGAAGGGCGGGTTCTGCTCGATTTTGAGCGTGCCACTGCCGAGCGCGCCGACGTCAGCGCTTTCGTTAGTGAGGCCGAGGCCGCGCTGTTCCGGAAGGCGGCGGGGCTGGACGCGAAGCGGGTCGTCGGCATGGATAATGGTGTGGCGCTGGATTATTTCGATCCGGGGGCCGAATTTGATGGGGTTGCGCGACCGGCGGGGCCGCTCATCGTGTTCACCGGGCAGATGGACTATCGGCCTAATGTCGAGGCGGTGGAAAGCTTCGCGCGCGATAGCTTGCCAGCGCTGCGGGTCCGGCATCCCGAGGCTTGCTTTGCCATTGTCGGGCGCAATCCTTCGCCGCAGGTTAGTGCGCTGTCGCAGTTGCCCGGCGTCGTTGTGACTGGCGCGGTGCCTGATGTTCGCGGCTGGCTGGCGGCGGCGGATATTGTGGTTGCGCCGCTTCGGATCGCCCGCGGAATACAGAATAAGGTGCTGGAGGCGATGGCCATGGCGCGGCCGATCGTTGCATCGCCGCAAGCGGCCGAGGGCATCGATGCGCAGGATGGAGTGCATTTCCTCATCGCGGCTGATCCTGCCGAAGAGGTCGAGAAGATATGCGCGCTGCTGGCCGATCCTGATCGGGCGCGGCGTCTGGGGGAGGCTGGCCGCTCGCGGGTGGAGCAACGTTATCGCTGGTCGGAAACGCTTAAGGACTTGCCGGAAATGCTGTTCGGTCCTGTGCCCGCTTTAGGCAGTCGGGCCGCATGACTGACAGGACGCTGCCTTTGTCTCGAGCGCGCAGCGTTGGCGTGGAAGGCTGGCGCGGGCATCTCGCCGCGCTTGGCGTTCTGGCGTTCCTGATCCTCACGCTGTTCCATCGCGATGCAGCGGGGATGGTATCGATATGGTGGAACGCGTCCACCTTTGGTCATTGCCTCTTCATCCCGTTCCTGATCGCCTGGCTGGTGCAGCAGAGACTTCCCGGTTTGCGCCAGCTTGAGCCCGTAGCCTGGGCTCCCGGATTGATTTGGATGGCCCTGGGTGCTTTCGCCTGGCTCCTTGGAGCGGCGGCGGGTGTCGCGGTGTTCCGCCATGCTGCGATCATCTTGATGTTGCAGGGTAGCGTCGTCACGCTGCTCGGGCCTGTTGTGGCGAGGGCGCTGCTGTTCCCGCTCTTTTACGCCTTCTTCATGGTGCCGGTGGGGGAGGAACTGGTCGCGCCGTTGCAGTTGATCACGGCGCGGCTGTGCATGGTCTTTCTCGATATTGTGGGGGTTCCTGCGCATCTCGACGGCATCTTCATAACGACGCCGACCGGCTATTTTCGCGTGGCGGAGGCGTGTTCGGGCGCGAAGTTCGTGATTGCGATGACGGCCTATGGCGCGCTGGTCTGCAATGTCTGCTTTGCAAGCTGGCTGCGCCGCATCCTCTTCATGGTGGGCGCGCTGCTATTGGCGGTGCTGGCCAATGGCTTGCGCGCATTCGGGACCATATGGATCGCGCATCTGACCAATATCGAGGCCGCTGTCGGCTTTGACCATGTCATGTATGGCTGGGTCTTTTTCGCTATCATCATGACGGTGGTGATGGCGGCGGCGTGGCCCTTTTTCGACCGTCGGCCGGGTGATCCATGGTTCGATCCCGCCAAGATTGGAAGTCTCGTTCGTGGTCGCCTCCCGCTTGTCGTCGCAGTTGGTGCAGCGAGCGTGTTGGTGCTGGCCGCGCCCGTCTGGTTGATCGTGAGCGCGGCGGCTAGCAAGCCGCTGCCCGGTGCGCCGATCCTCCCTGCGGTCAAGGGCTGGGCACTGACTTCGGCGCCACCCCGCTATCCATGGAGGCCGCGATTCGACGGCGCGGATTATCTTGTCCTTGGGCGCTACCGGAATGGGACGGGAGATGTGGTTGACCTCGCCATCGCCAGCTTTGATCGGCAGGATGAGGGGCGTGAGCTTGTGGGTTTTGCTCAGGGTGCCGCCAATCCTTACCAGCGCTGGTCATGGTCATCCCCTGCGCCCGCTCCTGCGGACGGGCTAGGCGAGCAGATTACCGCCCCCGGTCCGGTGGTTCGCCATGCCGCCAGCTTCTACAAGGTCGGAGACGGCCCCGTTACCGGCAGCGCGCCGCGTGTGAAGATCGACACGATGCTCGCTCGGTTGCTCGGCCGCGACCAGCGCGCCGGTGCGATCATCGTCTCGGCCGAAGAGAGGCAGGGCAAGCCCGCCGATGCCGCCATCGCCCTGTTCCTGCAAGATATTGGCGATGTGAAGGATTTGGCTGACCGCAGCCTCGGCATCCGCTAAAGCCCGTTCGCATGTGCGGAATAGCGGGCATCTTCCATCTTGAAACGGCCAAGCCGGTCGATCCGGGGCGGGTTCGCGCGATGCTGGACGTGATGCCGCATCGCGGACCCGATGGCAGCGGCGTATGGACGGCGCCGGGTGTTGGCCTTGGCCATGTGCGCCTTTCCATCATCGACCTTGGCGGCGGGGCGCAGCCCATGCTGACCGAGGATGAGAGCCTGGCCGTCACCTTCAATGGCGAAATCTATAATTTCGCCGAAGTTCGCGCGGAGTTGGAGGCCAAGGGCCATGTGTTTCGCACGGACAGCGATACGGAGGTCATTCTTCACGGCTACCGCCAGTGGGGCGAGGCCTGTGTGGAGCGGTTTCATGGCATGTTCGCCTTTGCCCTGTTCGACGCGCGGGCGCAGTCGCTGTGGCTGGTGCGTGACCGGCTGGGGGTGAAGCCACTATATTATGCGCAGCTTTCGGATGGCAGTTTGATCTTTGGGTCCGAACTGAAGAGCCTGCTTGCTCACCCGCTGTTGCGCCGCGCGCCTGATCTGGCGGCGGTCGAAGATTTCATGGCCTATGGCTATGTGCCTGATGACGCCTGCATCGTTGCGGGCGTGCGCAAGCTCAAGGCGGGGCACACGCTGCGGCTGGTGCGTGGGCGGCCCGTGCCTCAGCCGCAACGCTATTGGGATGTTAGCTTCGCTGAACGCAGCAAGGCAAAGCCGGAGGCGCTGGAAGAGGAATTGGTCGCCCTGATGCGGCAGGCGGTTCGGTCACGCATGGTTTCCGATGTGCCGCTGGGCGCGTTTCTGTCCGGCGGGGTGGATAGTAGCAGCGTCGTTGCCCTGATGGCGGAGGCGTCCAATCAGGCGGTCAAAACTTGCACCATCGGCTTCGATGTCGCGAGTCTGGACGAGAGTGCCTATGCCGACCGGATCGCGCGACGCTTTGCGACTGACCACCGTATGCGGATCGTGTCGCCCGATGACTATGGGCTGATCGATACGCTCGCCTATCATTTTGACGAGCCATTCGCCGATGCCTCCGCGCTGCCCACCTATCGGGTGTGCGAACTGGCGCGGGAGAAGGTGACGGTCGCCTTGTCGGGCGACGGCGCCGACGAAGCCTTTGCCGGCTATCGTCGCCATCGTTTCCAGATGCAGGGGGAGCGGGTGCGCAGCCTCATCCCGGCGTCGGTTCGCGAGCCGCTTTTCGGCACATTGGGCCGCTGGTATCCCAAGGCCGACTGGGCGCCCCGGCCGCTGCGGGCAAAGTCGACCTTTCTCGAACTGGCGGGCGAGGGAAGCGAGGCTTATGCGGCGTCCGTCAGCGTGACACCTCATGCCCTGCGCCAAAGGCTGTTCAGTCAGGACATGCGCAGTCGGCTGGGCGCCTATCGGGCCGAGGACCGCTATATCCGTACCATGGCGGAAGCGCCCGCGCGCGATCCGTTGGACCGAGCGCAATATGCCGATATTCATATCTGGTTGCCCGGCGACATCCTGACCAAGACCGACCGGATGAGCATGGCTGTGGGTCTGGAGGCGCGCGAGCCGTTGCTCGATCATCGGCTGGTGGAGTTTGCCGCCCGTTTGCCCGTTGCGCAACGTATCCGGGGGAATAGCGGCAAATATCTGATGAAGAAGGCGATGGAGCCATATCTGCCCCACGACATCCTCTATCGTCAGAAAATGGGCTTCGTGACGCCGATCAGTAGCTGGTTTCGCGGGCCGCTGGCAGGGGAGGCGAGCGCCATTGCGGGTGGGTCGGCGCTTGCCAGGACTGGCTGGTTCGATGCCAAGGCGCTGGGGCGCATCGCGGCCGATCACAAGTCCGGTATGGCCGATCATGGCCGCTTGCTCTGGCAACTGCTGATGCTGGACAAGTCGCTGACCCGCTTGTTCGGCCTTTGATCGGCTGGCAGAGAAGCTCTTTCACGCAAAGCCTTGCATGGCAGTCCCGCCGGTGCCAACGGAGCGGGCGGGTTAAGGACAAGCAGGACGCAAGTGACAGTTTCGAAGGAAATAGTTCGAGCGCGACTATATCTGCTGTGCCTCCTAGGGGACCTGGCGGGGCTGTTCCTGTCATTTCTGCTGGCGAACTGGTTCGTGCTGGGCGCGCTGCTGGGCGAGCCGGGGAAGCCGCATGGCCTCGTCATGTTCGCCATGGTCGCGCCGCTTTATATCTTGCTGGCGGTGCAGGGCGGGGCTTACGGCATCCACATGCTGGACGACATCCGGCGGGGCATCTTCCGCGGGCTGCTGGCGCTGGCGCAGGCGGCGTTGCTGATGCTGCTGGTGGTCTATTTGGGCAAGATTGCCGAGCAACTGTCCCGCTTGACCTTTGTCGTTGGCCTTGGCTTTTCGGCGGTCAGCGTCGCGCTGGTACGGCTGGCGATAGCCCGGCTGGGCGCTCGCTTGCTGGGCGAGGTGCCGCACCTTACCGCCGTCATCATGGATGGCGTGGAGATAGAGACTGGCGCGCATATGGAAGTGATCGATGCGGCCGCCGCGAACTTGCGGCCTGCCAGCCACGATGCGGACATGGCGGCGCGGCTGGCGGCGGCGGTGGGAATGGCCGAGCGTGTGATCGTCGCATGCCCGATGGAGCGGATGAGCGACTGGTCGGTGGCGCTTAAGTCATTGTCCGCGCGCGGTGAGATCGTTGTGCCCGAATTGCTGCGTTTCGCGCCTGCTCGCGTCGATGAGTTCGATGGGCAACCGACCATCATCGTGGCGGGCGGGCCGTTTCAGTTCCGGGACCGGATCATCAAGCGGATTTTCGACATCATCGTAGCGACCGCTGCGACCATTGCCATTTCGCCAGTACTGATAGCCGCCGCGCTGGCGGTGAAGCTGACCAGCCCCGGACCCGTCATCTTCAAGCAGCCCCGGATCGGGCGCGATGCGCGGCCCTTCAATATCTACAAGTTCCGGTCGATGCGGATCGAGGCGGCCGACCACAAGGCGGACAAGCTGACGGCGCGTGACGATGATCGGGTGACGCCTGTCGGACGCTTCCTGCGCCGCACCAGCATCGATGAACTGCCGCAGCTTTTCAACGTGCTGCGCGGCGACATGAGCATTGTCGGCCCGCGTCCCCATGCCGCAGCGGCCAAGGCGGGCGACAGCCTCTATTGGGAAGTCGATGAGCGCTATTGGGAGCGGCATTGCATCAAGCCCGGCATGACCGGCCTTGCGCAGGTCCGTGGTCATCGCGGATCGACCGACCATCATCAGGATTTGATCGACCGGCTCCAGTCGGACCTTGAATATGTGACGAAATGGTCGATCTGGCGTGACCTGCGCATCATTATGGCGACCATCGGGGTGCTGGTGCATCATAAGGCCTATTGATGCGCGGCGTGGACCTTATCCTTTTGCTTGTCCTTGTTGGATCGGTCGTGGCGTTGCTCTGGCCGTTCCTCTTCTACCCGCTGATCCTGCGCGCCCTTCCGACGAAGCCCGAAGCGCCGCGCGGGGGTGAGGTGCCCTCGGCTTCGCTGCTCTTCTGCGCTTATAACGAGGCGGCGGCGATGCCGGAGAAGCTGGCCAATCTGGCGATGTTGAAGCGCCGCCATCCCGCCCTTGAGATTCTGGCCTTCGATGATGGGTCGTCCGATGAGACTGCGTCGCTGATAGCCGCACAGAGCGATCTGGTGACCTTGATCAGGGGTCCGGGTCGCAGCGGCAAGGCGCATGGCATGAAGCAGCTTGCGGCGCGCGCGCGTGGCGATGTGCTGATCTTCACCGACGCCAATGTGATGCTGGATGAAGACGCGATCGGCAATCTTCTCGCCCGCTATGCTGATCCTGATGTGGGCGGCGTCCTCGGCTCCCTGCATTATGTGGGTGAAGGGGAAAGCGCGACGGCGTCGGTCGGTTCGCTCTACTGGCGGATGGAGGAGCGATTGAAGGACGAGGAATCGCGCACTGGCAATGTGTTGGGGGCGGACGGTTCGATCTTTTCCATCCGTCGCGCGCTCTATCCTGTCTTTCCTGACAGTGTGCTTGACGACCTGACGGTGTCGATGGCGGTGGTGTTCGCGGGATCGCGGCTGGTCAAGGCGAAGGATGTCATCGCCAGGGAAAGACTGGTTGCGGGCAGGGGCGATGAATATCGGCGGAAGGTTCGAATCGCCGCTCGCGCATGGCACACGCATCTGCACCTTCGGCCTCAGCTTCGGCGTATGAAGGCGCTCGACCGTTTCAAATATGCGTCTCGCAAGATCATCAGGTGGTTTGGGGGAGTCTTTATCCTGACCGGTGGGATTGCGGCCCTGTTGCTGGCTGTTCGCATCTCGCCTCTGGTGGCTCTGGGTGCGACGGCGCTCGCGCTACTTCTGCTGACGATGGGCTTGCGGGCGAAGTCGGGGCCTTTGGCGGCGGTGACCGACATCCTCATCGCCTATGTCGCGACGCTTCAGGGGGTCATGAGAGCGATGTCGGGCCGCACGGTCACTGTCTGGAATCCCGCAAAGTCACGTTGATCCCTCTCGCCAAAGGCGGGGCATCATGTATAGGCCCTCCCCAATGCTGATCGGAGCCAAGGCGTGATTACTTTCCAGCGGGTGGCGAAAGCTGTCGGCAAGCACCTGACCCGGACCATGCTTGTCCTGCGCAAGGCGATGGGCGCGCGCGCAAACCGGGCGTGCCCGGCATGTGGGCAGTCAGTCGTCGGCTTCTTCCGCTATGGCGACAATGCGGAATGGGGTTGCCCCAATTGCGGAGCCTCGCCGCGCGAACGGCTGATGAACCATTTGATCGCGGAAAAGACGCTGACGATTCCGGAAAATGGGGCCATCCTGCACATGGCGCCGAATGAAGGTAGCCTTGTCCGCCGCTTTTCTTCCGCCGCCGATTATGTACCCGCCGATCTTGATCCGGCGCGCTATTCGGTTCCCGGCATGCGCCGCGTCGACCTGATGGCGTTGGAGGAGGCTGAACAATATGACCTCTTCTACGCCAGCCATGTCATGGAGCATGTGCCGGACGACCATGCCGTCCTGCGCAATATCTATCGCGCCCTCAAGCCTGGCGGCGAAGCGTGGCTGATCGTGCCGCTGTGGGACAAGCCGACCGAGGATGGCAGCTTCGACATTCCGCCCCGCGAACGGGAACGGCGATTTGGCCAGTGGGACCATGTGCGCCAATATGGTCTGGATTTCGCCGATCGCATTCGGGCGGCTGGCTTCATATTGGAGGAGATCGACGCGAGCGGCATTGATGCCGATACGCGCCATTTCTTTGCGCTGGATGATCGTTTGTTCCGCGCCCGCAAGCCTGTAGGAAGCGCCGCCCGGTGAGCGCGCTGGTCGGCAGGACCATCGCCAGGATGGAGGGGTCTGCCCGGTTCATCGCCCTCATCAAGCTCGCCAATGTCGGGCTGACGTTGATCTGGGGCTTTGCGGTTACTTATGTGTTCGTGCGCGTCCTGCCGCTGCGCGAGTTTCAGGCGTTCCTGCTGCTCGTCGCGTTCGGTAACTTCACCATTTCGGCCGAGTTCGGCCTGACCAGCATTATCTATGCCCGGCTGCGACGTCATTGGCTTGGCCATGGCGGAGACAGCGGCGACGGCTTCCGTCTGGAGGAAATGGGCGTCCTTTTCCTGTTCCTGGGCATGCTGATCCTTGGCGGTGTGGTAATCCTGCTCGTCGCGCTGGTGGCGGGCGGGATCGGCACGACGATGCCGTTTCTCTTCATTCTTTTCTTCCTGTCCGCCTGCATTAACCTTCCGGCGCTGCTCGCGAAACGGGCGCTGGCGGCGGTCGATGGGAATTTCGTCTGGGAAATGCTGGATTGCTTGCGGCGGATGATGACCATCGCGCTGCTGCTCCTGATCCTCAAAGGATTGGACGCGCGTCTTTCAGTGGCGCTGCAACTGGTCATCAGCATGGCCGTAATCGGATATGCCATCAAGTTGGTGCATGGTCGGTTGGGGATGACGACGCGGCACTGGCTGGCTTTTCGCCGGGGCGGCGCATATGTGCGCACCCATTATTTGCGGGATATAAGTGCGTCGGCACTGTTCACCGTGTCTGAGATCGTCGCCTATAATGCGCCCTATTTCACCATAGCGATCGCCACGCAGGACGCGCGGCCGATGCTGCTCTTCGATTTCCTGTTCAAGATGTCGCGAGCGCTTTCCATGGCCATCCGCGCGATGGTGGAGGCCGCGCTTCCTCGCATCACCCGCGCTTTTCACGGTGGAGACCGGACCCGCCTGCGCCAGTTGCTGACCCGTGCACTTGCGGCCGGGTTTATCTTTGCCCTTGCCGCGTCGGCTGCGTTGCTGATGCTTGGCCAGTGGGTCTTCGCAAAGCTGTTCGCCGGACGAGCCGCCATTGGCTTGACCGACCTGCTGCTGATTGACGGCGCTTTGCTGGCGCTGACGCTGATTTGCGTGTCGGTCTATGTTCAGGCGGCGCTTGGGCGCTTTTCTCATTTGCTCAAGCGATCGCTCCCGTTCCTTGCCGGATCGCTGCTCAGCGTGCCGCTCGCCATGATGCTGGGTGACGGGTTCGATCGAGGCTTCCTCGCAATTTATGCGCTGACGATGATCATGGTTGGGGCGCTCCATGCCCTGTCGTTGCGCCGACTGCTGCAAGGTTCGGCCGCGCAATGAAGATTGTAATGGTCGATCCGTCGCTTTTCACCGGGCGATATGATGACAGCCTGTGCAGCGGTCTTGCCGCACAGGGCGCGGATGTGACTTTGTTCGGCCGCCCGATGCGATCGACCGACGCCATCGCGCCGGAGAATTATCGGTACGAACCGCGCTTCTTCCGTCGGAGCGAAGCGCTGCGAGCGCGATTGGGGGAGGGCAAGGCCTTTCGTCTGATCAAGGCCGCCGAGTATGGCGCCGCCTGTGCCCTCGGCCGGGTCAGTGCGCTGACAGCGGCGGATGTTGCGCATTTCCAATGGTTGCCCCTCGCGCCCGCCGACCGGATGCTGTTGCGCCGATTGAAGGGGCGGGTGCCGATGATCCATACCGTTCATAACGCCGATGCCTATCATGCCGATGCAGGCGTGCAGGGCAGGGGATATCGCGCTTTGCTCGACCTGTTCGATGCGCTGATCGTGCATGGCGATACGACCCGTCAGGCGTTGGCGGCGCAGGGGATCGCATCGGCCCGCATTCATGTGACGCCCCACCCCCCAATGCGTCTGGCACCGGCAACAACGGCTGATCTGGCCGCTATTCCCGATCCCTCGGTTCCGCGCCTGCTCTTCTTCGGCACGATCAGGCCTTATAAGGGCGTCGATATATTGATCGAGGCTTGCAAGTTTCTCTGGCGGGCGGGGCATGCTTTTGAACTGGTGGTGGCGGGCAAGCCCTTTATGGACGTAGCGCCATTGCTGGAAGGAGTCCGGGCTGAGGGCTTTGCCGACCGGCTGATTGCCGACCTTGGCTTCCTCACGGAAGGGCGGCTCGACGCGCATATGGCGAAGGCCGACGCCATCATCTTCCCCTATCGCCATATCGATTCAAGCGGCGCATTCCTGTCTGCCCTGCACCATGGCAAGGCGATGGTAACATCGGACGTGGGTATGTTCGCCGCCTTGCCGGAGGGAGCGGCGATCCGCACGGCCGCCGGAAATCCGGACGATCTTGCTCAAGCCCTCTTGCGGCTCATCCAAAGCCCCGCCATCAGGCAGACGGCTGGCGCGGCGGCACGCGCCTATGGTGAGACTATGGGCAGTTGGAAGGACATGGCCTTGGCAACGATCGGCATTTACCGCTCTGTTATGGCCCTGCGCGCATGAGCCGATATGTCCGCGAACTGGCCGACCGCGCGCTGGCGATCCGCCTCGCTATCGCCGGGCGGGTGCATCAATATCCAGAGATCCAGGCGCTTCGTCGGTTCCTCTCTGCCTTTGCAGTCGATTGCGTGTTCGATGTCGGGGCTAATCGCGGGCAATATGCGGTCATGTTGCGAAAAGACGTCGGCTTTTCCGGCACGATCCTGTCCTTTGAACCCAATCCCGATATCTTTGCGGAGCTATCCCGCCGGGCGGCATCCGATGCCAAATGGCATGTGTTCAACCTCGCCTTGTCGGACTTTGAGGGAACCGCCAGTTTCAACATCATGGCGGCCGATCAGTTCAGCTCGCTCAAAAAGCCGTCCGATCGGCAGGATGCGATCTTCGCAGAGCGCAACAAGGTCACCCGGACGGTCGAGATGCAATGCAGGCGGATCGATACGCTTCTGCCGGAACTTCGGGCGGAGCATGGATTTTCCCGCCCATTCCTGAAGATGGACACGCAGGGTCATGACCTTTCCGTCTGCGAAGGCGCGGGGAACGCAATCGCGGCCATGGCAGGCGTTCAGACCGAACTTGGCGTGCGCCCCATATACGAAAATGGCGCCGGCTATCAGGCGATGATCGATTGGCTGGGGCAGCGGGATTTCATCCCTTCGGCTTTCTTCGCCAACAACAAGGGGCATTTTCCGCTGCTCGTCGAAATGGATGGCATTTTCGTCAACCGGGCGCTGCTGCCGCAGGAAAGCTGAATGTACGTTCCGCCCGCCCGGCCTATCAATGCCCGCCGCCTTTTCCTGGCGGGTGCCATCGGCCTGACCCTTTGGCTGGGCGCCACCTTCCTGTGGCATGTGACGTACCGGCAGGGTGTCAGCCTGGCCGTCATCCTGTTTCTGGATCAGGATTTTCCCGCGCTGCTGGGCGGGCTGTTACTGCTGACATTGGCGGTGCTTTTTGCCGAGGGGATGGGGTTCCGCCTGCCCAAGCCCCGCGCGCGGATGATCGTACCGCTGATCGTCTTCTTCGGCCTCGTCGCCTGGGCGGGCCATTACTGGCTGTTCCAGAACTATGCGATTTCGCGGGATGAGGAAGTCGCGCGCTTTGCCGCCGCCTATATGCGCGAAGGATTGTTCGCCCGGCCAATCCCCGCCGAATGGGAAGCCTATCGGCGCGCGATCATGCCGGAATTCTTCTCCCCCTTCGGCGCCGCCGATTATTGGACTGCCGCTTATCTGCCGGTGAACAGCGCGATCCAGGCCCTGTTCTGGCAATTGGGGGACCCGAACCTGGCTGGTCCCGCACTGCTGATTGCCGGGCTTTTTGCCCTGTGGCGCGTGGCGCTCCATCTCTTTCCGACGCGGGACGATGCTGTTTGGGTGACGATGCTGCTTGGGTTGTCGTCCACGCAGCTATGGGTCACGGCGATGACCCCCTATGCGATGACGGGTCATTTCGCGCTCAACATGATCTGGCTCGCACTTGTCCTGCGGGGTGGCGTGATCGGCCATGTCAGCGCTGGTGCGGTGGCGCTGGTGGCGGCTGGCCTCCATCAATGGCATTTCCCGCCCATCTTCATCGCGCCCTTCATATTGTGGATGCTCCTGTCGCGCCGCTGGGCCGTGGCCGCATTTCACGTCCTGATCCTGATCGTCATCGTTGTGGTGTGGGCAAAGCTTTGGCCCGGTTTTCTCGTCCAGTCGTTGGGACCTGCCGCCGATGTCCGGCCTTCCGCAGGGGTGGCGGACAAGGTCGGCAGCCTGTTCGAACGTCTGGGGGACCGCTGGCAACCGCTGGTCAACCTCAGCCGCTTTGCCGCATGGAACAACATATTGATGGTGCCGCTGGCGGCGCTGGGCGTAATGGCGATGCAATGGCGCAAGGCGTTGCGGGGGCAGGAAATCGCGTTGCCGCTGGCGCTTGGCTGCTTTGCCGGTTGCGCGCTGGCGCTGGCGCAGGGCTATGGCTGGGGCTTTCGCTATGCCCACGGTTTCATCGGGCCGTTCTGCCTTTTGGCGGGACTCGGCTGGGCGCGTTTCCGTCCGGCGGCGATGCGGCCGATCTATCTGGCCGTCGCTATTACGGTGGCAATGAGCGCCTTTCTGGTCTGGCGCACGCATGTTTTCGTCGCGCCCTATGCCGCAAGCCATCGCATGATCGATGCGTCGAAGGCCGATGTCGTGCTGGTCGATCCGCGCGGCGGATTATATGTGACCGATCTCGTGCGGGGCCGCGACGGGGTGCCGGGGCGACCGATGGTGATGAACCTTGGGATGTTGACGCTGGAGCAGGTGGACGAGCTTTGCCAGCATTATGTCGTCGAACTGTTCGACCGCGCCGAGTTCCGCCCGTTGGGCATACCGCTTGCTCGCTGGAATCTCGGGCGCATGGACGCGCTCCGCGCGCATATGAAGGCTGCTGGATGCGACAAGCCGGTGTTGCCGCCGCTGCCTGAAACCATCGATGATGCGATGAACGCGTCGGGCGACGTGCTGTAATCTAGGGCTTGGCGCTCTTCATGAAGACCCGCTTGCCGCCGATCCATGTTTCCAGAACCTGCGTCGCCCGTATGTCCACGGGCCGAGCGATCGAGATGTCCCGGTCGATGAGGATGAAATCCGCTCGCTGGCCGGGGATTAGGCTACCGAAGCGTTTTTCCGCGAAACCCGCGAAGGCCGCCTGCCGTGTGTAGCCGTCAATCGCTGCCTCAAAGCTCACCCGCTGCTCCGGCATCCATCCGCCTGCCGGTTCGCCGGTTGAATCCTCGCGGCTCATGGCGATGGCCATGCAGATAAAGGGGTTTGGACTTGTCACGGGTGCGCCGGAGCCGAACGCCAATGGCGCGCGATTGTCGAGCATCGCTTTCCACGCATAGCCGCCCTTCAACCGGTTCTCGCCCATGCGCGCGATCGCCATGCGCCAGTTTGCGGCCTGAAGCGCGGGCTGCATCGACGCTATGACGCCATTTTGCCCAAAGCGGGGCAGGTCCACAGGATCAACGACGTCTGCTCCTTCGATCCGCCAACGCCTGTCGCCCTTATAGGTCTGGCCCAGTTCCGTGATCGCATCCAGCAGTTCGCTGTTGGCCGCGTCTCCGGTCGCATCCACCGCGATCTGGAAATTATCCATCGCCGCGCGGCTCATCATGTTGCGCAGCTGCGTGGATGGGATCAGCGAATATCCGCGCTGTCCCGGTGCGTCTGCATAATCGGCCTTGAGCCATGCCCCGCGTGACGAGAGCGATCCGTCCAACGCCAGTTTCAGCCCACCCATGCGCAGCCGGTCATCATAGAGCCACGGCGTCGGTTCAGGTCCTGCAATCAGCACCATATTGTCGAGGCCCTGCGAATAGGAGATGATCCGCACACGCAGCGCGCCCCGATCGGCCGAACGGCGGTATGCCTGCCAATCCTCGATCGTGGTGCCCATATCGGCTATGCCGGTGACGCCGTTCGCCAGCAATAGCTGCTGAGCCTTTTCCAGCGCGATGTCCCTGTCCTTTGGGGCGGGAGGAGGGACGGCCCGCTGGATCATGTCCATCGCCTTGCCAACGAACACGCCGGATGGCCTGCCCCCGGTCATTTCGATTCGGCCACCGGCAGGCGCCTTGCTGGTGGCGCCGATGTTGGCGGCTTTCATTGCCGCTGAATTGGCCCAGCCCGCTTGGCCGTCCGCGCTTTCCAGCCATATTGGGACATCGGCGGAGGCGGCGTCGAGATCGGCAGCGGTGGGCGCCCGATTAAGGCCCCAAAGCTGGGCATTCCATCCCCGGCCGATGATCCATTTCCGTCCGGGATTGGCGGCGACATATTCCCGTACCTTGCCCTGCGCGTCAGCCAGTGAGCGCGTGCCGGACAGGTCGAGCGTGATCTGCGTCAGGCCCAACGCCATGACATGGCCATGCGCGTCGATCAGGCCGGGAATCAATGTCTTGCCCCCGCCGTCCAGTTGGAAGTCCAGACCCTTCGGCCAGCTCTCGCCTTTTTTCAGCTTCTTCTTGCGGGGCGGCGCTTCATAGCGTCCAGGCAGCAGCTTTTCGACCTTGCCCTCGTCGTCGATCAGCAGAGCGCGAAAGCGCACGGTGCGGCCATTGGCGTCGACCGCGATGCCGTTCACATTGTCGATGACCCCAGACGCCAGAGCGGGAAAGGGCAGGGCGAGCGCGGTGATAGCCGCCATAAGGGCGCGCTTCATGCCTTCGTGATCCGCCTCACCAGCGCGCTCGTATCCTGTCGGCTTCCGCCCATCGCCTGCACATCGGCGTAGAATTGATCGACCAGCGCTGTGACGGGAAGCGTCGCACCATTGGCGCGGGCCTCCTCAAGGGCGAGGCCAAGATCCTTGCGCATCCAATCAACTGCGAAGCCGAAATCGAAACTGTCCTGTGCCATAGTCTTCCAGCGGTTATCCATCTGCCAGCTTTGCGCGGCGCCGCCGGACACAGCCTCGAACACCTTGTCCAGATCCAGCTCGGCCGCTTGCGCAAAGCGTAGCGCTTCGGAAAGCCCCTGAAGAACGCCCGCGATGCAAATCTGGTTCACCATCTTGGTCGTCTGCCCGGCCCCCGCGCCGCCGACATGTACGATCCGCGCGGCATAGCTTTGCATGACGATCCGCGCGGCCTCGACCGCCGGTCCCGTGCCGCCGCACATGATGGACAGGCGGCCGTTTTCCGCGCCTGCCTGACCGCCCGATACGGGGGCATCGACGCAATGAAGTCCCCGGCTTTCTCCTTCGACGAACAGTTGCCGCGCGATCCGGGCCGATACCGTCGTATGGTCGATGAACAGGCTGCCCGGCCTCATCGTCCGGAACGCGCCTTCCTTGCCAACGGTTACCTGCGAAAGATCATCGTCGGTGCCAACGCAGCTGATGACGATTTCGGCATCTTCCGCCGCCTTGGCCGGGGTGACCGCCACGGCGCCGCCATAGGCCTCGGCCCACTTCTTCGCCTTTCCGATGGATCGGTTATAGACGGTCAGTTCGTGTCCGGCCTTCGCCAGATGCCCGGCGATCGGGCCGCCCATGACGCCCAGACCGATAAACGCGATATTAGCCATATGCCTCGTACAGTTAGCCGCGTGGCCTTTTGCCATAGGACGAGATTTCGCCAAGGGCCAGTTCCTTCCGAGGTAAATTTCCGCTAGGGGCGAGCGCATGAACACGTTGAGCAAGATCGAAAGCGCAATGCCGCTGCCCGTTACCGTCGATGACATATTGGCGGCGCGCGTGCGGATTTCGGGCGCGGTCGTGCATACGCCGACGCTGATCAGCCAGACTTTGTCCGACATGCTCGGCTGTAAGGTCTATCTGAAGTTCGAAAATCTCCAGTTTACCGCTGCCTACAAGGAACGCGGCGCGCTCAATCGCCTGCTTCAGCTGGACGCGGCGTCAAAGGAAAAGGGCGTGATCGCCGCTTCCGCTGGCAATCACGCGCAGGGGCTTGCCTATCACGGCCGCCGTTTGGGCGTGCCCGTGACCATCGTCATGCCCGTGACCACGCCGACGGTTAAGGTGACGCAGACGCAAGGGCATGGCGCGACGGTCGTACTGCATGGCGAGAAGTTCGACGACGCCAGCACCTATGCACGCCAACTGGCCAAGGAAAATGGCCTGACCTTCGTCCACCCGTTCGATGAACCCGACATCATGGCCGGGCAGGGTACTGTCGCGCTGGAAATGCTGGAGGACGCGCCGGAGATCGACACGCTGGTCATCCCGATCGGCGGTGGCGGCTTGTTTTCCGGCATGGCCACTGCGGCCAAGGCGATGAAGCCCGACATCCGCATCTATGGCGTGCAGGCGGAGCTTTATCCGTCGATGTACAGCCATATCAAGCAGGCGAACCTGGCCTGCGATGGCGATACGCTGGCGGAAGGCATCGCGGTGAAGGAGCCGGGGGAACTGACCCGCCGCTTTGTCGAGCGCCTGGCCGATGACATCCTGCTGGTCGATGAACGGCATCTGGAGGAGGCGTTGAGCCTGCTGCTCCAGATCGAAAAGACGGTGGTCGAGGGCGCGGGCGCAGCCGGGCTTGCCGCGCTGTTGATGCACAAGGACATGTTCGCGGGCCGCAATGTCGGGCTCGTCCTGACGGGCGGCAATATCGACACGCGCCTGCTGGCGAACGTGTTGCTGCGCGACCTAGCGCGGTCGGGTCGTCTGGCGCGCCTGCGCATCATCTTGCAAGATCGCCCCGGCGCGCTGTTCCATGTCGCCCGTATCTTCGATCAGGAAGCGGTCAACATTCTGGAGTTGTCGCATCAGCGCATCTTCACCAATCTTCCCGCCAAGGGCCTTAGCCTCGACGTCGAATGCGAAACCCGCGACGGGGAGCATCTTGATCGCTTGATCACAGCCCTGCGCGCCGCCGGATATGAGGTCGCGCCGATCGAGGTTGCCTGATCGGCCTCCCGGCGTAGGGAGCACGCATTTTTTTCGTGGTAAATGACCTTTTCACGGAAGGCTGCGGGCGTCATAGTCTGTCCATGACTCAAGTTTCTCGCAGCGTTTTGACGGAGACCGTGGGGTGAGCGCACCATTTCGTTTTCCGCGCTTCTTTGTGACGAACCCCAGCCCGTGCCCCTATATCCCGGGCCGGAGCGAGCGGAAGGTCTTTACCGAACTTAACGGCGACAATGCGTCGGAACTTAACGATGCGCTTGGCCGCATCGGCTTTCGCCGCAGCCAGAATGTCGCGTACCGGCCAAGTTGCGCCGACTGCTCCGCCTGCGTATCGGTTCGTGTGGTGGCAGGAGAGTTCACGGCCAACGCCACGCAACGCAAGCTCATTCGCCGCAACAGCGACTTGATCGTCACGGCATGTAAGCCATGGTCGACGGAGGAGCAATTCGAACTGCTCCAGCGCTATCTCAAGGCGCGTCATCCGGGCGGCGGCATGACCGAGATGGACGAGATGGATTTCGCCGACATGGTCGAGCAGACCCCGGTCGAAAGCCACGTCGTCGAATATCGCGAGCCCGGCAAGAATGGCCGCCCCGGCAAGTTGATCGGTGCATGCCTGACCGACCGGCAGGGCGATGGCCTGTCGATGATCTACAGCTTCTTCGACACGGAGTTGGAGCACCGCAAGGGCCTGGGCAATTTCATCATCATGGATCACATCCTGCGCGCCGCGAAGGCGGGCCTGCCCTATGTGTATCTCGGCTATTGGGTCGAAGGGTCGCAGCGGATGCAGTATAAGGTCCGCTACCGCCCGTTGGAAAAGCTGAGCCGCAGCGGTTGGGTTCGTTTCGACCCGCAGGAGCAGGCGCAGGCCATCCGGGGCGTAGTTCCTCGCGACGAACCGCCGTTGCCGATCGAACTGGCGGGCATCTTCCGGAAATAGCCTCCTCGGCCTCGACCGCCACAAGGCTGCATGCGTCTATCTCGCGGCAAAGGTCACAGCCTCGATCTTGTTTCCATCCGGATCGCGCACGAACGCCCCGTAATAATGGGCGTCGTAATTGGGGCGAACGCCCGGCGTGCCCTCGTCCGTTCCGCCAAGTTCCAGCGCCAGTCGATAGAACTCGCGGACGGCTTCGCGATCGGCCGCTTCGAAACAGATATGAATGCCGTTGCCGGGCGACGCTCGATCCCCATTCACGGGCGTTTCGACGCTGAACGCCACGTCCGTCACGCCATAATCCAGTGAATGCGGATAATCGCGTATGTTGCGATAGCCGAGCAGCGTCATCAGCGGGTTGTAAAACGCCCGCGCGCGTTCGACGTCATTTGTCCCAACCGACACATGATGGATCATGCCGTCTCTCCTGTCCTTGCCCACTGGGTCTTCAGACAGGCTAAACCCCTGATCCTATTTGCAGTTGCACCTGCGTTTGACGCCATGGCGACGCGTCGTCGTTTCGGTCACATAGCTGGTGGTAGTGACCGTCGGCGTGATGACCACTGTCGTTGTCGTGGCACCCGGATAATAATAGCCGCCCGCGATGTAGCCGGGGGCCTGCGTCGTCGTCACCACCGGGGCGCCGGGGCCATCATGCCGAACGATCGGCGGTGGTGCGCCATAGGGCGGAGCGTCATAATCCACTCCATAGTTACTGCGCGCCTCGCCTTCGAAACGGCCTTCATATTCGCCGCTCACCGTGCGGCCGTTTTCGTCACGCCAGGTGCCGGTCCAGCGCCCTTCATATTCATGGGGTGGGGGCGGAGGCCCGTCATGCGCGGTCACATCATCATCATAGGGGACGCCGGGCCGGTCCGGTTCATGATCGGGCGCATCCCAATCGACGTCGCTGCGATGATCCCGGACGCGGCCGTGCCGATCGACCATCACGGCGTCGTCATAATAGCGGGACCAACCATAGCCATCGGCGGGCGCGGGCAGGCCATAGCGTCCATAATTGCCGATCCGGTAGGTGGGGCTCACCCAATAGGATGGCAGGACATAGCCCATGACCGGCCGCCGGTAAGCGCCCCAACCGCCCGGCGCATACCAGCCCGCGAACCAGCGACCCTGAACGCGCGGTCCCCAGCGGTGGACCATCGTTCCGCGGTGCATTCCGGCATGGACCGGCCGCATGCCGGAAAAGCTTTTGCCCAAAACGGGGAGCATCGCGCCAGTCCCGGCGGCATCACCTGCTAAAGCCGGTGTTGCGAGGCCGAGGGCAAGGCTCGTGCCCACCAGCATGATGCTCCAGATCCGCATGCAAAACTCCCCGTTGTTCATGGCTGCCTTGGGCATGGCCGTGACGTTAACGTCTGGTTTAGCATGATGATCCGCCTCGATCCACGCGAGGGGAACGCCCCGCCTGTCCCGAAACGGAGCAGCGCGGTTAAGCGAGCCGAGGGCCAATCCGTTCGATCAGCATCTCAAGCCCATTCTGGTCGGCGATATCGAAACGCGCCGGGGCAGGGCTATCGAGGTCAAGCACAGCAACGACGCGGCCATCGACCGTCACGGGCACGACGATCTCCGACGCGCTGGCCGCATCACAGGCGATGTGGCCGGGGAAAGCGTGGACATCCTCGACCAGCTGCGTCTCTCCCTTAGCCGCTGCCACGCCGCAGACGCCCCGGCCTAGAGGTATGCGGATGCAGGCTGGCTTCCCCTGAAACGGGCCAAGCACCAGTTCACCTTCTACCATGCGATAGAAGCCTGCCCAGTTAAGGTCCGGAAGAAATTGCCAAATTAGCGCCGCGGCATTGGCCATGTTGGCGACAGCATCCGGCTCGCCGTCCGTCACTGCATCGACGGCCGACAGGAGGTCCGCATAGAGCGTGGACTTGTCGCCATCAGTTGGTGTCTTGAAATCAAACATCGGCAGTCCTCAATCCATCCGCACCTTGCCACGCCCCTGCTTCACTGAACTGCGCGCCATCTTGGCGTCCACGCGGCGTGCCTTTGCCGCCTTGCCCGGCTTCGTGGCGATGCGCCGGGGATCGCGTTTGTAAGCCTCGGCTATCATCTCGGCCAGCCGGTCGCGGGCATCCTGGCGATTGGCCTCCTGCGTGCGGAAGCGGGACGCCTGAATTACGATCTCCCCGCCAGAGGTCAGGCGTGATCCCGCCAGTTCCTTTATTTTTCGGAAGGCATGAACTGGCAATCCCAGGCGATAGAGGGCCACCCTTAGCTGAACGGCAGTGGCGACCTTGTTGACATTTTGCCCGCCGGGGCCACCGGCGGTTATGAAGCGCTCCTCCAGCGCATCTTCCGGAATGTCAAAGTCCGGCATCGTCCAGATACTCTGGCCCGAAGCCCGCTGCCGTAAAGGTGGCGGGCAGGGGAGCTGTCGCCTCTGCTGGAGACTTGCTCCCGCGCGGGACGCTGAGGAAACGGCTGTGCAGCAGCATCGGCCCTTCGCCTGCGCCATAGACGGGGTCGCCAGCGATGCCGAAGCCCAGCCCATATAATGTATGCGCGCGAATCTGATGGGTTCGTCCGGTGCGCGGTGTGAAGACCATCAGCGAGCGGCCGTCCTTTACAGCCAGCTTTCGCCATTCGGTCACGGCGGACTTCCCCTCTTTGGCCGCGATAATGCGCCAGCCCTTGGCCGCGCTGCTGACTTTCTTCAGCGACAGTTCGATGACGCCGCTTTCCGCGTCCGGCACGCCGTCCACGACCGCGACATAGCGCTTGCTGACCGTTCCTGCCTCAAACTCGGCGGCATAGCGCTTGTGCGCCTTGGGATTGCGCGCCAGTAGCAGGCAACCGCTGGTGTCCCGATCCAGCCGATGCACCGGCAGGGGCCAGCGTTGAAAACCGAAGGTCAGGGACGAAAGGTGGTTCTCCAGGCTCAGCGAACCGTCGCGCGGCGCATCGACCGGCAAGCCGGCGGGCTTGTCGAGAATGATGGCTTCACCATCGATGAAGAGAACTCGGTCATGCAATAGGGTCAAGGAGTGGTTCCGGGAGCAGTTGGAAATATTGACGGGCGCGCGCTGTCCTATAGGGCGTGGAAGCCATGGAGAACAGGGGGAACGAGGTCCAGCACAAGTCGGCGCCATCGGAACGGGTGCAGGGTGGCGGGCGGCTGGAATGGATCGACGTGGCGCGCGGCATTGGTATCATCGCTGTGGTGGCCGGACATGTGTGGAGGAGCGGCCCCGTCCGAGATGCGCTCTACAGCTTCCACATGCCGTTGTTCTTCCTGCTGTCGGGCCTGCTTTCGCGTCCTCAGCCGCCCAAAGGATTCGCCCTGCGGCAATTGGCGTCGCAGATGCGTCCCTATGCGGCCTTCCTGGCATTACTGATCATTGCGGATCAGATTATTGAGCCGATGAAGGGGCAGCGGCCTATCTTCAACCAATGGCCGGACGACATATTGCCGAGCCTTCTTGGCGGATCATGGCTGCGCGGTCCCTATACCATATTCTGGTTCGTGCCCTGCCTGATGGCCGCGCGCATCCTGTTCAATGCGCTGCTGTCCCGTTGGCCCGATCCTCTCGACCGGCGCTGGCTTATCGCGATCATAGCTGTCTTAGTTGTAGCCTATGGAGCAGGGGAGGTTACCCAGACGTCCGTGCTGGGGTTGCTGACCGTGCCCATGGCCATTGTGCTGCTCTGGATCGGAGCCGTGTGGCAGCAGGTGCCGTGGAGGCATTGGATGTGGCTCCCATTGGGCGCGCTGGCTCTGGCGGGACTATCCGGTCTGCTTTCCACGCTCAACATGAAGGCCGCGGATTATGGGTTGCCGATCCTGTCGGTGGGTTCAGCAGTCGCGACGTCGTTGCTGATCTTCCGCATTTCAATCCATGTCGCGCCTTTTGGCGGATGGCTGGCGACAGTGGGCAGGGCCTCACTTGTCATCATGTATTTGCACGTCGCGGTCATCCACTACCTTTCGCCCTATTTGGACAAGCCCTGGTTGCTGCTCCATGCGCTGCTGTTGCCCATCGCGGTCTATTATCTTTTGCGCGCCAGCCCGGTCGGCGGTCGCCTGTTCCTTTGAAAAAAAGAGGCCGGTGCATCCATCCTATGCACCGGCCCCTATCGTTGTGCCTTGCGACCCAAGGCTCAACCGCTGCACCGAGAGGGGAAGAGTGCAGCCAAATTTCTACCCGTGCAGCTTGATCGCGGTCTCCGCGATCCGCCGCCCCTGATACCGGGCGCCTTCCAGTTCATCCTCGTCAGGCTGACGGCTGCCATCGCTATGCGCGATAGTCGTGGCGCCATAAGGGGCCCCGCCCCGCACCTTGTCGACGCCCATCTGCCCGGTGTGACCATAATCAAGTCCCACGATCACCATGCCGAAATGCAGCAGATTGGTGATGATCGAGAATAAGGTCGTTTCCTGGCCGCCATGCTGGCTGGCAGTAGACGTGAAGGCGCCACCCACTTTTCCGTTAAGCGCACCACGCGCCCAAAGGCCGCCTGCCTGATCAAGGAAAGCCGCCATCTGGCTGGACATACGGCCGAAGCGGGTGCCGGTGCCGATGATGATTGCATCATAGTCGGCAAGGTCCGACACGGTCGCGATCGGCGCATCCTGCTCCAGCTTGAAACCCGCATTGCGGGCAACCTCCAAGGGCGCGGTTTCGGGCACTCGCTTGATATCAACCTGAGCGCCAGCGCCGATCGCGCCTTCCGCAACAGCCTTCGCCATCGTTTCGATGTGTCCGTAGGACGAATAATAGAGAACGAGCACCTTAGCCATGAAGTGTCTCCAGTCTTGGTAATGCATTGATCGGAAAAAGGTTTCTTGAATAATGCGACCGCTCGCCCCCTCAGGGGGGCAAGGCGAGCGAGCGGCCGATAGGCCTTGCGGGCCTATTCGCTATCGACCAACACGATTTCGCTATCCTCGATCGCGGTGATCGTGATGGGCTGTCCGCCCAGGATCGCGGCCCCGTCGCGCGCTTCAAAGGTCAGACCATCAATCTCGATCCGCCCTGTCGCGGGCACGAAATACAGGTGCCGTCCCTCGGCGCTTTCATAGGTCACGCTGGTGCCAGCCTTTATGGTGCCGCCCAGCAAGCGGGCATCGGCGCGGATACGCAGCGCATCTTGATCCTCCGCATAGCCGCTGGCGAGTACCACCAGCTTCCCGGCACGATCGCCTTTCGGAAAGGGCTTGGCGCCCCAGCTTGGCGCGCCGCCCTGCGCCTTGGGTATGATCCAGATCTGAAACAGCGTGCTTGTTTCATCCTCCAGATTATATTCGGAGTGACGGATGCCCGTCCCTGCGCTCATCACCTGAACGTCGCCTGCCCCAGTCCGGCCCTTGTTGCCCAGACTGTCCTGATGCGTGATCGCGCCTTTGCGAACATAGGTGACGATTTCCATGTCGCGGTGCGGATGCGGAGGGAAGCCGGTGTTCGCGGCGATTTCATCGTCATTCCACACGCGGATCGCGCCCCAGCCCATGCGATCGGGGTCGTGATAGTCGGCGAAGGAGAAATGATGGCGGGCGTTGAGCCAACCATGGTCGGCATGACCCAGCGTCTCGAAGGGACGACGCTCGATGCGGTTTCCTGCGGCGGTGATCATATTTGTGCCTTTCCTTGCGGCGAGAAAAAGTATTCCCGCTTGCTTCCGACTGATTTAGCGATCAGGATCGTTTCTTAAACCAGCAGCATTGAAACGGATTGTTTCCCATATGCGTCTTCCCGATCTTGAAGCATGGGCCATGTTCGCCGCCGTCGTGGAGCATCGCAGCTTCACCGATGCCGCCAAGGCGCTCAGTGTATCGAAAGCGACGGTCTCAAAGGCCGTCACACGCCTTGAGCAGCATCTTGAGACCAGCCTGTTCAACCGCACCAGTCGGCGCCTTGCCCTCACGGAAAGCGGCAAGCGTCTCGCCAGTCATGCAGCCCGGATCTTCGAGGAAGGGCAGGCGGCGGAGGAAGCCGCTCGCCAGGATACGGACGAGTTGTCCGGAACCATCCGGCTGGGCGCGCCGATGACATTCGGATTGCTCCGCGTCGCGCCGCTGGTCGCGCAGTTCGCCAAGATTCATCCTGCCATCGACATCAATCTTCACCTGTCTGACGCGCGGATAGACATGATCGAGATGGGGCTTGATGCCACCCTCCGCATCGCCGACATGCCGGACAGTTCGCTGCGGGCCAGGCGGCTGGGTGACGTCAAGCTGCACGTCATTGCTTCTCCGGCCTATCTGGCGGAGCGAGGACGTCCCGCGCACCCGTCCGACCTCGGCACCCATGACTGTCTTTGCTATTCAAACGCCCCCACGCCCGATGTTTGGCGTTTCGCTGGCCCAGGTCAGCAGAATGTCGTGATACAGGTGAGGGCGCGTCTCACCGTCAACAGCGGCGACGCCATGCTGCCCGCGCTCCGGGCGGGCATAGGTGTCGCCCGGCTCCCCGATTTTATTGTGGGTGAAGCGCTCGCTTCAGGTGAGTTGGAAGAGGTTCTGCTGGATTGGAGGCCGCCGCCACTCGGCCTGCATCTGGTCACGCCGCCCTCCCGCTTGCGGCCTGCGCGGGTCGAAGCCTTGCTCGACTTCATCGCTCGCAACCACGGCTGCTAAAGCTTCGTTGCGTAGGTGAATCTATCTTGACTCAAAATGAATCACTTCGACAGAAAATCCTTGCAAACAGATTCAAATTCCCGCGACTCGCGCATTTCTGCGGGTTAGCGAAAAATTAACCTTTGTCCTTCAGAAGTTTTTTGGTTAATGAATTGGAGCAGACGCCGTTCTTAGGGGTTGACGGGATCTGCAAGGACAGGGGCTTCAATATGCGCGTTCTGCTAATAGAAGATGAACCGACAACGGCCAAGGCGATCGAGCTTATGCTCACGACCGAAGGCTTCAATGTCTACACCACTGACCTTGGCGAGGAAGGGCTCGATCTCGGAAAGCTGTATGACTACGACATCATCTGTCTTGATTTGAACCTGCCGGACATGCACGGCTATGACGTGCTGAAGAAGCTCCGCGCCGCCAAGGTGCAGACGCCGGTGCTCATCCTTTCCGGCATTGCTGAGATGGACAGCAAGGTTCGCTCCTTCGGCTTTGGCGCCGACGATTATGTGACCAAGCCTTTCCACCGCGAAGAGCTGATCGCGCGCATCCATGCTGTGGTTCGCCGGTCTAAGGGTCATTCGCAATCGGTCATCCGCACGGGCAAGTTGGCCGTCAATCTGGACGCCAAGACCGTGGAAGTGGACGGCAACCGCGTTCACCTGACCGGCAAGGAATATGCCATGCTGGAGCTGCTTTCGCTCCGCAAGGGCACGACGCTGACCAAGGAGATGTTCCTTAACCATCTCTATGGCGGCATGGACGAGCCTGAACTCAAGATCATCGACGTGTTCATCTGCAAGCTGCGCAAGAAACTGGCTCTGGCGTGCAGTGGCGACAATTATATCGAAACCGTGTGGGGCCGTGGTTATGTGCTGCGCGATCCTGATGAAGCGGAAGAGGTCGCGACCAAGGTCGCCTGACCTCGCAACCTTGCGCGGGTGCCAAAAGGCCGGTGATCCTATGGGATCATCGGCCTTTGTCGTTGATCGGGCCGCGCTGTGATTTGTGCCGATATGAAAAGGGCCGGTGACCTTTTGGATCACCGGCCCTGTCTTGTCAGGCGGACGGGCGGAAAGGGAGCGGGCTTAAAGCCCGAAGTGGGGAATCCGCCCGAGTGGGGTCAATTGTCCGCCTGACTGGACGACGTGCTTTCGCTGGAGCCTGATGCCTGGCCGCTTCCCGATAGCGCGCCGGTTGCATTAAGCGCCGCGCCTCCATTGAGAGCGTTGCTGGCGCTATCGGCTGAGTTTGCCGTGCCGGACTGGGCCGCACCCGCCGCGTTACCCGCCGCCGATCCAGCACCGCTCACTGCGCCACCAGCCCGGTTGCGTGCCGCTTGAGCCGTTGCGCTGGCCTGTCCTTGCGCTGCGGCACCAGCAGTGACCGCGCGATCTCGCGCTGCGCCCGCCGTCTGGCTGGCCTGATCCCGAACGCCGCCTACTGCATTGGCGACATCATTGGTGCCCAGCGTGTCGGCGGTCAGGCCACCGCTTGCCGATCCGCTGGCGGACCCCGAAGCATTTGCGCCATGGTTCTTGCCCTTGTGGGTCACGGAACCAGTCGCCGCGCCATCAGCCCGGCCCGAACCAGTACCATTCGCCGCAACCCGGCCATTGCTGAGGTCGATGCTGCGGTCGAGGCCGATACCGCCCGAACCGCTCAATGTGCCGCCGAGCGATCCACCAGCGCCGCCCAGAGCGCCGCCCAGGCCACCGCCCAAGCCGCCGCCGCCACCTAGAAGCTGGGCAGACGCAGGAACCGCAGTCAGGGCGGCAAGGCAGGCAGTGGCAAGAATGATTGTCTTCTTCATCGATCGTCTCCTTGTTCGTTGTCGATCCGATGCAAGGACAACGGGATGGCGATGCGACTTCATCCCTGACGTCGAAATATTTCTAACAACTAACTGATATTCAATTGATATTTCTGCAATCGCTACAGATGATACCATGCCCGAACGCTTTGCTGTTTCCCGGTTTGGCTTCCGCGATCAAGCCGTTCAGGCTGCCGCTCAGGAACAACCGCCCCGCGACCAGCGGCGCGGCGAAGGAGGTGCCCCGCACGCGCACCTTGCCACCTCCGGCGCGAGCTGCATTCATGTCCGCACCTGGCGCCGCGAAATCCACATGCCGCGCACGCCCCGCTTCGGGCAGCAAACGTCCGCCGCCGTCTACGCCCGTCACCGCCACAACATCAGGATAGGAGGCGGGATAGGCGGGAGGGGCGGCGGGGCCATCATTGCCGACCGCCGCCACCACCGTAACGCCCTTTTCCCGCGCCAATCGGACTGCTCCCGCCAGCAGGGGATTATCGGGTCCGACCAGGCTCACGGTGACGACTTTGACCCCGCGCGCCGCCATCCATCCCAGCGCCCGCACGATCGCGAAGGCGCTGCCGCCCGCCGGATCATCGCCATACACGTCCGCCACGAGTAGGGGCGTCCCCGGCGCGGCGCCCCGGATGGGTCCGGTCCCACTGATCAAGGACGCCACCGCCGTGCCATGCGAACTGGCGCGAGGTGCGCCGCGAACGAAGCCGCGCTGCTCGACGGCGCCAGTGAGTGACGCGTGGCGGGCGACACCACCATCGATCAATCCTGCCGCTGGGGACCGGACAGTCCCTGTTCCAGCCAAGGCAGCACTCGCCGACTTGGGTGCTTTGCCGCCAGGGAAATAGAGATTATCCGCGCTTGCCTCCGCCTCTGGTGCGATCGAGCGCACCTGCTTCAATGCACGGGCGAGGCTTCGGCCGGGCGGTACAGTCAGGCGTGTCAGCGGCAGGTCGATCCCCTCAACGGCCTCGCTTGCCACCACATAGCCCGCGCCCCGCAACACTTCGATGCTGGCCTGCTTCGCACCCGTCAGCAGGATGACGCCACGCCGCGCCGCCTCTTTCCGATCGTCCAGTTCCACGCTGTCGCCATGCCGTCTCAGCAGATCACCGATCCGCGCGGTCCTGGCCGCCACGAGGCGCTCGGCGAAGCGGGCAGGGGGAACGCGATCCAGCGCGCTGTCCGCCTCGTTGAGCAGGTCCGGAACCACCCTGCCGACCTGACCCAAGGCTCCGTTGGGGGAGGGCAGCAACTGCGCTTGCGCCGCTGGCCCTGTCAGCAGCAGCCCCGCAACGATCCAGGAACATAGGGCCTTCATATCTGTCTCTTCATCCTCGACTGGCGCGGAGGCGAATTTTCCGCTCCTTTCGCATCCATAATGAGTCATCGCGAATTTATTTCCGGTAGATATACGGCTTCAAGGATGAAACGAATGGGCACGGCCGTTTCATCCTTGAACAAGTGATGGAGACCGGATGTCGTTCGAAAACGATCTGTTGGCGATCCTTCCCCGGCTGCGTCGTTTCGCCGTCAGCTTGTCGAGGGATCGGGCCGATGCGGACGACCTTTGCCAGGCAGCGCTGGAGCGGGGGCTGCGGGCGCGCGCACAATGGCGGCCGGGGACAAGGTTGGACAGCTGGATGTATCGTATCATGCGCAATCTCTGGATCGATGAAGGCCGTTCGCGACAGCGCGCCGTGCGAACCTTCGCGCCCGAAGAAGCGGGCGAGCATGTCGGCTATGCAGGTGACCAGCATGTGGAGGCGCACGTCATGCTTTCCGACGTCGATCGCGCGATGCAGGCTCTGCCGGACGATCAGCGCGAAGCCATCGCCCTCGTTCTGGTAGAGGGGCTGTCTTACAAGGAAGCCGCCGAAATTCTGGGCGTGCCCATGGGCACATTGACCTCCCGATTGGTCCGTGGACGCGGCGCCCTTATCGAATTGCTGGGAGAAGCAGCATGACCGACATTGACGAAGCCATGCTGATCGCTTGGGTCGATGGCGAACTGGACGAGATCACCCGCCGCCGCGTCGATCGTGCCGTTGCGGACGATCCTGCCTTGGCGGAGCGCCTCGAAATGCACCGGCATTTGCGGCAGCGTCTGTCTGGCCACTATGCTCCGGTGGAAGCTGAACCTGTGCCACAGGCTATGCGTGCGCTGCTGGAGGAACGGCCGAAGGTCACGTCCATCACCCGTCCTGCGGCTCCCAAATGGCGCAGTTGGGGCATTGGCGGCGCGATCGCTGCTAGCCTTGTCCTGGGTCTTGGCGTCGGCCGTTTGTCGAGTGGTCCCGCTGGCCCGATTGCGCTCAAGGATGGCGTCATGACGGCAAGGGGTGAACTCGCCTCCGCTCTCGAAAACCAACTTGCTTCGGCCCAACAGGACAGATCGATCCGCATCGGCCTGAGTTTTCAGCGCAAAGACGGAGGCTGGTGCCGCAGCTTCGAAGGTAGCGCCCTGTCGGGAGTGGCCTGCCGCGAAGGAGAAGGCTGGCAGGTTCAGCAACTGATCCCCGGAACCTCGCAATCAACGGATTATCGTCAGGCATCCTCCACCGACGCCCGCATCATGGCGACGGTCGGCGCCCTGATCGAAGGCTCCCCCGCCAACGCGACCCAGGAGGCCGCTGCGAAGGAGAAGGGCTGGCGTTGAACTTGGGGCGTCTTTCTGTTCTGGCTAAGTCTGCAAATACCAGCGTTCCGTGCCCTCAAGGCCGATCGCCGTCAATTTGCCGCTGTTCCAGGCACCCGTGTCTATCCCAATTCGGTTGACCTGCTCATCGACTTCGCTGGTTATGCTGTGCCCATGGACCACCATATAGGGATGGGCTTCCCGGTCATGCAGGAATTCGCCCCTGATCCAGCGCAAGTCCGCCGCGTCCTGCTTCTCCAACGGCAGGCCGGGCCTGATCCCGGCATGAACGAACAGATAGTCGCCCATCACAAGGCTGTCCGCAAAATCGTTCAGGAAATCGACATGCCCCCGGGGCACATTTTCCAGCATCCATGACGCGATGTCTTTGTCCGTCATCGCTATGCTGACGCCGGATTCCAGTCCATAGCTGGCAAGGGTGGTATCGCCTCCGATGCGTCGGCAATAGCCCGCATACTGCGCATCGCCCTTCGCGGCTCCGACAAAGACCTCCTCATGATTGCCTTTGATCAGGTGCACATTCGGGGATCCCTGCCACAAGGACATCGCATGCTCTATGACGGCGGCCGATTGCGGCCCGCGATCCATCAGGTCGCCCAGCAGGACGAGATGGCAGGGCAGGGGATCGCGCGCGGCATCATCCTCATCGATCAAACGCAGAAGCTGTTCGAAAAGGTCGAGCCGCCCGTGAATGTCCCCGATGGCATAGACCCGCCGATTTCCCCCTATATCGGGCATGAAGGAGGGCGCTGGCGATGCACCGCGACGGAAAAACTTCAGCATGACTGGCGCCGATCGAAATTCATCCTCAGCCTTGTGGCACGGCCTTTAGAGTCGAGGCAATGTAACGCCTTGCTGCCCCATATATTTCCCCGCCCGGTCGGCATAGCTGACCTCGCACGGCTCATTGCCCTTGAGGAACAGGAACTGGCAGGCCCCTTCATTGGCGTAGATCTTGGCGGGGAGGGGCGTCGTGTTGGAAAACTCCAACGTCACATGGCCCTCCCAGCCCGGTTCCAGCGGCGTCACATTCACGATGATGCCGCACCGCGCATAGGTGGATTTACCGAGGCAGATCACCAGCACATCGCGTGGCACCCGGAAATATTCGACCGTCCGGGCCAGCGCAAAGCTGTTGGGCGGGATGATGCAGCAGTCGGTCTTGCGATCAACAAAGCTGTTCGCGGCGAAATCCTTCGGGTCGACCACCGCGCTGTCGACGTTGGTGAATATCTTGAACTCGTCGGCCACGCGCGCGTCATAGCCATAGGAGGACAGCCCATAGCTGATGCAGCCGTCCCGCCGCTGATTTTCGACGAATGGCTCGATCATCCCTTGGGACATGGCCTGTTCGCGAATCCACTTATCCGACAAAATCGACATGGCTATTCTTAACTCTTACTGGAAGGATAGTGACCCAAGTCATTGGGTCCGAACGAAAAAGGCAAAAGTTCGGTAACGCTGTGTTGGACCACGGACTCGCCGTCGCCCGCCGCACAATAAATGGCGATCGGTCTGCCCGCCACCTGCTCTGCTTCGTTCAGTATCTGGCGACATCTTCCGCAGGGCGTTACCGGGTCAGCACGCCCCCCAACGACCGCAATTGCCCGCACGTCGCCGAGCCGTCCCTGCGCATTCGCCGCCGCCAGCGCCACTGTCTCAGCACAGAGCGACAGGCCAAAGCTCGCATTTTCGAAGTTGGCGCCGGCGACCACTTCGCCATCGGACAAGCGCACGGCTGCCCCGACAGCAAATCGGCTGTACGGCGCATAGGCATTTGCCCTCGCCGCGCGCGCTGCCTCGATCAGGCTTTCGACATCCGCATCAATATTCATGGCGCAACCACACCCCACCTGACCGGGCCATCGATGCCATCGATATGACGCATGTCATTCGCCGTCCACATGACCCATCGGCGGGTGGCATAATCAGGCGGAAAGAAATTTCCATCCAGCCAGAGCGTCCGGTTTATGCCTGACGCGATGTCATATTCCTCCTCGAAAGCCTCCGAGATGTTGAGGAGCACCGGCTTGCCTGCATTGCTTTCGACCAGGTTCACCAGCGTA
Source organism: Sphingobium sp. TomTYG72 (assembly GCF_055394715.1). Taxonomy (NCBI): domain Bacteria; kingdom Pseudomonadati; phylum Pseudomonadota; class Alphaproteobacteria; order Sphingomonadales; family Sphingobiaceae; genus Sphingobium; species Sphingobium sp. TomTYG72. The sequence continues at coordinate 1,056,882 of NZ_AP027336.1, read as the reverse complement.
TTGAGTTCCGACAGCACCGCGTCCCGCCCCGGCCGCGCAGTGCAGCCAGGATCGAAGTCGAGCCGGATCACCGGGGGCAGGGCGGCATTATCCCGTGGCACTGTCGTGACGAAGCGTGTCGCCTGACCGGCGGCCCGGCCGCACAGGCTGAAATCCAGCACCGCGCCATAACGCAAACCTGACGATCGCGCCGCAGACCAGTTCCGCGCAAAGGCAGGGTCGCGGCCCTCTGTGCCCTTGGCCGCTCTTATATAGGCGAAATCGACGCCATTGGCGGCCAGCGTGCCCCAATCGATGGTGCCTCCGTCGGCGGAAACGGCCACCCCCTGAACCGGATAAACGTCCCGTCCCGGTGCCCAGCGGCAGGCATAAGCCCACAGCCCAAGCGCCAGCAAGGCAATGACGGCCGCGCCCGCAACAATGCGGACCAGAAACCGGCCGGAAGAATGCTGGCGAATGTTCTCTTACCCCTTGATATGCAGCACGCAGATGAGCGTGAACAGGCGTCGTGCCGTGTCGAAATCGACCTTGATCTTGCCCTCCAGCCGCTCGATCAGCATTTCCGCCGCGTCATTGTGGATGGCCCTCCGCGCCATGTCCACCGTTTCAATCTGTTGCGGGGAGGCGTTGCTGATTGCCTGATAATAGCTGTCGCAGATCGCGAAATATTCCCGGATCGGGCGCCGGAACCGGCCGAGGCCGAGGATGATCGCCTCCAGCGGCTCGCCATCCTCCCGCTTGATCTCGATCACCAGCCGCCCATCCTCGACGCGCAGCAGCACGCGGTAGGGACCTGCATAATCATCGGCATGGGTACGCTGGGGCGCGAAATAATTATCTTCCAGCAGGTCGAATATGGCGATCCGCCGTTCCTGCTCGACGTCTGCGTTGCGCCAAAGGATCGTCCGCTCGTCAAGCGTGATGTCGATGATGCGCGGGTCAGTCATGGGTCCATAGTCCCTGCTTCTGCCGACGAGGAAAAGCAAGGGGGAGTTCTCCACAGCTTTGCCGGTTGCGACACAGCTTGCCCCTTGCGCAGAACCCCGGCGAGCGCGATGAGGGGCGCATGGTCGAACTGGTGCAGATTAACCCCGCCGCTGAAGCAGGCACCCCCGAACTCCCGCGCAATGTGGAGGCGGAAGCCGCGCTGCTGGGTGCGCTGATGATCGACAATCGCATTGCCGAGGATGTTCAGCTCAAGCTCAAGGCGGAGCATTTCTTCGAGCCCCTGCATGGCCGCATCTATGAAGCCGTGATGAAGCTGGTTGAGCGCGACATGGTTGCCAATCCGGTCACGCTCAAGCCGATGCTGGAGCAGGACCCGGCGCTCAAGGAGTTGGGCGGTGTCGGCTATCTCGCGCAGCTTACAGGCAACGGTGCCGCGCTGCTCGGCGCGCGCGATTTCGCCAGCCAGATTTATGACCTTGCGCTCCTGCGTCAGCTTGTGAATGTTGGCCGTGAACTCGTTGAAAATGCTCTCGATACGAGCGAAGATGTCAACCCGCGCGAACAGATAGAGATGGCCGAAGTCGCGCTCTACAAAGTATCGGAAGGCGAGGGTGAAACCGGCTCGGTCAAGAGCTTCGCCACCGCCACCACCATGGCCGTGCAGGTGGCCGAACGCGCGCTCAACAGTGGGGGCCATGTCTCGGGCATCACCACCGGCCTCAACAGTCTCAACGAAAAGATCGGCGGCCTCCATAATTCGGACCTCATGATCCTTGCGGGCCGTCCGGGCATGGGCAAGACCTCGCTCGCGACCAACATCGCCTATAACGCCGCGTCCCGCTGGATGCGCGACCATGTCGATGGCATCCCGCCTGAAAAGAATATGGGCGCCAAGACGGCCTTCTTCTCCCTCGAAATGTCCGCCGATCAGCTTGCCACTCGCGTGCTCGCCGAACAGTCGGGCATCAGTGGGGAGGCGCTGCGCATGGGCAAGATCAGCCGCGCGGACTTCCAGAACCTGTCTCGCGCGGCGCGTGACCTTCAGGAACTGCCGCTGTTCATTGACGACACGCCGGGTTTGACCATCGCGGCGCTGCGCACCCGCGCTCGCCGATTGAAGCGGCGCCATGACATTGGCCTCGTGATCGTCGACTATCTTCAACTGCTACAGGGCAGCGGCCGGGGCAGCGATAATCGCGTGCAGGAAATTTCCGAAATTTCCCGTGGTCTCAAGACTTTGGCGAAGGAACTTAATGTACCGGTTCTGGCGCTTTCCCAGCTTAGCCGTGCGGTTGAGCAGCGCGAGGACAAGCGCCCACAGCTGTCCGACCTTCGTGAATCCGGCTCGATCGAGCAGGACGCCGACATGGTCTGGTTCGTCTTCCGCGAGGATTATTATGTCGCCGCGAAGGAGCCGGGCAACAAGGAGAGTAGCGAGCATCTTGAATGGGCGCAGGAGATGGAGCGGATCTACGGCCTTGCCGAACTCATCGTCGCCAAGCAGCGTCACGGTTCGACCGGCCGTATCCGTATGAAGTTCGACGCGAAAATCACCCGCTTCTCCGACCTCGCGGACGGCGGTTATATGGGCGATTATGAGTGATCGACCGAATTCGGCTCTGCTCGAACTAAGGGGCGAGGGCGCTCAACCCGTAATGAGCGCCTGCAACACCAATATAATGCCAATCAGCCCAACCATATAGACGAGCGTCCGCACCACCGGCACGCCCATCGCGTAAAGCGGAAGATAGACGATACGCGCGCCCAGCCATAGCAATGCGCCGATCGCCGTCAGGTCACTCGTCCGTCCCGCAATCACCACGCCGAGCAGCGCGACGATGGCGATCGGGTAGGTCTCAAGGAAATTTGCCTGCGCGCGCACCAGCCGTCCGGCGATCGGCTCCAGCGGCGGCAAGGCCTCATCCCGCGCGCCCATGTTCCACTTCGACCCATATTGCTTCGTCTTGAAATGCGCCGCCGCAAAAATATGCACCAACAGGAGCGCACAACTCCACGCCAATATCTTGAGCTCGATCGCCATGCGGTGTCCCCTTTCCACAGGTAAGAGTGCTACGTTATCGCCATTCCTGCGCTCGCGCCATGAGGCTTGCTCGACAGAACGATACCGTTTGATTATGCGTGGCCAATACTGACGTCCCCTATCTGCGCGACGGCAGGATCGCGCCACTCAAGCTGACGGCGAACGACTTTATTTCCTCACGCTAGTGGAGGTGAGGCGGCCGAGTTCCTCCGGTCCGAATGCGACTGATTTTGCGGGAATGAAAGGGGCGGGTGTCGGACCTGGACACCCCATCCCCCAAATTTTCCTTCGCCATAGGCAAAGCATTCTGAATTGAAACGGTGGAGCGCTTCCGCCATCTGGCCAGCATGGCCGAACAACTCCCTGCTACCGTCTTTCTCGTCGGCGCGGGTCCGGGTGATCCGGAACTGCTGACGTTGCGCGCTGCGCGCCTGATCGCGCAGGCGGATGTCATCGTGCATGACGGATTGGTTTCGGCCGAGATATTGGCCATGGCTTCGGTCGACGCTGAATTGATTTCCGTAGCCAAGCAGCGCAGCCGCCATTCGATGCCGCAAGAGGGGATCAACGCTCTGCTTGTGGAACTGGCGCTTGCCGGACGCAATGTCGTGCGGCTGAAGGGCGGCGATCCTTTCGTCTTCGGGCGCGGGGGCGAGGAAATGGAAGCATGCCGCGCCGCTGGCGTGCCGGTCGAGATCGTGCCGGGCATCAGCGCGGCGATCGGCTGCGCGGCGCAGGCCCAGCTTCCCCTTACCCATCGCGATGCGGCAAGTGCGGTGACCTTCGTCGCGGGCCAGTGCAAGGGGCTGACGGATCAGGACTGGTCCGGGCTTGCTGGCCATGGCCGCACGCTGGTGATCTATATGGGCGTGGCGACGGCGGCGGATATCGCCGACAAGCTTATCGCCGATGGGGTGTCGCCTGCCATTCCGGTTGCGGTGCTGGAAAATGGCACGCGCACTGATATGCGCACGTTGCGCACCCTGCTCGCCGATCTAGGCGACATGGTGGTTCGCGAAAAAGTAAAAAGTCCGGCCCTGGTTGTGGTCGGTGAAGTGGCGGCTTATGCGCTGGCGCAGGACGTGCTGGCTGGCTGGGCCGCACAGGTGAATAATGGGGCGGAGATGCATTCGTGAAGATTTTGACCGGCAATGACCTTGGCACCGGGGACGTGATCTGGTGGGCGGGCGACGGCTGGTCGCGGCAGGTCGGCGAATCCGTCGATGTGGGCGACAAGGGCGACGAGCTTGCCCGTGCCGAGGAAGCCGCGCTGCGGGTTGTCGCGCCTTATGTGATCGACGCCACCCTGACCGACGAAGGCGTGCGCCCGGCCCATATCAAGGACCGCATCCGCGCTCTGGGACCAACCGTGCGCCCCGACCTGACGCTTAAACCGAATGACGCCGATGCCGGCAACTGGGTGATCTGACCATGTATCGTTATGACAGCTATGACCAGTCCATCGTGGACGCCCGCGTCGAGGAATTCCGCGATCAGGTGCAACGTCGCCTGGCCGGGCAATTGACCGAGGACCAGTTCAAGCCGTTGCGCTTGATGAACGGCCTCTATCTCCAGCTTCACGCCTATATGCTGCGCGTCGCCATCCCCTATGGCACGCTGAACGCGCCGCAGATGCGCAAGCTGGGCGAGATCGCGCGCAAATATGACAAGGGCTATGGCCACTTCACGACGCGCACGAACCTGCAATATAATTGGATCAAGCTGGCCGACGCGCCCGACATCCTCGCCGAACTGGCGACGGTCGAGATGCATGCCATTCAGACCAGCGGCAATTGCATCCGCAACATCTCGTCGGACCAATATGCTGGCGTCGCCGCCGATGAGGTGACGGACCCCCGCCCTTGGGCCGAGCTGCTGCGCCAGTGGTCAACCTTCCATCCCGAATTCACCTATCTGCCGCGAAAGTTCAAGATCGCGGTGATCGCGGCGGAAGAGGATCGCGCGGCGATGCGGCTGCACGATATCGGCCTGAAGCTGGTGTCGCGCGATGGGCAGATCGGGGCGGAAGTCTATGCCGGTGGCGGCATGGGCCGCACGCCGATGGTTGGGCCTCTTATCAAGGACTTCGTGACCGAAGATGAGATCGTGCCTTATCTCGAAGCATGCCTGCGCGTCTACAATCGCTACGGCCGCCGCGACAACAAGTACAAGGCGCGGATCAAGATCCTGGTCCACGAGCTGGGCGTCGAGGAATATAAGCGTCAGGTCGAGGAAGAGTTCGCGCATATGCGGGAGCTTGGCCTCAACCCGCCGACCGAGGAACTGGATCGCATCCGGCCCTTCTTCGCCAATCCGACTTATGATCAGGGTCTGAGCGACGAGATCGATCGCAGCGACCCCGCCTTCGCCCTGTGGGTGGACCGGCAGGTCGCGGCGCACAAGCAGCCGGGCTATGCGATCGTCAACATCAGCCTTAAGCCGCGCGGCGGTATTCCGGGCGATGCTTCGGCCGAGCAGATCGAGTTGGTGGCGGACCTGGCGGAACACTATTCGCTGGACGAACTGCGCGTGACCCATGCGCAGAACCTTGTCCTGCCGCATGTGAAGAAGGCGGACCTTTACGCCATCTGGCAGAAGCTGGACGAGGCCGGGCTGGCGGAGGCCAATCTGGACTTGATCGGCGACATCATCGCTTGCCCGGGGCTCGACTATTGCAGCCTTGCCAATGCGCGGTCGATACCGCTGGCGCAGAAGCTTTCGGAACGGTTTGCGGACGCTGGCCGCCAAAAGGATCTGGGCGAGCTTAAGGTCAAGATCTCCGGCTGCATCAACGCATGTGGGCATCATCATGCCGGACATATCGGCGTGCTGGGCGTGGACCGTAAGGGCGTGGAGAATTTCCAGCTGTCGCTCGGCGGATCGGGCGCGCAGGACGCTGCCGTCGGCCAGATTACGGGGCCGGGCTTTTCCGAAGATGGCGTCGTGGATGCCATTGAAAAGGTCACCGACCTCTATCTCGCTCAGCGTCAGGAAGGCGAGCGCTTCCTCGACACCTATCGCCGTCTTGGCATGAAGCCCTTCAAGGAGGCGATCTATGGTTGAGTTCCTGACTTTCCGCGACGGTGAAGCCGCGCAGGAACCCGCCGTCACGGTCGAATCCTTCACCGGCCAGTCCAATTCGACCGCCGTGCGGATCGAAGCGGGCGAGGACGCGCGCGAGTTGCTGCCCTATCTCGACCGGCTATCGCTGGTTGAGGTGAACTTCCCCGCCTATGGCGACGGACGCGGCTATTCGGCCGCCCGTATCCTGCGCGAGGCTGGATATTCGGGTGAACTGCGCGCGGTGGGCGATGTGCTGGTTGATCAGATCAACGCCATGCGCCGCTGCGGCTTCGACAGCTTCCGCCCCGACAAGGCGCTGGACGATGCCGCCGTCGATCGCGCCCTAAATCGTTATGCCGACGTCTATCAAAAGACCGTCGATGGCCGCAGCCCGGTTTGGGCGAAGCGGCACCCGGAGAGTATAGATGGCTGAACCTGCCCGCCAGCTTGACGTAATCGACGCCCGGCCTGCCTTTACGGAGGCTGACGCGGACGCGCTGAACGCGCGTTTCGAGGGGGTGGATGCATTGACGATGCTCAAGACCGTCTTTGCCGAAGGTCTGGCAGGCAAGGTGGCGGTTGTGTCTTCCTTCGGCACGGAAAGCGCCGTGCTGCTGGATCTCGTGGCGCGGGCGGACAAGAGTGTGCCGGTAATCTTCGTCGATACGCTCAAGATGTTCGCGGAAACGCTGAACTATCGCGATACGCTTATCAGCCGGATGGGTTTTTCCGACAGCCGGTCGGTCGTGCCCAATGCCGATGTGCTAGCGAAGAAGGACGAGACGGGCCTGCGCTGGTCCTATGATCCTGATGGATGCTGCGACATCCGCAAGGTCGAGCCGATGCAGCGCGCCAAGGACGGGCTGGACGCGTGGATTTCCGGGCGCAAGGCGTTTCAGTCCACCACGCGCCAGAACATGCCGCGTTTCGAAGTGGAAGACGGCCGCCTGAAGATCAATCCGCTCGGCGATTGGACGAAGGACGATCTGGAAGCCTATTTTGCGGAGCATGATCTGCCGCGTCATCCGCTGGAGGCGCAGGGCTATCTGTCGGTAGGCTGCGAGCCGTGCACGTCGAAGGTGCTGCCCGGCGAAGATCCCCGCGCAGGACGCTGGCGCGGTTGGGATAAGGTGGAATGCGGCATCCACTCGCCCGTGACGCCTATTCCTGCGCCCGTAGTTGATCCGGAAGACCCGGCTAATCAGCCTGTGTTCTGATAGAATAAGCCGACTTCGGTTGGGCGGAATGAACAGCGGCATCGCGTCATCTCGGCGGAAGCTGGGATTGCGTGATGCTCGTTCAATATCTTGCGCCTGAAATGTAAGCTTACAGCTTTCGCTGGCACGACGTCAGAAAATGGTGGGGATGCCGCCTGGAGGACTCCCCTCAATCCCCCATCCCACTGACATCCACTTCCTTCAGCCCAATCCCGATCGAAGCGCGTGGCTGCTCGATTTCCGCCGATGAAACCGGATAGGCGCAATAATCCGCCGCATAAAAAGCGCTCGGCCGATGATTGCCCGAAATGCCTAGACCTCCGAACGGCGCGGAGGACGAAGCGCCATTGGTCGGCCGGTTCCAGTTGACAATGCCTGCCCGGATATTCGCCCAGAACTGATTATATTGCTCGGGCGACCCGCCGATCAGCGAAGCCGACAGGCCATAACGGCTATTGTTCGCCTCCGCGATCGCCGCTGGGAAATCGGGAACGCGGATTACCTGTAGCAGTGGCCCGAACAGCTCAACGTCGGGCCGTTCCGTCATCGCAGTCACATCGATGATGGCGGGGCTTAACAACGGCCTGTCTTCCGACAGGCGCACGAGATGCTTTATCGGCCGCCCGCCATGGCTCATCAGATAAAGGAAGCTTTCGGTCAGCTGGTCCGCCGCATGATTGTCGATGACCGGTCCCATGAAGGGCGCAGGGTCGGCATGCGGATGATCGACGATCAGCCGGTCGGCGATCTTCTTGACCTCGCCGATCAAAAGGTCGGCCAACTCTTCCTTGACGATCAGCCGGCTCGCCGCCGTGCAGCGCTGGCCGCTCGACAGAAAAGCCGATTGCGCCACCAGGACGGCGGCGCTGGCGATATCGCCGGTATCCCATACGACGATTGGATTATTGCCACCCATTTCCAGCGCCAATATCTTGGCCGGATTGCTGGCAAACTGCCGATTGATCGCCAGCCCCGTCGATGCCGATCCGGTGAACAAAATGCCGTTCACGTCGGCATGGGCCGCAAGCGCCTTGCCCTCATCCGGCCCGCCCAGCACCAACCGCACCACATCCTGCGGCACGCCCGCCTCATGGTAGAAACGCACCAGCATCTCTCCCACCGCTGGCGTTTTTTCGGACGGTTTGAACAACACGCCGTTCCCGGCGAGCAGGGCAGGAATGATATGGCCATTGGGCAGATGAGCGGGGAAATTATAGGGGCCTAACACCGCCATGACGCCATGCGGTTTGTGCCGCACCCACTGGCGGGCACCCATGGCAGATTCCAGTCGCCGTTGCCCCGTCCGCTCCGAATAGGCAGCCACCGAAATGTCTACCTTGTTCATCACGGCCGTGACTTCGGTTCGCGCGTCCCAAAGCGGCTTTCCCGTCTCCCGCGCGATCAGGTCGGCCAACGCCTCATCATTGGCGCGCACGACATTGACGAAGCGACGAAGCGTCTCGATGCGGTAGGAGATGGGTTGGGCAGCCCAGGAGGGCCAAGCCGCCCTGACCCTTGCGACCTCCGCCTCTACATCGCTGGCAGTTCCCTGCCACAACAGTGCGCCAGTGGCGGGTTCAATCGAAGTCAGCGTCGCGGACATACAGCCGATATGGCGGATAACAGCCCATTAGGGAAGCGCCGCAAAGCACCAAAGGCTCCCTCTCCCCTTCAGGGGTCGATGAGAGGCACGTGACTCTCATCGAGGCGGGGGGAGAGGGGGCGAGCGCAGCGAGCGTCCCAGCGTCGCGTCCCCATAACCCGAATTGCCTCAAGGCACCTCCGGCCCATCCCCCATAGCCTCACCCATCCGCCGAACCGCCGCCACTTTCTTATGCAACAGCGACCAGTCATCCCGTTCGGCAATGGCGCTCCAAATCACCTCAACCTCGTCGATATGCATCGAACAGGGCGTCGCGTCGCTCCAATAGCCATGCTCCCTATCGCCACTTGCCTCCATCCCGGCAACAGCTTCACGGAACGCCCCCCAAGCCTCACCCGAATAGTCCGCCCCGCCACGCGGCTCTCCACCGCGCCAGTCATGGAAGAAGCGATCGATCGGCGTTTCACTCGCGGCCATGCCATTGACGGCCGCCTGGATCATGGCGTTTGCCTCTCCTGAAGGGACCACGCCCAGCCGCCAGCAAAAGCGCCGAACCATTGCCTGCCCGAACAACTCGGGAAACCGCTCCAACTGCTCGATCAAAGGCTCGGCCTCGACCAATGGGCGCAAGGAAACAGCCAGCTGCGCCACGTCCCAATGGATCGCTTCCGCTTGCCGTCCGAAGGCATAAAGCCCAGCATGATCGAAATAGGCCGCCGTGAAACCCGGCTCCCATAAAGGCGTGAAGCGCCAAGGCCCATAATCGAAGCTCTCGCCCGTCACATTGATATTGTCGCTGTTCAGCACGCCATGCACAAACCCCGCGACCATATAGCTCGCCGCCAGATCGGCCGTCCGTTCGACCACACGGCCCAGCAATTGCGCGGGCGCGTTATTCCCCGGCTTCTCGTCATAAAGCGTCCGCAGCGAATAATCGGTCAGCCGCTCCAACAGGGGCTTGTCGTCGAAATAGGCGGCGCGCTGGAACGATCCAACGCGGATGTGCGAATGGCTGAGGCGCACTATGACCGCAGCGCGGGTGGGGGAGGGTTCGTCATTCCGCTCCAGCGCCTCGCCCGTCTCGATCAGTGAGAAGGTCTTCGATGTGTTGACGCCCAGAGCCTCCAGCATCTCGGTCGCCAATATCTCGCGAACCCCGCCTTTCAGCGTCAGGCGGCCATCGCCGAAGCGGCTGTATGGCGTCTGGCCCGAACCCTTGGTGCCCAGGTCCAGCAGCCGTCCCGCATCGTCGCGCAACTGCGCAAACAGGAAACCACGCCCGTCGCCTATGTCGGGATTGTAGGTCCGGAACTGATGTCCATGATAACGCAGCGCCAAGGGCTGGGGCAGGTTGCCGGGCAGGGCGTCGAATCGCCCGAAATGACGAATCCACTCGTCACCGCTCAGCGTTTCCAACCCCACGCTGGCTGCGGCCCGGTCGTTCCGGTAGCGTAAAATCGTCTGTGGGAAGTCGGCGGGGGCGACCTCATCGGCGAAATCCGGCTGTAATCCGAAGATTTCCTTTGCCGGATTGTATCTGTTTGCTTGCGAGGATTTGTCCATGCGGCGATATGGGGGAGCGGGGCAGGAAGTTGCAACCGCTGGACATTTATTTGAGGGCGCACGACCGTTGACCAGCTTCACCGACGGCTATTGGTGGTCTCCCGACGGCCTCAGGCTTCATTATCGCGATTATGGCGGCGGTGAAGACGGTCGCCCGCCGCTGCTGTGCCTTCCCGGCCTGACCCGCAACGCCCGCGACTTTGAGCCCTTGGCCGATCGTCTGGCGGGCGAGTGGCGCCTCATCTGCCCCGACATGCGCGGCCGGGCCGAAAGCGCGCAGGCCAAGGACCCCATGACCTATGTCCCGCTGACCTATTTGCAGGACATCAGCCGCCTGTTGGCCGACCTCGCCATCACCCGCTTCGTCGCGATCGGTACTTCGCTCGGCGGCCTTATCACCATGTTGATCGCCGCGACTCACCGCGAATGGCTGGCCGGTGCGCTCTTGAACGACGTGGGGCCGAAGCTCGAACAGGCGGGGCTCGACCGCATCCGTACCTATGTGGGCGTTGGCCAATCACATCAAAGCTGGGTCCAGGCCGCCCGCGCCCTCGAAGAGGCGAACCGAGATATCTACCCCCGCTATGGCCTCGAGCAATGGCTAGCCATGGCCAAGCGTCTGTACCGACTCAACAGCGGAGGCCGCGTCGTGCTGGACTACGACATGCGCATCGCCGAACCCCTCCGCCTGGCCGGAGGTGAGGCCGGGGTCGACCTGTGGCCCGTAATGTCTTCCTTTAATGGCATTCCTTCATTGATCCTGCGCGGCGAACACTCCGACGTTATCAGCGCCTCAACAGCCGAACGCATGTTGTCAGATATGGGCTCGAGCGCTGAACTAGTGACCGTTCCCGACGTCGGCCACGCGCCGATTTTGGACGAGCCGGTAGCCGCCGCCGCCATCGACCGCCTACTCGCTCGAGTCCTGCATGGCTGACACTCATCGGCGGCCGCCTCGCCTTCTTCATGTTCACGGCAGCTTCTCCCTCGGCGGCAAGGAAGCGCGCGCCGTCCGCCTGATGAACCTGTGGGGCAACCGCGCTAGCCACACGATCGTCAGCGCAGCGCCCGAAGCAATGGGCGCCCGATCGGCGATCGCGCCGGAAATCGATGTGAGCTTCCCCGATCCTCCGCTGCTCACCGGCCGCCCTAGCCCACGGCGCTTCCGGGCACTGGGGCGCTTCATGTCCAGCTTTGACCTCGTCCTCACCTATAATTGGGGCGCGATGGATGCCGTCATGGCCCATCGTTTCTGCTCATCCTTTCTCCCGATGCCACCGCTCATCCATCATGAGGATGGCTTCAATATCGAGGAGGCCGAGCGCCTCAAGACAGGGCGCAACCTCTACCGTCGGCTGGCGCTCCAGCGCGCCCAAGCCGTCGTCGTGCCGTCCATCCGGCTCAATCAGATTGCCCGCGCGATGTGGCATCAGCCCGCGCGGAAAGTTCATTTGATCCGCAACGGGATCGACGTCGCACAATATCTTCAACCCGTTCCCGGCGCTATTCCAGGGCTGGTGCGCTCACCGGGCAAGTTGCTTGTCGGCACGCTGGCCGGTTTGCGCCCGGTGAAGAATATCCCCCGGCTGGTCCGGGCCGTCGCGCCGCACCGTGATAAGCTGCAACTGGTGGTCATCGGAGAAGGGCCTGAGCGTGACCCGATCATGGCGGAAGCGGCGCGGCATGGGCTCGATGACATCTGCATGCCCGGTTTCCTGCCCAATCCTTCGCGTTTCATGGGCTTGCTCGACATCTTCGCGCTGTCCTCGGACAGTGAACAATTCCCCATCTCGCTGGTGGAGGCGATGGCCGCGCGCCTGCCGGTGGCGTCAACCGACGTGGGAGATGTCGCTCAGATGGTCGCCCCGGAAAACCAGCCGTTCATAGCCTCTGATGAGGCGGCACTGTCCGACGCGCTAGGGCGGCTGGCCGCAAGTTCCGAGCTTCGCAACCGTCTGGGTGACGCGAACCTGCACCGGGCTCAACGCGATTTCGAAGAGGCCGCAATGGTGGACGCTTATGCGTCGCTTTATGGACAGGTACTATCCAGCCCCCATATTTTGCGGTAGGGCGCGGCCGTAAATTCGTCATCAGTCGTGAAAGCTGCTATAGAGCGGCCCTTAGTCGGCGGGTGACCCAGCAGCTGTTGCGCGGGAGATTAGGTTGTTCAAGGGTTTGAAGCCCATCATCTATGGTGGTCGTGAAGTCTGGCCGCTGGTCGAAGGCGGAAAGGGCGTGGCAGTCTCCAATCACGCCAGTTCCGGAGCATGGGCTGCGGCTGGTGGCATCGGCACTGTGTCAGCCGTCAATGCCGACAGCTACGACAGCATGGGCAATGTCATTCCCCAACTCTACCACGGCCGTACTCGCCGCGATCGTCATGAAGAATTGGTCGCCTATGCTATTGACGGCGCGGTCGAACAGGTGAAGCGCGCCTTCGAAATCGCTGGTGGTAAAGGCGCGATCAACATCAACGTCCTCTGGGAAATGGGCGGTGCGCAGCGCGTGCTGCACGGCGTTCTGGAAAAGACCAGGGGCATGGTGGCGGGCGTCACTTGCGGCGCGGGCATGCCCTACAAGCTCAGCGAAATCGCGGCCTCTTATGGCGTGAGCTACCTCCCGATCGTCAGTTCCGGCCGTGCTTTTCGCGCCCTGTGGAAGCGGGCCTATTCAAAGGCTTCCGAGTGGCTGGCGGCCGTGGTGTATGAGGATCCGTGGCTGGCGGGCGGTCATAATGGCCTTTCAAATGCCGAAGACCCACGGGCGCCTCAGGACCCCTATCCGCGCGTCAAGGCGCTCCGGGAAACAATGCGCGAAGGCGGCATATCCGACGAAGTGCCCATCGTCATGGCGGGCGGGGTCTGGCACCTTAAGGATTGGAACGACTGGATCGACAATCCGGAACTGGGCACCATTGCGTTTCAGTTCGGCACGCGTCCGCTGCTGACGCAGGAAAGCCCTATTCCTCAGCTGTGGAAGGAACGCCTGACCCAGCTGGAACCGGGCGATGTGCTGCTTCATCGCTTCTCGCCGACCGGCTTCTATAGCTCGGCGATCCGTAATCCCTTCCTGCGTCAGCTCGAGGCGCGGTCGGAACGTCAAATCCCGTTCAGCACGGAACAGGCGGGCGATCACACGCACCAGCTTGATGCAGGCGTGAAGGGCAAGAATTTCTGGGTAACGCGCGGCGATCTGTTGCGGGCGCGCGAGTGGGTGGGGCAGGGACTGACTTCCGCTCTCAAGACACCCGACAACACGCTGGTATTCGTCACCGAAGAGGAGAGGGCGGAGATCCGCAAGGATCAGACCGACTGCATGGGCTGTCTCAGCCAGTGCGCATTCTCAAGCTGGATGGACAGTGAGACGAACTCCACCGGCCGTCTCGCCGATCCCAGGAGCTTCTGCATCCAGAAATCCTTGCAAGAGGCGGTGCATGGCGGGGACCTGGACAAGAACCTTCTGTTTGCCGGACACGGTGCTTACAAGTTCAAGCAGGATCCTTTCTATTCCAACGGTTTCGTGCCGACGGTGAAGCAGCTCGTAGACCGTATTTTGACGGGCGACTGATGGCGGAGATTCAGGGATTGGCGGTGCTGGAATATCACACGCCACATTTTGACATAGTGCGCCCGGGCCAGTTCGTCCTTTGTGCGGTTTCGGGCGCACGTATCGATCTTGACGACCTTAAATATTGGAGCGCCGAATTTCAGGAGGCCTATCGGGGTCCCGCTGAGGCGACGGAGTCCTTCCTGCGTCATCGCGGTTTGGTCACGGCCTGACCGGCGCGCCACTTTTTGTTCCTTTTCCTGGTTTGATGCGTTATCCTGTCCACGCAGGCGACAAAGATCGCCGCGTGCGGAAGGATGTCGGCGATGTCGCGAATTGATGTCTATGGCGATCGGATATGTGTCGTCACCAGCTTCCTCATTGTGGGCTGGTTTATTTACGACATTCTATTTTGACCGGGCCTCGGCAACGTCGGCAAGCGTAAGTCGCTGCCATTAAAGCAAAGCTATGTTTCCTTTCGAAAGCGGCACAGTATAAAAGGCTCGAGCTTAAGGCTCCGCGGCTTTTGAAGGATGACAGCTTGCTCCGCGTCAACAACGGCTAAAGCGCACGGCCCCCATGCGACCACGCAAGGTTTCGTGTTCCTCCGCATAAGGAGAAGACGATGAGCCCTCGACCCATTCTTGCACGCCGCAAATGCCCTCGCGACACGCGGCGCGACATTTACATTCCGCACTCATCCTGGTCTCGGAAGCCTGGTGCCACTGCTGATGCCGTGATCGCGCCCGAAGATTTTTGGGCGAAACTCGGCATCTGATCAGCGGAAAACGACGGTCTTGCCACCGTTCAGGAGCACCCGGCGGTCAGCGATCCAGCCGACTGCCCGCGCCAGAACCTGCGCCTCGATGTCGCGGCCGATGCGGATCATGTCTTCGGCCGTGGCACGATGGTCGACGCGCTCTACCGCTTGTTCGATGATCGGCCCTTCATCGAGGTCGGCGGTCACGAAATGCGCCGTCGCGCCGATCAGTTTGACGCCGCGCTCATGCGCCCGGTGATAGGGGCGCGCACCCTTGAATCCGGGAAGGAAGCTGTGATGGATATTGACGCAACGTCCTTCCAGCTGTTCGACAAGCTTTTCGGACAACACCTGCATGTAGCGTGCGAGGATCAGATAATCCGATCGGGATCGGCTGAAAACGTCCAGCAAAGCGGCTTCCTGCGTTGCCTTGTCCCCATTCGGCGGAAGCTCATGATAGGGGATGCCATGCCATTCGGTAATCCGGCGCATGTCGGGATGGTTCGACACGACCCCCATGATATCGATGGCCAACGTCCCTGTCTGCCATCGGTGCAAAAGATCGGCCAGGCAGTGCGAGCCCTTGGAAACGGCGAGCAGCATCCGCGGCTTTTCCTGTGCGGCGGTGATACGCCAGTCCATGCCGAAGCGCGCGCCTACAGGATCGAACTCGCCTTGCAGTTGCTCGGTATCCGCGATCCGGTCATCAGTTGCCTCAAAGGCCACCCGCATGAAAAAGCGCTCCGCTTCCCTGTCGGCATATTGCTGGCTGTCGGTGATGAAGCATCCGCGTTCCGCCAGGAACTGGCTAACCGCTGCAACGATTCCCACACGGTCGGAGCAGACAAGCGTCAGCACCCATGATGGGATAATCGGATTGTTCAAAGGGAGCCTCCGCTAATGATCGGGAAAGCCGTTGCCTTATGCCGCTCCCATGATCAAGCCGTTAAAGGAACTCAGCCATTGGCGCTCGTCATCGCGAAAATTCCGGTCGCGTTCCCCGCGTCGAATGACAGGTCCAGCAACCCGCTTGCGGGATCGACGTCCCGACTGATGAATTCGTAGAAAGAGCCGGGTACTTGCCTCACCTTGTTTCCGGCAAATAGCCGTTCGACCGGGTCTGCTCGAAGGGCGGTCTGCTTCACGCGGCCATTGCGGGAGATTTCGACCTCATCCTTGATCGGCCATCCTTCAGCTTTCAGTCGCTGGGCCAAGGCCGCGACATCGGCCACCCGGTCGGTGGCATGGTTGAAGGCGTTGCCCTCCGTCGCGATCCACGCGGCTTCAGGCGACCGCGATAGCAACAGTTCATAGTCCTCCAACGTGGCAGGATCATGCTGCCGATCGAAGGCAGACACCAAGACCGGCAAGGCCGTCCGCGCATGCTCGAATGGGACAAGCTGTCCAGCTTCATAGGCGCGCAATATTGCCAGCGTTTCGGCA
Organism: Sphingobium sp. TomTYG72; assembly: GCF_055394715.1. Classification (NCBI taxonomy): domain Bacteria; kingdom Pseudomonadati; phylum Pseudomonadota; class Alphaproteobacteria; order Sphingomonadales; family Sphingobiaceae; genus Sphingobium; species Sphingobium sp. TomTYG72. Next base: position 1,040,698 of record NZ_AP027336.1, on the reverse strand, counting down.
TCGAGGGGATCGCGCGAGGTGTCAAAAACGCGCGCCGCGACTACGCCAAACTCGGCATCAAACCGATCGACATGCAGTTCCGAAACGAAGAATTGAGGAATGTCCTGAGGCGCATCGGAATGGGCATAGGCGCGCCCTGTCATTTTCAACCGGTCCAGAGGATAAACGCCAGCCAGCGTGTAGCCCAGTGGCTTTAGGATACGGGTGAAGGCGTCCTCTCCGGCGGGCAAAGCTCCCGTGGGACCTTGGGGCAGGCGGATCGTCCTCAACGCCCCATGATCGAACACCACCTTGCCACCGCTGGCCAGCCTGTCAGCCACATAAGCAGCGCCGCTCGGAACCCGTTGCAGTAGGCCGTGAAACAAAATGACGTTCAAGGCCATGGCAAGTGCTGCCCGAGAGACATAGGGGCCAGTCTCCACGAGCAAAGCCGGTGCGATCGAAAGCGCAGCAAGCACTTGCTCCGCAGCACTATCGCCCAGCGTGGCCCTGACCAACGCTTCTACATTTCCCTGCTCGCTATCGACGGCCATGGCGCGCTCCATATCGGATATGGCCGTTATCGCGCGCCGATCCCCGACTTCCAAGAGCCAGTATTACGCCTCGTCACATTTTCCGGGGCATGCAATCGGCACCAGCAGCTTTGATGGCACTGCAAAGCCGTGACGCTTCCGCGCTGTTCGCCAACGGCCCAGCCTGCAACCTGGTCATGGCGCCGCCCTTCACCAGAAAAAGCTGATAGGCCGACAGGCCAGCCACTTTGCCGCGCAGACTGGTCCAAAGCGCGCGCGCGCGGGCTTCTTCGCTAAATGCCCCTAGCTGTACGCGCCAGGGTCCGCTGGCAGCTACCTTGGGCTCTGGCGTCTTGCTGGCCTTCGCCTTTTCAACGACTGGCTTCGGCGTTTGCGCGGCGGCCACGGCGGCCTTGGGCGCATCAGATTTCGGCTTCGGTAATGGCTTGGCGGGCGCAGGCTTTTCCGGAGTGCGCGCAGGTCGCAGATCGGCGCTCGCCATTGACGGCGTTTCTTCGCGCAGAATAGGCATGGTGGACAGGTGGTCATTGGCTTCCGCCAGCGCCGCTACCTCGTTCTGGCCCATCTCCCGCGCCAGCGCGAGCCCCTGCTGACGTTGATCATCAGGGATATATTTATCCATCTGCTTCAGACTGGCCGTCGCCTGCGCCAGTCCCGCAGCCGACGCGCGGCTCATCAGGGCATAGGCGCGGGGCCAGTTCTTGGCCGCCAGATCTCCGTTAAAAAGGGCGGTGCCGACGATATATTGAGCGCGCGGTTCGCCGCGGGCCGCCGATCGCTGAAGATAGGGGAGGGCGCTCGCCCGCTCGCCCTGCTGAAACATCAGCAGCCCAAGATTGTCCTCGGCGCGAACATGGCCTTGCGCGGCGGCCTTTCGATACCAATCAAGTGCGACGGCCATGTCGGCTTTGACACCGCGTCCAAGCTTGTTCGCCTGACCCATGTTGAATTGCGCATCAGGATCGCCTGCCTGCGCAAGCGGCCGCCAGACACTGACGGCTTTTTCATAATCACCCTGCTGCCAGGCATCGACCCCGGCTTTGACATCGGCAAGGGCAGGCGGCGCCAGACTCATCATCGTTGCGGCGGCCAAGATGCCCCAGATGTACTTCATGTGCATGTGCTCCTGAAAGAACAGCGTAGCCCCAGCCTATGAGCGAACAAGGTTAACGCTCGCTTAGCATTAGAAGGCGCATTCTTGATACCATGCTTCCTTTCGTAGGATGCGCCGAAGTTAACCAATTTTTAGGTGCCGCCGTGGCAGTCCAATAGGCAATTGGATTTTCTGGGGGAAACGCGCGTGCGCATACTCGCATTGGCATCGCAAAAAGGCGGATCGGGGAAGACCACCTTGTCTGGTCACTTGGCCGTTCAGGCGCAAAGGGCAGGCGCTGGCCCCGTGGTCCTGATCGACATCGATCCTCAGGGGTCCCTCGCCGACTGGTGGAATGAACGTGAGGCTGAATTTCCCGCCTTCGCCCAGACGACGGTTGCGCGTCTTGCGGCCGATCTTGAAATCCTCCGTCAGCAGGGCTTCAAACTTGCCGTGATCGATACACCCCCGGCGATCACCATGGCCATTCAAAGCGTCATATCCGTGGCCGAACTGATCGTGGTGCCCACCCGCCCCAGCCCTCATGACCTGCGCGCCGTTGGTGCGACGGTGGACCTGTGCGAACGGGCGGGCAAGCCGCTGATCTTCGTGGTCAACGCCGCCACGCCCAAGGCGCGGATCACATCGGAAGCTGCGGTAGCGCTTTCCCAGCATGGCACAGTTGCGCCGGTAACACTGCATCACCGCACCGATTTCGCCGCATCGATGATCGACGGCCGCACGGTGATGGAGGTTGATCCCAACGGCCGTTCGGCGGGCGAGGTCACCCAATTGTGGACCTATGTCTCCGACCGTCTGGAAAAGAATTTCCGTCGCACGGTCTTCTCGGTGCCCAACGGCACGGCGGGCACCAGCGGTGCGGTTCGTCCGGCGACAGGTGGCTTCGGCCGCCGCGTCGTAGGTCAGTAAAGGGAGGGAAGACATCATGGCCGAACCCAAGCCACTCGCTTCGCTGACCTCCGGACTTCTCGCCCGCAAGGGCGCTGCTCAGCCCGCCATGCGCCGCCCCATAATGGGCTTTGGCCATCAGGCAACGGCGGCGCTGCTGCAGGATGATCTGGGCTGGAACGACATGGGCTTCGACGTGAACGAGCCTGAGCCCGTGCCTGCCGAGCCTCGCGCCGTTATCGGGCTTACTCCGATGACGCTGCCGCCGGTAGCCGCGCCCATCCCTTCCGTCGTTGTAGAGCGAGAAGAATTGACCGAGCGCATGGAAGAAGCGGTCAAGACGATCGCTCCCGCCATCCGTTCCGGAACCAAAGGCCGCAAGGCCGCCTTCACGCTGCGGCTGGACGCGGATCGGCATCTGAAGCTTCGCCTTGCGAGCGCCGTCGCGGGCCGTTCTGCCCAACAGATGGTGACCGAAGCACTCGATATTTTCCTCGCCAGCCTGCCGGAAATCGACCGGCTCGCGCAGCAACTGCCGCGCGACGAAGCAGAGTAAGAAGGATCAAGCCATGAAGCGCAGCGCTCTTTCCAAGGCGGCACTTTCGTCGCTGATTGTCGGGACCACGATGGTCGGCTGCACCGGCGCGGCATTCCGTCCGTCTGCCATCGCAGCGGCCAAGGAGGATCCCAGCCGTGCGACAGCAGCGATCGATAAGGCTCTGCTTAGCCGGGATGGCGTTCGCGCAGTCGCGGCGGCTGAGGCGGCGGTCCAAGCTGCTCCGCAAGACGCCAATTATCGGCAGTTGCTGGGTCGCGCCTATATTGCGAGTGGCCGTCTCATCTCCGCCGAAACCGCGCTCAGCGACGCAATGACTCTTGGCAATCGCGATCCCCGCACCATCGTCAGCCTCGCCTTGGTGAAGGTGGCGCTAGGCAAAAATGACGCGGCCCGCGAGTTGCTCGCGACCAATTCAGACGTCGTTCCCGCGAGCGACTATGGACTCGCCATGGCAATGGCTGGCGACGCGGCAGAGGGTGTCCGCATCCTGTCCGAAGCCATCCATGATCCCTCGGCCACTGCTCGCACGCGCCAAAATCTCGCCTATGCCTATGCGCTGGCGGGACGTTGGAAGGACGCGCGCGTGATGGCGGGCCTCGACCTTGAACCGCTCGCCGCCAACCAGCGCATCGCGCAATGGGCACAAACCGCTGCTCCCGATTTCGCGCAGCAGCGCATTGCCGGTCTGATGGGCATAGCGGTTGATGGCAGCGACGCGGGCCAACCCGTCGCGCTCGCCCTCGCGACCGAGGCCGCGCCGGTCCAGATGGCAGCGGCAAACGTGCCCGAAGCACCTGCCGCTTCTGGTGCGGAAGAGGTTGTCCCCGAAGCGACGCAGCAGGAACCAGTCCAGCAGGCAGTCGCCTTTACGCCTTATGTCGCTCCGGCGATGCCCATGAAAATCCCCCATGCTCCCGCAAAGGCCGCAGGGCTCCGTCAGCAGGCCGTCGCTCGCGCTCCGCTCGCGGCTCGCCCAGCGCTTCGTTTCGATGGCAATGGGAACAGCCCGTGGGTCGTTCAACTTGGCGCCTATTCAAACGCTGCGATCGCCAAGGAGAAATGGTACGATATCGCTCGCCGGAACAGCGCGATAGCCGCGTTGCCGGTCCTCACCAGCCAAATTACCGTGAACGGCGTCAGCTATGCCCGCCTTGCCGTCAGCGGTTTTGACGATCGCGCGGAAGCAATGGCGCTATGCCACGCAATCCGTGCTCGCCGTGGCCAATGCTTCGTTCGGGAAAAGGCCCCCGGCGCCGCGTCGCAGCGGTGGGCGCTGGCATCCAAACCACGCCAGTTCGCTTCGCGCTAACCTAAAGTTTTTCAGATCGATGACCTCATCCCCTCATGGGGATGGGGTTTGTCGTGTTTATGCTCTCTCGAGACGGTGAAGGGCGTCGCTTCGGCGGCGAGCAGTTCATCTCTACAGTCTCAACATAAGAAGCGACGCAGCGATATTCCGGCAAGCGAATATGCGAGCGCCTTGGCCGCCTGCTCGGACGAATTCCGATATTTTCGCAAATTTCTGGAGCCGCCCAAGTGGGCGAAAGTGGCTCCCCGAGTAGGATTCGAACCTACGGCCATTCGATTAACAGTCGAATGCTCTACCGCTGAGCTATCGGGGAGCAGCCCGGCTCTCGCTGGGCAGGCCGCGCCTATAGCAGCGAGATTCTTCGGATGGCAAGGACAGAATTGCGAATTTTTTCAGGCGATGAATTGTTCCGCTGCGATCCGGTCATCCAACGTATGTTCAGGGTCGAAAAGGAGGGTGAGCGGCGTCCCTCGATCAATCTGCACCTCGACCTCGGCGACGTCACGAACTTCGCGTTGGTCCGCCACGGCGCTGACCGGGCGCTTTACCGGATCAAGCACCGTGAAACGGATCGCCGTGCTTTCGGGCAGGATCGCCCCACGCCAGCGGCGGGGACGAAAGGGGCTGATCGGCGTCAACGCGACCAGACCCGAACCCAGTGGCAGGATAGGACCGTGCGCCGAAAGATTATAGGCCGTCGATCCGGCAGGGGTCGCGACCAGCACGCCGTCGCATACCAGTTCAGCGAGCGCTGTTCGGCCGTCTACATGGACTTCCAGCTTCGCGGTCTGGCGGGTCTCGCGTAGCAGCGACACCTCGTTGATCGCGGGGATCGAAAAGCGTTCCCCATCGACGGTGTCGACTGTCATGCGCAGCGGGTTGACCTTGAAAAGCTTGGCCGCCTCGATCCGCTGTTCCAGCCGTTCCAAGCGCCATTCGTTCATGAGGAAGCCGACCGTGCCCAGGTTCATTCCGAACACAGGCATGATCCGGCGGCCCTCCAGCATGGAGTGCAGCGTTTGCAGCATGAACCCGTCGCCACCCAGCGCAATGATCATGTTCGCCTGTTCCACAGGGACGAACTCATAGGCGGCCCGAAGCCGTTCTTCGGCGGCCTTCGCAGCTTGGGTGGGGGAGGCGAGCAGAGCGCGCCGCGGTTCCTCGGTCATCCGCCCGTCACGCTCATATGGCGGCTAACCGCTGCGGTCGGCGCATCGCCGCCGATGCGAAAATCATGCTTGGCGGGCTTCAACCGCAGCGCACGATCGATCAGCGGCTCGACCGCCCCGATGCCGCCTTCACGGAAGGCGGTCTTGAGGTCGACATGATCCTCATGTCCCAGGCACATGAATATCTTCCCTTCGCAGGTCATGCGCATACGGTTGCAATCTGAACAGAAATTGTTGGTCAGGGGCGTGATAAGCCCCAATTTCACACGCATCCCGTCAATCGCATGATAGCGCGAAGGCCCGCCCGTGCGATGCGCGATCGATCGCAGTTCATGCTGCCGCCGCAGTTGTTCCACTACTTCCGTCAGCGGCAGATAATGATCAGTGCGATCCTCGCCAGTCTCGCCCAGCGGCATCGTCTCGATCAATGTCAGGTCAAATCCCTGCTGATCGCACCATTGGAGCATGGGCAGGATTTCATCATCATTGACGCCCTTCACCGCCACCATGTTGATCTTGACCGCGAGACCCGCCGCCTTCGCCGCCGCCAGCCCCTCAAGCACCGGCCGGATGTCCCCATTGCGCGTTACATGGGCGAACCGTTGGGGGTCCCGGCTGTCGAGGCTGACATTGATCCGCCTTACGCCCGCGTCAAAAAGTGCCTCGGCATGCTGGGCCAGCCGCGTGCCGTTGGTGGTCAACGTCAGTTCGTCGAGCCCCTCGCCCAAATGGCGTCCAATGCGCCGCACCAGGTCGATAATGTCCCGCCTGACCAGCGGTTCGCCACCAGTCAGCCGGATCTTGCGAACGCCACGAGCGATGAAGAGGTCGGCGAGCAGCGCGATCTCCTCCAGCGTCAGCACCTGATCCTTGGGCAGGAAGGTCATGCGCTCCGCCATGCAATAGCGGCAACGCAGGTCGCACCGATCCGTGACCGAAATCCGCAAATAGCTGATCCGGCGGCCCAACGCATCGGTCATGGCCGTGCGCCCAAGATCGGGCTTGTTCATGCTCGACTAGCTAGGCCATGGCAAAGTCCGGTGCAAGCACTGCCGGTTGCAGGAGCGTGAACGGGTCGCTAACGCCTGTCTGCTATATGCCCGCCATGCGCTGTACCCCGGGAGTTTTGATGTGAGCGGTGAATCCGCACTGCATGGACAGCGCAGCCTTTTCATTCTGTCGCCTGGTGACAGGGATGGCTTGTCGCGCGCGGCTGGTCTGGCTGGCTGGCGTGCCATCGCGGCCCGACGCACGAAGGATGCGCCGCAACGGTTCCTGCATAGCGATGCGCAGATCGCCCTTGTCGACATGCGCGATGCGGCGGACGGAGCCAGCGGCCTCGTCGATGCCTTTTCCCCGGCCGTAGAGGCGGGCGGTGGAGCGCTCATTGCCTTGATCGACGCGCAGGCGCTGGGGTCTGTCACGGGGCTGCTGGAAGCGGGGGCGACCCATTTTCTCGCCGCTCCCTTTTCAACCGATCAGTTGCGGGCGACGCTCGCTTCGGCCCAGCGCCTCGTGGACCGTCTGGGCGGCGGCACGGTGCCTAGCCAGCGAGCCCAGCGTATACGCCGTGGCGACGCGCTATTCTGGGAATTGGAGCGGGGAGGGCGATCCCTGCGTCTCAGCGACAATCTCGCCCGGCACCTCAACTTGGATCGCCAGACGATCAGCCCTGCGCAGTTTGCTCGCTGTCTGCCCCGCGCGGAGCGGCGTTCTGTCATTGCGGGCTTGCGCGGCATGATGCGTTCGGGCCGACCAGAATCCTTTGCTCATGCGGCACCGGGGCGACCGGGCGATCGACTCGTTCATCATCTCCGCCTGATCGATGGCGTCGTGGCAGCCGATGTCGAGTGGTTGTCCGATACGCATGGGGACGACGCGACGGGCCGGGACGACCTGACCGGCCTTCGTTCGCGGCAGGCAGCGCTTGAGTGGTTGGAAAAGCGTTCCGGTCTTGCCACCACCATCCTCCTGCTCTCCATCAGCCAGTTCGACCGCATGAACGCCGCCTATGGTCAGGTGGTCGGTGACGCTCTGCTTGGCCGGATTGCGAGGAGGATCGAGCGAATGGCGGCAGATGCCGCACCTGGCGCGATCGTGGCCCGCATCGCCGGGACCGAATTTCTCGTGGGCCTAACAGGCGAGGCAGCTGCGAGCGACCGCGCAACCTTCCTCGCGCGTCAGTTGATCGGCGTCATCGTCCGGCCCTTCAGCGCGGGCGACCACCTAATCCGCCTGACGGCCCGCTGCGGCATCGCTCAGTCGCGAGCAGACGATGATGCAACCCGGCTGCTGCGGCGGGCGGGAACCGCTCTGGCGGACGCGCGGGCAGGGGGCGGAGAGGGAATCCGCATCTTCTCGGCCGAAAAGCGCAGCCGTCAGGTCGATGCCGACCAGTTGGAAACCGACCTGCGCCTTGCGCTGCACAGGGGAGAAATCGGCATCGTCTTCCAGCCGCAATATCCGGTAGGGGGCGATCACATGACGGGGGTGGAGGCGCTCGCCCGTTGGAACCATCCTCAATATGGTCCCCTCGGCGCGGGCATGCTTTTCGCGACCGCCGAACGCTCCGATTATATGCTTCCGCTTTCGGCCCACATTCAGGCCGAAGCGCTGCGTCAGGCGGCCGCCTGGCCCCGGACACTCTCGCACCTGCGCCTGTCGATTAACGTGACCGCCGCCGACATCGCGCAGCCGGGCTTCATGTCGCAGTTCCTTGCCCTTGTTGACGAGAGCGGCTTTCCCCGTTCGCGCCTGACGGTTGAGATCACCGAAAGCGGCCTTATCGAAAATATCGCTGGGGCCACCGCGCTCCTCACTGCTCTTCGTGCGGAGGGTCTGGCGGTGGCGGTCGATGATTTCGGCACCGGCTATTCCAGCCTTGCCTACCTAAAGAGCCTCCCGCTCGACTATCTCAAGATCGACAGCGGCCTGGCCCAGGACATCGCGGGCACGGCCCGCGACCGGATCGTGGTCCGGGGCGTCATTCACATGGCCAAGTCCCTCGGTATGAGCGTCATTGCCGAGGGCGTGGAGACGCAGCAGCAACTCGATCTGCTGGCGCGTGAAGGTTGCGACTATTATCAGGGCTTTCTGCGATCCGCCGGAATATCCTCCGCCGAGCTGGCCGCGATGGCGCTAAAGGGCTGAGGCACCCTAAAAGACAATTCCCGCCCGGCCGATCAAGGTTGCTCCTGAGTGACGCGCCTCGCCATCGATGCTGCTGTTCGCATAACGGACGCCCGCAAACCATTGCCGCTTCAGATAATCGATGCTGATCCCATGGTCCCAATATGTGCCATCAGGCCGCAGGCGGGCTGCATCGCCCACATCTCCGGTCCGGCCGCTCGAACGACCGACATGCGCCGAAACGGTGAACGGCGTGCCGGGGATACCAGCCGCCGCCGAAGCCGAGAGGTAAAGATTGTCTCCACCAATCGAACCTTGCCGGGGTGCATAGCTGGCGTTGATGTCGATATTTGCCGGGCCGATCAGAAAGCCCGCCCCAGCTCCAACCTCGCCATATCCCTGTTCCGACGCGCCCGGAAACAGGTGATAGACTCCCCTCGCAGTAAGTCGCCATGCGCCCATTTGCCGGGTATAGGATGTGCCAAGGTCCATCACGGCATCGGCTCCACGGTGACGGCTGCTGTCCCACAAGGACGTCGCCGCGGCATCGAAGCTCAATCCGTCCGTCGCCTGTATGGCGATTGTTCCCCGCACGACCGGGTCGCCGTCGCTCCAGCTCAACCCCCGCCTGCGTTCATCGCTTGCCATCTCGGCGGTTGCTGAAAACCGGTCAGCATATTGCGCCAAGGCGGGGGAAGAGGTGGCGGCCAGCAGGATTGCCGCCGCCACCATCAAGCGTGCGTCAGTTTGAGGCAAGATTGCGAACCGCATCCAGCTCGGCCACCAAAGGCGCGCGATCCTTCTCGGCCACCGCCACCAGATGTTCACGGATCGCCGCGTCATGCTGTGCCATATTGCGTTCACCCGATTTGCGGCCGGGGGTGCATGCCCCATGTTCGCTGCCGGAAAAGCGCTTGTCATGGGAAACCGTGCGCGCCAGCGCCGGGCTGTGGTTAAGAGCACGGTCCACGATGACCGTCGCGGTCCAATGGCACCGTTGCATATCCATGCGGTTGGGGGTTTTCGCACCGACCGTCCTGGTGGCGAACTCTACGCGAGCCGAATAATTGGCTTGCACCGGCGTTCCGCCATGGTCGATCTGCACGCTGTGCGTGGCGGCGACAGCTGCCATCGCTACGAAGGTCGAAATCATGTCAATCTCCTGCTCGATGCCGGACTTTGCTGTCCAGTCATCGACGGAGCATTTAGATGGCCGATGTTGCTGCTACTTTGCTGACGCACGACAAAGGGGTGCTGGCGAGGCGCGATCTTAGGGCCATCCACTGTCAGCTCGCCGACTTCGCCAGCCCCTTCGACAATTGCAGCGCTCCGTTGAGCCGCGCCGCTGGGTCAGCCCAGGCGCGATTGACGACCACCTTGCTGTCCGGCCGCAACCGCGCCACGCCATTTAGGCGCTGGATATAGGCAACCAGTCCCTCCGGCTTGGGGAATCGATCTTCGAAGAAGCTGACCAGCGCGCCCTTTGGCCCCACATCGATCTTCGAGATATTGGCCGTGACGCAGTTCTGCTTGATCTCGATGATCTTGAACAGATTCTGCGTCGGCGTCGGCAGCTTGCCGAAGCGGTCGATGAGTTCCGCAGCAAAAGCCTCCAGCCCCTGCCGGTCCTCAACCTCGTTCAGGCGGCGATACAGCCCCATGCGCAGGTCAAGATCGGGTACATAATCCTCCGGAATGAGGATCGGCGCATCGACGGTAATCTGCGGCGAGAAGCTCTCCCGTTTCTCGATCCCCGCGCCACCTGCCTTGGCCTCAAGGATCGCGTCCTCCAGCATCGATTGGTACAGCTCGAACCCGACTTCCTTGATATGGCCCGATTGCTCGTCACCCACCAGATTGCCCGCGCCGCGAATGTCGAGGTCATGGCTCGCCAGCTGGAACCCGGCGCCCAGCGTGTCCAGATCGGACAGCACCTTCAGTCGCTTCTCCGCCGTCTCGGTAATCACCTTGTTAGCAGGCGTCGTGAAATAGGCATAGGCCCGCGTCTTCGACCGCCCCACGCGCCCACGAAGCTGGTACAATTGCGCCAACCCAAACCGATCCGCGCGATGAATGATCAACGTATTGGCCGAGGGAATATCAAGCCCACTCTCAACGATCGTCGTCGACAGCAGCACGTCATAACGCTTGTCGTAGAAGGCCGACATGCGCTCCTCGACTTCGGTAGCGCTCATCTGCCCATGGGCGACGATGGGCTTCACCTCGGGCACTTCTGTCCGCAGGAACTCCTCCACCTCGGTAAGGTCGGCAATGCGCGGCACGACGAAGAAGCTCTGCCCCCCGCGATAATGTTCGCGCAGCAGTGCCTCGCGGATGACGACCCCGTCCCAGGGCATGATGTAGGTCCGAACCGCCAGACGATCGACCGGCGGCGTCTGGATCACCGAAAGTTCTCGCAAGCCGGACATTGCCATCTGGAGCGTGCGAGGAATGGGTGTCGCGGTCAGCGTCAGCACATGGACGTCGGTCTTGAGGCTCTTCAGCCGCTCCTTGTGCGTGACGCCAAACCGCTGTTCCTCGTCCACAATGACAAGCCCCAGCCGCTTGAACTCCAGCCCCTTCGCCAACAGCGCATGGGTGCCTACGACAATATCGATCGTCCCATCGGCCAGCCCGGCCTTCACCGCCTTGGCCTCCTTGTCCGGCACCAGCCGCGAAAGCCGTCCGATATTCACCGGAAAGCCTCGGAACCGCTCCTCGAAATTCATATGATGCTGCCGGGCGAGCAGGGTGGTGGGGCAGATCACCACCACCTGCATCCCCGCCATCGCCGCGACGAAAGCGGCGCGCAAAGCCACCTCGGTCTTGCCGAAGCCCACATCGCCGCACACCAGACGATCCATCGGCCGCCCCGCACCCAGATCCTCGACCACGTCCATGATGGCGCGGTCCTGATCCTCGGTTTCCTGATAGGGGAAGCGATCGACGAACGCCGGATATCCCGCGCTGTCCGGCTCCGCCACGGTCGCCGCGCGCAACGCCCGCTCCGCCGCCGTCTTGAGCAATTCACCCGCGATCTCGCGGATGCGCTCCTTCATCTTGGCCTTGCGCCGCTGCCACGCTTCGCCGCCCAACCTGTCGAGGCTCACGCCCTCGCTGTCCGAGCCGTAGCGCGAGAGAACCTCCAGATTCTCCACCGGCACATACAGCTTGTCGCCGCCCGCATATTCCAGCGCCACGCAGTCATGCGCGGCCTTGGCTACCGGTATCTGCGTCAGCCCCTCATAACGCCCGATCCCATGGTCCATATGCACCACCAGATCGCCCGGCGAGAGCGTCGCCAATTCCTGTAAAAAGGCGTCGGCATTCTTCTTCCGCTTGGCCCGCCGCACCAGCCGGTCACCCAGCATGTCCTGCTCGGTCAGCACCGCCACATCGGGCGCGGTAAAGCCATGATCCAGCGGCAGGACGATTAGAGCAACATTATAGCCCCTCCCCTTCAGGGGAGGGGTTGGGGTGGGGGCTGTAGGGTCGGGAGAGCTATCCGAATAGCCCCCACCCCCAACCCCTCCCCTGAAGGGGAGGGGAGCGGCTAGGCCCAATGCTTCCTGCCAATCGTCGGCCGCGCTCAAGCCTGTGACGCCGTGATCCGCGAGCAGCCCAGAAAGCCGCTCCCGCGCCCCCACGGAATAGCTGGCGATGACGACCTTCTTCTTCGCCCGCTGGAGGGAGGCGATATGCTTGCCGACAGCCTCATAGACATTGGCGTTCTGCGCCCGCTCCGGCGCAAAATCGCGCGGCCCATCAACCGCAAAGTCCAGAACGGTCGCGCTTTCCGGCTCATGGAAAGGCGTCGTCGCATGCATCGGCCATGCCCGCGCCACTTCGGCCCACTCGTCTGCGCCGAGATACAGCGCCTTCGGCGCCAAAGGCCGATAAGCCCCCGGGTCGGAAGACTTCGCCTGCACCCGATTGGCGTGATAGTCCCGGATCGCCTCGAACCGGGCTTCGGCCGCGCCCGCCACACCATGATCCAGCACAACCAGCGTATCGTCGCCCAAATGTTCGGTCATCGGCACCAGCCGTTCCTCGAACAGCGGCAGCCAATGCTCCATCCCTGCCAAGCGCCGCCCGTCACTCACCGCCTGATAGAGCGGATCGCCGGTCGCCGTGGCCCCGAACGTCTCGCGATAGCGCCCGCGAAACCGCTTGATCGTCTCCTCATCCAGCAGCGCCTCGGAAGCCGGGAGGAGGGTGAAGCCCTCGACACTCCCGCTGGTCCGCTGATCGGCGGGATCAAAACGCCGCACCGTCTCGATCTCATCCCCGAAGAAATCGAGCCGCAGGGGCTGTTCCTCGCCTCCGGGGAACAGATCGACAATGCCCCCGCGAATGGCGAACTCGCCCCGATCGTGCACAGTGTCCGTCCGCACATAACCGTTCGCCTGCAACATCTCGGCCAGTCGCGAAATCGCGATCCGTTCCTTGGGCGCGAGCTTCGCCACCAACTGCCGCACACGAAACGGCGTCAACGTCCGCTGCGTCAATGCATTGAGCGTCGTCAGGACAAGCTGCGGCCCCTTGGGTTCGCCTTGAAGCGCATAAAGCCCCGCCAGCCGCGCCGAAGCCGTGCGCAGAGAAGGACTGGCCCGGTCATAGGGCAGGCAGTCCCAAGCCGGAATCTCGACAATCTCGATCTCCGGCGCAAAATAATGCGCCGTGTCGGCCACCGCCCGCATGAGTTGCTCGTCGGGCGCCACGAACAACGTCCGCGAAGGCGCTGCTCGCGCAATGTCCGCCAGCAACCACGGCTGAAACCCCGCCGGAACGCCGGACAGGGTCATGGGAGAGGAGGCTTTGAGGATCTTCAGAAGGTCGGTCATCTAATTCTCAGTTTCCCTCCCGCAAGCGGGAGGGGGTAGGGGTGGGCAATCCAACGCAGGTGGTGCAGGCCCACCCCGCTGCGACTAGCCGAGCCTGAGGCCCGGCAAGTCTCGCTGCCCCTCCCGCTTGCGGGAGGGGAAGGCGGTCACTTCTTCCCAATCTCCACAAAATCCATCTTCACGAACTTGTCCCACATCGGCCCGCGCCATTGCTCCGGCAACGGCAACGTCCCCAAGGCCCAAGCCATGATGTCGGCATCCTGTTCCTCGATAAACCGCTCGAACCAGTCGATCTCCTCCACGCCCCACTCGGCATGGTAGCGATCGAAAAATCCACCCACCGCCAGGTCCGCTTCCTTGATGCCGCGATGCCAGGCACGGAATTGCAGGCGGCGGATGCGGGGATCTTCGTTCACAATTTGTTCCTTACGCGGACATGCCGAATACACCGATCAGATGTTTGCGCATCGTCCCGGCTGGGCTAGATGCGTCAGATAGCCATGCGACCCGATATCCTCAACCCACTCTTCACCGAAATCGAAGCCCTGAAGGGCGTCGGTCCTGCGCTGGCCAAGCCGCTTGAGCGCCTTGGTCTTGCCCGCGCCGTCGATGTCCTATTCCACCTGCCGGTCAGCTTTGTCGATCGCCGCATGGTGGACGAGTTGATCCTCTCCGACTCAGGTCGCGTCATCGGGATAGAACTCACCCCCACCGATTATCGGGCATCCGGCAGCGCCCGCGCGCCTTTTCGTGTCATCGCGCAGGACAAGCATGGCAACACAGTCGCGCTGGTCTATTTCGGCCGCAACAGCGCCTGGCCCCGCAAGCTGCTGCCTCTGGGCGAACCCAAATTCATCTCCGGCAAGCTGGAGGCCTATGGCGAAAATCTCCAGATCGTCCATCCCGACTATGTCCTCCCGCCGGAGGAAGCCGCCACCATCCCGGCGCGAGAGCCAGTCTACGGCCTTTCCGAAGGTCTCACCAATAACCGCCTGCGCGATCTCGTCGCCCAGGCGCTGAGCCGCGCCCCAGATCTCCCCGAATGGATCGAACCCAGTCTGCTTGCCCGCAAGGGCTGGCCGACATGGCGCGAGGCGCTCACCCGCGTCCACGCCGACCCCAGCGATGCCAATGCGCGCGAACGCCTGGCCTATGATGAAATCTTCGCAGGCCAACTCGCGCTGATGCTGGTGCGCCAATCCTCCCGCAAGCGCCGGGGCATCCCCATTGAGGGAGACGGCCGCCTGCGCGCCATGCTCGAACTCCCCTTCGCCCCCACCGGCGCGCAACGCCGCGCCTTCGGAGAGATTGAAGGCGACATGGCCCAGCCCGTCCCCATGCTCCGCCTCCTGCAAGGCGACGTCGGCTCGGGTAAAACCCTCGTCGCGCTCATGGCCCTCCTCAACACGGTGGAGGCAGGCGCTCAAGGCGCACTCCTTGCCCCGACGGAAATCCTCGCGCGCCAACATTATGAAACGCTGCGCAAGATGGCGTCGGGTTTGCCCG
This sequence comes from Sphingobium sp. TomTYG72, assembly GCF_055394715.1. Lineage (NCBI taxonomy): Bacteria > Pseudomonadati > Pseudomonadota > Alphaproteobacteria > Sphingomonadales > Sphingobiaceae > Sphingobium > Sphingobium sp. TomTYG72. The sequence continues at coordinate 1,025,647 of NZ_AP027336.1, read as the reverse complement.
TCACCATCGCCATCCTCACCGGCCGCGAAAAGGGGAGGGTGCGCGAGTCCACCCTGATGGGTCTCGCCGATGGCAGCATCGACATCCTGGTTGGCACCCATGCCATCTTCCAGGAAGCCGTCCGCTACAAGAATCTCGCCCTGGCGGTGATCGATGAGCAGCACCGCTTCGGCGTCGCGCAGCGCATGATGCTCGCCGCCAAGGCCGAGCGCACGCCGCACTTGTTGGTGATGACCGCCACCCCGATCCCGCGCACCCTGACGCTCACCTATTATGGGGAGATGGACGTCTCCCGCCTGGACGAAATGCCGCCGGGCCGCCAGCCGATCCAGACCGTCGTTATGTCCGCCAACCGTCTCGATGAAGTGGTCGAAGCACTCGCCCGCCACATCGAAACCGGCGGCCAGGCCTATTGGGTCTGCCCCTTGGTCGAGGAAAGCGAAACCAGCGACCAGGCCGCCGCCGAAGCCCGCGCGGAATTACTACGAATTCGCTTCGGCGAACTCGTCGGTATTGTCCACGGCCGCATGAAAGGCCCGGATAAGGACGCCGCGATGGAGGCCTTCGCCTCCGCCCGCACAAAAATCCTCGTCGCCACCACCGTCATCGAAGTCGGCGTCGACGTCCCCAATTCCAATCTCATCATTATCGAAGGCGCCGACCGCTTCGGTCTCGCCCAGCTCCACCAGCTGCGCGGCCGGGTAGGGCGCGGTCAGAACCACAGCGTCTGCATCCTCCTGCGAGGCGGAGCCTTGAGCGAAACCAGCCGCGCTCGACTGGCGCTCATGCGCGAAACCAATGACGGCTTCCGCATCGCCGAAGAAGACCTCCGCCTCCGTGGCGCAGGCGAAATCCTCGGCACGCGCCAGTCGGGCGAAGCGCAGCTGAAGATCGCCACGCCTGAACATCTGTCCGCCCTGCTTGATTGCGCGCGCGACGACGCGCACCTCCTGATCGATCGCGATGGCGGCCTTACCGACGCGAGGGGCGAAGCAGCCCGCACCTGTCTCTACCTGTTCGAACGTGACGCGGCGGTCGGGCTGCTGCGAAGCGGTTAGCCCAGTATTTTTCGCGCAGAGGCGCAGAGTTCGCAGAGACTTTTATTGGGGCGATCGAAAGGCGCTCAAAAAAATCCTCCGCGAACTCTGCGCCTCTGCGCGAACCATTACCTACTCATCTCATAGGCGCTACGTCGGTGAAACCATCCCGAACCCAAGCCGATCAGAGCTTCGAACAGCTCTTTACCAAGCGGTCTGCCGTGGTGGGATGAGCGCCAGCATGGCCTCATAGACTTGCGGATCAATGGGCTGGCAAAACTCCACCCCGACCCGGCCATCCTCTGACCATCGAACGTCGGCCTGAACGTCCTTGACGACGGGCAGCCATATGGCGACCCGTTCGCCAATCGTGATCTCCGCATCGGTGCGGCACATCAAACCGAGTTCAGAGATGTTGATGACCCGAACGCCGTGGGTTCGGCCTCGGGCAGAGATATGGCTGACCATATCCACCAGCACGCGGGGCGTGCGGCGCTGATTGATGGAAGGGTCCCGTGAACGGGCGACCTGGGCGAGGCTTGCGAGCACCGAAGACATGATCGGAGCTTAAGGTGAGGAAGGTGGCGCCTTCCTTACCAGCTTTACTTAATCAGCCTTTAACTCTCTAAAGTTTCAAGCAGTTACCAGCCCATGTTTCTTAGCGCCGAAGCTCACCTTGTCGCCGGGCTTCAGCGCCAGCATGGGGTCGCTCACGACCTCGCCATTCACGCGAATGGCGCCTTCGGCCAGCTTGCGCCGGACCTCCTTGTTGGAGCTGGCAAATCCAAGCGCTGAGGTGCCCTGAACAATGGTCAGCCCTTCGGCCCCCACACTGATCGTCGGCAGATTGGCGTCCGAAGCGCCCTCTTCAAAGGTCTTGCGCGACGTTTCTGCGGCAGCAAGCGCGGCATCGGTTCCCCGGCACAGCGCCGTCGCCTCATTGGCCAGAACCTTCTTCGCCTCATTGATCTCCGCGCCCTGAAGAGCCGCGAGCCGTGCAACCTCGTCCATCGGCAGGTCGGTGAACAGCCGCAACCGGTTGGCGACGTCCGCGTCTGCCGTGTTCCGCCAGAACTGCCAATAATCATAGGTGGAAAGCTGGTCTTCGTTCAGCCAGACCGCACCACCCACCGTCTTGCCCATCTTCGTGCCATCGGCATTGGTCAGCAGGGGCGTGGTCAGCCCGAATACCTGCGTCCCATCCACCCGGCGCGCCAGTTCGACGCCGTTGACGATATTCCCCCACTGGTCCGATCCGCCCATCTGCAACCGGCAGGCCGACCGCCGGGACAGCTCCAGAAAGTCATAGGCCTGGAGGATCATATAGTTGAATTCAAGGAAGGACAGCGACTGCTCACGATCCAGCCGCAGCTTCACCGAATCAAAGCTCAGCATGCGATTGATCGAGAAATGCTGGCCGATCTCGCGCAGGAATGGGATATATTCCAGCCGGTCGAGCCATTCGGCATTGTCCAGCATGATCGCGTCGGTCGGCCCGTCGCCGAAGGTCAGGAACCGTTCGAACACGCGCTTGATGCTGGCGACATTCTCCGCGATCGTGTCCGTGGTCAGCAGCTTGCGCGCCTCGTCCTTGAAGCTCGGATCGCCGATCTTTCCAGTGCCGCCGCCCATCAGGACGATCGGTTTATGCCCCGCCTTCTGCAACTGCCGCAGCATCATGATCGAGACGAGATGCCCGACATGCAAAGACGGTGCCGTCGGATCAAAGCCGATATAGCCCGGCACGATCTGCTTGGCGGCAAGGCCGTCGAGCCCCTCCGCATCGGTCAGTTGATGAATGTAGCCACGTGCCTCCAGGAGGCGGAGCAGATCGGACGAGTAGCTGGTCATAATGCGGCGCCCTCTAGCATCACGACACAACAACGTCACTCCCCGTCATCCTGAACTTGTGTCTCGATCCATTCCGCTACACAGAATGAAGGAGAGCAAAAGGATCGAAGCGGTGACACACAGCCAACCCATGCTGGCGATCGGCCTCATGTCGGGCACTTCGCGCGACGGCATCGACGCCGCGCTCATCGAAACCGACGGAGAGGCCGTCAGCAATCCCGTCACCTTCCATGCCATGCCCTATCGGGAGGGCTTTCGCATTCGCCTGGCCGAAGCGTGCCAGCGCGCCATGGCGATGGACAAGCCGGGCTTCGAGCCTCTCATTCAATCCGTGGAAGCCGAACTTACCGAGCTTCATGTCGAGGCCGTCACCGATCTCCTCGCGCGCAGCGGGCATATAGCGCAGGATATCGCCGTTATCGGTTTCCACGGTCACACGGTCGCCCATCGGCCGGAATGGCGCTGGACCTGGCAGATCGGCGATGGTGTCGCATTGGCGGGGGCGTTCGGAATTCCCGTGGTCGGTGACCTGCGCAGCGCCGATGTTGCCGCAGGAGGGCAGGGGGCTCCGCTGATGCCTATCTATCACCGGGCCTTGGCGAACGACTTGCGCAAGCCGACCGCCATATTGAACCTGGGCGGCGTGGCCAACATCACCGCCATCGGAAATGATGGCGAACTCCTCGCCTTCGACACCGGCATGGCGAGCGGCCTGATCGACAATTGGATGCAGACGCATAGCGATCGGCCCTTTGATGAAAATGGCGCCACTGCTGCTCGCGGCAAAATCGATGAAGCGCGGCTCGACAGTTTGATGGCAGACCCCTGGTTCGATACGCTGCCTCCCAAGAGCATCGACCGTGAAGCCTTCACCCTCGATGCGATGCATGGCCTGTCGCTTGAGGATGGCGCAGCGACGTTGACGGCGTTCACCGCCAGGGCGGTTGCGCGCGCGCTTGACCATCTCCCGTCCCGGCCTTCCGCCATCTATGTCGGCGGTGGCGGTCGCCACAACGCGACCCTGATGGGGATGCTGGCTGCTTTCACCAGCGCAGAGGTACGCCCGGTGGACGATCTCGGCTGGGATGGCGACGCCCTTGAGGCGCAGGGCTTCGCCTATATGGCGGTCCGCCACCTCAAATCCTTGCCGATCAGCTTTCCCGGCACCACCGGCGTTCCCGCCCCAATGACGGGCGGCGTCCTTTTCGATCCGGCCTGACGCCGCTTAGCGCTTTCGTGTCAGTTCCCGCATCCCGTCATCGATGCCCTCAAGCGTCAGCGGATACATGCGCTGGCTCATGATCTCCCGGATCATTCGCGTCGATTGGCTATAGTCCCAATGCTCGCGCGGCGTGGGGTTCAGCCACACGGCAGCCGGATAGGTATGCAGCAACCGGCTCATCCACACCGCGCCGGGTTCTTCGTTCATATGTTCGACCGAGCCGCCGGGATAGCTGATCTCATAAGGACTCATCGCCGCGTCGCCGACGAAGATTACCTTATAGTCATGCCCATATTTATGCAGGATATCCCATGTCGGAATACGCTCTGAAAAGCGGCGCCGATTGTCCTTCCACACGCCTTCATAGAGGCAGTTGTGGAAGTAGAAGAACTCCATGTTCTTGAACTCGGTCGTCGCGGCGGAAAACAGTTCCTCGCAAAGCCGGATGAACGGGTCCATCGACCCGCCAACGTCCAGGAACAGCAATAGCTTGACCGCATTATGCCGTTCGGGCCGCATCCGTATGTCGAGCCAACCTTGCCGAGCTGTGCCCCGGATAGTCCCCTCTAGGTCCAGCTCATCCGCTGCCCCCTCGCGCGCAAAGCGCCGCAGTCGCCGCAACGCAACCTTGATGTTGCGCGTGCCCAGTTCCTTGTTGCTGTCGAGGTTCTGGAACTCTCGTTTTTCCCAAACCTTGATGGCGCGCTTGTGCCTGCTCTCCCCGCCGATCCGCACGCCTTCGGGGTTATAGCCGCCATGGCCGAAGGGCGAAGTTCCGCCCGTGCCGATCCACTTGTTGCCCCCCTGATGGCGCCCCTTCTGCTCCTCCAGCCGCTTTTTCAGTGTCTCCATGATCTCGTCCCAGCTGCCGAGAGACTTGATCTTCTCCATCTCCTCAGCGCTCAGATATTTCTCCGCGACCAGGCGCAGCCACTCCTCGGGAATCTCCGCCTCGACCCCGCTCGCATCCAGCACGCCCTTGAAGACTTTGGCGAAGACCTGATCGAACCGATCGATCAGCCCCTCGTCCTTCACATAGGTTGCCCGCGCGAGATAATAGAATTCCTCGGGCCGCTGCCCGATCACGTCACGGTCCAGCGCCTCCAGCAGAAGCAGATGCTCCTTGATGCCAGCGGGAATGCCCGCAGCCCTGAGCGCGTCGAGAAAGTTCAGCATCATGATGACCGCCTTGTCTGACAGCCCTGCCATGGATGCAAGGGCTGCGCATGGTTGATCAAATGTTAAGTGTTGCATCGCATCGTTAATAAGGCACTATTCATAAGCGGGCGGTTCGGGGTGGCACTCCTTGGAAAATGAGCATTTATTGACAGATCTGGGCGAACGCTCCGGCGACGTTGCGCTGCAATGCAGCGAGACGGCGGGCTTCCTTGGCGAACTTACCCGGCGCATCCAATCCGACTCGCTCCGCCTCTCACAGTTGCAAACCAATATGGAGGCTCTGGCCGTCAGCCAGAATGAAAGCGTGGTGGCGGCTCAGGAACTCAGCCTCACGTCCCGGCGCGCTGCCCGCATCATTGCCGAAGGGCATGAAGCGATTACCCAGTCTCTCGCCCAGGTTGCGGGGCTGGTCGACCATGTCACGGGGCTGGAGGGAAGGCTTCGTCAGTTTCTCGGAATCATCGAAGCAGTCGGCGGCATTTCCGATCAACTCGGCGCGATCGCTCGTCAGACCCGGCTGCTGGGCGTCAACGCCGCGATCGAAGCCGCGCGCGGTGGAGAGGCGACGCAGGGCTTTGCCGTCGTGGCCGACGAAATCCGCCGCCTCGCCGGGCAAGCTGGCGAGTCCGCCGCCTCGGTCGGTGACAAGCTCGGCCAGCTCGACCGCGACGCGCGCCATCTGATCAGCGGCGTGGAAGCCAATATCGGTCGAGGCCGGGACGTCAGCGCTCATATCGACACGTTGAGCGTCACCATGGCGGAAATCGCCTCGCTCGTGACGCAATTTGGCGAGCGTTCCCACGCCATCGTCACCTGCACCGATGAAGCCGACGCCGACGTAGGTGCGTTGCGAGAAGGCCTTACAAATTTCAGCGACTCCGCTGCCAAAAGTACCCAGCGCGTCGAAATGGCCAAGGCCCAGCTTGAGCAGCTTGAGGGCATGGCGAACGACATGCTCAACACCGCCGCTCATGGCGGGCATCAGACCCGCAACAGCCGCTACATTGCCTATGCCGAAGATGGCGCGGCAGAAATTTTCCGCCTGATCAATGACGCTCTGGCTTCGGGTGAACTGACGCCATCGGCGCTATTCGACAGCCATTACCGCTTGATCCAAGGCTCCCACCCGCCACAATATGAAAATGGCTTCATGGTCTTTGCCGACCGCCTGATCCGTCCGATTCTGGACCGCCAGACGGGGCAGGATAATGCCATCGTCGGCTGCTGCCTGATCGATATGAACGGCTATCTGCCGACGCATATCACGTCGCGAAGCCAGCCTCAGCGGCTGGGCATGCCGGAATGGAACATGGAATATGCCCGGAACCGGCAGATTTTCATGGACAGCCAAACCCGCCGCGCGCTCGACGGCGACGGAGACTTTTTTCTTTTCACCTACCGTCAGGACCTTGGCGAAGGCCGCTATCGCGCACTTCGCAGCGTGTTCGTTCCGCTGATCTTCGAAGGCCGTCGCTGGGGCCTGTATGAGGTCGGCTACCTCATCTGATCCTGTCAGTTCGCCGCGCCCTTGCGCACTATGACCTCCCCATTGGCCGCATAGGCAGCAGTCGTCCGCGCCTGCGCCGTCTCGGGGTCCTTGCCATCGAGAATCTTCGCGATCTGCCGGGAACTCGGCACGCGGTCATAAACGCCATAGAGCTTCGTCTCGCCGACCGAATGTATCGACAGCTGATAGCCCTTGCCGTCAACAGCTGGATCGAAGGCAAGCACCGTGCCCGCATCGTCGATCGGCACGATGACCGATCCGCCAGCCGCACCCTGCTGCGCCAGAACGTCATAGCCGCCTTCGCCGGTCTGCACCTGTCCCCGGATGCAGAAAGACCCGGCCATTTCCCCAATGCGCCGGATATCGGTCCCCTCAGCAGGGATTGAAGCGGTAAGTTGCGCATCCCGGTCATCACCCGCCGGGCAGTCCGCGAACCGCACTGGAGAGACTGGCCGTACCGCAGCGGGATCATCAAAACGCAAGCTGCCGAGCATGCCGTCCAGCCCTGCCAATACCTCCTTACGCCGTTCACTCGGACCTGTGACGCGTAGCTTCACGAGCCAGCGTCCGGCCTGCGCAAAAGCTGCTGCCGTGGTCAGCGCCCCGTCGGCCGCGTTATCATAAACCGCACGGATCGCGCGGCCACCTTTGCCCTGCAACGAAATGCTTTCATAAGCGGTGCGGCGTGTCTTTGGTCCAAAACGATCCGTCACCGCGCGGTCGGTCATGTAAGCGGCGATCGACGCGTCCGCATAGCTGGGCAGATAGACGTACAAAGTCGCCTGCACGGCCCCGTCCTCCGACAGATATTGGGCATAATTGTCGATGCCTTTTCCGCCGTTCGTGACCTCTCCACTCTTGGACAGTGAGAGCCCCGCGATCGTCTGGGGCAGGCTGATCCCCGAAGCGCGCGCGCGAAGGCTTCCATCGCTCGCTACCCACGCTTCCTGCACATCGGCATCCTGCGACAGTGCGGGCACCGGCAAAGCCAAGAGGATCGGCAACAGCGACAAGGCGAGCTTCGGCATAGGCATCCTTCCCATTCCACGCCGTCTTGTCGCGGCTCTGAAATTTATGGGGGAAGGTTGAGCGAATCCGCAAGGCTAAGGCAAGCGGCCTTTTACGCCACGGGCGGAATCTGCGCCGGATAATGGGGCAGTTCCGGGTCCAGATGCGCCCAATGCGGCGCCGCACCCGTCCAGATCACCGCCTGAGGTCCCAACAGGCCCGGATCATCCAGCGCGCCAGCCCTGATGAAGGTCAGATGCGGCCGCGATTCGGCGATGCTGAACAAGGGCGTGCCGCACTGCGGGCAAAAGCCACGACGCATCCTGTTTCCACTATCGGCGATGCTTTCATGCCAACGGACCTCGCCTTCGCTCTGCACCTTCTCCGTCGGAAAGCAGACATTGACCGTGCCTGATCCTCCGCCCAGATATTGGCACAGCCTGCACCAGCACATGCGCGCCGCCATCGGCTCCGCATCGATCTTGATGCGCACCGCTCCGCACAGACATCCCGCTTCATGCGTCATGCACGCCTCCATCATTGCGCCGGGCAGGGCAATCCCCGCCTTTACCGCCCCTGCCGTCGTGCCATGAATGCCAGACGTTCGAACATCATGATATCCTGCTCATTCTTCAGCAGCGCGCCATGAAGTGGCGGAATGGCCTTGGTCGGGTCGCGATCCTGCAACACGTCCAGCGGCATGTCTTCATTGAGTAGCAGCTTCAACCAGTCGAGCAACTCGCTGGTCGACGGCTTCTTCTTCAGCCCCGGCACATCGCGTATCTCGTAGAAAAGGTCGAGCGCTCGGCTGACCAATATCTTCTGAATGCCGGGAAAATGAACATCGACAATGGCCTGCATCGTCTCCCGGTCGGGGAACTTGATATAGTGGAAGAAACAGCGCCGCAGGAAAGCGTCGGGCAATTCCTTTTCATTGTTGGACGTGATGACCACCACCGGCCGTTCCTGCGCCGCGACCGTCTCACCCGTTTCGTAAACGTGAAACGCCATGCGATCGAGTTCCTGCAACAGGTCGTTGGGAAATTCGATGTCGGCCTTGTCGATCTCGTCGATCAGCAGCACGGGCAGGGCAGGGGAAGTAAACGCCTCCCACAGCTTGCCCTTGCGGATATAGTTGCTGATGTCATGGACGCGCGGATCGCCCAGCTGGCCATCGCGCAGCCGTGCCACCGCATCATATTCATACAGGCCCTGATGCGCCTTGGTCGTCGATTTGACGTTCCATTCGATCAGCGGGGCATCCAGCGCCTTGGCGATTTCCTGCGCCAGCACGGTCTTGCCCGTGCCCGGCTCACCCTTCACCAGCAGGGGGCGGCGCAGCAGCACCGCAGCGTTCACCGCGACCTTCAGGTCGTCGGTGGCGACATAATCTTCCGTACCTTCAAACCGCATGAATCTTCGCTTTCCTCTACTGCCACCCGAGTAGGGAAAGCGATCCAGCGCCGCAATCGGTTATTCCTACGGTTTCTGCCGCCGAACCTCGGCACGCGCCTTCAGCAGGTCCCAAAGGCCACGCTGCTGGCTGAGCAACTGCCGCGCGCCAAATTGTATGGCCCGATCGGCCGCGCCGTCGCTGCCGATTGCTCGCGCTACGGCAAAGGTCTGCGCCCGGTCGGAAAGATCGGATGGATAGGGTTCAAGCCCCACGCGAATCGCCGCCATGTCGAGCACGTCGCGTACCGCCTGCCAGTCCAGCACCAGCGCCATGGCTGCCCCCATGGCACATCCGCGCCTGTCCGATTGAGCCAGCATATCCAGCGCATGACGTTGCTGGCTGACGATCGTCTCACAGTCGCTCTGCCCTGCTGTGCTGGGTATCGGGCCTAGCGCCACCGCAACTTGGGTCAGATAGGCTCGCTCCCGCGCAAACGCTTGCCCCGCCTGGACTAGCCAGCCCCGAGCCGCGATGTCTGCCGATCGGTTTGCCGCGTGATCAATGACGCCTGGGTGACGTCCGTGCAGCAGGCATAGATAATGCGCGGCATCGGCGAGGTCGGGCAATGTCAGGACAGCGTCACGGCTCATGATCGTCCTTGCGCTGCTCGCATGAGCATGAGCGGCCGTTCCATCAGCCGCCACCAGCGCCTCGATCACCTGAGATATGTCGCCTGTCGCCAAGCGTGTAGCTGCTTCGTTCATGATAACCCCTGCGGCCGCCGCGCCAGTGTGTCTGTTGCCACGACCATAGGAAGTTGAGGTAAAAGAGGGGTTTATGAGACGAAAAAAAGGGCGGCCCTAAAAGCCGCCCTTCTTGTTCGTTTCGCCGATTTCCAACCTTTAGATCGCGGTCGTCCTACACAGGAGCCCGCGCATTAAGGTGTTCTTTTTCCGTCACCCCGGTCGACCCAGGGTCCCGCTACGTTGCCATCGCCAGAAGAAGGGGGGACCCCGGAGCAAGTCCGGGGTGTCTCTCACCCAACTAAGATCATGCTTTACTGGTCGAGGAAGCTCCGCATCTTGCGGCTGCGGCTCGGGTGCTTCAGCTTGCGGAGCGCCTTCGCCTCGATCTGGCGGATACGTTCGCGGGTTACGCTGAACTGCTGGCCCACTTCTTCCAGCGTGTGATCAGTGTTCATGCCGATGCCGAAACGCATGCGCAGCACGCGTTCCTCGCGCGGCGTCAGCGACGCCAGAACCCGCGTGACGGTTTCCTTCAGATTCGCTTGGATCGCAGCATCCACCGGGATGACCGCATTCTTGTCCTCGATAAAATCGCCGAGGTGCGAATCCTCCTCGTCGCCGATCGGCGTCTCGAGGGAGATCGGCTCCTTGGCGATCTTCATCACCTTGCGCACCTTCTCCAGCGGCATGGAAAGGCGTTCGGCCATTTCCTCCGGAGTCGGCTCGCGTCCCTGCTCATGCAGGAATTGGCGGGACGTGCGCACCAGCTTGTTGATCGTCTCGATCATGTGGACCGGAATACGGATGGTCCGCGCCTGATCCGCGATCGAGCGGGTGATCGCCTGACGAATCCACCAGGTCGCATAGGTGCTGAACTTGTAGCCGCGGCGATATTCGAATTTGTCGACGGCCTTCATCAGGCCGATATTGCCTTCCTGAATAAGATCAAGGAATTGCAGGCCACGGTTCGTATATTTTTTAGCGATGGAGATGACGAGGCGCAGGTTCGCCTCGACCATTTCCTTCTTGGCGATCCGCGCCTCGCGTTCGCCCTTCTGCACCATGTTGACGATACGCCGGAACTCGCCCAGCGACATGCCGGTCGCCTGCGCGATTTCGCTCACCTCGGTACGGATGCGCTCGACGGCGCGCGCTTCGGCTGCCGCAAAAGCCGCCCATTTCTTGTCGAGGCCCTGAACCTTGTCGAGCCAGGCGTCGTCCAGTTCATGGTTCACATAGCGGTCGAGGAAGTCCTTGCGGCTGACCTTATGCCGTTCCGCCAAACGCAGCATCTGCCCGCCCAGTGCCGTCAGACGACGGTTATAGGCATAGAGCTGATCGACCAGATATTCGATCTTCTGCTGGTGGAACTGGACGCTTTCGACCTCGGCGGTCAGCCGCTCGCGCAGCTCCTGATAATCGTCCTCGGCCTTCTGGCTCAGCGCCTCGCTATTGGCCATCGCGGCCATGCGTGATTCCTGCGCCCGTGAGAAGGCGCGGAAAATCTCCGTGATGGTCGCGAATTTCTCAAGCGCCATCGGCTTGAGCGTCTCTTCCATCTGGGCGAGGGAAAGGGTGTTGTCTTCCTCTTCTTCCTCTTCCACGCGCCGGGCACGGCGTTCGGTCAGGCCGTCCTCATCCTCGTCGGAATCGGCTGCCTCTTCCTCCGGCTCCTCCTCTTCCTTGAAGCTGGGGCCAGCGGTTTTCTCGCTGATCTCGCCGTCATCATCCTCGGCGCCTTCCTCCAGATTCTCCGGAGCAGGGTCCTTCGAGAGCATCGCGTCGAGGTCCAGGATCTCGCGCAGCTGCATCTCGCCATTGTTGAGGGCGGTCGACCATTCGATGATCGCGTTGAAGGTCGTCGGGCTTTCACACAGCCCCAGGATCATCGTGTCGCGGCCAGCCTCGATACGCTTGGCGATGGCGATTTCGCCCTCGCGGCTGAGCAGTTCCACCGCGCCCATTTCGCGCAGATACATGCGCACGGGATCGTCGGTGCGATCGACCGTTTCCTTCTTCTTCTCGGTGACGAGCTTGGGCGCGCCTTCTTCATCGCCCGAATCATCTTCGGCGTCCTCGGCATCTTCGCGCTCGCGCTGCTCGTCGCCGTCCTCGCTGGCTTCCTCATTCTCGACGATGTTCACGCCCATTTCGTTGAGCGCGGCCATGATGTCCTCGATCTGCTCGGAGGACATCTGGTCCTGGGGCAGGGCGTCGTTCAACTCGTCATAGGTGATGTAGCCGCGCTTCTTGGCGCGCGCGATCAGCTTCTTGACCGAAGCCTCATTCAGATCGAGCAGCGGTGCATCGCCGCTATCCACATCCTCGCCCGCACCCTTGCCTGTCGCCTTGCTCGCCATTTATTCGCCTTAGCTCCATCATCCCGCCGGGGGACGATCTATCAAACAATATCTTCGGACTGCGCCAGTTCCGCCAGGCGCTGGTCATGATCCATTTTTAACCGCTGGATCCGCTGCTGCTCGGCAAAGGTTTCCTCGTTAAGGTCTTCCCTCGCCCGCCTCGTCGCCTCCGCCAGCGCCGTCTCCAACTCCGGTCCTTGTGCCATCACCCGGATAGCCTCCTCCAGATCGCGCTGAACGCGACCGGGATCGGTCTTCATCCTGCTGGGGGTGAATGTGAACGTGTCGGCCCGGAGCATCCCCTTCGCCATATTATACACTTCACCTTGGCCCAATATGGTAAGGAGGCCCTCTGTTTCAACTGTTTCTTGTCGGAACGATGCGGCAATCATCGCGCGCATCAGCTCGGCCAGCGCCGAATCGCCGATATGCAGCGCCGAAAGCATCTCCCGGTGCATCATTATCTGCTCGGGATGCCGCAACAAACTCGCCAGAACCGCGCGCAGCAGCCGCTGCTCCATGCCGCTGACGCCGATCGCCCGCGCCTCGTTCCCGACGGGGGGCAGGGGAGGCTTCCAGTTCCCGCGCCGATCGCGCTGCCACCCTTGCCGGGCGCCCGTCCCACGCTGATGCCGGGGGGCGTTCGCCTGCGTCTGCCGCGCAAAAAACAGCGCATCGTAGCGCTCCCGGAAGATCTGCACATAATGCGCCCGCACATCGGGATGCGCGATCGCGTCGGTAATCGTACGCAGCCGCTGCTTCAGCGCCGCCCGCTGCTCAGGCGTATCCAATGGCGCCGCCTTCTGCTCATAAGCCCACAGCCGCTCCACCAGCGGTTCCGCCGCATCCAGCACCCGCTCCATCGCTCCCGGCCCCTCTGCCCGGATCAGATCGTCCGGGTCCTGCCCCGCAGGCAGCGTCGCAAACGCCAAACTCATTCCCGGCCGCAGCAGCGGCAGCGCCCGGATCGCCGCCCGGATCGCCGCCTTCTGCCCCGCCGCATCGCCATCGAAGCACAGCAGTGGCACGTCCACCATCTTCCACAGCCGCTCGATCTGATGCTCGGTCAGCGCCGTGCCCAGCGGCGCCACCGCCTCGCCAAAGCCCGCCTGCGCCAGCGCGATCACGTCCATATAGCCTTCGACGACGATCACCCGCCCGCTCTGGCGGCTCGCTGGGGACGCGCGATCGATATTGTAGAGCGTCCGCCCCTTGTCGAAGAGCGGCGTATCCGGAGAGTTCAGATATTTAGGCTCGCCAGCCCCAAGTATCCGCCCCCCAAAAGCGATTGCCCGCCCGCGAATATCCCGGATCGGCAGCATCAGCCGCCCCCGGAAGCGATCATAGCTCTCCCGCTTCCGCCCCTTGCCGCCGTCGCCTTCGCTTGCCTCGGGATCGATCAGCAACCCCGCCTCGATCAGCATCGGCTCGCCAAACTCCGCCAGCGCGCCCTTCAGCTTCCCCTTCGAGTTCGCCGAATATCCAAAGCCAAAAGCCCGCCGCGTCGCCTCGCTGATCCCGCGCCGGACAAGATAATCCCGAGCCTCCGCACCCTCGATCCCGCCAAGCTGCGCCTCGAACAAAGCCTGCGCCGCCGCCATGACGTCATGCAGCCCCTTGGCCTTCTCCGCCCGCTGCGCCAACCGTGGATCGGGCGCTGGCACATCCATGCCCGCCGTCGCCGCCAGTTCCTTCACCGCCTCCATGAAGGGCAGCCCACGCTGGTCCGTCATCCACCGGATCGCATCCCCATGCGCCCCACACCCGAAGCAGTGGTAGAAGCCCTTCTCATCATTGATGGTGAAGCTGGGCGTCTTCTCATTATGAAATGGACAGCACGCCTTATATTCGCGCCCAGCCTTCTGCACCTTCACCGTCCGCCCGATCAGCGTAGACAGCGAAGTCCGCATGCGCAGTTCGTCAAGAAAGGCGGGGGAGAGGCTCATAGCCTCTTCTTGTCAGCTAAGCGCCGCCTTAACCAGCCCACTGGCCTTGCTCATATCGATCACCGCCCCATGCCGTTCCTTCAGCACAGCCATGACCTTCCCCATATCCTTGACGCTCGCCGCGCCAACCTCCGCCTTGATCCCCTCGATCGCAGCCCGCGTCTCATCTTCGCTCAACTGCTGCGGCAAAAAGCTCTCGATCACGCCCAGCTCGGCTTCTTCCTTCGCCGCCAGCTCTTCGCGCCCGCCATTGCGAAACATCTCGATCGATTCGCGGCGCTGCTTCACCATCTTTTGCAGCACCTCGACAACGACCGTATCGTCATCCGGCACGTTCGAAGCCGTGCGCAATTCGATATCGCGATCCTTCAGCTTCGCCATGATCAAACGCACCGCAGCCAGGCGTTCCTTGTCCCCCGCCTTCATGGCTTCGACCTGGGCGCTCTTAACCTGCTCGCGAATCATGGCGATACGAATCCTGTTCTGCCGGAAAAGACCAGATATAACGCCAAAAGAGATTTTTTACAGTGGTTGACCGCGGGGCCTCACAGGCATAGGTGACCGGCCGTTTAACCCGCTGCAGACGGGTTCCCGCTAAAAGTATAAAGGACGCTACGACCATGGCTGATGCCAAGACCCTCACCGTGCCCAAAGGAGCGACAGGGGTATTGGTTTTCGCCGATGGCAGCGCAGTGTTCGGACGGGGCTTCGGCGCGGTCGGCGAAGCGGTGGGCGAACTCTGCTTCAACACCGCCATGACCGGCTATCAGGAAGTGATGACCGACCCCAGCTATGCCGGGCAGATCGTTACCTTCACCTTCCCGCATATCGGCAATGTCGGCACCAACCTCGATGACGTCGAAGCGGACAACCCATTCGCATTGGGCTGCGTCGTGCGTCAGGACGTCACGGAGCCCAGCAATTTCCGCAACGTCGAACCCTTCGACCAGTGGATGAAGGAAAATGGCCGCATTGGCCTGTCCGGCGTAGACACCCGCGCGCTCACCCGCATGATCCGCCTCAAGGGCGCGCCCAACGTCGTCATCGCCCATGATCCGGAAGGCAATTTCGACCTCGCCGCCCTCGCGAAAAAGGCCGCCAACTGGCCCGGCCTCGAAGGCATGGACCTCGCCATCGAAGTCACCGGCAAGGAAAGCCGCCTCTGGAAAGACGGCGTGTGGAAACTGGGCTTCGGCTACGGCAAGGATGAAGCCGCCGACGACCGCCCCCATGTCGTCGCCATCGACTACGGCGCAAAGAACAACATCTTCCGCAACCTCGTAAAGGCTGGCGCTCGCGTCACCGTACTCCCCGCCACCGCCACCTATGAACAGGTGATGGAGCAGAATCCGGACGGCGTCTTCCTCTCCAACGGCCCCGGCGATCCGGCCGCGACCGGCGAATATGCCGTGCCCGTGATCCGCCAAGTGCTGGAAGCCGACAAGCCCGTCTTCGGCATTTGCCTCGGCCACCAGATGCTGGCGCTCGCCGCCGGTGCCAAGACCGTCAAGATGCACCAGGGGCATCGCGGCGCCAACCACCCGGTCAAGCGCCTGTCGGACGGTCTGGTCGAGATCACCTCGATGAACCACGGCTTCGCGGTCGACAGCGACACGCTGCCTGCCAATGTGAAGCCCACCCATGTGTCGCTCTTCGACGGCAGCAACTGCGGCATCGAACTGACCGACAAAAAGGCCTTCTCGGTCCAGTACCACCCCGAAGCCTCACCCGGCCCGCAGGACAGCTTCTACCTGTTCCAGCGCTTCGTTGAGGGGCTTAAGTGAGCCTCAACCTGCCCCCGGTTGACGAAGCCCGCCTTGCGCAGGAGTGGGAGGCGGACAGGGAAGTCCTCGCCAATCTCGCCGCCAATGGCGACGTGGCGCGTTTGGCGCGCCCGGTCGATGTCAGCTTCAAGGGCAGCGAAAAGGATTTCGAGCGCGTCCTTACTATCGCCAGCCAGTTCGGCTTCGTCGAACTGGACCGCGAGGAGGATGAGGATGGCGACCTGTTCCTCTTTCTCGAATGCGAGCAGCCGGTCGATGAACAGTCGATCCGCGCGCTGACGAAGAAATGCCTCCAGATCGAAATCCTGTGCGGCGTCGAATATGACGGCTGGGGTTGCGAGGCCCGGACGGGGGGTGTGCATTGAGCGGAGCCTTGGTCAGCTTTCTCGCGTCCCGATCGAAACGCACGAATTTCTTGTCAGTCGGCGTAACTTTGTGTGCGCTGATTGCTGCTATATGCGCCGCCCCGCTCGCGTTCGTGGGGGTTTGGATCGCGGTCTGGCTGCTTGCACTCATGACCATCCTCATTCTCGGAACTTTCGGAATATGGGCGTTTCATGCGGTAAATAACCCTCGGCTTTTGGACACCGAACAGCATTTGGAGCAAATGGCTGCAATACCGCTGTTAGGTAGTAATCAAATCAATGGCCCCCCAATTGTGAAGGCCATAGTTGGGGAGCCGCCTGTCCAAAATCCGAACCTCATGGAGAACAACGGAGATGCATGAGTATACTTATGTTCTTTCGTTTGATCCCTTGAACCAAAATCCGAACGGGTCTCAGGTAGAGATTTTTGTCAAATATCATCGTGACGTGAAGGGCTGGTATTTCCCCTTTTTAGGGACCTACCTAATCAAGAGCGACAAGAAACTGGCAGAAATTGTTCCGGGATTTCGTCAGTTTTTCGGCGAATCTCAATTCACTCTTACTTATGTCGTGTCCAATCTTATCGGCGGTTCTCTGCCAGAAAGCATTTGGACTTGGATCAACAGCGGAACCGCTGCAAAACTCGGTGATAATCGGTAATGCCTAAGCGCACAGACATCTCCTCCATCCTCATCATCGGCGCTGGCCCGATCATCATCGGCCAGGCTTGCGAGTTCGACTATTCGGGCACGCAGGCGGTGAAGGCGCTCAAGGAAGAGGGCTATCGCATCATCCTGGTGAATTCCAACCCGGCCACCATCATGACCGATCCGGAATTTGCCGACGCGACCTATGTCGAGCCGATCACGCCCGAAATCGTGGCGAAGATCATTGAGAAGGAACGCCCCGACGCGGTGCTGCCGACCATGGGCGGCCAAACCGCGCTCAACACCGCGCTTGCCCTGTTCAATGACGGCACGCTGGAGAAGTTCGGCGTCCAGATGATCGGCGCGGATGCAGAAGCCATCGACAAGGCGGAGGACCGGATCAAGTTCCGCGACGCCATGGACAAGATCGGGTTGGAATCGGCCCGCTCGCGCATCGCTCACACGATGGAAGAGGCGATGGAGGCGCTGGAGTTCACCGGCTTGCCCGCGATCATCCGCCCCAGCTTCACCATGGGCGGCACCGGCGGCGGCATCGCCTATAATCGCGACGAGTTCATGAACATCGTGCGCGGCGGCCTCGACGCCTCGCCCACCACCGAAGTCCTGATCGAGGAATCGCTCCTCGGCTGGAAAGAATATGAGATGGAGGTCGTCCGCGACCGGAACGACAACGCCATCATCATCTGCTCGATCGAAAATGTCGATCCCATGGGCGTCCACACCGGCGACTCCATCACCGTCGCGCCTGCGCTGACTCTGACCGACAAGGAATATCAGATCATGCGCAACGCGAGCATCGCGGTGCTGCGTGAAATCGGCGTGGAAACAGGCGGTTCGAACGTACAGTTCGCGGTCAATCCGAAGGACGGCCGCCTGATCGTCATCGAGATGAACCCGCGCGTCTCGCGCTCCTCGGCGCTGGCATCGAAGGCGACCGGCTTCCCGATCGCCAAGGTCGCGGCAAAGCTCGCCGTCGGCTACACGCTGGACGAGATCGAGAATGACATCACCGGCGCGACCCCGGCCTCGTTCGAGCCGACCATCGACTATGTCGTGACCAAGATCCCGCGCTTTGCCTTTGAAAAGTTCAAGGGAAGCGAACCGCTGCTCGGCACCGCGATGAAGTCGGTGGGTGAGGTGATGGCGATCGGCCGCAACATCCATGAATCGATGCAGAAGGCGCTGCGTGGTCTGGAAACCGGCCTCTGCGGTTTCAACGAGGTCCAGCACCTCGTAGGCGCGCCCAAGGACGACATCGTCGCCGCGCTCGCCCAGCCGACGCCCGACCGCCTGCTCGTCGCCGCCCAGGCCCTGCGCGAAGGCCTGACCGTCGCGGAAATCCACAACATCGCCAAGTTCGACCCCTGGTTCCTGGAGCGGATCAAGGAAATCATCGACGCGGAAGCCGAAGTGCTGGCCAACGGCCTGCCGCAGGACGCGGACGGCATGCGCCGCCTGAAGTCCATGGGCTTTTCCGACCAGCGCCTTGCCCATCTGGCGCTCAAGTCCGCCAATCTGCGCGGCATGGAACGCGGCATCGCGCGCGGCTCCGGCCTGATCCACGAAGCGGTCAAGGCGATGACCGGCGGCGTCACCGAAGCGGAAGTACGCAGCCTGCGCCACAAGCTAGGCGTGCGCCCGGTCTTCAAGCGCATCGACACCTGCGCCGCCGAGTTCGAGGCCAAGACGCCCTACATGTATTCGACCTACGAAGCGCCGCTCTTCGGCGAGGCGGAGAATGAGGCGCAGCCCAGCGACCGCAAGAAGGTCGTGATCCTTGGCGGCGGTCCCAACCGGATCGGGCAGGGGATCGAGTTCGACTATTGCTGCGTCCACGCCTGCTTCGCGCTGTCGGACGCGGGCTTTGAGACGATCATGATCAACTGCAACCCGGAAACGGTTTCGACCGATTATGACACGTCCGACCGCCTCTATTTCGAGCCGCTGACCGCCGAGGACGTCCTCGAAATCATGAGCGTCGAAATGTCGAACGGGACGCTTGCAGGCGTCATCGTCCAGTTCGGCGGCCAAACCCCGCTCAAGCTCGCGCAGGCGCTGGAGGATGCGGGCGTACCCATCCTCGGCACCTCGCCCGACGCGATCGACCTTGCCGAAGATCGCGAGCGTTTCGCGGCGCTCATCGACAAGCTGAAGCTCAAGCAGCCTGCCAACGGCATCGCCCGCAGCCGCGAGGAAGCGATCGCGGTCGCCAACCGTATCGGCTATCCGGTCCTCATGCGCCCGTCCTACGTCCTCGGCGGTCGCGCCATGGAAATCGTCGACGGTCAGGCGCAACTGGAGGAATATATCGCCACCGCCGTTCAGGTGTCGGGCGACTCCCCGGTCCTCATCGACCAGTACCTCCGCGACGCGACCGAGGTGGACGTCGATGCGCTCTGCGACGGCGAAGATGTGGTCGTGGCAGGCGTCCTACAGCATATCGAGGAAGCGGGCGTCCACTCCGGCGATTCCGCCTGTTCCTTGCCGCCTTACAGCTTATCAGATGATGTGATCGCGGAGATCGATCGTCAGACCGACGTTTTGGCCCGTGCGCTTTCGGTGCGCGGCCTGATGAACATCCAGTTCGCGGTCAAGGACGGGGTCGTTTACCTGATTGAGGTCAATCCACGGGCAAGCCGCACAGTCCCCTTTGTCGCCAAGGCCATCGGCTCACCCGTCGCTAAGATCGCCGCGCGCGTCATGGCCGGAGAGAAGCTCAAGGCCCTGCCGAAAATTGACCGCCACGCGATTTCGCACGTCGCAGTCAAGGAAGCGGTTTTCCCCTTCGCCCGTTTCCCCGGCGTCGATCCGGTCCTATCGCCCGAGATGAAAAGCACCGGCGAAGTCATGGGCATCGACAGCAATTTCGCGACTGCCTTCGCGAAAGCGCAGATCGGCGCCGGCACCGTTCTCCCCAAGAGTGGCACCGCCTTCGTATCCGTCAAGGACAGCGATAAGCCTGTCATCCTGCCTGCGGTGCAGAAGCTGGCAGGGCTGGGCTTCACCATCGTCGCCACTGGCGGAACTGCGCGCTATCTGGAAGAACAGGGCATCGCGGTCCAGTCGGTGAACAAGGTGGCGGAAGGCCGTCCGCACATCGTGGACAAGATCACCGATGGCGACGTCGACCTGATCTTTAACACCACCGAAGGTTGGCAGTCGCTAAAGGACAGCAAGGCGATCCGCACCAGCGCGCTGCGTGCCAAGGTGGCCAGCTTCACCACGGCGGCAGCGTCAGTCGCTGCGGCCGACGCGATCGAGGCTCTTCGAGGCCATGCCCTTGAAGTGCGCTCGCTCCAGTCCTATTATCCCGTGTCGCAAGCCTGATCCCCTGCACAAGGAAGCACGCTGCGGGTGGCTCCAAGTTGGAGCCGCCAAAGGGAAGTTTTGACGAAGGATTTGCAATAATGGCGACCGTCGAAAAGATGCCGATGCTGCAAATGGGCTATGACAAGCTCAATACGCAGCTCCGCGAATTGAAGGCCGAACGGCCTTTGATCGTGGACGCCATCGAGGAAGCTCGTGCCCACGGCGACTTGTCCGAAAATGCGGAATATCACGCGGCTAAGGAACGGCAGGGGCAGGTTGAGGCCACCATCGCCGATCTCGAGGACAAGCTCTCACGCGCCCAAATCATCGACCCCAAATCACTGTCGGGTGACAAGGTCGTGTTTGGTGCGACCGTTACCTTGCTGGATGAAGATGAAAAGCCGGTTCGCTACCAGATCGTGGGGCAGGCTGAAGCCGACGCGAAGCTTGGCATGATCAGCTACAACAGCCCATTGGGACGCGCCCTTATCAGCCGTCAGGTCGGGGAAGAAATTGAGGTGTCGGTTCCGGCAGGCGACAAATTTTACCTGATCGACAAGATCGAATTCATCTAAGGCGGTGAAACTGCCATCGGGCCGAATGACAAATGGGATCGCGGTGATCACTTTCGCCGCCTTCCTGATATTGTCTCTGACTGGCCAGGTGGACACCGCAGCGATCCTCGGTGGCTTTATTCCGGCCCGGATTGACGATCCTCAGCTGTTCGCGGGCGTAGTTGCGGTGCCTGTGTGGCTGACACCACTCAGCTGCACGCTGATCCATGCGGGCTGGCTGCACATTGGTTTCAACCTGCTGATGCTGGTCTTTTGCGGGCGGCAGGTCGAGCAGGTGCTGCAAATGCGTGCGGTCCTGATCCTCTATATCGCCGGAGCTTATGGCGCGGCTTTATTGCAATGGGTGGCAGGACCCGCTTCGCCTAGCCCCATGGTTGGCGCGAGTGGCGCCATATCGGCCGTTCTCGCGACCTATGCTCTACTCTATGGCCAGCGTACGGTACGGCGGATCGGCCCGTTTTCCGCCAACTTTCTGCGCGTGATCTGGCTGGCCGCTGGATGGATCATCCTTCAGCTCATGATCGGCGTCGCGTCGTCGCGTGGCGGTTTTGGCGATCTTGGTCAAATCGCCATAGCCGCTCACATAGGAGGATTCCTTGTAGGCTTGGTGCTGACCCGTCCCCTGCTGCTCTGGCGATTTCGCAAAGGACCCCGGCCAATCGTGTGATTGTTCAGGCTGGTGGCAAATCCGGTTCCAGCAGGCGATGCAGATGAACGATCACATAACGCATTTCTGCGTCATCAACGGTTCGCTGTGCTGCACCTCGCCATGCATTCTCAGCGGATGCATAGTCAGGAAAGACGCCGACCACATCGATTGAGTTCAAATCTTCAAATTCCAGCGTCTGAGGATCCTTGACGCGTCCGCCCATAACGAGGTGGAGTTTGCTCATAATATAATCTGTCTCCCTTAGAAGGAGTGGTCACCTTAGCAACGGCTCCACTCCTGTCCAAGGCTTCGTCACAAAAGCTACAGCTTTCGAAAGTTCCGGCGGTCAGCGTTTCGGCAATCGGGCCTTGAGCGCCTCGCTGACAGTGTCAATTTTGCTGGCGACGAGTGACACAAGGTCATCGGCCATGCGCGAGGCAGTTCCCGTGATATCGGCAGAAGCGGCAGCATCGCGAGCGGAAGCGGCGGTCTTGGCGGCGCTATCTTGCGCATTGTGCAGGGCGTCCGTTGCACCGGCCTTGATATTCTCCGCGCCTTGGGCGGCGGCCGCGCTCGCTGCCATGGCCGCCTCCACGACACGGCTCCCCGCAGTCATGGCAATAGCAGGAAGAGCCTTCATTGCCTTACGGCTCTTGGGGAACAGCCATGCCACAACGGCTCCAGCAGCCACTGCGCCTGCGACGGCGGCGACAGGATGCTCCTGAACGATTTCATTGGCTCGAGCAGCAACCCGCTGACTGCGATCGCGCATATCGCTATAGGCGTCACCGGCCCGTTCACGGCCGGTCTGGATCAGCTCAGCGGCATTTTCCCGGGCCTTTTCGGTAGAATCCCGGAACTTGCCTGTAGCAGTTCCGGCAATGTCGTTCGCTGCGTCGCGCACGCGAGTGATCTGGGCATGAATATCAGCCATGGTCAGTCTCCGCTCTTTCCGGGTTACGGTTGGTAATCCGAACGTATGTCCGTTTGAAAAGTGCCGAAATCGGGTTTCGGAAAAGATAGATCAGCAGAGCCGCCCCTGTCGCTCCAACGGCAATCGGCTGCTCTTGAACCTTGGTCGACACATAGGTGCGACCATTGGTGATCCCTCTTGCCGCCTTCTCCTTGACGTCCTGCTTCAGCCGTCCAGGCGCTATGCGAGCCTTCGCCGCCGACACGCTGGAGAGGAAACGCGCCTTCCGCTCCTCGGCATCAATCGCGGCTTGCCGGTATTTTTCGGTTCGACTCATGCCTTGATGGCCCTCCGCATGCGCGAGATCCTGGCCTTTGCGAGTAACAGCAATATGGCGGTAACCAGCAACATGGCGCCAAACACCGCCAGCGCCGACCAGCCTGCTCCCAGATGGGGGCTCAGCGCCATCACCATACCCACCAGAAATGCGATCAGGCCCGCGAAGCTGAGCATGAAGCCAATAGTCGCGAAAATGGCAGCATCTCGGACGCCAGCACCAGCTATGCCGACGCGCAGCTTCTGCCGCTCAATCTCCGCATCGGCATAGGCCCGTCCGTCCGTGTACAGCTTGGCGAACGTCGCGCGGACGCCGTCCTCCTGCTCATGCCCGGCTTCGTGGGGCTCTGCGATCAGACTAGGTTCGTCGGTCAAAAACCCCTCCGCCCCAGCGTCGGGGCTTTTGCGTGATTGATGGTACGTCGGGTTCAAGCCTTGTCGTCTGAACCCTTGGCCAACCGCATCAGGACGAAGCCGACCACCGCTGCCGCGCCGATTGCCACAGCAGGGCTTTTGCGCACGAAATCGCGCGCTTCGGTCATCAATTGATCAACGTCCTTGCTGTCCAACGTGTCGGCGGCTCCGGCCACTGCTTCGGCTGCCTGCCGTGCATAGTCGCCATATTGCGGACCCAGCTTCGCATCGACAGTTCCGGCCGTGTCCGTAATCAGCTTGGCAAGGCTCTGCATCGCGGTGCCAGTCTTGTCCTTGGCAACGACCGCTGCGGACATGGCGGTCTTCGTCGCCTGATCCTTCAACGGGTCGATATGCGTCTTCCAGTCAACGGTGTTGAATTTGTCAGCTGCCGTCCGAGCGGCCTTTTCCGCCTGTGCTTTCAGCGGTGCGATCTGTGCTGCCCAGCCATGTGAAGCGGCGCCGTTACCTGACTTTGTGGTCGGTGCTGGCCGTGTCGCCGCTGTCTTGGCGGGAGCGGGCGCGGCGGGGGTCGCTTCGCCGGTCGCAACGGGCTTGCCCTTGGCGGGCTTTGCCGGTGTAGCCTTCTTGGCGCGCTTGACGGGCGGGGTTTCCGGGGTGTCGGCCATCGTCCTATGTCTCCTCAGATTTTGTGGGGTCGCGATGCGGGCGAATGGATATCCGTCCTCAATGCTCGCGGCGGGCCACAGTTCCGTTGCCGTTACTAATTTGAGCATCGGCATTTTTCGAGTCCATGCAAGCCCTGCATTGCTAATCCTGAAGGCGCTGTCTAAGCGGGGCGCGATTTCAAGGCGCATTGCAGCATTCAGGGAGCGACCATGACCGCCATTCTCGATATCCACGCTCGTCAGATTCTTGATAGCCGGGGCAATCCCACTGTCGAAGTCGATGTCATGCTGGAAGATGGCAGCTTTGGTCGCGCGGCGGTTCCCTCCGGTGCATCGACGGGCGCCTATGAGGCGGTCGAAAAGCGGGACGGGGACAAGAGCAAATATCTCGGCAAGGGCGTGCTGGCAGCGGTGGCCGCCGTTAATGATGAGATTGCCGAACAACTGATCGGCCTCGATGCGGAAGACCAGGCAGAGGTCGACGCGGCGATGATCGCGCTCGACGGTACTGAAAATAAGGGTCGTCTGGGCGCGAACGCCATTCTGGGTGTCAGCTTGGCCACAGCGAAGGCCGCCGCTGATGCTCGGGGCCTGCCGCTCTACCGTTATGTTGGCGGCGTTTCGGCTCATGTCCTCCCTGTGCCGATGATGAACATAATCAACGGCGGCGAACATGCCGACAACCCGATCGACTTCCAGGAATTCATGATCATGCCCGTCGGCGCGGAAAGCATCGCCGATGCGGTTCGCATTGGTGCGGAGATATTCCACACGCTCAAGAAGGGGCTTCATGACAAGGGCCTCGCCACTTCGGTAGGTGACGAAGGCGGCTTTGCACCCAACATCGCCTCCACGCGTGACGCGCTCGACTTCATCATGCTTTCTGTTGAAAAGGCAGGGTACAAGCCCGGCGATGACGTGGTGCTGGCGCTGGACTGCGCCGCAACGGAGTTCTTCAAGAACGGCAAATATGAAATCTCCGGCGAGGGTTTGTCGCTGAACCCGGTCGAAATGGCCGATTATCTGGCTGCGCTCTGTGCTGACTATCCGATCAAGTCGATCGAGGACGGCATGAGCGAGGATGATTTCGAAGGCTGGAAGGCGCTGACCGACAAGATCGGCGGCAAGGTTCAGCTGGTTGGCGACGATTTGTTCGTTACCAATCCCAAGCGTCTGGAGATGGGGATCGGCAAGGGGCTTGCCAACTCGCTGCTGGTGAAGGTGAACCAGATCGGTTCGCTCACCGAAACGTTGGCGGCAGTCGATATGGCCCACCGCGCGCGCTACACCGCTGTCATGTCGCACCGCTCCGGCGAAACCGAGGACGCGACTATTGCCGACCTCGCGGTGGCTACCAATTGCGGTCAGATCAAGACAGGGTCGCTGGCGCGGTCGGATCGGCTTGCCAAATATAATCAGTTGATCCGCATCGAAGAGGAACTGGGTGACGTCGCGGTCTACGCCGGACGTTCCATCTTCCGCTAAATTCATTTCAACAACCGGCCGCAAGTTAACCAGTTTTTGCTTGCGGCCGGCTCCGGCCTGTGATTCAACTGTTCCATGGCGCACATCGCGAAGCTCCGCATGTTGTTATTTTCGGCGTTCGGGCCTGCTATTGCGGTTCTGCTGTTGCTGTTCTTTGCCGGATATGTCGTGCTCGGTTCAAACGGCGTTCTTGCGTGGGGCGATTATACCCGCCAGCTACACCGCGCGCAGGGCGAGCTTAAGTCGGTTGAGGCGCAACGGAACGAGCTTCATAACCGTGTTGACCTGCTCAACCCGCGCCGCGTCGACCCAGACCTGAGTGACGAATTGATCCGTCGCCAACTTGGCGTGATCCACCACGACGAAGTAATCGTCCCGCTCAACTGAGCCACAACGTCGCATGGCGTTATTAGGCGGGCTGTGGCGTTGCAATCCGGCCCGGTCTGCCGCTATATCGGGCTTCCTTCCATCCATCACCAGGCAAAAGGATAAGAGCCTTGGCGAAACCAACGACGCCGCGTCCTTCGCGTGCAAAGGCAAAGGCACAAAGCCCTGCCAGCGCGGATCACAACCGGCCTCGCCCCGAAACTCCTTCGGATTACAAGGCCACGAAGGAAGAGTTGCTGGAATTCTATCGGCAGATGGTCCTCATCCGCCGCTTCGAAGAAAAGGCGGGCCAGCTTTACGGCCTCGGCCTGATCGGCGGCTTTTGTCACCTCTATATCGGCCAGGAAGCTGTAGCCGTCGGCATCCAATCCGCGCTCAAGCCTGGCAAAGACAGCGTTATCACCGGCTATCGCGACCATGGCCACATGCTCGCCTATGGGATTGATCCCAATGTTATCATGGCTGAACTGACGGGCCGTGAAGCCGGCATTTCGCGCGGCAAGGGCGGTTCGATGCACATGTTCAGCGTCGAGCATAAATTTTTCGGCGGACATGGCATCGTTGGCGCTCAGGTCTCGCTGGGCGCGGGCCTCGGATTTGCGCACAAATATAATGGTGATGGCGGCGTCTGCGTGGCCTATTTCGGCGACGGTGCTGCCAACCAGGGGCAGGTCTACGAGAGCTTCAACATGGCCGAGCTGTGGAAGCTGCCGATCATCTTCGTGATCGAGAACAACCAGTACGCCATGGGCACGAGCGTCAATCGCTCCTCGGCGGAAGATCAACTCTATCGCCGTGGCGAAAGCTTCCGCATTCCGGGTATCCAGGTCAACGGCATGGATGTGCTCGCTGTGCGCGGCGCCACGGAAGAAGCGCTCAAATGGGTGCAGGGGGGCAATGGCCCGATCCTGCTGGAGATGAAGACCTATCGCTATCGCGGCCACTCCATGTCCGACCCCGCCAAATATCGCTCGCGCGAGGAAGTGCAGGCGATGCGGGACAAATCTGACCCGATCGAGGGCGCAAAGAAATATCTGACCGACGCCGGGGTGAGTGAAGACGAACTCAAGAAGATCGATCAGGACATTCGCAAGGTTGTGAGCGACGCGGCGGACTTCGCCGAAACGTCGCCCGAACCGGATATGTCCGAACTCTATACCGACGTGCTGGTGGAGCAATATTAATGGGTATCGAAATCAAGATGCCGGCGCTCTCTCCCACGATGGAGGAAGGCACGCTGGCCAAGTGGCTTGTGAAAGAAGGCGACGAAGTCCGTTCTGGCGACATTCTTGCCGAAATCGAAACGGACAAGGCGACCATGGAATTTGAAGCGGTCGATGAAGGAAAGATCGGCGCGATCGTCATTCCTGAAGGCACCGAAGGCGTGAAGGTGGGCACTGTCATCGCCACGATGGCGGGCGAGGGCGGTGAAGTTGCTGCTCCCAAGGCTGAGGCGAGTACGCCCCCGGCAAAGGCCGAAGCTGCTCCCGAAGCACCGAAGAAGGCGGAAAGCGGTACAGCCAAGCTTGCCTCGGAAGCGAAGGCCAGCGTTGCCGACCCCGCTCTTCCGGAAGGCACCGAATATGTGAAAACCACGGTTCGCGAAGCTCTCCGCGACGCCATGGCGGAGGAAATGCGCCGCGATGAGCGCGTTTTCGTGATGGGCGAAGAAGTCGCCGAATATCAGGGCGCCTATAAGGTCACGCAGGGCCTTCTTGGCGAATTTGGCGACCGACGGGTTATCGATACCCCGATCACCGAATATGGCTTTGCAGGCATTGGTGCTGGCGCGGCGATGGGCGGCCTCCGCCCCGTGATCGAGTTCATGACGTTCAACTTCGCCATGCAGGCGATCGACCACATCATCAACTCGGCGGCCAAGACCAATTATATGTCCGGTGGGCAGATGCGCTGTCCGATCGTGTTCCGTGGCCCCAATGGCGCCGCGAGCCGTGTGGGCGCCCAGCACAGCCAGAATTATGGCCCCTGGTATGCGGCTGTCCCTGGCCTGATCGTCATCGCTCCCTATGACGCTGCCGATGCCAAGGGCTTGTTGAAAGCAGCGATCCGATCAGAAGATCCGGTCGTCTTCCTTGAAAACGAGCTCGTTTACGGCCGCAGCTTCGATGTGCCCAAGGTCGATGATTATGTTTTGCCGATCGGCAAGGCCCGCATCATGCGCGCCGGCAAGGACGTGACGTTGGTCAGCTACTCGATCGGCGTGGGCATCGCGCTGGAAGCTGCCGAACAACTGGCGGCGGAAGGTGTCGATGCCGAAGTCATCGACCTGCGTACCCTGCGCCCGCTTGATACGGCAACGGTGCTGGAAAGCCTGAAGAAGACCAACCGTCTGGTCGTGGTCGAGGAAGGCTGGCCGGTCTGTTCGATCGCCTCCGAAATCGCGGCAGTGGTGATGGAGCAGGGCTTCGACGACCTCGACGCGCCGGTGCTGCGCGTGACAAATGAAGACGTGCCGCTGCCCTACGCCGCGAACCTCGAAAAGGCCGCGCTGATCGACGCGGCTCGGGTTGTCGCTGCGGTTAAGAAGGTGTGTTATCGATGAAGGGCGAGAGGAGCGGCATCGTGTCGCTCCTCTCCTTTCTCCAGAAAATCGGTCCCTTACGAATATTGATTAGGCCGATAGTCAGTCGCACATAATAGCCTAGGGTCAGGACCTATTAAATCTCTTGCCGAGCGGAAGATTGGTTGATTCAATGGCTGCATGAGGAGACGTTGCCATGAGTGATCTGATTTGGCTGTCGGAGGCGCAGATGCGCCGGATCGAGCCCTATTTCCCTCTTTCTCACGGCGTGCCACGGGTGGATGATCGTCGGATCATCAGCGGTATCATCTTCGTGATCAGGAACGGCTTGCGATGGCGCGATGCGCCCGCCTGTCAACGGCACAGTAATTTTCCCCAGAACGGGCAAAGTAAAATTCCCCACTTCGCGGTTTGAGGTTTCCGCGATCGAGGCGAGAGACGCAGGTGTCGACGACCTCGATAGCCCGCAGCATTTTGAGGCCGATCATACTGGTCTTGATACGATCAAGCAGCGACGCTGTCGGATCGGGAAGAAGCGAGCTCATGCTGTTGCTCCTGACGCCGCCAGTTGCCGACCGATGGGCGTAAAAGTCGAGCGACCGGCGCGTAACCTGTTCGCCGGTAAAGCCATGCGGTATCGGGTTTTCTTCTTTGGGGCGGTATTGGCGCCGATGGCCTTCCAGAAGCGATCGCTGTCGACGTCCCTCGAGCAAGGGATGTTGTGCGATCAGTCGATCATCCTCAAAGATTTGGATTTCGTCCGCTAGACTGTGCACCTCGACCACCCGCCGTCGCGTTGCGTCGGGCACCGAGTAATAATTGCCGCCGACGCTCACCATGCCTTCATGACTGATCCTGCGTTCAAGCTTGAGAACCGCGCCAAAGGGTATCAGCGGCAAGGTTTGCAGCGTCGGCCGCTCCTCGGCGAACGCCTCATTGACAACACGATCGGTGGAGGCGTGAACACGCGGACTGGCGACGTTGCCAAGCCAGTTGCCGAACTGGAGGTTGAGATCATCGAGATCGCGGAACGTGCCGCCCAGGAAGAAGTCTTCACGGATGTAGCGGAACGGCCGCTCAACCTTACCCTTGGTTTCGGGACGATAGGCGCGGCAGGCCTTTGGCAGGTAGCCGTAATGACGAGCGAATTCGCCGAGCGTCCGGTTGTAAACGACGCGACCATCTTTGTCCTGGCCGAGAACGGCGGTCTTCATACGATAATAAAGGATTTCGCGTGGCACGCCGCCGATCGCCTCGAACGCAGCTCTGTGGCACGCCAATACCGTCTGCATCGTTTGGCGCCGGGCGAAGCGCCCCCAGATCAGGCGGGAGAAGCCCAGCACCATCGAGAACAACCATATGATCTGGACGCTGTCCGGCGCGCTGGTAAATCGCACCCGGAACTGGGCAAAATCGACCTGCGCCTGTTGACCCGGCGGCGTCTCGAAGCGCACGGCAAAGGGGCTACCGCCGCCTGCTGGCCGCAAGGTGCGCACCGTATCGCGTACGGTGCTGTAGCCGCCGGTGTAACCACGTTCGCAAATCTCGCGCAAAAGGCGCCGTGCGCTCAGACCAGGATAGGCCTCAAGTCTCGCCCTCAGATAATCCATCCAAGGGTCAAGCAAGCGGTCGCGTGGTTGGCGCGGGCGGTAGGTGGGCACCTCGATGCCACGGGCAATGTATTTCCGGACGGTCTTCCGGTCGATGCCGACCTGGCGGGCGATAGCCGTCACCTTGAGGCCTTGGCGATGTAAATCCAGGATCATTATCAGATCTCCAAGCTTCTTCATCGTAGCGTGCCTCCCGTCAGGAGGATCATGCCGGATTTTTTGCTTTGGCCCTTGTCCGGGGCTCGCCCCGGACAAGGGCCAATCAGAAGAAGTGGGGAATTTTCAAATGTCCGTTCCGGGGCATTTACTCCGCCATCAACACCGCCATCGGCATCGCTGCAACCGTCATCTTCTGGATTAGAGCGGTTTTCGATCAGTCTGGATCATAGCCGCA
Source organism: Sphingobium sp. TomTYG72 (assembly GCF_055394715.1). Lineage (NCBI taxonomy): Bacteria > Pseudomonadati > Pseudomonadota > Alphaproteobacteria > Sphingomonadales > Sphingobiaceae > Sphingobium > Sphingobium sp. TomTYG72. Next base: position 995,335 of record NZ_AP027336.1, on the reverse strand, counting down.
CGAGCTGAAGTAGTTGGCACATTCGGCGGGCTGGAAGATGTCCACGAGCCTGCCGATGAGGCCCCACAGGCCGCTGACGGTGCGCTCACCTGCTTTTCGGAGCATGGCCTTGAGGCGAGAGAAGGCCTTCTCGATCGGGTTGAAGTCGGGGCTGTAGGGCGGCAGGAAGCGCAGCGCTGCCCCTGCCGCCTCGATCCGGTCGCGGACAGCGGGGCGCTTATGGCTCGACAGATTGTCCATGATGACGACGTCGCCAGGCCGCAGCTCCGGTACGAGAACCTGCGCGACATAGGCTTCGAACCAGTCACCGTTGATCGGACCGTCCAGCACCATCGGTGCGACCATGCCGCTCATGCGGAGGCCCGCGACCAGCGTGGTGGTCTTGCGATGGCCATGCGGGTATCCCATCCGCAACCGCTCGCCTCTGGCACAACGGCCGTGACTGCGGGCCATGTTGGTGGCGGTCCACGTCTCGTCGATAAACACCAAGCGTTCCGGCTCCAGATCGACCTGGTTCTCGAACCAGTCGTGGCGCTGCCTCAGGACGTCGGGGCGGTCTTGCTCGATGGCATGCCCAGTCTTTTTTTGCGCGTCATGCCTCGTCGGGCGAAGAAGCGGTGCAGCCCGGCAACCGACACCGTCAGGCCCGCTTCGGCCAAGGCAATGCGCAGTTCTTCGAGCGAGATGTCCTTGCGCGCCTCCCACAAGGCCAGGATATCGGCGGCTCGCTCCTCCACTCGGCGGGATCGCATGTCGCCGCCTTGCGGCTTGGGAGCGAAGGCGCCGGTTTCCAGACGCTGCGCCTGCCAGCGAATGGCTGTCGATGGCGCAACCCCAAAGCGCGCCGCCGCTCCTCGGCAACTCAGCCCGCCATCAATCGCCGCCAGAAGCCGCGTGCGCAAATCCATCGACAGAGGGTGACCCATCCATGCCGGCCTCCTTCACCAGCACAGATTCTGAATCACAAATCAGACCGGAGGGAAATCCCTCATCGATTCAAAACGGTCGAAAACCGCTCTAATCAATGAGTCCTGATCTTAGATAACCCCGGCTGAGATCATCAGGATGCCAGTCATCGCCCCAAGCGGTATCGTTGCAGCCGCCGCAATCGGCAGCGCGTTACCCGCTTGGTTGTGATAGAGCCGCATTAAAATAAACAATGCGCGCTTGATCCTGTCTCTCATACTAGCTCTCACCCGTGCTCATCGCCCCGCCCGACCGGGTGACGTGCTGATTGAAACGATGAAGTATCAATATCCGAGAACGGATTAAAATGCCGATAAACTCTAGCGGCCGGTATACGCTTCATGAATGACCAGGCAGAAGATCGACCCTCGATATTAGCTACGTTACTTAGCGCCTATGCGGGGCGCGACATTTCGCGCCACCGCTTGCTGTGGACTTTGGACGCACGTCTTGGTCGTGTCGTGGCCACCACGACAGAATCCATGATCGGCCAGCTACGGCTCGCCTGGTGGCAGGAAGCATTGACCGATGCATCGGGCGTGAACGGCAGGGGTGATCCGCTCGTAGATGCGTTACGCGCGGCTGGCGAAGCTCCACCGACGGGCCTGACAGCATGGCTTGATGGCTGGGAAGCGCTCATCGCCGACGATGATCTGGATGCTTATGCGATCGGAAGAGGGGGAGGGTTGTTCCAATCGCTCACGGGTGAAGCAGAGGTCCCGGATTGGCTGATCCAGGCAGGGGCCGCATGGGCGCTTTGGGATTTTTCAGGTCATGTCAGCAGCCCTAATCTCGCCGCGAAGGCGATCGATCTTGCCCGGCACAAGCTTTTTTCAGTCGATCCGGTCTGGCCTGCATCATGGCGGCCAATGCGGATTGCCTATGGCTTGGCGCAAGGGGATATCACGCGTGGGAAGGCCGCTCCTAACCGGTTGACTCCCGGCCTATATCTTCGGCTATTGCGTGTCGCGTTCAGTGCGCGTTGAGGGGAAATTTCTTGGGACGTATCATGGCTGGCGCCGGGGCTGCTCTGCTTCTTGTGGCGGCAGGACTTTTCTGGTGGCAAGGGCGCGCAGCCAGCAGCGCGGTGCCTGAGGCCATAGTTGGTCCACCGCCGCCGCCTGCAATAGAAGAATTGCCAGAGGGTAATCCCGACGCCGTTGGCAAAGCACCTCCCACGCCCGGAGAAGCCAGTCCGCAAAGCCGCGAGCAAAAGCGTTTCGGCCGCTATGATCGGAACCGGGATGGCTTTATCACCCGGGTCGAGATGCTGGGCAGCCGGGTCAAGGCGTTCAAGGCGCTCGACAAGGACAAGGACAACCTCCTTTCCTTCGAGGAATGGGCCGTCGCCACATCGGATCGGTTTGCCAACGCGGATGCTAATGCGGACGGAAAGCTGACCCCTGCCGAATTTGCAACCACCGCACCCAAGCGAACGGCGAAACCGAAATGCCGCTGCTGAGCAGGAGGGCGCTCAGCTCATTTCAAACTGACTAAACCATTGCGCCAAGGAAGCGCGGGCGCGAGCAGTATAGGCCTCCTTGCGCTGCTTCTTCTTTACATCGTCCAGGGTCGGGAAAAGCCCAAAATTCACGTTCATCGGCTGATAGTCCGCCGTCGCTATATTGCCCGTGACGTGACCCAACAATGCGCCAAGGGCCGTATCGCCAGGCGGCGGGGGCATGTGCTGGCCAAGCAGTTCGGCGGCGGCAAAACGCCCGGCCAGCAGGCCTATGGCCGCACTTTCCACATATCCTTCGCATCCGGTCATCTGACCAGCGAAGCGGATATGCGGCGCGCTCTTCAGGCGCAGGGTCGCGTCCAGAAGTTTGGGGCTTTGGATGAAGGTGTTGCGGTGTAGCCCGCCCAGCCGCGCAAACTCAGCCTTCTCTAGTCCGGGAATGGTGCGGAACAGGTCAACCTGCGCACCATGCTTGAGCTTTGTCTGGAACCCAACCATGTTCCACAGCGTACCCGACGCATTGTCCTGCCTCAGCTGGACGACGGCATAGGGCCAGCGGCCCGTGCGCGGATCGTCGAGCCCCATTGGCTTCATCGGGCCGTGCCGCAACGTTTCCGGGCCTCGGGACGCCATCACCTCGATCGGCATGCAGCCTTCGAAATAAGGCGTGTTCGTTTCCCACTCCTTGAATTCGGTCTTCTCGCCGTCGATCAGTCCCTGCACAAATGCCTGATATTGGTCCTTGGTCATCGGGCAGTTGATATAATCCTTGCCTTCGCCACCGCCGGGGCCGATCTTGTCCCAGCGGTTGGCCATCCAGCATTTGTCCATCTCGATGCTGTCGAAGTGCACAACGGGCGCGATGGCGTCGAAGAATGCGAGATGATCCATGCCCGCAGCGGAGCCGATACTCTCCGCGAGCGCTGGTGCGGTCAGCGGCCCGGTGGCGACGATGGTCATCCCTGCGCGCGGCAACTGATCGATGCGCTCCCGCACGATCTCGACATTAGGATGATCGGACAGGGCGCGGGTGACGCCATCGGAAAACAGGTTTCGGTCGACGGCCAGGGCTGATCCAGCGGGGACCTTTGCGGGTTCGGCCTGCGCCATGATGAGCGAGTCCAGTCGTCGCATTTCCTGATGCAGCAGGCCAACGGCATTTTTGTCCGCATCGTCCGACCGGAAACTGTTGGAGCAGACGAGTTCGGCAAGGCCGTCAGTCTGGTGCGCCGGGGTCATGTCGCCGCCACCCCGCATTTCCGACAGGCGCACCTTCACACCAGCCTGCGCCAACTGCCAGGCGGCTTCCGACCCGGCCAGCCCGCCACCGATAATATGCACCTGATGATCTGTCGTTTCGCCCATTTGTCCGTCCATGCGTTGGTGGCTGGCGTTTAGGTCAATTGGCGGCAAAAGGAGAGCGCAAAATGATCGACCATATCGGCATCGCCGTGAGTGACGCGGGACGGTCGCGCGACTTTTACGACGAACTGCTGGGCGCGATTGGGCTGCGGCGTTTGGTGACCATCCCGGCGGCGGATAAGGAGAGCGGCGGTGAGACGCACGGCTATGGCCAGCCCGACGACGCCTTTTTCTGGATCGGCGACAATGAGAGGGTGGGTGAGGGCACTCACGTCGCCTTTCGCGTCGAAAACCGCGCGCAGGTTCATGCCTTTCACGCAGCGGGCCTGCGTGCCGGTGGGCGGGACCATGGCGCGCCCGGCCTCAGGCCGCATTACGGGCTAAACTACTACTCTGCCTTCATCCTGGACCCTGACGGCATCAACGTGGAAGCCGTTTGTCACGCGGAGGTCGATTTGAACGCGGCAGAGAATATCTCTTAAACTTGTTGCAGGCAGCGCTCACGGCGGCGAGCCGCTGCCTGCATTCTATCTATCAGCTGACTGCAACACTGTTCGCAGCCGACAATACAGCCTGCACTGAGGCGGTCGCGATGTCCGTATCGGTGCCGATACCGAAGACCGTGCGGCCATCGGGCGTGTGGCATTCGACATAGGCGGCAGCGGAGACGTCGGTCCCAGCCCCGATCGCATGTTCGCTATAGTCCGCAACCTCCAGATCGACACCGAGGTCGTCGCGCAGCGCTGCTAGCACCGAGGAAATGAGGCCGTTGCCGCGCCCGGAAATGGATCGCTCGCCGCCCTTATGCGCGATCTTGCCGGTGAAGATGCGGTCGCCCGCATGGCCGCTCTCATTATAATCGATCAGCGTGTAGGGCTGGTCGCCGGAGAGGCGGTAATGATCCTCGAACGCGGTCCAGATATCGGCGGCGTTCAGCTCCCTACTGGTCTGGTCGGCCAGCGCCTGAACGACGCGGGAGAAGTCGGCCTGCATGCGCTTGGGCAGCTTCAGTCCCTTGTCCTGTTGCAGCACCCAGGCGACGCCGCCCTTGCCGGACTGCGAATTGACGCGGATCACGGCTTCATAGTCGCGGCCCAGATCCTTGGGATCGATTGGCAGGTAAGGCACGTCCCAAATCCGGTCGTTGCGCGTTTCCTGAACGGCGAAACCCTTCTTGATCGCGTCCTGATGTGAGCCGGAGAAGGCGGTGAACACCAGCTCGCCTGCATAGGGATGACGCGGGTGGACCGGCAACTGGTTGCAATATTCGACGGTCTGGATGACCTCGTCGATGTCGGAGAAATCCAGCCCCGGATTGACGCCCTGCGTGTACATGTTGAGCGCGACGGTCACCAGATCGCAATTGCCGGTGCGCTCGCCATTGCCGAACAGACAGCCTTCGACACGATCCGCGCCCGCCATCAAGCCCAGCTCGGCCGCGGCTACGCCTGTGCCGCGGTCATTATGGGTGTGTAGCGAGATCACCACGCTGTCGCGCTTCGAAATGTTGCGGCACATCCATTCGATCTGGTCGGCATAGATGTTGGGCGTCGCGGCCTCGACCGTGGCGGGCAGGTTCAGGATCAGCGGCCGTTCGGGCGTGGGCTGGAGAATCTCCATCACCGCCTCACAGCATTCCAGGCTGAAATCCAGCTCGGCGGTCGAGAAGGTTTCGGGCGAATATTCGAAATGCCAGTCGGTGTCCGGCTGTTTGGCCGCGTTGTCGCGCAGCAGCTTCGCGGCGTTGATCGCGATTTCCTTGATCTGTGGCCGGTCCATCTGGAACACGATGTTGCGCCATGCTGGCGACACGGCGTTATAGACGTGGACGATCGCCTTTTTCGCGCCGCGCAGGCTTTCGAAGGTGGTGGCGATCAGGTCCTCGCGAGCTTGCGTGAGCACCTGCGGGAACACATCGTCGGGGATCGCGCCTTCGCGGACCAGGCCGGAGATGAAGTCGAACTCAGTCGCGCCCGCGCTGGGGAAACCGACCTCGATCTCCTTGACGCCGACCTTGATCAGCAGGTCAAAGAAGCGGCGCTTCTTTTCCGCGTTCATCGGGTCGATCAGCGACTGGTTGCCGTCGCGCATGTCGGTCGACAGCCAGCGCGGCGGCGAGGTGATGACGGCGCCGGGCCACTGGCGGTTGGGCAGGTCCACCTGAGGGAAGGGGCGGTATTTCTGCGAAGGGTCGGTCAGCATCATGGGAAGCTACTTCTTTGCAAACGGGCGGCCCCTATTTGAAACAAAGGCGCGGCCTGCCCGGTGGAACGACTATCTGTTTGGATATGCCCTTAGGCGGATTGCTGCGTCATTCAAGCGAAGAGCAGCAGAAATGCCACGCCTAAGGGCGTGTAAGTCGTAGCAGGGGAAGACGCGCGCGCTGCATGATGTGGACGCCTTAACCTTTTTTGGGGGTGGGCGTCCAGCTTTTGTTGTGGAAGGGGTTGGGGAGACGGTTCATTTACCTCGACACAATGATCCATCCCATCGCGAGGCCCCTCATGTCCCTGACCAACCTCCTTATACCGACCTACAGCCAGATGCTGAAAAACCCTCTCTGGCTGGCTTGACAAGGCTGAGGGGCAAATGGGCGCAGATGCAGCTAACGCGCTTCTGTCCGTGCGGCTTGCTCCCGACATGTTTCCAGATCCGGTTCGCTTGTGTGCAGGCTTGGGAAGGCGTGTTTCGGCTAAAGGGAGAAGAGTTTCCCATATCTGTTCAAGCTCTTCTGGACGAGGGCCGGAACGCGGAGGAAAATCCCGGTTCCATGGCCAGCGCAAAGGCCAGAATTGATGAGACGCTCGTTCTGCTGGGCGATCTTGCTCCGGACGCGCTTGATGCCGACCCGCAAAGCCCGATCGAGCATGCATTGCCGATGGGCATCGTTTTTGACTTCACGGCTGAACAATATGCTCGCGACTGGACGTTGCCCCAATTCTACTTCCACGTCATGACCGCCTACGCAATCTTGCGCAACCAGGGGGTGGAGTTGGGCAAGGCGGATTACATCGCGCACATGTTCCCATATTTGCGCCCGGGCACAATGCCGACCGGCTAAAGCCCGTAGCTACGTCGGTCCCAAGTCGGACGACGTTTATTCAGGGAACGGCCGGGTGATGACGACGCATCACCCGGACCGGGCAGGTCACTTCTGGAAGGCAGCGACGATCTTCAGTTCGATATTATCGCCGACCATGGGCACGCCGTAGCCCATGTTAAAATCGCTGCGCTTCACCGTTGCGGTTGCGACGAAGCCGACATTTTCCTTGCCGCCTGCCATCGCCGGAGCTTTGCCCGCGCCGTAGAAATCGGCGTCGAGCGTTACAGGTTTCGTTACGCCCTTGATGGTCAGGTTGCCGGTGATTTCGGCGCTGGTGTGGCCGTCGGCCTTCACGCCGGTGGAGACGAAGGTGGCTTTCGGAAATTTGGTGGCGTCGAAGAAGTCGGCCTTCATCAGATGTTCGTCGAGCGCCGCGATGCCGGTGCGGACGTTGGCGATGGGGACTTCGATCGAGACTTTCGAGGCGGCGACATTTTTCGGGTCGAGCGTCAATGTGCCGGTCGGGCCGGAGATGAGGCCGAAATTGTTGGAAAAGCCCATATGGTCGTAGGCAAAGGCGACTTGGGTGTGGCCGGGATCGACCTGATACGTGCCGCCGGTTACGCGCGACGCGTCCTTTGCGCCGGGCGCGGGGGGCATCTGGGCGATGACGACGGTGCCGCCAGCGAGGGCCGTGAGGGCAGCGGCGGAAATCAGGAACTTGCGCATGGATGGGTTCTCCAGAAGCAATCAAGGGACGGCGCACAATAGCGTGGGTGATTGATTGTTCCAGAGGCGTAATCGGAAACGGAGAGTTACTGGATTGAAATTGTGGGGAAGCGGGGTGGGTGGGGATTTTGACTGCTCACGTGGAGATGCGGAGTTTTTGGGGCCGTCCCCAACGAGGTCCGAAAGGCGGCGATCGCTGACGGCTTCACTTCATTTTGAAGAAGGGGCTTCGACAGGCTCAGCCCGAACGAGGGAGGGGTGGTGCGGGTTCGAGCGGGCTGCCGTAAGTCCTCCCCGTCTTCGAGGCTTCGCGTGAACCTCATTCGCGAAGAGGCGCAGAGATCGCGGAGAGTGTGACCTCTTTGCGTCCTCTGCGCCTCTTCGCGATTAGTTTGGAAAGCGATTGCTTATCGCAATCGCACCCACCCCAACCCCTCCCTTAAAAGGGAGGGGCTAAGTTTGGCGGCTTAGTTCTTTTCCTGATCCACCAGCTTGTTGGCGGCGATCCAGGGCATCATGGCACGCAGCTTTGCGCCGGTTTCTTCGATCGGGTGACGCTGGGCGGCGAGGCGGCTGGCCTTCAGTTCGGGCTGGCCGGCGCGGTTGTCGAGCACGAAATCCTTGACGAAGCGGCCCGACTGAATGTCGGCGAGGACGCGCTTCATTTCCTTCTTCGTTTCTTCGGTGATGATGCGCGGGCCGGTCTTGATATCGCCATATTCGGCGGTGTTCGAGATCGAATAGCGCATGTTGGCGATGCCGCCTTCATACATCAGGTCGACGATCAGCTTCAGTTCGTGCAGGCACTCGAAATAGGCCATTTCCGGGGCATAGCCAGCCTCGACCAGCGTTTCGAAGCCCGCCTGCACCAGCGCGGTCGCGCCGCCGCACAGCACGGCCTGCTCGCCGAACAGGTCGGTTTCGCATTCCTCGCGGAAGTTGGTTTCGATGATGCCCGAACGGCCGCCGCCGACGCCCGAAGCGTAGGACAGGGCGATGTCATGGGCGTTGCCGGTCGCGTCCTGCGCGATGGCGATCAGGCAGGGCACGCCGCCGCCGCGCTGATATTCGCCGCGCACGGTATGGCCGGGGCCCTTGGGCGCGATCATGATGACGTCCACGTCCTTGCGCGGCTCGATCAGGCCGAAATGGACGTTCAGCCCGTGGGCGAAGGCCAGCGCCGCGCCGGGGCGCAGGTTGGCGTGAATGTCGTCGGCGTAGATGGCTGCCTGGTTCTCGTCAGGGGCGAGGATCATGAGGACATCGGCCCAAGCGGCGGCTTCGGCGTTCGGCAGCACCTTGAAGCCTGCGCCTTCCGCCTTCTTGGCGCTGGCCGAACCGGGGCGGAGCGCAATGGCGACTTCGGCAACGCCGCTGTCGCGCAGGTTCTGGGCGTGGGCGTGACCCTGCGAGCCGTAGCCGAGGATGGCGACCTTCTTGCCCTTGATGAGGCCGATGTCGGCGTCGCGATCGTAATAAACCTTCATGTCCGTTCTTCCTTCAGACCGTGCCTTTTCCTCACCCCTTCAGGGGAGAGGATACGAAATCTCGGTTCGGCGGAAGCCGGACCTAGATGAAGTTGGAGAGGGGCTTTTCGCCACAGTGAGGGCGCTGCCCCTCTCCAGCTGCGACTAGGCGGCATAGCCGCCAAGTCTCGCTTCCTCTCCCCCTGAAGGAGAGAGGATGTTCAGTTCAGTTCGGCTCCTTGCCGCGGATCAGGCCGACGACGCCGGTGCGGCCGACTTCGACCAGGCCGATCTGGCGCATCAGGCCGACGAAATTGTCGATCTTGTCAGTCGTGCCGGTGATTTCGAAGATGAAGCTTTCGATCGTCGTATCCACCACCTTGGCGCGGAACACGTCGGCAAGGCGCAGCGCCTCGATCCGGTCCTCACCAGTGCCTGAAACCTTGACCAGCGCGAGTTCGCGCTCGACGAAGGGACCGTTGGCGGTCAGGTCCGTCACCTTGTGGACGGGCACCAGCCGATCGAGCTGTGCGATGATCTGGTCGATCACCTTGGGCGGGCCGTTCGTGACGATGGTGATGCGGCTGATCGCATGATCATGCGTGATGTCCGCCACCGTCAAGCTGTCGATATTATATCCGCGCGCGGTGAAAAGCCCCGCGATGCGAGCAAGGATACCCGCCTCGTTGGTGACCGTCAGCGACAGGACGTGCCGCTCGCTATATTCTTCCTGAATGTGCATCAGATGTTCGTTCCGTTGTCCGGTTCTTTTTCGCGCTCATGGCGCTCGGAAATCATGCCCGTAAAGGCGTAGTGCCAGCTGCCATCATCGCGATGAGCGATGCGAACCGGAAATCCGGCAATCGCATCGAACATGCGGCTCAGATGTTCGCCCACATAGCGCGGGCTGATCAACAGGCGGCCTATCCGACGTTCGTGAAAATCGAAGCCCTCATCCAGGTGAACTTCCCAATCTTCATTCTCTGGATCGCTATGGTCCACGGTCCAGCCTTTCAGCTCAGCCGTGCCGCTCATCCGTTCGAAGTCAAAGGGTTCGCTCACATGGATGCGGAGCTTCAGATGCCCAGTCACGCCATAACCCTCACACCAAAGCCTTTGCCTCGTCCGACATGATACCAGCGACCTGGCTGGGGTCGAGCAGCATGTCGGTATGCGCCGCGCCCGACGGGATCATCGGGAAGCAGTTGGAAAGCTTCGCCACGCGGCAGTCCACGATCACCGGGCCGGGCGTGTCGATCATCTGACGAATGCCCGCCGCCAGTTCCTGCGGCCCTTCGATGCGGATGCCGGTCCAGCCATAAGCCTCCGCCAGCTTCACGAAGTCCGGCAGGCTGTCGGAATAGCTGTTGGAATAACGGCTTTCATAGGTCAATTCCTGCCACTGGCGGACCATGCCCATATATTCGTTATTTAGGATCAGCACCTTGACGGGCAGCCGGTATTGGCTCGCGGTTCCCATCTCCTGAATGTTCATCTGGATAGATGCGTCACCCGCGACACAGACGACCAAGCTGTCGGGATTGCCGACCTGCGCGCCGATTGCGGCAGGGAAGCCATAGCCCATGGTGCCGAGGCCGCCCGAGGTCAGCCACTTGTTAGGCTCTTCAAAACCGAAATGCTGCGCAGCCCACATCTGGTGCTGCCCCACTTCGGTCGTGATGATGACGTCATCGGCCGACTTGGAAGCGCGATAGAGCTCCGCGATCGCCTCCTGCGGCATGATCTCTTCGCGGCTTTCCGGATAGGCTAAGCTGTTGCGCGCGCGCCAGCCTTCAATCCTTGCCCACCATTCGCTGAGGTCCGCAGCCTTGTGGCCCTGCGTTTTCCACGCCGCGATCATGTCAGTCAGCGCGTTGCCGACGTCAGCAATGACCGGTAGATCGATCTCGACCGTCTTGTTGATCGAGCTGCGGTCGATGTCGATGTGGATTTTCTTGCTGTTCGGCGCAAATGCGTCGAGGCGGCCGGTGACGCGATCGTCAAATCGCGCACCGATGCAGACGATCAGGTCCGCCTTGTTCATCGCCCAATTGGCTTCATAAGTACCATGCATGCCCAGCATGCCCAGCCATTGCGGCGAGGAAGCGGGGAAGGCGCCCAGACCCATCAAGGTCGAGGTGACAGGCGCACCAGTCAGCTCCGCCAGCTCACGCAGCAGGATCGACGCCTTGGGACCCGAATTGATGACCCCGCCGCCAGTGTAGAAGACCGGCCGCTCTGCCTTGGCCAGCATTTCGACGGCCTGAGCGATTGCAGACGCATCCGCCTTGGTTTGTGGCTTGTAACTGGCATGCTCAAAGCCAAGCGGACGGGAATAGGGTGCAGTGGCGACCTGCACGTCCTTGGGAATATCGACGACAACCGGACCGGGACGGCCCGTGGTGGCGATATGGAAGGCTTCGTGGATGACGCTCGCCAGCTTGGCGGGCTTCTTCACCAGATAATTATGCTTTGAACAATGGCGCGTGATGCCGACCGTGTCAGCTTCCTGGAACGCGTCAGTGCCGATCAGTGGCGTGCCGACCTGCCCGGTGATGACGACCATCGGGATGGAATCCATCAGCGCATCGGTGATGCCGGTGACGGCATTGGTCGCGCCGGGGCCGGAGGTGACGAGAACGACGCCGGGCTTCCCGGTCGAACGTGCATAGCCTTCCGCCATATGGGTCGCGCCCTGTTCGTGGCGGACGAGGACGTGGCGGATCTTCGGATGATCGAAAAGTGCGTCATAAATGGGCAGCACCGCGCCGCCCGGATAACCGAACACGACCTCGACCCCCAGGTCGATCAGGCACTCAACCAAAATGTCCGCGCCGCTCTTTTCGGCCACGATGAAATCCTTCCACTGGATGCAGGTTGCGCCCTCTGCTCCAGATAAGGAGCGAAGGCAAGGTGGGTGCCTCTATTAGACACAAAATGGCTAGTCAATAGCTATTCACGTAATTTAATTACGATTTCAGATGCTGAATTGTCATCAATGGGGTGTGTTTCCCTAGGCCAACTGGCCGGGGGCTGGCGCGAAAACCAGGTGTACTGGCGTTTGGCATATTGCCGGGTCGCAATCCGGCCGCGCTCCAGCATCATCTCGCGGTCAATATCACCGGCAAGCCAGCTCGCAATTTCAGGCACGCCAATAGCACGCATGACGGGAAGATCGGGCGAGAGATTGCGCGCGAGCAGGGCCTCTACTTCGGCCACCGCGCCACCCTCGACCATCTGTTCGAAGCGTTGGTCGCAACGCGCGATTAACCAGTCGCGTGGGGGCAGCAGGATAAGCGGCGAAAGCCGGATATGTTCGCCGATGCCTCCAACCTTTCGTTGCTGCCAATAGGCGAGCGGCTGGCTTGTCGAGCGGACCACTTCCAATGCGCGCGCGACCCTTGTGCTATCGGCAGGCGCCAGCCGCGCGGCAGCTGCCGGGTCTTCGATTGACAATGCGGCATGGGCCTCCACGACGGGCATGGCGCGGACGGCGTGACGGATCGCGGGATCGATGTCCGGTACTGGAGCGATGCCATCAAGCAGCGTGCGCAGGTAAAGCCCCGTGCCGCCGACTAGAATAGGCAGGCGTCCTTCCGCATGCGCCTTGCCGATCTCCTCGCGCGCTTCTGCCGCCCAGCGCGCAGCCGTACAGGCCTCCGCCCCGTCGATATGGCCGAAAAGGCGGTGCGGGATGTCGCCCATCTCCTCCCGGCTTGGGCGCGCGGAAAGGATCTGGAGATCGGCATATACCTGGCTGGCGTCGGCATTGATGACGGTGCCGTTGGCCGCTTGAGCCAGCCGGAATGCCAGCGCACTCTTGCCGCTGGCGGTAGGCCCGGCAATAAGCGCGACGCGGGGGCGGGATTCGCCCATAGATGTTTCAGGAGTGTCCATGTTCGTCGCAACCTTAGTGGCAAGTGCGGCCTTGAGTCAGCGGGATATTGAAGATGCCGTGGCTCGGCTGGCGACGGCTGGCTGCGCGCCGGTGGATAGCAAGTGGCTGGACGAGGGCAAGGCTGCCGATATTTTCTTCGGCGGTGATCCTGTGTTGGCCCGCGCGGCGCTAACCGGGATCGGCGACAGGATCGATGTCATCGTTCAACTTGCCGAGGGTCGCGAAAAGAAGCTGCTGATCGCGGACATGGACTCCACGATGATCACGGTCGAGTGCATCGACGAACTCGCCGATTATGCGGGGATCAAGCCGCAGATCGCCGACATCACCGAGCGGGCGATGCGCGGCGAGCTGGACTTTGCAGGGGCGCTGCATGAGCGTGTCGCTTTACTCAAGGGCCTCGCCGATGAAGCGATCGACCGATGCCGGGCAGAGCGCGTGAAGATCATGCCGGGCGCGGGGGCACTTGTGCGCACCATGAAGGCGAGGGGGGCTGAAACCCTCCTAGTGTCCGGCGGCTTCACCCGCTTCACCGGACCCGTGGCCGAGGAAATCGGGTTTGATCGTGCGGTGGCGAATGTTCTGGAGATTGCGGATGGGGCGCTGGTGGGCACGGTAACGCTGCCGATCGTTGATGCGTCCCGCAAACGTGCCGAACTGGAAGCCGCGATCGAAGCAGGCATTGATCGGGCATTGACGCTCGCGGTGGGTGACGGCGCCAACGACATACCTATGATCCAGGGCGCGGGGCTTGGCGTTGCCTATCATGCCAAGCCCAAAACGCGGGAAGCAGCCGCTGCGGAGATCGTCCATGGCGACCTCTCGGTACTTCTATATGCGCAGGGCATCTCTTCGGCAGAATGGGTCCAGGCGTAGTCGCTCTCCGACAGCGGTTGGGATGGCATCTGAGGTCAGATACGAACAAGCATCCACAGCGCCATCGCAACCATCATGATGTTTTCCGTCAGGGAGACGAACCCCAACGGTACGTTGCTGCCGCCACCGACGCAGGCGCATTTCAGTTCTCGCTTGTCGACATAGACGGCCTTGAACACTGATACCGCGCCGATGCCGCCAATGAACAGCGCGACGGGGATGGAAAGCCAAGGCAGAATGCCGGTCAACATCAGCACGCCCGCGCCAAGTTCAAGAAACGGATATGCTTTCGCATAAGGCACGTACCGGCGGGCAAGCAGGTCGTAGTTCAGGAACATGGTGGCGAACCGGTCCACATCCTGTAGCTTGAGCATGGCGAGCAGCATCATCGTGACAGCGATGAAACTTTCGACGGTCATGATGCTGACCAGCCGCATCGCGGTCAGCCAGCTGATCGTGAGTGCCAACAGCGCACCGACCCCAAAGACAGCGAGGACCGGGATATAGCTGGTCGCTGACGGATCGGTGACGGTCAGGCCGAAGAAGCGGCGCAGATCATCATGGCCGCCGATCCGTGCGCCATCGATGAAGATTTGCGGCGTCGTCTTGACGTCATGCGCCTGTTTGAACGCGTCCGTTTCTTCGCGGCTGGTGAGCCAGTGGTCCTCCACATCATAACCCTTGTGGCGCAATAGCGAGCGGGCCTTGAGGCCATAGGGGCAAACATGGCCGGGCATCACCATCCGATAGAGGACAGCCGTTTGGGGCAGGGCGGTCGTTGCTGTTGCGCTCGTCATGTCATCGCTTTCTCTTGGACATTATCGCTCTGCGCCCCATATGGGTTCCGTACCATGGTCCGGAGTCAAGCATGGCAATGACGATTTCTGGTCTGGCGCGCGCTGGTGGCGTGGGCGTGGAGACAGTGCGCTTCTATCAGCGTCGCGGATTACTGGAGACGCCGGATCGGGGCGGCAGCGGACTGACGCGCGGCGTCCGTCGATATGATGATCAGGATGTGCGACGTTTGAAATTCGTCCGCTCGGCGCAGGCGGCGGGGTTCACGCTGGACCAGATTGGCGAGCTTCTGCGACTGGACGCCGGGCAGGACAGGGCGCGTGCCAGGGAACTGGCAGCCGGGCGATTGGCTGCGCTGGACATGAAGATCGCCGAACTCCAGGCGGCACGCGATTCGCTAAGGCGGCTCGCCAGTGCATGTCATGCATCCGATGAAGGGCCTTGCCCCATCATCTCGGCTTTCGAGGGATAGCTGCTCCCTCGGACGGCGATCAAAATCCCGCCATCAATCCGTCTATCGCCCCTTGCAGGATGTAACTCGCGGCCAGCTTGTCGACCAGCTCGCCCCGCCGCGCACGGCTGGCATCTGCCTCCAGCAAGGTGCGCGTAACCGCCTGCGTAGACCAGCGCTCGTCCCACAATAGGATTGGCAAGCCCAGATCCGCAATGTTGCGGCCGAAGGCACGGCTCGCCTGGCTGCGCGGACTTTCGCTGCCATCGAGATTGAGTGGGAGGCCGATGACGACGCCCTTCACCTGCTGCTGCTCCATGAAAGCGGCGAGCGCGATCTTGTCCTTGCTGAACTTCCCGCGGGCCACCGTGTGCGCAGGGCTCGCGATGGACCAACCCGCGTCACACAAAGCCAGCCCGATCGTTTTCGTGCCGACGTCCATGCCGAGCAGGCGGCCACCATAGGGCAGCGCCTCGCGGAAGGCCGCACGGTCGGTGGTGAGCAGCGTGCTCATTTCTTCAGCAAACTCGCCAGCCGCTGGCGCGCATCTTCCCGAACGTCACCCCAGAACAGGCCATAGTCATAGACGTGATAATTATTGCCCGGCAGCGTGAACGGCCCCATGTCCACCGGCTCCCCGATCATCAATATGCCGCTGCCATCGCACCGGGCTGGAACTACGCCCTTCAGAAGGCGCGGCGGCTTGCCTTCATCCCGGCCGTCGATCGTACCCAGATTGGCGCTCGCCGGAGCGGCTCCGTTGAGGGTGCCGGTGATGGGATTGGTGCAGAGCATGTGCGTGCCCTTGCGAGGGCGGCCGGTAAAACCGGGCATGCGTTCGAAACTTTCCACCATCGAAGCCGGATCAGCAGGCTCGGCATAGCTTTGCCAGCTGACAATGCACCGCGCCTGATCGCGCCGGGCGCAGGCGGGCAGCCCGAGGGCGGGCAAATCCGCCTCCACGGATACCGGCCAGCCAACGGCATAAACGGCGACGATACGGGAAGCGACAGGCGTCCCCGCAACCTGATCGCGCAGTAACTGGAGCAGGTGGCGGGACCCTTGGCTGTGCCCTGCAAGGATCAGCGGACCCTTGGGATTGGCTTTGAGAAACGCCGCAAAGGCCAAGCGCACATCGCGATAGGCCGCCGCCAATGCCTGTTCGCCAGCAGGCTTGTCGATGAGGAATGCGCCATAATTGGCCTGCCGATAGCGGGGCACCCAAACATCGCCGACCGCGTTGAAGACGCTCGCCTGCCCCTGCACGAAACGCCGCGCAGTTGTCAGCGCGTCCTTGTCGTCCAGTCGCATGTTCCAATGCGCGCCGCCAAAAGCGGTGATGTAGGAAGTCGGATGGATGAAGAAGACAGCCGCCTTCTGGGTGACCGCTTCATCCTTCTGTCCGGCGGGTTTCCACAAAGCCGGATTGTCGTGCGCGATGCCTGGCCGGGCGATCCACATCCTGGGATCATCATAGGCATTGGCCGGAAGCGGAGCGATCGGGGTGAAGGCTTCTCGCGGCACCATGACGGCGCGGATCAGCTGCATCCCCCAGATGCGGTAAACCAGCAATGCCGCAAGAACCAGCACGATAAGGCTGGCGACGACATAGAGGAACTTGCGGGCCAATGCTTTGCTCTCCGCCGATCGTCAGAACCCCCATGGCCTGCGTCGAACGGCGCCTGTCTGGCGCAGGCACCCCTCATGCGCAAGTGCGGACTTGAAGCGGACGTGAGCGGGTGGTAGCGGCGGCCCATGTCGATAGACCTTCAGACCGTAAAGAAGATCGCCAGCCTTTCGCGCATTTCGGTGACCGAAGCCGAAGCCGAGGCGATGGTGCCTGAACTCAACAACATCCTCGGCTGGGTGGAGCAGTTGGGCGAGGTGGATGTGACCGGCGTAGAGCCGATGACCGCCGTCATACCCAACCAGCTGCGCCTGCGTGAGGACGCCGTGACCGACGGCAATGTTCGGGACAAGGTGCTGGCGAACGCTCCGCAAGCCGAACATGGCTTCTTCGCTGTGCCCAAGGTGATTGAGTGAATCTTTATATCCCCGTTCGGGCTGAGCTTGTCGAAGCCCAGTCCTTTCTTGAAGAAAAGTGCAGCCCTTCGACAGGCTCAGGGCGAACGGAAGTTGGCGCATGACCGATTTAACTGATCTTACAGTAGCCGAAATCCGCGACGGTTTCCGCGCAGGCAACTTCTCTGCGCGCGAAGTGGCCGAAGCCTTCAACGCCAATGTCGCTGCGGCCAAGGCGCTGAACGCATTCATTGTGGAAACGCCGGAAAAGGCATTGAAATCCGCCGATGCCGCTGACAAGGCAAAGGCCGCGGGCGAAGCGCTCAAGCCGCTGTCGGGCGTGCCGATCGGCATGAAGGACCTGTTCTGCACCGAAGGCGTACAGACGACCGCCGCCAGCCATATGCTGGAAGGGTTCAAGCCGACCTATGAATCCACCGTCTCCAAAAAGCTGTGGGACGCGGGCGCGGGGATGCTGGGCAAGCTCAACCTTGACCAGTTCGCCATGGGCTCATCCAACGAGACCAGCTATTTCGGCAACGTGATCTCGCCCTGGCGGCGGGGCGGTGGCGACAATGCCGCGCTGGCGCCGGGTGGTTCCTCGGGCGGTTCTTCGGCGGCGATCTCCGCCCGGCTGTGTCCGGCGGCGACCGGCACCGATACCGGCGGTTCCATCCGTCAGCCTGCCGCCTTCACAGGCATAAGTGGTATCAAGCCAACCTATGGCCGATGCTCGCGCTGGGGCATCGTGGCCTTCGCCTCGTCGCTCGATCAGGCCGGGCCGATGGCGCGGACGGTGCGCGACAACGCGATCCTGCTGGAAACGATGGCGGGCTTCGATCCCAAGGATTCAACCTCGCTCGATCTGGCCGTGCCGCAGTGGGAAGCCAACCTGACGAGCAGCCTCAAGGGCAAGAAGGTCGGTATTCCCAAAGAATATCGTCCCGATGGCCTGAACGCGGAAATCTCCGCCATGTGGGATCGCGGCATAGAATGGCTGAAGGACGCAGGCGCCGAGGTCGTGGAGGTGTCGCTGCCGCATACAAAATATGCGCTGCCCACCTATTATATCATCGCACCTGCCGAGGCTTCCTCGAACCTCGCCCGCTATGACGGCGTACGCTACGGCCAACGGGACCTGCCCGATGGCGCGGGCCTCCAGGACATGTATGCCGCGACCCGCGCCCTGGGGTTCGGGCCAGAGGTCAAGCGCCGCATCATGATCGGCACCTATGTGCTGTCGGCGGGTTTCTACGACGCCTATTATACGCAGGCGCAGAAGGTGCGGGCGCTGATCGCGCGCGACTTCGAACAGGCGTTTGAGAAGTGTGACCTGCTGCTGACGCCGACCGCGCCGAGCGCCTCCTTCGCGCTGGGCGAGAAGCAGGCCGATCCGCTCGCCATGTATCTGAATGATGTCTTCACCGTGCCTGCCTCGCTGGCTGGTCTGCCCGCCATGGCTGTGCCGGGCGGACTGGACTCGCAGGGCTTGCCGCTGGGCTTGCAGATCATCGGCAAGGCACTGGACGAGCAGACCGTGCTGAATGCAGGCCTCGCCATCGAGGAACGCGCGGGCTTCACGGCGCGGCCGGAGAAGTGGTGGTAAGATGGGGATGAGGTCAGCAGTTGACTGGCTGACTTGGGCGGCAATCGTCTTGCCGCTTTGCGCTTTGGCGTGGTCGGCTTGGCAATATGTGGCCAATCAGCGTCGTGAGCAACGATTTCGGGAATTTCAAAAATTCCACGATCTTATGAAAGAGCTTGGGACCGCCGGAACTACTGTTTTGGGTAATGTTGCCGTGGCGTATGAGCTTCGAGAATTTCCTCAATATCGTGAGCCAATTATTCGCGCTTTGACTGAAATTGACGTCCGGGGAAGCCGGGCTGACATTCTTGAGCGTGAGTTTGCGCTGACGATAGAATATTTGGAACGCGTGAAATGACTGAATCAACCTATCGCATTCAGGGCGCAACCGGCGAGTGGGAGGTCGTGATCGGCCTCGAAGTCCATGCGCAGGTGACGAGCCAGGCGAAGCTCTTTTCCGGCGCTGCGACGGCGTTCGGCGCGGAACCCAACACGCAGGTGTCGCTGGTTGACGCAGCCATGCCCGGCATGCTGCCCGTGCCCAACCGTGAATGCATCCGTCAGGCGGTGCGCACCGGCATGGCGATAAATGCGAAGATCAACAAATGGTCGCGCTTCGATCGCAAGAATTACTTCTACGCCGATTTGCCGCAGGGTTATCAGATCAGCCAGCTCTACCATCCGCTGGTCGGCGAAGGCGAGATCGAGATTAATCTCGATGAAAAGAACCCCGACGTCACGACCAAGCGGATCGGGATCGAGCGTATCCATGTCGAACAGGATGCGGGCAAGCTGATGCACGATCAGCATCCGACGCGCTCCTATGTCGACCTCAACCGCTCGGGCGTCGCGCTGATGGAGATCGTGTCGAAACCCGACATGCGCTCACCCGTAGAAGCTGGCGCCTATCTGTCGAAGCTCCGCACGATCCTGCGCTATGTCGGCTCATGCGACGGAAATATGGATCAGGGTTCGATGCGCGCCGACGTCAACGTGTCGGTCCGTAAGCCCGGCCATGAGTTCGGCACGCGAACCGAAACGAAGAACGTCAATTCCGTCCGCTTCGTCATGGCGGTGGTGGAATATGAGGCCAGCCGTCAGGTCGATGTGCTGGAAGCGGGCGGCAAGGTCGTTCAGGAAACGCGCCTCTACGATCCGGACAAGAATGAAACGCGGTCCATGCGATCCAAGGAAGATGCGCACGACTATCGCTACTTCCCGGACCCGGATCTGTTGCCGTTGGAACTGGAAGACGCCTTCCTGGAGGAATGCCGCCAGTCCTTGCCCGAGCTGCCGGACGCCAAGCGCCGCCGGTATGAAGAGCAACTGGGCCTTTCAGCCTATAACGCCGCCACGCTGACCGCCGACGCCGACACGGCCCGCTGGTTCGAGGCACTGCTGGCTGAAGCTGCGCGTATCCAGAAGAAGAGCGAGGGCGAGGTCGCCAAGGCTTCGGCCAACTGGCTGCTGTCCGAACTGTACGGCGCTCTCAACCGCCTCGGAAAAAGCCTTGAGGACAGCCCGGTCGGCCCCGAAGAGGGCGCGGAACTGCTCGCACTGGTCGCCGATGGCACGATCAGCGGCACCATCGCCAAGCAGGTATTCGAGATCATGCTCGAAACCGGCGATCGCGCGCCAAAGATCGTCGAGGAAAAGGGCCTGAAGCAGACCAGCGACACCGGCGCGATCGAAGATGCCGTGGCCAAGGTCCTTGCCGACAATGGCGACAAGGTTGAACAATATAAGGCGGGCAAGGAAGCTCTGTTCGGCTTCTTCGTCGGCCAGACAATGAAAGCCATGCAGGGCAAGGCCAATCCCCAGGTCGTCAATGACCTCGTCCGCAAGGCGCTTGCCTAAATCGAAGCCCGCTGTCTAAACCCCTGAATGGACGCGGAAGCGGGGGCGCTTCCGTCCACAGGGGGTAAGACATGAATTTACGCGGGCTGATCGCGGGACTTGCGCTATTGGCGGCCTGCGTGCCGCTGAATGTGCAGGCCGAAACGCTGACCAACGACATGGTCGTTTCACTTGTTCAGGCGGGGTTGGGCGATGACGCCGTGATCGCCAAGATCAGGGCATCCGCCGGTCATTACGCTCTGTCGACTGACGATCTGATCGCCCTGAAAAAGCGCGGTGTGTCCGGCCCGGTCATTGCAGCCATGATCCAATCCGGCGCTGAAGGCGCGGTATCGTCCAAGGCTGTATTCTCCGCTGACTCGCCTGACCCACTGGTCCCGCACCCATCCGGCGTCTATCTGGCGACCGACGCGCGCATGGTGCGGATCGATCCCACGACGTCGAACCAAAGCAAGACCGGCGGCATATTGGGCTATGCCTTTACGGGCGGCATCGCTTCGCTCAGCATCAAGGCGGTCATCCCGAACATCACCGCACGGGTGCGCACCGGCCGAACGCGCCCGGCATTCTATTTCTACTTCGATGAGGCGACGCGCGGTCTTTCCCAGTCCGGCGGTGGGTCATTGTGGCTGTCGGGTCCGGCAAGCGCCATCACTTCTCCCAATGAATTCAGCCTCATCCGATTCGAAGTTAAGAAGGATCGTCGCGAAACACGGGTGGGCAGCATGAACCTGGCAGGCGCGAAGGCAGGGGTGATGGACAAGGACCGCATCCCCTTCGACTATGAACAGGTGACGCCCGGAGTGTTCAAGGTCACCCCCTCATCGGACTTGCCCACAGGTGAATATGGCTTCCTCTATTCGGTAAGCGCGGGCGCTGGCCCGGGCATGTGGGGCAATGGCACAGGCTCTGCACGAATTTTCGATTTCGCCGTCCACCCTTGAACGAATGGGACGCCGCCTGAGGAGCAAGCGGCGTCCCGTCCACAAGGCTGTCCCGGGGGACGAGACGGCCTCATGGCAGGTCTGGCGGGCAAAGGAGGGGTGGGCGCCCGCCAGCGTTCATTGGCATGACGTCACCATAGGATCTTTGCCGTAACCGCTGGCGTCAAAAAGCGAAGTCCATTCCAATCCTTAGCGTTCGCGGACGCATCGGCGTCACATAATCGCCGCGCAGATTAAATGGCGTGCCCAGCGAAAAGCGATTGCTGCGGCTGTCCAACAGATTGCTGAGCGACAGCGAGAATTGCAGCGGCCCACGCGAAATGCTCGCGCTCACCGCCGTATCGACATAATCGCCCTGGTCGCGCCCAAGGACAGGACCAACGCCCAGCCGCGATTTGCCGATGTATCTGGCGGACCCATTCAGGTGCAGGGTCATGCTGCCGCTTAGCCGGGTTCGATAGTCGATCGCGATCCGCGCACCAAGGTTGGCGACATTGGGCAACGTCATCGATTCGTCTGCGGCCACCAGTGCCCGGACATAGGGCGCGGCCTTTTTGAGCCGACTGTCATTATAAATAAAACTGCCATCGATGCTCAACGTCGGGAGGGGCCGCACAACGATGCGGCCTTCGACGGTAAAGATGCGTCCGTCACCGATATTGGCCGTCGCGGGCAGACCGATCCTGTCGATCACATCGGCCTGGATATCCCGCCAGTCTGTATAGGCGAAATTCCCGCTGATCGCGACCAGATCGTCACCGGAAACGCGCTTGCGGAACCCGAACTCCAGCGTCGATGCCCGGTCGTTGCTGAACCGCATCACATGCTGGTCATCCACTGCCAGCCCGCCCGGTCGAAAGCCCTGCTGATAGCGGGCATAGAGCGTCAGGCCCGAAATCGCATCGCTCAGCAGGGAAAGGGACGGCAGGAAGATCGTCTCATGCCGCTTCGCCTCCGCTTCTGCTCGCGCTATATCGGCACGGGCCAGCAGGGCGACGGGATCGACTGCCTCGCCTGACAGGCTGCTGTTCGTCAATCGACCGCCCAGGGTGGCGACCAGCCCGACCACGGGCTCAAAGGACGTCTCGCCAAAGATCGTCGCTTCCCGGATGCGATTGCGAACCCCCGTCGCAATCGCTGGAGTGCCGCTGCCGTAAAGCGGGAGGCCGGGAATAATCTCATCCCCCACGAAGCCGGAGCCGAAGGAAGCCAGCGACCGGCTCAGCTGCGATATGCTTTCCAGATAAGAGAGGCCGACGATCCAGCCGAGACCATTTTCCCTGTCCCGCGTCAGGCGGTTTTCCGTCGAAAAGATGGAAACCCGATTGTGCTGGGTGAAGAGCGCAGGCGGCGTGTAGGGCTGCGTCGCGTCATAGCTTTCGGTCAGAATGTTGCGGACATAGCCGGTCGATGACACGAAGCGCAGGTCATCCCGTTGCCTTTCGACACGCACATTGCCGAGCGCATAGTCGGAGGACGATGGTTGCGCCAAGCTGGACCTCCGGTCGAGGGGACCCGCCGTCCGATCCGCATATTGCGCATCATCCCCGTCGATCCGCTGGTAGAGCCCCGTGAGATCAAGCACCCAATCCTCATTGGGCGCATAACGCAGGGCGGCGCGGCCACCATATATATCCGTCCGATTGACGTCATTGCGTCGGCGCTGGAGATCATCGATATAACCGCCCTCGCGAACGCCGTAGCCGACAAGGCGCAGCGCCAGCCGTTCCGGAACGACCGGAACGTTCAACATCGCGGAAACATCCCCACCCGGATCGCCGTGCTGAGTGATACTGAGGCCTGTGGATAGCTGCCCGCCGATCCGTGCGAGATTGGGGGGATTGGGCACCAGACGAATGATCCCGCCCAGCGACCCCGCGCCGTACAGCGTGCCCTGCGGCCCTTCCAACACTTCGACGCCCTGCATGTCGTAAAGGCGCAGGTCGGGATCAGGCGCTGCATAGTTGAGGCGCATGTCGCCAAGATATTGCCCTGTGGTCGCCTGCGTCGGACCAGCGACGGCAGAATCGGCGATAGCGCGCAGGAACAGCTTGTTCCGACCCGGACCTGCATGGGTGGAACTCAGGCTGGCGACACGGCTCAGCAGAGTTGAGGTGCCGGCCGCACCTTCTGCGCTGGTGAGCGAGGCATAATCCAAGGTTTCCACGACGCCGGGATAGCGCGGCAACGGGACGTCGCGCTTGGAGGCGGTGACGACGATCTCGGCGGGCGGTGGCGGCTCGGGAATTGCTGACTTGGCGCGATCGGCAGCCGCGCGCGCAGGCGTCAAAGGCAGACGGACGATGCGCCAAGTGCTGCCATTTATCCGCTCGGCACGAGCATTGGTCCCGCGCAGCAGTCGGCGCAGCGCCGTCTCAACCGACAAACGGCCTTCGATCGCAGGCGTGGCAAGCCCCGCAAGCGACTGGTCCGACATGCCGATGGAGGCGCCCGTCTGACGGCCAAGCGCAACGACAGCCTCACTCAGCCGCGACGGGGGGATGCTGATCATCTGCCTGTCCGCAGCGTTCGCCGGGGATGTGGCTGCAACGGCTAAGGCAGTGACGATAAGGACGTCAGCGGATCGAGCCATCCTTTTCCTTCAGCAGCCATCCGTCACCTTGCCGCACGGCCGAAAGACCCATCAGCGGGGCGGCGGCTGCGAAAAAGCGCGGCAGGTTTTTGTCCAGCCGGATCGTGCCCGTAAACCGCGTACCGCCTGCCGCAGGCGTCGTATCCAGCTTAACCCCTAGCGATCGAGCGATGTCCGCACTGATCTGCGCCACCGGTATATTGTCGTAACTCAGCCGCCCCTCGCGCCAGCTGGCCACGCTATCGGGCGCGATGGTCATCAGCCGGACGCCGGTTGCATCGCTCGACAGCCCTCGGCCCGCGGGAAGGGTGATGGCCTGTCCTTGCGGATCGAAGATGACCTTGCCCTCCGCAACGCCGATCCGTGTCGCATTGCCGCTATGGACGATGTTGAAGATGGTGCCCGCATCCTCGAACACGGCTTTGTCCACGGTTACCCGGAACGGATCACTGCTGTCATGGTGCACGGTGAAGGCCGCCTCGCCCCCATCGAGTGCGGCGAAGCGATCATTCTCGTGATCGAGGCGCAGCGTCGAACCACCGTTCAGGTCTATGCGCGTGCCGTCGTCCAGGACGATGTTGCGCACCTCACCCGGACGGGTGGTCACGGTATAGATGTCGCTCCTCGTCCAGTTGCCGATGGAGACGGCCGCCACGATTGCTGCGGCTATCGCGCCTCCCGCAATCCAGCGTCCCGGCCGCGATCCCGGCGTTCCCGGATCATTTGCGGCGGCAGGCTTGGCTTCGGGGGCCGACATGATGGCAGCCAGTCCGGCATCCGCCGCCATCACGGCATCATAGGCTGCTGCATGCGCCGGATCAGCCTCCAGCCAGATGGTGAAGGCGTCCCATTCAGCAAAATCGGGATCGCGCGTGCGGATGGCCCATCCGAGCGCCTCCTCATGAAGCATGGCATTCGCCCCGGTCATATATTGCCCCTTACCGGGCGAGACGCCGCAGTGCCGCTCATTCCGTATCCAGCCTCTGCTTGAGGACGGTCAGCGCGCGATAAGCCTTCTGCAAGTCCTTCTCCACCGTCGTCAGGCTGACCCCCAGTTCCTCGGCGATCACTCGCTGCCCGACTCCTTCGATCCTAAATCGACGGAACACCAGTTCGACACGTGGTCCCAGTTCGCGTAGCACCTCCTGCGCGTTCTCCACGATCTCGGCCAGGATCAGCCGCTCATCAACGGCCATGTCCTCGCCCGGATCGGCCATGACGCCGCCAGCGCTCTCCGCCCAATCATGCTCCCGCTTTCCCCGGCGCGTGCTGGAACGATAACGGTCCAGCATCAGATTGTTGGCCGCGCGATACAGATAGGGCAGGGGGTCAGCGACCGGACCAACATCCCTCGCTTCCAGCTTCATCCACATGTCCTGAAGCAGGTCTTCTGCATCATCCCCCGCGCCACGCGCGCGCAGGAAGCGCAGCAGCGCTCCCCGGTTCGTCAGAAATATCGCAGATAGGCCGCTGGCCATGCCGTTGTAGGTCCAGTGCAGGTGAGGGCGCCTGAAATAGAGGGCTCAACAGGTCTTTGGCAATGGACAAGCGAACTGCCCCCGTCGGCATTGTCCTCGACGCGCCACTACTCTAGCACAAATCGGGTGAGTAACCGGAGGCAGGATGCAGGCGACCACGCAGGTTGACGTAGGGGCAGCTACAGCGACGGACATGAACCCGCAAAAATTGGAGCTGCTTGCCACATCGCTGCACGAAAAATATGTGGCGACAGGCAAGCTGCCTCATTTGCGTCTGCTTGTGTCACGCGATGAGCGGGTTCTGCTGTCGCATATCAGCGGCTTCGCGCGCGCCAGCCATGAACCCCTTGAAGGAGACTCCCTGTTCCGGATCGCGTCGATGACGAAGCCGGTCACATCGGTCGCTTTCATGATGCTGGTCGAACAGGGACTGGTCGCGCTGGACGATCCCGTGACGGATGTCCTGCCGGAATTTGCAAAGCTCTCCGTGGGACGAGATCGGGCGCCCTTAAGGCAGCCGATGCGAATGATCGATCTGCTGCGCCATACATCTGGGCTGACCTACGGCCTCCAGCGGCAGACGATGATCGACGCCGAATATCGTCGGCTCGGACTGGACGAGTTTCAGCAGAAGCGCAGTTCCGAAGAGTTCATCGCGGCATTGTCCCAACTGCCTCTGGAATTTTCGCCCGGAGAACGCTGGAATTACTCGGTCGCAACCGATGTTCTGGGCGTGGTGGTCGAACGGTTGAGCGGCCTTGATCTGGACAGCTTCTTCACTCAGCGCATCTTCCGTCCACTCGGGATGACCGACACGTTCTTCGAGTTGCCCCGCGACAAGGTGGGACGAATGACCGACGCATGGCAGCTGCGCGCCGACGGCGACCTGTCGCTCTACGATCGTGGCGCCCGCAGCGGTTGGCGACGAAGTTTGAAGCTGCGCTCCGGCGGAGGCGGGCTCATATCGACCGTGAACGACTATCATCGCTTTGCCCGGATGCTGTTGCGGGGCGGTGAACTGGACGGAACGCGCTTGCTCGAACCGCAGACCGTAGCCGCCATGTATGCAAATCACCTTCCAGGCGGGGGCGATCTTGCCCGCCATTCCTTGTCCTTGTTCAGCGAGGCGGATTATGCGGGGGTAGGCTTCGGGCTGGGCCTGGCCACTGACCTTGCGACCGGAGAATATTTTTGGGGAGGCCTATTCTCCACCTTCTTCTTCATCGACCCCATGGAAAAAATCATCGGGCTGCTAATGACCCAGCATCTGCCGTCGACCAGCTATCCGATCCGCTGGGAACTGCGCGATGGCGTGCGGGCAGCGATTGCGGCACGCAAGGCCTGAGCAGATGAGATCGGCTTCGTGTGGCATTCGGGCCGAAAGCCAAATTTGCACCTTCATGCATTGCCGCTATGCTGGTGAGCGGGGGTGAAATGCACATAATGAGGCACGAGATTGACCGCCAAGGGTAAGCCGATGCTGAAGGATGTAGGCGATCGCCCGCAAACCTATTCCAGCCCCGCCATCATCGAACGGCGCAAGCGCATTCTGCAAGAAACGCGAAAACTAATCGCTGAACAGGGCATCGCCGCCTTCAGCATGAATGAGATCGGGCACCGCGCGGGCGTTGCAAAGCGGACGCTCTATAATGCGTTCCAGACGCGGGAACGGATGATCGCGGCGGCGATCCAGGAATATTTCGACGAATATGTGAGCAATCTCTCCTATGTCAGCGCCCCTGGCACGATGGAGCATAATATCGAACGCATGATTTCCGTCCTTCAACGTAACGCAAAGCTGCGGAATTACGTGAAGGCGGTCATGTCCCTCTATTTCAGCTCCGATGTCGACCAGGATATCTGGACCGCCATCCACGCGCCCGCCGTCCACCATAATCGCAGCTGGATCGCAGCGCTCGAAGCAAAAAAGCAGCTTCAGCCATGGGTCGATGTCGATAAGCTTGTCGATGATCTGGTGCGGTTCGAATTCGCGACGATCAACGAATGGGCGCAGGGCCGCATCGGTGACGATGAAGTCATCGTCCGGCTCGTCAGCAGCTATCTGGGCTGCCTCTCAGGCGCACTGAAGGGCAATGCCCGCAAGGATGTAGAGACGCTTCTCAAGGACATCGCTGAACGGGGCGCGGACGCGATCCCCGTGCCCCATAGCGCAAAGGCGATAGCCGCTTAAACTTCTGCTTTCGGTTCACGAGGCAGAGACGGCCACCATCGACCAAGCATTTCCCCTTGGGTCTGGGGGAGAGGGGGATGGCGGAAAATGGTGAGCCCTGCTGGATTCGAACCAGCGACCTACTGATTAAAAGTCAGTTGCTCTACCGACTGAGCTAAGGGCCCTCTCGTGCGAGGTCCGCACGCACTAGAGGCCGTTATGCGACTGGTCAACCTCTAGGACGCAGCAAAACTTGTGCTTTTCGCAACCTTGCCCGCAGCTGCCGGATGGACAGGCCGGAAACCGGATCGCGCCACCCCGGTGCGATCGCGCAAAGCGGTGACAGCACGAAATCGCGCGCCCGAAATGCGGGGTGCGGAATGTCCAACGTCCTGCATTCCCAGCGCCCGCCGGACCAGAGGATGATATCGATATCGATGCTGCGCGCTCCCCATCGGCGATGGCGGCGCCGACCGAGTCCCGCTTCAATCATCTTGAGCGCGCTCAACATTGCCTTCGGTGGCAGATCGCTCTCGATCAACAAGGCGCTGTTCGCATATTCCCGCAACGAAGGCCCGATCGGCGATGACGTCAATGTCGGCGCCATCGCAAGCACCCGGCCAACCCGCTGCAAGCGGGCCGCAGCTTCCTGCACCAGTATCTTCGGCGTCCGCTTCCCCGACAGCGGCCGGTTTGACCCGAGTGCGAGCGCGTAAAGATGAAGAGTGCTTGTCTTGACCATCGCACTGCGCCTAACCGCTACGCATGACGCTGCAAAGCCCCATAGCTCATGCGGAAGCTCCGCGCGATTGCCCGCTCTGTCCGCGCCTCGTCGCTTTGCGCGAAGAATGCCGGACCCAGCATCCAGACTGGTGGAACGCCCCGGTGCCTGCCTTTGGCGATCCGCTCGGCCGCATCGTCATCGTCGGCCTGGCTCCGGGCAAGCAGGGGGCCAATCGCACCGGCCGGGCCTTCACGGGCGATTTCGCTGGCGATCTTCTCTTCGCGACGCTGCTGAATGTCGGTCTGGCCCAAGGCGTCTATGAGGCACGGCCCGATGATCAGCTCGTCCTGAACGACGCCATCATCCTCAATGCCGTGAAATGCCTCCCGCCCCAGAATAAGCCCGTGCCGCAGGAAGCACATAATTGCCGCATATTCCTGAAGTCCGCCGTGGAAGCACTGCCCAACGCACGGATATTCATCGCGCTTGGCGAAATCGCGCATCAATCGGTCGTGAAGGTGCTGGGCGGCAAGCTCCCAAAGGCGCGCTTCGCCCATATGGCGGAACATCGCATGCCCAGCGGCAAGATCGTCCTCGACAGCTATCACTGTTCCCAAAGAAACATAATGACCGGCCGCCTGACGAATGAGATGTTTGCGGCCGTTTTCGAAAGGGCAGTGGCGCTGCTCTGACGCCGACCGTTCAGCTTATCAGATAGTCGAGATAGGCGCCTTCCGGCGGCCCATCCAACGCGGCCATCATCGGCCCGAACAGCCCCTTGTCCAGCATCGGTCCCGCCGCCTTGTGCGCTTCGACATCAGCCCAGCGCTCGATAAAAACGAAGCGGCGTTCATTCCCCAGGTCGCGCAGCATCTCGACACCCTCGCAACCCGGCAGCGGCCGGACGGCGGCGGCAAGCGCGCGAAGGGCAGTTTCCAGCGCCGCGTCCGATCCTTCTTTTGCGTGCATCACATAATGGCGTGCGACCGTCATGGCGTCATTCTCCCAATCAAATGTCTTGTGCGATCCGGGAATAAAGCTCCGGTCGCCGGTCGCGGAAGAACCCCATGCCGGCCCGATGCTTGCGCGCCTGGGCGAGATCGATCGTAGCGACCAGAGCGCCATGATCCTTGGCATCGGCTTCCGCCGCGAAATCGCCCCACTCATCGCTGATGAAACTGTGGCCGTAGAATTTCTGACCTTCCTCGTCGCCAATCCGGTTCGCCGCGATGACCGGCATGCAATTGCTGACGGCATGGCCGATCATGGCCCGGCGCCACATGCGGCTAGTGTCCAGATCCGCATCATAGGGTTCAGATCCGATCGCGGTAGGGTAGAAGAGCAGTTCGGCCCCCATCAACGCCATGACCCGCGCCGCTTCCGGATACCATTGGTCCCAGCAGATGCCGACGCCGATCGTGCCGTAGCGCGTCTCCCAAACCTTGAACCCGCTGTTGCCGGGACGGAAATAATATTTTTCCTCATAACCCGGGCCGTCCGGAATATGGCTCTTGCGATAGACGCCCATAATCTCGCCTTCATCGTCGATCATCGCGAGCGAATTATAATGATGCTGGCCGTCGCGTTCGAAAAAGCTGGTGGGAATGTAGACGCGCTCCGCCTTTGCCACCTTGCGCATCTCGGCCACGGCGGGATGTTCGCCGATCGGCTTGGCATTGGCGAACAGGGCCTCATCCTCAACCTTGCAGAAATAATGCCCTTCGAACAGTTCGGGCGGTAGGACGATCTTCGCACCTCGTGCCGCTGCCTTCACCACATGGTCGGACACCATGGCGACATTGTCGACCAGATCCTCTGAAAAGGCGAGTTGAAGGGCGGCAACGGTGACTTTGGTCATATCCTCGATGGTCCTAGAGGCGAATGCCCAACCGGGCGGTGACGGCGACGGTTGCGAGATAGAGAAGGATCGTCATTGCGCAACCGGCGATCAATGCTGGGGGAAAGGAAATGCCCCGCCGCAGCAGCGCGGGGATCATCAGGAACATGGGCAGGGACGACAGGACATAGTAAAAGGTCGCCTCCGCATGCCGCGCCATATTCTCTGCATCTGGCTTGTCATTCCACAGCCATATCATCCCCAGAACCGAAATCAGGGGCAGGGACGCGATCAACGCGCCAAGCGCCGGGTAGCGCCGGGATACGACAGACACGATGGCGATGATGACGCCCGACAAAAGCGCGCGTATCGCCAGCATCCCGCTCATCACGCGGACGGCATCTGCTGGCTGCAACAATGGAAACTGCCGCCGCCCGACAGGATGGCGTCGCTGCGGAGCCCGATGATCTCGCGATCGGGGAAGAACGACTTGATCGTGGCCAGCGCCGCCTGATCATTGGGCTGGCCATAGACGGGCACGATGACGGCAGCGTTGCCGATGTAGAAATTCATGTAACTGGCGGGGATCGCTTCGCCATCCACCAGCACGCGGCCGGGGGAGGGGATGGACGCCACCTCGATGCCGAACGCCTTTGCGCGGGCGCGGGCATCGGCATAGATGGCGGCGTTCGGATCATCATCCGTGCTTGCTTCGGGCAGCGCGAGCACACCCGGCGCGACAAAGCGCGCCAGATTATCCACATGGCCGTCCGTATGGTCGTTCAGCAACCCGTCGCCCAGCCACAGCATGTCGGATAGCCCCAGCGATCCCGCCAGCAGCGTTTCGATCTTTCCGCGATCCAGGTCAGGGTTGCGATTGGGATTGAGCAGGCATTGCTCGGTCGTCACGAACAGGCCAGTGCCATCCGTGTCGATGGCGCCACCTTCGAATATCCAATGCTGCGAGGATGTCGCCAACCCGGTGGTCGCGGCCAGACGCGCACCGATATCTTCATCGCCCGACATCTGATATTTGCCGCCCCAGCCATTGAAGCCGAAATCGACCAGAGCCCGCTCGCTTCCGCGCATCACCGCGATCGGCGCTGTGTCTCGCAGCCATACGTCGCCCAGCTTCTGGACGACGATCGTCACATCCGGTCCAGCCAGCGATCGCGCCACTTCCGCGTCGCCCTCGTTGGCGCAGACCAGCCGCACTTCTTCGCCCTTGCCATCGGCATGAAGCGCCCGGGCAAAGGCAGCGATCTGCACCCGCGCATCTTCGAACGCGTCCGGCCATTCCTCCGGATAAGTGGGAAAGCCGATCCAGGTCCATTCATGCGGCGCCCATTCGGCAGGCATACGGAATGTCATCGGCTTTCTCCTGCTGAGATGGCGTTGTCCCCTGCGCTCTACAGGATTGAGGTCGGTGTGACAGCGCCAAATTCAACGGCGTCAGCCCATTATCTGCGCGGTCCACTGATCGAGCAACTTGAATCCCAAGGCTACCTCGAAACTCAGTCCCACATAATCATCCTCACGCCAGCGGACTGTGGCGTCCCGTTTTCCGAGCCCTTCGACGATCACCTGCACCTTCATGTTTTCTCGCAGCTGATCCGCTTCGTCGAGAAGCTTGATCCCAAATAGCGAAATGTCCTGCATAGTGCAGGAATGCATGCCGGTGATCGTCGCCACGGTGACCGGCATGACAATGTTCAGCCGGACTGCTTCCCGCTCGCTGCGGCCCTGCCTTTGTTCCGCGATGATGGTCGATATGGCGATATGCTCTTCGAACAGCAACGACACATGATCGCCCATGTTCATGCCGACGACCGCCGAAACGGAAAACCCGTTGCGCAGGCCCAGGTTGACGCTCTCGCCCGCCTTCATTGGCAGACTTGTTCGCACGAGCGCTTCACGCGGTGACAGTGAATGGACGACGCACAGGCATTCCTTGTGCGCCGTCACCAACTTGCCCACATGCAAGATTGTGACTGACTTATTGACTTCCACGACCCATCCCCATTTTTTTATCGTTACGTTTCCGATTCTTCGGACCCTTTGGTCATAGGGATCAAGTTTCCGTAAGGGAAACAATTAACTGGCTGGCCTAATTTGATAATGGGGCGAGCGCGCGCAGATCGATATTCTGCGTCGGATCGGACAGAAAATAGCGCGTCGGTCGCGCTCAATGATGCTGATGGCTGGCTCGACTTTCGTCCCGGATAGCGCGGAATTCGTCCCCTGCCATCCAGTTCGGCCACTCGGTGGTGTTCGCCAATGCCCTGCCAACCTCGTAATAAAGTTTTAGGTCAGCCTTCACGCCGCTCCAGTCCCATTTTGGATCATATTCGTCCTTTGGGCTGTGGTAACGATGGTCCTCATAATCCTTGGCCGCTGCGGCGCCCGCTTCAATCCCGCCCTTCGCCAGGTCTTGCCCACCTTCGAAATAGAGCATCGGCACGCCATGTTTGGCGAAACTGAAATGGTCGGATCGGTAGTAGAATCCTTTTTCCGGCGTAGGCTCCAGGCTGGCTACACGCTTCTGCGCGGCCAGGGCACGATCCAGATAGGCGTCCAACTGCGATTTGCCCTTGCCGATCACCACGACGTTTTTCGCCAGCCCTGCCATGCTGAGCGCGTCCATGTTGACGCCGCCCACTGTCTGCTTCAGCGGAAAGACGGGGTGGTCCCCATAATAGGCTGATCCCAGAAGCCCGGACTCCTCCGCAGTCACCGCCAGGAAAACCTGACTACGCGCGCTCGGCCCCGCTTTCACATTCGCCTCCGCCAGCGCAACCAGCGCTGCGGTCCCGGTCGCATTGTCGATGGCGCCGTTGCAGATGTCGTCGCCATCGGGCGCGGCTTCGCAGCGGCCAAGATGGTCCCAATGCGCCGCATAGAGCACATATTCATCAGGCCGGGTCTTGCCCGGCAGCAGAGCCACGAGATTCTTGGACATGTGCTTGCGGATGGCATTGTCAAAGGAAACGTTCGCCTTGATGCCTTTCAGTGGCACCGCCTTGAACCCGCGCTTCTTCGCCGCCGCGCTCAATCTATTCAGATTAAGACCCGCACTCGCCATCAGCGCCGCAGCCTTGTCCTTCTGCATCCACCCAATAGCCGCCGATTGTTTCGCATTGCCATCTGCGCTGTCCGCGACATGCTGCGCCCCGGTCCAGCTCGATTGAACGACGTTCCAGCCATAGGCGGCGGGCATAGTGTCATGAACGATGATCGCGGCCGCCGCGCCCTGCCGCGCGGCCTCTTCGAACTTATAGGTCCAACGGCCATAATAGGTCATGGCGCGGCCGTTGAACGGCCCGCTCAGGCTCGGGCTCTGATAATCCGGATCGTTGACCAGAATGATGACCGTCTTGCCTCGGACATCCGCCCCGGCATAGTCGTTCCACTTCTTTTCGGGCGCTTTGATGCCATAGCCGACGAATACGACCGGGCTATCCTTGACCTCGATATGCGGCGCAGCCGTGCGGTATGTGGCGATCACCATCTGTGATCCATAATCGGCCGAAACCGGCCCCTTGCCGCCAGTGAAACGCAGCGGCGAAACATTCTTCGCCGCGATCTCGACCAGCGGGACATCCTGGAACCAGCTTCCCTTGTTGCCCGGCTTCAGCCCGATCGCCTCGAACCGCCGCACCAAATAGGAAAGCGTCTTCTCCTCCCCCGCAGTCCCCGGCGCCCGCCCTTCATAGGCATCCGACGAAATTTCTTTCACCACTTCCTTCATGGTATCGATCGACGGACTTATGTCCGATGGGGCAGCCGCCGCGGCACTGCCAGCAACTACGGCCATCAGCGAAATTGAAATAAACAGACGCATCGCAACAGCCTTGAAAAGGGAAGGGCGCAGCATTTCTGCCAGCAGCCCTCCCACGGGACAAGGTTTGTTGAACAAACAAAAAAGGCGGCCCCAAAGGACCGCCTTTCCGTACATTATGACCCTGATGGATCAGCGCGAATAGAATTCGACGACCAGATTGGGTTCCATCTTCACCGGGTAGGGCACTTCGTCCAGCGACGGGACGCGGACATAGGTGACCTTGGCAGCGCCATCGGGCGACACATAATCAGGGATGTCGCGCTCAGGCAGGCTCTGTGCTTCCAGAACCAGCGCCATTTCCTGCGCCTTCTTGCCCAGGGTGATTTCGTCGCCCGGCTTAACCAGACGGCTTGCGATGTTGCACTTCACACCGTTCACATAGACGTGACCGTGCGAAACCAGCTGACGCGCCGACCAGATGGTGGGCGTGAACTTGGCGCGATAGACGACGGCGTCCAGGCGGCGCTCCAGCAGACCGATCAGGTTCTGGCCGGTGTCACCCTTCATGCGGGCGGCTTCGGTGTAGTTCTTCTTGAACTGCTTTTCGGTGATGTCGCCGTAGTAGCCCTTCAGCTTCTGCTTAGCCTTGAGCTGGATGCCGTAGTCGGACATCTTGCCCTTGCGTCGCTGGCCGTGCTGGCCGGGGCCATATTCACGCTTGTTGACCGGGCTCTTCGGGCGACCCCAGATGTTCTCGCCCATGCGACGGTCGAGTTTGTACTTCGCGCTGGAACGCTTCGACATGATAATTCCTTACAATCGCTAACAACGTCATTCCCGGTCCTCGCCTGCTTGCCATAAAGGGGCAGGGCCGCCGCTTCACCGGGGTGCGGGGCCAATCACGAAGGCGCGCCTATGGAGAAGGCAAAGTGGCATGTCAACCCTCGACAGCCGCCCTCGGCGCGCCTAGTCAGCGTCGCCATGGACCCCGAAACCTACACCAGCATGGCGCAAGTCCGGACCGGCGTGGATGAAATCGACCGTCAGCTAGTTGCGCTGCTGGCTCGACGCTTCGCCCACATGCGCGCGGCAGCCCGTATCAAGCCAGACAGAAGCGCCGTCCGCGACGAGGCTCGTAAGGCGGAGGTCATCGACAATGTTCGCGCTGAAGCTGCTCGTCTAGGCGTTCCCGCTGACATTCTCGCCGCTTTGTGGGACCAGTTGGTTGAAGCTTCGATCGCCTATGAAATGAAGGAATTCGATCGCCTCAAGGCTTAGCGTGATCGCGGATTGCTCAAGGCGGAAAGTACGCCGCGCAGCGTCCGCACCTCCAGATGGTTCCAGCCGGGCTTCGTCAGCAGGTTCCGCAACGTTCGCTTGGTCGCGGGTGCCCGATCGGGCGGGAAGAAATAGCCCGCTCCTTCCAGCAAAGTTTCGAACTGGTTTATCATCCCTTCCAGTTCCGCCTGTGGCGCCGGTTTGCCAAGGTCGACGACCGTCGGCTGTTCCAACTGAGCCGGTTTCGACCATTCATAGGCGCACAGGATGACCGCCTGCGCCAGGTTCAATGATCCGAATTCCGGATTGATCGGCACGGTCACGATCTTGCGCGCGAGCGCCACATCCTCCGTTTCAAGCCCTGACCGCTCCGGCCCGAAAACATAGGCCGCCTTTCCCGTAGCCTCGTGAATTTCGCGTGCCGCTTCTTCCGGCGTCACTACCGGCTTGGTCACGCCCCGCTTGCGTACCGTGGTCGCATAAACGTGCGAACAATCCGCGACGGCGTCGGCAAGGCTTTCAAAAACCTCCGCCTTGTCGAGCACGACATCGGCTCCCGCCGCCGACGGACCAGCATCAGGATTTGGCCACCCATCGCGCGGGCTGACCAGCCGCATGTCGGTCAGCCCGAAGTTCAGCATAGCCCGCGCGGCCTTGCCAATATTCTCGCCGAGTTGCGGGCGCACGAGGACGATGACGGGGCGGGGTGCTGAAGGCTCTGACATTATCCCGTTTGCTCTGAAAAATGGCCGAGCTTATCGCAGCTCGATATCGAAGGACTTTTGCGAAGTGGCGAATGGGAAGTTGGGCTGACTGCCCTCACTCACTCCCAACCTCTTTCACCGAGCCCGCGAAATCCTCGAAGTCCTGAGCATCGGTGAAGTCCTTATACACGCTGGCGAAGCGAATATAGGCGACGCTGTCGAGCCGTTTGAGGCCTTCCATCACCATCTCGCCGATCGCGCGCGCTGGCACTTCGCCGTCGCCGCTGGTTTCCAGCTGCCGCTGAATACCGGAGATGAGCTTTTCCAGCCTGCTGGGATCGATCTGCCGCTTCCGACAGGCGATGTCGATCGAACGAGCCAGCTTGTCGCGATCGAACGCTTCCTTACGTCCCTCGCTTTTCACCACCCAGATGTCGCGCAACTGGATGCGCTCGAAAGTGGTGAAACGGGCTCCACAAGCTTCGCACTGTCGTCTGCGGCGAATGGCGGCACCATCTTCGGTGGGGCGGCTGTCCTTTACCTGACTGTCGTCATGAGCACAGAAGGGGCAACGCATTCAGCAATAAGCTCCGTTCATTTTCCGGATGAGTCGAGACACGAAATGGCACAGCCGCCGCGCCTCGACCACCCCTGACAGAAGGAAGCTATCAGCCTTCGTAGATCGGGAAGCGGGCGCAGAGTGCCGAGACGCGATCGCGCACATTGGCTTCGACCGAGGCGTCGCCATGCTCGCCATGATCGCGGAGCCCTTCCAGAACGTCAGCGATCATGTCGCCGATCGCTTCGAACTCGGCGACGCCGAAACCGCGCGTCGTACCGGCGGGCGAACCCACGCGGATGCCGCTGGTCTTGGTCGGGGGCAGGGGGTCACCCGGCACGCCATTTTTGTTGCAGGTGATGAAGCTGCGCTCCAGCGCCTCGTCGGCATCCTTGCCCGAAATGCCGTAGGGACGCAGATCGATCAGCGCCAGATGCGTGTCCGTGCCGCCCGAAACGACGGCAAGGCCGCGCTGCTCCAGCTTGCCCGCCAGCGCCTTGGCATTAGTGACGATCGCCTGCGCATAGGTCCTGAACTCGGGCCGCAGCGCTTCGCCGAAAGCGACCGCCTTGGCCGCGATAACGTGCATCAGCGGGCCACCCTGAAGGCCGGGGAACACTGCCGAATTGATCTTTTTCGCAATGGCTTCGTCATTGGTCAGGATCATGCCGCCGCGCGGGCCGCGAAGGGTCTTGTGCGTGGTCGTGGTGACGACATCGGCAAAACCGAACGGCGTCGGGTGCGCGCCACCGGCGACGAGGCCAGCGAAGTGCGCCATATCGACCATCAGCAACGCGCCCACCTTGTCCGCGATCGCGCGGAACCGGGCGAAGTCGAGGTGACGGGGATAAGCCGATCCGCCCGCGATGATGAGCGTTGGCTTGGCTTCGATCGCCTGGGCTTCGAGGGCGTCATAGTCGATGACGTGCGTATCCTCGCGTACGCCATACTGCACGGCGTTATACCATTTGCCCGACAGCGCGGGCTTTGCGCCATGCGTCAGGTGGCCGCCAGCGTCGAGCGACAGGCCCATGATGGTGTCGCCCGGCTTGGTCAGCGCGAGCATCACCGCGCCATTCGCCTGCGCGCCCGAATGGGGCTGCACATTGACGAAACCACAGCTGAAGATCTGCTTGGCGCGGTCGATCGCCAGCTGCTCGACCTCATCCGAAGGCGCGCAGCCCTGATAGTAGCGCTTGCCCGGATAGCCCTCTGCATATTTGTTGGTGAAGACGCTGCCCTGTGCCTCCAGCACTGCTTTCGAGACGATATTCTCGGATGCGATCAGCTCAATCTGGTTCTGTTCGCGCTTCAGTTCCTTGGTGATGCCAGCGAAGACCGCCGGATCTGCATCGGCCAGGTTGCGCGTGAAATAGCCTTCGGCGCGGATATCGGAGAGGTCGGGCTGGGCGAGGGTGGCGGTGCTCATAGGGCTGGCTCCTTAAAGCGCGGGCTGGGAGAGTTTTTCGACACGGCCATAATGGCGGCCACCGCCGAATTCGGTGGAAAGAAAGGCGGTGACGCAGGCCTTGGCCATGTCCACCCCGGTCAAGCGCGCGCCCAGGGCAAGGACGTTCGCGTCATTATGTTCGCGGGATAGCGCCGCCGACAATGGTTCCGACACTAGCGCACAGCGGCACGCGGGATTGCGGTTGACCGCGATGGAAATGCCGATGCCAGAACCGCACAGCGCTATGCCACGCTCGGCCGCGCCGGATGCGACGGCGCTGGCGAGCTTGTACCCGAAATCGGGATAATCCACGCGGTCGGCGGTAGCGGGGCCAAGATCATGAACCTCATGACCTTCATCACGCAACCAATCGGCGAGTTCGGCCTTCAGATCAACGGCGGCATGATCGGAAGCAAGGGCGATTTTCACGGCGAAATTGTCCTGTCACGCAAAAGGTGATTCGTTTCCCGCGCCTCTTAGGGGCAGAGGCTGCCAATTGCCACAGTCCAGCTGGCCGCTTATGGCCTGCTTCATGGCATCGACAATATTATCCATTCTCATGCTCGCGGGACTGTTTCTCACGGGCGGCGGCATCTACGCGATCGTGAAGAAGGGCGATCGCAAGCGTGGCGTCCTGATGATCATAGCCGGACTGGTCATGTTCGCCAATGTCGCGATTTCCGCTATCCCCGGCCCTGATGTGCCTATGCTGGAACGCCAAAACCACTGATCAGGCGCGCAGCGCCATCGCCGCCAAAAGATCGGTTTGAGTCACCATCCCACGCAGCTGTCCCTCGCCATTCACGACAATGGCTTCATGCGTCAGTCCACTCGTCAGCGGCCGGAGCAACTGCGAGACTGGTGTATGTTCCGACACGAGCAGCGGCTCCGACGCAATGTCGCGGGCCGTCTCACCTGCCCGCGAAAGATCGAGTGGACCGACCAGACCTTGAACGCGCCCAGCATCATCCAGCACCGGCAGCGACAATAGGCGCCGGTCATGCAGCATTTCGGCCGCCTCGGCCACGGACTGGCTTTCATGAATGGACAGGATGTCGCGTGACATGATCTCGCCGCACGTCAGCGTGGCATGGCTGCGCTCGGCCGCGCGAACCTCCGCATCATGCAGCACGACCTGCAAGTCGGCGGCGTTGACGTCGAGAACATCGCCATAGGCCTGCAATGCTTCCTCGACATCCTGTTCGGACGGCGGCGTTCGCAGCAAAGGCGCCGGATCATTCGTCCCATGTGCGCTCGGAGCTTTGGGCGCGACATGGGGATAGCTGTGCCCCGCAATCCGGTGAAAGATTATCGCCACCGTCACCAGCAGCGCGGTGTTCAGCCCTACCGGGATAAAAGCGAACATATAGCTCGGCGCACCGTTAGCCGCGCCCAACACGACCGAAAGTGCGACTGCGCCGCCCGGCGGGTGTAGGCAGCGCAGCAGGGACATGCCCCCAATGGCGCAACCTACCGCCAAGGCAGCAGCCACCGTAGGATCAGGGATCAGTCGCGCGACAGTAATCCCGATCAGTGCCGATATGACGTTACCGCCGAAAACGGACCATGGCTGCGCAAGCGGGCTTGCCGGCACGGCGAACAACAGCACCGCCGAAGCGCCCATCGG
Organism: Sphingobium sp. TomTYG72; assembly: GCF_055394715.1. NCBI lineage: Bacteria > Pseudomonadati > Pseudomonadota > Alphaproteobacteria > Sphingomonadales > Sphingobiaceae > Sphingobium > Sphingobium sp. TomTYG72. The sequence goes on along the minus strand of NZ_AP027336.1, from coordinate 955,678 downwards.
GGCAACCAGCAACGGATGCGCTATGCCGTTCCCCAGCATCAGGCCGCAAAGCAATCCGGTGATCGCGATCCCGCCGATCGCACCGCTTGCCGCTTTCAACCGGTCGAAAAATCCCGGCCCGGGCGGCGCAGGTATGAAGGCGCTGTAATAGCGGCTCCATATCAGGCGAACGTCGTTGTTCTTCTCGTCACTCATGGCCCGCCGCCGCTAGTCGCGGCGACCGCGCAGGCCAAGATATATTTTCTTGATAGCTGATTTGGCCGGAAACAAAGAAGGGCCGCGTTGCGAGCGGCCCTTCTTCACAATCGGTAAAGCGTCTCAGCGGATCGGCGAGTCAGGCGACAGGCGCATGTCGAGATAATTGTCGACCGACTTCATCAGCTGATCCAGCTCATGTTCGAAAAAGTGGTTCGCGCCACGGATTTCGTCATGATGGATGGTGATGCCCTTCTGCGTGCGCAGCTTGTCGACCAGCTTCTGCACGGCGTTGGCGGTCACGACCTCATCCGCTGTTCCCTGCACGATGATGCCGGAAGCAGGGCAGGGCGCTAGGAACGAGAAGTCATACATGTTCGCGGGCGGCGCGACCGAGATGAAGCCGCGTATTTCCGGACGGCGCATCAGCAGTTGCATGCCGATCCATGCGCCGAACGAGAATCCTGCGATCCAGGTGGTTTGCGCCTCGGGGTGGAAGCTCTGAACCCAGTCCAACGCCGCAGCGGCATCGCTCAGTTCGCCGATGCCATTGTCGAAAGTACCCTGGCTGCGGCCAACGCCCCGGAAGTTGAAACGCAAAACGGCAAAGCCGCGCTTCACAAAGGTCTTGTAGAGCGCTTGCGTGATGCGGTCGTTCATCGTGCCGCCACCCTGCGGATGGGGATGCAGGATCATCGCGACCGGTGCGCGGGGACGGGGCGGAGGGCTGAAACGGCCTTCGAGGCGGCCTTCGGGTCCGGGGAAAATAACGTCGGGCATGGCACCTGTTATGGTTCTGGCCGCCACCCGGAGAAAGGAGGTCGGCGGTTGGATGCGGGCGCGCGAAAGCCAGTGCTGGCGTTGCGCGGCAGACCGCCTATATAGAAGCCACCGCCATTTTCGCAATCAATGAGTAACATCGCCTCGTGGCCCTTGATCGCCTTTATCTGGACCACGCTGCGACAACCCCCATGCTGCCGCAGGCGAAAGCGGCCATGCGGGAGGCCATGGACCTGTGGGCAAATCCATCCAGCCCGCATGCGGAGGGACGGGCGGCCCGTGCTGCCCTGGAGGATGCCCGATCGCGGATCGCTGCTGCCTTGGGATGGAAGGGGCATGTTCTGTTCACATCGGGCGCGAGCGAGGCGATCGTCATTGGCCTGACGCGAGCAAAGGCCGCCCATATTTTAACGTCTCCGGTAGAACATGATTCGGTTCTCCGCGTGACGCCTGAGGCCGCACGGCTGAAAGTCACCGCAGAAGGCGCCGTGGCGCTTGCTTCAACTACATTTGGTCCCGGTACGCTCCTTGCCATCCAGCATGTGAATAATGAAACCGGCGTCATTCAGCCGCTCGAAGCATTGGACCGTCAGGGGTCGATCCTCTTTGCCGACTGCGCCCAGAGTGCAGGCAAGCTCCCCCTGCCTGACGCGGACATGATCGCGATCAGTGCCCATAAATTCGGAGGGCCGCCCGGAGTGGGCGCGCTTCTCGTCCGGGATTTGGCGCTACTACAACCCAGTGGTGGTCAGGAACAGGGCTATCGGTCCGGCACTGAAAACCTCCCCGGCGTTCTTGCCATGGCTGCTGCTCTGGAAGATCGCCCTGACTGGTTGCCGGAAGCTGCGCGGCTGCGGGAGCGGCTAGACCAAGCCATCGAGGAAACGGGCGGCGAAATCGTTGCACGCGCCGCACCTCGTAGCCCTGCGATTGCCAGCTACCGCATGCCCGGTGTTTCAGCCCGCGCCCAACTCATTCAGTTCGACCTGGCCGGAATTTCCGTTTCGGCGGGCAGCGCATGCTCATCCGGATCGCTCAAGACCAGCCATGTCCTGCACGCCATGGGCTGGGCCGAGACGGCGGCGGGGGAAGTCATACGGGTCAGCTTCGGTCCTTCGACCAGCGACGCCGACATCGACCGCTTCCTGGACCAATGGACAAGGATGGCGAGCAGGCGGCCATGACCATCTATCTGGACTATCAGGCCACGACGCCGCTCGCGCCAGAGGCCTTTGACGTCATGGTCCCCCTTCTGCGCGACCAGTTTGCTAACCCCCACAGCGCCCACCGCTTGGGGCGAGCCGCTGCGGCGCAAGTCGAGCTGGCGCGGGAAGAAATCATCAGGCTGTTGCCCGAGGGAGGGCGGCTGATCTTCACATCGGGCGCGACCGAAGCGCTGAACCTCGCCATTCTCGGGGCGCCCGTCGGCGACATAGTGACGCTGGCGACCGAGCATGCCGCCGTTCTTGATACGGTGTCCGCGCTCGGAACCAAGGGACGACGTGTCACGATCCTGCCAGTCGGCTGCGACGGCCTGATCGACCTGGATGCAGCGGAAGCCGCGATCAAGCCCGGCGTGGGACTCGTCGCTGCGATGCTGGTGAACAATGAGATCGGCGTCATTCAGCCCGTGGACAAGATTGCCGCCCTTGCTCACCGCGCGGGGGCGCTGTTCCTCTGCGATGCGGTGCAAGGCTATGGCCGCGTCCCGATCCCCGACAGCTGCGACATGATCGCCATAAGCGCCCACAAGATCCATGGGCCGAAGGGCGTGGGCGCCCTCTGGATACGAGACGAGGTGAAGTTGGAGCCCGTTATGTACGGCGGCGGGCAAGAGGCGGGCCTGCGATCAGGCACGCTATCGCCTGCCTTGTGCGCCGGTTTCGGCGTCGCCGCTCGGTTGATGCGGGAAATGGCGGAGCAGGACAAAGCCCATGTAGAGGCGCTATGGCGACAGGCGCGCGAACTGTTCGACGCATGGACCCTGAATGGCAGGGCGGAGGTGCGCTACCACGGCAATCTCAATCTTCGCCGCGACGGGATCGATGGCGCCCGGCTGTTGTCGGAATGCCGTGAAGTCGCATTTTCGCTGGGAAGTGCTTGCGCGAGCGGCTCCGGGCGGCCAAGCCATGTCTTGCGCGCTATCGGATTGTCGGACCGCGAGGCGCGTGGATCGGTGCGGATCGGCTTTGGCCGCTACACGACACCGGCCGAACTGGAGAGCGCCGCAAAGATAATGAACGACGCGGCAGCCGTACAAGCGGCGCCGTAGCCAAGGGAGTCGCAATCATGATCAGGGTCACGTTCGTCAGCGCGGATGGCGAAAATCGTCACGAGGTCGATGCCGCCGCAGGCTCGGTGCTTCTGGAGGTAGCTCAGGCGGCAGGCCAGCCGCTGGAGGGAACGTGCGAGGGACAGATGGCCTGTTCCACCTGCCATGTGATTGTTGAAGCAGAAGATTTTTCCAAGCTGCCGCCCGCCAGCGAGGCGGAAGAGGATATGCTGGACCTAGCCGCAGCAGCCACCCGGACTAGCCGCCTGTCATGCCAGATCATATTGGAGGACAAGCTCGACGGCCTCACCGTCCGCATCCCCGGCGAATCCTACAATATGCAGGGCATGTAGTTCATGCGCCTTCGCATCGGTATCGCGGCGGGGATGATGTTGTCGCTCTCTGGCCCTGTCATGGCGCAACAGGACGGCGCGCGTCAGTCGCTCCTGCCACCCGCGCCGCGTTACATGGTTAGCGAATCGGCGATGAAATCCGTGCGAAACCCGCGCGAGATCGAAAAGGAGACCGGCGGTCGCCTCGGCGTCGCGCTGGTCGACCGCAAGGGCGGGCTGCTCCTTGGCTTCAACCGGGATGAACGCTTTGCCATGTGCTCGACCTTCAAGGCACCTCTCGCAGCGGCGGTGCTCATGGGCGCCGACGCAGGGCGGTTCGGGTTGGAAGGACAGGTGGCGTTCACCGACGCAGACATTCTCGACTATGCGCCGGTGGTGAAGGCAAACCGCAAACGCGGCCGCCTGTCCATGGCGGAACTCGCCGAGGCGGCAGTGGAGGTTAGCGACAATAGTGCCGCAAACCTGCTTCTACCGATGATCGGCGGCCCCGAAGGCTTGACCGCTTTTGCTCGCGCACACGGCGATACGGTGACGAGGTTGGACAGGACCGAACCGGCGCTCAACGAAAATGTTGAAGGTGATCCTCGTGACACCACCAGTCCTGCCGCCATGGCAACACTCATGGCTCGTCTGATCTTCCGTGACATGAAGAGCGAGAGCGCCGATCGTCTGAGAACATGGCTCAACGCCAGTATAACGGGCGATAAGCGGATCAAGGCGGGCCTGCCCAAAGGTTGGACCTCGGGCAGCAAGACCGGCAGCTGCGGCACCGCCTATAACGATGTGGCGTTGGTGAAGGCGCCATCAGGTGAGGAATATGTCCTGGCCGTCTATCTCGATCGGCCGACCACTGATGCCAAGACGGCCGAAGCAGCCATAGCCGAAGCTGCCCGCGCCGCACTTGATTTCGTCGCAAAGGCGCAGCGAACGGGGCTTGAGTAACCCGGCCCTTGCCATCGCCACAGCCTTTCGCCATATGCCGCGCCGGGAGTCGGGCGGACGTGGTCGTCGCCAACCTGGTCAGGTCCTGACGGAAGCAGCCACAACGATTTCGCCGCGGGTCGTTCCGGCTCCCACCTTTATTCGGCTTTCCGGCTTCGACAGCCGCTCCTCAAGCCGCTAGATTGTTACCATGTCCGATTCATCTCAGCCCTATCGCGTGCTTGCGCGCAAATACCGGCCGCGCAGCTTTCGCGAACTGATCGGGCAGGATGCCATGGTCCAGACGCTGGGTAACGCCATCCGTCGGGGCAGGTTGGCCCATGCATTCCTGATGACAGGGGTGCGAGGTGTCGGGAAAACATCAACAGCCCGCCTGATCGCCAAGGCATTGAATTGCGTAGGGCCGGACGGGCAGGGCGGCCCCACCATCGACCCCTGCGGCGTGTGCGAACCCTGCCAGGCAATTGCCGAGGGCCGCCACATCGACGTGGTCGAAATGGACGCCGCCAGCCACACCGGCGTCGACGATGTGCGCGAGATTATCGAGGCCGTGCGCTATGCGGCAGTCTCCGCCCGCTACAAGATCTACATCATCGACGAAGTCCACATGCTTTCGAAGAACGCGTTCAACGCGCTTCTCAAGACGCTCGAAGAGCCGCCCGCGCATGTGAAATTCCTGTTCGCCACGACCGAAGTGAACAAGGTTCCCGTCACCGTCCTTTCCCGTTGCCAGCGTTTCGACCTGCGCCGCATTCCCGCTGAACTGCTCGCTGCCCATTTTGCCCATGTGGTCGAGACGGAACAGGTTGCCGCCGAAGACGATGCCCTCGCACTGATCGCCCAGGCAGCAGAAGGCTCTGCGCGCGACGGCCTCTCCATCCTCGACCAAGCGATCGCCCATGCGGAAATGGGGGAGGGCGCCCCGCTCGTCACAGCCGCTCAGGTCCGCGATATGCTCGGCCTTTCGGATCGTGGCGCCGTTCGCCGCCTGCTCGGCCTGCTGTTGGAGGGCGATACCGCCGCGCTGCTGACTGCGGTGCGCGAGCAGTATGCGCTCGGTGTGGAGCCCCTGTCGCTGGTCCGTGGCCTGCTTGAACTGGTGCATGCCGTGACGCTGGCGAAGGCGGGGCGGGATATCGCCAACCCCGGCCAGTCTGCGGAGGAACGGGAGGCGCTCTCAACCTGGGCCTCGCAAATCGGTTTCGCGCCGCTTCATCGGCTCTGGCAACTGCTCCTAAAGGGCCATGACGAGGTTGCGGGCGCCGCGTTCCCCATCGAATCCTGCGAGATGGCCCTGCTACGCGTCATGCACGCCGCGACCATGCCCGACCCCGGCGAGATCGCGCGTCTGCTGCGGGAAGGCTCCGTTCCGGCTGCGCAGACAGCTTCGGCTCCTGCTTCATCCGCCGCTGCTCCTGCCGCATCACTGCCCAGGGATGCGAAGGCCCTCGTCGATTTGCTTTGGGAACAAAAGAAGGGCCGGCTCGCTGACTTCCTTCATGATTGCGTGCGCGTCGTCCGGTTCGATCCACCTGAATTGGAATTACAACTAACGCAGGAGTGGGCCGACGGCGATTTCTGCCGTACGCTCGCAGTGGAATTGCAAAAGGCGACGGGTTCCTCGTGGCAAATAAGGCGCAGTGAAGGCAGTGCCGTTCCGTCATTGCTGGAGCAGCAACAGGCAAGTCAGGCGCAAGAGCGCGCCGAAATATTCGATACCCCGGTGGTGAAGGCCGTGCTTGCAGCCTTCCCCGAAGCCGATCTTGATCGGACCGAAGCATGGAGCGCAGAGCGATGAAGGATTTGAACGAAATATTGGGCATGGCCAGCCGCGTGCAGGAAGAACTGCAACGCGCGCAGGACAATCTCGACAAGATCGAGGTTGAGGGAGCCGCAGGCGGCGGTCTGGTAAAGGTCCGCGCTTCGGCCAAGGGGCGTATCGTCGGCGTGTCGATCGACGATAGCCTGCTCGCTCCTAGCGAAAAGCAGATGCTTGAGGACCTGGTAGCCGCGGCTTTCAACGACGCTCGCAAAAAAGCGGACGAGGTAAGTTCTGCCGAAATGTCGAAGATGACGAGCGGCCTCCCGCTTCCGCCGGGGTTCAAGCTGCCTTTCTGATCGGCACTCGGATAACAGTCCGTTCAAAAGGACGGCACCAATTGAATGAGGCCCCGACTGTCCCCATAAAGCCATGAACCGCATGGCAGAGCAAATAATCGTGCGGCCCGCCGGAGATTGAATGACTACGCAATATCCCCTCCTTCCGTTGCGCGACATCGTGGTTTTCCCGCAGATGATCGTCCCGCTTTTCGTCGGCCGCGACAAGAGCGTCTCTGCCCTTGAGTCGGCGATGGAAGGAAATAAGGAAATCTTCCTCGTGTCGCAGCTTGATCCTGCCGAGGATGATCCGAACCGTGACTCGCTGTACGACACTGGGGTCGTTGCCATCGTGCTGCAGCTGTTGAAGCTGCCGGACGGCACCGTCCGCGTGTTGGTCGAAGGAAAGCATCGCGCGCAACTGCAGTCGATCAGTTCGGCCGACAACCATCTGATCGCCGAAGTCGATCCGGTCGATGAGGTCGCGGCCGAGGGGCCTGAGGCCGAGGCGCTGATGCGCTCCGTCGCCGAGCAATTTGAAAACTACGCGAAGCTCAACAAGAAGCTGCCCGCCGAAACGCCGGTTCAGCTTCGTGAGATCGACGATGCAGGCCGTCTCGCCGACGCCGTTGCCGCCAACATCAACGTGAAGGTCGCCGATAAGCAGTCGCTGCTGGTGGAGGCTGATCCCGTAAAGCGCCTCGAGATGGTGTTTGCCTTCATGGAAGGCGAGCTTGGCGTGCTTCAGGTCGAAAAGAAGATTCGCGGCCGCGTGAAGCGGCAGATGGAAAAGACCCAGCGCGAATATTATCTGAACGAGCAGCTCAAGGCGATCCAGCGCGAACTGGGTAATGGCGAGGGCGAAGAGGGCGACGAACTCGCCGAACTGGCCGAGAAGATCGCCAAGACAAAGCTCAGCAAGGAAGCGCGGGCGAAGGCGACGGCCGAGTTCAAGAAGCTCAAGGGCATGCAGCCCATGTCCGCCGAAGCCACGGTCGTGCGTAATTATCTCGACGTGCTGCTAGGCCTGCCATGGGGCAAGAAGGGCAAGGTCAAGACCGACCTCAAACGCGCGCAGGCGATCCTGGATGAGGATCATTTCGCGCTGGAGAAGGTCAAGGACCGGATCATCGAATATCTCGCCGTGCAGGCCCGGACCAACAAGCTGAAGGGTCCGATACTGTGCCTCGTCGGCCCTCCGGGCGTCGGTAAGACCTCGCTCGGCCGATCAATCGCCAAGGCGACGGGTCGCGAGTTCGTGCGCCAGTCGCTTGGCGGCGTGCGCGACGAAGCCGAAATCCGCGGCCATCGCCGCACCTATATCGGGTCTCTGCCGGGCAAGATCGTGACTAACCTCAAGAAAGCGGGAACGATGAACCCGCTCTTCCTGCTGGATGAGATCGACAAGCTGGGCCAGGATTTCCGGGGCGATCCGGCTTCGGCGCTGCTGGAGGTGCTGGATCCGGAGCAGAACAGCAAGTTCCAGGACCATTATCTGGAGATCGATGTAGATCTGTCGGACGTGATGTTCGTCACGACCGCCAACTCGCTGAACCTGCCGCAGCCACTGCTGGACCGCATGGAAATCATCCGGCTGGAAGGCTATACTGAGGATGAGAAGGTCGAGATTGCGCAGCGCCACTTGCTGCAAAAGCAGATCGACGCTCACGGCCTTAGGGAAGGCGAGGTGGAAGTCACCGAAGCCGCGATCCGTGATCTTATCCGCTACTATACGCGTGAGGCCGGCGTCCGCACGCTTGAACGTGAAGTGGCGCGGATTGCCCGCAAGGCGCTCCGCAAGATTCTGGAAGGCGTTTTCGAGAAGGTCACGATCACGCCGGAAAATCTTGCCGAATATGCCGGGGTGCGGAAGTTCCGCCACGGCGTCGGTGAGGAAGAGAACCAGATCGGCGCCGTCACTGGGCTCGCCTGGACCGAAGTTGGTGGCGAGCTACTGACCATCGAAGCTGTCACCGTCCCTGGAAAGGGCGCCATCCGGACCACCGGCAAGCTTGGCGAGGTGATGAACGAATCCGTGCAGGCGGCCTTCTCCTATGTGAAGGCGCGTTCGCCCGGCTACGGTATCAAGCCCAGCATCTTCACCCGCAAGGACATCCACATCCACCTTCCCGAAGGTGCGGTGCCAAAGGATGGACCGTCCGCAGGCATCGGCATGGTGACGAGCATCGTCTCGACATTGACCGGCATCCCTGTTCACAAGGATGTCGCCATGACGGGCGAGGTGACGCTGCGTGGCCGGGTGCTTCCGATCGGCGGCCTCAAGGAAAAGCTCCTCGCAGCCTTGCGAGGCGGCATCAAAACGGTGCTGATCCCGGCGGAGAATGAAAAGGATTTGGCGGAAATTCCGGCAAATATTAGGGAAGGGCTGGAAATCGTACCCGTTTCCCATGTGGATGAAGTGCTTGCCCGCGCGTTGATTTCAGTGCCTGAAGCGATCGCCTGGACCGAAGAAGATGACCTGGCCGCCCAGCCGAGTCCGGCTACAGGGCGGGATGGGGACGCGACGCTTCGCCACTGATTGCAGGCGCAACGGTAATTAGCCGCCACTTTCAGTAAGATTTAGGCCTATGGTTGAAAATCTCATTGGAGGTGGTGGCTTTGTCGCTTTCCCTTTGACAGCCGATCAAAGCTGGGCCTTATTGCGCCGCCGACGCCGCGATTCCTTAGCTATTCACACAATTAGAAGGGGGTTCCCAAGGTATGAACAAGCAGGATTTGATCAGTGCTGTTGCCGAAAGCAGCGGCCTTAGCAAAAGCGACGCCAGCAAGGCGGTCGAAGGCGTATTCGATTCCATCTCGTCTGCACTTAAGAAGGGCGACGAAGTCCGACTCGTGGGCTTCGGCACCTTTTCCGTTTCGCAGCGCAAGGCGTCCACCGGCCGCAATCCGCGTACTGGCGAAACTATGACGATCAAAGCGTCGGCCCAGCCCAAGTTCAAGGCGGGCAAGGGTCTGAAGGACTCGGTCAACTAACAAGCAGGATGGCGCCTTCCAGGGCGCCTTATCCAGAAACCAAGATGTTGGGCATCGCGGCCTGATTGGTTTAGGAGAGTAGCGTCGCCGAAGGTGAGAAAGCCTCGTTGCGACCATGTACTGAACAGAGGAAAGAGGGGCGCGGACCAGTCGGTCGGCGCCCCGTTTCTTTTTCCATCGTGCGCACGCATTTGCCAGCTTGACGACTATCCAATCGCCGCATATGTGCCGCATCTCTCTTGGGCCGAACGGCCCTGTGGCGATCGTAGCTCAGTTGGTTAGAGCGCTGGTTTGTGGTACCAGAGGTCGGGGGTTCGGATCCCCTCGATCGCCCCATTTTCCTCCTTTCTCTGACGCGATGGGCTTCGCATGAGCCTTCCACCGGACTATAGCCCGACTATGGACGACGCGCGTGACAAGGGCCTGACCCTCAATCCCAAATATGATCGTGACGGACTGATCACAGCGGTCGTGACCGACGCTGGCGGCGGCGATGTGCTTATGGTCGCCCATATGAATGCGGAAGCGCTGGCCCTGACCGTGGAAACCGGATTGGCGCATTTCTGGTCGCGCAGCCGCCAGTCGCTCTGGAAAAAGGGCGAGACGTCGGGTCACATGCTGGAGGTACGCGACATCCGGATCGATTGCGACCAGGACGCGGTTTGGGTGAAGGCGGTTCCGGCAGGCCCCACCTGTCACACAGGCGCGCGCTCCTGCTTCTTTCGCCGCGTAGGCCCGGAAGGACTGACTGCTGTCGATACGGTGGAATAGCCTAGCCCTCCTGCCGCTGCTAGTTGCGTGCCAGGGGGACGGCGGGCGCTCTGCAACCTCGACAGGCAATACGGCTTCGGCGGCGGGGCTGGAACGTGCGGCGATTGAAAGCGGCGTCATTGCGGACACCTCCAGATCGACTCCCGTCGGACTTTTCCAGCGGCATCATGAGGCGGGCAGTGACAGCCTGTGCATCATCCCCGGTCGATCCGGCGACTTTCGCTTCGGCGTCGAAGCCATTTTCGGCGAGGATCAACGCTGTCGTGGGCGGGGCTCGGCAAAGCGAGCCGGAGACAAGCTGATACTCAGCTTCTATCGCGCCAGGGGCTGCATTATCGTCGCTCAATATGATGGCGATCAGATCGCCGTCCCCGGTGTTCTCGACCTGAAGTGCGCTGATCTTTGCGAAGGCCGGGCCTCACTCGAAGGCGTTAGCTTCCCCCGCGCATCGAGCGACGCCAGCTCTGCGCTGCGCGCCACCGGGCACGATGGCAATCCGCTTTGTGAACAGGATTGACGCGGTTCAGCCCGCGTCTCGAACCTGGCTGGTGTCCAGCATTTTGCCCTGCGTGATGATCACCAGGTCCCCCAGCTTGACCGCCGCGAACAGCTTGCGCGCGAAGGCAGTCGGCACCCCGATGCAGCCATGGGTTGCATTCCCCCATTTGACGTCGCTGCCATGGATCGCCACGCCATCATTCGTCAGTCGCAGCATATAAGGCATCGGCGCATCATAAAGGTTGGACACATGGTCTGCGTCCTTCTGCGTAATGGGGAAGGCGCCCAAGGGGCTAGGCTTGTCATCCGCGCCATAGAGGATCACTGCCGCGCCAATTTCATGGCCAGCGCGAAATGCTGACAGCGTCTGAGCCTTTAGATCCACCGTGATGATGACCGGCCCCGTCGCAGGAGCATGGCTCTCATCCCAGACATAGTCGCCATGACGGAACGGCCCCTCGATCGGCAGCACGCTTTTGACCACCAGCGCGTGCGGATCGACGGGCAGCGGCTGTGACCGGCTTCGCTCGATCGGTGCTTTGACAGGGGCGCTTTCAGGTGAGGCGGCCTCCTGCGGCGAGGACTCAAGATCGCGCCCGCGATCCATATACATACTCACCAGCAAACCGGCAGCGCCAAGCACGCCGCCTATGATCAGCTTCGGCCCCGCCGCTTTCGCTATATTCTGGATCAGTCGCGCCATGCCCGTTCTATTGCATGCAAAAGGTTAAGCTCAGCCTTCCCGATCCACCTCGGCCGCCGCGATTGCGGTCAGGTTCAGGACGCCGCGAGCGGTGACACCCGGCGTCAATACATGAACGGGTTGCGCCAGCCCCATGAGCATCGGCCCCACGGTCGGTGAACTGGACGAGGCGGACAGTGCCGTAAGGGTGATATTCGCCGAATCGAGGTTCGGCATCACCAGCAGATTGGCAGGCCCTTCAAAGCGTGTATCAGGCACCAACCGTTCCCGCAGCGATTGGCTGAGGGCGGCGTCAGCATGCATTTCACCATCGACGAGCAAATCGGGCGCCTGCGCGCGTACCAGTTGCAACGCCGTTCGCATCTTTCGTGCGCTGGGGCTATGCGACGCTCCGAAGTTCGAATGCGAAAGAAGCGCCACGCGCGGCGAAAGCCCGAAGTGCCGAAGCTCGGTCGCACCCGCTATAGCCATCTCGGCCACCTGCTCGGGTGTCGGATCGGGGACCATATGCGTATCGGCGATGAATAGCGCACCTGCGTCCAGGATCAGTCCCGACAGCGCATAGACGCGGCTATGTCCCGGCCGACGCTCGATGATCCGCAGGACATGTTCCACCTGACCCCAATATTCGCTGTTGCCGCCGACCAGCGCCGCATCGACGCGTCCGGTGCGCAGCAGCATCGCTGCTGTGACCGTCGGGCGCCGGTATACGTGACGCAACAACTCGGCTGTAGGGACGCCCTTGCGCGCTGCGATGGCGCGATAGGCATCCACCAGCTGTCCGAGCAGTTCGTGATCGGTTTCCGGATCGACCACCTCCACATCGCGGTCCAGTTCGAAACGCAGACCAAGACTTGGCAGTTTATCCTTCAATATCCGCCGCCGGGCGACGATGACGGGGCGAACGATCCCCTCGTCCAGACCGTCCTGGATCGCGCGCAGCACGCGCTCATCCTCGCCTTCGCCATAAGCGATGCGGCGGCAGGTGCCCCGTGCGGCCTCGAACACCGGCAGCATCAGCTGCGCCGATCGCGTGTTCTGTTGGGCCAGTGAACGGCGATAGGCTTCGATATCCAGCGAACGCTTCGCCACGCCGCTGTCCATTGCCGCCTTGGCCACCGCTGGCGCAATCTCGGCTATCAGGCGCGGGTCGAAGGGCGTTGGAATGATATAGTCCGGCCCGAACGCCAGCCGCCGCCCGCCATAGGCCTGCGCAACGCTGTCATGCGCAGGCAACCGGGCGAGCGCAGCGATCGCTTCCGCCGCTGCGGCCTTCATGGCCTCGTTAATCTCGGTCGCGCGGGCATCCAGCGCCCCCCGGAACATATAGGGGAAGCACAGGACGTTATTGACCTGATTGGGATAGTCGGAGCGCCCGGTTGCAACGATGGCATCGGGCCGCGCCTCACGCGCGACCTCGGGCCGGATCTCCGGCTCCGGATTCGCCAAGGCAAAGATCAGTGGATTGGGCGCCAGCAAGGGCAACCACTCCGGCTTCAATACCCCCGGCGCCGACAGGCCCAGGAAAATATTGGCCCCCGGCAGCACTTCAGGCAAAGTCCGCGCATTGGTCTCGCGCGCGTAACGGGCCATGTTGGGCAACATGCCCTCACGGCCAGAATGGATGACACCATCCTTGTCGGTCAGCGTCACATGCTCTTGCCGAAGCCCCATGGACACTAGCAGGTCAACACAGGCCAGCGCCGCAGCTCCGGCCCCGGATGTAACCAACCGCGCTTCTGCCAATGTCTTGCCTTGCAGCACCAGCGCGTTTCGCACTGCGGCCGCCACGACGATCGCCGTCCCATGTTGATCGTCGTGGAAGACCGGAATCTTCATCCGCTTCTTCAGTTCCGCCTCGATGGCGAAACATTCCGGCGCCTTGATATCTTCCAGATTGATGCCGCCGAATGTCGGCTCCAGCAGTGCCACGGCCTCGATGAATTTTTCCGGATCGGTCGTGTCCACCTCGATATCGAACACATCGATGTCGGCGAACTTCTTGAAAAGGACAGCCTTGCCCTCCATCACCGGCTTGGAGGCAAGCGCACCGATGGCACCCAGCCCCAGCACGGCCGTGCCGTTGGAGATCACCGCGACCAGATTTCCGCGCGCCGTATAGTCCATCGCCTTGTCGGGATCTTCGGCGATGTCGAGGCAGGGAGCGGCCACGCCGGGCGAATAAGCCAGCGCCAGGTCGCGCTGGTTCACCATGCGCTTGGTAGGTTCTATCCGTAGCTTCCCCGGCTGCGGAAAGCGGTGATAATCCAGGGCTGCGCGGCGGGTGTTGTCGTCCATGACCCGGCCTTATTATTGATTTGGGATAGGGGCAATGCCGACACGCCCGTAAATGGCCGATTTACGTGTCTTGTCGGATAAGAGAACCCACTTGACCGCTGCGATGAAAAGCCCCGCTTGTGCGCCGGGGCGCTTCCCACTAAATCGCGCGCATGACATCGACCAACGACATTCGCCGCTCCTTCCTCGACTATTTCGGGGCGAACGGCCACACCATCGTTCCTTCAGCGCCTCTGGTGCCGCATAACGACCCGACGCTGATGTTCGTCAACGCGGGCATGGTGCCGTTCAAGAATGTCTTTACGGGCCTGGAATCGCGGCCCTACACGACCGCGACCAGCAGCCAGAAGTCGGTTCGTGCAGGCGGTAAGCACAACGATCTCGACAATGTCGGCTATACCGCGCGCCACCATACCTTCTTTGAAATGCTCGGCAATTTCAGCTTCGGCGACTATTTCAAGGAACAGGCGATCACTCATGCCTGGACCCTGTTGACCAAGGAATGGGGCATCCCGGCGGAAAAGCTGACCGCGACCGTCTATCATACCGACGACGAAGCCTTCGACCTGTGGAAGAAGATCGCTGGGCTTCCTGAGCATAAGATCATCCGCATTCCGACCAAGGATAATTTCTGGGCCATGGGCGACAGCGGCCCCTGCGGTCCCTGTTCGGAAATTTTCTATGATCATGGCGATCATATCTGGGGCGGCCCTCCGGGATCGCCGGAAGAGGATGGCGATCGGTTCGTCGAGATCTGGAACCTCGTCTTCATGCAATATGAGCAGGAAGCGAACGAGATCGTCGGCGAACTGCCCAAGCCCAGCATCGACACCGGCATGGGGCTGGAACGCGTCGCGGCTGTGCTGCAAGGCGTTCACGACAATTACGACACCGACACTTTCAAGGCGCTGATCGAGGAATCCGGCGCGCTGACCAAGACCGCGATTGATGGCGAGTTCAAGGCTAGCCACCGGGTCATCGCGGATCACCTCCGCTCGACCAGCTTCCTGATTGCGGACGGGGTGCTGCCCGCCAATGAAGGTCGTGGCTACGTCCTGCGCCGCATCATGCGCCGCGCCATGCGTCACGCGCATATCATCGGCGCGAAGGAACCGTTGATGCACCGCTTGGTGAGCAGCCTCGTCTCTGAAATGGGCGGCGCCTATCAGGAACTGGTCCGCGCCCAGCCGTTGATCGAGGAAACGCTGCTACGAGAAGAGACTCGTTTCCGCCAGACCTTGGAAAAGGGCCTCAAGCTGCTCGACGAAGCGACAGTCGATCTTTCCGAAGGCGGCACGTTGCCGGGCGAAACCGCGTTCAAGCTCTACGACACCTTTGGCTTCCCCTATGACCTGACTGAAGACGCGCTGCGCTCCCGCGGCCTAGGCGTTGATCGCGAAGGTTTCGACGCTGCAATGGCCGAGCAGAAGGCCGCCGCCCGCGCTGCATGGAAGGGCTCCGGTGAAAAGGCATCGGACGAAATCTGGTTCGATATCGCCGAAAAGGCGGGCAATACCGAGTTCATCGGCTACAGCTCGACCGAGGGCGAGGGCGAGGTGCTCGCGATCGTCAAGGACGGTGTGAACTTCGACAGCGCATCGGCCGGCGATACGGTCACGATCATCACAAATCAGACGCCATTCTACGGCGAAAGCGGCGGCCAGATGGGGGACGCGGGCACGATCACGTCGCTGTCCGGCCTTTTGGCTGATGTAGAAGATACCTCAAAGCCACTTGGTCGCCTGCACGCGCATCGGGTAAGAATCGGGACGGGCAGCATCAAGGTAGGCGATACGGTGCATCTCACCGTCGACACCGACCGCCGCGATCGCATCCGGGCGAATCATAGCGCCACCCACCTGCTCCATGCCGCGCTCCGGAATACTTTGGGCGCGCATGTAACGCAGAAGGGGAGCCTCGTGGCGCCAGATCGCCTGCGCTTCGACTTCTCGCATCCCGAAGCGTTGACCCACAGTCAGATCGCCTCGATTGAAAGCCTGGTCAACGAACAGGTCCGCCACAATGAGAGCGTCACGACGCGCCTCATGACACCCGATGACGCTATCGCGGCGGGCGCTATGGCTCTGTTCGGCGAAAAATATGGCGACGAGGTCCGCGTTCTTTCTATGGGTAAGGGCGACGCGAACAGCTATTCGGTCGAACTGTGCGGCGGCACCCACGTCCGCGCGACGGGCGACATCGCGATTTTCAAGATCATCTCCGAAAGCGCGGTATCTTCGGGCGTCCGCCGCATTGAGGCGTTGACCGGGGAAGCGGCGCGCCTGTGGTTGACCGACCGCGAAGATCGTCTGCGCCAATCGGCCGCCGCGCTCAAGACCACACCGGAAGAGGTGCCCGCGCGCATCGCCGCTCTGGTGGAACAGAGCCGCAAACTCGAACGTGAATTGGCTGAAGCGAAGAAGGCCCTGGCCCTCGGCGGGGGCAGCGGCGCTCAGGCAGTTGGCCCTGAGAAGGTTGGCCAGATCGACTTCATCGGCCAGGTCATTGAAGGGCTTGATCCCAAGGAACTGCGCGGGATCGTTGACCAGAACAAGGCCGCGCTGGGCAGCGGCGTGTCGGCCGTGCTCGCCCTGGTGGACGGCCGCGCCAGCATCGCGGTAGGCGTGACGGATGACCTCACCGGAACGATCAGCGCCGTCGATCTTGTCCGTGCGGGTGTCGAAGCGCTAGGCGGGAAGGGCGGCGGCGGTCGTCCGGACATGGCTCAGGGCGGTGGACCGGAAGCAGATAAAGCAGGCGCCGCGATTGATGCGGTCAAGGCGGCCTTGGCCAGCGTTCCGGCATAAAAATTCCGGGTTTCGAAGGCTGTCGACAAGGAGGCGATGCTTAAGCTGCGTTATCGCCACCTTGTTTCTGCTGTCATCACCGCTAATCTGGCGAGAGACAATGATCGGGGGGATCATGCGGTTTCTTGTTGCTATCTGTTTACTGCTGGTGCCCACTGCAGCGCGTGCCGAATGGCTGGAAGCTTCGAGCGACCATTTCGTCGTCTATGCCGAAGCTCGGGCAACCGACGCTCGTCTCTTCTCGCAGCAGCTTGAAAGCTATCATGCGGCCATGGCGGCGGTCACGGGAACGCCGAACCTCCGTCCTAGCCCCTCCAATCGACTGACTATCTATGTAGTGAGCAGTGAAGCCCAGGTCCGAAAGCTGTATGGGGCCAATTCGCAATATATAGGCGGATTTTACATACCTCGTGCTGGAGGATCGGTCGCTATCGTTCCCCGGGTCAGAGCGACGCGCGGTCAAATCGACACGTCGATGATCACGCTGCTCCATGAATATGCACATTATTTTCTGATCGGATCGAGCAACTTCCCGATGCCGCGCTGGATGTCGGAAGGTGCGGCGGAGTTCTTTTCGTCAGCCGCTTTTCCCAATGATGGCGGAGTTGAACTCGGGCGGCCCGCGCAGCATCGCGCCTATGAGCTTTATATGGCGATCGACGTGACCGCGAACGATCTGCTTGATCCTGCCGCCTATGAAAAGCGCCGAGGCAAGGGGTATGATGCGTTCTATGGCAAGAGCTGGCTGCTTTATCATTACCTGACTTTCAGCTCCGACAGGAAAGGCCAGCTTTCGCGCTACCTCACCCTTATGTCCCAGGGTAAGGACCCACGGTCTGCTGCGATCGAAGCGTTTGGAGATTTCGGCCAGCTCGAACATGAGTTAGACCGCTATTTGCTCAAATCCCGCATTGCCATGCTCAAGCTGCCAGCCAGCATGATCAAAACCGGCCCCGTTGTCGTGCAAGGGGTGAGTGCAGGAGCAAACGCAATGATGCCGGTCATCATTCGTTCCAGGCGCGGCGTCGACGATGAAGGGGCCAAGGCCGTTCTGACGGACGCGCGCGCCATAGCTTCGCGCTTCCCGAAAGATCCAGCGGTCCTATCCGCGTTGGCGGAGGCCGAACACGACGCTGGGAACGACAAGGAAGCGATCGCCGCAGCAGATGCTGCCCTGGCTAACGACCCGAAGCAGGTCAACGCCTATGTCCAGAAGGGGCTGTCCCTTTATCGCATGGCGCCAGATGCCCCGGATCAGGACGAGGGCTATAAGCAAGCGCGCGCCACTTTCATTGCACTCAATCGCATAGAGAATGACCATCCGCTGCCGCTCTTCTATTATTATGACAGCTTCGCCCGGCAGGGGAAAACGCCATCTTCACTCGCGCTTCAAGGACTGGAGCGCGCGTCGGAACTGGCGCCCTTTGATCTCGCCCTGCGTATGACTCTGGCGATGCAGCAATTGCGTATCGGTGACCGCAAGGAGGCGCGACGCAATTTACTGCCCATGGCCTATAACCCCCATGGCGGCAACCTTGCCGAGACCGCAAGCACAGTATTGGAACGGATGGACAAGGAACCGAACTGGGATGGGACCGGCATGTCCGGCACGGGGCCTGACAATGCTGTAGCTATTGGACCTTAGGCACCTCGTCAGGGCGGAGACGCCTCAGTTTCGGAGCGGTATCCATCTGCGCCGCATCTTTAATGCCCATGCGCAAGTCCTCACGCGTTTGATGGATCGAGGCAATAACCGGCCCCATCGCCACGCCTAGGTCGATGAGCGCGGTTTCTGCGAGTTGCAGCGAGCTTTCAAGCGTCTCGGGAACCGCATCGCTTGCGCCCGCCTGGTAGAGCTGTGCCGCATGATCAGTATCGCGCGCACGGGCGATGATCGGCAAATCCGGGACCCATCCACGCACCCGTTTCGTGACACGCACCGAAAGCACGGGATCGTCCATGGTAAGGATCAACGCTCGCGCATGGCCCAAACGGAGCTTGTCGAGCATTTCCACGCGGGCTACGTCCCCGAAGAGGATCGGGTAGCCGCCACGACGCCCCTCCGCCACTACGTCCGGATCCGACTCGACAACGGTGAAACGCTGGTTGTGGAGGCGAAGCAGGTCGCACACCATTCGCCCGACGCGCCCGAACCCGATTACGACCGCCGCCGCCTCGGTGCTTTCCTGCTGTAGGTCTGGCGCTTCCTCGCCCAACGCCATTTCCAGCCTGCGCGCAATGTCGTGACCGATACGTGCGAGAAGTGGCGTGATCGTCAGGCCGATGGCTGTGACGATCTGCCAAAAGGCGGCGGTCGACGGGAGGATGAGCTTGGCTGCTGCTGCTGTCGAAAGCACGATGAGGGTGGTTTCAGAAGGACTTGCCATCAGCACGCCAACTTCTAGAGCCACACCCTTTCGCGCGCCCGAAAAATAAAGGAGCGCGGCGGTGACCAGTGTTTTGACCAGGACAACTCCAACGACCGCAAGAACAAGGCTAGGCCAGTTCGCCAGGATCACCCGGACATCCAGGCTCATGCCCACAGTGATAAGGAACACACCAAGCGCCAGCCCCTTGAAGGGCGCTGTCATCACTTCCACCTCACCATGATATTCGGTCTCTGCGATGAGTAGCCCTGCCAGCAGTGCGCCGACGATTGGCGAAAGGCCTGCGAGCGAAGTCGCGATGCTCGAAACGATGACCACCAGCAGACTGGCTGCAAGAAAAACTTCAGGGCTTTTGGTCCGCGCGGCCTGGCTGAAGATATGTGACAGGAAAATGCGGCCAAGAACGAGCATCACCGCGATCGTGATGCCGCCTTTTAGCAGCGTATTGGCCAGTTCGCCCCAGGCACCCTCAGGACTAGAGGCTACTGACGGCGCGAGCGCGCCGAGCATGAATATTATGGGGACCAGCGCCAGATCCTCGAACAATAGCATCGCGAACGCGGCCCGGCCCACCGCGCTTTGCGTGCCCACCATAGGGAGCACCACGGCCGTCGAGGAAAGGGCCAGGGCAAGACCCAATCCGACCGCTCCTGCAGTTGGCTGTCCCAGAAAGTAGAGCCCCAAAGCGATCAGCGATGCGCCGCCGATTAGTTCGGCAGCGCCGACACCAAACACTTGGGCGCGCATTGTCCAGAGGCGACGAAAGCTGAGCTCAAGTCCGATCGAAAAGAGAAGTAATATGACACCAAGCTCAGCGAATGGTTCAATCGCTCCTCTGTTTGAGATGGTGACATGATAAAGCCACGGATATTCGGCGACCAACGCGCCAAGGCCCGATGGGCCGACGGCTAGTCCCACCAGAATGAAACCAATGACGGGGCTGATCCTCAAGCGTGCAAAGCCGGGGATCACCAACCCGGCGGCACCCAGAATGACGAGGGAATCGCTGAAGCTTTGTGGATTGATTGCACCGGCCATGCGCCATCATTGCGGTAAGCGCGGCAGAATATCCAGCCTTGCGGCAAATTCACGTGCCTATGCGTGATACCCCTGGTGCGGACGGCGGGACTTGAACCCGCATTCCCAGGGGGAGGCGGATTTTAAGTCCGCTGCGTCTACCGATTTCGCCACGTCCGCGTGGCGCTCCCCTGACCCTTCCGAACGCGCAGGTCAAGATGCGCTGGCGTTCACTGCGCTTTACTGTTCAGCCGTTCGCGCATTTCCTTGCCAGGCTTGAAGTAGGGCACCCGCTTGGCTGAAACAGGAACTTGCTCGCCGGTGCGTGGATTGCGTCCAGTCCGTGCATCCCGCGCACGAGTGGTAAACGCGCCGAAACCGCGCAATTCTACCCGGCCGCCACCCGACAGGCGGTCAACAATCTCTTTGAAGAAGAGGTCTACAATCCTCTCGACCTCTTGAAGGCCAAGGTCCGGATTTTCCTCTGCCAGAGTCTGAATTAATTCCGAGCGTATCATTGGTGCTCCAGCTCCCCCTTCTGGTTCCCAGTTTTGTCATAGTGAGTCCCTACCCACATGACAATTATCCAATGTCGGTAGTTGTTTTCTCATTTTGGGATAGAAAAAGCCCGCCGGAAGAAGTTCCGACGGGCCTATTACTTTAGTTGTATCCGAAGGGATTAGCCTTCGTTCTTGGCCTTCAGCGCTTCGCCCAAGATGTCGCCCAGCGACGCGCCGCTGTCGGACGAGCCATATTGAGCGACTGCCTGCTTCTCTTCTGCAATCTGCAGAGCCTTGATCGAGAAGGTCGGCTTCTTGGCCCGATCGAAGCCGGTAACCAGTGCGTCGAACTTCTGACCGATCTGGAAGCGCTCTGAACGCTGTTCGTCGCGGTCGCGGCCAAGGTCGCTGCGCTTGATGAAGCCGGTTGCGCCGTCGTCGCCAGCCTGGACTTCCAGACCACCGTCGCGAACTTCCAGAACCGTGACGGTGATCGTCTGGTTCTTGTTCAGACCAGCTGCAGCGGCGGTGGTGCCGCCAGCGGCCGGGCCGCCACGCTCAAGCTGCTTCATGCCAAGGCTGATGCGCTCCTTCTCGACGTCGATGTCGAGAACAACGGCCTGAACCGACTCGCCCTTGCGGTGCAGAGCCAGCGCGTCTTCGCCCGAAATGCCCCATGCGATGTCCGACATGTGGACCATGCCGTCCACGTCGCCGTCCAGGCCGATGAATAGACCGAATTCGGTCGCGTTCTTGACTTCGCCCTCGACGGTCGAACCGATCGGGTGACGTTCGGCAAAGCTGTCCCAGGGGTTGTTCTGGGCCTGCTTGAGGCCGAGCGAGATACGACGCTTTTCGGGATCGACTTCCAGAACCAGAACTTCGACTTCCTGGCTGGTCGAAACGATCTTGCCGGGGTGGACGTTCTTCTTGGTCCAGGACATTTCCGAAACGTGGACCAGACCTTCGATGCCCGGCTCCAGTTCGACGAACGCACCATATTCGGTGATGTTCGTGACGCGGCCCGACAGCTTGGCGCCGACGGGATACTTGGCGCTGGCGCCTTCCCACGGATCGCTTTCCAGCTGCTTCATGCCAAGGCTGATGCGCTGGGTGTCGCGGTTGATGCGGATGATCTGAACGCGGACGGTGTCGCCGATGTTGATCATCTCGTTCGGGTGGTTGATGCGCTTGTACGACAGGTCGGTGACGTGCAGCAGGCCATCGATGCCGCCCAGATCAACGAACGCACCGTAATCGGTGATGTTCTTGACGACGCCCTCGATGATCTGACCTTCAGCCAGCGTCTGGATGAGGCCCGAGCGCTGTTCGGCGCGGGTTTCTTCCAGAATGGCGCGGCGCGACACGACGATGTTGCCACGGCGGCGATCCATCTTGAGGATCTGGAAAGGCTGCGGAATGTCCATCAGCGGGGTCACGTCGCGCACGGGGCGGATGTCGACCTGGCTGCCGGGGAGGAACGCCACGGCGCCGTCGAGGTCGACGGTGAAGCCGCCCTTGACGCGGCCGAAGATGACGCCTTCGACGCGAGCATTTTCGGTGAACTCGGATTCCAGCTTGTCCCAAGCGGCTTCGCGGCGAGCGCGGTCGCGCGACAGCATGGCTTCGCCATGGGCGTTTTCGACGCGGTCGACATAGACTTCGACTTCGTCGCCGACCTTCAGGTCAGCCTTCTGGCCCGGCGCGGCGAATTCGCGCAGCGGCACGCGGCCTTCCGACTTCAAGCCGACGTCGATCAGCGCCATGTCGTTTTCGATGCCGGTAACGGTGCCCTTTACGACGCGGCCTTCAAAGCCGCCGTCTTCGCCACCGAGAGAATCATTGAGAAGCGCGGCGAAATCGTCGCGCGAGGGGAATGCCGTAGAGGCCATGGTAGTTCCTTCACTCGTCATTGCTGGCCTACCGGTTGTATCCGGTGGTCTTTCAGGCCAAACCGTCCGCACGGCCGGATTGCCGGGCGAACATCCGTTCGGCCATGTCGGGTGAGACGCTCTTTGGATAAGCGAAAAGGGCGCCCGGGATTCCCAAGCGCCGTCATCGCGTCAGGCCTGTCGCCGACGTTCCAACTGGGCGTCCACCAGTATAATGGCCTGCTGGACGGCGGCGTCTATAGTCAAATTGCTGGTGTCGAGCAAGTCCGCGCCATCAGCCATTCGCAGCGGCGCATGATCCCGGCTCATGTCGCGAGTGTCGCGTGCCTGAATATCTGCGATCAAGCTATCCATGTCTGGGTGTCCGCCATGGGAAAGCGCATCATCATAGCGACGCTTGGCGCGCACGTGAACGCTCGCCGTGACAAAGACCTTCGCATCCGCATCCGGTGCGATCACCGTCCCGATATCGCGGCCGTCAAGTATCGCGCCACCCGGTCGGGTCGCAAAATCGCGCTGTCGCTGGACGAGTGCCTGGCGAACGCTCGGGTGGATGGAAACGCGGGAAGCGAGCGAGCCGACGGCCTCGCTCCGCAGCGCAGGGTCGCAGAGGACTGCATCGTCAAAATCGCAAGCGGAAACCGCATCGGCTTCGTGGTCCGGATCGCCCCCGGCTTTCAGCACAGCAAGCCCGACCGCACGATAGAGCAGGCCAGTGTCGAGGACGGGCAACCCATAATGGCGTCCGAGCGCCTTGGCGATCGTACCTTTACCCGATGCTGCGGGACCGTCCACGGCTATGATCATTGTGCTTTGCCTTTCCGCAACGTCTTGGCGAGACCAATGACGGCTATCACGGCCCAGACGACCTCCAGCGCCATCGATGCGACGTTGAAATGAACCGTCAGTGAGTAGATCAGCAGCAACGAACCGATCAGATTGAGAAAATTGAAGAGCCTGAAGTTCAGCACCTTCGCCACATTGCTGTAGGCGTAAGCAATAACCATGAGGCCGCTGCCAACAAGGCCAACCACGTTGGGAAAATCGAAATTCACGCCATCGCGCCGAGCGTTTGTAAGAGCGCGGTAAAGCCGGGGAAGCTGGTCGCGACCGGGCGCATGTCATCGATGGTGACGCCGTTTTTGGACACAAGACCGGCAACCGCAAAGCTCATGGCGATACGATGATCCAGCTTCGTCGCGATGGGGCCGCCGCCGGGCAGGAGCGTACCTCCGCTTCCCTCGATGACGATGCCGTCCTCCAGTTCCTCCACTCTAACGCCGATGGCGCGAAGGCCCGCCGCCATGGTCGCGATACGATCAGATTCCTTGACCCGCAATTCTTCAAGGCCTCGGAAGGTGCTGCGCCCTTCGGCAAGGGCAGCCGCGATGAAGGCGACCGGATATTCATCGATCATGGAGGGCGCGCGGGCGGGGTCTGGTTCGACGCCCGTCAGGCGGGACGCAGTGACGACGATGTCTCCCACCGGTTCCCCGCCGACTTCGCGCGGGTTCTCGATGACGATGTCGCCGCCCATCTCGCGCAGCAGATCGATCAATCCTGCTCGGGTGGTATTCAGGCCGACATTTTCAATGGTAATCTTCGAGCCGGGGACAAGCAGCGCGGCGACCGTGGGGAAGGCTGCCGACGAGGGGTCGCCGGGTACGGTGATGGCTTGGGGACGAAGTTCGGCCTCGCCTTTTAATGTGATGATCCGTGTTCCATCCGCATCGACTTCTACGTCGAGGTCAGCGCCAAAGCCCTTGAGCATCCGCTCGCTGTGATCGCGAGTCGGAACCGGCTCGACGACGCGCGTGACCCCGGGGGTGTTCAAACCCGCCAGCAAGATGGCAGATTTTACCTGCGCTGATGCGACCGGAAGGCGATAATCAAGCGCCACGGCCGGACAGGCGCCCCGCATGGTGAGCGGTAGCCGTTGTCCAGGGCTGGTGGTGAAGCTGGCGCCCATATGGGACAGCGGCTCGGTGACGCGTTGCATCGGGCGCTTGCTCAGCGATGCATCTCCGATGAAAGTCGCAGTGATGCCATGGCTTGCGATCAGGCCCATGAGGAGGCGGGTCGATGTGCCGCTGTTGCCCATGTCCAAAGCTGTTTGGGGTTGCAGCAATCCGCCCACGCCCACGCCCCGAATGTGCCAGATGCCATCATCGTCTCGTTGGATCTCCGCGCCCATCGCACGCATCGCCGCGGCAGTGGCCAACACATCCTCTCCTTCCAACAGGCCTTCGACGCGGCTTTCCCCAACGGCCAGTGCAGAGAGCATGAGTGAACGATGCGAAATGCTTTTGTCTCCCGGCACCCTTACACTGCCCGCAAGCGGAGGAGAGCTGGAGAAGGTCATGGGAACAGGCTGATCGGAAGAAGTGGTCACGGGTCAATCCGTTTGTCAGGAAACTGAAAAATTGCGCCCGGCTTTTGACAGCGCGGTTCCGCTATGGCAAGGCGCCCGTCGCTTCGCGGGCGACATGGTCGCGCCGCGTGATATTCGTTGAAGCACTCGTAAGAAGGACAAGGCCGGACATGGTCAAGGCTGAATGGGGCACGAAGCGTACCTGCCCGAAATGCGCCACGCGCTTCTATGACCTGGGCAAGGACGACCCGGTCACCTGCATCAACTGCAACACCGCCTGGGAACCCGAACCGGTCCTGAAGTCGAAGCAGCCGCTGCCGTACGAGGAAGCGCCGAAGAAGGTTATCGAAACCGCCGACGGGGAGCTGGAGACGGCAGATGATGATCTGGACCTTGATCTGGACGTTGATGATGATGGCGATTCGCCGGACAATGACGTTGACCTGGGCGGTGACGATGACCTCGGCGTGGATGCCGCCGCCGACGACGGCGACGACGACAATTAAGTAATTTTGTGCTTGCCAAGGAAGTTGCTGCCTCCTAATGGCAGCGACCTCCGAAGCGCCGGTCCCAAGCGGCGCTGACACTGGTAACGGGGCCTTAGCTCAGCTGGGAGAGCGCCTGCATGGCATGCAGGAGGTCAGCGGTTCGATCCCGCTAGGCTCCACCAGTTTTCCGGACGGCCCAAGCCTCACCTGTATAGCCCGGAAGCTATCAAGCGGGTGCTTGCCATCCTATATCGGCCGACGGCTCCATGCCGGACATGGCCTAATCCATTGGGATGCGATATGATGTCGCGCAACGATGGGGCCTTAGCTCAGCTGGGAGAGCGCCTGCATGGCATGCAGGAGGTCAGCGGTTCGATCCCGCTAGGCTCCACCATCTTCCTTCGCGATAGGCTGGCACTAGTCATCAGCGAATGGCAGCTACGCTCGCCAGATCGTGCCTCAGGGCGTGGTGTAGCGTTTGATCGCCATCGCGCTTCAGCAGGTGGTGAGAGGGAGCGCTGGAATAGTGACCCTCCTCCGGCAAACGACGAGATACTTTAGGAACGCTGACCAAGCTGATAGTTGACGCGCATGAGCCGCACGAGAACTGACTTGGTCAAGTTCAAGCTGGCTGCACGAAGCTGTCCATCACACGCTTACGGCCAGCAGTTTCAAAATCTATCTCGAGTTTGTTGCCTTCGATCTCCGCAATCGTGCCGTAACCAAATTTCTGGTGAAATACGCGCAACCCCAGATGCATGTCATCTCGCCCCTTATTGCCGAGGGACACAGCCGACGCGCGCGCTTCAACGATCCGTACGGGTTCGCGGGAGAACTGGCCATTTTGTTGCGCCCGCTGCCAGCCTGGGCCGCGCCCGCTGCCTCGTTGCACGTTGGAGAAGGGATCAGCGCGCTCGGACCAGTTGGCACGCCATAGGGATGCGCCGCCCGCCATGCTGCTTTCCTCCTCGACATGTTCCGGAGGTAACTCGCCTACGAACCGTGACGGGATGGAACTGGTCCACTGGCCATATATTCTCCGGTTTGCGGCATGAAGGATGACGCACAGCTTCCTGGCGCGGGTAATCGCCACATAGGCGAGCCGACGTTCTTCCTCCAGACTGTTGAGACCGCCTTCGTCCAACGCCCGTTGCGAAGGAAAAATACCCTCTTCCCAGCCCGCCAGAAAAACGGTGTCGAATTCGAGCCCTTTGGCCGCATGGATGGTCATGATCGTGACCTTCCGTTCCTCGGCTTGCGCATCATTGTCCATGACTAGCGACACATGTTCGAGGAACGCGCCCAGCGTTTCATATTCCTCCATCGCGCGGGTAAGTTCATTCAGGTTTTCGAGGCGACCTGCGCTTTCGGCTGTGCGTTCTGCCTGAAGCATTGCCGTGTAGCCGCTTTCGTCCAGTATCTGGCGCGCGAGTTCGGCATGGGGAAGTTGGGTCGCACGGTCGCGCCAGCGGGCCAAATCCCCGACAAAGGCGCCAAGGCTGCGGCGCGCCTGCGGAGTCATTTCGTCGGTATCGAGAATTCGTGCAGCCGCGAGCGCTAAGGGTATGGCCTCGGCCCGAGCAAGGCGGTGAAGTTTCTCCACGGCTTTGTCACCTAAGCCGCGCTTGGGAACATTGACGATCCTTTCAAACGCCAGGTCGTCGGCCGGTTGGTTGACGAGACGAAGATAGGCAAGCGCGTCGCGTATTTCGGCCCGCTCATAGAAGCGAAAGCCGCCCACAATCCGATACGCGAGACCGATCTGAATGAACCGATCTTCAAATTCGCGGGTCTGGTGCTGTGCCCGGACAAGGATGGCCACATCTTCCAATGATCGCCCCGAGCGCTCGATCGCCTCGATTTCGTCGCCGACGCGGCGAGCCTCTTCTGGCCCGTCCCAAACGCCGATGACGCGGACTTTCTCCCCGATGTCGATGTCGGTCCAGAGCGTCTTGCCTAGCCTGTTGCCGTTTTCGGCGATCACACCGGACGCGGCGCCCAGGATATGGGGCGTGGATCGGTAATTCTGCTCCAGGCGGACAATCTTGGCGCCCGGGAAGTCCTTTTCAAATCGCAGGATGTTGGCGACTTCCGCGCCCCGCCACGAATAGATGGACTGATCGTCATCACCCACGCAGCAAATATTCTTGCGCTGCTGAGCGAGTAGACGGAGCCAGAGATACTGGCTGCTGTTCGTGTCCTGATACTCGTCCACCATGATATAGCGGAACCGCTGCTGATAGCTTTCGAGCACATCCCGGTGACGCTTCAATATGGTGAGTACATGGAGCAGCAAGTCGCCGAAGTCGCAGGCGTTTACATCACGAAGGCGGGCCTGATAGGCAGCATATAATTTCTGCCCGCGCCCATTTCCGTAAGATTCGCTATCTCCCGCGCTGATTTCGTCAGGCGTCAGCCCCTTATTCTTCCATTGATCGATCAAGCCACCCAGCTGCCGCGCTGGCCAGCGCTTTTCATCAATCCCTTCAGCCTGGATCAGTTGCTTCATCAGCCGAAGCTGATCGTCGGTATCAAGAATGGTGAAGTTCGATTGCAGCCCGACCAATTCGGCATGTCTGCGAAGCATTTTGGCAGCGATGGCATGAAATGTGCCGAGCCATGGCATGCCTTCCACCGCCGGACCGATCATACGTCCGACACGCTCGCGCATCTCGCGCGCGGCCTTGTTGGTGAAGGTGACCGCCAGGATTTCCGACGGATAGGCACGGCGCGTAGCTATAAGATGCGCCAGTCTTGCGGTCAGCGCAGCCGTCTTGCCGGTTCCGGCGCCCGCCAGAACAAGAACCGGACCTTCGACAGTGAGGACGGCTTCCCGTTGCGGCTCATTGAGGCCCTGAAGATAGGGCGGATCATCAGGCGAGGGAGCGGGAAGGGTCATGGTCAACAACTAGGGAGCATGGATAGAGGGAGCAAGGGCCAGTCCCCCCTTGCGACTGAAGACGATCCATGAGAACAAAAGGCGAATCATGCAAGGGGAAAGGCTATGGCCACTGGACGGTGCCAATGTGGTGCGATTCATTATGAGGCTTTGGGCGAACCTGTTTACAGCGCTCTTTGCCACTGCAATGACTGCCGCCGCAGCGCTGGAGCGCCAATGGTTGCGTGGACGCTGTTCGCCGAGGACGACGTCAAGGTGACCGGGGAGCCGACCCTTTATCAATCCTCGAAGGAAGCCACGCGGCACTTCTGCGCCAGATGTGGAACAGGTCTTTTTTATCGCAATGCCACGTCCTTTCCGGGGATGGTCGATATTCAGGCATCAACTTTCGACAACCCCTCGGCCTTTCCTCCCGTCATTCATGTCCAATGGGCCGAAGCTGTACCATGGATGGAGAGGGTCCACGCAATGCCGCATGTCGAACGCTATCCCGACGGGTAGGCGTCATTCGTTTGGTGGCGGCATAGCAACAACTCGTCGTCCATATCGGAACGCGTGCGTCACTTATCCGGTTGTTCCCCCGCCAAAAGGCAGAACGGGTTGATGGAACAGGAAAGGATGACCCATGAAATCGATCATGCTTGCGGGTGCCGCTATGCTGGCTTTTACCAACGGCGCTACTGGCATTGCGATCGCTCAGGGTGCGCCGGAAAGCACGGCTCAGCCCCCAGCCACTGATAGCATGCCGACGGATCCGGCGGTTCCAGCTACGCCTGCGAGCCCTGCAACTGCGGCAGATCCCAATGCTGGTCAGCCGACGGGAGAGGTTCCAGCCGACACTGGCATGATACCCGCAACGCCGGGTATGCCCAAGGACCCCGCCGCGCCTGTGGGCAGTTCGGCCAATCCGGTGACCGTTGGCGGTAACATGACCCCTCCGCCTGCGGGCGGTAAAGACTATCCGCTATGCAGTCGTACGGTACAGGATAGCTGCATCAATCCAGGCGAGGCGCCGCGTTCGAAGAAGATGGCGCGCAGGCATCGCTGACCGGAGAAACGGTGCCGGGCAGGGCAGCGATCAGCGCTGCCAGCCCGGTCCTGTCTTTGGCGGCGTCCGCCAGGCTGTGCTGGTCGAGTACCGCCAGAAAAGCTGTAGTTGCGGCCTTCAAAATGCCCGATAGGCCACAAGCGGCGCGGAGGCCGCAGCCTGCGCAGTCTGCCAGGTTCATGTCCGTTTCGGTGTGACGGACAACATCCCCCAGCCTGATTGCTTCAGGAGCGCGGGCAAGGGTGAAGCCGCCGCCTCTGCCGCGCCGGGTCAGGATGAACCCGCCTTGGCCGAGGTGGTGGACGACTTTCATCAAATGATTGCGCGAAAGAGCGTAGGCGTCGGCGACCTCGGGGATGGTTGCGCGACCTGTTGGCGTGACGGCCAGATGGATGAGGACGCGCAGGGCGTAGTCGGTGTGGCGGGTCAATTGCATGAGGGAATGCGTTAATTGAACGGGGTTTGCAGATCAAACATGTAGCTTGTTTACATGTTTAAAGATGTACCGTAAAGGCGTCTTTACCGAGTCTCTAGTTCAAAGGGGTGCATATATGAGCCAGCTCAGCGCTGAAACCATCGCGATCGTCAAGGCAACCGCTCCCGCGCTGCGGAGCCATGGGGTGGAGATCACGACCGCCATGTATGCGCGCCTGTTCCAGGATGCGTCGATCAGGGACATGTTCGATCAGGCGGCACAGGACAGCGGCGAGCAGCCCAAGCGGCTGGCCGCGGCGATCCTGGGCTATGCCGAGAATATCGACAAGTTGCAGGCGCTCACCGGCGCGGTCGAGCGCATGGTGCAGCGGCATGTCGAAACCGGCGTGAAGGCCGAGCATTATCCCAAGGTTGCCGAAGCACTGCTGCCCGCGATCCGCGATGTGCTGGGCGCGGAAGTTGCCACGGACGCTGTGCTGGAAGCGTGGGGCAAGGCCTATTGGTTCCTCGCCGAGATATTAATTGGCAAGGAAGCGCAGGCTTATGAGGATGCTGAGGCTGCTTGATTGATGGGTGGATGGGGATGCCTCCTGGGGCGTTCCCCTCTCCCTAGCCCTCTCCCCTAAAGGGGAGAGGGAATCGCTCTTAACAGGGTCAGGCGGGCTTTGCCGACGTCGCGGGTTGCGTCGATGGTGAAGCCCTTGACCGCCACATCTTCGCGGCGATCGGTTTCGATGCTGATCCAGGTCGCGGGGCCGGTCCAACCCAGACGGCTTAACTTGTCGAGAGCGACGACGCCTGCGCCGCTGTTATAAGGCGGGTCCATGAAAATGAGGTCCAGCGGTTTCAACGCGGGGCCGAGCGACAGGACGCTGCTCTGGCGGATGTCCGGCCGGATGCCGAGCTTGTCGCCATTGGCGCGGATCACATTCAGAGCCGCCTGATCCTGTTCAACGAAAAGGCAGCTAGCCGCACCACGGGACAGGGCTTCAAAGCCCAAGGCGCCCGATCCTGCAAAGAAATCGCCGACGGCCAGCCCTTCAAATGATCCGATGCGGCTCACGAGCATGGAAAAAAGCGTTTCGCGCGTACGGTCGGCCGTGGGGCGAGTGGCGTCGCCCTTGGGAGCTGCCAGCGGGCGGCCGCGCCATTGGCCTGCGATGATTCTCATGATTGGCGTCCATGCAGAAGGAAAGCCCTGAGACAAGCGCAGGGCGAACGGGTTGAGCTTCAGGATTTGGGCGTCTTCAAGCTCTTGCGGAAGACGATGAGGTCGTGCTGGCGCACTTCCTCCACCGCGCCCGACGCGAGCTCGCCGAGGTGGAAAGGGCCATAGCTGGTGCGGATGAGGCGGCTCACCTGTAGGCCCAGATGCTCCAGAACGCGCCGCACTTCGCGGTTCTTGCCCTCCGTGAGGGTCATTTCGATCCACTGGTTGCGGCCGGTGCGGCGTTCCAGATTGGCTTCGATCTGGCCATAGCGAATGCCGTCAATCTCTATGCCCATAAACAGGTCTTCAAGCTGGGCTTGGCTGATTTCGCCAAAGGCGCGGGCGCGATAGGTGCGCGGCACGCCGGTCGCGGGCAATTCCATCTGCCGCTTGAATTCGCCATCGGTGGTAAGGAGCAGCAGCCCCTCCGTGGTCATATCCAGACGGCCGATGGGCATGAGGCGGGGCAGGTCGGCGGGCAAGCGGTCGTAGATGGTGGGACGGCCGCGCGGATCGCGCTCGGTCGTCAAATAGCCCGACGGCTTGTGAAAGAGGAAGAGACGGGCGGGAGCGGGTTGCGCCACCGGGTTGCCATCCACCGCCACGCCATTGAGCGAGGTCAGCAGGGTCGCCGGGGTCGAGATCAATTGGCCATCGAGAGTGACCCGGCCTTCCTCGATCATCCGTTCTACTTCCCGGCGCGAGGCGACCCCGGCGCGGGCGAGCAGCTTTGCGATGCGTTGCGGTTCGTTCGTGCCGCTGGCGGCAGCGGCCATGCGCGCCGGATGGGGATTTGCTGGCTTGGCCGGAGCAGCGCTTCTTTTCTTGAAAGGCGGACGGGCAGGGCGCGACGAACCGGCGGGCTTGCCGTCCGTGGGGCGCCGGGGGCCGCCCGGTCCTGTCCTGCGCGGCGGTGCTGATTTTTTCGGCGGCTCCACGCTCGGTTCCTTTTAACGAAGCGACGGCATTCCCATATCGGAGATGCCGGGAAAATGACGAATAGTGCCGTCCTGTCGCCGAGTGCGCAGGATCGGCCGCAACTCCCTTAAGGGGTCGCGCGTTTGATCGGGTGCATGGCGCATATGGGGCGGATCGGCAAATGTTTTTCGGGCTAGTCAAAGGGGACTCGAAGCCACGGCAGCAGGCACAGGCCATCATCAGCGTGCTGGTGGTGGAAGATGAGCCTTTGGTCGCCTTCGACAATGAGCATGTGCTGGAGCAGGCCGGCTACCGCGTTGCCGCGACGGTCGAGGATTATGACCATGCAATCAGCGTCATTGAGCAGGACGAGGTCGATCTGGTGATCGCCGACATCACGCTGCATGGCGACAAGACGGGCATTGATGTGGCGCGACATGCCTATGCAAAGGGGCTGGCGGTGCTGTTCGTGAGCGGGACCTGCCCGGTGGATGCGCATGAGATGGCGGTCGGGTGCCTGGCCAAGCCCTATTTGCCGCGGGATCTGCTGGCTTCGATTGGGGTGATTGAGGCGGTGCTGCGTGGTGGGGACCTGCCGCGCGTGCCGCGTGGGTTGCATTTGTTTGATCGGGTGGGGTGAGGGTGGCGAGGCGCGGATGCGCTTTTGGTTGATGACAGGTTCAACTGGGGAACAGGTCACTAACGACCAGTTGTTGCCGTTTGGATTAATCTCTAACTTGTTCAGAAGCGGAAATTCGTTCAGCCCGAGTGCGGCCTGAGGAGTAGTGTGAATGAGTGTTGGCTGGCAGGACATCGCGTTCCAAATTGAAGCTCCACTCGCTCAGGAAGTTGCGGCGGCGTGGTCATGGCTATTTCCCGAGCAATGGACAACTTTGGTTTGCTCGACGGTGGGCGGCATCTTCTTTCAAACGGCAAACGGATTGGTTCACTGGCTAGACACTGGGACAGGTCTGGTTGAGCAGGTATCGACCAGCAAAGATCAGTTTGAAACCATCCTGCGCTCAAATTTGCAGTTGGTCGAAGAATGGTTTCTACCGGGCTTGATTGAACAACTCCACGATGCAGGAAAGCGTGCTGGCGTGGGGCAATGCTATGCCTTCACTATCTTACCTATTTTCGCGGAAGGTAAGTATGTGCCCGATAATATGTTTGTCGTGCCGGTGAGAGAGCAACTTTTAGGCATGGCAAATATCCATCAGCAGCTAAGCACTGTCCCAGATGGTTCAACCGTTCGCGTCAAGGTCACAGATTGAAAGCTACGTCTACTATGCGCGTTTGTCGTCCTTAAGCCGACAGTCCCCTAACCACCCCATCCAAGGCATTCCCCTCCCGCAGGCGGGAGGGGTTAGGGGTGGGCGCGAGCGTAGCGAGCCTTGCGTGAGCCCATTTGATGAGGCCGGTGTTGCGCTAGCCCACCCCCGACCCCTCCCGCCTGCGGGAGGGGAGATGATAGGAAGGCTCCCAAAGCATCATTTCGGGGAAAGTCGGTGTCTGTGGGTTGCATGGCCTGAGCCGGTCATATGGTCGGGGCGAGTTCTGCTTGTTTCTCCGATGATTGGCCATATGGTGGCGCGATAAGCATTTTGGGGGCGCGCCTTTTTTCATGACTGATATTGCCCGGGGCACCGGAAGCTGGCTGGATGCGGTGAAGCCCTATGTGGAGAAGGCGCCGCTGGCCGCGCTGTTCCTGGGGATTTCATCGGGCTTTCCCTTTACCATGATCGGTGCGAACCTGGCGTCGCGGCTGGCGCAGGATGGGATCGACAAGAAGAGCGTTACGGCATTCAGCCTGGTGCTGCTGGCCTATAATCTCAAATGGTTGTGGGCCTGGGTGATCGAGGGGGTGAAGTTGCCCCTGCTGCATCGATTGGGCCAGCGCGTGTCGTGGATGCTGGTGGCGGGACTGCTGGTGATGGCGGCGGTGGTCAATCTGGCGGTTGTCGATCCGGCTAACGACCTGATGGGGACGGTGCGGGCGGCGATCCTGCTGGGGATTGCGGGGGCGACATTCGACATCATCATCGACGGGTATCGGATCGAGATATTGCGCCCTGAACAATTGGGCGTTGGCGCGGGCATGTCGCAATATGGGTGGCGGATCGGCGCGGCGGCGGCGGGTGCGCTGGCGCTGGTGGTGGCGCAATATTGGGATTGGACGCTGGCCTATCTGGTTTGCGCGCTCTTTGCGCTGCCTGCCATGCTGGCGGCGTTGATCGTTGGCGAGCCTGAACGGCATCGCGAGATTGCTTCCCGGAAGACGGGCGGGGAATTGGTGCAGGCGATCATTGGGCCGTTCGTGGATTTCTTCAAGCGCAAGGGCGCGCTGCTCGTCCTGCTGTTCATCATCGTCCACAAGATTGGCGATACGCTGGCCAACCTGACGTTCCGGCTGCTGTTCAACGATCTGGGGTACAGCAATGAGGAGATCGCGATCTACGATGTGGGCGTGGGTTTCTGGGCATTGCTGGCCGGGATTTTCGTGGGCGGCGTGTTGTATGCGCGGTTGGGATTGAAGCGGTCGGTGCTGATCAGCCTGGTGCTGATGGCGGTGTCGAACTTCAGCTTTGCCCTGCTGGCGGCGACCGGCAAGAGCAATGTGGGCATGGCGGGGGCTATCGGGTTCGAGAATTTTGCTAGCGGGATCGGTGGCGTAGCGGTGGTCGCCTATTTCTCCGCGCTGTGCGACCTGCGTTTCACCGCCGCGCAATATGCGATGATTTCGGCGGCGGCGAGCATTGTCGGGCGGTTTCTCACAGGAACGTCGGCGGGGACCTTGATCGAGCGGTTCGGCTATGTCGATTTCTATCTGCTGACAACCGTGCTGGCGCTGCCGGGCATCATCCTGTTCTGGCTGATGATGCGCAGCGGGCTGGTGGATGCGAGTGTCGGCAGCGCCGCTACAGATGAAGGGATTCAGGCTCCGGCGTAAAGGTCCAGCGGGCGGCCTAGGTCGCTGTGGGCCTGGGAGACGGCTTGCAGGCAGGTGAGGGCGCCTAGCACATCGTCCGTGCCGAGCAGCGAGGCGAGTTGCTCATAGGATGAAGGCGGGTCCTGTAGCGCTGTGCTGATGGAGTGCATGAGCGATGCTTCGTCGGCGGTCATGCGCGCGCAGCAGCAAGGCGCGACGAGTATTCGGCGGGTTGCGCAGCGGGCAAGTTCGAGCATCATGGCGCGCATGAGGACTAGCGGGCGGCGGTAGCTGCGCCCGAACGCGCCGAGCATGGCGTTGGCTGCGTGGGCATCATCGACCCCGGCGCTGGCCATTCGTCGCATCGCGTAGAGGAACAGCCTGTTGCCGTAGCCGGCAGGCATTGCGCCGGGCAGGTCTAGGGGGGTGATCTCTCCACTGGGCATATGCGAGCACCTTTTATCCGTTGGGTTACGGAGGACAGGTTACGCTATTGCGAGTCAATCGCAAGTGTATTCAGTCGGGATATTGCTCGTTCAGGCGCAAAATTTCGCCTGCGAGATAGAGCGACCCGGCGATGAACAGGAGTGGGGCTTCGGTTTTGGATGACGCCGCGACGGCTTTGATAGCGGCGGCGGGATCTGCATGCGCTGTGCAGTCGATGCCCCAGCGCTCCGCGATGGCGGCGAAGCGGCTGGCGGGATGATGCTCGTGACCGGGGACGGGCAGCGCGTGAATGTGGGCTATGCGTCCGGCGAAGGGGGCGAGGAAGGCATCCACTTCCTTGTTGGCGAGCATGCCGATGATGAGGTGCAGTTTGCGTCCGGCGAGGCGATCTGAGGTGAAGAAGGCGCTGATGGCTTCTCCGGCTCCGGCGTTGTGGCCGCCGTCTAGCCAGGCTTCGCTTTCGGCGGCGAGGGGGGCGAGCAGGGGGCCGTGGTCCAGGCGTTGGAGCCGGGCGGGCCAGTGCGCCCAGAGGGGGGCCGCTTTGAGCGCGGCTTCACTGACGGGCAGGGCGGTTTGATGGCGCAGCATGGCGAAGGCCAGCGCGGCGTTCTGGACCTGATGCGCGCCGGGGAGGCGGGGGAGCGGGGTTTCGATGCGGCCTTGTTCGTCGCGATAGTGCAAGCGGTCACGGTAGCTGGCTGCGTCCCAGCTTTGGCCCATGGGGAGCCAATTGGTGCGGGCGCGGCTCGCGGCTTCGCGCATCGCGGGGGCGAGTGATTCGGGATAGCGCTGAGTTACCAGGGCAGCGCCGGGCTTGGCGATGCCCGCCTTCTCCGCCGCGATGTCGCGCAGCGTGTTGCCGAGGAAAGCCTGATGATCGATCCCGAGCTGGGCGATGCCGCAGACGGCGGGGTTTTCGATGATGTTGGTAGCGTCGAGACGGCCGCCCAGTCCTACTTCGAGGATACAGGCGTCTGCGGGATGCTCGGCGAAGGCCAGGAAGGCGGCGGCGGTGGTGACTTCGAAGAAGCTGGCGCCGATGCCTTCGGCCACGTCCAGGACGCGGGAGAGATAGTGGGCGAGCGCTTCGTCGCTGATCAGCTGGCCGTTGAGGCGGATGCGTTCGTTGAAGCGGACGAGGTGGGGCGAGGTGAAGACGTGGACGCTCCGGCCGTCCGCTTCAAGCGCGGCGCGCAGGAAGGCGCAGGTCGAGCCTTTGCCGTTGGTGCCTGCGACATGGAAGACGGGCGGCAGCGCGCGGTGCGGATTGCTCAAGCGGTCGAGCAGGCTGGTGATACGTTCGAGACCCAATATGTCCGCGCCCGGGGACAGCGTGGCGAGGCGGTCCAGCTGCGATTGGACCGCCGGGTCGTCCGAAATGGCGTGGTCGGGCATGGCCCTATGTTCCTCGCGCGATCGCGTCAGGCAGCGGCGCGAGGGGCTAGATAGCCGATCACCCGCGCCAGCGTGTCGCGCAGTTCGCTGCGGTGGACGACCATGTCGAGCATGCCATGTTCCAGCAGATATTCGGCGCGCTGGAATCCGTCAGGCAGCTTTTCGCGGATCGTGCTTTCGATGACGCGCTGGCCTGCAAAACCGATGAGAGCGTTGGGTTCGGCGATCTGGACGTCGCCCAGCATGGCGTAGCTTGCGGTGACGCCGCCGGTCGTCGGATCAGTGAGAACGACGATATAGGGTAGGCCCGCCGCGTGCAGCTTCTGGATCGCGACGGTCGAGCGCGGCATCTGCATGAGGGACAATATGCCCTCCTGCATGCGTGCGCCGCCTGCTGCGGTGAAGATGACATAGGGGCATTTGTGGCCGATGGCTTCGTTGATGCCTTGGATGAAGGCCGCGCCGACGCCCATGCCCATGGAACCACCCATGAAGGCAAAATTCTGCACGCCCATGACCAGCGGCACATCGTCGATCGCGCCGCGTGCGTTGATGAGGGCGTCTTGGTCTCCCGTCTGGGCGCGGGCAGCCTTGATGCGATCAGGATAGCGCTTGGAATCGCGGAATTTGAGGGGGTCTTCCTGCACCGGCGGGGTGGGTAGCAGGATGAAGCCTGCGTCGAGGATCTGCTCGAACCGTTCAGACGGGCCGATGCGGCCGTGATGGTCGCAGCGCGGGCAGACGGAGAGATTATCCTCCCACTCCTTGATGAAAATCATCTCGGTGCAGGACGGGCATTTGTGCCACAGCGTCTCGGCGGTGGTTTCCTTCTTTGCGAGGAAGGGAACGGCCTTGCGGACGCGATTGATCCAGCTCATGCGGCGGTCTCCCGGAAATGGGGGCTGTTGGCTTTGAGGGCGCCGCTCAATGTGGCGACGAACTCCTGAACGAAGGGCGCGGCGGCATCGCCGTGCGAGCCGACGATGTCGACAATGGCTGACCCGACGACGACGCCGTCAGCAACGCGGCCGATGGCGGCTGCCTGCTCGGCGGAGCGGACGCCAAAACCGACTGCGATGGGGAGGTCGGTTGCGGCTTTCAGCTTCTCGACGGCCTGCTCGACGGCTGTTTGGGCCGCTTGCTGCTTGCCGGTCACGCCTGCGACGGCGACATGGTAGAGGAAGCCGCTGGCGCCATCGAGCACGGCGGGCAGGCGGGCGGCGTCGGTGGTTGGCGTGGCAAGGCGGATCAGGTGAACGCCTGCCGCGCGCAGGGCCGGGCCGATCTCCGCGTCCTCTTCAGGCGGGACATCGACGCAGATCACGCCATCGACGCCTGCTTCGCGGCACTGCTGCGCAAACCATTCCGAGCCGCGGATCAGCATGGGATTGGCATAGCCCATGAGGATCAGCGGTATATGCGGGTGGCGGGCGCGGAAGGTGGTCGCGAGGTGGAAAATGTCCTTCGTCTTCGTGCCCGAGCCGAGGCTGCGCAGATTGGCGAGTTCGATCGCGGGACCGTCCGCCATCGGATCAGTGAAGGGCATGCCGAGTTCGATGATGTCCGCGCCGCCCGCAACGAGGGCATCGAGGATCACCGGGGTGGCGGCTACGGTCGGGTCGCCTGCGGTCACGAAGGTGATGAGGGCGG
Organism: Sphingobium sp. TomTYG72; assembly: GCF_055394715.1. NCBI lineage: Bacteria > Pseudomonadati > Pseudomonadota > Alphaproteobacteria > Sphingomonadales > Sphingobiaceae > Sphingobium > Sphingobium sp. TomTYG72. The sequence goes on along the minus strand of NZ_AP027336.1, from coordinate 917,382 downwards.
CGCGGCCTGCTTCCTTGCAGGCGGTGAAGCGGGTGGCGAGGCGGTCAGTCATTTCCAAAAACACCCGTTCGGGTTGTCCGAACGAGCCACTTGTCTCGTTCGAACGTCGAAGCCCGATCCTTCTTTGAAGAAAAGTGGAGCCCTTCGACAAGCTCAGGGCGAACGGAGGAGGGGATGGCTCGTTGGGAGAGGCTGCTCACATCTCCACTCCCAGCGCGTCGGCGACGGTGAAGATGTCTTTATCGCCCCGTCCTGAGAGGTTGACGATTATGATCTGGTCCGCGTCCATCGTGGGCGCGACCTTTTCTGCGCTGGCGATGGCGTGGGCGGACTCCAGTGCCGGGATGATGCCTTCGAGAGCGGCGAGCTTCTGGAAGCTGGCCAGCGCTTCGTCATCCGTGATCGGCATATACTGGACGCGGCCGATCTCGTGCAGCCAGCTATGTTCAGGGCCGATGCCCGGATAGTCGAGGCCTGCCGAAATGCTGTGCGCTTCGGTGATCTGGCCGTCTTCGTCCTGAAGCAGATAGGTGCGGTTGCCGTGCAGGATGCCCGAAGCGCCGCCTGCGAGGGACGCGGCATGTTTGCCGGTGAGGCCTTCGCCTGCTGCTTCCACGCCGATCATCTTGACTTCCACATCATCGAGCAAAGGATGGAAGAGGCCGATCGCGTTCGAGCCGCCGCCGACCGGAGCAATCAGCATGTCTGGCAGGCGGCCTTCGATTTCGAGAATCTGCTCGCGCGCTTCGCGGCCGATCACCGACTGGAAGTCGCGGACCAGTTCCGGATAGGGGTGCGGGCCTGCCGCCGTGCCGATGATATAGAAGGTGTCGTGAACGTTTGAGACCCAGTGGCGAAGGGCGTCGTTCATCGCGTCCTTGAGCGTCTGTGATCCGGAGACGACGGGGATGACTTCCGCGCCCAGCAGCTTCATGCGGAAGACGTTGGGCTTTTGCCGCTCGACATCCTTCGCGCCCATGAAAATCTTGCATTCCATGCCGAACAGCGCGGCAACGGTGGCGGTGGCAACGCCATGCTGGCCCGCGCCGGTTTCGGCGATGACCTTCTTCTTGCCCATGCGGCGGGCGAGCAGCGCCTGGCCGATGCAATTGTTTATCTTATGCGCGCCGGTGTGGTTGAGTTCCTCGCGCTTCAGATAGATTTTCGCGCCTTTACCCTCCGGGGCTTCCGCCCGCAGCGCTTCGGTCAGGCGGCTGGCATAGTAAAGCGGGTTGGGACGGCCGACATAGGAGCGCAGCAGTTCCTCAAACTCTTCCTCGAAAGCGGGGTCCTGCCTCGCTTCCTTATAGACCTTCTCCAGCTCCAGGATGAGCGGCATCAGCGTTTCCGCGACGTAGCGACCGCCAAAGGAGCCGAAATGGCCGGAGGCATCCGGTTGCGAGCGGAGGGAATTGTTGATGGTCATGATTGCTGTGCCGCTTTGCAGAAGGCCATGATCTTGTCCACACTCTTGATGCCCGGCGCGCTTTCTACGCCGGAAGAAACGTCAATCATCGGAGCGCCAGTGATGCGGATCGCTTCGGCGACATTGTCGATGCCGAGACCTCCGGAAAGGCCCCAGGGCATGGATATGGGGACGCCGCGCAGCAGGGTCCAGTCGAAGCGTAGGCCCATGCCGCCCGGGAGCGCTGCGCCGTCAGGCGTCTTCGCGTCGAAGAGGAGGAGGTCGGCCGCGCCGGTATAGGCTTTTGCAGCGTCGATGTCGGCGCGGGTTTTTACGGAAATGGCTTTCCAGACGGGAAGGTTGAAGCGCTTAGCGATAGCGGCGGTGCGCTCGGGGCTTTCCTTGCCATGAAGTTGCAGGGCGGTGAGGGCGTTTGTTGCCGTGAGTTCGGCTAGGGTTTCGTCGGTGGGGTCGACTAGGACGGCGACGCGCTCGATATGGGCGGGGACTGTTGCGGCGAGGGCGCGCAGTTGGTCCGCTTCGACATGGCGTGGGCTTTTAGCGAAATGGACGAAGCCGAGATGGGTCGCGCCTGCGCGGATAGCTGCGCCGACAGTGTCGGGTGTGGAAAGCCCGCAGATCTTGATGGCGAGTCGGGACATTTGGGGGCTTTAGCGGGTGAGGTCACCGAGAACCATATGCTCCGTGCTACTCAAGGCGTCGTCAAATCCATGTCATGCAGGGCGAGCCATTGGTCCGCATGGTCGATGCAGGCTTTGCCCAGGAAGGCGTCGACCTGATCCAGCAGATCGGTTTCGTCCATGACCAGCGGATCAAGTGGCGGGTGCCAATCGAGATGGAAATGAGCGCCCTTGGTCCTTGCCAAGGTGAAAGGCAGGAAGCGGGCGTTGCTGCGCCGGGCGAGGCGTAGGGCGATGGAAAGATTTCCCGACGGTTCCACATCTCTGCCGAAGCGCGGGAACCAGACCTGTCGATCCCTCCGTTCGTCCACCAGGATGTAGAGCATCGCCCTGTCCTTTTCCGCAAGGTGACGCAGGATCGATCGGGCGGCGCCGCTGCCGGTGATGGCTTCCCCCATATAGCTTTCCCGTGCCCGCTTCAGCATCTTGGCCTGAGCAAGGTCGGAAGGAGGGGCGTAGACGCCGAGGCCGGGGCGATCGGTTGACGCTTTCAAATGAGCGGCGAGCAAATCCCAGTTGCCGATATGGGTGGTCAGAAAGATCATGGGGCGGGGCGAGGCCAGCGCTTCCCGATAGGCTGGTTCGTTCGTGATGCTGACATGACGGTTGTTCACGAGGCGATCGACATTGGCGAGTTCGGCCATGGTGCGGCCGAGGTTGATCCAGCGGCGGGTGAGCATGGCCTCGCGAGTGGCTTCGTCCAGGTCCGGGCGCAGCATGGCGAGGTTGGCGCGGGCGCGCTGGTCCCGCAGCTTCATGGTCCTGCGTGCGACGTTCGCCGACAGCCAGCCACCCAGCCATGAGGCGGCGGATGCGGGGAGCAGGCGCAGGAGGGTGAAGAGAAAAGGGTTGGAGAGCATCTTGCCAAGCGTCATACAGCAGCGGTCGGGGCGGTAAAGGGCTTGGATTTACGATGGGTTGGGCCTTTTGGGCATGGGTGGTGCTGCAGGGGCTGACGCTGCTGGGGGTGCTGAACTATTGGCGGCATCTGCCCGTGGACCGGCAGGAGGAAGCGCCTGAGGGCGTGGTCGTGCTGTTGTCGGTGCGGAATGATTGGGATGGCGGGGCGGAATTGATCGCCCGGTTGAAGGCGCAGACGGCGCGGTTTCGATTGGTGATTGCTTCGAGTGGCGGGTCTGCGGCGGCTGAGGCTTTGGCGGCGCGCGAGGGGGATTGGGTGCAGATCGTCCGCGCGGGTGTCGCGGTGGATGAAGGGCAGAAGGTTCATAAATTGCGGGCGGCTTTGCGGGCTTTGCGGCCGGATGATCGCTATCTGGTGTTCGTGGACGCGGATATTGAGCCGCCGACGCGGCTGGTGGGGCGGTTGCTCTTTCCTCTGGTGCGGGGGAAGGCGGATATTGTGACTGGCTATCGGTTGCTGTTGCCCGAGCGGAGTGCGGTGGCCGCGCTGGTGGGGGCGGTGGAGATGCAGTTGGCGACTTTGCCTCGGGCGGCGAGTGCGACCATGCCCTGGGGCGGGGCGATGGCTTTGACGCGGGGGGTCGCGGAGCGGCTCGATCTCGATGCAGCGCTGGCGGGGCGGTTGTCGGATGACATGGCGATTGGGCTTGCCGGGTGGCGCGCGAAGCTGCGGTTGCGGCCGGTGCGGGATTTGTTGGTGGCTTCACCGTTGGAGGCGCGGGGTGCGATCGGTTTTGGGGTGCGGCAGTATCGACATATCGTGACGAACAGTGCGGGGATGTGGTGGGTCGCTGCGCTGGTGGTCGGGGTGCAGGCTTTAGGCTGGGTTTGGGCTTTGGGTTGGGGTGGTTTGGGAGCTGTGGCTGTGGGCTATGGCGCGGCTGTCGGGCGGGCGCTGGTGCGGCGGCGGATTTTGGGGCGCGTGCTGGAGCCGGGGCAGGTGCTTGCCGCGAGGCGGTCGCTCTGGTGGGATGTGCTGGCGCCGTTTGCGGTGTGCTGGGTGCATTGGGGCATGCAGACGGCAGCGGTTTGTTCGCGGCGGATCAGGTGGGGCGAGTTTGATTACTGGGTGAGAGGCGGGAAGGTCGTGCGGATGGGGAGGGCAGGATAAATGCGTCGAACGGCAAATATCACCCAACTCGAGAGTCCGGAGCTATGCAAAGTTTTTCATGATATTTTCATCTGTTTAGAAGCCATCAGCGGCTATGCGACTATGCTGATCGACGGTGCTGTCCGCTTTGCTCCCGGCGATTACGTTTGCGTCGAGAGCCGCCGTGGGCATTTCCAAATTCGATTGCCACTGCACGGCCCCGTCGCAGCAGCGTTAGCTGGCCAGCGCCCCCACTCGATGCAAATTGAAATCGAGCCTAGAATTGAAACGAGGCAATATGCTTGCACTACAGACGGACTGCAGCAGGCGATCGACGGCGTCTTGTTCGCTAATTTTCTACGCTACTACGTAACAGGGGCCACGGCATTAGCTGAAGCGCTGGGTTCCGATTGGCGATGGGGGAAACATTGGCGCTTCGCGTGGGTCTTAAGAAATGCGTTAGCGCATGATGGACGGCTTGCCTTTAGAAACGCTCAAAAGAATGCCGTTGAATGGGATGGCTTGCGCTATGACGCATCGGACAACGAGCTTCCCGTTTTTGAAAGGGATATCGGAGCCGCCGATCTCATTTTGCTCATGATCGACATGGATATCGAACTGCGGCGCAGCCAAATATAGTGTCCTAAATGGCTGATCGTGCATTTGCTTGTTGCGTCGGCCATCGGAGCTTAGTTGCGACTGGAATTAAAACCCCGCCGGAAATAAATGCTTCCCCTGTTCATCCAGCCGCAGCACGACCTTCCCCGCAACCGCACTCAGCGGCAGTTCGCCATAAAGGTGCGGAAACAGCGCGCCGCCGCGTGACTTTTCCCATTTCAGCGTCTCGCCGAAGGGAGCGAGGTCGATCATTAGCATTACCAGATTGTCCTGGCCTGCGAAATGTTTGGCGGCCGTCTCCGCCGCCTGTTCGCGGGTGGACATGTGGATGTAGCCGTCAGCAAGATCGACGGGCGCGCCTTTGAACACGCCGTCGGTCTTTAGCTGGTCATACTGATCCTTGGTCAGGATCTTGTAGGCGAAGAGGTCGGTCACTCCTCGGTGAGGTCCGGGTCGGATTCGGGGCTTACTTCGGGGGAGGTTTCGAGGCCTGCGGGGGTGCTGACTTCGGTTTCCTCGTCGCTTTCCTCTATCTTCGCGGCGCTGACGACATGTTCGTCATCCGACACGTTGAATAGGCGCACGCCTGCCGAGTTGCGGCCGATGACGCGCAGGGTGTCGAGGCCCATGCGGATCAGCTTTGCCTGATCGGTGACGAGCATCAGATGATCGCCGTGGCGCGCAGGGAAGCTGGCGACAACCGGGCCGTTGCGGCCGATATTGTCGATGTTGGTGATGCCCTGACCACCACGGCCGGTGCGGCGATAGTCGTAGGCCGAGGACAGCTTGCCATAGCCGTTGGAGCAGACGGTGAGGATGAACTGCTCCTTCGCCTGTAGATCGCCGAAGCGCTCCTCGCTCATCTGCGGCGAGCCTTCCTTTTCGGGCTTCCAGGGGGCGAAGCGGAGATAATCGTCGCGTTCCTCCTGATTGGCGCCGGAGCGGTGGAGGATGGAGAGCGAGATGACCTCGTCGTCCTTCTTGAGCGTCATGCCGCGCACGCCCGTTGACGTGCGGCTCTGGAATTCGCGCACGTCGGTCGCCTTGAAGCGGATCGCCTTGCCCTGACGGGTCGCGAGCAACACGTCATCTTCTTCGCTGAGCAGCGCGACGCCGATCAGGCAGTCTTCGCTGCCTTCATCGAAGCGCATCGCGATCTTGCCGTTGCTCGGCACGTTGGCGAAGGCGTCCATGCTGTTGCGGCGCACCGTGCCGTTCGCGGTCGCGAACATGACGTGCAGGTCCTTCCAGCTGTCCTCATCCTCGGGCAGCGGCAGGACGGTCTGGATCGTTTCGCCTGGACCGAGCGGCAGCAGGTTCACCATCGGGCGGCCGCGCGTGGCGGGACCGCCTTCGGGCAGGCGCCAGACCTTCATGCGATAGACCTTGCCGGCCGTGGAGAAGAAGAGGACCGGCGTGTGCGTGGAGGTCACGAACAGTTCGGTGATCGCGTCCTCATCCTTGGTCGCCATGCCGGAGCGGCCCTTGCCGCCGCGCGCCTGGGCACGGAAGCTTTCGAGCGGGGTGCGTTTGATATAGCCCTGCACGGTGACGGTGACGACCATCTCCTCGCGCTCGATCAGGTCTTCATCCTCGATACCGTCGGCGGCAGCGGTGATTTCCGAGATGCGCGGGGTGGCGAAGTCGCGTTCGATCGTCTCGAACTCTTCGCGCATGACGGCGTAGAGCTTCTGACGGTCGCCGAGGATGGCGAGATATTCGGCGATGGCTGCGGCCAGTTCGGCCAGTTCATTGCCGATTTCGTCGCGGCCGAGCGCGGTCAGGCGATGGAGGCGCAGGTCGAGGATGGCGCGGACCTGAATGTCCGACAGGCGATATGTTTCGCCGCCTGCTTCGGTTTCAATCGCTTCGACCAGCTTGAGGTATGGCGCGATTTCCGCCACCGGCCAGTCGCGGGCCAGCAGGGTTTCGCGTGCCTCGGCGGGACTGGCCGATCCACGGATGATGCGGACGACTTCGTCGAGGTTGGTGACCGCGATGACCAGGCCCAGCAAGATATGCGCGCGATCGCGAGCCTTGTTGAGTTCGTACTTGGTGCGGCGGGTGATGACCTCTTCGCGGAAGCGGACGAACGCCTCGATAATGTCGCGGATGTTGAGCAATTCCGGGCGGCCGCCGCGAATGGCGAGCATGTTGGCCGGGAAGCTCGACTGGGCGGGGGTGTTGCGCCAGAGCTGGTTCAGCACGACTTCGGGTGTGGCGTCGCGCTTCAGGTCCATGACGATGCGAACGCCCAGACGGTTCGATTCGTCGCGAATATCGCTGATGCCCTCGATCCGCTTGTCCTTGGCGGCTTCGGCGATCTTTTCAACGAGGCCGTTCTTGCCGACCTGATAGGGGATGGCGGTCAGCACGATGGAGCGGCGGTCGCCGCGACCTTCCTCGATCACATGGCGCGAGCGCATCATGATGGAACCACGGCCGGTATGATAGGCGTTGCGGGCGCCGGATTGACCAAGGATCAGTGGAGCGGTCGGGAAGTCAGGAGCGGGGACGATCTGGATCAGTTCATCGATCGTGATCGCCGGATTATCGATATAGGCAAGGCAGGCGCGGATGACTTCGCCCAGATTATGCGGCGGAATGTTGGTCGCCATGCCGACCGCGATGCCGCCCGCGCCGTTGACGAGCAGGTTCGGGAAGCGGGCGGGCAGCACCTGCGGCTCGCTCTCCGAAGCGTCGTAGTTCGGCTGGAAATCGACGGTGTCCTTGTCGAGATCCTCCAGCAGGGCGGTCGTGACCTTGGCAAGGCGCGCTTCGGTGTAACGCATGGCCGCTGGCGGATCGGGGTCCATGGAACCGAAGTTCCCCTGACCATCGATCAGCGGCACGCGCATGGACCAGTCCTGCGTCATGCGCGCCAAGGCGTCATAGATCGCGCTGTCGCCGTGCGGGTGATATTTACCGATCACGTCACCGACGATGCGCGCCGACTTGCGATAGGGCTTGTTATGCTGAAAGCCCGATTCATGGGCCGAGAAGAGAATGCGGCGGTGCACCGGCTTCAACCCGTCGCGCACGTCGGGCAGGGCGCGGGCGACGATGACCGACATGGCATAGTCGAGATAGCTGGCCTTCATCTCATCGACGATGGAGATGGGGCTGATGTCCGAAGGGTCGGCGAGGGCAGTCTCGTCGGTCAATGCGATTCTCTTTTTGGATGGAACTGTTTCGTTGCTCATGCACTAGCGGAGCGAAACAAATCTGTCACCCCTCGCGCGCACGCGCGCTCGCGTCAGATCAAGCTGTAAGAAAGGGCTGACAGGCGGAAAACTGCTGCATATACGATGTTCAAACGTCATTCACGCGCCGCCCCCTAAACGGCGCTTAATCAAGCGGCGCCTTTCCCCAAGGCGCAGAGGAGAAGATGATCATGCGTTTTGTATCCCCCGTGGCGCTTGCCTTGGCTCTTGCGGTCACCAGCGGCGCTGTTTGCACGCCCGCGATGGCGGCGAAGAAGGAGGACAAGAAGGGCGGAGCGCCCAAGCTCAATGTCTCGCCCGACGTGATCAAGGCTTTGCAGACGGCGCAGGCAGCGGCGCAGAAGAATGACTTTGCCGCAGCCAAGGCGGCGCTGGCCGATGCAGACAGCAAGGCCAAATCGAACGATGACAAATATCAGATTGGCGCCGTCAAGCTGAATGCCTCCATCGCCGCCAAGGACAGCGCGATGCAGAGCGAGGCGCTGACGCAGATGCTGGACAGCGGCCTTACCCCGGCGGATCAGGTCGGGCAATTCAACGCGGTTGCCGCCGATCAGGCGATGCAGGCGAAGAATTATGATCTGGCGATCCAGCGGGCGCAGGCGGCGGCTCAGGCGGGCTACAAGCCTGAAGCGGTCAACGCCACATTGGCGCAAGCCTATTTCGGGAAGGCAGGGACGGCCAATCCTTCCGCTGAACCCGCTCGCGGCCTCAACCAGAAGGGCCTTGCTTCTCTGAAGGCCGCAGCCGACGCCACCAAGGCGGCGGGCGGTCAGGTGCCAGCCCAATGGTATCAGATCGGCGTGATCCGGGCGGCGGCCGCGCGCCTGCCCGAAGTGACCGAATGGGCGACATTGGCTTATCAGGCGGCACCCAACGGCGAGAATCTTCGCACGCTCATCCGCCTGTTCCAGCAATCCAACCCCAATATCACGACGCGCGAGAATCTGGACGTTCTCCGCTTGATGGCGGCATCGGGCGGCCTGGTGGTGGCAGGCGACTTCCTTGAATATGGTGAAATGGCGTCAAAGACCGGCATCTATGGCGAGGTAAAGTCGGCGATCGATCAGGGCCGCGCCAAGGGAGTGCTGAAGGGTACGGCAGGTGCGGACCTGTACCAGACCACAACGCCGAAGATTGCGGGCGACAAGGCTTCCCTGGCTTCGGCGGAAGCTGATGCCCGCAAGGCTGCCACTGGCAAGATCGCGGCGGCCACTGCGGACGCCTACCTCGGCTATGGCGATTATGCCAAGGCGGCTGCGATGTTCGACCTCGCGAAGCAGAAGGGCGGCGTCGACGCGGACGAAATCAATACGCGCATGGGCATCGCCAAGGCATTGGGTGGCGATGTCGCTTCGGCCAAGGCGGCGTTCCAGTCGGTTCAGGCCGGGACGCGCAAGAAGATCGCCGATCTCTGGCTGGCCTATCTCGCCACCAAGGCTTGATTTGAAACAGGGTGCGCTGATCGGGTGATGGGCGCACCTTCTTTCCTATCATCGACATAACAGGGACCTGCGCCAGATGGCGCACGACAAAAAGGGGACGGCCGACATGATCGCGCTGCGACAATCCATGCTGAAATCAGGCCTTCTTGCGATCACCGCCGTTGCGGCTTTTTCAATACCGGCGGCGGCGAAAAAGGCTTCGGCCAGCGGGCCGGTCATCGTCATGAGCGAAGGGTTTCGTGCAGCGGCTCAAGCAGCCGACAGCGCGATCAAGGCAGGGGACGTCAATACGGCTCAGGCGCAGATCAGCGGCTTGACGCCGACGAGCGATTATGAGGCCTATGCAGCGGCAGGGCTGCGGTTCGAGCTGGCGGTGCTCAAGCAGAATTTCCAAGCGCAGCGGGTTGCGTTGACGGACATGTTCAAAACCAGTTCCGTGCCCAAGAAGGATGCTCCGCGATTACGCTATGTCGCTGGCTACCTGTCTTATGTGGTTGGCAATTATGACGATGCCTTCGCGCAGCTCGATTATGCCAAGACGCTGGGTTATGACGGGATCGACGCGACGATGCTGCGCGCCGACATCTACCTTCGGAAGAACAAAGCCAAGGAAGCGCGCCCCTTCGTGCAGGATGCGCTGGCCCGGCAGCGGGCTTCAGGGCAAGCCATTCCGGCGGCCTGGTATGATCGGGCGATTTCGCTTGCTTATGCGGCCGGGGATTGGGCGGAGGTTGGTTCTCTCTATCGCGAGCGGCTGACCCATTATGGTTCGGCCGGGGAATGGCGGTCGGCGCTTGCCAACTATCTCACGGCGCCCGGCACAGACGCGCAGCCGCAGTTGGACCTGTATCGCTTGCAGGCCGCGAACGGCGCAATGGCGAGTGAACGGGACTATCAGGCATATGCGCAGCTAGCAGAAAAGGCCGGGAACTATGCTGAGGCGAAAGCCATCATCGAAGCGGGACGTTCGGCGGGCAAGCTGACGATGACGCAGGCCGCGACCGCCAGCCTGATGAAGAGCGTTACGCCAAAGGCCGCGAAGCAAATCGCGGCGCTGCCCGCCGCAGCGAGGAAGGCCGCGAGCGCGAAGGATGGATCGGCGGCGTTGGCCGTGGCCGACAGCTATTTTTCGCTCAGCCAGTTCCCGCAGGCGGTCGAGATGTACCGGCTGGCCCTGTCGAAGGGTGGGATCGATCAGGGGCAGGCCAATGCGCGGCTTGGCATAGCTCTCGCGCGTTCGGGCGATCTGGCGGGTGCCAAGACGGCGCTTGCTCAGGTGACTGGCAATTGGGCCAACGTCGCTGGATTCTGGAGCGTTTGGGTTGATCAGCAGAGCCGCAAGACGGCGTTTCAACCAGTGGCGGTTCCGCCTGCGAGCTAAGTGATTGATCCAGGGGCCACCGCGCGACACAGAAGCGCTGCTGGCTTGGTGGCGGCGAGCGATCGCCGCCATTTTGCTGGTCAAAGGGGCAAGGGCACGCCCGGCAGGTTCTTCGCCATGCGGATGGTGAGCGAGGTCTTGACGCTCACCACATTTGGCGCGGGCGTGAGTTTCGAAGTGAGAAACTGCTGAAAGCTTTGGAGGTCTTTGGCCACGACCTTCAGGATGAAGTCGATCTCCCCATTGAGCATGTAGCATTCGCGCACCTCCGGCAGGGTCGCGACATGATCTTCAAAGGCTTTCAGGTCGGCTTCCGCCTGGCTCTTCAGGCTGACCATCGCGAAGACGGTGATGGTGTAGCCCAGCATGGCCGGGTTGACGACGGCGTGATAGGAATTGATGGCGCCGCTTTCCTCAAGCGCGCGGACGCGGCGCAGGCAGGGCGGGGCGGTCAATCCGACCTTTCGAGCCAGTTCCACATTGGTCATCCGGCCGTCCTGCTGCAGCTCGCCCAGGATGTGCATGTCGATGTCATCGATATTTGGGCCAGCCATCCGCTTGCTTATTTCCTTTCTCATTCCTTCCCAACATCATAATAATATTTCAGAGCAATGCAATTGTCCCACTATGCGACGATCCGAAATCGCCACGTCCGCCCCCTTTCCCTAACCGGCGGGAAGGCTTATTCCTGCGGCATGATTTCCTTCCACGATGAAGTTCTGCGCATCGCCGGAAGTCCTCAAGGGGAATAGAGTGCGCTTCAACGATCTGATGCAGACGGTTCTGGCCGCAGAGAATAGAAGCGGCCTGGGCGCGGTGACGCTGTGGCGTCAGTGCGTCGATCTGCTCGCGCAGAATGATCGTGCGGATCGCGGCACTTTGCCGGATGAGGAACGTGCCGCGCTGCTCGATCGGCTTGCGGCGCTGCAATCCCAATTGTCGGAAACGCAGCGGATCGCCACGGTGGTCGAACTGGGCGGGCGCCTTCGTTCGCCTGCGCTGGTGGAATTTTTCGCCAATGATCGTCCGGCGATCGCGGCGGCGGCCATGTCGCGCGCACGGCTGCCGGATGACGCATGGATCGCCCTGCTGCCCCGCCTTACCCCGACCGCGCGCGGCGTGCTGCGCGGGCGGCGAGATTTGGGAGCCGGGACGCAGCAAGCGCTGGAAGCGTTCGGCGCGACCGATCTGGTACTGACAAGCGACCTGGCGGCGGAGCCAAGCGGGCAGGCGGACGACATGCTGTTGACGCCCGCGATGATGGCGCCTGCCGAGCAGACGCCCCCATTGGCCGAGGCAGAGGAAGCGCCTGTCGAGGAAGCTGCCGATGTTGAGGCGGATGACGTTCCGGTGGGCGATGATCAGATCCGGAATCTTGTGGACCGGATCGAACGCTTCACCAGTGCGCGGCGGGTGCCCGACGTGGTCGTTCCGCGGGCTGACACCGGGCAGGCGGAGGCCGTCAACGCCTTCGCGTTCGAGACCGACGCCACGGGCATGATCATCTGGGTCGATCAGGGGCCGCGCGCGGCGCTGGTGGGGCTGTCGTTGGGTGAGGTCGCTGTTACTGGCGCGAGTGGGCCGGACGGCAGTGTCGCGGGCGCCTTCATGCGGCGGAGCGGGTTTCAGAATGGGCGCTATACCGTCGTCGGTGGCGCGATGGCCGGGGAATGGCGCCTTTCGGCTACGCCATTTTTTGACCCACGATCAGGCCGTTTCCAGGGCTATCGCGGTCAGGCGCGTCGCCCCTATCTGCATGAAGTCGCCGCCCCGCCACAGGCCGAGCCGGTGTCTGTCGCAGGGCTTTCGGCGGACTCGTTGCGCCAGTTGGTGCATGAGCTGCGTACGCCTTTGAACGCTATTCTGGGCTTTGCCGACATTATCGAGCAGGAGCTGTTCGGGCCGAGCGGGCCGGAATATCGCGAGATGGCAGGAAAGATCGCGCTGGACGCCCGGCATTTGCTGGCGGCGTTCGATGACCTTGACCTGGCCGCCCGCGTATCGCGAGGCGAAGGGGCGGAGGCGCCGAGCGCCGTCGATCCGGCGCTGTTGATCGCACAGGTTTCCGCCCGGTTCCGCGAGCAGGGCGAAGGCAATGGCGCGCAGATCGATATCAATCTGGCGCGGGCGCTGCCGATGGTGCGGATAGACCCGGTGCAGGGTGAACGCATGGTGCAGCATCTGATGCGGACGGTCGTTTCCGTTGCGGCGCCGGGTGAAGCGCTGAGCGGGGCCTGCTGGTTCCAGCCGGATGGCGGGCATGGCTGCGTCATGCTGGCGGTCGACAGGCCCGCAAGCCTGGACGGGATGGAGGATGAGCGCCTGCTTGATCCCGGCTATACGGCCGATGGCGACTGGGCCGACGGGCCGCTGCTGGGCCTTGGCTTTTCACTGCGGCTGATCCGCAGCCTGGCGGCAGGATGCGGCGGCGCGCTGCAGATCGAAGCTGACCGATTCCTGCTTTCTATGCCTGCCATAACTTCGGCCGAGGACGCGGCAGGGAGCCTCTGATCGCCGCGCGAAACCCTATCGCAACCATTGAGGGGCTAGGGGAAAGGGCATGAACGCTTTGCCCCATGACGGCAGTTTACTGCGCGCTCCGATGCCGGACGACATGATCACGCTATCCCCCGATTTCGGGACGCGCTTCATGCTGTTCGTGGATACCGAGGAGGAGTTTGACTGGAACGCGCCATTCAGCCGTGACGCTCATGCCGTAACCGCGCTGGCCGGGATGGCGCGCGGCCAAGCCTATTTTCAGGCGGCCGGAGTGAAACCGATCTACGTCGCCGATTATCCGGTGATCGATAGCGACGCCGCTGCCGGTATGATGGCGCAATGGGTCGCGGACGGGGCGGCCGATGTGGGCGCTCATCTGCATCCCTGGGTCAACCCGCCGCATGTGGAGGAGGTGACGGAGGCGAACAGCTATGTCGGTTTCCTTCCCGAGGTGTTGGAACGCGCCAAGCTGGAAACGCTGTGTCAGCGCATTGCCGAGCGTTTCGGACGGCGCCCCGTCGCCTACCGCGCGGGGCGTTATGGCGTGGGTCATAATAGCGCGCGATTGTTGGAGCAGGCTGGATTTCGTCTGGATAGCTCCGTGCGAAGCCGGTTTGACTATAGCGGCCAGCATGGACCCGATTTTCGCGGCCTGCCGATCAATCCCTATTGGGCCGGGCCGGAACGATCCCTGGTGGAACTGCCGCTTTCGACCGCCTTCACCGGGCTGCTGCGGCGTGGGGGCGGGCGGCTTTATGAGAATTTGCGGCAAGTCAGCCCCCTGGCATCGGGATTGGCGAGAACGGGCATGTTCAGCCGCATTCCATTGACGCCGGAAGGCGTGCCGGTGCGCGACGCGACAAGGGCGATCGACGCCTTGATCGAAGAAGGCGCGGCGGTGCTGAACTTCAGTTTTCATTCGCCGACGCTGGAGCCGGGCCACACGCCCTATGTCCGCGATGCGGCAGACCAGGCGGCTTTTTACAGATGGTGGGACACGGTTCTGGATCACCTTGCGCGGCGGAATGTCCGTGCCGCGTCGCTAGATCAATTATTGGCAGCAGTGCCGGTGCCGAGACAGGCTTGCCAAGCGGCGTGATGCTGCTTATCCGGTCGGGCAGGTGGGGCCTGTAGCTCAACGGTTAGAGCTGGCCGCTCATAACGGCTAGGTTGCGGGTTCGAGTCCTGCCGGGCCCACCATTACCTCCTTTCCCGCTATGCTGGTCCGAATGGGGCCGGAACATCGGCGCCCACTCATCCATTTTCAGCCCTTGGGGTAGAGGGAGGGAGGCGAATGATCATGGGCAAGGGTATATTGCTGTGGCTGATCGGCATTCCGATTCCGGTGATTATAATATTGTGGCTGCTGTTCCGGTGATGCCGATTGACGGGACGCGTTCTTCGCCGCTAAGGCGCCTTACGTCGGGGAGTAGCGCAGCCTGGTAGCGCATCTGCTTTGGGAGCAGAGGGTCGCAGGTTCGAATCCTGTCTCCCCGACCACTTTTATGAAATCGGCTATTTTCAAGGTTTGCAATCGGAACTTGATTGTAGGGCAGCTTTGTATGTCGGCGCCCCTATCCATGGAGCGCTCGACTTGCGTTAAGTCACCTTCTACTCACCCTCCCCATTTGAACTTCAGGTGTCTTTAAGTCGCCCTTTCCCCAGCGCCGTTTTTCCGTTCATCACGACGCCTCTGCGCGGCTTGTATCCGGGCGGGCAGCGTGAACAGCCGCTCAAGTAGAGCGAAGGCGAAATCGTAAATGTCTTCCGCATCATGTTCGTTGAGGATGCCCTCGTGAGCGCCATCATCGCCGTTGTCCTTCACGGCGCGGGAGAGGTCACGCATATCCTCAGGCAGCTTCGAGTTATCAAACAGCCATCTCAGACGCGGAGCGAGGTTGCGCCTCTCATGCCTAGAAGGCCCGTTTTCACTGTCAACTGCGGGCAATAAATTCTTTGTTGCGAGGTCCAGGCACAAGCGGAACATCGCCCCTGCGGCGTTAGGGCAATGCACCGCTAAACATGCGGTGCCCTCCTTAAAAGCCGCTTCGATGTCAGCCGGGACATCATCGGGGCAGGGTTTCGCGTTCACCGATGCCCAGTTCAGGAAGCCCGCTGAGTTAAAACGAGGCTCCAAGTCCCCTGCGGTTTTTGTTATTGTGCCTGTCTCTCTGAAATAGGACTTATCGACAGGACTGGCCAGCTTGATGTGCAGCAAAGACGGGCGTTTGCACCGTCGACAAACAACACAAACCTCAAAATGGCTTAACCAATCATACTCGATGCCTATCAGTACATCCGCCACAGCATCGAACGTCATCGCGTTGGCTCCGCAGCGAGGGCAATCTTGGACGATAGTAGGCATATTTTACCGGCTCCTGATTTGATCTTCCGATAAACCGGATTTTTGACCAGTCCAATCTTTCTGAGCAGCTCGATAGCCCTGTAGCTTCTAGAGGAAGCTGCGCATTTACATATTAATCTATCTGCTTCGCCCATAGAAAAAGGGCGGACCGTTAGACGGCCCGCCCTCTTAAAAATCTTGCTGACGCGAAGATTATTCGGCGTTTGCAGCGTTCGAAGCAGCGTTCGCAGCGTTGTCAGCGGCATTCGCAGCGTTGTCGGCTGCGTTAGCAGCGTTCTCGACAACGTTTTCGACGACAGCGTTCGAAGCGTTCGCGGTCTCGTTGGCCGGCTTCTCACCGCAAGCGGCGAGGGCCATCAGGCCGGCCGAAGCGAAAACAACAGCGATCTTCTTCATTGTGTACGGCTCCCATAGCATATTGCCGCGTCGGCATATTTGTAACACGCCCGACGCGAGCGACCCGCATTAACGTGTGCGCTGCACAAATCAATGCTTTTCTGCGTCGGTGAAGCGACGGAATCACGCGACGGAGTGTTGTCTACTACAAAAGTTCACTTAACCGCCAGTGATTCTGCCGCATCGGCGATTGCAAAAAGCGTAACCGCCCAGGCGCTGACATTTTGTTGCAGTTGAGCGCGATCGACCTTGTCTAACGTGTCGTCGGCGGTGTGGTGAATGTCGAAATAGCGGGTGCCGTCCTGCTGCAAATCGATGACCGGGACGCCTGCTGTGACCAGCGGTTCAATGTCCGATCCGCCGCCTGCCGCCAGACGACTGGGCGCGATCCCGAGGAGGGAGAGCATGCTGGCAATTCGATCCGAAAGCGCCTCATGTCCTGCGGGTAGTTTGAAATCGACGCGCCAGACCCGGTCTGCGCCGAAGTCGGACTCCATGACCACGGCGTGCCGTTCTCCGCCATGTGCCGTGAAATAAGCGCGGCCGCCGTCGCCGCCCACTTCCTCTGCCCCCGCCATCAATATGCGGATCGTTCGACGGAGCGGGCCAGCCTTTGCGGCATGAAGCGCAGCGGCGGTGATGATCCCGCACCCGGAGGCGTCGTCTATCGCTCCCGTGCCCTGATCCCAGCTGTCGATATGACAGGCAGCAAGGATGATCCCGGCCGCCGGGTCCGTGCCCGGCAGTTCGGCAATGACATTGCCCGATGGCTGGCCCTTCAGCATTTTGGATGTGAGGGTGAGGCGCAGGCGAACCGGCCGCCCTCTGGCGAGGATGCGCGTCAGTTGGTCGGCGTCCACGGTGCTGAGCGCGGCTGCGGGGATCGGCTTCACGCCATCGGCCCACATCTGGACGCCGCTATGGGGCAGGCGGTGGTTGTCCGTGCCGATCGACCGTATCACGATGGCCGCTGCGCCCTTTTTCGCTGCAATGCTTGGCCCCTGACGCCGTGTGGCGCCGAAATGGCTGTAGGAACTGCCATCCTGCGTTGCCGCCATGGCGTGGCTGACGAAGGCAATCTTGCCTTTCAGACTGCCTTCGGGTGCTGCTTGCAGGTCTGAAAGGGTGGGGAAATATATGACTTCGCCTTCGATGCCATTGGCAGAAGTGGACGCGCTATTTCCCAGCGCCGCCAGCGCCAGGTTCTGCGGGAAGGGGGAGAGGATGCGCGCCTCGTCATGGCCGCGGACCCAGACTGGCATCTTATAGGGTTCGGATCGCACATTCGAGAAGCCGAGCGCCTTGAGCTTCGCCACGGCCCACTCGCGCGCTCGTGCTTCCTGAGATGTCCCGGCGGGGCGGGGGCCGACTTCCGTCGTCAGCCCTTCGGTGAAGTCCCAGGCTATGTTGTCCTGCAACGCTGCCTCTCGAATCGCCGTTGTGTCGGCAGGCGCGGCGGCGAGGGGAAGGGGGGAGGCGATGCTGCCGAGAAGGAGCGCGGCGAAGGTGCCCGATCGGATTTTCTGCATGGGTGAAGGCTTAGCCAGCCATCCCGCATTTGCCAATGGCGCCGGGCTTCGCTAACTCCGGCGCGATTTTACCTCATTTGTCCTTCGGAGCGTCCTCAAGCCATGTCCGCCTCCTCGCAATACGCCTTCGTCATGAAGAACATGACCAAGACCTTCCCCGGCGCGCCAAAGCCGGTGCTGAACGGTATCAACCTGCAATTTTATCGCGGCGCCAAGATCGGCATCGTGGGTCCCAACGGCGTCGGTAAATCGACCCTGATCAAGATCATGGCGGGCATCGATACCGATTACAGCGGTGAGGCATGGCCTGGCGAGAACATCACTGTGGGGTATCTGGCGCAGGAGCCGCAGCTCGATCCCGCCAAGAATGTGCTTGAGAATGTGAAGGACGGCGCGCGGGAAGTCGCGGACAAACTCGATCGCTTCAACGAGATCAGCATGATCATGGCCGATCCGCCGGAAGACGCCGATTTCGACGCTCTGATGGCCGAGATGGGCGAGTTGCAGGAGCAGATCGACGCGGTCGATGGCTGGACGCTCGACAATCAGCTTGAGATTGCGATGGAGGCCCTGCGCTGTCCGCCTTCCGACTGGTCGGTGGAAAGCCTGTCGGGCGGTGAAAAGCGCCGTATCGCGCTGACCCGCCTGCTGATCCAGAAGCCGGACATCCTGCTGCTCGACGAACCGACCAACCATCTTGACGCGGAGAGCGTGGAGTGGCTGGAAAATCACCTGAAGGAATATGCGGGTGCGGTGCTGATGATCACCCACGATCGCTACTTCCTCGACAATGTGGTGGGTTGGATCCTGGAGCTCGATCGCGGAAAATACTTCCCGTACGAAGGCAATTATTCGACCTATCTCGAGAAGAAGTCGAAGCGTCTGGAGCAGGAATCCCGTGAAGAATCGGGCCGCCAGAAGGCGATCAAGGACGAGCTGGAGTGGATCCGGCAGGGACCGAAGGGGCGCCAGACCAAGTCCAAGGCGCGTATCGCCAAGTTCGAACAGCTGGTCGCGAGCCAGGAAAGCCGCACGCCCGGCAAGGCGCAGATTGTTATTCAGGTGCCGGAGCGTCTGGGTGGCAAGGTCATCGAGGCGAAGAACATCTCGAAAGCCTATGGCGACAAACTGCTGTTCGAGGATTTGTCCTTCACTCTGCCGCCGGGCGGCATCGTTGGCGTGATCGGGCCGAACGGCGCGGGTAAATCCACGCTGTTCCGCATTATCACGGGTCAGGAGACGCCGGATTCGGGCGAGATCGACATCGGTTCGACCGTGCGCCTGGGCTATGTCGATCAAAGCCGTGACCATCTGGACCCGTCGAAGAACGTCTGGGAAGAGGTGTCGGACGGCCTCGATTATGTGAAGGTCAATGGCCACGACATGTCGACGCGGGCCTATGTCGGCGCTTTCAACTTCAAAGGGCAGGACCAGCAAAAGAATGTCGGCAAGCTGTCTGGCGGTGAGCGCAATCGCGTGCACATGGCCAAGATGCTGAAGAAGGGCGGCAACGTGCTGCTGCTCGACGAACCGACCAACGACCTTGACGTCGAAACGCTGGCGGCTCTGGAAGAGGCGATCGAAAACTTCGCGGGCTGCGCCGTGGTCATCAGCCACGATCGCTTCTTCCTCGATCGCCTTGCCACGCACATTCTTGCTTTCGAAGGCAACAGCCATGTTGAGTGGTTCGAGGGCAACTTCGAAATGTATGAAGAGGACAAGCGGCGGAGGTTGGGCGATGCCGCCGACCGGCCGACAAGCCTGGCTTACAAGAAACTCACGCGCTGATGGAAGTTGTGCGGCGCGTCGGGTGAGGATGATTGCAATTATAGCAACGATATCTTCGCCTTTCGCACTTGCACAATGAAGGTGCGAACCACATATCGGAGAGGCCTTTCAGGCATCCTCTCCTAAAACTTTCAGGCCGGCCCGATTGGGTCGGCCATTTTTTTGGTCGAGGGGCGAGTGAATGGCTCCGTGAATTTATTTGGGCCACTCAATCGGTTCACATTTGGAAAGCGAGGCCAACTCACCTGAGCGTTTGTTGCAAACAGCCGAAGGGTCGCGCTTTAAAAGGAAGTAGAGCCCTTCGACAAGCTCAGGGCGAACGGTTTGAGAGGGTAGATCGGCTCTCTAGCAGGTCGGCTTCTTCTCGAAAGACTTCAAGCCTTCGAGGGGCATGTCAGCTGCCTCGACGCGGGACACTTGCGCCGCTGGCGGGCCTTCAGCCGCCAAGGCCGTGAACCGTTCCACGGCTTCATCGGCGCCTTCGATTACCGCTTCGACGCTGCCGTCCAGGCGATTGCGGACCCATCCCGCCAAGCCCAACTCGGTAGCGGTCTGTTTTGCCCAGTTGCGGTAAAACACCCCCTGCACCCGGCCCAGGATCATGAGATGCCGGGCGACGACCATCAGTGAACCCGTTTGATCCAGGTCTGGCCGTTTTCCCGCGTTTCCGTGATGAAATTGGGGATCGCCTGCACCAGATCCGACAGGCGCTTGAAACCGTAATTGCGCACGTCGAAGCTGGAGCGATTGCCAACGCGTTGCCCGACTGGACCCAGGGCGGCATAGCCTTTCTCATCGCGCTTGGCCGCATCATAGGCTTCTATCAGGAGACGGATGACTTCATCATCCACCTTCTTGTCTTCATTCCTGGCTGGCGCAGCGGCTTTGGTCGAGACATCGAGCGGCATCGGCTCCGGCATTGCTTCGGACGCCGGTTCCGCCAGAGAGCGGGCGAGCGCGGCTACGTCGATGAAGCGGGTACAGGCCCGGCGGAAGCCTTCGGGTGTCTTGTCCGAACCGAAGCCATAGACGTCGATCCCCTCCTGACGGATACGCGTCACCAAAGGCGTGAAATCGCTGTCGCTCGACATGAGGCCAAAGCCCGTGACCCGGCCGCCCGCCATCAGGTCCATGGCGTCGATCGTCATCTTCATGTCGGTGGCATTCTTCCCCTTGGTGAGGTCGAATTGCTGCTGCGTTTCGATGGCCTGCGTCACGGCCTGCCGCGCCCAGCCCTTGAGCGACGGTTTGCTCCAATTGCCATAGGCGCGGCGGATGTTGACGGTTCCGAGCTCTGCGAGAACGGTCAGCACCGGGTCGAAATGGTCGGCGGAAGCGTTGTCAGCGTCGATCAACAGGGCGACATTGCCGCTGGGGATCGCCGAGGGCATCAGGCCGATTCCAGCGCCGCCGGATGGAATTCTCCGGTCGCTTCATCCAGCAGATGCAGCTGCCCGTCTGCAATCGCGAAGAATGCGCCGACCAACTTCAATTCGCCGTTGCGTTCTTTGGTGCGGACGCAGGGGAAAGTGCGCAGGTTGGCAAGGCTGACCTTGACCCCTTCCTGCTCCATGGCGCGATGCGCGTCGCGGCCGTGATCATCGCCGAAGCGTTCGACGACCTTTTCCCGCGCGCTATCAAGCATGTCTATCCAGTTATGGATGAAGCCGCCTTCTCCGGGAGGGGCGTCCTTCAATTCCTGGCTGAGGGCCGCCTTGCAGCCGCCGCACTTGCCATGGCCCATGACGACGATCTCGCCGACCTTGAGTACCTGAACGGCAAACTCCAGCGCCGCCGAAACGCCGTGATGGCCGGGGTTGGTTTCGAACGGCGGAACCAGCGCCGCCACATTGCGGACCACGAATATCTCGCCGGGGCTGGTGTCGAAGATCTGCGCGGGATCGACTCGGCTGTCGGAGCAGGCGATGACCATGACGCGCGGGCTCTGCCCTTCGCTCAACTCATCCCATCGGCCACGCTGTTGAGTCCAGCCGGTGTTGCGGAAGCGGCGATAGCCTTCGAGCATGTCTGAAAAGTCGGTCATGGCCAAGTCTCTGCCCAACAATCTGGGGGCTGGCAAGAGTGGGCATGCATCGCTATTTGATGGCGCATGACAGACACCGCTCCGCTACCTGTGCAAGCCACTCCGCAACGTGCGCGCAAGCCCGATTGGATCAGGGTGAAGGCGCCGACGAGTCCGGGCTATAACGAAACCCGAAAGCTGATGCGGGAAAAGGGGCTGGCCACGGTCTGCGAAGAGGCGGCTTGCCCGAATATCGGGGAATGCTGGACCAAGAAGCATGCGACCGTGATGATCCTGGGCGACGTGTGCACGCGGGCCTGCACCTTCTGCAACGTCAAGACCGGCATGCCGCGCAAGGTCGATCCGAACGAGCCGCAGAATCTGGCCGATGCCTGCGCGGAGATGGGGTTGGAGCATATCGTCATCACCTCGGTCGACCGCGATGACTTGCCCGATGGCGGGGCGTCGCAGTTCGTGAAGGTGATCGAAGCGTTGCGGCGGACGACTCCGGACACGACCATCGAGATTTTGACCCCGGATTTCCGGAACAAGCATGAACGCGCAGTCGAGATGATCGTGGCTGCGCGGCCGGACGTCTACAACCATAACCTTGAGACGGTGCCGCGTCTGTATCCGACGATTCGCCCCGGCGCCCGCTACTATGCGTCGCTGCGGTTGCTGGAGACGGTGAAGAGGCTGGACCCGTCGATCTTCACCAAGTCGGGGATCATGCTGGGCCTGGGCGAAGAGCGTCTGGAGGTCCATCAGGTGATGGACGACATGCGATCGGCCGACATCGATTTCCTGACCATGGGGCAATATCTGCAGCCCACGCCGAAGCATGCCAAGGTGATGGAGTTCGTGACGCCTGCGGCGTTCAATGCCTATGCAGGGATCGCGCGCGCCAAGGGATTTTTACAGGTGGCATCCAGCCCGCTGACCCGTTCCAGCTATCATGCGGGTAAGGACTTCGCCGAGATGCGGGCGGCGCGTGAGGCTCAGTTGGCACGGGCAGCGCGCTGAAAACATGCCGAAGCATCACGAAACAAGGCCACTTCCCTACACGCCTGACCAGATGTTCGACCTTGTTTCGAACGTGGCGGCCTATCCCGAATTCCTGCCTTGGATCAGCGCCATCCGCGTTCGCCAGGACAGTGATTCGGAGATGGTCGCCGACATGATCGTCGGCTTCAAAGGCATCAAGGAAAGCTTCACGTCGCGCGTGCACAAGCACCGGCCTGATTTCGTGCGCGTGGATTATCTGGAAGGCCCGCTCAAGCACCTGCACAACCAGTGGCGGTTCCGCGATGACGGGAAGGGTGGCGTGCTTGTCGATTTCGAGGTTGAATTTGAGTTCAAGAATCGGCTGTTCGAGATGATCGCCGGGCAGATGTTCGACAAGGCGCTGCGCAAGATGATCGGCGCGTTCGAAATGCGCGCGGCGGAACTTTACGGCGACTCGGGCAGCAGAAGCTCAAGCGCGCAAAGCGCCGCCTGAAGGCGCACGCCGCCCCGGCCGCTATCCTCAAAATGGCGCATGTCAGCGACGACCTTGTCCGGGTTGCCGCCTCGTTCGGCGCGGGCGAAAACGACGGTGCCGACCGGCTTTTGCTCTGATCCGCCGCCGGGGCCAGCGATGCCCGTAATGGCAACGGCGACATTGGCGTGGCTTTTGGTGAGGGCGCCCTGCGCCATTGCCCAGGCGGTCGCGATGGAAACGGCCCCGAAGGTTTCCAGCACATCCTGAGAAACCTTCAGCAGCTCATTCTTCATATCATTGGAATAGGTGATGAATCCCGCTTCAAAAACCTCCGAAGAGCCGGCGATTTCGGTGAGGGCAGCGGACACAAGGCCGCCGGTGCAGCTTTCCGCAACGGCGATGGTGCGGCCAGCGCGGCGATTGGCGATGATGACCCGCTCGGCGAGGTCCACCAACGGGGCAGGGAGGATGCGATCTGGCATGGGGTTAGAATAGCGCGGGGAGGGAGATGGTTGCAACGGCTTGTGCAGCGATGCCTTCGCGGCGTCCGGCAAAGCCCAGGCGTTCGGTGGTGGTGGCCTTCACGCTGACCCGGTCGAGGGGGATGCCGAGGAGATCGCTGATCCGCTGGCGCATTGCATCGCGATGGGGGCCGATCTTCGGCGCCTCACAAATGATCGTGATGTCGATATGGTCGATGCGGCCGTCCCGTGATGCTACACGTTCTCCGGCATATTCGAGGAATCGGGAGGATGCCGCGCCGCGCCATTGCGGGTCGGATGGAGGGAAG
Source organism: Sphingobium sp. TomTYG72 (assembly GCF_055394715.1). Classification (NCBI taxonomy): domain Bacteria; kingdom Pseudomonadati; phylum Pseudomonadota; class Alphaproteobacteria; order Sphingomonadales; family Sphingobiaceae; genus Sphingobium; species Sphingobium sp. TomTYG72. The sequence goes on along the minus strand of NZ_AP027336.1, from coordinate 893,727 downwards.
TGGCTGCCGATGTCCCCTTCGGCAAGAGCGCCGAGCATGGCGTCCACGATCGCGTGGATCGCAACATCCGCATCGCTGTGCCCCGCGAGTCCCTTTTCATGGGGAACCTGAATGCCGCAAAGCCAAAGCTCCTCGTCCGCAGCGAGCCGGTGCACATCATAGCCCATGCCGACGCGGGTCGTTCGTTGCGATGCCAGCAGGGTTTCGGCCCGGATAAAATCCTGGGGATAGGTCAATTTTTCCAACCTTTCGTCGCCGGGAACCAGCGTGACGTCATGACCCGCGTGACGCAGCATCTGGGCATCATCGGTGGCTTCGCGGCCATTGTCCCAGTTGCGATGCGCGGTGAGGATGGCGTCGAAGTGAAATGCTTGCGGGGTTTGCACCCGGAAGAGCGCCGATCGATCGACAATGTCGCCTGCCAGATCGCCCGCCGACCTTACCAACGTGTCGGCGACGGGGAGGGCGGGGATGGCACCCGGCGCAGAATCGAGCGCGGCCAGGAGTTGATCGATCATGGAAGCGGACAGGAAAGGACGGGCAGCATCGTGGATCAGCACCCTATCGGCACCACCGGCGGCGGCGATAGCCTCAAGTCCCGCGCGAACCGATCCGCGGCGGCTGTCTGCACCCTGTACGATGGACGTGATCTGATCCTCTTCAATCAGGGACCGGACTGTTTCCTCCTGCCCGGCGCCGATGACCAGGTAGACCGCACCTAACAACGGATGAGCCGCGAGTGCCTGAACGGAGTGGGCGATGACGGCCTTGCCCCCGATGTGACGGAATTGCTTGGGTGTACCGCCCCCGGCGCGACTGCCCTGTCCGGCGGCGAGCACCAGCGCGGCGACCCTGTGATTGCTCCCTGTCATCGCAGCGCGTGTAGCGAACGGCGGGCCGCTCCGCCAGACGGCTTGCTTGCCGCATCGCCGCTTTTCCGCTAAGGGCTGCCTGTTTTTTAGGCAAAGCTGGTGATGCGCATAATTTCCCCCATCTCCGTTGGTCCGGTGACGATCGACATGCCCGTGATCCTGGCGCCGATGACTGGCGTCACGGATATGCCGTTCCGCACGCTGGTACGCCGTTACGGATCGGGTCTGAACGTGACGGAGATGATCGCGAGCGCGGCGATGATCCGCGAGACGCGGCAGTCTTTGCAGAAGGCGGCCTGGCATCCGGTGGAGGAGCCGGTGTCGATGCAACTTGCGGGCTGCTCTCCACAGGAAATGGCCGAAGCCGCGAAGCTGAATGCGGATCGCGGCGCGGCGATCATCGACATCAATATGGGTTGCCCGGTCAAGAAGGTCGTGAACGGCGATGCCGGTAGCGCGCTGATGCGCGACCTGCCTCTGGCCGCTGCGCTGATCGAGGCGACGGTGAAAGCCGTCGATGTGCCGGTGACCGTCAAGATGCGCATGGGGTGGGATCATGCCAGCCTCAATGCCCCTGAACTGGCGCGGATTGCGCAGGATCTGGGGGCGAAGATGATCACTGTGCATGGGCGGACGCGCTGCCAGATGTACAAGGGTAGCGCCGATTGGGCGTTCGTGCGGAATGTGAAGGATGCAGTGTCGCTGCCCGTGATCGTCAATGGGGATATCTGCTCGATCGAAGATGCGGAAACAGCGCTGGAGCAGAGTGGCGCGGACGGCGTCATGATCGGTCGGGGCGCCTATGGTCGGCCTTGGCTGATCGGACAGGTGATGCACTGGTTCCGCACGGGCCAGCGTCTTCCCGATCCTTCGCTAGCCGAACAATATCATCTGATAACAGAGCATTATCGTGCGATGATCGAGCATTATGACGGCCTGACGGGCGTCAACATGGCTCGCAAGCATATCGGTTGGTATACAAAGGGGCTCACCGGATCGGCGGAGTTTCGTAACGCTGTCAATCAGGAGCCGGATGGCGACGTGGTGCTGGATATGCTGGCGCGCTTTTACGAGCCGCTGATTACGCAGGACGGAGCGATCGAGACGCGCAAGGCGGCATGACCATGCCACTGACGACTGTCCCGCCGCCCCAGATGCAGCAGGACGGGCCATCGCCGTCGGAATTGATGATCGCACTCCCCGTGGCGACATTGATCGTGGCGCCGGACAACAGCATTGCCGATGCGAATGTCCGGGCGGAAACTTTGCTCAACATGGCCCGATCCGCGATCGTGGGAAGTGATGTCACGCGCACGGTTCGCATGGCGGATGCGAGCTCTCGCTTCGACATTTGGCATAGCAGCAAGCCAATCGCCGCTTATGACGTCAAGGTGCATGCGGGGCGAACGGCGGAGATGGAAGTCGATCTGATGATCGCGCCGATTGTCGATCATGAAGGGTGGCGCGTGGTGTCAATCCACGCTCAAAGCCACGCGCGGCAAATTGGTCATCGTGGCACCCCGGGCGGCGCGCGATCGGCCATGGGCGCCGCAGCCATATTGGCCCATGAGATCAAGAACCCGCTGTCGGGCATCCGTGGCGCCGCGCAGCTTTTGGAGTCCGGCAACGATGGACGCGACGCCGTGCTGACCCAGTTGATCTGCAATGAGGTCGATCGGATCGCCGCCCTGATCGACCGCATGCAGGACTTCACGACCGATCACAGGCTGGAATGCCGACCGGGCAACATCTACCCCATGATCGATCGCGCGGCCAACATCGCCGCTGCCGGTTTTGCAAAAAATATGAGGATCATAAAGCGTTATGATCCGTCATTGCCATTTGCCGTCATCAATGACGATGCACTTGTACAGATCATGCTCAACCTGCTGAAAAATGCCGCTGAGGCGCTGGATGGCATCGAAGAACCCTGCATCCGCGTTGAAACCGCGTTCCGCCATGGCGTATCGGTCGTGCTGGGCGATGGAAAGGGCAGCGCGGTACTGCCGATCGAGATACTGGTCATCGATAATGGGCCGGGCGTGCCTGAACATATATTGGATCACCTGTTCAACCCCTTCATCACGGGCAAGCGCGACGGACAGGGGCTGGGGCTGGCATTGGTGGATAAGCTGGTGCGGGACATGAATGGGTTCGTCCAATATTCACGCGATCCAGACGCGGGCGAATCGACGTTCCGTATCCTGCTTCCCATGGGGATGGGCGCATGACGACCACAGGGTCCATTCTGGTCGTCGATGACGATCCCGCCATTTGCATGGTGGTCGGGGAAGCGCTGCGTCGGCAGGGGCATAAGGTAAAGACCGCCTCGTCCATTCGGGAGCGTAGCGCCCTCATCGACAGTTTTGCGCCGGATGTACTCATAACTGACGTCATGCTGCCGGATGGAGATGGCTTGGACGGCGTCGCGGAGATCCTGGAGCGCAGGCCGGGCCTTAGCGTGATCATATTGTCGGCGCAGAACACTTTGAACACTGCGATCCGGGCCACGGAGAAGGGGGCCTTCGAATATCTTCCCAAGCCGTTCGACCTCAATGAATTAGCGCGGGCGGTGGGGGACGCCCTGGGCATGAACAAGGCCGAGGAGGGCAATCAGGAGGATGGCCTTCCGCATGACGGGCTGCCCCTCGTCGGACGATCTCCCGCCATGCAGGAGGTTTACCGGACGATCGCGCGGGTATTGTCCAACGATCTTAGCATTCTGGTGCTGGGGGAGTCGGGTACGGGCAAGGAACTTGTCGCCGAAGCGATCCATGGGCTGGGGCAGCGCCGGACCAAGCCATTTGTCGCCATCAACATGGCGGCAATTCCGCGCGAACTGATCGAGGCGGAACTGTTCGGCTATGAGAAGGGTGCGTTTACGGGGGCCAATGTCCGGACTGCCGGGAAGTTCGAGCAGGCGCAGGGTGGAACCCTATTCCTCGATGAGATCGGCGACATGCCGATGGAGGCGCAGACGCGCTTGCTCCGGGTCTTGCAATCAGGTGAGGTGACGACGGTCGGTGGATCGAAGCCGGTGCGGGTGAATGTCCGCATCGTGGCGGCGACGAACAAGGACCTTCCCAAGCTGATCGAGGAAAACAGGTTCCGGGAAGATCTTTATTACCGGCTGAATGTCGTGCCTATCCCCTTGCCTGCCTTGCGCGAACGGCGGGAGGACGTGATCCTGCTTGCAAGGCATTTCCTGGAGCGCGCCGCGCAAGAGGGACTGCCCCGAAAGACGTTGTCGGATGACGCCGCGCAATTGCTGATGGCCTATCATTGGCCAGGCAATGTCCGTGAGCTTCAGAACCTGATGCAGAGGCTGGCGGTCCTGAGCCGCGAGACCGTGATCGCGGGGGAGGTGTTGCGCAACAGTTTGCCGCTGGACCTGGTGCCTCCGGATTATGCCGCGCCTGCCGATCAATTGGTCCTGGCCTTGCGCGAATGGGCAAAGCGGCAGTTGGGGGTCGGCATCGGACAGCCCAATCGGAACCTGCATGATGATATGCTGGCGGTCGTCGAACCGATCCTGTTGCAGGAAACGCTGGCGAGCGTGGATGGTAACCAGATCCGGGCCGCCGGGTTGCTGGGGATCAACCGTAACACGTTGCGCAAGAAGTTGACCGACTATGGTTTGGACCCGCTGCAGTTGCGCGTTTCCGACTGAGGCGGGACGAAACGACACAGGTGTTCGGCCAAGGGACAATCTGTCCCAAATACTGTGTTTGATCAGGCACGGCGTTGTTGTAAGAAAGCCACTATGGAAGGTGCAGTGACTCTCTCCAGGCGAGGTCGGGCATGGAAGAGATATTTTCCGCCCTTCCTTCGACGTCATCTCGCTCCGCTGGTAGAGGCGGTCACGTTAATGCTGTTCCTAGGAACGGCGGGTATCACCTATTTCCTGTTATCGGGCCAGGGCCAGTCCTACACGCTGCTTACGCCGCCGATCGTCGCGTTGTTGCTGGTGGGAAATCTGGTTCCGGCGATTGCGCTTCTCGTGCTGCTTGGACGCCGGGTTGCAAAGCGCCGCGCCGCCCAGTCCGCGATAGGCAGCGACGGGCAACTTCACGTCAGGCTGGTGGCCATCTTCTCGATCGTGGCCAGCGTCCCGATGTTGCTGGTCGTCATCTTTGCCTCACTGCTGTTCCAATATGGCGTGCAATTCTGGTTTTCGGACAGCGCGCGCGGAATGTTGCAAAATGCCAGCGACCTTGCGCGCGGCTATTATGAGCAGAATCTTCGCGAGGTGGGCGACGAAACCGTCACCATGGCGAGCGACTTGCGGGATTATCTCGGCCAATCGAAGGTATCGAGCCCGCGTTTTGCCGAAGGTTATATTTATCAGGTTGTCACACGAAAGCTCAATCGCTCGGCAATCATTGAAGTGGGTAAGGACGGCGTGGCGCGTACCGCCGCAACGGTTGATCCGGATAGCCGACCCGCCTCAGACATGCTGTCACCCGATGCGATCAAGCGACTGGAAGCTGGCGAGAATGTGGTTGTCGCCGCGAAGCCAAACCAGATCGAAGCGGTGACGCTGCTCTACCCCGGCGCGAAAATCTATCTTTATGCCACTCGGGATTCCGGTTCGACTGCGTTCAGCAACGTGGAGCGCGCCCAGAAGGTCCTGTCCGACTATGATATCTTCGCCGCCCAATCACGCGCCCTTCAGCTACGATTTAACGTTGCCCTTTTCGTGGGATCGCTTCTGCTGGTTGGCATAGCGGTCTATATCGCTTTGGCAGTTGCGGATTGGATGGTTCGCCCGGTGAATGAGTTGGTGACCGCCGCCCGGCGGGTGACGGCAGGTGACCTGTCCGCTCGCGTTACCAGTCCCCAGTCCCGCGATGAAATCGGAACGCTCGCATCTGCCTTCAACAGGATGACCCAGAGGTTGGAAGCGCAGACCGGCGCGCTCGTCGCCGCAAACAGCCAGTTGGATGAACGTCGCGCCTTTATCGAAGCCATCCTGTCAGGGGTTTCCGCAGGCGTATTGTCGGTGGACAGGGAAGGGGTGATCCTGCTTCTCAACAGTTCGGCCGCCGCCATTCTGGTGAAGGACGGCGATGATCCGGTAGGGCGACCGCTGAGCGCCGTTTCGCCAGAACTGGCGGCCCTTATCGCTTCGGAGGAGGGGGCGGGGATTGTCCAGACACGCGCGCATGGCGAAGTACGGACCTTGGCCGTCAAAGTGTCGGAGGACGCGTCCCGCCATATCCTGACGTTCGACGACATCACGCAGCAATTGTCCGATCAACGACGCGCCGCGTGGTCAGATGTGGCTCGTCGGATAGCGCATGAGATCAAGAACCCGTTGACGCCCATCCAGCTCGCGGCCGAGCGTTTGCAGCGGCGCTATGCCGAGGAAGTGACGAGCGACAAGGCCACCTTCGCTCGCCTGACCGGGACCATCGTCAGACAGGTAGGCGACCTGCGACGGATCGTGGATGAATTTTCTTCGTTTGCCCGGATGCCCAAACCTGTGTTCCGCCGCGAGGCTGTTGCGGATATCGCCCGTCATGCCCTGTTCCTGCACGAAGTGGCACATCCCGACGTCAAGTTTGAATTCCATGGCGGGCCACATGATATGGAACTTGTTTGCGACCGGCGGCAGTTGGGGCAGGCGCTGACCAATATCGTAAAAAATGCCGTGGAGGCTATCGAACCCAAGCCCGAACCTGCCGAGGGTGGAGTCCGTGGTCATGTTCGCATGACGGTCGGTCAGGAGGACGGCAACCTGCTCATCAACGTCAGCGATGACGGGATCGGGCTTCCGCCGGAGCGGGAGAGGGTGCTGGAACCCTATATGACGACCCGCAGCAAGGGGACGGGCCTGGGGCTCGCGATCGTCAAGAAGATCGTCGAGGAACATATGGGTGAGATCCGCCTGGAAGATGCGGAAGGCGGAGGGACGAGCGTTACGTTGCGCTTCCCCACTGCCGCTCTTGAGAAATTGGAAGAAGGGCAGGTCGTAGCATTGCCCAAGGGAAAAGTGACAGCCAATGGCGCTTGATATTTTGGTAGTCGATGATGAAGAGGACATCCGTGATCTGGTCGCGGGCGTGCTTGAGGATGAGGGCTTTACCACTCGCACTGCCGCCAACAGCGACAGCGCGATCGAGGCGCTGGATACCAGACGTCCTTCGCTGGTCCTGCTGGACGTCTGGCTTCAGGGATCGACGCTGGATGGTCTGGAATTGCTCGACGTGATCAAGCAGCGCGACGCGACCATTCCGGTGCTCATGATTTCAGGGCATGGAAATATCGACACGGCCGTGGCTGCGATCCGCAAGGGCGCGGCGGACTTTATCGAAAAGCCTTTCGAGGCCGACCGGCTGTTGCATCTGGTCGCGCGCGCTACAGAGACCGAGAGATTGCGGCGGGAAAATCAGGTCCTGCGTGCCCGGTTTGGACAGGATGACGAACTCACGGGCACGTCGGCCGCGATCAATGCGGTTCGGGCGACGATAAAAAAGGTCGCGGGCACGGGCAGCCGGGTGCTGATTTCCGGTCCTGCGGGCGTCGGCAAAGAAGTAGCGGCTCGCATGCTTCACAGCTGGAGCGGGAGGGCCGACGCGCCCTTTATCATCGTCGCGGCGGCGCGAATGGACCCCGACCGGGTCGAAGAGGAACTGTTCGGCGTCGAAGATCCCAGCGGCCTTGTGCGTCCCGGCTATCTTGAGCAGGCGCATGGCGGCACGCTTTACCTTGACGAGATCGCGGACATGCCCGTCACGACGCAGGGCAAGATATTGCGGGTTCTGACGGATCAGAGCTTCACGCGCGTGGGAGGGCAACGGCAGGTGAAGGTGGACGTACGCGTCATCTCTTCGACCGCGCGGGACCTGGCGGCGGAAATTGAGGAGCGGCGGTTCCGGGAAGACCTGTTCTATCGCCTCAACGTCGTGCCCCTGATCATCCCTTCCCTCTCGGAACGGCGAGACGACATTCCACCGCTGGTCGAACATTATCTAGCACGTTTCGCGGCTGAACGGCGGGTGCCGTCGCCCGAAATCGCCAGTGACGCCATGGCTGCGCTTCAGGCGAACGAGTGGCCCGGCAACGTTCGCCAGCTGCGCAATGTCATCGAACGGACAATGATCCTCGCTCCGGGCGAGCGGATTGGCCGGATCGAGCTGGACATGCTGCCTAGCGAACTTTCCAGCAATGGCGCAGGCGAAGGGATGGGTCAGTCCGCGATCATGGGGGCGCCGTTGCGGGAAGCACGCGAAAGTTTCGAACGCGAGTATCTGCGCATTCAGATCAGGCGATTTTCCGGCAACATATCCCGGACGGCCACGTTCATCGGCATGGAGCGGTCTGCATTGCACCGCAAGCTCAAGCTGCTTGGGATCACGGATGGAAAAGACAATTGATGCAAGGGGATGAACGATAGCCCATCTGGGGCATGGACGCCCCTTCGCAATTGCGGTAGCTTTCTGATTGCCCCCGGTGAGCGGGGGCAGGCAAGACACCCTGCCCAGGGGTGCAAGAGCGGGTAACGTCCCGCCAATAAGGTGAAGACCATGGCAGAAAAACTCAATAATCTTCAGGACATATTCCTGAACAACCTGCGCAAGAGCAAAACTCCCGTGACCATGTTCCTGGTCAAGGGCGTGAAGCTGCAAGGGATCATCACCTGGTTCGATAACTTCTCAGTTCTGTTGCGGCGCGACGGGCAATCGCAGCTTGTCTACAAGCACGCGATTTCCACCGTGATGCCCGCTCAGTCGATGGACTTGACCGACCTTCGCAAGGCGAGCGACGGCAATTCAAAGCCCAAACTGCTTCAGGAAGTATTCCTCAGCGCCGTTCGCAAGTCCGGTAGCCCGGTGACCATGTTCCTGGTCAACGGCGTGATGTTGCAGGGCGAGATCGCAGCATTCGATCTTTTCTGCATGCTGCTGGAGCGCGACGGCATGGTGCAGCTTGTCTACAAGCATGCCATCTCCACTGTTCAACCTCTCCATGCGCTTGACCTGAGTGGCGAAGGCGAGGGCGAGGATTGATCAATCTATTTCGGTACGGCCCGCCTTCTGATGAGGCGGGTCGGCGCCTGATGCGTTAGGCGCTTATGGCCGTCTTCAACCGGGACTCTGCCGACGAAGTATCGCGTGGCGCGCGGGCCGTGGTCGTGCGCGCTGAAACTCACGGCGTCGAAAGGCGTGATAGTGACGCCCGCCTTGAGGAGGCGAAAGGCCTCGCTCTGGCTATCGGCATAGACGTGCGCGCGGCGCAGGCGTTTCGCGTGCGGGATCGGAAACCCGCAACTTTGTTCGGAAGTGGTCAGGTCGACCAGATCGCAACGCTTGCGCGGATGGAAGATGCCGAACTGGTGATTGTCGACAACGCGTTGAGCCCGGTTCAGCAAAGCAATCTTGAAAAGGCGACCGAAGCCAAGGTGATCGACCGAACCGGGTTGATCCTGGAAATCTTCGGGGAGCGTGCGGCCACCAATGAGGGACGCCTTCAGGTCGAACTGGCCCATCTCGATTATCAGGCGGGCAGGCTGGTGCGCAGTTGGACCCACCTTGAACGGCAGCGTGGCGGCTTTGGATTCCTTGGCGGCCCCGGTGAAACGCAGATCGAGGCGGACCGGCGGATGATCCGGGATCGCATGGCAAAGATCAGGCGTGAACTTGACCAGGTGACCCGTACCCGCAGTCTGCATCGGGCACGGCGGCAAAGAGCTCCTTGGCCGGTGATCGCGCTCGTCGGTTATACCAATGCTGGCAAGTCCACGCTTTTCAACCGCATGACGGGCGCCGATGTCATGGCGGAAGATTTGCTGTTCGCGACGCTGGACCCCACCATGCGCCAGATCGCATTACCGGGATTGGACAAGGCGATCCTGTCGGACACTGTCGGTTTTGTGTCGGATCTTCCGACTCAGCTTATTGCGGCGTTTCGCGCCACGCTGGAAGAAGTTCTGTCCGCTGACCTCATCATACATGTCCGCGACATCGCGCATCCCGATAGCGAGGCGCAGCGCGATGATGTGCTGGACGTGCTGAGTGAGCTTGGTGTTGCGGGTGAGGGCGCTCTTGAGGGCGGAGCAGGGGACGACGCTCCCCCGATTATCGAGGCTTGGAATAAACTTGATCTGCTCGGTGAGGAAGAAGCTACGCAACTTCGGGAAATTGCGGAGCGGCGCGGAGATGTCGTGATCCTTTCCGCTCTGACTGGGGACGGCGTGGATGATCTGCAACGATGCATAAGCGCCCGACTGACTGCTGGCGCGCAAATCCATCAACTTCGAGTGCCGTTGGCGGATGGCGCTGCCGTTGCCTGGCTGCACGAGCATGGTGAAGTGATAGAAAGCGAAACGGTCGATAGCGAGCTTGTCGTCAAGGTTCGGCTGTCCGACTCTGCCTTTGCTCGTTTCAGCAAACGCGCGGGTTCTTGATCGATTAAGGGCGGGCCAATTCGCGTTTGGCCTGCTGCCACAGAGCTTCTTTTCCATCAAGGTCGAGGCTTTGAAATCGATCGCCAGCGGTCTGTTCCATGACGCGGAATCGGGCTTCGAATTTCGCGCTGGCGGCCCGTAGCGCGGCTTCCGGATCGACCTTCAGGTGCCGGGCCAGATTGACGACAGCAAACAGCAGGTCGCCGACCTCCTCCTTATGTTCTTCGGGCGATGTGGCGTCGTGAACTTCCTGCAATTCCTCTTCAATCTTCGCGACCGCACCTTGGGTGTCGGGCCAGTCGAAACCTGTGCGGGCGGCGCGCTTCTGGAGCTTTTCGGCGCGGAGTAGTGCGGGGAGCGCGTTGGCAACGCCAGCGAGAGCACTGCTGTCGGGTTCCCTGGCGGCGCGTTCGGCTGCTTTGATCGCTTCCCATTGGGCATGGCCATGTTCGCGTTCGGCACCTTTGCCGAAGATGTGCGGATGGCGGCGGATCATCTTGTCGGTGACGCCGTCGATCACGTCCTGGAGATTGAAGTGCCCGACCTGTTCGGCCATGCGACTGTGGAAGGCTACCTGTAGCAGGAGGTCGCCGAGTTCGTCGCAGAGCGCGGGCATGTCGTTACGTTCGATCGCGTCGGCGACTTCATAGGCTTCCTCGATCGTGTAGGGCGCGATGCTGGCGAAATCCTGCTGGATATCCCAGGGACATCCGGTTTCCGGATCGCGGAGACGGGCCATGACGTTGGCGAGCGGCATGATGTCGGCGGGGCTCGCTTTGGTGCTGGATGACATGGGGGTCCTGAAATCAAGAAGGAGGTGGCGAGAAGATAGAGTTTTGGTTGGGGGAAGGCTATCCCTTCCAGAGTGATATTTGTACGATAATATATATTATGTTAAATATAAATTGGGGTGGCCGTTCCGGAGCGTACCCAGATGAAGCAATTAGAGGCAATTAGTCGCTGTCACCGATAGTCACCTGCCACCGAAAACCGGGCCGTGCATTGCCTGAAGGCGGCGCTCCCCACATTCGTGACGTGAACGCCCCCACATATCAGTCTTCCCGGATTTGGCTGTGGCGGCGGGTGTCGGGCATTTTGATGTAGATGATCAGCGATATGGCGATCATGACGCTTACATAGATGTAAAATGCCTGTTCGATGCCGATCTGCTTGAAATAGAGCGCCACGAATTCGGCCGTGCCGCCGAACAATGTGTTCGCCAAGGCATATGGCAACGCGACGCCAAGAGCGCGGATATGGGCCGGGAAAAGCTCCGCCTTCACGACGGCGTTGATCGATGTGTAGCCGGTGACGATGATCAAGCCCGCCATCACCAGCAGGCCCGCTATCAAGGGATCACGAGTTACGGCAAGCGTGGCGAATATCGGATAAGTGAACAGCAAGCCCAGGATGCCGAACCCGATCATCAACGGTTTACGCCCGATCCGGTCGGAAAGCGCCCCGGCTACAGGTTGCAACAACATGAAAAAGAACAAGGTTATCCCATTGATCTGTGATGCTGTTTCCCGGCTTAGCCCCGACGTGTTCACCAGGAATTTCTGCATGTAGATGGAATAGGCATAGAAAGCGATGGTGCCGCCCGCCGTGAGCAGCATCACGGTCAGCGTTTCGCGAGGATGCTTGGTGATGAGCTCGACAAAGCCGGATCGCGGCGCTCCTTCGGCTTTCGCCGCGTGGTAGCTCTGCGTTTCACTGAGCCCACGGCGCAGCCAGAAGACGATCACGGCCAGCGCACCACCAATCACGAAAGGTATCCGCCATCCCCAGGCATCAAGCTGCGCAGTGGTCAGCACGCCCTGAAGGACAAGCAGCACGCAAATTGCGACGAGTTGCCCGGCGATAAGCGTAACATATTGAAAGCTTGAGAAGAAGCCGCGCCGATCTCGTCCCGCCATTTCAGACAGATAGGTTGCGCTGGCCCCATATTCGCCGCCGATCGAAAGGCCCTGCATCAGGCGGGCAAGGACGAGTAGCAGGGGCGCCCCTACCCCGATCACATCATAGCCGGGCGTCACGGCAATAAGCAGCGAACCCGCGCACATGAGAGCCACGGACAGGGTGAGACCGCTTTTGCGTCCATGTCGGTCAGCATAAATGCCCATCAGCCAAGCGCCGATCGGCCGCATCAGGAAGCCCACGGCGAATATCCCTGCGGCGCTCAAAAGCTGGGCGGTGCGATCTTCGCTCGGGAAGAAATGCGGTGCGAAATAGAGTGTGAAGGCGGCATAGGCGTACCAGTCATACCATTCCACGAGATTGCCGGTGGAACCGCCGATGATCGCCTTCAACCTTTCACGCTGGGTCGGTGCGCGCAGCGCCAAGGTTGCCGTCATGGATTCAGCACCATCTCACCATTTTCGACGCCCCAGCTTTTGAGCCGGGACAGCATGTTCATCCCTATGACGTTCACCTCACCAAAGGCGGGCGATATGACGATCGGAAGATCGCTAGACCGGATTGGGCCGATGGCGAGGGTGGAGATGGAGGAACGCTTGGCGTCAATCTGACCGTTGGCGGTCATCATCGACACGCCCGGTGCGTTCAGGTCAAAATTGAGCCCGGCCGCACGCGCCGAGGGGACGGAAAGGGCCGTGATGCTGGCGCCGCTGTCTATGAGGAAACGGGTGGCAGTGCCATTGACTGTTCCTTCGACCCAGAAATGTCCGTCAGGCGCCATGGGAATGCGAAGTGCCTGACCTTCGGCGCGGGCAGGAGGCGGTGTTGGGGGCGTTTCCTGCGAAACCGGCCCTGCCCATTCCCCAGCCATTCTGGTAGAGAAAAGTCCGGCTTTCTCACCAATTTTGAACAATCCCAGCAGGGCCGCGAATATGGCGACCCAGACCAGTGCAAGGCGGAGCATGCCAGCCATGGGCATGCGGCGAGCCAGCAAGGCGGAGCCGACGAGAACAAGCGCGAGCACATACCAGATGCTGGAAGCCGCCTGATCCCCATTCATGCCGTCAGCCCCCATCCCCGTTCAATTCGATCCACATGCCATCATAGCCGGGCTCCACGCCGTCCGGCAGCGTTTTCAACAGAGCCGCATAGTCCATGCTTTGATCCATATGCGTGAGAACGGCGCGGCCGGGACGGACGGCCGAAATGCCATCGAGGGTCAGGGCCAGATGCGGATGGGTCGGATGCGGCTTTTCGCGGAGGGCGTCGACAACCCAGACGTCCAACCCGTCGTAAAGGCTGATCATGTCGGCTGTAAGATCATGAAAATCAGTGGCATAGCCTATCGACCGGCCACCCGATGTGAAGCGAAAGCCGGTTGAGTAAATCTCGCCATGGGGCTGGTCTGTGCAAGCGATGTCGATGTCACCGATGCGCAGGCCATCGGGCAGCACATGCGGTTCAATGGTCTGATGATAGCCCTGTCGTCCTTCAAAGGCGTAGGCAAAGCGTTCCTTCAGAAGTTTGAGCGTCTGGCGGCGGGCATAGCCTGGCACGGGCGTGCGGCGGTGGTGGTAAAGCTGGCGCACGTCATCGATGCCGTGACAATGATCCGCATGGTCGTGGGTCCAGAGAATGGCGTCGATATGGATGACATCGGCGGCCAGCAACTGGGCACGCATGTCGGGGGACGTATCGATCAGGAGGCGCGTGGTGGGGCTTTCTACCAGGATCGAGGCCCGTGTCCGCCGGTTCTTCGGCTCGGCAGGGTCGCAGCTTCCCCAGTCATTGCCGATCCGCGGGACGCCCGAAGAAGTGCCGCAGCCCAGGATGGTGAGCTTAAGGCTCATGCCTTTTGCGCTGCTCCGGCCTTGCTGAACAAGCTGTGGAAGTTCGCTGAGGTTGCGGCGGCCAGTTGCTCCACGCTTTCGCCGCGCAGCTTTGCCAGGAAGCGCGCGGTATCGGCGACGAATGCCGGTTCGCAGGGCTTGCCACGGTGCGGCACGGGCGCGAGGAAGGGAGAGTCCGTTTCGACCAGCAGCCGGTCGAGCGGCAGACGGGCAGCGGTTTCCTGAAGATCCTTCGCGCTCTTGAAGGTCACGATGCCCGAAATGCTGATGTAGAAGCCGAGGTCCAGGGCCGCATCGGCAAAGGCTCCGCTGGCGGTGAAGCAGTGGATGACGCCGGGATAGACGCCCTGCCCCATTTCCTCGCGCAGGATGGCGAGGGTATCCTCCTCGGCATCGCGGGTGTGGACGATGAGGGGCAGGCCGGTCGCGCGGGACGCGGCGATATGGGCGCGGAAGCTGCTTTGCTGCCGGGCGCGGTCGCTATGATCATAATAATAGTCGAGGCCGGTTTCCCCGATGCCTACGACCCGTGGATGGGCGGCGCGTTCGATCAGTTTGGCCGTGTCGATGTGGGGATGTTCGTCGGCCTCGTGGGGATGGATTCCCACTGTGGCGTAGACATCGGGTTGCTGTTCGGCTGTCGCGAGCACCGCATCCCATTCGCTTTCGCGCGTCGCGATGTTGAGCATCAGATCGATGCCAGCGGAGCGCGCCCGTTCAAGCACATTCTGCTGATATTCGACCAAGCCTTTGTAATTCAAGTGGCAATGACTGTCGATCAGCATGGGGTCAGGCGTCCGCTTCGGTGAGTTCGAGGCGCGGGAAGAGTGGCTTGGGCGCGCTGAGGGTGAAGCCGCTGGCGCGGAGGTCGGCGTAGCTGCTGCTGCCGATCGCTTCGTAGGTCCGGCTCGTCTGCGGAACGCCCATCTGATCGAGCAGCGCGGTGGCGCTGGCCGGGATCACGGGCTGGATGATGATGGCGAGGTTGGCGATGGCTTCGTAAAGCGTCGCCAGCACCGCTTCCATCCGCGCCGGGTCGGTCTTGCGCAAGGCCCAGGGTGCTTGCGCGTCGATATAAGCGTTGCAGGCGAACACGGCGCGCATCCATGCTTCGATCGCTGTGGAGGGCGCGAGATCGGCCATGGCGGTTTGGAAGGTTTGGGCAGCGTCGCTGATTGTTTTCAGCAGATCGCGGTCCACATCCTGCGGCGCGGGTTCGGGCAAGCGACCTTCGAGATTCTTGGCGATGAAGCTCAGGGTCCGCTGCGCCAGATTTCCGAAGCTGTTGGCTAGGTCGCTGTTCGATCGGGCAACGATCGCCTCTGCGCTGTAGCTGCCGTCATTGCCGAAAGTGACTTCGGACAGGAGGAAATAGCGGAGCTGGTCCACGCCGAAACGCTCGGCCAGTTCCATCGGGTCGGCGACGTTGCCGACTGACTTCGACATCTTCTCACCACGGTTGAGGAGGAAGCCGTGACCGAAGATCTGCTTGGGCAAAGGCAGCTTTGCACTCATCAGGAATGCTGGCCAGTAAACGGTATGAAAACGCACGATATCTTTTCCGATAATGTGCGTGATGTCGCCACCTTCCGACCAGTAGCGCGCCATGCGCTCGGCGTTGTCGGGATAGCCGCAGCCGGTCAAATAATTGGTGAGCGCATCGACCCAGACATACATGACATGAGATGTACCGGCTTCGGCACTGCCCGGAACCTTGACGCCCCAGTCGAAGCTGGTGCGCGAGACGCTGAGGTCGGAAAGGCCGCCTTCTACGAAGCGCATGATTTCGTTGCGCCGGCTGTCGGGCTGAATGAAGTCGGGCTGGCTGTTGTAGAGGTCGAGCAGCTTTTGCTGATAGGCGGACAGGCGGAAGAACCAGCTTTCCTCGACAGTCCATTCGACCGGCGTGCCCTGAGGTGAGAGCTTTTCGCCCCCTTCCCCATCGACCAGTTCCTTTTCGTCGTAAAAGGCTTCGTCGCGGACCGAGTACCAGCCTTCATAGCGGCCGAGATACAGGTCGCCATTGGCCTCCATCGCCTGCCAGATGGCTTGGGATGCGCGGTGATGGTCAGGCTCGCTGGTGCGGATGAAACGATCATAGCTGATGTTCAGACTGTCGTTCATATCCTTGAAATAGCCTGACATTTCGTCAGCAAGGGCGCGCGGTTCGATGCCGCGCGTGCGGGCGGCCTGATCCATTTTCAGGCCATGTTCGTCAGTGCCGGTCTGAAAGAAGACGTCGCGGCCCATCATCCGCTGGAACCGAGCGATCGCGTCGGTGGCGATCACCTCATAGGCATGGCCGATATGGGGGCGGCCGTTGGGATAGCTGATGGCGGTGGTGATGGTGTAGGGCTGCGACATGCGCCTTCCCTAGCGGCTGTTAAGGCGCGCGCAAAGCCTGCTTTTCAACGCTGATCCGGGGCGAGCGCGGCGACATGGCCCGCGAGTTCGAAAGCAACGGCTGCGGGGTCGAGCGAGAGGATGATGGCGCCGCTGGCGAGTTGGCGGGCGGCTTCCCAGTGGTCCAGTGCTGTGCCGAGCGCGGGGCCGCTGCGCTGGCGGGCGGCGTCGGCGATGAAGGCGGGGACGCGTTCGAGGAAGGCTTCATAGCGGGGGCGCGCAGCTTTGCCGGAGAGCTGCTTTGCGAGGATGAGGCGGTGGCGGTTGCCGGGGTCGCCATCCGCCGCGATGGCGCGGAGCATGCGGTCCAGGTCGGTTACGTCGAGGCCCGCGTAGCGCAGGGCCTTCCCGGGCGCGCCCTCTCCCAGGGCGGCAAGCGCCTCTATGTCTGCGGGTGGGAGGTCCGGCTGCTCTCGGCGGAGGATGGTGCGCATGGCTTCGCTGTCGAGCGGGTCGAAGCGCAGGGTGCGGCAGCGCGAGCGAATGGTGGGCAAGAGGCGGCCGGGCGCGTGGCTGACGAGGAAGAAGAGCATGTCGGCGGGTGGCTCTTCCAGCGTTTTGAGTAACGCGTTGGCGGCGCCGCGTTCGAGGTCGTCGGCGCTGTCTATGACGACGATGCGGCGGGGCGACAGCGACGGGGCGGACTGGACGAGGCGCTGGAGGCCGCGCACCTGATCGACGGAGATGTTGCGGGCGGTGCCGGTTTCTTTTTCCAGGCAGTAGAGTTCGGCGTAGTCGGGATGGGCTTCGGCCTCGATCAGCTTGCGGATGGGGTGATCGGTGGGGACGGACAGGCCTTCGCCGTCGGGTGCGGGGCCTGCTGCTTCGGCTAGGAGGCGAAGGGCGAGCGCGCGGGCGAAGCTAGCCTTGCCGATTCCGCGCGGGCCAGCGAGTATCCAGCCATGATGCATGCGGCCACTGCGGGCGGCGGCGAGCAGCGTGTCGGCTTGGGTGTCATGGCCGAGGATGGCGATCATGGCAGCAGGTCGTGGAGCGCTGCGAGGAGGCGCGAGGTTACGGCTTCGGGGTGGCCTGACGCGTCTATCGTGCGGATGCGGGCGGGGTCCTGATCGGCGAAGCGGGTGAAGGCGGCAGCGACATTGGCGTGGAAGGCTGCGTCGCGGCCGCCGATGCGGTCGGCGGCGTCTCCGTCGCGGGACCAGGCGCGTTGCTGTGCCTCTGCTTCAGGGAGTGTCAGGAAGAAGGTTCGGTCGGGGAGGAAGTCGGCGCTGCCGATGCGGTGGAGGGTCAGTATGTGGGCGTCGGTGAGGTCGCCCATGCCCTGATAGGCGCGGCTGCTGTCGAGGAAGCGGTCGGACAAAACCCAGGCGCCGCGATCTAGCGCGGGGCGGATTGTCTTTTCGATATGATCGGCGCGGGCTGCGGCGAAAAGGAGCGCTTCGGCGCGGGGGCTCCAGCGGTCGGCGGTGCCGGTGAGCAAAAGCGCGCGGATGGCTTCCGCGCCTTCGCTGCCGCCGGGTTCGCGGGTTTCCACGACTTCCAGCCCCTTGGCGCGCAAGGCGGCGGCGAGGGCGCGGAGCTGCGTCGATTTACCGGCGCCCTCCCCGCCCTCCAGAGTGATGAACCGGCCGCGTGTCACCCGAAGAAGGACTTCAGGCCGTTCCAGAGGCGACCGAAGATGCCGGCTTCAGACACTTCCTCACCCGCGACCAGAGGCAGCACCTGCGGCGGGGTGTCGGGGGTGGAGACGATCAGTTCGGCGACCTTCTGCCCCTTTGCGATCGGTGCCTTGATCGGGCCGGTATAGGCGACCTTGACCGAGATGTTGCCCGACGCAGTGCGGGGCAGAGTTACGGCCATGTCCTGCGGCGCGACGAGCGGCACGCTGGTTGCGCTGCCCAGCTGAACTTCAGCGGTGTCGACGGTCTGGCCCTTTTTGAAGAGCGGCTGCGCCTTCCACGCCTTGAAGCCCCAGTCCATGAACCGAACCGATTCCTCGATGCGGCCATTAAAGCTGGTAAGGCCTGCCACGACCATGACCAGGCGGCGGCCGTCCTGTTCGGCTGAACCGGTAAAGCCGTAGCCTGCTTCCTGCGTATGGCCGGTCTTCAGACCATCGGCGCCCGCGACCTTACCCAGGATCGGATTGCGGTTCCCCTGCGCGATGTCGGAGCCGCCCATGGTCTTGCCCCAGGTGAAGGAGCGGGTGGCGTAGAAGCGCTTGTAGAGGTCCGGTGTCTCCTCGATCGTGGCTTCGGCAAGAAGGGCAAGATCCTGCGCAGTTACGTAGGTGACGCCTTCATCGGGCCAGCCGTTGCTGGTGCCGAAATGGCTGTTCTTAAGACCAAGGCGCTTGGCTTCGTCATTCATCTGCGCGACGAAGGCCTGCTCCGTCCCGGCGATCCCTTCGGCCAGCACGACGCAGGCGTCATTGCCGGACAGGGTCACGATGCCGTGGAGGAGATTTTCGACAGACACCTGCTCGCCCGCCGACAGGAACATGGTCGAACCGGCCGCAGGGCCGTGCCACTGCTTCCAGGTTTCGGGGCGGACGGTGAATTTCGTGTCGAGCTTCAGGTCGCCCTTCTGGATCAGGCGGAAGGCGACGTGCGCCGTCATCATCTTCGCCATGGAGGCGGGCGGCATCCGCGTTTCGCCGCCCTTGTCATAGAGCACGGCGCCCGACGACAGGTCCTTCATGTAAGCGATGGGCGCCTCACTGGTGTAAGGAGGCGCGGCGGCCGTGAGAGGCTGCGCCAGCAATCCGACGAAGAGGATGGCGGCTAGTGACTTGTTCATGAGGACTGCCTTCGCACTGATGGATTCGGGTGATGAGAATGCCGTGCCCCTGTCATTAGCCATGACAGACACATTCTCAAGAGGGCTGGCGCTTTACTGCCTGACGGCGTCGGCAAGCAGCCCGACCGACAGCGCGTAGAAATTCGAGCAATTATAATCAAGGATCGCCCGGTAATTGCTGGTGAGCAGATAGGCGGTCTTGCCCGGACCATCGGGTTCGAGCAGCGTTGCCATGACCGTGTCCGCTGGCCAGCTGCCGCCGGTCGGGACGATGCCCCGGCTGCGCCATTCGGCCATTGTCAGCCAGCGGCTGTGACGATTGAACACTCGGGGACAACGCGCGGGTGAAAGCCGTGCCGATACGCTAGCCCGGTTGAACCCGGCGGGCACCGATACGGCGACGCCCCATGGCTGGCCGCGCCGCCAACCGGCATTGACGAAATAATTGGCGATGGAGGCCAGCGCGTCCGCTTCGCTGTTCCAGATATCGACGCGTCCATCGCCGTCGCCATCCTTGCCCAGACGCAGATAGACGCTGGGAAGAAATTGGGGATAGCCCGTCGCCCCTGCCCAGCTGCCGATCAGGCGGCTGCGCGGCACGCCATTGTCCAGCATCTTGAGCGTCGCCAGCAATTCCGGTTCGAACAGGGTGCGGCGGCGCCCTTCATAGGACAGCGTCGCAAGCGAGCGGATGAGGTCGAAGTCGCCGGTATAGGAACCATAATTGGTTTCATGGCCGTAGATCGCGACCATGATTTCCTCCGGCACGCCGGTTTCCACCTCTATCCGAGCAAGCCGGGCGCGGTTCGCCTGATAAGCGGTGCGGCCACGGCTGATGCGCGCGGCATCGACATGCTGGCGCCGATAGGGTTCGAAATTGGGAATGGGCGAATAGGCCCCTCCCCCCGGCTGGTTCTGATCCAGTTGGACGACGCGCGGGTTCGGCGTGAGCGTGGGGAAGACGGAATCCAGCGTGGAAGAGCGGATGCCCATCGCCTGCGCCTTTGGTCGTAGCGTTTCCAGATAGCTGCGAAAACCCGCGTCCTGCGCCATGTCCTGCGTCATGCCAGGCCCCGCCATCAAGCTGCCCGCCGTGACGACGGCAAGACGCAGTAGAAGCGAGTGAATGGTTGAACGCATTAGAGAATCTCCCTCAGCCCTTTGTGGCACAGCGACAGCAGGAGGCGAAATCCCCCTTGTCGCTTCCGTTCCCAGAAGAACGCGCCGAAAGCGGATTTTGCTCATTTTACGCTTGGCATGACGCAAAGCTTCGCTAGGAAGCGAGCGGACGGACAGGTGGCCGAGTGGTTTAAGGCAGCGGTCTTGAAAGCTGCTGGGGGTTGCGAGGCTGCATCGGGCGTGATGGAGGAAAAGGAAGGCAATTAGAGTCGCTTAGCGACAGGTCGGTAACATGCTGCGCGAGCGCGATTTTCGCCTTTGTAGCAGAGTTGTAGCCGCCGTCGCTGGGCCGGCATGGAAGTGTGGCCGAGTGGTTTAAGGCACTGGTCTTGAAAACCAGCGACGGTGCAAGCCGTCCGTGGGTTCGAATCCCACCGCTTCCGCCAACTAGAATGAAGCAGGGGAATATCGATGGCGATAGAAGACGACATCATTAAGCTGCGCGCCCGCATCGCCGCGCTGGAACTCGCCACGGTCACTCAAACTCTGCTGGAGGGCGCCTCCGAGCCCGGCTTCAATCCTATCGAGTTCGCCGCTCAACGTGCATCGTTCTGGAAGCAGATCGGCGAATCTCTGAATGACGATGGCGAGCCCAGCAGTGCAGCTTTTGAAGAAGCTCTGACGAAGCTAGGCAACCTACTGTCCATGATGGCAAAGCCGATCGATGCAGAGTTGCAGAAGCGGCAGAGCGAAGGCTCATAGCAGCACCCCGCGCACGAGGCGCAGGGTGCTGACAGCGTCAGGGCGGAAGGAGTGTCGCCTACCCCCGCTGCTGCGGATGTTCGATTAACGAGGGACCGTCCGCTGATCCTCGGCGCGGGTGAAGGCGACAAAAGCCCGCGCAACCCCATGCTGCTACTGGCCGGCACCGTCAGCGAGCATATGCCAGCGCCCATACCCCGCCCTCGTCCCATTCACGGAGATGGTCGAGGATTCGCAGGAAGTCCCCTGCCAGCGTGCCAGCCATCACCTCCGCATATGTGGCATCGGCGAACGCGTCGAACGAGCCACACATGATGACGATGGGCGACGGTCGCGGCTTCCGAGCGGTCTCCAGTTTCGCCACGCGGCGCTGAAGTGCCCGAAGGCCCGCCACTGTGGTTAGCCCTTCTTGGCGAGCGCCCTGCTCACCTCAATGTCAGCGGCCAGCGCACCGCCCGCGAGTTCGGCGTTCTCGTCCGCGACACCGAAATGGCGCTGCACGATGCGGTCGGCATGTTCGATGGACATGCCATACTTCTCCGCCTTCGGGTGCGAACCGGGTTCGGCGGCTTTCAGAGATTCGGTATTGTCAGTCATGGGCGTATCACCTTCAGTTGAGTGAGAATGTCGTAGGCTTCGGCGCGGACCTCCCGGTCGTCGCAGTCGCGCATCAGTTCACACATGCTGGCAACCGCTATCTGGCGCAGTTCCCCGCGCTCCTGATCGTTCAGGGTGGCGAGCATGTTGGCAAACGGCGTCCAGCGGTCGGTGTTGAGAATGTCGCCGTGGTTGAGGGGCACGACGTAGAGCGGGCGCGCCATCTGGTCCGCGATGGCCACAGCCCAATCCAAGCATTCCTGATAGGCGCTGATTGGGAGGTAACGCAGGCTGCGACCGGCAACGGTTCCGGGCGTATCGCCCTCGCCGAATAGGATCACCTGCACCAGAACGTCATCCGGTTCCGGTGCCTCCGTGAAGACACGGTTCCGCTGTGTGGTTATCGTCGTCATGAGCCGGTGCCCCTATGTGTCAATCGTCGGGGTACGGTCGGTCGCATCGCCGACCTTTCCAACCGAAGTGCAACAAATTGCAGTTCACGTTCGGGCATCGGACGCGGCCTCCAACGCTTCAATCCGAGCCTCAAGGGTCTCCTGCATCCGCACGTCGCCAAGGCGGGCGATGCTGTCGATGATGAGCCGACCGACATCAGGAGCGAGTTGTCCGCGCGCTACGCCATCCAGCACCTGGGCGACCTGCTCGCTGATCGGGGCGGACGCATCAAACTCGAACTGCACCTTCTCCGCCTGCGCCTTGATGCTGGGCAGGCACTTCGCCATCAGAATCGCAGCCGAGTTGCTATCTCCCTCCAGCGCCTTCCCGATCAGCACCGCGACGATGTTACGCATCTCGTCGAGCATCTGTTGTGTGGCCAGCAAACGCCGATCCGGGATGCCTGCGGGCCTTCCGGCAGGATTCGGGCTAGGTCCGCCAGCGATCCAGTTCGGATTACCCGGCCCGCGAGGCTCGGCTGCAGGTGGCGGAGGCGTAGGCTTCCAGTCCGTGCCCCATGGAGGGGTGATGGCGTTCATCGAACTACCTCGATTTGATTAGAACAAGCGTCAGACCGGGATGGCGAACGCTTCGTTGGACTCTTTCACCTGTTTGCGCACCATTGCCGGGGTGATCGTTTTGACGAGGACCGGCGCGCCGTTCACCTTCGACGTTTCGTAGATCTTGATGTCGCCGACCGCATCGGTCACCGCCTTGGTCAGCAGCTTGTATCGGTTGTTGAGCATGTCAGCCGCTGCCTTCATCGCGCGGACCTTCTTGGCTTCAAGCGGGCGCTGGGCATTGTGCCAGTCGCGCAGAAACTCGGCGTGCAGTTCGGGTTCGAGGCCGGAGAGGTAGGGACGACCGCCGAGGACCGCCGTGACAGTCACATCATCGCCCGCCTCGATTGCCTGCCGCAGCGCGTTCATGCGCGGACCCGGTTTCAGGTCGCGGAAGTAGGCGCGGATTTCCGAAGCCATGGACGCGGTAGCGCGCTGCTCGACGGGCGCGTTCAACTCCTTGTCCATCGTCGCGATATTGGCGTTCAGCGTGTCCACAGCGCGGGACCACGACGCATAGACCTTGTTCATCACCTTGGTGGCGTGATTGTCGACCGCGACTAGGCGCGCCGCATCATTCCAAGTCGGATTCCTCTCCGCGCCAGCCTTGGCGTCGTGGATCGACTGCAACGCTTTGAATGCCTCGTCCACCGCTGTCTCGGTCTGGCCAAGCAACGGACGAGTGTCGTCGTCGTAGTCGAGAATCTCACCCGCGATACCGGGATGAAGCGTGGGCGAAATACGGATGTCCATTTCATCGGACATTTTGGGGCCTCCTATGCTTGATGCGGCTAAACATTGGCTACAAGCTAGGAAGGGCGGTTGAAGGTCCGCAAGCAATTATTTTGCTATTACAATTACTTAGGTCAGTTCTGCGGCAGACCCACAGCAAAGAACATATACGCGGCTCGGCGATTTGCGGGTGATGACCACGGTCAGCTGTGGAACAAACTAGGAAACCCTTGATCCTGAGCTTCACTCCGGCAAGTATGTGCTGAGGGGAAAGGGGGTAAGATGACGAACAGGGTTCATATAGACGCACCCGCCGGTGTGGTGGAAATCGAAGGCGAGAAGGATTTCGTAGAGGGGCTTCTTGCGAAGCTGTTCCCGCTGTTGGAGGAGGCTGGCTTCGGCAGCCGACCGCCGAATGGCTCTCCGGCGCAGGCAATTGACGAGCCGGCGGAGGCCGATGATGCAGCACCGGAGCAGGCTGGGAAACCCAGAGCCAAGAGACGGAAAGTAAGTGCGCCGCCAAAGGGGCAATCTTGCGCTGCTAGGATTTTGACGCTCAAGGACGAGGGGTTCTTCAAGGATCATCGGTCTGCCACAGAGATTGTTGAAGGTCTCAAAGGAAAGGGCTGGACTCACGCGCCCAATCAAGTTGGCGCTGCGCTAACGCAGATGTTCGGCAGGGGTGACATTCAGCGCACAAAAGAAGGCAACGGTGCGTGGAAATACTTCTGGGATAGGGGCTGATATTTGAGTCTTCCAAGCCTGAGAGACACGTTAAGCGCGATACCGGCTGGGCTGCGCGACCCTCTTATCGATGAATTTGAGCAGGCGCTTGATGAATACCGCGCTGCGGACTGGGAAAAGGTCGGCCTCAAGGCAGGTAAGTTCTGCGAGATTGCCTATTGCGTTTGCGCCGGTCATGCGACCGGCACCTACGCAGCGACACCGTCCAAGCCGAGCAACTTTCCTCAGGCTTGTCGCAACCTTGAGCAGCACAACGGCACAAAAGGTAAGTCGCTGTGTATGCAGGTTCCGAAGGTGCTTGCGGCGCTCTATGAGCTGCGGAACAACCGCGCCATCGGCCATGTGTCTGCCGAGGTCAGCCCCAACCACATGGATGCGGAGCTTTTCCTCCGCGGCATGAAATGGGTGATGGGGGAACTCGTCCGCAACTACTCGAAACTCCCGCTTGCCGACTCCCATGCCGTTGTCGAGGCGGTGACCGCTCGGACTTTCCATATGGTGTGGTCGAGTGGTGATGTTCGGCGCGTTCTCGAACCGGCAAAAACCTCGGGTCAGAAAGTGCTGATCCTGCTCTACGCCGAAAGCAAACCCGTCTCGGTGTCCCAGCTACAAGCATGGGTCGAGTATAAGAATGGAACCGACTTCAAACGCAAGGTGCTGAAGGATCTTCATAAGAAGGCGTTGGTCCACTTTGACGAGAAGGCAGCCACCGTCCAGATTCTGCCGACCGGGCAGTCGCTCGTAGAGAAGTCCGGCCTGCTGGTGACAAAGTGACCACACAGGCGCGGGCAACGCACCAAAGCACTTTTGCCGTTGACCACGCGCGAACTGACTTAGCGTTGCTTTGGTGCGTTTCCCTATAGGGGCTAACGCAGCAACGCGGCTGCGTAGCGCCCCGCCCTAGGGGCGTTACGCGCACCAAAGCGCACCAATAACGCCCCAACGCACCAAAGCCGGTCGATGTGGTCAAAGCGGGTCAACGGGGCGAAGATGGTTGTGCGCGCCGCCGCGTCCTGAACTGGCCTTGGCTTCGATCACGACCCGCCCATCTTCGAGCAAGCGGCGCAAGGTATTGCGGGTCGCCTTCTGCGAAATTGGGCTGATGTCTTCCAGCGTCCGCCCGGAGTGGCGAACCCCCTTTTCCCACTCGTCCCTGAGTAGCTGCCAGAGCAGGTCCGAATTCTTCCGCATGGACGCCGCCGCGCCCTCGGACGCCGACACCGCTTCATGGCGCTGGAACGTATAACCATGCCGCTTGAGGTAGATGTCGGGCTGTGGTTCGCACCATGTCATCTTGGGTCGGGCAAGAACGAAACCGCCCTCCTTCTCCCCAAGCGTATCGCCTGTCCTCTCCGTCCATTTTTCAGGGGTGAGGCGCTGTAGGACATGCACCATGCGGGCACCGTCAGCGAGCGCGCTGCCGCCGCGACCGCTATACTGGTCTAGCGTTTCCTCGCGAGCGTTGGCCTTGCCGGTGTGGTGAACATACAGCACGGCGCACCGCACGGTATTCCTGATGCGCCGCGCGGCATCAATCATGCCCTGTTCCGCGTCGTTAATGCGGCTTTCGCCAACACCGAATGACACCATCGGGTCGATGACGACGAGCGACGGACAGAGCAGGCCAACCTCTACAATCAGCCGATCAAGCTGCTTGCTGGGCATCACCACGTCCTTCTCCACCGTGGTCAGCTTGATCCCCTTGCCCGATACGTCGGTGATGATGACGCTATCGCGCACCTCCTGAACTTGCTCGTCGGTCAGACCAAGCTCGTGACACATGAAGCGCAACCGGGCGATCAGCGTCTCGCGGCTGTCCTCTGCCGTCAGCAGGACCACTGGACCGGGTGCCCGAACCTCATAGCCGAACAGGTCCAGCCCGAGGACGATATGGATTAGCTGAAACAGCAGGAGTGTCGTCTTGCCGGTGCCACCGGGCGCGATGAATACGCCTACATCCTCATAGAACCACCGATCCACGATGCAGGGTTGCTTGCCACGCGCGCTGTTCCATTCGTCACGCGATATGGGACCGTCCAGCTTGAGCAGGTTCACCTTTTCTGAGCGGCGGTCCATTTCATCGAAGAATGCAGCAGCGACCTTGACGATGGTGCCGTGCTGAGTGCGTTCGGTGTGGTCCGCGTTGTCAGATGGAGCATCGTTCCAGAAGAACCCCTGCTTGGCGAGTTCGGGGTCAACCATGACGAGGGCTCCCGCCGGTCGGGCTACAGGTCAATGTGCGCGCATCGCCATCCGCATCCGGCGAATTTTTACGCGGCGGTGAGTTTTGCGGGAAAACACTCGGGGATTGCGGACCCACGGCGAGGTCCTGTAAATTGGTGCTGTTCACGATGATACTCCACCGGCAGGGCCACCACCCTGCCGGTATTCATGAGGGGAGGGTCAGGCAGCGACCTGTTCGCTGGTGCTGTAGCGCGCACCCGAAGCGAGCCACGCCAGCACATCGCGTTCGGAATACCGAACAATCCGCGTTCCGGGTGGTGCGAAGTGGCGCAAGGGAATGCCACGTCCGCGATAGCCTTCCAGCGTATCGGGCGAGACGCCGATCAATTCGGCAGCTTCCTTCGGATCGAGCGGACGGCCCTTGGGCGTGTAGTTGAACAGCTCACAAAGCTGGTCGAACGTCATATCGGTATCGGCGATCATGCCGGTGAACTCCACATCACCCTGCGCGCCATGGAGCGTCGATCAGGGACGTTGAGCTGTGGTCACCAGCACCGGAGGAACACCCTCCAGCAAAGTGTCCGAGTCCTGAGGGAATTTCACCCCTGCTACGTCGGCTTCGGTTCCGGGAACTTCTCTCGTGGATGCGGGTCCGGCCGCAGTCACCCGTGAGTGACGGCAGTTACCTTATGCTGCTCGTAATGGGTCGTGCAAGCGAGTTAACACTCATTTCCAACATCGGCACAGATCAGGCTGGCAGATTTTTGGTCCGTAAACCGATCAGGGGGCGATTAGCAGGTCGCCGGCCTCGACCGATTTCCCTCGATTGCGCGATTTGGACCTGACCGAGACGGCCTCTCGAATACAGGCCGGCTACAGCCCCGATCGGCACCGTGCCGCCCCTACCCCGGCGGCGACCCCGGCCTCGGGGCTGTGCGCGAGGCTGCGCGGCCTGCCGCGTGCATCACCCAGCCGCGTGCAGCGACACCACATTCGCGCCGCTCGCCTTCGCTGCCTCAACCTCAATCCAGTCCGCAATCTTCTGCACCTCGGGCTGGAGCCACTGGAGGTTCGTGGTGTCGAAGTAGTGCTCGGCGGTCACGTCGCGGGTCAGATGGTTCGTGAGCAGGTCGGTGCGAAACTTCTCAATGCGGCAGCACCGAAGCGATATGTTCGTCATCGTGCGGCGTAGGTCGTGGTTCGTAAGGCGGACACCAGCCGCCGCGCTCACCTTCTTCATCACGTCGCGCGGGTCCGCAATGTGGCCGGTCTTACCCCACGAAGGAAACACGAAGTCGCCGTTCGTCAGAGCGCGGCGGCGCTTGAGCAATTCGACAGCCTGCGTGCTGAGCGGCAGGAATACCTCATGAGAATTCTTCGGATCGGGCAGATGCCAATGGCCCTCGTCCAAATTGATCTGATCCCAACGAAGGGAGTTGCCCTCGGATAGACGGCACCCGGTCAGTAGCAGCCACGTCACCAAATCGATGCTCGCGACCGTTTGCGGGTTGTGCGAATCCTCGCGCAACTGATTGAGCATATTCCAGACCGCGCCGACCTTGCTGTCGGGGATGCGTGTGGTCCGCGCCTTCAACCTCACCCGGTCGTCCTTGAGGACGGCCACGGGATTGAGCGCGACGACAGGCGACCCGTCCGCCAGCTTATATTGGCGGCTGGCATAGTTGATGAGCGCACCAAGGACGGAGAACGCCTGATTGGCTTGCCCCGGCGCGCCCTTCTTGCCGTGCAAACCGCCCGTCAGCATCTTCCGATACAGCTTCTTGCACTGGTCCTCGGTGATCGAGGCAATGGGCTTCTGCGCAAGGCTGGCGAAGGTCGTTCGCAAATGGCGTTCGATGGTTGCCTTGCTGCTCGCCTTCAGCTTGCCGGGGCGGGCGACATAAGCCTCAACCACTGTGGTCAACGTCACCTTGAGCGCTTCGTCATGCCGCTTCGCATCACGTGGGTC
The DNA here is from genome assembly GCF_055394715.1 of Sphingobium sp. TomTYG72. Lineage (NCBI taxonomy): Bacteria > Pseudomonadati > Pseudomonadota > Alphaproteobacteria > Sphingomonadales > Sphingobiaceae > Sphingobium > Sphingobium sp. TomTYG72. Next base: position 865,396 of record NZ_AP027336.1, on the reverse strand, counting down.
GATCCCCTCGCGCATGTCCTGCAACACCTTCTGCGCCCGCTTTCGCGCGTTCTCCTCGGTGTAGGTGCCAAACGCGCCGATGGTGAACTGCACCAGCTTCCCCTTCACCCGGCCCAGCGCGATGAAGGTCTTCTTACCTTCCGACGAGACGCGGAGGCCGTAGCCCTTCACTGCCGCATCCCATCTGATTTCGTATCCCTCGGTTGGGATCGCGACGCGCTCAATGAACGCCTTCGTAATCTTCACCGGCTCTTGCTTTGGCTTCGCCATATCTACGCTCCGTCGAACACATTTGTAACAGGTAATACCGTGCTACGACGTGCGCTCGCGAGCTTGCAAGGACGTTATGTTATTGATTCGTAAGGCGTTTACAGGTGTCTGCGTGCAGTGACAGGTTACTACAGGGCCGGGTGTCCCAAACTTGAAAACCGCCGTGGGTTTACGCTCACCGTGGGTTCGAATCCCACCCTGTCCGCCATTAGTTGATGGCGCGGCCCAAACTATAACAACCTGCGTTCTAACCCCATTTTTGGCTGGCCGAATACGGTCAGATAAGGACGCAACTCCCAGTCGTCCGCATTGGGCATTCTGTCAGTCGTCCCGCAGATCAGGCAACTGCGCGCGGCCGAACAGAAATTCAAAGCCGCGACGGCTGATATACCCACCAGACTCGGCTAATTCAGTTGCGCGATCCTCAGGACCACCCGGATACCGGATCCTATAGCGGACCTGCCCCAAGCGCGTCGAAAAATCGGCAAGTTCGTCGCCCGTGAATTTGACGCGTTTTACGCTCTTTTTATGGACGCGAACGGCCGTGATTTCGTCTGGAGTGTCGGGGCGCCAGTCCCACCGCGAATGGACGACTGCCTGCCTAAAATCGCTTAGGTAGAGGATTTCGTCATATTGCGCCTTCAAGACCGCTTGTCGGGCGCCGTCTTGCTTGTTGGCAACGCGTTCCATCCACAGCTTCAGCACTGAGCTAAATTGAGCATTGTTCATTGAGGCGGGCAGGTCTTCACCATCCTCGAACGACAAAAGCGTTTGCTCAAAAATATCGGACTCCAAAAATCCCCACTGCGACACGATCGAGCCAATCAAAAATATTTCGCGCTCTGAAAGCTCGGTGTTAAGTACGATCGGTACTTCGCTCTTCACGACGATGGTCTCCAGTTGGGAGAGCGCTCATTGCACCCGCTCAAACTGGTTGGCGAGGAAAAAGCCGATCGGTGGTGTCGCTTGTCGATGTCAGCGATCTAATGAGATGTGCTGCATTTAGCCTTATTATTTTTAGCCGCAATGATCAGGAATCTCCGGCGCGCAAGAGAGTGATCGCCCTGTCGGCAACCGGAACGAATGTCTCGGCCCCCTTCTCGTGCAGAGCGAATATCTGCGCTCGCATGCGCGGTTCCCAGAATTTGGCGATGTGATCGGCGACTGCCTGTGCCGCTTTGTCTTCGCCCATGGTCATGAAGTTTCTGGCGATCTGGTTGGCCATATAGACCAGCCGGTCCTGATTGGACATCATCGAGTGGTCTTCGGTCATGCCGTCATTCCGCTGCGTGGATCATGTCGATGCGCCGACTGCGCCGTGCTTGCGCGTCATAGCTTTTCTGCCAGTCGCTGGGACCATTGGACGCGGACACCTGCACCGCCGTCACCTTATATTCCGGGCAATTGGTGGCCCAGTCCGAATAGTCGGTGGTGATGACGTTCGCCTGCGTTTCGGGATGGTGGAAGGTCGTATAGACAACGCCCGGCGCGACGCGTTCGGTCACCAGCGCTCGCAGGGTGGTTTCCCCTGCCCTGCTGCGGAGCGTTACCCAATCACCGTCCTTAAGGCCCCTGTTTTCCGCGTCGCTGGGATGGATTTCCAGTCGATCTTCGGGATGCCAGGCAGCATTGGCGGTGCGGCGGGTCTGCGCGCCGACATTATATTGGCTAAGGATGCGCCCTGTGGTCAGCAATAGCGGGAAGCGCGGGCCGGTCTTTTCATCGGTCGGCACATAGTCGGTGACGACGAACTTGCCCCTGCCCCGCACGAAACCGTCAATATGCATGGTCGGCGTGCCGTGGGGAGCCCGGTCGTTCGCGGGCCATTGCAGCGACCCTTCCGCGTCCAGGCGGTCATAATGCACGCCCGCGAAGGTCGGGGTGAGCGCGGCGATTTCATCCATGATCTGCGCCGGGTGGCTGTAGGTCCAGTCCAGCCCCATGGCGTTGGCGACCAGTTGCACGATCTCCCAATCTTCATAGCCGTTGAGTGGCGTCATCACCTTGCGCACGCGCTGAATGCGCCGTTCGGCATTGGTGAAGGTCCCGTCCTTTTCCAGGAAGGTGGAGCCGGGCAGGAAGACATGGGCGTAATTGGCGGTCTCGTTGAGGAAGAGGTCCTGCACCACGACGCACTCCATCGCCGCCAGCCCGGCCGCGACATGGTGCGTATTGGGGTCGGACTGGAGAATGTCTTCGCCCTGGATGAAAATGCCCTTGAAGGTGCCGTCGGTCGCCGCATCCAGCATGTTGGGGATGCGAAGCCCCGGTTCGGGGTCCAGCGCCACGCCCCAGCTTTGTTCGAACAGCGCGCGGGTGGCATCGTCGGAAACGTGGCGATAACCGGAAAATTCGTGCGGGAAGCTGCCCATGTCACAGGCGCCCTGCACATTATTCTGCCCCCGCAGCGGATTCACGCCCACGCCCTCACGCCCGACATTGCCGGTCGCCATCGCGAGGTTGGCGATCGCCATGACGGTCGAGCTGCCCTGGCTATGTTCCGTGACGCCGAGGCCGTAATAGATCGCGCCGTTGCCTCCGGTGGCGTAGAGGCGAGCGGCGGCGCGGACCTCCTCCGCCTTTACTCCTGTCAGCGGTTCGATCGCTTCGGGAGAACGGGCTGGCTGTGACACGAACTCGGCCCATTCGACAAATTCGTCCCAATCGCAGCGCGCGCGAATGAAGGGTTCATCGTACAGCTTCTCGGTCACAACGACATGAGCGAGAGCCGTCAGCATGGCGACGTTGGTGCCGGGGCGCAGCGGCAGATGATGTTCCGCCTGAACATGAGGCGACTTCACCATGTCGATGCGACGCGGGTCGATGACGATCAGCTTCGTGCCCTGCCGCAACCGCTTCTTCATGCGCGACGCAAATACGGGGTGGCCGTCAGTCGGGTTGGCGCCGATGACGAGGATCACGTCGGACTGCATCACGCTGTCGAAATCCTGCGTCCCGGCAGAGGTGCCGAAGGTCGTGCTGAGCCCATAGCCGGTCGGCGAGTGGCAGACGCGCGCGCAGGTATCGACATTATTGTTGCCGAAGCCCTGGCGGATCAGCTTCTGGACGAGGAATGTTTCCTCATTAGTGCAGCGGCTTGATGTGATGCCCCCGATGGAGCGCGTGCCATATTTGGCCTGGATGCGGCGGAACTCCGCTGCCGTGTGGGCAATGGCTTCTTCCCACGATACCTCGCGCCAGGGCTGGTCCACGGACGCGCGGATCATGGGGTTGAGGATACGGTCCTGATGCTGGGCATAGCCCCAGGCGAACCGGCCCTTGACGCAGCTATGGCCGCGATTGGCCTTGCCCTCTTTCCACGGCACCATGCGTATCAGTTCCTCACCACGCATCTCCGCGCGGAAGGTGCAGCCGACGCCGCAATAGGCGCAGGTGGTGATGATGGCCCGGTCGGGCGTGCCGATCTCGACCACCTTCTTTTCGATTAGCGAGGCGGTGGGACAGGCTTGCACACAGGCGCCGCAGGATACGCATTCGGAGCCAAGGAAATCCTCGCCCTGCGACGCCGAGACTTTCGATCCAAAGCCCTTATCCTCAATCGTCAGCGCGAAGGTGCCCTGCACCTCTTCACAGGCGCGCACGCAGCGGGAGCAGACTATGCATTTGCTGGGATCGAAGTCGAAATAGGGGTTCGACTGGTCCTTGGCCTGCCCCATATTGGTCGCGCCGTCATAGCCATAGCGGACCTCGCGCAGTCCCACCGCACCGGCTTGATCCTGCAATTCGCAGTCGCCATTGGCCGCGCAGGTCAGGCAGTCGAGTGGATGGTCGGAGATATAAAGTTCCATCACCCCCCGGCGGAGCTGCTTCAGCCGATCGCTTTGGGTGCGAACCACCATGCCTTCGGCGATGGGGGTGGTGCAGGATGCGGGATAGCCGCTGCGCCCCTCTACTTCGACCAGGCATAGGCGGCAGGAACCGAAACTCTCCAGATTGTCAGTGGCGCACAGTTTGGGAATGGAGCAGCCGGTGAGCGAGGCGGCGCGCATGATGCTCGTGCCCTCGGGCATGGTGACGCGCTCGCCATCTATTGTGAGCGTGACGGACTTGCCGGTGGAAATGGCGGGTGGCGTGCCATGATCGGCTTCGCGGGTGAAGGTCATTCGGCGGCTTCCTTGGTAGACGCGGGCGCGCCAAAGTCCTCAGGGAAATGGTCGAGCGCGCTCAGCACCGGATAGGGGGTGAAACCACCCAGCGCGCAGAGCGAACCATATTTCATCGTGTCGGCGAGGTCGCGCAGCAGTTGCAGATCCTCATCCACGCCGCATTGCATGGCGCCGGGCGCTCGTGAATAGAGCGCCTTGTTCAGCCCTGCCGAAATTGATGGATTAGCAGGGGGCGGCCCCTCCGCCCTGCGGGTCAACAGCCGATCCATGATCTCTACCCCGCGTGTCGATCCGATGCGGCAGGGCGTGCATTTGCCGCAGCTTTCGACCGAACAGAACTCCATGGCAAAGCGCGCCATATGCGCCATATCGACGCTGTCATCGAAGACGGTGATGCCAGCATGGCCGATTAGCCCCCCAGCTTGCGCAAAGGCTTCATAATCGAACGGCAGATGGAACATCGATGGCGGGAAGTAAGCGCCAAGGGGGCCGCCCACTTGCACCGCGCGAACGGGGCGACCGCTCGCCGCGCCCCCGCCAATGTCGTTCACCAACTCGCCAAGCGTGATACCAAAGCCGATCTCATAAAGGCCGCCATGCTTCACATTGCCTGCGAGCTGCACCGGCATGGTTCCGCGCGAACGACCAAAGCCAACCGCCGCATAGGCGTCCGGCCCCTCTGCCAGGATGAAGGACACCGCAGCCAGCGACAGCACATTGTTAATGACGGTCGGCTTACCAAATAGCCCCTGCAAGGCCGGGAGCGGCGGCTTTGCCCGCACCTGTCCGCGTTTGCCCTCGATACTGTCGAGCAGCGCTGTTTCCTCGCCGCAGACATAGGCGCCCGCGCCCTCGCGCACCTCCAGCGTGAAAGGCGCCATGAGATGCGCGCTGGCGTCGATCGCCGCGCGCATGGTGGCGATGCTGTAGGGATATTCGCTGCGAATATAGATATAGCCATGGGCCGCGCCGACGGCATGGGCGGCGATTGCCATGCCTTCGATCAGGCAGAAGGGATCGCCCTCCATCAGCATCCGATCCGCAAAGGTGCCGCTGTCGCCTTCATCGGCATTGCAGACGATGAACTTGGGGACGCCCGGCGCATCCAACACCGTCTGCCATTTGATTCCGGTCGGGAAACCGGCGCCGCCGCGTCCGCGCAGCCCCGACGCCTTTACCGCGTCGACCACTTGCTGGGGAGGCATGGCGCGAGCCTTTTTCAGCCCCTTCCAACCATCATGGGCGGCATAATCGGTAAGGCTTAGCGGATCGATGATGCCGCACCGCGCGAAGGTAAAGCGCTGCTGGCCAGCGAAGAAGGGCAATTCGTCCACCTTGCCCAGTTTTGCTGGATGCGTGCCATCCAGCACGGCTGTGACATCCTGCGGCCCGACCGGCCCGTAGCCGATGCGGCCTGCATCCGTCTCCACTTCGACCAATGGCTCGATGGAAAACAAGCCGCGCGATCCCGTGCGCACCACTTCCCACCCTGCTTCCGCGAAGCTGCGTGCGACTTCGTCAGCGCCGAGCGCGACGGAGGCCATATCTCGGCTGATAAAGACCCGGCTCATGCCGCCATCTCCGCCGCGATCCGCTCCAGGGCTTTGGCATCGATCCCTGCAACCGGTCGGCCGTCCACCAGCGCGTTCGGGCCGATCGCACAGAGGCCCAGGCAGTAGACAGGCTCCAGGCTTAGCTGGCCGTCGGCCCGGGTCTCCCCCATGGCTACGCCCAGAATTTGCGCCGCCTGACGTTCGACCGCCGCGCCGCCGCGTGACTGGCAGCTTTCCGCCCGGCAGAGCTTCATAATGTGACGGCCGGGCGGAACGCGGCGAAAATCATGGTAGAAGGTGATGACGCCATGCACGTCCGCGCGGGTGAGGTTCAACGCCTGCGCAATTATCAGGACCTGCGCATCGTCGATATAGCCCGCCTCGTTCTGCACCGCATGCAGAAGCGGCAGTAACTGGTCGCGCGTCGCGCCATGACGCGCTGTCCAGCTTTCGATAAACGCTTCCATCCTGCCCCTGCCTGCAGCCTTCGATCCGCCGCCATGGTGCCGGGCCACTCGGCTCGGGTCAAATTGAAGCCTCTAATGGTTGATAGATATATTCTATGAAGCGGCGCGATATCCATTGGGCAGGCGCAGGTCGCGCGCGACGCTGAGGACCGCTTGAGCCAGCGGCCCCATTGGTGCGCGATCCGACACTATCACGCCGACCCGGCTACCTTCCGTTGTGGCGGGCAGCGGATAGGTACGCGCCCAGGCCAGCCCTTCCAGCAAGGTGGCATGATTTTCCGGAATGATGGAACAGAGCCGTCCCTGCTGCACGAGGCCAAGCAGTGCGACATAGCTGTCCGCCGTGACCACCGGGCGCAGGGCAAGCCCCCGTTCGGCCAGACGGGCGTCCAGGATACGTCTGTTCTGCATGCCTTGATGCAACAGGCACAGCGGCAGGTCCGCAAGATCGGCCCAATCGAGCGGATCGGGTATCGCCGCACCGCCAACCGCACCGATGAGGATCGCCCGCTCCGTATAAAGGGGCACTGACAAGGCGTGGGCCGGGGGCTCGAAATCGAGATAGGTGATCCCGGCGTCCAGTTCGAACGCGGCGAGGCCCCGCTCGATCTGCCGCGAAGTGAGCGCGCGGACGGAGATGTTAAGGCCCCGATGGCGCTCCAGCATCGCTTCGGTGAGATGGCCGATCACCGGCATGGCGGCCGGGATTGCGCCCAGCCTTAATTCACCCTTCAGCGGACCACGGGCCGTTTCCGCCGCGTGGCCAAGGGCTTCGGCAGCGGCGATCAATTGGCGTGCCCATGGCAGAATTGCCTCTCCCTCTGCGGTCAAACCCACATATTTGCGATCGCGCCGGATCAGCCGCTTTCCCAGCTGCGCTTCCAATGACGCGATGCCCACGGACAAGGTGGGTTGCGAGACATTACAATAGGACGCGGCGCGCGCGAAATGACCTTCGCGCTCCAACGCCAGGAAATATTCGACAAGGCGCGTCTGCATGCTGCCATCTACACTGGATCGGGCGCAAGTTCATAGAGCGAAACTATGGTAACCACTCGAAGGGGAAACCGGGCGAGAATTCAGCCGTATGCGCATCCTGTTGGCCGATTTTGCAGATGATCGCACCTGCGCCTCGCCTTAACCCTCGTTAAGGAGTATTGTTAGCCAGCATGCTATCACTTCCACCTCACCATCTGGAGGTTGCAATGTCTGGGCAAACGGATGCACCTTATTTGTTCCGGCGCGCACGGGAGGAAGCTGCCAAGGTCAACGACGCCTTGGCAAGGCACGCCCCTGCCGAAGAAGTCGCGGCGCATCGGGAATTGGCGTTGCGGTACAAGGTGCGGGCGCTGGCCGCTTCCTGTCCCGATCAGGTCCTGCATGACGCCATGGAAAATTTTGACGTGCCGGGCGACCCCGTAGGCGGAAAGCCTGCGCATTAATAACCCAGGGGGATTGCGGCCGATACAAATGAAAGCGCCCCCGAGCAAGGGATGCCGGGGGCGCGACTTGTATGCTGTCGGGCATCCAAATCGCGGCGCGTTTAACAGAAATTGTTGACGGCCGCAATCCAGTGATAACTTTCCAGCGGCCATGCCGTAACGTCAATGCGCATGTCATCGTCCTTTGGCGAAGCAATATGCAGGTGGGACAAAAAGGCTAATTGAATTAGGCTCCCCTATCATCACATGGACTTGTGGCAACAAAGGCCCGGAATCAGCACAGGGGAAAGCAGGACATGGTTCAACCGTCGGATAAGTTGCCGCGGCGTTCGCTGATCGAAACGGGCGCTCTGGGCCGTTGCCCCCGGTGCGGAGAAGGACATATTTTCAAGGGGTTTCTTACCGTCCGCGATCGATGTGAGCTTTGCGGACTGGATTATTCCTTTGCGGACCCGGCGGATGGCCCAGCGGTGTTCGTGCAGTTGTTCGCCTGCGTTCCCGGCGTCATCTTCATCGTGATGCTGGAGATATTGGCGCGGCCGCCTCTATGGGTGCACATCGCCGTCGGTATCCCGGTGCTCATATTGACGACAGTGCTGCCGCTACGCCCGATCAAGGGCTGGCTGGTCGCCGCCCAATATGTGACGAAGGCGCAGGAGGCAGGGACGGCGGACTTATGGGCCAAGCTGCACGGAGATGGGTCGGACAAGCGGGATTGAGTAGTCCGGCGATTTTGGGGAGCATCCTTTGCGGCGCTCCCTTTGGCACCACCCGGCAACTGATCCGGGTTCACTTGAGACCTGTTCGCCTGAGATGCCCTGAGTTCACGGAACAAGTGCAACACCTGCTAGGCGCCGTCTGCATTCACCGTATCCAGATCATGGCGCATGCGAGATGGACGAAGCCCATGAAGGCTGAGATGGTTTTCTCGCATCGTAAGGCGATCCTACGGAAGCGTTTGAGTTTGTTGAAGAAGCATTCGACCTGATGGCGCTCCTTGTAGAGCCTCCAGTCAATGGGCGGCGCGACAGCGCGGCTGGGATTGGCCTTGATTTGAGCGGTTGCGCCGAGTTCACCGGCGATGAAGGCGCGTAGCGGATCGGCGTCATAGGCGGCATCGGCAATGACATGATCAACGTCCTTGAGCCCGGCCAGGAGGGACTGGGCCTGCGGGCAATCGCCATATTGCCCCGGCGTTGGATGGATGCGCAGCGGCAGGCCGATCGCATCGACCACGGCATGCAATTTGGTTGTCAGCCCGCCACGCGAACGACCGATGGCGGCACTTTGAGCCCCCCTTTTGCGCCCGCCGCGTCGGCGTGGACCTTTGAGATCGTGCTGTCGATCATGACATACTCAAAGTCGGGCGTATCGGCCATGGCATGGAAAAGCTCTTCCCACACGCCATTGTGAGACCAGCGGCGAAAGCGGGCATGCACCCCCGTCCACTTCCCGAAAACCTCAGGAAGATCCCGCCAATGCGCTGCGTTGCCCGCCATCCACAAGATCGCATCGACAAACAACCGGTTATCCACTCCGCTCCGGCCCGGCATGCCAGATCGCCCGGGAAGATGCCCTTTGATCCGCTCCCACTGGTCGTCCGTCAGTGCACGTCTGCTCAATGATCGTCTCCTTCGACAACCTTGAATCAGAACTTCAACTCAATGGGAATCCTGTGAATGCAGACAGCGCCTAGGGGTGTTGTTGCGATGGGACAGAGATATGGCCAGCTCAGCCTTGAGGAGCGGATCGAGATTTACCGCCTGCATGCAGGCGGTAAATCGCAAAGAGCCATAGCGGCGCATCTCGGGCGGCGCCAGCTACGATCAGCCGCGAACTGCGGCGCAACAGCGTGCGAACCAAGGTCTGGCCCGGTGGCTATGAGCCTGTCCGCGCCCAGCAGCTTGCCGAACGCAGGCGCCGATGGGATTGCCGCTTCAAGCTGGAACGCCAACCGGACCTGCGCGGCCTTGTGAGGGACGGCCTTGCGATGGGATGGTCCCCCGAGCAGATCGCAGGCCGATTGACGCGCGAACATGGTCGCACCCTCATCAGCCCTGAGTCAATCTACCGCTTCATCTACCACCGTTCGGCACAGAAGGATTATTGGCATCGCCTGCTGCCACGCGCCCGGCACAGGCGCGGTCACCCTGTCCCTACCGGCGGGAGCATGCTCGACATCATCAAGCATCGCCGCCCTTGACCGAGCGCCCGCCCGACGCCGATGATCGGCAAAGCCCAGGCCATTGGGAAGCCGATTTCATGCTGTTTGCCCGCTATGGCCAGGCCATCCTCGTCGCCCATGAACGCGCCTCCCGGTTCACGATCATCCACCGGCCACAGGATCGAAAGGCCCGCAGAACCGCAGGCCATCTGGCGGACATGCTGGCCGACCTGCCCCAAACCCTCCGACGCTCCATCGCCTTTGACAATGGACCCGAGTTCGCCCGGCATCACCAGCTCGCAAGCCAGATCGGCATCCAGACCTTCTTCTGCGATGTCCGATCACCCTGGCAAAAGGCGGCGTCGAAAATGCCATCGGACGCCTCCGCCGCAGCCTGCCGCGCAAAACCAACCTCGATGCCATCACCCCCGATGATATCCTCGCTGCCATACAGCGATACAATCATACGCCAAGAAAATGTCTCGACTTCCTTACCCCGCAGAGGCATTCTCTCGCTTCAATCCAAATGTTGCACTTCAAACGTGAATCTACATGCCAGCTTTCGCTGGCATGACGGGGGATTAAAACCGGCCTTCTGCCTTAGAAAATCACTGCCTCAAGCGAGCGCGCCGTGGCAGTGCTTGTATTTTTGACCGGAGCCACACGGGCATAGCGCGTTGCGGCTTATATCCAGATTAGTGAACTCACCAGGCTGAGCGTTGCCGACCGGTGGGCGGGGGAGCGTGGTCGTGATGCCGCCCAACTGACCCGCGTCGATATCACCGCTATTATCTTCGCCCGAGAAGGGGTCGATGTGCGTGGTGATGAAGTCGGGGAGCACCGGCAAGTCGAACTCAGGCAGCGGCTCTTCCATCCTGAACTGAACGCGCGCGATCGAGCCGGTCACATCCTCACGAATGTTGCTCAGCATGCGCTCGAACAGGGCGAAGGCTTCCTGCTTATATTCGTTGATCGGCGTCTTTTGCGCATAGGCGCGCAGGTGAACGACCTGGCGCAGCGCGTCGAGGGTCGACAGATGCTCTTTCCAGTGATGGTCGAGGCTCTGGAGCAGGATCGACTTTTCGATCATGTGCCAGTTTTCCGGATCGATCCCGCCAATCTTTTCGGCGACCGCTTCATCGGCAAGAGTCTTGAGGCGTTCCTCGATCAATTCCGGATCGACGGCATCTTCCGTCAGCCATGCGTCGAAGTCGGGTTCAAGCCCGAGGATTTCGGCGGTGCGCGCCTTCAGCCGGTCGATATCCCACTGTTCGGGATACGTGCCCGGAGGACAGGATGCGCCGACAAGGTCGTTGACCGTTTCGTGCCGCATATCCGTCACGACGTCATCAACGGTATCAGCGTCCATGATGTCGGCGCGCTGTTCATAAATGACCTTGCGCTGGTCGTTCATGACGTCGTCATATTCGACGACCTGCTTGCGGATGTCGTAGTTGCGCGCTTCGACTTTCCTCTGCGCGGTTTCGATCGCCTTGCTGAGCCACTTGGACGGGGGCAGCGCCTCGCCATCCTCAAGGTTCGAGCGGATCATTTTGGCAAACATGGTGTCCGGGCCGAAGATGCGCATGAGATCATCGTCGAGGCTGAGGTAGAAGCGCGAGAGGCCGGGGTCGCCCTGACGCCCTGAACGGCCACGCAACTGGTTGTCGATGCGGCGGCTTTCATGGCGTTCGGTCGCAAGGACGAAGAGGCCACCAGCGGCGAGCACCTCGGCCTTTTCAGCTTCGATCTCGGCGTCGATCCGGGCGATCGCGGCTTCGCGCTCCGGCCCTTCCGGCATGTCGCGCAATTCGTCCTCGACGCGCATTTCCAGGTTGCCGCCCAATTTGATGTCGGTGCCGCGACCAGCCATGTTGGTGGCGATGGTGACCGCGCCCTTCCGGCCCGCCTGCGCGACGATGTGCGCTTCGCTTTCATGGAAGCGAGCGTTGAGGACGGCGTGCTTCACGCCTTCCTGATTGAGGAATTCGGACAGCATTTCCGACTTTTCGATCGACACCGTGCCGACGAGGACGGGCTGGCCCTTTTCGGCATGGACCTTGATCGTCTTGGCGATGCCGCGGAACTTGTCTTCCAGATTCTTGTAGAAGCTGTCTTCCTCATCGACACGCTGAACCGGCCGGTTGGTCGGAATGGTGACGACGTTCATCTTGTAGATTTCGTAGAATTCGGTCGCTTCGGTCGCGGCCGTGCCGGTCATGCCGCCCAGCTTCGGGTACATGCGGAAAAAATTCTGAAAGGTGATGGAGGCGAGCGTCTGGTTTTCCGGCTCGATCTGAACGCCTTCCTTGGCTTCCACCGCCTGGTGCAAGCCATCCGACCAGCGGCGGCCATCCATCATGCGGCCGGTGAACTCATCGATGATGATGACCTTGCCGTCTTTGACAATGTAATCGATGTCGCGGCGGAACATCACGACCGCACGCAGGGCCTGGTTGACGTGGTGAACGACGGCGGTGTTTTCGAAATCGTAGAGGTTCGCGCCCTCCAGCAGACCAGCATCTTCCAGCAGACGCTCGATCTTTTCCGTGCCGTCCTCGGTCAGGGTGACGGTGCGCTGCTTCTCGTCCTTCTCATAATCGGCTTCGTCCAGCTTCTTCACGATAGCATCGACGGCGACATAGAGTTCCGACTTGTCGTCGGTCGGACCCGAGATAATCAGCGGGGTGCGGGCTTCATCGATCAGGATCGAGTCCACCTCATCGACGATGGCGAAGTTGAAGGGCCGCTGCACCATCGATGCGCGGTCGTACTTCATATTGTCGCGCAGATAGTCGAAGCCGAGTTCGTTGTTCGTCGCGTAGGTGATGTCGGCGTTATAGGCTTCGCGACGCTGATCCTCGCTGAGATTCGGGACGATCACGCCCGTGGTGAGGCCGAGGAAGCGATAGACCTGTCCCATCCATTCACAGTCGCGGCTGGCGAGATAGTCGTTGACGGTGACGACGTGGACGCCCTTCCCCTCCAGCGCGTTCAGATAGGTGGCGAGCGTCGCGACCAGCGTCTTACCCTCGCCCGTGCGCATTTCGGCGATCTCGCCGCGATGGAGGACGATGCCGCCGACCATCTGAACATCATAATGGCGCTGATGAAGGGTGCGCTTGGCGGCCTCGCGGACGGTGGCGAAGGCTTCTGGCAGCAGGTCGTCGAGCGTTTCGCCCTGCGTCAGGCGTTCGCGGAATCGCGCCGTCTGGGCCGTCAGTTCCTCGTCGCTCATCGCTGAAATGGCGGGTTCGAAAGATGCGATGCGTTCGACGATCTTGCCCAGCGACTTTACGTAACGTTCGTTGGACGATCCGAAGATGGACTTGGCGAGTGCGCCGAACATGCAAGTTCCTGACAAAAGGGGAGCGCGCACCCTTTTAAGGCAACGCACACGGATATGCGCGGCGATTTAGGGTTTGGCTGTGGGATAGTCAATTGATGAGCGGCCTGAACGCTTCGATCGAGGCAATGATTGACGGACGGATGATATGCGCTAATCCGCGCTCATGACACAGCGCTCTCCCCTCGCCCCCGCAGCCTTTCCTGAACTTCCCGCCATTTCGGGCGTGACCGCGCGCGTTGCCAGGGCGCGATACAAGAATTGGGATCGGTGCGACCTGACCTATGTCGAGCTGACCGAGGGCACAGCGGTTGCTGGCGTCACGACGCAGAGCAAGTGCCCGTCGCCCGAGGTTGAGTGGTGCCGGGACGCCATTCCGCTCGGGGCGGCGCGGGCGCTGGTGGTGAATGCGGGCAATGCCAATGCCTTCACAGGCCATCGCGGGCGGGCGGCGGTCGAGGCGATCGCGGCGAAGGTTGCCAATCATCTTGGGTGCCTGCCTTCGGATGTGTTCGTATCTTCGACTGGGGTGATCGGCGTGCCACTGCCCGTGGACAAGGCGGAGGCTGGGCTGGAGGCAGCTTTCTCCGCCGTGCCTTGCGAGTGGGAAGAGGCGGCGAATACGATCGGGACGACCGACACCTATGCCAAGGGCGCGCGCACCAGCGCGATGATCGGCGGGACGCGCGCTGAGCTGGTGGGGATCATCAAGGGATCGGGCATGATCGCGCCGGATATGGCGACGATGCTCGGCTATATCTTTACCGACGCAGCGGTCGAGCCGAAGCTGTTGCAGCAGATGCTGTCGGCGGCGAACCGGCGGACTTTCTCCTGCATCACGGTCGATAGTGATACGTCGACCAGCGATACGGTGCTGGCTTTTGCCACGGGCAAGGCGGGCAACATCCCGTTGGCGTCTATGGATGACGCGGGAGCGGATGCCTTTCAGGCGGCGCTGGACGACCTTTGCCTACAACTGGCGCATCTGGTGGTGCGCGATGGCGAGGGCGCGTCGAAGTTCATCGAGATCAGCATCGAAGGTGCGGAGAGCGACGCAAGCGCACACCGGATTGCGTTGTCCATCGCCAACTCGCCGCTCGTAAAGACGGCGATCGCGGGCGAGGACGCCAATTGGGGCCGCGTCGTCATGGCCGTGGGCAAGGCGGGCGAGCCAGCGGATCGCGACAAGCTGTCCATCCGGTTCGGCGTGACGCAGGTGGCCTCGGGTGGGCTTGCCGTAGAGGGATATGACGAAGCGCCGGTTGCCGCGCACCTTAAGGGGCAGGATATCCAGATCGGCGTGGACCTTGGCCTTGGCGAGGGCCGTGCGACGGTCTGGACCTGCGATCTGACGCATGGATATATCTCGATCAACGCGGATTATCGCAGCTGATGCCGATCGAGCTACATGACGATGTCGTCACTTTGATGCGTGAGGTGGCGCGAGACATCGTCATGCCGCGCTTCCAGAATTTGCGCGCCGACGAGATCAGCGAGAAGGCCGTCGATGACTTCGTCACCGTTGCCGACAGGGAAAGCGAGATCAGACTGGCCGAAGGGCTGAGCAGCATTTTGCCCGAGGCAGGCATCATCGGTGAGGAAGCCTGTGAGGCGGACCCGGCGATATTGGATCGGGCGGGTGACGGGCTCAACTGGATCATAGACCCGATCGACGGAACAGGTAATTTCGCCGCTGGGCGCCCGCCTTTCGGCATCATGATCGCGTTAGCGGATGCCGGGACGACATTGGCGGGATGGATATTGGACCCGCTGTCCGGGCGCTTGTGTCACGCCACATTCGGCGCTGGCAGTTATATCGATGGCGAGCAGGTCCGGGCGCGGGAGAGCGGTGATCCGCTTCCGATTGCGGCGCTGGCGGTCTATTTCATGACGCCGGACGAGCGAGCCGATATTCAACGGCGGGCGGAGGGGCGCTTTGCGCTTGTGGATATTCCGCGCTGTGCTGCGGAGCAATATCCTCGGCTGGTGCTGGGGCAGAATGATGTTTCGGTCTTTGCGCGGACATTGCCGTGGGACCATGCCGCTGGGACGCTGTTTCTGAATGAGGCTGGCGGGTGCTGTCAGCGGTTGGATGGGTCGCCTTATGTGGTGGGCGATTTGCGGCGGGGGTTGTTGGGGGCTTCGTCGCCGAGGTTGTGGGAGGCGGCGGCGGGGGTGTTGTTTCGCTGAGTTGTGGTGGTCGAGAGGTTGCGCTTTCCCCTCTCCCCGGCCCTCTCCCCCGAAGGGGAGAGGGAGTAGGAACTAATCAGAGAACGCTTTCGATCCAGCCCTTGAGCGCGCTCTTGGGAGCAGCGCCGACTTTCGTGGCGGCTGCTTCGCCATTCTTGAACAGGATCATCGTCGGGATGCCGCGCACGCCATATTTGCCGGGTGCGTCGGGATTTTCATCGATGTTGATCTTGGCGATGATGACCTGATCCGCCAGTTCCTCGGAGATTTCTTCCAGGGCCGGGCCGATCATTTTGCAGGGGCCGCACCATTCCGCCCAGAAATCGACAAGCACGGGCTTGTCTGCGTCGATCACGTCCGCCTGGAAGCTGGTGTCGGTGACTGCCTTGGTAGCCATGTTATATTTCTCCTTCAGTTGGGCGGATATCTAGGACGGTGACGCGTCCGTCTCAACGGGTGAAAGCGGCAAATTCTCCTGCGCGGGGGGAAAGCCCGGCTTGTGCGCGTCGAGAAGATCGTGCGGAAGCGTGATGAGGCGCGGGGCGCTGGTGTAGAGTAGCCCGGCCTCTATCCTCCGGTCGGGGAAGATCACCTGAAGCGCGGCGGCATAAGCTGCCATCTGACGAACATGGGCGGCGGGGACTTCCTCCACGCTGAGCGGCGCTATGCGGCCCGTCTTGAAATCAACGACCTGCACCCGATCGGGGGCGATACATAGCCGATCCACGGTGCCGGAGATGACCATCTCGCCGACGACCGCAGCGACGGGCGCTTCAGCAAGAGCGCCGGGCGCAAAGAGCGGCGCGAAGTCGCTGTCCTCGATGACGCGGAGGGCCTGCGAGATGACGTCATGACGCAGTGATGCGTCGGCCGCGCCCTGTTGTTCGAGCCAGCGGTCAGCGCGTTCGCGACGTTGTTCGGGCGAAACATCCGGCAACCGTTCGAACAAGGCGTGCAGCCAGCGCCCACGCTCACTCGCCGCCCGCATGGCAGGCGTGGGCGGGGGATAGGGCACGTCATCCTCTACCGGGGCGGAAGGCGCGAGCGGCCGGGGCGGACGCGCTTCCTCTGGCGCGGGCTGACGCAGCCAGTCGGGTTCGGCATGCGACGCCGCTTCAACGGCAGCGGCCTTTTGCAGGGCACGTGGAGGCAAGGTTTCCGCGCCCAGCCAACGCCGCCGCGCGCCCCACAAATGATCGTCCTCCCATTCCGCGCCAAGGGCGATCATGGCGTTCTCGACTGCCGTGAACCAGCTTTCGGGTTGCGGCATGCCTCGGGCGCGGGGGCCTAGCGAGCCGGTGACGACCAGCCTTTCCTCCGCACGAGTCAGCGCCACGTAGAGCAGCCGCCAATGCTCCTCTCGCTCGGCGGCGCGGGCTTCCTCCAGAACCTGCCCGATGGGGCCAA
Organism: Sphingobium sp. TomTYG72; assembly: GCF_055394715.1. Classification (NCBI taxonomy): domain Bacteria; kingdom Pseudomonadati; phylum Pseudomonadota; class Alphaproteobacteria; order Sphingomonadales; family Sphingobiaceae; genus Sphingobium; species Sphingobium sp. TomTYG72. The sequence goes on along the minus strand of NZ_AP027336.1, from coordinate 848,430 downwards.
GACGCTCGGACTTTCGGGGAGCGAGGATGGGTAGGCCGTTCCATTCGAGGGAATCGCTGCGTGTCCCAGCATCGGGATCAAGGCAGGCATCGGCCAGAATGACGACCGGCGCCTGCAAACCCTTCGCGCCGTGGACGGTGAGGAGGCGGAGCGAAGTCCCCTGAGCCGCCGCGTCGCGGACGATCTCCACTTCGCCCCGGTCGAACCAGTCCACGAAGCGCTGTAAGGAGGGGTGATCGTCCGTCTCAAAGGCGAGTGCGGCGTTGAGCAGTTCCTCGATCGGATCGGCGGCTTCGATGCCGAGCCGTTCGATGAGGCGGCGACGTCCCTCCATCGGTCCGGACAGGATCGATTCGAGATAGCGATAGGGCGTGGTCAGGTCCGCGCGGTTCAGTAGGGTGCGAAGCGGGGCGAGCGCCTCCTCGTCCTGGGTGCGGGTGAGATGCTGCCAAAGTCCAACGCGGCGGTTCATGGCGCGGGCCATGAGATCGTCCTGCGACCAGCCTATTAGGGGCGATACCAATAGCGAGGCGAGGTTGAGGTCATCTTCAGGCTGAACGGCGAAACGGAGGGCGGCGAGGAGGTCGCGCACGGCAAGCGGTGCATTGAGGCGGAGGCGGTCGATGCCTGCTACGGCGACGCCTTCCTCATAGAGGCGGGCAACGATCAGGCGGGCAAGTTCGCTGCGGCGGCGGACGAGGATCATGATGTCACCTGCCGTGACCGGGCGGCCCCGGCTTTCGAGCATCATGCCGTCATCGATCCATTGACGGATTTGCCGCGCGATATTCTGGGCGAGCAGGCGTTCCTGATCGGCGGCCCAATCCTCCTCGCCTTCTGCGTCTTCTGACAGGCCAGCGATCGTGGGCTTCCATAGCAGGACTTCGCCGGGGAAGCGGTTGGCGCTGATGTGCTGGACGTTTCCGGAGAGCAGGCCCAGCCTCTCGGCGCTCAGGGTCGCGATCGTCTGATCGACGACATCGAGCACGGCGGGTGTGGAGCGGAAGCTGCGTTCGAGCGACAGATCGTGGAAGATATGGTCGGCATCTTCCGCATGGCGCTGGAAGGCTATCTGCGCAGCGGCGAACGCCTGAGGGCTGGTGCCCTGGAAGCCGAAGATGGCCTGCTTGAAGTCGCCGACGGTGAAGATGGTGCGGACGCGATCACCCTTGGCCCCCTCCCCTGCGAAGAACTCGGCGGCGAGCGCGCCGACGATCTGCCACTGGCTGACGTTCGTGTCCTGCGCCTCATCGACCATGATGTGGTCTATGCGCTGGTCCAGCTTATAGCGAATCCAGTCGGCGATGCCGGGTTGGGACAGAAGATCGGCGGTGCGGGCGATGAGGTCGTTGAAGTCCACGGCACCGGCAAGCTGCTTCGCCTCATGATAGGCGCGGGCATAAGCGCGGCCTGCATGCAGCCCCTCGGCGAGCAGATCGGCATAGGCGGCGAGCGCCTTGAGGTTCAGAAGCTCGACGCAACGGGAGTGGAGGCGCGCGCTTGCCTCTCCATAGCCATCGACCGGAGGAACCCAGCCTTTGGTCGAGATGAGGTCGCCGTCTTTCTTCGCCCAAGCGGCGTGCAGATCCTCCAAAGCCTCCGCGCGGTCGCGAGCGCTCAGGGCTCGCCACCGGGCTATGCGGTCACAGCGCTCCAGGGCACGGCCGGTGCCCCAATCGGCATTGGCCTGAGCAATCCAGGCGAGGGTTCGCATGTCGAATTGCGCATCGTCGCATTGGTCCGCGAGGTGGGCGATGACGTCACCTTCGGGAAGGCCGAGTTCGCGATAGAGCGACGCGGCGATGTCTTCCGGCAATTGCTCCAGCGCGGAAAGGTGCGCAGCGCAGCGCAGGAGGAATTGTTCCGCGCCGCCTTCCCCCAAACGCAGGCTGATCGCCTGAAGCGCTTCCATGAGGCGGTCGTCGCCCTGATCCTGCGCGCCGACGGCAAGATCGGCCAGGGTCTGGCGGGCGAGCGCCGCCTGCTCCCGCTGGTCGAGCGGGCGGAAGCCCGGCGGCAGATCGGCTTCCAGCGGGAAAGCGGTCAGCAATTGTTGGCAGAAGCCGTGGATGGTCTGGATGCGAAGGCCGCCGCCGGTGGATTCCAGCACTTCCGCAAAGAGGCGGCGGGCGCGGTCGCGGGCTTCCGGGCCGCTATCCTCGTGCAGCGCCTCCAAATCCTCGAACAGTTCGCCTTCCTCCATCTGGACCCAGGCGGCGAGGCGATCATGGATGCGGTCGGCCATTTCCGCCGCGCCCGCTTTGGTGAAGGTGAGGCAGAGGATATTTTCGGGCCGCACGCCCTGTAACAGCAGGCGGAACACGCGAGCGGTCAGCACATGCGTCTTGCCAGTGCCCGCCGAAGCCGACAGCCACACATGCGCATCAGGCGACGCAGCGCGCGCCTGCGCTCCCGCAAGCGGCTGAAGGGCCGAGGTCTTCCTAGACATCGTCGCGGCCATACCATTCCTCCAGCCGCATAAGCTGGTCATAGTCGCCATAATTTGCGACTTCGGGATTTACTTGCGCGTCGAAGGGGGCGTTGCCCGTCAGATAATCCCCGGCGATTTTCTCGGACCATTCATGGACGAGCGATGTGAAAGATGAGGTCACGATCTTGTCCCGCTTGCCCATCGGATCGACCGGGCTTTCCCGGTAGCCGAAGGCGTCGTTCTTCTTGGCGAGGGACCAATATTCGAAGCATCCTGCGGTTCCGGCGCCGTCGATGGCCGGAAAGCCACCCTGTTCGGCGATGAGGCCTAGTAGCCCCAATTGGAGGGAATAGCCCGCCTTGACCTGCTTGGCGCTGGGTGGTTTGCCGGTCTTGTAGTCGACTATCGCGAGCGAGCCGTCCGGCATGCGATCGATGCGGTCAGCCTTGCCGGTTAGGGTCACGCCAGCGATGTCCGCACGGCCGTCCGTCTCCACCGCCAGGATAGAACGGCCCGCTGACTGATCGGCGGTCACCTCAGCAGCGATCCAGCGAATGGCCTCGATCAACCTCGGTTGCCAGAGCGCCTTCAGCAGCGGATGCACATCGGGCCGGTCGAACATCGCGCGGGCGCGGGCTTCCAGGTCGGCGGGATCGCGCCGCCCGGCCTCCGCCCAGTGCTGGAGTATTTCATGGACAGCCGTGCCGCGCCATGCAGGGCCAGCATCGGCATCGACCGGGTCAAGGCGATTTAGGCGCAATATCCGCTTGGCGTAGAAGGCGAAGGGGTCAGCCTTTAGCCGGTCGACGTCCGTTACGGGGATCAGCTTCGGGCGGACGGAGGCGGGTGGCACTGGCGCGGGACGGCGGCTGGGTTGGTGCCTCGCTGAGCGGTCGAGTGCTTGCGCCAGTGCGGCGTAACGATCCGCGCTCTTCCATTGGGGACCAGCCATTGCCTTCAGGCGCAACCAGAAGCGGGAGGCTATGGCGGGACCGCCCGATCCTCTGCGCGCGCGGGTAATCAGGACGTGGGGGGCGCCCAATGCGCTGGCAAAATCATGGGCGGCGCGGCCGATGCGGGTTTCTAGGCCGGGAAGGCCGAGTTCCCTACGAATGCGAGGCGCGAGCCAGGGATCGGGCGACGGCAGGCCGGGCCATGTGCCTTCGTTGAGGCCGCCCAGGATCATGAGGTCAGCTTGAACCAGTTGCGCTTCGATAAGGCCCAATATGGAGATGCGCGGATGCCCGCCCTGAACCGGGCGCACAGAAATGCCGCCCAACATATTGTCGAGCAGCGTCGGGAGGGAGCGGATGTCGGACTGTTGAGGGCCTTCGGGGGCCGATTGTTCCATCTCTGCGAACAGGTCGGCGGCCGCGTGGCCTTGGACACCCGACCATATGGCATCGCCGGTCAATGCTCCGGCTTGTTCGCGGAGGGCCGCCAGTTGCGCGGCGAATGTGGGGGCAACGGCGCAGGCTTGCTCCAGCGGTTCGAGCAGCGCGCGCGCCTGTGACCACCATATGCGGGTTTGAGTGCGTAGCGCCTGCTGACGATCCTCCCCTTCGCGTTCGGCGAGAAGCAGATCGATCCCCTGAAGGCCAGCAGGAGGACGGGGGCCGCGAAGCAGCAGGTCTAGGCCGCGCACGCCTTCCAGCCAGGGGAGCCGCCCTTCACCGCGCATGACCAACGGATGCTTGAGCAATGTCAGAAGCGCGACGGGCGCGAAACGTTCTGCCACTGCTTGAGCCAGCGCGATGAGCAAGGTGCCCGGCGGCAGGCGTGACAGAGGAAGGCCAGCGGAATCATCGGCCGCGATCCCCCAGCGCGCCAGATGCGCCGACACGCGCGTGGCGAGCTGGCGGTCGGGCGTGACCAGCGCGGCGGTGCGGCCCTGCGTTTCCACGGCTTCGCGCAGGGCGATGGCGATCGCCTGAGCTTCTTCACCCGGCGTTGCGACTTCCAGCGCCTCCACCCCTGTGAGAGAGCGGTCGGCGGTTTTCAGATCGCGCCAGCGGCTGGTGAGGCGCGGGGGGAGCATCGCGTTGGAGATGTTGCGGCTGCGGACGGCTCGGGCGTCATGCTCGCTGCCCCAGCGCCACAGTGCCACGTCATCGCGGGTGGCGCTCATTCCATTGAGCAACCGCTTCAGGGCATATTGGGGATGGGTTTCATGCGCAGGGGGCGCACGGCCGGTGACGGGGTCTGGCGCGAAAGGACCGATGGCGTCCCATGCGGCTTCGTCCATTTCATGGTCGAGGCCAGCGAAGACGACGCTGCCGCGTGGCAGGACGGCAATCCGTCGCAACAGGCCCGCAACCGCCGGAGCGGTCGTGGCTATGCCAGCGGCGATCACGAAGCCAGACGGCGCCTCTGCGGCCCAACGTGTGGCGAGGCGATCGAACAGGCGATTGCGCCGGTCGGCGAGGTCGATGAGGCCAAGCCGTGCCAATTCCTCCGGCCAGCGGCGAATGAGGATGGAGAATAGATCGAGCGATCTTTGCCAGTGACCGGACAATTCGTCCGACAGCGTGAGGTCGGAAAGCGCGGTGATGGGCACCCTCTCCACCTGCATCTGGTCGAGGACGGTGCCAAGCGCCTGACCGAGCTTGATCGCCTGCGCGGCGTCCATTGGCTGGCCGGACGCCTGCTGAACCATGCGGGCCAGGATCATCTGGCGGCGCATGGGCGCGATCGCCGGGGGAATGGCCTCCCCCTCCGCCAGAGGATCGAGTGCGCCACCCGCCTGTTCGCCAAGATCGGGATCGCCGATCGCGACCAATCGGGGAAGAAGCAGGCCGCCACCCGATCGGCGGACGAAAGCGTCGCTGACGGCACGGATCGCGCGGTTGGTAGGCAGCAGGATCATGCCCTGCGCCAGCGCCATCGGATCGCCCCCATGCTGCGCTATTATGCCCGCTGCCAAAGCATCGGAAAAGGCGCGGTGCGCGGGGATATTGAACAAGGCGGGCCGGGTGCGGTCACCCATAAGCGAGCATCGATTCCACAAAAGGAATGGCGCGCGGCGTGCCGACGTCGAACCAGAGGCCCTGATGCGAAACGCCGTAGAGGCGCCCCGCTTCTATAGCGCGGTTCCAGAAGATATTGGTCGAAAAGACGTCGGATGGTGGATCGACCAGCAGGCTGGGCGAAAGGATCTGGACACCGGTAAAGACGAAGGGTGCGACGTGGCTCGTCTTGCGGCGGCTCACCCGTCCAGAGGCGTCCATGTGGAAGTCACCCGGTCCCGTATGACAATGGGCGCGGGCGAGCGGCACCAGCAGCAGCAGCGCATCCATGCGATCGGGGTCCCACAGGCGCTGCATCATGCTCAGCGTTTCCTGCGGACCGTCGATCCAGAGATTGTCGCTGTTCGCGCAGAAGAAGGGATTGTCGCCCAGCAGGGCACGGGCATGGATCAAGCCCCCGCCCGTTTCCAGCAGCTTGGGACGTTCGTCCGAAATCAGCACCTGCATGCCGTTCGAATGGGCGTTCAGATGCGTCTCGACCGTATCGGCGAGGTAATGGACATTGACCACCACCTTGCGGATGCCGCCAGCGGAAAGCCGGTCCAGCGCATGGTCCATCAGCGGCTTGCCAGCGACCTTGACCAGCGGCTTTGGGCGCGTGGCGGTGAGCGGGCGCATCCGCTTGCCAAGGCCAGCCGCCATCAGCATTGCGGTGTCGATCATGCGGGGGCGTTATCCTGAAGCGCGAGATGGCGCTTTTCCGCTGGGATGTTGGCGGCGAACCAGTCCGCTACCGGCCCGAGCGCCGGGTGCGCGAGGTCGCGTTCCAGCAAGTCCCACATGCGCGGCAGGAAGGACAGGTAACGTGGCTTTCCATCCCGTTTCCATAGGCGCGTGAAGATGCCGATGATCTTCGCATTCCGCTGCGCGCCCAGCACAGCATAGGCAGCGTCGAAGTCGGCCGGGGGATTTGCGATGGCCTTATAGTGGCCAATCATCGCGACCTCCACCTCCGGCGGCACATCGCGCCGCGCGTCCTGAAGCAGCGACACGAGATCATAAGCGGGATGCCCGGCGAGAGCGTCCTGAAAGTCGAGAAGGCCAAGCCCGCGCACTTCAGGCCGATCGATCAGCATGATATTTTCGGCATGATAATCGCGCAGCACTGTGACTGTGGGGCTGGCGGACTGCTCCACGATCGGCAGCACGGCATCCCAGGCGCTGACATAGGCATCTGTATCGACAGGGAGGCCGATCGCGGGGCAATACCATTCGGTGAGCAGCCCTGCCTCGCGCTGATAAACCACGCGGTCATAGGGCGGCAGGTCGGCGGCAGGCTGGTGATGGAGATCAGCGAGCAGCTCGACTGCGCGGCTGTACACGCCCACTTCATCGGCAGGAACGTCATCCAGATGTTCCTTGACCCGCAAGTCGCCGAAATCCTCGATGAGCACCAGACCTTGTTCCAGATCGCGGGCAAGAATCGCCGGGGCAGCAAAACCCTGTCCCGTCAGATGTTCGGCTATGGCGATGAACGGACGCGGGTCTTCATGCGGGGGCGGCGCGTCCATCAGCACGGCACGACGCGCGCCATCGACCACGCGGAAGTAGCGCCGGAACGACGCATCGCCCGCCAGCGGGACGATAGCGGCATGTCCCCACCCCGCAGCTGAGAGAAAGGCGGGAGCGGAAGCGGGCGGGATCATATCTGCGACCATCGCTCTGTCCAAGCGTCCGGCACGCGCACTGTCAAGCGCCGAGCGCCGTTGGGTTCAATGTCGATGTGGAGCCGCAGCGCATGCGGCCATGCACCCGGACCCAGACGGTCGGGCCATTCCACGATCAGCAGACTGTCCATCAGATATTCGTCCAGAGCCAGTTCCCGCGCCTCTTCCACATCGTCAAGGCGATAGAGGTCGACATGGGCGACGGGCAGCTTCACCTCCGGCACGTCATAGGGCTGGACGATCGCGAAGCTGGGACTTGGCGCCTCTCCTTCAAGACCAAGCCCCTCCAATATGCCGCGCGCGAGCGTCGTCTTACCCGCGCCGAGGCCGCCCTCCAGCGCAATGACGTCACCGATGCGCACCACGTCAGCCAGACGGCGGCCGAGGGCCAGCATCGCCGCTTCGTCGGGCATGGTCAGGCTCTGCTCAGCCACGGGGTAGCTCGATCACGGCCATGGTGCCCTGCCCCGGCTCTGACACGAGCTGGAGGGTGCCGCCATGGGCCTCGGCGAATTGCTTGGCGAGCGGCAGGCCGATCCCGGCCTTTTCGCCGCTTCGCGCCTGTTCCGCCCGCGCCGCAGCATCGAAGATCGTGGCGCGGCGCTTTGCGCTGATTCCGGGGCCATTGTCCGATACGACCAGCCGCGCGGAATCGCCGCTGCCGTCGCCGTGCAGCAATACGCGCGCGCCGCGTCCGCTGTAGCAGACGGCGTTCTCCAGCAGATGATCAAGCGCCTGGCCGATCCGGCGGCTGTCGCCTTCCACCCTCCCCAGCGTTTCATGCAGGGAGATGGCGAGGTCGATGCCCTTGGCCGTTGCCTCACCCTTGATCCGTTCGATGCTTTCCTTTGCCAATGCCGCGAGGTCGACAGGGGCGCGATCGATCGGGAGCGTCCCGGCTTCTCCCTGTGTCAGGTCCAGCACATTGTCGATCAGCATGGACAGTCGGTTGGTACTCTGGAGAATGCCATCGACATATTCCTTGGCGGAATCGCTCATATCCCCGGCATAGCCCGCGCTCATCATTTCGGCGAAGCCCGCGATGGTGGTGAGCGGCGTGCGCAGTTCATAGCTCATATTGGTGACGAAGGCGGTCTTGACCCGGTCGGCCTGCTCCAACGCTTCGTTGCGGTCGCGCAGCACCTGTTCGACACGGCGGCTGTCAGTCACGTCCAGCATCGTGAAAAGCGCGTTCCCGTCTGGCAGAGGGATGGCGGCGAATTCGAAGATGCGGCCGTCCGCGAAACCGACATGGCCGACGCGCTGCTTGCGCTCCACTGTCGCCGCGCGGACCAGTTCGCGGACGAGATTGGCTTGCTGCGGCTTGGCGAGGCGGGATTGGACGGCGCGGAGAAGCTCGTCGATGCGCGGGTGCTGCGCCAGAAGATCTTCGGAGATTTCCCAGATCGAGCGGAAACGGCTGTTCCACAGCGACAGGCGGCCATCGGACGAAAAGACGCCGATCGACTCGAACAGATTGTCGAAGGTCGCCGTGCGGACTCGCAGCAGCGTATCGCGCGCGCTGGAAAGCTGGACCTGCTCCGTCCGATCTTCGAATATCAGGAGCAGGCCGCCGTCGGGCAGTGGCTGACCATAGACGCGCAGATGCGTGCCGTCGGCGAGCAGCCAGTTTTCCTCGCGCGGGTCGGGGGAGAGGAACCAATCGCGGCGTTCTGCCCGCCACGCAGGAAAATCGCGATGTTCGGGCAGGCGGCGGGCCTCACGCATGCGGTCGAGGACGCGTTCGAACACAGGCTGGTCGGCCAGATGTTCCTGATCCAGCCCGAACAGGCTCATGAAAGGCTGATTCCAGAAACGCAGGGTGCGATCCGGGCCAAAGCGGGCCACGCCTGCGGAGAGGCGATCGAGCAGGTCGCGCTGCGCCGCTTCAAGGCGGCGATGCTCGACCCTGGCCTGTTCAAGCTCATTCTGGTCCATCGCGAAACCGGCGACGCCAGCTTCGCCAAGCGGCACATCGACGACCCGCATCGTTCGGCGTTCGCCATCTATGGTCGCTGGCACCATGCGCTCGACCACCCGATCCTCCGCCAGCGCCTGCTCTGCTGATGACTGAGGGCCAAGGCCGCCCACTGCCTCGACCAGTTCTGTCCCGTGGGCAATGACATCTGCCGCATTGGCTCCATCAACCGCGCGGACATAGGCAGCGTTGACGAGGCTGAGGCGCATGTCGGCGGTGCGATGCCACATTGGAAACGGCGCGGCCTCTACAAGGCCGGCGAGCGCTTCCAAGGCTTCGCGCAACTGCTCGACCTTGCTCTTCAGCGCCTGGATTTCCGACTGGCTGTCGGTCGCGTCGAATATCCACAGGACTACGCCGCCGCTTTCGGCGAGCACTGGCCCGGCAGGCGCGCCGCGCACCAGCAGGAGCCGGGAGGAACCCTCTCCTCGCACAGGCAGGGCGAAGCTGCGTCCGGCGCGCTGGGCCGCCGCTATTTCCTGCGCAAGGGCCGCTGCGTCCTCCGGTTCCAGGCCGCCGTCGGGCGCAGTGAGTTCGGATACGAAAGCGGGTACACGGTCCTTGCCAAGCCATTTGGCGAGCCGGTCGGCGGCCTCAATCCGGCCATCGGCATGAATGATGATGGGGGCGGCGGGCGCTGAAGCGAGCAGGCTGGACAGGCGGTCGAACTTGCCCTGAACCTGCGTGCCTTCGCGCCGCATGCGCTGCCCGGTCGAAAGCGCCCACACTGCGGCGGCCAGCCAGGCGGCCAGCACGATCCCCAATATGACTGCGGCAAATGGGGTCAATGACGTCATTGCGCCTGTTTACCCCTCATCGCGACCTGCCACCCCTTTGCATGATTATCAGGGGACTAACCCAAGTCGGGAGCAGCGTGAAGCGGGGAGTTTGAAGAAATGCCCAGCTCCTTAAAGACGGACACGCCCCCATCTTCGTCATGCCAGCGAACACTGGCATCTCAGCCGGACGCCGTTGGCAATAGATCCCAGCTTTCGTTGGGATGACGGGAGGCTAAGCATAAAAAAAGGGGAGACTTTCGCCTCCCCCTTTCCGGTTTGCTTAGTAGCGGTAATGGTCCGGCTTGAACGGACCTTCCGGCTTCACGCCGATATAGGCGGCCTGCTTGGGGGTCAGCTTGGACAGCTTCACGCCGAGCTTTTCGAGGTGAAGCGCCGCCACCTTTTCATCCAGATGCTTGGGCAGCACATAGACGTCGTTCTTATACTGGTCCGACTTGGTCCACAGTTCGATCTGCGCCAGCACCTGATTGGTGAAGCTGGACGACATGACGAAGCTCGGGTGGCCGGTCGCGCAGCCCAGATTGACCAGGCGGCCCTTGGCAAGGACGATGATCTTCTTGCCGTCGGGGAATTCGACTTCGTCGACCTGCGGCTTGATTTCGGTCCACTTCATGTTGCTGAGGCCCGCAATCTCGATCTCGCTGTCGAAATGGCCGATGTTGGACACGATCGCCATATTCTTCATCGCGCGCATGTGATCGACCGTGATGACGGCTTCGTTGCCGGTCGCGGTGACGAAGATGTCGGCGCGGGTGGCGGCTTCTTCCATCGTCACGACTTCATAGCCTTCCATCGCGGCCTGAAGCGCGCAGATCGGATCGACTTCCGTCACGAGCACGCGGGCGCCGCCGTTGCGGAGCGAGGCTGCCGAACCCTTGCCAACGTCGCCGAAACCAGCAACGCAAGCGACCTTGCCCGCCAGCATGACGTCAGTGGCGCGGCGGATCGCGTCGACCAGCGACTCCTTGCAGCCGTAGAGGTTGTCGAACTTCGACTTGGTGACGCTGTCGTTGACGTTGATTGCCGGGAAAGGCAGCTTGCCCTTCTTCGCCAGCTCATAAAGGCGGTGGACGCCGGTGGTGGTCTCTTCCGACACGCCCTTGATCGCGGCAACGGTCTTTGTGAGGTAGCCCGGACGATCGGCCAGGAAGCGCTTCAGCGTGGCGACGAAGATTTCCTCTTCCTCGTTACCCGGCGTGAACAGCTCTTCGCCAGCTTCAACGCGGGCGCCCCACAGCGCGAACATGGTGGCGTCGCCGCCATCGTCCAGGATCATGTTGCAGGGCGTGTCACCCCAGTCGAAGATGCGGATGACATAATCCCAATATTCCTCCAGCGTCTCGCCCTTGACGGCGAAGACGGGGATACCGCGCGCGGCAATGGCAGCAGCGGCATGGTCCTGGGTTGAGAAGATGTTGCACGAAGCCCAGCGGATTTCCGCGCCCAGTTCCGCCAGCGTTTCGATCAGAACGGCGGTCTGGATCGTCATGTGGAGCGATCCGGTGATGCGCGCGCCCTTAAGCGGCTTAGCGGCGCCAAATTCCTGACGCAGCGCCATGAGGCCCGGCATTTCGGTTTCGGCGATCTCGATTTCCTTGCGGCCGAACGCGGCAAGGTTGATGTCGGCGATCACATAGTCCTGCGCCTGGGTGGCGGGTGCTGTGGCCACGAGCGTGTCTCCATCGGTTTAGAATGTGCCGGAGCCGCTCGCATGGCGAAACGGCGGCGATGGTCTGCGCTTTACCAATCGCCGCCGGTGATGGCAACTCGATATAAAGTTTTCTTTATGTCACTCTTCTCCGGGTCGGGAGGCGACCGCGACCCTCGTTTCGCCCAAATCAGCCGATGGCTCCGCTTCCCGACCCCGATCGCCATGACAACGTCGCAGCGAGCGTCCGAAAAATGCGGATTGATGCCCGCAGCGTCCTTCGCAAGTTATGCGACGCAATCAGGCGGAGCCAGCGCCGCTCACAAGATGAGACGCATCGACTCCGGCAGCGGCATAGGCCGCTGCCCATTTTTTTTCCGCCGGAACGTCGAACAATATGTCCGCGCGGCATTTCGCCGGGAACCAGCTTTCGCCAGTCATCTCCTGATCGAGTTGCCCTGCCCCCCAACCGGCATAGCCGAGGGCGACGATATAGCGACTAGGGCCAGTGCCTTCCGCGATCGCCTTCAATATCTCCAGCGAGCCCGAAAGCCCCCAGTCCTCGCCGACCTCCACCATGTCATGCCCTTTCCAATCGAGGGAATGCAGCACGAAGCCCCGGCGCGGTTCGACCGGCCCGCCGCGAAGCACGGGTATGTCGGGGACATTGGCGGGGTTGATGTCAAAGCTTTCGAGCAGCTCATGCAGCCCCACGCCCTCAATCTCATCGCTGACCGCGATGCCGAGAGCACCATTTTCATCATGGACGCAAATGGCGATCACCGAATGATCGAAGCGCATGTCTTCCATGCCCGGCAAAGCGAGCAGGAACTGACCGGCATAGGAGCGAAGCTGATCCATAGGATGAATATACGCTGCCCAGCGGCTTTGCCAATGGCAGGCTGTCGTTCACCGGGGGCGATGCGACACGTTCGCGCACCTTGACACAGGACCGCCAAGCGCCGACCTCCCGCCTCATCAACGGTAGGAGACAGAATATGACCATCGCAAAAGGGGATCGCATCCCCACCACCACCTTTGCCAGGATGACGGAAAATGGGCCGGAGCAGGTCTCCTCCGACGAATTTTTCAAGGGCCGCACGGTGGCGCTCTTCTCCGTTCCCGGCGCCTTTACGCCGACCTGCTCTGCCAAGCACCTCCCCGGTTTTGTCGAGAAGGCCGACGCGCTGAAGGAAAAGGGCGTGGACGAGATTGCCTGCACCGCCGTCAATGACGCCTTCGTCATGGGCGCATGGGGCAAATCAGCTGGCGCAGACGATAAGGTCACCATGCTGGCGGACGGCAATGGCGACTTCGTCAAGGCTGCGGGCCTGACGATGGACGGCAGCAAGTTTGGCATGGGCACGCGTGGCCAGCGCTTTTCCATGATCGTAAAGGATGGTGTGGTGACCGAACTGAATGTCGAGGCACCGGGCGAGTTCAAGCTTTCGTCGGCTGATCATCTGCTGGGGCAGCTCTGACGCGATGGCCGCGCGACGATAACCCCGTCGCGCGGCTACCGGCCTTCCTTCCGTCACATATCTGCGGTAGCAAGGTTCGATGACGAAAAGCATCGGCAGCGCGGCGGTCGCGCAACTGGACCGGATCTACCAGACCTCTATCGGAAATCTGCGCGAGGCCATGCAGGCCTATGCCCGCGATGGCAGCGTACCGCCGCCAGAGGCAAAGTCCGATCGCCGCTTCTGTTATCCCGAACTGCGCATCACCCACCACGCCGAAACCGATGCCCCGCCGCCGGGGCGATCCTTCGCCCGCCTGTCCAAGCCCGGCCTTTATACCACCACGGTCACCCGGCCGGAGATGTTCGGCGATTATCTGGCCGAACAGATCGATTTGCTCGTCCGGGATTATGGAGTGGAGGTCGAAACAGCGGTCAGCGACCAGCAGATTCCCTTTCCCTATGTGCTGGATGGGCTGGACATCAGTGCTCTTGACGGCACCCCTCCCACCGAACTGGCGCGCCATTTCCCTGCAACCGAGTTGGCGGAGATCGGGGATGAGATCGCCGATGGCCTGTTCATGCCCGATGCGGAAGGACAAAGGCCGCTCGCGCTGTTCGACGGACTGCGCACCGATTTCTCGCTGGCCCGACTGAAACATTATACGGGGACGCCAGCCGAGCATATTCAGCGATACATCCTGTTCACCAACTATCATCGCTATGTTGATGAGTTCGTGGCCTGGGCCTGCGCGGAACTGCAAAGAGACGGCTCGCCCTACACCGCCTTGTCCGGCGCAGGCGGCGTCTATGTGACGCGGGAAACGGCCGATCCCGCGCGGATGATCGCGGACAGCGCATGGCGCAAGCATCAGATGCCCGCCTATCACCTGATCGCGCCCAATCGCAGCGGGATCACGCTGGTCAATATCGGCGTTGGTCCTGCCAATGCGAAGACCATCTGCGATCATCTGGCGGTCCTGCGGCCTGAAGCCTGGTTGATGATCGGCCATTGCGGCGGTCTGCGCCCTAGCCAGCGGATCGGCGACTATGTACTCGCCCATGCCTATCTGCGCGATGACAAGGTGCTGGATGATATGCTGCCACCCGAGATACCGGTGCCAGCCATTGCAGAGGTTCAGGTCGCCCTGGCCAAATCCGCCGAGGCGGTGTTGGGCGGCAGTGGCGCCGAGGATTTCAAGCGCAGGCTGCGCACCGGGACCGTGGTGACGACCGATGATCGCAATTGGGAGCTACGCTATTCCAGTTCAGCGCTGCGCTTCAGCCTGTCGCGCGCGGTCGGGATTGACATGGAGTCCGCCACGATCGCCGCGCAGGGCTATCGTTTCCGGGTTCCGTACGGAACATTACTTTGCGTGTCGGACAAGCCAATCCATGGCGAACTGAAGCTGCCGGGTCAGGCCAACCGCTTTTATGAGGAAGCGATTGCCGGACATCTGCGGATCGGCCTGATGACGTGCGAACTGCTGCGGCAGGAAGGTCCCAAGCTGCACAGCCGCAAGTTACGGGCGTTCAACGAGCCGCCATTTCGGTGATCGATTGGCGGGGTCAGCTGGTCAGGAACTCCACCATCGCTTGCCCCAGTTCCTTTTTGGTCACTGCGGCCATGTGATTGCCGGGTATCTCGACATAGCGGCCATTGGGCAGCGTATCGACAAGCTCCTGCGCAATCCCATTATCCTGATCGTCGACGCCGCAGATGACTTCGGTCGGCTGCGTAAAGGTCGCGATCGTTTCGGCGGACGTGTCCACGAAGGTGTTCAGGATATGCAGGAGCGCTACCGGATCGCCCTTCGTCGTTTTCAGGAAGGCTTCCGTCATCCATTCCGACGTGCCACGCTCGAACGTGCCGAGGTTGGTGAGGACGTTGCGATAATAGCCGCCCTTGTCCAGCGTATTGACGAGGCCGCGCAGTCCCATGCCAGCAAGGATCACCCGGCGCGGGGCTGCTCCGCGCGCCAGCATCCGTACCGTCGTCCGCGCACCCAGCGAATAGCCGCCAAGGTCATAATCGGTCAGGCCAAGCTGGTCGATGACAGCCAGATTGTCCTCCGTCAGGGCATCGGGCGGATAAGCGGCGGGATCATGTGGTTTCCCGCTTTCCCCATGCCCGCGCAGGTCCGGCATGATCAGCCGGAAGCCAGCCTCCACAAGCCGCGCGGCATGGCCGTAACGGATCCAATTGGTCCAGGCGTTGGAGAAATAACCGTGGATGAGGACGAGGTCACGCCCCTCCCCCGCGATATGAACCGCAATGGGAAGACCGCCGAGCCCCTCAACTTCCACTTTCTCTAGCTCAAGGTCGGTCATGATAACTCCCTCACTGTGTCGGCGCTGCTCGATATGGCCTTGGCGCCGCCTTGTCGATGGCGGCGTAGGCCAAGGATCAGCAGAGCCATTAGTGCACCGACCTGAGCGGCGGCCATGTCCTTTTGCGGGTCCCAGACGTCGCCTTGCTGGCCATTGTACCAATCGGCCGTTTCCCCTTCCGCGATCAACGTCAGCAGCCATTCGAAACTTTCGTAAAGGGCGCCGATGAAGCCGATCGAGACAAAGCCGAAGGCCAGGCTCCAACCCAATGTCATACCACCCTGCCGCCTGGCGATCTGTGCCAGCGGGTGCGTCAGAAGCAGGCCAAACGCGAAATGGACGAGCCGGTCATAGCCATTGCGCTGCCACCCGAAGGTGCTGGAAAAATCATGGCCTGTTATCGAGCGCGCCCAATCGTCGTAGGGCACATAGGAATAGATGTAGCGTCCGCCCAACGTATGCAGGAGCAGGAACAGGGTGATGCAGGCTACCGCTCCGTTGGTCAGAGGCCAACGACGAAAGAGCCAAGGCGAAGCAAGCGCGATGGCGAGCGTCGGTCCATGCTGTAACGGCGCGAGTTCGGGAAATGGCTGATTGATCTGCGCGGCGGCGATGGCGCCGATCAGCAGCAGGATCATCCGGCGCTGCGCTATCGGAAGGCTTTTCCAAACAGCGGCAGCGCCGGACGTCATCTGTTGGCCTCAGCCCTTCTTCAGGTGACGGCGGCCCAACAGTTCGGCGATCTGCACAGCGTTAAGCGCAGCGCCCTTGCGCAGATTGTCGCTGACGCACCAGAGCGAGAGGCCATTGTCGATGGTCGAGTCCTCGCGGACGCGGCTGACGAAGGTTGCATAGTCGCCCACGCACTCGACGGGAGTGACGTAACCGCCATCCTCACGCTTATCGACGAGCATGACGCCCGGCGCTTCACGCAGGATGTTCTGAGCCTGCTCGGCTGAAATCTCGTTCTCGAACTCGATGTTCAGCGCTTCGGAGTGACCGACGAATACGGGCACGCGGACGCAGGTGGCCGTGACCTTCACCTTGGGATCGAGGATCTTCTTGGTTTCCGCGACCATCTTCCATTCTTCCTTGGTCGAACCATCGTCCAGGAAGACGTCGATGTGCGGGATCACGTTGAAGGCGATCTGCTTGGTGAACTTCTTGGCCTCCGCCGGATCGCCGACGAAAATGTTACGCGACTGTTCGAACAGCTCGTCCATGCCTTCCTTGCCCGCGCCGGAAACGGACTGGTAGGTGGCGACGACGACGCGCTTGATCTTCGCGGCGTCATGCAGCGGCTTGAGCGCCACGACCATCTGCGCGGTCGAGCAGTTCGGGTTCGCGATGATGTTCTTCTTCTTATAGCCATCGATCGCGTCCGGGTTCACTTCGGGCACGATCAGCGGCACGTCCGGGTCCATGCGATAGAGCGACGAATTGTCGATCACCACGCAACCGGCCGCAGCCGCCTTGGGCGCATATTCAGCCGTCGGGCCGGAGCCAGCGGCGAACAGGGCGATGTCCCATCCCGTGAAGTCGAAATGCTCGATATTTTTGACTTTGAGCGTCTTGCCAGTGTCACCGAAATCGATTTCGGTGCCCTGCGACCGGGGCGATGCGACCGCCGCGATCTCGTCAATCGGGAACTCGCGCTCGGCGAGAATGGTCAGCATTTCGCGGCCCACATTGCCCGTGGCACCAACGACGACGACCTTGTAACCCATGACTAAAGACTCCACTCCATGCAAAATTGCGCAAGGGCGCGCCATAGCGTTGTCCCGGCAATTGTCCAGCATGAAGCGGCTTTGTGGGTGGATAGCCTTTATTTAGCTGGCTGCGGCTCTTCGGGCGCGGTTCCGTTACGACGAAGGAAGTCCTCGATCGTGCGCCACAGGTGGACGCTGATGCCGGGGCCGCCCACGCGGTGTGTCTGACCAGGATAGACCATCATCTCGAACGGCACGGCGGCCGCCTGCATCCGGGCCATCAATGCGGTGGCGTTGTCAAATACGACATTGTCATCGGACATGCCGTGGATAAGCAGCATCGGGTCCTTGATCTTGACGGCATCGTCTACCGCTCCGGACGCCGGATAGGCGTTTGGCCGATCCTGTGGCTTGCCCAGATAACGCTCGGTATAATGTGTGTCGTAAAGCTCCCAGCGGGTAACGGGAGCGCCCGCGATCGCGGCAGAGAACAGGCCTGGCGCCTTTTCCAGCAGCTTGACCGACATATAGCCGCCATAGGACCAACCATAGGTCGCGATCCGCTGCGGATCGACATAGGGCTGAGATTTCAACCACTCGACGCCCTTTAGCTGGTCGTCGACTTCTACCGTGCCCATTGCACGATACAATTGATCCTCGAACGCCTTGCCGCGATCCGGGGTGCCGCGATTATCGACTGCAAAGACGATCCAGCCGCGATCCACCAGATATTGATAGACGGGCGATCCCCATTGGTTAGTGACGACCCTGCCCGCTCCCGGCCCGCCATAATGCAGCATGAAGACGGGGTATTTCTTGCCGGCTTCCAGAGGCGGGGTCATGATCCGCGTGTAGAGCGTTGATCCGTCCGCCGCCTTGATCGTGCCGAACCGCGTCTTTGCATGACTGGCGAGGTAGGGGGCATAGGGGTGATCCCCGGTCATGGCATTTTCCGACAGCCAGCGAAGCCGTTTGCCGCTGCCGTAGGCCAGATAGACTTGCTTGGGCTGGTCCGTGTTGCTGCGGGAGATCACCAGATGCGTTGCGCCGCTGTCCATCACCGCATCGTTCCACCAGCCATTGCTGGTCAATTGCCGCAACGGCCCCTTGCCTGACAGGGCGGCAGCGTAAAGCTGCTGCTCCAAAGGCGTTTCGCGATTGCCGGTGAAATAGACGATGCCCTGACGCTCATCGACCGCCACCACGTCCCGTACTTCCCATGCACCACTGGTCAGCGCGACCCACTTGCCGCCGCGAACATGGTAGAGATGGCCGTGCCCCGTCTTCTCCGACCACCACAGGAAGCTGCCATCATTCAGCGGCTTGAAGCTGTTGCTGAGGTTGATCCAGCTTTTCGCTCTTTCGGTCAGGACGACCCTGGACTTGCCCGTCGCAGGATCGACCGCCAGCAGATCGAGCCGCTTCTGGTCACGGGTCTGGCGCTGGACGTAAAGGGTCCGGCCGTCCTTCGACCAATCGACCCGCGCCAGATAGATGTCACTTTCATCGCCAAGATCGACCTTCACCTGGCCACCGCCATCCGGCCGCATGACATAAAGATCGACCAGCGCGTTGGGAGTCCCCGCAGCAGGATAG
Organism: Sphingobium sp. TomTYG72; assembly: GCF_055394715.1. Lineage (NCBI taxonomy): Bacteria > Pseudomonadati > Pseudomonadota > Alphaproteobacteria > Sphingomonadales > Sphingobiaceae > Sphingobium > Sphingobium sp. TomTYG72. The sequence continues at coordinate 829,785 of NZ_AP027336.1, read as the reverse complement.
CGCTGCTGATAGACTTTCGTGCCTTCGCCGCCGATTGCGGTGCGGGTGACGATACCGACCGGTCCTTCATCCACGCGAGCAACCGCGATCAACTGGTCATCGGGCGACCACCAATAACCGGTTCGCCGGTCCATTTCCTCCTGCGCCACGAATTCGGCCACGCCCCAACTGACCGTGTCACTCGCCCCCTGCGTCACTTGCAACTCCTGCCCGCCGATCGGCTGCACGAAGAGGTTGCCGTCGCGCACGAAGGAGACAAAGCCGCCCTTGGGACTGACCACGCCGTTCAGTTCACTGGTAGGACTGTTGGTCAGGCGCGACACCTCGCCATCGAGCGATGCAAGGTAAAGATCGCCATCCACCGGGACGAGGATGCTCCTGCCATTGGGAGCCCAGTCATAGCCGACGATCCCGGTGCTGCCTGCAACCGACCGATCCCGTTCGCGCTGCATCTTTTCCGCTTCGGAAAGCTCGGCGCCGCTGCCGGTCTTCCTTGAATCTACCAGCATGCGCTCCGCTCCGGTCGCGCTGTCGATGGCCCAAAGGTCCAGCCGTTCCTTCTCGTCCGCACGCGGCTTGAGGAGCGTGACAAGCTTGCCATCCGGCGAGAGCTTCAGCGCGCGCGGCTGAGGCCCCGACAGATCGGGATTGGCGAAGACGCGCTCCAGCGTCAGTTGCTGTTGTGCGGAAACCGGGATGGCAGCACTTGCCAGCAGTGCCACAGCGGCTGTGCTGCCCTTCAACAATGAGGACATCCTTATCCTTTCGCCTCGGCCAAGACAGCCGGATGTATCGCCGCGAGTTAACGCGGAGCGGACGAAAAGATCAATGTAGGGACATAATCTTTCTCACCATGACCGGAGGAGATCATGGTGGGCGCGACAGGGATTGAACCTGTGACCCCACCCGTGTGAAGGGTGTGCTCTACCGCTGAGCTACGCGCCCCCTGAAAGGAGGATGCGGCCATTGGCATCGGCCACGGCTCCTGTCAAGACGAGCTTAGACGGGGAGTTGCAAATTGCACTCATTGCCTTTTAGGCGTGAAAGTTTAGTGGCAGGAACGATACAGGGAGTGACTATCGATGCGTCAGACCATTGCCCTCATGATCACTGGGCTTCTTCTCACCAGCTTGGCGGCCTGCAACACCGTCAAGGGCGTTGGCCGGGACATTGAATCGGTCGGCCGGGCCGGTGAGAGGGCGATGTAAGGATAAGTCAGCCTTACCTTCACACTGATTATTGGAGGACGCGGTTAGTCATGGCCGCGCTTCTTTCCAGCTTCACGCCGTCGCAATCCGGCTGGCCGCAGTTGCATGCCGCGATGGTGTAGCGGACGCCGCACATCACAAGGACGTCATGGTCGAAGGTATAGTTGGAAATCCCTGCCCGCTCGACCTTCTCTCGTGCTCTGGCTTTCAGAGACATGTGAAATTTCCTCCCATTCACCGTCCGGACATGATCTTTGCTGCTCTGCACAAAGTCAATTGACCGGGATCGGTTCCTGAACGGATTGTCATAAATCTGTCCAGAAAATGACACGATCCAACGCCCTCCGCTACTATGCTTGCGCGGTAGCCCATTCGCACCCATATGCCGCGCCATGAACGACCAACGCTCCTCCGCCATGCCCGTCTGGCACGGCACCACCATCATGTCGGTACGAAAAAATGGGAAGGTGATCGTGGCCGGTGACGGCCAGGTTTCCATGGGTCAAACGGTGATGAAGCCTAACGCCCGCAAGGTTCGTCGGCTGCATGACGGTTCCGTCATCGGCGGTTTTGCGGGGGCCACGGCCGACGCCTTCACCCTGTTCGAACGGCTTGAAGCGAAGCTGGAACGGCACAATGGGCAGTTGATGCGCGCCGCAGTGGAGTTGGCCAAGGACTGGCGCACCGACAAATATCTCCGCAATCTGGAGGCGATGATGATCGTCGCCGACAAGGAAGTGACGCTGATCCTGACGGGTAATGGCGATGTGCTGGAGCCGGTTGGCGGCGTGGCGGCTATCGGATCAGGCGGCAATTTCGCGCTCGCAGCAGCCCGCGCGCTGGTGGAGTATGAGGAAGATGCAGAGACGCTTGCGCGTAAGGCGATGGCCGTGGCCGCAGATATCTGCGTCTATACCAACGATCAGCTTGTGGTCGAAGAATTGGCGAGCCTGAGTTGATGTAAAGCCCCTCCCGCAAGCGGGAGGGGTTGGGGTGGGCATTTTCCCTATCCCTAAAAGTTGAAGTCGATCGCTTTCGCAATCGCCCCCACCCCCGGCCCCTCCCGCTTGCGGGAGGGGAGTGAGAAGAAGATGAACGACAATCTGACACCCAAGGCCATTGTTTCCGCTCTCGACGCACACATCATCGGCCAGGCCGATGCCAAGCGCGCCGTTGCCGTGGCGCTGCGCAACCGTTGGCGTCGACAGCGCCTATCGCCCGATCTGCGCGACGAGGTTACGCCCAAGAATATCCTGATGATCGGCCCCACCGGCTGCGGCAAGACCGAGATCAGCCGCCGCCTTGCCAAGCTCGCCGACGCACCTTTCGTGAAGGTCGAAGCCACCAAGTTCACCGAAGTCGGCTACGTCGGCCGCGATGTGGAACAGATCGTGCGCGATCTGGTCGAGGAAGCGGTGCGTCTTGAAAAGGATCGTCGCCGCGAAGCCGTGCGTGAAGCTGCTTCCGAGGCCGCGATGAGCCGTCTGCTCGATGCCCTCACCGGCAAGGAAGCGAGCGAGGCGACCCGCCTCTCCTTCCGTCAGCGGATCGAAAACGACCAGATGAATGATGTCGAAGTCGAGGTGGAAGTGGCCGACAGCCCCTCCATGCCGATGGAAATCCCCGGCATGGGCGGGCAGATCGGCATGATCAACCTGTCCGACATGATGTCAAAGGCGTTCGGCCAGACCCAGAAGAAGCGCCGCAAGCTGCGCGTCGCCGAGGCTTGGGACAAGCTGGTCGAAGAAGAGCAGGACAAGCGGCTGGATCAGGACGATGTTGCCCGCGTCGCCATCGCAAGCGCCGAACAGAATGGTATCGTCTTCCTCGATGAGATCGACAAGATCGCCGTCAGCGACGTGCGCGGCGGGTCCGTCAGTCGCGAAGGCGTGCAGCGCGACCTGCTTCCGCTGATCGAAGGCACGACGGTCTCGACAAAATATGGGCCGCTAAAGACGGATCACATCCTGTTCATTGCATCGGGTGCTTTCCACGTCGCAAAGCCCAGCGACCTGCTGCCCGAGCTTCAGGGCCGCCTGCCGATCCGCGTCGAACTAAAGGCGCTGACGGAAGATGACTTCGTCTCGATCCTGTCAGACACCAAGGCGAGCCTTGTTGCGCAATATCGCGCACTGCTGGCGACGGAAGGCGTCACGATCGACCTCACGCCCGACGGTATTCGCGCGGTCGCGAAGATCGCCGCCGAGGTGAACGGCGAGATCGAGAATATCGGCGCCCGCCGCCTCCAGACGGTCATGGAAAAGCTGCTGGAAGATGTGAGCTTTGATGCGGAGGATCGTCAGGGCGAGACTCTGGTGGTCGATGCGGCCTATGTCGAGAAGCAGCTGAGCGAAGTGGCGCGCAACACTGACCTCAGCAAATATGTGCTGTAACTAACATAAAGCCCCTCCCTTTTAAGGGAGGGGTTGGGGTGGGTGCGAGAGTAGCGAGCCTCCTTCGGAGGCCCCACCCCTTGATCCCCTCCCGCCTGCGGGAGGGGAGATTGATTAGTAAGAACGCCCTACCAAGACTCGCTCCACCGCCTTCTCGCCGGTGAAGATGCACGCACCATCAGCAGCGTCCGCATCCAGCGGCACGTTGCGCAGCGTCAGCTTCTCGCCCTTCAGCCACTCGATCACCTTATCGAGCGCCGGACCCGTGGGCTTGGCCCATTGCACCAGCGCCCAGCCCTGCTTCTTGCTCGCAGCGAAATGGGCTTTGAGCGCATCCAGCGACGCAATCGACTTGTCGATATTCCCATGCAGCCGCGACTGGGCGTCGGCGAAGAGCGCCTGCTGAATCTCCTCCAGCATGCCGGTCGCCGCGCTCAGGAAATCGCCCTTTGCGACGATCTGGCTGTCGAGCTTCCCGTCCTCCCGATACAGCCGGTCACGGCGCAGAACCGATACGTTCCCGCCCGCAACATCGCGGCCGCCCACTTCGATGACGATCGGCGCGCCCTTCTTCACCCAGCCCCAGCGCTTGTTGGCGGCCTTGGCGGGTCGCTTGTCCAGAAGCGCGCGGACGGGCTCGCGGAATACGTCCTGCTTGTTCAACTCGGCGACCAGATCGGCGCAATACTCCAGGATCGCGGCATCCTCGTCATTGTCGCGCAGCATCGGGACGACCACGACCTGATAGGGTGCCAGACGCGGCGGCACGCGCAGGCCGTCATCGTCGCCATGCACCATGATGAGGCCGCCGATCATGCGGGTCGACATACCCCAACTGGTCGTCTGCGCCAGCTCCTGTTGCCCTTCCGCATTCTGGAACTTGATGTTCTGCGCCCGCGAAAAAGTCGTGCCGAGGAAATGCGACGTGCCCGCCTGAAGCGCCTTGCCGTCCTGCATCATCGCTTCGATGGAATAGGTCGCGACAGCGCCGGGAAAGCGCTCATTTTCCGGCTTCTCGCCAGCGACCACCGGGAGCGCAACGCATTCCTCCGCGAAGCTGCGATAGACCTCCAGCATCTTCATCGTCTCTTCCATCGCCTCATCGACGGTGGCGTGCGCCGTATGCCCTTCCTGCCAGAGGAACTCGGCGGTGCGCAGGAACATGCGCGTGCGCATTTCCCAGCGAACGACATTGGCCCATTGGTTGATCAGCACCGGCAGGTCGCGCCAGCTCTGCACCCAGCGTGAGAAGGCCGCGCCGATAACCGTCTCCGAAGTCGGACGAACCACCAGCGGTTCCTCCAGCTTTGCCTCCGGATCAGGCACCAGCTTGCCGTCTTTCTGGATCAGGCGGTGATGCGTGACGACCGCCATTTCCTTGGCAAAGCCGTCAACATGCTCCGCTTCCTTTTCGAAATAGGAAAGCGGGATGAAGAGGGGGAAATAGCAGTTTTCGTGGCCGGTTGCCTTGATCCGTTCATCCAGCAACTTCTGGATGCGTTCCCAGATGCCATAGCCCCATGGCCGGATGACCATGCTGCCGCGAACGCCGCTTTCCTCGGCCATATCGGCTTCGCTGACGACGGCCTGATACCAGGCGGCGAAATCCTGTTCGCGGGTAACGGAAAGGGCGTGCTTCACGGGTCCGGCCTTGTTCTTCGACTTAAAGGATGGCGCGCCATAGGCGAAGCGCGCCGTCCCGTCGACCCCGAACGCGCGGGCTCAGCCCAGCTTGTCGATCTTCGCATTGAGGGCGGAAAGCTGCGCCTTCAAATTCGCGATCTCGTCGTCCTTGCTACTTTCGGACGTCGGCTGCGCAGGAGTAGGCGCGCCCGGCATTCCCGGCATGGTGGGCATTCCGGGCACGTTGCCAAAGGCATTCGCCGCGGCTTCGATCATCTGCATGTTGCGCTTCGCGATCTCCGCCAGCGGACCGCCGCCGAAGGCGCCCTTCATCGCTTCCTGGAACTGCATCTGGTTCTTGCGGAACGCGTCCATTGACGCTTCCAGATATTGCGGCACCATCGACTGCATGGAATCGCCATACATGGCGATCAGCTGGCGCAGGAAGTTGACGGGCAGCATGTTCTTGCCCCGCTGCTCTTCCTCCATGATGATTTGCGTGAGGACATTATGCGTGATGTCCTCCCCGGTCTTGGCATCCACGACCACGAACTCGCGCCCCTCACGAGTCATTTGCGACAGCAGATCAAGGGTGATGTAACTGGACGTTTCCGTGTTATAGAGACGCCTGTTCGCATATTTCTTGATAATGACCGGCTCTGATTCATTGGCGGTCTTGGTTTTGGCCATGGATTCCTCTCCCACACCTGCACTTTCCGCATTAGCACAAGGCGTTGCCGCACCGCAACATGGCCCTCGCCCATTGCCCCTCTTTCTCGACATTTTATGGCGGGAAACGGAGCATGACCCTGATCTGCGACGCGCAGCTTTCCAGGGCTTGCGCAAATATCAGGCCGCCATCCGGCCGCCTCCCCCACCGGCGCCCGCCGTCTTTGCTGCAGCCGGAAGCACCAGATTGCTGCGATACGGCAAGGAAAATGATCGTGCGCCCGTGGTCTTCATCCCCTCGCTGATCAACCCGCCCCAGGTTCTGGACCTGTCAGAAGGGCGATCCATGCTGCGCCACATGGCCGCAGCAGGACATGACGCCTATCTGGTCGATTGGGGCAGCCCCCGCGCCGATGACGCGCACCTTGACCTTGAGCATCATGTGACCAAGCGCCTTCTTACTCTGCTGGAAGCGCTCCCCCACCCGCCCATCCTCGTGGGCTATTGTCTGGGGGGCAGCCTTGCGCTGGGAGCGGCGGCGGTTGCCGAGGTGAAGGCCGTCGCCACCATCGCGGCGCCGTGGCAATTTGATGGCTTTCCCGATGCCGACCGCAACCTTATCGCATCGCTCTGGCGTGGCGCGAAGGCCACCAGCGAGCAGCTCGGCTATGTGCCGATGGAAGTGCTGCAATCGGGCTTCTGGGCGATGGACCCGGCCCGCACCATCCGGAAATATGCGGCATTCGCCGGAATGGAGCCAGGCTCTGAAGCGGAGCGCGCTTTCCTGGCCGTGGAGGATTGGGCGAATGGTGGATCGCCCCTGACCTTCGCGGCGGGCCAGGAGCTGTTCGAAAACTTCTACGGAAGCAATGTCACTGGCCACCGGCAATGGCGAGTCGATGGCAAAACGGTCGATCCTGAAAGCCTTCGCTGCCCGACATTCTCCGTCCGATCCGCCACCGACCGCATCGTCCCGGCCAGCGCCGCGCCGGAACTGGCCGATGGTTTTACACTGCAACTCGGCCATGTCGGGATGATCGTCGGAAGCAACGCCCCTCAACTCCTCTGGCACCCTTTGTCCCTATGGCTTTCAACCCATGGAGGTTGATGATATTGCAGCCCCGAGCCGAAACCCTTCATCGAGGACAGGATTTTGTCAGACATCGTCATAACCGCTGCAAAGCGTACCGCCGTCGGCAGTTTCATGGGCGCATTCGGGTCCACGCCTGCGCATGAGTTGGGACGCACCGCCATCATCGCGGCGCTCAATCAGGCCGGGATTGCGGCGGAGGAAGTCGACGAGGTCATACTGGGCCAAGTCCTGAGTGCGGCGCAGGGGCAGAACCCCGCGCGTCAGGCCGCCGTCAACGCCGGAATACCTGTGGAACGCACGGCCATCGGCATCAACCAGCTATGCGGTTCGGGTCTTCGCGCGGTCGCGCTCGCGGCGCAGGCGATCAAGGCGGGTGATGCCCGCATCATGATAGCGGGCGGGCAGGAAAGCATGTCGCTCGCTCCCCATGCGCAATATCTGCGTGGCGGCGCGAAGATGGGGCAGATCTCATTCATCGACACGATGACGCACGATGGCCTGACCGATGCGTTTAACAACTACCACATGGGCGTCACTGCCGAAAATCTGGCGGAGCGGTATCAGATCAGCCGCGAAGCGCAGGATGAGTTCGCCGTGGCAAGCCAGAACAAGGCGGAAGCCGCGCGGGCGTCCGGCCGGTTCAGGGACGAGATCGTCCCGGTGACCGTGAAGGGTCGCAAGGGTGATACCATCGTCGATGCCGACGAATATATTCGCGCTGGCGCTACACTGGAAGCAATGCAGAGCCTGCGCCCGGCGTTCAAGAAGGACGGCAGCGTAACCGCAGGCAATGCCAGTGGCATCAATGACGGCGCTGCCGCACTCGTCCTCATGACCGCAGCCGATGCCGCCCAGCGGGGCACTGCCATTCTTGGGCGCATCGCAGGCTTTGCTACCTGTGGGGTTGATCCTGCGATCATGGGCATCGGCCCCGCCCCCGCGTCCCGCAACGCGCTTGCCAGGGCGGGTTGGTCGCTCGCTGACCTTGACCTGATCGAAGCGAACGAGGCGTTCGCGGCCCAGGCGCTGGCGGTTGGGCAGGAACTTGGATGGGACCCGGAAAAGGTCAATGTGAACGGCGGCGCGATCGCCATCGGCCATCCGATTGGAGCGTCGGGCGCGCGCGTTCTAACCACACTGCTTTATGAAATGCCGAAGCGCGATGCGAAGAAGGGCCTTGCCACACTATGCATCGGTGGTGGCATGGGCGTTGCCATGTGCATCGAAAGATAGCTGGTAGTTGGGCCGCCGGATCGAGTTCGGCGGCCTACCACATCCTTATTCCCAGAGCCGATCGTAACGGGGACCAAGGCCGGTCAGCAATTCATATTGCGACAGGCCAGATAGCGACGCGGTCGCGGGCAAGTCGTAGGCGATGTCGAGCCAATCCCCTTCCGACACCGACGGCATCGCAGAGACATCCACCGCAACGAGGTCCATCGAAACGCGCCCCACGACCGGCAGTTGAACATCGCCTGCGCTAACCATCCCTCGGCCGGAAAAACAGCGCAGATAGCCGTCCGCATAGCCGATGTTCAACACAGCTATTTCCATGTCGCGCTCGGCGATATGCACCGCGTTATAGCCGATACCATCCCCTGCGGGCACATGGCGTCTTTGCAGGACCTGCGCCTGCGGAAAGACGACCTGCGCGATGTTTCCGGCCGCTTCGGTTCTGGGAACACCCCCATAAAGCGCCAGCCCCGGCCGCGTCAGGTCAAATGCATAGGCTTGGCCCAGGCAAATGCCCGCGCTGTTCGCCAAGCTGTAACGGCGCGCGGTAGCTTCACCCCGCAAGGCGCCGAACCGATCAAGTTGCAGTTTGCTAAGCCCGGTATCCTCATCGGCCGACGCCAGGTGACTGAGCAGCGTGTCAACGGTCAACCCGTCCAAAGCGGCGGCAACGTCACTCCGCCAATCCAGTCCGAGCCGATTCATGCCCGTATCAACCATGATGTCGCAGGCACCTCCGCCAGCAGCCTTCCAGCGCGCGATCTGACCCGCAGTGCAGAGAACGGGCCGCGCGCGCGACGCGATCGCGGCCTGCATATCCTCACCGCGCACGCCGTGGAATACCGACAGGCTGATTCCATCCTGTAGCATCGGCTCCAGCAAAGCCGCTTCAGCCCAGTTCGACACGAAAAAGTCCCGGCAACCGGCGACAAGCAGGCGGCGCATCACCTCGACCGCGCCGGTGCCGTATCCATTCGCCTTGATAGCGGCGCCACATGCAGCGCCGCCGCTAAGCCGTTGCAACCAGCGCCAGTTATTCACAAGTGCATCGCCATCGAGGCGAAGGCGCAGCGGAGCGGTAAATCCGGTCATCGCCGTTGCGATAGCGGCATCCAGTACAGGCGTCGAGGGTTTCGAAGGGCGCGGCTTCTTGCTCCGGGGTCAGCGGCGCTGCCGACGTGACAGCCTCTGAGAGCTGGCCCCTTCATCCAACCGCAGACAGCCCATCGGCCCCTGAAAGACCGAACCTGACGCAGCCCCTATCGGCTTACGCAGCGCGGGGTTTTGGCATCAACAAGATTTGGGCGCGGTAAGGAGACAATCCCACCGCACCCAATTCCAATTCCTATTCCAGTTCCAGAATGATCGCGTCCACCGGCAGGCTTTCGCCCTGCGCGGCCGACACGCTCTTCACCACGCCCGCCTTGGCAGCGCGCAGGATATTTTCCATCTTCATCGCCTCGATCACCGCAAGCGGCTGGCCAGCCTCGACCTTGTCGCCTTCCTTGACGTTCAGGGCGACCAGCAGGCCGGGCATCGGACAGATCAGGAAGCGCGACAGATCAGGCGGGATCTTTTCGATCATATGCTTGGCGTGAACTGCCGCATGAGCAGGTAGGATGCGCAGCTTGTGGCTTGCACCATGAGCCGTCAGCACGAAGCCGGAGCGAACCGGCGCGATCTTCACCGCCAGCAATTCCTCGCCAAACTCCGCCTCGATCAGGCGATCACCCGGCGTATATTCCAGCGCCATGTCGATGGCTTCGCCATCCACGGTGACGTCATCCCCGTTGATCGCCACGTCATGGACCGCCTCGCCGATCTTCACCTGCCAGTTGGTGGGAGCCCGCAACTTCTTGCCAAGCTGCCCGTCGATGCGACGGGCGCGATCGGCCTGCGCCATGGCGGCGAAAGCACCGATCGCCGACAGCTTCTTCAGCAGCGTTTCGGAAGCAGGAGCGCCGGTGAAGCCTTCCGGATACTCCTCGGCGATGAAGCCGGTGGTGATGTTGCCCGAACGGAAACGCTCATGCTGCATCAGGGCCGAGACGAAATCGATATTATGCCCCGGTCCCTCGATCTCGAACTGGTCGAGCGCGGCGATCTGCTTGTCGATCGCCTCCAGACGGGTCGGCGCCCACGTGATCAGCTTGGCGATCATCGGGTCATAGAACATCGACACTTCGCCGCCTTCGACCACGCCGTCATCGACGCGCACGCCATCGCCAGTTTCGGGCGGATTGTAGCGGATCAGGCGCCCGGTGGAGGGCAGGAAGCCGCGATAGGGGTCTTCGGCATAGACGCGGTTCTCAATCGACCAACCGTTGATCTTAACATCTTCCTGACGGAAACTCAGTTCCTCGCCATTGGCGACGCGGATCATCTGCTCGACGAGGTCGAGGCCGGTGATTTCCTCCGTGACCGGATGCTCCACCTGAAGCCGCGTGTTCATTTCCAGGAAGTAGAAGCCATCGCCGGTCTTGTCCGCGCCCGATACGATCAGTTCGACCGTACCGGCGCTGAAATAGCCGACCGCGCGCGCCAGAGCGACGCACTGCTCGCCCATCTTCTTGCGCATTTCCGGCGAGACGAAGGGCGAAGGCGCTTCCTCGACCACCTTCTGGTGGCGGCGCTGGATCGAGCATTCACGCTCGTTCAGGTAAACGATATTGCCGTGCTGATCGCCCAGTATCTGGATTTCGATGTGGCGCGGGCTTTCGATGAACTTCTCGATGAAAACGCGGTCGTCGCCGAAGCTGTTGAGGCCCTCGCGCTTGGTCGCTTCGAAGCCTTCGCGGACGTCCTGCTCCGAATAAGCAAGGCGCATGCCCTTGCCACCGCCGCCGGCCGAAGCCTTCATCATCACCGGATAGCCGATCTCGTTGGAGATGCGGACGGCATGTTCGGTGTCCTCGATCACGCCGACATAGCCGGGGACGACATTGACGCCCGCTTCCATGGCGAGCTTCTTGGACTCGATCTTGTCGCCCATCGCGGCGATGGCGTTGGCGGGCGGGCCGACGAAGATTATGCCCTCGGCGTCCAGCGCCTTGCGAAAGCTCTCACGCTCCGAAAGGAAGCCGTAGCCCGGATGGACGGCATCAGCGCCCGTATCCTTGCAAGCCTGAATGATCTTTTCGGCGATCAGATAGGACTGGGAGGCAGGCGACGGTCCGATATGAACGGCTTCATCGGCCAGCAGCACGTGCGGCGCGCGGGCGTCGGCATCCGAATAGACCGCCACGGTCTTGATGCCCATCTTCCGCGCCGTGCGGATGACGCGGCACGCAATTTCGCCACGGTTTGCGATCAGGATCTTGGTGATTGGCATAGCTTAACCTTCAGTCCAGATAAATGGGCATTCATCATATTGGGAAGAAAGCAGCGTCTCGTTGACCCGTTTTCTACCGGTGAAATAGGTGCACTCAAACCTAGCTGCTTCTCCGGGATCGTGGACCGTAATGCCCCAAACCGCCTCTCGTTCGGGGTAATATTCCTCGTCCAGCAAGACCCGCTTTCCAGAAAGCAGCAACAAAAACTCTATGACCGCCAGAAGGGTGATAATTGCAATAAAACTATATCTGAGCGGCTCGCGCTTCACTCCGCCGCTTCCAGATGCCCGTGCGGCTGCGCTATCATTGGCGTCAGCCCGAGCTTGGAAAGCAGCGCGCTATCCTTGTCATCCCCGGCATTGGCTGCGGTGAGCAGCTTGTCCCCGGTGAAGATGCTGTTCGCCCCAGCCATGAAGCAGAGCGCCTGACAGGCCTCGCTCATGCTCTCGCGGCCCGCCGAGAGGCGCACCATCGACTGCGGCATGACGATCCGCGCCACGGCGACGGTGCGAACGAACTCGACCTCATCGATCTTCGCGAGCGGCGTGTCCTTCAGCATGTCACCCAGCACAGTGCCCTCCACGGGCACCAGCGCGTTGATCGGCACGCTCTCGGGATGCGGCATAGTGCCCAGCGCATGAAGGAAGCCGATGCGATCCGCCCGCGTCTCGCCCATGCCTACAATTCCGCCGCAGCACACATTGATCCCCGCCGAACGCACATTTTCCAGCGTCTCAATCCGGTCCTCGAAGGTCCGGGTGGTGATGACGTTCGCGTAATTTTCCGGCGAGGTGTCGATATTGTGGTTGTAATAATCCAGCCCCGCATCCGCGAGTTGCTTCGCCTGATCCGACGACAGCATGCCCAGCGTCATGCAGGTTTCCATACCCATCTGGCGCACGCCCTTCACCATTTCGATGAGCTTGGGCATGTCCCGTTCCTTGGGATTGCGCCACGCAGCCCCCATGCAGAAACGGCCCGAACCATGGTCCTTCGCCTGCGCCGCCGACTGAAGCACGGCCTGCACGTCCATCAGCTTGGTGGCCTTCAGGCCGCTGTCCGCCTCGGTCGACTGGCTGCAATAGCCGCAATCTTCCGGGCAGCCACCGGTCTTGATCGACAGCAGGGTCGACAGTTGCACTTCATTGCGGGGATGGTTCGCGCGATGGATCGATTGCGCCTCGAACATCAGGTCGTTGAAAGGCAGATCGAACAGCGCGGCAATCTCGTCGCGGGTCCAATCAGTGCGGGGCGTAACGGTGGTCAAGCGGCTTCCTCCAGCCCCGCCGGGGGCATGTTGTGGCCGAGGAGGCGCAGCACATCGGCGGCGCATTCCACGACGTTGGAGCCCGGTCCATAAATGCCCTGAACGCCCGCGTCACGGAGATAGTCATAATCCTGCGGCGGGATCACGCCGCCCGCGATCACCTTGATGTCGTTGCGGCCCTTTTCGCGCAGTTGGCGGATGAGTTCGGGGATCAACGTCTTGTGCCCTGCGGCCAGCGACGAAGCGCCCACCACGTCTACGCCGCTATCCAACGCCAGAACCACCGTTTCCTCCGGCGTCTGGAACAGTGGCCCGGACACGATGTCGAAGCCCATGTCCCCGAAAGCGGACGCGATCACGTTGGCGCCCCGGTCGTGGCCGTCCTGTCCCATCTTGGCGATGAGTAGTTTCGGTTTGCGACCGAGGCGCCGCTCGACGGCCTGCACGCCGTCAAGAACCTGTTTCCAGCGGCTGTCCTGCGCATAAGGCTTGCCATAAACGCCCTTCACCGGCGTCGGCACAGTGCCATAGCGATCGAAGCTGTCCTCCATTGCGGAGGAGATTTCCCCCAGAGTGGCGCGCGCCCGCGCGGCTTCGACCGCATGAGCGAGGAGGTTGTTTTCGATCGACTGCGGTCCGGCGGCGGCTGCACGCAGCGCTTCCAACGCGGCCTGACAGGCTGCTTCGTCCCGCTCCGCCTTGACCCGATTGATGCGGGCGATCTGGGCTTCGCGGACCTTCGTGTTATCGACTTCCAGCGTTTCGAGCAGATCTTCGTTGGCGAGGCGATATTTGTTTACGCCGACGATGACGTCCTCACCCCGGTCCACGCGCGCCTGACGCGCCGCTGCCGCCGTCTCGATCATCGCCTTGGGCCAGCCAGCACCCACGGCCTTCGCCATGCCGCCTTCAGCTTCCACACGGTCGATGATTACCTGCGCCGCATCGACCAGTTGCTGGGTCAGTGCCTCGATATAATAGCTGCCACCCAGCGGATCGACGACATTGCACATGCCCGTCTCTTCCTGGATGACGATCTGCGTGTTGCGCGCGATGCGGGCCGAGAAGTCGGTCGGCAGCGCAATCGCCTCGTCCAGCGCGTTGGTGTGGAGCGACTGCGTCCCGCCCAGCATCGCCGCCATCGCCTCGATGGTGGTGCGCATGACGTTGTTATAGGGGTCTTGCTCGGTCAGCGACACGCCCGACGTCTGGCAATGGGTGCGCAGCATCTTGGAGCGCTCGTCCTTAGCGCCCAGCTTGGTCATCACCCGATGCCACAGCACGCGAGCGGCGCGCAGCTTGGCGATCTCCATGAAGAAGTTCATGCCTATCGCGAAGAAGAAGCTCAACCGCCCCGCGAACTTGTCGATGTCGAGGCCACTCGCCACGCCGTAGCGCACATATTCGGCGCCGTCCGCGATGGTGAAGGCCAGTTCCTGGACCTGCGTCGCGCCCGCTTCCTGCATATGATAGCCGGAGATGGAGATGCTGTTGAACTTGGGCATCTCGCGGCTGGTGTAGCCGAAAATGTCCGAGATGATCCGCATGCTGGGTTCGGGGGGGTAGATATAGGTGTTGCGGACCATGAACTCCTTCAGAATGTCATTCTGAATGGTCCCGTCGAGCAGCTTGCGCTCGACGCCCTGCTCCTCGCCCGCGACGATGAAGAAGGCGAGGATCGGGATCACCGCGCCGTTCATGGTCATGGATACGGACATCTTGTCGAGCGGAATGCCGTCGAACAGGATCTTCATGTCCTCGACGCTATCGATCGCCACGCCCGCCTTGCCGACGTCGCCGACGACGCGCGGATGGTCGCTGTCATAGCCGCGATGTGTGGCAAGATCGAAGGCGACGGAAAGGCCCTTCTGCCCGGCCGCGAGGTTACGGCGATAGAAGGCGTTGGATTCCTCGGCGGTCGAGAAACCCGCATATTGGCGGACGGTCCAAGGGCGCCCCGCATACATGGATGCGCGCACACCACGGGTGAAGGGCGCGAAGCCGGGCAGACCGGGATCGACGGTCACGTCTTCGGCAGTATAGAGCGGCTTGACGGTGATCCCTTCCGGGGTCTCCCAGTTCAAATCCTTGCCCTTCACTTCCTTGGCGGCGGCGGTCGCCCACTGATCCAGCGTCGGCTTGTCGGTCATCGTTCCCATTCCTTTCCTCGCCCGTTCAGGGGAGAGGATACGCAGGCTTGTCAGCTTGGCTGACTAGCCGAAGTTGGAGAGGGCCTCTGCCCACCCCGCTGCGACTAGGGCCTGCTGCACAGACCCAAGTCTCGCTGCCCCTCCCGCCTGCGGGAGGGGTGAATTCAATGCGCCTCTTTCGGCGTCTCCATGATCTCCGTCAGCACCCCATTCATATCCTTGGGGTGGACGAAGAAGATAAGCGTCCCATGCGCGCCGATGCGCGGCTCGCCCAGAACCTTCTTTCCGAGCCCCTCGAACCAAGCCTTGGCCTCGTGAATGTCGGGCACCTCATAGCACATATGATGCTGCCCGCCCGCCGGGTTCTTGGCGATGAAGCCGTGGATCGGGCTGTTCTCACCCAAAGGTTCGATCAGTTCGATCTGCGTGCCTTCGGTGCCATTTTCGCCCGGCGTATCCACGAAGCATACCTTCACCCCCTGCGCGGGCAGGTCGAACGGTTCATGCGTCAGCGTCGCGCCCATGATATCGCGATAATAAGCGAGTGACGCTTCCAGCGAAGGCGTCGCCACGCCGATATGGTTCAAGCGACCGAGTTTCATCACGTCTTCCCTACTTCGTCACCCCAGCGAAAGCTGGGGTCTCCTGCCTTGAAGATCCAGCCCAGCCGCCTGAGATCCCAGCCTGCGCTGGGATGACGACCCTTGCGAGCCATCAAAGCGGAATATTGTCGTGCTTCTTCCACGGATTCTCCAGGCTCTTGTTGCGCAGCTTGCGCAGGCCCAGAGCGATCCGCTTGCGGGTCGAGTGCGGCTGGATCACCTCGTCGATGAAGCCCTTGCCCGCCGCCACGAAGGGGTTGGCGAAGCGGTCTTCATATTCCTTGGTTTTTTCCGCAATCTCTTCCGACGTCTTGCCGCGGAAGATGATCTCGACCGCTCCCTTCGCACCCATCACCGCGATCTCGGCGGTCGGCCACGCATAATTGAGGTCGCCGCGCAAATGCTTGGACGACATGACGTCATAGGCGCCACCATAGGCCTTGCGCGTGATGACGGTGATCTTCGGCACGGTCGCTTCGGCATAGGCGAACAGCAACTTCGCGCCATGCTTGATGATGCCCGAATGCTCCTGCGCGGTCCCCGGCAGGAAGCCCGGCACGTCGACAAAGGTCACGATCGGGATTTCGAACGCGTCGCAGAATCGGACGAAACGCCCCGCCTTCTTCGATGAATTAATGTCGAGCACCCCGGCAAGCACCATCGGCTGGTTGGCGATGATGCCGACGGTCTTGCCCTCGATCCGGCCGAAGCCGCAGAGGATGTTGCCCGCATGAGCAGGCTGAACCTCGAAAAAGTCGCCTTCGTCCACGACCTTGCGGATCAGCTCATGCATGTCATAGGGCTGGTTCGCATTGGCCGGGATCAGCGTGTCCAGGCTCTCTTCCATCCGGTCCCACGGATCAGCGCTCGGTCGCTCGGGCACCGGCTCCCTGTTCGACGCGGGCAGGAAGTCCACGAAATCACGGGTCGCCAGCAGCGCCTCGATATCATTCTCAAACGCCACGTCCGCCACGCCTGACTTGGTGGTATGCGTCACCGCACCGCCCAGTTCTTCCTGCGTCACGATCTCGTTGGTGACGGTCTTCACCACATCGGGGCCGGTGACGAACATGAAGCTCGAATCCTTCACCATGAAGATGAAGTCGGTCATGGCAGGCGAATAGACCGCGCCGCCAGCGCACGGCCCCATGATCACGCTGATCTGCGGCACCACGCCCGACGCCAGCACGTTGCGCTGGAAGATTTCGGCATAGCCAGCGAGCGAAGCCACGCCTTCCTGAATGCGTGCGCCGCCGGAGTCGTTAAGGCCGATCACGGGCGCGCCGACCTTCAGCGCCATGTCCATGATCTTGCAGATCTTCATCGCGTGCCGTTCCGACACCGCGCCGCCATAGACCGTGAAGTCCTGGCTGAACACGAAGACCAGGCGGCCGTTGATCGTGCCCGATCCTGTGACCACGCCATCGCCCGGAATATGCTGCTCGTTCATGCCGAAGTCGACGCAGTTATGTTCGACATACATGTCGACTTCTTCAAAGCTGTCTTCGTCCAGCAGGACTTCCAGACGCTCCCGCGCGGTCAGCTTGCCCTTGGCATGCTGCGCGTCGATACGGCGCTGGCCACCGCCCAGGCGCGCGGCCTCGCGCTTGGCTTCCAGCTGTTCGATAATGGCGAGCTTCGACATATAGAATATCTCTCCGGTGACGGACGGTCGACTATATTGCCCCCTTTCCCTGCTTTCGCATTTTTCGCAAATGCAAATTTGCCAATTTGCAAATCACGATTTCGCAAATTAAGAGCCGCGCATGGCACGAGGCAATCGTATTTTCGCAGGTCCACGACTGCGGCAGCTTCGCCTGGACCACCGGATGGACCAGGCGACCATGGCGCAAGCGTTGGGGATTTCCGTCTCTTATCTCAGCCAGCTGGAAAATGACGACCGCCCCCTGACCGCCAAGGTAAAGGCTGCCGTTGCCAGCGCCTTCCCCACTGATTGGGCCAGCTTCGACAGCCGCGAGGAAGAGCAATTGCTCGGCGCCTTCACCTATGCGCTGGCCCATCCCGAACTGCCCGGTCCGCTGATGGAACCGGAGCGGATCGAGAAGCTGCACCTCCAGTTCCCGGAGTTCGCAGCCCGCTATATCGATCTCTACAACGCCCATATGCGCGCCAACGAACGCATCAACATGATCGAGGAGGCGATCGCCAACGATCATGAAGTACAGGCCCGCCTTCCCTGGGAAGCGGCGCGCGACTGGTTTCATGAGGCGGGCAATTATGTCCACGCGCTCGATTGCCTGGCGGAGGACATGGCCTCCAGCTTCACGGCCGGGCAAGTCCTGGACGAAGGCATGCTGGTCGAGGCGCTGGCCCGCCGCCACGGCATCGAAACACTGATCGCCGACACGCCCGATTCAGCCCTGCGCGCCTATTCATCGAACGATCGCCGCCTGTTCGTGAACGCGGCTCTCCCGACGGAAAGCCGCAAGTTCATGCTGTCTCACCAGCTCATGATGCTGGAGGGGCAGGCCGTGATTGCCGACGTTGTGAATCGGGCCGCCTTGCCGGTGGAAGGCGCCGACAGGCTGCTGGCCATCGGTCTTGGCAATTATGCGGCGGGCGCGCTGCTGATGCCCTATGCCCAATTCCGTGCGGCGGCGCGTGAAGTGCGTCATGATATCGACCGGCTGGCTCGCCGTTTCGGTGTGAGTTTTGAACAGGCCTGTCACCGCCTGTCGACCCTTCAACGACCCGGCCTGCGCGGCATCCCCTTTTTCTTCTGCCGCGTCGACATGGCGGGGAACATCACCAAGCGACACAGTGCCACCCGCCTGCAATTCGCCCGTTTCGGTGGCGCCTGCCCCTTGTGGAACGTGCATGAAGCCGTCGCCATACCCGACCGCATCAACGTCCAGCTCGGCGAAACGCCTGATGGGGTGCGTTACGTGTCCATGGCCAAAGGACTGGTGAAGCCTTCCGGCAGCTATTCGCGCACCCCTCGCCGCTATGCCGTCGTCCTGGGGTGCGAAGTCGCCCATGCCGCGAACTTCGTCTATGCTGACGGGCTACAGCTAGAGATGGAGGGGGCCGCCACCCCCATCGGCATAACCTGCCGCCTCTGCCCGCGCCAAAGCTGTGACCAGCGCGCTTTCCCGCCCGCCGACCGGCCGATCCGGGTCGATCCGGACAACCGCCAGATCGTGCCCTACTGGATCGGCTGATCCGCCTCGCCAGCACCCAGCTTGCGGAAACTGGCCCTTTGCGGGCTTCTCCGGCTGCTTAAGATCGGACTTATGGACCACGGCCTTTTTCACCGCGCCGAATTGCAGGCAGACCTAACGCGCGATGGCTTTGCCCGCATCGCCGGACCTCACATGCTGGCGATGCTGAAAGCCGATGAACCATGCTGGGAGCAATTCGCCGATAGCTGGAACGACCTTGGTCCTGACCTCTACATGGCGGACGGGGGACGTTATCGTCGGCGACGGCATGCTGCATTTCGCTGTGAGCAGGGGCATTTCACTCGCAAGCCACACCAACCGCATTTCCAGAGCCGCGACTACAACCCACTGAACGGCGATGTGCAGCGCTGGTTTGATCCGGTTCATCAGGGGACGATCGACAATCCTGTCATGCAGGCGATCTTCGCCTTTTGCGCGGCGAATTTTGGAGCCGATGGCGCAAGGGAGTGGCATGTCGAAATGCATCAGTTCCGCATCGAGACGCGCGAGGAGCATATCGGCCGCCCGACGCCTGAGGGACTTCACCGCGACGGAGTGGACTGGGTCCTCGTGATGCTGATCGAACGGCGCAATGTTGACGAAGGCGTGACCCGCATCGGCGCGCCGGACGGCAATGCTCTAGGCGAATTCACCCTCGCCCGGCCTGGGGACACGGTGTTGATCGACGACCGCCGCATCCTGCATGGCGTCACCGAAATCCACCCCGTCGATCCACGGCAAGCCGCATGGCGCGACGCATTGGTCGTGACCTTCGCGGCGGCTCGCTGACCTATTTCAGCAGCACCAGTTCCTCGGCCATGCTGGGGTGGAGCGCTACAGTGTCGTCAAACTGCTGCTTGGTCAGTCCCGCCTTCACCGCCACCGCCGCAGCCTGTAAAACCTCCGGTGCATCCGGCCCGATCATGTGCAGCCCGACCACGCGGTTCGTCGTCGCGTCCACCACCATTTTGTACAGCGCCCGTTCGTCCCGACCGGCCAGGACGTTCTTCATGGGGCGGAAGTCTGACGTATAGACCTTGACCGTCCCCAGCTTGTTCTTCGCCTGCGCCTCGGTCAGTCCCACGCCAGCCAGGGGCGGATGACTGAATACGGCGGACGGGACGCAGTCATAATCCACCGTCCTGGGATTGTCGCCAAACACCGTGTCGGCGAAAGCATGACCTTCCCGGATGGCGACCGGCGTCAATTGCAGCCGGTTCGTAACGTCGCCGACCGCATAGATGCTCTCGCAACTCGTGCGGCTATATTCATCGACCTTGATCGCACCCTTGTCGTCCAGTTCCACGCCTGCATTTTCAAGGCCAAGCCCCTCGACATGCGGCTGGCGTCCCGTCGCGAACATCACCGTGTCGCAGGGGATGGGGTCGCCATTGCTGAAATGCATGCAAAGCGTGCCATCGTCATTCTTCTCGATCCGATCCATTTCCGCATTGAAGCGGAACTGGATGCCCTTCATCGTGGAGATCTGGAGCAGCCGATCGCGGATCTGCTCGTCATAACCGCGCAGCAGCGTCGATGACCGGTTGACGATGGTTACATGGCTGCCCAGTTGATGGAAGATGCCCGCAAATTCATTGGCGATATAGCCGCCGCCGACAATCACCATCCGCTTGGGCGCATCCTCAAGATGAAAGGCTTCGTTGGACGTGATGCCATGCTCCGCTCCTTCCATCTCCGGGATAGCGGGCCAGGCCCCCGTCGCGACCAGGATATATCTGGCGCTGATTTCGCGGCCGCTTGAGAGCTTCACCGAGTGCGGCCCGGTGATCGTGGCTCGTTCCGCGATCAACTCGACCTTATGGCTCTCGAGCGTGTTCCTGTAGAGCCCTTCCAGCCGATCGACATCGGCCAGCACATTGTCGCGCAGGACTTTCCATTCGAAATCGCAATCGGGGACATGCCAGCCAAAGCGCCGCGCATCCTTCAGATCCTCAGCAAAATGGGCGCCGTAGATCAGGAGCTTCTTGGGCACGCAGCCCCGGATAACGCAAGTGCCGCCGACCCGATATTCCTCGGCGACCGCGACCTTCGCGCCATGCGCCGCCGCCACGCGAGATGCACGCACCCCTCCCGATCCCGCACCAATGACGAAAAGGTCGAAATCGTAGTCGGTCATGCTGCTCTCCGCTGGATGGAGGCCGGATATGGCGGCTATCCAGCGGAGTTACAATCATCTTGGGGCTCTACGCGCCGCCCAAGGCCAGCTCGATCAGTGCCATGGTCGAGGGGTCAAAGCCCTTCGCCCCTTCCGCCTCGATCGACTTGGCGATTTCCTTGCCCAGTTCCACGCCGAACTGATCAAAGGGATTGATCCCCATCAGTACGGCGTTGGCAAAGGTACGATGCTCATAAAAGGCAATCAGCGCGCCCAGCGCATCGGGCGTAACATCCTCCAGCAGGATAGTGGTGGATGGCCGATTGCCGGGATAGGCGCGCGCGGGATCGGCGTCATTATCCTTGCCCCGCATCAACGCAGCCCCTTGCGCGAAGCAGTTGACCAGCAACGCCTTGTGATGCGCCGGGTCCAGCGCATGCCCCGGCTCGATCGAAGCGACGAACTCGACCGGCGCGAGGATCGTCCCCTGATGCAGTAGCTGGAATACAGCATGCTGTGCGTCCGTGCCCACACCACCCCATGTGATCGGCGCTGTCGGCCCGTCGACAGGCTGGCCATCGCGCGTCACGCTCTTGCCGTTGCTCTCCATCTCCAGCTGCTGGAGATAGGATGGCAGCAGACGCAGCCGCTCGTCATAGGCGAACAGCGCGCGGGTCTGGCACCCCAGGACACGCGCATAATATTGGTCCACGAAAGCAGCGATCAGCGGGGCGTTCCGCGCCAGATCAGACAGCCGGAAATGCCGGTCCATGGCCGCCGCGCCCTCCAGCAGGCTCTCAAACGCATCCCAGCCCAGCGCCAGCGCAGCAGGGAATCCGATGGAGGACCAAAGTGAATAGCGCCCGCCTACCGTCTCGGAAAACGGCAGAATACGCGTTTCGTCCACGCCCCATTGGATCGCCTTGTCGGGATTGGCGGTCAGCGCAATCACCTTGCCATAGGGATCATCGATCCCGGCCTCGACCAACCAGTTGATCGCGCTTGCGGCGTTCAACATGGTTTCGGTGGTGGTGAAGGTTTTGGACGCAATGGCGATCAGTGTCGCTTCCGGATCAAAGCGCGAGATCGCCCGCTCCAGCGCCGTCCCGTCAACATTGGACACGATCGCCACGTCATAGCGCGCGCCGTCGCCGCCCAGCGCGTCGATGATCAGGTCAGGTCCCAACGCCGACCCGCCGATGCCGATATGCAGGATATGGCGGATCGGGCCTAGCGCCTCCCCCTCGATCGCGTCGATCAGCGCGCGCATGCGGGCGTGCAGCATCTTTGCCCGCGAAACGCTTTCCGCATTGCCTTCGCCACGTTCGGCAGGATGTTCGGCCGCGCGACCTTCGCTATTATTGATCGGCTCGCCCGCGAAAAAGGCGTCACGCCATTTGGCGAAGTCCTTCTCCTGCGCCAGCTTCAGAAAGCCGTCCAGCAGATCGCTGGTCAGATGCGTTTTGGACCAGTCGAAACGGATAGGCCCTTGGGTCAGCGTGAACTTGCTCAGCCGGTTCGGGTCCGCCGTAAAGATGGACTTCAATTCGGGCTGCGGGATGGCCGCAATGGCCTCCAGTGCAGGGCTGGTCATGGAAGGGTAAATCCTCATTTTTCCGTGGTTAGCGACGACGCCGCACCTGTCGATTCTCCCGTCTCTTACCCAAGCGTAACGGCCAATGCACCGCCCGCCATGCTTGACGGCGGGTTTACAACGCAGCAAAAGCCGCAACGGCCTGTTTTCAAGGCGGATCGAAGGACTAGACAATATAGCATGAGCGCAAAATCCGAAACGCGGGACTTCCTTTGGTTTCTCGCTAAGCTGGCGGTGTTCGTCTTTGTCCTGCGCAGCTTCATCGTATCTCCGTTCAATATCCCGTCTGAATCGATGCAGCCCCGCCTGCTGATCGGTGACTATCTGCTCGTTGCCAAATGGCCCTATGGCTATTCGCGCTATTCGCTGCCCTTCAACCTCCCGCTGATCCCCGGCCGCATCCTGGCATCCACGCCCCAGCGCGGTGACGTGGTGGTGTTCAAAGCGCCGCCGAGCCAGAAAAATGACTATATCAAGCGGGTGATCGGCCTACCCGGCGACATGATTTCGGTACGCGGGGGCACGGTTTACCTCAACGGTCAGGCCATTCGGAAACAGAGGGTCGCCGACCTCGTCATCCCCGTCTCACCTAACATGGTCGATGCCGCAGCCAAGGAGGGCAGCCCCTCTCCCTGTTACCGCCCGAAATTCGAGGAAGATGCAGCGGGTGGCGGGCGTCAGTGCCGTTATCCGCAATATCGTGAAACGTTGCCGGGCGGCAAAAGTTACAACGTCCTTGACCTCGTTCCCGACGGCGCGGCCGACGATCGCGACACCGTCCTTGTTCCCGAAGGTCATCTGTTCATGATGGGCGACAATCGCGATCGCAGCGCGGACAGCCGCTTCCCGGCCGTTGAAGGCGGCGGCATCGGGCTGGTGCCTGAGGAAAATCTGGTTGGAAAGGCGATGATTTCGGTCTTCTCCACCGATGGCAGCGCTAATTGGCTCCTCCCCTGGACATGGTTCACCGCAGCGCGCTGGAACCGCATCGGGGAAGGCTTTTGACGAAGCCCGACACGTCTGGCTGGCTCGCCGGGCTGATCGGACGAGCGCCGAAGGACGAGGCGCCTTTCCGTCAGGCGCTTACCCACGGCAGCGCGAATGCCGTCAATTATGAGCGGCTGGAATTTCTCGGCGATCGGGTGCTTGGCCTGATCGTTTCCGAATGGGTTTATGAGCGTTTCTCGGGAGAACCCGAAGGCAAGTTGTCGCGCCGCTTCAACGCGCTGGTGTCGGGTGAGACATGCGCCGAAGTAGCGCGCGCGGCTGGCGTCCCCACGCATCTTATCCTCGGCAAACAAGCCCGCGACGACGGCGCGGCCGACAGCGACAATGTGCTGGGTGACGTCATGGAGGCGCTCATCGGCGCGCTCTATCTGGAAGCAGGCATTGACGATGCCCGCAGGCTGGTGCGTCGTCTCTGGGCCGACCGGGTGGACACGCAGGAAAGCGCGCCAAAGCATCCCAAGTCCACCCTTCAGGAATGGGCCGCCGCCAATCGCCGCAAGCCCCCGGAATATGCGATGACTGACCGCTCCGGGCCACACCATGCGCTGCGCTTCACGGTGACTGTGAGCATCAAGGGCGCAGGCGAAGCGAGCGCGACGGGAGGAAGCAAGCAGGAGGCGGAAACGGCTGCGGCGAAGGCGTTATTGGATAAGCTAAACGGCTGAATCCCGCCTTCCAACGTGCTACTTACCCCCGTTCGCCCTGAGCTTGTCGAAGGGCTCCACTTCCCTTCTTCGAGCCAACATGCCTTTCTACACCTACATGCTCCACTGCGCCGACCGCAGTTTTTACATCGGCCACACGGACGATCTGCAAACCCGGATCGCTCAGCATGAAGTCGGCGCGATCCCCGGCTACACGCAAAACCGCCGCCCGGTAAAACTGGTCTGGTCGCAGGAGTTCGGAACCCGTATGGAGGCGCTAGAAGCCGAACGCCAAATCAAGGGCTGGAGCAGAGCCAAAAAGCTCGCTCTGATCCGAGAAGATTGGAGACTAGTCTCCACATTGGCGCGCCCAAAATTAAAGTAGAGCCCTTCGACAAGCTCAGGGCGAACGGAGTTTTTGTTTGACGATTGATCCTGAATCCCAACGCTGCGGCGTCATCGCCATAGTCGGCGCCCCCAACGCTGGTAAATCCACACTGGTCAACGCCCTGGTCGGCCAAAAGGTCGCGATCACCAGCCCCAAGGCGCAGACGACCCGCACCCGCGTCATGGGCGTCGCTATCGAAGGCGACACGCAGATTGTCCTGGTCGACACACCCGGCATCTTTGCACCAAAGCGCCGCCTTGATCGCGCGATGGTCCAGGCTGCCTGGGGCGGCGCGCAAGGCGCTGACCTGATTGCATTGATTGTCGATGGGAAGGCAGGCCTCGGCTCAAAGATGGAGCCGATCATCGAGGCGCTGACACACCGGCCCGAACGCAAATGGCTGATCCTCAACAAGGTCGATATCGCCATCAAGGAGAAGCTGCTGGTCCACACCCAGAAGCTTTACGAACGCGTTGGCTTCGAAGAGACATTCTTCATCAGCGCCGCGACCGGCGACGGCCTGCCCGAGCTCAAGACCGCTTTCGCCAATGCCATGCCCGAAGGCCCCTGGCACTTTCCGGAAGATCAGGTCTCCGACGCAACCGACCGCATGCTGGCCGCCGAAATCACCCGCGAGCAGCTTTATCACCAGCTCCACGCCGAACTGCCTTACGCGGCTGCGGTCGATACGGAACAATATAAGGAACGCGAGGATGGCTCAGTCGAAATCCATCAGCAGATCCTCGTCGGCCGTTCCAGCCAGCGCGCCATCGTGCTCGGCAAGGGTGGCCAGCGCCTCAAGGAAATCGGTTCAAAGGCCCGCGCCGAGCTGGCGCAACTGCTGGGTGTCAAGGTCCACCTCTACCTCCACGTCAAGGTAAAGGAAGATTGGGAAGACGACCGCTTCATCTACCGCGACATCGGGCTTGATTGGGTGGAGTAGCACTCATCTATCCCCGTTCGCCCTGAGCCTGTCGAAGGGCTCTTCTTCCTTTCAAAAAAGTAAGAGACTTCGACAAGCTCAGCCCGAACGGGAGGTGGGGGGAGATCTACTCCGCCGCCGCCTTCTTCTTCGCGGGCGCCTTCTTGGCAGCAGGCTTCTTCGCCGCAGCCTTCTTGGGCGCCGCCTTCTTTTTCCCCTTCTTCGCAGGCGCCGCGGCGGCGCGCGCGTCGATCAACTGCGCCGCTTCCTCCAGCGTCAAGGCATCCTGCTCGATCGTCTTGGGCAAGGTCGCATTGGTCGTACCGTCCGTGACATAAGGGCCATAACGCCCCGCCATCAGCTTGATCTCGGCCTCGGTACGCGGATGCTTGCCCAGCACCTTCAAAGGCTCACGCGAGGCGCCACCGCGCCCGCCCTTGTTCGCCGCGTCCGCCAGCTTGGCGACGGCGCTATTCATCCCCACCTCGAAAATCTCGGCGGTGGAGGACAGCCGACCATATTTGCCGTCATGCAGCAGATAAGGCCCAAAGCGTCCGATATTCGCTACGATCGGCTTGCCCGTTTCCGGATGCAGCCCGACCTCACGCGGAAGGCTCAATAGCTTGACCGCCCAATCCAGCGTCATTTCGCCATCAGGCAGGTCCTTGGGAATCGATCCGCGCTTGGCCTCCTTCCCCTCGCCCATTTCGATATAGGGACCAAAGCGCCCCGATTTGCGCACGATGTCCTGCCCGGTTTCGGGATGCTGCCCCAGCACCTCCGGCCCCTTGTCATCACCGCCATCGCCGCCGCCCGGTTGCCCGAACTTGCGCGTAAATTTGCACTCCGGATAGTTGGAGCAGGCGATGAACGCGCCGAACCGGCCGCCACGCAATGCCAGCTGTCCATCGCCGCACATCGGGCAGGCACGCGGGTTGCTGCCGTCAGCCTTCGACGGGAACAGCATCGGTTCCAGGAACTTGTCCAGCTCCGCCGTGATGTCGGAGGGCTTCTGCTCCATGACCTCGGCGGTCTTCGGTTTGAAGTCGCGCCAGAAGGCCTCCAAAACGGCCTGCCATTGCGCCCGGCCACCAGAAATCTCATCCAGCTCATCTTCCAGCCCCGCCGTGAAGTCGTAGGACACATAGCGTTCGAAGAAGCGCTCAAGGAACGCTGTCACCAGCCGTCCGCTTTCCTCGGCGAAGAAGCGGTTCTTTTCCACCCGCACATAGTCGCGGTCCTTGAGAACCTGCAGAGTCGAGGCGTAGGTGGAAGGCCGCCCGATCCCCAGTTCCTCCAGCTTCTTGACCAGCGATGCTTCCGAATAGCGCGGCGGCGGCTGAGTGAAATGCTGCTCGGCCGTCACCTTCTTCTTGGCCGGCGCGTCGCCCGCCACGAGACGCGGCAGCAGCTTGCTGTCGTCATCCTCGGCGTCATCGCGCCCTTCTTCGTAGAGCGCGAGGAAGCCCGGAAAGATCACCACCTGACCTGTCGCGCGCAGCGCATGCTGCCCAGTGCCATCTACCAAATCGATCACCGTCCGCTCCAGCCGGGCCGAAGCCATCTGGCTCGCCAGCGCCCGCTTGAAGATCAGGTCATACAGCCGCGCATGATCGCCCGATCCAACCTTGTCCCGCCCGAACTCCGTCGGGCGAATGGCCTCGTGCGCTTCCTGCGCATTCTTGGCCTTGGTCTGATATTGTCGCGGTTTCTCCGGCAGATAGCCGCCATCATAGCGCTCTGCGATCGCCTTGCGCGCGGCGGAAATGGCGCTGCCATCCATCTGCACGCCATCGGTACGCATGTAAGTGATCGCGCCATCCTCATAGAGCTGCTGCGCGATCCGCATCGTGTGGCTGGCGGAGAAGCCGAGCTTGCGCGCGGCCTCCTGCTGCAATGTCGACGTCGTGAACGGCGCGGGAGGATTGCGCGAAACGGGCTTCGTCTCGACCTTCTCGACGGTGAAGCGCCCGGCCTCCACGTCCGCCTTCGCGGCCATGGCGTCGCCTTCCTTGCCGATGGTCAGCCGGTCGATCTTCTCGCCCTTCCAACGTACCAACCGCGCGGTAAAGCCCTGCCCCCCCTGCTCCATCTCAGCCGCGACCGACCAATATTCCTGAGCGACGAAGCTCTCAATCTCACGCTCGCGATCAACGACAAGACGCAGCGCGACCGATTGCACACGCCCCGCCGACTTGGCCCCTGGCAGCTTGCGCCACAGCACGGGCGAAAGTGTAAAGCCCACCAGATAGTCAAGCGCCCGCCGCGCCCGATAGGCGTCGATCAAATCCTCATCCAGCGCGCGAGGCTTCGCCATCGCGTCCAGCACTGCGGCCTTCGTGATCGCGTTGAAA
This sequence comes from Sphingobium sp. TomTYG72, assembly GCF_055394715.1. Taxonomy (NCBI): domain Bacteria; kingdom Pseudomonadati; phylum Pseudomonadota; class Alphaproteobacteria; order Sphingomonadales; family Sphingobiaceae; genus Sphingobium; species Sphingobium sp. TomTYG72. The sequence goes on along the minus strand of NZ_AP027336.1, from coordinate 802,007 downwards.
GTCACCCGGTCCACGGTCGCGGGCAGCGCCTTCTTCGCGCGCAGCACTTCCTGCACATGCCAGCTGATCGCCTCCCCTTCGCGATCAGGGTCAGTCGCCAGGATCAAGCGCGTCGCCTTCTTCGCCTCATCGGCGATGGCTTTCAGCTGCTTGCCCTTGTCCCCATAATTTTCCCACGACATCGCAAAGCCATTGTCGGGGTCCACTGACCCGTCCTTCGGCGGCAAATCGCGGATATGGCCATAGCTGGCGAGGACGTGGAAATCGCCGCCCAGATATTTCTCGATGGTCTTCGCCTTGGCTGGCGATTCAACGATGACAAGCTGCATTCATGCCCCGGTTTTTGAGTTCTCTCACGTACACGCGCGAGTCTGGAAGGCGGCGGTGCCCTGCGTCAAGAGCATCACGACAGGCTTACCTTGCCGCCCGCATGACGTTCCAGCCGACCGGCCAGTTCCAACTCCAGCAGCACGGTCTGAACAATGGCTGGGGAAAGGCTGGACAAACGAATGATCTCATCGACTGGCACCGACGCATGGCCGAGCAGGCCCAGAACGACCTCCCGCTGCTGCCCCGCCACATCGGATGAAACCGGTGCGCCGCTGAAGTCGAGCCGCCCCTGCCGCACCATCCTTGCGTCGATGCCTCCAATCGCCTCGATCACGTCCGCGCCATTCTGCACCAGCGTCGCGCCTTCGCGGATCAGGTGATTGCAACCTTGCGCCCGTGGATCGGCTGGCGATCCCGGCACCGCCATGACTTCTCGTCCGGCCTCGACAGCCAGGCGCGCCGTGATGAGCGATCCCGATTTGGGCGCCGCTTCCACGACCACCGTCCCTGCGGCCAATCCAGCGATAATGCGGTTACGCGCCGGAAAGTGACGCGCGAGCGGCTGCGTACCGGGAGGATGCTCCGTAACTAGCAGACCCTCACTCGCCACCTGCTCCTGCAAGTCGCCATTTTCTGGCGGAAACACGACATCGATGCCGCAGGCGATGACCGCGATCGTCCCGGTTCCCACCGACCCTTGATGCGCGGCCGTATCGATACCCCTCGCAAGGCCCGACACCACCACCGCGCCCTGCTGTCCCAATTCCTGCGCCAGCGTCCGCGCGAAACGACAGGCGGCGGCAGAGGCATTTCGCGCACCCACCATGGCCACGCACTGCCGCCCGGTTAGGCCGACATCGCCGCGCACAATCAACGCAGGCGGCGAACCATCCATCTGTTCCAGCAGAAAGGGATAGTCCTGATCCCCCATTAGCAAGTAGCGCGCGCCGAGCGCCCGGCTGCGGGCAATCTCCTGCTCGACAGCGCCTGCGTCCGCCACAGCCGCCTTCCCGCCGCCCCGCGCGGCAAGCTCCGGCACCGCCCGTAAAGCCTCTCCCGCCTTTCCGAAGCGCGCCATCAGCTGCCGGAAAGTTACCGGCCCGATGCGTGGCGAACGGATCAGGCGGAGGCGATCGAACCGCTCCTGCTCGCTCACTCTTTGGCAGCCCCGATCTTGGGTTCGGTTCCCTTCGCAAGCCGCGCGATATTGGCCCGGTGCCGCCACAACAGGATCAGCGTCATTGCCAGTGCTACAGGAACCAGATCAAACCGCCCCATGAACCACAACGCAACCGGTGCGCTGATCCCCGCCGCCATGCCTCCAACTGAAGACCATTTCGTCCCGAACAGCGCGCCCAGCCATACAAGCGCAAACACTATTCCCGCAGGCCAGTGCAGCGCGGTCACCACGCCCATCATCGTCGCCACGCCCTTGCCCCCCGCAAAGCGCAGCCACACCGGATAGCAATGCCCGATAAAGGCCATCGCGCCCGCCATCGGCCCGCCATTGTCGATCAACGCCGCGCCGATCAGGACGGCCGCCGCGCCCTTTAGCAGGTCAAGCAGCAAGGTTGCCGCTGCCAGCCCCTTGCGACCCGTCCGCAGCACGTTGGTGGCGCCGATATTGCCCGACCCGATTTGCCGCAAATCCCCGGCGCCTGTAACTCGCGTCAGCAGGAGGCCAAAGGGAACGGACCCCAGCAGATAGGATATCAGCAGGACGAATGTGGGAAGTAGCCAGGGAGGGTTCATGATCTCGCCGAAATGATTGCGGCGCGACCATAGCGTTGCCGCCGTGGGGGGCAATGGCGAAGCTGCCCCAACCGAAACAAATCCTCCCCACGCCTTCGGCGCAGGGCGGATCAGGAGACCCCAATATTGACAGCCTCATCCTCACCCGCGACATGTGCGCCATAATGAAGGTCGCCCAATCAGCCCCACTGCTCTTCTTCGATTCCGGCGTCGGCGGGCTCTCCATCCTCGCGCCAGCACGCGCAGCGTTGCCCAACGCCCCTATCGTCTACGCCGCCGACAGCGCAGGCTTCCCCTATGGAACGAAGAGCGAGGCGGAGATTGCCGCCCGTGTGCCCGCACTGCTCGGTCGCCTGGTCGAACGCTTCCGCCCGCGCCTCGCCGTGATCGCCTGCAACACCGCCTCGACCATCGCGCTCTCCGCTGTCCGTGCTGCGCTCGACATCCCCGTCGTCGGCACCGTCCCCGCTATCAAGCCCGCCGCGCTTCTTTCCAAAAGCCGCGTCTTCGGCGTGCTCGGCACCGATGCCACCGTGCGACAGCCCTATGTCGATCGCCTCACCGCCGAGTTCGGAGCAGACTGCACCGTCCTGCGTCACGGTTCTGCCGCCCTTGTCCAACTGGCCGAAGCCAAGCTGCGCGGCGAGCCTTTGAACCCGGCTATCGCCCACGACGCGCTTGCTGGCCTTCTCGATCAGCCCGGCGGCGACCTTATGGACACGGTCGTCCTCGCCTGCACGCACTTCCCGCTGGTGGAGGCGGAACTCTCGGCCGCCGCACCCAGGCCCCTCACCTTCGTCCACGGCGGGGAAGGCATCGCGCGCCGCATCGCCTATCTGACACAAGGACAGGATTGGCCAGCCTCGCCCCCGTCCGGAAGAGCCGTGTTCACGCGCCTCGACAACAGCGTGGCGGCGCTCGCTCCCGCGCTCGCCGACTTCGGCCTTACCCAGATGGAAGCGCTTTGAGGGGTGAGACCTTTGGTCCACTCCCAATTTCCTCTATCATCGTGATAGGTAATTCTCCCTAACGCTGCGAACGGTTATCGCTGGTAATGAGGCGCCGCAGCAGGTAAACGCCCGCAAGAGGGGAATGCGGGCCACTAAGGGACTAGGGCGTTACGTGAACTACAAGCATATCTTCGCGCAGGCGATCGACCGGCTTCATAGCGAAGGCCGTTACCGCGTGTTCATCGATATCCTGCGGAACAAGGGTGCCTTCCCTAACGCCCGCTGCTTCCACGGCCATAATGGCCCGAAGCCGATCACCGTCTGGTGCTCCAACGACTATCTCGCCATGGGTCAGCATCCCAAGGTCGTCGCCGCCATGGAAGAGGCGCTGCACGATGTCGGCGCAGGCTCCGGCGGCACCCGCAACATCGGCGGCAACACTCATTATCATGTCGATCTGGAAGCTGAACTGGCCGATCTGCATGGCAAGGAAGCGGCTCTACTGTTCACGTCCGGCTATGTGTCGAACGAAGCGGCGCTGTCCACTCTCGCCAAGCTGCTTCCCGGCTGCATCGTCTTTTCCGACGAACTGAACCACGCCTCGATGATCGCGGGCATCCGCAATTCGGGCTGCGAAAAGCGCGTATTCCGCCACAATGACGTCGACCATCTGCGCGAACTGCTCGCCGCCGAAGACCCTGACGCGCCCAAGCTGATTGCCTTTGAAAGCGTCTATTCGATGGATGGCGACGTCGCCCCCATCGCCGAGATCTGCGACCTCGCCGACGAGTTCAACGCGCTCACCTATCTGGACGAAGTCCATGCGGTCGGCATGTATGGCGCACACGGCGGCGGTATCTCCGAACGTGACGATGTCGCGCATCGCCTGACGATCATTGAAGGTACGCTAGGCAAGGCTTTCGGCGTCATGGGCGGCTATATCACGGCCGACCAGATGATCGTCGATGTGATCCGCAGCTATGCGCCGGGCTTCATCTTCACGACGTCACTCTCGCCCGTCCTGGTCGCGGGCGTCCTTGCAAGTGTTCGCCACCTCAAGCAGTCGAACGAAGAACGCGAAGGCCAGCAGGCCGCCGCTGCTACGCTCAAGCGTTTGATGGCGGAATCGGGCTTGCCGGTCATGCCGTCCGTCACCCACATCGTCCCACTGATGGTCGGCGACCCAGTCAAGGCAAAGCGGATCAGCGACATTCTGCTCGCCGAATATGGCGCCTATGTGCAGCCCATCAATTACCCCACCGTCCCGCGCGGCACCGAGCGGCTGCGCTTCACGCCCGGCCCCGCACATACCGTGGAGATGATGCGGGACTTGGTGCAGGCGCTGGTCGAAATCTGGGATCGGCTGGAACTGGAACTCAAGAAGGCCGCCTAACCGGACCTCTTGCGGAACAATAGGGGCATTTCCCATCTTCTTGGATGGATATGCCCCACTGGATCGAACCGCACCCCACCGGAATATACGTCCGCCCCGCTGACGCCTGGATCGATCCATCACAGCCAGCCGAACGCGCGCTCGTCACCCACGGCCATGCCGATCATGCGCGCGGCGGCCACGGCCATGTCTGGGCGACCCAAGAAACACTTGCCATCATGGCGCTTCGCTACGGCACAGCGAACGGCACGCCCGTCGGCTATGGCGAGCAAGTCCGTATGGGCGGGGTGGACATCTCCTACATTCCCGCAGGCCATGTCCTCGGCTCGGCCCAAATCCTGCTCGAACATGCAGGGGAGCGCGTCATCGTCACCGGTGACTACAAGCGCCGCCCCGATCCCACCTGCAAGCCGTTCGAGCCAGTCCCCTGCGACATCTTCGTAACCGAAGCCACATTCGGCCTCCCCGTCTTCCGTCATCCCGACACCGGCAGCGAAGTCGACCGCCTGCTCGCCGCACTCCACGCCCATCCCGACCGCTGCGTCCTCGTCGGCGCCTATGCACTAGGCAAAGCCCAACGCCTGATCTGCGAAGTCCGAGCACGCGGCCATCACGACCCCATCTACATCCACGGCGCGATGGAGCGCATGTGCGCCCTCTATCAGGATTTCGGCATCGACCCCGGCGGACTCCGCCCCGCCACCGGCGTTCCGGCGAAGGAGATGCGCGGCCACATCGTCGTCTCTCCCCCATCCGCCCTCAACGACCGCTGGAGCCGCCGCCTGCCCGACCCGATCACCGCCATGGCATCAGGCTGGATGCGCGTTCGCCAGCGCGCGCGGCAGAAGAATGTCGAACTGCCGCTCGTCATCTCCGACCATGCCGACTGGGACGAACTGACCAGCACCATCCGCGAAGTCGCTCCATCCGAAACCTGGATCACCCACGGCCGCGAGGAAGCCCTGCTCCACTGGTGCATGACCCACCAGCTGCGCGCGCGAGCGCTGGAACTGGTCGGCCGCGAAGATGAGGATGAGGGGTGATGATCACCAAACGCCCCCTATCGCCGTTCGCCCTGAGCCTGTCGAAGGGCTTTTCTTTCTTGAAGAGAGGTAAAGGGCTTCGACAAGCTCAGCCCGAACGGAAGAGAGGTTTCATTCTGTGAGACAATTCTCCCAACTCCTGGACGGCCTCGTCTACACCCGCTCCCGCAACGGCAAGCTGGACCTCATCGCCCGCTACATGCGCGAAGCCCCTGATCCCGATCGAGGCTGGGCACTCGCCGCCCTAACCGGCAATCTCGACATAAAAGCCGTCAAAGCCTCCGCCATCGGAGAGATGATCCGCGCCCGCACCGACCCCGTCCTCTTCGAAATGAGCCGCGACTATGTCGGCGACCTCGCCGAAACCGTCGCCCTTCTCTGGCCCAAGCGCGAAGACCAACCCGCAGAAATAGACGACGCCACCCTCACCCTCTCCGCCATCATCGACCGCCTGCACAGCGTCAGCCGAGCCGCAGCCCCAGCCACCCTCGCCCAAATGATGGACCACCTGGACGCGTCCGGCCGCTTCGCCCTCCTCAAGCTCGCCACCGGAGGCCTGCGCGTCGGCATCTCCGCCCGCCTCGCCAAGACCGGCTTCGCCCAAGCCTTCAACCTCGACGTCGATGATGTGGAGGAATGCTGGCACGCCCTCAGCCCACCCTACACAGCCCTGTTCGACTGGGCCGAGGGCAGGTCCGGCCGCCCCGACCCGGCAGGCACGCCCTTCTTCCGCCCCTTCATGCTCGCCCACCCACTCGAAGCCGACAGCGTGGACCTGACCCACTATGCCGCCGAATGGAAATGGGACGGCATCCGCATCCAGATCGTCGGCACGGGCGAGCAGACCCGCCTCTACAGCCGCGCCGGAGACGACATCACCGCCAGCTTTCCCGAAATCGCACAGGCCTTCACCGCCCACGCAGTCCTCGACGGCGAACTCCTCGTCAAAGGCGAATTTCAGGGGGGCGAGGCGGCCAGCTTCAACGCCCTCCAGCAACGCCTCGGCCGCAAGGCGGTGACGGCCAAGACGATGGCCGACTACCCCGCCTTCGTCCGCCTCTACGACATCCTCCTCCACGCCGACGAAGACCTCCGCGCCCTGCCGTGGGATCAACGCCGCCCCCGTCTCGAAGCCATCGTCCCGACCCTGAACCCCGACCGCTTCGACATATCCGCCCTGATCGAAGCCCCCGATTTCGAAAGCCTCGCCGACATCCGCGCAGGCGCCCGCGACGCCGCGATCGAAGGCGTCATGCTCAAGCGCCGCGACAGCCCCTATGTCGCCGGGCGCAAGGCCGCGCTCTGGTATAAATGGAAACGCGATCCCCTGACCGCCGACTGCGTCATGATGTACGCCCAGCGCGGCCACGGCAAGCGCTCGTCCTTTTATTCGGACTACACCTTCGGCTGCTGGACGGAGGAAGGCGAACTCCTCCCCGTCGGCAAAGCCTATAGCGGCTTCACCGACGAGGAACTGAAATGGCTGGACCGCTTCGTACGCACCAACACGGTCAACCGCTTCGGCCCCGTCCGCGAGGTGGAAAAGTCACTGGTGCTGGAAGTGGCATTCGACAGCATCCACGACAGCAAAAGGCACAAGTCCGGGCTGGCGATGCGCTTTCCACGGATCGCGCGGATCAGGCGGGATAAGCCTGCGGCGGAGGCGGATACGGTGGAAGGGTTGAAGAGGCTGGTGAGTTAAGTCCTGCCACCACCTAGCTCTTGCAGCCCTCCTCGCTTCTGTAAGATCATTTAGCTTCTGTAAGAACATAATGATAGCAAACAGGTCGATCCTTGCATTCTAAGAGGCAGGCGTTCCGTTATTTTCGTCAACCGTGCGCATAGCCTGCACCCCGTGCTGGATGATACTAGACAAAATATTGGCGGATGTGCCAGGCGTGAACATTTCACCGATTTCTTTAAACCCCTTCGACAGCCGGTACATTTTGGCGAAATGAGTATTAAAATCGTCGATAGACCATTCGACATCAGGATATTGAAGCTGCCTCTTGGCTTTGATCGTCAGAAACTTCACCTTCCCATCAGATGTAGGACCGAACACCGTATGCGCGACGATATTACGCACTTCTAATTGCTCCTGCGCTTCTTTTATATTGTCGTCTGCCGTTTTCTCGGAATGGGTAGATCGAAGCGCATTCGCTGATCGCAGGATGTAAAGTTTACGGCTCAAATCCATATTTGCGAGCATAATAGCCGCATCTAAGTCACCCATCGACATTGCACTTTTCACCGCGTCGTTGATAGCGCTCTCCATCATGGCAAAGCAGAACATAAACTTGCCCACCAAAGCAAAGCAGTGTTCTTGGGTCAGGGGTTTGGGAGAGTGGATCATGTTTACTTAATGTCGAAGACCTAACTAATCGGCAAGCTCTCTCGATAGCTGAGGGGACCGGTATCAATGCGGACAATATATCCCAAAAGATTTTGGGGATGTGTACGACCCACCTTCAGAATCTGCTGGATTCGCTTGAAGTCAGCAGTTCGCATCCCATAGTCGGGCGCCTAACCTCCACTCCAAAGGAGCCCCCCATGCCCTACATAGGAAGCTGCCACTGCGGCGCAGTCACCTTCACCGTCGCCGCCGACGCCCCCACCCAAGCCATGTCCTGCAACTGCTCCCATTGCAGCCGCAAGGGCTTCCTCCTCACCTTCGTGCCCGCCGACCAGTTCACGCTAAACAGCGGCGAGGACAAGCTAACCGACTATCAATTCTACAAGCACAAGATCACGCACCGCTTCTGCAACATCTGCGGCACGCAATCCTTTGCGGAAGGCGATTCCCCGAACGGCCCGATCCGCGCCGTCAACCTGCGCTGCGTGCCCTCGGTGGAAATCGACGCGCTCACGATCAACAAGGTCGACGGCGCGAGCTTCTAGCCCCCCTCCGTTCGTTTCGAGCGTAGTCGAAAAACGGCAAGCGCAAACATGTCATTTCTCGACTTCGCTCGAAACGAACGGCGGTAGCTTATGTCTGACTTTGCGCTGTCACGCTCACCCCCTATATGGGCGCTTTCGCGCAACGGGCGCGCTTCACCTATGGAGCAGTGGAATTGAGCAAGGTTCTGGTCATCGGCGCGGGCGGCGTCGGGTCTGTCGCGGTTCACAAGATGGCGATGAATCCTGACATTTTCAGCCATATCACGCTCGCCAGCCGCCGCCTCATCAGCTGCGAAAAGGTCGCCGAATCGGTGAAGGCTCGCACCGGCGTCACCATCGACGTGGCGCAGGTCGATGCCGACAATGTCGCGGAAACCATTGCGCTCATCGAGAAGGTTCAGCCCAAGCTGGTCGTCAATCTGGCCCTGCCCTATCAGGACCTGGCGATCATGGACGCCTGCCTCGCGACCAAGACCGACTATCTCGACACCGCCAATTACGAACCGCGCGACACGCCGAAGTTCGAATATAGCTGGCAGTGGGCCTATCAGGACCGTTTCAAGGAAGCGGGCATCATGGCGCTGCTGGGTTCGGGCTTCGACCCCGGCGTCACCAGCGTTTTCGCGTCCTACATCAAGAAGCATCTGCTCGACCGCATCGACACGCTCGACATATTGGACTGCAATGGCGGCGACCACGGCCAGCATTTCGCGACCAACTTCAACCCGGAAATCAACATCCGCGAAGTGACCGCCCCCTCGCGCCACTGGGAAGGCGGCAAGTGGGTCGAAGGCCCGGCGCTCAAGCACAAGCAGGTCTTCGACTTCGATCAGGTCGGCGAGAAGAACATGTACCTCATGTATCATGAGGAACTGGAGTCGCTCGCGAAATTCTACCCGGAAATCAAACGCATCCGCTTCTGGATGACCTTCGGCGACGCTTATCTGAAGCATCTGGAAGTCCTTCAGAATGTCGGCATGACCCGCATCGATCCGGTCATCTACAATGGCCAGGAAATCATCCCGCTCCAGTTCCTGAAGGCCGTGCTGCCCGAACCGTCGAGCCTGGGTTCGACCACCAAGGGCAAGACCAACATCGGCGACGTCGCGACCGGCATGAAGGACGGCCAGCAGAAGACCGTCTACGTCCTCAACGTCTGCGATCATGAGGACGCCTATGCCGAAACCGGCAATCAGGCGGTCAGCTACACCACCGGCGTCCCCGCGATGATCGGCGCCGCCATGATGCTGACCGGTGCATGGAGAGGCGAAGGCGTGTTCAACATCGAACAATTTGATCCCGATCCCTTCATGGACATGCTGAACAAGCACGGCCTGCCCTGGCAGGTGAAGGAACTGGAAGCGCCGCTGGACTTCTAAATAGCCCGTCGCCCCAGCGAAGGCTGGGACCTCGTGCCTCTATACTGCGCCCTCTCGCCTGAGACCCCGGCCTCCGCTGGGTGACGGAGAATTGTTGATGGAAACCAAAGCCGGCGACCCCGCCGCCTTCGCGCATTTCGACCTGAACCGCGTCCCCTCCCCCGCTTTCGTGGTGGACGAGGCTGCGATCCGCCGCAACCTCGCCATCCTGCGTGACATAGGCGACCGCGCGGGCATCAAGGTGCTGGGCGCGCTAAAAGCCTTCTCCATGTGGTCGCTGGGCGGCGTCATCAGCGAATATCTCGACGGGGTCTGCGCATCGGGCATCTACGAAGCCCGCCTCGCCCATGAGGAATATCGCGGCGAAATCGCGACCTATTGCGCCGCCTACAAACCTGATGATCTCGCTGAAATCCTCAAAATCTCCGACCATGTCATTTTCAACAGCCCGGGTCAGATTGCGCGTCTGAAACCCATCATCGACGATGCTCGGATGAACGGTGTGAACTTCGACATCGGCCTGCGCATAAATCCCCTCCACGCGGAAGGAGAAGTGCCCAAATACGACCCCTCGCAACCCCACAGCCGCCTCGGCTTCCCGGTCGATCAACTCCGCCCCGAACATCTTGAAGGCGTCGATGGCCTCCACATCCACAATCTCTGCGAGCAGGATTTTCTGCCGCTAGAACGCACCTGGGCAGCGATCGAATCACGCGTCATGCCCCATGTCGGCAGCCTCAAATGGCTGAACCTCGGCGGCGGCCATCATGTCACCCGCGCCGACTATCAGATCGACGACCTGATTGCCTTTCTCCAGCGGATCAAGGCGCAGACCGGCCTCGACCTTTACATCGAACCCGGCGAAGCAATGGCGCTCGACGCAGGCATCCTGATCGGAGAAATTCTCGACGTCATCGACAATGGCATGCCTGTCGCCATCACCGACATTTCCGCGACCTGCCACATGCCCGACGTAATCGAGGCGCCTTATCGCCCTGCCATGCTTCACGAGCAGGAAGAGGGACCCGTGACGCGACTCGGTGGGCCATCCTGCCTAGCGGGCGACATCATCGGCGACTATCGAGTCCCCGGCGGCGCGACTCCAGGGCGGCGGATCGCCTTTCTCGATCAGGCGCACTACTCGATGGTAAAGACCAACACCTTCAACGGCGTACCGCTTCCAAGCATCTGGCTCTGGAACTCGGCAACCGGAGAACTCAAGGAAATCCGCCGATTTTCCTACCAGGACTTCAAGGCCCGTCTCTCCTGACGCACATTTCGTAGCGACCCGCGCAACAAAATTTATCGGTGCGCTTTACAGGGGGGCACCTGCCGCATATATCGCCGTTCCGCTGCCCCATGGGACTTCCACCGCAAGGCAGCTTTAATGCCCTGAACTACACTGGAGGTCCCTTGAGTTGCACAAGCACCATAGCGCGCTGGGGGTAGCGACCGCCCTCAAACCGGCAGCACCGGTAACGCTTATTCGTCCCCAGGCAGCAGCCCGGGCCGCCCAATTCTTCGCTCAGAAGTTTCCGGGGCGCTCGCTCTATGCGGTCAAGGCGAACCCTTCTGCGGACCTTCTCCGGACCCTGTGGGATAGCGGGACTACGCATTATGACGTGGCGTCCATCGCCGAGGTGCGGCTCGTTGCGCAAACGCTGCCCGATGCCAAGCTGTGCTTCATGCACCCGGTCAAGGCCGAGGAAGCGATTGCCGAAGCCTACCACGTCCATGGCGTGCGCACCTTCTCTCTCGACACGATGGACGAGTTGGAAAAGATTGTCCGCGCGACCGATGAAGCGACGGACCTGGAACTGTGCGTGCGCCTGCGCGTCTCGTCGGAGCATTCCGAACTTAGCCTTGCGTCGAAGTTCGGCGCGGAACTGGGCGAGACCCGTGGACTGTTGATGGCCACCCGTCAGGCGGCCGACGCCCTTGGCATCTGCTTCCATGTGGGCAGCCAGGCGATGAGCCCACAGGCCTACAGCGACGCCATCGAGCGTGTCCGCGCCGCCATTGTCGATGCGGCCGTCACGGTCGATATCATCGATGTCGGCGGCGGCTTCCCGTCCGTTTATCCCGGCATGGAACCGCCTGCGCTGGAAGCCTATTTCGACGCTATCTACCGCGGCTTTGAAAGCCTGCCGATCAGCTATTCGGCGGAACTGTGGTGCGAACCCGGCCGCGCGCTGTCTGCGGAATATAGCTCCATCATCGTTCGGGTAGAACGTCGTCGCGGCACCGAACTCTACATCAACGACGGTGCCTATGGCGCGCTGTTCGACGCTGCACATATCGGCTGGCGTTTCCCCGTTGCCTTGTTGCGCGAGGAAGAGAGCGAGGCGGATCTGACCGGTTTCTCCTTCTACGGCCCGACATGCGACGACATGGATCACATGGTGGGTCCGTTCATGCTGCCCGACGATGTGGTGGCGGGCGATTATATCGAAATCGGCATGCTCGGCGCATATGGCGCGGCGATGCGCACCGGCTTCAACGGTTTCACGTCAGAAGCGGTCATTGAGGTGGAGGACGAGCCTATGGCCAGCCTTTACGCCGATCCGGTTCCGGCACGCCGTCGCGCAACTGTCATCAAGCTGGGCTAAAAGGCTCAAGCTCCCCTTTGGAGAGGGTGCCTGTCCCTCGCCGCAAATATGTGGCGAGGGATTTTCTTTAAGGTCGGCGAAAGACCGCCGCCAGTTCGACATGGGTCGACCATCGGAACTGGCCGACCGGCTTCACCTTGTCCAAAACATATCCGCTCGCCACAAGATGCGCCGCATCGCGGGCAAAGCTCGCCGGGTTGCACGAAACATAGGCGATCACCGGCACTGTTGACGCCGCCAACTGCATCACCTGCTCCCGCGCGCCCGCGCGTGGCGGATCGATCACCACCGCTGCAAACCGATTGAGCTCTTCAGGAACCAGCGGCCGCCTGAACAGATCGCGATGGTCGGCAACCATTCGCCGCTGTGCCCGATTGGCCGCCAGTTTGAGCGACAGCACCAGATCGCGCGCACCCTCGGCCGCATAAACCGGACGCTCCTTACCGATGCCCAGGGCGAAAGTACCAAGCCCACTAAAAAGGTCGGCAACCGCACCGCTTACGGGTAGAGCCTCTCTCACGACCCCCAGCAGAGCAGATTCCCCATCCGGCGTGGCCTGAAGAAAGGCGAAGGGAGGGAAGGCTACGGCAACGCCACCAAATGTCATCGTGCCCGGCTCAGGCTCCCACCGCGTTTGCTGGCCATCGCCTTCGTCGATCGTCAATCGCGCCAAGCTGTGAACAGCAGCAAAGTCACGCAACGCCTCGTCCGCCGCCAAGCCGGAAACCTGAACATTCTCCAAAAGCAGGTCCACGCCCTGATCGATGAGGGACATGCGAACATGCGCCGCTCGCCTATCCGGCAGGATCAGGGGCAGCAACGCTCTCAGCGGCTCGATCAGGGTAAAAAGCCGAGGCTCCAATATCTCGCACATCGCAAGATCGATCAGCTTGTGACTACCCGATTCAGCAAAACCGATGGCGATCCGTCGCCCCTCCCGAGCGGCGCGTAATGACGCGCGGCGCCGTGTCTTGGGCGGCGACAAATGAGGCAGCAGCAATGGCACCGTCAGGCCCTGCCCCGTCAAGGCGCCGGTCACGCGCCCCGTGACGAACTCAGCGAGGCTTTGTTCATCGACATGCTGCAGTTCACACCCACCACAGGCGGGGAAATGAATACAGGGAGCTTCAACATGATGGGGACCAGTTGAAAGACTGCCATCGGCCGCCAGCCTGTCTCCCGGCGCTGCGAGCGGCACGTGCCTCCCGTCGGCGGTTACACCATCGCCCTTTGCGGCGATGCGAATTATAAGGTCATTGTCGATGTCGGTCACAGGCGGGAGGCGATAGCCGCTGGCAACCGGGTGATCAAATCATCCGCAATAAACGCCGCTCCTGCACGTCTCGCTGCCTCGCCATGAAGCCACACGGCTTCGCTCGCCGCGCGAAACGGGTCTCCCCCAACCGCCAGCCGTCCAGCAGCCAGGCCTGCCAGAACATCCCCCGTCCCGGCTGTCGATAGCCAGGATGACGCGCTGGTTGCTACAGCAACGCGGCCATCGGGTGCCGCGATGATGCTATCCGATCCTTTGAGGATCACTATGGCCCCCGTTCGCTGGGCTGCTTCAGCCGCTCGATCAATCTTGCTACCGGGCAGATCGCCAAACAGCCGCACGAACTCCCCCTCATGTGGCGTCAGGATCGACGAAGGCGGAACTGGCCCCACCTGCCCCGTTGCCAACAATGTTAGTGCGTCAGCGTCGAGCACCAGTGGATGACCGCATTGCAGCACTGCCTTCAAACGATCGGCTGCATGCTCATCAAGGCCCAAGCCAGGCCCGACCAGCACCGCCGCAAACCTGTCGTCCTGAAGTTGCGCCTTTACCTGATCAGGCTCGCCAGCCCGCAACGTCACGATGGCGTTCGCAGCGGAAGAAGTTGTGTCCATGACCAGATGTCGAACCATGCCTGCGCCGGAGCGCGCCGCAGCCTCGGCAGCAAGCCGCCCTGCCCCCGCCATGCTGCCGCCCACTATGGCTACCAGTCCACGGCTATATTTATGATCTGTTGCTCCCGGCGCTGTCAGGCGAGGCGGAGCAAGCCTATGAACGGCCCCGTCACCGCCCACGCCAATGTCCACACAAATCAGCCGCTTGAACGTACCGGCCGCAGGATGCAGCACATGAGCAGGCTTGAGTGCCCCCAGCGCAATACAGACGTCGAATTGCGGCACCGGGGACAGCAGCGCACCATTGTTCGTATCGACCCCGCTCGGCAGGTCGATGGTGTAGCTGAGACCCGCTCGCTGCCTGAGGCTGTTCAGTCGTTCGGCGACAGCTCTATCCAGCCCACGCGAAAGCCCCGTGCCGAATAGAGCATCGACCAGCTGGGTTGCCGAACCAGCGTCATTGAGGAACTCGATCGGCCCATTCCATGCTGCCCGTGCACGGCGGCTCGAATCCGTGCGGCTTTCCCCCAATGCCGCGACACGGACAGGCACGCCCCGCGCCCGCAGCAAACGGGCAACGACAAAGCCATCGCCGCCATTATTACCTGGACCGCACAGCACCAGAAGGTCTCGCCGACCGCCCGCGCGCCAAATGACCTCTGCCGCAGCGGCCCCTGCGCGCTCCATGAGTTCATATTCTGGAATACCACTCGCGAACACGGCCTGCTCGGCTTGCCGCATCTGGTCGGCAGTCAGGATGGCCGTCCCCATCATGGCATAGCCGCCGGAGGGATGGTTGCTGGCAGCCTATAATGATCCTGACCCGCGCTTACTTCGATAACAGCGTCGCTAATTATGGCGATCTTCGCGGGCTCCGCGCCATCAGCCGATGCTAAACCCCGCCTGTCTCCCAGAATATGAAAGCGGCGGAACCCACCATCGGGGTGGCGGATGGTTAGAAGCTGTCCGTCCTGCTCAACCAGGCAAGTACGCGCCCATTTGGCGTCGGCACCGATCGCGCAGTCCGCAAGAGCCCTCTTTTCCGATGCAGAGTTCGCAAAGGGGCTATGCGCCCCTTCGCCCTGATCACAGCCTGCCAGGGCAAGGCACATCAGCCCCGCCCCGGCGATCTGTTCAGATATCCGCATAGACATGGGTTTCGGTCTTTGCTCCCGGATGCGTCACTGCCCCCTTGTAAGCCGGTCCCACATTCTGTGCATAGCGCCACAGAGCGCCTGACTGATAATCATTCTGGCGAGGCTTCCAGTTCCTCTGCCGCTCGGCCAGCAGGGACTCGGAAACCTTAAGATCGATCGTGCCCGCTTCGGCGTCGATAGCGATGACGTCGCCATTCTCGACCAGCGCGATCGGACCTCCCTCGGCAGCTTCCGGTCCCACATGGCCAATGCAGAAGCCGCGCGTCGCGCCGGAGAAGCGTCCGTCGGTGATCAACGCCACCTTCTCGCCCATGCCCTGGCCGTAGAGCGCGGCAGTCGTCGATAGCATCTCGCGCATGCCGGGACCGCCCTTAGGGCCTTCGTAGCGGATGACGATAACCGATCCTTCGGCGATGTCGCGCGCTTCGACCGCCGCAAAAGCGTCTTCCTCACAATCGAAAACGCGGGCAGGCCCTTCGAACTGGAGGCGGTGCATGCCCGCGACCTTCACGATCGCGCCATTGGGAGCAAGCGACCCCTTCAAGCCCACAACGCCGCCGGTCGGCGTGATCGGCGACTTGACGTCATAGATGACCTTCTGGTCCGGATTCCAGGTCACTTCCTCGATATTTTCGGCGATAGTCTTGCCGGTGACGGTCATGCAATCGCCATGCAGCAGGCCGTTGTCGAACAACGTCTTCATCAGCATGTAGACGCCGCCAGCATCATACATATCCTTGGCGACATATTTACCGCCGGGCTTGAGGTCAGCGATGTAAGGCGTCGACTTGAAGATTTCCGCCACGTCGAACAGGTCGAAATCGATGCCGCATTCGTTCGCCATAGCGGGCAAGTGCAGCGCTCCGTTTGTCGAGCCGCCCGTCGCAGCGACGATGCGGGCCGCATTCTCGAAGGCTTCACGAGTGCAGATATCACGCGGACGGATGTTCTTCGCCAACAGTTCCATCACTTGACGGCCGGCGGCGACGGCGACCTCTTCGCGGCTCTTGTAGGGAGCGGGCGCCATGTTGCTGTTCGGCAGCGAAAGGCCGATTGCCTCGCCTACGCAGGCCATGGTATTCGCCGTATACTGACCGCCGCAAGCGCCGTGTCCGGGGCAAGCGACCTTTTCCAGCGCGATCACATCCTTCAGCGGACAGGCACCCGCCGCATATTTGCCGACCACCTCGAACACATCGACGACGGTAACGTCGCGATTTTCAAAACGGCCCGGCAGGATCGACCCGCCATAAACGAAGATCGACGGCACATTCAGGCGCAGCATCGCCATCATCATCCCCGGCAACGACTTGTCGCATCCCGCGAAAGTGACGAGAGCGTCATAGCAGTGGCCGCGAACCGAAAGCTCGACCGAGTCCGCGATGACTTCGCGGCTCGCCAGCGAGCTCTTCATGCCCTGATGGCCCATTGCGATGCCGTCCGTGACGGTGATGGTGTTGAACCGGCGCGGCATGCCGCCTGCTTCGTTCACGCCCTGACGACAGAAGTCCGCCTGCATGTCGAGCGTCGTGTTGCAAGGTGCGCTGTCATTGCCCGCCGAAGCAATACCTACGAAGGGACGGCCAATCTCTTCTTCGGTCAGGCCCATCGCATAATAATAGCTACGATGCGGAGCGCGCTCCGGACCAACCGAGACGTGGCGGCTCGGCAGTTTCGACTTGTCGAATGTATGAGACATAAAACCTACCCTTCTTGCGCGCCTCCTTTCCAAAAAGGGACGAGTCACGCAAGGCTATTGCGGCATTGTAGCACGATAGGGCTGATTATGCTGGCGAAGCGGTCTTGTCCTTCGCCATCGCTCACCAGATCCTGCCGCATCTCGATACCAAGATAAGGTATGCCATTGGCTTCGGCATGACGGTTCATTGTCGCGTTCAGCAGCCGCCCCGAGTAGGGCAACTGATCGCCGACCATCAGGCCAGCCTCCTCCAGCATCGGAATGGCGATGCGGGCCGCACGGTCATCTTCATTGTAAAGCACGCCGATGTCCCATGGCCGTTCTGTCTCGGGGTCACTTGCCAACTGCGGCGTGAAGCTGTGCACTGAGAGGATGAAAGGCGACGTCATTCCGTCGAGCAGTCGGCCAATCTGATGATGATAGGGATGATGAAAGCGGATCATCCGGTCGGAAAGGTCTGCATGGCGATTGCCGGGAATGACATGGCCGTCGCTCATCACGGGTAGCAGGCCCGGCGCGTCTTCCTCACGATTAAGGTCGATCACAAGCCTGGAAACACCACCCAATATCGCGGTACATCCCAGCTGCTCCGCGAGTAACCGACTGACCTCGGCCGCTCCGATGTCTATGGCGATGTGGTTGCTCAGCAGGGCAGGATCGATACCCAGATCGATGTCGGCAGGCACATGAGCCGACGCATGATCCGCGATGATCAGAAGGTCGGTCGGGCCGCCCTCAACTTGCGTAAATGCCTCGCTCACGCTCTGCGAATCTCCGTTTCCATGACCCACCAGCGGGGTTGCATCGCTGATATTGCGCGCGCAGCCGCTGCTCCCTCACCCGGATCATTGAATAACGCAAAACAGGTTGCGCCGGACCCTGACATCCGAGCCAGCCTGACGCCCGCTTGCTTCCGTAGCAGTGAAAGCACGTCGGCAATGACGGGCGCTACCGCGATCGCCGCCGGTTCCAGGTCATTGCGCGCGCTTGCGATCACATCGTCGAGGGTAGTGGCAGTCAAGGGGCCTCGATCCAGTTGGTCCCATCGGCTGAAGACATCGGCCGTGGAAACGCCGACACCTGGATTGACCAGGAGCATCACGGTCCCCTCCAAGCCTCGCACGTCCAGCGCCTCGAGTACTTCGCCCCGCCCACGCACCATCTGCGTAACGCTGCTGACGCAGGCCGGCACGTCCGAACCCAGTGACAGGCCGATGCGCTCCAGTTCAGCGCCGGGGAGTCGTGCGTCCCACAGCCGGTCCAGCAATCGCAACGCCGCCGCCGCATCGGCGGACCCGCCGCCAATGCCCGATGCCACCGGAAGGTTCTTCGTCAGCTTCAACACTGCGCCGCGCGCTTCACCCAGATGGTTCTGCAACGCTCGGGCAGCTCTCATGACGAGATTATCCGTGCCGGAGCCCAACGCCTCCCCGAACGGCCCATCCAGCGTCAGACTGATTTCCTCTCCATGACCTAAACTCCCGCTGAGGAGGTCTCCGTCTTTCGCAAAGACAAACAGGCTTTCCAGCGCATGATAGCCATCCGCCCGCCAATCACGCACATGCAGGGCCAGATTCACCTTGGCGAAGGCGGTTTCCACCAACATTGCAGCTTCAGGGCGCGACATATTCTGGCGTCATCCCCGTTTTCACCTTCGCCTGAAGTCGCGCCGCCACTTCTCCTTCCGCGAAGACAGCCGCAGCCCGCCAGGCGTAGCGCGCTTCATAGCGGCGTCCGGCCGCCCATAACGCGTCGCCCAAATGCTCGTTGATGGTCACATCAGCGGGAGCGCCTTCTGCCGCACGCTCCAGCACCGGCACCGCCGTTTCCACATCTCCAGTCACGAAATGCGCCCATCCAAGAGAATCCGTTATGGACGGGTCGTCTAGTTTCAGGGCGCTCGCCTTCTTCAGAAGTTCAAGCGCAGCCGGAACATTCTGCCGCCGTTCGATCTGAGCGTAGCCCAAATAGTTCAGCACCGCGGGTTCATTGGGCGCGATCTTCGCGGCGCGCTCCAAGGCTCCGCGCGCTTCGTCCCAGCGGCCCGCCTGCTCAAGCGCACTGCCCTGCATCAGCAAGAGAGCCCAAGGGACATTGTCCGCGCCGTAGCGCCCTTCGGCCATCCGGAAAGCATCAGCAGCCCCGGTGAAATCCTTCGCTTGGGCCAGCAACTGCCCCAGCTTCACCATATGATCCACGTCCGCACCAGGCGCCTTAGCCAAAGAGCGGGCGAGCAATATTGCTGCCGTGCGGTCATCAGACGCCGCGAGTGCATTGACCATCGCCGCCTGCCTAAGCGACCCAAACCAACCTTCTGGCGCGACCTGGTTCAGTTCAGACACAGCCTGTTCCCCGCGCCCAGCTTCGGTCAGCAATTGCGCCAGGACCAGCCTGTCATCAGCGCCGCCGGGATTGGCGAAGCTGGCGATGCGAGCCAGCCTGATCGCCAGCATACGGGTGCTCTCATCAGACGAAATGTCTGCAGCCAAACGCGCAAGCAGGCGGGCAAACCCTTGTGCTGGCGTCAGCGCTCGCCCCGCTTCCCCGGCTCCGCGTTTGCGCGCGATATCCTTCCGCGCCAGAGCATAATCGGCACGCCCATCGGGAAGCAAAGCCATCGCCTCCGTTCTCGCGCCCCGATCCGCAAGCTGCGCCGCGAAGGTCAGCCGCATTTCGGCGAGTTCGACCGTGCGCAGCCCCAGCGCGCGATTGATCGCCAGCCCAGCATCCGCAATGTCTCCACGGCCAAGCGCCTGGAGCGCGATATGCTCATCAATGTATCGGCGCGCGAGGGAGGCATAGCGATCCGCCGGGTCGATCTCTGGCGGCGCAACCCGGCCTTCGCCCACCGCAATCCAGCTGCGGATTATCGGCGCCAGAAAGCCGAAATTGCCTTCAGCCGCGACCCGATCCGTGATCTGACCGGCCGCCTTCCAATCCTTACGGGCCAAAGCTTCGCCAAGGAACAGGAGCGTACCGTCCCTCGGCATCAGGCCTTTGGCGTCAAGCAGCCTTGCCGATCGCAGAGCCAGAGCCATGTCCCCGCTCAGCAGGGCATGCAGGTAGGAACGCCTCGCGACCTCCACATTGTCCGAATCACCGACCAGTGCATCGCGATAGCTGTTAAGCGCGATGCGCGTCGCTCCATCACTGTCGGCCAACCTGCCCCGCGCATAGGCATGCAGCGCGCTCGACCGATCTACCGATGCGCCAGCAGGGGAAGCCAGCAGCATCGGCAGCAACATCGCAGAGAGCAGGCGCCTACATGTTGGGATAGTTCGGCCCCCCGCCGCCTTCGGGCACGACCCAGTTGATGTTCTGCGTCGGGTCCTTGATGTCACACGTCTTACAGTGGACGCAGTTCTGGGCGTTGATCTGGAACCGGGGATTGCCCTCTTCCTGCCCAACCACTTCATAGACCCCTGCCGGGCAGTAGCGCTGCGCCGGTTCGTCATACATGGGGAGGTTGTAGGCAATCGGGATGGACGGGTCCTTCAACTGAAGGTGAACCGGCTGGTCCTCCTCATGATTGGTGTTCGACAGGAACACAGAGGACAGGCGGTCAAAGCTGATCACCCCATCAGGCTTGGGATAATCGATCTTGTGCCCGATCTCCTTGCGCCAGATCTTTTCATTATCCGGCTTGTGCTTCATCGTGAAAGGCAGGCCGATCTTCAGCGTGCGCATCCACATGTCGATGCCTGCGAGCAGCGTGCCGATCGTATTGCCGAACTTGGCCAGCAGCGGCTCGGCATTCTTGACCAGCTTCAGCTCGTCAGCGATCCAGCTGGAGCGCAGGCGATCATCATAGTCATGCAGGACATCGCGCGAGCGTTCATTCTGAATCGCCTCGAACGCCGCTTCGGCTGCCAGCATGCCGGACTTCATTGCCGTATGCGTACCCTTGATGCGCGGCACATTCACGAATCCTGCCGAGCAACCAATCAGCGCGCCGCCGGGGAACACCAGTTTCGGCACCGACTGCCAGCCACCTTCATTGATCACGCGCGCGCCATAGGACACGCGGCGGCCGCCCTCCAGATACTGGCGGATCGCCGGATGCTGCTTCCAGCGCTGGAACTCCTCGAAGGGATAGAGGTAAGGATTGCGGTATCCGAGACCAACCACAAAGCCGATTGCAACCTGCCCGTTGGCCTGATGATAAAGGAAGCCGCCGCCATAGGCGTCAGTTAGCGGCCAAGCCTGCGTATGGATGACCAGGCCCGGTTTGTGTTTCGCGGGATCGATATCCCACAGTTCCTTCATGCCCAGGCCATAGACCTGCGGTTCACAATCCTTGTCCAGTTCGAACTGGCGCTTGAGAATCTTGGTCAGGTGACCGCGCGCACCCTCTGCGAAGAAGGTATATTTGGCGTGCAGTTCCAGCCCCGGCTGATAATCACCCTTGCGATTGCCTTCCCGGTCGATGCCCATGTCGCCGGTGGCAACGCCTTTTACGCTACCATCTTCATTGTAGAGAATTTCAGCGGCGGCGAAGCCAGGGAATATTTCGACGCCCAATCCTTCGGCCTGCTCGGCAAGCCAGCGGCACAGATTGCCCAGCGACCCGGTATAGGTCCCCTTGTTGTGCATCCAGCGCGGCGTGGCGATGTGGGGCACAGGCAATTTGCCGCGCTTGGTCAGGAACCAATGCTGATTATCGCGTACCGGCACCTCAGCAAGCGAGCAGCCCATCTCACGCCAGTCCGGCAGCAGTTCATCGAGCGCCTTGGGATCGACCACCGCGCCCGACAGGATATGAGCGCCGATCTCGGACCCTTTTTCCAGAACGCACACCGCCAGTTCCTGACCCGCGTCGTTGGCCAGCTGCTTCAGCCTGATCGCCGCAGACAGCCCCGCCGGTCCCCCGCCGACGATGACGATGTCATAGGGCATCGATTCCCGTTCGCTCATAATCCCTCCATCGAGACGGCCCGGATAGTTTCCCTCTCCTGTCCGGCCGCCGCATTACTCAAACGATTTACCACTGGTTGCCGATGAAGATTCTTGACCCCGGCGTCAACCTCTGGCCCTAGAAGAACGATGCGGGGAATGACGGAAGACTTGGCCGATGCTGCCAGCGCCTATCTGGCATGGTGGGACATGGCGGGCGTTGATGGCGCGACGACGGAAACGCCGGTGAATTGGCTGCGCCCAACTCCAGCTGCCGCTCCGCCATCGTCTACCTCCGCTCCCGTCACAGTGAAGAAGCCCGAAACGCTTCAGGATTTCACGACCTGGCTCACCGAGGATGCGGGACAACCCGAGCGCCGCTGGTCCGGACCATCGATATTGCCGCAGGGACAAGCCGGATCGCCGCTGATGGTAATTACGGACATGCCCGATCCGGCCGACATGGAAGCAGGCGCATTGCTTGCCGATCGCGCCGGACGCTTGTTCGACGCCATGCTCTCTGCGATCGGCTTGTCGCGTGAGACGGTCTACATCGCTTCCCTCTTTTGCGCGCGCCCACCCGGCGGCATGGTGGAGGCGGCGGATCTGAATGCCGCAGCAGATCGCATGCGCACCCATGTCTCCCTCGCTGCTCCCGGCAAGCTGCTGCTTATGGGCGACCGAACGATCCGCACATTCCTTCCCGTACAAGACAAGCAAGGGATGGAAAGTTTACACTTTTTTAACCATGATGGCGGCATTGTGCCTGCTTTAGCCACTTTCCACCCGCGGCTCCTGCTCGGGCAGCCCGCAGCGAAAGCGGAATGTTGGCGCACATTGCAACGCCTGGTCGAGGATATGCATCAGTGATTCGCGCGCTCACACGATCTTCCTGTCTGGCTCTGGCCGCCATGGGTGCCGCCGCAGCCATGCCCGCAAAAGCGGATGAAGCGCCATCAACAGCCGCCTTCAGGTCCGACTTGAACTCCGCCTTGTCCATCAATGACGCAGACAAGGGGCGTTACTCGGCCATCTACGGCGCACTGGCGAATCAGAGTTGGGCTGACGCAAAAGCCATGATCCTGGCGTTGGATCCGCAGGATCCGATGCGTTTCGTTGCCCTCTCCGACCTCTATGTGGCGAAGGACTCTCCACGCGTTGAGCTGTTCGATGTACTCGAACTGGTGAACAAGGCAGCGTGGCTTCCCAACGCGGATCAACTTTCGCGTCTGGCGCAAAAGCGGGGGGCGACGATCCTGCCAACCCTTCCGCAAATCCAGAAGATGGTATGGCTGGGTTCCGCACCCCGCCGCGAATATGTCGCCACGACGAAGACCGACCTGCTGGCCCAGGCGCTGGTTGGCCAGATCACGCCTTTCATCAAGAATGATGATCCTGTCGGAGCGGAAACGCTGCTGGCGTCCGGGGAAATCGGCCTCACTCCTGAAGGCGTGACGGAAGTGCGCCAGCGTGTCGCCTGGTCCTATTATATTGAGAATAACGACGCCGACGCACGCCGCATGGCCAACCGAGCGCTCGAAACCCGTTCGACCAGCGACTGGACGGTGCAAGCACATTGGACGCTGGGCCTCGCATCTTGGCGGCAGCATGATTGCGCCACAGCCGCGCCCGCGTTCGCCAATGTTGCGGCTCTCGCTGGAAATGCCGACATGCGGGCAGCGGGAGCCTATTGGGCTTCCCGCGCCTATATGGTCTGCGGTCAGGCCGAAAAGGTCGAAAGCCTTCTGAAGACTGCGGCTCGATCCGATGAAACCTTCTATGGCCTGCTCGCCCGCGAGACATTGGGCCTGCCGGTTGGGGGCGCCAAAGTGGCGCCCCGCTTTGGCGCCGCCGATTGGCAGCAGCTCAAGGACAGCCCGAATGCCCGCGCGGCCATTGCTCTTGCCTCCATCGGGCAGATCTCGAAGGCCGACCAGTTCATCCGCCACCAGGTCCGGATCGGCGGCGCGGCCCAATATGACGCGCTGCTGAAACTCGCCAACGCTCTCAGCCTTCCAGCGACCCAGCTTTGGCTCGCCCATAATGGTCCGGCGGGTAAACAGCCTGGCAGCTTCGCCCGTTTCCCGACGCCCGACTGGCGTCCGGATGGCGGATGGCGTGTCGATCCCGCATTGATCTATGCCCACACGCTTCAGGAATCAGGTTTCCGTAGCGACGTCGTCAGCAGTGCAGGCGCCCGCGGCCTGATGCAGGTCATGCCCGGCACCGGCAGCGACATGGGCCTTTCCTCCCCTGCCCAACTCTTCGTGCCATCGACCAACATGGAATATGGTCAGCGTTACCTGGAAAATCTCCGCAACATGAGCGCCACCGGCGGTCTTCTGCCCAAGGTCATGGCCGCTTATAATGCAGGCCCGCTGCCCGTCGAACGGTGGAACAGCGAGGTCAAGGACAATGGCGACCCTCTCCTGTTCATGGAGTCGCTGCCCTATTATGAAACCCGCGCTTATGTGAACATCGTCATGCGCAACTACTGGATGTACCAAATCCAGGCGAAGGGCAGCGCCGATTGCCTCACCGGCATGGCGCAGGGCATGTGGCCGACCTTCCCCACCGCCAAGGGGACGCGCATGGTGAGGCTGAGCCAGAACAGCAACCTGTCCGCACCCAGCATCGCGGGCGGCTCTGACTAATGCCGATCGATGAGGACCGGCCATTTCTGCCGGTGCGGATTGCGGTCCTGACTGTGTCCGACAGCAGAGGCCTTGCAGACGATCGCTCCGGCGACACCTTGGTGGAACGGATAAAGGCGGCGGGCCACATATTGGCTGCGCGCTATATCGAAAAAGACGATCGAGCCGCGATCGTTGCCCGCCTCCATAGCTGGATTGACGATCCACAGATCGACTGCATCATTACCACCGGAGGCACGGGCGTCACCGGTCGCGATGTGACCCCGGAAGCGATCGCACAGGTCCAGGACAAGGAAATACCCGGCTTCGGCGAACTGTTCCGCTGGCTCAGCTACCAGACAATCGGAACCTCGACGATACAGTCGCGGGCCACCGCCTGCGTCTCGCGGGGGACCTATATCTTTGCACTGCCGGGTTCTACCGGCGCGGTGAAGGACGCTTGGCACGGAATTCTCTCCACCCAGCTCGACAGCCGTTATCGCCCCTGCAATTTCGTCGAACTGATGCCCCGCTTGATGGAGCGCTGACTTACTGAGGCTTGCCACCGTGTTCCCTTTATGTTCTAAGTAAGCATGGTTGCTGAAAAGGGTCGAGGCGCGACGTTGAATGTCGCTAGTCACCGCTTCAATATCGCGGAACAGATCGCTGACGGCGACTGGCTCGACGCAATTGACACCGCAAACGGACCAGCCCCACGTCGGCGTACACAGGTCACGGTTGAACATCCGCGCACCATCATCAGCCGCAATAAATCGCCCGACATCTCCTTTACCCAATCAATCAACGCCTATCGGGGCTGCGAACATCTCGTTAACTATACTGCACAAACAAGCTCTGGGCGCGGTGATCCAAGCAGGCTAAAGAGTCATCATGGCTAAGCAGCGACATTGGCATATAACTGGGTGGCCTGCATTTCTACTCGCCCCTATTGCCATTCCAGCCATTGTCTTAGTTCTGATTTTACAAAAGCTCTCCATTCTAAAATCGACGACGGATCTCACGGTAGGAGAAGTCGTGACATATCTACAGCAACATCTGGACGGAATTGAGGGCGAATGGGATTGGGATGATTTCACCAGCGTTCCAATCACCGATCCATTTCTAGACAGCATTCGCGAAGAAGCATCATCCCTCAATCTGCCGATGGGTCAAGGCGACGAAGACGATCTGCGAAAGCTGATAAAGGAAGTATCTCAGTTTCTATGAAGTGAGAAATACCTCTTTCCCATATGCAGTTTGTTCTTTATATGTTCCAGCCATGCCCGACGCTATCAAAGGACGCGGCGCGACGACCAATGGAGCGTCAGCGCGGTTCAACCTGCCTCAAAGGGAGCGGGATGGCGATTGGCTGGATTCCCAAGTTCTGATTGACGGCGAAACTCCGCGCCCGAAAACAACGGTTCAAGTTCTGCACCCGAAGACAATTATATCAAGGAATTCAAGCCCAGACATCGGATTTAGCCAATCAATAAATCCGTTAGTGGGCTGCGAGCATGGATGCATCTACTGTTTCGCCCGGCCAACCCACGCCTATCACGATCTGTCACCCGGTCTGGACTTCGAAACGCGGCTCTTCGCCAAGCCGGATGCGCCCGCCCTGCTCCGCGCCGAACTGTCAAAGCCGTCCTACCGAGTCTCCCCTATCGCCATGGGGACGAACACCGATCCCTATCAACCGATCGAACGGGATTGGAAGATCACCCAGCAATGCATTGAGATATTAGCTGAATGCCGCCACCCACTCTTCATCACGACAAAGTCCGACCGGGTTCTTCGTGACCTCGATCTTCTGAAGGAGATGGCGCGCGACCGGCTCGTCGCCGTGATGATCTCCGTAACGACCCTTGACCCGAAGGTCGCGCGCACTCTCGAACCTCGCGCAGCCCATCCACTTCGGCGGGTGGAGGCTATCCGTCAGCTGGCGCAAGCAGGCGTGCCAGTCGTCGCCAGCGTCTCTCCCATCATTCCCGCCATCACGGACCACGAGATAGAGGCCATAGTCGAGACGGTCGCCGCCGCCGGAGCTCGCGACGCCACCTTCATTCCGGTGCGGCTCCCCTTCGAAGTGGCGCCCTTGTTCCGCGCCTGGCTTCAGGAACATTACCCAGACCGAGCGTAAGCGGGGTCTGACGGCCGCCTTGCGCCGCGCCCGTTCGCCGGGATGATTGCCGCTCTTTGAACGGGGTGGCTGGTGTCGGACGAGATCGAGGATTCAGCGAGCGGTGCAGCGACTACTCATACGAGCGGTCGTATGAGTAGTCGGATAGAGATCGTTAGCCGGGTGTCGGGTCGGCGGCGGTGGACGGTGGAGCAGAAGCTGGCCGTCCTGCGGGATGCATTTGGCCCCGAGGGTTGCGTGCGCTCGGCCTGTGAACGTCATGATGTCGGCAGCGGATCGATCTACACATGGCGGCGACAGGCAATGTCTGGCGAGCTTGCCGGGGTGCGCAAGCCGATCGAGCCTGCCTTTGCGGAGGTGCAGATCTGCGACCAGCTAGCCTTGCCTGCGCCGGCGGTCGCGGCGCGCAGCGTCGGCGTGATCGGCATCGAGCTGCCGTCGGGCATCAGGGTGAGTGTGGACGCCACGGTAGATGCCGATGCCCTGTCGCGGGTAATCGGCGTTCTGACGCAATGATCCCGCTGCCGCCCTCAACGCGGATATTCCTGGCCTGCGGGGCGACGGACATGCGCAAGGGCTTTGACGGCCTGGCCGTGATGGCGCAGCAGGTTCTGGAGCAGAGCCCGCATTCCGGTGCGCTGTTCGCCTTTCGAGGGAAGCGCGGTGATCTGGTGAAGCTGCTCTGGTATGACGGTCAGGGCATGTGCCTTTTCTCCAAACGGATGGACCGTGGCCGGTTCGTGTGGCCATCGACCAAGACCGGGTCGGTGGTGATGACCGCGGCCCAGCTTTCCATGTTATTGGAAGGCATTGACTGGCGACGGCCGGAGCGCACTTTTACCCCTTCGCTCGCGGGATAAAGCGCCCATTTTCCGGCACTTTTTCTGGCATTGCAGCCCCTGATCCGCTATAGGATCGCAGTGTCGGACGCAGGCCTTTCCACCGCTGACAAAGACGCTCGGATCGCCGAGCTCGAAGCTGCTTTGGCGGCCGCCCACGCCGATATTTCTGCCCGCGACATCTTGATCGACACGCTGCGCGTGCAGATCGCGCGCCTCAAGCGGATGCAGTTCGGCAAGTCGTCCGAGAAGCTCGATACCCAGATCGCACAGCTTGAGCTGGCCCTTGAAGAACTCGAAGGCGAGGCGATCGTCGCCGCCGCGCGTCGGGCCGATCCGGCAGAGGTTGATCGGCCGTCGCCTGTTCGTGCGCTACCCGCTCATCTGCCGCGGGAGGAACAGCGGATCGAGCCCGAACAGGGCAGTTGCACCTGTCCAGATTGCGGCGGAGCGCTGCGGCCTCTGGGGCAGGATAGCGACGAGATGCTCGATGCCGTGCCAGTGCAATGGCGTGTCGTTCGGACCATCCGGCCCAAGTATAGCTGCCGGTCCTGCGAGAAGATCGTGCAGGCGCCCGCGCCGGTAAAAGCCATTGCCCGGGGCAAGGCGACCTTCGGCACGCTGGCTCACGTCGTCGTCTCCAAGTTCGATCATCATCTGCCGCTGTACCGGCAGGCCGAGATCATGGCGGCACAGGGCATCGAGATCGACCGCTCGACGCTCGCAGGCTGGGTGGGACAGGCATCCGTGCTGCTCGACCCGATCATCAGTCGTATCCGAGAGGTCGGCCTCACCGCCTCGAAGATTCATACCGACGATACGCCGGTTCCCATGCTTGATCCGGGGCGGGGCAAGACGGCGACCGGTAGGCTTTGGGCGTATGCCATCGACGATCGGGGTTCTGGCGCCACGACCCCGCCGCTGGTCTGGTATGAGTTCACCACCGATCGCACCGGTGCGCATCCCCAGCGGCAGCTGGCCAACTTCACGGGCTATCTCCAGGCCGACGGCTATGCCGGTTATGACAAGCTCTACAACACCAACCGCGTCACCGAGGTTGCTTGCTGGGCGCATTTCCGGCGGAAGATATTCGACATCCACGCCTCCAAGCCGACGCCGCTCACCACCGACCTGCTGGAACGTATCGGCCAACTCTATGAGATTGAGGCAGAGGTTCGAGGCCAGCAACCCGAGATCCGCCGACGAAGCCGGCACGACCGCACTAAGCCGTTGATCGATGATCTGCGGCAAGCAATTGATGATGCCCTGCGCCGCCTCTCGCCCAAGTCCGAGATGGCGAAAGCGATAGCCTATGGTCGCAAGCGCTGGGTGGCGCTCACGCGCTTCCTCGATGATGGGCGTCTGGAGATCGATAACAACATCGCGGAGCGTGCCATGCGGTGCGTGGCCCTGGGCCGTAAAAACTGGCTGTTCGCCGGCTCAAAGGCGGGCGGCGATCGGGCGGCGGCCATCTACTCCGTCATCGAAACCGCAAAGCTCAATGGCCTCGAACCGCAGACTTATATCGCAGATGTCATCGCCAAGATCGCTGGCGACTGGCCTGCTGCCCGCTGGGATGAACTCCTGCCCTGGAACTGGCGGCCAGATCAGCAACCGATCGCCGAAGCCGCCTGATCTGCGGCCTCCAGCCCACGCTTACGACCGAGCCGCGAAGGTCATGGGAATCATTCGTGAAATCAGGGGAGGCCGCGACAATGATCCTGATTTCGGGAGCAGAATGCGAGGACAGGGGGTTTGGGCCGACCTGATACGCACCCGCGTCATCAAAGCGCGAAAACGCGTCGGCTTTTCAGGCGAGAGGCTAACACTCAGGACCGACCTGTTCCGTCCGCCCGCAGGTCCACAGCTTCAACTCTTTTGATCAGGCCGTTGCCGCGACCAGCCTGAAGCCGGAGCGCCGAGTCCGTGCCCGATACCCATCCGCTTTCGGCTCCATCCGTTCGAAGCTTTGGATGGACAAGCCCGGAATGAGCGCGATCGCATCCACCTGGTCCGCCCCGATCAGGAAATCATCCCCAACGAACATCCGCGCAGCCTTACCGCCCGCCAGTGGGGTACGCAGGAAAACCTCGCTGCGCCCACCCCTGTTGCGCAGCAGCAGTTCCGCCAACGCGTTTACAGCTGAAGCATCCTGCACGTCCACCACCAATTCCATCCGCGATGCGCTGGCGAGTTGATTGAACTGCTCCACGCCTCTGATCGTCACTCGAGGTGTTTCTTCGCCCGGCATACGATCCAGCTCTACCATCAACAGGGCGCAATCACCGTCCCGCGCCATAGCCTCGATAGCCTTGCATGCATCTTCATCGAAGCAACTCGCCTGGAATTGCCCGCTGCTGTCGGAGAATGTCGCTGCCGCATATCGCGCGCCGCGTCGCGTTTCGCGCCAGCGCACCTCTTCCACCATCGCGGCCATGACCGCGTTGGCGCGACCGCCCTCCGCCACCTGCTCGGCACAGATCGCTCCGTAGCTTTTCGCACCGCGCGCCTCAGCCAGATGACGATAGCGATCGACAGGGTGCGCCGAGAAATAAAAGCCAAAGGCTTCTTTTTCCTGCGCCATTCTGTCCGCAGTGGACCAGGTCTGATGGGGCGGAATCCGGACGTCTGCATGCGGCGTCTCGACGTCGCCAAACAAGCCGCCCTGCCCGCTTTCGCGCGCTTCAGCAGCACTGGCGGCAACGCTCAGGATAGTGTCTGCCGCTGCATGCACTCCAGCCCGATCAGGATGGATTTCGTCGAACGCGCCTGACGCTGCCAGGCTTTCAAGCTGGCGGCGGTTCAACAGTCGCGGCTCTATCCGATCCGCAAAGTCATCAAGGGACTTGAACGAGCCGCCCGCATCCCGCTCGGCAACCAGCTGCTCCATCGCCTTTTCACCGACGCCCTTTAGGCCCCCCAGGGCATAGCGCACCGCGAAACCTAGGCGCGCATCCTCACCCTCATACTGGATCGGTTCAACGGAGAAGTCGGCAAGGCTGCGATTGATATCGGGCGCAAGGCAGCTGAGGCCCATGCGTCGCATGTCATCAACAAAGATGGTCAACTTATCCGTGAGATGGATATCGAATGCCATCGAGGCGGCATAGAATTCCGCCGGGTAATGCGCTTTCAACCATGCCGTCTGATAGGCAAGCAGCGCATAGGCCGCGGCGTGGGACTTGTTGAAGCCATAGCCCGCAAACTTGTCGATCAAATCGAACAGCTCATTGGCTTTGGCGGCCGGAATGTCGCTCCCGGCGCAACCTTCCACGAACCGCGCTCGCTGAGCATCCATCTCCGCCTTGATCTTCTTGCCCATGGCACGACGAAGAAGGTCAGCGTCCCCAAGGGAATAGCCCGCCAATATCTGGGCGGCCTGCATCACCTGTTCCTGATAGACGAAGATGCCGTATGTCTCTTCGAGGATAGGCTTCAGAAGAATATGAGGATATTCAATATCTTCCTGGCCATTCTTACGGCGTCCGAACATGGGAATATTGTCCATCGGGCCGGGTCGATAGAGCGAAACGAGCGCGATGATGTCGCCGAAATTGGTGGGTCGAACGGCGGCCAGCGTCTTGCGCATGCCTTCCGATTCCAGCTGGAACACGCCGACTGTGTCACCCCGCTGAAGAAGGTCATAAACCGCCGGATCGTCCCAACTGAGGACGCTTAAATCGATCTCGACGCCGCGCCCGGCCAGCAGCTGGACCGCCTTTTGCAGAACAGACAGCGTTTTGAGACCCAGGAAGTCAAACTTCACCAATCCCGCGCCTTCGACATATTTCATGTCGAACTGGGTCACCGGCATGTCCGACCGCGGATCGCGATAGAGCGGCACAAGCTGTGACAGCGGCCGGTCGCCAATGACGACGCCCGCCGCATGCGTTGAACTATGCCGGGGGAAGCCCTCCAGCTTCATCGCATAGTCAATCAGTCGTTTGACTTGATTGTCATTGTCATATTCGGCCTTGAACTCCGCCACGCCGTTTAAGGACCGCTCCAGCGTCCAGGGGTCTGTGGGATGATTAGGCACCAGCTTGGCAAGCCGGTCGACATGGCCATAGCTCATTTGCAGGACGCGTCCGGTATCCTTCAACACCGCGCGCGCCTTCAGCTTACCGAATGTGATGATCTGCGCCACATGGTCGGAGCCATATTTCTGCTGAACATAGCGGATCACTTCACCACGCCGCGTTTCGCAAAAGTCGATATCGAAGTCCGGCATGGAAACGCGTTCGGGGTTGAGGAATCGTTCGAACAGCAACCCCAGTTGCAGGGGATCGAGATCGGTAATGGTGAGCGCCCAGGCGACCACCGAGCCAGCGCCCGATCCGCGGCCCGGACCCACCGGAATATCCTGCTCTTTCGCCCATTTGATGAAGTCGGCAACGATCAGAAAGTAGCCGGGGAAACCCATCTGAATGATGATGTCGGTTTCGAACTTCAGCCGGTCGAAATAGGGCTGGCGGGCCTCCTCTCCCTCGATCCCCGCCTTTTCCAGCCGCCACTCCAGTCCTGCCGTTGCCTGCTCGCGCAACATCTGCGCCTCGCCTTCGATGTCGCCAGCGAGGCTCGGCAAGATCGGCTTGCGTTTTGGTGCAGCGACCGCGCAACGCTGGGCGACTATAAGCGTGTTGGCGATTGCTTCCGGCAAATCCTCAAACAGCCGCTTCATTTCTGCGGCCGGTTTCATCCAGGCGTCAGGCGAACTCGTCCGCCGGTCGGGAGTTTCGACATAGGCCCCATCGGCGATGCAGAGCATCACATCATGCGCCTCGTGAAAGTGAGGTTCGGCAAAGCAGGTCGGATTGGTAGCGATCAGCGGCAGATCACGCGAATAGGCAAGTTCGAGCAATTCAGCTTCCGCCTTGCCTTCGACGGGATCAAGCCTCCGGCAAATTTCGACATATAGACGATCCGGAAAGAGGGTCTGAAGCCGGTCAGCATAGGCAAACGCGGCGTCAGGCTGGTCCTCCGCGAACAATCGAGCAAGCGCTCCCTCCGCCCCAGCGGTCAGAGCGATAAGCCCTTCCGTCCTGCCAACCAGCGCATCCAGAGTAACGTGGGGAACTTCTTCGACCGGACGGTCGAGGTGGGCCATCGAAACCAGCGCGCAAAGATTATCGTATCCCGCTTCATCCTGGGCATAAAGCGCCAGCCAATCATGGACAGCAGCGGCATTGGCAGGGCGCCCCGGTCGCAATATGCCCAGCATGGCTCCAATTATTGGCTGAACGCCCTCGCCCTTACAGGCATCTGAAAAAGCCATCGACCCATAAAGGCCATTGCGGTCAGTAATCGCTGCTGCCGGAAAGCCCAGCGTTCGCGCTTGCTTCGCGATCTTCTTCGGCTCGATCGCGCCTTCCAGCATGGTGAAAGAGGAAAAGATGCGAAGGGGTACAAAACCGGCATGAGGCATTTTGCATTGATAGCGCCGCTACCACCTCGGGCGCCAGTCCTTCTTGAGAAATGCTGTGGATAAACGGAAGCGTCCGTCAGCTCGCCAGCTTCACCGATGCGGCGCAATCTCGGGGCCGCTTTCCCCATGATTAAGCGTCCTCCAACTTATCACACATAATTGGACGCATATGCGTTTACGGCTTCATTCGGGCTCGCCGCCTATCCCGATCATGGCAAACCTGGGCAACTCGTCCAAACCCCCGACGCAGCGCTCCTCCGCGCCAACACGCAGGGGCGAAACCAGATCGTGGTAGCCACTGTCCGGGAAGGTGCCTCAGCTCAAGTCTGAAGCCTCTTCCAGCAACCCTTCATGAAGGCGGACGACGCGATCCATCTTTTCCGCGAGCCTTTCATTATGGGTCGCGACCAGAGCGGCCGAGCCTTCCTCCCGCACAAGGCGGAGAAACTCTGCTAGCACGATATCGGCTGTCCGTTCATCCAGGTTGCCCGTCGGTTCATCGGCTAGGATCAAGGCAGGCCGGTTTGCGAGTGCCCGCGCCACCGCCACACGTTGCTGCTCGCCGCCGGAAAGTTGGCTAGGCCGATGATCCAGTCGATGACCGAGGCCCAAAGATGTCAGGAGCGATTCAGCCCGAGCGCGCGCCGCATTGACTTCCTTGTCGCGGATAACCTGCGGCAGGATGACATTCTCCGCAGCGTTAAAATCCGGCAGCAGATGGTGGAATTGATAAACGAAGCCCAATGCATCCCTGCGCAAACGCGTCCGCCCGTCATTATCAAGACGCGCAGCTTCCTCACCACCGATGCGAATGGACCCGTCGAATCCGCCTTCCAACAGACCGACCGCCTGCAACAGGGTCGATTTGCCAGACCCTGATGGCCCGAGCAGCGCCACGATCTCTCCCTCTCCGACGGTCAGATCGACGCCGCGCAGGACCTCGATCGTGACCCCTCCTTGAGTGAAGCTGCGCTTCAGGCCCGCAACCTTCAATATGTCATTCATAGCGCAGCACCTGAACGGGATCGGTATTGGCAGCCTTGAAGGCCGGATAGAGCGTAGCGAGAAAACTGAAAATCAGCGCCATCAGGCAAATGATCGTGATTTCGATGGGATCTGGCTTGGCCGGTAATTCGGTCAAAAAACGGATCGAGGGATCCCACAAATTCTGCCCGGTCAGGAACTGGATCGCATTCACAACACTCTGCCGGAAAAAGAGGAAGGTGAAGCCCAGCGCCATCCCGGCCACCATCCCCAGCGATCCGATGGTCACGCCTACGGTCATGAATATCTTTACGAGCCCAACCCGGCTTGCACCCATCGTTCGCAGGATCGCGATATCACGCGTTTTCGCTCGCACCAGCATGATCAGCGAGGAAAGGATGTTGAAAACCGCGACCAGCACGATGATCGAAAGCACCACGAACATCGCGACCCGCTCAACAGCCAGCGCTTCAAAAAGGGAGGCGTTCATCTGAC
Organism: Sphingobium sp. TomTYG72; assembly: GCF_055394715.1. NCBI lineage: Bacteria > Pseudomonadati > Pseudomonadota > Alphaproteobacteria > Sphingomonadales > Sphingobiaceae > Sphingobium > Sphingobium sp. TomTYG72. The sequence continues at coordinate 767,501 of NZ_AP027336.1, read as the reverse complement.
GCCAATCGGTCACGACAGCCCGACCCGCGACTTTTCCAGCCAGCGGTTCCAAGATCGTTCCCACCCGATCAGCGTCCACAGTCTCGATCTCGATCATCCCGACCACGTCGCCGAGCAACAATAGGGTCTGCGCATCTTCCACAGGCATCACGACGAACGCCTTGTCGTAGTCGTAGACACCCACCTCAAAAATCGCCGCCACCTGATAGGATATCTGGCGCGGTACAGTACCGAATGGCGTCGATCGCCCTGCGGGATTTATTATGGTGATGCTGTCGCCAAGCTGAAGGCCCAGATTTTCGGCCAGTCGCGATCCTATACCGACCTTGCTCGCGTTGGCGGTGAGGTTATCCATGCTCCCCGCGAGCACCTTCGCCTTCAGTGTAGCATTGTTCCGGATATCCTTGAGGGTCATGCCGCGAACGAGGACCGCTTCAACCCGTCCTTGAAAACTGCCGAGCAGCGGCTGTTCGATAAGCGGCGTTGCGCTGGTGACGCCGGGCGTCGCCTTTGCTTCTTTCAGAATGGATCGCCAATCGGGCAACCGCCCACCATAGCCCTGCACCACCGCATGGCCATTCAGTCCCACAATTTTGTCGAACAACTCAGCGCGGAACCCATTCATCACACTCATCACGATGATCAGCGCGGCCACCCCCAACATCACGGCGGCGAGGCTTATCCCGGCGACGAGGAAAATGAATCCTTCCCCCTTCCCAGGCAGCAGATAGCGCTTGGCAATCATGCGTTCGTAGCGTGACAAGATCATGGTGGCGCGAACGGCCCTTTGCGTGATGTTAATTACTGCCCGTCTAGCAGGGTCTCCACTAACGGCAAGCATCGCAGATTGTTGCACCTCAGCCACAGGCATGAAGCTAAAATCTTCCCGTACGGAAATAGCCCGTGACAGCGGGCCTTCGGAGCCATAGCAAAGTCAGCGAAGCACAGGTTAATGGCCGTGGTTCAGGGATACTGCTTCCCGCTTCGAGCTTAGGGGGCTAAGAAGTGGTTGAGGCAGACCAAGGGGGAGACGAGCAATCGTCCATTAGTGCCCGGATCGTGGAAACATGATCCGGGCACTTTTGATTCCGGCCGAAACAGGCCTCTTGAAACCCGATTTCGTTCAACCATATCAACGACGCGCGGCCGCCTGATGGGGTCGCGCATCGTATCGCTGGACGCCAGCATGGGTCCGGTATGATCATTTTGCTCTGATGGAGATTATGACATGCGTGGTTTTGACCTTACCCCCTATCGCCGCTCCACGGTGGGTTTTGACCGACTTTTTGATCTGATCGAAAACAATGCCCGCCTGCAGCAGGGCGACAACTATCCCCCCTTCAATATCGAGCGTCTTTCGGAGGACCGATATCGGGTTACGCTTGCGGTGGCGGGCTTTCGGCCTGACGAAATCGACATCACTGCCCAGCAAAATCTGTTGCAGGTTGTCGGTCGCAAGGAAGATAGCCCGAACTCTGATCGCTCCAAATTCCTGCATGTCGGCATCGCCAATCGCAGCTTCGAGCGGCGTTTCGAACTGGCCGACTTCGTGCGGGTGGAAAAGGCCGATCTTGCAGACGGGCTGTTGACGATCGAACTCGTCCGCGAAATTCCTGAAGCGATGAAGCCCAAGAAGATCGCTGTGAATGGCGGGCAGCTGGTCGATATCAACAAGGATCGCGACGCAGCCTGATCGGATGTTCATGGGGCGCGACCTGATGGTCGCGCCCTTTTTGCATCTCAAATCTCTACCTGGCTCCCCAGCTCGACAACGCGGTTGGTGGGAAGGCGGAAAAACTCCATCGCGCTTTCCGCGTTTCGCAGCATCCAGGCGAAGATTTTCTCTCGCCACAGCGGCATCCCTGGGTTGGCAGACGGCAATAGCGTTTGGCGTGCCAGGAAGAAACTGGTTTCCATCATCCTGAATGCCTGACCACATCCGGTGACATTCTTGAGGGCCGCTGGAACGTCCGGTTCCTGCATGAACCCATATTCCAGAACAAGGCGGAAAAATCCTTTCCCCAGATCCTCCAACCTGCATCGGCCATGATCCTCAACGACCGGTACATCCCTGATCTTCACCGTCAGCAGGATGACCCGCTCATGCAACACCTTGTTGTGTTTCAGGTTGTGGAGCAAGGCATGGGGAACACCGTTTGGCGTGGATGTCATGAAAACGGCCGTCCCGGGAACGCGTACGGCGCTGTTGGCGGCCGAGGCCACGAACACGGGGATCGGCATCGCGCCCTCGCGCAAGCGATCCTGTACCAACCGGCGCCCCCGCGACCATGTGGTCAGCAGCGTGAATACGACGAACCCGATCAGCAGCGGGAACCAGCCGCCATCCGGCACCTTGGTAAAATTCGCCGCGAGATATGCGCCATCCACAATGAAGAACACAGCAAGCAAGGGAGCGGAATAATACCAGCGCCACTTCCAGAGCCTATAGAGCAGCACGGTCAGCAGCAGATTGTCGATGAACATCGCTCCTGTGACGGCGATGCCATAGGCAGCGGTCAGATTTGACGATGTCTGGAACACCAGCACCAGCAGGATGACCATCACCATCAATCCCCAATTGATGAGGGGGATATATATCTGCCCTGCGGTCGAAGCACTGGTATGCGCAATCCGCAAGCGGGGCATGAAGCCCAGTTGGATCGCCTGCTGCGTCACTGAAAATGCGCCGGAAATGACCGCTTGACTGGCGATTATCGCAGCCAAAGTTGCGAGGCCAACCAAAGGCAACTGCGCCCATTGGGGGGCCAGATAATAGAAGGGGCTGTGGAGCGCAGCCGCACCTTCTCGGAACAACAAAGCTCCCTGCCCCATATAGTTCATCATCAATGCCGGGAGCACGAAGCAAAGCCAGGATACGCGGATAGGGCTCCGCCCGAAATGGCCCATGTCAGCATACAGCGCTTCAGCCCCGGTCACCGCAAGGACGACCGCGCCCAAGGCGAGGAATGCCGGCAGCGGATCGGTCATGAAAAACATGAACGCCCAATAGGGGTTGAACGCGAAGAGAATGCCAGGCGTCTTGATGATGCTGATGACGCCCAAGGCCGCGATTGTAACGAAATACAGGAGCATGATGGGGCCGAAGAGGGCAGCAACCCGATTGGTCCCAAATCCCTGTATCCAGAACAGACCTACCAATATGATCACCGCAGCAGGCAAAATCGCAGGTGCCAGTTCAGAGTTGTAAACGGCCAGACCTTCAACCGCCGACAGCACTGACACCGCAGGGGTGATCATGGAATCGCCATAGAAAAGAGCGGTGGCAAACACGCCCAAAAGGACGATGCCGCGCGACCATCGTTGAGTCTTCGTTTGCCCGTTGATCAGCGCGAGCAGCGCTAAGCTGCCACCTTCGCCCTTGTTGTCGGCCCGCATGATGATCGAGACATATTTCAGCGTCACGACCAGCATCATCGACCAGAACATCAGGCTGATGACGCCAAGAATGTGGTCGGGATCGAGCGCCAGATGATGATGGCCGGCGAAAGTTTCACGAAAAGCGTAAAGCGGGCTGGTTCCGATGTCGCCGAACACGATGCCGATCGCGCCGACGACAAGCTTGGTCGTCGCCTTCTGGCCTGCGTGGCTGTGTCCTTCAGACTCGTCGTCCTGCGCGTTCGCGGCGGCGCTCGCCAATTGATCAGCCATGAAGGAAACGCCAGATGGTCATGATCATACGACACTCAAGCCAAGGCATGCGCTCGGGGGCGACCCCGCCTGCCTCACAAAGATGGCGCGCGCCCTATCACGCCTCCTTGACCAGCGCAATTGACGAGCCATGTCATTGAACCGCAGGCGCGCTGTCAGCCAGCATCGCGTCGATACGCTCAATGTTAAGCTCCAATTCCGCCTTGATTTTCGAGCCTTCAGGCGCCCTTGCGGCCAAAGGCGCCCAAAGATCGCGGGCGGCCTGCAACTGGCCCGCCCGAACGAGAGCCAGACCGTAGAAATAGGGCGGAGCAGGAGCTTGTGGGTCAAGCGACATCGCGCGTCGGTAAGCAAAGTCAGCGCTCGGTGAAACGACGCCGCCAGCATGCACCACAAGCGCATTGCCAAGGCCAAGCCACAGGTTGGGATCATCGGGCGATTGTTTGATCCCCGCAAGCAGCACATTCGCCGATTCTTTCGTCTTGCCCTGCCTGCCAAGTCCGTCCGAGAGCATCAACCATTGCCCTGCCGGACCATAGCGTTCCGCCATGCCGCGGCGCAGCTGGGCGACTTGCTCATCAAACTGCTTGCCGGTTGAAGCAGCCGCATTTCTGGGCGCTCCCGCCAGGCCAGGATTGCCCTGCCACGCATAACCAGCAAGGCCGAGCAGCAGAGCGGCGGCCGTAAGTTCCCATGAAACGCGCGGAATACGCCCGACAGCTACCAGAAGCGCCATCAGGCAAATAGCGAAGGCAGCCGCTATGACCCATCCTGTCATTGCGGCCCTCCCCGCTTGATCCGTCCGCGCACAAGCAACAGTCCAAGACCGATCAGCAATAATGGCGCGCCCCAAAGCGGCCAAAGAACCGGTTCCGCCGTAGGCTCATAACTTACCCAATCGCCATAACGTTCAATGAGCCAGCTGCGGATGTGCTCGGGTCGTTCCCCAGCCATGATCCGCTCCCTGATCTGGGAACGCATATCACCTGCCAGACTGGCGTTGCTGTCTGCAATAGATTGGCTCTGACAAGTGAGGCAGCGAATCGTTTCCATCAGCGCCTTCGCCTTACGCTCGAGCGCTGGATCATCGATTTGCCGGTCTGCATAGGGAGCCGGAGGAAGCGCCGACTGCGCCAGCAAAGGCGAACTCATCAGCAATGCAAGCAATGCCAGAAGCCGTGTCATCGCGCAGCCTCCAAACGCTGGAGAATCATCGGGATGTCATCCGCCCTTATGTCACCGACATGCTGGTAGGCGATGCGCCCCTTTCCATCGATGATGAAGCTTTCCGGCACGCCGGAGGAGCCAATCGCGATCTGCACGCTGCTGCGCGCATCAAGGCCGATACGGCTATATGGATTGCCATAGCGCTGAAGAAAGCGATCGACATCAGAACGGGCGTCACGGATCGCGACCCCGTCAATTTCCACACCTGCTTGCTTCAGCGCCATAAGCTGAGGAGCTTCCGCAGCGCACGGCAGGCACCAGCTGGCGAAGACGTTTAGCAGCCGGGGTTTGCCCGTTGCCAGTTCCGCGCTGGCCAAGGCGGGGCGATCGCTAGCCGCTGCTGGCAAAGTGAATTCGGGCAATGCTTTGCCGACGAGCTTGGAGGTGATGACCCGGTCGTCCGGTTTCAGCAAGCCGCTCGCAAACAGGATGAAGAATCCCGCAAAGAGCGCAAGGGGTAGCCAGATCAAGAGCTTCTTCATGCTGCAAGCGTCCTGCTGCGCCATTTAAGAAGCCATCCCCGGCGCTCGCGCCCTACCAATGCCAAAGCGCCACCAAGGGCAATCAGCCCGCCGCCAAACCAGATCAGCGTGACGAAGGGCTTCCACCAGACCCGCAGTTGCCAACGTCCCTCGGTCGCCTCCTGGCCCAACACTACGTAAAGCTGCCCGTTCCATCGGGTCAGCAGGGCCGCTTCAGTGGTGGTCGTGGGGGGAGAAGGGAAGAAACGAGATTGTGGATGCAGGGCAACCGGCGCCCCATTCCCCCGGCTCACCTCCATGTCAGCTTGTAACGCTGTCCAATTGTCTCCGGCGATCGGCGAAATCTGCACGAGGCGGAGTTTCCAATCAGCAGCTTCGACGACGTCACCGGGGCGGACGGCCGCCAGCTTTTCAACGGTAAACGCGGAATCGCAAGCCATGCCCGCGAGACTGACAGCGCATCCCAGATGGGCGATGACCATTCCCCAGGTGAACAGCGGCGTGCGCCGCAAGTTGCGCTTCCACAAGGGGGCAATGCTTCCGGCGGCCACAGCCAAGGCGATGACCAGACCAAGAAACGGCAGCACGCCGATTCGGCCCCAAGCGAAAATCGCCATCATGGCAACAGCGGTCAACGCGATTGCCGCAGGGATGATCATGCGCCCGGTAACCTCTGCCAGCTTGTCCCGGCGCCAGCGGGTCAAGGGTCCGGCCGCCATAAAGATCATCAGGATGAGCGCGATTGGACCAACTATCCTGTCGAAATAGGGAGCACCGACCGATACCTTGTGCCCAAATGCCTCGGTTAGCAGCGGATAGAGGGTCCCGATCAACACCAGACCAAGGATGACCGTCAGCAGCAGATTGTTGATCACCAACATGGTTTCGCGGCTGACAAGCTCAAATGGCGCACCCTCGCGAACTGCGCCAACCCGCCAACCGAACAACGCCAGCGCCCCCCCGATATAAAGGCCCAGGAGGATGAGGATGAAGCTGCCGCGTTCCGGATCGACAGCGAAGGCATGGACGCTCGTCAATATGCCTGAACGGACGAGAAAGGTCCCAACCATCGACATCGAGAATGCGACAACAGCCAACATCACGGTCCAGGCCCGCAACGCATCGCGGGTGGCAAGCACTGTCACGCTGTGCAGAAGTGCCGTTGCCGCCAGCCACGGCATCAACGAAGCGTTTTCCACAGGGTCCCAGAACCACCAGCCTCCCCAACCGAGCTCATAATAGGCCCAGTAGCTGCCAGCCGTGATCCCAAGCGTCAAAAGTATCCACGCCGCCAGTACCCATGGGCGCATCGCCCGGGCGAAATCTGCGTCGACCCGCCGCGTCAGTAGCGCGCCAACGGCAAAGGAGAAGGCGACTGAAAGGCCGACATATCCAAGATATAAGGTGGGCGGGTGGAACGCGAGGCCCGGATCCTGCAACAAGGGATTGAGCCCCTGACCATCCGCCGCAGGGGGAGTGATCCGTGCGAAGGGGTTGGAGGCAAAAAGCAGGAAGGCATAAAACCCCAGGCTAATAGCCGCCTGACCGCCCAGCGTCGCCATATGCGTGTCCCGCCGTAGCGCCCGTTCAAACAGGGCAACCGCAGCCCCCGCGACGCCCATGACCGTCACCCAGAGCAGCATGGAGCCTTCGTGGTTGCCCCAGGTTCCCGCGAACTTGTAAAGCCACGGCTTCATGGAATGGCTGTTGGTGGCCACTAACAGCACCGACATGTCCGATCGCATGAAAAGCGTTACCAGCGCCACAAAGGCAATGGCGGTGAGAGCGCCTTGGGCGACAGCTACCGGTCGGACAGCCTGGAGCAGTTCGTTCTTTTTTCCCGCCAGCCCGAAAGCCACCAGGCTCAGTTGTAAAAACGCCAGCGCCGCCGCAAGCCATAGTGCGGCCAGACCCGCTTCGGCGATCATGCCGCCTTCTCCGCTCGTTTCCGCCCTTTGGCCACCCTGATAGCGCTCACTGGCCTGCCTTCATCTCGTGGGTCGTCTCATTATACTGAATGCCTTCGAGTTCCCGCGGCATATACCGTTCATCATGCTTGGCCAGCAGGTTGGTGGCGATGAACGTGCCCGCGCCATCGAATGATCCTTCCGCGACCACGCCTGATCCTTCCTTGAAAAGATCTGGGGCGATGCCCTTGAAAACAGCGGGAACTGTCGCTTTCCCATCCGTCACCTCAAAATGCATGGTAACGCCATCGGCGGCTCGCTTGAGACTGCCTTTCACCACCATGCCGCCTAGACGAATGGACTTGCCCGGTTCGACACCTTTGGCACGAACGTCGGCGGGCGCGTAGAAATAGGCGGCTTCGTCGCGCAATGCCGATGCCGCGAGCAAACCCGCACCGATCAAGGCGAGCAAGGCGACGACCGCCAGAATAAGGCGCTGATGCTTCGCTTTCATGGCCGGTCTGACAATCTCTGCGCGGCTGACTCTGCATCGCGCATGGAGCGCCAGCATGCAAGGCAGAGGGCCAAGGTGCCCGAAAAGGTCAGCGCATAAGCGCCGACGACGAAAGCCCATTGGTTCATGCCATTATCCCCGCGCCAGCCGCTGCATGCGCGCTTCCACCTTGTTGCGCGCCAATATCGTGCGCATCCGCATCAACACGATCGCCCCGAACAATAGGGAAAAACCGATAAGGGTAAATCCAAGCGGCCAGAGAATCGAAGCGTCGATACTCGATCCGCGCATCGTGATGCTGGGTCCCTGATGGAGGCTGTTCCACCACACGACTGAGCGGTTTATGATCGGAATATTGACCGCCCCCACCAACCCAAAAATGGCTGTGGCCGCACTCACGCCCCCCTGTTCCTGACGCGCACTGGCATTCGCCAATGCTATATACCCGAGATAAAGGAACAAGAGGACGAGCATGGACGTCATCCGGCCGTCCCACTCCCACCAGGTTCCCCAGGTGGGACGCCCCCAAATGGACCCTGTCCCAAGACAAATCGCCGTAAACAGCGCGCCCGGAACAGCAATCGCACGTCCCGCAACAGCAGCCAGCGGATGCCGCCAGACCAGCTGCATCAGCGCCGCCACAGCAATACCTGTCCATCCGGCCATTCCAAGCCATGCTGCGGGCACATGGATATAGAGTATGCGAACCGTCTCGCCCTGGAGATAGTCAGCCGGGGTGATGAACAGCCCGCAGCCCGCACCCACCAGAAGCAGAACGAAACCTGGCCAGAACAGCCAAGTGGTCAGCGGCCGAGCGATCTTCAGGAAACGGGCAGGATTGGCGAAGCGATGCATTTGGACAGGCTCTTTAGCTGCGCCGAACGCGCAAAGCCAGTGGCGCTTTTTCTGTTACGCACAGTACATAATGTCGCTGCCACAGCGGCCCAGACAGCCTTTTTTGTTTCAGACAGGCGACAAATCAGGATCGAACCACTATATGCGCGCGCAGCAGCCATTTTTAGGCGCACAGCATCGGCTATGGATCCGCTCGCACCCATGTTTACGACAAACCCGTTCGACGACGACAAGCTGCGTGAAGAATGCGGCATTTTCGGCGTCATTCAAGCCGAGACCGCTTCGGCGATCGTCGCGCTTGGCCTTCACGCGCTTCAACACCGTGGACAGGAGGCCGCCGGCATCACCAGCTGGGACGGTCACGACTTCCATACCCACCGCGCCATGGGGCACGTGGCGGGAAATTTCGACCGTGACGAAGTGATTCGCGGCCTGCCAGGCAACACGGCATCGGGCCATGTCCGTTATTCGACTACGGGCGAAACATCCCTCCGCAACGTACAGCCCCTCTATGCCGAACTCAATTCCGGCGGCTTCGCCATTGCCCATAACGGCAATATCTCGAATGCGATGAAGCTCCGTCGCGAGCTGATTCGTCGAGGTTCGATCTTTCAGTCGACCTCCGACACCGAAGTGATCATCCACCTGGTCGCGACTTCGACCTACCGTACTCTGCTCGACAAGTTCATCGATGCGCTCAAGCAGATCGAGGGTGCCTACTCGCTGATCGTGACCACGCCCGAGGGCATGATCGCGTGCCGCGACCCGCTCGGCATCCGGCCGCTGGTCATGGGCAAGTTGGGCGACGCCACCATTTTCGCGTCTGAAACCGTCGCCTTTGACGTAGTAGGCGCCGACCATATTCGCTCCATCGATCCGGGTGAGCTGGTCATCGTCACTCATGATGGGCAGATGCGCAGCCATCGTCCCTTCGGCGATGTGCATCCGCGCCCCTGCATTTTCGAACATGTTTATTTCAGCCGCCCCGATTCGATCGTGGATGGCTCGAGCGTTTATTCGGTTCGCAAGGCGATCGGCGCTCAACTGGCAATAGAAAATCCTGTCGATGCCGACCTGGTTATTCCCGTTCCCGACAGCGGCGTGCCTGCGGCCATCGGCTATGCCCAGCAGTCCGGGCTTCCCTTCGAACTGGGCATCATCCGTTCCCACTATATCGGACGGACCTTCATTCAGCCGGGCGACAAGGTTCGTCACCTTGGCGTCAAGCTCAAGCACAACGCCAATCGCGCGCTAATCGCCGGGAAGCGCGTCGTCCTTATAGATGATTCGATCGTGCGAGGAACGACCAGCCTCAAAATCGTGCAGATGATGCGCGAGGCAGGCGCCAAGGAAGTGCATATGCGCATTGCCAGCCCGCCGACTAAACATAGCTGTTTCTATGGCGTCGATACGCCGGAACGCACGAAGTTGCTGGCTCATCGGCTGGACATTGGCGGCATGCAGGACTTCATCCATGCCGACAGCCTTTCCTTCATTTCGATCGACGGCCTCTACAAGGCGCTGGGCGAAACGAAACGAGCGGACATCCGTCCTCAATATTGCGATGCCTGCTTTACCGGCGACTATCCGACCACGCTCACTGATCAGGATGATGTCGTGGTGCAGAACCAGCTTGAACTGCTCGCTGAACGGGTCGTCTGATCGATAGGTCATTTCTGGATGGCTGCCCGGTCATGGGCAGCCACTACCTTTTCCACTAAACCGGCCCTCTCCATCCGGAAGGGCGAACAGGATGCTTCATGTCCACTTTTCCTCTTTCCGGTAAGCTTGCCCTGGTGACCGGCGCGAGCCGTGGTATCGGTGCCGCCACTGCCAAGGCCCTTGGCGCTGCCGGTGCTCATGTCATTCTGACAGCCAGAACTGCCGGTGGTCTTGAGGAGGTGGAAGAATATATCCACGACGCTGGAGGCAGTGCCACCATAGCGCCGCTCGACCTTGTCGATGGCGAAAGCATCGGGCGGCTTGCTCAGGCGGTTTCGGGCCGGTGGGAGGCGCTGGATATTCTGGTTCTGAACGCGGCGACCCTAGGCAGCCTGGCTGCGGTGCCCGCGATCGACGTGAAGGAATTCGCCCGGCTCCTGACGCTGAACATAGCAGCACCACAGGCCTTGATCGCAGCTTTCGACAGAATGCTCCGCGCAAGTTCCGACGCGCGTGTCATTGCTATCACATCATCGGTCGCTACCGCGCCGCGCGCTTATTGGGGGGCCTACGGCGCGTCGAAGGCAGCGCTCGAAACACTCGTAAGCACTTATGGCGAGGAAGTGAAAAATATCTCGGCTATACGCACTCACATCGTTGACCCGGGCGCGACCCGGACGGCGATGCGCGCCAGAGCCTATCCGGGTGAAGATCCCGCGACGGTGAAAGACCCCGAGGTCGTGGGCCAGGCTATAGCTGATCTCGTCCTTTCGGATCGGCCAAACGGCTATCACCAACGTTTGGATTGATCTTAGCCCGGCTTGACCAGCGTCACTTGGGCGACGTCGATCGTGCCGCCGCGAAAGCCGCCTTCGCAATACATCAGGTAATAGCGCCAGAGCGCAACGAAATGCTGGTCGAAGCTGGCTGGTAAAAGACCGCAGTCCACGATTCGGTCGAACCTTTCCCGCCAGCGCCGAAGAGTTTCCGCATAGTGGAGGCCAAAATGGCGGACCTCCCCCCATTCCAGCCCGTTGGCTTCCGCCAAAGCCCTGAAACGGCTTTCCGACAGCAGCATTCCACCGGGGAAAATGTAAGTCTGGATAAAATCGGCGCCCCGCGCATATTTCTCGAATATGGCGTCGTCGATGAAGATATATTGGATTGCCGCCTTCCCGCCGGGTTTCAGCAGCCTCTCTATGGCAGCGACATAAGCGGGCCAGTATTCCTGACCCACCGCTTCAACCATTTCGACGCTTGCAATGGCGTCATACTGTCCTTGAGCGTCCCGATAATCCGTCAGCAGGATGTTTGCGCCAGTACCGAGCCGTTCCCGCGCATATTCAGCCTGCTCGATCGAGAGGGTCAGTCCGTCATAACGGATAGCGCAACGTTGCAGCGCCTGCTCGGCCAAGCCTCCCCACCCGCAGCCTATCTCGAGCAGTGCGCTGCCTTCCTTGAGGTCGAGCCGGTCGAGGATGGCGTCCACCTTGCGCTGCTGCGCTCGTTCAAGGCTCTCGAGCCGGTCATCGGGATCACGGAACAACGCACTGGAATAATGCATGTCCCAGTCCAGCCATAGGCGGTAGAAGTCGTTCCCAAGATCATAATGATAGGCGATGTTACGACGCGACCCCTTCCGGTCGTTGCGACGCACCCAATGCCCGAACCGGCCAATCCATCGGGCCGGGCCATTTGGGCGAGCCACATTACCCAGTGTCGCGGCGTTCGCCATGAACAACTCGAACAAGGCGACCGGGTCCGGACTACTCCATTCACCAGCCGCCCATGCCCGATACCATCCGGCCGATCCCCCGGCGACCAGCCGCAACAGAGCGCGCCAGCGGACCAGTCGGACTTCACAGACCGGCCCCCTTCCACGCCCCCCCAATATTCTCGCGGTTCCATCCGGCAGCGTGGCTTCAAGCCTTCCTTTCAGAAGGCCCGAATCGATACGGTCCAGCAAACGGTGAAAGTGAGGGGCAACCAAGCGCGATGCCCATCCGCGCCTATGTTCCCCGGCCGGGCGCCGCACGGTCGGCGCTCGTCTGCCATGCCTGGGATCAATCGCGTTCATCCCTTCACCCCTGTTCCCTTGTCTATGCGTCCGTCCTTAAGCCCTGCTTTGTCGGTAGGTCGCAAGCGCGCGTTCGCGTGCCTCGCGATGACCAACGCGCTTGGCAGGATATGAGGCCGGTCGTGCATCATAGGCTTCAGGATCGTGAATCGCCGTGTCATCGAGATGAGCCAATTCGGGCACCCATTGCCTGATATAATCACCCGCTTCGAATTTTGGAGACTGGGTCAGCGGTGCCATGATTCGGGAAAACAGGTTTGCGTCAACGCCACTGCCCGCCACCCATTGCCAATTCACGCTATTGTTGGCGTAATCCGCGTCCACCAATGTGTCCCAGAACCATCGCGCGCCGTGTCGCCAATCTATCAGAAGATGTTTGATGAGGAAGCTGGCTGCGATCATGCGAACCCGGTTGTGCATCCATCCGGTCGCCCAAAGCTGGCGCATACCGGCATCCACTATCGGGTAGCCCGTTCGTCCTGTTTTCCAGGCGGCAAAATCATTGCCCGCTTCGCGCAAGCTGCGCCAGGCAAAGCGGTCGAAATCGGAGCGGGCATTTTGTGACCCATAGCTCGGCAATGCCCAAATCTGCGTATGCGCATAGTCCCGCCAGATCAGTTCCTTAAGAAAGGTGGTCGCATCTGCCGCCGCCTCGCTCACCCGATGCCAGACATAGGCGGGAGAGACTTCCCCAAAATGGAGATGAGGCGAAAGCCGCGAAGTTCCTTCCACGGACGGAAGGTTACGCGCCACATCATATTCGTCCGCCTCGTCGATAAAGGAGGCGACGCGGTGACGTGCCCCAGCTTCACCAGGCGACCAGTCCTCGGCAAAGCCTGCTGCCCAGTCGGGATGACGGGGGCATAGTTCCCAATCGTCGAGCGAATCGCTCACGGGCCATTTTGCTGGCGCGTCGATCCTTGACGGGGTCACGACGGGTTCGGCCGGTGGCATGTGAAGCATCGTTGCCCGGGCGAACGGCGTGTATATCTGATAGAGATTGCCGCCCGACGTGCGGACGCTCCCAGGCGGCAACAACAGCATACCGTCGTGAAGCTGAAGATCGATCTGCTTCGCTGCTGCCTTTTCGGCATTCCGCCACCATGGCTCATAATGAGCGAGTGCATGCACCCGCTTGGCACCGGTTTCGCGGGCGAGCCTCTCCAGCTGCTCGGCGCTCTCCCCTTTGCGCAGGATGAGGCGAGACCCTTTACGACGAAGGCTATCGTCCAGCGATTTCAGGCTGTGATGAAGCCACCACCGCTGCGCACTGCCCATTTTCCATTGCTTTGGGGATGTATCGTCCAGGATATAGACCGGGATGACCGGCCCTTCCTTCACTGCCGCCGCCAGAGCTGCTTGATCAGATAAGCGGAGGTCTTGGCGGAACCAAAGGATTACGGAATTGGACATTTGCAAGCTTTGCCATTGCGAGGCCGAGCTTCCAATCCCCTCTCCCATTTCGGCGCGAAAAGCTGTCCGGATATGGTGCTGTGCGTTTTAGCGCATGGACGGCCGCTGCTTCGCCCATTATCATTGCACTGCACAAAGCGGGCCAAAGGCTTGCGGCCAGGACAATGATCAGGGGACATCATGGCATCGGCGCCAAATGATTCGGAACTCGCGTATCGGCCCTGTGTCGGCGTGATGCTCGTCAGCATGGATGGCAAGGTCTTTGTCGGCCAGCGGATCGATAGCCAGGTGGAAGCTTGGCAAATGCCTCAGGGCGGAATCGATCATGGGGAGGAGGAAAGAACTGCCGCCCTGCGTGAGCTTGGCGAGGAAACCGGCATCGGGCAGCATCATGTAGAGATCATCGCGAAGGCGCGGGACGAACATTTTTACGACTTGCCGCCTGAGCTGGTCGGAAAGTTATGGGGCGGCAAATATCGCGGTCAGCGCCAGATATGGTTCCTCGCGCGTTTTCTCGGCAGCGACGAGGATATCAACATCGCTACTGAGGATGCCGAATTCTCAGAGTGGAAATGGATTGAGCCGGAAGCCCTTCCGGATGTGATCGTTCCGTTCAAACGGAAGCTGTACCGGGACATTTTGCAGGAATTCAAGGCCCTGATCTGACCGTTCACAAACAGGGATAAATAGCCAGATCGCAAGGCTGGAGACGATCAGCTTCGTCTGATAAGCTCCTACACATGAACGGCCTTTCGTCGTCAGACCGCGAACTACTGGATCGCGCCGCAGCCGCCCCGATGCTGGATCAGGTGCAGAAATGGGCGGCTATTAATAGCGGATCGCGGAACCTGCCCGGTTTAGCGATGACTGCTTCCATGCTGGCAGATGCTTTCTCCACGCTGCGCGGCGACATTCGCCTGGTCGAAGGCGCAAAAGTCGATGCCGTCGATCCCGAGGGACGCGTTCAACTGGTTGAACATGGACAGCATCTGCTGCTTTCGGTGCGTCCCAACGCTGCGATCAAGCTCCTCCTGACTGGACATATGGATACGGTCTTTCCGGCGGATCATGGATTCCAATCGCTTCGATGGATCGATCCCGGCAGTCTGAACGGTCCTGGGGTTGCCGACATGAAAGGCGGCCTCGCCGTCATGCTGTCGGCGCTCGAAGCGTTCGAGGGGTCTCCGGCTGCCGCCCGGATCGGTTATGACGTCGTCATAAACAGCGATGAGGAAGTTGGCAGTCCTTCTTCGGCAGACCTTCTCATGATGGCCGCGAAGGGGAAAGTTGCAGCGCTGACCTATGAACCGGCGCTTCCCGATGGGACGTTTGCAGGTGCGCGGCCGGGTAGTGGGAATTTCTCCTTCATAGTCAGTGGCCGGAGCGCCCACGCTGGGCGCAATCCGGAAGAAGGCCGCAACGCCTTGCTCGCAGCGGCCGATCTCGCCCTCAAGCTTAAAGCTGGCAGCGGCGCTGGCTTTACGTGCAATCCCGCGCGGATAGATGGAGGCTCGCCCAACAATGTCGTACCCGACCGCGCGATCCTGCGGGTGAATTTCCGGCCTCGGACTGCGGAGGCTGAAGAGAGCGCGAAGCGACTCATCAGTCATTCCGTCCAGGAGGTTGCTCGCGATCATGATGTGAGCTTGAAAGTTCACGGGGGCTTCGGCCGTCCGCCTAAACCTCTCGATGAGAAAGCCGCTGCCCTCTTTCAGTTGGTCAGGCAATGCGGGGCGGAACTAGGTTTGGCCGTGAACTGGCGGGACACAGGGGGCGTTTGCGATGGTAACAACATCGCGGCGTGCGGCGTGCCTGTGGTGGACACGATGGGCGTTCGGGGCGGTGCCATTCATAGCGACGAGGAATATTTGATCGTCAAAAGCCTTGCCGAACGCGCCCAACTTTCCGCGCTCACCCTGCTGCGCATTGCGGAGGGCAAGTTTCCACAGGAGAAGATGGTTTGAGCTTTGTCATGCGGACTGCGCGGGCGGATGATCTGCAAACCCTGTATGAATTAGCGAAAATAACGGGGGGCGGATTTACCAACCTGCCCGCCGACCGGAGGGCGCTGGAGCAGAAGCTGATCCGGACCGAGACGGCGCTCGCTCGGGAGAGTGGAGGGGTGGAGGATGAGCTTATCCTGATGGTGCTAGAAAACTGCACCACAGGGCAGGTTCGTGGCACCTGCCAAATCTTCAGCAAGGTGGGGCAAAGCTGGCCATTCTATTCCTATCGGTTGGGCGTCCTGACCCAGCATAGCCGGGAATTGTCCCGCACATTCCGGGCGGAGATGCTGTCGCTCGTCACGGACCTGGAAGGTTCGACGGAGGTCGGCGGCCTCTTTCTCCATCCACGAGAGCGCGCCGAGGGCCTGGGCCTGCTGCTCGCCCGCAGCCGATATCTCTACATCCGCAGTCATCGCCAACGTTTCGGAGACCGGGTGATCGCCGAACTGCGCGGAGTGATCGATGAGGCGGGAGGCTCGCCTTTCTGGGATGGGCTCGCGGGGCGCTTCTTCGGCATGACTTTTCAGGAAGCGGATGAATTCAATGCGATCCATGGCAACCAGTTCATCGCGGACCTGATGCCCAAGACGCCTATCTACACCGCCATGCTGAGCGACAGCGCAAAGGCGGTGATCGGCCTGCCACATCCAAATGGCCGCGCGGCCATGCGGATGCTGGAAACGGAAGGTTTTACGAATCCCGGCTATATCGACATCTTCGACGGCGGCCCGACGATGGTGGGACAGACAAACGCACTGCAAACCATCTCCCATGCGCAGGATGTCATCCTGTCCGCCGTTCACGACAGCGGAGGAGAAAGACAGCTGGTCGCCACCGGCGAACGTGCGGATTTTCGTTGCACATATGCAATGGTCAAGGAAGACAGCGATAGCCTGTCGCTTGACCGGCAAAGCGCCGAACGGCTGGGACTGGAACCGGGGCAGCAATTCACCATGGTGTCCCGCGCATGACGGTCAGGGAAATCAATTTCGACGGCTTGATGGGGCCGAGTCACAATTATGCAGGGCTTAGCCCGGGAAACCTGGCATCGGCGGGCAGCGCTGGCACGGCCTCATATCCGCGGGCCGCAGCGCTGGAGGGCATCGAGAAGATGCGCGCGAACCTGCGCCTGGGATTGGTACAGGGTATATTCCTGCCCCAGTGGCGGCCGGACGGGCGATGGCTAAGCGCGCTGGGCACAAATATCGGAGAGGCTGAGCCCCATATCCGGGCAGCGGCGATGTCCGCATCCTCCATGTGGGCGGCGAATGCTGCGACCGTGTCGCCCGGCCCAGATACGGCCGACGGACGCACGCACCTGACGATCGCCAACCTCGTCACCATGCCGCATCGAAGCCATGAGTGGCAGCAAACGCTGGCCCAGTTGCAGGTCGCTTTTTCCGACAAGGATGCCTTTGCGATTCATCCCCCTGTCCCCGCGCCCTACGGCGATGAAGGCGCGGCCAATCACATGCGATTGTGTGACAATCATGCGGATCGGGGCGTCGAGATATTCGTCTATGGCCAATCCGGCGGCCCCTACCCCGCCCGGCAGCATGTAGAGGCCAGCAAAGCCATAGCGCGGCTCCATGGCCTTGATCCGGCACGCACATTGTTCGTCATGCAGTCCGAAGAGGCCATAGCGGCTGGCGCGTTCCACAATGACGTCGTCGCCGTCGCCAACGAGACCGTGCTTTTCGCCCATGAGCAGGCCTTCGCCGACAAGGCGCGATTCTACGAGCAACTCCGCGCGATGTTGCCAGCCGTCCAGATCATCGAGGTGCCAGCGGCGGCCGTCAGCTTGGCCGATGCCATCCAAAGCTATCTGTTCAACGCGCAATTGGTGACACTGCCGGATGGCGGCATGGCGCTGATCCTGCCTGCCGAGGCCAAGGGGGTTGCGAGTGTCTGGGGCTGGCTGGAAAAGCTGGTTGCGGGCAACGGCCCCATTCGCGAGTTGATCACCGTGAATGTGCGGCAATCCATGGCAAATGGGGGCGGCCCGGCCTGTCTGAGGTTGAGGGTCGTGGCTGATCCCGCCAATGTCGATCCCCGCTTTCTGGTGAACGAGACGAGGCTGGATGAGATCGCCAGCATAATCGAGCTCTATTGGCCCGAGCGGATCGTGCCTGCCGATCTGGCCGACACCCGACTGATCGCCCAGATCGAACAATCGTGGTTAATGCTTGTTGACCATTTACAGCTTTCGGGCGACTTAATTCCCTAGAGCAGGTCGCAGCTCGAGTGGGACCATGAAACGGATCAAGCGCCTCTTCACGATCAAGACGAAATTCGAGGCATTTCTGGTCATCTATGCGCTTGCGCTGGGCGCCACCGAACGCGGGATCGTCTATCTCCAGCAATATCCCGGTTTTGGCGGGCAATTGCTTGCCCTGGCATGCACCGGATCGGTGTTCATGGCAGGCGGAATGATCATCGATGCCGTCGAGATGCGGCGGCGCCTGATCTTCTGAATAATTGCCTTTCGCAAAGCGGCGGTTGACCGGCAACGGACAGCCATGCAGGAGCGGCGTCATGGCCGCCATCATGCTTCAGGGAACAGGGTCCGACGTTGGAAAGTCGGTGCTCGTCGCCGGATTGTGCCGGGCGCTGGTGCGCCGGGGCTACAGGGTGCGCCCGTTCAAGCCGCAGAATATGTCCAACAACGCGGCCGTCACCGTCGATGGTGGAGAGATTGGCAGGGCGCAGGCTCTACAGGCGCTGGCCGCTGGCGTAGAGCCGCACAGCGACATGAACCCCGTACTGCTGAAACCGCAGGCGGATCGTACATCGCAGTTGGTGGTCCATGGGAAGGTTCGCGGCACACTGAACGCTGGCAACTTTCGAACGGCTCGTGCCGAATTGTTGGGCGCGGTGTTGGCAAGCTACGACCGGCTACAGCAGCAATGCGATATCGTCGTGGTCGAGGGGGCCGGATCTCCGGCGGAGATCAACCTGCGGGCGGGCGACATCGCGAATATGGGGTTCGCGCGCGCCGCCAACGTGCCGGTCATACTGGTCGGCGACATAGACCGTGGCGGCGTGATCGCGGCGATCGCAGGCACGAAGGCAGTCATCGATTCGGCGGATGCGGCGATGATCCAAGGATTCCTGATCAACAAGTTCCGGGGTGACCCGGCCCTGTTCGAAGACGGTTATCGGCAGATCGAGCAAATATCGGGCTGGCGCGGCTTTGGCGTGGTGCCATGGCTTACCGCGACCGCCCGGCTGCCCAGCGAGGATGCGGTCGTGCTGGAACGGGCAAGCGGCCCGGGTGGCAAGCGCACCGTCATCGCCTGCCCTATCCTGCCCCGCATCGCGAACTTCGACGATCTTGATCCGTTCAAGCTGGAACCCGACGTCGCGCTTGTCATGGTGCCACCCGGCCAGCCCATTCCGGCCGAAGCCAGCCTGATCATCCTGCCGGGTTCCAAAGCGACGATCGCCGACCTGCGCGCAATGCGAGAAGAAGGATGGGACATCGATATCCTTTCGCATCATCGTCAGGGCAAGCCTGTATTGGGAATTTGCGGTGGTTATCAGATGCTTGGTGGTAGAATTTCCGACCCCGATGGAATTGAGGGTGAGCCCGGGAGCGTCGAGGGGCTGGGCCTGCTCGACATCGAAACGCGTCTGACTCCGACAAAATCGTTGGAGAGAGTGACAGGCACGGCCTGGGCGCAGAGTTTCCATGGGTATGAAATGCATCTGGGCTCCACCGATGGGCCGGACTGCACGCGCCCGTTCGCTCGATTGGACGATGGGCGGGTAGATGGCGCGATTAGCGCCGATGGCCTTGTATCCGGCACCTACGTCCACGGCCTGTTTGCCAGCACAGGCGCTCGCACCGGATTAATGGCCTCGATCGGCATTCATTCTGAAGGCGTGGATTATGCCGCGTCGGTCGATCGGGCGCTGGACGACATTGCAGAACAACTGGAACGACATGTTGATATCGATGCGATGATCAGGATCGCCACCTGCGGCTGAAGGATCGCGATCGCGCTTAAACTAGCGCTGGATATGCTCGGGCCTGCAAAGCTCTGCATGATCTGAAATCATGCAAACAGGAACAGCTACAATACTCTCAGAGGAGCATCTGATAAGCTACTGATTTTCCGTGAAAAGAAAATGGTGCGCCCGGAACGATTCGAACGTCCGACCCTCAGATTCGTAGTCTGATGCTCTATCCAGCTGAGCTACGGGCGCGTTGTGGAGCGGCAGATAGAGGGGGGCGGGAGATTGGGCAACCCCCTTTTTTCAGTTTTTTTACGGCGTCTGCCCGGCAGTTTCGCCAGCGCAACTTTTTGCAGCGCTGGCTCGTTGCGAAGAGGGGCAAGGAGGCGAAGCATGGCTTTCACTTTGAACGAGATTTCGCTGCTCGTGATCGCGCTGGTTATTGGATTGGTGATCGGCCTGATGATCAGCGGCCGTGGAAAATATAAGAGGTTGTGGCGCGATGAGCAGATGGCTCATCGCGAAACGATCAAGGAGCGCGATGCGCGGCTCGCAACCGTTGCTTCCGACCGAAGAGCGGAAGCTGGAGATATTCGCGGCGAACGAAATGACCTGACGCGGATCCGGGGAATTTCGGCAAAAGACGCTGCTCAGTTGGAGGCTGCAGGCTATCACAGCTATGCGCAGCTCGGATCGATTGATCATGAGGAGCAGGCTGCGCTGGAATCAAGGCTGGGGCGAGAGCCGGGGACCATCGAACGCGAGGAATGGCGCCTGCAGGCGCGGCTGCTCGAAGCGGGCAAGATGCGCGAGCATGAGCGGCGCTACCTGGAGGTGTAATAGGATCCGGGTGCCCCTCCCACGGTCGCGGGAGGGGCTGGAGCCTTACTTCTTCGCCAATGCGGCCTGAGCGGCGGCAAGACGCGCGATCGGCACGCGGTAGGGCGAGGCCGAGACATAATCGAGGCCGGTCTGCTCGCAGAAGGCGATGGAGGCCGGATCACCGCCATGTTCGCCGCAGATGCCGAGCTTGATCCCCGGACGGGTCGCGCGGCCGCGTTCGGCGGCTAGCTCGATAAGTTGGCCCACGCCCTCCACATCGATGCTGACGAACGGGTCGCGGGCGAAAATGCCCTTGTCCACATATTGCGTCAGGAAGCGACCCGCATCGTCGCGGCTGATGCCGATGGTGGTTTGGGTGAGGTCGTTGGTGCCGAAGGAGAAGAATTCGCCCACTTCGGCAATCTCGCCTGCCTTCAGCGCAGCGCGCGGCAGTTCGATCATGGTGCCGACGAGATATTCGACCGAAGCGCCCTGCTCCGCAAAAACTTCGCTGGCGACGCGATCGACGATCGCCTTCATCAGTTCCAGCTCCTTCTTGGTCGCGACGAGCGGGATCATGATTTCCGGGATCGGCGCCTCGCCGCTGCGCTGCTTAACGAGGAGCGCGGCTTCGAAGATGGCGCGGGCCTGCATCTCATAGATTTCGGGGTAAGTGACGCCGAGGCGGCAACCACGATGGCCGAGCATCGGGTTGAACTCATGCAGTTCGGCGGCGCGGCGCTTGAGCGCGTCCACACCCACGCCTGCGGCCTTGGCCACTTCCTCGAACTCCGCTTCGCCATGCGGCAGGAATTCGTGGAGCGGCGGGTCGAGCAGGCGGATGGTGACGGGCAGGCCCGCCATGACCATGAATATCTGCGCGAAGTCGTCGCGCTGCTCGGGCAGCAGCTTGTCGAGCGCCACGCGACGGCCCTTTTCGCTGTCGGCGAGGATCATCTCACGGACGGCGGTGATGCGGGCTGCGTCGAAGAACATATGTTCGGTACGGCAGAGGCCTACGCCCTCGGCGCCGAACTCACGCGCGACCTGGCAGTCCTGCGGGGTTTCGGCATTGGCGCGGACACGCAAGCGGCGGACCTTGTCGGCCCAGGCCATCAGGACGCCAAAGTCGCCCGCCAGTTCGGGCTGCACGGTCGGGACCTCGCCCGCCATCACCTCGCCGGTCGCGCCGTCGATGGTGAGGATGTCGCCTTCCTTGAGCGTGCGATCAGCGATGCGCAGCGTCTTGGCGGCGTTGTCGATCGACAGGCTTCCCGCGCCGGACACGCAGGGACGGCCCATGCCGCGCGCCACCACGGCGGCGTGTGACGTCATGCCGCCGCGCGCGGTCAGGATGCCCTTGGCCGCGTGCATGCCGTGAATGTCTTCGGGCGAGGTTTCGACGCGGACGAGGATGACCGAATCGCCCAGCTCATTGCGACGCTCGGCAGTGTCGGCGTCGAACACGATCGCGCCCGAAGCGGCGCCCGGCGAGGCGGGCAGGCCCTTGGTCAGCACGTCGCGGGGTGCCTTGGGGTCGAGCGTCGGGTGGAGAAGCTGGTCGAGCGCGGCGGGATCGACACGGGCGACGGCTTCTTCCTCGGTGATCAGGCCTTCGCTCGCCATTTCGACCGCGATCTTGAGCGCGGCCTTGGCGGTGCGCTTGCCCGAGCGGGTCTGGAGCATCCAGAGCTTGCCCTGCTGCACCGTGAACTCAATGTCCTGCATGTCGCGATAATGGGTTTCGAGGATCTGGAACACCCGCGCCAGTTCGGCATAGGTTTCCGGCATCGCCTCTTCCATCGACAGCGGCTTGGCCCCTGCCCGCTCGCGCGCTTGCTTGGTCAGGTACTGCGGCGTGCGGATACCCGCCACCACATCTTCACCCTGCGCGTTGATCAGATATTCGCCATAATAGGCGTTTTCGCCGGTTGCAGGATCGCGGGTGAACGCGACGCCAGTGGCCGAGGTATCGCCCATGTTGCCGAAAACCATCGCCTGCACGTTGACGGCAGTGCCCCAATCGTGCGGGATCGAGTTCAGGCGGCGATAGACTTTCGCGCGGTCGGCCTGCCAGCTGCCGAACACGGCGCTGATCGCGCCCCAGAGCTGGTCGTTTACGTCCTGCGGGAAGGGCTTATTCCAGAGCTTTGAAACAAGGGCCTTATATTCAGCAACGAGCGCCTTCCAGTCATCGGCGGTCATTTCCGTGTCGAGCGTATAACCCTGATCTTCCTTCGCGACTTCGAGCGCTTCCTCGAAAGCGCCATGGTCGAGTTCCAGCACCACGTCGGAATACATCTGGATGAAGCGGCGATAGCTGTCCCAGGCGAAACGCTCGTCGCCCGATGCGGTGGCGAGGCCGAGGACGGTTTCGTCGTTCAGGCCGAGGTTGAGGACCGTGTCCATCATGCCTGGCATGGAAATGCGCGCGCCTGAGCGGACGGAGACGAGCAGCGGATCGGCCGCGTTGCCGAACTTCTTGCCCGTCACACCCTCGATATGGGCGATGCCGTTTCCGACTTCCGCCTTCAGACTATCCGGGAATACGCCGCCATCTTCATAATAGCGGGTGCACATCTCGGTCGTGATGGTGAAGCCCGGAGGAACAGGCAACCCGATGGCGGCCATGCCGTCGAGATTGGCGCCCTTGCCGCCGAGGAGATTCTTGTTACCCTTTCCACCATCATCGACGCCGCCGCCGAAACGATAGACATAACGCGTCGCGGTCGTGCTCATGCTGGCCTCTTCCATTGTCAACATAGTCCCGGCTCTCCCTGCACTGATTGCCGTGTATTTGTGCGTTGCAGCAACTTTCCTACAACAGGCGGGGCGGTGAACGCACCCGCTTTTACGATGATCCTTTGTTCTTCTCTATCCTCTATTGCTGTGAAGCGTCGGACTTTTCCGAACTACCCTGCAATTTTCGAGAAGTCGGCGACCGCATGCACGGCGTCCCGCACCCGCGCCAGCAGCGCGAGGCGAGCCGACCGCTTGTCCGGATCAGCGTCGTTCACGGTCACCTTGTCGAAGAAAGCGTCGATCGGCGCGCGCAATGTTGCGAGTGCGGCCATGGCGCCTTCGAAATCTTCCGCCTGAACAGCTGCGGTTGCGTGTGGTTCGGCGGTGTCGAGGGCGGCGATGAGATCGGCTTCGGCGGGTTCGGGGGTGTAGGTCAGTTCGACCTTTTCAGCGGTTTCGACGCCTTCCTTCTTCAGGATGTTGGCGGCGCGCTTGTAACCGGCGAGGAGGTTGGTGCCGTCGTCGGTGGCGATGAAGGACTGGAGCGCCTTCACGCGGGCGAGCAGGCGGACGAGGTCGTCCTCGCCGCCGAGGGCGAAGACGGCGTCGATGAGGTCGTGGCGGACGCCCGCTTCCTTTTGCTGGACCTTGAGGCGGTCGGCGAAGAAGTCGATAATCGCTTCTATTATACTCGCCACTGATCCCAAGAATGCCACATGTTCGGCTACTGCCGTGCGATCGAGATGTAAGCCTTGCTTCGCCTGAGCGCCAAACCAATATAAGCCGACTTGCTCAACGTCGTAGCCGCCAAGAGTATAACGAAAGAAATCGTCCCAACATTCAGATTCTCGAGGCGCATCATAGAGCCGACCGTATTCTTCAATCGGCTCGTTGTTCTTATCAAAGCTAGTGAAGCGAATATCTTCGGAGAAGATATTCAGCCGACCTTCACGCAACCAAGCTTGCAAGCTCTGCCAATAGGTATGCCCCACAACATTACTCAAAGGCAGACGCAATGCGTTTTCGAGAATAAGAGAAATTGCTCCGAGGACCGAGCGCCGCAGCGCAAATGGGTCTTTGGAACCCGTCGGTGTTAAACCGACAGCAAAGAAGTGAATGATGCTGTCCAGCTTATCCGCCAGCGACACCGCCACCGTCACCGGCGCGGTTGGCACATCGTCGCCCTGCCCGACCGGCTTGTAGTGGTCGCGGATGGCGTCGGCCACGGCATCAGGCAGACCTTCGGCGCGGGTGTAGTAGCCGCCCATGATGCCCTGAAGTTCGGGGAACTCGCCGACCATTTCGGTGACGAGGTCGGCTTTGGCTAGGCGGGCGGCTTGTTCGGCTAGGTTGGCCAATTCAGCGACCGTTGGCGCCTGCCCACCCCCGGCCCCTCCCGCTTGCGGGAGGGGGGAAGAAGTTATGATGCCTTGTTCTACCAGCCAGCGGGCTAGTTTGGCTACGCGTTCCACCTTGTCGGCGACGGTGCCTAGCTTTTCGTGGAAGGTGATGCGTTCGAGCTTCTTGGCGTGGTCTTCAAGGCTCGTCTTGCGGTCCTGTTCCCAGAAGAAGCGAGCGTCGGAGAGGCGGGCGGCGAGGACCTTGCGGTTGCCTGCGATGATGGCTTCGCCGCCGTCCTTCGCCTCGATGTTGGCTGTGCAGATGAAGGCGGGGGCGAGTTTGCCCGCGCCATCACGCAGCACGAAATATTTCTGGTTTATCCGTAGGGTTAGCTGGATGACTTCAGGCGGAACCTCAAGAAACGCCGGATCGAAATCGCCTAGCAGCGGGACCGGCCATTCCGTCAGCCCGGCATTCTCCGCGATGAGGCCCTTGTCCTCGATCACGGTGTAGCCCTTCGCGGCGGCGGCTTCGTTCGCCTTTGCCTCGATGATCGACTGGCGTTCCTGATGACTGACGATCACATGGCAGGCGCGCAGCTTTTCGACATAGTCGTGGGCGCTACCGATCGTGATTTCGCCGGGGTGGTGGAAGCGGTGGCCGAGGGTGGCGTAGCCGCTGCGGACGCCTTCGATTTCAATGTCGACCAAGTCTTCGCCGAGGATCGCGACGATGCCTTGCAGCGGGCGGACCCAGCGGAGGCTTTCGGTCGTCTGGGAGGCCGTGCCCCAACGCATCGACTTGGGCCAAGGGAAGGCGCGGACGATGGTGGGGACGGCTTCGGCCAGAACCTGCGCCGTCGCGCGGCCGGGCTTGTTGACCGTGGCGAACCAGACGCCGTCGCGGTCTTCGAGCTGGTCTTGTGTCAGGCCGGTCTTGCGGAGGAAGCCTTCAAGCGCCTGCGCGGGGGCGCTGGTGCGGGGGCCTTTGAATTCCTCGCTGACGGCGGCGGTTTCCAGCGGGAGGTTGCGCGCGATCAGGGCGAGGCGGCGGGGGGTGACGAAGCTATCGATGCTTGTCGGCGCAAGGCCAGCCTTCGCCAGTTCTTCGGTGAAGAGGCGGGCCAGATCTTCAGATGCCTTGAGCTGCATCCGGGCCGGGATTTCTTCGCAGCGGAGTTCAAGGAGGAAGTCGCTCATTCCGACACCATATTCTGAAGAGAAGTAAGGGGCTTCGACAGGCTCAGCCCGAACGGGAAGAGAGGGGCGCGCATCACGCGGCCCACCCGTTGACTTCCATCCACTTTTCGCAGGAGCCTTTTGCAAGGTCGCGGACGCGGCCGATGTAGCTGGCGCGTTCCTGCACCGAGATGACGCCGCGTGCCTGGAGCAGGTTGAAGACATGGCTCGCCTTGATCGCCTGGTCATAGGCGGCGAGCGGGACGCCTGCTTCCAGCGACGCCTTGCATTCTGCCTCGGCGTCCTTGAACCAGCGGAACAGCTTTTCGGTGTCGGCGATCTCGAAATTCCATTTCGACATCTGCTGCTCATTGGCGAGGAAGACGTCGCCATAGGTGACGCCCGCGTCGTTGAACCTCAGGTCATAAACGCTGTCCACGCCCTGAATATACATGGCGAGGCGTTCGAGGCCGTAGGTTAGCTCGCCCGCGACGGGCTTGCAGTCGAAGCCGCCCATCTGCTGGAAATAGGTGAACTGGGTGACTTCCATGCCGTCGCACCAGACTTCCCAGCCAAGGCCCCAGGCACCCAGCGTCGGGCTTTCCCAGTCATCCTCAACGAAGCGGATATCGTGGACGAGCGGGTCGATGCCGATCTCCACCAGCGACCCCAGATAGAGTTCCTGGAGGTTCGCCGGGGACGGCTTCATGATCACCTGATATTGGTAATAATGCTGGAGGCGGTTGGGGTTTTCGCCATAGCGGCCGTCGGTCGGACGGCGGCTGGGCTGCACATAGGCAGCGTTCCAGGCGTTGGGACCGAGGCTGCGCAGGGTGGTCGCCGGGTGGAAGGTGCCCGCGCCGACTTCCATGTCATAGGGTTGCAGGATGACGCAGCCCTGCTTTCCCCAATAGGCGTGCAGGGTCAGGATCAGGTCCTGAAAGGAGAGCGGCTTACCTGTCGCCACGGACGGTCCCTTGCGAAAATGACGGTTTGATCGCGCGCGCCTTGGCGCAGGAGGGCTTTTGGGTCAAGGAAAAGCGGGTGCGAAGGGGGTTAATCCACTTGCCCAAATGCCGCCTGCCCCGCATGGATATGGCGAAACTCTTCGCAATGGATCGACAGCCGGTATGAAATGGTCGCTTTCGCGCTTGATGGTCGCGGGCTTGCTGCTGCTAAGCGGCTGCACTCAGGAACAGCAGGCCACCGCTCGGCCGTCAGCGACAAAGACCGCCTATGCGACGCCCGCCCTGTGGCAGGTGAAGGATGAGGATACCACCATCTACCTGTTCGGCACGGTGCATGTGCTGAAACCCGGGACCGAATGGTTCAGGGGCGGGATCAAGCAGGCGTTCGAAGCATCAGGCGAGCTGGTGCTGGAGATCGTGGAGCCGGAAGATCCGCAGGCGATGGCCGCAACCATGGCCCATACGGCGCTGGCGCATGACGGGGTGAAGCTGTCGGATCGTCTGGATGCCGACATGCGGGGTAAATATCAGGCGGCGATGGCGGCAAACGGCTTGCCATGGCAGATGTTCGAGCCCTTCAATCCCTGGATGGCTGGCATGGCGCTGGCGGTAAAGCCGCTCGAAAAGCTTGGCTATCAAGCGGACCTTGGCGCGGAGAAGACACTGACGTCCGCAGCAAAGGCGGCGGGCAAGAAGATAGGCGCTCTGGAGACGGTGGAGCAGCAACTGGGCTATTTCGCCGGGCTGCCGATGGACAGCCAGGTCAAGTTCCTGAACGCGACCGTGGAGGGTCTGCCGGACATGGACAAGGAATTCTCCCGCCTGATCGCGCACTGGCAGGAGGGTGATCCGGACAAGCTGGCCGCTGAAATGAACGAATCGCTCGAAGCTACGCCGGAACTGGCTCAGGTGCTGCTGATTCAGCGGAACATGAATTGGGCCAAATGGATCAAGGAACGGCTGGCGCGCCCCGGAACGGTGTTCATCGCTGTCGGCGCCGGGCATCTGGCAGGCAAGGGCAGCGTACAGGAGCAGTTGAAGGGAATGAACGTCGCATCGGCCAGGGTCGCCGAGTGAGCCTGCTACGGTGGCTGGGCCTATGCGCGCTGCTGATGATCGCGGCGTGCGGGCCGGAGCCAGTGTCGCCTCCGACAGGTGGCGGGCCTGCACTATGGCGAGTGCAGGGGCATGGAGTCGATGGATGGCTGTTCGGGACCATTCATGTGCTGCCCAAGGGGGTCGACTGGCGGACGGAGAAGATCCAGCAGGCGATGGACGCTTCTGACCAGTTGGTGCTCGAATCTGCGGAAATTCAGGACCAGATGCGAACGAGGGCGCTGTTCGAGAAGATGGGCCGCAGCCCCGATCTCCCCACGCTCGAAGCCCGTGTGCCTGCGGACAAGCGGGATGAGCTTCAGCGAATCGCTGGCGAAGGGGGCGCTAATATGCAGCATCTGTCCGGATATGAAAGCTGGGCAGCCGCGATGCTGCTTTCGGCGGCGGCTCAGCAGTCGCTGCACCTGAGCGCTGACGAGGGCGTCGAGCCGGTGCTGATCGCCGCATTTCAGAAGGCGGGCAAGCCGATCGGGGGACTGGAGACGGTCGCGCGGCAGTTCGGCGCCTTTGATACCTTGCCCGAGGCCTCGCAGCGGCAACTTCTGACTCAGACTGTGGCGGAGGCCAAGGGGATGAAGGCGCTATATGAACGCATTCTTCATGCCTGGCTGAAGGGGGACATGGCCGCGATCGCGCGGGAGGATCAGGGTGGAGAACAGCCCGACCCGGTGGTTGAAAAGGCGGTGTTGGTTTCCCGCAATCGGGATTGGAGCGCGGCTATCACGAAGCTGAAGGGGCGACCCTTCATCGCGGTGGGCACGGGGCATCTAACGGGGCGGGACAATCTTATCAGCTTGATCGAGGCGCGCAGCTACAAGGTGACACGGGTGCAATAGTGCCGCGCCCTTGCCTTTGCGCGCCTTTCTGCTACAGGGCCGCCTTCCCGTGATGGTCATCCCTGGAGGCGTTATGGGAAGTTTTGACATATCAGCTTTTGGAGACACGCAATGAGCGAGCAGCTTACGCTGTCGGCAGAGGCACGCGATCGGGCAGGCAAGGGAGCCTCCCGCGCTCTCCGCCGTGAGGGCCGCGTACCCGCCGTCATCTATGGAATGAACGAAGAACCCCAGTCGATCCACGTCGAGGAAAAGCTCCTCAACAAGCTGCTCGGCACCGGCCACTTCTTCAATTCGGTCGTCATGGTCGAGGTTGGCGGCAAGCAGGTTCGTACCCTGCCCAAGGACGTCGCTTTCCATCCCGTGACCGATCGTCCGCTGCACGCCGACTTCCTGCGCGTTTCGGAACATGCCACCGTCCACGTCAACGTGCCGGTTCGCTTCGCCAATGAAGACGCTTCGCCTGGCCTGAAGAAGGGCGGCGTGCTCAACATCGTCGCGCATGAGATCGAACTGATCGTCGACGCGGCCGAAATCCCCGACGACGTCGTCGTTGACCTGACTGGCCTCGACGTGGGCGAATCGATCCACATCGGCACGGTAAAGCTGCCCAAGGGCGCGAAGGCTGCGCATGATGAGAGCGACTTCACCGTCGCGACCATCGTTGCTCCTTCTGCCATGAAGAGCGCCGAGGGCGACAACGAAACTCCGGCGGAAGGCGAATAAGCCTTTCACCCCGGCTAATCGATTGCCGGTTTGCTCACCCCCGTTTGGGCTGAGCTTGTCGAAGCCCGTCCCTTTTCTTGAAAAAGGAAGAGAGGTCCTTCGGCAGGTTCAGGCGAACGGGGGTTCGCTTTGTTTGGAGACGTGGGATGCAGATCTGGGTCGGGCTGGGCAATCCGGGCACCCAATATGCGATGCACCGGCATAATGTCGGCTTCATGGCGGCCGACGTCATTGCCGACATGCACCGCTTCTCCCCGCCCAAAAAGCAGTTTCAGGGATGGGTGCAGGAAGGTCGCATTGGACCTCAGAAGATCATCCTGCTGAAGCCCGCCACCTTCATGAACGAAAGCGGCCGGTCGGTCGGCGATGCCATGCGCTTTTATAAGCTGACGCCGCAGGACGTGACCGTCTTTCACGACGAACTGGACCTTGCGCCGATGAAGGTGAAGGTAAAGCGCGGCGGCGGCAATGCGGGGCATAACGGCCTGCGATCGACGGATGCGCATGTCGGCCCGGACTTCCGTCGCGTGCGGATCGGCATTGGGCATCCGGGGCACAAGGACCGGGTGCATGGCTATGTGCTTGGCAATTACCATAAGAGCGAGATGGATGCGCTGGCCGACATGCTGGGCGCGATCGGCGCCGAGGCGGAATGGCTGGCCAAGAACGACGACGCGCGCTTCATGAATGAGGTGGCGCTGAGGCTGGCGGACTGATCTGCGGGCATGCGCTAATAGATGAAAGTTCGTTCCGCCGCCCTATCCGTGCGGTGAAACCAAGGGAATGGATTGCGCAGTGCAGCATTGCCGGGCCATAGAAGACGCCTGCTCCACTTCCCAAAGGGATACAGGTGATACTGACCGTCTCGACTAAGCCTTTCAATGACCAGAAGCCGGGCACTTCCGGCCTGCGCAAAAAGGTCCGCGTCTTTCAACAGGCGCATTATGCCGCCAACTTCGTGCAGTCGGTGTTTGACAGCCTTACCGGCTTTGAAGGCCAAACGCTCGTCGTTGGAGGCGATGGGCGGTATCTCAACCGCGAAGTCATCCAGATCGTGCTCAAGATGGCGGCGGCAAATGGCTTCGGCCGTGTGCTGGTCGGGCAAGGCGGCATATTATCGACCCCTGCGGCATCGCATCTGATTCGATCGTCAGGCGCGTTTGGCGGTCTGCTTCTGTCGGCCAGCCATAATCCCGGAGGCCCGGACGAGGATTTCGGCATCAAGTATAATGTCGGCAATGGCGGCCCCGCGCCGGAGAAAGTGACGGACGCCATCCACGCCCGCACGCTCACGATCGACAGCTATCTGATAGTCGATGTGGACGACATCGACATCGACACCATCGGCACGGCCCAGCTTGGCGGAATGACGGTCGAAGTGGTCGACCCGGTCGCCGCTTATGCCGACCTGATGGAGCAATTGTTCGACTTTTCAGCTATTCGGGAGATGATCGCCCAAGGCTTCACCCTCTCCTTCGACGCAATGAGCGCGGTCACCGGCCCTTATGCGACAGAGATTTTCGAGCGGCGCCTGGGCGCACCCTCCGGAACCGTGCGCAACGGCACACCCCTGCCCGACTTCGGCCATCACCACCCCGACCCGAACCTCGTCCACGCAAAGGAATTGTACGACCGGATGATGGGCGAAAACGCGCCCGATTTCGGTGCTGCGTCGGACGGCGATGGCGATCGCAACCTGATCATCGGCCGCAACTGCTATGTGACGCCATCGGACTCGCTCGCGGTGCTGGCGGCCAACGCGCATCTTGCGCCCGGCTATGCGAAGGGCCTCAAGGGCATTGCGCGGTCGATGCCCACCAGTGGCGCTGCCGACCGGGTGGCGGTAAAGTTGGGCATTCCGCTTTACGAGACGCCGACCGGCTGGAAATTCTTCGGCAACCTGCTGGACGCGGGCATGGCGACGATCTGCGGCGAAGAAAGCGCCGGAACAGGGTCCAACCACGTTCGCGAGAAGGACGGCATATGGGCGGTGCTGCTATGGCTCAACATCCTCGCCTCGCGCAGGCAAAGCGTTTCAGAGATTATGGCCGATCACTGGGCCACCTACGGCCGCAACTATTATGCGCGGCACGATTATGAAGCCATCGCCAAGGATCGCGCCGAAGCGCTGATGGGTGCGTTGCGGGACAAGCTTTCCGCCTTGCCCGGAACCTTGAACAGTGGCGGCACCGTGAAGAGCGCGGATGATTTCGCCTATACCGATCCTACCGACCAATCCGTCAGCCGCAATCAAGGTATCCGCATCCTGTTCGAAGATGGTTCGCGCATCGTGTTTCGCCTCTCCGGCACCGGCACCGAAGGCGCTACCTTGCGCGTCTATATTGAACGCTATGTGGATCGTGACGGCAACCTTGGTATGGAAACCGCCGACGCCCTCGCGCCGCTGGTCCGGGGCGCGCAAGAAATCGCCGATATCGCAGGATTTACCAGCATGGACCGGCCGAGCGTGATCACCTGATAGACATAAAAACTTATCCGAAGGACATGGGACGGCAAGAGCGAAAGACTAGGGACGCGCCATGTTTCGCTCCCGCACTATTGCTCGTTCTTTCCGCGCATTTTCAGGCGCCTGCACCCTTCTGACCGGCGCTGCCGCGCATGCGGCGACGGCCGAAGATGAGCAGGTCTGGCTCAATCTGACTGCCATGGGGCAGGTCAGCGGCGACCTCATCTATTTCGCCGAGATCCAGCCTCGGTTCGGCAATGGCGCCTCACGGGCCGACCAGACTCTCCTGCGCGGTGCGGTTGGATGGAAGCTGTCGCCTCAGCTGTCCGTCTATCAGGGCTATGCGCATATCGTCCTGCCGTCGCAGGGCGGGCGCGATGTCAATGAAGAGCGCGGTTTTCAGCAGATCAGCTGGACGATCGGCAAGCCGTGGGACGGCGAACTATCGTCCCGCACGCGGCTGGAGCAACGCTGGCGTTCGGATGGCAGCGGCATGGGATGGCGGCTGCGGGAGATGCTCCGCTATGAAAAGCCGCTGAAAAATGACAATCAGGCCGTCAATGCACTGGTTTATGCGGAAGGATTTGCCGCTCTCAACAGCACAGATTGGGGGCAAAGGGCAGGCTTCGACCAGCTACGCAGCTTTGTCGGCGCGGAGGTCAAGCTGATGGGCAAGTCCACGGCCGAGATTGGCTACCTCAACCAGATCATCAACCAGCGGGGCGGGAACGAGCGCATGAACCATGTCGCGTCGATCACCCTCTTCTTCCGCCGCTGAGCACAGGCTGGCCTTCGGACGCGGAACAGGCTATCGGCCCGGCCATCATTTTGACGTGAAGGCAGTTCCATGGGTTTTCGTTGCGGTATCGTCGGGCTTCCCAATGTGGGCAAGTCCACCCTGTTCAATGCACTGACTGAAACGCAGGCGGCGCAGGCGGCGAATTATCCCTTCTGCACGATCGAGCCCAATGAGGGACGCGTTGCCGTGCCCGACGACCGGCTCCAGACCATCGCGAAGATCGGCGGCAGCGCCAAGATCATCGAAACGCAGCTGTCCTTCGTAGATATTGCGGGCCTGGTGCGCGGCGCTTCCAAGGGCGAAGGGCTGGGCAACCAGTTCCTCGCCAATATCCGTGAAACGGACGCCATCGTCCACGTACTGCGCTGTTTCGAAGATGGCGACATCACCCATGTCGAGGGCAAGGTCGATCCTATCGCGGACGCGGAAACGGTCGAGACCGAGCTGATGCTGGCGGACCTGGAAAGCCTGGAAAAGCGCGTGCCGAACTTCGCCAAAAAGGCAGCGCAGGGCGACAAGGAAGCAAAGGTGGCCGCTTCCGTCCTGGGCAAGGCGCTGGACCTGCTGCGCGACGGCAAGCCCGCGAGGCTGACGCAGCCCGCCGATGACGAGGAGGCCCGCATCTTCCAGCAGGCCCAGCTGCTAACCGCCAAGCCTGTCCTCTATGTCTGCAATGTCGAGGAAGAGGCGGCGGCCGAGGGCAATGCCCATTCCGCTCGCGTGTTCGAAAAGGCTGCGGCTGAGGGGGCAAAGGCGGTCATCGTATCGGCCGCGATCGAAGCGGAACTCATCACCATGCCGGTCGAGGAGCGCGCCGAATATCTGGAAGCGCTGGGCCTGACCGAAGCAGGTCTCGCCCGCATCATTCGGGCAGGTTATGAATTGCTCGGACTCATCACCTTCTTCACCGTTGGTCCGAAGGAAGCACGCGCCTGGACCGTGACCAAGGGGTCGAAGGCGCCCCAGGCGGCAGGCGCGATCCATACGGATTTCGAAAAAGGCTTCATCCGCGCCGAAACCATGGCCTATGCCGACTATGTCCAGTTCAATGGCGAAGCCGGAGCCAAGGAAGCGGGCAAGTGGCGGTCCGAAGGCAAGGATTATGTGACGCAGGACGGCGACATCATGCTGTTCCGCTTTAACGTCTGACGCCGTGACGCTGCGGCCCGGCCAGATACCGGCCCAGCGCAAGGCCGCCTTTCCACCGAGCGTCGATGAACGCACGACACTGCTGATCCTTGGCAGCCTTCCGGGTGATGCCTCAATCAGGCAGGGCGAATATTATGCCCATCGCGGCAATGCTTTCTGGTCGCTGATGGGTGATGTGCTGGGCGAGGATTTGCGCGCCCTGCCCTATGCCATGCGACTGAAGCGTTTGCGTGGGCGAGGCGTTGGTTTGTGGGACGTGATCGAGAGCGCAGACCGGGAAGGTAGCCTCGACAGCGTGATCCGTGGCGCGGAACTTCGGGATTTACGCGCCTTTATCGCGCGCCTGCCTGCGCTGCGAGCGATTGCCTTCAACGGCAAGACGGCGTCTGTGCATGGCCGCCGCCAGATCGGCGCAGACACGGGGCTGTCCTTGATCGACCTGCCGTCCAGTAGTGGCGCTAACGCCATGCTATCCCGCGACAAGAAGGCAGAGCTGTGGCGGATGCTGCGCCAATGGATCGCGTCATCCTGACATTGACGTAAACGTAAGCCTTGCCTAGATCATCTGCAACGTGAGAGGTGCTGGATCATGAGCGAGATTGTCTATTTCGAAGATGTGGAAGTCGGCAGCAAGCTGGAGTTCGGTTCAATCACCGTCAGCCGGGACGAGATCATCGCCTTCGCCGCTGAATTCGATGCCCAGCCCTTTCACCTTTCGGACGAAGCTGCGGCAGAAACGCATTTTGGCAGCCTTTCGGCCAGCGGATGGCACACCACTGCGCTGTTCATGAAGATGTTCGTCGCGAAAATGCAGGCTGGCGGACATCAGGATGCGAGCCTGGGTGCCATGGGCATAGATGAACTACGCTGGCTGCGCCCGGTTAGGCCCGGCGACACGCTGCGGGGCGCATCAGAGGTTGTGGAAAAGAAGGCCTCGCGCAGCAGGCCGGAGATGGGCATCATCAAGAGCAAGGTGACGATCTTCAACCAGGATGACGAGCCGGTCATGACGCTGATGCCCATCGTGCTTTTTCGCACCCGTCCGAACTGAACGGATCGGCAGCCTATCTGTCGCGCTTTGGCGGCAGCGGCTGGTTGGCGAGAGCATCCGCAGCCATCAGGCGAATCTGGCTGGCTGACGAGCTCGACAGTTGAATGAGGTGCAGGCCCGGCGGCAGATCGAACCAGACGATCTTCTTAATGCCCGAACATGCGGCGCCATGACCATGGGCGGAAGGCGCGACTATGCTGCGGCCGGCGACAATATCGACCCACGCGGAACCGGACAGGCCTATGCCCACCCGGGCGGGCGTCTTGATCGCCAGGCTGAAGAGGCCGCCATAGCTTTTAGGCTGCTGACGTCCGGGCTTCACAGCATATTGGACCTGCGCTGAAGGACGCAAGGTTGCGACGATCGGCTTGCCGAGGATCAGCCGGGGTGCGGAAGCTGCTTCGCCCGCCGCTGTCTCCGTGCCGCTCTGGTTCCAGCTCGTCCATGGTTCAGGGGG
The DNA here is from genome assembly GCF_055394715.1 of Sphingobium sp. TomTYG72. Lineage (NCBI taxonomy): Bacteria > Pseudomonadati > Pseudomonadota > Alphaproteobacteria > Sphingomonadales > Sphingobiaceae > Sphingobium > Sphingobium sp. TomTYG72. The sequence continues at coordinate 732,080 of NZ_AP027336.1, read as the reverse complement.
AAGCGGCGCATTGCGGCATGGGTCATCGCCGTGCGTTGCGGCAAGGGCGGGCGCGGACAGGCTCAAGGCAGCCAAGCAGGCGATCATGCGCATGGTCATTTCCTCCCGAACAGCTTCTCGATGTCGCCATGACCCAGCTTCACCCAAGTTGGACGGCCGTGGTTGCACTGCCCGCTGCGTGGCGTGATTTCCATCTCCCGCAGCAGCGCGTTCATTTCCGTGACGCTCAGCATACGACCGGCGCGCACCGATCCGTGGCATGCCATCGTCGCAGCGACGAGATCGAGCCGTTCCTTCAAGGACAGAGCATCATCGTAGGCGGCCAGATCATCGGCGAGGTCGGTGACGAGCCCCTGTACGTCGCCCTGCCCCAGCATTGCGGGGACCGCGCGCACGAGCATGGCGGAAGGACCGAACCGCTCCAGTTCCAGGCCGAAGTCGCGTAGCTCATCGATGCGTGTTTCGAGGCGGTCGCAGGCAGGCTCGTCCAGTTCGACCACTTCGGGCAGCAGCAGCGCCTGCGCGGCGACGCCCTGCCCCTCCATAGCGCGGCGCATGCGTTCGAGCGTCAGGCGCTCATGGGCGGCGTGCTGATCGACGATCACAAGCCCGTCTTCAGCTTCAGCGACGATATAGGTTCGCGCTACCTGCCCGCGTGCCACGCCAAGCGGGAAGCTGGTTCCTTCCGGCGCGGGTGCGGCGGCGGGTTCCGCGCGCGCTTGGGGCGGAGGAGCCATGAAGGACGGACGGCGGTCAGCGAACGCAGCGGCTTGCGGCGGGTAAGATGCTGACGCAGCTTCGAAGATGGGGAGCGCATTAATGGGGGTGGGCGACACAGGCTCTGCCCTCCAGGCGGAAAGGCTCGCCGGATCGGCCTGCTGCACGGATCGGAATCCTTCCGCATCCAGCGCGCGGCGCACGCCTGAAACGATCATGCCCCGGATCATGGCTGGATCACGGAAGCGGACCTCGGTCTTTGCCGGGTGGACATTGACGTCCACCTCAAGCGGCGGAACATCGAGGAACAGGGCTACGACGGGATGCCTGTCGCGCGCCAGCATGTCGGCATAGGCACCGCGCACCGCTCCTATCAGCAGGCGATCGCGAACCGGGCGGCCGTTCACGAAGAGGAACTGATGGTCACCCACACCGCGATTATAGGTCGGCAGCGAGGCAACGCCTGACAAGCGAACGCCTTCCCGTTCAAGCGAGACTATTACATGATTCTCGGCAAGCGCACGGTCGGTGAGCGCTGCCACCCGGTCCTCTCGCGCTTCTCCTGCCTGCACGGCGACGGCTCGGCGGCCGTCATGCTCCATGGTGAAGGCAACGGACGGATGGGCCATCGCGAGGCGGCGGACGATGTCGAGGCAGGCGGCATATTCCGCCTTGGCCGAGCGCAGGAATTTGCGGCGGGCGGGCACCCGCGCGAAAAGCTGCTCCACGGTCACGCGAGTGCCGGGCGGTAGGGCGGCAGGCCCCTCAGACAACAGCGCGCCATTATCGACAGTCCGGTTCCAGCCATCCTGCCCCTTGGGCCTACTGTCGATCGACAGGCGTGCGACGCTGGCGATGGATGGCAGTGCTTCTCCACGAAAGCCCAAGGTCGATACATTTTCGATCGCATCGTCGGGCAATTTGGAGGTCGCATGCCGCTCCAGCGCCAGTGCGATCTCGTCAGGCGCCATGCCGCAGCCATCGTCGCTGACCTCTATCCGGTCCAGCCCGCCGCCGCCTAACCGTATGAAAATGCGGCTTGCCCCGGCATCCAGCGCATTTTCAACAATTTCCTTGAGCGCGCTGGCGGGTCTTTCGACCACTTCACCGGCAGCGATACGGTTGACCAGATGTTCGGGCAGGCGGCGTATTGACATTGATTAGTGACTAGCCCAAGCGAGCGCTTTCCGCGAGCCGTTGCCCCCGAAAATTTTGCCTCATCACACGGAATGATGACAGGGGCGGCGGAACGTGGCAGGGACCTCCGAACGCCCCGGTTCGCGTCGCCGGGACGGGCGGGCTGAACAGGAACTAGCATGTCGATCTTTTCGCGACTTTTCAAACTCTCCTCCCAGGATATGGCTATCGATCTCGGCACGGCGAACACCGTCGTCTATGTGCGGGGCCGCGGGATCGTACTGAATGAGCCATCGGTCGTGGCGGTGGAGACACTGAACGGCGTGAAACGGGTCAAGGCCGTGGGCGACGACGCCAAATTGATGATGGGCAAGACGCCCGATTCGATCGAGGCGATCCGCCCCCTGCGCGACGGCGTGATCGCCGACATCGATGTCGCCGAACAGATGATCAAGCACTTCATCACGAAGGTGCATGGCGGCAAGTCGCGCCCCTGGCGCTTCCCTGAGATCGTGATCTGCGTGCCGTCAGGCTCCACCAGCGTCGAACGCCGCGCGATTCGCGATGCGGCGAGCAATGCGGGCGCGAGCCAGGTCTTCCTGATCGAGGAACCGATGGCCGCCGCGATCGGCGCCGACATGCCAGTGACCGAGCCCATCGGATCAATGGTCGTGGACATTGGCGGCGGCACCACCGAAGTCGCAGTGCTTTCGCTTCGCGGCCTCGCCTATACCACCTCGGTTCGCGTCGGCGGTGACAAGATGGACGAAGCCATCGTTTCGTTCGTGCGCCGGCACCACAACCTCCTCATCGGTGAAGCGACCGCCGAGCGCATCAAGAAGCAGTTCGGCGTGGCTCAGCCTCCCGAAGACGGCGTGGGCGAAACCATCCACATCAAGGGTCGCGATCTCGTCAACGGCGTGCCCAAGGAAATTTCCATCAATCAGGGGCAGATCGCGGACGCGCTGGCGGAACCGATCAGCACCATCGTTGAGGGTGTCCGGATCGCTCTGGAAAACACCGCTCCGGAACTGGCGGCGGATATCGTTGACCAAGGCATTGTTCTGACTGGCGGCGGCGCGCTGCTGAAGGGTCTGGACGATGAACTGCGCGATGAGACTGGCCTGCCCGTCACAATCGCCGAAGATCCGCTGACCTGCGTCGCGATCGGAACTGGCCGTGCGATGGAGGACCCGATCTTCCGAGGCGTGCTGCAGACCGCTTAAGGTCAGGGGGACCACAGCATGGCGCGGCCATCCAGCCGACGTCCCGGCCATAACCGCAAGGCGCAGTACAGCCTGTTCGCCAGCTATGTTGTGGCGGTAACGGGTGCGGCTGCTGGCTTGCTGCTGGTCGCCGTGGCAATTTTCGATCCCACAGGATTCGCGGCGATCCGTATGGCTACGGCGGAAATCTCCCGCCCCGCGTCGCTCGGCCTGCGCAACATGGTGAGCGGGGCCAGTTCGCTGGACGACGTGCTGACCGCCTATTGGCGCGCCGGATCACAGAATATCGCCTTGCGCCATCAGGTGGATGCTGATCGCAACCGCATCATCGAGGCGAAGGCGATCGCGCAGGAAAATCTGCGCCTCAAGAAGCTGTTGAAGCTGGTCGATGAAGATCAGAGCGACCTTCTCACGGCACGACTGATATCCTCCTCTTCCTCCAGCGCCCGCCGTTTCGCCCGCCTGAACGCCGGCCGGTGGCAAGGTGTCCGCCCCGGGATGCCGGTACGTGCATCCGAGGGCCTGGTGGGCCGCATCCACAGCGTTACGCCCAACACGGCTGACGTGCTGCTGCTGACCGACAGCAGCAACATCGTGCCGGTCCGTCGTGCGACGGACAGCGTCGCGGCTATCTCAACCGGGCTGGGCGATGGAACCGTCGAAATCCGTTCCCTCGCGGCAGGCCGAAATCCGTTCAGTCCCGGCGACATCCTGGTTACATCAGGTGTCGGCGGTATATATCAACCCAATATTCCGGTTGCGGTTGTCGTGCGCATAGCGGGCGAGATCGCCTATGGTGTGCCGCTCGCCAATCCGTCGAAAGTGGATGCCGTGATCGTCGAACGCTCCTTTGAAGAGGTCGTGAGCCGCAGCAGCCCGACCACACCTGAAGCCGCGTCAGCCGAAGCGGCGGCGAACGCCAGCGCGCCATGATCGACCCGCACCTCCAGCATGTTCCCAGGCTGGGCCGCTCTCCGTCCACCTTTCGTCTGACCGGAACGCCCGTCATCACGGTCATGCTGGGATCGTCGATCACAATCCTGCCGATTATCGCGCAGGCGCCGATCATGCCGCCCTTCGGCCTGCTGCTATTGCTGTCATGGCGATTGCTGCGGCCAGAGTTGTGGCGCGTCTGGATCGGCGTTCCACTCGGCCTGTTCGACGACATCATGAGCGGGCAGCCAATCGGATCGGCGATGTTCCTGTGGACCATGATGTTGATCGGGATTGACGCCGTAGAACATCGCATGGTGTGGCGCAGCTATCGGCAGGACTGGCTAATCGCGGCGGTAGCCATTATCTTCTGTATCGCCGGTGGCCTGTTCTTTGCTCGGATTACCGGCGGAGGAAACATCAAGCTGGAACTGGTCGCCCCACAAATGCTCTGGACGATCCTGCTCTTCCCCTTCGTGGTGCGGCAATGCGCCCGGATCGATCGCTGGCGCGTGATGGCATGAAGCTGCCCAAGCTAAAGCGTAAGATCGTCACCGAGGCATCGCTATCTTTCACCTTCACCCGTCGAGCGATGGTCGTTGGGGGACTGCAAGCCGGGATCGGCGCCATGCTGATTGGCCGAATGGGTTGGATCAGCGTCGCGGAGAACGAGAAATATAATCTTCTTTCGGAAAGTAATCGCGTCAACCTGACGCTCATTCCCCCGCGTCGTGGGTGGATATTGGATCGGAACGGCCGCGCGCTGGCGAATAACCGAACGGATTTTCGCGTCGACCTGATTCCGGAGCGTGTCACTGATCCGGAAGGCACGTTGCGCAACCTGGCGCACCTTCTGGGATTGGCTCCGGACGAGGTTGAGCGGATCAGGACCGAACTGGACAAGGCGCCCGGTTTCCGGCCAGTCCAGGTCGCTGAAAAACTAACCTATGACCAGTTTGCAGCCGTCAGCGTTCGTTTGCCCGACCTCCCCGGGGTTGCCCCTAGCCAGGGGTTTTCTCGCTATTATTCCACGGGATCAACGGTTGGCCACCTGCTAGGCTATGTTGGCGCAGCATCAGCGAAGGATTATGAGAAGCGCAAGGACCCGCTGCTGATTACCCCAGGCTTCAAGGTGGGCAAAGAAGGCCTGGAGAAATGGTTCGACCTTGAGCTTACAGGGAAGCCCGGGGCCAAGCGGGTCGAGGTGACGGCGCGCGGCAAGATCGTTCGGGAGTTGACTACGCGACCCGACGCGCCGGGTAATGCAGTGAGACTTACCATCGATGCCGGGCTTCAAGATTATGCTGGGCGTCGGCTAGGTGCAGAATCCGGTTCCTGCATTGTCATCGATTGTCTGACAGGAGAAATCCTGTGCATGGCGTCGATGCCCGCCTATGATCCCAATAATTTCTCTGACGGCATCAGCCATGATGAATGGGACATGCTGTCGAGCGATGAGCGCCATCCGCTGATCAACAAATCCTTGAACGCCCTTTATCCGCCGGGTTCGACCTTCAAGCCGATGGTGGCGATGGCATTGCAGAGCGCCGGGATCGATCCGAAGGAACGGGTGCACTGTCCGGGAGGATACCGGCTGGGCAACCGGTTCTTCCGTTGTCTTGGCCGCCACGGTTCGGTGGACATGCACCGCGCTCTGGCCAAGAGCTGCAACACCTATTTCTACACGATGGGCAACCGGGTCGGCATCGACGTGATCGCTCGGATGGGACATGCCATGGGGTTTGGCGAAAAGTTCGACCTGCCGGTGACTTCGCAAAGCTATGGTACCATGCCTGATACCGAGTGGAAGATGCGTCGCTATGACCAGAAATGGACCGCATCCGACACGCTCAATGCGTCCATCGGCCAAGGTTATGTGGTCGTGAATCCTCTGCAACTGGCCGTCATGGCCGGGCGGATCGCGTCGGGCCGTAACATTCAGCCCCGTTTGGTGAAAGGCCGCTATCCCGAAGCACCGTTCATGCCCTTTCCCAAGGAGCATTTCGACGCCGTGCGAGCGGGCATGTGGGAAGTGGTGAACGGTGATGGAACCGCGGGACGCAGCCGCTTGGACCTACCCGGCATACAGATGGGCGGGAAGACCGGCACTGCGCAGGTCCGAAAGATAGCGGGCAGCCAGCGCGGGCAAAGCGGTGCATGGAAATATCGCGACCATGGCCTGTTCGTCTGCTTCGCCCCCACAAGCAATCCGCGCTATGCCGCATCGGTTGTGATCGAACATGGGATGGGCGGCTCTCGCGCCGCCGCCCCTGTAGCCAAGGATGTGCTGACCTTTCTGTTCGATCCAGCAAAGGCTATGACCAGGCTGATTGAGTTGGAGAAAGGCTGGGGCGGCACCCCTGCTGAGCGCATGGAGCGGCAGATGGCAGCCTATCGCCTCGCCAAGGCGATCAGGAAGGGAGAGGCCGTGCCTGATGGGGCCAAGGCTTCAAAGGCGGTGAGCAGCGGCAACGCAGCATCGCCAGCCAATGCGTCGGCCACTGCTAACAGCGCTCAGTCTCAGCGCGGTCCGAACACGGAAGCAGATTGATGAGCATTGTTCCCCAGCCACTTACGGAATTCCCCTGGCGAGTGGTGGGCCTTCTGGTCGCGATCGCGGGCTTTGGTACTCTCGTACTCTACAGCGCCGCGAGCGGCAGCATTACGCCATGGGCGATCAACCAGGGTGTGCGGTTCGTCATCTTTTCGGTGATGGCCTTCGTCATCAGCCGGGTGCCGCTTGAAGTTTTCGCGCGGTTCGCTTTCCCCGCCTACGGGGCTGTTCTCATCTCGCTGGTGCTTGTCGAACTGATCGGCGGCGTTGCGGGCGGCAGTCAGCGATGGATCAACCTTGGCTTCATGCAGTTGCAGCCATCGGAATTCATGAAGCCGATCATCGTTTTGGCCGTAGCGCGCTTTTATGCTTTGCTCCCGGTAGGTGAAATCCGCCGCTGGACGGCGATATGGCCCGCCCTCGTCCTCATCGGGGTGCCATGGGCGTTGGTTCTGGTACAACCGGACCTGGGGACAGCGACGATGATCGCGGCGGGCGGCGTAACAGTCATGTTCCTGGCCGGATTGCCGCTGCGCCTGTTCGTGGGATCTGGCCTGGCAATAGCGGCGATCATCCCGATCGCCTTTAGTTTCCTGCACGACTATCAGCAAAAGCGCGTGCTCATCTTCATGGATCCGGAAAGCGATCCGCTGGGTGCGGGCTACCATATCAGCCAGTCGAAGATCGCGATCGGGTCGGGCGGCATCTGGGGCAAGGGCTTCCTAAAGGGCACCCAGAGCCACCTCGACTATCTCCCCGAAGGTCATACCGACTTCGTCTTCGCCACCATGGCGGAGGAATGGGGTCTTGTCGGCGGGATTTTCCTGATCGGCGCGTTCCTGCTGCTCTTCCGGTGGGGTATCGGCGTATCGCTGCGCGCGCAGGACAAATATGCGCGGCTGGTCGCGGCGGGCCTGACCACGACGATCTTTTTCTATGTCGCGATCAACCTCATGATGGTGATGGGCCTCGCACCTGTCGTTGGTATTCCCCTGCCTTTCATGTCCTATGGCGGGTCGTCCATGTTGACCGTCATGCTGTGCATCGGGATCATCATGGCCATTGACCGGTCCAGCCGACGGGGCGGGAGACGGCCCGGAAATTGGGGCTGAAAGTAGCCGCTAGCCAAAATTTTCCGCACTGCGGCGATTTACTGTTTGCAAAGCCGGAGGATAATGCTAACCGCCCGGCCACGCCAAGGCGAGGCTCCAAACGGAGCGATCCGAAAGCGAGTGTGGACGCATAGCTCAGTTGGTAGAGCAGCTGACTCTTAATCAGCGGGTCCTTGGTTCGAGCCCAAGTGCGTCCACCATTTTTCCCAGAACAACAGCATTTCATTCCGGGATGGCACTGGCGCGCCTTGTTCTAACGGACCTGCCGTAAGAAGATTTCTCGTCCCGGATGCTGCGACCGGATTTCGCTTCACAGAAGCGCGTAAGGTCTGCTCCTTAAGCCCCAACCCTTTCCAATAACTCCATCAACAGCGGCCGCAGCCGCCCGATTTCCTGCCGATGCGCAGCGCTCAGCGTTGTCAGTATCCCGTGCGCCTGCTCAGTCAGTTCGAGCAGCGCCTGTCGGCGATCCTGCTCCGATAAACGGCGCCGCACGAGGCCCAGCGCCTCCAGTCGGTCGACAAGGCCTGTCGCGCTATGGGGTTTGAGGATCAGGCGTTCCGCGACATGCCCTACCGTCGCCCTGCCCCGTGGTGCGGCGCGGATGGCGAGGAGAGCTTGATGCTGCTGGGGCGTTAAACCGCACTGCGCCGCCTCCCTTTCGCTGAACGCCTGAAACTGCCGCAGGGAGAAGCGGAAATCGGCAAGGGCCGCATAGTCATTGTCGGTCAACTCATCGGCCATGCAACATCATAGCGTGCTAAGGGGCGTTGATAAATATCGTAATACGATATAGTTGCTCCCCGCATGGCATCATCGACCTCCTCTCCATCGCAAAGCCTTCTTGCCGACCATAGCGCCAACCTACGCATGATGATGCTGGCCGCCGCCGCACTGATCGTGGGGACGGGCGGTGCTCTGGGCGCATGGCTGCTGCTTCGGGCGATTGCGGTGGCGACTAATCTCTTCTGGTTTGGCCGTCTCTCTGCCGCCCCTGCTGCGATCACGGACAACGCGCTAGGGATCGGCGTCATCGCAGTTCCGGTCATAGGCAGCCTGATCGTGGGCGTGATGGCGCGTTACGGGTCGGAGAAGATCCGGGGGCACGGCATTCCAGAAGCGATCGAGGCGATCCTCTATGGAGAAAGCCGCTTGTCGCCCAAGGTCGCGGTGCTGAAGCCCCTCTCCTCTGCCATTTCCATCGGCAGCGGCGGCCCGTTCGGCGCCGAGGGGCCGATCATCATGACCGGCGGAGCGATTGGGTCTCTATTCGCTCAACTCTTTCATCTGAGCGCGGCGGAGCGCAAAACCCTTCTGGTCGCAGGCGCGGCGGCGGGTATGACAGCGATCTTCGGCACGCCAATGGCCGCTATCCTGCTCGCCGTCGAGGTTCTGCTGTTCGAGTGGAAGCCGCGCAGCTTCGTGCCAGTGGTTATTGCAGTGCTGATCTCATTGCTATGGCGGCCAGTGCTGATCGAAAGCGGGCCGCTCTTTCCCGTGCATCATGCGGTGGTGCTGACTCCCGTGCTGATCAGCATCGCACTGGGCATGGGGGCAATCGCAGGGGTGCAAGCGACGTTGCTGTCCGCGCTGCTGTACCGGATCGAAGATATGTTTGGGCGCCTGCCCGTCCACTGGATGTGGTGGCCGACGATCGGAGGGCTTGCCGTCGGTATCGGCGGACTGGTGGACGCGCACGTGCTGGGCGCGGGTTATGAGAGTATCAGGGGACTCCTGGACGGGTCGTTGGCGGTGCGGGTGGCGCTGGCGCTGTTGGTGGTCAAGGCGGCGGTGTGGCTGATCGCGCTAGGATCGGGCACATCGGGCGGCGTGCTGGCGCCGCTCTTAATGTTGGGCGGAGCGTTGGGCTTTTTGCTGGGCCAATATCTGCCGGGCGGGAGCGCACTATGGGCAATGGCCGGGATGGCCGGGACGATGAGCGGGGCGATGCGCGCGCCGCTGACCGCCGCCTTGTTCGCGGCCGAGCTAACCGGGGATTTCGCGATGCTTCCGCTGACGATTGCGGCGTCGGTGGGGGCCTATGCGGTGAGTGTGCTGTTGATGCGGCGCTCGATACTGACCGAGAAGATTGCACGGCGCGGGCGGCATGTTCTTCAGGAATATACGGTTGATCCGTTCGATTTCCTTCAGGCAAAGCAAGTGATGACGCGAGAACCGCAGACGCTGGAAGGAACGATGTCCATTGGCGCGGTCATCGCCTTCTTTGCGGGGCAGGCCGTCCATCGCAGTTATCCGGTGGTGGACAAGGAAGGGCGGCTCATCGGCCTTGTTTCCCGTTCCGATGCGCTGCGCTGGCAGGTGGACGGCGCACCTACGCAAGCGACCCTTGCAGAGGCCTTGTCCGATGCATCGCAGCCCTTTGGCACGCCGAGTGATCCGATCAGCCGCATCGCGGACATGATGGTCGATGCGGGCATCGGCCGAATCCCCATCGTTGAGCCCGCATCGAGCCGGGTCATCGGCATGGTCGCGCGGCAGGACCTGCTCAAGCTGCGCTCCGTCCATCACGGCGCGGAGGTGGCTCGTACGAGGGGGTGACCGAGCCGTTCGGTCGGCGGGGGTACACGATCAAGGCAATACGGTGATGGCGGCCCGCGAAGATCGCTGATCCAACCATTAACCCAAGGAAGGAATTTGGAGCATGATCCGCATCAGGAAGGCGCGATGCGCTCCGTCGTGACGATCCGGCAGAACATCTTCAGAAACGATATTGCTCGATGGACCACCCCGTTGGGCAGGGCCATCTGAGCCACCTTCCTCCGCACCTCAGCGCCTAGATTCCCCGGATGATCAGGAAATGGCCAGAACGCCCTGATAGGCGGGATCTTCCAGAGCTTTGCCCGCTCCCATTGCCACGCACATCAGCGGCATTTCCGCGACCTTCACTGGCAAGCCGGTCTCCTCCATCAGCGCCTGGTCCAGTCGCCGCAGCAGCGCGCCGCCGCCCGTCAGGGTGATGCCTTCCTCGATGATGTCGGCCGCCAGTTCCGGCGCGGTCTGCTCCAGCGCCGTCCTGACCGCCATCTTGATCTGGCCGACAGGTTCGGCGAGCGCGTCCGCGATCTCCGCCTCGCTGATCGTCATTTCGGCAGGGCGGCCATTCACCAGATCGCGGCCCTTGACCACTATCCGCCGTCCTTCGCCATCGGGTAGCGTCGCCGCTCCGAGTTCACACTTCACCCGTTCGGACGTTGCTTCGCCGATCAGCAGGTTGTGGTTGCGCCGGATATGCGATGCGATCGCGTCGTCCATCCGGTCACCGCCGACCCGCGCGGAATTGCTGTAAGCGATACCACGCAGCGACAAGACCGCGACTTCCGTTGTTCCGCCGCCGATGTCGACCACCATCGCGCCGCGCGGTTCCGTAACCGGCAATCCCGCGCCGATCGCCGCCGCCATCGGTTCCTCGATCAGTTGAACATGCGCGGCCCCCGCATTGGCGGCGGCATCGCGAAGCGCGCGTCGTTCCACCATGGTCGATCCAGACGGAACGCAGACCACAACCTCATGCCGCCGACCAAAGCGGCTGCCGTTCAGCGCCTTGTCGATAAAATGCTTGATCATCTGTTCGGCGACGTCGATGTCAGCGATGACGCCATCGCGCAAAGGCCGAATCGCCTGTATATTGGCGGGCGTCTTCCCCATCATCAGCTTGGCTTCATTGCCTACGACCTTTACGCGACGAAACCCCTGCCGGGTTTCGATGGCGATGACCGACGGCTCATTGAGGACGATCCCCCGGTCGCGGACATGGATAACCGTGTTAACGGTGCCGAGGTCGATGGCCATGTCAAAGGCAGAGGACGAGAAAAACCGGGGCAATTTCATCGAAAGAAGGCAATCTTTGTGCGGGAGAGAAAGACAGGTCTTGCCCCTGCCGATGCCTCTAGGCGAGCAGAAGAGCGCTGCGACGACCCGTCCGGTAACCGGGTCCAACCGAAAGGCCGTGGCACTAGCGCATTGAGAAATCTGCCCTCGCCCGGACCAAGGCTCATTCTCTAGAGAAGCCCGCCCTCCCCGCTGCGGCCCAACGATTGTCCTTCCTGTAGAAACGCCACATGCCATAAGTCCGGAAGGCCAAATTCACCTGGCGATATCCCAGATTTTCAACAACGGCAGCGACGCCGATCATGAAAAGGTCGCGTGCACTTGGCGTCCGTCTGAGCTGCATTTCCTCAAGCGCCAGGGTTCCAAGACTGAGCGCGGTTCCGAACAGCACCGTCAAGGAGAAGAAGGCAAGCACGACCGTGCCCGATCCGATCCCCAAAAAGTAGAGGATGGGTATCAGAAGATAGCCGAACAGCTCGCAAGGCGGTCCGAGCACATCTTCAATCACGATCAACGGCATACCGATCAGGCCGATGCGGCCGTATCGCGGGTTGAACAGCATGCGCCTATGCTCGACAATCGTCTCCAGCGCGCCCTGTTCCCACCGTGCGCGCTGGTTGCGCAGTCCGCGCCAGCTTTCGGGCGCGTCGGTCCAGCATACGACTTCAGGAACAAAGGCAATGCGATAAGGTCGCTTCTGCTCCCGCATCCGGCGATGGATACGCGTGACGACTTCCAGATCCTCACCGACCGTATCATGCCTGTAGCCGCCGATCTCCACCAGTGGCGCTCGCCGGAATATGCCAAAGGCCCCGGAAATCAGCATCAGCATATCCAGCCGCGCATTGGCGATGCGGGCCGTCAGGAAGGCCCGAAGATACTCCAATATCTGATAGCGCGGCAACCAGCGACGCGGCAGCCGAATCTGGCGAACATGCCCGCCTTCGACAATTGATCCGTTCGCAATGCGAATTGCTCCGCCTACTGCCAACAACGAACCGTCATCTGTCATGAATGGCTCGGCAGCGCGCAGCAGGCCATCGGGCTCAATAATGGAATCGGCATCGATGACGCAAACCAGCGGCGCGGCGGCAAAGCCCAATCCGGCGTTCACTGCATCCGCCTTCCGCCCATTTTCCTTGTCGATCAGAATGAGGTTCGGATAGCGAGCGGAGCCATAGATGCCCAATATGCGCGTTTTCTGAAGCACCGCCAATTGTTCTCGTTCAATCGGGCGGAGATCGAACTCCTGAATTAGGACAGACAGCGTTGCGTCGCTGGACCCGTCATTCACCAGTATCACTTCATGGTCAGGGTATTCCAGCGCCAGCAACGCGCGCGCACTGTCTGCGATCGAAAGCTCTTCATTGAAGCAGGGCGCGATAACCGACACCGGAAGAGCAAGGTCCGCGTAGCGAGACCAGAGGTCATAGGATCGCTGCGCAGGTCTGACCCGCGTCGCAAAAACTCGCGCAGCAAGCAGCAACTGAATCGTCGAAACGAGATTACGGACGGTCACGACCAAAAAGCACAGGACGCCTATCGCGACCATGGCGTTCAGGCCGATGTTTTCCAACGTCGAGGATATAGAACCCGCCCCCATCAGGCGGTCCCCAGCACCTGTTGAGCCTGCTGCGCGCGAAGGCGTACCCAGGGCGAAGGATCTTTGCGCAGTTCCGCGATAGCAGGCAGGCTGCTGTTCAACCGCATCAACTGACACGCGCGGATAGCTCTGGCACGGACGGGAGGCACGGGGTCGTTCAAAAGCGGCAATATCCATTTGGCGCTGCCGGGGTGCCCCAATCGGGCGGCCGAATCCAATGCGGCCAGACGAACGGGCGCATGGGTGTCGGCGGCGGCAGCTTCCAATAGTGGAAGCGCGGAGAAATCCTCCGTCCACCCAAGCGCGTCGATCACCAGTGCCCGCACCGCTGGCGGCAAATCGGCGGACTGAGCCAAGCTGAACAGTTCGGATGGATGGCGTGCAGCGATCAACCTGAACAAGGTTCGATGTAGCGGCGTGATTTGCGCGCTTCGCAGTTCCAGATGGTCGATCAATTCGTTTGGCGGAGGCAAGGCATCCAACCGAGCAAGCAGCGAAGCGGCCTCCAACCGGGTGTCGAGCTTCGGATCCTCCCGCAGCACAAGGTAGAGCATATCGATCGCCTGCCCTCCTCCTATACTGCCGAGTAGTCGCAGGGCGTCGATCTGCCGCCTCGGGCGGGACCGCCTTGCCGCCAGCAGCGCCTGCTTGAGCAACTCTTGCTCCTCCACCAGGGCAACAAGCCGCTCTCTTTCTTCGCCCCTAAGTAGTTGAACAATCCGGCTGATCGCCGCCAGCTTTTCAGCAGGGCACGCGAGCTGGAAAGCGGGCGACGCGGCGATATTCTGGCCAGCCCCCATGATTTCCCTCGTCAGGGTGCGGGTCAATTCCGCCCTGGCGATACTGGCGCGCTCCTTTCGATCACGACGCATCACCAGGAAGAGCAGCCAGGCGGCCATCGCCAGCGCCCCGTAGACGGATATGAATATGGCGATCCGGGCAACATGATCGGCGATGGGGAAGCCCGGCACGATCAGAACCTGACCTGAAGACCTAGCGTCCCACCTGTCCGCCTGTAGGTAACGCGACGGCGGTCATAGTCGACCCCTGCCCGAAATGAGACCTTGTCAGCGATCGGCATGGTCGCGCCCGCGAACAGGGAATGAACCTGCCGGGTTATCCCTGCTTCCGTATCGGGATAGGTGGCTGCTCCGGCATAGAGTGTTGCTCCGCCCGAGAAGGTGCGATCCATTCGGCCGGACACGCCCCACCGGTGGGTGCCATCTTCATCCCACAGGTTGATCATCCGGGCAGTGGCAGCCAGTCCCAACTTTTGCGCTGCAAGCCGAACGCCGGGCTGAAAGACGGTGACCGACGCATCGCGATATTCCGCATGCCGTAAATCAGCCACCACCGTCGCAAATGAGGTGATGTCCGCCTCCATTCCGGCTGTCACGCCCGATTTTTCCCGGAAATTCGCATTCGGCGTCACGGCTAAAGCGAGGAAGGTCCGAAACTTGTTGCCAAACCGATGGTCGATGCGGGTTTCGAGGCGAGTGTCAGCAAATGATCGCCGGTCTTCTCTTTCCACGGTCAAGGCTGCCGACGTATGGGAATCAATGGCGCCGAAAAGAGCGATATTTGTGTCATACCAGGTTTGGCTGGGCCGATTTGCAAAGGACACGCGGGAAACGCTCTGCGTGGCCGCCAAGCCCCAGTGCGTCGGCGCGGCACTGGCAGGATCGCGATCGTCCAATTGACGCCTGATCGCAACAGCGTCCGCATTTGCTGGCGAGCGCTGCTCCAAGGCGACAAGCTCCCGCTCTGCCGCTGCCCGGTCGCCAGACCACAGATAAGCGCGCGCCAGCGCTGCGCGAATGTCGAGGTCTTCTGGTGCCAGCAGTTCTGCCCGACGGAGCGTTGAGATCGCCTGCGGATAGCGTTTGTCAAAGGCATAGGCACTGCCAAGCATGCGCAAGATTTCCGCATCATTTGGATTGGCGGCATCCGCTTGCTCCAGCCTGTCAATTGCGGCAGCGAAGTCTTGCCGTGCCAAGGCTGCCCGTGCTTGTGCGATCAACTCATTGCGAGACGCATCAACCGGGCCACCCTGCGTGACGGTTGCCGCTGCAATCGCCAGAACGAGCAGGCTCATTGAACGGGCCGCGCAGATTTCAGGATGGCGTTTACCCGCACGACAAGTTCATCCGGGATGAACGGTTTCGTCAAATAGTCACGAGCGCCAGCGGTCAGCGCCGCCAAAACGTCGGCCTGCGCCTTCCGAGAGGTCAGCATGACAACCGGCATCCCAGGTCGCTCTTCTGCTAAAGCCCTGAGCACATCGGGACCGGACATCACCGGCATCATGGCATCGAGTACGAGAAGATCGTACTCGCCTCTTCGAGCCTCTTTAAGCGCAGATGCGCCATCCTGCTTGATCGTCACATCATGACCTGCCGCTTCAAGCTTGAACCGAACCAGTTCGCCCAGCAGATCATCATCGTCTGCGACCAGGATATGCGCCACCTGACCTTTTCCTCTTTTTTGCCGATCCCTTAAGTATCAGCTACATGCGACTAGTGCGAAAAATTTCTTTTCTTAACAATGGGTAAACCACCATTCCGGTTCAATTCGCCGTAGCGGAAAAACGCTTTGGCAGACTTGCCATGCTTTGTGGAAAGCTGATTTGGGCGCTGGGGCGAGAAATTGAAACGGCGCGACAAGGTCTGCCCTGCCCCCCGAAGTGGACGACACATCCGACAAATTGGATGTCGGACACGCCATGATTTAACAGCGAGTCTCGAACTGCTCATTTAATGTGCTGCACGCCCCAAAATGACGCGGAATTCGCGCACCAAAATTTACAAATCGAGTAGAAAACTCTTCTTTTTTACATCAAAACTTCTATTTGTGATGGGCGTATCGCATGGGGCTATTGCAGATGATCGACCTGTCACCTCAACCTCAGGATGAGACTTCCGACGGGGCAGAACTTCAGTCGGGGCCGCGTCACGATACGGCCGTTCGAAACCGCCCCGCAGACCCCCATCATCATCGCGCACGGCTGTTCACGCATGAGAGAGCCGAGGCGAGCGTACAGTTTTTATCGCGTTGGGCGGGACCGATCGCGCTGGCCGGGACTCTAGTTCTTCTTGGGTGGTGGTTCGTCACCTGATTCGCGAAAATGACGGCCTGATTCGAACAAGCGCTTCGGAAGTGCGGTAAATTTTCGCTTGCACATTTCGGCCATTGAGTTTCGGGTCGTCGCAGATGTGGGGCGCCGTACCTCCCCATCCTAACGGATCATCGGAAAAGAGCATCCGAGCGTCCCAGCAATGATTGCCAGCCCGATACAATTATGTCCTGCTGCTCCGCAACATAATCACAAGGCAGCGGATGCCTGATGTACACATTCGTCTTTCGGGATGAAGCGTAGTTGACGTCAGGACACGAAAAGGGTTGCAGATGTCGAAAATCGATCTGGCGATCGAGGGATTTCCCGGTCGCCAGCCTACAACATCCGCCGTTCAGCGGAACGTAAGGCTTTGGCTGTGCCTATTGCTCGTGGCAGCGGACATGGCCGCTCTCGCAACTGGCTTTGGTCTTGGCTTGCGCGCGGCTGGCGTGCCCTTACTCTTCTCGGGGCTGTGGCAACCACTTGGCGGGGGCATGATCGTCTACGGGATCGTCGCCTTCCACAATCAGGCATTCAATCCCGTCTGCCTGACTCAATTAACGCCCAGCTTGCGCAATGCATCGCTGGCGCTGGCTGGGACGCTGCTGATCTTCCTGCTCACGGTTTTCTCGCTGAAGGCGACCGGTCATCTTTCGCGGCTGGGCATTTCGGCGGGCATTCTTTGCAGTGCCACTCTACTTGTCATGCAGCGCCTAATTATCGTTCGCACCGTACGGCGGCATTTCAGCGACAATTTATTCGCGCAACTGATGATCATCGATGGAGGCATGATTCCTGAAGATGTCAGCGGCATGGTAATTGTCGACGCGGAAGGTGCGGGGATCAAGGCAGACCTCGACGATCCTTATATGCTGCACAGACTAGGCACCTTGCTGCGCGATTTCGACCGTGTGGTCATATCCTGCCCTGCCGATCGCAAGACGGATTGGGCTCAGATGCTCAAGGGCGGCAATATCCTTGGTGAGATCATTGTGCCGGAACTGGATTCGATGGCGCCCTTGGCTGTGCAAACATATCGCGGCGTCTCCACTCTCGTCGTGGCGCGTGGTCCTCTCAACCTCGCAAACCGGGCGCAAAAGCGGCTTTTGGATATTGCCATCACCGTACCGCTGCTGATCGCACTGGCGCCGTTGCTGGTTGCGATCGCGATCGCGATCCGGCTCGATTCGCCTGGCCCCATCTTCTTCAAACAAGAACGTATCGGTCGCGGAAATCGACTGTTCCACATTCTGAAGTTCCGAAGCATGCGCGTTGAACAATGCGACGCCGCTGGCGCCTCGTCCACACGACGGGATGATGATCGCATCACTCGAGTAGGTGCGTTCATCCGCAAAACCAGCATCGATGAACTGCCTCAACTGATCAATGTTCTGCTAGGCGAGATGAGCCTGGTGGGACCGCGTCCTCACGCTCTGGGCTCGACAGCCGAAGAACAGCTGTTCTGGCAAGTCGATCGACAATATTGGCATCGACACGCACTGAAGCCCGGCATCACAGGCCTTGCTCAAATCCGCGGATTCCGCGGCGCTACCGAGACGCGCCGGGACATTCTCAATCGCGTGGAGGCCGACCTGGAATATCTCCACGGCTGGAGCCTTATGCGCGACATCGCTATCCTGATTGGAACATTCAACGTCCTGATTCATCGCAACGCTTACTGATGGGCAGGCGGTATCGCCCTCTACGTAGGATTTTTGCACCACCCCATTGAATTTGCGACGGAATGAGTGACGCTGAACGCGTACGTGAACTATTTGTTAAGCGTAAAATCGGATATGTCTGCTATCTTGAATAGGGCGGACAAATCACGTGGCAGACGATCTTGCACCGGTTGCCGTTGCGCAACATTCTTCCTTTGATAGCAACAAGGATTGTGCGCCAGAACTGGGGTATTCTTCCTTCGCGGATCGCGCCGATCGCGGCGTCGAAATTCTGTCCCGTTGGGCAGGGATCGTCACCTTCGCAGCTGCAACCTGTTTGATCATCTGGTATTTGCTCTGACCAGGACTCGGCCTAATCTTGCTGCCAGATGAACAGCGCCCCGGTTTGATACCTTGCTGGCAGATTAACAGCTCTCAACCGCAACAAAGCGCCGATGATCGCTAGTTTTCACGATGAAGCGAAGCGTGGCATAGTCGCGACAAGTTGCATGTTAAGAGGTTCGTTTTGCGCGCAAAGGCGCCTAGCATGCCCTGATTGCTGCAATGCAATAAAGGGTTGCACGTTTGGTTATCACTTACACTCCACATTTTTGGAGGCGCTTTAACGCGCCTGCAAGCCATGATTTTTCTCCGGTCACTCGGGTGGTTGCCGCAGCCATGAGCTGCGCTGCGCTCACTGTTCTGCCGTGTCCGGCCAGCGCTCAAACGGCGACGGTCGATGACGCTTCACGGCTCAAAACGATGGGCCTCCATGCGACGGCTGGCGTCGACCTTCTATATGACGACAATGTTTATCGCGTGGATGATCGGCTGGAAGCCCCCACCGATGACATCATCGTGACGCCCTGGGCTGAACTGACTTATGGGAAGCCGATAGGACGACACGACCTGCTGCTGAGAAGCCGGGTTGGCTATGACCGGTTTATTTCGGAAGGGCAGCGCAGCAAATTGCGCCTCGATGCCGAGGCGAAGGCAGTCATTCGTTTTGGCGCTAATTGTTCCATCACGCCAGTTGCATCTTACAGGCAGCAGCGTGCCGATTATGGCGACATCAATCAGCAGACGGAAAATCTGCAGCGGTTCACCGCTTTTGGCGCAGACCTGAGTTGCGAGCGCCCAGGCTTGTTCCCGGTGACATCCTACCGTCGCGACATGACACGCAACGATAACGCTTTCGACTATGCGGATCAGACCAGCGACACATTTGTTGCCGGGGTTGGCTATAACATGCCGAGCCTCGGTACGCTGACCGCCTTTTATGAGCGCGTGAACAGCAACCGGAACAAGCTTGGCATCGAAAATCGAACCGACAGCTATGGCCTCCGGTTCAAGCGTGCGGTGTCGCCAATCACGCAACTTGATGCCGAGGTACGCTGGCTGGATGTGAGCAGCGATTCGGCGGCCGTTGGCAATTATGACGGCCCAGGCTGGGATGTGAGTATTTCGACCAGCATCGTTCCCCGGCTCAAACTGACAGCCACGACGGAACGCAGCATTGTTAACGACAGCCTGATAGCCAGTGGTTTTGCCATCCGGATCAGATATCGACTGGAGGGCGAGTTCACGATTTCGGAACTCACCTCTGCCGGACTGTACGGCGAATTGGAGCGGCGCAGGTTCCGCCAGGACGCCGCTTTGCGGCCATTTTCCATAACCGCCGACCGCAACCAGCGGTTCGGAGCAATGCTGAAACGCAAGCTGTCGGATCGCGTCGACATCTCGCTCGATGCGCAACGCTACAAGCGCCGCACCGATACGGATGTGGCTGAATATAGCGGAACCCAGGTGACACTGGGCACGGCGATCCGATTTTGACCTCGAACATAAAGGAGCATGAACTGTGAAAGCAGAGGCTCTCCTGACCAGCCTTTCGATCTTCCTTGCAGTCGCCGCGGCAGCACCCGCTGGCGCACAGACGGCCGAAATGGCGGTCACTACTGCGCCGCCGTCGGCCAAGCCCGAAGCCGATGCGGGTTATCAATTGGGGCCTGACGACGAAGTAAGGATTGCGATCTTCGGTCAACCAGACCTGTCATCCACTACTCGCATCAAGGCAGACGGCACCGTCACTCTCGCCTTGATCGGGCCGGTCCAGGCGCGAGGCAAGACGACGTCGCAACTGGCTCAGGCAATCGCGGCCAGTTACGCGAGCGGAGGCTTCCTTGCCAATCCTTCGGTGAACGTCGAGGTGAGCAATTATGTCAGCCGCTTCGTGACTGTTCTGGGCAACGTGCCCCAAGCGGGCAATTATCCGCTGGATCGCGACTATACGGTGGCGTCGATGCTTGCCAAGGCTGGCGGCTCGACGAAGGATGGCGCCAATGCCGTAATCCTGACGCCAGCCGATGGCAGCGGCGCCGTCCGCATCTCGCTCGCCGACATGGCTGTTGGGGGCAGTCGCCAGCTGA
The DNA here is from genome assembly GCF_055394715.1 of Sphingobium sp. TomTYG72. Lineage (NCBI taxonomy): Bacteria > Pseudomonadati > Pseudomonadota > Alphaproteobacteria > Sphingomonadales > Sphingobiaceae > Sphingobium > Sphingobium sp. TomTYG72. Next base: position 711,744 of record NZ_AP027336.1, on the reverse strand, counting down.
AGCCCGGAGACATCCTGTTCGTCCCGCCAGCGGAGAAGGTCTATGTCTACGGCCAGGTGCAGCAGCCTGGCGCCTTCTCGTTCGCGCCGGGCCAGAGCTTCCGCCAAGCGCTCGCGCTGGCGGGAGGGCCGACGCTCGCAGGTTCTACCAAGCGCATAAAAGTACGCCGGGGAGGCAAGGAAATACAGGCGAACCTGGATGATCCGGTTCAGCCTGAGGACGTCCTCATCATCCGGGAGAAGCTGTTTTGACGACAATCGATCATGGCTTCGCGCAGGATCGGTCCGGCGGCATGCGGGACTGGCTCCTGTCCTTTCGCCGCAGCGCGGCACGTGCCGAGACTCCCAATGGTGGGCCTCGCGCAGCAATGGCTGAGCCTCTGCTGCTCGACACGCCCGTGGCGCCGGGGTTCCGGCAACAGCAAGATGAGATGACGGATGGACCCCGCGCCCTTTCGATGGGAGCAATGGCCGCGCCCCTGAAGCCGATCAGCTTGCGGCGGGATTCCATCTACAGCGCTTTCAGCACGGCGATGCCGGTGACGGATCGTCATGGGCTGGCGGGGCGGAATAGCGAACTTGAAAAGCTGGTCGAGGCGATCGTCGTTCAGCGGAAGCATGCGGTGATCTTTGGAACGCGCGGGTCGGGCAAGACTTCGTTGGCGCGGGTTTTTGGCGATCTGGCGGATGAGGCCGGATGCATCGCGCTTTATGGATCGGCTAGCGGGGATGCGGACTTCGACGCGTTGTTCCGGCCGTTCCTGAGCGAATTGCCGATGAGTGCGGGGGGGCAGGAAAAAGCGCGGAAATTAATGAATGAAACCATTGATGGAACGCGGTTGGCGAACCTGTTGGTGGAGGACGTACGTCAGCGTACCATCTTGATCCTGGACGAGTATGACCGGGTCCGGTCTGATGAGGCAAAAGCGGATGTGGCGACGCTGCTCAAGTTGCTGACTGACATTCATTCGCCAGTGCAAGTGGTACTGGTGGGCATCGCGGGAGATGTGGATGGGCTGATCGCGGCGCATCCGTCCTTGCGGCGGCATATCGCGCCGCAGCGGGTTGCGCCGATCCCGAAGCCGGAGCTGGAGCGGTTGTTGATGAGCTGCGCGGACAATGCGCGGCTGAAGCTCGATCCCGACGCGCTTGACGCGCTGGCGGGCGCGGCGATGGGGTCGCCCTATCATGCGCGCTTGTTCGGTATGCAGGCGGCGCTCGTCGCCGAAGCGGCTGGCCGTGACCGTATGACGCTGGCCGATGTGGAGCAGGGCCTCGCTTCCGCGCTGGAAGATTGGGCGGAGATGAGCGGGGCGACCCATGCGCTGTTCCGCCGCGTGCTTTGGGAAGCCGGTGCGAGCCGCCGGATGATCGCGCTGGCAGGCGTGGCCGCTTCGCAGATGTCGGTCATTTCCTATGACCGGCTGGTTCGGCTGGGCCATGAGGTGCTGGGCGGCGGATCGATCAATGAAGGTCAGGCGGCCGATGCGATGCGGCGGCTGGAGCCTGCCCTTACGCCAATGCCCGGCGGCGAGCTGTTCATGTTCGAAGACACGCTGGCGCCGCAGTTCCTGTTGTTGATGGCGAAGCAGCCGGTGCCCGCGACGCCACCTGCCCCCACCCCCGCCGAAGAAATGCGAGCCATGTTGCGAGGAGTTGACGGGCTATGACCATGAACCCGATCGATCTGCTGTCGGCCGTGCAGGCGCGATGGCGGACGGCGGCGCTGCTGGGCGGCGCGCTGTTCCTGATCATCGCCATATTGGCGTTTATCCAGCCGCGCCAATATGCGGCGACATCCTCGCTGCTGCTGGACCTGTCGCAAACCGATCCCACGGACGCCAACAACCAGCCCGGCGTTCGCGTCGAGGTGGACAGCATCCTGGGCACGCAGACCGACGTCATCCGATCCGCCAAGGTGATCAATGCCGTGGCAAAGGAAGCCGGTTTCGTCGATGCCCTGCCAAAGGACATTCCCCTGGACGCGCGTGTGCAGCAAGCCGCCGACCGGGTGCGAGCCAATCTGACCGTGACGACGGGACGGCAGAGCAATGTGCTGCAATTGCAATATCTGGATGCCGATCCGGCGATAGCGGCCAAGGTCGCGAATCTGGCCGCCCAGATTTACATGCGTGAGCAGGTCGAACTGCGCGCCTCCCCCGCGCGTGGTTCTGCCAAATGGTTCGACGAACAGACGCAGGAAGTGCGCCGCCGCTACGAACTGGCGCAGAAACGGCTGTCCGATTTCCAGCGGGCGCATGACATTATCGGCATCAACCGCATGGACCTTGAGGCCGAGAAGCTGAAGAACATGTCCTATCAGCTGACGCAGGCGCAGGCCGAGGCGGCGGCGGCACGGTCAAAGGCTGGCGCGGGGTCCGTTTCGGACATCGAAGGATCGCTGATCGTCCAGAATCTGCAGGAGCAGGTGGCGACACAGTCCGGGCGGGTTTCGGAGCTGTCGAAGACATTAGGTCCGAACCACCCGAGCATGGTCGCGGCCAATGCGCAATTATCGGAACTGCAATCCAAGCTGGCATCTGCGCGGTCGAGCCAGGCAGGCGCGGTGAATGCAAACAGCGTCGCTGCGAACCGTCGTGAAGGCGACCTCAAATCCAACATGGCGGGCCAGGAAGATCGTATGATCCGCATGTCGGAGGTGCAGGACCAACTGATGGTCCTGCAACGGGATGTGGATGCCGCGCGACAGACTTATGATACGGTTCGGCAGCGCTTCAACGAGGCCACGCTGAAAAGCCAAATCTCGCAGCCCAATGCAAGCCTGCTGGATAAAGCTTCCGTCCCGCTGATACCAGCCAAGCCCAATCTGATGCTGTGGCTGATCGCCGGGATCGCCCTGGGCCTGATCGGCGGGGTGGCGGCAGTCGTGATCGCGGAGATTCTGAAGCCCCGCGTTCGATCCGCCGCTGGCGTCGCAAAGGCGACGGAAGTGGAAGTCATTACCGAAATGCTGCCGGTCCCGACCCGGGGCGGCTGGTTTCTCAAAAGGCAGGAGGCCGCATGAGACTGCGTTCCACGGCAGGCGCCCCACCCCAGTTAATGCCTGGCGGCGGGACCGCTGCCATCCGTCCGAGAGGGCGGGACAAGCAGAGCTTCGCAAAGCTGGCGGTCGATCAGGGGTTCCTGGCGCAATCCGATGTCACCCGCGTTGACATGCATGCGCGCGAACATGGCCTTGCCTTCCATGAGGCAGCTGTTGAGATTGGCGCGCTGGATACCGAGGCGGCAAATCTGCTGGCGGCGCTGGCAGGTGGGTTTTCACTTCTGCCCACAGGAGATGAGCGGATAGACCCGGCGGTGGTGGCCGCATTCGATCCGGCGAACCCCTACGCGGCGAAGGTCAGGACGATCCGGGCCAAGATGCGGGCGGCGGCAAAGGCAGGCGATCCGTCCGCACTGCGGCTGGCGGTGCTGTCCGTCGATGCGGGGAATGAGGCTGCGGTCATGGCCGCGAACCTTGCCGTCGTACTGGCGCAGATGGACGGGCAGACGATGTTGATTGACGTCGATATGGGCAACCCGTCGCTCGACCGACTTTTCCGGGTAGCGAACAAGGCTGGTCTCGCCGAACAGTTGATGGGCAGTGCGGCATTGTTGCCCGCAGCCAAGACAGCGATCGACGGATTGTGGCTGATGACCGCAGGGCGCGTTTCCGGCAGTGCGTCGAGCCTGATCACGCGCGGCCCGTTGGCCGACACGGCCAATGGATGGGGCCTGAAGGAAACATCGATGCTGTTCTACCTTGCCGAACGCAAGGGCGAGCAGACGCCGGTTGGCAGCATTTTGGCGGGCTTCAACGCCGTGGTCATCGTGGCGCGGCGTGGCGATACCGCGATCGCCGATTTGCGCCGCATCATCGACGATCTGGACCGGCAAGGCGTGCCGATCGCCGGGACGGTCATTGCATGAGTGCCGAGCGAGCCCTCCCCCAGTCTTTTCCGTCCGTCGAACCGCAAGACAAGAGCGTGCTGGTCGGCGGCGTGCCGGTTTCGACCCTCTCGCTTGATGCCCTGATTATGAAGATGGTGCGTGAAGCGCCGCTGCGCCGAATGCAGAAGGAAGCGCCGTTGCTGGTGTTCGACTGCAACGGACAGGGGCTGTCGATGAATGCCCTCGATGCGAACTTTCGCGCCGATCTGGCTCAGGCGGACCTGATCCATGCCGATGGGCAAATCATCGTCATGGCGTCACGCTGGTTCAGCAAGACGCCGATTGCCGACCGGTCGAGCACGACCGACATGTTCATCGACAGCCTGCCGCAGGCGGCTGCAGGCGATGTCCGCTATTATCTGCTGGGCGGCGAGGAGAAGGTGAACGCCGAATGCGCGCGGCGGATCACCGATTCAACGCCGGGCCTGAAGCTGGCCGGGCGGCGCAATGGCTTCTGGAGCGCGGAGGAAGAAGGCGGGCTGATCGAGGAGATCAACGCGGCGGCGCCGGATGTGCTGTGGGTTGGTACGGGAAAGCCGCGAGAGCAGGCCTTTTGCGTCCGCAACCGCCATCGCATCAAGGCGGGGTGGATCGTCACCTGTGGCGGCCTGTTCAACTATGTGACGGGCGATTATCCGCGCGCGCCGATGTGGATGCAGAATGCGGGCCTTGAGTGGCTGCACCGGATGGTGACGCGCCCTCGGCAGTTGGCCTGGCGCTATATCACCACCAATCCCCATGCGCTCTGGCTGATCTGGAAGCATCGCCATGGCTGATGGGATTGGGCCTCAATCCCAGTCGGTGAAAGCCCCCCTCCCGCGCGCGGGAGGGGCCGGGGGAGGGTTTGTGCAGGACTCTCCTTCGTCGCTGGCGCTGAGCGATGGAACAGCGGTTGCGCAGGCCCACCCCCTAACCCCCTCCCGCTTGCGGGAGGGGGAACAGGAGGCAGGCTTGCGGAAACTTGGCGGTATCTTTGGCCGATTCGGCCTGGCCAGCCTCTCGTCCGCCATCGTGTCGGTCAGCCATCTGGCCGTGCAGCTGTTTTCCATCCATCATCTGGGCACGGCGGCGATCGGTACGCTGGCCTTCCTGCTGGTCATCATCCAGTTCGGCTATGGCCTGTCCAACGCGCTGGTTTCGACGCCTTATACGATAGCGGTCAATCAGGATGATGAGGCCGATCACAAGTCTTTCGACTTCTTTTTTCCGGTGAACCTGCTGCTGGCGGCAAGCCAGGGGCTGATCTGCGCGGGCATTGCCTGGGCGACGGCTTCTCCGGCAGCTGCGGCAATGTTCGGGTTGGCTGGCGCATTGTCCCTCATTCGCTGGTTCGGGCGGTCCAATTCCTATGCGCATCACCGGCCAGCGCGGGCGGCGCGATCCGACCTTGCCTATGCCGGGACGATCGTTGCCGGTCTGTTGGTGGCCTCCCGGACGGGTGCTGATCTGGCGAGCATCGGCGCGATGCTGGTGGTGGCGAGCCTTGCCGGGCTGCTGCCGTTCGGGCTCTCCTATTTGCGGCGGCACTTTGCCCTGCGACCGACCAGGGCGATCAGCGCCTATCGTCCGGTTTGGCGCGAACAATCCGGATGGACCCTCGTCGGTGTGCTTTCGACCGAGGCGACGTCCAACGCGCACAGCTATATCGTGACTCTGCTCGCGGGTCCGGCAGCTTTTGCGCCGGTCGCGGTGGGCATGCTGTTCTTCCGCCCCGTCAATGTATGCATCACCGCGCTTACCCAGCTGGAACGGCCGCGCATGACGCGGGCCGTGGCGCGCGGCGATCATCACGCCGCGATCAGGTCCGAGCGTATCTTCATGGGCGCGCTGATCTTCCTTTGGGCGGGGACATGCCTGCTCGCGGCGCTGGTGCTGTTCGTGTTTCCGCAACTGATCCTGAAGCCGACGCTTGACTGGCGGCTGGTCGCCATCGCCGTCGGGCTTTGCGCGCTGCTGTCGCTGGTCCAGTGCGTGCAGACGCCGATGAGCGTCATGACGCAGGCGCGTAAGGCGTTCCGGCCGCTTGCTCATCAGAGCCTGCGCAGCTGCGGCGTGGGGATCATCGCAGTGACGCTGCTGACACTGGCGGTTGCGCCGATCTTCTCCATCGCTGGCGTCGTGCTGTCACAGCTGGTGATGATGCTGGGCATCTGGCAGCTCGACCGCAAGTGGCGGGCGAGCCAGCGGGCGGAAGGCTGAAGCCATGGCGTCGACATGGCATCGCATGGGCACCGCGCCGTCCCTCCCCTCTCCTGCTGCTTCGCAGGAAAGCCGGATGGTCGTGGTCGCGCAGATCTTTTACTATGTGTTCCTGATGATGGTCTTCATCGGCCAGCAGCCTTTCGCTTCCCGCACGCAAGACGAGCTGGTCGCGATGGCGCAGGCCAATGACGGGTCGGACCTGTTCAAGCAGGCGCTGTTCATCGGCTTTGCGCTGTTGCTGACGGTGGTTCAGGTCTTGCGGCAACATCCGCTGAAATACCGTTTCACCTTTTGGCCGCTGGCGATCATGCTGGTCTGGTTCCTGATCACCTGTAGCTGGGGCGTCGATCCGTTCGTATCCTTCAAGCGGGTGATGCAGCAGTTCATCGTGATCTACATCACCTTTTGCGCATTGGCTCTGATCGGGCCGGAGCGGTTGTTCACTGCGCTACGATGGGCGCTGATTACCTCGCTTCTCATATGTTGGATTTCGATGCCGCTGACCTCGGCCGCAGTGCATCCGCCCACCGAGAGCGACAAGGCGCTGATCGGCGCGTGGCGGGGTTTCTTCTTTCACAAGAATATTGCGGGCGCGGTGATGGCACTGTGCTTCATCGTGTGCGGCAATGCGTGGGTGGATCGCCGGAAATGGTATTATGCGCTGTTCGCGATCATGGCGTTCGTGTTCGTGATCGGGACGAAGAGCAAGACGTCGCTGGCGCTGTGCATCGGCATGTTGGCGATCAGCAACATCTACCGGGCGCTGAGCGACAATACGCAGAAGCGGGCGATATTGCTCATCATGCTCGGGTTTGGGATGGTGGGGTTTCTGGCGCTCTACATCGCCTATCAACCTACGATCGAGCGGCTGTTTGCTGATCCGACAAGCTTCACCGGGCGGGTGTCGATCTGGCGCGTGGCGTTGGATTATCTGGCCGATCATCCGTTCCTGGGGGCGGGGTTTGGCGGCTTCTGGCAGGTCGGGGCGAACTCTCCGGCGCATGATTATCTCAATCAGCAATTCCAGATGCTGACGGCGCATTCGCATGATGGATATCTGGAGATCTGGGTGACGACCGGGCCGTTGGGGCTCGTCATGCTGCTAGTGAGCTTTCTGGCGCTGCCCGCTTACTGGTTCCTGACCGGATCGACCAAGGAGAACCAGCATCTGATGGTTCCGGCTTTCGCCATCTGGGTGTTCGTCATGTACCAGAATCTGCTGGAAACCTCCTTCTTCGACAAGGACCGGCAGGTCTGGGTGATCTTTCTCGCCGCGGTTGCCACCGCGCACGCCACTTTCAAGGCCAAGCCGCGCCCGCAATGGCAGCGGCGGCGCATTTCTTCCCCGGAGGCTGTTAATGGCTAGGGTTATTATCTGCATCGCGACGTGCAATCGGCCGCAAGGGTTGCGGCGGACGCTGGAGTCGATTGCGGCGCTGGAGACGAGGCACAAGCTGGAAGTGCTGGTCGCGGACAATGATGCCGCGCGGGCCGAGGGCATGGGCGTGGTCGAGAGGCTGGCTTCGCAAGGCTATCGTTGGCCGATCAAGGCGCTGCTGGTGGCTGAGCGGGGGATACCCGTGGTGCGCAATGCTCTGGTGGCGGAGGCGCTGGCGCGACCCGGCGTGACGCATGTCGCGATGTTGGACGATGATGAAGCCGCCTCCCCCGGTTGGATCGATGCGCTGGTGGATACCGCCATGCGCTGGAATGCGGATGTCGTGGGCGGTGCGGTGGCGCGGGAGATGGATGCGCGGGTTGCGCCCTGGGCCGCGCGGCATCCCTTGTTGCAAGCCAAGCGGCGCGGTACTTCGGGGCCTGTCGCGCTCGTCGATAGTACGGCCAATGTGCTGATCTCTGCGCAGGCGCTGCACCAGATGGGCGAGCGGCCGTTCGATGAACGCATGGCGCTGACCGGCGGGTCGGACAAGCAGCTGTTCAGCCGGATGGCGCGCAAGGGCTTTCGCTTTGCCTGGTCGGAGGAGGCTCTGGTGACGGAGCTCATTCCGGCGAGCCGGGTCACTGCCCAATGGCTGCTGATGCGCGGCTATCGGCTGGGGATGACCGACATGATGGTCGAGCGGTTCCATAAGGGGCGGCTGCGCACCTTGCTAGGCGAGGCGCCGCGCATCGCCGCAGGATTCTTAGTCGGCACGCTGGGCGCTGCGGCCACTCTGGACCGGGGCAAGCGGGTGGTGCGGCTGGGCAAGCTATACCGCGCCATTGGCAAGATCGCCGGTATCGCCGGCTTCCGTTACGAAGAATATCGAAAGGTGCATGGCGCATGAGCGATGCCGCCCCCTTCTTTTCCGTCGTCATCCCGCTCTACAACCGCGCCGATATCGTGGGTGACACGATCCGGTCGGTACAAGCGCAGGACTGGCAGGATTTTGAGATCGTCGTGATCGATGACGGATCGCGCGACGATCCGGCGCCGGTGATCGAAGCCATTGGCGACCCGCGCGTGCGGTATATCAGACAGGATAATGCCGGGGGTGGCGCGGCGCGCAATCACGGGATCAAGGCCGCGCGGGGCCGATATATCGCCTTCCTCGATTCCGACGATCTTTTCCTGCCGGGCAAATTGTCAATCATGGCGCAGGCGCTGAAAGATGATGACGGTCGCACGGTCCTATATTCCCGGATGAAGGTGGATCGGGGCGTCGATCGTTACTGGATCAGGCCTGATCGCGGCATCCGGGACGGCGAGGATGTTGGCGAATATCTGTTCTGCGCCAACCAGTTCATGCAGACATCGACCATGGTCGTGCCAAGCGACATGGCGCGAAAGGTGCTGTTCGATCCAGCGCTGAAGAAGGGACAGGATCTCGACTTCTGCGTCCGATTGCAGGGCGCTGGTGCGCGGTTCAAGATGATCGACGAGCCTTTGACGGTTTGGCTGGACGCGACCGAAGCTGGCCGCACATCCTATGTCCGGGGCTATGAAACCTCGCTCGACTGGCTGGATCGCTGCGGTCACATGCTCACCGGCCGGGCGCGGCGTGGCTATCGCGCGACAGTGCTCGCCTATCATATGGCGCCAGTGCGCCCCGTCGCGGCGCTGCGCGATCTGATAATCGGCCTGTTCGCGGGAGGGGTGCCGCCCAAGGTGGTCGCGCGGCAGATATTGCGGTCATATCTTCCAAAGCCGATCTACCGCTCGCTGGTGAATCTCTTCGTGCTGCGGTTCGGCAAGGGCGAACCGGCCCATGGCGGGGCACGGTCGTGATGAGCGCCTGGCAACCCCCATCGCAGCTTCAGGCTGCCGTCGCCCAACCGCTTTTTTCGGTTGTGATTCCCACTTATCAACGCCGCGACGCCGTGGTCGCAGCCGTGCTTTCTGCACTTGAGCAGAGCATCGCGGTGATCGAGGTGATCGTCGTCATTGACGGCTCCACCGACGGCACCGAATTGGCGTTGGGAGCAATCAAGGACCCACGCCTGACCATCGTCGTGCAGCAGAACCGGGGCGCGTCGGCGGCGCGCAATGCCGGTGTCGATCGGGCGCGGGGCCGCTACATCGCCTTTCTGGATTGCGATGACCGTTTCCTGCCGCATCACCTTGCCGACCTGTTGCCGCTGCTGGAAGAGAGTGAGCATGTCGTAGCCTATGGCCAGGTGCTGGCCGACCGGGGCGGTGGACGGAACTTCCTGAAACCGCCGCGCGCGATCCAGCGGAATGAGCCAGTCGATCGCTACCTGATGTGCGATCGCGGCTTCATCCAGACCAGCAGCGTGGCGCTGAGCCGTTCGCTGGCCGAGAAGGTCCGTTATCGCGAAGATGTAAAGTTTGGGGACGACACGGATTTCGCGTTGCGGCTGTCGCTGGCGGGCGCGCGCTTCGTGATGACCAGCCGCCCCGGAACGATCTGGGCGGACCGTCAAGCGGAGGACCGGCTGTCGCAGGTTCGTGGCAATGCGGGCAGCCTCACCTGGCTGGCGGACCTGCGTCCCCATATCTCGGCGCGCGCCTTTTCCGGTTATATGGGTTGGCATGCGGCAAAGAGCATCTGGCCGACTAAGCGGCTTCGAGCCATCCGTTACTATCTGACCGCGCTGATGCATGGAGCCTATGGGCCGCGCCTGGCGGGTGCGGTTCTGATGCAGATCGTTCTGCCGGACGGCGTTTATCGCAAAATCTGCGATCGCTGGATCGATGTCATGCGACTGTTGAGCGGGCGGAGGCAAAGCCTGTGAGGCGGCGGGATTTTCTGGCGGGGGCAGCGACGCTGGCGGCCTGCTCTCCCCTGCCGCCCGGCGCGGCCCGCGTCGCGTCGCGCGACGGATTGGCCGATCATGCCAAGCGTTCCGGTCGCCATTTCGGTGTTGCCGTCAAGTCGCGACTGCTGCGGGAGGACAAAGCCTATCGGGCCACAGCCGCGCGGGAATGCAGCATCCTGGTGCAGGAATATGAACTGAAGCGTAAAACCACAGAACCCAAGCCCGGCAAATACGACTTTAGCGGCGCTGACCAGATCATCGACTTCGCGCAGGCGCATGGGATGCGAGCGCGCGGGCACACATTGGTCTGGTACACCGCCAATCCGCCCTGGCTGGAACCGGCGGTGCGGCGGGCAAGCGATGCACAGCAACGGCGGTTGATGACGAGCTACATCGACGTCGCCATGCGGCGCTATGCGGGCCGGATTTCAGAATGGGACGTGGTCAATGAAACGATCGAGCCCAATCAGGGCCGCGCCGACGGGATGCGCGCGGAGAACCTATGGATGAAAGCCATGGGCGAGCATTATATCGACCTGGCGTTTCACCGCGCGCGGGAAGTCGATGGCGAAGCGACGCTGTTTCTGGGCGATTATGGGCTGGAACATGACTCCCCCCGTTGCGAACGACGTCGAACCGCTATGCTGAAGCTGGTCGACCGGCTGCTGAGCCGGGGGGTGCCTGTGGACGCCATCGGCATTCAGGGCCACCTCAAGCCCTATAAGGAGCCGTTCAATCAGCGGCAATTTGCCGACTTTTTGCAGGCGCTGAGTGGATATGGGCTGAAGTTGGCGATCACCGAACTGGATATCGCCGACCGCAGTGGCCCGCCCAATCCGGAAAAGCGCGATCGGGAGGTGGCAGCTTTTGCCAAGGCGTTTCTGGACGTGGCGCTAGACAATCCGGCGGTGGGATCGGTCCTGTGCTGGGGGGTGTCGGACAAGGATTCATGGCTGTCCAAATATCCCGATTATAAATGGCCTGACGGGCAGCTGTCCCGTGGTCTGCCCTTTGACGGTAAAATGGCCCGGAAGCCATTTTGGGACGCAATCGCTGGCGCCTTCGATGCGGCGCCGCCTGCCAAGAGGAACCGGGCATGAGGGTCGCCTCACTCACCGGCCTGCGCGGGGTCGCGGCCGTTTCCGTCCTGCTTTATCACATCCCGCACCAACCGGCCTTTGCGCAGTTCGCCATCCCGCTATTTTCGCGCGCTTATCTGGCCGTCGATCTCTTCTTCATCCTGAGCGGCTTTGTGATTTCCTACGGCTATCATGACCGGGTGGTGAAGCATCTGGGCCGAGCGAGCTATATGGATTTCCTCTTCAACCGCATGGCTCGGGTCTGGCCGCTGCACCTGATCGTGACATTGGTTTTTGGGCTACGCATCCTGCTCAACGTGTCGGGTAATCAGTCGATAGATTTGAACGCCGCGAACATCGTCAGTAACCTGTTCATGGTGCAGAGCTGGGGCTGGGGCACGGAGCCGATCGCAGGCAATAGCTGGTCGGTCAGCACGGAAGTTGCGGCCTATCTAATCTATCCATTTATCGCGATCCTTGCCTTTTCGCGCTGGGCATGGACGCAGGTGACGCTGTGCATTGGATTGCTCCTGCTGGTTGCGTCGTCGGGACTGGGGGCCAGCGGACCACTGGACGTCAATGACAGCGACAGCGTGCTGACGCTGCTGCGCTGCATTGCGGGTTTTTCGTTGGGGGTTCTGACATATCGTGTTGCGGACCATCCTTTGTGCAAGGCCGTGATTGGCTGCAAAGGCGGCTTTGCGGCGGTTTGTGGTCTGATCGCGCTGGCGCTGCTGTTGCCGGGAGCCGATGTGCTGGTGGTGTGCCTGATGCCCGCGCTGGTGCTGAGCTGCTATTATGACGGACCAGCCGCGCGCGCGGTGATGGCCAACCGGCTGAGCTTTCACCTCGGCCTCATCAGCTATTCCATCTATCTTTGGCATCCACTGGTGCGCGACGTCGCCGCGCGAGCAATGGGCGTGGCGCAGCGGCATGGGATCGTCGGGGTGGATTGGCTGTTCCTGGCTGGGACGCTGGTCATCACCTGGCTGATCTGCTGGGTCAGCTATTTGCTGATCGAGGTGCGAGGGCATCAGTTCATCAAATGGCTGCAAAAGCGGCGCTCGCAGCGCTCCACCGTGCTGGAACCAGTGGCACGATGATGGGCAAGCCGATATGGATTGCCGTTCCGACGTTTCGGCGACCCGCCGAGTTGCGGCATTTGCTGGAGACGTTGGCCAAGCTGGCGCAGCGGCAAGATGTCATGGTGCTGGTCGCCGACAATGACGGGGATGCGGCGGAGGGTGCCGCTGTGGTCGAGGCGTTGCGGAAAAGCGGCTATCCCCATCCGCTGACTCTGTTGCCGGTGGCGGAGCCGGGGCTTTGCTCGGTTCGCAATGCGATATGTGATGTTGCGATGGCCGATCCCGCTATGCGGTTCATTGCCATGATCGATGATGATGAGTGGCCGCAGCCGGGCTGGCTCGACGCGCTCCTTGCCTGTCAGGCGCAGGTGGGTGCCGATGTGGTCGCGGGGCCTGTTGATTTTCACTTCAAGGATGGGCCGCCGCGATGGGCGCAACAGACTTTGGTGTTCCGGCCGGAGCAGCGTGCATGGGGCGCAACAGGCATGTTATGGGCGAGCAATAATCTGCTGGTGAACCGCAGGGCGCTGGAAATGGTGCCACGGCCGTGGTTCGATGTGCGCTTCAACCGCAGCGGGGGTGAAGATCTGGATTTCCTTGCGCGGTTGCGGGAGGCGGGCGCGCGGTTCGCCTGGGCGCCCGATGCGCGCGTCAGCGAGTGGGTGCCGCCGGAGCGGGCGAAGCTGAGCTGGGTGTTGAAGCGGATGTGGCGGATCGGCTTTACTGAGACGCTGGCGCGGCGGAAGCGGCGGCCGGGGCGCGTTGCGCAGGCTGTGCTGGTAGCGCGGACACTCGGCATTCTGGGGTTGCGCACCGCTGGGCTTGCAGGGTTGCTGCTGCCCGGCGTTCGCCGCGTGGACGTTGCCGGGCAGTGGGTCAAATGCTGGGGGCGCCTCTATGCCCTGTCAGGCGGCGCCCATAGCCATTATGGCGCGCTGTAGATGCGCAGGCTCTTGATGATCATGTCTCCTGACCCATCATCATAGGCGCCACTGGTCTTCACCGCGACGTCCATGATCGGATACCAGCGGTGGCCCTGGAAGGGATTGACCGACTGGTATGTTTCGACCCCATCCACGAACCAGGTGATATAATCGCGCTGAATATCGACGGCGAAGCGGTGGAAGTCTTGGGCGAAGCCATTGAGGCCGTAAGCCTGCTCAGCCTGGATCGTGACGCCCCGCTGGAAGCTGCGGACCCCGTCTGCGCCGCCATGGATGGTGTGAGCGATGTGGCGATCAAAGTCCCAATAGCTTTGATAGCCGAAGCCCTCATAGATATCGATTTCGGGCGGCCATCCGCTGGTGGAGATCAGCCAGAATGCAGGCCATGAGCCCCGGCGGTCGGGCATCCGGGCCACCCATTCATATTGGCCATAGCCGATCTGCGAGGCGATGAAGTTGCGGCCATCCAGCACCGACGCGCCATAATACCAGTTCCAGCCTTCATACCAGATGGGCGACTTCAGCTTCTGGCTGTGCAGGACGAGGCCCTGTGTGCCCCAGTAGACTGGACCTTCGACGCCGGGGAATAGCGACGAATCCAGATAGAGGCCGGTCTCTCCATTGGCTATCTGGGTACGGCCATGCGACAGCGAGGTGGCCCAGCGATCCCAGCCGCCGTCGGGCGAGCGCTTGTGCGCGTCCTTCTTCAGCTCGAACTGGAGCGTGCCCGTCGCCGAGAAAGTCCGAGGCTGGCGGAAGGTGCCGCTTGCCTTGGGTGTGGGCGCTACGTAGCTGGTCGCGGTGATGGTCGCCAGCGACTGGCCCTGCAAGGCACCCCAGGGCGCCTCACGCAGCTTCAACTGGAATTGCTGTCCTTGAGCAAGACCGATGATCGGCACTTCCACCGTCTGAACAAGCGGGTCGCCGGGACGGAAGATCACGACGGTATCCACCGTCTCGTAGTTATAGCCCGACAGCGCGCGCAGCGTGCCTGAGCCGTTCACGGTAATGACTCGTGCGATGACCGTGTTCGGCGTCGGACGATCAAGCTTTACCGACACATAGGCCGTACCGCTGCCCGGACGGACGGTCGCGTTGCTCAGCCATAAGGTCGACTTGCCCGGCAGCTTTGTACCATTGGCGAAATCGAAAGTGGAAAAGCTGGATGAAACAGCCGAAGTGGTTTCGATAGGCGACAAAGTTGTCGCATTCGTTGTCGATGTTGATCCACTGCTAAGTAGGGTCGTGGTGGACCCATCCTGCAAGTCAGAAGATGTCGATTCGCTCGACAACATTGTCGCGGCTCCCGCCGCCATGACGCACAGAAGCGATAATCCGGCTCCAACCATGGAGCCGGTCAGCCTGATATTCATTTCTGCAACCCCCGCTTATTAAACCCCTTGAGGGTCCTATACGAAGATTAACAAAAACTTCTGGTCAAGCACGGCTCATCGCAAAGCAGCAGCATTTGCGATGAGCCGAACCGGGCAAGCTTTATTCCGCCGCCTGGATAAGAGGTTCGGGCTCTGGCTCTGCGCCCCGCCCTACGCTGACATAGGAGAAGCCCGCCGCTTCCGCGTCGGCGGCCCGGTAGATGTTGCGAAGGTCGACAAGGCCCTCGCCGCTCATCACGGATCGCAGGCGCGGCAGGTCGAGCGCACGGAGCGCATCCCATTCGGTGACGATCACCACGGCCGAGGCTCCCTGAGCCGCTTCATAGGGACTGGTGCAGAAGTCGACGTCGCGCAGCATGGCGCGGGCGGCTTCCATCCCTTCCGGATCATAGGCGCGGACCTGGGCACCGGCATCCTGCAACGCCTGGATGATAGAGAGTGAGGGCGCGTCCCGCATATCGTCCGTGTTGGGCTTGAAGGTAAGGCCCAGCACGCCGATCGTCTTGCCGCGAACGGAGCCATTGCACACCGCTACCACCTTGCGGGCCATTGCTCGCTTGCGGCTTTCGTTGATCGCGACCGTCGTTTCGATAAGGCGGATGGGCGCGCCTGCGTCCTCTGCGGTCTTCACCAACGCCAACGTATCCTTGGGGAAGCAGGAGCCGCCATAGCCGGGACCCGCGTGGAGGAACTTGCTACCGATGCGGTTGTCGAGGCCGATGCCGCGCGCAACCTGCTGAACGTCCGCGCCGACATGTTCGCACAGTTCCGCGATCTCGTTGATGTAGGTGATCTTCATCGCGAGGAAGGCATTAGCCGCATATTTGATGAGTTCGCTGGTGCGCCTGCCAGTGAACTGGATCGGCGCCTGGTTCAGGTAAAGCGGGCGATAGACCTCCTCCATCACGGGGCGTGCACGATCATCCTCAATGCCGATGACGATACGGTCGGGCCGCTTGAAATCCTGAATCGCCGCGCCTTCGCGCAGGAATTCGGGGTTGGAAGCGACAGCAAATTCGGCTGCAGGATTGGTTTCGCGGATGATGCGGTCAACCTCGTCCCCTGTTCCGACGGGAACAGTCGACTTGGTGACAACGACCGTAAAGCCGCGCAATGCGGATGCGATTTCGCGAGCGGCATCATAGACGTAACTTAGATCAGCGTGACCATCGCCCCGGCGCGCGGGCGTACCAACCGCGATGAAGACGACGTCCGCCTCGGCCACCGAAGCGGCCAGGTCCGTGGTGAAGGTGAGACGTCCTCCCTTCACATTGCGCGCGATCAGGTCGGCGAGCCCCGGCTCGTAGATCGGTACGCCGCCATCGCGCAATACCTCGATCTTCGCAACGTCCTTGTCCACGCAGACGACATCATGCCCAAAGTCGGCAAGGCATGCGCCTGAAACCAGCCCAACATAGCCCGATCCGGTCATCACGATCCGCATCACCTATTCTCCTTAACAAGCGGCTCACCTTGCGCAGCGATCCAAAGAAAAAGGGCACGAAAAGCCGATCCCGCGAGCGCGGAATTAATGGGCTTAGCCTTTCACCATGGATCGGACGCACAAGCGTAAAGCCCGACATCCAAAAGCTGGAACCAGCCAGCTATTGATGCAGCGCAGCATAGCGTTTCGTACCAAGTGCATGCAACGCAACCCGCCGCTAAGCAGACACATATGGGCGTGGAACCAGCCAGTTGCTGGCAAAAATCGGACCTAGATGCCGCCAGCGAAGACCGGCCAGCCGCCTTGCTCCAGTCGAGCGCTCAAATCGGCAATGCACTGCTCCAGCACTGCGGCCCGGGTTGAGCGGATGACGAAGTTTGCCCCCGTCCGGCCATCCCGGAAGAAGGGATAGCTGCCGATCTGACAGCCTTCATGCGTGCGCTCCGTCGCGGCGAGAAGGTCGGCTATTTCGCTTTCCGCGACCCAGCAGCCAATCTGCGCCGACAGCAGAGGTTGGCCGCCCTCCAACGTCCCGGTCAGCATGTCGAGCATGCCAGCCGTGATGTGCGGCACGCCCGCCATGATGAAGATATTGCCATGTCGAATGCCAGGCGCGCCAGACATGCGGTTTTCGATAAGGTCGGAACCGGCAGGCACCCTGGCCATGCGCAACCGCGCGTCGGTCAGCCCGCCGCGTGTTTCATAATAGCCCTGGAGCATGGCGCGGGCCTGGGGATGAATTTCGACATCGACATCAAGGGCGCGGGCGATCGCATCGACGGTGATATCGTCATGCGTCGGCCCGATCCCGCCGGTGGTGAACAGATAATCGTGGCGTGCCCGAAGCGCATTTACCGCTTCCACTATGGAGTCGCTGTCATCGGCGATCACGCGTACTTCCCGCAGCCGGATCCCCTGCACATTCAGCCAGGACGCGATCTGCGCGATATTCTTGTCCTGGGTTCGGCCGGACAGAATCTCGTCTCCGATCACGATCAGCGCGGCGGTCCAGATACGTTCGGTTACGGGCATGAGGCTGGCCATAGCGTTTGACGGGTCGGCTGCCTAGCCCGACGCGATCGGGGCCTCGCAATATCCTGCTGCCCCGCCTATAACTGCGTCATGACCGAATATATGACGATGACGGCCGATGCGCCGATTTCGCGATCGACCGCGATCAAACTATATGACGCCGCGGGTTTCGAAGGCATGCGCAAGGCGGGACGGCTCGCTGCCGAAATCCTTGATGCGCTGGTGCCGCATGTGGTTCCGGGCGTGACCACCGGCGAGCTGGACGACATCGTCCGGCGGATGACGCTGGATGGTGGCGGCGTGCCAGCGACCCTTGGCTACCGTGGCTATACGCACAGCTGCTGCATCTCGCTCAACAATGTCATTTGCCATGGCATTCCCGGCGACATGAAGCTCAAGGATGGCGACATCCTGAATATCGACGTGACGCCGCTGGTCGATGGGTGGCACGGCGATACGAGCCGGATGTTCATCGTCGGCGAAACCAGCATCAAGGCGCGGCGGCTGATCGAAGTGACCTATGAATGCCTGATGCTGGGCATCGAACAGGCAAAGCCCGGCAATCATCTGGGCGACATCGGCCACGCTATTCAGAAGCACGCCGAAAAGCATCGCTATGGCGTGGTCCGCGATTTTTGCGGCCATGGTCTGGGCCGCGTCTTTCACGACAGCCCCGAAGTCGTCCATGTCGGGCGTCCCGGCGCGGGGCCGGAACTGCGCCCCGGCATGTTCTTCACCATCGAACCGATGATCAACATCGGAAAGCCCGGCGTGAAGATGCTGGAAGATGGATGGACCGCCGTCACGCGCGATCGCACGCTATCCGCGCAGTTCGAACATAGCATCGGGATCACCGAAAATGGCTGCGAGATTTTCACGAAGAGCCCGGCAGGCCTGGACGCACCGCCTTATCTGAGTTGAAAAACCCTGCCTAAAAATCAGGCACCGTGGGACAATATTGCCTTCAAATCAGGCAATATGGACAAAGATTGCGGCATCGCCGAAAGCGTGGCGTAGCGATTCGCCGTTTGGCACGGTAATTGATTGTTGAAAGGCACGGCGCATGTCGCGGGGGCATGAAGATCGTCGCTTTTGAATGATGAGGGCGAAGATTACTTCGTCATCGCGCGCGCGTTTGAGTTGGGATTAGAGTGATGAAAAAGATCGAGGCGATCATCAAGCCGTTCAAGCTCGACGAGGTGAAGGAAGCGCTGCACGAAGTGGGCGTGTCCGGCATCACGGTTACGGAGGCCAAGGGCTTTGGCCGTCAAAAGGGCCATACCGAACTGTATCGTGGCGCTGAATATGTCGTCGACTTCCTGCCCAAGGTGAAGCTGGAGGTCGTCGTGGACGACTCGCTGGCGGACCGCGTGGTGGAGGCCATCTCCGCCGCCGCGCAAACCGGGCGGATCGGCGACGGCAAGATCTTCATCTCGGCAATCGAAGGCGCGGTTCGTATCCGCACCGGCGAGCGGGACAGCGACGCAATCTGATCCCTACCAGTTTTGATTTCGCGTCGGCTTCGTAGAGGAGCGGACGAACTGCAACATCCACTACCCCTTCGGGGGGGCAAATATGAAAGAAGGGCAAGCGCACATGGCCAACACGCCAAAAGACATCCTGAAGATGATCGAAGAGAAGGAGATCGAGTGGGTCGATCTGCGCTTCACCGATCCCAAGGGCAAGTGGCAGCACCTGACCATGGTGTCTTCGGTCCTGGGCGAAGATGAGCTGAACGAAGGCCTGATGTTCGACGGTTCGTCGATCGAAGGCTGGAAGGCGATCAACGAGTCGGACATGATCCTGAAGCCCGACCTGGACGCGGTCTATGTCGATCCGTTCAGCGCGACCCCGATGCTGATCCTGTTCTGCGACATCGTCGAGCCCGACACCGGCGAACTTTACGCCCGTGACCCGCGTTCGACCGCGAAGCGCGCGGAAGCCTTCGTCAAGTCGGCCGGTTTCGGCGACACCGTCTATGTCGGCCCCGAAGCCGAATTCTTCATGTTCGACGATGTCCGCTTCAACAACGACTATAACGAGTCCTTCTACAAGATCGACGACATCGAGCTGCCGACCAACACCGGCCGCGAATATGAGGGTGGCAACCTTGCTCACCGCCCGCGCGCCAAGGGCGGCTATTTCCCCGTCGCTCCGGTCGATCCGGCCACCGACATTCGCGCCGAGATGGTCACCACCATGCTCGAAATGGGCCTGCCCTGCGACAAGCACCACCATGAAGTGGCCGCTGCCCAGCACGAACTCGGCCTGACCTTCGGCACGCTGGTCCAGACCGCCGACCGCATGCAGATCTACAAGTATGTCGTGCAGATGGTCGCCCAGGCCTATGGCAAGACGGCGACCTTCATGCCCAAGCCTATCGCGCAGGATAATGGTTCGGGCATGCACACCCACATGTCGATCTGGGACAGCGGCAAGCCGCTGTTCGCGGGCGAAGGCTATGCCGGCCTCAGCGACATGTGCCTCTACTTCATCGGCGGCGTCATCAAGCACGCGAAGGCCCTGAACGCCTTCACCAACCCGACCACCAACAGCTACAAGCGCCTGGTGCCGGGCTTCGAAGCGCCGGTTCTGCTGGCCTATTCGGCCCGCAACCGCTCGGCCTCCTGCCGTATTCCGTACGGCGCGGGTTCGAAGGCAAAGCGCGTTGAGTTCCGCTTCCCCGACGCGATGGCGAACCCCTACCTCTGCTACGCAGCGCTGCTGATGGCTGGTCTGGACGGCATCGAGAACAAGATTCATCCGGGTTCCGCGATGGACAAGAACCTCTATGACCTGCCGCCGGAAGAACTGAGCCAGGTGCCGACCGTCTGCGGTTCGCTGCGTGAAGCGCTGAACAGCCTGGAAGCCGACTATGAGTTCCTGCTGAAGGGTGACGTGTTCACCAAGGACCAGATCGAAGCCTATATCGAGCTGAAGTGGCCCGAAGTGTACCGCTGGGAAATGGCTCCCTCGCCGGTCGAATTCGACATGTACTACAGCGCCTGATTTTTTCGGGTTGCCGTCAGAAAAGAAGCTCGGTCACGCAAGTGGCCGGGCTTTTTCTTTTGGTTGGGCCAACGAGATCAGAAACATTTGCACGCGGCAACGAGTTACAAGGCCATCGACAACCGCCTGAAGCCCTTCGGCCCAGATGCGGTCCAAGGACCGAACCGCTTCTTCATAACCGAAGAACAGTCGGGAAATATTATGACCTGAACAGGCGACGCCGGATCAGGACAGCTTCATCCGGGGATAGAAGCGCCGAACAGCAGCACGGGCTCTCCGGCAGGGGATAGAGCGACCTCTCCTCCCGCGCTCGTCACCAGGCTGCGGATCATCCACGCGGCTGCTGTGCGGGACGCGAGGCTGTCTTCCGGGAGAGTTCCTGCCAGAGCGGCGCGAAGGTCGGGGTCCAGCACCAGCTTGGGACCTTCGGCACGGACCACGATTTCGGTAACGCCAGGACGCTTTTCAGCGCCGATGTCCAGTTGGCCACCGCGCACCAGTGCGTCGCCCGCGATGAGAGCCAGGTTCAGCAACACCTTGACCGGCAGCTTGTCGAGCATGTCGTCTTCGACCAGCCAGCCAACCTTGACCCGGCCCGCCGCGAACATGCCCTCGATCGCGACGCGGGCTTCATGCGTGGGCACCGCATCGCCGAAGCCGCCCGCCGATCCGAAGGCAAGCCGGAAAAATTTCAGCTTGTTGGCCGAAGTCTTCGCGCTGTCGGCCAAAAGATCAAGGCAGCGCTGGCGCATTTCCGGGTCGGTTTCATCCGCCATCAGCTCCAGGCCGTTGTTAAGGGCACCAACCGGACTCAGCAGATCATGGCACAGGCGCGAACAAAGCAAGCTGGCAAATTCGATGCTGTCGGTCGGGTTGGTCATGAAGGGTTCTGCCGCCGGAATAACTGGAAGGAATGACAGGCTAATGCGCTGCCGGGCCAGATGATGCAACCCCGGCCTACCGCCTTTGCCTCACATGATGTCGAGCATAGCCTCGGAAAATGTCACCTTTTCCGTCCGCCCCATGCTCGCGATCCAAAGCCGCGCCTCCCCACGGCCTATGATAAGCCACAGGCTGCCGTCGGGGGCCGCGCAAGCCGCATCCGTCGCGGACGGTTCAGAGCAACCGCCAGGGTGCGAGTGATAATGGCCCATCACGGGTGGCCCACCCGCCCTCGCAGCCTTATGAGCGGCAAGGAGCGCTGCGGGATCAAGTTCGAAATGCCGTGAAGGATCAGGTGCGACATTTGCCGCCGGAAGCGCTTGCGTGATGCAGCCGGAATGCCCCAGCAGCAACCCGCAGACTTCGTCAGCGCTTCCAGCAGCGTGAGACATGATCTGTTCCAGCAGCAATCTTGAAATGCGGACCATCATTCTTACATGCTTAACCAATGGGTTCGGGGGATTCTATCATCGAGACGACGATAGGCGAAGCGCAGCATGGGCTTCGCCTGGACAAGGCACTTGCCGAGCTGGTTCCGGAACTTTCACGCGAACGATTGAAGAGCCTGATCGTCGATGGTCAAGTGACACTCGCGGGGCGAACGCTGAGCCCGTCGATGAAGGTGGCCGATGGTCAGACTTTTGCGATCAGCGTTCCAGCGCCCATTGATGCCGAGGCGATCGCCCAGGATATTCCGCTGACCATCGTGCATGAGGATGCCGACCTGATCGTCGTCGACAAACCAGCGGGTCTGGTGGTCCACCCGGCGGCTGGCAATCTGGACGGGACGTTGGTCAATGCCCTGCTCCATCATTGCCGCGGACAATTGTCCGGCATCGGCGGCGTGGCTCGGCCCGGTATCGTTCATCGGATCGACAAAGATACGTCCGGCCTTCTGGTCGTCGCAAAGTCCGACCGGGCGCATGAAGGGCTGGCACAGCAGTTCAAGGCGCACAGCATCGACCGGCTATATGCAGCGATCGTCTATGGACATCCCCAACCGGCAGCCGGAACGATCGACACATGGATCGGAAGGTCGGATTCGGATCGCAAGAAAATGGCGGTCCATCGCGAAGGGCGTGGCAAACATGCCGTCACCCATTATCGCACCATAGAGCGCCTTGCCGGAGCGGCTTTGGTTGAATGCAGGCTGGAAACTGGACGGACCCATCAGGTGCGCGTTCACATGGCGCATCTGGGTCACCCCTTGATCGGCGATCCGGTTTACAGTAGAGAGAGAAAAGGTTTCAAAACGATACTGGAAACGATGCGTTTCAGAAGGCAGGCATTGCACGCGAAACAGCTGGGGTTCATACATCCGGTGACGGGGCAAAAACTTAGCTTTGACAGCGCACTGCCTGCCGACATGCAGGAACTGTTAAGCGAGCTCCACGTATAGTTTTTGACAAGTTTGCGACGGCGCATCGGACGCCTCTTCTGGGTCCCGCCGCGCACGAAAGGGAAAGGTGAAGCGACATGGCTGCAAAAAGCAATGTCCCCGCGGTTCCAGCGCTGGGCGGTGAAGCCAGCCTCAACCGCTATCTGTCGGAAATCCGCAAGTTTCCGCTGCTGACGCCTGAGCAGGAATATATGCTCGCCAAGCGTTATGCGGAACATCAGGATCCGGAGGCGGCGGCCCAACTGGTGACGTCCCACCTGCGTTTGGTGGCGAAGATCGCCATGGGTTATCGCGGCTATGGCCTGCCGGTCAGCGAGCTGATCAGCGAAGGCAATATCGGCCTGATGCAGGGCGTGAAGAAGTTTGAGCCGGAACGCGGTTTCCGCCTGGCCACTTACGCCATGTGGTGGATACGCGCGTCGATCCAGGAATTCATCCTTCGCAGCTGGTCGCTCGTGAAGATGGGCACCACCGCGGCGCAAAAGAAGCTGTTCTTCAACCTTCGCCGGATGAAGAACAACATCGAAGCGTTCGAGGATGGCGACCTGCACCCCGACGACGTCAAGAAGATCGCTACCGACCTGGGCGTGACCGAGGAAGACGTGGTCTCCATGAACCGTCGCATGGCGATGGGCGGGGACACGTCGCTCAACGTGCCGATGCGCGAGGACGGCGAAGGGCAATGGCAGGATTGGCTCGCCGACACCGACCCGTTGCAGGACGAGCTGGTCGCGGATGAGCAGGAAAAGACGCTGCGTCACGATATGCTGGTCGAGGCGATGGATGATCTGAACGATCGTGAAAAGCATATCCTTGCCGAGCGGCGTCTGGCCGAAGAGCCCAAGACGCTGGAAGAACTGAGCCAGGTTTATGGCGTATCGCGCGAGCGTGTCCGCCAGATCGAGGTGCGCGCCTTTGAAAAGCTGCAAAAGGCCATGATGCGGATTGCTGGCGACAGGCTGGGCAAGATGCGGCTGGCGCTGGCCTGACGCTGATTGCAATGAATAGGAAGCCCCGGAGTGATCCGGGGCTTTTTTTGTGGGCATTTCCGGCCCCCCGCTATGGCGGATTGCCTCGGCGGTGCGTGCCAACTTGAATGCTCGACAGATCGCGCTACGAACGAGCAAATGAGCTCCACCGTCGCCGCTTCGTCTCGCCGCCGCTTCCGTTGGGTCGGCTTCGTCATCCGGATATTGGGCGGCTTTGTCGCGCTCTCGCTGCTGCTGGTATTGCTCTATCGCTTCGTACCGCCCCCTGTGACGTTGACGATGCTGGCCGATCCGAATGGCATCACCAAAGATTGGGTAGGTCTGGACGATATCGATCCGAACATGGCACGCGCGGCCATCGCAGGCGAAGACAGCCGCTTTTGCAGTCATCATGGTTTCGACGCGGTCGCGATCGCGCAAGCGCTGCGTCACAATGCCAGTGGCGGCAGGATTCGCGGTGGATCGACTATCAGCCAGCAGACCGCGAAGAACGTGTTCCTGTTTCAGGGTGGCGGTTTCATCCGCAAGGGGTTTGAAGCCTGGTTTACTATCTTGATCGAGGTGATTTGGGGCAAGCCGCGGATCATGGAGGTGTATCTGAACGTCGCGGAGACGGGGATTGGAACCTATGGCGTGCAGGCTGGTGCCATGCGCTATTTCCATCATGGCGCGGGCAAGCTGACACGCGCGGAAGCGGCCCGAATTGCTGCCGTACTGCCGTTGCCCAAGAAAAGGGGGGCGATTGCACCGCGCGGTTTTACCCGGCGCTATGGCAACAGCATCACGAGCCGGATTGGCGTGGTCCAGCGGGATGGTTTGGATAGTTGCGTTCGGTGACTGAGTGGGCGTATTTGGGTGGTGAGCAGACATCCCCGCATCGTCACGCCAGCGAAAGCTGGCATCTCTCACGATAGGGCACCGCCTAGCCTCACGAGATCCCCTGAGTTCACGGAACAAGTGCAACACCTGCTAGGGTGTTGTTGCGATGGGACAGAGATATGGCCAGCTCAGCCTTGAGGAGCGGATCGAGATTTACCGCCTGCATGCAGGCGGTAAATCGCAAAGAGCCATAGCGGCGCATCTCGGGCGGGCACCGGCTACGATCAGCCGCGAACTGCGGCGCAACAGCGTGCGAACCAAGGTCTGGCCCGGTGGCTATGAGCCTGTCCGCGCCCAGCAGCTTGCCGAACGCAGGCGCCGATGGGATTGCCGCTTCAAGCTGGAACGCCAACCGGACCTGCGCGGCCTTGTGAGGGACGGCCTTGCGATGGGATGGTCCCCCGAGCAGATCGCAGGCCGATTGACGCGCGAACATGGTCGCACCCTCATCAGCCCTGAGTCAATCTACCGCTTCATCTATCACCGTTCGGCACAGAAGGATTACTGGCATCGCCTGCTGCCACGCGCCCGGCACAGGCGCGGTCACCCTGTCCCTACCGGCGGGAGCATGCTCGACATCATCAAGCATCGCCGCCCCTTGACCGAGCGCCCGCCCGACGCCGATGATCGGCAAAGCCCAGGCCATTGGGAAGCCGATTTCATGCTGTTTGCCTGCTATGGCCAGGCCATCCTCGTCGCCCATGAACGCGCCTCCCGGTTCACGATCATCCACCGGCCACAGGATCGAAAGGCCCGCAGAACCGCAGGCCATCTGGCGGACATGCTGGCCGACCTGCCCAAAACCCTCCGGCGCTCCATCGCTTTCGACAATGGACCCGAGTTCGCCCGGCATCACCAGCTCGCAAACCAGATCGGTATCCAGACCTTCTTCTGCGATGTCCGTTCACCCTGGCAAAAAGGCGGCGTCGAAAATGCCATCGGACGCCTCCGCCGCAGCCTGCCGCGCAAAACCAACCTCGATGCCATCACCCCCGATGACATCCTCGCCGCCGTACAGCGCTATAATCATACGCCAAGAAAATGCCTCGACTTCCTTACTCCCGCAGAGGCATTCTCACACTTCAATCCAAATGTTGCACTTCAAACGTGAATCTACATCCCAGCATCCGCTGGGATGACGAAGAAGGGTGGGGAGTGGACTTTCTCCCCTCCCGCAGGCGGGAGGGGCCGGGGGTGGGCTTGCGTGACATTCGCCTTGCTTTGCAGCGGATCGCTGACTCCCTCCGCCACCCCATTTTACGTGGGAAAGGACACGGCGAAATGGGTGGCTAACAGTCGGGCCGCTTATGGGTTTTGAAGTTGACTAGCCAACGGTTGATGAGGGTTACCGAGATACTTTTGAAGCACACCTTGTTCAATTAACGCAGTGGTGGCAGCGGAGAATGCTTGGTCAACCAAGATATTGACGCCATTTGCCTCGAATTTTAGTAGTTGACCCACGCCCTGCGTCATCACTGTGTCAACGACGTGCTGCTTGCTGCGGTCGTAAATTTGCCATTCGACGGAGATGGTTAGAGTGCCTTTCAGCCCGTTGACTGAGTCGCAGACGTTTACGGACTTTGGACGGAAAGTTGCCCCGATCAGGATGTCGGGGCTGGGACTGCTACCCTCGCCTTCGAACAGATTTGACGATTTCGCGATGGCGTTGAAACCGCGACTATGCAGCGTGGCCGAAAAAAGTCTGTCGAACCGTTCATAGTTGAGCGTACGCTCTCCAGACCCGAAGTCGAGAGGGCTGCCAGCGAGAAGGCAGATCGTTCCCACCTTCACGCGCTGGTCTGTCTTGGGGATATCTGGATTGATGATGACTTTGCTCAGTTGGACCGCCTTGGTTGGCGTTGACACGACCTGAGCGCTGCCCGCGACCGATCCAGCAAACACCGCACAAAGCAATGCATAGCGAATTCGCTGCATAATCCCCCCCCCAATTAGTATCAAATTTTAATAATCAGAACAGTGGGGTCAAGTCGGCTTGGTGGGTTTCTTGAGGATCCGCTCGTAGGGAGTTCGATTACGGCACGGGAGGCCGCTTCTTGTCGAAAGCCGCCCTGTTTTCCAAGGCGCCAAAAAAGCCCCGCTGGATTGCTCCAGCGGGGCTTTTGAACGCCTAAGAGAACACTGCATTCAGGCGGCGTCTTCGGCGCGCTTGTCCTTTTCGCTGAAGACCCGGATCGGTTCCTTCGTTCCCGCCACGACATCCTTGTCGACGACGACTTCGCCCACGCCTTCCATCGACGGCAGATCGAACATCGTATCGAGCAGGATCGATTCCAGGATCGACCGCAAACCGCGCGCGCCGGTCTTCCGCTCGATCGCCTTCTTGGCGATTGCTGTCAGCGCATCGTCGGTGAAGCTCAGTTCGACATTTTCCATGTCGAACAGCTTGCCATATTGCTTCACCAGCGCGTTCTTCGGTTCGACCAGAATCTTGACCAATGCGGTCACGTCGAGATCTTCCAGTGTCGCGATCACCGGCAGACGGCCGACGAACTCGGGAATCAGGCCGAATTTCAACAGATCTTCCGGCTCAGACTGACGCAGCAGTTCGCCGGTCTTACGCTCTTCGGGGGCCGCGACATGAGCGCCAAAGCCGATCGACTTGGCTTCCAGACGGTCGCCAATGATCCGCTCCAGCCCGGCAAAGGCGCCGCCGCAGATGAACAGGATGTTGGTCGTGTCGACCTGAAGGAATTCCTGCTGCGGATGCTTGCGGCCGCCCTGCGGAGGAACCGAAGCAGTGGTGCCTTCCATCAACTTCAGCAGCGCCTGCTGCACGCCCTCGCCCGATACGTCGCGGGTGATCGAGGGGTTTTCCGCCTTGCGGCTGATCTTGTC
Source organism: Sphingobium sp. TomTYG72 (assembly GCF_055394715.1). Classification (NCBI taxonomy): domain Bacteria; kingdom Pseudomonadati; phylum Pseudomonadota; class Alphaproteobacteria; order Sphingomonadales; family Sphingobiaceae; genus Sphingobium; species Sphingobium sp. TomTYG72. The sequence goes on along the minus strand of NZ_AP027336.1, from coordinate 684,319 downwards.
GATTTCATCGATATAGACGATGCCGCGCTGCGCCTTCTCGACATTATAGTCCGAGGCCTGGAGCAGCTTGAGGATGATATTTTCCACATCCTCACCGACATAGCCCGCCTCGGTCAGGGTCGTGGCATCAGCCATGGTGAAGGGCACGTCGAACGTCTTGGCCAGCGTCTGCGCGAGCAATGTCTTGCCGCAGCCGGTGGGTCCGACGAGCAGGATGTTCGACTTGGCAAGTTCCACCTCGCCCGGCTTGGTGCCGTGGTTGAGGCGCTTGTAATGATTGTGGACCGCGACGGAGAGGACGCGCTTCGCCCGATTCTGGCCGATCACATAATCGTCCAGCACATCGCAGATTTCCTGCGGGGTCGGCACGCCGCCATCCTTCTTGCCGACGAGACCGCCCTTGGTCTCCTCGCGGATGATGTCGTTGCACAGTTCCACGCACTCGTCGCAGATGAAGACGGTCGGCCCCGCGATCAGCTTACGCACCTCATGCTGCGACTTGCCGCAGAAGGAGCAGTAAAGCGTGCTTTTGGAATCGGAGCCTGTAAGCTTAGTCATTCGCCAATCTTTCCTCCCTGCCCCAAGCGAAAAGCCGCGACGGCGAGGGATATTCTGGTCCTAGGATCATCCTAGACCGCGTCACGCCGATTTCACAAGGGGAGAAAACGGCGCGCGCGATTAAGATCCATGTTAGCTGTCAGTCGTTTCGGGTGCCGCTGGACGGCGATCAAATACCTCGTCCACCAGCCCGAACGCCTTCGCCTCATCGGCTTCAAGGAAGGTATCGCGGTCCATCGCGCGCTCAACCTCGTCCAGCGACCTGCCGGTGTATTGCACATACAGGTCATTGAGACGGCGGCGAATCCGGAGGATTTCCTTCGCCTGGATTTCGATGTCCGAAGCCATGCCCTGGGCGCCGCCGGACGGCTGATGCACCATGATCCGTGCGTTAGACAGCGCGATGCGCTTGCCCGGTTCACCCGCTGCCAGAAGGAAGCTGCCCATGGATGCTGCCTGACCGATGCAGACCGTGCCGACCTGGGGGCGGATATATTTCATCGTGTCATGGATCGCCATGCCCGCCGTCACCACGCCACCGGGGGAATTGATGTACATCCAGATGTCCTTCTTCGGATTTTCCGACTCGAGGAACAGGAGCTGGGCGACGATGAGCGAGGCCATATGATCCTCAACCTGACCGGTCACGAAGATGATCCGTTCACGCAGCAGGCGGGAGAAAATGTCAAAACTGCGTTCGCCGCGATTGGATTGTTCGATGACGATAGGAACAAGCGCGGCCATGGGATCAGACATGATATTGGTCATTTTGCTCTTTCAGGGTGATTTTTGCCCGTTCTCTACATCGGCACAAAAGCGGGCGGGTTCAAGGGGTCCTGTGATCGCCGGTCGCGAGTTCAGCGGCGCGGTTCAAAATCGGAAGGCGCACGGAATGTCAGATAAGCAAGGCGCCGCACTTCCCGACGTCCGCGCACTACGGTGTCGAGGATCAGCCCACACATGCCCGATAGGGTAGCGAGTATCATCAGCCCCGTCACGAGAATCGCGGTAGGAAAGCGTGGCACAAGCCCGGTATCGAGATAGGTAAGGATCAACGGCGTGGCCAGAATTACAGCCGTGACCGCCAGCAACGCGGCGATGATGCCGAAGAAAAGGATCGGCTTTTCGATCCGGTAGAGCGTGAAGATCGTTCGCAGGATGCGCCAGCCGTCGCGATAGGTGGAGAGCTTGCTGACCGAACCTTCCAGCCGGGCGCCATAGGCAGTCATGATTTCGGAAACGGGCATGGCCAGTTCAAGCGCATGAACGCTGATTTCCGTTTCGATTTCGAAACCTGCCGAAAGGACCGGGAAGCTCTTGACGAAACGGCGGGAAAAGACGCGATAGCCCGACAATATATCGGTGAAGCTACGGCCAAAGAGTTGCTTGAGCAGGCTGGTGAGCGCCCAGTTTCCGAAGCGATGGCCACGGCGATAGGCTTCTTCCACCTCGCTCTTGCGCGCGCCAACGACCATGTCGAGATTATCTTCCAACATGGCGGCTACGAGACTGGGCGCGGCGGCGGCATCATAGGTCGCATCACCGTCGGCCATGACGTAGATGTCAGCATCCACATCGGCGAACATGCGGCGCACGACATGGCCCTTGCCCTGCTGTGTCACCCGGCGAACGATCGCGCCCGCTCCGGCGGCGAGTTCAGCGCTGCCGTCGCTACTGTTGTTATCGAAGACGTAGATGTCGGCGGTGGGCAGTGACCGGCGGAAATCCTGCACCGTCTTCACGATCGCGCCCGCTTCATTATAGCAGGGCAGGATTACGGCAATGCGCGGACCTGCCGCCCCCTGCCCGCTTGCCACTGCCGGAAATTCCTTCATCTGCCCCAAACCTCACCCGAACTTATCGCGGCATGACGTGCCGGGATTAACATTTCGTCTGCCATGACGAGTGCTAAATGAAAAGCGCCCGTCTTCCATCTGGAGACGGACGCTTTTCATGTTTTGGCAGTGGCCCGAGCTCGCATCAGCACTCAGCCGGGCAACCCCAACCCTTATTCAGCCTTGGCAGCAGCCTTCTTGGCCGGAGCCTTCTTGGCCTTGGGCTTTTCCTCAGCGGCAGCTTCTTCAGCCACGGCCTCGTCCTTCTTGGCGGCAGCCTTCTTGGCCGGGGCCTTTTTCGCCGGAGCTTCCTCGGTCGCAGGCGCGGCTTCGTCAGCGTCCGCAGCCTTCTTCTTGGGAGCAGCCTTCTTCGCCTTGGGCTTTTCGTCATGATCATGATGATCATGGCCGCAACCCGGGCCGTGCACGTGGGGCTTCAAATCGCCATCTTCCGCTTCAATCGCTGCTTCCAGCTCTTCGCGGCTGACGGCGCGATCGGTGACTTCGGCCTTGCCGAACAGGAAGTCTACGACCTTGTCTTCATAAAGCGGCGCACGGAGTTGAGCGGCGGCCATCGGGTCCTGGCGGACATATTGGACGAACCGTTCACGATCCTGCGGGCCGTACTGCTGAGCGGCCTGCATGATCAGGCGGTTCATTTCCTGATCGGAAACCGCCACGCCATTTGCCTGACCGATTTCGGACAGGAGGAGGCCAAGGCGCACGCGGCGAACAGCGATCGCGCGATAATCTTCCTTCTCGGCTTCCATTTCCTTGAGAGCGGCTTCCGGGTCCGCCTCATGGCTGGCTTCGTGCTGAAGCTGTGCCCAGATCTGTTCGAACTCGGCTTCCACCATGCTCGGCGGCACGTCGAAATCATGGGCAGCGGCAAGCTGATCGAGCAGCTTGCGCTTCATGTGCGTGCGGGTGAGGCCATTATGTTCCTGCTCGATCTGGCCCTTCAGCAGTTCCTTGAGCTTGTCGAGACCTTCCAGACCCAGCGACTTGGCGAAATCATCGTCCAGCTTGGGCTTGTCGGCGTTCAGGATTGCCTTGACCGTGATGTCGAAGGTGGCTTCCTTGCCGGCGAGATGGGCCGCGCCATAATCCTCCGGGAAGGGGACTGTGATGGTCTTTTCGTCGCCCTTCTTGACGCCCGTGAGCTGTTCTTCGAAGCCGGGGATGAACTGGCCCGAACCGATCTTGAGCTTCACATCTTCGGCCGAACCACCTTCAAAGGGCTCGCCGTCGATCTTACCGACGAAGTCGATGGTCAGCGTGTCGCCATCCTTCGCCTTGTGCGAAGCGGCATGCTCTTCCAGCGCGCCCTGCTGGATCGCGATGCGGCCAGCGGCTTCATCAACCTGCGAATCAGCGACTTCGACGGTCAGACGCTCCAGCTTCAGACCTTCGATGCTGGGCGCGGCGATTTCAGGAAGCACTTCCAGCGCCACCTTAACCTCGGCGTCCTTGCCGAATTCAAAGCCTTCGTCCAGCTCCACGGAAGGCTGCATCGCCGGGCGCAGCTTGTTGTCCGCGATCAGCTTTTGAATGCCTTCCTGGATCGAATTGTTAAGGGCATCGCGCTGAAGCGATTCACCATGCATTTTCTTGACGAGGTTGGCAGGCACCTTGCCGGGGCGGAAGCCAGGCATCCGAACCTGCGGTGCGATCGCCGCCACTTCCTTTTCCACGCGGGCGTCGATGTCCTTCGACGTGATGGTCACGGTGTAGGCGCGCTTCAGGCCCTCGTTCAACGTCTCGACAGTCTGCATCTCTTCTCTCAAACGCTTTCTTCAGCTGAATTCAGGTGGCGCCTGACATGATACAAGCCGGGCGCACTGGTGCGGGCGAAGGGACTCGAACCCCCACATCTTGCGATACCAGAACCTAAATCTGGCGCGTCTACCAGTTTCGCCACGCCCGCATCGGCCGCCGGTCGGCGCGGCATAGAGAAAAGCATCCGGGGAGGCAAGCAATTGTGGATAACTTGCCCGGAACTTGCGCAAGGCCTCAGGCGTAACGTTTAGACAAGGAGAGAAACATGGCCACTCAGCCTGATCCCGAACCGATCGGCGTACCCCCGCCCGACACGATTCAGCCGCAGTCACCCCCGGAGTCGCCTCCCCCCTCTACCCCGGATGAAACCCCATCGGGCGAACCACCCGAGGTCGTGCCGACGCGGCCCGATTTTGACCAGCCGGATCGGTCCATCCCGGAATTGCCGCCGGATTGAGTGTATCAGCGGCGTCATAATCTTGTAGTAGCGAGAAATTTTCTCCCTCTCCTGTGCTGGACAGGCCCCTGCAAGCATGATTGAACCACGGCAGATAGAAGAAAAGCGGGAGAGGCGCGGCTGACATCAAGGGGGTCATCGTGCATCGGGTTCGCGCCAAATTGGACTGGTTCAAGGCAGTTATATTACCACAGGAGGCTGCGCTTCGGGGACGGCTCCGGAGGATTTTGCCTTCCTGCCTGGAACTTGACGACATGGTCGCCGAGGTCATGGCCCGTGCCTATGCGACGGAAAATTGGAACAATGTGACGACGGGCCGTGCCTATCTGTTCACGATCGCCCGCAATCTGATCATCGACAATGCCCGCCGCAACAAGGTGGTCAGCTTCGAAACGATCGCTGACCTGGAACTGCTGCAAGCCGAAAACAGTGTCGAAGCTCAACTTCATGCCCGCGAAGCCCTGCGGCAGATCGAAGCGATCGTCGAAACGCTTCCGCCGCAATGCCGGAGGGTATTTGTCCTGCGCCGTATCCACGAAAGATCGATGGTCGAAATAGCGGCAGAAATGTCCTTGTCCGTTTCTACAGTTGAAAAACATCTGGCCAAAGCCATCGCGATAGTTATGCGGGCATGGTCGAAACGTGAGGAAACGGATTTCGAACGTGCAAGCGTCGGGGCGAGGGTCAAGCAGCAGGGAGGAAATCGAGGCGGAAGCCGCGCGTCTGCTGGTCAGGCTTAACGCGGACCCGACTGCTCAGGATGAGGCGGAACTTTCCGCGTGGATCGAGGCGGACCCACAGCACGCAATTGCTTATGCAAGGGCAGAGGCCGCCTGGGAATTCGCTGAACGACTGAAGAGCGCGACGGCTGACTTCGGTCTGCCGACTATCGCGCACACCACCAGCGAGCCGCAGCGCCGCTTATCGCGCAATATCATGATCGCGACCGGAGTCGCCGTAATCTTGTTCATCATCGCCGCCATCTTCTCGGTCCGTACGGTCGACAACGCCGATCATCAGGAAACGCGAATCAGAGAGAGGCCCCTTCGCTCCGCTTGACGAGCGACGCCGAGGCATAACTGGCGGAATCTAGGCCAGTAATTCCCGTACCAGATCAGGCACGAGATCGCTGGCAAGACCGATGCGAGTTTCTTCGAAATAGAAGCTGCCCGCCGAGGGCTCCAGATTCAACTCCACCGTCCGGGCGCCAGCATGCCGCGCCGTCTGGACAAAACCTGCGGCCGGATACACCGCGCCAGAGGTGCCGATCGAGACGAATAGGTCGGCCCGGCGGAGCGCTGCGTCGATCACATCCATCTGGTACGGCATCTCACCGAAGAACACGATGTCCGGACGCAGGCTCGCACTGCGGCACGCTCCGCACTGCGCGCCCGGAGGCAAGGAATCTGACCAGGGCACCGCCTTGCCGCAACCGGCGCAGAGGGCCGATCGAAGTTCGCCGTGCATGTGTATCAGGCGGTCGGCACCCGCCCTTTCGTGAAGATCATCGACATTCTGCGTAACGATGAGCAGATCGCCTGGCCATTGCGCGTCCAAGGCTGCCAAAGCCTGATGCGCCGCATTGGGCTCAACTTCATGCAGCTTCGCGCGCCGTTCGTCATAGAAGCGATGCACCAGTGCGGCATTGCGTTCCAGCGCCTCTGGCGTGCAGACATTTTCCACATGATGGCCTTCCCACAAGCCATCAGGTCCTCGAAATGTCGCGAGCCCGCTTTCGGCGGAAATTCCGGCGCCAGTCAGAATGACGATGTTGAAGATGTTGTCCATCTCTTCATCATGTCTGCTGCTCAATCCAAAAGCTACAGCTTCCAGATGACAAGGCGGGGTCATTCTGGCATCGGACGGGCAGATTTCGGGGACAAGCACCATCATGACGAAGATCGGACTTTTTGGAGCAGCGGGCCGCATGGGACGCACGATCGCCCAGGTCGCGATCGAAGCAGGGCTGAACATCAGTGGCGGTACAGACCGGGAAGGCAGTGGAGAGCTTCTGCCCGGGCTCGCGATCACATCCGATCCGCTGGCGTTGGCCGAACACAGTGACGTGCTGATCGACTTTTCGGTTCCGGCTGTTCTTTCCTCTCATCTTGATGCGTGCGTGGCGGCGAGGAAGCCGATCCTTATCGGCACCACCGGACTGGAGCAGGTTCATCACAATCTGATCGATGAGGCGGCACGGATGATCCCCGTGCTCCAGACGGGCAACACCTCTCTGGGCGTAAACCTGTTATCGGCATTGGTTGAGCAGGCTGCCGCCCGCCTTGGAGACGATTGGGATATCGAAATCGTCGAGATGCATCATCGGCACAAGGTTGATGCGCCGTCGGGCACCGCGCTCTTGCTGGGTGAAGCGGCAGCACGTGGCCGAGCCATCGAGCTTTCCAGCAACAGCGAAAGGGGCCGCGACGGCATCACCGGCGCGCGGGCTCAGGGTGCGATCGGGTTCGCGGCTCTTCGGGGCGGGTCGGTTGCGGGCGACCATCAGGTGATCTTCGCCGCCGATGGCGAGCGCATTGAACTCGGCCATCGCGCGGAGAGCCGCGTCATCTTCGCACGCGGCGCCGTGAAGGGCGCGGCCTGGCTGATCGGTCAGCCTGCTGGGCGCTATGACATGAAGGCAGTGCTTGGCCTTTGATCCTGCGATGAACAAGGCGCAGATCTTCGACTTCTTCAGCCGCCTCGCGGAAGCCAATCCGGCGCCGCGAACGGAACTGGAATATGGCAACGACTATCAGCTTCTGGTCGCGGTCGTGCTGTCCGCTCAGGCGACCGACGTCGGCGTCAACAAGGCCACGCGCGCGCTTTTCAAGCAGGTGGAAACGCCCGCCGAGATGGTGGAGCTTGGCGAAGAGGGCTTGAAGCAGCACATCAAGACGATCGGCCTGTTCAATGCCAAGGCGAAGAATGTCATCGCCCTGTCCGAAATATTGGTGCGCGATTTTGGCGGCGAAGTCCCGCAGGATCGCGACATACTCACGACACTACCGGGGGTGGGCAGAAAAACGGCGAATGTGGTGATGAACACGGCCTTCGGGCATGAGACGTTCGCCGTCGATACCCATATCTTCCGCGTAGGCAACCGTACCGGCCTTGCACCGGGCAAGACGCCCCTGGCGGTCGAACAAAAGCTGGAGAAGCGCGTACCTGGCCCATTTCGCCGCGATGCACACCACTGGCTCATCCTTCATGGCCGCTATGTGTGCAAGGCGCGTCGGCCAGAATGCTGGCGCTGCATCGTCGCCGACCTGTGCCGCTACAAGCCCAAGACCCCTGCTCCCAAAGGAGCCACGCCGATCGGCTGAACGCCCGCCATTTTCATGCGGTTCAGCCAAGCTGTGCTAGGGCAAAGACGGAACGCGCCACTCGATGACGTGTTACCCGTGACGACAATAAGGAGAGACAATCATGTTCGTCCCTGTTTCCCCGGCGCTTCGGCTGGGTGTCGCCGTGGCGCTCATGTCCCTGGTTGCCCCGGCATCGGCCAAGCCGCGGCCCGACAATCTGGTCGCAGCTGGCAAGCCTGTTGATTGCGTCCAGATAAATTCGATCCGCCAGACCGATGTTCGTGATGATCGGACGATCGATTTCATTCTGAACGGCAATAAGGTGTACCGGAACACGCTGCCGAACAGCTGCCCAAGCCTGGGTTTCGAAAAGCGTTTCATGTACAAGACCAGCCTGTCGCAGCTCTGCTCCGTGGATATCATCACGGTTCTGTACAATTCGCCTGATCTGATGCGCGGTGCCAGTTGCGGGCTCGGCAAGTTCCAGCCCATGAAGAAGATCAAATAGTCGGCGCGTCGCGATTTTGGTGCTGGCGTCGGCAGTTGGGCTTTGCTAAGCGGCGCTTCGCACCAAGCGACATGCACCCATAGCTCAGCTGGATAGAGCGTTGCCCTCCGAAGGCAAAGGCCAGTGGTTCGAATCCACTTGGGTGCGCCATTCTCCTCCGGTTCGCAGCACAGACTGCTCATGATCCAGCAGGTATCGCTTGGCTTCCAGCCCGCCAGCAAAGCCGGTCAGCGCGCCCGCCGATCCAATCACCCTGTGGCAGGGCGCGATAATGGAGAGCGGGTTGCGGCCGTTAGCAGCGCCGACCGCGCGGGAGGCTGAGGGATGGCCGATATCCGCTGCCACCTGACCATAGCTGCGCAATTGCCCGAACGGAATGCGTAGCAGGGCCGCCCAGACCTGCTTCTGAAAATCCGTCCCCTGAAAATCGAGCGGAATATCGAAGCGAGTGAGCCGACCCGAGAAATAGGCGCGCAATTGCCTCGACGTTTCCTGAAGCAGTGGGTGATCCGGGGTCTTCGCCCCAGGCCTGACCCGTACGCGCAGGGGATCGTCATTTTCCCACAGCAGGGCAGCCAGGCCCTTTCCGCTGGCGATCATGGTGAGATCGCCCACCGGGGACCGGAATATGTCAAAGGCGAATGTCACGGCCTATCCTCTCAACTTCGGAAGGTCTGACGAATAGCCCGCCCTCTTTGCGTTGGCTTCCTGCCACTTGCCTTCAAAAGACCGTCGTACCGTCAGCGAGCGTCCACCCCCTCCGGCAGCACCACAGCCGACCAGCTCTTCCCCGGAACCAGATATTTGGCGGCAAGCGCCTGAAGCTGAGCGGGGGTCACCGACAGCATGTCCTTCGCCATGGTCTGCATGGCCTGCACATATTGCGGGTTCTGGGTCGCGCCTTCCATCTGGTTCATCCAGAAGGCATTGCCAGTGCTCGCCCGCATCAGCAGCTGGCGCATCGGCGCGACGGCGCGCTGAAGCTCGTCGTCGCTGACCGGGTTTTTGGCGAGGTCGGCCGCCGTATCCTTAACGACGCCGTAGAAATAATTGATACGGTCGGGACGCACCTGGCTGGTCACCAGAATATAGCCGCCGCTTTCGTAGGAAAAGGGCCAATTATTCTGCACGCTGGGCGAATAGGCGGCTCCTTCCGTCGACCTCAGCCGATCGAACAGACGATCATTGAAGATTTGCGTCAGGATTTCGAGCTGACGCGCTTCCTTCGTAAGCGCAAAACCCCCTGCCGTTGGCCAGGCCATGACCGCTGCGGCTTGCTCCTTGTCGCCCTTGTGCCGCAGAACGACCGGCGTCGCGACATGGGCGGGGAAGCGCATCTGCTTGTTCGCGGGCGGAACCGGAACGTCCGGCCTTGCGGGCAGCGCGCCAAAGGTGGCGGCCACCGCCTCGATCGCTTCGTCGGGCTTAACTTGTCCAAAAATCTGCACTTCAATCGGTCCAGAAGCCAGCAGTGGCTCCCAGGTGGAGCGAAACGCCTGCGGGGTCAGCGCCTCTATCTCGTTTCGCGAAGGGGTGCGGAATCGAACGTCCTTGTCATGAAGCAACCAGTTGAGATCGCGTGCCAACACTGAATCTGGCGCGCGCGCCATGGCGTCATAAGCAACCGCGGCGCCTGTCTTCACTCGGGCGATCGGTGCCGGGTCCCAGCCCGGCGCGGCCAATTTGGTCGCGAAGAGTTGCAACTGATCCCTGTAATCAGCCGGGCGGGTGACGGCCTGCATTTCGAAGGCATCATCGTCGATTGAGAAATCCATTCCCATGCGGCGACCATTCGTCAGGTCATCCAATTCACGCTGACCCAGCTTGCCGATGCCACTCGCCACCAAAGCATAATTGGCGGCCCAGCCGGGTGCTGCCTTCGTAGGCGAAAAGGCCAGCTGCCCGTGGCCGAAGCGGACGTTGATCCGCACCTTTTCCGTTTCAGCATTATTGGCGAACAGGGTGAGTTTCACCCCGTTGGCAAAGGTTATGCTCTCCATGCCGGGCAACCCGACCTGCGTCCGCGACACCACTTTGCCGGGAGGACCAAGCTTGGGAAGGTCCGCCATCGTGATCGCCTTGTCCGACAGCCGGGCGTTGGTGGCAGCCTTCACGGGCGCGGCAAGGGCAGCGGACAGGCGGGCGTCGATCCCCGGCACCGGCTTGCCCGTAATCAGGAGCGCTCGGAACACACCGGCAGAAAACAGGCGGCGCGTGGAGTCCAGTATCTTCTGCGGCGTCATCGCCGGTTTGCCGGATCGGAATATCTCCAGCGCAGCCTGAGGGCTGACAGTGGTTTCGCGAATATCGACGGCGCTCACGAGATCGCTCGCCTGCTTGGCGCCCGCTTCCGTGTCGGCGTTCTCGACCTGAATGGCGAGCGCCGTGTCGATCTGGGCATATTCCCGGTCAATTTCGAGCTGGCTCGGGGCGGTCGCCTTCGCGTCCTCGATGATCGCGCGGACATCGCCCAAGGCCTTTTCCCAATTCTCGCCGGTCGGAACCAGGGTGACGAAGGTCCCATCGGCCGAGCGGCTGACATCCTGCTGATCGACGCTGGCCTGAATGAAGCTGCCTCCGCTGCGGGCCGCTTGTTCGAGGCGACGGCTGATGATCTGCAGCGCCAGCATATCCGTCAGCTTGTCCTGGTTATAGACGATGGTGTCGGCATGGGGCTTCCATGGACGGAGCCAGGCCATGGTCAGGCCCGTTGGCGCGCCCGGCTCAACGGCGACGCTGGTTGCAGGTGCTTTGGCATCCGGCTCACCGAAATCCGGGAGTGCAGCCCCCTGCCCCGGCACCGACCATGACGCGAAATTATCCTTGATGATCTGCTCGGCTACAGCGGGATCGATGTCGCCCGCTATCGAGATCACTGCATTTTCCGGGCGATACCAGCGCTGATGAAAGGCCTCCATCCGCGCGGCAGTGGCAGCATTGAGGCTGGCGACCGTGCCAATGGGGCTGCGCTCCGCAAGAAGCTGACCTGCGAAGAAGTGGCGGCGGCTTGCGTCGGAGATGCGCATTTGCGGCCCATCCCCTTCCCGCCGCTCAGCCAGCACGACCGCCCGCTCCGCTTCAACGGCACTATCCACGATGTTGGGATCGACCATCATGCCCGCGAGAATTTTCATGCTCTCGCCAAGGCTGGCCGATGTCGCCTGAGGAAGGTCGAGCGCATAGGTGGTGCCGGTGGGCGTCGTCTGCGCATTGCTGTCGCTGCCGAAGGTAACGCCCAGCCGCTGCCATATTCGTTTGGACTCGCCATCGGGCACATGGCGCGATCCGCGGAAGGTCAGATGCTCCATGAAGTGCGCATAGCCCTGCTCATCGGGCTGCTCCATCAGGGCGCCGACATCCATGCGCAGGCGGACGGAGACCTGCCCCGGCGGAACGCCATTGCGGCGAACGGCATAGCGCAGGCCATTGGGCAAGGTGCCGAAGTGCCATGCCGGATCGATGGGCACGTCGCTATTTTCATAGAGCCACGGCCTGACCTGCGCCTGCGTATCGTTGGTGGCCGACGCCGACTTTGCCGGGGTCGTGCCAGTTCTGGCCGACAGGGAAGCCGGGATGCCCGAAAGCAGCAATGCAATGACGGACAGCGAAACGGCAGGACGCCGGAGGGAAAAGCTCATGGCGCCGTAGCCTAGAGCCAAAATTCTGAATGGCTACTGACAAAGAGCAACCATGTTCCGCCAGGAAAGGTCAGGATGGCGCCACCCGGCGCCATCCTGCCTGAAACTTAACGGCCGCCGGTCTTTTGCACAGCACCCTTGTGTGCGCCGACCCCATTCCGGTTGCGACGGAAGTTCTTCTTCGCGGGCTTTGCGTCTCCATCGGGGCGATGAGCCCGTTCGGCGGTGCCGCGCTGCTGCTGCTGCTTCTGCTGGTCCTGATAGCGACGCTGGCCGTCGGCCCGACGCGTTTTCTGTTCCGGCGTTTGCTCGCGGCCTTTGCGCTGAGGCGCTGCCTTCGGGAGGTTGCGGACGGCTTCGGTGAAATTATCAGGCAAGGGCACGATCTCGAGCTTCACCTTAGCGGTACGCTCGATCGCCTTGAGATAGGGCCGTTCATCATCGGCCACGAAGCTGATCGCAATACCTTCCGCGCCTGCCCGCGCGGTGCGGCCGATGCGGTGGACATATTGTTCGGGCACATTGGGAAGCTCGAAATTGATGACATGGCTGACGCCCGACACGTCGATGCCACGCGCAGCGATGTCGGTGGCGACGAGCAGCTTTACATGACCGTGACGGAAAGCCTGGAGGGCAGTGGTGCGCTGCCCCTGGCTCTTGTTGCCATGGATCGCGACCGCCTGGATGCCAGCGCCTTCTAGGAAGCGGACGACGCGATCGGCGCCGTGCTTGGTGCGGGTAAAGATCAGCGCACGATCGATCGGCTCGTTGCGAACCGTGAGAGTGAGGAGCGCCTGCTTTTCCGCCTGATTGACGAAGGTCGCCTGCTGGCGGACGCGCTCGGCCGTGGTGGACTGGGGCGCTACGCTGACCTTGACCGGGTTGTTCAGGAACTGGGCGGCCAGCGCCTCGATCTCGCCGGGCATGGTGGCGGAGAAGAAGAGGTTCTGCCGTTCCTTGGGAAGCAGCTTGGCGATGCGCTTCAAGGGGTGGATGAAGCCCATGTCCATCATCTGGTCGGCTTCGTCGAGGACGAAGATTTCCGTGTCCTTGATGGTGAAGGCGCGCTGGTCGATCAGGTCGAGGAGACGGCCCGGCGTGGCGACTACGATGTCGACGCCGCGCCCCAATGCCCGGATTTGACGGTTGATGGGGACACCGCCGAAGACGACTTCGACCGACAGCTTCAGGAAGCGGCCATAGTCGCGGAAGCTCTGCGCGATCTGGGCTGCGAGTTCGCGGGTGGGGGACAGGACCAGCATCCGGCAGCCCTGAAGCGGCGTCGGCTTGGGATTGCGGGCGAAATGGTCGAGGCTGGGCAGCGCGAAGGCAGCGGTCTTGCCGGTGCCTGTTTGGGCGATGCCGCACAGGTCCTTGCCCTGAAGCAGGACGGGAATCGCCTGCGTCTGGATGGGTGTGGGGTTGGCGTAATTCTTGGCGGCGAGCGCCTTCAGGATGGACTCGGCGAGGCCAAGGTCGGTGAATTGCATGAATGAACTCTCGAATTAGAAAGGCTCAGGCGGCCATGGGTTGCGAATCGCAACTGGACGCAAAGCGGGTTGCGAAACGACCCGCGTGAATAGGGAAGCCTCAAAAGCTTGGCGCAGACTTTCATTGGCCGGCCCCGTCACCCCTCAAGGGTCGGGACGATCACGCTGCCAATCGCTGATGGGCCATGAAGGCCGCCCGCTGCGTTGCGGGCCATATGCTTTCATTCATGCAAAAAAGCAAGGGCTTCGCCGAAACGAAGCCCCACTCGAGACATTAGAGCGAGATTTCCACATGCTTCCCGCGCATCTCATCGCGCACGTCGCCGCCGAACAATTGCTTGAAGACCCCGCCCAGCGACATGTCCGCGCGCCAGATTTCCGCATGGCCAAGATCAAAGCGGAGCATGAGCAGATTGGGGTCCTGCCGCCCGCCGGGATACCAGGCCGCGACTTCGTGGGTCCAGTAGCGGTCGATCACCGCCGGGTCGGTTTCCTCCACAAGAGTGCCGTCGATGCAGGCGAACAAATAATGGCCCTTCCCCGAAAACTGCGCCATGGCCGGGCCGCCCTTCGCCAGACGATTGTCCCGGGTCGTGTAGAACCAGAAGCAATGGTTGGCACCGGGGTCGAGCTGCGCCGTCATCGGCAGGCTGTGTTCGTGCGATCCCAGCAAGCCGATCATCAGAAAGGGGCTCTGCGACAATTCGGTCCAGAAACGGTGGCGGATATCGGATTCGGTGCTCATCCTTTGTCTCCTGCTCATGCTGATAGGAGTTTAATCGCCAGCATCTGGCGAAGTTCCCCAAAAGCCCGTCAGAAAGCTTGATCTTGAGCAACCTTCTCTCCACATAGCGGCCATGCTGATCGAGACCGAACCAACGCCAAATCCGGCAACCGTCAAGTTCATCCCCGGCCGGGTGGTCATGGGCATGGGCACCCGCGATTTCGCGACGCCGGAGGAAGCGGAAGCCTCTCCGCTCGCCGATGCCCTTTTCGGCCTTGGCGACGTCACCGGCGTCTTTTTCGGCGGCGACTTCATTTCCGTCACCATCGCGCCCGGCGCGCAGTGGAGCGATGTGAAGCCCGATATCCTGTCGATCCTGCTGGAGCATTTTTCGGCGAACATGCCGCTGTTCACCCCCGGATCGGCAGGCGAAATCTTCATCCCCGAAGAGGAGGAAGAGTTCACCGATGATCCCGCCGACGCGGAGATCGTCGCGCAGATCCGCGACCTTATCGACACGCGAGTCCGGCCCGCCGTCGCCAATGACGGCGGCGACATCGTCTATCGTGGCTTTGATCGCGGAACGGTCTATCTGCGGATGCAGGGCGCCTGTTCCGGTTGCCCGTCCTCAAGCGCCACGTTGAAGAACGGGATCGAGCAACTGCTCAAACATTATGTCCCGGAAGTGACGGAAGTGCGCGCCGTCTGAAATAGCGGCGGCGGCGTTTGGCAAAACGATCGCGATCGACTAACCGCTTGCCATAGGCCGCCCGCTCCCACGCCGGTTTTCACAGGGGATTTTCTTGCGCACTCTCGTCATCGACACCGCTACGCAGGCGCTGTCCGTGGCGCTGCTGGAGGACGGCAGGCCGATCGGCCATTTCCATGAGATAGTCGGCCGGGGCCATGCCGAAGCGCTGGTGCCCGCGATTGCCGCCCTGCCCGACGGCGGCCGGGCGAACGCGATTGCGGTCGACCTTGGCCCCGGCAGCTTCACGGGCGTGCGCATCGGCATAGCGGCCGCTAGAGCGCTTGCCCTCGCATGGTCGCTGCCCCTACAGGGTTATTGCGCGCTGTCGCTGATCGCGGCCAAGGCGGCCCAAGGTCAGGATCAGCATCAGGATGGCGGGCCGATCGCGGTCACCATTACGGGGGGGCATGGCGAACTGTTCTGGCAATGTTTTGAGGCCGATGGCCTGACCGCCATCACCCAGCCCTCGTCCACCCCGATCGCGACGCTTGCCACGATGCTGGACCAGCCGGTGATATATGGCACGGGCGCCGAAGCATTGGTGACCGCGCGTGGCCATGGAACGGCCGTCAGCCTTTATCCCAACTCCGCCGATTATCCGTTGATCGCAGAACTGCCGCCCCTGCCGCCCTCCCCCATTTACTGCCGCGATGCCGACGCGCAGCCCATGATGCAGCCTACGCCGCAGCAGGGCCGTTCATGATCCCCGGCCTTACGCTGGACATATATGAGGATGGCGAGCGCAACGCGCTGGCCGACGCGATGGATGTCATGGCAGAGGCATTCGACCCCGCCTATGGCGAGGCATGGACGCTGCCACAGCTTTCCGGCGTCATGATGATGCCGGGCACATGGCTGACGATCGCGCGGGTGGATGCGGCGGCGATGGGTTTCGCACTGGTCCGGTCGGTGTTGGACGAATGCGAACTGCTGTTGCTGGCCGTCCATCCGGCATGGCGCGGACGGGGCATTGGCCGGGAACTGTTGATCGATAGTTTGAAGACGGCGCGACGGCGAGGCATCAAGTCGATGAATCTCGAAGTCCGTTCGTCAAATACAGCGATCAAATTATATGAAAGAGCAGGGTTCGAATATGTACATAGGCGTCCTGGTTACTACCGGGGTGCCGATGGACAACTTCACGATGCCCTGAGCTTTCGTATAGAAATGCTGGGATAGACTGGATCACCCTTGCTAATCGGCGTATCCGGGTATAACGCTGACATACCGCTCCTGAAACGAATTCACCTGGGCGGGTCGCACTAAATTTAGCATTCGCGGGATAAAAGAAATGGAAATCGAATCAGCCCAGAGCGAGCTGCTCATTACTTTGACTTCGGACATTGTGGCAGCACATGTTTCTAACAACAGTGTCGCCGTGTCTGACGTTTCAACGCTTATCCAGAACGTTCACGCGGCCCTGTCTGGCCTGACCAAGCCAGCTGCTGTCCCGGAAGTAAAACCGGAACCAGCAGTGTCGGTGCGTTCTTCGATCAAGCCCGACTATATTATCTGCCTGGAAGACGGCAAGAAGCTGAAGATGCTGAAGCGGCACCTGATGACTCACTATCAGATGACGCCGGACGATTATCGCGCGAAGTGGGGTCTGCCCGCCGACTATCCGATGGTCGCCCCCAACTATGCCGAACAGCGCCGTTCGCTGGCGAAGAAGATCGGGCTTGGGACAAAGCGCCGCCGCACCCGCGCGAAATAAGCAGCAACTGCGGGCGATCCGCGATGAGAGGGGCGCATTTGCCATGCGCCCCTTTTATAATGACGTTTATGCCGCTAGATTTCCGCTGATTATCCGACACACCTGAATGAGCGAGCCCGCATGAACCGCAAGATCGATGTAGAAGCCCTTTGCCATGAGAAGGGCCTGCGCATCACTGAACAGCGCCGCGTGATCGCTCAAGTGCTGAGTGACGCGGTGGACCATCCCGATGTGGAGGAACTGCACAAGCGGTCGTCCGCCATCGATCCGGGCATTTCGATCGCGACCGTGTACCGCACCGTCCGCCTGTTCGAAGAGGCGGGCATTTTGGAGCGGCACGACTTTGGCGATGGACGCGCCCGTTATGAGGCAGCGCCCGAAGCGCATCACGACCATCTGATCGATGTCGAAACTGGCAACGTGATCGAGTTCGTCGATCCGGAGCTGGAACAGTTGCAGAAGCAGATTGCCGAGAAGCTGGGTTTCCGCCTGGTCGACCATCGCATGGAATTGTACGGCGTATCGTTGGACCGCAAGAACTGACAGCCTTGCGGCGGCTTCGCTTTCTCTATCGGCTGAGCGCTCTGGCGGCATGCCTGCTGCTTTGCCTGATCCCGCATCTGCTATGGCGGGCCGTTGGTGCTCGATCGCCCTGGCCTCCCCGCTTTCTGGGAATGGCGGCAAGGGCCGTCGGTGCGCGGGTGCGGGTAGAAGGGCATCCCTTTCACGGCGACAGTTTCATCATCGCCAATCATGTCAGCTGGGTCGATATATTGGCGCTGGGCGGTGCAACCTCCGCCGCATTCGTCGCGCATGACGGGATCGCGGGCTGGCCGATCGTCGGGTGGCTGGCGGCCCAGAATAATACCCTGTTCGTCGCGCGTAACCGGCGAGGCGCGCTTGGCGGACAGATCGAGGCGTTGCGCGCGGCGCTGGCCGGGCACCAGCCGGTTGCGCTGTTCCCAGAGGGAACGACCAGCGATGGGCAGGGCCTGCTGCCGTTCAAGCCGTCGCTATTGGCGGTTCTGCTGCCCCCGCCGCGCGCGGTGATGATCCAGCCGGTCCACATCGACTATGGCGCGGCCACGGCGGAGATTGCGTGGCATAGCGACGAACCGGCAGGGCAGAATGTGCGGCGACTGCTGGAACGGCGCGGCAGGCTGAACGTCACGCTGCGTTTTCTGGAGCCGTTCGACCCCGCGCTTTACCCCGATCGCAAGCAGTTAGCGGCAGTGGCGCGCGAAAGGATCGCTGCGAGCATTGCGATGCACCTGCCGCCTTTCACTCCGGTCGTGGCCCCTGTATAGATGGACGGCATGAATCGTAACGACGCCCAAAAGACTCCAGCGACATTCCACGTCAAATCCTTCGGCTGCCAGATGAACGTCTATGATGGCGAGCGCATGGCCGAGATGCTGGGCGAACGGGGCATGACCGCTGCGGCCGATGGCGCTGAAGCGGATCTGGTCATCCTGAACACCTGCCACATTCGCGAAAAGGCGGTGGATAAGGTTTATTCCGACATTGGCCGGTTGAACCGCGAGGATGGCACGCGGCCGATGATCGCGGTTGCGGGTTGCGTTGCGCAGGCGGAAGGCGGCGAGATCAGTCGCCGGGCGAAGAGTGTCGATATCGTGGTGGGGCCGCAGGCTTATCACCGGCTGCCTGACCTGATCGAGAAGGCCGGGCGTGGTGAGGAGGCGGTCGATACCGACATGCCGCTGGCGTCGAAATTCTCTGCCCTGCCGGGACGAACGAAGCAGGCTCGGCCGACTGCTTTCCTGACGATCATGGAAGGGTGCGATAAGTTCTGCACCTACTGCGTGGTGCCCTATACGCGTGGGGCGGAGATCAGCCGGACTTGGGGCGCGATCCTTGATGAAGCGAAGGCGCTGGTGGATGGCGGCGTCCGGGAGATCACGCTGCTGGGGCAGAATGTGAACGCCTGGGCTGGCGAGGATGACAAGGGCCGGATGCAGGGCATGGATGGCCTGGTGCGCGAGTTGGCGAAGATCGGCGGGCTGGCGCGTATCCGCTACACGACCAGCCATCCCAATGACATGAGCGACGGGCTGATCGCGGCGCATGGCGACGAGGCGAAGCTGATGCCTTTCCTGCATCTGCCGGTGCAGTCGGGGAACAACCGCATATTGAAGGCGATGAACCGCAGTCATGATGTGGACAGCTATTTGCGGATCATCGAGCGGGTGCGCAAGGCGCGGCCGGACATTGCGCTGTCGGGCGACTTCATCGTCGGCTTTCCGGGCGAGAGCGATGCGGAGTTCGAGGATACGCTGAAGATCGTCGAGCAGGTGCGTTATGCGCAATGCTATTCGTTCAAATACAGCCCCCGCCCCGGCACGCCTGCGGCAGAAATGGACGGGCAGGTTCCGGCGGCAGTGATGGACGAGCGGCTGGCGCGGCTTCAGGCGGTGATCAACCGGCACCAAGTGGAATTCAACGCCGCCACGGTGGGGCGCACGACCGAGATATTGCTGGAGCGCAAGGGGCGCCATGCCGGGCAGTTGATCGGGAAGACGCCTTGGTTGCAATCCGTCCATGTCACAGCGCCCGAACTTGCCATCGGCGACATGGTCGAAGTCGATATCATCAGTGCCGGTCCGAATAGTCTGGCTGGCGAACTCAGCAGGAGGAAAGCCGCTTGAACCCAAAACCCGTCGTTCCCGCTTTTGCAGGAACCCATCTCCGAACCTGTCCACCGGGATCGAAGACAAGGAGATGGATAACCGCCAGCGCGGTTGTGACGGATGGAAAGGGAGGCTGCTGAATGTCCAAGAAACCGAACCAAAATCATCGCGTGGACGTTGCGGAACGCGCGCGATTGGAAGTGACTTTCGAGAAGCCGCATCTGCTGGGGGCGCTGTTCGGGCAATATGACCAGAATCTGGTGGCGATCGAAAACCGGCTGGGCGTCTATATCGCGGCGCGGGGGAATAAGCTTCAGATTGAGGGCGATGCCGAAGCAGCGGCGCGGGCTCGTGATGTGATGACGGGCCTCTACAACCGGATCGTCGCGGGGCAGGAGATTGACAGCGGCGCGGTGGAGGCGGTGATCGCCATGTCGGCCGAACCGATGCTGGACGGCATCATCCGCCATGATGTTGCCGAACCGCCCAAGGTGATGATCCGCACGCGCAAGAAGACGATCGTTCCGCGCTCCGCCACGCAGGTCACCTATATGGAGGCGCTGACCCGGAACGACATCATCTTCGCGCTGGGTCCGGCAGGCACGGGCAAGACCTACCTCGCCGTCGCGCAGGCGGTGAGCCAGTTGATCACGGGCAGCGTCGACCGGCTGATCCTGTCGCGCCCGGCGGTCGAGGCGGGCGAGCGGCTGGGCTTCCTGCCCGGCGACATGAAGGAGAAGGTCGATCCCTATCTTCGGCCGATCTATGACGCGCTCTATGACACGCTGCCCGCCGAGCAGGTCGAGCGGCGGATCGCGAGCGCGGAGATCGAGATCGCGCCACTGGCCTTCATGCGCGGGCGGACGCTGGCGAATGCGTTCATCGTGCTGGACGAGGCGCAGAACACGACCATCGCGCAGATGAAGATGTTCCTCACCCGCTTTGGCGAAGGGAGCCGGATGGTGATCTGCGGCGATCCGCGTCAGGTCGACTTGCCGCAGCCCGGGATTTCGGGGCTGGCAGACGCCGTGGCGCGGCTGGAGGGAGTGGATGGCATATCGGTCGTGCCGTTTGGGATCGGCGACGTTGTGCGCCATCCCGTCGTCGGTCGGATTGTGCAGGCTTATGAGGGGCCGGATGCGTGAATGGGCAGTGGAGCGCACATAGATGATTGAAGTTGCGGTCCTTCATGATGAAGGCTGGCCGGGCGAAGATTGGGAGTTGCTGGCGCAGCGGGCGGTGGTGGCGGCGATCACGCACAGTCCTTATGCGTCCTTTGCCGCGGACGAGGCGCTGTATGAGGTCGCCGTCAAGCTGACCAGCGACGAGGAGGTGCATGGGCTCAACCGCGCCTATCGCGACAAGGACAAGCCGACCAACGTCCTGTCCTTTCCCATGGTGCAGTCCGACCTGCTGGAGGGGACCGGCAACACCGACGATGGCGAGGTGCTGCTGGGCGATATCGTGCTGGCGGAGGGCGTGTGCGCCACCGAGGCGGCGGAAAAAGGCATAACGGTGGCCGAGCATGCCACCCATCTGATCATCCATGGGACTTTCCATTTGCTGGGATATGATCATATGGAGGATGCCGAGGCGGAGGCGATGGAGGCGTTGGAGACGCAATCATTGCTGAGCCTTGGCATTTCCGATCCCTATGGGGATCGACTGACAGGATAATAGGAAGAACGATGGCTGAGGGCAGTCCGAAGGACGGCAACGGTTCAAAGGAATCGGACAGTAGTAGTCACGAGGGCGGTTTATGGAGCGGCCTGAAGTCGCTGCTGTTTGGTGAGGAAGAAAGCCCCAGCCTGCGACGCGAGCTGGAAGAGGCGCTCGACGATTATGATGAGGATGAGCAGGACGAAGGCGCGTCCGCTCCCGCCAAGGGCGACCTGTCGGCGATAGAGCGGCAGATGGTCCGCAATCTCCTGCATTTTTCCGAACATACGGTTGATGACGTCGCGGTGCCACGCGCCGACATCATCGCGATCGAGGAGCGGGCGAGCTTTGCCGAACTGGCCGCGCTGTTCGCCGAAGCGGGGCATAGCCGCATCCCGGTTTATCGCGAGACGCTGGATACGATCGTCGGCATGGTCCACATCCGCGACGCCTTTGCGATATTGGCGGGCAAGTCGCCTGTTCCAGACAGCCTGGAGCCGCTGATCCGCCAGCCGCTTTATGTGCCCGAAAGCATGGGCGCGCTGGACCTGCTGGCCGAAATGCGGGCCAAGCGCACCCATCTTGCCATTGTTCTGGACGAATATTCCGGGACCGAGGGGCTGCTGACTTTCGAGGATCTGGTCGAGGAAATCGTGGGCGACGTCGAGGATGAACATGACGAGGCGCCCGAAGCGCTGCTGGTCCCGCTGGAGGGCGGATTGTGGGAGGCGGATGCTCGCGCCGAACTGGAGGATGTCGCCGAGGAGATTGACGAACGGCTGGCCGATGTCGAGGAAGATGTCGACACGCTAGGCGGTCTGGCGTTCGTCATCGCGGGGCGAGTGCCCGAGGCTGGCGAAATATTGGATCACGAGCAGAGCGGCTGGAAGCTGGAAATCGTGAGCAGCGATGGACGCCGGGTGACGCGGCTGCGGCTGCATCCTCCGGTTGAAAAAGAAAATGAAGCCGAATGAGCCGGATGCCTGCGAAACTATGGAAAAGCGCGGGCAATGCTGGGGAAATGTTAAGAGCTGACGGTTAGGGTTGCGCCCGCCTTGTTGCTTTCCGGCTGGGAGCGATTTGGTGAGGGTGTGAGTCCGACGGGTGTTGCGCCGCCCCCTCTCCCTGCCCTCTCCCCCAGGGGAGAGGGTTAAGTTGGTGGAGCAGCTTCTTGCGGCACGAAAGACTATCGATTTCTGACGCGCGGGCGATGCTTTCGCCCATTGCCGTGCCGGTGACGAGATTGGAGCGCTGGCTGCTGGCGCTGGTCTTCGCCTTCACATTGTCATTTGCGGTGATTACGCCCCCCTTTCAGGCACCCGACGAAAATCAGCATTATATGAAGGCGCTGCTGCTGGCGGACGTTCGGGTCATGACGGAGCGGCGGGGCGAGGAGATTGGGGCTGAGCTGCCGCGATCTGCGCTGGAACTGCACGGGATCGATTTTCCGACCGACGTTACGGGCCAGGCGCGGCACTTTGATCGCATGATGGTCGAGCGGGCATGGAGGGCGGACGCGGGGCGGCCGGGCACTGCCTTTGCCGACTTTCCCAACGTCGCCAATTATGCGCCGACGCTCTATGCGCCTTCAGCCGCAGGACTGATGATTGGTGACGCGTTGGACCTGCCGCGCATGGGGAGCTTCTATGTGGGGCGGATCATCAATGCTGCGGGCGGGCTGATATTGCTGGCGGTGGCGTTCGGCCTGATGCCCTTTGGTCGATGCGCGCTGCTTGGGACGGCGTTGTTACCGACATTCTGCTATCAGACGGGCTCTCTTTCGCCGGACGCCGTGATCAACGGGATGGGCTTTGTAGGATTGGCGCTGTCATTGCGCCTTGCCGCAATGGGTAGCAGTCCGGCCCGGTCGGCCGGCCTGATGATTACCGCACCCCTGCTCGCGCTGGCGAAGGGGGTGTATCTGCCGCTGATGGCGGCGGGGCTGCAATGGCCGCAGCATCGGCGGGACAGGCGGCCCTGGCTGCTGCTGGGCGCGATGGCGGTTGGAGCGGCGGCCTTCATTCTGTGGATGAAAATGTCCGGCGGCAGTCAGGCGCTTTATCATATCGTGTCGCGCAAGACGGGCGAGAATGTCATGACCGCGCCGTTTGGGGCGCAGTTGGGGGTCATTCTGGCTGATCCTGTTGCCTACGCCCATGTTTTGGCGACCAGCATTATCGAGCGGTCGCCGGTTTATGCGTTGCAGATTGTCGGGCGTTTCGGGTGGAACGCGATACTGTTGCCGCTGGGGGCTTATCTGCTGGCGGCTGTCATGCTGGGGGCGGCTGTTTTGAGTGGATCAGGCGTCCGGGTCGGCGCGGGGCAGAGGCTGTGGTGGCTGGCTGTAGCTGGTGGCACCGCTTTGCTGATCGAAACGGCTATGTATCTGACGGGCACGCCATTGGGGGCGGATTATGTGCAGGGGACGCAGGGGCGCTATTTTCTGCCGCTGCTGCCTTTGGTGTTGCTGGCGATGATGCCGGAGACGGGGTTGCGGGTGGCGCGGCCGGTCTTTGCCGGATCGGCGCTGCTGTTGCTGATGATTGCGCTGGGCAGTGCCTATGACAGCTTCTGGGTGCATGGCTTCGTCACGGCTGACGGAATGCCGCCGCATGATCGGCTAAGCGACGCGTTGCTCCTGCCCTCGCCCCGCTGGTAGCCAGTAGCGGCAGAGGCATAGCCAGCCGAGCCCCTCGATCCAACCGGCGAGGACGTCGCTTGGCCAATGGACGCCGAGCCAGACGCGGCTGGTGCCGATGAGGGCGATGATGAGCGCGGCGGTGAGATAAGGTAGAACAGGCTGCTTTTTACCTGAATTACTCCATCCCGTTCGGGCTGAGCTTGTCGAAGCTCTCTTCTTCTCAAAAGAGGAAGGAAAGCCCTTCGACAAGCTCAGGGCGAACGGTGATGGTGGGGCGCCAAGTTCCAAACGTGTCAGCATGGCGAGCGCGCCGAACAGGATCATGGTCCCGGCGGAATGGCCGCTGGGAAAGCTGTAGCTATGCACGATGTCGATGTGCGGCAGAAGATCAGGGCGCGGTGCGGCGAAAATCTGTTTGAGGCCGGTGTTGAGGAAGGTGCCGCCGACCGTCACCAGCGCGAGCCATTGGGCGGCATATCGCTGGCACCGGTAGAGCAGGCCGAGCGCAACGGCGGCCATGATGAGCAATCGCCCGACCGTGTCGCCGATAATCGACGCAGCCACCATGACCGGGGTGATCCATGGGGCGGCTGCCCTGCCCGCCCCCGCCGCCTTCATCGCGGCGATGTTCAGTGGATCGAACCAACCCGATCGCTGGAGCAGCGCGATTGCCAGAACGGCGAGGAGCGCGAGGAGGAATATCCCCGCGCCCCTTTGCCATGAGCGACGATCAGATATGGAGCGCGCGTCCATAAGCGGCGAGCACGCTTTCGTGCATCGATTCCGAGATGGTCGGATGCGGGAAGACGGTGTGCATCAGTTCCGCTTCGGTCGTTTCCAGCGTCTTGCCGACCGTGAAGCCCTGGATCATTTCGGTGACTTCCGCGCCGACCATGTGCGCGCCCAGCAGCTCGCCGGTCTTGGCGTCGAACACGGTCTTGGTGAAGCCTTCCGCTTCGCCGAGCGCGATCGCCTTGCCGTTGCCGATGAAGGGGAACATGCCGACCTTCACCTCATAGCCTGCTTCCTTCGCCTTGGCTTCGGTGAGGCCGACGCTGGCGATCTGCGGGTGGCAGTAGGTGCAGCCCGGAATGTTGCGCGGGTCCATGGCGTGGGGATGCTTGCCCGCGATGGCTTCGGCGGTGATGACGCCTTCATGGCTGGCCTTGTGCGCGAGCCATGGCGGGGCGGTGATGTCGCCGATCGCCCAGATACCATCGACATTGGTGCGGCACATTTCGTCGGTCTTGAGGAAGCCGCGATCGTCCATCGCGACGCCCAGTTCCTTCAGGCCGATATTTTCGGTGTTGGGGACGATGCCGATGGCGACGATCATGTGGCTGAATTCGGCGGCGCTTTCCTTGCCCACCTTGTCCTTCAGCTTCGCCTTGATGCCATTCGCGCCGACCTGAATATCGCTGACGCCAGCGCTGGTCAGGATGGTCATGCCCTGCTTTTTGAGCGCCTTTTCGAGGAAGGCGGAGACGTCCGCATCCTCTACCGGGACGACGCGGTCCATCATTTCGACCACGGTCACTTCGGCGCCCATGTCGTTGTAGAAGCTGGCGAATTCGATGCCGATCGCGCCCGAGCCGATAACGAGTAGCTTGGTCGGCATTTCGGGCGGGGTCATGGCGTGGCGGTAGGTCCAGACGCGCTTACCGTCAGCGGGGGTGCCGGGCAGGTCGCGGGCGCGGGCGCCGGTGGCGAGGATTATGTTCTTTGCGGTCAATTCCTCGGTCTTGCCGTCCTTGGTGACGGAGAGCTTGCCTTTGCCGGTCAGCTTGCCGTCGCCCATGTGGACAGTGATCTTGTTCTTCTTCATCAGGTGCGTGATGCCCTGATTGAGTTGCTTGGCGACGCCGCGCGAGCGTTTGACGACGGCGGCGATGTCGGCGCTGATCTTTTCAGCGGCCAGGCCATAGTCGCCCGCATGCTGCATATAGTGGAAGATTTCCGCCGAGCGCAGCAGCGCCTTGGTCGGGATGCAGCCCCAGTTGAGGCAGATGCCGCCGAGATTTTCGCGCTCGACAATGGCGGTCTTGAGGCCCAGTTGCGCCGCGCGGATCGCGGCCACATAGCCGCCGGGGCCGGAGCCCAGAACGATCAGATCGTAATTTTCAGCCATCGTTGTGGTCTCTCTTCTTATGCCGCAAGCATGGGCGGAACGGTGCGGGGCTGGCGATCCTCTCCGATCGCCACGAAGGTGAAAGTGGCGCGGGTCACGCGGTAGGATCGGTCGTCATGGCGGGTGCGGCGCCAGGCTTCGACATCGATCTTCATCGATGTGCGGCCGACAGAGGCGAGCTTTGCGAAGACCGAAACTTCGTCGCCGACGACGACCGGGCGGAGGAAGGTCATGCCCTCGACCGCGATGGTCACGGCGCGGCCCTTGCTGTGGCGAGCGGCGACGGAGCCTGCGGCGGAGTCCATAAGGCTCATCAGCCAGCCGCCGAAAATATCCCCATAGGGATTAGTATCGGCGGGCATGGCGATGACGCGGACGGCGGGACTTTCCTCCGGCGGCAGCTCGTCGATGATAGGCATACTAGCGATCAGCTACCCCCAAATAAATTAGCCTAAATATAACCAGCGCGAAAGCAGTTAAAAAGTTAATCAAAACTAGCATGGATCGATTATGGGCTAGCGCTACAAATACTTTCGTCGGCGCTTCATGATATCGTAGATCAAAAACATTTCTATGATTTATAACAATACCTTGCAAATAAACTTCCGGCGAAGAGGAAAATGAAGATATCAAAATTAATGAAAACGACCTTCCTTTTGCTAACTTAGCAACATTAACAACACCATGCATGTACTCCACTTCGATTTTAACAGAACAACCGGAGTCAGGCTTCGTGATCAAACTAATGGATTGGACTTGTGCACGATCATCCTTGAGAACGATGCTGAACTCACCAGCCAAAAGTTTTTTTGATCTGTTTCGAAATGTTATTTTCCAACTAGTAGATTGACCAAATGTCCATGATTGTATCGGTTGGCAAATGATATCGTATAAACGCTCTCGATATTTTATATAAAGCGACCAAATGGCGCCGGGCGCGAATAAAACAGCAACGACTGATGTTACAATTTGGGCGATCGCAACTGCGTCCGCCCAACGGTCCTTCATGCGAGCATGCCGAGGGGGTTTTCGACCAGTTCGCGGAAGACCTGCATCAGGCGCGCGCCGTCAGCGCCATCGATCGCCCGGTGATCGAAGCTGCCGGTGGCGGACATGACGGTCGCGATCTGGAGCGAGTCATCGACGACGAAGGGACGCTTTTCGCCCGCACCGATTGCCATGATCATAGCCTGGGGCGGGTTGATGACGGCTTCGAACTGCTTGATGCCGAACATGCCCATGTTGGAGAGTGAGGCGGTGCCGCCCTGATATTCCTCTGGCTTGAGCTTGCCGTCCTTTGCGCGGATGGCGAGGTCCTTCATCTCGTTCGAGATGGCGGCGACGCCCTTGCTGTCCGCGCCGGTCACGATCGGGGTGATGAGGCCGCCGGGGATCGATACCGCGACGCTGATGTCGGCGCGGCTGAACTGCAGCATCTGGTCGCCTGCAAACTGGACGTTGCATTCGGGCACCTGGATGAGGGCGACGCCGAGCGCCTTGATGAGGAGGTCGTTGACCGACAGCTTGACGTTGCGGCTGGCGAGACCGGCGTTGAGTTCCGTGCGGAGCTTCAGCAGCTTGTCGAGTTGAATGTCGACGGTGAGGTAGATGTGCGGGACCTGCTGCTTGGACTCGGTCAGGCGGCGGGCGATGGTCTTGCGCATGCCGCTGAGCTTGATGACCTCGTGCGGGATGCCGAAGTCCTGCGCGGCTGCGGGTGCGGCGGCCGGGGCTGCTGCGGCCGGAGCCGGGGCGGCGGTCGGAGCCTTGGCTGAAGCGCCTTCCAGATCGGCCTTCACGATGCGGCCGTTGGGGCCGGAGCCGGAGAGGTTGGCGAGGTCGAGGCCCTTTTCCTCGGCGAGGCGGCGTGCGAGGGGGCTGGCCTTTACGCGGTCGCCGGATTGGGCGGGCGCAGTCTCGGCTTTGGGTGCGGGGGCTTCTGCCTTTGCGGGGACGGGATCGGCCTTGGGTGCGGCGGCGGCTGGCTTGGCGGCAGGAACGGAGTCGCCTTCGGCTGCCTGGGCGAGGTCTTCGCCTTCTTCGGCGATGATGGCGATGACGGTGCCGACTTTCACGCCTTCGGAACCTTCGGAGACGAGGATCTTGGCGATCTTGCCTTCGTCCACGGCTTCAAATTCCATCGTGGCCTTGTCAGTTTCGATCTCGGCGAGCAGATCGCCCGACGACACAGTGTCGCCTTCCTTCACCAGCCATTTAGCCAGCGTCCCCTCTTCCATCGTGGGGGACAAGGCGGGCATCTGGATTTTCTTGCTCATGCGTGAAGGCCTCTCTTCTTTTCCCGGGCGAGCGGGTAAGCGTTGGAAGCCGTTTTGACCCTTTGGGCGGGAGGGTCAAGAGCGTGGCTTGCGCCTTGGACGATAATCCGCCACATTTCACCAGACTGGTTCATAATTTACCAGATGGGTTCAAGCAGGAAGGCGGCGGGAGACCACGCTGCCCATTTTGGCGTGGGGTGCGGCGGTTATGCGGACTTATCTGGTTGTAGTGGACGAATCGCCGGAGGCGGAGACGGCGCTGCGTTTTGCCGCGCGCCGTGCGGCCAAGACGGCGGGATCGATCCGCATCCTCGCGCTCGTGCCGCCCGCCGAGTTTGTACAGTGGGGCGGCGTGCAGGCGACGATGGAGGATGAGGCGCGGCAGCGGGCCGAGGCGCTCGTCACCAGCGCAGCGGGTACGCTGACCGAGGAGTCCGGTATTCGCCCTAGTATCACTGTGCGACAGGGTGACGCGGTGGCACTGGTGCGCGAGACGCTGGACGAGATGCCTGATGTCGCGGCATTGGTGCTGGGGGCGGCGGCGAGCGGGCATCCCGGTGCGCTGGTGTCGCACTTTGCGGGCGCGGATGCGGGTAAGTTGCCTTGCCCTATCATGGTGATTCCGGGCGGGTTGAGTGCGGAGGCGATCGATCGGCTGAGCTAAGGCTGGTGCGGAGTGCCCTGATCTAAATCACTCAATCCGCTCGTGCTGTCCGAACGAGTCACTTGCCTCGTTCGAATGTCAAAGCCCTCTTCTTCCTAAGAAAAGTAAAGCCCTTCGACAGGCTCAGGGCGAACGGGGTTAGGTAGTGCCGATCAAGCGGGGTTGGGTGGGCGAATTGAGCGGCTTGATGCTCTGAACTCACATCTTGCCGCCCTCAGCGGCGGTGCTTGCCACGTTTTGCGCCCATGTGGCGGATGTTCGCGGGGCGGCCACGTTTCGCGCCGGGACGTGTCCTGTCCTTCTTGAAGCTGGGGCGTTGCGGCGGGGCGTCGGGGAGTTCGAAGCGGAGGGAGCCGTTGATCGGGTCGGCTTCGGCAAGGCGTAGCTGGAGATGCTGACCGACAGTGTAGCGGTCGCCGCTCTCCACGCCTTCCAGCGCGCGGCCTGCTTCGTCGAAGAAGAAGCGTTCGTCACCCATGGTGGAGACGGGGACGAGGCCGTCGCCACCGAGTCCTTCAACAGTCGCGAAGAAGCCGAAATTCTGCACGCCCGTAATGCGCGCATTGACCATTTCGCCAACATGAGCAGCGAGAAAGGCGGCGACATAGCGGTCGATCGTCTCCCGCTCCGCCTCCATCGCGCGGCGTTCATGCTGGCTGATCATCTCGCCGACGCGCCCCATATTTTCATGATCGTCGGCGCTGAGCGAAGTGCGGTCGGGCAGCGCGCCACCCTTTGGCGCTGGAAGTTCAAGCTTGTAGCCGCCGACCAGCGCGCGGTGGACCAGCAAGTCGGCGTAGCGGCGGATGGGCGAGGTGAAATGCGCATAGGAACCGAGCGCGAGGCCGAAATGGCCCATGTTCGCGGGGCTGTAATAGGCCTGGGTCTGGCTGCGCAGGATCTGCTCCATGATCTGGGGCTTTTCCTCCGCCTGGCCGATGCGGTCGATGAGGCGGTTGAAGGTGGACGGCTTGATGACCTGCCCCAGCGCGAAGTCGATGTCGAAGGTCGCGAGATAGTCCTTGAGCGCAACCAGCTTGTCGCGGCTGGGCGGTTCGTGGACGCGGTACATTACGGGGGCCTTCTTGCCTTCCAGCGCCTTGGCGGCGGCGACATTGGCGGCGATCATATAATCTTCGATCAGCATATGCGCGTCGAGACGTTCGCGGACGGCGACGCTGACGATCTTGCCATGTTCGTCGAGGACGACGCGGCGTTCGGGGAGGTCGAGGGCGAGAGGGTCGCGCTTGTCGCGGGCGTTGCGGAGGAGTTTCCAGCAGGACCATAGGGGCTTCAGGGCGGTTTCGAGGAGGTCCGGCTGATTTGGCGGGGTTTCGCCTTGCCCACTCCCGCTCCCTCCCGCCTGCGGGAGGGGAGAGGTGCCGTCTATGGCCGCTTGGGCGTCTTCATAGGCGAGGACGGCGGCTACGCGGATAATGGCGCGGGTGAAATGCCAATTGGTGACCTTGCCGGATGCGTCGATGGTGAGGTGGCAGGCCATGGCTGCGCGATCTTGCCCGGCGCGGAGCGAGCACATGTCGGATGACAGCTGGTGCGGCAGCATGGGGACGACGAGGTCAGGGAAATAGACGCTGTTGCCGCGCTTGCGGGCTTCCTTGTCGAGCGCGCTGCCGGGGCGGACATAGTAGCTGACGTCGGCGATGGCGACGATGGCGCGATAGCCCCCGGGGTTGGCAGGGTCTTCGTCCGGTGCTGCCCAGACGGCGTCGTCATGGTCGCGGGCGTCGACCGGGTCGATCGCGACGATGGGCAGGTGGCGCAGATCCTCGCGCTTATCCTCATTCAGGGCGATGTTCGAGGCGGCGACAGCCTCATCCTCCACCTTCTCGGGGAAGACGTGCGGGATGCCATATTTGTGGATCGCGATGAGGCTGAAGCTGCGGGGCGCGAACGGATCGCCCAATATGTCGGTCACGCGGGCGCTGATGCGCGGCGGGCGGCCTACGGGTTCGGCCAGAACGAGATCGCCGGGAGTGGCGCTGCCCGCGTCGCTGATCGGCGTGTCCTTACGGATGCGCTTGTCGACAGGGCGTAGCCAGAGCTTGCCGCCCTCCCCCGCTTCCACCACGCCAAGCAGTTCCTCGCTCGCCTTGGCGAGCTTCTTCATCGGGTGCGCGACCCAGCCGCGCCCAGCCTCTTCCGTGCGGGCGAGGATGCGGTCGCCAATGGTCAGTGCGCCTCGCTTGCCGCGTTCCATTACGCGCAGGCGGGGTGCAGGCTGGCCTTCGGCTTCCCAGCGCTCGGGCGTGGCGATGAGGGTTGTGCCATCGACATCGACGATGCGCAGGACGGTGACCTTTGGCACGCCGCCCATTTTGTGGAAGGCACGCGCCGGGCCGATGTCCAGCAGCCCTTCGTCGGCCATGTCCTTTAGCAGCGCCTTCAGCGCGATCTTTTCCTGCCCCTTGAGGCCGAAGGCTTTGGCGATTTCCCGCTTGCCTGCGGGCTGATCGGAGGAGGTGACGAATTCCATCACCTGATCGCGAGTGGGGAAGCCGGCGGGCCGGACTTTTTCGGGTTTCTTCTGCTTTTGGGTCGATGCCATGGATCAGCTATAGGGAAGGCCCAGGCGGCATACCAGATGGCGGGGTAAATTTGGACCGCTATTCCACCAGCTTGCTGGCTCGATCGCGCCAGACTTCAGCCAGGACGGGCATATTTGCCAGCGCCCGGACGGCGTCGGGTTCCACCTTGTGTCGCCCGCCGATGAGCAGGCGAAAGACGCGCGCGATCGGCCATTGCGGAAAGGGACGGTCAAGCAGTTCCATGCGCCCTTTCCCTTCCGCCTCCCCTTCGCGCAGCACGCGGAAATAGAGACCTGCGCGACCGGTCTTCACGACGGTGGCCAGTATGTCGCGTGAGCCGAAGCGGTGGTCGAGCTTCCAGCAGGGTTGCCGTCCGTGGCTGACCTCCACCAGCGCGCTGCCGAGGGAGAAACGGTCGCCGAGGCAGATTTCCTCCTCCGTCATGCCAAGGGATGCGATGTTTTCGCCGAAAGCGCCGGGTGCGTCCAGCAGCGGGTGGTCGGGCTTTCGTTCGCGCCACCAGTCATAATGGTCGTGCGGGTAGAGGTGGATCGCCTTGTCCCAACCGCCATGATGGACGGGGTCGGCGACGGCATCCCCTTCAAACCCCTGCCATCCTATGCGGACGGCGCCATCCACCGGCCGTTTCGCAATGGCGCTATAGTCGCCGTCGCGAAAGGGCATGGGCGTGCCGGTCAGCAATGCCTCGATGGTAAGATGCTCAGCCATTCCGCCCCTATGACAGCGGCGCGGAAGGTTGACGAGAGGGGGTCAGGCGCGGCTTAATTCAGACGCCAGTTTCAATACTTCGCTGCCGCTGTCGGTCTGGACGAGATAGGCGGGGTTCTTCGCCGTTCCATTGCGGCGGATCAACGCGCCCTCGATCGTCTTTTCCACATGGCCGTCGAACCTTTCGGCCACGCGTCCACGGCCTACGCCCTGCCCCCAATTCCACTTGACGCGCATACCCCTGCGGAAAGCTTCGGACATCTTCATCCTTCTCCTGCCGCAACATCATGGCGGCGTTTCGATACGGTCATGACGACAAAAATCCCGGTTGCGGATGCGGTTCCCTTGGGTTTTTCGTTTGGGTGGGTTAAGGGGCGGCTGATGGACGTCACTGGCCTTCGCGTCGCGCTCTTCAGCGGCAATTACAATTATGTGCGCGACGGCGCGAACCAGGCGCTCAACCGCTTTGTGGGCTATTTGCTGCGTCAGGGCGCGGCCGTGCGCGTTTATTCGCCGACGGTCGCGACACCAGCGTTCGAGCCGACCGGCGATCTGGTGAGCGCGCCATCCCTGGCGATACCGGGGCGGAAGGAATATCGCGTGCCCTATCGCATGTCGGGGCATGTGCGGCGCGACCTGAAGCGGTTTCGGCCCAATCTGGTCCATGTATCGAGTCCTGATCCATTGGGGCATCGGGCGGTAACATGGGCGCGGAGCAAGGGTCTGCCAGCGGTTGCATCGGTCCATACGCGGTTTGAGACCTATCCGCGCTATTATGGACTGGCCTTTCTGGAGCCGGTGATCGAATCGATGCTGCGGCGATTTTACCGGCGTTGCGATGCTATCGTCGCTCCTTCGGAGTCCATGGCGCAGCTGCTGCGCGAACAGCGCATGAGCTATGATGTCGGCATCTGGACGCGGGGGATTGACCGGGACATCTTCAATCCGGGACGCCGCGACATGGATTGGCGGCGGTCGCTCGGAATAGAAGATGATCAGCCGGTGATCGGCTTCATCGGCCGTCTGGTGATGGAAAAGGGGCTGGACGTCTTTTCCGATGCGATCGACCAGCTGAAAATGCGCGATGTGCGGCACAAGGTGCTGATCATCGGCGAAGGCCCGGCGCGGGAGTGGTTTCAGAACCGGCTGCCGGACGCTGTTTTCACCGGGTTCCAGAAGGGTGATGAGTTGGGCCGCGCGGTTGCCAGCATGGATATGCTGTTCAATCCCTCCATCACCGAGACGTTCGGCAATGTGACGCTGGAGGCGATGGCTTGTGCGCTTCCCACGGTGGCGGCGCGGGCGACGGGGAGCGAAAGCCTGGTTACCGAAGGTGTGACGGGCCGCCTGATCCGTCCGGGGGCGATCGGGGCCTTTGCCGATGCGTTGGCGAGCTATTGCACACATCCTGACGCGCGGGCCGATGCCGGGGCAGCCGCGATGGCGGAGGCGGAGCGATATGGGTGGGATCAGGTGAACCAGGCGCTGGTCGATACCTATATCCGGGTGATCCGCCAGCGGATGCAGGGCGCGCGGTTGCGCTCCAGCCCGGTTCCTTAAACCGCGCACTTTCCCTATATCGGGGCGATGGTCGATCTTTTTGCTTCCGATGCCGTGAACGAGCCCGGTGACGCCGGGGAGAATGCGCCGCTGGCCGACCGCCTGCGGCCTCGTACTTTGGCCGATGTCGTGGGGCAGGAGCATCTGACCGGGCCGGAAGGCGCGATCGGGCGAATGGTGGCGGCGGGGCGGCTGTCTTCGATCATCCTGTGGGGGCCTCCGGGTACGGGCAAGACGACGATCGCACGGCTGCTGGCCGATGCAGTGGATATGCGGTTCGAGCCGATCTCCGCAGTATTTTCGGGCGTGGCGGACCTCAAGAAGGTCTTTGCAGCGGCCAAGGAGCATGCGCGGCGCGGGGACAAGACGCTGCTGTTCGTGGACGAGATTCATCGGTTCAATCGAGCGCAGCAGGACAGTTTCCTGCCCTTTGTCGAGGATGGGACCGTGACTCTGGTCGGCGCGACGACGGAGAACCCCAGTTTCGAATTGAACGCGGCGTTGATGTCACGGGCGCAGGTGCTGATCCTGCACCGGCTGGATGCCGCCGCGCTGGAGCTGTTGCTGGAGCGTGCGGAGGCGATCACGCAGCGGCCTTTGCCACTCACTCCGGCGGCGCGGGATGCTTTGCTGGCGAGTGCGGATGGCGACGGGCGATTCCTGCTCAATCAGGTTGAGACGCTCTATTCGATCGACATAAGCGAGCCGCTTGATCCCGCTGGGCTGTCGGCGCTGCTGCACCGGCGCATGGCGGTTTATGACAAGGATCGGGAGGGGCATTACAATCTGATCTCGGCGCTGCACAAGGCGCTGCGCGGATCGGACCCTCAGGCGGCGCTCTACTATCTGGCGCGGATGCTGACGGCGGGGGAGCAGCCGCTTTATGTGCTGCGGCGGCTGGTGCGCTTTGCGAGCGAGGATATTGGGCTCGCCGATCCGCAGGCGCTGGTGCAATGTCTGGCTGCCAAGGACAGCTATGACTTTCTGGGAAGCCCGGAGGGGGAGCTGGCGATCGTGCAGGCGTGCCTCTATTGCGCGACGGCTCCCAAGTCGAACGCGGCCTATGCGGCGATGAAGGCGGCATGGAAGTCGGCGCGGGATACCGGGTCGCTGATGCCGCCGAAGAATATCCTGAACGCCCCTACCCGGCTGATGAAGACGATCGGCTATGGCAAGGGCTATCAATATGATCATAACAGTGCAGAGGGCTTTTCGGGCGACAATTATTGGCCCGAAGAGATGGAGCCGCAGACTTTCTTTGCGCCCACCGATCGTGGGTTTGAGGCGCGGATAGCCGAGCGCATGGCTTATTGGGACAAGCTGCGGGCCGAGCGCGGCGAAGGCGAATGACTCCGCGCTTCGCCCGTTATGCCGCGATCGATTGGTCGGGCGCGAAGGGGGTGCAGCACAAGGGGATAGCGGTCGCGCTGTGCGAGCGTGGCGATGCTGTGCCCCGGCTTATCCATCCGGATGGCGGAGGCTTCTGGTCCCGTTGCGCTGTTGCGGAATGGTTGATCGCGGCGGCTGCCGAAGCGCCGACGCTGTTCGGATTCGATTTCAGCTTCGCGCCGCCCTTCGTGGCGCGGGAGGCTTATCTGCCGGGCGATGAGGTGCCGGTGACGGGGCCTGACTTCTGGGCCTATGTGGATCGCGTTTGCGATGATTCCGATCTGGGTGCGGCCAGCCTGCTGCACGTCACGCACCGCCGCCATTTCTACTTCGGCAAGGCGGACGGGGTGAAGGCGGACTTCATGCACAACCGGGTGTGCGAAGCGCATTATAATGCGGGCGGTGGGGGCAAGCCCTCCACCGTCTATGACGCGATCGGCGCGGCTCAGGTGGCGAAGGCGAGCTTTGCGGGGATGCGCCTGCTCCATCATGTGCGGGATCATGTTCCCGTCTGGCCTTTCGACCCTGCGCCACGCGAGGGTTCGCTGGTGGTGGAGATTTATACCAGCATCGCGGCAAGGGCGGCGGGGCGGCCCAAGGGGCGGACGAAGATGCGGGATCTTGGCACTTTGGACGATGCGCTATCTACGCTCGGCTCTCAGCCTTATGAGGGATTGCCGCCGGACGATCATGGCGCGGACGCGATCGTCACTGCCGCGTGGATGCGCAACGTCGCGCCAAGACCCAGCATCTGGACCCCACCCGCACTCAATCCACATATTGCCGCAACGGAGGGCTGGACGTTCGGTGTCATCTGATAGTAAGGCGCTTTTCCGTCCAAAAGACGTGCCGGCTTAGCTCAGTTGGTAGAGCACCTGATTTGTAATCAGGGGGTCAGGGGTTCGAACCCTCTAGCCGGCACCATCGCTCTTGCAGGACGGGTTTTACACAGATCGGTGAGACCTACGTGCGCGGTTTATCCCGTGGCACTTCCACCGTCTTTATCCCGGTGTCCAGCGAGCCATATTTGGGCGTGGAATCGAGGCCGGGTTTGGCGCCGCTGTCCCTGGGGCCTCGGTCGCCTCCGCCCCCACCGCCACTGGATGCGGCGATGGCTTCGGAGCTTAGCGAAGTGGACAAAAGGATGGTCATGGCGGGCGGGACCGTTGCAGCGAATCTGCCGCAGGTCTTCAGAAAATTGCGTCTGTCCTCCGTTACCGACGAATTCAGCTGGTTATCCATGATGCGATCCTTCTCTATCCTCATCATAGAGTACAGAAGAGCCGCGCCGATGGATTGGCAATAAAGAGACATAGACTTTAGGATAATGGGGAACCGCGCAGGGCAGCCCAAAAGCAAAATGGGGGCCGACATTGCTGTCGGTCCCCACTTCCGTCGTGTCCCGGATCCGCTTCCCTTTCAGGATGCGATCATCGGACTCGGCGCGCGATGCTTCTACCGAGAAGGTTTGGCATCGTGTTTGCTCCGGCTGTCCGGCTATTCGCCATATTCCGCAGCTGTCTTCAAAAATTCCATGTCCGACGTTCGCTTTCGCGCGTGCATGACAGGTCTTTAGAAGACCATCAGTTTCCATTCGAACCTTGCAGTTCCAATTTCAGCCTGATGACCGAAACGTCAGTCAAATCTTTGATATGATCGCCGATTTGATGATCCGGATTTCTCCGTTTCTTCTTTCGTTTCGATAAGCCGAAGGTCTCACCAAATGTGAGTCGTTCAAAGCGGAATCTGACGGTTCAGCGACAGTCCCTGTCTAAAGCTGTGGATAAGTGTGGATATTTTTTTTCGCGCCGGTTAGCGGCCCTTCCAAACACCCGGGCGCTTCTCGACGAAGGCGGTCATGCCCTCTACCCGATCTTCCGTCGCGGTGAGCAGCTGGAACAGGCGCCTTTCGGTCAGTAGCCCCTGCTCCAGCATGGTTTCGAAGGCGAGGTTCACCATCTCCTTGTTCACCATAGTGGCCATGGGGGGCATGGAAGCAATGGCCGCAGCGGTCTTGAGCGCGTCATCCAGCAGCTCGGCCGCCGGTACGATGCGCGAGACCAGGCCCGAACGCTCGGCTTCTTCCGCGCCCATCATGCGGCCGGTGAGGCACATTTCCATCGCCTTCGCCTTGCCGACCGCCTTGGTCAGGCGCTGCGACCCGCCCATGCCGGGTGCGACGCCAAGCTTGATTTCCGGCTGACCGAATTTGGCCGTGTCCGCCGCGATGATGAAGTCGGCCATCATGGCCAGTTCGCACCCGCCGCCCAGCGCAAAGCCCGCGACAGCCGCGATCCACGGCTTGCGCGTTGCCACCACATGTTTTTGCCAGCCGGAAAAAAAGTCCTCCAGGAAGAAGTCGGCGGCTTCCTTGCTGACCATTTCCTTGATGTCCGCACCTGCGGCGAATGCCTTTTCGCTGCCGGTCAGAACCAGGCACAGTTGTGAGGGGTCAGCGTCATAGGCCGCGAAAGCAGCGCTCAGGTCCGCCAGCACCTGCGTGTTGAGCGCGTTCAGCGCCTGCGGACGGTTAAGCGTAACCAGCGTCACCGCTTCGCGCTGTTCGACCAAAATCGTTTCGAAAGTCATCGTTAGGTTTCCTTCAAATCTGCGGTGCAACGCGGCAGCAAGAGCCGCCGATCACCGTCCCATATGCATGAAGTCGCGGTCGTAGCTGCGCATATGTGCGCCGCCATCGACATAAAGCGTCTGCCCGGTGACGGCGCTCGCCTGCGCCAGATAGAGGACCGCTTCTGCAATCTGCTCCGCCAGCGGCAAGCGGCCGAGCGGCATGGCCGATTGCAGCCGTTCCATCTGTGCCTCATCATAATCGGGCGTGGCGATGGTGAGACCGGGCGCGACTGCATTGACCCGGATATGTGGGGCAAGGCTGGCGGCGGAAAGGCGGGTTAGCCCCGCCAGCGCCGACTTCGACAAGGTGTAAGCCAGCTGATCGGCGTGCGGATGATCGATCCGCTGATCAAGGATATTGATGATGCACCGATCCGCGACCCCGGCCGGGATGGTTGCGAACGATTTTGTGAGCAACGCGGGCGCGGCGCAGTTGACGGCATAATGCCGCATGAGATCGTCGGCGGAGACATTATCCAGCCGGTCCTGACCGAAAATCGCGGCGCTGTTTACCAATATGTCGGGCGGACGGCCGAAGCGTTCTGCGACCTTGGCGACGAGTTCCTCGGCGCTTTCAGGATCGGAGAAGTCGGCGGTAAAGCCGTCCCATTCCGTGCCATTTTCATCGAGGGTCAGGGCAAGCGCCGAGTCCAGCCGCGTGTCATGGCTGCCATGGATTGCGAGGGAATAGCCGACGCGCGCGAACCCGGCGGCAATGACGCCGCCCAGCCGCCTGTGGCCGCCGGTGATCAGCGCCAACCGCTTGTTCGCCAGCGGCAGCGGCCCTTCGGCCTGCCCGCGCGCGCCGCCAAGGGGCCGGTAAGCGGGTGTTTCCTCGTCGTTCACGATTCGATGAGCTTCAGCACTTCCTCGCGACTTTTTTCGTCCTCGCGGAATACGCCGAGCATGCGACTGGTCTTCATCAGGACATTGGGCGTGCGAACGCCCCGCCCCGTCATGCAGCCATGCGTCGCCTCGATCACGACGGCCACTCCCTGCGGCTTCAGATGCTCCCAGATGCAGTTGGCGACTTCGGCGGTCAGGCGTTCCTGAACCTGAAGGCGGTTGGCGAAGGCGTGCAGAACGCGCGCCAGCTTTGAAATGCCCACCACATATTTGCCGGGCAGATAGGCGATGTGCGCGCGGCCGATGATCGGCGCCATATGATGTTCGCAATGCGACTGGAACGGAATGTCCTTGAGCAGCACGATGTCGTCATAGCCGCCCACTTCATGGAAGATGCGCGACAGATGGAAAGCCGGATCGTCGCCATAGCCACGGCAATATTCGCGCCACGCCCGCGCGACGCGTTCGGGCGTTTCCAGCAGCCCCTCCCGTTCGGGATTGTCGCCCGACCAGCGGATCAAGGTGCGGATAGCTTCCGCCACTTTCGCGGGCACAACTTCCTTAATCGCTTCGCCTACAGCCTCGGCATCGGGATCATAGTCCATGGACGGCACTACTCCTCATTATCTTTGTTCAGGGCGCATATGGCGGCTATGTTTGCGGAACGCCAGCCCCCTTTACCGGGACTATGGACAGGGGTCATGCCGGGTGGCACATCAACGCGCATCACAAGAAGCCGATCCGATAAGCATGGCCGTCCCGTCGCCCTTCCCCCACCCATGGCATCAAGGCTGAGGCGTGCGGACTGAACGTATCGCAGCCGTGTTGCTGGCCGCAGGGATGTCGTCGCGCTTTGGCGAGGCGGACAAGCTGATGGCTGATCTCAATGGCAAGCCGGTCGTTGCCCATACGCTGGAAGCCGTCGCCTCCCTCGCCTTCGCAGAACTGGTGGCGGTGACGCGGCCCATCGCCGATGCTCCCGATATTCATCGGAAACTGGAGAGGCGTGGTTACAGCATATTGGTCAATGACAAGCCTGAAGAAGGGCTGGCGAGCAGTATCGTGCTGGCCGTAAACCATGTCATGCCGATCAGGCGCTGCCGGGGCATTCTCATCTGCCTGGCCGACATGCCCTATGTGCCGCAGTCACATTATAACCGGATATGCCTGGCGGCGGAGGATGTGCGGTCGGTGGTGGCGAGTACGGATGGCTTTTCTTCCTTGCCGCCCGCCTTCATCGGACGAAAGCATTTTCCCGAGTTGCTGACACTGCGCGGTGATCAGGGCGCGAGGGCGTTGTTAAGCCGAGGGCTTCAGATCGAAGCGATGAGCAGTTCGCTGGTCGATATCGACACGCCGGACGACCTGCCGCACGGATAGGCGATCAACTCGACCGGGTGGGGTCGGTCATCGGGTCGTCCATCTCCCGCACGTCAGGCATCCGGCCGATCGGCAGCGAGCCGGTCTGCCGTTCCAGCATGCGGTGAACGACTGGCGGATGAGGTCCGCTGTGCAGCAACGCAAGAGCGTCGGAATTGGCGGTATCGGCCATGGTCCGGCGGCTATTGTGGCGGACATAGTCCAGCCAGGTCGAGACGTGATAACGCTCGACCCATAATTCGGGATCGGCCAAGTCCCTGAGGAGCGACCAGCCATGCGCGCCATCGCGGCGGCGGATGCGGCGGCGCTCGCTCATCGCTGTGAGGAAAGGCACGACGGAACCCGCCGGAATGCGATATTCGATGGTGATGACAACCGGCCCGCTGCGGGGTTCTATTGGCACGGAGGTTTGCGGTTCCTGCCAGCGGTTCAGAAGGTCGAGATTTTCATCGCCGGTCTGGGATAGCGGCAGGAAAAGGCCGACCATCGCCGCCACGAACTGCACCCCGGCGGCGACGTAGAGCGACGTCACCACGCCCATATGTTCCGCCAGCCAGCCGAACAGCCAGGCGCCCAGCGCCATGCCGCCGAAAGCTGTCATCTGGTAAAGCGCGACGGCCCGCGCCAGCACCCAGCGGGGAGCGGACATCTGGACCGACACGTTGAAGGTCGACAGCGCGATGACCCAGCCTGCGCCGCAGAGCAGGAGTCCTGCTATGGTCACAAGCAGCCAGCCAGTGGAAGCTGTGATCGCGGTTCCGATGGCCAGCGCAAGGGCGGCCGAGCGCACGATGGTTTCGATGGCGAAGCGGCGGCGGAGCCTGCCTGACGAGAGCGCGCCGAGGACTGCGCCTATGCCGAACGCGCCGCTCAGGATGCCGAAGGTAAGGGCGTCGCCCTTCAATAGGTCGCGCGCCACTAGAGGCATGAGGGCGGACACCGCGCTCGCGCCAATGCCGAAGGCTGCGGCGCGCAGGAGGACCAGTTGTATCTTCGGCGACATGGCCACATAGCGCACACCCGCCCTCATCGCGAGGCCGAGGCGTTCGCGCGGAAGGAGTTTCGGCCCGCGTTCCGGCTGCCAGCGGAGGAGTACGACAGTCAGGGCAATGTAGCTCAGCGCATTGGTGAGGAAGGCGGCGGCAGCGCCTGCCGCTGCGACGATGATGCCGCCGAGTGCGGGACCGACACTGCGCGCAAGGTTGAAGCCCATGCTGTTGAGCGCGACGGCGCTGGGCAGTTGGGAACGCGGGACCATGTCACCGACCGATGCTTGCCACGCCGGGCCGTTGATGGCGGTGGCGCAGCCGACGAGGAATGTAAAGGCGAGGAGCGACCAAGGGGTGAGCAGCCCGAGCCACGCGAACAGGGCGAGCAACGCCGATACCAGCAGCATCGAGAGCTGGCAGGCGAGCATGACGAGGCGGCGGTCGAGATTATCCGCGACCGCGCCTGCCCATAACGAGAGCAGCATGATCGGCAAGGTGGTCGATGCCGGCACCAGCGCGACGAGCATGGGGGAGCCCGACAGCGAGGTCATCATCCACGCAGCGCCGACCGATTGGATCAACCCGCCGAAGTTGGACGCGAGGCTGGCGAACCATACCGCGCGGAAGATGGGGATGGCGAAGGGCGATGGCGCTGGAGGAGAATCTGCCTCTGACACGAAAAATGCATGAACCCGAAAACGATTGGAGCGTCAAACGCGGAAGGAAGGGAAGCAGTTCAATGTTAAAGCGAATAGGCTTGCACTTTACGTAAACGTAAATACATTTGCGGCGCGCCGGACGCCAAGCGGAGAGGAATGACAGAGCGATGGAAGCCTTTATCTACGATGCCGTGAGGACGCCCCGTGGCCGGGGCAAGCCGGACGGATCGTTGCATGAGATCACCCCTGTCCAGCTGGCGACCCAGGTACTGCAGGCGGTGCGGGACCGCAACGCCATCGACACGGCTGACGTGGACGATGTGATACTGGGTTGCGTCACACCGATAGG
Organism: Sphingobium sp. TomTYG72; assembly: GCF_055394715.1. NCBI lineage: Bacteria > Pseudomonadati > Pseudomonadota > Alphaproteobacteria > Sphingomonadales > Sphingobiaceae > Sphingobium > Sphingobium sp. TomTYG72. Next base: position 642,466 of record NZ_AP027336.1, on the reverse strand, counting down.
CGAACAAGGCGGGGACATCGCCCGCGCGGCCGTACTGAACGCCGATTATGAGCAGACGGTGCCGGGGGTGCAGATCAACCGTTTCTGCGCATCGGGGCTGGAAGCGGTGAACATGGCTGCGGCGAAGGTCTATTCGGGCGAAGCGGGCCTGGCGATCGGCGGCGGTGTCGAATCGATGAGCCGGGTGCCGATGTCATCGGACGGCGGCGCGATCGCGATGGACCCGGCGGTCGCCTACAAGACCTATTTCGCCCCGCAGGGCATTGGGGCCGATGTGATCGCAACCAAGTTCGGCATCAGCCGCGACGACGCCGACGCTTATGCGGTAGAGAGCCAGCGGCGGGCGAAGGTCGCGTGGGATGAAGGGCGGTTCGCCAAGTCGATCATTCCTGTTCGCGACGTGATCGGCTCGGTGGTGCTGGACCATGATGAGCATATGCGGCCCGACGCGACGATGCAGTCGCTTGCGGCGCTGAAGCCGAGCTTTGCGGCGCTGGGCGAGGAAATGCCGGGCTTCGACGCGATCGCGCTGCTCAAATATCCCGAGCTGGAGCGGGTGAACCATGTCCATCATGCGGGCAACAGCAGCGGCATCGTCGATGGCGCGGCTGCGGTGTTGGTCGGCAACAAGGATATGGGCGAGAAATATGGGCTGAAGCCCCGCGCTCGGATCAGGGCCATGGCGTCGATCGGGTCCGAGCCGCTGATCATGTTGACCGGGCCGGAATTCGTCGCGGGCAAGCTGCTCAACCGGGCGGGGATGAGCAGTCATGACATCGACCTGTGGGAACTGAACGAAGCCTTTGCGAGCGTCGTGCTGCGCTACATGCAGGCGATGGATTTGGATCATGACAAGATCAACGTGAATGGCGGCGCGATTGCCATGGGCCATCCACTTGGCGCGACCGGGGCGATGGTGCTGGGCACAGCGCTGGATGAGCTGGAACGGTCCGGCAAGGGCACGGCACTGGTGAACCTGTGCGTCGGTGCGGGCATGGGAACCGGGATTATTATCGAGCGGGTTTGAGCGAGATTGTTCCCCCTCCCGCTTGCGGGAGGGGGTTAGGGGGTGGGCAGTCCAGGCGCAACGATAGCGCGGACACCCCCCACCCCAACCCCTCCCTTAAAGGGGAGGGGCTTTAGGGAGCCAATTATGCAGACCATCAATTTCGACATCGATGCAGACGGTATCGCCACGCTGACCATCGATGTGCCGGGCCAGTCGATGAACGTCATCGGGCCGGATTTCATCGCCGATCTGGATGCGGCGATCACGCGCATCGGTTCGGAAGAGGCGATCAAGGGCGCGGTCATTGCTTCGGGCAAGGACAGTGGGTTCATGGCGGGTATGGACCTTAAATATTTCGGGTCGATGCTGGCGAGCGGTGGGGGCAAGCGCCCTGCCCCGGCCGAGATTTTTGACAAGGTTTTCGTGCTCAATCAGCTGTTTCGACGGCTGGAAACATGCGGCAGGCCGGTGGCCTGCGCCATTGAGGGCACATGCGTCGGGGGCGGTTTTGAGCTCGCGCTGGCCTGTCATCGGCGCGTGGTCGGCGATAGTCCCAAGACACAGCTTGGGTTGCCGGAGATATTGATTGGCCTCTTCCCTGGCGGCGGCGGGTCGCAGCGCTTCCCGCGCCTGATCGGCGTGCAGGCGGCGCTGATGTACATGTTGCAGGGCAAGCTGTTCCGGCCCGCAGAGGCGGCGATGCTGAAGGCCGTCGATGAAGTGGTGCCGCAGGGCACGGCGGTCGAGAAGGCGAAGGAATGGGTAAAGGCAAACCCGTCCGCCAACGCGCAGCCGTGGGACGTGAAGGGCTTCAAGTTCCCCGGTGGCGCGGGGGCTTTCAACCCCGGCTTCGTGCAGACGATGGTCGGCGCGGTGCCTATGACGCTGAAGCAGACCCAGCGGAACATGAACGCGCCGGTCGCTCTGCTGTCCGCTGTCTATGAAGGCGCGCTGTTGCCGTTCGACCGGGCGATCCGGGTGGAGAGTAAATATTTCGCCAAGGTCGCGGCCGATCCGCAGGCGGCGAACATGATCCGCAGCCTGTTCGTGAACAAGAATGCCGCCGAACGCGGCGCGCGGCGGCCGAAGGACCAGCCCAAGGCGCCGACGAAGAAGCTCGCCATGCTGGGCGCGGGCATGATGGGCGCGGGGATTGCGACGGTGGCAGCGCAGGCAGGCATGGAGGTCATGCTGTTCGACCGCGACCTCGCCTATGCTGAAAAGGGCAAGGCGCATGTCGAGGATGTGCTGAAGAAGCGGCTGGGCCGTGGCATGACGCCCGAGAAGTTGGCGGAGACTCTGGCACGCGTCACACCGACGACCGACTATGCGGCGCTCGCGGGAGCGGACTTCGTGATCGAGGCGGTGTTCGAAGATGTGGCGATCAAGGCCGAGGTCACGAAGAAGGTCGAGGAGGTTTTAGGGCCTGATGTGATCTTCGGGTCCAACACATCGACGCTGCCGATCACCAAGCTGGCCAAGGCATGGAGCAAGCCCGCCAATTTCATCGGCATCCATTTCTTTTCGCCCGTGGAAAAGATGCCGCTGGTCGAGATCATATTGGGCAAGGAAACCGGCCCGGCCGCAATCGCCAAGGCGCTGGATTTCGTCAGCCAGATCAAGAAGACTCCGATCGTCGTCAATGACTCGCGCGGCTTCTATACCTCACGCTGTTTCGGCACCTATGTGCAGGAAGGTGTGGAGATGGTGGCCGAGGGGATCAACCCGGCGCTTATTGAAAATGCGGGGCGGCAGTTGGGGATGCCGGTTGGCCCCCTGGCTGTCGGCGACGAGGTGTCGATCGAGCTGGGCCACAAGATCGTCGTCGCCGCGCAGAAGGAATTGGGTGACGCCTATGTAGCGCAGCCGTCCGATGCGGTGATGGCGCGGATGGTCGAGATGGGGCGGCTGGGCCGCAAGAGCGCGAAGGGCTGGTACGATTATCCTGAGGGCGGGAAGAAGCATCTGTGGGCGGGGTTGGATGACATGTTCCCGCGTGCGGCGGTGCAGCCTGATGTGGAGGAAGTGAAGGAACGGCTGCTTTATCGGCAGTTGATCGAATGCGCCCGCTGCTATGAGGAAGGTGTGCTGGAGACGGTGGAGGATGGCGACTTGGGCGCAATCTTCGGCTGGGGCTTTGCGCCTTGGACGGGCGGGCCGTTCAGTCACATGGACACGGTTGGCATCGGGCATGTGGTGGCTGTGCTGGAGCGGCTGGCGGCGCGGCATGGGGATCGCTTTGCGCCGACCGTGCAGTTGCAGGATATGGCGGCTAGCGGGGCAACCTTCTATGATGGAGGGGCGAAGGCTGCGGCGGCTTGAGAGCTGAGCTGATGGTTTAGGTTCCTCTCCCCCGTTCGGGCTGAGCCTGTCGAAGCCCCTCTCCTTCCAAGAAGAAAAGTCCTTCGACAAGCTCAGGACGAACGGGGTTGGGTGGGGGTAAGCCGTGTCCCCGGTCGCGGCGTTCGTTCAGATGATCTCGCAGCGCAACACGGAAGGCTGTTAATCGTTCGGACAGTGGGTTAGGTCTCGCCCGACATTTTCGGGAGACGTCCTTTTTATGAGCGAAAAGCCCACGGTTCTGGTCACGGGTGGTGCCGGTTATATTGGAAGCCATGCTGTGCTGGCGCTGCGCGATGCTGGGTATGGCGTCGTCGTGATCGACAATCTGGTGACGGGTTTTCGTTGGGCGGTGCCGGACGATGTGGCCTTCGTTGAGGGCGATATTGCCGACCAGCCACTGGTGCAGCAGGCTCTGCGCGATCATGACGTTAAGGCGATCATGCATTTTGCAGGCTCCGTCGTGGTGCCGGAATCGGTCGAAAATCCGCTCAAATATTATCACAACAACAGCGCGAAGACCCGCGACCTCATCGAAAGCGCGGTGACGGTTGGCGTGCCGCATTTCATCTTTTCCTCGACCGCCGCGACCTATGGCATTCCGGAGGAAAGTCCGGTCAAGGAGACGACGCCGCAGCGGCCGATCAATCCCTATGGCATGTCGAAGCTGATGACCGAATATATGCTGCGCGATGTCAGCGCGGCGCATGCGATGAACTTCTGCGCGCTGCGATATTTCAACGTCGCGGGCGCTGATCCGCAGGGGCGGACGGGTCAGTCGACGGCGGGCGCGACGCATCTCATCAAGGTGGCGGTCGAGGCGGCGCTGGGTAAGCGGGAGTTTGTGTCGGTGTTCGGCACCGATTTCGATACGCCGGATGGGACGGGCGTGCGCGACTATATCCATGTGACCGATCTGGCGGCGGCGCATGTGCTGGCGCTGGATGCTCTGATGGCCAAGCCGGAGCAGAATTATCTGCTCAATTGCGGCTATGGGCGCGGTTTTTCGGTGCTGGAAGTGCTGGATGCGGTCGATCGGGTGACGAACATCAAGATCGAACGGCGGATGGAGGGGCGGCGCGCAGGCGATCCGGACTCGCTGATCTCCGACAATCGGGCGATCATGGCGGAATTTCCGTGGCAGCCGCGCTATGCCGATCTGGACCAGATCGTCACGCATGCGCTGGCGTGGGAGCGCAAACTGACGGACATAAGGGGCGATCGCGATGCCCACTGAACATCTTTTCATCGATGGCGCTTTGGCCGCTGCAGATATGGCGCGGCGGATCGAGTTCGTGCTTGGCGATGCGATCGCAGCGCGGGGGGTGGCGACGATCGCGCTGTCCGGCGGGCGGTCGCCCCGGCCGGTGCTGGAGGCGCTGTCGGGCGCGGCGCTGGAGTGGGACAAGGTCGTCGTGACGCTGGTCGATGAGCGATGGGTGGCGCCCGATCATGCGGACAGCAATGAACGGCTGGTTCGCGAGACGCTGTTGCAGGGCGCAGCGGCGAAGGCGCGGTTCGTTGGCATGAAGAATGACGCGGCCGATGCCTATGCTGGACAAGCGGCGTGTGAGGCGGCGCTGGCCGAGTTGCCCTGGCCGCTGGACATCGTGCTGCTCGGGATGGGCGAGGATGGGCATACGGCTTCGCTGTTCCCGGAGGCGAAGGAGTTGGCCAAGGGGCTAACCACTAGCGCCCTGACGCTGGCCGTGACGCCGCCTGCCGCGCCGCATCAGCGCATGTCTTTGAGCGCCAAGGCGATCCTGAAGAGTCGGCATATCTTCCTGCAAATCGGTGGTGTGGCGAAGAAGGCGGTTTACGACCGGGCGCTGGCCGGTGGGCCAGTTGAGGAGCTGCCGATCCGGGTGGCGCTGTGCCAGCATGGCGTTTCGGTCGAGGTCTGGATTTCGGAGTGAGGCGCATGATTGCGCAGATCGATCCTTTTCATGCCATCGCGATCGGGGTGGAGGCGCATCGGCTGGAGGCCGAAGGGCGCTCCATCCTCCATATGGAGTTCGGCCAGCCATCGACCGGCGCGCCTGCCGCTGCGATTGCCGAGGCGCATCGGGTGCTGGACAGCGATCCAATGGGCTATTGGGAGAGCCCGGCGCTGAAAGAGCGGATCGCGCTGCTGTACCGGGAGCGTTATGGCGTGACGGTGGCGGCGGAGCAGATTTTGCTGACTTGCGGCGCTTCGCCGGGGCTGGTGCTGGCGCTCAGTTGCCTGTTCGCGCCGGGCGCGCGGGTGGCGACGGCGCGGCCGGGCTATGTCGCTTATCGCAACACGTTAAGGGCGCTGTATCTGGAGCCGGTCGAGGTGGATTGCGGGCCTGCCGAGCGGTATCAGATCAGCGCGGCGGCTCTGGAGGCGATGGAGCCCGCGCCCGACGGCGTGATCATCGCGAGTCCGGCCAATCCCACGGGCACGATCATTCCCGCTGACGAGATGGCGCGAATCGCGGAGGTTTGCGCGCGGCGCGGGATCAGGATCGTGTCGGACGAGATTTATCACGGCCTCTCCTATGGCGAGGCGGCGCATTCGATGCTGGAGTTCGCGCCCGATACGGTGGTCGTGAACAGCTTTTCGAAATATTTTTCCATGGCCGGGTGGCGGCTTGGCTGGGTGGTGTTTCCGAAGGCGCTGGTGGAGGCGGCGCGGGCGCGGATGGGGAATTTGTTCCTGACGCCCCCTTCCCTCGCCCAGCATGCGGGGTTGAAGGCTTTTGACTGCCTCGCTGAGCTTGAGGGGCACGTCGCGAGTTATCGTCGGAATCGGGAATTGTTGTTGGCGGCGCTGCCCGCGCTCGGCCTCAAGGAAATCGCGCCGCCGGATGGGGCCTTCTACATCTATGCCGATGTGGGGCATTTGACGGACGACAGCCTTGGCTTTTGCCGAAGGTTGCTGGAGGAGACAGGCGTGGCGACGGCGCCGGGGATCGATTTTGATCCTGTCGATGGGCACCGGCATATCCGGATCAGCTTTGCCGTGTCGACCGACCGGGTGGAGGAGGCGATCCGGCGGCTGGTGCCTTGGTTTGCGGCTCAGCAGCGACGGGCTTAGGGTTTTTCACGCGGAGACGCGGAGGAAGTTCTTAGAAGGTGATCTCATCCCAGCGTAAGCTGAGATCTCGGTAGGCTGAGCCGTGCCCTATCGCCGGAGATGCCAGCTTTCGCTGGCATGACGTGAAGCTCTTTGAGCTCTGCTCAAAGAACGGCGATGTGAATGTTGACCGGCCATCCGGCGCTGTTTGATCCATTATGGATGGACCGCTGCCGATTAACTGGAACTGTCATCTTTTTGCGCTAGGGAAGCCGCGCGACCCGAGGCTTTTACCTGGTAAAAGTCCCACTTGGCCCGGCAGCTTCGTGCTGCCGGGTCTTTCTTTTTCATCGATGAAGGATGGTGCGGGCGGTCGGAATCGAACCGACACTCCTTTCGGAACCGGATTTTGAGTCCGGCGCGTCTACCAGTTTCACCACGCCCGCGTGCATGGCCTGCCCGCGCCAAATGGCAAAATCAGGTGCCAGCGTCCAGACAAAAATCAGCCGGGGTGCAGGATAAGGCTGTCGGACGGTTGCAGGGGCTGCCCGGCGCCGATAGCCTGCTTGCGTAACGAAACCGGACCGCTATAGGACCGTTTCGTGCAGACCTGAAAATTCCTCAAAACGGAAAAGGGCATCCTTTGACCGATCCGTCTGCCACGTTCCTGCTTTTCGGTGCCACCGGCGATCTGGCGCACCGCATGATCTTTCCTTCGCTCTATAACCTCCTAGTCGACGGTCTGCTGCCCGATGACTTCATGATCGTGGCGTCGGGCCGCACGGAGATGGATGACGAAGCCTTCCGCGCGGACATCGACAAGGCGCTGCAGAAGTTCGTCGGCGCCGATCGCTATGATGCGGAAGTCGCGGAGCGGCTGAAGGCGATGATCGGTTATCAGCCGGTCGAAGCGGGGAAGGCCGAGCAGTTCAAGAAGCTGGCAAAGCGGCTCGACGGACGGGCGGATCGCGGGTTGTCGGTCTATCTGTCGACGCCCCCTTCCCTCTTCGCGCCCACGGCGCAGGGGCTGGCGGACGCGGGTCTCATTACGCCGACGACGCGGATCGCGATGGAAAAGCCGATCGGCAAGGACCTCGCTTCTTCGAAGGAGGTCAACAACGGCATCGGCGCGTTGTTCGATGAGAGCCAGATTTTCCGGGTCGACCATTATCTGGGCAAGGAGACGGTGCAGAACCTGCTCGCCCTGCGCTTTGGCAATGTGATGTTCGAGCCGTTGTGGAATGCCACGGCGATCGACCATGTGCAGATCACGGTGGGCGAGACCGTCGGGCTGGAAGGCCGGGTGTCCTATTATGACGGAGTCGGCGCGCTGCGTGACATGGTGCAGAACCATGTGCTGCAAATCCTGTCGATCATCGCGATGGAGCCCCCTGCCCGCATGGACCCGACCGCTGTGCGCGACGAGAAGGTCAAAGTCCTGCGGTCGCTACGCCCGATGACGGCGGAAACCGTCAAGACCAACAGCGTGCGCGGGCAATATTCGCCGGGCGCGGTCGGCGGTGAGATCGTCACCGGCTATAGTGACGAATTGGGCAAGCCGTCGGACACCGAAACCTTCGTCGCGTTGAAGGCCCATATCGACAATTGGCGCTGGCAGGGCGTGCCATTCTACCTGCGCACGGGCAAGCGGATGCCGACGCGACAGTCGGAAATCCAGATTCAGTTCAAGCCTGTGCGCCATTCGATATTCGGCCGCGACGGGCAGCATTCGGGCGGGGGTTCAGGGCTGGAGCCCAACACGCTGATCATCCGGCTTCAGCCCGACGAATATATCCGCCTGCTGATCATGAGCAAAAGGCCGGGGCTGGAGCGCGACGTCCATCTGGAGGAAGTGACGTTGGACGTGTCGCTGACCGCCGCGTTTGCAGGGCAGCGGCGGCGGATTGCCTATGAGCGCCTGATCCTGGACCTGCTGGCGGGCGACCAGACTTTGTTCGTGCGCCGGGACGAGGTGGAAGCGCAGTGGACATGGATCGATTCCATCATCGACGGCTGGAAGGAGGCGGGGGTGAAGCCATCGCCCTATGCTTCGGGGAACTGGGGGCCGTCTTCGGCCATTGCCCTGATTGAACGAGACGGAGCCAGCTGGCATGACTGACCTACATCCGGTGATCGCCAAGGTCACCGACCGCATTGTCGAGCGGAGCGCCCGGCAGCGCCTCAAATATCTGGACCTGATCGAGCGTGGTCGCGACGCCGGGACCAACCGCGCGCAGCTGTCCTGCGGCAACCTTGCCCATGGCTTTGCGGCGAGTGGCGAGGATAAGCCAGTGATCCGCACCGGCAGCGCGATGAACATCGGCATCGTCACGGCCTATAATGACATGCTGTCGGCGCATCAGCCCTATGGTCGTTACCCCGAAGCGATCAAGATCGCAGCGCGTGAGGTCGGCGCGACGGCGCAGGTGGCGGGCGGCGTGCCCGCCATGTGCGACGGGGTGACGCAGGGACAGGCGGGCATGGACCTTTCGCTCTTTTCGCGCGACACGATCGCGCTGGCGACGGCGGTATCGCTCAGCCATGCGATGTTCGAGGGTGCGGCGCTGCTGGGCATATGCGACAAGATCGTGCCGGGGCTGCTGATCGGCGCGCTGCGTTTCGGGCATCTGCCTACGATCCTGATTCCCGCCGGGCCGATGCCTTCGGGCCTTGCGAATAAGGAAAAGGTGCGAATCCGCCAGCTTTATGCCGAGGGGAAGGTCGGCAAGGAGGAGCTGCTGGAGTCCGAAAGCGCCAGCTATCATGGCGCGGGCACCTGCACCTTCTACGGCACGGCCAACAGCAATCAGATGATGATGGAAGTGATGGGGCTGCACATGCCCTGCGCGTCCTTCGTCAATCCGGGCACGAAGCTGCGCAGCGAACTGACGCGGGCGGCGGTGCATCGGCTAGCCAGCATCGGATGGGACAGCGATGATTACCGGCCGCTCGGCCATTGCGTCGATGAGAAGGCGATCGTCAACGCCATCATCGGCCTGATGGCTACCGGCGGATCGACCAACCATGCGATCCATGTGCCAGCGATAGCGCGGGCGGCAGGGATCAGCGTCGATTGGACCGACTTTGCGGAAATTTCCGATGTCGTGCCGCTGCTGGCGCGGGTCTATCCCAACGGCGCGGGCGATGTGAACAATTTCCACATGGCTGGCGGCATGTCCTTCGTCATCCGCGAACTGCTGGACAATGGACTGCTGCACCGGGACATCATGACGGTCGCTCGGGCCGACCTGACCGATTATGGCAAGGAGCCGGTGCTGGAGGATGAGGCGCTGCGATGGCGTGACGTTCCGGTATCGCGCGATGACGCCATCCTGCGGCCGGTGTCGAGCGCCTTCAGCCCTGATGGCGGCATGCGCCTGCTGGCGGGCAATCTGGGCCGCTGCGTCATGAAGGTGAGCGCGGTCGAGAAGGAACGCTGGACCATCGAGGCTCCGGCGGCTGTGTTCCACGATCAGGATGATGTGCTGCGCGCCTTTAAGGCGGGTGAGTTGGAACGCGACGTCGTGGTCGTGGTCCGTTTTCAGGGGCCGCGCGCGAACGGGATGCCGGAATTGCACAAGCTGACCCCGGCGCTGGGCGTTTTGCAGGATCGCGGGTTCCGCGTGGCGCTGGTGACGGACGGGCGCATGTCGGGGGCTTCGGGCAAGGTGCCTGCTGCCATTCATCTGTCGCCCGAAGCTTTGGGTGGCGGGCCGATCGGCAGGCTGCGCGATGGCGACATGGTGCGGGTCTGTGCTGACAAGGGATTGATCGAGGCGCTGGTCGATGCGGCGGAGTGGGACGCACGGGACATGCCCGTGCCCCCGCCGGCTCCTTATGACACTGGCCGCGAACTATTTGCGCTTTTCCGCCATCATAGTGATCTGGCGGAAAGCGGCGCTTCGCCCATTTTGGCTGCGATGGAAGCTGAATTATAATCCCCCACCCGTCATGCCAGCGCATTGCTGGCGTCTCAGGCGAGAGGGCACGGCCCGGCCTCATGAGATTCCAGCTTACGCTGGGATGACGCCATGATTGGAGTGGTCCTATGACCGACATCATCGCTGCCGACATTGGCGGCACTAACGCCCGCTTCGCACGGGCCAAGCTGAACGCGCGCAATGTCCCGACGCTGGGCAAGGTGCGGAAATACAAGGTTGCCGACTTCCCCAGCCTGCAAGCCTGCTGGGCCGCTTTCGCGCATGATGAAGGCGGCAATCTGCCCAAGGCGGCATCGATCGCCTTTGCCACCGCGATCGGACGTGATGTTATCAAGCTGACCAACAGCAGCTGGATGATCCGGCCCGACACGCTGGACGAGGAACTGGGCCTGAAGCAGATGCGGCTGGTCAATGATTTCGAAGCGGTGGCGCATGCCGTCGCGCGCCTGCCGGACGACAATCTGCCGCTGCTGTTCGGGCAGGACCGGCCTTTCCCCCGCGACGGCGGCGTTACGGTGGTGGGTCCGGGGACGGGCCTTGGCGTCGCGATGATCGCGTTCGACGATGGCGAGCCGCATGTGATCGCGACCGAAGGCGGGCATATCGACTTCGCGCCGCTCGACACGATGGAGGAGAAGATCCTCGCCTATCTGCGCGACAAGTTCCTGCGCGTATCGACCGAGCGGATCGTGTCGGGGCCGGGCCTCAACAATATCTACAAGGCAATGGCGACCATCGGGCATGACCGCGTCATCCTGATGGAAGATGCCGAATTGTGGCAGGCCGCGATCGACGGCACCGACGAGTTCGCCCGGGCGGCGTTCGATCGCTTGTGTCTTTGTTATGGATCGGTCGTGGGCGACCTGGCGCTGGCGCAGGGGCCGAACGCGGTCGTGCTGGCAGGCGGATTGACCCAGCGGATGCGCGGCTTGTTGCCACAGAGCGGCTTTCATCGGCGCTTCATCGCCAAGGGGCGGTTCGAAAGCCTGATGGCGACAGTGCCCATCCGCCTTGCGGTGCATGAAGAGATTGGACTGTACGGGGCGGCCGCCGCCTTTCGGGAGAAGAAATAATGTCGCTCAGCGTTGAACAGGTGATGGAGCTGGCGCCGGTCATTCCGGTGCTGGTGGTGGATCGGGTGGAGGACGCGCTTCCCATCGCGCAAGCGCTGGTGAAGGGCGGCCTGCCCGCGCTGGAAGTGACGCTGCGGACACCCGCGGCGCTGGACGTGATCCGCGAGATGGCGAAGGTCAAGGGCGCGGTGGTCGGCGCTGGCACCGTGCTGAACCCGTCGCAGCTGGACGCGGCGATGGAGGCAGGCGCGCGGTTCATCGTGAGCCCTGGCCTCACTGAACCGCTGGGCAAGGCGGCGATCGCGGCGCGGGTGCCGTTCCTTCCCGGAACGGCGACGGCAGGCGACATCATGCGCGGGCTAGACCTGGGCCTTACCCATTTCAAATTTTTCCCGGCGGAGACTTCGGGCGGGCTGCCCGCTTTGAAGGCGCTGGCCGCGCCGCTGCATGTCGCGCGCTTTTGCCCGACGGGCGGCATCACGGCGGAAAGCGCGCCCAAATGGCTGGCCGAACCCTTTGTGAAGTGCGTCGGCGGCAGCTGGGTCGTGCCCAAGGGGCCAGTCGATGCCGCGAAGATCGAGGCTTTGGCGCGCGAGGCTGCGGCGCTGCCGCGCTGACGTTTCGCGCCGCCGCCATTGCACAGCGGGATTTCCCGCCCTAGATCAGCGCCATGATCCTGCGTAGGCTGCTCCCTTCCATCGCCCTTTTCCTTTCTGGCTGTGCCGGGACGCTGACGGGCTATCCTTCACTCGCCAAGCGGGCGGTGGAGAATGCGCCGGTGGGAGAAGCTCCGGCTCCTCCGGCACCGATCGCGGCTGATCCAGCGTTGCTGGCGCAGGTTGACCGACTTGCAGCGCAGGCGCAGGCGGGCAATGCGGCTTTCGACAAGGCGTGGCCCGGCGCAGATCGTGCAACGCGGGCTGCGTCGGGCGCGGCGGTGTCCAGCGAGTCCTGGGTCACGGCACAGCTTGCGATCAGTGCGCTGGAGGCGGCGAGGAACGATAGCGTTTCGGCGCTCGCCAGCCTCGACACGCTTTATGTCGAGCGCAGCAATGCGCTGGCGGAGGACCAAGCCAAAGGTGGGGTGGAGCAGATCGATGCGGCGCGCAAGGTGGCGCTGGCGATTGTGGATGCGCAGAATGACCGGATCGATGCGGTGAAGGGGCGGCTGGCGCAGCCTTGAGTTTTGGGGCTATGCGAACGTTATATTTCCGTTCCGGCTGAGCTTGTCGAAGCCCTTTTCTGTTGTTCAAGAAAGTGAAGCCCTTCGACAGGCTCAGGGCGAACGGATGCAAGTATGTGGTTCAGGCGTCCGCCTTCAATGCGCCTTTGTGGGCCTTCGCATTGTGGACATAGCGGTCAACGCCTTCGCGCATGTCGATCAGCGCTTCATCGCTCAAATCGCGCACATATTTGGCCGGGCGGCCGGTCCAGAGCTGGCGGTGTGGGACTGTGCGGTTGGGCGATAGCAGCGCTCCGGCGGCCAGCATCGCGTCGCTTTCTATCACGCAACCGTTCATCACCACCGCGCCAAGACCAACGAACGCCCGGTCTTTAAGTTCGCAGCCGTGGATCATTGCCATGTGCCCGATCAGAACATCATCGCCGATGATCGTGGGCCAGCCATCCGGCTTGGCGGGATCGGGGCCGTCGCAGTGGATGACGCTGCCGTCCTGAATATTCGTGCGCGCGCCGATGCGGATCGCGTTGACGTCGCCGCGCACGACGCAATTATACCAGATGCTGCTATCTGGCCCGATCTCCACATCGCCGATGATGCGCGCGCCCGGCGCGATGAAGGCGCTGGGGTGGATGACAGGAGTCTTGCCGCCAAAGGTCAGGATGGTGGCACCGGGATGATCGGCATGGGCGGCGTGCGGATGATCGGGCATGGCGTCAGGCTCCCAGCAGCCGCGCGGCGTGAAGCGCGTGGTAGGTGAGAACGCCCGAGCAACCGGCGCGTTTGAACGCGAGCAGCGTTTCCAGCACCAGCGCGTCGCGGTTGCCCACTCCCGCAGCGACGGCGGCTTCGATCATCGCATATTCGCCCGACACCTGATAGGCGAATACGGGCACCTCGAACCGGTCCTTCACCCGGGCGATGATGTCGAGATAGGGAAGGCCCGGCTTCACCATGACGCTGTCCGCGCCCTCCGCGAGGTCGAGCGCGACTTCGCGCAAGGCTTCCTCGCTGTTGGCGGGGTCCATCTGGTAGCTTTTCTTGTCGCCCTTCAGCAGGCCGCTGGAACCGACCGCGTCGCGGAACGGACCGTAAAAGGCGCTCGCATATTTGGCGGCATAGGCCATGATCTGGACGTTGGCATGGCCTTCTTCCTCCAGCGCCTCGCGGATCGCGCCGACGCGGCCGTCCATCATGTCGCTGGGCGCGATGATGTCCGCGCCCGCCGCTGCCTGATTGAGGGACTGGCCGATCAGCACGTCAATCGTGGCGTCGTTGATCACATAGCCTTGCTCGTCGAGCAGGCCGTCCTGACCGTGGGCGGTATAGGGATCGAGCGCGACGTCGGTCAGGATGCCGATGTCCGGCACCGCGTCCTTGATCGCGCGGATGGCGCGGCACATGAGGTTGTCGGGGTTAAGCGCTTCCTCCCCATCATCGCTGCGGCGATCAGCCTGCGTGTTAGGGAACAGCGCGAGGCAGGGAATGCCAGCGTCACGGGCTTCCCGCGCGCGGGCCACCATGCCATCGACCGACCAGCGCGAGACGCCGGGAAGGGACGCGATCGGCTCTTCCACCCCCTGCCCTTCGGTCACAAAGAGCGGCCAGATGAGGTTACTCGGGTGCAGGCGATTTTCGGCGTGCAGCGCGCGGGTCCAGGCGGCGGCGCGGGTGCGGCGCAGGCGGAGCGCCGGATAAGAAGCGTGGGTCATCGGCGGGGTTTAGGCCGCCCGGATCGCCCGATCAAGGTTTCGCTGGCCCATGTCTGAGCTATATAAGGATGCGGGCGGCGCGGAAGCTGACCTTCTTGGCGAGATCCCACGATCCATCGTCGCGATAATACCAGGCGGCAAGGCCCGCTATCCGAAGGGGGCGGGGTTGGAAATCGGCCTTCAGCTTATCGGCAAGTGCGCGAGCGACCGAAGGCTCAACCTTGTTCTGGACGGTGATGTGCAGGCGGGGACGCGCTTGATCCTGCGGGGTGAGCAACCCCCAAAAAGCTTCGGCCAGTTCATCCCGGATGGCGACCAGACCGTCACTATTAAGGCCAAATGCGACGCCCCGGCCGAGCAACATGACGCCGGTTATCATGGCGAGGGGCGATGGCGCTGCGCACAACCGCTTCATCCTATCGCTCAGTTCCGGCAGCAGCGTCGGCGGCAGATGATGGAACAGCGAAATATGGGCGGGCACCTTGTTGCGTTCCGGCGGGAAATGGGCGCGGCGGAGGCCATCCGCCCAGGCGAAGTCCTCCGCTCCCATAAGCGCCGTCACTACGATCGGCGCGGTACCCGTGCTTTCAGTCAGCCGGATGTTCCTTCAACCATTGCAGCACCGGTTCCGGGCTCGTCTGGCCATAGGGATCATCATCCTCCCCGATATCGTTGATGCCGGGCTCCTCGAACCATGCGACCACCTGACCGTCATCGACGACCATGGCGTAGCGCCAGCTCCGGTCACCAAATCCAAGATGGTCCTTCTTCACCAGCATGCCCATACGGCGCGTGAAGTCGCCCGATCCGTCCGGCAGCAGCTTCACATTCCTGACGCCCAGATGCTTGCCCCATTGGTACATGACAAAGGCGTCGTTGACCGAGATGCAATAGACATCATCGACGCCCAACGCCTTGAAATCGTCGTAGAAGCGTTCGAAAGCAGGGCATTGTTCGGTCGAACAGGTCGGCGTGAAGGCGCCCGGCAGCGAGAATACGACTACCCGCTTGCCCTTGAACAGATCGCCCGTCTGGACATCCTGCCAGCGGAAAGGATTGGGGCCGCCGACGCTTTCATCGCGCACGCGGGTCTTCAGCGTTACATCAGGTACGGAACGTCCGAGCATTTCATCATCTCCCGGTCAGCATCGCTTTCATGCGGTGAAACGCATCTATATGATGGTCGGCTACGTGGGCAAAGGCTTCAGGGAGGCGAAACTCATATGAGCGCGTCACGATCCTTCAAATTCATCGCAATCGGCCTGCTGATCTGGAATTTGATCGGCGTGGCGGCCTTTGCCATGCAATATGGCGCTGATCTGGCGGCGCTGGCGGAAAGCGATCCCTACACCGCCCGCATCTTTGCAGGGATGCCGGATTGGGCTTGGGCGGCCTATGCCGTCGCGGTGGGCGCAGGCACGGCTGGAGCCATGCTATTGTTGCTGCGAAAGGCGGCAGCGGTGGCGTTGTTCGCGCTGTCGATGGTCGCTGTCGCGGTGCAGTTCGGGTACAGCTTTTTGGGCACCGATTTGTGGGCGGTGAAGGGCGCGGCGGCGGCGGTGTTTCCGGCGGTGATCTTCGCTGTTACGGTTGGGCAGTGGCTTTATGCCGTGCGGTTGAGGGCGAGGGGTACGCTGCGGTGATTAGCGGAGGAGGTGCTATTTCCCCTCCACCACCGCTTCGCGGCGGTTCCCCTCCCCACGCTACGCGCAGGGAGGATTAGGTGGCTTTCAAAGCTCTCCGCGAGCGCGGCGGATTTCGAACCATTTGCGGACATTCTCATTATGCTGCTGGAGCGTGTCCGCAAAAATATGGCCGCCCTTCCCGTCAGCGACGAAATAGAGCGCCTTTGTTTCGGCGGGATGCAGCACCGCCAGGATGGACAGCTTGCCGGGGTTGGCGATCGGCCCTTTGGGCAGGCCAGTCATCGCGTAGGTGTTATAGTCGTTGACGGCAGCGATCTCCGACTTCTTGATGCGGCGGCCAAGCGGCTTGCCCTTGGTGATGGGATAGATGATCGTCGGATCGGCCTGAAGCATCATCCCGGCCTTCAGGCGATTGCCATAGACGCCCGCTACGGTGGGCCGCTCAGCAGGGACTGCGGTTTCCTTTTCCACAATGCTGGCAAGGATGATCGCCTCCTTGGGCGATTTCGCCACGCTATTGGGCGCGCGTTCGGCCCATAGCTTGGTGAGCGTGCGCGTCATCGCGTCCTGCATGCGTTTGAGCACAGCGGCGCGGCTTTCACCCTTGTCGAACGCATAGCTGTCGGGAAGCACGCTGCCCTCTGCGGGGACCGAGACATCGCCGGTCAGTTCTTCATTCGCCATCAACCGTTCATGGACCATTATCGAAGGCATCCCTTCCGGTATGGTCACCAGCCGGGTCAGCGTCTTGCCTCCTTGGAGAATGGAGAAAATGTCGGCGTTGCTGGCACCTTTGGGAATCAGGAACTCGCCCGCCTTGATCGACTTGCCGCGCCCGAACACCTTGGTGCGGGTTAGGAATGCGTCGGCGGAGCGCACCGCACCCGCCTGTTTCAGAAGGACTGCGGCGTCCGCTACGGTCGCTCCATCGGGCACGACGACGCTTATGTCGCGCGGGGCTGGTCCTGCTTCGGTCCAGCCATAGACGAAGCGGAACGCCACGAAGGCGGCGACGGCCAGGCCGATCGCAAGGATAACCAGCCCGAACCGCCGCATGGCTCTGTCCTCAGATCGCCTTCATGATGAGCGACGCATTGGTGCCGCCAAAGCCGAAGCTGTTGTTGAGGACAGCGCGCACCTTCCGCTCCTTCGCCACATGCGGGACGAGATCGACGCCCGCGCAGCTTTCGCTGGGCTCGTCGAGGTTCAGCGTCGGTGGCACGATCTGGTCGCGGATGGCGAGGATGCAGAAGATGCTTTCAACGGCGCCCGCGCCGCCCAGAAGATGACCGATTGCCGACTTGGTGCTGCTCATCGACATGGTCGAGATATTGTCGCCGAACAGGCGCTTGACCGCGCCCAGCTCCAGCTCGTCGCCAAGCGGGGTTGAAGTGCCATGCGCGTTCACATAGTCGATGTCGGCAAGGCTGAGGCCCGACTTTTTGAGCGCCATTTCCATCGAGCGGTAGCCGCCGCTACCCTCTGGATGCGGGGCGGTGACGTGATAGGCGTCGCCGGACAGGCCATAGCCGATGACTTCGGCATAGATGTGAGCGCCGCGCTTCTTGGCATGCTCATATTCTTCGAGCACGACCACGCCAGCGCCTTCACCCATGACGAAGCCGTCGCGGTTGATGTCATAGGGGCGGCTCGCCTTTTCCGGCGTGTCATTGAACGCGGTCGACAGGGCGCGTGCCTGAGCAAAACCGGCGATGCCGATCGGGCAGATCGCGCTTTCCGCGCCACCCGCCAGCATGACGTCGGCATCGTCCATCGCGATCATGCGCGCGGCATCACCGATCGAATGCGCGCCGGTCGAACAGGCGGTAACGACCGCATGGTTGGGACCCATCAGACCGTACTTGATCGAAACCTGGCCGGAAATCAGGTTGATGAGGCGGCCATGGACGAAGTGCGGGCTAACGCGGCTCGGCCCCTTGTTGGCCAGCACCAGCGATTCGCTTTCGATGCCCGGCAGGCCACCGATCCCCGAACCGATGGAGCAACCGGCGCGCAGACGCTCTTCCTCGCTCATATTGTCGAGGCCCGCATCGCGCAGCGCCTGGCTAGCAGCGGAGATGCCATAGACGATGAAGGGATCGACCTGACGCTGGATCTTGTGATCCACGTCCAGGCTCGGATCATAGCCATATTCATGGTCGGCGGGCTTCACTTCGCAGGCGATGCGGCACTTATATTCGCTGGCGTCGAAGCGCGCGATCGTCGCAGCGCCGGACTTCGAAGCAAGGATGTTCTTCCAGGTAGTTTCGACATTCCCGCCAAGCGGGCTCACCATGCCGAGGCCGGTTACGACTACGCGACGCATATATCTGCTCCGAAAATCTTCATAGGTTTGGGCCGCTCCTTAGCTGCTTCGAGAGCGCTTGTGAACGGTGCACCAGATACGAAAAGGCTCCCCAAGACCGGATTCGCCGGACAGGAGGAGCCATTTCCTTCAAAAAACGCAGGCAGCCGACCCCCCGGTCAGCCGCACAACATTCTTACTGCTTGCTGTCGATATAATCGATCGCATCCTTGACGGTGCCGATCTTTTCGGCGGCGTCGTCAGGGATCTCTACGCCGAATTCTTCTTCGAACGCCATCACCAGCTCAACGATGTCGAGGCTGTCTGCGCCCAGATCATCGATGAAGCTTGCATCCTCGGTCACCTTTTCGGCTTCGACGCCCAGATGTTCGACGACGATTTTCTTAACGCGATCCGCGGTCTCACTCATGAGTGGTCCTTTTTTACTGGGTATCGTTGAGGTTGTGAATATTTGTTAAGGCATGCCCTAGAGGCAAGCCCCGACGGAGGCAAGAGGCAAGAAAAGATCGAAACGCATGATTTCGGCCCCTCCATGCGCCTGAATGGCACATTGCCACCCGATTGGGACGGATCGGCGAGCCCTTTCAGCCTCTTGCGAGGGTCAGATCATCGCCATGCCGCCATTAACATGCAGGGTCTGGCCCGTGACATAGCCTGCCTCGCGGCTGGCGAGATAGACAACCGCAGCGCCGATATCCTCACCAGTACCGAGGTCGCCCGCAGGTATCTTCTGAAGGATGGCACCCTTCTGCGCGTCATTCAGCGCATCGGTCATGGCCGAACGGATGAAGCCGGGCGCGACGCAGTTGACGGTGATCCCCCGGCTCGCCAGTTCCTGGCCGAGCGACTTCGACATGCCGATGATGCCTGCCTTTGACGCGGCATAATTGGCCTGGCCGGGATTGCCGGTGACACCGACGATTGAGGTGATCGAGATGATGCGGCCGAAGCGCGCCTTCATCATCGGCTTGGCAGCGGCGCGGGCAAGGCGGAAGGCGGCTTCCAGATTGACCGAGATGACATCGGACCATTCCTCATCCTTCATCCGCAGGATCAGGTTGTCGCGGGTGATGCCGGCATTGTTGACGAGAATGTCGATCTTGCCGCCGAGCGCTTCGACCGCCTGAGCAACAAGGCCATCGACCGATGCGGGATCGGACAGGTTGCAGACCAGCGTCTTGTGATCGCCGCCAAGTTCGGCTGCGAAGGCCTTGAGCTTCTCCTCATTGCTACCCGAAAGCGCCAGCGTCGCACCCTGCGCCGCGAGTGCGCGGGCGATCGCTGAACCGATGCCACCCGAAGCGCCAGTCACCAGCGCGGTCATGCCTGTCAGATCGAACATAGCTTTTTATCCTTATCTTAGAGAGCGGCGAGGGCGGCTTCGATGTCGTCCATGGTGATGACGCTGCGGACGGTGGCGTCGGGGGCGATGCGCTTGACCATGGGGCCGAGCACCTTGCCGCCAAGTTCGACGAACTCGGTCACGCCCGCGTCCCACATGGCAGCGACGGATTCGCGCCAGCGGACGCGGCCGGTTACCTGTTCGACCAGGCGGCGAATGATTTCCTCGGGGTCTGCGATCGGTGCGGCGAGGACGTTGGCATAGACGGGGAGCAGCGGGGTGTTGATGGCGGCCTTGGCAAGGGCTTCTTCCATCGCTTCGGCGGCGGGCTGCATCAACGGGCAGTGGAACGGCGCCGAAACCGGCAGCAGCACGCCGCGCTTGATGTCATGGTCCTTCACCAGGGCGACCGCGCGCTCGATCGCGCCGCGATGGCCGGAAATCACCACTTGGCTCGGATCATTGTCGTTGGCGACGGTGCAGACTTCGCCCTCAGCCGCTGCATCGGCCAGCGCCTGCGCCTTTTCGATGTCCGCGCCGAGCAGAGCCGCCATCGCGCCATCGCCCACCGGAACCGCCGCTTGCATGGCCCGGCCGCGGAGCTTCAGGAGGCGCGAGGTGGTGCCGATATCGAAGGCTTCCACGGCGCACAGAGCGCTATATTCGCCAAGACTGTGCCCGGCGACGAAATCGCCCTTTTCCGCCAGCGAGAAGCCGCCTTCGCGCTGCATTACCCGCAACGTCGCCAACGCATTGGCCATGATTGCGGGCTGGGCATTCTCCGTGAGGGTCAGGTCGCTTTCCGGACCTTCCACCATGATGCGGAACAAATGTTGCGACAGGGCGTCATCGACCTCCTGAAACAGTTCCTTCGCGGCCGGGCTCGCTTCGGCCAAAGCCTTACCCATGCCAACCGACTGGCTACCCTGCCCCGGAAAAAGAAATGCCCTCATCATTCACCTTTTGACGCAAGGACGCCTGGAAAAGCGCCGTTTTTCAACATCGTTACACTTTGAGACACAAATGCCGTTGAGACATCAGGTCCCTTTCGGCAGTTTCCCTGACTGGACCGCC
Organism: Sphingobium sp. TomTYG72; assembly: GCF_055394715.1. Lineage (NCBI taxonomy): Bacteria > Pseudomonadati > Pseudomonadota > Alphaproteobacteria > Sphingomonadales > Sphingobiaceae > Sphingobium > Sphingobium sp. TomTYG72. Next base: position 621,783 of record NZ_AP027336.1, on the reverse strand, counting down.
TCAACCCCCAAGGTGGCGTCCCTTTAACGACGACGGAGTGCAAGGAAAAGGTGCGATATCGCATTGGCTGGATCAGCGGGGCGGCGTTGACGCTCTCGGCTTGCGCGGCGGGGCCTGACTACCGGGCGCCGCAACCGGCTGCCTTGGGGGTGCCGGGCAGCTATTATGCGGCACCGGCGGGCGGCGCGCTGAGTGAAGCGGAGCTTGCGAGCTGGTGGACCCGGTTGAACGATCCGGTTCTTGCAGGACTGATCGACCGGGCGGTGGCCAGCAACCTCGACATAGTTCAGGCACAGGCGCGCTTGCGGCAGGCGCGGGAGTCGCTGGTGCAGGCGCGGGCAGCCTTTCTGCCGCAGGTCAATGCGTCGGGTTCTGCCGGGCGGAGCTATTCCAACCGTGGTGGCGGCACGCGCGTTATCGACGGCAATGTCGTGTCCACTGGATCGGACAGGTGGAGCAGCAGCTATTCCCTGGGCGCCAATGCGAGCTGGCAGATCGACCTGTTCGGCGAATTGTCCCGATCGGCCGAGGCTGCGCGCGCGGATCTGGCTGCGTCGGGCTATGACCTCGCCAATGTGCGGCTGACCATCATAGCCGAACTGGTCACCAACTATATTCAGGCAAGGCAAACGCAGGAGCAGTTGCGCATCGCCCGTGAAACGCAGGCGATCCAGCAGGATAATTATAATATCGCCAACTGGCGGCTGCAGGCGGGGCTGGTGTCCTCGCTAGATGAGCAACAGGCTCGCGCCCAGCTCGCCCAGACGAACGCGGCGATCCCGCAACTGGAGGCCAGCCTGCGCGGCAGCCTGAACCGCATTGCCGTGCTGACCGGGCAAGCGCCGGGCGAAGCCACGCGCGCGCTGGAAGCCCCTGCCCCGATCCCGGTCGCTTCTACCCTGATCGCCGTCGGCATTCCCGCCGATACGCTGCGCCAGCGGCCCGATGTAAGGGGAGCGGAAAGGGCTCTAGCGGCGGCAACAGCGCGGATCGGTGTGGCGCAGGCACAGCTTTACCCGTCGCTCGGGATCAGCGGCAATATCGGCACCAACGCGACCAGCATCAAAAGCCTGTTCGACATCATCACCGGCGGTGTCTTCGCCAATGTTGCACAAGTCATCTTCGATGGCGGGCGGCTCGCTTCTCAGGTGCGGTCGCAAAGGGCGGCTACGGATGCAGCCTTCGCCGCCTATAAGCAGAGCGTGCTGACGGCGCTTGAAGATGTCGAAAATGCCATGACGTCCCTGAACAGCGCCCGCCAGCGCAAGGCCGAGTTCGCCACCGCCTTCGATGCGTCGAACAACGCCGCCCTGCTGGCGCGCAGCCAGTATCAGTCTGGGCTGATCGATTTCCAGACGCTTTCCAACACCGAAACCACGCTGTTGAACGCGCGCAATAGCCTTGCGGCTGCGCAAGCCGACGAGGCCCTTGCCATCGCCCAGCTCTACAACGCGCTGGGTGGCGGCTGGCAGAATATGGACAACCGCCCCAATGAGTGAAGATGTGAGCACGGACAAGGATCTGGACGAATTTCTCGGCGCGCGTCCCGAAAAGCCGTGGCGCAAATGGGTGGTGCGGGGTGCGGTCGGGCTGGCGCTGCTGATCCTGATCCTGCTGCTCGCCCGCTGTTTTTCGGGCGAGGACAAGCCGAACTTCGCCACGCGGGAGGTGCGACGCGGCGACTTGACGGTGACGGTGTCGGCTACCGGGAATCTGAAGCCCATCAATCAGGTGGATGTGGGCTCTGAACAGTCGGGCAAGATCACGCGTGTTTATGTCGATGTGAATGATCGCGTGACGAAAGGGCAGCGACTAGCTGAACTCGATACCCGGCGCCTTGTGGATTCGGTTACTCAGAACCGGGCACAGGTTACGGCGTCGCAGGCCAGTGTCAGCCAGGCGCAGGCGCAGGTCGCGCTGGCCAAGGCGACGCTCGACCGGCAACTGAACGTCTTTCGTCTGTCGGGCGGGCGCGTGCCTGCCAAGACGGAACTGGATGCGGCGCGGGCTGATTATCAGTCCGCTTTGGGCAATTTGCGGGCGCAACAGGCGCAAGTCAGTGTGTCGCGGGCTCAGCTTGCGACGGCGCAGACTAACCTGTCGATCGCGCAGATCGTGTCACCGGTGACCGGCGTCGTCTTGTCCCGCGACATCGAGCCCGGCCAAACAGTAGCCGCGTCCTTCAATGCCCCTGTGCTGTTCACAATCGCCGAAGACCTGACCAAGATGGAGGTGGAAGTCGCGGTCGATGAAGCCGATGTCGGTCAGGTGAAAGAAGGCCAAACGGCGACCTTTGCCGTCGATGCCTTTCCGGGCCGAACGTTCCCCGCGCGGGTGACGCGGGTCAATGTCGGCTCCAATGCTTCAAGCAGTTCCTCCTCCTCATCGGGCAGCAGCACGACGGCCAGCACGGCTGGAACTGTGGTGGCATACGCGGCGGTCCTCGCCGTCGATAACAAGGATGAGACGCTGCGCCCCGGCATGACGGCGACGGCCGACGTCGTGACGCAGCAGTTGAGTGACGTTTTGCTGGTTCCAAACGCCGCGTTACGGTTCAAGCCGAGCACGGGCGCGGGACAAGGCGGCGGCATTACGAGTCAGATCGTGCCCGGCCCTCGCCGCTTCCGCCGTGGCGGCGCCAACCGGCAGGTTAGCTTCGGTATTGGCAGCAGCCAGACTGTCTATGTCGTCGGCGAAGATGGCAATCCCAAGGCCGTGCAGGTGACAGTCGGCGCCAGCGACGGAGCGCGCACGGCCATCACTGGTGGCGGGTTGAAGCCGGGCATGCGGGTCATCACGGGCCAGTTGGCGGCGGGACAGGAACAGCCTGCGGAGGACAGCTCGAACGGCGGCGGCCAGCGGCGTGACCGTTCCGGTGGCGGAGGAGAGCCTCGCGGCACCGGTCGGCAGAATGGAACCTGACGCAGTGCCTGATCCGATCATCTCCTTGCGCGGCGTCACCAAACTCTATGGTTCGGGCGCCACCGCCTTTCAGGCGCTGAAGGGTATCGACCTGGACATTGAGGAGGGGGATTTCGTCGCGGTCATGGGGCCTTCAGGTTCGGGCAAGTCCACAGCGATGAACATTATCGGCTGCCTCGACGTACCCAGCAGCGGCGAGTTCCTGTTCAAGGGACGCCATGTCGAAACGCTGGACCGCGACCAGAGGGCGCTGCTCCGCCGCCGCTATCTTGGCTTTGTGTTTCAGGGCTTCAACCTCTTGTCCCGGACGAGCGCGCTGGAGAATGTCGAATTGCCGCTTCTCTACCGGGGCGAGGACAAGAAGGCGCGTTATGATGCGGGCATGGCCGCGCTCGACAAGGTGGGTCTTAAGGAATGGTGGGGCCATACGCCCGCTGAACTGTCAGGCGGGCAGCAGCAGCGCGTTGCCATCGCGCGGGCGATCGTGACGCATCCTGCAGTGCTGCTGGCCGACGAGCCGACGGGCAATCTGGATTCGGAACGGTCGGTGGAGATCATGGAACTGCTGACCGACCTCAACCGGAATAGCGGCATCACCGTGCTGATGGTCACGCATGAACCCGACATGGCCGCCTATGCGCGCATGATCGTGCATTTCAAGGACGGGCTGGTGGAGCGGATAGATGCGGGGGTGAAGGTGTGAGGACTGTACGCCCCCAACCTTCTCCCTTGAAGGGAGAAGGATACGAAGCCTTGCTCGCGCCGCGAGCTAGGCGAAGTTGGATGAGGGTGAGAGGCTGCGCGCCTCCCCCTCACCCAGCTTCGGCTAGGCAGCACGCTGCCAAGCCTTCGCAACCCTCTCCCCGGAGGGGCGAGGGAGAGCGGGAATGCTAGGAACGACCGTCACCCTGGCGTTCCGGGCCATCAACCGGCACAAGCTGCGTAGCTTCCTGACGACGCTGGGCATCATCATCGGCGTGGCGGCGGTGGTCACCATGGTGACGCTGGGCAACGGTGCGACGGCGGCCGTGCGGCAGCAAATCAGCTCGCTGGGCGCGAATGTGTTGCAGCTGCGGCCGGGGCAAGGCTTTGGCCGGGGCGGTGGCGGACCTAGACCGCCAGACTTCAAGTCGGCCGACCTAACGGCGATCGAGAACCAGCTGACCGGCGTGCGCGCCGTCGCCCCGCTGGTGCAATCCAGCGGCACCGCCATCTATGAGGGCAGCAACTGGTCGACGACCGTCTATGGCACCACCGCTTCCTATTTCGAGGTGCAAAGCTGGAAGGCTGACGCGGGCCGCCTCTTCATGCCGGAGGAGGAGGAAGCGGGCAAAGGCGTCTGCATCATCGGCAATACGGTACGCACGAACCTGTTCCAAGGGAGCGATCCGACGGGCAAGCGCCTGCGCATCAAGGGCGTATCCTGTCAGGTCATCGGCGCTTTGGCGACCCGCGGCCAAGGAGGCTTTGGCGATCAGGACGATGTCGTCGTCATGCCGATCAAGTTCGTGCAGCGCCGCTTCACCGGCGACCGCGACATCAGCCAGATCATGATCGCGGTGGACGACGCCTATGACACCTCCACGGTTCAGGCCAGCCTTGAGGAACTGATGCGCGAGCGGCGCAAGGTGAAGCCGGGCGCGGACGATAATTTCAACGTGTTCGATACCAAGCAGATAAGCGACACGCTGACCGGGACGACCACCATATTGACTCAGATCGTGGCGGCGGTCGCGGCCATTTCGCTGCTGGTGGGCGGAATCGGCATCATGAACATCATGCTTGTGTCGGTGACGGAGCGCACGCGCGAGATCGGCATTCGCCTCGCCATCGGCGCTGTCGCGCGGGAGGTGCTAATGCAGTTCCTGGTGGAGGCGATCGTTCTGTCCTGCCTGGGTGGGCTGATCGGCCTGATCCTTGCCCTGATCGCCTCGGTCATCATTGCGCCGTTGATGCAGGTGCCCTTCATCTTCGACGTGAAGGTGAACATGATCGCCTTCTTCTTTTCGGCGGCGATCGGGGTGGTGTTCGGCTATTTCCCGGCGCGACGGGCGGCGGCGCTCAATCCCATCGACGCGCTGCGGCACGAATGATGGCTGTTACAATTTCAGACAGTTAAGCCGCGTTCCCGGCACAAGCTTGCGACAAATCCCGCCTAAATCTGTCTTCAACGCCGGAGCAACGGCGCAACAGATTAAGGTAAGGAGCAAGCGAGATGATCAAGAAACTGCTGATGACGCTGGCCGCGACCACGATGGTCGCAAGCCCCATGGTCGCCGCGCAGGCGCAGGCCGCGCCGCATCGCGAAGTGACCCGCGTGGTGAAGCAAGGCCCGCATGGCCGCACCGTGGTCAAGCACAAGGTGGTCAAGCACAAGACGGTCGTGCGCAAGAACGACTATCGCCGCTGGGGCAAGGGCCAGCGCTTCGACCGCCGCTATGCCCGCGATTATCGCGTGATCAACAATTATCGCGACTATCGCCTGAACGCCCCGCCGCGCGGTTATCACTGGGTCCGTTCCGGCAATGACGCAGTGCTGGTCGCGATCACCAGTGGCATCATCGGCGCGGTTATAGGCAGCGCAATCCGTTAAGGCTTCGTTCCACCGAGCAGCCAGAAAGCGCCCGGGGGACCTCTCTCCCTCCGGGGCGCTTTCTCTTGCGTCCACCCTTGCCAACCCGGCGCATTTCCGCCATAGGCGCCGCTTCGCGTGGGCCGGGGTGACTCGGGAACGCGCGGATGAGTGCTTGAGACGACAGCCGGAGGGGCGTTCCACATGGGGTGGGCGTCAGCGATCGGCCAACAGATGAGGCAATACCCATGGCTCTTTACGAGCATGTGTTCCTTGCGCGCCAGGACCTGGCACAGGCGCAGGTGGACGCACTGGCGGAAACCGCCACCAAGATCGTCGAGGATAATGCTGGCAAGGTGACCAAGGTGGAAACCTGGGGCCTGCGCAGCCTCGCCTACAAGATCGCCAAGAACCGCAAGGCTCACTATGTGATGCTGAACATCGACGCCCCAGCCGGTGTCGTCGCGGAACTGGAGCGCCAGACGCAGATCAACGAAGACATCATCCGCTACATGACCGTCAAGGTCGATGAGCTGGAAACCGGCCCGTCGGTGATGATGCGCAAGCAGGAACGCGCCGAGCGTGGTCCGCGCGGTGATCGTGGTGACCGTGGTCCTCGCGAAGATCGTGGCCCGCGCCGCGATCGCGATGAAGCCCCGGCTGGCGAATAAGGAGATCTGAACAATGGCACGCCCGTTTTTCCGCCGCCGCAAGAGCTGCCCCTTCGCCGCCAAGGATGCGCCGAAGATCGATTACAAGGACGTCCGTCTGCTGCAGGGCTTCGTGTCCGAGCGCGGCAAGATCGTCCCCAGCCGCATCACGGCTGTGTCCGCCAAGAAGCAGCGTGAGCTGGCCCAGGCCATCAAGCGCGCCCGTCACCTGGGCCTGCTGCCCTACATCGTGAAGTGAGGGAGTAAGACTCATGGAAATCATTCTCCTCGAACGGATCGAGAAGCTGGGTGCCATCGGTGACATCGTCACCGTGAAGGACGGTTACGCTCGTAACTTCCTGCTGCCCAACAAGAAGGCGCTGCGCTCCAACAACGCCAACAAGAAGGTCTTCGAAGCCAACCGCGCGAAGATCGAGGCCGACAACGCCGCCCGCCGTGGCGACGCTGAAAAGGCTGCCGAAGGCGTCAACGGCAAGCAGATCGTCCTGATCCGCCAGTCGTCCAACGCCGGTCACCTCTACGGCTCGGTCGCGGTTCGCGACGTCGTCGAGGCGCTGCACGCCGATGGCGTGACCAACGTCACCAAGGCGATGGTCGTGCTGGAACGTCCGATCAAGACGCTCGGCGTGTTCGACGTCAAGGTCGCGCTGCACCCCGAAGTTGCCGTCACCATTCAGGTGAACGTCGCTCGCTCGCCGGAAGAAGCTGATCTGCAAGCGCAGGGCGTCGACGTGATGGCCGACCTGTTCGAAAAGGACGAGGCTGGCTTCACCGAAGATTATGATCCGAACGCGGAACCCGGCGAAATCGCCGTGGAAGCGGAAGAAGCTCCGGCTGAAGAAGCCTGAGTTTCCACAACGGACCAAAAAGAAAGCCGCCCCTCACCGGGCGGCTTTTTTATTGGATGGTCAGCGGGGTGCTGGAGGTTGCGATCCTGCTGGCACGTCATGCCTATTATTTACATAACTAAATCCGTTCGGGCAGGCTACGGACCAACGGTCGCATGGGAGCAAATTCGCCCACGCACCCATCCGATGGCGCTTCAATAATCGATGCGGATCTGCACCTGCGAGACATCGACGCCTGCGTGTTTCGCGACTTCCCGCTTCGCTGAATCGATGACATCATGAAGCTGCTGACCCAGACGGGCATTGCCCACCCCTGCGGAACCGTGCGGCGGCGCGACCGCCTCGCCCACAAGCAACTGCTGCTCGGTCAGGCCGAATGCCTGGGCGAGGGCGATCAGGCTCCTGCGCCGGGGCATGGTTTTACCCACTTCCCACGCCCACAGCGAGGGTTTGCTGAAACCCGTCAACTTGGACAACGCTTCCCGGCTGAGGCCGCGTTCGCGGCGCAACCGGCGCAGACGCGCAGGAAACATTTCAGGGCTTTGCGCATCGGCGGCATGATCGACCGGCCTGCCATTGCTGCGCACCGTGCTGCGAAGCCGGGTCGCACTGACAGCGGCTTGGGGGAGCGCCTCATCGAACCGGCATCCAAATAGCGGTTCATCCTGCCACACGACGCGGGCGGAGACGGAACCCGCTTCGGGCAGGGACAAAAGCACGCCTTGGCCAAGCTGTAGTTTTGAGCTGGTTTCAATCAGCATCCCCGCCGTGGAGATATCGTGAACCACGACGTCGGCTGATCCCTCACCCAGTGCTTCGGCCACCTCAAGGCGAACGGGCCAACGAATATCGGCGCGCTTGTCGCCGGGTTCGGGGGATTGCTCCATGATCGGATCGATAGCCATGCTATGATACTCGCATTTAATGGGTTTACAGCAAGTTAATGCCTGAAGCGGGTTGGAGCGATCCGGGCCATTCTTCCCTGCCCCATTCTGTTCAGCCATCATCCCGGACCCGGATGAAAATAACAGCCCCCTTTCCTCCTTACCCTATCCTGCTCTATGGCGAAGGCCATATTTCCGAAGGGGACCGACAACTTGATCCTAGACCTTGCCGCCGCGGCTTCGGGCGCCATTCGTTTCGATCAGCTGGGGCTAAGCCCGGTCGCGCTCGACCTCGGCTTCTTCACGCTCAAATGGTACAGCCTCGCCTATCTGGCGGGCATATTGATCGGCTACTGGTATCTGCTGAAACTTATCGCCCAGCCGGGTTCTCCCATGGCGCGGCGGCATGCCGACGACATGATCTTCTATGCTACGCTCGGCATCATCATCGGTGGGCGGCTGGCCTATGTCTTCTTTTACCAGCCCGAAATCCTGCGCAATCCGCTCGACATCTTCAAACTGTGGAACGGCGGCATGTCCTTCCATGGGGGCGCGATCGGCGTGTCGCTGGGCATCCTCTACATGGCGCGGAAGGAAAAGCTGTCGTGGCTGCGCATCCATGATTTCGTCGCCTGCTGCGTACCCTTCGGGCTGTTTTTCGGCCGCCTCGCCAATTTCGTGAATGGCGAGCTATGGGGCAAGGAAACGGACGTGCCGTGGGCTATCATCTTCCCGACCGGCGACCCCTTCCCCCGCCATCCGAGCCAGCTTTACGAAGCCTTTTTCGAAGGTATCGTGCTGTTCCTCATCCTCGCCTTCGCCTTCTGGAAGACGCGCGCGCGCTACAAGCCGGGAATGCTCGTGGGGATTTTCCTGCTGGGCTACGGCATATTCCGTTTCGGCGTGGAATATTTCCGCGAAGCTGACGCGCAGCTGATGGAATTTGCAGCGCGCACCGGCCTTCACATGGGCCAGTGGCTGTGCGTGCCGATGATCCTGGGCGGCCTATACCTGATAGCAACCGCGAAGGGCCGCCGCGTTCGCGTGGAGCCAATCGCGGGGAGCGCGAGTGTCAGCTGAACCGCTGAACCTCGCCCAGCGGCTGGCTCGGCAGATTGACGCCGGGGGGCCGATCTCGGTCGCGCACTATATGGCTGAGGCGAACCAGCATTATTACGGCACGCGCGATCCTCTGGGCGCGGCAGGCGATTTCACCACCGCGCCGGAGATCAGCCAGATGTTCGGCGAACTGGTCGGCCTGTGCCTGGCAGACTTGTGGATGCGATCGGGCAGCCGTCCGAACGCACTTTATGTTGAGCTTGGTCCAGGGCGCGGCACTCTCGCGTCCGATGCGCTGCGCGCCATGGGCAACGCGGGATTAACGCCCCAACCCCATTTCGTCGAAACCAGTCCGTCCTTGCGCGAGCGGCAACGCGCTCTCGTCCCGAACGTCTTTCACCATGACAGCGTCGGCGCCCTACCGGACAATGCGCCGCTACTGGTCGTCGCCAACGAGTTTTTCGATGCCCTGCCCGTCCGCCAGATCATCCGTTCGGGTGAAGAATGGCGCGAGCGGGTGGTCATCTGCCCTGATGAGGCCGACTCGAACCGTTTCGAGGCCGTGCCGGGCTATCGGCGCGTCGAATCGGGCATTCCCGCCATCGCGGCGGACGCTCCGGATGGAGCGATCATTGAAATACCGCTGGCAGGGACCGCCATCGCGCTGGAACTGGCGCAGCGGATCGCGCGGCAAGGCGGCGCCGCGATCATCATCGACTATGGCTATGAAGGTCCTGCGATCGGCGACACGTTGCAAGCCGTGCGCGAACACCAATTTGCGGACCCTTTCCTGGAACCGGGCGAAAGCGATCTTACGACCCATGTCGATTTCACCATGATCGGCAACATGGCGCGGCAGGCGGGCCTGCGAGTGATAGGGCCGGTGAACCAGGGTGAGTTGCTGCGAAAGCTAGGCATTGACGCGCGGGCGGATCAGCTCGCGCGCACATCCCCCGCACGGGCGGCAGAGGTGGAGGCTGCGCGGCTGCGGCTGACTGCCGATGACGCCATGGGGACGCTGTTCAAGGCGATGGCCTGGGTGCATCCGGATTGGGCGGAACCGGCGGGATTTGAGAGGTAGACCAGTCTCTCTCGCCTTCGATCGAAACTAACGGAGGCGAGAAAACTAGGCTTCCTCAATCTTCCTGATGATAACGGCTCAACCGGCGAATGAAGCCGATAAGGCCGGTCTGGCGGCTGCGCTTCATGCGCTCGGCGTGAAGGATCGTCTGAACCCGCCTGAAGCAATCGTCCGCATCGACATTGCAGAGAACATAATCATAGCCGTCCCAATGCGCGATTTCATTGGCCGCGCGGGACATGCGGCCTTCGATCACTTCCTCGCTGTCGGTCGCACGGCCGCGCAGGCGGCGTTCCAGCTCTTCCATCGAGGGAGGCAGGATGAATACCCGCACGACATCGCCCCCGGCGATCTGGTGCAGCTGCTGAGCGCCCTGCCAGTCGATGTCGAAAAGTACGTCACGACCGCTCTTCAACATGGCCTCGACCGGCGCGCGCGGCGTGCCGTAGCGCTGGCCGAAGACGTGCGCCCACTCGAGAAATTCATGCTCCGCCGTCATCCGGCGAAATTCCTCCAGATCGACGAAATGATAGTCCTTGCCGTCCACTTCGCCCGGCCGCATCGGCCGCGTGGTGGCGGAAACGGACATGGCGAGGTCCGACTCAGCCGCCAGAAGCTTGCGCGCGATGGTGGATTTGCCCGCGCCAGAAGGCGAGGAAAGAACGAAGAGCACGCCACGCCGCTTGAAATCGGGCGCCTCAATAGGGATGCTGTCGGCCATGGCCGCTAGTGACGCCGTGGAACGCGTTTGGCAAGAGGCCGTGAAGGGGGACGATCGTTGAGACGCAAGGCACTACGCAACCGCCGGGGCTTCGTTGCCGCCGGGATCATCGTACTGCTGACCTGCGCGCTGCTATTCTTGATGGCGCGGCCGCCGATCTGCACTTGCGGCAATGTCGAGCTGTGGCATGGGGCACTGGACAGCGGCAACAGCCAGCATATCGCCGATTGGTACAGCCTCAGCCATGTGATCCACGGCTTCCTCTTCTACGCAGGCGCGTGGGCTTTGATGCGACGGCAACCGATTGGCCCACGCTTTGCGCTGGCGGTGCTGGTCGAATCCGTGTGGGAGATATTGGAGAACTCGCCGATCATCATCGACCGCTACCGCGCGGCGACGATCGCGCTGGGCTATAGTGGCGACAGCATCCTGAATTCGACGAGCGATATCGGTATGATGGCGCTCGGCTTCCTCTTCGCGGCCCGCGCGCCGGTCGCGGTGACGATATGCGCTGGCATCGCACTGGAAATCATCGCGCTAGTGGCGATCCGCGACAATCTGACGCTCAACGTGCTGATGCTGGCTTGGCCGATTGAAGCGATAAAAAGCTGGCAGTCGGCCCTTTAGGCCTTTTTCGTGCGGGCTTCGGTGATCGGCACCGGTTCGTTGCTAAGATCAGGCAGCGCCTTCACCGCACGTTTGCGATCGACTTCTCGCTTCGTCTCATACGCTTTGCCTGCCAGATAAGCGCCGGTGACGAACAGCGCACCCATCGGATAGCGCATGATCAGCCGCTTGGCGCCCATGCCCGCGATAAGTCCGACCACGCCCTTCTTTCCGGTAGCCGCAGCAACGCGGGCCGCGACGACGGCCGCGCCCAGGCGTGCCGTCTTTCGTAGCAGCCCTGCCTTGCGCGGCGGGCGGACGGTGACAAGCGGCTGTTTGGCAGTGATCTTCTTCATATGGCGATCAATGTATCGCAGGACGGGCGGTTCCGCCAGTTCACACCATATTTTCCGGCCGGACCAGCCGATCAAAACTTTCCTCATCGATCAGGCCAAGGGCAAGGCCCGCCTCCTTGAGCGTGAGCCCTTCTGCATGCGCATGTTTCGCGATCTTCGCGGCGTTGTCATATCCGATCTCGGGCACGAGGGCGGTGACCAGCATCAGCGACCTGTCGACCAGTTCCGCAATGCGCTTCTCGTTCGCCTCCAGCCCCTCGACGCAGCGTTCGGCAAAGCTATCCATGCCAACGCTCAGCAAATGGATGGAACGCAGGACGGCAGCGCCGATCATCGGTTTGAAGACATTCAATTCCAGATGCCCCTGAAGGCCGCCGACCGTGACGGCCTGATGATTGCCGATCACCTGGCTCGCCACCATGGTCAGCATCTCGCACTGGGTCGGATTGACCTTTCCGGGCATGATCGAACTGCCCGGTTCATTGGCAGGAAGATCCAGTTCGCCGAGCCCGGAACGCGGTCCGCTACCAAGCAGGCGGATGTCGTTTGCGATCTTGGTGAGCGAGACGGCCAGCGTGGCGAGGGTCGAGGAGAGATGGACCAGCGAATCGTTGGAGGCGAGCGCTTCGAACTTGTTATCGGCCGTGCGGAACGGCAGGCCGGTGATCGCCGCAATCTCCCTTGCCATGGTGACGTCAAAGCCCTCGGGCGCGTTCAACCCCGTACCCACGGCGGTTCCCCCCTGGGCGAGGGCCATCATCCCGTGCATGACGGCAGGCTCGATCCGATTGCGACAGCGGTATAGCTGATGCGCGTAACCCGAAAATTCCTGCCCCAGCGTCAGCGGCGTTGCGTCCTGAAGATGGGTGCGGCCAATCTTCACGATGCCGCCCCAGGCCTGCGCCTTGTCATCCAGCGCCCTGTGAAGCCGGTCGAGCGCGGGAAAGAGTTGCTCCATCGCGGCGCGCGCGGCGGCGATGTGAAGCGCGGTGGGAAAGCTGTCGTTGGACGACTGCCCCATATTCACATGATCATTAGGGTGAACCGGCGACTTGCCACCCCGCTTGCCTGTCAGCGCTTCGTTGGCGACGCCGGCGATCACCTCATTCACATTCATGTTGGATTGCGTGCCGCTGCCCGTCTGCCAGATGACGAGCGGGAATTGGTCGTCATGACCGCCCGCGATCACTCGGGCGGCGGCTGCTTCAATCGCTTCGGCAAGCTCTGGCGCCAATCCTTCCGTGCGATTGACCCGCGCCGCAGCCTGTTTGACGATGGCGAGCGCGTGGATAATCCCGATCGGCATGCGCTCCATCGGTCCGAAGGGAAAATTTTCGATGCTGCGTTGGGTCTGCGCGCCCCAATAGGCGCTTGCAGGCACCTCTATGGAGCCGATGCTATCGGTTTCCGTGCGGCTTTTCATGCAAAGGCTCCCGGAACATAAGGTCAGGAAACCAATCTGGGAGGTAAGGCGGCTATCCGCCAGCCCTTATTTCTTCTTGCCGAAATCCACAGTCACGACGTTGGAGCCGTCTTCGGTCGTGACCAGCGGCGCGTCATTCTCCGCTTCCTCATGCGGCTCTGGCAATCCGTCCGACTGCACCTGGAATTGGAGCGCGAAATTCACCGCGGGATCCACGAAGGCCGTGATGGCGGCGAAGGGTATTACAAGATGCGACGCAACCTGATTGAAAGTCAGGCTGACCTCGAACCCGTCGCTGCTGACTTTCAGATCCCAGAATTTATTCTGAAGGACGATCGTCATCTCGTCCGGGAAACGTTCCACCAATTGCTTGGGAATCGCGACTCCGGGAGCCTGCGTCTTGAACGTGATGTAGAAATGATGCGAACCCGGCAGACCGCCAGAATGCTCGACTTCGCCCAGCACGCGGCCGACCACGGCACGCAGCGCCTCCTGAACGATTTCGTCGTAGGGAATCAGGCTGTCAGGCAAGTCGTCGCTCATCCCCCATTGTCCTAACGGCGCGGCGCGGCGGGTCAAGTGCGCCCCGCACATGCAACGCCACATTGCATGCCACCCCCACTTCGGTATAGGGCGCAGCCATGCGCACGGCCGAAATTCACCGCAACACTGCGGAAACGCAGATCGACGTGACCGTCAATCTCGACGGAACGGGCATCTATACCGTCTCCACCGGCATAGGCTTTCTCGATCACATGATCGAGCAGCTGTCGCGCCATTCGCTGATCGACATGACGGTCAGCACGGTAGGCGACCTGCATGTCGACCAGCACCACACGACCGAGGATACGGCAATCGCCATCGGCGAGGCCGTGGCAAAGGCCTTGGGCGACAAGCGCGGCATCACCCGTTATGGCAGCGTCTATTCGCCGATGGACGAGACGCTTTCGCGCGTGTCGCTCGACATTTCGGGCCGTCCCTGGCTGGTGTTCAACGCACCCTTTACGGTGCAGCGCCTCGGCGAATGGGACACCGAAATGATCGAACACTGGTTCCACAGCTTCGCGCAGGCTGCCGGGATCACGCTGCACGTCGAAAATCTCTATGGCAGCAACAATCACCACATCGTGGAAAGCTGCTTCAAGGGCCTCGCCCGCGCGCTCCGGCAGGCGGTTGAGATCGACCCGCGCAAGGCGGACGCCATCCCGTCCACTAAGGGGATGTTGTGACTGCGCTAGCCCTCATCGATTACGGCGCAGGCAACCTTCATTCGGTCCATAATGCCCTGCGCAAGGCGGGGGCGGAGGATGCCCTCATCACCGCCAACCCTGAGGTGGTGGCGAAGGCTGACCGCATCGTCCTGCCGGGCGTAGGCGCCTTCCGCGCGTGCATGGATGCACTGTCAGCCATTCCCGGCATGATCGGCGCGATGAACGAGGCGGTGGGCCAGCGCGGTACGCCGTTCCTTGGCGTGTGCGTGGGCATGCAATTGCTCGCTGATGCAGGCGAAGAGTTCGGACGGCATGAAGGATTGGGCTGGGTTCCCGGCACGGTTCGGCGGATCGAGCCGACCGATCCCGCGATCAAGGTGCCGCACATGGGCTGGAACAAGGTCGTGCTGAACGACGCTCCGCCCCTGCTGGAGCCGGGCGAGGCCTATTTCCTGCACAGCTATCATTTCGAAGCTGCCGACCCTGCGCATGTCGCCGCAATCACCGATCATGGCGGCCCGCTGGTCGCTGCCGTCGCCCGCGACACGATCATTGGTTGCCAATTCCATCCGGAAAAGAGCCAGACCTATGGCCTTTCCTTCCTCTCCCGCTTTCTCGAGTGGCGTCCCTGACCCGCTTCAACGGATGTTGATATGTCTTTGATCGTCTTTCCCGCAATCGACCTCAAGGGCGGACAGGTCGTCCGCCTGGCCGAGGGCGACATGAACCGCGCCACCGTCTATGGCGACGATCCCGCCGCGCAGGCGCTTATCTTCGCGGAGGCAGGGGCCGAGCATCTGCATGTCGTCGATCTCGATGGCAGCTTCGCAGGCCATGCGGTCAATGCCGAAGCAGTGGAGCGCATCGTCGAAGCCTTCCCCGGCCATGTGCAACTCGGCGGCGGCATCCGCAATCGCGAGGCGGTGGAGCGGTGGTTCGACCTTGGCGTGTCGCGCATAGTCATCGGCACGGCCGCATTAAAGGACCCAGCTTTCGTCAAGGCGGCGGCGCGCGACTTTCCGGGTGGGATCGTGATTGCCGTCGATGCACGGGACGGTTTCGTCGCGACCGATGGCTGGGCCGAAAAGTCCGACATGCCCGTCGCGGACCTCGCCCGCCGGTTCGAGGATGCGGGCGTCGCCAGCCTGCTCTTCACAGACGTGGGCCGCGACGGCTTGCTCAAGGGCTGCAATATCGACGCGACCGTCGAGTTGGCGCGCGGCACGGACATTCCCGTGATCGCGAGCGGCGGCGTGGCGGGGATCGCGGACATTCGCGTACTCAGCTTGCATGCGGATGAAGGCATCGAAGGCGTCATCACCGGCCGCGCGCTTTATGATGGACGGCTGGACCTGAAAGCCGCGCTGGCGATCGCGAAGGCTGCGGCATGATAGTATCAGCATCCGTTCGTATCGAGCGAAGTCGAGATACGGGTGCAATCGTGGTTCTCGACTGCGCTCGAACCGAACGGCGGGGGGTGCGCCGCTCATGACCGTCTGCACCCGCGTCATCCCGTGTCTAGACGTCGCCAATGGCCGCGTGGTCAAGGGCGTGAACTTTGTCGACCTGCGCGACGCGGGTGACCCAGTGGAACAGGCGCGGGTCTATGACGCGGCGGGCGCGGACGAGCTTTGCTTCCTCGACATCACCGCCACCCATGAAGCGCGTGGCACTATATTGGATGTGGTGCGCCGCACCGCCGAAGTCTGCTTCATGCCCGTCACCGTCGGCGGCGGCGTGCGCAGCCCGGAAGATGCGCGAGCCCTGTTGCTCGCGGGCGCTGACAAGGTCGCGGTGAATAGCGCCGCAGTGGCGCGACCCGAAGTGGTGGCCGACATCGCCGACCGCTTTGGCAGCCAATGCATCGTAGGATCGGTCGACGCCCGGCGCGTCGGCGACAATCGCTGGGAAATCTTCACCCATGGCGGCCGCAAGCCGACCGGCATCGACGCGGTCGAACATGCGGTAAGGCTGGCGCAACTTGGCGCAGGCGAGCTGCTCGTCACATCCATGGACGGCGACGGCACGAAACAGGGCTATGACCTCGCCCTCACCCGCACCATCGCCGATGCGGTTTCCGTTCCCGTTATCGCCAGCGGCGGTGTCGGCACACTCCAGCATCTGGTCGAAGGCGTGATCGAAGGTCATGCCAGCGCGGTGCTAGCGGCCTCCATCTTCCACTTCGGCCAGCATACCGTAGCCGAGGCGCATCAAGCGCTTGCCGCCGCGGGCGTGCCCGTCCGTTCGCGATGAACAACTTTTCATTGACGGACTGGGCGGTGAAGGCTTGATGGACGGCATGCGCTCAACACTCTTCGATCTTGAAAAGACCATCCGGCAACGGCGTGCCGCTGACCCGTCCCAATCCTATGTGGCGAAACTGACCGCACGAGGCCGGGGCAAGATCGCGCAGAAAGTGGGCGAAGAAGCGGTGGAGACGGTCATCGCCGCCATGGCATCCGATCGCGAAGGCGTGATCGGCGAAAGCGCGGATTTGCTGTTCCACCTGATGGTTCTGCTGGCGGACCTCGACATTCCGCTGGACGCCGTGTTCGACGAACTGGACCGCCGAGAAGGCGTATCCGGGATCGCGGAAAAGGCTGCGCGCCCGCGAGATTGATACACAGCCGGAAAGAAATCCTCCCATCGGCGTTTCCTGATCTGCCTCAAGGCAAACAGGGAGGACGACGGCATGGTAAGGACGATCGCGGGCGGCATATTGGGCGGCTTCGCTCTTTTCGTGATCCGCTTCCTTTTCTGGCAGACGCCGCTCAGTGCCTTGGCGTTTCATCGCACGGGTGAAGCTCCCGGCGCGAACCTTCAGGCCGCACTGGCGCAATCTCTGACGCAGACCGGAACCGGGGTCTATATCGTCCCCGATCCGGCGACCGCGCAGGGCACCATCCTGTATGGCAAGGGACCGATCGCGACCATCTTCTACAACAATAGCGGCTTTCCGGTGACGGATAGTGCCGCGCTGATCGGCGGGCTCATCCTCGCCTTGATCACCGGGGTACTCATCGCCCTGGCGCTGAGATTCGCGGCGGCTGACTTCGGCAACCGCGCGCGCATTGCCCTGTTGTCCGCGCTCGCGGCCGTGCTGTGGTTGGACATAGGCCAAGTCGTCTTCAACCACGCGCACTGGGGATATAGTCTCTACCTCGCCTTCAGCGACTTCATCGCGCTGGCCGCCGCCGGACTTATCGCGGCTCGGCTGATCGTGACGGCTCCCGCCGCATCGGTTAACACTACGACGATGCACTAAGCCTCGTTTCCGCCTCTTCCGCCAGCCGGATCATGCAGGCGGCGTGACGTTCCGCCACCGCCATTCTGTCCTCGCCATAACCCCCACCCATGGCGCTGGCGAGCGGGATGCCCCGGCGACGCGCTTCCCGCATGACGGCGCGGTCCCGCGCTTCCAGCCCCGCATCGCTCAGCGCCAATCGCCCCAGCCTATCGTCGGCATGCGGATCAACACCGGCCTGGTACAAAATCAGGTCAGGGCCAAAGCTATCAAGCGTCTGGGGCAGCACTTCCATCAACGCCGCAAGATAATCGGCGTCACCCACCCCGTCGGGAAGCGCCACGTCCAACGACGATCGCATCTTGCGCACGGGGAAATTCTTTTCCGCATGGACGGACAGCGTGAAGACGTCGTCCCGCCCCTCCATCAACTGCGCGGTGCCATCGCCCTGATGCACGTCGAGGTCGAGAATCAACACCCGCCGCGCATCCCCTTCCCCGATCAGGCGATTCGCCGCGATGGCCAGGTCATTGAACACGCAATAGCCCGCCCCGCTGTCGTAAAGCGCATGATGACTGCCCCCGGCCGCGTTGGCGGCATATCCATGAACCATCGCCAGCTTTGCCGCGGCCCAGGTTCCACCGGGAGACAGCATGGACCGCCGCATCACCCGTTCATTCACCGCAAAACCGATCCGCCGCTCCTTTTCGGGCGGCACATTCAGACTGGTAACCTCCTCGACATAGGCCGTGTCATGGACTGCTTCGATCCAGTGGCGTGGCATGATCGCGGGTTCATGGACGGTAAAGGCGGCGCCACTTACCCTAAGTGCTTCCATAACCAGCCCATATTTATCAAAACGAAAGCGGCTGCCGCCTGTGGCAGGGGAAACATAGGCAGGATGGTGAACGACATGGAGCATCATCTTTTTTCCGCGATCATAAGTTTGAACGATGAGGGCTTTGCGCTATCTGGTCCAGCATGAACCGTCCCAATTTGATCCGTTTCAGCCTCAGCTCCCTCATGGGCATTGCCGCAGCACCAGTGCTCGCGCAGCCGCCTGCAGTTGTGCCGACGCTGCCCGCGTCGGCTCCGCCGGTCATCGCGCCGCCCGCCGTGGTGACGCCGCCGCCGGTGCCAATTCCGGCTCCATCGGCCGCGCAACAGGCTTGGCTCAACAATTGGTTGAAGGGCGGCGCTGAACAGGGACTGATGGCCCGCAGCAAGGCGACCGGCGCCCTGAGTGGCGACGCGTTGGTCACCGCCGTTCTGGACAGGGCCAAGGCGCTCAGCACCGGCAGGGTCGATACCGCCGACTTCCTCAATATCTGGGCTTTGCGCCCGGCAGCGGTCGATCCGCGCCCCGGCCTTGCCCGCGCCATTGCCGAAGACCGCCTGCCGCAATGGGCGGCCAGCCTGACGCCGCCCTATTCCGGTTATGACGGCCTGCGCCGGGGTCTTGCCAATTATGAGCAAATCCGTGACGCCGGGGGCTGGCCTGTTCTCGGCGCGAAATCCGCGCCCGACGCGGTGCGCAAACGCCTCGCCATCGAGGACAAGAGCGTTCAGCCCGGCGAGAAGCTGTCCGACGCGCTTCAGCGGGCGCAGCGCCGCTATGGGTTGAATCCCACCGGCCTGCTGGACGCCCGCACGCTCAAGGAACTCAATGTTCCGGTGGAGGACCGCATCGCCGCCATCATGGCGAATATGGAACGCTGGCGCTGGATGCCGCGCCAGTTGCCGGTCAACCGCGTACAGGTGAATATCGCCGCCGCCGTGCTCACCCTCTTCGAAGGCGACCAGCCTGTCACCTCGATGCGGGCGGTCACCGGATCGCCCGACAATGCGACGCCGATGCTGACATCCAGCATCCATTCGATCGTCGTCAATCCGCCATGGAATGTCCCCGCCTCCATCGCGAAGAAGGAATTGTGGCCAAAGGGTCGCGCGGCTCTGCTGCGGCAGGGCTACAAGATCGTCGGCACGCCAGAAACCGGCGAGCGGATCGTCCAGCCAGCGGGTCCCGGCAGCGCGCTCGGACGGTTGAAGTTTGACTTCAACAATCCCTTCGCCGTCTATCTGCACGACACGCCTGCCCGCGCGAAATTCTCAAGCTATGACCGGCTCGCCAGCCATGGCTGCATCCGGCTTGAAAAGCCCGTTCCGCTCGCGGAATTGATGCTGCAAAGCGATCCCAACCTTGCTGGGAAGGTGCAATCACTGATCGACACTGGTAAGACCCAGCGCGTGCAATTGCCCAAGGAAGTCGCCGTCTACCTGCTCTACTGGACCGCCTTTGCCAGCAGCAACGGCACGATGAACTTCCGGTCTGACCCCTATGGCTGGGACAAGCTGCTCGCCCAGAAGATCGAGGCATCCAGCCGTCGGCTCGATCCCACTGCCGCCCCGGCGCCCACCATCGCATCGAAGGACTAAGACCCCATGCGCAAGATTGCCCTCGCCGCCCTCGTTGGCGCGCTCGCCCTCTCCGCCTGCGGGAAGAAGGAAGACGAAACACCCGCAACCAACAATCTGGTCGAGCCGCCGGTGGAAAATGTGATCATCGAGGAACCGGAAGCTCCGCTGCCGCCAGCCAATAATGCCGCCGCGCCGGAACCTGCACCGCCGCCAAGCATTTCCGAGCAGCAGCAGATCCAGGACGACGCCGAAGCTACCGGCATGACCGCACGGCTGGACCAGTCGGCCGAGGGAAGCAATTCGACCAATTGAGCCGAAGGCTGGCCGCCTTCCGACGAACGGCGGCCGCCCATTTGCGCCCTGCTCTTTAAGCGGGCGCAGAGCTTTGCTATATTGCGATTCATGGATCGCCGCAGTTTTACGAAGGCCGCTTTAAGCGGAATCGCCCTTTCATTCCTAGCAGACGGCGCCGGACGCGCCGCCCTGATGGCCACCCCACAGCCTTCCGCGCCGGTGCCGCCGCCCGTAACCCCGCATCCGGTTACGCCCTTGGCGCAGCAACCCTATGCGCGACTGCTGGACCGGGCAAAGGCGGCGCTGGACGAGCATGCGCATATGTTCGAACTGCGTGACCGGATCGCGCTGGCCGATTTCAACGCTCCTTCGCGTGAGTTGCGCTTCCACATCGTCGATCTCGTCGGCGGTCATTCCAGCTCCTATCTGGTGGCTCATGGCCGGGGGTCCGATCCGGGACATTCCGGTTGGCTCCAGACTTTCTCCAACGAGCCAAATTCGCTCGCCAGTTCGGCGGGCGCGTACAAGACCGGACAAATTTACGAAGGGCAGCACGGCCGCGCCATGCGACTGGCAGGCCTCGATTCGCAGAACAACAATGCCGAGATGCGCGCCATCGTGATCCACGGCGCCGACTATGTGAGCGAAGATCATATCGCGTCATGGGGTAAGATCGGCCGCAGCGAAGGCTGCTTCGCCGTCGCCC
The DNA here is from genome assembly GCF_055394715.1 of Sphingobium sp. TomTYG72. Lineage (NCBI taxonomy): Bacteria > Pseudomonadati > Pseudomonadota > Alphaproteobacteria > Sphingomonadales > Sphingobiaceae > Sphingobium > Sphingobium sp. TomTYG72. The sequence continues at coordinate 600,767 of NZ_AP027336.1, read as the reverse complement.
GCCACATGTTGCCGCAGCTGCTGGGGCTGCTTGGCCCGGGCCGCATGGTTTATGCGAACAAGCTCACGGCGATGGGGGCTTGAAGAGGGGCGCACGCGCTCTAATTAATCAGCTTTTCCTCACCCGTTCGCCCTGAGCCTGTCGAAGGGCTTTATTTCTTTTAAGAAAGTGGAGGGCTTCGACAAGCTCAGCCCGAACGGGATTAAAAGGTGGTGCCGGTTAAATCCAACTCTGGTCTACCGCGCCACCAACTCGCAAAAGCGTCGGGCCATGGCGAACTCTTCCCGCCGTCTGGCTGATCGGGCGGCGGCTTCGGCATCCTCGCCCCACTGTTCGACTTCCCAGGCCTCATCTATTTCCGACGCGGTCCAGATCGCATCTGCATCATGCCCGCCCTCGACGATCGCCAGGCCGCAGACCAGCGAACCCGACAGGGTCACGAGCGTGGACAATCCCGCTAGCGTGAAAGGATCATAGGCTTTCACCGCCGCATCCAGCCGCTCCAAAGTCTCTGGCGGCTGATCGACCGGAATGATGCCTTGGGTCACGCGAAAGGTGACGTCATAACGCCGCCGCGCCCAGTCCAGCAGCGGGTCCCACGCCGCCGCCTCCCGCGACACCAGTTCCGCAGGCCCTTCGGCGCGGTAGCAGAGCAGGTCGCTGGTCCCATAATTAGCGATGCCCGAAGCGAAGCTCTCGCGATTGGGCGCGATCTGGTCGATGGCCCCGTTGGCAAGGCCGGTGAAAGGCATCGAGCGCGGATCGATCATATCACCCTGCCCGCGCCATTCCTCGGCCACAGCCTCCGCCAACCCCACGGTCGACAGGGCCAGCGCCGCGCGCGCGGGCGTTCGCACGGGACGCCCGTCCAGCTGGATTTCATGCCCAGCCTCGCCGGAAATCACCCCGACATCCTTGTAGAAGCGCCTCATTGCGGCGGCCTCCGAAACAGGGCCAGCAGCAGACGCGGCACGATGATGAACTGGAACAGGCCTACAACCACGAAGATCATGCCCATCGCCTTAGCCTTGCTGCCCTGCACCCAGTTGAAGCGCTCCATCAGGATGAGAAAGCCGAACATCACGAGCAGGGCACCCGAAAGGCGGAACATGCCAAGCGCGAAGTGACGCTGGCGCGCGACCTTTTCAGGATCGACGGGAGGGGGAGGAGGAAAGTCGGTCATGCTACGCGGATATGGTTCCTGAGTTCATCGCTGTCCATCGCCACGGCATGCGCGCCAGCCGCAATGAGATCGGCGGGCAGGTGATAGCCCCAGCCGACCCCCAACGCCCTCGTTCCGGCGCTCAGCGCCATGTCGATGTCATAGCTGGTGTCGCCGATCATCACCGTCGTCTCCGGACTCGCGCCCGCTTCCGCCATGGCGGTCAGCAGCATGGACGGATGCGGCTTGGACGGATGCCGGTCGGCAGTCTGAAGCGTCACGAAATGCGCATCGATGCCATGATGCGCCAGGCAGAGGTTCAGCCCCCGATCCGACTTGCCCGTCGCCACGCCCAGCAGCCATCCGTCGGCATCCAGTTCCCGGATCAACTCGGCTATCCCCGGATAGAGCGGATCCGACACCGCATTGTCGCGGCGCATCTGCTGGAAAGCGCGCTTGTAGCTTTCCGACAGATGGTCGTGGAAATCCGCCTCCGCTTCCGGCAGCAGTCGCGCGATCGCCAACGGCAGCGACAGGCCGACCACGGACAGGATCGTAGTCCGGTCAGGCGCAGCCAGCTTCTCGCCTTCAAACGCCAGCGTCATGGCGGCGCAGATGCTGTGCTGGCTATCGACCAGAGTGCCGTCGCAATCGAAAACGGCAAGGCGGTTGCTCATTTCTTGCGGGGACTCCCGCTACCGCCCGATCCGCGCGACCGCCGTTCACCACGACGCTCCTTGCGCACTTGCTTGGCATGGGCGCGCGCCGCCTTCTTCTCATCCTCGCGGGTTGGCGCGCGAGCGATCTCCTCGTCCAGCGGCAGGTCACCCGCGTTGATGTCGAAGCCCAGTGAGATCAGGCTCGCCGCGAAATGCTCGGGCAGGTCGGCGCGCACATCGACGCGGCCACCATCGGGATGATCGACACGGATGCGGCGGGCGTGCAGGTGCATCTTCCGACTGATCGAGCCGGACAGGAACGCTTCCTTGCCGCCATATTTGCCGTCGCCGACAATCGGATGCCCGATAGCCGCCATATGCACGCGCAACTGGTGCGTGCGGCCCGTATGCGGTTGCAGCTCGACCCAGGCAGCGCGGTTTCCCGCGCGTTCGATCACGCGATAGCGCGAACGAGCGGGCAGGCCCTCTTCCTCATCGACATGCATCTTCTCGCCGCCGGTGCCGGGCTGCTTGGCGATGGGCAGTTCGATCATGCCGTCATTGATCGAAGGCACGCCCATGACGATCGCCCAATAGACCTTGCGCGCGGTGCGGCTGGAAAAAGCCTTGGCGAAATAGGCTGCCGACCGCGCCGTGCGGGCGACCAGCAACGCGCCGGAGGTGTCCTTGTCCAACCGATGGACCAGCTTGGGCCGCTGATCCAGCTCATATTCCAAGGCGTCGAGCAGGCCGTCGACATGCTCGTCAGTCTTGGTGCCGCCCTGCGTCGCCAAGCCCGGCGGCTTGTTGATAACGATCGCCTGCGCGTCGCGATGGATCACCATATTCTGTGCGAAACTGATCTGATCTTCGCTCAATTCCGGCCGGACGCGGCGCGGCTTGGCGGTCTCGACAGCTTTCGGTTCGGCGGGAGGAACGCGGATCAGCTGGCCCTCGGCCACGCGATCGCCCGGTGCGGCGCGCGCGCCATCGACCCGCAACTGGCCCGTGCGAGACCAGCGCGACACGCTGTTGAACCCGATGTCGGGCAAATGCCGTTGGAACCAGCGATCCAGCCGGATGCCATCATCATCCGCACCCACGCGGAACTGACGCACGTCCAGCGAAACGCCTTTTCCCGCAGCAGCAGCCTTCGGCGCAGCAGCCTTCGGCGTTGCGGCCTTGGCCGGAGCAGGCTTGGCGGCAGTTTTCGCCGGTGACTTGTGCGCATCAGGCTTGCGCGCCCGCGCAGCCTTTGCGCCACCACGGGCGCGGCCGGGCGCGCCACCGCCGGGCTTGCCCCCGCGCGAGGGACCGGAAGGCTTGCCGGGAGGACGCCCCTTCATGCCACGCTCCGCATCATGCCAAGGCCAAGGACCAGCGCGCCAACAGCGGCGATCACTGACAGGGCGGCATAGCTCATCGCCATGCCCAGCTGCCCGCGCTCGATCATCAGCACGGTCTCCAGACTGAAGGAAGAAAAGGTTGTGAAGCCGCCTAGGAGCCCAACCGCCAGCAACAGGCGCAGGGCTTCACCCGACGCACTGCCGAACCGCGCCAGCCAACCCGCAAGCAGACCCATGGCAAAACCGCCCAGCACGTTCGCGGCAAAGGTGCCCCAGGGCCATTGCAAACCCGGCAGCATGTGACCGGCAAAGCGGCCCAGCTGGTAGCGCGCCAGCGCGCCAACCGCGCCGCCGCCCATGACAAGGAGGATATTGTTCATCCCGCCCGCCCTAGAGGCAAATCGCAGTAAAGAAAATGGCGGCGCGCGCCTTTCTGGCGCTTACCGTCCCTTGTCGGCGATTATATCGACATTCGTCCGCCCGCCCGACGCATCGGTGAAGACGAGCAGGAAAGCGGCGCCGTCGTCCGCGCGCGTGCCGCCGAGCACATGATCCCCGCCCATCACCTTGTATTCGGCGTCAAATCCGGAACGCCGCGCCTGCGTATAATAATAATCCATGACGTTCTGGCGGGGCACCGGCGTCACAAAAGTGGCCGCACGCAGCGTGCAACCATTTTTGTCCGCGCCCGCCGCCTCCGTCAGTTCAGCGCCCGGGTAAACGCCGAAGGGATCGGGCAGTCGGCTGGCCCACTGCATGCCATAGGCCAGCTGCTTGCGGCAGAAGACATTGCCGCCGGGCTTGTCCTGATCCTGCGCGGCGGCGGCCAGCGCAGCCGCCGGTTCCTTACCCTCACCTGCTGTTGGAGCAGGGGTCGCGAGCAGCTTGCCGCCCGCCAGCTTCACCGATTCGGCCAGTGCCTTGGCCGCGTCGCCACTAAGCTTCGGCAGACCCGCGATGGCAGAGCGTCCGGATTGACCCGTCAATTTGGGATCGACCGTGATCTTCCCTCCCAATGCTTCCTGCAAAGCCGGGTCCACCGCATTGTTGGTCAGCTGGGCGTCGAGGGCGTTGAGATCAGCCTCCTTGTCCCCCTTCCCGCAACTCGCCAACGGCATCGCGAGCAGCACGGCAAGGGCATAGACAGAACGGAAAGGCGGCATGGCTTAACTCCTTTGTAAACAAGAGGTGAATGTCAGGAGTTAATTTTTCGTTAGTGATTTTGGTAAATCGCTAAATTTTCCGATGCCATTAAGATGCGAATGGCATCCGCGCCCATCTTGTCTCCGGGCGGAACAAGGCCCATTTCATCACGATGCTAAACGTCCTCTCGGTCCTGATCGGCCTTTTCGCCCTCCTGCTGATGATCCCGGCTTTCCTGCCGCTTCTGGGGATCGCCAATTGGCTGCTGGTGCCGATCGCACTGTTTGGCGCCGTGATCGGGATATTATCTACCCGTAACAGCGGCCGCAACCTGTGCCTCATCGTCGCGGCGATCGGTGCGTTCCGCCTGTTCCTGGGCGGAGGCATTTTCTGAACCCGCATGATCAGCAGCTAAGGACGGGCCTGATCGCTGCGGTGGCGGCCTATGGCCTCTGGGGCCTGCTGCCCATCTTTTTCAAGCTGCTCCACGCCGTGACCCCGGTAGAGGTCGTGGCGCAGCGGGTCATATGGTCGCTCGTCCTGATCGTCGGCGTACTCGCGGCACGGCGGAATCTGGGCGCGCTTGGGGCAGCATTGCGCGACAGGCGGATCGTCCTGCCCCTCACCGCATCCGCGCTGTTCATCGGCTTCAACTGGCTGGTCTATGTATGGTCGGTCAATAACGGCCACGTCATCGCCGCCAGCCTTGGCTATTTCCTCAATCCACTGGTCAATGTCGCGCTCGGCGTCCTGGTGCTGAAGGAAAGACTGCGGCGTGGGCAGGCCATCGCCATCACGATCGCTGCGGTGGGTGTCGCCATCATGGCAGCGACGGCCTTGACCACCCTGTGGATCAGCGTCGGTCTGGCGGTCAGCTTTGCCCTGTACGGCCTTGTCCGCAAATTGACCCCGGTTGCGCCGATGGTCGGGTTGGGCGCGGAAACGCTGCTGCTCGCACCGCTCGCTCTTGCATATCTGCTATGGCTGTGGGGCCATGGTGGCATCAGCCTTGGGCAGGACAGCTATACCAGCAGCCTTCTGATCTTCTCGGGCGCCTTGACGACGGTGCCGCTGATCCTGTTCGCCATGGCTGCGCAGCGCCTGCCGCTTACGACGCTCGGCCTCATCCAGTATCTCGCGCCCACGCTGCAATTCCTGTGCGGCGTGCTACTCTATGGCGAGAAACTGACGCAGGGCCAGTTGATCAGCTTCGCGCTGATCTGGCTGGGCCTCATCCTGTTCGCAACCGACAGCCTCGCCGCCGCCCGCAAGAACAGGCTGGCGGCGGCGTAGGCCGGGGCGTTCAGGCGAACTCGGTCGCCTCGAAGCGCACGGCTTCGCCCACCGCTTCATTCGCCAGCGTATCTTCCCACATGACCCGGTTTCCGCGCACGATCGTCCCCACGGCCTTGCCGGTGAGGTCCATGCCTTCAAAGGGCGACCAGTTGCAGCGCGAGGATAGCCAATCGCTGCCCACCGTCCACCGCTTCTTGAGGTCCACCACTGTAAAGTCGGCATCATAGCCAAGCGCAATCCGCCCCTTGCCGACAAGCCCGAACACCCGCTGCGGCCCAGAAGAGGTCAGTTCGATAAACCGCCGCAGCGATAAACGCCCCTCCGCCACATGGTTGAGCAGCAACGGCACCAGCGTCTGGACGCCCGGCATGCCGCTGGGCGATCCGGGATAGGCTTTCGCTTTCTCCTCGATCGTATGCGGCGCATGGTCGCTGCCCAGCACATCGGGCACGCCCTGATTGAGCCAGTGCCACAGGCCATCCCGGTGTGAAGCCGAGCGGATCGGCGGGTTCATCTGCGCATAGGTGCCAAGCCGGGGGTAGGCATCCTCCGCCGCCAGCGTCAGATGCTGCGGCGTCACTTCGCAGGTGGCGATATCCTTATACCCGGCGATATATTCCAGCTCCGCTGGCGTCGTCACATGCAGGATATGGATGCGCCGACGCGCCTTGCGAGCAAGGCCGATAATCCGCTTCGTCGCGATCATGGCGCTTTCATCATCGCGCCACACAGGATGGGAGGACGGATCGCCATCGACCCGCAAATCCTTGCGCGCATTCATCCGCGCCTCATCCTCGGCATGGATGGCAACACGCCGCGTGCCGCTCGCCAACACACGCGACAGCGCCGCGTCATCATCCACCAGCAGGCTGCCGGTCGATGCGCCCATGAAGATCTTCACGCCCGCCGTGCCGGGAATACGCTCCAATTCCTTCAGCGCTTCGGCATTGTCCGCCGTCGCCCCGACATAAAAGGCATGGTCGCACCACATGCGATGGTGAGCGCGGGCCAGTTTGTCATGCACGCGCTCAGCGCTGTCCGTATTGGGGTTGGTGTTCGGCATCTCGAACACGGAAGTGATCCCGCCCAGCACGGCAGAGCGGCTGCCTGATTCGAGGTCCTCCTTATGCTCAAGGCCCGGTTCACGGAAATGCACCTGGCTGTCGATGCAGCCGGGCAGCACGTCCAGCCCCGTGCAATCGATCACCTCGCCCGCATCGCCCAGCGACGACCCGATCGCCACGACCTTGCCGCCGCGCACGCCGACATCGGTCTGCGCCGCCCCGCCGGGCGTGTGGACGGTGCCGTTTTTCAGGATCAGGTCGAAATTCTGGGACATGATTGCTCGCCGCTTGGATATGGTCGGCGTCTGTCCTACCTAAAGCCGATGACCGGCACCACCCTAACCGACCGCGCGCTACTCAGAATTTCAGGCGAAGAGGCGCGGCCATTCCTGCAAGGCCTGCTCACCCGCGACGTCCTGACGCTCAAGACGGACGAACCACGCTGGACCGGGCTCCTGACACCGCAGGGCAAGGCACTGTACGACTTCATTCTATGGGCCGATGGCGAAGATGTGTTGATCGATTGCGAGGCGGCGCAGGCCGACGCGCTGGCCAAGCGGCTCACCCTCTACCGCCTGCGCCGCAAGGTGACGATTGCCCGGGAGGAAGCACTCGCGGTCCACTGGTCGCTCGCAGCCACTGACAAGCCCGCCGACCCGCGCCTCGCTGAACTCGGCCATCGCTGGCTCGCTCCGCCCGCATCGGGCGACTCCTCCGCCCCCTTCCGCGCGCACCGCCTGTCGCTCGGCGTGTTCGAGGGCGCGGGCGAACTTGGTCAGGACCAAACGCTATGGCTGGAAACCAATGCGGGAGAACTGCGTGGCGTGGACTTCGACAAGGGCTGCTATGTCGGTCAGGAAAACACCGCCCGCATGCATTATCGCAGCAAGGTGAACCGCCGCCTCGTCGCCGTGCCCTTGGCCAAAGCCGACGAGAAGCGCCAACGTACCGCCCTGCCCGACCTCAACCTGTCTATCGAACTGCGCCGCGTCGAAGACATCGATCCCGCGACCCTGCCCCCATGGCTCGCCGCCGTGATCGCGGAGCAAGCCGCCGGATGAAGCGCCTCTTGCTTGCCCTGATCGGGGCTCTCAGCATTGCAGTGCCCGCATGGGCCGATACGCCCTGGACGCTGGTGAAAGCCTATCCTCACGACCCCAAAGCCTTTACCGAGGGCCTCTTCTTCCACGACGGCGCCCTCTACGAAAGCACCGGCCTTGAAGGCCAATCGGAAATCCGCAAAGTCTCGCTTGAGGACGGCAAAGTCCTCGAAAGCCGTACCCTCGCCCCCCAATATTTCGGCGAAGGCATCGTCAACTGGAAAGACCGGCTGATCAGCCTGACCTGGCGCCATCGCCAAGGCTTCGTCTGGAAACTCAACGGCTTCTCGCCCATTTCCCAGTTTCGCTATGAAGGCGAAGGCTGGGGGCTGACCCAGGACGGCCACAACCTGATCATGAGCGACGGCACATCGCAGCTTCGCTTCCTCGACCCCGAAACGCTTGGCGAGACGCGGCGCATCACCGTCACGTTCAACGGCCGTCCGATCGAGCGCCTGAACGAATTGGAATATGTGAAAGGCGAGCTATGGGCGAACATCTGGTACGACACGCGCATAGCCCGGATCGATCCCGCGACCGGCAATGTCATCGACTGGATCGACATAGCACCGCTCATCCGGGAAAGCGGCGTCGCCGATAGCGAAGCTGTGCCCAACGGCATCGCCTATGACCAAAAGCACGACCGCATCTTTGTTACGGGCAAATATTGGCCAAAGCTGTTCGAGATACGCCTGAAAGCCAAGTAACGACGAGCGCTAACTAGCCTTCTTGCGCCGCGTCTCCCAACCCTTCTTCGCCGCCGCAGATCGATCCGCTGCCGACCGCCCAGCCGAAGCGGCGCCACCCTTTCGCCCGCCCTTGCGCGAGGAAACATGCGTATCAGGCTTCCCCCGCCCCGACCCGGACTTGTTTCCGCCACCTGATTCCTTGTTCACCGTGGCCCAGGCCCGCCGCTCCGCCTCCTTGCGGGAAACGCCGCGATCCTCATAGCCTTCCTCGATATGTTCGGCCTTACGCTTTTGCTTGTCGGTATAACTGCCCTTGTCGCCACGCGGCATGATCGGTCTCCTGTCAGCAGCCCCTCACCGCCATCCAACGATCAGTCGGCAATCGCGTTCACAACGCTGCGCTTGCGTCACGAAACTGGCGGAACGGAAGCTGATGGGCGGGCGTTCCCCGGCTATGGAACAGCGCACCCTTATCGAACGGCTGGCCCGCCATCTCGCCGCGCACGAACCCGATCAGTGGCAGGCGCACGTAGCCGACGCGGCCAGCATCCTCGCCATCATGAAAGACCCCGACCCCGCCATGCGCGAGGCAGGTGACGAAGCCCAATGGCGCGCGATGATCAACGCCGCGCTTCGGGAACGGTGGGCCGTCACCACTCACCCGGGGGGCGATCATGCCGAACCCGGCACCGACGAAGAAGGCGAATTTTCCCTTCACCCCCAGGGCGTCACCCAGGACCGTGCCGACTGGGTCCATGTTCATGACAGGCAGGAGAAATCATCATGAAGGGGTTGTTGAAGCTGGCATTTCTCGGCGGGCTGGGCGCTGTGGCATGGCGTAGCTGGAAGGACCGGAAGGCCCCAGCCGAACGTGATGATCGCGCGCCGGTCGGATCGTCGGGAATCATCCGGGATGCCGGCCCCGCAGAACAGCATATCGCGCCCAGCGACTGGGACATGATCGATGAGCAGGTGGACGAATCCTTCCCGGCAAGCGACCCGCCCGGCAACTATCGCGGCGTCGCCTGACCTGCTCTGACCGCCGCAGTTGCCCCTGCCCCGCCCCGCCTCTATGAGACGGGGCCATAAAAGGCCGCGCGTCGGCATCGACCTACAAAAGGGGAAATTCAGCAAATGCCTTCGGGTCTCATCGCGCTGCTCGACGACGTAGCGGGAATAGCCAAGCTCACAGCCACGTCTCTGGACGATGTCGCCGCAGCCGCGGGTAAGGCCGGGTCGAAGGCGGCCGGGGTCGTCATTGACGATGCGGCGGTGACGCCCCGCTACGTCATGGGCCTGACGCCCGATCGTGAGCTTCCGATTATCTGGAAGATCGCGCGCGGGTCGCTGCGTAACAAGCTGCTCTTCCTGCTGCCCGCCGCGCTGCTGCTGAGCGCCTTTGCCCCTTGGCTTCTCCCACCATTGCTGATGCTCGGCGGCGCATTCCTCTGCTTTGAGGCCGTCGAAAAGCTGCTGGAGGCAATTCAGGGCGGGCATGACGTCGCGCAGGAAGCGCTTGCCACCCACAGTTCGCAGGAGTTGGAGGATCAGAAGGTTTCGGGCGCCATCCGCACCGACTTCATCCTTTCGGGTGAGATCATGGCGATCGCGCTCGGCACCGTGGCGGCAGAACCGCTTTGGGAACAGGCGCTGATTCTGGTCGTCGTCGCCATCCTCATCACAGCAGGCGTCTATGGCGTCGTCGGTTTCATCGTGAAGATGGACGACATCGGCCTGCATCTGACCGAACGCCCATCACCAACAGCGCGCAGCGTAGGACGCGGGCTGGTCCATGCCATGCCCATCCTGATGAAGATCCTGTCCGTGGTCGGTACAGCCGCCATGTTGTGGGTCGGCGGCGGCCTGATCGTTCACGGCTTGCACGAGTTTCACTGGGACCTGATCCCCGGCGCCATCCACCATGTTGCGCAAAGCGTTGCGGCCACCGCCCCAGCCATCGGACCTTTCCTGGATTGGACCGTGACCGCGATCGGCGGGGCCATCGTCGGGCTGGTGATCGGCGGGATCATCGTTGCGGTGCTGCACCTGTTCAAAAAGCACTGAAGCACGCGGCACGCCGGACATTCGGCCAATGCAGAACTTAAGAACGCCCCAAACCCATTCCCCCTGGCGTGTAGAGGCCGTCGCCCTGCTCGCCCTTGCGCTGCCGATGATCGCGGGCAACGTCGCCTGGGCAGGGATAGCCGCGACCGACCTATTGCTGATCGGCCGTCTGGGCGCGCAGAGTGTGGCGGCGGGCGCGCTCGCCATCAACCTGTTCCAGGCCCTGCTCATATTCGGCATGGGCCTTGTCACAGCCGCCGCACCACTGATCGCCAATGAGCGTGGCCGCCGCCGCCATTCCGTCCGCGACGTTCGCCGCACGGTCCAACAGACGCTGCGCGCCGCCTTTTTCTTCGTACTGCCCGCCTGGGCACTGCTCTGGCATAGCGAAGCCATTCTCCTCGCCATGGGGCAGCAGCCCGACCTTGCCCGTCAGGCCGGAGTCATGATGCGCGGGCTCCAATGGGCGCTGCTTCCTTTCCTCGCCTTCTCGACACTGCGCAATTTCATGTCGGCTCTGGAGCGGCCGGTCTGGACCGTGGTTATCATGCTGCTTGCCATACCCTTCAACCTCTTCGCGGGCTGGGTTCTGATCTTTGGCAAGCTGGGCATGCCAGCCCTTGGCCTTTTGGGCGCGGGGCTGGCCAGCACTCTCTCCTCCTGTTTCCTTTTCCTCAGCCTTCTGGCGGTGATCCTCATCGACCGGCGCTTCCGCCGCTATCGGGTGATGGGCCGCTTCTGGACCGGCGACAGGGACCGGCATCGCGCCGTCTGGGCGCTGGGCTTGCCCATCGCGATCACTGTGGGTTTTGAAACAACCGTCTTCAACGCCTCGGCCATCCTCATGGGCCTCATCGGCAGCGATTCCCTCGCTGCGCATGCCGTCGCGATTCAAATCGCCGCGCTTCTCTTCATGGTGCCCATGGGAATAGGTCAGGCCGCCACGGTACGAGTCGGCCTCGCTCAGGGACGTGGCGATGCTGCCGAAATCGGACGCGCTGGCTGGCTCGCGCTCCTGCTGGGCTTCGGATTCGCATTCGCCGCCGCCATCCTGCTTATCACCGTGCCCCGCCTGCTGATCGGCGCATTCCTCGACCTCAACGATCCCGCAAACACTCGAACGGCGGCGCTGGCCGTCAGCTTCCTCGCCGTGGCCGCGCTGTTTCAACTGGTGGATGCCACCCAGGCGGTCGCCGCCGGTGTCCTGCGCGGTCTGCACGATACGAAGGTGCCGATGATCTTCGCGCTGATCGGCTACTGGGTCATCGGCGTGGGCGTGGGAACGGTCCTCGCTTTCCCGCTTGGAATGAAGGGCCTGGGCATATGGCTGGGCCTCGCCAGCGGCCTTGGTGCGGCTGCGGTGTTGCTGCTCATACGCTGGACGATGCGGGAACGGCTGGGCCTCGTCAGCTCATCCTGAAAAGCGCCCGGATGCACTTTGCGTCGATATTGCGGCGCACAAAGCAATTGAAGACAGCCTGCGAATCGGTAATGACGAAAATCATGACTGCCCCGACGACCATTTTCGAAGCCATCGCGCTTCAGAAATGCCTGAAGGCGACCTACAATAAATTGGTCGTCAAGCTGGCGCCCCACATCCTTTACACGCGCCATGATGAGATGTTCATCGATGCCGTGACGGTGGAACGCGAAGGCGGTCCGCCGCGCGAACTGAAGCTTGGCACATTCAAGCTGGCGGGCCTCAACGACGTCACCGTGCTCGATGAGACGTTCGAGGCGATGTACGGCCTCTATAATGAGACCGACGACAAATATAAGGGCGTAACCCTCTTCGCCGTCGCGCCTGAGAGCGCAGTCGCCTGAGAACCGAGGGAGCGGTCCCGGCGGGCCGCTCCTTTCATTTCTTCAGCCGATAGCCGGTACGGAATACCCATCCGATGACGGCCAGGCACACCGCCAGCATCGCGGCGATGAACAGCAGGCTGTACTCGATCCCCACATCGCCCCGGCCGAAAAAGGTCCAGCGGAATCCCGACACCAGATAGACGATCGGGTTGAACAGCGTCACCGTGCGCCACGGCTCGGGCAGCATATGCACCGAATAGAAAGCGCCACCCAGAAACGTCATCGGCATGATCAGCAGCAGCGGGATCACCTGCAACTGCTCAAAACTCTGTGCCCAGATGCCCAGAATGAATCCGAACAGGCAGAAGCTGACCGCGATCAGCACCATGAACGCCACCATGGCAACCGGATGCTCGACATGGACATCGACGAACAGATGCGCCGTCACGAATATGATCGTGCCCACGCTCAACGCCTTGGTCGCCGCCGCGCCGACATAGGCGATCACCGTTTCCGTCGCCGATACGGGGGCGGAAAGCAGCTCGTAAATGGTGCCCGCGAATTTGGGCATGTAGATGCCGAAACTCGCGTTGAAGATGCTTTCAGTGAACATCGACATCATGATGAGGCCGGGCACGATGAACGCCGCATAATCGATGCCGTCAATCTGCGTCATCCGCGACCCGATCGCGCCGCCGAACACCACGAAATATAGCGATGTCGTGATCACCGGCACCAGCAACCCGGTCAGCAACGTGCGGCTGAACCGGTGCAGCTCGAATTTGTAGATCGACCAGATCGCCCGATAATTAAAGCCGCTCATGCCGCCTTCTCCTGATGGACCAGGCTGACGAAAATATCCTCCAGGCTGCTCTGCTGCGTGTTGAGGTCCTTATAGCCGATGCCCAGGTCGCCCAGCGTCCGCAGTAATGACGACACGCCGGTGCGTTCGGCGCGCGTATCGAAAATATACTCGATCTCATGGCCATCGGACTTGAGCGACAAATCCCATTGATTGAGTTCCGCCGGAAGCTGATGCAGCGGCTGATTGAGCGCCACGGTCAGGCTCTTCTTGCCGAGCTTTTTCATCAGCGCCGTCTTTTCCTCAACCAGGATCAGCTCTCCATTGTTGATCACGCCCACCCGGTCAGCCATTTCCTCGGCTTCCTCGATATAATGGGTGGTCAGAATGATGGTCACCCCGGTCTGCCGCAGCTCGCCGATCAGCTTCCACATGTCCCGCCGCAGCTCGACGTCCACGCCAGCGGTCGGCTCGTCCAGAAACAGCACACGCGGCTCATGGCTCAGCGCTTTAGCGATCATCACGCGCCGCTTCATGCCGCCGGACAGTTCAAGCATCTTGTTGTTGCGCTTGTCCCAAAGCGACAGGTCGCGCAGCACCTTTTCGATATGGGCATCGTCGCGCGGCTTGCCGAACAGCCCTCGGGAAAAGCGTACAGTGTCGATCACCCGCTCGAACGCGTCGGTATGCAGTTCCTGCGGCACCAGTCCGATCGCGGAGCGCGATCCGCGATAATCGCGCACGATGTCATGCCCCGCGACGGTCACTGTCCCACCGCTGGGCCGTACATTGCCGCAGATGATGGAGATCATCGTCGTCTTGCCCGCGCCATTAGGGCCTAGCAGGGCGAAAATCTCGCCCTCCTCAATCTCCAGATCGATGCCCTTAAGTGCCTGAAAACCCGATGCGTAGCTTTTCGTCAGCCCGGAAACGGTAATGATGGACGCCATGCGCGCAAAAGCCCCTTTTTATCTGCACGCCAAGATAGGGGCGCCGGGTCCAAGCGCAACCGGCCTATTCGCCTTGGCGATGAAAGCGGAACACTGTTGCGGGCGGAAAATTGCGCACCGTCTGTCCCACCCGCGCGACTTCCAGGTCCAGCGCATGCAGCACGTCGCGGCTAACCGGCGGCCGCGTTGAATAGGTGAACTGGATGAAGCTCCCGCCCGGCCGCAGCATGCGAAATGCTTCGGACAGAATGTCGGCATGCACATGGCGGTCCATCGCCAGCAGCGGCAGGCCGCTTATCACCGTCTGATATTGTCCCGGCTCACCAGCTGCCGCCGTCGATACGATCTGCGCTGGCGTTTCCAGCACCGACACATGCGGAAAGTGCCGCCGCAACCCGCGCGCAAAGGCGGGATTGATCTCCACCACCTCCAGCTTCTCGGGCGGCAGGCCAGTTTGAAGGATCGCGCGGGTGAACACGCCCGTCCCGCCGCCCAATTCCATCACCCGGCCATCCAGCGGGTCGATATGCACCACCATCAACCGCGCAAGATAGCGACTGCTCGGCACCACCGAAGCGGTTTGGCGCGGCTTCTTCACCCAGGCGGCCAGGAAATCCAGATATTCCGTCGCCCGCGCCCGGAATTCGCTCCGAGGCATGGCGACTGCCCGGCCACGTTTGGACTTGTCATGCATGAGCGAAAGGTGACCAGGAACATGTCATCGCGACTCCCCTTAGCGAGCCTGAAGCGCGCCGTCGATTGGGTTTAACATGTCTTTAGATGGCAAATTTTTCACTTGTGCGGCACTCGCCGCGATTCCGGCCGTAGCCGACCCAGATGCTCCCCAGAGCAGACATGCAAGATCATCCTGAAGGTGATCGGCTCAACATCCTGCCTCAGATTATAAATGTAAAAATAACCTTATATAATCAACCGTTTACCTTGTTGCCGCAGGTTCATGCAACCTCCTCCAATATTAGCGGGTTCAACAGCAAATCATTGTTTCGGAGGAGAATTATGCGGAAAGCCATTATCGCCCTGTCGGCCCTTTCGATGGCCATCCCCGTGTCCATGGCGGTCCCGACCGATGGGGCCAGCGCCCGGAAGCATCACCACTATCGCGAATGGCGTGGCCGCGACGGACGGACATATTGCCGCAAATCGGACGGAACGACCGGCCTTATCGTCGGCGGCGTAGGCGGTGCACTGCTCGGCCGCGCGATCGACACCCGCGGCGATCGCGCTACCGGCACGATCCTGGGCGCTGCTGGCGGCGCGCTGCTGGGTAAGGAAATCGACAGCAAACGCCGCTGCCGCTAATCTGCGACAAATAAAGGGGCGGCTCCCGACTGGAAGCCGCCCTCTGCACATCCTTAAAGTAACGCCACTTACTCTGAGGAGGCTCCGCGAGCCTCATCGACCTTAAACGCAACCGGTCGGCCGCCAGACACGCCGGACACCTTGCCGTTCTTGATCGCCAGGTTAAACGCAACGGCATCCGGATAGCGGCGGCCTGACACGAGCCGACCCGTCTTTGTATCCTTCACCTGATAGACATAGGTGTAGCCTTCGTGGGTGAAGCGCTGCTTGCCTTCTTCCGCATGGGCGGGGGCAAGGGCAGCGGCGACGGTGCCGACTGCACCGGTAAGAATGAATTTCGACAGCATTCGCATAGGTTTTCTCCTTGTGAATGCCGATCAAACACCTCTGCATTTCTGTTCTGTTGGTGTCGAACCTATGGGCCAGACACATGCGCGCAATCGCAAAAGGCGGATCACCAGTTGCGCCTTGCGCAACCGGCCACGCATCAAGCCTCCGACATCGCCACGATGTGACGGAACTGCGCCTCGGTCAGAGGGCACACCGACAGGCGCGATTGCCGCAGCATCACCATGTCGGCCAGCGCCGGGTCCGCCTTCATCGCCTTCAGCGTGACGGGCTTTTTCAGCTTTTCCTTGGGTGCGACATGCACCGCGATCCACTTGCCGCTTTCGTCGGTGCTGTCGGGCGCGGCTTCCTCGACAATCTCCATGATGCCCACTGCTTCAACGCCGATATTGCTGTGGTAAAAGAAGGACAGGTCGCCCTTGCGCATAGCCTTCATGTGAAGCTGGGCGGCATGGTTGCGAACACCATCCCACTCGGCCTTCCCTTTCCTGACCAGGTCGTCATAGGAAAAGGCATCGGGTTCCGATTTCATGAGCCAATAGTTCATGATCGCCTCCTTGCATCAGCCGCCGGGGCCGATCAAGGATCGGACGGCGCCAATTGACAGAAGGAAAGCCGAAACTTGCCGCACCCACCGCTGGAACAGGTTCCGCTGCTGTCCCTCACAGCCATGGCAAAGCAGGATTTTGCAAAGGCGCTCGGCGATTCATTCCGGCAGTTCGGCTTCGCGATGGTCAAGGACCACGGCATGGACGCCGCCCTGATCGATGATGGCTGGAGGCTCGCCCGCGCCTTCTTTGCCCTGCCAGAAGATGTGAAGCGCCACTACGACGCCAGCAGCAACGGTGGCCAGCGGGGCTATACAGCGTTCGGCCGCGAAATCGCCAAGGGCGCGAGCGAGAATGATCTGAAAGAATTCTGGCACGTCGGCCGCGACTTGCCTGCCGGGCATCCTCTGGGCGCCACCATGCCGCCAAACATATGGCCAGAAGAAATGCCGGGATTTCAATCCACTTTAAGCCGTCTTTATGCAGAGTTCGACCGCATAGGCGCCCAGCTTCTCGCCGCCATCGCCCTCTATCTCGACTTGCCCGAACATTGGTTCAACGACGCCACCGAAAACGGCAATTCGATCCTGCGCCTGCTCCACTACCCGCCTGTTTCGCCCGAGGCCCCCGGCATCCGCGCAGGCGCGCATGAGGACATCAACCTCATCACTCTGCTACTCGGCGCCGAGGAAGGCGGCCTGGAGATGAAGGACCGCCAGGGCAATTGGCTCCCCGTCATACCTCCACCCGGCGCGCTGGCAATCAATGTCGGCGACATGCTCCAGCGCCTGACCAACCACCGTCTGCGATCAACCAGCCACCGGGTGGTCAATCCTCCGCCGGAGCGGCGCGGCGTCGCGCGCTATTCCATGCCCTTCTTCCTGCACCTGCGGCCGGACTTCCTGATCGAATCGCTGCCGCAATGCGTGGATACGGACCACCCGCGCCGCGATCCGCCGATCACCGCGCACGACTACCTGATCGAGCGCCTGCGCGAGATCGGACTGGTGAAGGGCTGAACGCCCGTCAGCTCACTTACGCCACCGGCCCAGAGTAATGCCGATTT
Organism: Sphingobium sp. TomTYG72; assembly: GCF_055394715.1. NCBI lineage: Bacteria > Pseudomonadati > Pseudomonadota > Alphaproteobacteria > Sphingomonadales > Sphingobiaceae > Sphingobium > Sphingobium sp. TomTYG72. Next base: position 583,404 of record NZ_AP027336.1, on the reverse strand, counting down.
CCTCACCCTTCTCGCTCAACGCCAGCTTGATGATCTTCACCTCGACATGCAGCACCTTGTCATCCTGAAGGAAGATGGTGTCGATGATATGGTCCGCCACGGCCTCGATCAGCGTGAAATGCTGCCCTTCCGGCAAGGCGCTCGTGGCGGCATGCTTCAGGTCCATGTAATTTTTCGAACGGGATAACGGCGTATCCAGTTCATAATGATCGGCGACCTTCAACTGCGCGCGGATGGAAATGCGCAGCGGTTGCGGCAAATGGGTTTCTTCCGAATAGATGCCCGTCAGGACATCCACGTCCAGATGATTGACCTCCAGCGTCAGAAAATCGTCAAATCCGCGGTCCATGGCTTTCCTGCTGCTGGCGATGGCCAGAATAGACTTTAATTTTGCGGAACAGGCGTTAATCCCGCCGCTCCGGCGCGGTCCATGCGCCATTGACGGCGGATCGGCAAGACGTGTCTCATATTGTGCCCCTTAACATCGTGGCGGAAGAGGCGATTGAGCAACTGCTCGACGCCGCCTTCGGCCCCGACAGGCACGGCCGCACCGCTTATCTGATCCGCGAAGGCATGCCCTGGGTGCCTGAGCTGTCCTTCGGCATGATGGATGAACATGGGGAGCTGGCCGGTTCGCTCCAAAGCTGGCCGGTGGCGCTCACCCATGCGGACGGAACGCAGACGCCGCTCATCATGGTCGGTCCTGTCGCTGTGTCCCCCACCCTCCAACGCACCGGCCACGGCCGCGCGCTCATGGATGCGGTCGTCAATGCCGCTCGCGCCCACCATAGCGATCCGCTGATGATGATCGGCGATCCCGAATATTATGGCCGCTTCTGGGGCTTTTCCGCTGCATCCACGGGCGGCTGGACCTGCCCCGGCCCCTATGAGGCGCGGCGGCTGCTCGCCCTTTCGGTCGATGGAGCCGCGATCGGTGGCGAAGGAATGCTTGGGCCGCGAATCACCACTCCGATGTGATTTCCCTTTTGCCTTCGGCGCCGCGCGATCCTATCTCGACGGCATGCCGATGGACCCGACACCTGATCTTGCCAGCCTGTCCCTGGCCGACATAGCCCGTCTGGCCGAGGAAAAGCGGCTGCCGCCCGTCGAAAAGTGGAACCCCGACCATTGCGGCGACAGCGAAATGCGCATCGCCCGCGACGGCACATGGTTTCATCAGGGCTCGCCGATCGGTCGCGAGGCTATGGTGCGCCTCTTTTCGACGATCCTGCGGCGTGAAAAGGACGGCTCTTATGTCCTTGTAACACCAGTTGAAAAACTGTCGATCGAGGTGGACGACGCCCCCTTCCTCGCCGTCGAGCTAAAGAGCGAGGGCGAAGGCCGCGACCGCGCCCTCGCCTTTCGTCTCAACACAGGCGACTTGATCCCCGCAGGCCCCGAAAACCCGCTCGTGATCCGGGAAACGGCCGATGGCCCGCATCCCTATCTCCACGTACGTGGCGGGCTTGAGGCACTGGTCAACCGCAGCGTCTATTATGAATTGATGAACCTCGCGCTGGACGAAGCAAGCGACCCGGTCGGCCTCTGGAGCAATGGCGCCTTCTACCCATTGGACGGCTCCGCATGACCTTGGCAGACCGGATCCGCGCCGCGCTTGCCGAGGGACATGCGCGCGAAGTCGGGATCACGCCGTCGGACACACGCGATCCCCGCATCGACGGCGAACTCGTTCTTGCGCCCGCCGCCGTGCTCGTCGCCATCACTGACCGACCGGAACCCGGCCTCATCCTCACCGAACGTGCGGCTTCCCTGCGCAAGCATGCGGGGCAGATCGCTTTTCCGGGCGGTCGCGTCGATCGGGAAGACGCCAGCGAGATCGCCGGAGCGCTGCGGGAGGCGCACGAAGAAATCGGGCTGCCCCCTGACATCGTGGATGTCATCGGCACGACCGACCGCTACCACACCTTCACCGGCTTCGACATCGTGCCCGTGCTGGGCGTCATCCCGCCCGACCTGCCTCTTATGCCGCAAGCGAACGAGGTCGCCGATTGGTTTGAACTGCCCCTCTCTTTTGCGCTCGACCCCGCGAACCGGATCAAACATGCCGTGCAGTTTGAAGGAGTTGAGCGGCACTATTATGAAATAATGTGGAATAACCATCGTATCTGGGGCATCACCGCCGCGATACTCGCCAACCTGTCGCGGAGGCTTGATCTTGACCGCCTATTTGCCTGACGCCGACTGGCGCCACCGGCCCGGCCTTGACGGCCTGCTCGCCGCGCTGGGGGCGGAACAGGGTCTTGCCCGCTATGTCGGCGGCGCGGTGCGCGACGGCCTGCTGGGACTTCCCGTCAATGATCTGGACATCGCCACAGCGCTGGAGCCGCAAGACGTCGTCGAGCGCCTGAAAGCCGCGGGGATCAAGGCCGTGCCCACCGGCATAGACCATGGCACTATCACGGCGGTCATCGCGGGCTGGCCGGTCGAAATCACCACCCTGCGCCGCGACGTCAGCACGGACGGCCGCCGCGCGACCATCGCCTACACCACTGATTGGCGGGAAGATGCTGCCCGTCGCGATTTCACCATCAATGCGCTGTACGCCGATCCCTATACCCATGAAGTGACGGACTTTTTCGGCGGCGTTGATGACCTGGCAGCAGGCCGCGTCCGCTTCATCGGCAGCGCGGCCGAGCGGATCGCGGAGGATCATCTACGAATCCTGCGCTATTTCCGCTTCCTCGCCCGTTTCGGTCGCGACACACCGGATGAGCAAGCTTATGCCGCCTGCCGCACTGCCGCCAACAGCCTGATGGCTCTGTCGCGCGAGCGTATCGCTGATGAGCTAATGAAGCTGCTCGCTCTCCCCGATCCTTTCGCCTCGCTCCAATTGATGATCGAAGGCGGCATCCTCGCTCCCGTTCTTCCGGAGATCGACAAGGACGGACTTGCTCGATTGGGGCAGTTGATCGCGCGTGAAGCCGACGCTGGCATTCCGTACGCAGCACTGCGCCGCCTGGCAGCCCTGCTCCCCCCTGACGCGCGCACCGCTGATGCCGTGGGTGCCCGTCTCAAACTGTCCAACAAGGCACGAAAACGCCTCGTCCTCGCGCTGGAGCCCCATAAGGCTGCCCCATCGCTCAAGGCGCTCGCCTTCACCATCGGCGTCGAAGGTGCAATCGATCGCATCCTGCTCGATCCCATGGCACCCCTCGACAGCATCGCCTCGCTCGAAGGCTGGACCCCGCCGCAACTCCCGATCGGCGGAGGCGCCTTGATCGCGCGCGGCCTTCCGCCCGGCCCCGAAGTCGCCAAGGCTCTGGGCGAGGTGCAGCGTATCTGGGTAGAAGAAGGTTTCCCGGAAGCGAGCCGGGTTGACCAGATCGCGGATCAGACCGTTTCGAAATTCCAGCGCGCGCGCCAATAATCGAACGCGTCATTTTCGGGCATGGGGCGCGCGAAGTAAAAGCCCTGCCCGTGGCTGCACCCCATGGATTGTAGCGCATGAGCCAGTTCCTGCGTCTCAACCCCTTCGGCGGTGACATGCAGGTTCAACGATTCGGCGAGCGACAGGATGGTGCGGACGATCGCCTGCTTGTCCTTGTCGTCCAGCATGTTGGTCACAAAGCTGCGATCGATCTTCAAAATGTCGATCGGCAGGCTGTGCAAGCTGGCAAGGTTGGAATAGCCCGTGCCGAAATCGTCCATGGCGATCGGCATTTGCAGGTCCTTCAACGCGACCAGCAGTTTCCGCGCCTTGTCCGGATCGGCGATGATCGCGCTTTCCGTCAGTTCGACGGTCAGCCGCTTGCCCGACACGCCTGAATAGCGCAACGCTTCCTCGAACATCGACGCCACATCATCCCGCGCCATCTGGATCGGCGACAGGTTCACATTGACCCCGACCGGCATTGCCTGTCCGAATTTCGCGTCCCACCGGCTCAGCGCCTGCGCCGCCTCATAGGCCGCCCAACGGCCGAGAGGCGTGATGAGGCCGCTTTCCTCGGCCACGGCAATGAATTCGCACGGGGAAACATGGCCCAGTTCGGGGTCATTCCACCGGGCGAGCGCTTCAAATCCGGTAATCTCCCCCGTCTGCAACTGGATGAGCGGCTGATATGCCAATGTAAGCTCACCCTGTGTCAACGCGGTGCGCAGGCGGCTCTCAATGGAAAAACGCCGCTGCGCTTCCTTCAGCACGCCGTTGCGGTAGATTTCCACCTTGCCGCTACGCTTGGCGATCTTCACCGCCGCCTGCGCCTTGCGGACCACATCGTCGGGGTCATCGTCCAGGCTGGTCGACAGAGCACATCCGATCGCGCAATCCACACGGATCTGTAGATCACTGAGGCGGATCGGCGAGCTGAGCGCGTCCCTGACCCTCTGAACGATCTGAAGGCAGTCTGACAAACCCTTGTTAAGTCGTGCGAAGATCGCAAAGTCATTGCCGCCGATTCGCGCCAGAACATCGCCCTGCCGCAGGCTCGACTTCAAACGCTTGGCAACCGTGATCAGCAGTTCGTCGCCCGCCATCGGCCCCAGCGATTCGTTAACCCGGCTAAATCGGCTGAGATCGATCGCGATGATCCCGAACTGCGAATTGCTCGGCCATGGAGAATTGCGCAGCCGGTCATCGATCTCTTCGCCAAAACCCGTCCGGTTCGGCAGCGCGGTCAGCCCGTCGGACAACAGCTCGCGACGCAGATTCCGTTCGGTCACGCGATCGCTAGTGCGGTCCAGCGCTGTGAAGAGAATGAGGTGCGCCGCTTCGTCTGTCGAAGGGAGCAGTCCGGCGGTGCAGGAGAAATATTCCGGCCCCAAAGGACCATCACGCCGCAATTCAAACGTGGCGGAGACGCTTTCCGAAAGCGCAACCTCGATGATCCGTTCGCGCCAGTCCTTGCAATAGGGCAACTCGGCGCCGGTATCGCCCCTGTCCAGGAAGCTGTGATAAAAAGTCTTGTTAACAGCAACGATCGACAAGTCGTTGTCTTTAAAGCACAACATGGCTGCGGCGTGGGGCACCGCCTCCAACCAATGCTCCATCTCCGCCAGGCAGCGCAGATGCGTGCGCTCGAACCTCGCGAGGAGGTTGTCGTCCAGCCTTTGATCTGGCCGAATACGCGCTGGCACGGTTTTCATGCCACCGGATTAGATACCAGTGGTAAATTTTCAGGAAATGACCCGATGTAATTTCAAGTAGATATGCGGCTTGTTACGCGATCGTCAAAATCGGTTGTCTCGCGGGAAGCCGACCGGCGGCATCCGCCCGGCCGCCCCACGCGCCACGCGCCACGGCGTCATGTCAGCCTCGGTTCGGGTGCGCCCGCTTCCTCCGCCCATCGCCCAGCTCAGGCCCTCGCTCATACGGAACGTGACGGCATCCGAGAGGCCGCCATCGCGATAACGCTGCATCTGCACGCCCTGCCCGCGCGACATGCGCGGCATTTCGACCAGCGGGAACACCAGCAGCTTGCGATTCTCACCGACCACGGCGACGCTGTCAGCCTCTGCCCCAATGACGTGGACCACCGTCAGGCGAGAGCCCGGCCGCACATTGACCACCTGCTTGCCCTTGCGCGTCTCGGCAATGACATCCGCGACCGCCGCGACAAAGCCCCTGCCGTCCGACGCCGCCAACAACAATTCACTTCCTGTCTTCGCAGGAAACAGCGTCACGATGTCGCCCTGATCATCCATATCGACCAGCGACCGCACCGGATCGCCAAATCCGCGGCCGCCCGGCAACTTGTCCGCCCCCAGCGTAAATATGCGCCCGCTCGCCGTCGCCAGCAGCAGCTTGTCGGTCGTCTGCGCATGGAAAGCGATTTTCGGCCCGTCGCCTTCCTTGAACTTCAACGTGTCCGCCGAAGAAAGGTCGCGATGACCGCTCATCGCCCGTATCCAGCCGCGCTCCGACAGGATCACGGTGATCGGCTCGCGCTCGATCATCGCCTCCAAAGGAATTTCACGCGCGGGCGCCGCTTCCTCCACCAAAGTCCGCCGCCTGCCGATATCGCTCTCTGGCGAATAGCGCTTGCGTAGCTCAACCAGATCCTTCTTCAACCGGTTGCGCTGACGAGTGGGGCTCTCGACCAGCTTGGTCAGCTCATCCCGCTCCTTAAGCAGCTCCGCATGCTCGCGCCGCAGCTCCATCTCCTCCAGCTTGCGCAAGGAACGCAGCCGCATGTTGAGGATGGCTTCGGCCTGCCGGTCGTTCAGCCCAAACTCCTCCATCATCACTGCCTTGGGTTCATCCTCTGTCCGGATGATCTCGATCACCCGGTCGAGGTTCAGATAAGCGATGATATAGCCGTCGAGCAGTTCGACCCGCGCGGCGATCTTGTCCAGCCGATGCTGCGCGCGCCGCACCAGCACGTCAATCTGGTGCTTCAGCCACTCGATCAACACCGGCTTCAGCCCCAGAACGCGCGGCGTCCGGCTCGCGTCTAGCACGTTGAGGTTCAGCGGAAAGCGGTTCTCCAGGTCAGTCAGCCGGAACAGGCTGTCCATCAGCACATCGGAATCGACCGTCCGCGCACGCGGTTCCAGGACAATGCGGATCTCCGCGTCGCTCTCGTCCCGCACATCCGCCAATATCGGCAGCTTCTTGTCGTTGATCAGCGCCGCGATCTGCTCGATCAGCTTCGACTTCTGCACTTGGAAAGGGATTTGCGTGACCACCGCCACCCATGTCCCGCGCCCACCATCTTCCTTGTGCCAGCGCGCGCGCGTACGGAAAGACCCTCGCCCCGTCGCATAAGCCTCGGAAATGATAGCAGCATTGTCCACCAGCACGCCGCCCGTCGGAAAGTCCGGCCCGCGCACGATCTGCATCAGCTCCGCATGTTCAGCATCCGGATTCTCGATCAGCAGGCTCGCCGCATCGATCAACTCGGACACGTTATGCGGCGGAATGCTGGTCGCCATGCCGACCGCGATGCCGCTTGCGCCATTTGCCAGCAGGTTGGGGAAAAGGCCCGGAAAGACCTCCGGCTCTTCATCCTCGCCATTATAGGTAGGCCTGAACTCGACCGTTCCCTCGTCCAGCCCGGCCATCAGGTCGGCCGCCGCCTGCGTCAGCCGCGCCTCGGTATAGCGCATGGCCGCCGCGTTATCGCCGTCGATATTGCCGAAATTCCCCTGCCCATCGACCAGAGGCGTGCGCAGCGAGAAATCCTGCGCCAATCGCACCATGGCATCATAGACCGACGTATCGCCATGCGGGTGATATTTGCCGATCACGTCGCCCACGACGCGCGCACATTTCTTGTAGGACGTCGTGTTACGCGCCGGATTGGCGACCAGCACATCCGGCGACGCCCCGCCCGGCTCCATCTTCAGCAGCCGCATCGCCCACAGCAGACGCCGATGCACCGGCTTCAATCCATCGCGCAGGTCCGGCAGCGACCGCGCCGTGATCGTGGAAAGCGCATAGACGAGGTAGCGCTGGGACAGCGCTTCGTCGAACGGGTGATCCTTGATAGCGTCGAACGGGTCGCGAAAATCGGTCATCGGGATCGGAATAGCAGCGCAACGACAAAACGGAAACGGGGATTACAGCCCCGAAAAATTCACCTCCTTCGCCTCCGGGGCTTGCACATTCGCCGCCAGGCGCCAATTTGCGCCCGTGTCCGATTCCAACCCACCTCCTGTCATCACCCTCCCGCCGCCGCCTGCCTCGCTGCTGACCGGCGCGGCGCTGTTTCTCGACTTTGACGGCACCCTCGCGCCGATCGCCGCCACACCCGACGGCGTGGTCGTGGATGGCGATCTGATCGCCCTGCTCGGCGAACTGCGCGATGTGCTGCAAGGCCGTCTGGCAATCGTCAGCGGCCGGTCGATCGTCACCTTGCGCGATCTCGGCTTCGCCGACTTCCTGCTTGCCGGAACGCACGGACTGGAATTCGCTCAACCCGGCGAACAGGTCGAAGCCGCCCCTCGTCGCCCGGCGGTCGATGATGCCGAAGCGGCCTTCCACAGCTTTGCGGAGGGAAAGCCCGGCATATTGGTCGAACGCAAATCGATCAGCGTCGGCCTGCACTTCCGTGGCGCCCCTCAATGGGGCAAGCAGGCGGGCGAACTCGCCAGCGAGCTCGCCGCCAAACTTGACCTTGCCGTGCAACCGGGCAAGATGCTGTTCGAACTCCGCCCCGGCGGCGCGGACAAGGGCAGCGCGGTCCACACGCTAATGGCCCGCACTCCCATGGCAGGTGGCCGTCCGCTCTTCATCGGCGACGATATCACGGATGAGGAAGGCTTTGCCGCTGCCACCGAACTGGGCGGCGCGGGCATTCTGGTCGGCCCGCTCCGGACGACACTCGCCGCATTCTCTTTGGAACAGGTTGCCGCCGTCAGGCATTATCTTGCGCGGGGGGTCGTCAGGCCCGGCTAAGCCATGGCTTGCACCCCCTCCGTTCGAATGAGCCAGGGGGGCAGACCGATAGTCAGGACCAGTAAAACGCATTCCGCCGGAAACGAACGCACTCTCGATCTCTGGCCCATCGGCAATTGCCAGGCATCCGCGCTGATCGATCGCGCAGGGCGGATGATATGGGCATGCGTGCCCCGCGTGGACGGGGACCCCGTCTTTTCCGCTCTTCTCGACGACAAGAGCTGGGACGCGCCGGATGCGCGCGGTTTCTGGGCGATCGAGCTGGAAAACTGCGTCAGCGTCGAACAACATTATATCCGCAACACGCCCATCCTCGTGACCCGCCTGACCGACGATCATGGCAATGCCATAGAGCTGTACGACTTCTGCCCGCGCCACCGCCATATGGGTCGCATGTACCGCCCGGTCGCATTCGCCCGGATCGTCCGGCCTGTCGCAGGCAGCCCCCGCATCCGCGTGCGGCTTCGCCCGACCACGTCCTGGAATTCGGAAAGCGTGCCGATCAGCTATGGCTCAAACCATATCCGCCTCGTCCTTTCCTACATGGCAATGCGCATGTCGACCAACGCGCCCATCGGCCTCATTTCCCAGGAAAGCTGGTTCCGGCTCGAACATGACATGCACTTCTTCCTCGGGCCGGACGAAAGCTTTTCGGATGCACTTCGCCCCGAAGTTGAGCGGATGCTGGACGACACCATCCACGAATGGCAGGTCTGGGTGCGCGGCCTCGCCATTCCCGCCGAATGGCAGGAAGCGGTCATTCGCTCGGCCATCACGCTCAAGCTTTGCCAGCATGAGGAAACCGGCGCGATCGTCGCGGCGCTGACCACCAGCATCCCGGAACATGCCGACTCGGGGCGCAACTGGGACTATCGCTACTGCTGGATACGCGACGCTTATTATACCGTGGAGGCGCTGAACCGGCTCGGCGCGCTCGACGTGTTGGAAAGCTACCTCGTCTACCTCCGCAACATCGTCGATGGCGCAAAGGGCGGCCACATCCAGCCGCTCTACGACGTGCGCGGCAACGCCACTCTGGAGGAACGCGAGGCGCAGAACCTTCCCGGCTATCGCGGCATGGGGCCGGTTCGCGTGGGGAACGCCGCTTATTCCCAGATTCAGCATGATGCCTACGGCCAGATCGTCCTGTCCTCGGTCCAGGGTTTCATCGACCAGCGCCTGCTCCGCATGGCCGGCATGCCCGATTTCGAAGCGCTCGAAGCCGTCGGCGAACGCGCATGGTCGGTCTATGACCAGCCCGATGCTGGCCTGTGGGAATTGCGCACCCGCGCCCATGTGCACAGCTACAGCGCCGTCATGTGCTGGGCCGCCTGCGACCGCCTCGCCCATGCCGCCGCCGCGCTGGACCTGCCCGAGCGGGAGGTTTATTGGCGCGAACGGGCCGAGATCATGAAGGCCCGCATTCTGCAATCGGCCTGGCGCAGCGGCAGCAACGCCATCTCCGCTAATTTTGAGGATGACGCCCGCGACGCCTCGCTGCTTCAGCTTCTGGACCTGCGCTTCCTGACCGCCGACAATCCGATGTTCGTAGGTACGCTCAAGGCACTGGAAAAGGACCTGCGCCGGGGCAACGACATGCTCCGTTACAGCACGCCGGATGATTTCGGGGAGCCCGTCACCGCCTTCAACGTCTGCACCTTCTGGCTGATAGAGGCCCTGCACCGCACCGGCCGCACGGAAGAAGCACGGCTGCTGTTTGAAGAAATGCTGTCCCGCCGCACCGCTGCGGGACTTTTGTCGGAGGATATCGATCCCGCGACAGGGGAATTATGGGGCAATTATCCCCAGACCTACTCATTGGTCGGCATCATCAATTGCGCCGTTCTGCTGAGCAAGCCGTGGAGCGTGATGCGATGAGCCGCCTGATAGTCATTTCCAACCGAGTCAGCAGACCCAACAAATCCGGCAATCAGGGCGGCCTTGCCGTCGCCTTGTCGCAAGCGCTGCGGGAAAGCCGGGGCATCTGGGTAGGCTGGTCCGGCGAAATCACCGAAAATTTCACCGGCCATATCGGCTTTTCCGAAGATGAAGGCGTCAAGACGGCAACGATCGACCTCGAAGAGCAGGACGTCGACGAATATTATAACGGCTATGCCAACAAGACGCTTTGGCCGCTTTTCCATTTCCGCATCGATCTGGCCGAATATGCTCGCGATTTCGAAGGCGGCTATAACCGGGTAAACCACCGCTTCGCCGACACGACCAGCCCCCTGATCGAGCCCGAAGACATCATCTGGGTGCAGGATTATCACATGATCCCGCTCGGCCAGATGTTGCGGGACAAGGGGCATAACAACCGGATGGGCTTCTTCCTCCACATCCCATGGCCGCCCACCCGTCTGCTTGTGTCGCTGCCCCACCATACCAAGCTGGTGCAGACCCTGTTCGCCTATGACGTCATCGGTTTTCATACCGAAGAATGGCTCGAATCCTTCCGCCACTATGTGGAGCGGGAGATGAACGGGACGGTAAATGGCGACTTCGTCACGCTGGGTGACCGCACGATCCAGGCGATCGCCTGCCCCATCGGCATCAACGCGCAGGAATTTTCCCAGGCCGCCGTCAGCGAGCCCGCGAAAAAGATGTTCGAACAGGTCCGCCGATCGTTGCAGGATCGCTCCATGATCGTGGGCGTAGACCGGCTCGACTACAGCAAAGGGCTGGAGGAAAGATTCAGCGGCTATGCCCGCTTCCTCAAGGACCATCCCGAACATCATCGCAAGGTGGTCCTGACGCAGATCGCCCCGCCCTCGCGGGGGGAAGTGGAAAGCTATCAGCACATCCGATCTACGCTTGACGCCACCGCCGGGCGCATCAACGGCGAATATAGCGACGTGGACTGGACCCCGATTCGTTACGTGAACCAGGGCTATCCGCGCGACAAGCTGGCGGGCATCTACCGCGCCGCACGGATTGGCCTTGTCACCCCGCTGCGCGACGGCATGAACCTTGTCGCCAAGGAATATGTCGCCGCGCAGGACCCCAATGATCCCGGCGTCCTCATCCTCTCCCGCTTCGCTGGCGCCGCGACCCAGCTCAAGGACGCGCTCCTCATCAACCCCTACAGCCCGGAGGAGATGTCCGACGCGATCACCCGCGCCCTCGCCATGCCGCTCGATGAGCGCAAGCGCCGCTGGCGTTCGATGATGAACTGCGTGGAGGAACAGGACATCAGCTGGTGGCGCCGCTGCTTCACCGAACGGCTGACGGCGGTCCACCGCGACGATGAGCAAACAGCCGACGTCGAAATCGCACACTGAGCCGACCCCGCCGAACGAAGCCATTGGACCCACGACAGTTCGCCGCCAGATCAGCGCGCTAATTGCACCCCTGTCTGCTTTGGTCTATGGGCCAGCCAGCAGCCCCGGCACCCGCTGATCCTCTTCGATTCGCGTTGCCGGGGCACATTCTTTTCTTGGGAAGACAGGAACGCGCATGGCCCGTCGCCGCCAGATCTACGAAGGCAAGGCAAAGATCCTTTACGAAGGCCCTGAGCCCGGCACGATCATCCAATATTTCAAGGACGACGCGACTGCCTTCAACGCGCAGAAGAAGGGCACGATTTCCGGCAAGGGCGTGCTCAACAACCGCATCTCCGAGCATATCTTCACCCTGCTCGGTCAGATCGGCGTGCCGACCCACTTCATCCGCCGCCTCAACATGCGCGAACAGCTCGTCCGCCAGGTTGAAATCGTGCCGATCGAGGTCGTGGTCCGCAACGTCGCCGCCGGTTCTTTGAGCAAGAAACTGGGGATTGAGGAAGGCACGCAGCTGCCCCGCACCCTCATCGAATATTGCTACAAGGACGATGCGCTGGGCGACCCGCTCGTGTCCGAAGAGCATATCGCCTGCTTCGGCTGGGCCACGCAGGAAGAGATGCACGACATCGCCGACATGGCGATCCGCATCAACGACTTCATGTGCGGCCTATTCGCGGCCATCGGCATCCGCCTTGTCGACTTCAAGCTGGAGTTTGGCCGCCTGTGGGACGGCGATTTCAGCCGCGTCATCCTGGCCGACGAAATCAGCCCGGACGGCTGCCGCCTGTGGGACATGAACACCGGCGAAAAGCTGGACAAGGACCGCTTCCGCCGCGACCTCGGCGGTGAAGTCGAAGCCTATCAGGAAGTCGCCCGCCGCTTGGGCCTCCTGCCCGAAGGCGCGGACACGACTGTCCTAGACCTCGACACCCACCGCAAGAAGCGCAGCAAGGACTGACCGTCTCAAATCCTCCCCATCGATAGATGGGGAGGGGGACCGCTCGCAAAGCGAGTGGTGGCGGGGAATAGCGCGCCGCTCATCCCACCACCGCATCCACCATCAGCTTCACCCCCAACAGCACCATCAACACATAGATCAGCGTGTAGAACCGCGCCGGATCAACCTTCCGCGCCAGCACCACCCCCGCATAGGTCGCCCCAATGGCCACCGGCGCCAGCATCGCGGTCGCCATCAAATTGGCCCGCGTAAACTGCCCCAGCGCCGCATAAGCGGGCACCTTGATCCAGTTCATGATGGCAAAGGCAATCGCCGTGGTGCCGATCAGCATGTCGCGCGCCAGCCGCTTGGGCAGCACCCACATCTGAAATGGCGGTGCTCCCGCATGCGCGATCTGGCTGGTAAAGCCGCTCGCCACGCCCAGCAACGTCCCGACCCAATTCGGCGAACTGGACGGCAACACAACCTTCCCGCCCCGCTCAACCCACAGCCTCTGCACGCCAAAAAGCGTAGAAATGAAACCGAGCGCCCCCAACACAGCCGTCTCCGGCACCCGCGCGGCGAACAGGTAACCCAGCCCCACGCCGACAACCATACCCGGCATCATCACCTTCAATATGTGCCGATCCCAGCTATGCCGGAACGACCAGACGCTCACCGCATCCTGCAATATGAGGATAGGCAGCATGATCGCCGCCGCTCGTACCGGATCGATGCCCAGCGCCATGATCGGCATGGCCAGCGCCCCTGCCCCGGCAAAGCCACCCTTGGCGAGGCCAGAAAGGATCACCGCCACGATCGCGCATGTATAATAAAGGTAATCGCCGCTCATCGCCCCGCCCTAAAGCAGAGGAGCGCTGAAGCGAACAGCTTTTCCAGCTAAGCTCAGGCGCTAGCCCGGTATCCGATCAGAACACCGAAGGCAAAGGTAGCCAGCAGGGCCAGCTGCACACGGCCATGCGGATCGTCATAGCCGACGATCTGCTGCCCAAAGGCGAAAAGCCCCACAAACATCGCCAGTGCAAGACCAGCCATATTCAAAACCCTCTATCCCGTCCCGAAACCATAGCGCCGTCTCGCTAATAAAGGGATAATGCCTTGCCTGGCGCGGCGCAGGGGACTAGGGGGTGCGCCATAGCAATCCACGGAGTTTTTGGCCTCATGAAAGCCCGCATCTTCGTCACCCTCAAGGGCGGGGTTCTCGACCCGCAGGGCAAGGCGATCCACCACGCACTCGACGGTCTGGGCTTCTCGGGCGTCAACGACGTGCGCGCGGGCAAGCTCATTGAGCTGGACCTGGCCGACGGCACCAGCGACGAAGATATCGACGCCATGTGCCGCAAGCTGCTCGCCAACACGGTGATCGAAAACTACCGCATCGAAAAGGTGGCCTGAGCCATGAAGAGCGCCGTCATCGTCTTCCCCGGCAGCAATTGCGACCGCGACCTCGCCGTGGCTTTCGAGGCGGTGATCGGTGAAAAGCCGATCATGGTCTGGCATCGCGACACCGAATTGCCCGAAGGAATCGACCTGATCGGCGTGCCCGGCGGCTTCTCCTATGGCGACTATCTCCGCTCCGGCGCAATGGCGGCGCGATCGCCCGTCATGCAGGCCGTCGCGAAGGCGGCCGAGCGCGGCACCTATGTGCTCGGCATCTGCAACGGCTTCCAGGTACTGACCGAAAGCGGCCTGCTCCCCGGCGCCCTGCTGCGCAACGCAGGCGGCCATTTCGTCTGCCGCGATGTCGCGTTGACCGTCGAGAACGCCCAGAGCGCCTTTACCAGCCGCTATGCCGCTGGAGAGACAGTGACCTATCCCGTCGCCCATCATGACGGCAACTACTTCGCCGACGCCGCCACGCTCGACCGCCTCGAAGGCGAAGGCCGCGTTGCGTTACGCTATGCCGAAGCCGTCAACGGCTCCGCCCGCAACATCGCCGGCATCCTCAATGAAGCTGGCAATGTACTGGGCATGATGCCCCACCCCGAACGCGTAATCGAACCCGCCCACGGCAAAACAGACGGCCGCCGCCTGTTCGAAGGTCTGGTAGAGGGACTAATGGCCCGCGCCTGACCCGGCGCGCGCTACCCTCCTCCACGCCCAGGTCCCTGATCCAACCACCCAACACCCGTCATCCCAGCGCACGCTGGGATCTCAGGAGGCCGGGCAGAACGCCATCAACTTACGCTGGCAACGAGATTGGGACTGTCGCCTTACGACCAGTTCACGCCCTTCTGACGCGGCGACCGCCTGCTTCAAAGCGGTCACGTTTCAAGACCGCGATGATCTTCTCGTAAGCACGAGCGAGGGCATCATGTTGCTGCCGGTCCATCTCGCAGATTGCACCTGCCGCACTACATTCTGCCAGTTGTTGTCGGCGTTGTAAGTTTATGATTTGCTGCATTACCGTGACCTGTAGGATGCAGGAGGTTGGCGCGAGACGTGAGCGGCCGAGCGCTTAATCTCGCCGGTAAGAATCTTATTCTTTAACAACAGGCGAACTTGTTCGGCGTCCCTTCCGTCAAGCAAAACCACTCTCGAACCACCCGACGCCAAGGTTTCTATCGTTGAAATGCGAAAACTGTGCGTGGCGCAAATCTTCTCGATCTCAGCCACGCTCGCCGTCGTGTTGACAACCCGACTCATGAATGTTGTCCTTCGCCGCCAAACGGATATGGGGCAAAAGCTTTTCCACTATTCACCGGGCCTGATCTGTAAGGATAGTCATGGGCACGAATGCGCCGGGCATAGCTCCGGGCACGAAATCGATGAGCGGAACGCGCAAAAATACACGTTGCCTCCTGCTCTTTTAAAAGCTCGATTTGTTCATTTTCCAGTAGATTATTCAGGTCTTCCATGGGCACACCTCAGCAGGCAAGCGGGAGCGCGATGGTCTCTCTGTCAATACGAAGGCTTGCGGGCTGATTTCGCTCGATTACTCCTCCTAGCAGAATATTTTTACTTTGTCGCATCATTTGCGAAAGGCTATTCGATAGCATAATCCCTTACAGTCGATCCGCTCCATACAAGCCATCCCCCTCCCGCAAGCGTTCAAACGAGGCAAGTGACTTGTTTGAAGGGTTAGGGGTGGGCGCGAGCGCAGCGAGCTTCCGCGTCAGCCCCCCTCAACAATGCCGATGTTGCGCGACTACAGCCCCCGCACAAACGCGGGCAAATGCGCCACCCCGCTAGGATTAGGCCCCGCCATATACAGCGCCATAACAGTCCCCAGCGCAATCGCCACCCCATAAGGGATCGGCCCGCCCGGCGCGAAGATCGCCAGCGAAGACCCGTCCCGCACCGCTTTCGGCACCATCCGCCGCCCGGCCATGATCAGCAACGCCAGCACGCCCCCACCGACCGTCACATAAACAAACCAGGGCAGCGCCGCGCCCCAATCGAACCACAGCGCACAGGCCGCCAGCAGCTTGACGTCACCCCCGCCCATCCATCGCAGCGCGAACATCAGGCACCCGAGCGCGAACACGGCCAGAAACAGCGTGCCATTCTGCCAAATGTCATTTTCCCATCCGGCCAAGGCAACCCAGGGCACGAACAACCCCATGACCAGCAGCGGAAAGATGTTGGATATCCGCAACCGCGCAATATCCTCGATCGCCGCGCCCAATAAAACCAACGACAGCGCAATCAGGACAAGGTCCTTCGTCATGGCCTTGCCCCCATGCCAGCTAAAGCCGCAGTCGCCTCCGGCTGAAAACTCTCCGATTCCGTGACCGCGCGGCTCAGATAGGCCCGCGCCTTCCCCGTGTCCCCCATGCGCAACGCCACCTGCCCCGCATCGCTCAGCCGCCTGGCCCAGCTATTGGCGTCATCGGCGGCGCGCCTTTCTATATCGCGTCCGGCCATCACCTGCGCGGCATCGCTGTGCGCGATAAGGCGCGCGTCATCAGGCGCCATGTCCCGCGCCTTGTCGAATATGGCGATCGCCTTCTCCGCCTGTCCCTGCGCCATCAGCGAAAGCCCATAATTGTTCAGCACCTGCACCGGCCTGTCGGTCAACTGAAAGGCCCGCTCATAGGCGGCGGCACTCAGCGCCCAGGACTTTGCCTTGTCATAAGCGACGCCCAGCGCGTTCCACGCCCGCCAGCGCGACGCACACTGATCGATGGCGCGGCGCAGCGCTTCCGCCGCCTGCTCCGCCCGGCCCAGCCGCAGCCTTGCGATGCCCAGCCCTTCATCGATCCGGCAATCCGCCGTTCCCGCCTCGCCGATCGCGGAAAAGCGCGCCTCCGCCTCCGCATCCTGTCCCTTGGCCAGCGCCATTTGCGCCACCGCAATGTCGATGCCCCGCTTGTCCTGCGCCTGCGCATTGTCGCGCCATTGGCCCAGCATCAACTCGGCCTGTACGATCCGCCCGCCTTCGATCGCATCATCGATCAATCGGCCATAGTCCAGAGCCGCTGCGGGCGTCGTCTCGGCTGCTGTCGCGCCGGGGGATATGGCCGCAGCCGCCAGCAGCAGCAGGATGCTCATCCCCGGCCCCCGCTCCACGCCCATAGCTTCTGAAACAGGCTGTCGGGCTTATCCCCGCCCGCCATCGTCGCGCAAAAGCCGGTAGCATCGGAACCATCCTTAGACTCTCCGCATCCTGCCACCGTCACTTGCGTTGGCGCTGGCCGGGTCGTGATCGGCGCCGCCAACGACCGCGAAAGGGATATGGCTGGCGCCGCGCCAACCCCGTCCGCGATGGTCACGATCGCGGTATTCAGTTGCGCGATGGCCCGCCCCGGAAGCGCAGCCCGCATGTCGCCCGCCGACACGGTGCGCAACCGCACCTCGCCCATCGAAACCCGCTCCAGCTCCAGCCCGGCCGCCCGCACGGGTGCCGCCGGACGCTTGCCACCGTCCATCGCGATCTGCACCAGCGTCGGGCGGCGCGCACCACCAGCTTGCACACCCTGCCCGATCTCAGCCAGCAAGGCGTTCGCTTCTCCCTGCAAACCCTGTGCGTTCAGGCTCCGTGCGAAGTTGCGATGGATGCGCTCGTCCATGGGAGCCCGTGCCAGGGCCAGCTCGAAATAATCCCGCGCCAGATCATGCCGCCCCATCGCCCCATAGCTGATCGCAACACCGTTTAACGCGTTCACATCAGCCGGGTTCTGTCGCATCGCCCGCCGGTAAGCATCCAGCGCGAGCGCATATTCCCCGCGCGAAAACAGCAGCTGCCCCCGCGCGATGGCTTCTTTCCCCGTCGCCGCCGCCTCGGCATTTACGGGCCGGATCGCCACCTCCCGGTTGGCCGAACTGCATGCCGCGCTCGCCAGCATCAGCGATATCGCCACTGCCTGTCTCATCATGCCCCCGTCCCCCCTTTTGTTTCCGCTACCGGGTCAACACCGGCAGGATTTCCCTCACCACCCGCACCACGGCGGGCAGCATCAGCACCCCGATCATCACCGGCAGCATGCAGGCGACCAGCGGCACGGACAGCAGCACCGGCAGCCGGTGCGCCTTCTCCTCCGCCCGCATCCGCCGCTTCTCCCGCATTTCCGCCGCATAGACGCGCAGCGTCTGCCCGACGCTCGATCCCAGCTGGTCCGACTGGATCAGCAACGTCGCAAAAGACCGGATTTCGTCCACGTCCACATCATCCGCCATCCGCCGCAGAGCGTCCGCCCGGCTCATCCCCGCCCGCAGTTCCAGCACGACCTTGCCCAGCGCCTGCGACACCAGCGGGTGTGAGATGGCGAGCTCACGCCCCACCCGGTCCATCGCCGCTTCCAGCCCCAGCCCCGCTTCGACGCACACCAGCATCAGGTCCAGCGCATCGGGAAAGCCGTGGACGATCGCCTCCTGCCGCCGCGCCGCCTTGGCCGAAATGAACAGGTTCGGCAGATACAGCCCCAACACCGCAACGGCGGTCGCCATGAAATACAGCTTCACCGGACTCGGCGGCTCGGGCTTGTTGAGCGACATCAGCACCAGCACCGCAGGCAGCGCCAGCGTAAGCACCAGCCGAATGAAGGTAAATATCTTCGGCGCCTCGGGCGAAGGATAGCCCGCCGCGATCAGCCGCTTGCGCAGGCTGTCATTCTTCGTATCGGCCAGCGAAATGCCCAGCTTCTCGATCCGATCGACCAGCTTCTTCCATTCGCTATTGTTGCGCTCATTGCGCAGCGACTGCCCACCGCCCTGCACCGCGCCGCCCGCATCGCTGACGACATCCAGTCGGCTCCGCACCCTCGACGCACGCGCGACCGCCTCGGTCACCCCATAGACAATGGCCACGATCGCGACGAACAGCAGCACCAGCAACACCGGCCGAAGCTGTGAAATGAGGGCGAAGTCCAGCATCAGGTCACACTTTCAAATCAACCATGCGGCGTATCGTGACGAAGCCGATGATGTAGAGGATGATGAGCCCGGAAAAGCCAAAGATGAACATCGGGTCCTGCGCGATATCCAGGTAGAAGGCCGGGTTGAGCAGGAACAGCGCCACGAACGCCAGGATCGGCAGCGCCGTCAGCATGACCGCCGTCATCCGCCCTTCGGAACTCAGCGCCCGCACCTTCAGGAACAGGCTCGCCCGCTCGCGGATCACCAGCGACAGATTTTCGAGGATCTCGGCCAGGTTGCCGCCCGTCTCCGCCTGCACCGACAGCGACGTCACGAACATGTGCATCTCGTTCATGTCCCACCGCTCGGCCATGCGCTGCAAAGCATCACGCAGGTCGGAGCCATAGGTCACCTCGTCGACCACGATCCCAAACTCGCTGCCGATCGGGTCGCGCATCTCCTTGGTCAGCAGGTCCAGCGCCGCCGCGATCGGATGTCCCGCGCGCAAGCCCCGCACGAAGGTATCGAGCGCGACCGGAAACTGCTCCTCCATCTTCTTGCGCCGCCGCTGGCTCATGCGGTTAAGCACCATGACCGGCAGCAGCACGCCCAGCGACACGGCGAAAGCCCCCGCCATCACGATCATGCCCGCCGTCATGCCATATCCCGCCACCAGCGCACCGATCACCACGATCAGGAACAGCACCCCCGTCGCAATCGCCATGAACGTCAGCACGACGCGCGCAGGCACGCTCAACCCCGCGCCATGCAGCGACCGCACGACGCTCAAAGCCATCCGCCCAAAAACGCTGTCATGGTTGAAGTTCAAGCTGTCGTCATTGCGCCGCAGCTTGGACAGCACAGTGCTGCGCTCGAACCCCGCCGCGATCATCTTCAGCCGCTTGTTGACGACCCGCTCGGTCCCTGCGCGCGCCCGGAACCAGCTATGGAGTCCCTCGATCGTCAGGATCACCGCCGCGAACAGCAGGACCAGAACAAAGGCACGTATGTAAAGCGGATTGATCATTGCACCACCGCATCAGGACGGAAAAGATCAGCGGGCAGGTGAATGCCCCGATCGGCCAGGTCGGCCATGAACTTCGGACGAATGCCGGTCGCTTCGAAATGACCACGCACCATGTCATTCTCGTCCCGGCCCGTCATCTTGAAGCGGAAGATTTCCTGCATGGTGATGACCTCGCCCTCCATGCCGGTAATCTCCGAAATGCTGAGCAACCGCCGCCGCCCGTCGGACAGACGCCCCACCTGCACGATGACGTTCAGCGCCGAAGCAATCTGCGCCCGCGCCGATCGCGGCGAAATATCGACGCCGCTCATGCCGATCATCTGCTCGACACGGGACAAGGCATCGCGCGGCGTGTTGGCATGGACCGTGGTCATCGACCCGTCATGCCCCGTATTCATCGCCTGAAGCATGTCGAACGCCTCCCCGGCGCGCACTTCGCCCACGATGATGCGATCGGGCCGCATGCGCAGTGCATTCTTCACCAGATCGCGCTGCGTAACTTCGCCCCGACCCTCGATATTGGGCGGCCGCGTCTCCAGCCGCACGACATGGCGCTGCTGCAACTGAAGTTCCGCGGAGTCCTCAATGGTGACAATCCGCTCGGCCTCATCGATGCTCGCCGACATCGCGTTGAGCAGCGTCGTCTTGCCCGAACCCGTGCCCCCGGAAATCAGCACATTGCGCCGCGCCGCCACAACCGCCGCCAGCACCTGAGCCATCGGCGTGGGCACGCTGCCCAGCTCAGAAAGCCGCGCCATGCTGATCGGCACCTTCGCAAACTTACGAATGGACAGCAGCGATCCATCGACCGCCAACGGCGGCACCACCGCATTGACGCGCGACCCGTCCGCCAAGCGCGCATCGACAAAGGGCGAAGCCTCGTCCACCCGCCGCCCGACCGCCGACACGATCTTCTGGATGATGCGCAGCAGATGCTTCTCATCCTTGAAGCGCGTCGCCGTCTCCACCAGCCGCCCGCCGCGCTCGACGAACACGATCTTGTGCCCGTTCACCAAGATATCGGTGACGCTATGATCCTTCAGCAGCGGCTCCAACGGCCCCAGCCCCAGCAGCTCATCCAATATGTCGGACACCAGCCGCTTGCGCTCTTCCAGATTCAGCGCATGCTTCTGCAACGCCAGCTGCTCATGGACGATCTCGCCCACTTCAGCCTCGACCTGCGCCCGCGACATATTCTCCAGCGCTGACAGGTTGATCAGGTCGATCAGCTTCTGGTGCAGCGCGACCTTCAGCTCGGTATGCCGGTCCTCTTCCCAATGGACCAGCTCGGTATCGGTCGGCCCCACCTCATCGCGGGGATCACCAAAGCGGCTGTCGCCCTTCCGGATCTGCCACATCACCCTTTCTCCGCCTGACGCCGCGCTTCGACCGCCTGCACCGTGCAATCGACGATATCCTGCATGTCCTTGCAAATACGGCTGCGCGCCTTCAATTCCTGGATCAACACCCCCTGATCCAGCGCAGAGCTGACCAGCGGGAAGTCGTTCGCGATGCTAAGGTTCACCGGATGATCCAGCGCCGCCGCCGCATCCTCCAGCCCGATAGCGCGGAACAGCTTCTTCTCGACCCGATTAGCGATCACATGAATCCGCGCAGGATCAATATCCTGATCCCGCAGCAAAGCGATCTGCCGCCGCGCCTGCCGCAGGCTGGCAATCGTCAGCTCGCACACCAGAAAGATAACCTCCGACCGCGCGACCAGCGACATGGACCAGTTCGTCCAGTTGCCCGGCAGGTCCAGATAGATGGTATCATAATGGCGCTGCGCCAGTTCGATCACGCGGAACACCTGATCGGCATTCACCGCCTCCAGCGGCATGATGTCCGTCGGCGCCGTCACGACATGCAGCCCGGTCGGCGTCTCGACGGTGACAGAAGCCAGCAGCTCCCGGTCCACCCGATTACCACCCTGCAACAGGTCCGCCAGCGTCAGCGGCGACGTGATGCTCAGGAACGTCCCCGCATTGCCGAACTGCACATCGAAATCGAACAGGCAAACCCGCTCGCCCGTCTGTTTGGCGTTGCGCGCATGCAGGCTCGCCGCCTGCGTCGCGATAGTCGTCGCCCCCACGCCGCCGACGCTCTTGATGATCGACACAAGCGCGCCCGTCTTGACGTCACACCCACCCTTGGCCGCAATTTCCCCCCGCAGCTGGTCGATGATCGACGACAGCTCGCTCGCCTGCAAAGGCAGCGCCACCACATCGTTGATCCCACTCCGCAGCAAGGCCCGCACCAGCGGAATCTCCGCATTGCGAACAGCCGCAACCACCAGCAGCGACGGATGAGCCGCCCGCAAAGCCGCCAGCCGCCGCGTCGATGCATCATCGTCCGGCTGCACCTCCAATATGACGGCCTTCGCCTCCGCCACCAAAGACTGCGGCAATGCAGCCCCGGCAGGCAGCATGGACAAGGCCAAAGACTGCCCGCTCAGCTGATCCCCAAGAATATCGGAAGCCGCCACCTCCTGCTCCGAAAGGATCAGATGAATCCCCTCATCCCCCACATTGAGTGTCCAGCTCTCGGCCGCTTCCGCTGTGTTCGTCACGATGCCCAAGATCTTGTTCCTCAATTTGATACCGTGCCCTGGCCATCTTCCATGGTGAGGGCGGCGCTGAAGCTGGGGAGCGGAATGGTGCCGCCGAAAAGTTGCAACAAAGTCGGCTGAAAGGTTAGCCGAGATAGCTCGACAGTTACGATTGGCGATGCATCAGAGCCATTTGGATCACCAGCATATCCCAGCCCCGAAGATTTATATAAAATTTCGATATTCTTGCTCTTCAACGTCGGCATAAACAGACGCATCCTATCAAATATTCTTGTATAGGCTGTCGCGTCCGCAGTTTGCCCCCAAGGACAGGCAGGAGTGCAGGAGTCACATTTAATGTCAATCGACTGGCTAGAGGGATCATCATAGCATTTCATTGTGCCATATGCATCGGGTGGAATTGCGTCGCCTTGACCAAGACTTCCCGACCTCACAAAGCTATAACCCGCCATATCACTTGCCACCGGATCGGTGGCTACAGCGAAACGAACCCCCATTTGGGTCGCTTTTTCCGCCTGATTCCAAGTCCACATCAGCCGACCGACATCAAGAATGCCAAGTAAAAAGATGATGAGAAGCGGCAAGACGAGCGCGAACTCGGCCGCAGACGACGCGCGTGTGTCACGAGAAAGAAGTGAGAGCCAGCGCGTCATATCCCCTGCACCGTCGCTTGAGACTCCGACACCAGATTCAGCGTATTGCTGGTAAAGCCGAGATTGTTAAATAGAGATCGGTACGGGACGGTCGCCGACACCTTAACCTTAGGCAGGTCTGTAATGCCTTTGTATATGCCGGAATAATTTCCGCCGGTAATAGCGGTGCAACTGAGCGTTACAGTCACGGTGTTGGGATCAGTCCAATTGATGAGTCGCGCAGTTCCGCCCGTAATCTGCCCAGTGCGAGTCAGATTACGCGTTTTGGTAAGGACATCGTTGCCAACCAAGTTGGGACATGTGAAGTCCGTAAAAGAACGGCGAGCAGCATAACGCGCACCATCACGTACAGCCTTCGCCACGACATGCTCACTCAGAAAATAGTTCCCAAGTTCAAAAGAACCAAACATCAGAGTGATCAGCAGAGGAGTGACAATAGCCATCTCGGCAGCAGCAGCGGCTCGCGTTGATACCAGAATCTTGCAAAAGAAATCTCGCATCTCAAATCACTCGATCAAATAGGGAGATGATTTCTGAATATATTGAGGAGCACTCGCCCCATTTCCGCTAGATCCAGCAAGCCCAATAACTTCTACATAAAGATCGTTTGATTTCGTACGCTTTGGGTTAGCGTTCGGTCGAGCCAGTGTTGGCTCCACAAGGAAAACATCGATCCAGTCGAGAACTTTGAGGTCTTTCGACGAACCGTTCACCGGTCCGCCCTTATCCGCAGTCTTACAATTGATCACCGCGACGGAAAGTCTGCGGCGATCAGCGTTTGCCGTAGGCGGGACCGCGCTTCCGGGCTGACAAACTGGAGCCATGTAACTGGTTCGGTCGCCAGTCAAACTATGTGACGGCAATGCGTTGACCGCCGCCTCCCACCTATACACAGCATAGCGGGTCGGCTTGGTGGAAGTCGATGTCGTGTATCCCAATGCTTGCCCGGGCGTTTTGCCATTATAGACATTGGTGTCAGCATAGAGGTTCACACCACCATGATTAACTCGCCAATAGGCGTTGACGTCCCAATCGCCGTCTCCCACCCTGCCTCCTGAGCAAATGCCTTCATCTTCGAAGTTTTTCGGTCCTGCTACGGCATGACATTTGTCTCGCGGCATACCCATCGCCTTAGGCGTCGTCGTGATATCCGTAGTGGTCGAAGGTAAATAGGCCTCAGAGTCATCTACCAGAGCCCAGCCTTCACCGCCTCCGTTGGCGATGGCAGCGGATGGACAAGCAGCTGTAGAATTCTTTTTACCTTGCATGACCACGTCTTTGCCTACATTTACCGAAGGCGGGCAAAGGCTACCGTTCCCACAGGTGCTGAGACCATTTGAATAAATGTCGAAGCGTGTATTTAGCGCGTCAAAAACAGAGTTAGGGATGCCTGGTTCTGTTGTGACGCCATCTCCCTTTGTGCAATCAAAATTTGTGCTTAAAAGCCCCATGGCATCACGCAATGCGTCTTTTCCTGACATTCCGTTAGTTTGGAGAAAACCAAAGTTACCGGGGCCATAATCATTACCTTTGACATCACTGTCATTTGCAACCAACCTGAGACCCTTACCAATCAGGGCGCTTACGTCGAAGGTTGTATTTGTACTGGTCTCGCTCGGGTTGCAGAGCATTAATGGCGGCACCTTGCATACAGCTTGCCCCACCCCCGCATAAGCGGTTGCAGATAGCGCGCCCGACGAAAATGCTGCAACGATAGGCGTTAATGCAAAAAATGCTGTGCGGGAATTAACAGTTACTTCAACGAAGTTGGCAGTAGCATCCGTCAACGCGCCCGTGTCGCTGCGATCTTTGTCTTTATAGAATTTGATGAATCCAACGCGGTCACAATCAGCTTCATTTGCGATTGTGACGGCAAGACCAGCTTGGTCATTAGCAAAACGAGTATCATTGCGGATCAGCGCACTTGCTGCATTGGCTGCACGACTGCATGCGCCCGTCTTCCCATCCAACTGCGTGGCCGCCGCCAGAGCCGCCTGATCCGCCGCACTCTGAAGCTCGGAGTCCAGCCCCGCCATCCGCGCATAATCAAACGCGATGCCACCCGCCGCGATCAACCCGAAAAGCGACAGGGCCACAGTCGGCGCCACCGCACCGCTGGTTGACCTTAGCAGGCTGTTCCGACGGGCAGACATGGATCGAAGCCCTCCCCGCTTACCGGCCGCCCGAGCCGCCACCGCCGCCGCCAGACCCGCCGCCAGTGCCGGAGGTCGTGCTGATCGTCGCGGGCTTCTTCACCTTGTCGGTGCGATAGCGTTCCACCGCCGCCGCGCTGCGCTTGCCCTCGCCCCCTTCGACGAGCGTGCCTTCATAGCGCGGCTCCGGGTTGATCACCTGCAGCGCATAGTTATTCCGCACCGCCCCGCCAAAGGTCGGGTCGTTCGCCGTGCATCCCGCCAGCGCCGGTACGGCAAGCATCGCGGCCAGGGACAGTCTGCGCATGGTCTCACTCCCGCTCATAGTTCATATCCGCTCTGGCTCGCGCCCGCCGGGGCCTGAGCCGGAGCCGGAGCAGCCGCCGCCGGAGCAGCAGGAGCAGGCACGGCCTGCCGCTTTTCCGGAGGCATCGCGTCAGGGTTAAGCGGATTGATCCCCACCGCCTTGTCCGTCCGCCCCATCAGGAACAGGTCCAGCTCGTTGGGATTGCCCACCCGGTCGGTCGGCAGGCTCACATCCTCCGCCCGCATCGGCTTCACGAGGCGCGGCGTCACGATCATGACCAGCTCGGTCTGCTGCTTCTGAAAGCCCGTCGAGCGGAACAGCGACCCGATGATCGGGATCGAACCCAATATCGGCAACTGCCGCACAGTATCCTGAAAGTCGTTGCGCAACAGCCCGGCAATCGCAAAGGACTGCCCATCGCGCAGCTCCACCACCGTCTTGGCCCGCCGCGTCAGCAGCCCCGGCACCACCAGCCCATTGATCGACACGGACGCCGAAGGGTCGATCGAACTCACCTCCGGCTCGACCACCAGGTTGATGATCCCGTCGCTCAGCACCGTAGGCGTAAAGCCCAGGCTGACACCAAACGGCTTGAACTCGACGGTAATGCCATTATTGCCATTGCCGCCCCCGCCGCCGCCATTCTGCACCACGGGAATCGGAAACTCACCCCCCGCCAGGAACGACGCCGTCTCACCGGACAGCGCCACCAGCGTCGGTTCCGCCAGCGTCTTGACCAGCCCCTTCCTCTCCAGCGCATCCAGCGCGGAAAACAGGTTCAGGCTGCCAATCTTGTAAGCCCACGTCCCCACGCCGAACGCATCAGACAAACCGTCCAGCTTGATGGTGGGAACACCGTCATTATTGGTCGGGATGATGGACTCCCCGGCCAGATTGCCGATGCTGCCCGCCGTCCGATTGCCCGTGAAGCTGTGGTTCAGCCCGATCTGCTTCGCCGCCTGCCGGTTCACCTCCGAAAAGCGCACTTCCAGCATCACCTGCTGCGAAGCCCCGACCGACAGCATGTTGACGACCTTCTCGTCACCGCCCGCATAAGTCCTGGCGACCTGCACCGCCCGGTCCACCGCCGAAGCGCTCGACACCGTGCCGGTAAGCACCACCGCATCATTGGAGATACGCGCGCCGATCTGCTCGCCGGGGATCAACTCCGCCAGCTGCCGCTTCAGCGTCACGACATCCGGCCCCACCGCCACATCGACCACGGCGATCAACATGTTGCGGCTGTCATAGAGGGTAAGGCTCGTCGTCCCCACCTTCTTGCCCAGTACATAGAGCGACCGGTTGGTCAGCGGCAATATGTCCGCGACGTCCTGATTACCCACCAGCGCCTTGGAAAAAGCGCGATCAACCGTCAGCACCTGGCTCTTGTTGAGCGGCACGTCCAGCTGCCCTGCATGATCCACATTGCTGGCGGTCAGCGAAGCGATCTGGGCCGGGGCAGATGTCGCCCCCCCTGCGGCCAGCGCCATCCCAAGCGCCAGCGCCGTCATCGACTTAGCGGGAACCATAGCGCTTCACCTCATAGCTGGTGCCGGTCGTGCCGCGCACGATTTCGACCGATGCGGTCGCGGGCAGGGCGGAAACATTTTTCGGAACGCTGCGCCGGGGCGCACGCATCCTGGGCATCGGGGCAGGCGCGAAGCCAGCCTCCGCGATCCGGGCGCGCGGGCCGGAAAAACCGCCGACATAGGCGCCGTCACGCAAATCCTCGATCCCCACCGTCTGCACGGCCGGGTTGGGCTGGTCCGTCACATTGCGCAGCACCAGCGTCAGCTGGCCGACCTGCTGGCCCAGGACCAGCTTCTGCGCATCGACCTGATTGACCTCCAGCGTCGCGGTCTTGCCGACCGCCGGGTCCTTTGAGCTGTCATTGGCATTCTGGTCGATGGCGATGATACGGGTGTTCTGCAGCAGCACGTCGGTGATCTGCTGGCTCGCGCCGCCCATGCCGTCCTGCGCCGTACGCGTGACGAAGACATCGACAGTATCACCCGGCAGCACGAAGCCGCCAGCCGCCGCCACGTCGCTCACGCGAACCGCGACCGCACGCATTTCGGGCCGCAGCACACCGGACATGGTGGCACGGCCCCCTTCTGCGGACAGCTTGGATGTCAGGATTGGCTCACCCGGCTCGATCTGGCGCAGCACGACGCGCTGCTTGCCAAGGGAGGTGAGCTGAACCGGATCGCGAAAAGCGCCCGGCGGCACCGAAGCCGAGGGCCAATCGACCACCCTGATTTTTTCCGGAGTGACCGCCGTGCCAAAGGCCAGAGGCATCGATGCGACGACGACCTTGACCATGCCCCCTTGCGGAGTGGCCTGCGCCTGCTCGGCCTTGCTCAAATAGCTGTTGGCGATGAACACCGCCGCCAGGCCCAGCAAGATCGCGAAGCCAAGGATTATTAGAGATCTGCGCTGCCCCACGACAACTCCCCCCGGAATTAACAAGTGGATGAAAGCCAGCCGAGTGCTCCGACCGACTTACATAATTAAACTAACAACCAGTCGCCTGAGCATTATTGATGCAGTTAGTCGCCGTGTTCATTGCATCCTTTATCGCTCCGCCTAGAGTGAAAGCAGCAAGCGCAATACCCGTGCCCACAATCGCCAAAATAAGTGCATATTCTGCCGCCGAAGCGCCACTTTCATCAGCTAGCAAGCTTTCAAAGAACTTCATGATAACCCTCCTAATTACCATCGACTTAGCTGCAAGACGATCCGATCTCATCACCCCTCAAATTAATAACTTAGGCATGATAAGATCGGAAGGCTATCAGCAGACGCCGTTATTAGAATTGGCGTTAGCAATGCAGTTCGTGGCTTTGTTCATAGCGCCTTTAATCGCGCCGCCGAGTTGAAAAGCCGCCAGCGCAATACCCGTGCCCACAATCGCCAAGATCAACGCATATTCCGCTGCCGAAGCACCGCTTTGATCATTCCAAAGGTTCTTGAAGAAAGTCATGTCTTTTACCCCTATTTGACCGGAAACCATTTTCCCGGCTGCTCTCGCACAGTTCTGCGGAGGGGCCTTTGCCACCTGGCGACCCTAGCGGTGTTTCTCCACTCGCCAGGCAGTTGGGCAGTTTCCCGTAGAACTTGCCCCCAAATTGGCTCAAAGACGGGGCAAGTCAACATGGTAAAAAAAGACTATATTTTACAATATCTTACGCCAATTTTTTGTTAACCATTTTTGATTTCCATACCCATATCCGCAAGTAATGATACAGAATTATTTAGTATATCCTTGGTTATATATCGATTGAAATCAATAGAAATAGATCTATTTACTGTAGGACATTTTTTCGTTTCTACTAATATATCTTGTGAAACTAACAGTAAAACCACGAAAATCGGAAATCTATACTTTTGCTTCTTAACAGTATAAAGGTCTAATTAACGATATATATCCATGGCTCTTGGTGGTCCGCCTGGCCCCATGCTCGCCGCCAATAGCTCCACCGACCCTTCCGCCCTATCACCTTTTAAGGGTACAGTCTCACACCGTCACGCGGCGTCGCACCTCACGCTCCATCGCGAATCAGCAACAACCCGCCGCGCTTCATAGCCCGCGAATCGCCCGCATCTTTTTGGAAACGAATCAGCTTGGCTCGCCGCCTTGCCGAACCACGCGATCTGCTCGGCATCACCCCAAAGGCTTTCAGGCGCTCACCCGGTTGCGAAAAGTGATGTTCACCCGCTCCGACAGCAGCAGATAGGGCAGCCACAGCGCCGCGCTGATCAGCACCTTCTTGATATTGCCGGTCAGCAAGTCGACCAGCGCCAGCTCAACAGCATGGGGCACATCCCCGATGCGCGCCACCAACTGCGCAATGCCCAACTGCGCCATCAGGTCCACGCCCCACACCATCACCAGAAACCGGGGGAACAACGGCACCATGCGCAACGCCATGGCAAAGGCGAACATGTAAAGGCAGGACAGCAGCATCACGTCCGCCAGCATCACCGCATACAGGCTGACGAACCATGTCGGCGCATAGCTGCCCAACGCAGGCACCGCGCTCAAAAACTCCAGCGTCCGCACCGGCACGTTGAGCGCGATACCCAGCAGCAACGACGCCATCACGCCATACAAGCCGAATTGCGACATCTCGCGCGCCTTCAGGCAATCGATCTTGCGCCACCGGCCGACCTTGGCCAGCCGAATGCTCGGCTGCGCATGCATGCGCCCGGCCGGAAACAGCTTCAGGCCCAGCAGCAGCGTCGCCACCGGACCGCCGACGACCAGCAGGTAAGGCAACAGCCCCGCCTCGCTCGCCCAGGGAACGCTGGCATAGGGCGTCGCGGGAAAGGCCAGCCGCACCCCACAGGCAAAGGCCGCGATCACGACCCAAGCTGCAATGATGCGCTCCAGGTTCAACTGCAACGACAGCACCAGCGCCACGCTCTTGCGGTAAAGATGATCCTGAACCAATCGCACCATGGAAACCCGGACCTCCGCCCACCGCCAACTAGAAGGGCCGACTATCAACCATTCTGGTTAACCCCCGGTAAAACGCCCCGCCCCCAATTTAGTTCTGCCCTTAAATCCTCCCCATGCTTGCATGGGGAGGGGGACCAGCGAAGCTGGTGGAGGGGAAAACGCGCAACATCCCCCAAATGCCCACCCTAACCTCAACTCCCCCAACACCACCCCCCCTCACTTCCGCGGCACGGTAATCTGGATCATCGTCCGCCCGCCCAGATTGTGCAGATACACCTCGCCCCCCAATCCCTGTATCCGCCGCGTCAACGACCGCGATTGCACCGCGCCGGTCGATCCCAGCCTTGCCAGATTGGGCACGCCATCATCCGTCACATGCAACGCGATCCGGTTGCCCGCCGGTCGCAGGGAAAATTCCATCGTTCGCGCCCCGGCATGGCGCACGGCATTGGCGACGATCTCCCGCACGGCAAAGCTCAGTTCCCGGCCGATCATCGCGCTGGTGGCGCAATTACCCTCCTCCACGCGCAGGTCGCACTGGATTCCCCATTGCTGCGCCAGTGACCGGACGACCATCGACAGCGTTTCGGGCAGATAGGCCAAATCCTCCTCATCGCGCACCGGATTGATAATCCACCGGATGGTGCCGATCTGATCCTTCGCAATCTGATCAATAGTACGCAGCACGGGAATGGCGTCTTCCACCGATCCGTCCAGCACCGGCGCGGCCTGATAGCGAATGCTGGCCAGCGCCTGCAACACACTGTCATGCAATTCCCGCTGCAACCGTTCACGCTCCCGCGCGCCTGCGATGACATGGGCCAGGTCCAGGCTGTTGCGAACCGTCAGTTCCTCGCACGCGCTCTCGAACACCCGCTGCGCGATCGCCGCCACATCCTCATGCGTCGGGTCGTCCAGCTGAACCGCGCCCACCGCCTCGAACGTGCCCAGCGAAACGTGCAGCGTCATCACCGTTTCAGCATCCAGCAGGGCCGCCCAGGCCCGGCCACTCCGCGTCAGGGGCTCGATCTGGCTGACGCCGTCCTGCGACAGGCTGATCGACGCGCCACGGCGGCGGTCATGCCATCCCGTCTCAACCGCCAGCAATGCGTCGCTGCCCTCCGGCACCTTCTCCCCGGAACGGCTTGATGCAAAGCGATAGGCTTCCGTGCTGGCGGTACGGAACAGCAGCGCGCCATTTTCACCGCCCGTCGCGATCTTCAATGCCTGCAACAGAAAGGCGCCAGCGCTACCCTTCACCAGTTGCAGGCTGCCTTCCGTCAGCCTCCTTGCCCGCTCCTCCTGAAGCAGCTTTTCGCGGCGCGGGCCAAGCAGCATGCCCGTCACCGCTATCACCACCGCAAGGTATAGCACGCGCAACGCCACCCATTCCGCCTGTGGTTCCGATGGAACCGCGACCACATCATTTACCCATATGGTCAGCAGCGCGGTGCTCGTGGCGAACGCCCCGACCAACAGGTGGAAACGCCGCCGCACGATCAGCGCGATCTCGACCGCCACGAACAGGCTGCCCGGATAATAGGGGCTGGTCGACGCGTTGGTGACGACCAGCAGCCCCAGAAACAGCAGAGCATCCAGGCACACCACCGGCTTGCGGATACGCATTTCCGTGACCCATGACCGTCCGGACAGGATCAGTGCGCCCATGGCGAGCAGCAGCATCGCAGCGATGATGCCGTTCTCCGCCGCCTCGGCCCAGGACCGGGGCGTCGCGAAAACGAAGCTTGCAAAGCCATAGACGCTGGCGAGCAAAAGCCGCGTGACGTCCAGCATGCGCCATGGCCGAAGCGAGGACAGGGCGCACGAGCGCCGCCCGCCCAAGGTCCGCAGCAGTTCGGCATGTCTTCTGATCATGCTCTCACAACTCCGCCCGCCCATCCTATATGGATGGACATATGTCTTCGGATAAGTATCTGTTGATTTCACTCAATAATGATGAAGTGAACCTAAATGATATATCCGAACAAGAGCAATCATAGATTGCAACGGACGTAGTAAATTAGCAAAAATAGTTGGTGATGATGAACGAAAGCTCATCTTTCTTACGACCCTCTCTCCTGAACCCGCGCCATGATTGTCAGCGTCTGACCGAACCATCGCAGGCCCGCCTTCATTACGCAAGGGCAGGAGGAAAAATCAGGGGCAAAGTCAATCACATGCCCCCGATCATTGTTTCGACCCCGAAACAAAATTTCAGAAGTTCATTCTTCTCACCATCTCATCCATGAAAATAATCAAAAATCTGCTGCGCCACAGCCTTCGAAACGCCCGGCGCTTTCAGCAAATCCTCCAGCGCCGCACTTTTCACCGCCTTCGCCGTTCCAAAATGCATCAACAGCGCCCTTTTCCGCGACGGACCAATTCCCGGCACCTCATCCAGCGAACTGGTCGAAATCGCCTTGCTCCGCTTCTGCCGATGCGCCCCGATCGCAAAGCGGTGCGCCTCATCCCGCAATCGCTGCAGGTAGAACAGGACGGGATGATTGATCGGGAAACTAATCTCCCGACCATCGGGCATATGGAAGACTTCCCGGCCATCACGCCCATGATGCGGCCCCTTCGCGATGCCGATCATGCAGATATCCTCGATCCCCAAATCTTCCAGGATCGCCCGCGCCGCCGACAACTGCCCCTTACCACCGTCGATCAACACCAGGTCCGGCCATTCTCCGCTATCGCGATCAGGATCTTCCCGCGCCGCCCGGCCGAAACGCCGCTCAAACATCTCCCGCATCATCGCGAAGTCGTCGTTCGATATTTCGGGGTTCTTCATGTTGAACTTGCGATAGGCATTCTTGCGGAAACCTTCCGGCCCCGCGACCACCATCGCACCCAGCGCATGGCTTCCCTGGATATGGCTGTTGTCATAAATCTCGATGCGGTCGGGCACGCCATCCAGCCCGAATGTCTCGACCATCTCTTCCAGAATCTTAGCCTGCGTCGTCGTCTCCGCCAGCCGCCGGTCGAGCGCCTCAACCGCATTGCGCTGCGCCTGCTTGATCAGCCGTGTCCGCGCACCTCGCTGCGGCACCTCAATCCGCACCTTGCCCCCGGCTCGTTCTCCCAGCGCCTGCGCGATAAGTTCACATTCCTGCGGAGCACGATCCGACAGGATCAGCCGGGGCGGCGGCACTTCTTCATAAAATTGCGCCATGAAGCTCGCCAGCACCTCATCCTCCGCCACTTCAGCCGTGTGGACAGGGAAGAAGCTGCGATGTCCCCAATTCTGGCCGCCCCGAATGAAGAAGGCCTGGATGCACATCGACCCACCCTTCGTCGCCAGCGCGAAAATGTCCGCATCGCCCAGCCCTTCGGCGTTAATCGCCTGGCTACCCTGAATGAAGGTCAGCGCCTTCAGCCTGTCGCGCAGAACCGCAGCCTGTTCAAAATCCATCGCCTCCGAAGCGGCCTGCATCGCCTCGCCCAGCTTCTTCTGCACGGCGGTCGATTTGCCGCCCAGGAAATCCTGCGCATCCTTCACCAGCTCTGCATAACCCGCCTCATCGATCCGCTGGACACAAGGCGCCGAACAACGCTTGATCTGAAACAGAAGGCAGGGCCGCGACCGATTGGCAAAGAAGCTGTCCGTGCAACTGCGCAGCAGGAACAGCTTTTGCAGCGCATTGATCGTCCGCGTTACCGACCCCGCGCTGGCAAAGGGGCCATAATAGCGCCCCTTATACTTGCGCGCGCCACGATGTTTCTGGACCCGAGGAAAATCATGATCTTCCCGCAGCAGGATGAAGGGAAAGCTTTTGTCGTCCCGCAGCAGCACATTGTAAGGCGGCCGAAACCGTTTGATCAGTTGCGCTTCCAGCAGAAGCGCCTCGGCCTCGCTGTTAGTCGTCACGATCGTCATCGACCGCGTTTGCGCCACCATGCGCTGCAACCGCTTTGGCAAGCGATCCACCTGCGTATAATTCGCCACCCGGTTGCGCAGCGCCCGTGCCTTGCCGACATAGAGGACATCACCGCGAGCGTCCTGCATCCGGTAGACACCAGGCCGCGTCGGCAGGGTGTTCAGCGTGGTACGGATCGCCTCAACGCCTGCCTCGATATCCGGCGTACCTGCTCCGCGTACGGTGAAGCTGGCCTTGTCCTCATGAAAGCGGTCGGGAGATTGGGGATGCGACATTGGTGAAGAGATAGCGGTGACACAGACAAGCGCAATGGCTGGGCGCCGCTTCCTGAACCTTGGGGCCTAAATCAGCGCGAACCACCTTGACCATCTTCGGGGTTTTTCACGCGTGGTTTGGCGTCCGCGACATCCGGCCCCCTTTCCAACATCAGAGCGCGGATGGCTGGAAATAATCGTAGAGACTTTGATCCCCGGCAACCCGGAGATGCACGACATCCGCGCGGACAGGGAATCGTTTCCGAGATCGGGATCGTCGCCGTGCACGATATTCAAACTGCTTATAATCGGACGCAGAGGAGCACGCCAAATTCCGCTTCATCACCGACAACAGCAGGCATGCTGATCGATCTTCTCCGGCTCGCACATCGCGCGAAATATTACCTGGTAACAAACAAGGCCGATCCACATCCAGACATGAAAAAGGGCCGGTGCGACAAACCGCATCGACCCTTTTCGAGACGAAATCGTCAGCTTCAGACGCTGGGGCCAAGACCCTTGATTGCGCTATCCACCAACTGCCGATCCGCGCCCGCGTCATGGTTCTGCGCGATTAGCGTTGCAGCCGCGCTGGTGGCAGCGTTGACGGCCTTTGTACGGATGCCCGCAATGGCAGCGCGTTCTGCCGCACCGATCTTGTCCTCGGCCATCTTTTGGCGACGGGCAACCAGCGCCACCGCATTGGCCTTGGCATCTTCAAGCAGCGTTGCCGCTTCGCTCTCGGCCGACTTGCGCATCGCTTCGGCTTCACCAGCCGCATTGGCCAGCTTCGCCTCATATTCAGCCTTCAGCGCGTCAGCCTCGGCGCGCAGCTTGGCAGCTTCCGCCAGCTGTTCCTTGATCTGGGCGATCCGGCCATCGAGCACATTGCCGATCAGCGCGGGGACCTTCTTGATCAGGAGAATGAGGATGAAGACCGCCATCGCCAGGCTGACCCAGGCGGTCGCGTCCATGCCGACGGCCTTCGGATCAGTATGCGGCGCTACCCCTTCATGCGCGACGGTGCCTACCGGCTCCATCCCTTCGGAGTGAATTGCGTCGTCAAGATGCGGAGGCGTACCTTCGCTATGCTGTGCTGCTGCCTCAGCCATGGGCCAGTGCCGCCTTTACTGCGTTGCGGGCCGCTTCGTCCGACGCGTTCACGCCGGATATACGAGCCACCATGTCGCGCGCCGCTTCGGCGGCGACGGTTTCAATCTCTGCCATCGCTGCCTGGCTGGCCGCCTGGATGCGGGCTTCAGCAGCACCGATCCGCGTGGCGATTTCAGCGTCGGCGGCAGCAAGCTGTCCTTCGGAAGCCTTCGCAGCTTCCGCTTTGGCGCGGGCCAGCGTCGCCTGAGCAGCAGCTCGACTTTCGGCGTTACGGGTGCGATAATCCGCCTCTGCCTCATCGGCGCGGGCGAAGGCAGCCTTGGCCGCGTCCAGATCACCTGTGATCTTCGCGTCGCGCGCGTCGGCCGTCGCCTGAACCTTAGGGACCATACCCTGGCCAATGACGAAGAAGACAAAGCCGAACGTCAGCAGCATCCAGAAAATCTGCGATGCATAAGTTTCGGCAATTTGCGCGATTTGAGGCATTTTAGGTCCGTCCGATCAGGGCACCGTCAATTCATACGTGCGGACGGGACGGCGAAAGCCGCCCTGTCCGCTCGCCAAGCGGTTAGGCCACGAACACCAGGATCATGGCGATAACGAACGCCAGCAGACCCAGAAGTTCGGCCGCGGCGAAACCGATGAACAGGCGGCCCTGCTGGCCGTCAGCAGCACCCGGATTGCGCAGCGCGCCTTCCAGGAACGAAGCGAACACGTTGCCCACACCGAGCGAGGCGAGGCCCGCACCAATCGCGGCCAGGCCAGCACCGAGCAGCTTTGCGGCTTCTGCGTCCATGTCGTAAACTCCCTTTTCTAAACTCGAACAAATGGTTGGAAAAATAGTGGAAACTTAGTGCAGGTTCTCGGCGTCGTTCAGATAGACCGAAGTCAGCAGCGCGAACACATAGGCCTGGATCACCGCGACCAGCACTTCCAGGGCGCTGATGCCGATCATCAGGATGAAGCTGGCGGAACCAACGGTCAGGCCGTATCCGGCACCCGCGTTGGAGCTGTTGATGACGAACCCGGCCAGCACCTTGAGCAGAACGTGCCCAGCGGTCATCGCAACGAACAGTCGCAGGCCAAGGCTGAACGGCCGCACCATGAAGGACACCAGCTCGATCGGGAAGATCACCGGGATCATAGGCAGCGGCGTACCATGGGGCACGAACAGCGAGAAGAAGTGCAAGCCATGCTTCCAGAAGCCAACAATTAGCACGATCGAGAAGCTCAGGATCGCGAGAACGCCGGTAGCCGTGAAGTGGCTGGTAAAGGTGAACGGATGCAGGCCGATCAAACCAAGCGGGAGCAGGCCAAGCAGGTTCGCCAGCAGGATGAACATGAACAGCGAGAAGACGTAAGGAATATATTTCTTGCCGCCTTCACCCACATTGGCGATCAGCAGGCTCTTGATGAAGCCGGTCATATATTCGACCGCCATCTGCCAGCGGCCGGGCACCAGCTCACGCTTCATGCCGCCGATCACGAAGATCCACAGCACCACAGCAGCAGCCACCATGTAGAGCGCGCTGTTGGTGAAAGCGATGTTGAAGCCGCCAAGCGACAAGTGATCCGTACCGAACAGCGGTTCGATCGCAAACTGGTGCATCGGATCGATTTTGCCGGATTCTGCCACGTTGACCCCTGTAACGTCTGGTATTCGGACTAAGATAAAAGCGCCCCTATTCGCCGGGACGCTTCGTCGTCGTCAATCTGATGATGTTCCTGAAAGCAACCACGATCCCAAGACCGAGGAACGCCAGCAGGAGCCAAGGGGATGTCCGCAGAAAGTAGTCCAAAGTCCCACCAACAACGGCACCACCGGCAAGACCGCCGATCAGTTCTGCGAGAACCCTGTTGCCCAGGCGCGATCCATCATCGCCCTGTTGCTTAGTGGTCCCCTGCCTGACCTTTTCGGCTCGTTCGGCCTTCGCGATCCGCTCCTCAAGGGAAGTGATGCGCTCGTCCTCATTTGCCGGGTCTTGCCCGGGCACATCCTGCGTCATGGCCGTTCCTTTTCGTTCAGGCAGATAAGCCAACGTCAGGCGGCATGGCGCGTGCGGTTGCACCCGTCAAGGCGCGGCCCGTTTAGAAAGGGCTTTCGGGATAGTCAACCGTAGTTGGACAGGAGAATTGCGCTTCCGCCTGGCCCGGCGGCGAAACACCCCGCAGTCGCGTAATTACCCTGCGGTCGCGCAATAGCTCGGCAGGGCGATCGGCCCGGCGCCCTTGGTTTGCCAGGGTCCCGCGCCCACGCGATAAACCTGCCCCTGCTTCACGCGATTGCTCAATGTCTGGCAACCCGTGGCTGCCGCCATATCCTGAACCGTGACGCCTCGCTTGCTGGCAAGGTCGGTGTAGGCCGCACGCCGCTTGATGTTGATCGATTCGACTTCCGATCGCACCGCCGCGCTCACCGATCCAGCGATGCCCAGATAGCCGTCCGCCTGTTCGCCCACCGCGCCCTCCGCCATTGCAGCGGCAACCGCGCCCGACTGCGCGCGAGCGGGCGCGCTCGCGACAAGGCCCGTGGCCAGCACGACGGCGGCACCTGCGACGATCATCAAAAGCTTGCGTGTCATTGCGGGAACAACTCCGGGTTATTCTGGATGAGATCCTGTGCATCGCGCTGAAGGCGTACCACGACCTCCTGCTGCACCTTTACATTCAGGTTGATTTCGATCGGCTTGTCCGGTGCCTTCACCTGGATGCAGCCCGTCAGGGCCAAACCGGCGAAACCCGCCGCAAAGATAGCTTGTGTCTTCATTTCTGTTCCCTGTTTCTCACAGTGTCGCTTTCCGCAGGGTTAACTGCAATCCCTTCGCGAATCTTCTCCTGCATCTGATCCCCTATGCTGTTCTGGATAAGCGTTGTCGGATCGATGAAGGACTTTGCCGTGCCCAGCAGGCCGCGAAATGGCGCCGCAATCCGCACATTGAAGATGAAGGGCAATCCGGTCAGGTTGCGCGCCATACCCGCCGGAACGTCGCCCAGCTTCCCCCGGTTGACGCCGTTGAACACGACATTGGTCACCATCTCTCCATCCAGCGCTCCGTCCATCAGGATGGTGAGGCATTTATATTGCAGATTCTTGAGCGCATCGAAGGCCAGCTTGCCCATCACGCCCAATTGCTCGTTCGAAACTGGCCCGACATAGGACAGCGTCCCCGACTGGCGGTTGGGATCGCACGGTACCGTGGGCAGCACACCTTCGGGCATGATGAGCGGCGGCATGCCCTGCTGCCTTGCGGTCAGCACGCCCCCCGCGACGCGCCCGCCCTGGGCATTGAAGATCAGCGGCATGATCCCATCAAACGTGCCCGTAGCCGATATATTCTCAAGCTCCATCGTCTGGATGAAGGCACCGGCATCAATGCCGATAACGCGGAACGTCAGATAGCGGTCCACATCGGCACTGAAGTCCATGGTCGTCGGCAACAAAACCAGCTGCCCGCCGGAAAACGGCCAGCCGCCGCCCTCGACGCGGACCTTCTGCCCAGGCTCCAGCCTGTAGCGGACAAGGCCATCGCGCACTTCAACGCCAGGATTGACCATGCTCATCCGCACTTCCTGCCCCGGCGCGCTCACCAGCCCCAACAGATCGGTAAAGCGCAATTCGCCGGACATTCCCTCAACCGGGCCGAACGCCGCCGCTAGCTTGGCGTTGTCGGTGCGGAACACGCCATCGCTGGTCACCGCCGTCCCGTTCCAGCGGATATGCCCTTCGCCAGTTACCGTCGCATCGACGTTGGCCACGACTCCCAGCGCCAGGCGGCTCACATCCTCGGGCTGCAAATTGGGACCGAACACCAACCCCGGCACGGTCAGGTCAGCCTTGCCCCGGCCAGAGCCCAGATCATGCGCGATGTCCGCACGCGCCACCAGGGCATCGTTGCGCGGCGCCCGCAACGTTCCTGTCGCCAGGATTCGACCGTCCCGCAAGCTGAGAGCGAAGTCCGGCACCTTCAACGGCTCGAACCGTCCCGGCGTTTGGGCATCGCGCACCATCACCGCTGCGGTGAGCTTCAACGCTCCTTGGGCGAAGCTCCATTCGCCCGCGCCATCCTCCACGATCAGCGGAACGGAACCGATTCGCGCGTTGGTCCCTGCCAGCTTTCCGGTCAAACCCTGCGCCGTAGCCCCGCCTGTCAGCGTTTGCGCGACCAGCCGTACCGGAGATGCTTCAGGCCCGATCGCCAGTTCCGCCCGAGACAGCGAAAAGCCCTCCTGACCGATGGCGACCCTTGCCCGCTCTGCCGACAGCCGCATTGGACTTTGGCCGCTATGTCCTCGCAGGTCGAGATTGCGAATCTCGGCCCCCGCGCTCACCCCGCCCGGCCCCGTCGCCACCAGAGCGCCACCGCCGATTGGACA
Organism: Sphingobium sp. TomTYG72; assembly: GCF_055394715.1. Lineage (NCBI taxonomy): Bacteria > Pseudomonadati > Pseudomonadota > Alphaproteobacteria > Sphingomonadales > Sphingobiaceae > Sphingobium > Sphingobium sp. TomTYG72. The sequence continues at coordinate 543,719 of NZ_AP027336.1, read as the reverse complement.
CAGCGTCTGCCAGGTGCGCCCGACCGAAAAGCTGCCGTAGCGCGCCTCTTCCAACGCCAACGGCACGCAGCGTCGGTTGATAGCGATCGACCCATCAGCATTCAGCTGCCCCGCAACCGGCAGCACAAGCCCGCGCAGACGTCCGCCGGGCAGTGGGCCGTCCAGCCTTGCCACTGTTGAAAAGAGCGTATCTCCCCCAGGTCCGGCGGTGAAACGTACAGGATCGAGCGCCAGCCTGGCGTCACGAGCCGCATATGGGTCGATGAAAAGCTGTCCACCCAATCCGCCACCCTGACGCCGTGCCAGCCGCAGTGCAGCCTTCGGTAGCCCACCCCCGTCCGTCGTGAGCGCGCCATCCAGCGCCCAATCGACAGCCGCTCCCGCCTTGCCCGGCCAGGCAATGGTCACCCTGCCCTCGCCCGGAATCGCCACGCGCGCGCCGCTGCGTGATTCGAATCTACTGTTCGTCAGCACCACGCTTCCACCCTGGCCGCTTTGCGCCAAGGCCAGGCTGGTTCGCAGCACATTATCCTCCCCCGCGCGGCGCACCGCATCGGCCAACCGTTCGGCCAGCGGCGCCAAAGGCGTGCCCGCCGCAGACCGCTTCAACCCCGCCAGAGGATCACGTCCGGGAAAGCTCAGTTGATGCGCCGACAAACGCCCGCTGGCCTGTGACTTACCTTTTGCGACGCTCCAAGCCCCGACAATCTCCGACTGACCTGCCTTGAGGCCCGCCATACCCAGTGCCGCCGCGCCGATTCGCGCACGGCCAGCCGTCGCCGACGCATTGCCATCAAAGTCGATCCGTCCGACGGGCTTCGCCAGCACCATGCCAGAGGACTTCAACGCCTCCGCGCCCAGCACGACATGGCCGTTCCATCGATCCAGCGCCTTGCCGATCCAGACGTCCATGTCTACCCTCGGCTTCGCCGCGCCGGTCGCGCCGCTCCTGCATCCAAGAGCCGTCGCCTGCGCCGGTCCAACTAAGTGCGGTCGCTCATTCCTTATGGCGACATCCAGCAAGGCGGTCATACCGGCGAGCTTGCACCCCGCGAACGCCGCCCGTGGCATGGCAGCGGCAAGGCGCCCGTCGAAGCCCGATCTCAGATTGCCCTTGCCGTCGATCTGCATGCCGACCACTCCGGCGTCGGTATCAAGCCGCATGCGCGCATCGCGCAGCGCAAGGGCGATGTCCGGCAGACTGAACGGTGCTTTGGAGGCTGGATCGCGGAACTTGTCCAACTCTCCCAACCGTAACACCCCATCACGATAAGAACCGCGCAGCCGCACGCCGCCAGCCCTCACAGCCGCCACATGCGGGGACAGGCCTGTGAAGCCCAGATCCACTTCCACCCACCGGGCAGTCAGATCGGGATTCGCGGGATCGCCAAGGACGATATTCTCGATACGCTGGGTGCGCAGGCCGATCTCCCTGAGGTCATAGCTCGCCTGGACGCCGCGCCGGTTCATCTCCCGCCCGATGAAATTTTCTGCGATCGGGGCTCGTTGGGTCCACAACGCCACAAAGATCAGCGCCAGGGACCCCGTCCCTACGCCCAGCCAGCGTAACCAGCCACGGCGAGTTTCCACTTCGCCGTCCTCAACTTCCATGCTTATGGCCAACCCCGGCTTTCACACTTGATCCGTAACGCCTGCATAACGTCTGACGCTCCCTAAATATCCTTGCCCGATATTTGCGCAACGCATAGGTCATTTTCTCTGAACGGGGGATTATAAGGCATTGGCGGACAGGGATGTTGTGGTCAGCCATGACGGCGTGGGGCATCGCGCCCGGCTGCGGCAAAAGCTGGCGGAAAGCGGCGGCGATGCGCTGCACGATCATGAGCTTATCGAATATCTGCTAGCCCTCGCCATTCCGCGCCGCGACACCAAGCCGCTCGCCAAGGCGCTGCTGCGCGAATTTGGCGGCATCGGCGGCTTGATGACCGCCGATTGGCAGGCGATCGCGCGCGTCCCCGGCATGGGCGACACCAGCATCGCTGCCGTCAAGATCGTGCACGCCACCCTGCTGCGCATGCTCCGCAATGAGGTTGCACAACGCCCGGTCCTTGCAAGCTGGCAGGCCCTGCTCGACTATCTGCGTGCCGACATGGCCTATCTGCCGGTGGAGCGCGTGCGCGTGCTTCACCTGAACAGCCGCAACATGCTGATCCGCGACGAACATATGGGCGACGGCTCCATTGACCAGGCCGCTATCTATACGCGTGAAGTCATACGCCGCGCCATCGACCTTGGCTCATCAGCGCTGATCCTGGTCCACAACCACCCCAGCGGTTCGCCCGAACCCAGCCGTCAGGACATCGAAATCACGCGCCAGATCGCCGAAGCGGGCAAGCGCCTCAACATCGCGGTGCATGATCATATCATCATTGGATCGCAGGGGCACAGCAGCCTGCGCGCGATGGGGCTATTGTAGGATCGTCCTTCTTACCCACCGGCAGGAAGGATGTTCCACGGACGTCCTAACCCTCGAATCCCACCGAAAGAAATTCAGGCACAGGTCCGTTCCAGCCCTCATCCGGACCTTCGTCCCGAACATCGGGGCGACGTGACTTTGCGCCATTACCTTGCTGGCGGGCAGGACGAGGCTCTTCCCGCCGTTCGTCGTCCTTGCGCTTGGCGGGCTTGCGTTCCACCTTCCGCTCACTATCCCGGCGCGGCTCTTCGGCCGCATCCACCTTTGCAGAGGCACCCACAGGAGCTGCGATCGTTTCGATCTTCTGCCCGATCAGCTTCTGAATATTATCGATCGCCTCGGCATCTTCCGGGGTCACGAAGGTATAGGCGACACCCGATGCCCCCGCGCGCCCGGTCCGGCCAATGCGATGCACATAGTCATCGGGATGCCACGGCGCATCGAAGTTGAACACGTGGCTGACACCCTTGATATCCAGCCCGCGCGCAGCGACATCGGACGCTACCAGGATATTCACCGATCCCGCCCGGAATCGTTCCAGTTCGGCAATTCGCGAAGACTGATCAATGTCGCCATGAATCTCGCCCGACTTGAAACCGTAGCGCTGCAGGCTCTTGTTCAGTTCACGAACCGTCGTCTTGCGGTTGCAGAAGATCACCGCGCTCAGCACTTCCTCATGCTCCAGCATCGCGCGCAGGGCTTCGCGCTTCTTGCGCGAATCAACCTTCACCAGCCTCTGGGTGATGTTGGTGGAGGCAGTGGCGGGCCGCGCCACCTCGATCGACTTGGGATTGCTCAGGAACCGATCCGCCAGCTTCTTGATCGGCGCGGGCATGGTCGCTGAAAACAGCAGTGTCTGCCGCTGCGAGGGCAATTTGGTACAGATTTCCTCAATGTCCGGGATGAAACCCATATCCAGCATGCGGTCAGCTTCATCGATGACCAGCATTGAACAGCCGTTCAGCAATATCTTGCCGCGCTGGAACAGGTCCATCAGTCGGCCCGGCGTGGCGATCAGCACATCGACGCCCTTTTCCAGGGCTTTGAGCTGATCGCCCATCTGCACGCCGCCGATCAGCAGCGCCATGTTGAGCTTGTGATATTTTCCGTACTTCTCGAAATTCTCGGCAACTTGCGCCGCGAGTTCGCGCGTCGGCTCCAGAATGAGCGAGCGCGGCATCAACGCTCTGGCGCGGCCATGGGCCAGAATGTCGATCATCGGCAAAACGAAGCTGGCGGTCTTGCCCGTCCCCGTCTGCGCGATGCCGATAATGTCCTTCATCATCAGCACGGGGGGGATCGCCTGCGCCTGAATCGGCGTGGGCGTATCGTATCCGGCCTCGTTAACGGCCTTCAACAGTTCATCGGAAAGGCCGAGATCGGCAAAAGTCATTCAATTGTCCGGGACAGAGGCTCTCCGCAACGCGCTCATGCGTCACGGAAATCGCGCGCGCCTTGCGGAAATATTGGCATCTTGTCAAGAAAATCGCGCATCGGAGCGCGTTTCGACAGGGGTCAATCGTCCCCGTCCGCCTCTTCCAATCGCCGGAAACTGTCGATCACGCAACTAAGCCCACTGCGCGCCTGCAATTCATCGCGCCCGGAACAAAGCGACCCATCCTCATCCGGCTCGACATAAAATCCCGAGTAGAAGCCTGTCGAACTGCACCCCCGCTCCAGCCGAGCCCTATAGCGGTGATTATCGGCCAGCAGCAGATCGACGCCATTATCCACAATGACGCTGGCTGACCGGATCGACCGCAAGGCGATGCAGCGCGGCCCCTTCTTTTCCTTCCACGCACGCCCCGCCTGCGGAGCAATGCGCGCGGGCGCTCGTCCCTTTTTCGCCATTGGCACGCGAATGATGATCCGTTGCTCGATCGACATCTGCGCCAATTGCACGGGCTCACTCACGGGCGCGACAAGGAGCAACAGGACGGAATGAAGCAAATCGAACCCCTTTTGGGGCGGCACGCTATGGGCCGGTGGTTGAACCGTCGATGAATTCCGGGGCATAGCATTGCAGTATGATAGGGCAAGACATCATCGACAGGTTCATAGCCTTGCTGGGACCGAAGGGCGTCGTCACCGATGCGGACGACATCGCTCCCTGGCTCACTGATTGGCGGGGACGTTTTCACGGCGCCGCTGCCGCCATTCTCCAGCCTTCCAGTACGGAGGAAGTTGCCGCGACCGTCGCACTCGCAGCCGATCTTCACGTGCCCCTGGTTCCTCAGGGCGGCAATACCTCAATGGTCGGCGGCGCGACTCCTCCGGATGACGGGTCGGCACTTATCCTGTCTCCGCGCCGGATGAATCGCATCCGCTCCCTTTCTCCCGACGACAATCTCGCAATATGCGAAGCAGGCGTCATCCTCGAAACCCTGCACGATGCTGCGGAGCAAGCCGGGCGCCGCTTCCCGCTCAGCCTCGGCGCGAAGGGATCGGCGACGATCGGCGGCCTGATATCGACTAATGCCGGCGGCACTCAGGTGCTGCGCCATGGCACGATGCGCGCACTTGTCGAGGGGTTGGAGGCAGTCCTCCCCGACGGCGCCATCCTGCATGGCCTCGACGCGCTCAAAAAAGACAATCGCGGCTATGACCTCAAACAATTGCTGATCGGCGCGGAAGGTACGCTCGGCATCATCACCGCCGCCTCGCTCCGCCTCGTCCCTGCGATCGCGATCCGCGCAGTCGGCTGGGTCGGCGTCCGATCGCCCGCCGACGCGCTTGCCCTGCTCCGCCTGACCGAAAGGCAATTGGGCGACAGCGTCGAAGGGTTCGAGATTATCGCCGACGATGGCCTGGGCCATGTCCTGTCCCACATTCCCGGCACCCGCTGCCCGATCGAAACGCGCCCGCCCTGGCATGTGCTGATCGAAGTCGATCATGCCGACCTGTCCAGCCCATCTCCGGGCGAGCGCCTTGAAGGAGCGCTGGCGCAAGCGCTCGAACAAGGACTCGCTGTCGATGCCACGATCGCCGCCAATGATGCTCAGGCAGCGGCGTTCTGGCGCTTGCGCGAATCACTGTCCGAAGCGGAGAGGGCGCAAGGACCGGCGCTGCAATTTGACATCAGCGTGCCCGTGGCCCGCATGCCCTCCTTCATGATCGACATGGCCGCGGCGGCCGAACGCACCTTCGCGGGAACCACCGCCTCCTCCTTCGGTCATCTTGGCGATGGCAATGTCCACTTCCATGTCCGCGCGCCCAAGGGAACGACGGACGGCCCTGCCTGGATCGCGGCAGAAGGGAAGTCGATCAACGCCTTCGTCCATGATGCCGTCGTCGCGGCGGGCGGCTCCATTTCGGCGGAACATGGCATCGGCCAGATGAAACGGGCCGAACTCGGCCGCCTTGCCAGTCCTGCCCGGCTACATGCCCTGCGCGCGATCAAGGCTGCGCTTGATCCCCTTGGCCTCATGAACCCGGACAAGCTGATCCCCCGTCCCGAAGAGGGCTAGAGGGGGCTGGGCTGGCTCGACAAAGCAATTGCCTCCCACCCACAAGGTCTTTATCGCCCACACCCAGTTTTTAGGAAAGGTAGCGCAGCCAACATGCGCTGCTTCGATAGGATGGAAGAACAACATCATGGCTAGCGCGCCCGCCAACAATCTCCCCGTGTTTTACAACGACCTGCTGCCGCTCAGCAGCGTCGATCATGCGAGCTATCGCAGCCGCTCGGTGGAGTCCGCGCCCTTCCTCACGAAGCAGCATGCCGTTCCCCTGACCGTCGATGAATTCGTCGCGGCGCAACGGTTCGTGCCGATCATCTTCTCGGCCGGTGACGAAGCGGTGCCGCTGGCGCTGATGGGCCTTAATGAAGGCGTCAACACTTTCCTCGACGATGAAGGCAAGCTGCGCGGTCCCGCCTATGTCCCCGCCTATGTCCGCCGCTATCCCTGGATGCTGGCGAAGCTGCGCCCCGACACCGACGAACTGTCGCTCTGCTTTGATCCCACCAGCGAAGCGGTCGGCGAGTTTGAGGAAGGCCAGCCCCTTTTCGAAGATGGCAAGCCAACCGAACTCACCCAGGGCGTTCTCAAATTCTGCGAGGATTTCGAACAGGCTGCCGCGCGGACTGGCCAGTTCATGAAGGACCTGAAGGAACTGGACCTGCTGATGGACGGTGAAGTCGCCATCCAGGTCCCCGGCAACGATCAGCCTTTCGTCTATCGCGGCTTCCGCATGGTGAACGAGGAAAAGCTGCGTGACATGCGTGGCGATCAATTGCGGAAGATCAGCCAGAACGGCATGCTGCCCCTTATCTACGCGCATCTTTTCTCGCTGCAGCTGATCCGCGAAGTTTTCGAGTCGCAGATCACGCAGGGCAAAGGTCCCATTTCCGTCCCGGCAGCGCCCCAGACCGCCGACGCATGACGCTATAAATTAACCTGCATCAATAATGCGATAGAAAAGGTTTCTGCTCGCCACTTGAAAGTGAGCGGGACCTTCTTTATCTTCCAAACATACGGCGCACCTGCCCCCCTTTCGGGTGTGTCGTATGGGCGCCTCCCCCTTTTGGAGGCGTCTCCTCCCTGAACCTTGGCCACCCCATGTAATACATGGGGTGGTTTTTTATGGGCCGAACTGGGCAAGGGGTTTCACTTGACGGCGAACCCCTCTCCCCCTAAACGCCACCGCCTGCCAGCCGCCCATGCGGCCATGGCCCCTTCGTCTAGCGGTCAGGACGCGGCCCTCTCACGGCTGAAACACGGGTTCGATTCCCGTAGGGGTCACCATCTGCCCATTTGGGCGCGGAATGCTGCGATTCAGCCTTTCTTGACCTCTCGCTGGTACAGCGCCTTGGTACAGCGAGACGAGAATGGCACAGATGGCACAGCCGTGGCGGCACCCCAAGACAGGCGCATATTACCTCCGCAGACAGATCCCCGAGAACCTCCGCCCCGCTTTCGGCATGCGGGCGGTGCACAAGCAGTCGCTGCGCACGAAGGATTTCGTCCGGGCGGCCCAGTTGTTCATCGCCGTGAACGCGGAGTTCGAGCAGCAGCTCGAGATCGCGCGGCAACGGCTTGCCGCGACGGGAGACCCCCGCCCCTGCCAACGCGACCAAGCTGAGCAGCTCATCCAAGCCTATTTTGAAGGGGGCGCCCCTGACGGTGGGCTGGACGGGCATGAGCGGCTTCGTCTCGCCTTTCAGGAAGTCGATCGGGGCCTATTTGCGGAGGAGCTCTTCGCCTGCCTCAACATACCATTGGCCTCTGCCGACCGCTGGTGGGAGCTTTCGACCAACGCAGCCTTGTTTCGGGCCCATGAAACCAAGCTGCGAGAGAGGGGAGCCGGTCGCTCTTGGCCGAAGCAGGGGATGTGGCGGTCATCTGATCCCATCGCGCAACGGGATGCCCAGCTCGCCCAGGCAGATCGCCTCGTCGAACAGATCGCCCGCTATGCGAATCCTTGTCGCGCTGAAATGCCGGATGGCATCGGCGAGGTCGTTGCCGCCTATCTGGACCTGGCCCGGTTGGAGGAAGAAAGCTCCGCGCGCAAACCTGTCGGCGCGACGTCCCGGCTCCGGCCCGACATGCGGCTCCTCGAACTGTACGAGAAGTGGAAAGAGGGTATGAACCCTCGCCCCCAAACCGCCCGTGAGTATCGCCGCGCAGCTGAGGAATTCATCGATTATATCGGCGACATTCCGGCTATGGAGGTGACCGAGGACGACATCCACAACTGGCTCGATGCGGTGGTCAAGATGCCGTCCCGAATGCCTGCGGCGGACCGCGCCCTCACGTTCACCGCGCGTCTTGCGAAATTCGGCGAGGTCGAGGGAGGAAAAATCAGCGCTACGACCGTCAAGAAGCAGTTGGGCGCGCTTCAGGCAATCCTCGGATAATCATCAACGTTGCGCGCCTCGTGACCGGGCCATAATAGCAGGTCAGCGGGAGCAGCGGTTGTGAGACGGAAGACAGAGGCTAAGCGCACACAGATACTGGAAGGAGCCGCACGCGTCTTCCAACAGCGGGGATATCACGGCACCACGCTCAACGACGTCGCCCGTGAAGTCGGCTGCTCCAAAGTCACGATCTACAATTATTTTGAATCGCGTGAGGATTTGCTGAAAGCCATTATCGTGCAGGGTTCCCGCCCCACGATGGACTATCTCGCGGCCGCTCTTCGGGGCGAAGGCAGTTTGATCGATCGACTTAAGACATTCGCCCGCACTTACCTTATTCTCGTCATGAATGATTATTCCCTGGCGATGATGCGGCTCATGATCGCGGAGAGTGCGAACCATAAATTTGCCCAGATGTTCGCGGATGGGAGCGAGCATGACATCTGGCAGCATGTCAGACTTGCCATCGAGAGCGGGACACAGGGCCGATCATCCTCTGTCGATGCAGGTGAACTGTCCAGAAGCTTACGCTCGCTTCTGCACGGCGGATCGCATTTTCAATGCCTGATCGGCGCTCAGACAGCGCCGCAGATGGAGGCGCTGCTCGCCGAGGCCGACACCGCAGTCGACCTCATCTCGACCCAGCTGAACGTTTAGGCGCCGTCTGCATTCACCGTATCCAGATCATGGCGCATGCGAGATGGACGAAGCCCATGAAGGCTGAGATGGTTTTCTCGCATCGTAAGGCGATCCTACGGAAGCGTTTGAGTTTGTTGAAGAAGCATTCGACCTGATGGCGCTCCTTGTAGAGCCTCCAGTCAATGGGCGGCGCGACAGCGCGGCTGGGATTGGCCTTGATTTGAGCGGTTGCGCCGAGTTCACCGGCGATGAAGGCGCGTAGCGGATCGGCGTCATAGGCGGCATCGGCAATGACATGATCAACGTCCTTGAGCCCGGCCAGGAGGGACTGGGCCTGCGGGCAATCGCCATATTGCCCCGGCGTTGGATGGATGCGCAGCGGCAGGCCGATCGCATCGACCACGGCATGCAATTTGGTTGTCAGCCCGCCACGCGAACGACCGATGGCGGCACTTTGAGCCCCCCTTTTGCGCCCGCCGCGTCGGCGTGGACCTTTGAGATCGTGCTGTCGATCATGACATACTCAAAGTCGGGCGTATCGGCCATGGCATGGAAAAGCTCTTCCCACACGCCATTGTGAGACCAGCGGCGAAAGCGGGCATGCACCCCCGTCCACTTCCCGAAAACCTCAGGAAGATCCCGCCAATGCGCTGCGTTGCCCGCCATCCACAAGATCGCATCGACAAACAACCGGTTATCCACTCCGCTCCGGCCCGGCATGCCAGATCGCCCGGGAAGATGCCCTTTGATCCGCTCCCACTGGTCGTCCGTCAGTGCACGTCTGCTCAATGATCGTCTCCTTCGACAACCTTGAATCAGAACTTCAACTCAATGGGAATCCTGTGAATGCAGACAGCGCCTAGCGCGCGCTCCGTTTAATCGGACGCAGGTCGCGCGCTCCAGTTTTTCTGTTATCGCATCGTTTTAACCGCAAAACCGGTTCCCACTTTTGCGCACGATACTCTAATTCCTCCTACAAATAGCCTCTTGACCACGCCTCCTTAAACTGTACTCATGGGTTCATAATAGAACAGTTCAGAGAGGATGCGTTGGGATGATATTTTCACCGTAGCTGCACTCCCCAGCCAAATTTAGTTCTTTTGCAACGGTAAACACACCGGCGGACATCGACCGGTGATCGGGCCACTGCGCCCGAAACAGGGGGGATTATATGCGCTTTAATCGTATCTCGCTTCTTTGCTCGGCGGCCACCGGCGCCCTCATCTTGGCCTTGCCGGTGGCACCCGCCTCTGCGCAGTCCGAAAGTGGCGCCGCGGTGGCGACGGCCGATATCATCGTCACGGCGCAAAAGCGCGAAGAGCGGCTTACCGACGTGCCGCAGTCGATCAACGTAGTGACCGGGCAGGACATAGAGCGGTTCAATCTGACCAACTTCTCTGACATCCAAAAGCTTGTACCCGGCCTCGATGTCAGCGGTGGCACCGTTTCCCTGCGAGGCGTCAAGTTCAACACGTTGACGCTGACCCGACCGACCGTGGATGTCTACTTCAATGAGGTGGTATCCGAACGCGCCGCACAGATCCAGGCGCAATATGACGTCGGCCAGATCGAAGTCCTGCGCGGCCCGCAGGGGACTCTGCGGGCGGGCACAGGACCATCGGGTGCAATCCTTATCGCCTCCCGCCGCCCCCTGCTCGACCGCGCCGATGGCTATGCCATGGCAAGTTATACCGATCTTGATGCCCTGAACATCCAGGGTGCGGTATCGATGCCTATCGTCGAGGGTTCGCTCGCCCTGCGCGTCGCGGGCCTGTACGAAAAAGGGCGCGGCGCGGACATCCGCAACGTCGTAAACGGACAGCGCGACCGGTCCAGGACCAGCAGCGGGCGTGCCAGCCTGACGTGGCAGCCGAATCCCGACTTGCGCTTTGACCTCGTTCATCAGCGCCTGCGAAGCCGGGGCATATCTAGCGCCCAGGTCGAAGGATCAGGTGAATTTGGAACGTTCAGCGCCTCTGATCGCGCATCGGTCGCTGACCTTGCGGGCAGGATCGAGACCGACACGCAGATCACGACCCTCAACGCGGTCTGGGACTTTGCAGGCCACCGGCTAAGCTATACAGGCGGCCATTCCAAGGCGCGTTTCGGCACCACATCGGATAGCGACTCCGGGAACGCTTTGCTAACCACGCCCTTCGGCCGGATACCCATCGCACTGTACACGGACACGATATCAGATCAGCGCGACTGGACGCATGAGGTGCGTATCGAACGGACCGGCGACAACTTCTGGAACTATCGTCTGGGCATTTTCCGCCGAAGCGTCGAGCAGAACGTCAATGTCCTGATCGATTTCACCGGTGCCAATGGCGACTGCCGGACAACGCCGGGGCCACTCGCCGCTTTCGGGCTGCCCTGTACCTTTGTCGATACCTCGGGCTCTCCATCGCAAATCGAAATGGGCTATTTCATGACCCATACCTTCAACCTGTCGCATCGTGACAAGGTCGAAGTCGGAGTAAGGCGTGCAGTCACGGACTCGGCAAAGGCCTGGACCGGCAGCGCGAGCTATACGCATAAGTTCAACGAGAACCTGACGGCTTATGCGAATTGGGGGCGCGCTTTCCGGCCGGGCGGAGACGAGGAATATCTGGTCCTATCCAATCCCCAGATCCCTGCGACCGAGTTCGGATACAAGGCGGAAACGTCCAACTCCTTTGAAGTCGGTTTCAAGGGTCTGTTCTTCGATGAAAAACTCAGCATTGCCGCAGCAGCCTTCTATCAGAAGTTCAACGGCTACATTTCCAACGTCCAGGGCATCGTCTGCACCGGCAATCCCGCTGGCGTAGGACTGATCCCAGGAACGGTCTTCGCGACGCAGGACGGCCTGCCGCCAAATGGCACCAACCCTTGCGGGACGGGATCGCTTGGTCCGACCTTCAACGGCGATGCAAGCGCGCGCGGCGTCGAGTTCGATGCGCGCCTGGCGATGGCAAAGGGCTGGATGTCGCAACTGACTGTCAGCTACGCCAATGCCCATTTCGACGACGCAGAAATCCCATGCAACGATTTCAATGGTGATGGCGAGGCTGACTCCCAGGGGATTCCTGCGGTGCAGGCAGGCCGCTACTTCAGCCGTTGCACGTCACGCGCATCCTTGGGCGGTTTGCCGAAATGGCAAGTCAGCGCCAACACGGAATATACCGCTGCCCTGTCGGGCAGCCTGGATGGCTTCGTGCGGCTGCTGGCCGACTACTCGCCAGCCGCCCGCGAGCCTGCCGATGGACGCCGCGTTCCATCTTCCTTTCAGGTCGACATGTTCGCCGGTTTGCGTCTGGACAAGGCGAACGCCTCCATCGAACTCTTCGCCCGCAATCTCCTCAACGAACGGAAAAGGATGCCGGGCGGTGGCGAAATCTACAGCCTGTTCGGTGCGCCGACCGGATATTTTCCGGTGAGCATCGGACGCGGCCGCGAAGTCGGCGTACTTGGGCGGGTGTCCTTCTAATGGCCTTCATGGGACAACAAATAATGCGTGGTTCAATTTCGTCACTCGCCTTCTTGCTGATGATCGGCGGTGTCCAGCCCGGCCAAGCAGCCGCGAGCGTCGGGGCGGGCGCTACGCTGACCGTCAACGATGCCGATGGCCTTGGCCGGGTCGGCGACAAACGCCTCTCGCTGGCCGAAGCCATCCGCCTGGCGAATGGCAGCCTGACCCTTACGCAATTGAGCAAGGCCGAGCGGCGGCAGGTGCGGGGATCGCCTGGGCCTGCGGCTGCTGATCTCATCCGCTTTTCCGTGCGGGGCGATGCCGTTCGCCTTCCGGTTCAGATATTGGCCAAACCCGATCAGCCGTTCGCTCCTTTGATCGTCAACAGCCTGATGCCGATACTGCGGGACAATGATGGCGACACGATCGGCGGAAGGGGCGTGAGACTCACCAACGGCGCAGATGACATGCGCGACACGGTGAACGCTGCCCCCCTTTTCAAAGGCGCGCCGATCGGCGGACTTGGCCTTATCGTGGAAAGCGCCAATGTCACCATCAAGGACCTGGCGTTCGAGCGGTTTGCGACGCCGCTTTCCTTCAGGTCCGCTGATGGTAAAAAGGTGCTTTCCGGCATGCGCGTGACCGGCAACAAATTTCATAATGGAGGCGGCATCACCTTCAGCGCGGTCACTGCCGCCGGGGAGCGTGGCACACTCCGCGACCTTGTCATCAGCGACAATGATTTCCGCGGGCCGCGTCAGTTCGGCGAGGAATTTCCAAGCATGCTGCACAGCGCCATGTCGATCGTGGGCGTCGATAACGGCGTCAAGGACACCAGCGCCTCCGCTCCCGACGGCGTGGTCGAAGACGTGACGATTGCTCGCAACAGCGTCAAGGACTTTGCAGGCGGAGTGCATGTCATGCCGCTGCAAACGGTGTTCGCGCCCAATCGGGGCGCCCGGCTGTCGCGGCTGACCGTCGCTGGCAACGACATCGCGCTGCTCGACGAAGCGACGGACCCGGCCATCTACCTCTGGGGCGCGGTGGCCGTGAACGGCCATGCATCGGATGTATCCGTCTCTGATGTAGTGGTCGAAGGCAACAAGGTCGTCGGCAACGGCTTCATTGTCTTCATCGCGGGCGTGGAAGCGTTGATGGGGGGTAAGGAGCCTCCCCGCAACATCCACATGAAGGGCATCCGTGTGCGGGGCAACCAGATCAGCCCACGCAAAAGCTGCTCCGTCGGCATCGCCACCATCGGGGGGTTCCCAGAGATGAATGGGCCGCCGGTGACGGAAATTTCCGTCAGTGACGTCGAAGTGTCCGGCAACACGGTCGCAGGGTGCGCAACGGGGCTGCTGGCCTCTCCCGTGGTCAACGTCGGCGCGCCGGGGAAAAGTACCGGCAACATGGTTCGCAGCATCAAATATGACGGGAACACCATCACGGGCGCAAAGACCGGCATATTGGTGGCCGGTGGCGCACTGATCGCGGCTGGCGAAGTCAGCGGCTCGGCCGATATCGTGGGCAACCATGTCCACGACGTTCAGGTTACGCGCAACAGCATCGATGCCAACCAGGCTGGCATATTAATCGCTGGCGGCTATGTCGCCAGCAAAGTGAAGGGTCATGTGACCGACAATGAAGTCCAGATCACCCGGATTGCTGACAACAAAGGCACAGGCACTACTCCCTTGTGTCGGGTGGCCGACCAGTTCACCGACGGGGCCGCTCAAGCAGAGGTCCATGGCAATCACGTCATCGCGCAAGGAACCAGTTGTGGGCGGTAGGAACTCGCCCGCAGCCGGAAGCAGTTCGAACTGAACAGGTCGACCTGTTTTCTGCTGCATCACGATCGCGCGTGATCGGACATGCCCTCCGCTCACAATGTCACCAATTTTCATCCGTACCAAGTCACAGCCACGGAGCTTACTGTCGATCGCGCGGTCAAACAGTGCGCGATCGCGCAAAGGGCGGTGCTGATTGAGGTAGAAGCGAATCTCCCATATCTGCTTTGGCTTCAGCGCGCGTTTCGCACCGACGGTCAGACCTGACGCTTGGTCTCAGCGGGTTCTGTTTCAGACATCTCCATTTTTATTCTCCAAGGGCCAGATTAGCCATCTGAAGAACGTTCGCTCGCCTGAAAGGTAGGAATGCCACGAAACTCCAGTCGACCAAAACCTGTCATTCACTCCATCGCGGTGAAAGTCCGGTATTTGACGCAAGCTTTCGATCGCGCCGGTTGCAGCGGACGGTTCCAGCAGTCTGAACAACGCCGACTGGGCGCTCGCTTGGCCGATGTTGGGAGCACCGAGGCTGAGCCGGATTGCCGTCGGCGATATCCTTGTCGAATTCGCTTCGCCAACTTCGCGCCGAACTCCAGCAGCCGCAGGCGCCGGCCGCGGGGCTGCGTCCGGCGGGACGAAATCTGTCACCAGCCGACTTGGGGACGCGTCAACGGTCCTGCTAAGTACCCGGAACTGCTGCAAATCCTCCTGACCCGACCTTGACTGTATCGGACACGAGGAAATTGCCACCGCCGAGTGGTGGCAGCTACCAACAGTCCGGCCTGTACCGTATGAAGAAGGATGGGTTCATGCCCGTAACATTGCCGCTTGACGGGATAACGACCAATCTACTGAAGTAGCAGATCCCGCTTAGCGCAGCCGATCAGTTAGCTGCGGGTCCAACAAGTCGTAGGTGCACATAGGGCTTAAGTGATGGAGATCGGCTTATTCTTGGCGACGAGACACCGAAAGGGCTCGACCCGACCGAGGCCGGTTTGCGCGAGCTCTTCCTGAAGTCAGGCAACCTGTGCGTCTAGCCGGGTTGCCGCTCGGCACCGGTGTCGTTTGGCCAGCACCATCTTAACGACCACAGATTGATCAGCACCACAGGGCGATCAATCAGGCTAATATTATGTCGCCTAAATATATTGACGGGCGGACCATTGTCGAATTAGGATGCATGCTAACAATAATGAGGGGATCTATATGCGGCTTGATGGAAAGTGGCCATTGCGTCTGGCGCCGCCATGGTCGCAATATCGGCCAGGTGATCGCCCCTTCCCTGCCTGATCGTGTTTGCAGGAGTATCCCTAATGTTCACTAAGAGGTTCATGCGCTATCCGATCCGGCAGGTCGCATTTTATGTGCCCGACCTGCGCGAGGCTGCCCGTCAGCATGCGGAGGCTTTCGGTTCAGGCCCTTACTTCGTCATGGAGCATATTCCCATGAGCTTGGCGCGTTACCGGGGCAAGCCGGGCGTTTTTGATCATTCCTCCGCCTACGGACAATGGGGTGACGTCATGATCGAAATGGTTCAAGTTCATAGTTCCGAACCCTCGGTCTTTTCAGACCTGTTTCCGAATGGCGGGACCGGTTTCCATCACATCGCGCTGATCGTCGACGACTTACCCGCAGCCATGAAGGAATTCGAAGCCGCAGGATTTCCGGAGGGCTTTTACGGTGAAGTCCAACCGGGGGCCGGATTTGCGATGATGGATGCGACCAAACAATTCGGCCACTTCGTCGAATTGTACGAACCGTCGATACCGCTCCTGTCGGTTTATCACCGGGTCAAGAGCGCGTCCGTGAATTTCGACGGGACCGATCCGGTACGCGATTTCTCCCTCTTGTAGAAGCGATCGAAAACAAGTTGCCGACCGAGAAAATACGAGGATTTTGAGTATATGGCCGATTTGACCTATAATTTCGCGGGCAGGACAGCGTTGGTCACAGGAGCAGCCGGTGGTATCGGTCGGGCGACGGCAATCGCTTACGCTTCTTCTGGTGCGAATGTGGTTGTCACTGATATCCAAGCGGAAGGTGGTGAGGAAACGACACACGCCATCACGGCGGCTGGTGGCACGGCCATTTTCGTCCGCTCCAATGTGACGTCATCCGAAGACGTCGACTCACTGATCGACACTTGCATTGCCACCTACGGACGTCTCGATTTCGCCTGCAATAACGCGGCAGTGGAACTGGAGGATACTGCGCTTGCCGATGTGCAGGATGAGCAGGCCCGCCGCGTCGTCGATATCAACTTCATGGGCGTATTTTTGTGCATGAAACGCCAGATCTCCAAAATGCTCGATCAGGGTGGCGGCTCGATCGTGAATGTCGCCTCAATGAATGCACTGAGGCCGCGGCCCGATAGTGCCGTTTACGATGGCACAAAAGCCGCTGTTCTTGCCATGACGCGAAGCGCGGCTTTGGCTTACACGTCGCGCAAGATCCGCATCAACGCGGTATGCCCTGGCGTGACTGACACACCGATGTTGGCGTATAAAATGGACCTTGTGGGGGCGAAGCGGTCCATGATCGAACAGGTCGCCAATCTGGAAAAACGTCTCGGACGCCCCGACGAGTTGGCTGCTGCCATTCTTTGGTTGAGTTCGGACGCAGCTTCATTGGTCACCGGTCACGCGCTTCCTGTTGAAGGTGGTTATTTGCTGACGGGTGCGATTCCAGCGGGGTGATGCGGCCCGCGAAAGCTACGCTGGATAGCCAGCTTGGATTGACCCAGCCCACGATGGGAGATTGAACCATGACTCATTTCGATACCAACGGCGCACCCGATTACCGGGACAGCCCTGCTCCGACATATCAGCAAGTGATTGCGCGCGATCCCATTGAGGCACCCGCGAGCTTACGCCAAATCCATCCCACGCATATCGAAATGCCGCGCGTCCCTCGCGAGCGCTATACCAGCCAGACTTTCTTTGACTTGGAAAAGGAACGGATGTGGTCGCGGACGTGGCAAGTCGCCTGCCGTGTCGAAGAGGTAAGGGAAGTTGGCGATTGCGTATTGTATGAATCGCCCGGTGCGTCGCTGATCATCATGCGCAGTGCTCCGGACGTGATCAAAGCTTTCTATAATGGATGTCTGCATCGCGGCATGAAATTATGCGCGTCGGACACGAGCGTAAACAAAATACGCTGTCCCTATCATGGCATGACTTGGAACCTCGACGGCTCCCTTCAGAATTTACCTGCTCGCTGGGATTTCGATCCGGTCGAAGATTCCGAACTCGCTCTACCAGAAGCGCGCGTTGGCCTCTGGGGAGGTTTCGTATTCGTCAACCACGACCCCGCGTCACCATCGCTGGAAACATATTTGGGTCCGCTGATCGCGGAATTTGCCGACTGGTCGCGGGACGACGTCTATCTGGACACCCGCGTAACCAAGGTCATGGAGGCGAACTGGAAGTGTTGCATTGAAGGGTTTGTCGAAGCATTCCATGTCGCCGAACTTCACTCGCAAGCTCTTCCTTTTGGGGGCGACGCCAGCACGCAATATGACGTCTGGGCCGACAATGGTCATGTTAGTCGTTTCTGTGCTCCCACCGGAATTCCCAGCGACCAATACCCCCAGCCGATTACCGAAGCCGAGATATGGAAAGCGACGTTCGGCGCCGTCACTGGCGATACCGATAACGCTCCGCCGCTGCCGGAGGGCAAGACTGCGCGGGGCTATCTGGCAGATATGAACCGCACTGAACTGGGCAAGGTCTACGGACAGGACTTCAGCCATCTGACGGACGCAGAAGCATGTGATCCCATTCAATATTCGCTGTTCCCCAACTTTCTCCTATTCAAGGGATTGCCTTATCCATTCGCCTATCGGTTCGTTCCGATCGACAATAGTCCAGATCGTACACGCTTCGATTTCATGATCTTCCGGCCAAAGCCGCAAGACGGATCCGATTTTCCAGAAGTCAATCAAATCGACCTTGGCCCTGACGATACTTATGCGGCCAGTGGCGCTTTTCAGCCGTGGCACGGGCTAATCTATGATCAGGACTGCCAAAATCTGGCGCTGCAACAGCAAGGCCTGAAGGCAGGTGGGGTGAAGGACGTCATGTTAAGCCGTTATCAGGAAGTCCGCATTCGTTTCCTTCATAAAACTTTGATGGAATATCTGGACCGGGACTCTTGCCTAAAATAGCTGGAGACTCAGCGCGGTACGCAGCCAATAGATTGTGGAAGTGCGATGCACACCCCCCCATCGTTGACACCAACACACATTGACCAAAACCCGTGCGTCCACGACCTACGGGCCGGGTATACAGGCGCTGCTGGTGGACTCAATCAGCATCCGGGGTGAGCAGAACGTTAAATCCTATGCTGCCTTTGGCCAGCTTACCTATCCCATCACCGATAACACCAATGTGACGGGCGGCCTGCGTTACACGACCGACAGGGTTGCTGGCCGCAGGACGACCACGACATTATTCATTCCGGAGCTGCCGTTCCTGCTTCAGAATGTCCCTGCGGTCGCGGGTGTATTCGGTGCGCCGGCCGGAACCGTCTTCGACGCAGCGACAGCCAATGCAGTTGTGGCCGCCGCCCAGACGCCCGTGGACAATGTGCCGGGGGGCGGTGTGGCGCGCAAGACGTTCAAGAAATTGACGTGGAAGGCCTCAATCGATCATAAGTTCAACGACGACATGATGGTTTATACCAACTACAGCCGTGGCTACAAAGCAGGGACGTTCAACACGCTGCCCCTAGACCAGGCGGAGCCGCTATCCCCTGGAGTGGTTGATGCCTAGAAATCGGGTTCAAGATGGAACTGGCTGACCGTCGTATTCGCCTGAACGGCGCCCTGTTCTGGAACGACATCAGCAAACCGCAGGTGCAGGCGCAGCGCAATGGTTTGGTTTTCCTTAAAAATGCCGGTTCTGCGCGGACCAAGGGCGCCGAGTTGGACCTGACCGCCGTCGCGGCCGAAGGCCTAACGCTTCGATTGGCTGGGACATATTTGATCGCAAAGTTCCGTGACTTCCCGGATGCCCCTTCCTACTGCCCCAATCTTCAGGTGGATGCAGTCACATGTCAGGCGCTCACTCCTAAAATGCCGCTTGCTCCGGGTAATTTAGACAGCATTATGGTGGATGCTTTTGGCAATTATATGCCCTATGCATCAAAATGGAGCACCTTCTTTTGGAGGGCTCTGTTTCCTTCACGCCAACCGCTGCGGAGCAGCTGACCTTTCGCTTCTGGATGAAGAACATCACGGGTGAAAAGTTCAACATCAACTATTATGCTCAAGACTCCGGCTCGGCCTTTTCGAGCGCTCCGGGCACACCGCGCACCTATGGTGGTGAACTGATATTCAAGTTTTCAACTTCAGATATATGGTGACGGCGGCGATCGACAGTATCGGCCGCCCATATTTTGAAATATCCTGCAAGCGAACGGAACAAGCCGGTCGAAGCATGGCATTGTTTCGACTTACCATTACCTTCGTGTGCAGGTCTGATTCTGCCCCTTCTTATCCATAGGAAGTCGGTCGCTTGACGACCTTTGTGGCGCGCATGAGGAAGGTGATCTACCTATGGATGTGGATGACACCAAAGACTGGGAAAAGCAGGCCTCAAGCTTTGTGCCTCACGGCTTTAGACTAAACAGGAGAGCCGCAAGCGCCTGGCGGCGCCTCATTGTTGCTACGGAACGACAAATGCTGTTTTTATGTGGCTTTATCACGACTCTCCCATAAGGACAGCGGATGAAGCAATCACCCAGACATCGCGCGCGGCCCCCGGTTCGGACAGGATTCGACGAGAAGTGGGTTGCGCCCTCGGAATTCGACGCCAAGCTCACTACACCTTATCTCATCACGATGGTGGCTCGCCTCCAGTCTCATCTTTATGCCGTCAGGACCGCCGAAGCCGATGTGAGTCAGGCTGCGGCCTTTCTTCTCCTTGAACTGTATCAAGAAGAGCCTCTTTCGCATTCCGAACTGACCAAGCGGCTCTCGATAGCGCATGCGACGGTATCACAAACACTCAAGCGGTTGGAGCAGCGAGGTCTCGTTGAGCGAAGCGTTTTTGAGGTTGACGCGCGGCAGGTGCGCGTGAGGCTTACTGGTAAAGGCCGCGAAGTGTGCGCGCCGCTACGTGCGGAAGGTGATGTCCTAACTGACGAGATTCGGTCAGTTTTGGGTGCCGAGAGGGAAGAGGCATTGCGAAAGAGTTTAGCGGACCTTGCCGAACACTTCCGTTTTGGCCAGCGGTAGGCCGGGTCCGACCCGTCTTTCGCTCAACGTGCTTTTCTGACCCCATCATCGCATTCACGGACTCAACAAAGTCCTAGCGAAACACTCTCACCACTTAGGATAATGCAGACGAGGATGCCTGTGGGCACCTTGCACTTGGCTGCGAAGTCGGGCGATAGCGCATCCCCGGCATTCACGAGCACTGCGGAACCCCGAATCCCGCAGAAGATGCGAACGGGCGCTCCGGCCACCGGCTAACATATTGGAAGCGGGTCCGGCACTCAGAGATTGACCTTGGATGGTCTCGCCGGGCTGCCGCCCAATCGGCTTGCCCAGCGCCAGATTTCGTCCGGACCCATGAACAAAGGCACCAAGCGCTCTTACGGTGCCGCCGCCGAGGCCGGGGCCGGTCAACCCGCAACGTGATCGGTGACGACCCGTGGGCCGACATCAGTCCGGTTCAGTGCTGCGAAAGCTCGGCAATTTGGGTGTCGTCGTCGCCATCGCCTGAAGTGCTTCCAGTGTGTCGGCGGTAGCCGCCTGGAACGCGGGACGCATGGTCATCCGGCCGATATAGGCCTGGATCTTCGGCATATTCTCGAACCAATTATCAAGATTGGCGAGAAAGAGCGGGAAGCTCAGCATGAAATCGGCCCCGGTCAGTTCATCGCCAACGACCCAGCCGGTTTCGCGCAGGTGAGCTTCGAGCATCCGCGCATAGCGCACCGCCTGGCGCTTCCCCTCAAGACCGACGGCGGGAACCGTTTCGATCAGGCAGCCGGGTGGCGGTGCGCAATGGTCCCAGTAGATGCGCTGGTGCACAGCAAACAAGCCTTCCGCCCAGAACATCCATTCATCGACCAGCACGCGCTCATCGCTGCCTTCGGGAACGGCAAAGCGACCATCGCCGTAGCGGCGGAGGATGTGGTTGATCATTGCGCCAGATTCGGTGATCGCGAGAGCGCCATCCGTCATTGTCGGCACCGATCCCATGGGGTTGATCTGGCGATATGCGGGATCATGGCGGTCATAGCGATAGAAATCGAGCGTGACCGTCTCGTACGGGAGGCCCAACTCGTTCAGCAGCCACTTGATGCGGAGCGAGCGTGTGGTCGGAGCGTGGAATAGTTTCAGCATGGAGTTTACTTTCTCGAATCGGGCCGCCGCTAGTAGAGATCATGTAATTCAAGCTAAGTGTAGTTTTGGGCCTTCCTTGGGTGAAACCGGCTAGCGTGGCTGTGCATGCCGTGCCGGTGGCTCGATCTGGAATCTTCCCAAGCGAGCATTTACGCCAGCAAATAGGTGCACAGGCCACGGATGAGCTCTCCGCAAATTGGTTCTGCCTGGGCTTCCCTGAGGCGTTGTAGGGCCACTCGATCCGCATGGCCTGCGATGTACAGACAGGATTATTCGCAAAGCTGATCTGGCCGCGATCATGAATATTGATATGCACGGATATCGTATGTAGGCAAACGAATAGCAGCGCTTCGCTAACTCTGCAAGAAGCGAAATAGCATGACTCATCATCTTTTGTCGGAACGATGCAAGTTGACATCGATCCCCCATGAAATCGATGTGCTTCAGATCGCATTCTTGGTCGGCGTCGGTCCGCTCGTCGACGCCATGTGCAACAGGTTGGCGCGATTCGACCGTTCTATCGCCCCTATCGACCCTCGCGCTGATCAGGCTGCTGTGCCTATTCTACCGACCGTGGCTGTCGGGCGTCAGTATGTCTCCACCAGCAGTCGACTGATGCTGAGCGATGCAATCTTCCACGCGCCGTCGATGCGGCGATAGCGTTCATGGTAATGCCCGTATCCGTAGAAGCGTTCGAAAGGCGTGCCGGACGGCATCCGCAATATGTCCGCCAACGCCCAGATTCCAGTAGCGGCGTCCTCTGACAAGATATCGATTTCTGGCATGTGCCCGTAATGGGCACTGTTGATCGGGTCGATGCCGCTGCTGACATATTCAACAATCGCGGAACGGCCGATGATCGGCTCTTGATCCGGCCCAGGATTTTCGTCGAGCGCTCCACGCACGTCGAATATGGCATCCTCGGTAAATAACTCTGCAAACCCGTGCCAGTCCTTCGTATCCATTAGCCGGAAATAGCGCGCCTTCAGCCGCTTTATTTCCTCGATCGCGAGCAAAGTTTCGACTGTATTCGGCATTAGTCTCTCCGTCGGCAAACAGGTGATGCGCCAGCATTCGATACGCTAGAGTCTCTACCCAAGTAGAGCATGGCAATGAAGGAGCAAGTTGTCTGAGAGGTCCTTTGCGATATCGAAACTAGCGCGGACTTCGCCGTGAGCCTGCCCCATGATGTCAACATCGTTGACTCGATCGGGCTACGCCAAATCTTCGCCACCGATCCCGATGGCGTCCGTGTGGAGTTGAACTTCAGCGGCGACTGATATGCCGGATGGCTGACTCGCTTATCAGTGCCACCCGCCCAAAGATCTTCAGCCATCCGTCGGGCTGAAGATCTTTTCCTTGCCGTCCCAGTTAGCGCCAGCCTGCTGAATCATATCGAAAAGGTTCTGGACCCCGGGCTTCAACACGCCGATCTCCAAGATGCTGTTTTCCTCAGCGTCCATCGCGAAATAGGCGATCTGGGACCCGTCTGCGAATTCAGCTCCCTGCAGTCGCGTGCCGCCGTGTTCAGCGACCCAAGTTTCCGCATCTTCCATGCTGTCGGAGAAAGCGCATAGATGATGGACGCCTTTACGGCCAGCATCCAGAAACTCTTGGAAGATCGACGGGCCTCGCGGTTCGATAAGTTCGACCATCAGGTCCCCGGAAAATGCGATCGCCGCGCCGTACTGTGCGAAATACTCTTTACCGCGATAATCGCCTCGAACCATCTCGAAAGCAGGAAAGATGAAAAAGGGGCCCACGCCCATCACTGCGGTCCACCAATCGATCGCCTTGTTTAAGTCAGGCACCATATAGGCGATTTGGTTGAGCCGCCCCCAAGGCTTGTGCGCCATAATAATATTGACCTTCCATCTATGTTGATGCGCCAGATAATAATATGTAAGCATTCTATCGGGAAGCTCGGGATGAACCAACTTATAAAATATGGCAGATGAGCATGCATAGGACGAAAAGCCCCGGGCCGCCCGGCCGGATCGATCATCAACTGGTCTGGCTTGCCGCCTTTGCGCGGCGGTAGAGCGATTGGTTGAAGAAATTCGAGCTGATTGAACTCGAACTCAAAACGCGGGAAGCACGCGATGGCGTGGAGGTGATCGATGGCTATCTGACCAGCAGGCCAAGCGATTGGGTAGCATGGATCGGGCGATCGCCTATGAACTCGATCTCTTGTTTGCCGCTGCTGGAGCAGATCGATATCGCCCGGGCGGCGCGACCTCGATCGACATCACGCGCGAGGGCGTGGACAAGGCTTATGGCCTCAAGAAGCTGCGCGACGCGAGCAGGATTGCGCTGGATGACATGATGCTCATCGGCGACGCCCTCTTTCCGGGTGGCAATGACTACCCTGCGAAGGAAATGTGCCTCAACACAGTGCGGGTCCGCGATCCGGAAGAACCGCTGGCGGTCATCGCCGCGATCGTCGCCTGCCAGAAATGAATGTGCGGGGCGGCTGCGGTCGGCCCTTTCACGTCACGCCTTCGCTGCGGATCGCCTACCGGGCAGCGCATTCAACACCGGTGGGTCTGGCTCCGTGGTCCATGCAGCGACCGGGGCAGTCGCTGCATTGCTCAGTCCCAAAACCTCCATCAGCAAGCTATTCACCTTGTCGACGTCATAGATATGGACCGCCTTTTGTCGCGCCGCCTGCGCCATCGCGGCAAGAAGATCGGGATTGTCGAGCAGATGCGTCATGGCCGCAGCCAGTGCGGGCGCGTCACGCGGGGGAATCAGCAGGCCGTTCACCCCCTCCTCGATAGGCTCCCGGCATCCGGGCATATCGGTCGTGATGACGGGACGTCCCGTCGCCAGCGCTTCCAATATGGTGCGGGGCAAACCCTCACGATAGAAAGATGGCAGCACGAAGACATGTGCCGCCGCGATAAAGGGGCGTACGTCGCGTGTTTCCGGCACGAATTCGATCAATCCAGCCCGGCGCCATGCGTCAAGATCCTGTGCTGTATAACCGGTGGGATTTTCCGTCTCTGGCCGGGTGAGGAGCATGAAGCGCACGTCGGGGCGTGTTTCACGCACTATGCGCGCGGCTTCGACATATTCGCCCACGCCCTTGTCGCGCATCAGGCGGCCCATCATCAGGAAGGTCGGGGGGCCATCCGGCAAGGGTTGCTGGGCAAAGTGAGCGGTGTCGATGCCCGATCCGGGCACCTGCATGACAGGTTGGTCGGGCGCGACTATGCCGTTTTCGAGCATGAGCCGACGATCATCCCCGTTGAAGACAAAGATGCAGCCGGCGCGGCGCACCCCAAGCCGGTACAGCCGCGAAACTACCGATCGCAACAGCGGACGACTGTCCGCCTCGGTGCTGAACACATAACCCAGCCCGCTCATGATCGCATAGAAGCGCGCGCGCCCCAGCAGGCGGGTCGCAAGGCCGCCATAGATGATTGGCTTTTGCGTATAGGCCACCACCACGTCGGGACGCTCGGACCGAAGGAGCCGCCAATAGTGGAAGAAGGTCCATGCGTCGCGGAGCGGATTGGTCCCTGCACGCGCCATGGGCGTCAAGCGGAAACGCACCCCCATCTTAGACAGGGCGCCGATCACCTCTGGCTCGCCATCCGGCGCGCAGGCGACAACATCATGCCCGGCCTCGACCATCCGGGCGATCAGCGCGCCGCGAAAATTGATGAGCGACCAGGACAGGCTGGAAAGGATGACGACCTTCATTCCACAGGGTTCCCAAATATGGCGCTTCCTCTCGCCAGACGAAGAATGGCCTACCATGCATTGGCAACGCACTGCGGGCGCATCGGTAGATATCCGTTAGAGGCATCCGCGCCGCGTCGGCGGGGAACACGCCCCCAAAGAGAGGCCTGCTAATCCCATCGGATGGGGCCGGGATAAAGGGATAGTAGCGGATTGAACGCTAACGGCACGCGCCCTGCTTCGATAGCGTGCCGGACATGAAGCAATGCCTTTTCAGAACCCCGCCGACAATCGCTGGATCGCCGCGAGGATCGAGCCGGTGAGGATAGCTGCGCTGACGGACATTCATGCGGTCAGCAGCACGCTGGAGCAGGCGCTGTCCGCCGCCCGGCGGGAGGGTTTCGATGTGCTGCTGCTGATGGGCGATCTGCTGACCTATGGCGTCGCGCCGCTGGAAACGATCGCGCTGGTCCAGGATGCGGTCGCCCGTGACGGCGCGATCCTGATCACCGGCAACCATGACCAGATGTATCAACAGGTGAGCGACACCGGCAGCCGCTATCTGACCAGACTGCCCGACTGGATTCAGGAGACGGTGGCGTGGACAAACGAACAATTGCCTGCGGGCGTCATGGACGCGTTTGATTGGCAGCAACACTGGTCCGCTGGCCCCTTGTTCGTCGCACACGCAAACCCCTATGCTTTTGGTGACTGGCGCTACATCAATTCGGCTGAAGAGGCAGGGGCGGCCGCCGTCGCCCTTGCCGAGCGCGGCTTTCGCTATGGCCTGTTCGGGCATACGCATCGCACCCACCGGTTCGATTGCGCAGCGAGCACGATTTTCACGCTCGGTTCGCTAGGCCAACCAAGAGATGGCGGAGAAGGACATATGCAATGGGCGATGGTAGAGATACAAGGGGATGAGGTGATGGTGAGTCCCCGGCTCCTGCCCTTCGATCGTCATGCCCATCGCCAGGCGATCCGCGCCACCAGCCTGTCAGTGCCGACACAGGACCGGCTCTGCGGATTTTTCGCATGAAGGCGCTCGTTACCGGTGCGGGCGCGGTGCTGGGTCAGGGCATCATCAAGTCGCTGCGGCAATCGTCGCTCGACTGCACCATGGTCACCGCCGATCCCAACCCGCTATCCTCCGGCCTCTATTGGGGCGACGCGGCCTATCGCCTGCCCTTTGCGGACGATGCGGCATTCGGTGCACGGATCGCGGAATTGCTGGATCGCGAGCGGCCGGACATCGTGATGGTGGGGACCGATGTCGAATTGCCCTTCTTCGCGGCTCAACGGGCGCAGCTTGAAGCCGCGTTCGACACCAAGATATTGGTAAGCGACCCGCGCGTCATCGCCATCGCCGACGACAAGTTGGAAACCTGCCGCTTCTTCGAACAGGCGGGCCTCAATCCACCCGCGTCGGCGTCGGGCGACGATCCGGCGGCAATCGCGGCGCTGGTCGAAGCGGTCGGCTTCCCACTGATCGTGAAGCCCCGCATCGGCGCGCGATCCGTTGGCGTATCGGTCGCGAACAACAGAGCCGAACTTGACGACGCGCTCGCCGGTCGAACCGGATTGGTCGTGCAGGAATGTATCGGAGATCCAGACTGCGAATATACAGCCAGCGTCATTGTGTTCGACGGCGCGGTGCAAGCGTCCATCGTGATGCGCCGGGACTTGCGCGACGGGAACACCTATCGCGCCTACACTGGCGATTATGTGGAACTGAACGAAGCGGTTCGCGCGTTCGGCGCCGCGCTGCAACCCTATGGTCCCGCCAATTTCCAGTTCCGCCTCGATAAGCAGGGCGTTCCGCGTGTCTTCGAGGTTAACGGGCGCTTTTCTGGAACCACGCCGCTTCGTGCGATGGTGGGTTTCAATGAAGTCGAAATGTGCCTTCGCAAGCTGTTATATGGGACGCCGATCGTTCAACCACCCATCCGTTCGGGTGTGATTCTGCGCTTTCTGGACGAAATGTTCGTAGCCCAGGAGCGGATTGACGCCGTGCAGTGACGGGTCCGTCCTCAACCATTGCCCTAACGGGCGGCACGGGCTTCATCGGCAAACGCTTCGCCGCTGTCGCCAGGGCCAGCGGTTATCGCATCCGGCACCTGACGCGCCACGCGGTTGGAGACTTTGCCCCCGATGACGAGGCCCGTCCTTTCGATCTGGAGACGCCGGATCATGATGCGGTCAATCTTCGTGGTTGCGCCGCGCTTGTGCATCTGGCGGCCTATATCCCGCGCGACCATGATGACCCGGCGGCGGCGGAACGATGCTGGACGATCAACGCCCGTGGCACGCTCCGCCTGATAGAGGCCGCCGCCGCAGCAGGCATCAAACGCATCGTCCAGACGACAAGCGCGAACGCCTATGCAGGCGGTGTGGACGTGCCCGATGAAAACGCGCCGATGTTCCCGCGCAGCCGAAGCTATTATCTGGGATCGAAGATCCTTCAGGAAATCTATGCCACCGAATTTTGCCGGACCAGAGGTATCGCCTTGACGACGCTTCGGCTGGCGTCCGTCTATGGTCCAGGGCAGACCTCCGGGGCGCTAGGCATCATGGTGCGCGCGGCGCTTGAGGGGCGCCCCATAGAGATTATCAACGGTGGGCAATTCGGCGCGGATATGGTCCATCTGGACGATGTCGCGCAGGCGCTGATGCTGGCCGTGGAGCGCGGTTGCATCGGCCCGGTCAATGTGGGCAGCGGGGTTCGCACGACCATAGCGCAGTTGGCCCGGATGATTGCGGACCTGACCGGCGGGTCCATCATCGAAAAGCCGGGTCAGGGAGCAGCCAGCGACACCGGCTTCCCGCCGCTCGACATCACGCGGCTGCGATCAATGGGCTGCGATCCTGTGCCGTTACCGACTGGACTCGCGGCCATCCTCCATCAACGCGTCAGATCACCGGAAGGCCTCAGTTGACGGCGGGCACACCGCCCCCTGCCCCGTCCCCACCCGCATCAGAAGCTGGCCTAACGCGTGCTGATGCGCGCTCCTTCAGAAATTTTTCCAGATTGGAGTAGCCATCGCTGTCCGCATCGGCGGTGCCGCTGGTGATCCAGGGTTAGATCGCGCAGCAGAAAATGACAGTTTTTTGCCATTCCTTGGTTAAGCCAACCCCCTCCCGTAGGGGTCACCACTCTCTCATAGATAATGTGCACCGCGAATGTGTCGTACGCACCTTGGTTGTGGCCGCCACCCGCACATCGAACGCTCGTAATTCCAGTGCCGTTCGGCACGTTTGTGACACGGGGATCGAACTAACTTGCGTCTCTGTCGTTTGATGTTGGGCAATTGTGGAGACGAACCATGCGTAACACATTCTTATTGATGGCAGGATTGGCAGCCGCTGCCAGCGTTGGCGGCTGTTCTCGTGAAACGACGCGCGATGGACTGCGGGGTGCAGGCATCGGCGCGGTCGGTGGCGCGGTAGCAGGTGCGATCGTGCCCGGGCTTGGCGTTGCCGAAGGCGCGGCGATCGGCGCTGCTGGTGGTGCTGTCGTAGGTGCTGCTACATCCGACGGAGAACGCCGGTGGGAACGTGACCGTCGCGGCCGCGAATATTATATCGATCGCAACGGCAATCGCGTCTACCGCTGACGCCAGGTCGCCGCGTGTTGCACGCGGCACTCAGTGACATGACAGCATCTTGGGCGCAGCGATGGCAGGGCCGTGACAGAATCGTCCCCGCTATTGCGGCGCTCTTGGTCAACGTCGTCATCGGCTATGCTCTGATAATTGGTCTTAGAGCGCCTTCATTATTGCGGGTAGCAGATAGCGCGCCCTTGGCGCTCTTCGATCTTGAGTCGCCCCAAAGCGAGACCGAACCCGAACCGCCTCCGCGCGAAAAAGAACCCCCATCCGACCGGGAAGGTGGAGCGACAGCGGGCTCTCCTAGACGCGGCAAGAAGGCTGGGGATCAACCTCTGCGCCCTTCTAACCTCGTTGCCCCCGAATCTATAATACGCAGCCCGGCTCCAATCCTGCCAGCCGCACCGGCATCCTCGATGGACAGCGGCGCGGGTAGCGGCGCCGCGCCCGGCTCTGGCAGCGGGTCCGGAGGCAGCGGGACCGCCACTGGCCGTGGGAATGGCGAAGGAGGCAGTTTCTCGCAGGCGCGACAAACAAACGGCCGCTTCCGCAATTCGGATTTCCCAAGCTCTTTGCGCGGCGTCGGCCGCGTGACGATCGGCGTGCGATACGCCATCGGCCCTTCGGGACATGTCGATAAATGCGAAGTTATCGAAGGAAGCGGCTATCCGGAGATCGACGCGATGACTTGCCGCGTCATCATGGATCGATACCGCTTTCGCCCTGCCCGCGATCCCGACGGGTATGCCGTTACCGAGGTGCGGGAAGAGGATTATCGCTGGCGTGTGCGCTAGGCAGTTCCTTAACGGACCAGCATTGACACCCACCAACCGGGGAACGCCGCGATCGCCAGACATGTGCCCAGCGGCACTCGCGTTGCTGCCGTCACCTTCCGGCCCAACGCGACGCTTGCCAGCACGGCCACCAGGCCAAGGCCCACGGCCATCAGCAGGATGAAAGGCAGCGCCTGCCATCCGAACCAGGCTCCTAGCCCGCCCATCAGCTTCGCGTCGCCCAGACCCAATCCATCGCGCCCCCGCGCCATCCGATAGCTGACCGCCACCGCCAGCAGAACGCCATATCCTGCCACAGCTCCAATCACTCGGTCGGGCAGCGTCGCATCCGTCACCCACAGGCCCACTGTCAGTCCAAGGAACGCCAACGGCAACGTCAGCGCGTCAGGCAACCAGAAATGCCGCCAATCGAGGACAGCCAATGTCAGCAGCAGCCATCCCAGCAAAGCCCATCCAGCCCCCGCCAGCCCAGGCGCCAGCCCGCAGGCGAGCGCCCCGATCACCGCGCATCCCGCCTCCACGCGCCCGTGCAGCGGCGCGATCTTCCCCCCGCAGATGCGACACCTGCCGCGCAACAGCAGCGCGCTTATCATCGGGACTAGATCGACGGCGCTCAGCACCCGCCCGCAGCTATCGCAGGACGACCGTCCACGCATGACGCCGCGACCCTCGGGCCAGCGCAGCACCAGCGTCCCTAAAAAGCTGCCCGCGATCGCCCCTGCGATAGCGCCCAGCACCGCCCATAGCGGATCGATCACAGCGTCCCTTCGACCTTCAGCACCCGCGCGCCGCCTGTCCCGGCAAAGCCAGCCTTCGCCAGCGCATCGCCAAGCGCCGCGTCCGCCGTCTCCACCCGCATCTCCACGACATAGCGCCCCGACCGCCATATCCGCAGGTTGATCTTCTCCAGCCCGGATTGGCTCACCAGCGGCAACAGCAACGCCTCGCCATCGCAACTCGCCACGCCCGACAGCCCTTGCGTCAGGTTGAGGCCCGGGAATTGCCCCGCCATTTGCGCCCGCACCCGACCCTCGGCATGGCTGCAACGGTCGCCGGAAAAATAGGCCGTAACATCCTCCATCGCCAGACTGGCGATCGGCATCGGCGCAAAGCTTCGCCCCAGCGGCACCGTGCTCGTCACGTCATCAATACCCACGCGTCCGAAACCCACGGTCAGCGCGCCGCTCAGATCATCCGCCGCACCCTGTCGCCGCCATATGTCAAACCGCGCCCGCCCCATAAGCAGCGACACCGGCGACAAGGCGACGTTGACCGATCCGACCGGCATCGTGCCGAGCATCAGCTGGTCCATCCGCCCGCTCCAAAGCGTCCCCCGCACCTCCCGCGCAGCAACGCCCAGTCGCTCCAACCCGGACAGCCCCAGCGCAATCCGCATCGGCATGAACAGGACGAGCCCGAACGCAAAGAGCAGGACGATCGCAATCCGCGTCCGCCGCGACCAGCCAAGCCGCATCATTGCCCCGCCCCTCTTACCAGCACCGCCTGAACCGAAACGCTACCCGCCGTCGAGGAAGGCCGCGCGCTCATCGTCTCCACACGCACGCCCTGCGCCTCCAACGCCGCCAGCCAGGAAAACAGCGCCACCGGCCGCACCGAAGCCATCGCAATCTCGATCCGAGCGCCGCCCTGCGCCTCCGCCCGCTCCAGCGTCAGCCCGGCTTCGCCCGCGCTCTGGCTCACCAGTTGATCGATCGCCGCCGAAGCAGAACCCGCCGACGCTCCACGCGGCAATGTCTTAAGCAACTTCACCTTCGCCCGCATCGCCGCATTGCGATCCGTAGCCGCGATCAGCCCCTCACGCGCCGACCGCTGCGCCGAAGCCAGCGGCCCCACCACACCCAGCCACAGCAGCACCACCGCCAGCAGGGCGAACATCACGCCCAGCATCCATTGCTCGCGCGGCGATCTGTCGCCCCACATCGTCTTCATCGCGTCCATCATGATCGCACGGTAATATCGGCCAGCGCTCGCCCGCCGGGGTCTTGCGAAGGCGTCGCCGTGATGGTGAACCCCGCGCTCTGCAACACCAGCAACACCGTATTGATCTCTTCCACCTTCGCTGCCGCCAGCGTCGCCCGGATCATCCCGTCCGGGTCTCGCGACAGCGCCATCATCGACACGCCCGGCGCCTCTTGCAAGGCGGTCAGCAACCCCGCGACCGGCGCGGTAAAGGCATAAGCCCCCGCCCCCCGCGCCGCCAGCTGCCGCTCAATCTCGGCCTCAGCCTGGGTCAAGTCGTCCGCACCCAGCACCACCTGCCGCGCCAACGCCAGACTCTCCGCATCCAGATTGCTCGCCGCCACATGCTGCCGCACCAACACCGTCAGTGAGATCAAGAGGCTAATGAGCAGGATCAACCCACTCCACAACAGAATGCGACGCAGCACCGCCTTGTCGGCCACCCGGCGCACCCGCTTGGCAAAATCCCCCTGCCGCAGGTCCAGCGGCGGCCGCTCCAGCGCCTCGACGGCCCGCGCCTGCAACAGATCGGCGGGCACATCCTCGATCGCCGCATCAGCGGCCAGAACCGAAGCCAGATCGCCGCCAAAAGCAACGTCCTTCCCCCTCAGCACCACTTCGCCATCCAAAGAACCGCGCACAAAAGCCTCAACAGGCTCCGGCAGCAACAGCGGCGCAGGCACGATAATATCCGGGTCCAACCCATGATGCTGCGCCCAAAGCAGCCAATGCTGCATGTCGCTCCTGGCCGCGACCGCGACGACATGCGGCCGCGCCGGATCGTCATTCTCATCCGCCGCCGCAAACAGCTGGTCAGAAGGCACAATCCCGTCCGCCAGCGCAGCCAGCCGCGCCGCCGCCCTCCCCTGCCGGGGCGCCAGCTGAGGATAGGCCGCCCAACGCAAAGTCACCATCGCAGCAGGCGGCACCAACATCACCATCGCATCGGCGGGCAAGGCCGACAAGCCACAAGCGGCCAGCCAATTCACCCCCCTGCCGCTCTGCGCCACAGCGCCATCGACTACGCGCATCCACAGCGGCTCGCCCTCTTCAGGCAGCGCCACGATCAATCCATCACGCACGCTCACGCGCCGGTCCCCCAGCTACGGCGGATCAACCTCGCCGGGCTCTGCCGGGCATCGATCAGCGCCCGCTCCACCACCTGCGTTCCCCCAACATCCACCGTCACTTCCACCCCGAAAAATCCTGTCGTCAACTTGACCTGATTGGCCGCTTCCTCAAGCGGATTGATGCCTTGGGCCGCAAGTGGCGCCCAGAATTGCACCGTGCTGCCGTAACCCTCGGCGGGCCGCTGCGCCAGAAATTGCCGCGCCTGCGCCACGCTGACCTGCCCTTGCAGCAGCATGGCGAACAGTACCGCCTGATCGGGCAGCAGCGTGTTGACGTTGATCGGCGACAATTCCACCGTCGGCAACGCACAAACCCATGGCCGCGCCAAATCATAGATGGCGGGCGTCACGCCATGGACGGCGCGCAGCTCACTCGCATCCACCATGAAACGATTTGCCGTGCGATAGGGCCGCGATGCCTGCGCATAAACCTCGTCCTCGGCACCACCGGGCTGCGGCACACTGTCACTGTCGATCCAGTCGGCCAGCGACGCCGCCGCCACCTGCGCCCGCCGCGCGTCGACGCCCAGCGCCTGCAACAGCGCTTGAAATTGCGACACGCCAACCGGCCGGACCTTCAAATTGGACTCATTCTCGCCAGCCACCACGCTGTTGAGGTTGAAGCAGTTGCCCGCATCGCTCACCCGCGCACTCGCGACACCACCGGGAACAGCGACCGGCTGCGGCGTCCCCATCCAGTTTCCCGCCAGCGTCGTCTTGCCCGGATTGGCCGCGATCAGATCACCGATCCGCAATCGCGCCATCTCCACGCCTGCATCGGCAAAGGCGCGCGCCTGATCCACCGCACCGCCGTTGCCGGTCATCCGCGTCGCCAGCGCCAGCCGCTCCAGCGCCGTCGAAGCAACTACCGCCATCACCGCGACCAGTAGCAACACCGTCAGCAACGCCGCGCCGCGCTCGCCCTTCTTCCGGGGATCAGGCACCAGCCATCTCCCCTTCCAGCTTCTCGGCAGGCCCCGGCCCGACGAGAAAGCGCAAGGTGACAGGCGGCTCCCCCCTGCGCGTTACGACCATCTCGACGGCCTGCGGCATCAGGTCGGGCTGCGTAGGTATCCACTCATTGCGCCACTCACCTTGCCCATCCCGAAAGCGCAGCGCGACATCATCCACATGGTCCAGCAGCGTAGCTGGCTCGTCTCCGGCCGCGCCATCGACCTGCGCATAAGTGCGCCGCTCCAGCCGACCCTGCCGAACCCAATATTCGACCTTTTGTAGCGAAGGGCGCGGCAAATCGCCCAGATTGTCCCAACCGCTCCGCACGAACTGCATCACCGGCACGGCCTCGCCCTCGCGATGCGACCAGAATGCGGGCGCCAGCGTCCCCATCTCCGTGCGGCTGATACGCGGCACCGCCTGCCCAAGATCGGCCGCCAGCGCGCCGCCTGCCCTTTGCACCGCCGCCATGTCATCCAGCCGCGCCTTGATCTGCGCCTGCGCCGAAACGCTGTTCCCCAGCAGCAGCACGCCCGCCGCTGCCAGCATCGCAAAGATCATCAACGCGACGAGCAACTCGATTAGCGTAAAGCCCGCCTGCACATGTCTTTCCCCGCATGCGCGCGCCATCACTGCACCACCCGTACGAAACTCAACACGACCGGCGAAGACCCCGCCTGCCCATTCACCGTCAGATCAACCTGCAACAGCCGCTTGTCGTTGGTAGCCTTGACCGCCCGCACCCAATGCCATCGCCGCCCGCCATTATCGACATCACCCTCCTCGCTGCCCAGCGAGGGCGGCGCAGGATCGGTCTGCACCTCCACCATCAGGTTGCGCGCAACAATCTGC
Organism: Sphingobium sp. TomTYG72; assembly: GCF_055394715.1. NCBI lineage: Bacteria > Pseudomonadati > Pseudomonadota > Alphaproteobacteria > Sphingomonadales > Sphingobiaceae > Sphingobium > Sphingobium sp. TomTYG72. The sequence goes on along the minus strand of NZ_AP027336.1, from coordinate 509,192 downwards.
CCCAGCGCCTTGCTGTCTAGATCCGCCGCTGTCCGCAACGTCACTCCCTGCAACCGCACCAGCGCCAACGCAGCCAGGCTGAACACCGCCAACGCGACGAGCATCTCCGACAGCGTAAAGCCCGCCTCAGGGTTCCGGCCCACAAACCTCCCCGTTCGGGCTGAGCTTGTCGAAGCCCTTTTCTTTCTTCCAGCAAAGCTGTCGAGGATGCAGGGCCTACCCACCGACCATGACCTTCCCAGCCATGTCCACCGTGACAGAAACCCGCTCCGCCTCCCGCGCCAAAGTCACCGTCATGGCGTCAGTCGGCAGACCAGTCCCATCGAACCCAATCTGTTGCCGCCCATCCTTGCCAACCAGCGCCCGCGTCCCCGCCTTCCAGTTGGCCGTCGCAAACGGCTTCTCCTCCAACGGCACCCATTGCGCCCCATCGCGCCGCTGAAAGCCATAGCCCGACGCGGAAACCCACACCCCCATCGGCCGGGCGGTAACGACCGCTTCGTCGCGCGCGGCAGCAACGCGCGCGGCAAAGCGATCGGCATCCTCGACAACCCGCCCGCGCGGATCAGGCATGGCCAGCACCACCGCAGCCGAGATGAAGCCGATGATCGTCAACACGACCATCAGCTCGACCAAGGTGAAGCCGTTTACGACCGGACGACGAACCACTCCGTCCCGGTTCGGGCTGAGCCTGTCGAAGCCCAACCACGCAAACGGATGGCTAGCCCGATCAAAGCTCGCTGGAATAAATATCCGCATTCTCGCTCTCGCCGCCCGGCTGGCCGTCCGCGCCCAGCGAACTGATATCGAACGCGCCCTTCCGGCCCGGCACCGCATAATGATAGGCCCGGCCCCACGGATCATCTGGCAGCTTCTTGATATAGCCACCCCGGCGATAACGCTGCGGCTGCGCCAGCGATGCGGGCGGATTGATCAGCGCCTGCAACCCATCCGTCTGCGAAGGATAGCTCAGATTATCGAGCCGATATTGCTCCAGCGCCTGCTCGATCGTAGCGATATCCGCCTTCGCCTTCTCCACCCGCGCCGTGTCCGTGGCCGGAATGACGTTGATCGCCACGATCGTCGCCAGCAACCCGATGATGACGATCACCACCATCAGCTCGACCAGCGTGAAGCCGTGTTCGGCCGAACGCCTCGAGAAGGTAAAGCCATCCTCGCCTGCTTTTCGGCCTCCGTTCGCACTGAGCTTGTCGAAGTGCCACTCTTCTTTCTGGAAAAAGCGCATGGCTCTGGAAATAAACATAATCACTCCTCAGGCCCCCGTAAGGCTCTGCAATTGCAGGATAGGCAGCAGGATAGACAAGATAATCACCGCCACGATCCCGCCCATCAATATGATGATCACCGGCTCCAGCATCGCCAGCGCGGCGGAAGTGAAGCTGTCAAACTCCCGCTCCAGATAATCGGCCGCCCGCTCCAGCATCGTGTCCAGCCGCCCCGCACTCTCGCCGCTCGCTGCCAGATAGACCAGCAGCGGCGGAAACACCCCTGCCCGCCGCAGCGCCGCCGACAGGCTCCCGCCTCCGCGAATAGCCTCGACAATCTGCTCTGAAGCCTGCCGCAACACCCGATTGTGCACCGTCTGCGTCGTCAGCGTCAGCCCTTCCATCAGCGGCAGTCGGCTCGCCACCATCGTGGACAGCGTCCGCGCCATCCGCGCCGCATGCAGATCGCGGATCAACCGCCCCAGCAGCGGCAACCGCAGCATCGTCCCGTCGAACCGATATCGGAACGCCTCAACCTTCAGCGCCCGCCAGAAACCAACAGCGCCCAGCAAAATCAGGATCGCCAGCAACCACCAATAGCCTGCCAGAAAGGCCGAAATCCCCATCACCATGCGCGTCAGCAGCGGCAGGTCCTGCCCCACCGTATCGAACTGCTCGACCACCTTGGGCACCACAAAGATCATCAGCGCCGCCACAACGCAAACGGCAAAGGCCGCCAGCACGCTGGGATAAGCAATCGCCGTCAGCACCTTCGACCTTATCACCGCCTGCCGCTCCATCAGGTCGGACAGCCGCTCCATAATCGTCGGCAGGCTGCCGGAGCTTTCACCCGCCGAAATCATCGCCCGATACAGCGCCGGAAAGCTCTTAGGCTCGGCGCCCAGAGCATCCGCCAGCCGCCGCCCTTCCAGCACACCCGAATGCACCTTGCTGACGATCGCGCGCACATGCTCCTGCTCGCTCTGCCGCCCGATGGTGCGCAGCGATTCCTCCAGCGGACTGACCTGGATCAACGTGGACAACTGCCGCGTAAACAGCGTCAGTTCCTTGGCCGACAGCCTCGGTGCACGCAGTGACAATCCGGCGCGCTTGGCCGCCTTCTCCACCACACCGGGCTCGATCCGCACGATGAACAGCTTGCGCGCATCCAGCTTCGCCCGCGCATCCTCGACCGTCTCGGCCTTGATCTTGCCGCTGCGTTCCTTGCCCGCCGGATCGATGACCAGATAGTCGAACTCAGCCATCGGCGATGGTTTCCACCTCCGCCGCATCGCGCCGCGACACGCGGATGGCTTCTTCCGCCGTGGTCTGCCCGTCCCGTACCAGCGCCCGCGCCGCCGACCCCAGATTGGGCGCGTTCAGGAAAGCATGACGCGCGATCAGGGACTCATCGCCCCCGTCATTGATCAGGCGGCGGATCGTATCGTCCACGCGGATCGCCTCGAACACACCGATCCGGCCCTTATACCCCGTGCCGTTGCACTCCTCACACCCTCGCGCGCGGTAGATTATCGTTCCAGGATCGAAACCAAGCAGCGCGCTCGCCGACTTGTCCGCCTGCACCGGCTCCCGGCAATGCTGACAAAGCCGCCGCACCAGCCGCTGCGCGATAACCGCGCGCAGGGTCGAGGCAAGCAGGAACGGCTCCACCCGCATGTCCCGCATCCGCGTGATCGCCCCCACCGCATCATTGGTATGCACGGTCGACAGCACCAGATGGCCCGTCAGCGATGCCTGCACAGCGATCTCCGCCGTTTCCCGGTCACGGATTTCGCCGACCATCACCACGTCCGGATCCTGCCGCAGGATGGCCCTCAGCCCGGCTGCGAAGGTCAACCCGACCTTCGCATTCACCTGCGTCTGCCCAACCCCCTCGACCGCATATTCCACCGGGTCCTCCACGGTAAGAATATTGCGCGTCCCGTCATTCAACTGCCGCAAACCCGCATAGAGCGTAGTCGTCTTGCCCGACCCCGTCGGCCCGGTAACCAGGATAATCCCGTTCGGTTCATGCAATCCCTCACGAAAAATCCGGTCCGCCGCCCCCGCCATGCCCAGCAGGTCGAGGTTCATGCCCGCATTCTCCTTGTCGAGAATACGCAGCACCACCCGCTCCCCCGCCCGGCTCGGCAGCGTAGAAACACGCACGTCGAGCAGCTTCCCGCCCAGCGTCAGCCCGATGCGCCCATCCTGCGGCACTCGCCGCTCGGCAATGTCCAGCCGCGCCATCACTTTGATGCGGCTCACCACCACAGGCGCGACATGCGGCGGCATCCGCAAAGTCTCACGCAGCACCCCGTCGATGCGCATCCGCACGATCAGGCCCGTTTCGTAAGGCTCGATATGAATATCGGAAACGCCCTGCCGCGCCGCCTCCGCGATGATGCCGTTGATCAGCCGGATGGCGGGCGCGTCATCCGCACTGTCCAGCAGATCGTCCGCTGTCGGAATATCGGCAGCGAGGATGTCGAGTTCGTCCGCTCCCACTTCCAGCGAGCCCGCCATTGCCGCGGCGCTACCCTCCATCGCATAATGGTCCGACAGATGCCGATCGAACTGCGCGCCATCAACGAACCGCACATCGAAACTGCGCGCCAGATGCCGCCGCACCTCCAGCAATATGCGCGGATCGCTCCCCTCCCGAACTGCTATCGTGAGCCGGTCTCCGTCCAGCGGTAGCATGACGACGCCATGCTTGCGCGCAAAGACATAGGGAATATCGACGGCGCGGGGCGCATTGTGCGGCACATCGCAATCGGAGTGGGGCTCGCTCACCCTAACCTCCGTTCGGGCTGAGCCTGTCGAAGCCCTCCCTTGGAAAAACGGTTCACCGCCGATCTCCATTCGCCGTACCGTCCACAGGCCGCACCACGCCGCTCGATTGCCGCACTGTCGGTTCAATCACTTGCGCCGGAGCAGTGCTCGGCTGCACCACCGCATCCCCGGCCTGCATCGGCGCGGGCGGCTCCGCGCCCATATAGTCGCGCACCAGCTCGTCGATGCTCGGTTCCTGATCGGGGTTCCGCGCCAACTGCATGTCCCGCACATAACCATAGCGTTGCTGCGTCAGGCGCTGCGCATCCTCTTTCGACCGCAGGATTGTCGGACGGATGAAGACCATGAGGTTGGTCTTGCTCCGGCTCTTGCTGCGCGACTTGAACAGCTCGCCAATCCCCGGAATATCCGACAGCAGCGGAATACGCTCGATCGTCTTGCGCTCATTATCGTCCAGCAGGCCGCCCAGCGCCAAAATCTCGCCATCATCCACCGTGACCGTCGTCTCGATCTCGCGCTTGTTGATGATGAGGTCGCTATTATTGTTGGATACCGGCCCGGCGACGCTCGACACTTCCTGCTTCAGGAACAACTTGATCGCGCCGCCCGTGTTGATCTGCGGCTTCACCTCCAGCTTGATGCCGACATCCTGCCGTTGAACGGTGCGGAACTGATTGTCGAAATTCTGGCTGAGCGCCTCGCCGGTCGTGATCGGCACCTGCTGCCCGACAAGGATCGACGCCTTCTGATTGTCCAGCGTCATGACCGAGGGAGTCGAGAGGATATTGCTGTCCGTATCGGACCGCACCGCATTGATGATCGCGCCGAAGATGCCGTTACGCCCGATCTGCGTCGCCACCCCACCAAAGCCGCCGGTCGCGTTCATCAGGCTATCGACCGCCGCCTGCTGCAACGTGTTGGCCAGGTTGCTGTTCTCGGTCGTGGTGGTGGTCGTCACCACCCCGCCGTTCACTGTGGTCGTAGTCGTCTTGCCCAACTCATTCGCGCCGATCGCCCCCGCCAGCGTCAGCAGATTGGGGGAAGCATTGGAATAATTGGTCGCGGCAAAGCCCGTCTTGGTGCTGCCGATCAGGAACTGCACGCCCAGCTTCTTGGCGGCGGCATCGCTGATCTCGACGATAATCGCCTCGACCAGAACTTGCTCTCGCCTTGTATCAAGTTGCCGGACTGTCTCGCCAAGCATGCGTTGCACGTCGCTGTTGGCCGCAACGATGATCGCATTGGCCCCCTCATAGCGTGTCACGATCGCAGGACCCCGCGTCGAAATGCCGCTACCCGAAGAACCGGCCGAACTCACCGCGGGCGCCGCCGCAACCGGAGCAGCCCCATTGGCAGCAGGAACAGAGGCCGTCACGGCAGAGCTGGACGATTGTCCAACCAACTGCTGCAACACAGGCAGCAGCTTTTCCGCATCCGCATGTTCCAGCCAGTAGACGCGGATCTCCGTCCCGCTCGCCGCCTGCCGGTCAAGATCGCGCGCCATCTGCGCCAGTCGCGTCACCGTCCCCGCATCGCCCCGGATCGCGACCGAATTACTGCTGTCGATCGGCACGATAGTCGCCGCGCGCTGCGCCCCTTCGCCGCTGCTCTGCACCAGCGCCTGAAGCGACGTCGCGATTTCCCGCGCGCCAGCATTGCGCAGCATCACCGTCTGCGTGGCCGCCGTATCGCGATCGATCCGCGCCAGAACCTGACGGATGCGCCCGATATTGTCGGCATAGTCCGCCACCACCACACTATTGCCCGCGCGATTGGCCGTCACCGAACCATCCTTGCTGACCAGCGGCCGCAATGTCTCCAGCGCGCTGGCCGCATCGATCGATCGCAGCCGGAAGACCTCAGTCACGAACTGGTTGCGATTGGCGCCCCGTCCAACGACGCTAGGTTGCCCCGCCGCCCCATCGGCGGGCTGAATGCGATAAGCACCGCCCGGCGCTGGCACCGCCACCAGCCCGTTCGCCCGCAGCGTCGACAGGAAAATCTCGAAATATTCCGATCGCGACAGCGGCCGATCTGTCACGACCGAAACCTTCCCCTGCACACGATTGTCGATGATGAAGGTTCGCCCCGTCACCCGCGCGGCGTCCTGGATGAAGGCGCGAATATCGGCGTCGCGCACATTCAGCGTCTGCTGTGCCATGACAGGCGAACCGACAGGCGTAGCCAGAGCGAGGGCGGTCGCGGCGGAAAGAAGGAATTTTCTGGTCATTGGCCTTGCAGAGTAAGGTTGATCGTCGAAAGGCTGGCGCCCCGTTCAACGGTCAGAGAGATGCGCGCGCCGGGCATGATCTTGCCTTGCAGCACCTGGAGATCGCTGGGCGAGCCTACCGGCCGCCCATCGACCTGGGTGACGATATCGCCAGGCTGGAACCCGGCATTCTGGAAAGTCGGCCCCTTGGCGGTCAGGATCAGCCCCGTGATCCGGCCATTCTGCATACGCGGCGCAAAGCCGATATCGCGCTTCAGCCCGTCCGCCGTCGGATTGTCGATGCCGTCTGTCGGCGCTGGAACGACGCCACCCTCGCCCGGCGTAGTGGCAGCGGCAGGCGCGGGCTGCGACTGATCGAGGAATATCTGCTCTTCCGCGCCGCCGCGATCGATGGTGACATGGTCGAACGCCACGCCCTTCAACAGCACGCCCGGCAATATCTCGTCACCCACGGCAAAGCTGTTCTGCACGCCATCAGGCCCCGCGATGATGGCCGATCCAAGGCCGGACCCCTCATTCAACCGGATGCCGTAAACGGTCAGCGCCAGCGACGTGACCACCCCCCCGCCAGCCGCCTGCTGCGGACCGGCCCGATAAAAGGGATCGAAGCTTGAAAATAATGCCTGACGCGCGGCGAAATTGGGGAACTGCGCCTGCCGCCCTTCCCACGGTCCAAAGCTGCCAACCGGCGTCAGCACCGCCCAGATTAACCTCGTAATTTGCAGCGCCAGCAGGCCCAGCAACAGCTTTTCAGCCACCCGCATCCAGTCAATCGGCGCCAAACGGCTGCTAAGGCCCTGAAAATTACTGCGAAACGGCACGCGCATGGAACTTGGTGATCCCCCTTGACACCCGCGCTGCTAGGCAATTGTTTTTACTGCTGGATGACAGAATTGTGACCTATCCATGACAAGGGCAATCTGCAAGCGATGACCCTTGCATTTGGAGCGTCGGGCAGTAGCAAATGGCCCCTCATGCAGAGCCCTTCCATAGCAACAGCCGACGCCGATCCGATCTGGATCGCCTCCCATCCACGTGTGCAACGTGTGCCGAGCCTTGATCTGACGCTCTTCATCCAACGCGACTTCCTGACGGCGGAGGAATGCAAGGGCCTTGTCGATCGGATCGAAGCGCGCCGCCGTCCCTCGACCATCGCCGACGCCAATGGAGACGCAACCTTCCGCACCAGCGAGACTTGTGATCTCGACGGCGCCGATCCCTTCATCGCCGCCATCGACCGGAAACTCGCCGCCTTCGCTGGCATCGACCCCATCTTTGGCGAACCGATACAGGGGCAACGTTACGCCATGGGCCAGGAATTCAAGGCTCACACCGACTATTTCGATCCCGCTGGCCTCGACTTCGCCCGCTACTGCTCGGTATCGGGCAATCGCACATGGACGCTGATGGTCTATCTGAACCAGCCCCCCGCAGGCGGCGCGACCCGCTTCGTCAAGATCGGCAAGACGGTTCAGCCCGAACGCGGCAAGCTACTCGCATGGAACAATCGCCTTGAGCCCGGACGCTATAATGGGGCCAGCCTGCACCACGGCATGAAGGTACGCAGCGGCGTCAAGCACATCATCACCAAATGGTATCGCGAAAAACCCTGGGCCTGAGCTTCAGCGCCAGAAATGCTTGGCATCCGCCAACTCATCATAGGCTTTGCCAGCCGCCGCCAGTAGCTTCTTCTTGCTCCGGTCGCTCTTCACCAGATCGGCATCGACCGGCAGTCCATGCTGCGCCAACAGGGCACGCACGTTGACCAGATCATTGAGCGCGCCCAGTTCGTCCTGCATCCCCTCAAGCGCGTCAACGTAGCGCGCATGCCGCCGCCGCTGTTTCCTGGCGTCGAATAGACCCGCGAAAAATTCGGCCGCGTAGCGCAGCTTCTTCGCCTTCTTGCGCACTTCGTGGCGGTGCGCGTCATCCAGCTTTGCCAGATGCCGTGCATGCTTCATCTGCCAGCGATGGAAATGCTGCAAGCGGCCTGCGGCAAACGCCTCTGCAGCCTCATCGCGCAACCTGCGGCCCTCAGCATCCGGCTCGCCCATGCCAAGCGTCAGCCATTCGACCAGATCGATCATCAAGCCCCGTGCCCGCGCGGATTCCAGCGCATCGATCACCCTCGCATGGATCACCGCGCGGACGGCAGCTATTTGCTCGTGCAGTTCGCCCGGTTTCATCCGTTCGGTCAGCACATCCAAATCCCGCGCCTCTCCCAGCACATTCGCCAGCCATCGAAGCTCATCCTGAAATCGGGTCACGTCTTGCGCCGCCAGCATTGACCTGAACAGCGTCAGCGCCGAACGCAGCCGCCGCACGGCTACACGCGCCTGATGCACAGCCTGTGGATCATAATGGTCGAGTAGCAGATCTTCGTTCAGTCGGTATTGCCGCACACAGTTGCGTATGATCGCCTGGAACGCCGCCTGCGCGCTGACATCGGGCTTCAGCGCCAGCCTCTCCGCCTTGAAGCAGGCGGGCGCGGCAGCCAACAGCCGATAGCCTCGTTCCGACTTTGCCGCGACGCCCAGCCGCACCAGCACTGCCGCCTCTATCCGCCTTGCGAGCGCAAACAGGGTAGCGGGCTCTCCTGCCTTCAGCTCCAGTTCGATTTCACAGATGGGCGACTGCCGCTCTCCCGCACGGACCCATCCCCTGTCGAGCACCAATTCGATGTCCGCGCCACCCTCGGCAATCTGCCACGTGCGCCGATCGACCTCGACCTTGAACGCGGGCTCGATCATCTCCGCTGCATCACCCAGCACGCCCGCTATGGGTGTGCGGCTATCAATCACCGGCTCGTCCTCCCGGACCGGCATTTCCCATTCCGCCCGCGAGAAAAGGGCTCCGCCCCGATCTTCACTACCGGCCTTGACGGTCTGGACGCGCTCCTCCCCTGATCTGCGGATGCGCAGCGTATATCCTCGCGCCTCCAACTGCCTGTCGGGCGTATCGAAATAGACCGCCTGAAGATGCGTCCGACCTCCCTCAACGGGCAACAGCGCCAATTGCTCAAAGGCCTCCGCCGCCTGCTGCGACAGCTCCAGTTTCAGCTCGACTTCCTGCTTCACCGCCTGCCTCCGCTTCAGGCCAATCCCTAACACGACGCAGGAAAACGCGCGAATCACAGACGGCAAAGCGGCCGATCCGCGCGAAGCAGATCGGCCGCCAAGCCTCATCAGAGAAGGTTAAATCAGAGCGCCACGGTCAGCGAAGCCGCGAAGGTCGTGCCGATCTTGTAGCGGTTGTAGAACACCTTGTTGCCGCCCAGTTCCTGGAACTCCTGGAACTTGCGTCCCATAATGTTCCGCGCCTCGAACTTGAACTCGCTCTTCACCCCGCCCGGCAGCGTCACGCCCTGCCGCGCCACGAAGTCCAGCGTCAGGCCCGGCTTTTCCTTGATGTCGGGCTGAAGGTTGGGACCACGGCTAGTGACGCGCGGGCTGGCATAGGTCAACAGCAGCGTCTGCTGCGACAGCCTGTCCGTATCCTCAAGGCCCAGTTGCAGGTTCACGAGATGATCCGACTGGCCGGTCAGCGGCACCCCATCCTGGAAATAGTCGGACGCGGCGGGCAACGGGCCGGTCGTATAGCTGTAGGGCGTGGTCGTGTCGCCCGCGCTCACCTTCAGCTTCGACTGCGTATAGGTGTAATTGCCGATCAGCACGATCCTGCGGCTCTGGAAGAAAGGGCTGCTCCAGTTATCGAGCGGCAGATATTTCTGCACCTCAAACTCGACGCCATACAGCGTCGCTTCGGGCGCATTGGCGAAGCTGGTCGTCACGTCATATTTGTCGTTGATCGTCGTGTAGGTTTCGATCGGATTGTCGATCTTCTTCCAGAACGCCGCCGCCGTCAGCCGCTCATCCCGGCCCATATACCATTCCGCGCGCAGATCGGCGTTCCACAACTCACTATCCTGCAGGAAGGGATTGCCGCGATAAAAGCGGTTGGAATCGGTATCGATATAAGGCTGGGCGATCAGCTCGCGAAACTGCGGGCGAGCAATCGTCTTGGAACCGCTCATGCGGAACTGCAAACCCTTGGCCGCTTCGAAGGTGATGGTCGCGGCGGGCAGCCAATATTCCTTGTTGATGCCGTTCACCGGTTCAACGCCTGTATTATAGACGTCCACGCCGGTCACCGACTGGCGGCCCTTCTCATAACGTACGCCCGCGTCCACCGTCACGCCCGCGATCGGCTGCACCTTCACCTGCGCATATCCCGCATGTGTCCGCAGCGCCGCGTCATAGACGGGATAGTTGCCCGAAAAGTCCAGCAACGACATGTCGAACAACTGGATCGACGCGTCCGACAGAAGATAATCGGGCCGCAGCTGTTGCACCGCGATCGGCAGGTTGGTCGCGTCGAAATGCAGCTCATAGCGCGAGGATGTGCGCTTCGTATCGCTGAAGGCATAGCCGACCGTCGCGGTCAGATCCGGCGAGAATTTGTAGCTGAGGTCCCAGCCCGCCGACCACAAATCTTCGTTCAGATCGCTGAAGGTGATCGACGCATCGCCCCGCTGGCGGTTCAGCGCATTGACGAAGCGATCGCCGACCAGATCAACGGCTAGGTCGCGATTGGTCCGCACATATTCGAACTCCCGCTCATAGGGCGCTTCCCGCTGCGAATTGGCATAGCCGCCGCGCAGGTCGAGGCTCAGCCCCTCCATCAGCTTGAACTCGCCCACCATCTGGGTGTCGATTAGCTGCCGCTCATACCAGGCGGTATTCTGCTTCATATAATCCGCGCCCGCGATCGCACCGTCATTCTGGCCAAGCGTCAGGGCACCGCGCTTCAGCGTGTCGCGGATATAGACGTTGGTCCAGCGGATCTTCTGATCACCGAGTTCAAGGCCGACCCCGAACAGGCTGTTGAATGTCACCTCATTATCCGTCGATACCTGAACGCCGTTCTTGCCAGGCGCCTGCTCCAGATTGATCGACGCCTGCTGCAGCGAGGAGCGTGTCCGCCACTTGTTGCTGTAGGATGCGGTGAACAGCACGCCCAGACGCCCGTCGCTACCCACGTCCATGGCTGTTCCGGCGTTCAGCGATCCCGAAAAATTGAACGGCAGGCTATTGGTCCGCTGGAGCAGGGAAGTCCGCGCATTCAGGAACTGCATCGAAATAGCCTGCAGGTCGCCGCGCGGCATGTTGGAGAATGGCACCCCGCTGCCAAAAGCCCGCGCCAACAGAGGCGGAACGTCGCGGGAACCATCATCAAAGCCAGTCCAGTCCGACTTTGATCCATAATAGGTGTAGCCCATGTTGCCCGACGTCTCGGTATTGGCCGAACTTCCGATTCCCAGCTCAAGATAGCTTTCAACCGGAATGGCCTTGGTCGTCAGGTTGATGACGCCGCCGCCGAACTCAGCGGGGAAATTGGCCGAATAGCTTTTCTGCACCATCGTGGACGCGATGACGCTGGTCGGGAAGATGTCGAGCGGCACGACGCGCTTCAGCGGCTCCGGGCTCGGCAGCGGCGATCCGTTGAGCAGCGCCAGCGAATAGCGGTCGCCTAGCCCGCGCACATAGACATAACCGCCCGACACGACCGAAAGGCCCGTGACGCGCTGGAGCGATCCTGCGATGTCGCCTTCGCCCGTGCGCTTGATGTCGGCGGCCGACAACACGGTCACCACCTGCGGCGCGGCCTGGGATATGTTGCTGGTGCGGCGCCCCGTAACGATGATGTCCGATCCGGGCACGGACACATCGACATTGCCGGTCTGCGCATCGGCTTCCTCAGATGCGCTCGGCACGCCTGATGTGGGCGCGGTATCGGTCGTGGTCTGCGCCATCACCGCCGGAGCGGAAAGGGCGGTCGAAATCAGGAGCATGCGCGCCAGGCTGAGCGGCTTCGACATGGCTTGGAGTCCCCCTTGGGAAAATTCTTTTGCAAAGAGAGCGGGGAAGCGGCTGTGCACGCTCCCCCGCCCTGTTCAGGGTTCAGGTCGATCAGGTGGTCGGGATGGCGGTGCAGTTCTTGCTGCTGCTGCCGAAGCTCGCCGTGATCGAATTGCAGGTCCAGCCTGCGTACCAGCTGTCGTTGCTGTCCTTCACCGCGCCGATATAGTTGGTTGTGGTGAAGTTGCTGTCGATCGTCTTGGGGTCGATCGCGGTGCGGGCCGTTTCCGTCGCGCCGTTGATGAACAGGCTGGTCAGCGAAGGCGTGTAGGCAAAGCTGCTGTTCGGATCGGTCGCGAAGATCGACTGGACCGTCGCGGCATCGACGCCGCCGGTGCCCTTGAACGGGGTAGCGTTGCACTGCATCGCGACCGACAGGTAACGCGGCTTGCCCGCATCCTGCAGCGCCGTGTCGGCGTCACGCACCGTTGCCGCGCTGTTGATGCGCAGGCAGCTCTGGTCAGGGCTGACGATGATGCCGTTCACCATGGCCAGGTCAGCACCGCCGCGCAGCATCATGGTCGCGCCGTCATCGCCGGTATTCGACCGCTGGATGTGCGTGAAGTTCGCAACCTTCAGATACTGGCGAGGCAGCGCGTCTTCGGAGAAGCTGGTGCCGGTCGTCGAACCATTCGAGTCCGTCTCGGTGAAGGTATCGCCTATATTGTTGTTCGCGCGCTGGACCGAGATGACGAACTGCGCCGTACCGCGGAAGCCGACGTCCGTATCCAGATTGTCGTCCTCGTTGCCGGTCAGCACCAGATATTTCATGTGGGTCGAACCGCCGAAAGCCTCGATGCCGTCGTCCGAGCTGTTGTGGACCTGGATATGATCAAGCTGCGTGCCGGTACCGACGCCCGAAGGGGTCAGGCCCTGCAATTCCTTGCCGTTCGCCAGCACGAAACCGGAATAACGGATCTGGACATAGCTCATGCGGCCCGAATTGTCGGCATCATTGTCACCGCCATAGAGCGCGCCGGTCGTGCCTTCGGTGTCGCGCTGGCAGGCGGTGGTGCCCGGAGCCGCGTTAGGCGCCTGGTCGCAATCGGTGATCTTGGCGCGGCCGAGCAGCACGATGCCGCCCCACTGGCCTGACGACTGATCGGTGGCGGAACCGGTGACATTTTCGCGGCTGGTGAAAACGATCGGCTGTGCCGCCGTGCCCACGGCGTTGATCTTGTTGCCGCGATTGACGACCAGGAAGGCGCCGCCGGTGCCGGCAAATACGACCACGCCCGGATCAACCGTCAGCGTTACGTTGGAACCGGTACTTGCAGCGCCCTGATCGGTACCGACATCGACGCGGCCGGGGAGCGAATAGATGACGCCCGCCGTCTTTGCGATAGCGGTCGAGCTGTTGAAACGCGCGGGAAAGCCGCAATTGCGCCACGTATTGGTCCCGTCGCTGATGGTGCCAAGATTGGTCAGCTGATCCGCACCGGCAATGGTCGGACAGTCGGCTGCCGCGGTCACATTGCCCGGCGTAGGAGTAGGCGTCGGCGTTGGGCTCGGCGTCGGAGTCGGCGCGGGCAGGACCACCGTCCCCTCGCCCGGCGAGGCGATGTCATCTGCACCGCAAGCGCTCAGAGCAGCGCAGGCGCAGCCCGCCATCAAAATGGTAGTGATACGATTAGTCTTGACCATGTCGTCTCCGCTCCGGCCATGCCGGTCTTTGTTAGGATGCGGAGCGAAGGGGATTCACGAATCGGACAACGCCCCCTGCCGCCCTCAGTCGCCGCAGCTAGGCGCGCCAGATGACAGGGACATTTTGGTTTCGTGACGAAGGCGTGTCTTTGAAATGACAGTTCAAAGACTCTTGTTTCACTTTGATGATTGCGAAGGCCGCAAATGCAGAAAAAGGCGCCGTCCCACCGGACGACGCCCACTTTCTCCTGACTTGGCGCGCAGAAATCAGCGCATGGCGTAACTCGCTTCGAGACGGCCGAGCGCCCGGCGGGCAACAACCCGCGACGATGCCTCTTCACCATTTGCGAGCAGCAACGTCGATTCCGGAGCGAAACGGGCTGCACCATAGGCCTCTCGGGCATCCTTGATCCGCCCCAGGCCCGCATAGGCATTGCCCAGGTTGATCAATCGGGCCGGATCATTGGCTCCGTCTGGCCACATCGGCGCGAGGCGGCGAGCGGCCTTTTCATAATCCTTCGCCACCAATGCCGGAGCGGCCAATCGCCCATCGGGAACACCGACCACAACCACTTCATCGGATGCAGGTGCGGCCGCGCCCGACAAGCCCCCCGCCAGCACCAGCCCGACGATCGCCGCTACCTTCATCATCCAATTTCTCCCGAAAAAACCTTCTACAATAGCCGGGATTATTTCATCTTGATGACATCTGGACAAGCAGCGAACCGCGCCCAAAAAAGTATTTTTAACTCTTATAATTCAATGCATTATAAAGTTTTCTTTTAACTGTCATAAAAGTGTAATTGAACCGTCTTGGTTCATGATGGCCGATTCGCGGCAGATGTAGCCGACGCAGCCAATAGCCGTTGGCCATCCGCCACGCAGGGCAAAATCAATCGAATAAAGGAAGTCCGGAGGATTCTGTTGCCCGGCTCCTCCGGAAGCCGCTGAATTCCCTTCTGTTGCCCGGTGGGTTCAACCGCGTTCTTTTTGGGTAATGTCAGGCCGTGAGGCCATCAATTACGCAGCAAGAGCAAGAGCCTCGTTATCGTTGGCACTTACGTGTTTTGAACATTTTTACGGCTTACTCAGGCCGGGTGAAGACATCGCCTTTCAACACACGTCGATCCTAGTTCGGCCCCGTCAGACACCCCGTACAAGCCGGGATATGTGGTGGAGCCGCCGGGTACTGCCCCCGGGTCCGCTGCGCCTATTACACGACACGATTTATCACCATAGCCGGGCGAACCCGGCAAAACCCATATGGGACAGCGCGCCCCATTTATCAACCTTTTCGGTCAGGCCGGGACCAGATGAACGGCCTTGGGCTTGGCGACCGGCAGTCCGCTCGCCTTCGCTTGCGCCATCAGCTCCTGCTTGCGCGCCATCATCCTGTCACGAAGCTCCACCAGATCCACCTCTGTCTTGCGGCACTGGGCGAACATGCCGTCAGACTGCCTTTCCTCTTCCTTCACATGATGCTTGATCTCCTCGGACAGCACCTTGACCTTGGCATCATAGAAATCATCGTCCGGCGATCCGGCCTCGATATCATTTACCAGCACCTTCGCACCATCATGCTCGACATAGGCTTCGTCCAGCGTGTCGTCCTCGATCTTGCCACGGAATGCGGGGTAGAAAATCTCCTCCTCGATCATCGTATGGATCTTCAGTTCGGTGCAGATCTGATACGCGATGTCCTGCTTCCGGTTCGCGGCCCTTGCCTTCTCATACTGGTCGAACAACTCCTCGACCTTGCGGTGATCGGCTTTCAACAGGGCGATCGCATCGGTAAACTCAGCTTTGGCCATTTCCGTCCTCCTCACGAACACATATCGTCAAGAAGCGGCTGACAAGCTTCCGGGTTCCGTCCCGCCATCATTCATAGCCCAGATCATGACCGTGCGGCTTCGCATGACCACCGGCGCGCAGATAACGGCTATCGATTTCGCTGATCAACCGCTCGGCATCCTTGCCCCCGGCCATTTTCAGCAGTTCGTCCACCTTCACTTCCAACCGGTCGTCATTCTCCTTGGAAGCTGGCGAGCCGACATAGAGGAAATAGGCCAGGCCCACGACTTGCCAGATCAGCTGGAGAAATTCCGACTGCCAATTTTCGAATGTGTCCCGGCCCATCTCGATGGCATAGGCCGCCAGTTCAGGCGCCTGCCCGTGCGTTCGTGCCTCGTCCACATAGGCCCACCAGCCAAACACCCAATGACCCACGATCGACACCAGAAAGAACAGGGCCGTGATCCAACCATAGGCGTAGCGCTTCATACCATCCTCCCTCATGTCGCTCCGGAAGGACAACGCAGAAGCATGTAGCCGGTTCAGCCAGCTACATGCGCCGATTCCGATTGGCCCGGCGCGCTTCGCTCTCTATAGCCATGGTCCCATGATCCTCGTCATCGACAATTATGACAGCTTCACCTGGAATCTGGTCCATTACCTCATGGAACTGGGCGCAGAGGTGGAGGTTGTCCGCAACGACGCCATTTCGGCAGGCCAGGCCCTCTCCAGCGGCGCGAGCGCCTTCCTGCTTTCGCCCGGCCCCTGCACGCCTAATGAAGCGGGCGTCAGCCTTGACCTCGTCGCCGCAGCCGCCGACGCGGGCGCACCCCTGCTGGGCGTATGCCTCGGCCATCAGGCGATCGGCCAGCATTTCGGCGGTCAGGTCGTGCGCGGCGGCCTGATGCATGGCAAGACCTCCCCCGTTACCCATGACGGCACAGGGCTTTTCGCGGGCATTCCATCCCCCTTCACCGCGACCCGCTATCATTCGCTCATCGTCGATAACATTCCGCAGAGCCTCGTCGTGAATGCGACCAGCGAGGATGGCTCCGTCATGGCCTTCCGTCATCAGAGCCTTCCCATCCACTCGGTTCAGTTCCATCCGGAAAGCATCGCCACCGAATATGGGCATGAGATGCTGGCCAACTTCATGCGGATCGCCGGGATTCCGGTGAAGGAACGCGCGGCGGCCTGATTCCGTCGGACTTTCCCGCACCCCGCCCTCGACTCCTGCGGCCCGTCATGATTAAGGCAAAGGCGATGACCCGCCTGCCTGATCCCGCAGCGCCGCTGAGCGCTACCGAGGCCGCCGCCGCCTTCGATCTGCTGTTCGACGGCGACCTGCCAGAGGCGGAGATTGCCGCCTTCCTCGTCACCATGGCGCAACGTGGCGAAAGCGCGACGGAGATCGCCGCCGCCGCACGCGCCATGCGCGCGCGCATGATCCCCATCGCCGCCCCGGCTGGCGCGATCGACGTCTGCGGCACGGGTGGTGACGGCCATCACACGCTCAACGTCTCGACCGCCGTCAGCCTCGTGGTAGCCGCCGCCGGAGTGCCCGTCGCCAAGCATGGCAACCGCGCCGCCTCGTCCAAGGCCGGAGCCGCCGACACGCTCGAAGCACTCGGTCTCGATCTCGATCGCGTCGCCGATACGGCAGAGGCAACGCTGAGCGACCTCGGCATCTGCTTCCTGTTTGCGCAGAAACATCACCCCGCGCTCAAACGCTTCGGCCCCATTCGCAAGGCGATCGGCCAGCGCACCATCTTCAACCTGATGGGACCGCTCGCCAATCCGGCGGGCGTGCGCCGTCAACTGGTCGGCATCGCCCGCCCCGCCTATGTCCCCATCTATGCCGAGGCGCTGGCGGACCTTGGGGTCGACCGCGCGATGATCGTCTCGGGCGATGAAGGTCTCGACGAACTCTCCCTCGCGGGCGGCAACGACGTCGCGGAAGTCACTGCGCAGGGCATCGTCGCCATGCGCCGCCTGTCCGCTGCCGACGCTGGACTACCTACGCACCCGGTTGAGGCGATACGCGGCGGTGACCCTGCTCATAACGCCGCCGCCCTGCGCGCCCTGCTTCAGGGCGAGACGGGCGCCTATCGCGATGCGGTACTGCTGAACGCAGCCGCCGCCCTTGTCGTAGCTGATGCGGTTGCCGATCTGCGCGAAGGCGTCGAGGAAGCGGCCGAAACCATCGACCGCGGGCTTGCCAACGCGCTGCTCAATTGCTGGATTGCCTATAAATGACGAACAAGCTGATCGAAATCTGCGACACGAAACGTGAGGAAGTGGCCCGTCGCAAGGCCGCCATCACCGTCTCCTCCCTCCACGCCCGCGCCGCCGAACAGACGCCGCCGCGCGGCTTCCGTCAGGCGCTCGACAGCGCCGCCCGTTCCGGCTTCGGCCTGATCGCCGAGATCAAAAAGGCCAGCCCGTCGAAAGGCCTGATCCGCGAGAATTTCGATCCGCCTGCCCATGCGCAGGCCTATGCAGCCGCTGGCGCCGCCTGTCTCTCGGTCCTCACGGACGAACCCTATTTTCAGGGCCATGACGATTATCTCATGGCCGCCCGCTGCGCCTGCGCCCTGCCCGTCCTGCGCAAGGATTTCATGGTCGATCCCTGGCAGGTGCTGGAAAGCCGTTCGCTCGGCGCCGACGCCATCCTCATCATCGCCGCCGCGCTGGACGACAATCAGATGGCCGAGATTGAAGACGCCGCCATCGGCCTTGGCATGGATGCCCTCGTAGAGGTCCATGACGCCCATGAACTTGAACGCGCGCTGAAGCTCCGCTCGCGACTGATCGGCGTCAACAACCGCGACCTGCGCGACTTCAGCGTCGATTTCGCCCGCACCTATGAACTGGTCGGCCATGCTCCGGAAGGCTGCACCTTCGTCGCCGAAAGCGGCCTTGGCAGCCATGCCGATCTGGTCGCCATGTCCGAACATGGCGTCCGCTGCTTCCTGGTGGGCGAAAGCCTGATGCGCCAGCCCGATGTCGAAGCCGCCACCCACGCGCTACTGACCGGCGCATGAGCAAGCTCACCCATCTTGATGAGGATGGATCGGCCCATATGGTCGATGTTTCCGCCAAGGCCGTGACTGCCCGTGAAGCCATCGCCACCGGCTACATCGCAATGAGTGCCGAAGCTGCAACCGCCATCGGCCAGGGACTGGTGAAGAAAGGCGATGTCCTCGCGGTGGCACGCGTGGCGGGCATCATGGCGGCAAAGCGAACCGCCGACCTCATCCCGCTCTGTCATCCCATCGCCCTGACCTCCGTCATAATCGAGTTCGATCTAGAAGCAGAGGGCGTCACCGTCACCGCTACCGCCAGAAGCGCGGGCCAGACCGGCGTCGAGATGGAGGCGCTGACCGCCACCTCCGTTGCGCTGCTGACCATCTACGACATGGCAAAGGCGCTCGATAAGGGCATGATCATCGGCAATGTCCGGCTGCTCGCAAAGTCGGGCGGCAAGTCGGGCGACTGGCGGGCCGCATGAGCCTGCTCCCGGTCGCGGAGGCTCAGGCGCGCTTGCTTGCGCTGGGCGGCCGATTGCCGGAGGAGGACGTACCCGTTTCGGCCTGCGCAGGCCGCTGGCTCGCGCGTGACATCTTCGCCCTGCGCGATCAGCCTTGGGCAGATCTTTCGGCCATGGACGGCTATGCCATTCGCGCGGCAGAATGGCCCGGCCCGTGGCGCCTAACCGCTGAAAGCACAGCAGGCGGCTCCCTTCCCGCCCCTTTGGCTCCGGGGGAATGCTGTCGCATCTTCACCGGCGCACCACTGCCGCCCGGCGCCGATACGGTCCTGATCCAGGAAGATGCGCGGCTGGACGGCCAGCTCGTGCATCCCCTCGGCTCTCCACTACCCACAGGACGAAACGTGCGCCCGGCGGCAAGCGATTTTGGCGCAAATCATCTATTGCTCCCTGCCGGTGCCGCATTGGGGGCCGCGCAAATTGCTCTTGCCGTTCTTGGGGGCCACGGAACGCTCTCGGTCGGCGGCCGTCCGCGCGTTGCCCTGATCTCTACCGGCAATGAACTCGTTCCCCCTGGAGCGCCCACGCCATCCGGCTGCCTGCCGTCCTCGAATGCGCCCATGCTCGCCGCCATGCTCGGCCAGGCAGGCGCGGAGGTGATCGACATCGGCATCGTTCCCGACGATCTGGACGCAACGGTCCGGGCGCTCAAAGAAGCCGCTACGGCCGACATCATCGTTTCGACCGGAGGCGCCTCGGTCGGTGATCATGACTTGGTGCGGCCAGCTTTCCAGGCGGCGGGCGGCACTCTGGATTTCTGGAAGATTCGCATGCGCCCCGGCAAGCCGCTCATGGCGGGAAAGCTGGGTGACACCCTATTCCTCGGCCTCCCCGGCAACCCCGTGTCCGCCTTCGTGACAGCAACGCTGTTCCTGCTGCCGCTCGTCCGGCACATCGCCGGAGCCGCCAACCCGCTACCGCGCACGACGATCGCGGAACTCGCCGCGCCACTTCCTGCGACAGGATCGCGCGACGACTATCTTCGCGCCTATCTCACTGATGCTGGTTTGGTCTCGGTTACTTCGCAGGACAGCGCCGCTACCGCGGCCCTGGCTCAAGCGGGGTGCCTGATCCTTCGACCGGCCGACTCACCCCCGGCCGCCGCAGGTGACAAAGTAACCATCGTTCCGCTTTGACAATGAGAAAGGGGCCGCAAAGCGGCCCCTCCCCGTGATCCAACCGAACGTAGATCAGCGCTGCTGCTTGCTGTGATCGCTCTTGTCCTTGCGGCTTTCGCCCATTTGACCTTGGCGATTTTCCTGCTGCTGCTGACGCCCGCCCTGGCTTGAGCGGTCACCACCTTGCTGGCGGCGCTGTTTGTCCTGATCGTTCTGGTTCGCCATCTTACTCTCCTATTCACCCTCTTTGGGAAGGCCGCTATTCAACGGCTGTGACGCAGGTCCGTTCCTTTCGTTACGCTTGGCGCAACCTGCTTGACTTGCCTCCTTACGTTTCCTATGCGTTCTCCATCCGTTCCATGGAGGATAAGTCGGCATGCTGACGCCCAAGCAACAGGAATTGCTCAGCTTCATTCAAACTCGGCTCGAGGAAGGCGGGGTTTCGCCTTCGTTCGAGGAGATGAAGGAAGCGCTCGATCTGCGGTCGAAATCCGGGATTCACCGATTGATTAATGCGCTGGAAGAACGCGGGTTCATCCGTCGCCTGCCGAACCGGGCGCGCGCGCTGGAGGTTCTGAAACTTCCTGAAGCAATGCATCGCGCCCCCAAGGTCGCATCGACACCCAAACCGCAACTGTCGGCCAAGCCCCCGGTCGCAGCCAACGACGTGATCGACATCCCCCTTCACGGTCGGATTGCCGCAGGCGTCCCAATCGAAGCCATGGAAGGACAGAATATGCTGTCCGTTCCTGCGGCTCTACTGGGTGCCGGAGATCATTATGCTCTTGAGGTTTCTGGCGATTCGATGATCGATGCGGGCATCCTCGACGGCGACTTCGCACTGATCCAGCGCACTGAAGTAGCGCGCGAGGGGCAAATCGTGGTTGCACTGATTGAGGATAGCGAGGCGACGCTGAAATATTATCATCGCCAGGGGCCTAAGGTCAGGCTCGATCCGGCCAACAATGCTTATGAGCCGCAAATCTACGATTCGCAGCAGGTGCGCATTCAAGGAAAGCTCGCTGGTCTGCTGCGACGGTACAACTGACCGGATCGGCGGCGCGCCGGTAAATAGGAAGGCCGGGCGACCCACGGATGTGCGTCGCCCACTGTTTTCCCGGTTCGCACGGTTCCTCCATCAAGATCGATCGCCAGCCCGCCGGTATGTGCCAACAGCCGCCGATCCGCTTTAAGCCAACGAGGTTTGCACCATGAAGGCAAGCGACGGTCGGCGATAACTATATCCGCGCGCGCACAATCCCGTATCAGGGTATCCTTGGGCACGACAACGCCGCTTCTTGTTACCAACAGCTGCCATATGCGCTCTCCCCCGCTCAGCGCCACCATGCACAAGTCCAAGGAACAGCGGGCCTCGGGCAAGTCTGCAAGGGCACCCAGCGCACCTTCATAGCCTGCACTTTCCGCGATCATATCGCGGACATAATCTCCGGCCCGTTCGCGCAGGATATGCATGCCGCCGTCCTGCCCGCGCACGGCCACATGACGCCCATCCGCCGTTACAAGAATCTCCGGAGGCGAACTCATCATAATGATCGTCATGCCCAGCACCACGGGAGCCAGTCCCGCCCATCGCCAAGCGCTTCGCCAGAGCAGGCACCAAAGTCCGCCCAGCACGATAATCCCGAAGATCATGTTGGAGATGGAAGGCGCAGTAACGACCGCCCAGGGACTTGCCGCCACCCCATGCGCGATCAACAGCAGCAGATCGAGCGCGCGGGAAGTCAACCACCAGGCAGGAGCCCCCAGACCGGCAACATCCAACAGTAAAGCCAGCGCTTCCAATGGCATCACGACAAAGGTCGTCAGGGGAATAGCCACAAGGTTTGCGAAAGCGCCTATCATGCCCGCCTTGTGAAAGTGGAACAGCGCGATCGGCGCCAGGGCCAGTTCAACCGCAAAGCCCGTGAAAAGCAGGACAGCAAGTTGCCGCAACAATCGGCGATGGGCCAACTCCTCCCGGGCCGCCGCAAACGCGCGAAAACGGGGATGCTCCCCTAGAGCGACAATGGCGATCACGGCGGCGAAGCTCATCTGGAAGCTTGGCCCCGACAGCGCCTCAGGCCACACCAACAGAACCACCAGTGCACCGGCGGCTATTAGCCGCAAGGTGATGGCTTCGCGCCCAAGCGCAAGCCCCCCCAGCACCAGCAATGCAGCGATACAGGATCGAACCGTTGGCACTTCCGCGCCAGTCAACAAAGTATATCCAATGCCCGCCAGCGCGCCACCCGCCGCAGCGATCAGCATCAACGGCCAGTCCAGTGCTGCGCGCCGACTGAGCGCCATGATCCGCATCAGCAGAAAAATGACCGCGCCGATGAGGGCGGTGACGTGCAGCCCGCTGATCGAAAGCAAATGGGCAAGGCCACTGCGACGCATCGCGTCCGCGTCCGCCTCGCTGATGGCGCCCTGATCCCCCGTCGCCAGCGCCGCGGCTATGCCCGCTCCCTCTCCATTCGCATTCTTCAATATGTGCGCGAAAAGACGATTGTGCAGAGGCGGCGCCTCCGTTGATGGGCGCAGCACGACGATAGGCTTGAGCGCGCGTCCTGTTGCCCCAATCCCCTGAAAATAAGCGCGACGCGAAAAATCATAGCTACCCGGCAGGCTCGCTTCGGCAGGAGGCATCAACCGGGTGCGAAAGCGAATGATGGCGCCTTTGCCAACCCCTTCGGGTAGATCCGCCGCCGCTATGTTCACCCGGATCAGGGAAGGCAGCATAGGCATGTTTATCGGACGTATAGATACGCGACTCATCTGCTGCGCAGGCACCGTATCGGCTGACCTGACTTCGCCAGTTACTTCTACAAATGCCGCACGCGGCAATGGCGCCGTGCCGACAATCAGGGCTTTCCCCCATATCAACAGGCAGCCGGACGCCGCGAGCAGACCGCCCCATATAAGCGCATGGCGTATCCGGCCGCCCTCCGGTAGCATCAATCCGCCGCTCGCGATCGCAATCGCGCAACAGCAAAAAGACAACCATGTCAGCTGGTTAGGCAGAAATAACCAGCCCGCTATGCCCAGCCCAAGGCCCACCGGCACCCAAAGCGCGAGTTGCTCACGCTCAGCCTCCAATGCCTGTTCGAGCCGCACGAAAAGCTGATCGCCGCTGCGCCTTATTATCGGGGCAACGGAGGTTTGTCGTGGCTCAAAAGCCATGCTAGGGGGCGTCGCGTTCATGAATGAGCAAGGCGGATGTCGAGGAATAAATCGGTGAGTGCAACGGGTTTGAACAAGCAGGTGGTAACCCGTTTCGCGCCATCGCCCACGGGATTTCTTCATATCGGCGGCGCACGCACCGCGTTGTTCAACTGGTTATTCGCCCGGCACCATGGCGGCAAGTTCCTGTTGCGTATCGAAGATACCGATCGCGCCCGTTCGACCGAGGAAGCTGTCGCCGCGATCTTCGACGGCCTTGAATGGCTCGGCCTTGCAGGCGACGAGCCCGCCGTCTTTCAGTTTGAGCGATCGCAGCGGCACGCGGAGGTCGCTAACCAGTTGCTCGCGGCTGGCCATGCCTATCGCTGCTACGCGACCCCCGAAGAATTGGCTGAACTGCGCGAACAGCAGCGCGCCGCAAAGCAGCCGATGCGTTATGATGGCCGCTGGCGGGGCCGTGATCCGTCGGAAGCTCCGGCCGATGCTCCGTTCGTCATCCGGCTCAAGGCGCCGCGCGAAGGCGAGACGGTCATCGAGGATGCGGTCCAGGGCCGGGTAGTCGTGCAGAATGCGGAACTGGATGACATGATCCTGCTCCGCTCCGACGGGACGCCAACCTATATGCTCGCCGTCGTTGTCGATGATAACGACATGGGCGTCACACATGTAATCCGCGGCGACGACCATCTGAACAATGCGTTTCGCCAGCTCGGCATTATTAAGGCGATGGGCTGGGAAGAGCCGGTCTATGCCCATATCCCGTTGATCCACGGATCGGACGGCGCAAAGCTATCGAAGCGGCATGGCGCGCTGGGTGTCGATGCCTATCGCGATGAGATGGGCATGCTGCCCGAAGCCGTGCTCAATTATCTTCTGCGCCTCGGCTGGGGCTATGGCGATGAAGAAACCATCTCGCGAGATCGCGCGATCGAGCTGTTCGACATAAGCGGCGTGGGCCGGTCCCCCTCCCGCTTCGACATCAAGAAGCTCGAAAATCTCAACGCATTCTACCTGCGCGAGGCCGACGACCAGCGCCTGGCGGAACTGGTCCTGCCGCGCGTGGCGCAACGGCTTGGCACAACCCCGTCGGCTGAGGCGATGGCGCTCCTCGCGCAAGCCATGCCTTCGCTCAAACCGCGCGCGAAGACGCTTAACGAGATTGCCGAGGGCGCCGAGTTCCTATTCAAGGCAAGCCCGCTGGATTTTGACGACAAGGCTATTGCTCTGCTAGCCGACTCGGCGCGCGAACTGCTTGGGAAGACCGCCGACGCTCTTGATTCCGTCCCGTCCTGGACGATCGAAGCGATCGAGGAAGCGATCCGCCGCGTGGCAGAGGAAGTCGGATTGGGGTTGGGCAAAGTGGCTCAACCGCTACGCGCGGCGCTAACCGGTCGGACGGTTTCGCCGGGGATATTTGATGTCCTTTTCCTTCTTGGAAAAGACAGGAGCTTGGAGCGGCTCGCGGATGCCAGGCAGGCATCGCGCGCTGATGGCAATTAAGGAGAACGAGATGTCGGACAATAATGCCACTTTGACAGTCGGCGGCGATACCAAGGACTATGGCATCCTGAGCGGTTCCGTCGGCCCCAAGGTCATCGACGTCCGCAAGCTCTATGCCAACACCGGCATGTTCACCTATGATCCAGGCTTCACCTCGACCGCCAGCTGCGATTCCGGCCTGACCTACATCGATGGCGACGCCGGCGTCCTGCTGCATCGTGGCTACCCAATCGATCAGCTTGCAGAACAATCAAGCTTCATGGAAGTCAGCTACCTCCTGCTGAATGGCGAACTGCCCTCGAAGGCGGATCTGGAAGACTTCACCCGCACAATCACGCGCCACACCATGGTGCACGAACAGCTCACCACCTTCTATCGCGGTTTCCGCCGCGACGCGCACCCCATGGCGATCATGTGCGGCGTGGTCGGCGCTCTGTCCGCATTCTACCATGACTCGACGGACATCAATGATCCGGAACAGCGCAAGATCGCGAGCCACCGCCTGATCGCGAAGATGCCGACAATCGCGGCCATGGCGTACAAATATTCGGTGGGACAGCCTTTCGTCTATCCCCGCAACGACCTCAGCTACACCGCCAATTTCCTACGGATGACCTTCTCGGTTCCGGCCGAGGAATATGAGCCCGATCCGGTCATCGTGGACGCGATGGACAAGATCTTCATCCTGCATGCTGACCACGAGCAAAACGCATCGACGTCAACCGTCCGTCTCGCTGGCTCGTCCGGCGCCAACCCCTTCGCTTGCATCGCCGCTGGCATCGCCTGCCTCTGGGGTCCTGCGCATGGCGGCGCGAACGAAGCCGCGCTCAACATGCTGCGCGAGATCGGTACTGTTGACCGCATTCCGGAATATATCGCCCGCGCCAAGAACAAGGATGATCCGTTCCGCCTGATGGGCTTTGGCCATCGCGTGTACAAGAACTACGATCCGCGCGCGACCGTCATGCAGAAGACGGCAAAGGACGTCCTGGCAAAGCTGGGCGTCAACGATCCCGTCTTTGACGTCGCCAAGGAACTGGAGCAGATCGCGCTCAACGATCCTTACTTCATCGAAAAGAAGCTCTACCCGAATGTGGACTTCTATTCGGGCGTGATCCTGTCGGCGATCGGCTTCCCGACCGAGATGTTCACGGTGCTCTTCGCCCTCGCCCGCACGGTTGGCTGGGTCGCGCAGTGGAATGAAATGATTTCTGACCCAGCGCAGAAGATTGGCCGTCCCCGCCAGCTCTACACCGGCCCGGCAGAGCGCGACTATGTCCCGGTAAGCCAGCGCTAATCGCGGCCAACCCGGAAAAAAGAACGGCGCCAAATCGGCGCCGTTTTTTATTCTAGCTGCTTGCCGGTAGCGTCAGCGTAAATCGCGCACCCCCACCAGGGGCATCGCCGATCTGAATGTCTCCACCCATGGCCAGCGCAAGTCGGCGGGAGATATAGAGGCCAAGACCGCTACCGCCAGGATCACTCCGGCCGAGCCGTTCGAACTTTTGGAAGATGCGCTCTCGACTATCTTCCGGGACACCTGCTCCTTGGTCCATGACAGCGATCCAGGCCCGTCCGTCATCGACGCCAGTCTCTATCCGCACTTCGCTATCCTCAGGCGCGTAGCGCACAGCGTTGCCGACGAGGTTCATCAGGATTTGCAGCGCGCGCCGGAATTCACCCGTGGCGACGGTCTTATGTTCCGCTTCTGGTGGGAAAAGCCTAATCTTGCGGCCCATTGCCTTGACCACGAACAACCCCGCAGCCCGTCGCCCGATATCCGCCAGGTCCACATTCTCGGTCGCCACGGTAAAGTCCAACCTGTCGATCGCCTGCAAGTCGGCCAGATCATCGATCAGCGCCATCAAATGACGTCCCGCAGCCGCGATGTCGGAAGCATAACCCGCATAGTCCGGGCGTAGCGGCCCATCGAACTGCGCGTTGATCGAATCCGCATTGGCGATGATCCGACCCAGCGGCTGGCGCAGGGAACGGTCGAGGCGCCGCCCGAACTCTGCCGGATATATGACAACGGCGGGCGCAGGCGGCACATGCGGGGCCAGAATGGCTCGATCCAATGGAAATGCCTTGCCCCGGTATCCGAGTAGCTGCCCCGCCAGATCGAACATCGGGAACCCCGAAAGCCGGAAGCATTGCTCAGGTTCGGCAATCAAGGTCGCGATCTGGTCCCGAAAGGCGCGACGCTGCGCAAATCCGCGCAGAATGGCGAGGTCGCCCTCTTCATCCGGCCGCAGTTCAAAATAGCTGGTCAGACGGCTACCGGGTATCGGGGGCTCCTGGGGCAAAGCACTTTCCGGCCCAGCCCCTTCCAACACCATCTGGAACAGCAGTTGCGTGTCAATTTGCCAGGTCCAGCCTTCCGAGACGGCCGCAATATCTGCTTCACGGCGCATCATGTCGACAGGGGCAGCCGTCGCAGGCCGCTCATTCCATTCGATCACGGATATCTGCACGCCGTCAGCTTCGGGCTTTGCCCGCACCCACATGTCGATGTCGCCGCGCTCCGCCGCTGCGGTAACAGACCGCGAAACGGTAACAGAAAGGCGCGACGCGAGCCGCGCCAGTGCTGCCAATTGAGGAATAGCCAGCACCGCGCCAAGATCGGAGCCCGCCTCACGCTGCAAGGCCAGCAAAGGCGCATCCGCGCTCAACAGCAATCCATTCGCCGCTACAGTCGCGCGGATAATGGCAGGATGCACCGGCATATTCATCAGACAGTGATCCGCCGCAGATGATCGATTTTCGCACGCAGTGCCCGAGGCGCGCGTAATGCGTTCACCAAACCGTCCGCCTGCGCCTCTGTCAACGCCTGATACCGTTCCGCCTCCACGATGATTGCGGCGTCCGTGAGCGAGGGCCGGACGGGCCGCAATGCCATCAGCAGATGACGATAGTCGGCATCCGATCCCCCTAACGATCGGCAAAGCGCAGCCAGTTCAGGAACCGGCCCCATCACCAATATGTCAGCTACATGCGCGCTATCCATGCGCAATCGCCGAGCCGCGAGGGACGCAAATAGCAGGAACCGCCGCTGGCCCAGAGCAGCGCCCAGCAATTCGGGCACGTCGGCACGTTCACCCAGGCGGCGTACCAGCCTGTCTGCCGCGGCGATCGGGCTCCGGCTCTCATCATGTTCAGCCAATAAGGCCCACCCCGCTTTTTCGACCGCAGGCAGGATTTCTCCAGCATCCAATAACGACGTCCGCTGAACGACAGCCATCAGGCACGCGGCAGCGGTCCATAAGAGTTCCGCATAATGTTCGGCAGGAATATCCGGCTGCATCGGCTCGTCTTCCCCGCCCAGCGTCAGCCAACGTCCCTCCGCCATGGCAAGGGCGGCAAGCGCTTCCGTCACGGCTGGATCATCGGTGGGAAAGATGATCTCTGCTTCTGTCTCGTCCAATCGATCATCGGGCTGACCAAATTGCCGCAGCAATAGCGTAACACCTGCACGCATCTGCATGTGAGAGAGCAACGCCGGGCCTAGCAATGTTGGCTGAGCGCAAATGGTCGGCCAGCAAATCGCTTCGGGCTGCTGCGCCAGCAGGCTCGTCACGTCTGGCCGATCGAGAGCGAATCGCAGGGCCTGTTCGATGCCAGCGACGCAGCCGCCCAGATGGCGCCGCGTTTCGGCCATCAGCGCATCGTGACGTTCCCGCCCTTCATTGGGAAAGAAAAATGCCAGATCAATGGCATGACCTACGGGCACGGCGGACATGCCGACCAGGACGGGTGCCGCAGGCCAGCTGTCCGCCGCCGTTGGTCCGGTAAGGAACGAAAAGGCGCTCATGGCGGCCAACATAGCCGCACGTCCTTAAAATGCACTAAACCCTATGCGTGAAATATATCAGGCGGGCTTGCGCAGGATGATCGCGCCTGCGGATGCTATGGCGGCCAGCATTGCAACTTCAAAACCCATCATCGCCGCGCCCAGCGAAGTCGTCAGCAACAGAAGGATCTCTGCGCTTGCGGGTGTGAAGATCATCCAGGCCCTCGCTCCCCCCGTCCTGTTCCAGCGGTCAGCAAATTGGATGATGGCAAGCAGCAGCGCGAGGCATGTCGCCAGCACGCTCCCTCCTGCGAGGGATATCCCGCCAACCGCGAAGAAGGGGACGACGAATGCGGTCCATCCTGCGGGTGGCGATCGGAGGGCCAGCTCATCCAGCCGATCCGCGATTTCCGCAAGCCCCAATGCCAGCAATAACAAAAGGAACCCGGTCGCGGGCCAAAGCAACTCGATCGGCACTAGGGCAATCGCTCCCAATGCCATGGCCGCAATGCGCACCTGTGCCGCCGGGACTTGGGTGCGCATCAGGGCGGGACTGAACAATCGAGCGGCAGGGCACAAAATATAATGTTCAGCCAAGCCGCGCATTCTCTTCGCCGACGAACCAGCGGACATCACCGCTTGAGCGACCAGATCCGCCTGCGCCTGCCCATCGACCAGCGCTACGCGCCCGGTCAGCAGATCATCCTGTGGCACCGTGATTCGGCGAGCGCCATTCTGCACGGCCGCGCGAACGAGTGTCAGCGACAGGTCCCAGTCACCGATCATGTCGAGCGTGCCAAAAAGCAGGTCTGGACTGATCCGGGCTAGGCCAGCCCATCGCTGACCTGCATCGATCCGTTCCAACGGAGCGCTGGCATGACTGTCATCCGTGACCAGAAGGGCGTTGCCCTCGCGCTCGGCTATGGCATCGAGATGACCCTGTGCAATGACGACCCCGTCAGCAACCAGAACCACATCGGCATCACGCGGTGCGTCCCGGACCATGGACACCATATCGCGCACCAGGGCGACGGAAATCCCGTCGGCACTCAACCTGTCCACAGCCTGTGAAAGGGCAGGCGTTATGACACTCACGAGTATCATGATGCGATCTGCCCCAGCCCGGGCAGCTTGGCGCGCCTGATATTCAACCAGCGTCTGCCCCGCAAAATGCAGGCTGGCGCGAAGGACCGCCGAAGAATCGCTGGACGCCCGGCTGGCGCTGAGAATGGCCGCAAAAGTCATGCTGAGATGGAACTGACCCGTTCTTGTGTGAACCTGCCTTTTCGCAAGGCTGCCGCCATCACGCAAGCATGCTGCGATTCAACTCTGTTGAAGTCGGTCAATCGCCATTCGCAACTGACGAAGAATGCGCGGGTCGCCCCTTGCACAATCCGCTGCTTCGTCCGCCAGTGCCATAAGGTGCGTAAGACCAAAACTCGCCGCCAATCCCTTCAGCCGCCATGATGCGACTTCCCAATTCGCGTCGGACTGCGCATTGCGGAGGAGGTCCAGCTGGCGTTCGGCACTTTCCATAAATGCCACCCGCAGGTCCGCGATCAGCGCGAAATCTTCGCCGACAGCGGCAGCAAGAGCAGCATTCAGGGCGCCAGGATCGTATGACATGGGCCGAACGCTATCGGGCTTGCGTTAAGTTTTGGTAACAGGGCATTTTGTTGCGCTGAAAAGATGATAGGATGGGGTCATGACCGGGGGCAGCACCATCGTCGAATTTTGGCGAGACAAAAGCATCGCGACTTCTGACGAGTCGCGGAAGGACGATACACTGCTGTTGGAGCAGGTCGTCCATGACAGCGATGAAGACGGCGAGGGGGAGGAGCACCGCGATCCTTTCAGTCGGCGGACGCAGGCCATATTCGGCTTTGCAGCTCTGCTGTGGCTCGGCTTTGCTGGATGGGCGACAGTCTCGACGAACCAATGGCAGGCAGGCCCTGCCGTTTGGCCTGGCCTGATCACGACCATGTTGCTTCCGGTCGTGGGGCTCGGCGTCTGCTATCTGCTGCTCGCTCGCACCAGCCGAGCCGAGTCGCGCCGCTATCTCGACACGGCGCGCGCGCTACACGCGGAGGCGGAGCAGCTGGAAGCCCGGCTCAGCCGCATTAACAGTCAGCTGGCTAGCGCCCGCGAAGCTATGCAGGACCAGGCCGAACTGCTCGACAGCTACGGCGCGGCGGCCAGCAGCAATATGGAGGCCTCTGCCGAATTGATAGCCAGTCGCGCCCACAGCACGACCGAAAAGGCGGAAGCGGCCGAGCGCGCAGGAGCCGCCCTCGTCACGCGCATGGATGCCCTGATCGCCGCCATGCCGGAACTGGAGGATCGGGCCGGTCGCATGGCAGCGCAGATCATCGATAACGGCCATGCGCTAGCGGAACGGATCGACACGCTGGAGGCTCGGCTTCATGCCCTTGGTGAATTGTCGGACGACGCCCGCGCCCGCACACTGACTGCCACGAAGAGTCTGTCGAGCCAGCTCACCCAGTTGCAGGAGGCTACCCGCTCCGCGACCGAGGAAGTGAACGGCATGGCCGACATTGCGGCTGGGCGGATAGACGCCACAGCGCAAAGCGCCCGCCTGACGATGCAGGAAGGAGCAGCTGAACTGGATCGGCAAGCGAGCACCCTCGCCAGCCTGCTGGAACGCGCACGCGCTGGCATAACCAACAGTGCTGAAGCGACGATCGAATTGCTCACGCAGAACCTTGACCGGGTTGAAGGTGACGTGCGGCAGCGCCTTGAAACGACTGTGGCGCATGCACAGCAGAGCATGGCGGCGGCCGATCGTGATCTGACGGCGCAAGCTGAGGCGCTCCGCGCGCTGGTTGAAACAGCACAGGCGGGCATTGCCGCGACGAGCCAGAGCGCTCTCGCTGCCCTGTCACATGACTCCGAACAGATCGAAGCTCAACTTCGTGAACGCACCGAAGCTGCCTTCGCGCGCGCGAAGGATGGCGTAACCTTCACTGAGGAAGGCCTCGCGCGGCAAGCTGAGGCTCTCGACGCGCTGGTGGCGCGCTCACGCGGCGATATCCAGAGCATCGGTGACGAAACCGTCTCAGCCATTTCCGACCACATGAGCGAGGTCGAAAGCCGCCTCCACCAGATCAATGATCTGGTCGAAGGGCAACGCGCACTCGTGTCCGGTCTGCATGACACGCTTGGCGAGGCCATCGAAAGCGCGCAGTCGCGATTTGCCGCGCTGGAAGAAAGCGCCTTGTCCCGCAACGATCGGCTTACCGAGGCACTTTCCCGCCTTACTGTCGAAACACAGCGGATCGATGACGCGCTCGCCGCCGGTGGTGTGACGGCAGAAAAGCTGATCAGCTGTGCGGAAACCCTACTTGTCGCTCTTGATTCGAGCGTCCGGGAACTGGACGAAACCTTCCCCGCCGCATTGCAGCGCTTCGACACGCGCATTTCCACGAGCCGCGAACTGCTTGATAGCGCGGCACCGGAAATGGAACGGCTGGAGGCCATTTCCGAAGCGCTGGTCGGCCGCACCCAAGAGGCTGAAGAACTGCTGCGCGGTCAGGGCCGCCGCCTTACCGAATGGCTGGAAAGCACGCAAAGCGGCGTCGAGGCGAACCGCGAACTGGTTGAGAAGCTGCGCACCGCACTCGATCACGCTCATCAGGACGCGACACGGATCACCGAAGGCGCTGGCCCATTGCTGGTCACCGCATTGCTGCGCGTCAAGGATACCGCCGATCAAGCGGCCGAGCGCGCACGTCAGGCACTAGGCCGTGCCATCCCTGACGCGGCGCAGTCTCTCGCCGAAGCAAGCGAGGCCGCCCTTCAGCAGGCAGTCGATGACAAGGTAACAGCCCAGATCGAAAAGCTCGCTCAGGTCGCGGAGGAGGCTGTTCGCGCTGCGCATCAGGCGTCCGATCGCCTTACCCGGCAGCTGCTGACGATTGCCGACACAAGTGCGAGCGTTCAATCCCGGATCGAGGAAGCGGAACGGGCCGCCGAAGACCGCGACCGCGATCATTTTGCGCGCCGATCGGCCCTGCTTATCGAATCGCTCAACAGCACCTCGATCGACGTCGCCAAAATCCTGTCGAACGACGTGACGGACTCCGCCTGGGCCTCCTATCTCAAGGGCGATCGCGGCGTTTTCACCCGCCGGGCGGTCAAATTGCTGGATGCGGGCGAATCACGCGAGATCGCCTTGCATTATGACAATGACGCCGAGTTCCAGGAGCATGTGAACCGCTACATCCACGACTTCGAATCCATGCTGCGGATCATCCTTTCCGCGCGGGATGGCAATGCACTCGGCGTGGCGGTGCTGTCCTCCGACATGGGCAAGCTCTACGTCGCACTGGCTCAAGCGATCGAGCGGCTCCGTCAGTAAAGTTCACGCGAAAGCTGACACATCGCGACCAAGCACGGAGCCGGGTCGCGTCTTCGGCTACCAAATCAACTCGCGTCGGGCAGGCCGCGCCTTCCCTGAGTAACGAGCGGTGGAGACGGTCAAGAGCCCCTACCCGTTCCTATGATACTCATATTCAAACGCGCGGCCCTGTTGCTTGGTCAGCACCGCGCCAATGATGGCGCCGCCCGCCCGGCGCAAGCGGTCTACAGCCACTCTCAGGCCACCATGATGGTTGCGCCCCCACTCCACGATCAACACCGTCGCCTCCGCCTTCGACGCGAGTAGCGATGTGTCCGGAACACCCAGGATCGGGGGCGCATCGATCAGCACCGTGTCATAGCGTCCCTGAACGGCCGCGAGCAGCACGTCCAAAGCGGAAGTGGATAGAAGTTCAGCGGGATTAGGAGGAATCGCGCCGCTAGGTAGAAGCGATACCCCAGGGACATCGCTACCGACGATCACATCCTCCGCCCTGGCCTGCCCCGTCATGACTTCACTGAGGCCGCGTTCGGGCGTTACATCGAACAGGCCATGCTGTCGCGGCCTACGCATGTCAGCGTCGATCACCAGCACTCGGCGATCGAGCTTGGCAAGGGCGAGAGCCAGTGCGTGGACGGTCGAAGACTTCCCCTCACCTTCCTGCGCACTGGTGATCAGGATGGAGGCCGGCAGCCCCGCCGAGGATGCAAGCAACAGCGAGGATGCAATCGGCACATAGGTTTCCGCAGCCGGCTTGTCGGTAACCGGAACCGTCCCTAGCAGCGGCATATTGGCACGCTCCGCCAGCGTATCGGCGGAGGTCACGGCATCGTCGAATACATGGCGTCCCGCGACCATCAGCAAACCCAGCAACAGACCGCCAAGCGAAGCCATCAGCATCGTGATGCCGATATTGGGCGATGATGGCCGCGAAGGAACGGCGGCACGGTCCAACGGCTGTATGCGTCCCGCCTGAAAACCAGCCTGCGATGCCATGTCACGGTAACGCTGAAACAGGCTGTCATGCAGCAGCCGATATGTATCGACCGAGCGCTCGAGGATGCTCATCTGCACGCCCCGTCCACGCTCTGCCTGCGCCTGGCGCTCCACGCCTGCGATCTCAGCCTCGATCTGCTTCTCACCATGTACGGCAACTTCGAACTGCTCGCGAAGGGAAGCCCGGATGCTGTTCGCCATCACGGTCGCCTGATCGTCCAGCGCGGCCAGCCGCGCCCGGGCCTCCCGCATTTCGGGATGGGCGTCCTTGCGAAACTGCCGCTCTTCCACCACCGCTGCCCGCGCTTGTGCCCGCTGCGTCATCAGCTGCTGCATCGCGCCGTTGTTCAGCACTTCGGGCAGCGTCTCGACACTGGAAAGGCGGGCACTTTCCCAACGCTTCTGCGCTGCGATCCGATCTGCGGTCGCCTGAGCCCGAAAGGCATTCAACTGCGCAAGCCGCGTCGCGGTCGTGCCGGCAGACTCGGCCGACCTGTCGCCTCCATCCACATCCGTCGCTGAAGGCGCCCCGGTCTGAGCCGCATAGGCGGCAAGGTCCCGTTCGGCGCGCTCCAGATCCCGTCGCGCACTGTCAAGCTCCCCCAACAGGAAGCGTCGCGCCTGAACACCGGATTCAAATCCACGCTTCAGATCCGCTCTGATCAGACTGTCGGCATAGCTGTTCGCGACCCGGGCCGATAAGATGGGATCAGCACTTGTGAAGCTGATGCGGATGACGCGGCTCTTGCCCGGCAACTCCACTTCCAGGTTGTCGCGCAGAAGGCCGATAACGGCTTCGGTTTCGACCTGCCGCTGGCTGAGCGATCCGGACCCGCGCTCGGGGCGCCGCTCATCCATGCCATCAAAAAAGGTTCGGCTTCCGACCAGCGCCAGATCACGGGCCACATCTTCAGCCAAGGCACGACTGCGGAGTACCTCCAACTCGGTCTGCATCAGCGCTTCATTGTCAGCGGGCGCGGCGGGGCGCTGGATTGCTCCTGCTCCCGCCGCTCCTGCGGGTACGTCCTCAACCTCGACCGAAGCTGTAGCGCGGTAATCAGGCGTCGAAAGAAGTATGAAGATGATGCCCGCCAGCACACAAAGCGCCATGGTGACCAACAGGATGATACGATGGCGCCATATCGCCGTCCAGGCAGCGCGGGCGGCCGTCACAATGCGAGCGCTGCGTCCCTCCGGCCCGAAGGGCGCATGGTCGTTATCGATGCGGATCGTGCGGCCTGCCATCAATGCTCTCCGTCGAGAGAGACAAATGCCGCCCCCAACACAGGTAGCGCCAGCAACGTCCCGCCCAAGATGGCCTTCGCTCGTGATAACCCAACTATGATCGTATCGCCCGGCAGAATTTCAGGGTCCAGCGCCTCGCCCCGGCGGATCGCATTCAAGTCGAACATCGCTGCTTTGCGTTCGCCTTCCACATGACGAACGACGATGATCTGCTTCAGGCTGGCAAGGCGGCTCGGCCCCCTCGCCAACGCGACAGCTTGCAGCAACCCGATGCGCCCTTCGATCGGATAAAGCCCTGGCTCCCTCACCTCGCCATCCACCGTGATGCGACGACCGACGGCCTTTTTGACGAAGACGGTAACTTGGGGCGAAACCAGATAACGCTCGCCGAGCTTTCCAGCGATCACGTCTGAGGCCTCTCTGGCGGACAAGCCTGCGACCGGCACATCGCCAATCAACGGCAGACGCACCATACCTGCCGCCGTGACCTCCGCATCCTCCAGCGACAGGCCGGGTTCATGATATACCTGCACCCGCAGCACATCATCAGGAACGATGTGATAGTCCAGGCCGACAGCCTGCGGGGCGGGTATCACCGCATAGGCGGCCGCTTCTCGGGGGGCGTCTTCAACCGTTGCACAGCCGCCAAGCGAGGCAGAGGCCAGAATGATGGCCAGAGCCCGATGCTTCCTGTTGGTCGGCCAGCCCATTGGTGAAAATTCCCCACGCCTTTCAAACAGTCCGCCGAGGGGCGAAACGCTTGGGCGGGGTTAGCGAGGCTAAATGGCCATGGCAACTGCGGCCATGGTACTCTGGGCCAAGCAGCTCTCGGTCAACCCGCCATACGCCCCGGCTGATCGTGCGGCAGGCGACGCGGCTGGTCCGGCCATACGCCGCGCGTATCGTAAACCGCCTTGCCGAAGCGCTCGTCCACCGGGACTGATTTGAACATATCATGATCAACCAGAATGACGAAAACGCCGCATTGTTCCAGAGCCGTATCGAGATCGATGAGTTCCGCCCCAGTGCCGACGAATTCCATGGGCAAAGCCTGCGCGTAAGGCTCAACCAACTTGATGCGGCGGCCGTAACGACGGGCCAGACGGCTCGCCACTTTCACGGCGGGGCTTTCGCGGAAATCGTCGATATTTGCCTTGAAGGCCAGGCCGAGACAGGCGACGTCCTCGCCCGGAAACTCGTCGATCAGGTCCGATACCTTGGCAACGACATGGTCGGTCTTTGCATCATTCACCTCGCGTGCGGCGCGTATCAGGCGGCTATTCTCCGGATCGCCGTGAACGATGAACCAGGGGTCCACCGCGATGCAGTGCCCGCCCACTCCCGGTCCGGGTTGAAGGATGTTTACGCGCGGGTGACGGTTGGCGAGGCGGATCACTTCCCACACGTCGATGTCCATGCCCTCCGCAATGACGGACAGTTCGTTAGCGAAGGCGATATTGACGTCGCGGAAGCTGTTTTCGACGAGCTTCACCATCTCGGCGGCACGCGCGCTGGTCGTGATGCAGGCTCCGCGTACGAATTGACGGTAAAATGCCAATGCCTTGCGCGCGCATCGCGGCGTTATGCCGCCGATGCAACGGTCATTGTCGATCAATTCGACAAGAATGCGACCCGGCAGAACGCGCTCTGGGCAATAGGCGATTGCGACGTCCCCGGCCGTGCCCGGTCCCGGCATTTTTAGGTCAGGGCGAATCTTCGCGAACAGGTCCCGCATCGCCTCGGTCGTGCCAACCGGCGAGGTGGATTCCAATATGACCGTGTCGCCCCCTTTCAATACCTCAGCCACAGTCCGCGCCGCGTTCAGCACATAGGAAATGTCCGGCGCACGATCTTCCGCTACCGGCGTGGGCACGGCGATGATGAAAACGTCGCTCGGTTCGACGATCAGGCTGGCCCTTAGATTCCCGCGTGCGACCACGCCTTGCACCAAGCCGTCAAGATCGACTTCCTCAATGTGCACGCGGCCCGAATTGACGGTTTCAACGACATGAGCGCTGACATCGACGCCCACGACATGCGCTCCCCCCCGGGCAATCAGGGCCGCAGTCGGCAGCCCGATATAACCCAGCCCGATGACGGAAACCTTCTGCTGCTTGTCGATAGGCATGCAATAATCCCGGAAGATCTATCAGTTGCCGCTGTTTTTGAAGGCAAATGCTGAAGATTCCGGTAACGAATGATCCCCGGACGACCAGGTCGGAAACTGTTAGCGAACGCAGGATCAGTAGACGAGCGCGGCCAAGCTATGCCGCCTCTTCCAAACCTTCAGCCTCGACGCTTCCCGACGCGATGACGGCCGCGATCCGTTGCGCCGCGCGCCCATCGCCGAAGGGATTATGCGCCCGTGCCATCGCCCGATAAGCCTCGTCATCGTCGAGCAACGCCAACACCTCACCAACAATACGGGCGCGGTCGGCGCCCACCAGCTTGGCCGTCCCTGCCGCGACGCCTTCAGGCCGTTCAGTGGTTTCGCGCATCACCAGCACCGGCTTGCCAAGCGACGGCGCCTCCTCCTGCACGCCGCCGCTGTCGGTCAGGACCAGATGGCACATGTCGAGCAAACGCACGAAATGTGGATAATCGAGCGGTTCGATCATCGCAACGTTCGGCAGCTTCCCAAGGACCGCCTCCATGATCGGGCGCACATTGGGATTGGG
Source organism: Sphingobium sp. TomTYG72 (assembly GCF_055394715.1). Lineage (NCBI taxonomy): Bacteria > Pseudomonadati > Pseudomonadota > Alphaproteobacteria > Sphingomonadales > Sphingobiaceae > Sphingobium > Sphingobium sp. TomTYG72. The sequence continues at coordinate 471,149 of NZ_AP027336.1, read as the reverse complement.
ATGGACCGGAAAGATCACCGCCACATCCGGACGAGCAGCGATGTCGGCGATGGATCGGGCAATCGCTTCCATGCCTCCGCCGAAATTTTCCCGTCGATGGCTGGTGACGGCGATGATGCGCTTCCCTGCAAAGCGCGACGCCAGTTCATCAAGGCCCGCCGCGAGCGCAGGCATGCCCGCAATCCGCTCGCGCGTCGCGAGCAGCGCGTCGATCACCGTGTTGCCGGTGATGTGGATGCTGGCCGCATCACGATTTTCCAGCATCAGGGCATCGGCTGCCGCCCCGGTGGGCGCAAAGTTCATGTCGGCCACGCAAGCGACAACGCGCCGATTCACCTCTTCAGGCCAGGGATGATAAATATCCCCACTGCGTAATCCCGCTTCCACATGCGCGACCGGAATTTGCCGATAATAGGCGGCGAGGCTCGCGACCATGGTCGTCAGCGTGTCACCATGCACGACGATCCGATCCGGCTTTTCCGCATCGAACGCCTTGCCCAGATCGACGATCAGCTTCGCCGTAAGACCATCCAGTGTCTGGTTCGGCGTCATCACGTCAAGGTCGATGTCCGGCTTGATACCCGCAATGTCGAGTACCTGATCCAGCAAACCCCTGTGCTGCGCAGTCACGATCACGCGCACATCGACATGATCCCGCGCGCGCAACGCGTGAATGACGGGAAACAGTTTGATCGCTTCGGGGCGGGTCCCGAATACCACCGCAATTTTCATCTTTGCCCCCTGATGCGAGCCTTTAAGGCTACCCCCTGCCAGCAAATCGTAACCATCCCCTGAACAAGGGGTAATTCCGACGCGTGCTTTCGCAGGTGCGATGACCTATGCTAGGGCGCAGTCAATCCTTCATTTTTTCGAACGAGGCAGCGGGTAGTTTATGAAGATCACGATGATCGGCACGGGATATGTCGGCCTGGTATCGGGCGCCTGTTTCGCCGATTTCGGCCATGACGTCGTGTGCGTCGATAAGGACGCTGGCAAGATCGATGCGATCTTGTCCGGCCGTATGCCGATCTATGAACCCGGCCTTGATCAGCTCGTCGCCAACAATGCTGCGGCCGACCGACTGACCTTCACCACCGACCTTGCTGCGGGCGTCAAGGGCGCGGACGCGATCTTCATCGCCGTGGGTACGCCCTCACGCCGCGGCGATGGCCATGCGGACCTCAGCTACGTCTATGCCGCCGCACGCGAAATTGCCGAAGCCGTGGACGGCCCGACGGTTATCGTCACCAAATCGACCGTGCCGGTTGGCACGGGTGACGAGGTTGAGCGCATCGTCCAGGAAGTACGCCCGGACCTTGATATCCAAGTGGTCTCCAACCCCGAATTCCTCCGTGAAGGCGCCGCGATCAGCGATTTCAAGCGGCCGGATCGCGTCGTCGTCGGCACCACCGGCAACGAACGGGCCATGACCGTCATGGCGCAGATCTACCGGCCGCTGAACCTCAACCAGGCGCCCGTCATGTTCACTGGACGGCGCACGGCGGAATTGATCAAATATGCCGCCAATGCCTTCCTCGCGACCAAGATCACCTTCATCAACGAAATGGCGGACTTGTGCGAAGCCGTCGGCGCCGAGGTGCAGGACGTGTCTCGCGGCATCGGCCTCGACAACCGGATCGGCAGCAAGTTCCTTCATGCCGGACCCGGCTATGGCGGCTCCTGCTTCCCGAAGGACACGCTCGCGCTGGTGAAAACCGGCCAGGACTACGACACGCCGATCCGCATCGTGGAAACGGTGGTGCAGGTCAACGACCTGCGCAAGCGCGCGATGGGCCGCAAGATCGTGAAAGCGCTGGGCGGCGAAGCACGCGGCAAGACGGTTGCTCTGCTCGGCCTCACCTTCAAGCCCAACACTGACGACATGCGCGATGCGCCCAGCCTCGCCATCGTGCAGGCGCTGGAAGATGCTGGCGCTCGCATCGTTGCCTATGATCCCGAAGGCATGGAGGTCGCCCGACCGATGATGTCAGGCGTCACCATGGCGAAAGACGCCTACGAGGCCGCGACTGGCGCCGACGCACTCGTGCTGGTCACGGAATGGGATATTTTCCGCGCTCTCGATCTCAAGCGCCTTGCCGCTTCGATGAACAAGCCTCTGCTCATTGACCTGCGCAACATCTATCCCCGCAGCGAAGCCGAAGCAGCAGGCTTTGCTCTCACCCGGGTGGGCGGCAAGGGCGTCATCTGATGAATGTTCAGCCGGAGGGGGGCCGGGATGATCTCGGTCTTCCCCGTCTCCATCATTGGCTGATCGCGGCAGCGGGTCTGTTCGTCGTGACCCTGACCGTCCCCGTGATAGCGGGCTTCGTCTAAAGCCACTCGCAATCAAGCCTTAAGCTTCCACCCGCGCTTGAGCAGGACATAGCACAGCAGTGCCAGAGCGACGTTGAGCACCAGCAGAACGATGCTTCCCACGACCACATCCCCGTCCGCCGCCGCAACGAACCCATAGCGAAAGCCCGATATCGCGTAGAAAAACGGGTTGGCATGGCTGATCGCCTGGAACACTGGCGCCAGCCGGTCAATGGAATAGAAGGTGCCCGACAGCAGCGTCATCGGCCCGATCACGAAATTGGTGATCGCGGCGGCATGATCGAACTTTTCCGCCCAGATCGATGTCAGTACCCCGATGAACGCTGTCAGCGCCGCCCCCATCAGGCCAAACCAGACGATCGCCCAGGGATGCGCCGGTGTAACATGCACACCCGGCCACAGCGCCATCGCCCCCCACAGCGCCAGCCCCACACAAAACGCCCGCGTCACCGCCGCACCGACCAGCGCCAACAGCAGTTCGCTATTGGACAACGGCGGCATTAGATAGTCGATCAGCGTACCCTGCATCTTCCCCGCCAGCAGAGAGAAGCTGCTGTTGGCAAAGGCATTGTTCATCATGCCCATGATCATGAGCCCCGGCGCGATGAAATCCGCAAAGGGGACGCCCAGCACCAGCCGGTTGGCGCCGCCCAACGCGATCGAGAAAATAATGAGGAACATCAGCGTGGTGACGGCAGGCGCCCAGATGGTCTGGAGCTGCACCTTCATGAAGCGGCGCACCTCTTTCTGGTAGAGCGCTCGGGTGCCCGCCCAGTTGACGTTGCGGATGACAAGCTCACCCGGCTCGTGAAAAGGAGGAGGCGAAGAGGCGGATACGGAAAATTGGGGCTGTTCGTTCATGCTTCGATCGACTATCGGCTGGTCTGTTGTGCCGCAAGGGCGTTGTGCACGGGCTTTAACCTGTGCAGGCGCGTCCCATATAGGGCGCTAGCCAGAGAATTTGAGGAGTCATTCATTGTCCTGGACCGACGAGCGTATCGACCAGCTCAAGGGAATGTGGGAAAAAGGCCTGACCGCCAGCCAGATTGCGGACGAACTGGGCGGTGTCAGCCGCAACGCCGTGATCGGCAAGGCGCATCGCCTTGGCCTGCAATCGCGCCCTTCGCCCGTAAAGCCGAACGAGGCGCCCAAAAAGGCTGCTCCCGTCCGCAAGCCCGCGCCCGAAGCCGAAGCGCCCAAACCCGCCGCGCCCGTGCAGCATAGCGCGCCTGTTCCCGCACGCCCAGCCCCATCTGTTGCGTCTGCGCCCGCACAATCTGCCGCAGCTCCTGCCGCGGACGCACCTGTGCCCGCGCCGCAGCCTCGCATCATATCGGTTGGTCCGGGCGGTTTCCTTCGCCAGGGTCCCGGCGACCAGCAGGCGCCGATTCCGCCCGCCCCTCCCCGCCGCCTGGTCCCTGCCAAGCCTAGCCCGGAAATCGCAGGCAAGACGTCGCTGCTCGACCTGACCGAGCGGATCTGCAAGTGGCCGATGGGCCATCCGGGCGAACCGGACTTCCATTTCTGTGGTGAGGCCGTGAACCCCGGCTTCCCTTATTGCGTGGAACATTGCGGCCGTGCGTATCAGGCTCAGCTGCCGCGCGGTACGCGCCGTCCGCCTCCGCCGCTGCCTTTCGGCGGTCCGCGCGTTCGCTGACCCTTCGTTAGCTGTGAAATTCGAAGGGGCCGGTCGATGAGACCGGCCCCTTCTTCATAGCTCCTGCTTGCGCCCGCCGCCGACCCGCTTATAGCTTGTGCGCATGTCCGATCTGTTCACGAGCCAGCCGCTTTCCTCCTCCGGTTACGATGCATCCTCCATCGAAGTGCTCGAAGGACTGGAGCCCGTTCGCCGCCGTCCGGGCATGTATATCGGCGGGACCGACGAACGCGCGCTGCATCATCTAGCCAGCGAAGTGCTCGACAACAGCATGGACGAAGCGGTTGCGGGGCACGCCACCCGCATCGAGGTCACGCTGGAACCCGGCAACAAGCTGACCATCACCGACAATGGCCGGGGCATTCCCGTCGGCATGCACCCCAAATTTCCCGGCAAATCGGCGCTGGAGGTGATTCTCACTACGCTTCACTCCGGCGGCAAGTTCACCGACAAGGCTTATGCGACCTCCGGCGGCCTGCATGGCGTAGGCATCAGCGTCGTGAACGCGCTTTCGATCGTGACCGTCGTGGAAGTTGCCCTCAACAAGGAATTGTTCCGTCAAAGCTTCGCGCAGGGCTTACCTACCAGCGGTCTCCAGAAGATCGGCGCGGCACCTAACCGGCGAGGCACATCGGTCAGCTTCATCCCCGACCATGAAATTTTCGGCGAGCAAAAGTTCAAGCCGGCCCGCCTTTACCGGCTCGCCCGTTCCAAGGCCTATCTATTCGCAGGCGTCGAGATCCGCTGGAAATGCGCGCCCGAACTCATAAGCGACGATACGCCCGCCGAAGCCGTGTTCCAGTTCCCCGGTGGCCTTGCCGATCATCTAAAGGAACAGGTTGGCACACGCGAATGCGCCACCAGCGCCTTCTTCTCTGGCAGCCAGGATTTTCCTGACACTGCGGGCCGCGTGGAATGGGCGATCGCCTGGCCGCTTTGGTCGGACGGCAGCTACAGCTGGTATTGCAACACCATCCCGACACCCGACGGCGGCACACACGAAACAGGGGTGCGCGCCGCTTTGGTAAAGGGCATCCGCGCCTTCGCCGAACTGGTCGGCAACAAAAAGGCGAAGGACATCACTGCAGACGACATCGTGACCTCTTCGGAAATCATGCTGTCCGTCTTCATCCGCGATCCGCAATTCCAGAGCCAGACCAAGGATCGCCTGACCAGCCCGGAAGCCGCCCGCCTCGTCGAGAACGCGGTGCGCGATCATTTCGACCATTTCCTTTCCGACCATATGGAACGCGGCAAAGCGCTGCTCGCCTATGTCATCGACCGCATGGACGAGCGGCTGAAGCGCAAGGCCGAGAAAGAAGTCAAGCGCAAGACCGCCACCTCCGCCCGCAAGCTGCGCCTGCCTGGCAAGCTCACCGATTGCTCGACCGACGATCCCGAAGGCACGGAAATTTTCCTGGTCGAAGGCGATTCGGCAGGCGGGTCGGCCAAACAGGCGCGGGACCGCAAGACGCAGGCGATCCTGCCCCTACGCGGCAAAATCCTGAACGTCGCTTCCGCCAATAACGCAAAGATCCTGGCGAACCAGGAAATCGCGGACATGATCCTGGCGTTCGGTTGCGGCACGCGGAAGGACTGTAATCCCGACAATCTGCGCTACGAACGCGTCGTCATCATGACCGACGCTGACGTCGATGGCGCGCATATCGCGACGCTGCTCATGACCTTCTTCTTCCAGGAAATGCCGGAACTGGTACGGCGCGGGCACCTCTATCTCGCTCAGCCTCCGCTCTACCGCCTCGTCGCCGGGGGCAAGAGCCTCTACGCCCGTGACGACGCCCATCGCGAAGAGTTGCTCCGCACCGAGTTCAAGGGCAAGAAGGTCGAAGTCAGCCGCTTCAAGGGATTGGGCGAAATGAATCCCGGCCAGCTGCGCGAAACCACCATGGACCCCAAGACCCGCAGCCTCATCCGCATCACCCTGCCCGACGATATCGAGGATCGCCAGCAAGTGCGGGAATTGGTCGAGCGCCTGATGGGAACCAACCCCGCCCACCGCTTCGCCTTCATTCAGGAAAATGCGGCCACGGTGGACGAAGAAGCAATCGACGCCTGATCCTCTCGCAGGCAAGCATCGCCGCGCGACAGTGCTCCCCATCCGGATTTCGTGGCTACCGCAGCATTAACCACTGCGGGCGACGGGATGTTCAATCTTCCGCGCGATACGGGCAAGCATGTCAGGCTTCGCCCAGATCCTTCGCATCGCACCGCTTGCCGCACCGGCTCTGCTGCTGTCGGTTCAGAGCGGCACCGCGCTTGCGCAAACCCTTACGCCGACCGGCATCACCAGCGACGCGTTGAAGGGCGCGGACTATGGACAGGCCGATCGCCTGGCGTCCACCTTGCTCGCAGGCGGCATGAGCCGCCTCGCCGCCATCAGCGCTCAGCAGGGCAGCACGTCATCCTTCAACTGGGCGCCGCCAGTCGCGGAACCGCAGGCTATCGTCAACGACAGCCGCGTTGACCGGACGTTGTCTCGGTTGCCCGGATGGGAATTGCAAGGCATCCGCCTGACGCTCAGCCAGCCTGCACTCAGCTATAAGCAGCCCGATCTCGTGCCCACCTTCATGCGCGACCTCATCACAGCGCCTGCGGCCACCTTCGCCATGCCCAGGCCCACCCCGCTGCCATCTGCTCCAGCGCCGCGCCCCGGACAGCCAGACATCTTCGGATCGGTGGCGATGGCGGTCAGCCGTACGCCGCTCGACGACAAATGGGCCGCCGCTGCCCGCTCCGCTCCGACTACGGTCCTGTCGGCCAGCCTCTTGCGGTCGGCGCGCGCCGCCGCCGGACTACGGCAGGTGGAGATGGTGAATAGCTGGGTCAACAGCCGCCTGCGCTTCGCTGACGATCGGCAGGGCCGCGACAGCTGGGCTTCAGCCAGCCAGTCGCTCCAGCGCGGGGCTGGCGATTGCGAAGATTACGCCATCGCCAAGATGCAGCTTCTGGAAGCGGCTGGCTTTGATCGCCACGCGATGTTCCTCGTCATCGCACGCGATCTGGTGAGGCAGGCCGATCACGCGGTGCTGGCAGTGCGCGTTGGCAGCGAGCTGATGGTCCTCGACAATATGACGGATCAGGTGCTGCCTTCCTCAGAGGTCAGCGACTATCGGCCGATCATGAGCTTCAACTCTTACGGACGCTGGACCCACGGCTATCGCGTAACGAAGCCGCAGCCAGTCCAGTTCGCCGCTCGCTGAGCACGCTCACTGCTTACCGCTCCCGCAGAGCCTCCGACCGCGCCTTCATGATGGGCTTGAGCAGATAGGCCAACACCGACTTGCGGCCCGTCAATATCTCCACATCGCACACCATGCCCGGCGTAATGGGCAGCTTGTGCGCGCCCGTGCCTAGCCATGCGCGGTCGGTTTCCACAACCACCGTGAAATAGGCCTCCCGCGTCGCTTCGTCATAAACGCTGTCAGCCGAAACCTGCTGCACGGTGCCGCTCAGGCCCCCATAGATGGAAAAGTCATAGGCGGTGACCTTCACGACCGCGCGGTCGCCGGTCTTGATGAAGGCGATGTCGTTCGGCTTCACCCGAGTTTCCACCAGCAGCTTGTCGCCGATGGGGACGATCTGCATGATCTTCTGCCCCGCGGTCACGAAGCCGCCGATGGTCGTCACCTGCACATCGTTGACCACGCCATCGACGGGCGAACGGATTTCCGCGCGTTGCGCGCGGCCCTTCGCACCGCGCAGGGACTCGCTATTGACCGCGATCTTGGCCTCCAGCTGGCTGCGTTCGTTCAACGCATCCTGCTTGAACTGAAAATTCGCCTCGGACAATTGCGCCTGCGCCTCGCGGATCGCGGCCGATGCACGCGACGCCTGCTGCTGCGCCGCGTTGAGCCGTCCCTGCGCGTCCACCAGATCACGCCGGGCGTCGAGCAGTTCGGTCTGCGGGATGATGGACTTCGCCGCTAGCGGCTCCAACATCGCCACGCGCTGCCGCGCCAGCTGGACGCTGCCACCCAGGCTGTCGATCGTGGCCTGCGCCTCGCCCAGTTCGCGCCGCCGCTGTTCCACCTGAGCGGAAAGCCCATCCTGCTTGCTGCGGAGCGCCGATTGACGGACTGCGGCCAGCGCCTGCTCCTGCTGACATTCGGGGCCGCCCGTGGCGCAGTTGGCGCCCGTACCGGTGCCTTCCTTCTCCAGCCGTCCCGCCCGCGCCGTCAGAGATCGCGTCTCGGCCTGCAACTGTCCCAGTTCGGACGCCAGCATCGCGTCGTCCAGACGCACCAGCAACTGGCCCTTGCTGACCTTCTGCCCCGACCGAACCAATATCTCCTCGATCGTGGTCGGCTCGGCGGACTGGATGACCTGCGCCTTGCTCGACGGAATCACCCGACCCTGCCCGTGCGTCACCTCATCCACCGGAGCAAGGCTGGCCCACAACAGGAACGCCAGCATGCCTCCGCCGCTATACAGGATGACCTGCTTGTTGCCCGGCTGCCCCCGCAGCCAGTTGATCCAGCGCCCCATCATGGTTTTGCCTCTTGCATCACATGTTCATCGGCAGCGAGCGCCACCCCCTTCGCCTTTTCCTGCGCGGCCAGCATGTTGGTGAGAGCGCCGCCGCCTTGCGAAGGATCAGGAATGGACAGCTTCCATCCCTTGGTCGGGTCCATCCGCCCGCCCACATCATTGGCCGCCCGGCGTTCGGGCAGCGCCGCAACCGGAGGATAATCGATCTCCGGCTCCTTCATCGCCACCATCTGCGATGGATCGAAGGCAGGGATATATTCACCCCCGGCATAGCGCCTCGTAAAAGCGCGCGGCAGCCCCCACGCGCCCGGCCAGCGATAAAAGATGTGCGCGCCGATCTGCGCAAGCTTCGCCAAATGCGGAGCCCACCCGGGAAACACATAGTCGGCATGATAATGGGTCGCGGTGCCAACGCTCGGTTCAACCTGCCCCGCCAGCGCCGCGGCCGCGATCCGCTGTGCCCTATTCCAGAGGACGGCCATAGGTCGCCGCGCAAGTGACCCATCGCATACGAAACTGAACTGGCACACTGACGCGTTAAAGCGCTGATACACCACACCGCACACCGTCTTGGCGAAGGCGGGATGACGCACACGGTTGAGAACGACCTGTGCCACCGCGCGCTGTCCGCTTTCCGGTTCAGCCGCTGCTTCATAATAGATCGCCTGCGTCAGGCATTGCAGCGCGCGGCTCCTGTCCTCGCCTGCGGATTGAAGTGCGTGGAAAGGCGATGCTGCGGCGATGGCTCCGGCCGCAAACCTGAGCCTGCCATTCTGTGCCTCCGCCTCCTGCCCGATCGTCAAGGGCGCGGCTTCGCTCTCTGTGATCTCCACCAGCGCGCGATATTGGCGGGGGATGGCGGGCGCACCGTCGATGATCCTCGTTTGGACCGCAGCCTTGGGAGCGTCGTGCCCGCGCCAGCCAACCGTTCCCGCCGCCAAGACTATAACAAGCGCGCCCCCAAGGCCGAGCATGCAAGTCTCAGACGCTGGTAACCTCCCTGCCCGCCCGATCATTGAACCGCTCCTTTTTGAAGCTGTCCAATAACCTCGTCGCGCGGCCCGTCCGCCAGAACCACACCCTGGTCTATCACGATCAGTCGGTCCACGATCCGCAGCAGCGCATGGCGGTGCGTCGATACGATCAGCGTCTGTTCGGGCTCCAGCGCCTTTGCCAGATGGTCGACAAACAGATTTTCCGTCTGATTATCCATCGCCCCGGTCGGCTCATCGAGGAAGAGCAGCCTGGTCGGCTCCACCAACGCCCGCGCCAACACCAGGAAGCTCCGCTGCCCGCCCGATAGGCGACTACCGCGCTCACCGATGTGCAGGTCGAACCCGGCGGCATCCCGCCCGAAGAAGCGCGAGGCCCCGGAACGCTCCAGCGCGTCCAGCAGCTTCTCATCGTCGGCGTCCCGCGCGCCCAGCAGCAGGTTTTCACGCACCGATCCGCTGAACAGCTCCGCATCCTGCCCGACATAGCGGAAGGCAGCGCGCAATTCGTGCGGATGATATTGGCGGCTATCCACATCATCGATGGTCAACATGCCGCCGCCCGGAGGATAAAGGCCGCACAGCACCCGCCCCAGCGTCGATTTGCCCGACGCCACGCGCCCGATGATGCCGATTCGTTCGCCCGGTTCGATGCGCAGGTCGATGCTCTTCAGGCTTGGCTGCGACGCGCCCGGATAGCTGAACTCGAGCCCCTTGGCGACGATCGCGCCCTTGCGCACCTTCGGGATGATGCCGCGCGCTCCGTCCAGCCGCTCGTCCGGCTGATCGATCAGCGTCTGGAGGCTGCTCAGCGTCGTTATCGCCTGCCGCGCTCGCACGATGACGAAGGCAAGCTGTCCCACAGGCGCCAGTGACCGGCCAGCCAGCATGACGATCGCAATGATCGCGCCCATCGTGATCTCGCCCGCCGCGAACATGTAAAATCCGCCGATCACCAACGCGATGCTCGTCACCTGCTGGCAAAGCGACGCCAGTGTCACGCTGGTCGAGCTCAGCCGCCGCAGTTTTTCCTGCGTCGATGCGCTCATCCGGGCATAACGGCGCCACCGGTCAAGCATCCGCCCTTCGGCGCGGCATGCCTTCAGCGTCTCCATGCCCCCGATCGCCTCCACCAGCGCGGCGCTTTGCAGGCTCGCATCGGCTTGCGCATCACGTGACAGGGTGGCCATGGAGCGCTGAAGGAAGAAGCCGGCCGTGGCCATGATGCCGATCATGACGACGGGCACGACTGCGAGCCAACCGCCCAACAGCGCGATGATGGCGACAAACAGAAAGAGGAAGCTGATATCGACCACCAGCACCACGGTGGTCGATGTGAAAAATTCGCGGACGCTCTCAAATTCCGACACGCGCCGAGCCAGCGCCCCAGTGCTGCCCGCACGGCTGGCGAGCGGCACGTTCATCACCTTTTCGAACAGCCGCTGCGAGAGCCGCTCGTCGATTTCCCGGCCAGCCTCATCGACCAGCCGCGCCCGGGCGAGCCGCAAAGCAAAATCCAGCCCAAAGGCCAGCATGACACCCGCACCTAGCACCCAAAGGCTGGAAGCGGCCTTGTTCGGAATGATCCGGTCATAGACGTTCATCGTGAACAGCGGCAGCGCGAAAGCGAGAAGGTTGATGATCCCCGCCGCCAGCATGACATAACCAAAGGACCCACGCGCCCGCCAGACTTCGCGCCAGAACCAATGCTGCCGCGCCCGTTCGTCCCACGGCCTATCCTCGGCCCGTTCGCGGCCATGATCGGCCATGACGGCCAGCGCTTCACCCGTGAAATAAGGCTCCAGATCGGATAGCCGCGCCCATACCGGTTCGCTCGCATGGGGCAGTTGAACCAGCGCGTCGCCCTGCTTGATGTCCAGCAGGAGGAGAAAGCGCTCACCCCTCAGCGGGAGGATGGCTGGCAGGTTGGCGGGCCGCCATTTGTCCAGCCGTCCGCGAACATGGTCGCTCAGCAGGCCAATCTGATCCAGCGCGGACTCCGCCTGATGAAAAGGCAGGCGCCCTGATTCATCGACGGCAAGGCCTGCGCGCAAAGCCACGATACCCGGCGATCGATCGAAATGCCGCGCCACATGGCCGATGCATTCAATCAGTTCGTCACCGGGCGAGCCCTGATGGTCCAGCCATTCGGCCAGACTTAATGTGCTTCGTTCCAACATTGTTTACCCCGCGCCACCCCAGCCGAAGCCGGGGTGACCCCAAAGATGGAAACTTCAGCCCGGATAGCGCCGCCGCTGCAATTCGGCGGGCGGCAGGTCCGGAACATCATATTTCTTGCGCGCATAGGGATTGGCGCCCGAAGGCTGGGCTATCCCCAGAGTGTCGAGCAGCTGATTGGTCGCCGCCAGAATCTGATATTGCGCGAAGATTTCGGAGAAGCGGGCCGTTTCCGTCCGCACCTGCGTATTGAAGCGGGTGTTCTGGCTGTCGAGCACGTCGAGCAGCGAACGGCGTCCCACGTTGAACTGCTCGCGATAGGAAACCAGCAGCGAGTCCGAAACCGTCGCCTGCCGCGACAGGTCGGTCAGCCGCTTCTTTTCTGTGTCCCAACGGTTCCAGGCGGTTCGGACATCCTCTTCCGCCTCACGCTGACGTTGGCTGAGGCGGAAACGCGCCTCGCTGGCGCGGCGGGTCATTTCCTGGACCTTCGCCCGGTTGATGCCGCCATCGAACAGCTGCCAGCGCAGGACGACGCGCCCCTGCACATCGTTGGTGCTGCCACGGAAGCCATCCACATCCTCACCGACGCGGCCGCGCCCTTCCAGCACAACCTTCGGCCCGAGATCCGACTCTGCCTCATCCACGACTGCATGCGCCGCCTGGATGTCAGCCTCCGCTTCCCGGATCAGCGGGTTGTTGGTGCGCGCGCCTGCGATCGCTTCGTCCAGCGTCGGCGGCACGGCGCTCGTCACCGCATCGGGCATCGACACCTGGTCGATCGAAAGACCGGTCAACGTGCGGAAACTGATAGCCGCATTGGTCAGGTCTTGCTCTGCCTCGCTCTTGCGGACCAGCGCGGACTGCAGCCGCTCTTCGGCCTGCTGCTGGTCAGCGATGCTGATCGACCCCTTCGACACGCCCTCGCCCAGATCGCCGAGCAACTTGCGGTGGAAAGCGATATTGTCCTCCGCCGCAGCGACGACACGCTGCTGGAGCATATAGTCCAGATATTGCCGCGTGACGTTCAGCGCGACGAACTGCGACCGTTCGCCCACGCGCAGAGCCGCGCCATCGATCCGGGCAGCCTGGCGCCGTTTTTCCGCGCTGCGATAGCCCGAATCGAACAGCGTCTGTTCCGCCAGAACGCTCGCTTCCAGCGGATAAAGCGTCTGGTCGCCGATACCGAGCGTCCGCCGCGTGTTATTCTCCAACCGGCGAATGCCAGCCGATCCTTCCACGCTGACCCGGGGCAGATACAGCCCCTTGGCCTGTTCGCGTTCGAACTCGATGGCTTCCTTGTTCTGCACCGCCTGGTTGATTTCCGGATGGCTGTCGATCGCGGCCGCGATGGCGCTCTTCAGGTCCGTGGTCTGTGCCCAACCGCTCGTTACCATTGTCGCGGCGCACAGCGCCATCAGGCTGCCGCATGTCTTGCGCAGGATTGTCATGATTGCGCTCCCCTCAATTCGTGCTGGCAGTGACTTCGACCCGACGGTTCATCGGTTCGCGCACATTGTCGGCAGTTTCGATTTTCAGCTGGGTTTCGCCCAGCCCGGTGACGGTCATCGCGTCCATCGCGATGCCGCCCTGGCTCATCAGCCCGGCGACATTCTGCGCCCGGCGCAGCGACAGGCCGTCATTGTAGCGTGTTCCGCCCGACGTATCGGTGTAGCCGGTGACGCCAAACCGCGTCCAACCGCACTGGGCAGCCGATTGCGTGATCTGGTTGATCGTCGCCGCGCCCTCGGGCAGCGGTGTGTCCATGTTCCAGTCGAAGAAAATGGACACCGCCGGTGCCGTGCAGTCCAGCGCGGGTGGGGCTGAAGCTGCGGTCGGCACCGGCGGCGGTGGCGGCGCCGAAAGGCGTGCCACAAAGTCGTCGCACTTATTGATGCTGTCCGCATCCTTAGTGCCGGATTTCATGAAGCCCAGCGCAATGCCGCACTGGTTCTTGGCCTCCACGGCCCAGGTCCAGCGGCTGTCCTGCGCTGCCCGTAGGCTTGCGTCTCCCGCCGCCGCAACCGCCGTGTCATAACGGCTATTGAGCGCGCCCTTGAGCTCCGAATTGCCCATCTGCAGCAGGGGCGAGGCGGGCGCCGCCAAGGCCCCCGTCGACATCATCCCCGCCGCTAGGCCGAAGGAAGCGATGCTTCTCAACCTGTTCCGCATAATCATTCTCCCCCAAATATTCCCGCGAGAAATCCGAACCATGACGATCACCCGTGAGCGACCGCCATCGCCTCATGCGCGACCATCGCCGCATCGAAGACACTGGCCGCCATCGCCATCAGATGGCCTGCATCGGCAACCTCACCAGCGAGGGGATTGAGCAGCACAGGCGCATGCTCGCCCCCCGGCAATGCGGCCAGCAGTGCATCGATGTCCGGCGCTCCTGCATCGCCTAGCGCTTCGGCCACCACCTGCGCAGCCTGGGCATTCGAAGCCGCCTCATGCACTGCGGCAAGCGCCGCAGCATTGGCGTCGAAGGTCGGCAGATCGACGGTTTGGGCGAGCAAGCCCTGATGATCGTCCAGCGCGGGCTGCGCCTGGCCATCATCATTGGCGGCATGAACCGATGCATCATCGCCGCCCAAAAGCGTCGAATCGGCCGGAGCGGTATCGTCGCTGCCACTGTGGCTCGTCTGCTCAACCGGCTGGTCATCGACTTGGCCGTCCTGGGTTTCGCTCGACGCCGACATGCTTATGTCATCGTCGTTCGCAACGGGCTCCGAGACGCTGTCCGTCGCGGCCTCCGAGGCGGCACCCGTGGTCGTCTCATTTCCGGCAACGACCGGAGCAGGCTCCTGCTCCATCGTCTCGGCAGCGCCAGCCACCGCGACCAGGCTTGCCGCGATGAGTGCCTGATTGAAGCTGCTGGTGGTGCTTTCCACGGTCTTGCTGGCGTCGCCGTCTTTGGAACCCGTCGCAAACATCACGTCGCCCACGGTGCCCTTGGTGCCATCCGTGCGGGTAAAGGTCGTTTCGCCCAGCACCGTCACGTCACCGTCGGCCGCCTCATAGCCCGGGCCATGCGGCGTGAGGTTGATCGAAGCGATGCCCATGTCGGCCAGCGACTTGAACTCGCCGCCATCGACCACGCCGTTGCTGTTCAGATCCTGCCAGACGCCGAATTCCGCAAAGGCCGCGTCGTCAGCGTCAAACACACGGTCGCCATTGCTGTCATAGGCAAGGCGCAGACCCTCCAGATCGCTCGTGGCCCCCGGCGCATCGTCGGCAAAGACGATGTCGTAGGAACCGCCAACCGCATGAGCGAGCAGGCCGTCGTCGGAAGAGACCCAGGCCGTGCTGACCAGACCGCTGCCATAATCATGGGTGACGTCTGCAGAGCGCGAGAGGAACTCAAGGCCGTCACCGTCGAGGTCGAGGGCGACCGGTGGAACACTGGTGGCGTCCACTAGGACCCCGATTGTGATCGGCGTCATCGGATCGCCGTCGCCGTCCGTGCCGTTGACCTGGAAGTTGAGATTCTGGTCGGTCGGAAGAACCAGCCGAGTGACGGATACAGCGGTTGCGAAACGGACCCCGCCATTAGCGTCGACATTGTCAATCCGCAGCTCGCTAAACTCGATCGAAGGATCGATCGTCACGACGCCCGCTGCCGTCACCTGGAAATTGCCGCTCTCCGTGGCCGCCAGCGAACCGTCGGCATTGTAGCGGTAGGCGGTCCAGGTGAAATCGACCGGACCCTGCTGAACCTGCTGGACGGTCAGCGACAGTGAGTCGAGCAGGTCCGCATTCACCCACGGATTGTCGTTTCCGACCGCCCCCGGATTGTGGAATTCCATGCTGAACCACTCACCGGGATCAGTCCACTGATTGCTGACGCCAAAGCCCGGCGTGCTGGCGTTGACACCGTTGCCGTTGGATTCGAATTCGACCCGGCCGGTTTCGTTAACCGCCGTGTCGGGATCGTCCTCCAGTTCACGGAAGCTTGGGCCACCTGCGCTCAGCGAAGCGAACGAGATTTCCTCCGTCGTCACCTGTTCTGCGTTGATCAGGTCGAAACGGTAGGTGCCATCGGCGTTGACCGTCAGCTTGAAAAGGTCGTCCGTTGTTCCCGCCGTATGGGTCGTTCCCACCTCGGCCAGCAATTCAGTGCGGAGGAACTGTCCGGTCTGCGGATCGAAGACATCGGTTTCGGTGTAGTGAACGCCGGTGATCGCAGGGCCAGTGATGTTGAAGCCGCTGGATGAAGCACCATCCGATCCAAACTTCATCGAGAATTGGCCAGTCGCGAAGTCGCCGGCGACGTTGTCGACTGTGATCAACTCCGCGCCGCGCTCTTCGCCTACGGTAAGCGCCGAAACAGGGCCGTCGTCATGGAAGCTGATAAGTCCGGAAATATCGACCGGTGATGCTGTCGTGACGCTGTCACCATCGGCATCGACACGGGTCACGTTTACGCCGACATGGCCTGCCAACATTGACACAGCCTCATCAACGCTGGCGGCGTTGGGATGCTGCAGCGACAGATATTGCTCAACCTTGACGACGCCAGACGCGTCGATGGAGATCGCAAAGGCTGCCTGATTGGCGAACGTGCCGCTCGCGACCCGGCCAACGATCAGGCCATTTTCCAAAACGAGCGTGATTGCGGAACCGTCGGTAACCTTCAGACCTGACGCTGCATTGCTGACGACCAGGCTGTAGGTCAGCGAACCCTGTCCATCAGCGCCGTAGCCGCCGCCGACCGTCACGACCGACTGGCCGCTGGTTGCCGTGCTGAGCAGCAGGCCGCCGCTGACGTCGAGATCATTACCGATATTGCTGACCGCCAGCGTCGGCGTACCACCCGCGACGGCTACCGTTTCGTCGAGCTGCGCGATGGCCGCTGCATTCAGCGTAGCCGAAACGGTTGGGCTGTCATCATCGATCGTGATCGTGATGGAGCCGCTGGCGCTCTCATTTTCAGCGTCCGTGACCGTCACGCCAATCGTCAGTGTGGCGTCATTCTCGAAGCTGGTGTTCGGTGCAGGCGCTGCATGCTTGACGGGAGCCAGCAGTTCGAACTGATAGGCTCCTGTCGCAACATTGGTGATCGTCAGCTTGAACACATCAGCGCCGGTGACCGAATCCTCGCCGGTGAGGATGTGATTGACGGGGTCCCACACCGTGCGGATGACGTTACCCGCCAGGCTGACCAGGCCAGTATTGGCAACTGCGGCGAGCGTGATGCTGCCAGGGCCGTCATTACCGTAGCTGAAGCCGGAGAGAGCTCCCGTCACGAGGACGTCGGCGCCCGCGACATCACCCGGCTGCGCAGTTGTGATGCCATTGGCCAGACCGTCTTCGTCGACAGTGATCGACGCTGCGGCCAAACTGATCGATGGACCGGTGTCGGTCAGGCGAACAGTGAAGGTGGCCGTAGCCGTATCTCCGTCGCCATCCTTGATAGTGTAGGTGAAGCTTTCATCCACCGACGCATAGGGCGAAGTGATGTTATGATTGGACGTGTAGAGCAGCGTGCCGCCCGCACCGATCGCGATGGTGCCGCCAAGGCTGCCGGTCGCGATGGTGATTGCAGGCGTGCCTTGCCCGTCCGCTCCATAGCTGTCGTTGACCAGTAGTCCGGCCACCGTACCGATATTCACGGCCGCCGCGTCGTCATCGACCGTTGCCAGCAGGCCGTCATTAGCGGCGGTCGGCACGTCGTCCGACACTGACAGATTGACGGTGACCGTCGCGCTGTCACCATCCTGATCGGAGGCCACGACGCCGACATTACCGAGCTGGACAAGATCATCGAGCGACACGTCGGGATGGCTGTCGTAGTTGTCGAGCAACGTCGCCGTCACGGTCACGGTTCCGGATGCGTTCACCCCGATGGAAGCAGGCGGAGTCAGCGTCAGGGAGACGATCTTCGTGCCGGTGCCGACCGGACCATCCCACCCTTCGATCAATGTGCCGCTGACCCGGTTCCAGGTCAGGCCGCCCCCCAGCCCAGAGATATTCTGGGTAAAGGCAAAGCTGATCAGCGCATCGGATCCCGCCGTGAAGCTGGCATTGGCCGACACGAAATCCGGGTTGCTCGCCGTAGTTCCGCCAGTCAGATTCTGATCGTCCATCTGCAGGTTCAGCGGGCTACCGCCCGTCGGGACAGCGCCATCATCGATGGTGATGGTCTGCACGTCCTGCGCCACGTCATTGTCGGCGTCAGTCACCTTGACGGTGAAGCTGATCGACTGCGCCACGCTCTGGTTCAGGTTCCCCGCAGCAGCAAAGCTCCAGGTGCCATTGGCGTTGACCGTCAGGGTGCCCTTGCCCGTGTCGATCGGCGTGCCGAGCGCGTAGGGCGTGCCGTTGAACACCACCTGCGTCACATTGCCGGGCTGATCCGCGCCAACCACCTGCGACCAGGTGCCGTTGACGCTCGCCCCTTCGACGACGCTCGTCGGGCCGGTTACGTCCAGCGTCGGCACATCGTCCGACACCGCCACATTGACCGTCGCCGTCGCGCTGTCGCCGTCCTGGTCGGATGCGACGACGCCAATCTGGCCGAGCTGCGCGGTGTCATCCTGCGTGAACAGCGGATGGCTGTCATAATTGTTGAGCAGGGTCGCGGTGACCTGCGCCGTGCCGTTGCTGTTCGCGCCGATCGAAGCGGGCGGCGTCAGCGTCAGTTGCACGATCTTGGTCCCGGTGCCCACGGCGCCGTCCCAACCTTCGATCAGCGTGGCGCTGACCCGGTTCCAGGTCAGGCCGCCGCCCAAGCCGCTCAGATCCTGCGAGAAGGCAAAGCTGGTGAGTGCATCAGAACCCGCCGTGAAGCTGACATTGCCCGATTGGAAGTCCGGGCCTGCCGACGTGCTGCCATCCGACAGATTCTGGTCATCGACCAGCAGGTTCAGCGCCGAGCCAGCGGTCGGGTCCGCGCCATCACCAATGGTGATGGTCTGCACGTCCTGCGCCACGTCATTGTCGGCGTCGGTCACCTTGACGGTGAAGCTGATCGACTGCGCCATGCTCTGGTTCAGGTTGTTGGCAGCGGCAAAGGTCCAGGTGCCGTTGGCATTGACCGTCAGGGTGCCCTTGCCCGTATCAATCGCCTGACCCAGCGCGTAGGGCGTGCCATTGAACACCACCTGCGTGACGCCCGGCTGATCCGCGCCAACCACCTGCGACCAGGTGCCGTTGACGCTCACACCCTCGACCACGCTGGTGGGGCCGGCCACGTCCAGTGTCGGCGCGTCGTCCTGGACCGTCACGTCGATGCTGGTGACGGTCGACACGTCGCCATCGCTGTCAGTCGCGCGGACGGCGAAGCTGTCGCCCGGTTGCGCATCGGCCGCGCCACTGATGCCGTCGCCATCATTGGGATTGAAGTCCGGATGGGTCGGATCGTTGACCGCCAGCGTATAGCTGTAGCTGTAATGGCCCAGGCCATCGGACGTCACCGTCAGTGTGCCCGCATCGCCCTGCACGACGACCGGCGAACCAACCGTCGCGCCAGTCACGTCGATCCAGGCGCCGTTCTTGTCCTGCACCTCGACCGTGTCCAGCGTATCGCCGCCGGTCGTGATCGTCATCGATCCCGTTGCGGTTTCACTATTCCCCGCAGCCGCCGACCCGTTCGGCAGCCCCGCTTCCGAAACGACGAGGTCACCGACAGTGACGGTCGGCACGGAGTCGCCCGCCAGCTGGATGGTCACCGTCGCGGTCGAGCTGTCCCCGTCCCCATCGGTGATGGTGTAGGTGAAGCTGTCCTGCCCCTCTGCACCCGCATTGGCGGTGTAGAGGAACACGCCGTTGCCTTGATAGACCGCCGTGCCCAGGCTCGGCCCACTAGTCAGGACCAGCTTTCCGCCAGCGACGGTCAGGTCGACCCCATCTGCCCCCAGCGTGTCGGCGCCCCCCGCTCCGCTCAGCGTGCCCGCGCCTGTCACAACATTGATCTGAACGGTCTCATTTTCCGAAGCCTGCGCAGCGACATCATACCGCGCGATCGGCAGGTCATCGACGACCTGAACGTCGATCGAACCCGACGCCGTCGATCCGTTCCGATCCGTCGCCACGATGGCGAAGTTCTGGAACAGGCTGTCAGCGCCCGCCACGTCATGGTTCAGGCTGTTGTCGGTCAGGACAAAGCTGTAGGTGAAGGTGCCAGCCGTCGGCGTCCCGCCCTGCTGCGCCGTCGCGGTGAAGCCGGTGATCGTCAGCGTGCCGAGCGGCGTCGTCACCACTTGTCCCGGCACGAATGCGCCGTTGTTCAGCACTGTCACGCCACCCACGGTCACGGAGGTCAGACCGTCCGCGCCAGACACCCCGAAGGACCCAGTCCGCGTCAGAGCCGCCGCATCGGGCGAACTGCCGTCAGACAGGTCATTTTCCAAAACGACCAGCTCAGCGCCCTCAGCGCCCGGCTCGCCGTTCACGCCGGTGATGGTCACGCCGTCGTCCGCGCCGTTGATGGTTATGGTCAGCGTCGCGCTGGATGTGTCGCCATCCGCGTCCGTGATTGTATAGGCAAAGCTTTCGGTCAGCGTCTGACCCGGCGTCAGGAACTGAACCGTCGGGTTGTCATTCGCCAGCGTATAGCTGTAGCCGCCGCCCGCGCTGATCGTCAGCACGCCATAGGTGCCCTGGAAGGTCCCAGTAGTGGTCACGCTCGCGCCGTCGGCGCCCTGCACGTCGGCGACGCCGTCGGTCGTGTTGGCGTCAGCCCCGCCGCTGCCGGTGAAGAGATTGCCGTCGGCCACGACCTGGCCGTCCTCGGTCACGCTGTCGGCGTCGTTCGTTGCGGACGGTGCATCGTCGGCGATGGAGATGGTCAGCGTGGCGGTCGCCTGGTCGCCGTCGCTATCGGTCACCACGACGGTGAAGATTTCGACAGGCGGCGGGCCTACGACATTATCCGCCAACACGTAGCGATAGCCGATCTGCCCATTCTCGATCGAGGTAATGATCAGGGTGCCTATCGGTGTTTCGAAGGACTGGTCGACAGCGGTCACCGCCACGCCGTTGATCGTAACAAGAGACGGGCCATCGTCAGCTGAAAAGATGATGGTGCCGCTGGTCTGCTCACCATCACCAGCAGCGGCCGATCCGGCGGGCTCGCCATCGCGCGCGGGCAAGCCCGCTTCGCTGACGCCAGCCGTGGCGTCGGTCGCACCGGCCGGCTGGTCTGGCGTGACGATCAAGACTTCCGGCGTGTCATCCTCATCCGGCGCGATGGGGAGGATTTCCCGCTCTTCAGGCTGCGTAAAGGCCAATTCGGTCGGTGGGAGCAAATCGCCCAGCGCGAAAGGATCACCGATCGCACCATCATCCGCCAGGAAATTCCCCCCAGAGCTGCGGGCTGGCCCGGCGGCGGGCTGCGGTTCATCGCCGATCAACAGCGCAGCGAGGTTAACCGAAGGGATTTCGACGTCGCCGACAACGATGTGCGGCATTACGACCGCGCCGTCCAGGATCACCATCTGCGTGCCGTCCGGCAACGTGACGATCAGGTTGCGGCCATCGACCTCTATTTGATTGATGTCGGTTCCGGCAGGAAGGACGACAACGCCATCCGGGCCAGCGGCCACCGTGCGCATTGTGCCTGGCTGGATATGGTGCCCCTTCACCCGAGCGGCGAGTGCATCCAGGACCGGGTCATGCGCCTGCTGACGGTCAGCGGCGGCATCGGCATTCCATTCGCGCTCGAAATCCATCTTTCCATCCCACCTGTCGTCATGGGACGGTTCAAAGAAGTGCGCAGAAGACCACTTCCTCAACGCGCATGCATTGAGAAATTCCATCTTCATCGACTCATGGCATTAGCGGATCAGCTATTGCCCATTGTCTGCGATCTTCCGTTGGCAAGGCCTTATTGGCCCTCCCCGCCCCGGATTAATCCTATCGTCTTATAGTTCTGACCCGATGAGTGATCATATTAGGCGGGGATAAATAGAGTCACCAAAAATCAACTTTTGTTAACCATTTAAATACGATAGCGGCCGAAAAATAACCCATGCTCTATTACTTGAGATATATGTATTTCACATGCAGTATATCGTTGGTCTTATACCCTGCATTTAATGCAGGCTAATGATCGGAGTGCTGTCCGGCAACGACTCGGAACGCATCGCCGAAGCTATGGAGCTACTGTCGGGTCTCTTGGTGACCACGAACGTCTCGGAAACGATAAGCGGACGGCCAGCCCTTCGGCCAGCCGCCCACTCATTTTTGCGACCCAACGGAATTATGTCCCGTGCCGACGCCCACTCCCCCCAACTCGCACCAATGCATGCACTGGCCAAACATCAGGAGAAAATGAACGCCGCCGTCCGATGGTGCAGTGGGGATAGCAGCGCCGGATCGTTTAGCAATTCACCCTAAGGGCTATAATCATCGATATAGTCGGCGAATGGAGGCGGAAACGCGATCGTCAGTTCACCGGGATAACTGGATCGGGCTTGGACATTTGCGCCGCTATTTTTTCCATGCGCTGCGTGCGCTCGCTGGCGGCGCCTGTTGTCCGGTGAAAGAGATCCAGTGCATAGCCCACCAACGGCCCAGCCGCGTCCGTCCGTTTGCGCGCCAGATAGAAATCGATCAGGTTTTCCAGCGCCATCTGGCAATTGGGGTCATCTTCGCCCCGCGTACGCAAATAGCTGTCGAATACTCGGCGGAGCAATTGTTCAGCCTCGCGATGATTGCCTATTCCTTCCAGCAATAGAGCCAGATCATTTGCGGAAATCAGCGTGCGTGGATCATCAGGTCCGAACAGTTCGTCGGCTAACGCCAGCGCCTTGCGCGCCGCTTCTGTGCCTTCAGACAGTCGCCCGCCGGTGTAAGCGGTCTGCGCTTCCGCCACCAATGATCGCCATTGCTTCTCGCGCGCCTCGGTGACATCGGCAACATAGGGTGCTTGTCCCCATGCGGGAGGCGCCAGGCAAAGCAGCAGCAGCGCACATGCTCGTCCGCTATGGTTGAAGCCGCGAAAGGTCATCCGCCTACTCCTCGATGCGGCGACGGCCTCGCCCCAGCAAAAGGCCGGAAGCGAAAGCCCGGGTTCAGGAGAGAAGCGCCTCGATCAGCGCCTTCACCTTTTTCTGCCGCCATTGGGGCAGCGGCGCGATCAACCAATAGGCCAGTGCAGACGCCTGCGGCTCCCCCACTTGCCGCACCCGCCCCGCCTCGATATCGGCCTGTGCGAGCAGCAGCGGCACGGTTGCTCGTCCAAAGCCGTTGATCGCGGCTTCAATGGCGAGCCCGGCGTCAGCAACCCGGATCGCTGCCGGTTCACTCGCTGCGGGACAGCCGGGCCAATCGACGCGATGCTCCGGACCTCCCCCAGCCGCTTCGACGGTAACGAAGCTCGCCTCGCCCAGCTTCACCCCTTCATGTTCACCCGGCCCGTCGGCCAGCCGCAAGGCAAGGTCCAGATTGGCCTCTGTAAAGTCCAGCGTCTCGTCCGCTGCCACCAGAGCGAATTTGAGATCGGGCTGGCTCGCCGCATAACTGGCGAGGCGCGGTTGCAGCCATTTTGCCGTGACGTCTCGCGGCGCGGCGATGGTCAGCGAAGAACTGGACTGCCCCGCCTGCATCGCTCGCACGGCTTCTTCAAACTCCAGAAAGCCGGCGCGCAATGCTTCAAGGCCCGCTTCGGTTTCCGGGGTCAGTTCCAGACCTTTCGGCGTCCGGCGGAACAGGACAACGCCCAGCAAATCCTCCAGCGCACGGATCTGCTGGCCAACGGCTGCCGGTGTCACCGCCAGTTCATCGGCTGCCCGGGTAAAGGAAAGGTGGCGCGCGGCCGCATCCAGGACGCGCAGGCCGTTCAACGGCAAATGCGTACGCTTCATTCGGCAACCGCCGGGGCTACGAGCGCGAAATGAGGGATAGCGATGTCGAACGTCTCCCCGCTGGCGCCGATCATATGATAATGTCCGCGCATCGATCCTGTCGGCGTATTGAGCGGGCAACCCGAAACATAGTCATAGCTTTTTCCCGGCTGCACCACCGGCTGTTCGCCTACGACGCCATCCCCATCTACACGATGCTGGGCGCCACGCCCATCAGTGATCACCCAATGGCGCGTCAGCAACTGCACGGGCTGATCACCGCTATTCTCGATACGAATATGATAGGCCCAAAACCAGCGCCCGCGGTCAGGCTCTGACTGCTCCGGCAGGAACGTAACGGCAACATGCACGTTGATATCACGTGTGGTCGCATGAAAGGGAAAGAGCGCGTTCACGTTAAAAGAAATGCGCCTTTCCCCCTGCTTTCGTCAACGGCCTATCGACTTCAGAGCGCGATCAAGATCCTCGATCACATCGTCCGCATCTTCAAGCCCGACATTCAGCCGCAGCATATCCTCGGTGATGCCGACTTCCAGCCGCGCCTCTTCGGCCATGCCGAAATGCGTCGTCGATGCGGGATGGGTCATCAGTGACCGGGAGTCCCCGATATTATTGCTGATATCGACCAGCTCCAGCCCGTTCAGCAGGCCATGGGCCTCTTTCCGTCCGCCACCGACATAGAGCGAGAAGATAGGCCCTGCCATCTCCATCTGCTTTGCGGCCAGAGCATATTGCGGATGGCTTTCCAGCCCCGGATAAAGGACCTTCGCCACCCGGCCCTCCAGAAACTTCGCTACCTTAAGGGCGTTCTCGCTCTGGCGGCGGATGCGCAGATCCAGCGTCTCCAACCCCTTCAGCACCACCCAGGCATTGAAAGCACTCAGCGTCGGGCCCGTATTGCGGTGGAACGGCAGCAGTGTGTTGATGATGAAATCCTCGGTGCCGCATATCGCACCGGCCAGGACACGGCCCTGCCCGTCCATCATCTTGGTCGCGCTATAGGCGACCACATCCGCACCGAATTCCATCGGTCGCTGAAGTGCTGGTGTCGCAAAGGCATTGTCGACGACGCTGGTGATCCCATGCTTCTTCGCGATGCCGCACACCGCCTCCAGGTCCACGACATCCATCGTGGGGTTGGCGGGCGTCTCGAAGAAGAACACCTTCGTGTTGGGCCGGACAGCCGCTTCCCAGGCAGCATTGTCGGTCGCATCGACGGTGGTCGTCTCGATCCCGAACTTGGGCAGCAGCGTGTCCGTCAGCCAGCGGCAGGATCCGAACAGCGCCTTGCCAGCCACCACATGGTCGCCCGCCGACAACTGACACAGCAGTGCCGCCGTCATCGCCGCCATGCCGGTGGCGGTCGCACGGCACGCTTCGGCGCCTTCCAGCAGCGCGATGCGCTTTTCCAGCATCTCGACGGTCGGGTTCTGCAGGCGGCTGTATGTCATGCCCTGCTGCTCGCCCGCGAAGCGCGCCGCTGCGTCTTCAGCGCGATCGTAGCAATAGCCGCTGGTCAGAAACAGCGCCTCGGACGTTTCGCCCCACTCGCTGCGCGCGCTGCCGCCCCGCACCGCAAGCGTAGCAGGCCGCCAGTTCTTGGTGATCGCCGGGTCCTGCCCGCTCCTGCGCTTCATCGCTTCTTCCTTACTTCAGAGCCGCCAATACCGCGTCGCCCATCTCGACCGTAGTCATGCTTCCGCCAAGATCAGGGCTCCGCGCGCCATTGGCAAGCGCCTTGGCAACCGCAGCCTCAATCCGGTCAGCCTGTTCCGGCATGCCCAGCGAGTAGCGCAGCATCATCCCCGCCGACAGGACCGTTGCCAGCGGATTGGCCTTGCCCTGCCCGGCGATGTCGGGAGCGGAGCCATGGATCGGCTCATACAGACCCTGCTTGCTGTCGTTGAGTGTGGCCGAAGCCAGCATGCCGATCGATCCGACGCACATGCTCGCCTGATCCGACAGGATATCGCCGAACATGTTGCCAGTAACGATCACGTCGAACTGGCCCGGATCGCGCACCAGCTGCATCGCGGCATTGTCCACATACATGTGGGACAGGGCAACGTCGGGATATTCGGCCGAAACCTCGATCATCACGTCGCGCCACAGCTGGCTGGTTTCCAGAACATTGGCCTTGTCCACCGAGCAGAGCTTGCCCCGGCGGGCACGCGCAGCCTGGAAGCCCTGATGCGCAATCTTGCGCACCTCCTCTTCATTATAGGACATGACGTCATAGCCTTCGCGCAGCCCTTGGGCCGTCTTGCGCATGCCCTTCTCGCCGAAATAGACGTCGCCATTGGTCTCGCGCACGATCAACAGGTCGATGGCGCTCGCCACCTCCTTCTTCAGGGCAGACGCGTCCGCCAGCTCCGGAAAGACCTTCGCGGGACGCAGGTTGGAGAACAGCCCCAATGCCTTGCGCAGGCCAAGGATCGCCTGCTCAGGCCGTAAATGCCGCTCCAGCGAGTCGCAATCGGGATCGCCGACAGCGCCAAACAGGATGGCGTCCGCGCGGCGTGCGATATCCAGCGTTTCGGGCGGCAGAGGATGTCCCACCGCCTTGTAGGCAGCACCGCCAACCAGCCCTTCCTCATAGGTCAGGCCATCAATCGCCAAGGCGTCGAGCACGCGCCGTGCCTGCGCAATGATCTCGGGGCCGATACCATCTCCGGGAAACAGGGCGATCAACATGGCGCGAAAACTCCTTCAATGTCGTGGCCGCCCCTTATGAAGCCGCCGCGCCTCACGCAACCGCTCTTTTCAACCTGTCGACCAGCCTTTCGCGCGCGGCCAGCGTGTCGGCCCGCCAATCGGTCAGCACCGACCGTTCCAGAAAAAAGCCGGTCAGCCGTAATCCGTCCAATATGCCGGGCCAGTCGCCGCTGCCTCCCTCCAGCAGAAAAGACGGCAGCGGCAGCAACCGACTTTCATATCCCGCGGCCCCCGCCCTGCTCACCGCCGCCGCGCTGCGCGGGCTGACAAAGGCCAGATCTTCGGCACCACCTGTCGCTGCGCACCGACCAAAATCGAGACCAAAGCCGAGTTCCGCCAACAACAACAATTCGTAGCGCACCAGCGCCGCCGCCCATCCCCGCGCGGCGGGCGCCGCGTCGATCGCGCCCAGCACGCCATCCAAGGCCTGATAGAGTGTCGGATATGGCGTCCCTTCCGGTAGAGCCGCCGCCGTCAGCGCGCAGACCCAATCGATCGCCGCGGCAGGCAAGGGCTCGGATAGCAAAGGAGCGCGGCTATGCTCCATTTCGACGGTCAGCCCGGCAAGCTGCTCTTCAGTGCGGGCACGGAACTCCGCCTTCACGCTGTTTCCGGGCAGCAGAACCGGGCGCAAGGCGCGGGATCGGCCTCCACGCACATAGCCCGCCAACAGTCCATGATCCGGCGTCAGAAGGCGCGCAATGGCTCCATGTTCACCATGGGAACGGACCCCGCAAACCAGGGCAGGAGTGATCAGCACCGCCATGCATCATCCTTAACCGTGCAGAACCCTTCGCGCCACTGCTGGGGAGGCACCAGATGCCGGGTCGATATAGGTTGTTTCTGTTGCCCGCCTGTGGTGAAACATAGGTGTGGGAGTCGGGGGACAAGCCACCATGTTGAATATGCGCAAGGCGTCATCTTCCGTAATGGAGCGCCTGGTGCTCTGGTTGGGTCGATCACCGACGCTGGGTTTTGCCGTATCCCGCGTCGCCTTTGCCGTTGCCGCCACTTGGCAGATCGGCGCGATGTTCAACAACGAACCTGACTTCGCCCGCACCATCACACTTTTGCACGGTGGCGTCTGGCTCTGGACCCTGTTCGGCATTGTGCAGCATATGCTGGCGCCGCCGCTTGGCTTGCTGGTCCGGCCTCTGTCACTGATCCTCGACGCGATCATCTTCCTGACGGTAATCGCCCTATGCCAGCCTTTGCAGATCGCAGCCCTCGCCTGCCTGTTCTTCGTCGCCTGGTCAGCCTCAGAGCGCTTTGGCCGTGGCTCGATAATCGTCCTTGCGCTTTGCCTCGTTCTCGCATTCCTGGCGCGGGGTTCCTACGAAAGCTGGGCCGCCGAACGCCATGTGGCAGAGGTGGATCGAGCGATCGACGGGATCACGGTGATCATCGGCTGCACTATCGCCGCGGCGATGCTCAGCATGTCGATCCTGGAAAGACGGCTGATCGATTGGTCGGAACGATTGCAGGCCGTCGGGCTGTCTTTCCAAAAATCTCTTCCGCGCTTCGTGGTGGAGCAGGTATCGGAACTGATGGCGGCCCGCTATTGCGCCCTCGTCTGGCAGATGGACGATGGCCCCATCAACTGTGAGCTTATCAATGGCGATGGCGTCCATGCCATCAGTCTGCCGCAGCCGCAGGTGGAAGCATTGCTGGGCATCGCACCGCCGGAAGCGCCCTTTCTCTATTCCGGTCAATCGAGCCGCCTGTTGCTGCGCAACCGCCTCGGCATCACGCGAAATGAAAAGGCTTCTCACCTGACGGAAGCGATAACCGACCTGCTGGGCGTAGGTCAGGGTTTGAGCTTTCAGGTTCAGGCCGGTGACCTGCGCGGTCGCATTTTCGTCGGCACGCGCCACGGCTGGTCGCCCGCCGCCCTCTTGCGCGCACTGCGCATCCAGGAAGGGCTTGAGCTATTCCTCGATCGGCATTTCTTCCTGCTCGCCTGGCGCGATCGAACCTTTGCCGAAGCACGTCTCGCGCTCAGCCGCGATCTGCACGACAGCGTTCTTCAGACCCTTGCCGCTCTTCGCGTCCGCCTCGTGACCGCGCAACATGGGCTTGCCGCCATCGATGCCCCGCATCACCTGGCCGAATTGCATGCAATGGAAGAGCTTGTCACCGCCGAACAGGCCCATCTGCGTCGCCTGCTCAATGTGACCGGCACCAGACCGGACGATGTCGATCTGGTCCGCGATGTCGAAAGCTGCTGCCGCTTCATTGCCCTGCAATGGGGAATTGAGTGTCGGCTGAACCCGGTAGACCATCCCATGATGGTCACGTCCGAAACTGCCTCAGAAGTGGAATTCCTGCTCCGGGAGGCTACCGCCAATGCCGTAAAGCACGCCGCCGCCCAGCATATTACCATCTCACTTGCTCAGGCCGACGACGAGATAATGATCGCGCTCAAGGACAATCCGGGCGACCGGGGGATCGAGCAGCAAAGCTATACCGGCGACTTCGAATTGCAATCGCAGTCCATAATGAAACGGTTGGGCAAGATCGGCGGCACCGCCTATTTCCACAACTTAAGCATGAATTCATTAATTTCCATTAGATTACCTTCATCCTTACCGAGGTCCGCAATATGATGGCTCAGATAGCGATAGTCGACGACCACCCCATCTTCCTCGATGGCATGGCGCAGTTTCTGAGCTCGCACGGGCACGACGTCGTCTTCTGCGCGCGTTCTGTCGGCGAAGCCGTTTCGCGCCTTCAGGAGGAGCAGCCGGACCTGCTGATCCTGGATGTGAGCATGAAGGACGGTGGCGGCCTCGCGATCCTGTCTGCCATCCGCGACAGCGGCAGCAATGTTCCCGTGATCTTCATGACCGTCCACATCCGCCCTGACCAGACGCTGGAGGCGATAAAGCTGGGCGTGGATGGCGTGGTCCTGAAGGATAGCGACCCCAATGAACTGCTCTCCTGCATCACGCAGGTGCTGGGCGGCAACAAAAGCATTGCGCCCGCCGTGATGGAACAGGCCCTTGTGCACAGCATCTCGGCCCCGCCCAACGACAACAACGCGCTTTCCAGCCTGACGGACAGGGAAATGGAGATCGCCGGATTTATTCGGGCCGGCCTCCGCAATCGCGAAATCGCCGCACGGTGCGGCCTGACCGAAGGAACGGTCAAGGTGCACCTGCACAGCATCTTTCAGAAGCTCGGCATCAAGTCCCGGTCGGAACTGATCATCATGATGTTGTCGATGGACAGCGCTATACCGGCGGTGGGCCTACACTGAGGCGACCGTCTATCGCCGCCAGAGTATCAAGTCAGTTATCCGGACAACTCACGCGTTCGGGCTAGGCGCTGTCTGCATTCACAGGATTCCCATTGAGTTGAAGTTCTGATTCAAGGTTGTCGAAGGAGACGATCATTGAGCAGACGTGCACTGACGGACGACCAGTGGGAGCGGATCAAAGGGCATCTTCCCGGGCGATCTGGCATGCCGGGCCGGAGCGGAGTGGATAACCGGTTGTTTGTCGATGCGATCTTGTGGATGGCGGGCAACGCAGCGCATTGGCGGGATCTTCCTGAGGTTTTCGGGAAGTGGACGGGGGTGCATGCCCGCTTTCGCCGCTGGTCTCACAATGGCGTGTGGGAAGAGCTTTTCCATGCCATGGCCGATACGCCCGACTTTGAGTATGTCATGATCGACAGCACGATCTCAAAGGTCCACGCCGACGCGGCGGGCGCAAAAGGGGGGCTCAAAGTGCCGCCATCGGTCGTTCGCGTGGCGGGCTGACAACCAAATTGCATGCCGTGGTCGATGCGATCGGCCTGCCGCTGCGCATCCATCCAACGCCGGGGCAATATGGCGATTGCCCGCAGGCCCAGTCCCTCCTGGCCGGGCTCAAGGACGTTGATCATGTCATTGCCGATGCCGCCTATGACGCCGATCCGCTACGCGCCTTCATCGCCGGTGAACTCGGCGCAACCGCTCAAATCAAGGCCAATCCCAGCCGCGCTGTCGCGCCGCCCATTGACTGGAGGCTCTACAAGGAGCGCCATCAGGTCGAATGCTTCTTCAACAAACTCAAACGCTTCCGTAGGATCGCCTTACGATGCGAGAAAACCATCTCAGCCTTCATGGGCTTCGTCCATCTCGCATGCGCCATGATCTGGATACGGTGAATGCAGACGGCGCCTAAGCTTGTTAAAGCCCGCGACGGTCACTGAGCGAACGCTATTTCACGGCCATCAGGAAGGATGCGTCAGCCGCTCCAGCGTGACCCAGCCCTCGACATAATTGGCATAATATAGCCCGAACAACAGCGCCGACAGGACCGTCGCACGTAACGCAACGACACCTGGCCGGAAGTTGCTGGGCGCGCTGTCAGCCTGCCCTTTCAGCATCACCTCACCCGTTTCGTCGGGCGTCCGGATGCCGAAAGGCAGAACGATGAACGCGCTGATCACCCAGAACAGCACATAAATAGCCAGGATTGCGTACCAGTTCATGATGCGGAGCCTTAGGCGCGAATGAGCAGAACGTCCACCACCGGCTTCTTGCCCGTCCAGCGCGTGGCCGTCCGCCGCACCGCCAGCCGTACACGCTCGCGCAACGCTTCCTCTTCCTGAGACCCCTTGGCCACGGCCGCCGCCGCTTCCTCCGCTGCTTCTGCCAGGAAAGCTTCCTTGTCCTCTTCCACCGGCACGCCTTGGGTCCGCAATGCCGGATCGCCCACCACCTTGCCCTTGCGGTCGAGCGCGACTGCCACGCTGATCTGCCCGTGCAGCGCGATCTTGCGCCGCTCGTTCATCGTGGAACCGTCTGCTGGCAGGATTACGTCGCCGTCCAGCACCAGCCGCCCCGTGGCCTCATGCCCGATGATCTCGGGACCATTGGGCGCCAATCGCAACATATCGCCATTGGACTGCACGATGGCGCTGGGGACGCCACTTGCCAGACCAAGCCGCGCCTGCTCCGCCATGTGCCGCCGCTCGCCATGGACGGGCAGCAATATCTGCGGCCGGACCCAGCGATACATGGCTTCAAGTTCGGGTCGCCCCGGGTGGCCCGAAACATGGACCTCGGCCTGGCGATCCGTCACCATCAGCACGCCCTTGGTCGCCAAAGCATTCTGGATACGCCCAATCGCGATCTCATTACCCGGTATCTGCTTGGACGAGAAAACCACCAGATCCCCGGTGTCCAGCTTGATCGGATGACTGTCGAAAGCAACGCGAGACAAGGCCGCACGCGCTTCACCCTGCCCGCCCGTGGCGATGATCATCACCTCGTTACGGGGCAGCGCCATCGCGTCATCCCAATCGACCGTCGGCGGGAAATCCTTGAGATATCCTGCTGCCTTAGCGGTTGAGATGATCCGGTCCAGCGATCGCCCGGCCACGCACAGCTTGCGTCCGACCGCATTCGCCACTTCGCCGAGCGTCTGCAAACGCGCCGCGTTGGAGGCGAAAGTGGTAACCAGCACCCGCCCCTTCGCGCCGGTGATCGTCTGCATCAGCCCTTCGCGCACATCAGCTTCGGAGCCGCTCGCCTCGGAATTGAATACATTCGTACTGTCGCAAACAAGCGCCAGCACGCCCTCATCACCGATCGCGGTCAGCTCCTCGGGGGTCGAAGGCTGGCCCAGCAATGGCTTCTCGTCGATCTTCCAGTCGCCCGTGTGGAAAACACGTCCGTGAGGCGTGTCGATCAGCACAGCATTGCCCTCGGGGATCGAATGGGCCAGCGGCACATAGCGGAAGCCAAACGGCCCCAGCGCGAAGCTGCCTTCATTGTCGATGACATTCAGCTTGACCTCTTTGGTCAGCCCCTCTTCCTCCAGCTTCAACCTGATGAGGCCCGCCGTGAACGGCGTCGCATAAAGCGGCACGCCAAGGTCAGCGGCCAGATAGGGGATGGCACCGATATGATCCTCATGCCCATGGGTGAGCACGATGCCCAGCAGGTCGTCGCGACGCTCTTCGATGAAGGACAGATCGGGCAGCACCAAATCAACGCCGGGATAAGCCGGGTCCGCGAAGGTCAGGCCAAGATCGACCATCACCCACTTGCCCTGGCAACCATATAGATTGACGTTCATGCCAATCTCTCCCGACCCGCCAAGGGCCAGGAAGAGCAGCTCGTCTTTAGGTATCATCAGTTCTTCAAACTCCGTTCGTGCAACAGCGCCAGACCCAAAATGGTCAGGTCCGGCGCGATCGCATCGAAAATTTCACTATTCTCATCAAACAGGACGGCCAGGCCGCCTGTCGAAATCACTTTGGCTGGGCGGCCAATCTCCGCCCGCGTTCGGGCAACCAGCCCTTCCATCATCGCGACATAGCCCCAGAACACGCCGATGTGCATCTGCGCTTCCGTCGTGCGACCGATAACCGAACGGTTCTCCGGCGGCGCAATGGCAATCTTTGGAAGCTTGGCAGCGGCCGCGACCAATGCATCGAGCGACAGGTTGATCCCCGGCGCAATGATGCCACCCTTGTACGTCCCCTGATAATCGATGACGTCGAAGGTGGTCGCTGTTCCAAAATCGATGACGATCAAATCGCCTTCGTACAAATGGTGGGCGGCAATGGCGTTTACAACCCGGTCGGCACCCACGGAAGCAGGCTCCGCCACGTCCAGTTCAATGCCCCATTCGACCGGCGCCTGCCCCGCGACCAGCGCGGCTGTCTTGAAATATTTCTCCGCCAGCACCTGAAGATTATGCAGCGCGCGCGGCACGACGGTGGCGATGATGACCGCATCGACATCCGCAAGGGCATAGCCTTCCAGCATCAGTAACTGGTTCAGCCACACGGCATATTCATCCGCCGTCCGGCGAGGATCTGTCGCGATCCGCCAACGCGCGCGAATCTCCCGCCCTTCAAGCAGCGCGAAAACCACATTGGTATTGCCCGCGTCGATCGCGAGAAGCATGGCCCGTCCCCGGATATCAGATGAGAAGGATGTCGCCCGCATGAATGGCACGGGTGTCGCCATTCGCCAAGCGGAGGATCAGCATGCCCTGCTGATCAAGCGTATCGAAACTGCCCTCGACGGTCTCGCCGTCAGGCTGGACGACCCGCATCGCAGTGCCGCTGGGATGCGCGTTCAGCAACCAATGCGCCCGCACCGGCTCCAGCCCTTGCGCGCGCCAAATCGCCAGCCAATGTCCGAATAATTCGGCCAATCTCTCCAGAAGCGCGCCAGCTTCTGCATCGGCAGCCCCCTGCGCCGCCAGACTGGTAACAGGCCGGTCCAGCCCGACCGGATGACCCACTACATTGATGCCGATCCCGACCACGATGGCGTCACCCGCCCGCTCCAGCAGGATACCCGCGATCTTCGCGCCATCGACCAGAACGTCATTGGGCCATTTGATCCGCGCTTGCCCCTCGCACAAAGGGGCCACCAACGCATGCACCGCATTCGCGGCGACCAGCGCGAGTAGATGGGCAGGCGGATCACCCGCCCGCAACTGGACCAGCGTGGAACAATAGAGATTACCTACAGGACTTTCCCAGGTCCGGCCCATGCGGCCTCGACCACCCACTTGCCGTCCTGCGCGCAGCCACGTGCCTTCCGCCACGCCCTGCTCCGCCAACGCCAGCATATCGGCGTTGGTGGAGCCGGTCTCTTCGACGAAGCGAATATCGCTCAGAATAGCGACGCCGCAGCCGCCGCGCTTGCCTTGTCCAGCACGGGGTTCAACAGATATCCGACGACGATCACAGCCGCACAAGCGGTCAGGATGATATTCTCGACCGCCCCGCCCCGCGCTTCATAAGCTGCGGCAGGCTCATCGAAGTACATCGTCTTGATGATCTTCAGATAATAGAATGCGCCAATCACCGAAGCCGCGATACCGAACGCCGCCAGCGCGGTCAGCCCCGCAGCCACGGCCGCATCGAACACCAGGAACTTCGCCCAGAAGCCGAACAGGGGCGGGATCCCCGCCATGGAGAACATGAAGATCGCCAGCGCAGCAGCCAAGCCCTTACGCGACTGCGACAGACCCGCAAGGCTCGCAATGCTCTCCACCGGACGCCCTTCGGAATCACGCATTTGCAGGATGCAGGCAAAGCCACCGATCGTCATCACGACATAGATCGCCATATAGCTCATCGTCGCCGCCACGCCCGCAGGCGTCGCCGCGGCAAGGCCGATCAGCGCGAAGCCGACATTGTTGATCGACGAATAGGCCATCAGACGCTTGATGTTGGTCTGGCCGATGGCCGCCACCGCGCCGAAGATGATCGAAGCCAGCGCCACGAAGATAACGATCTGCTGCCAGTCGAGCCCCGCGGGACCCAGCGCCTCAATCGCGACACGCACGGTCAAAGCCATCGCCGCAACCTTGGGCGCGCTGCCGAAGAAGGTCGTAACCGGCGTCGGCGCACCTTCATAAACGTCGGGCGTCCACATGTGGAACGGCACCGCGCTCATCTTGAAGGCAAGACCGGCCAGCAGGAACACCATGCCGAACAGTTCGCCCTTACCCACGCCATCACCCAGCGCGACGGCGATGCCATCAAAGCTCGTGCTGCCGGTAAAGCCGTAAAGCAGCGCCGTGCCATAAAGCAGGATGCCGCTCGCCAACGAACCGAGCACGAAATATTTAAGGCCCGCCTCGGAAGACCGCTCGTCCTGACGCATGAAGCTCGCCAGCACATAGGCAGCCAAGCTCTGCATCTCCAACCCGACATATAGCGTCAGCAAATCACCGGCCGACACCATCATGCCCATGCCGATGCTGCTGAACAGAATCAGGACGGGATATTCCGGCCGCAACGCGCCATCGACGAGGAAGTAGCGCGGCGCGAGCAGGATCGCAGCGCCCGCCGATGCGTAGATCAGCGCCTTGGCAAAAACCGAAAACGCATCGGCCCGCACCAGCCCGTCAAAGGCGAGTGGCCCATGCGCCAAGGAAACCGGCAGCATCAAACCCGCAACGAGCAGGGTCAGCACCGACAGCCAGTTGACGGCGCGCGCGGTCCCGTCACCGCCAAAAGCGGCGATCAGCAGGAGGACCAGCCCACCCGCCGTGAGGACAAGCTCCGGCAGAACGGCAAGAAGGGAAGCGGAATCAATCATCAGTGCGCCTCCCCCGACGCTTTTTCATGGGACATTGCGCTATGGTCTTCGCCCTGATGAGCCGCCGCCGGTGGGACAGCCGGACCCATCTTGATCCTGGAATCGCCCACGGGAGCCGCAGAGGCAATGCGGGCTTCCAGCGCACGAATGTCAGACCGCATCGGCGCCAGGAAGCTCTCCGGATAGATGCCCATCCACAGGACGGCAGCAGCGATCGGCGCCAGCAGCCACATCTCCCGCATCGACAGATCCGGCATCGCCGCAGCATCGGCATTCTTCTGCTCGCCATAGCAGATGCGGCGGTAGAGATAGAGCATATAGGCCGCGCCCAGAATGATGCCTGTCGTGCAAACCAACGCGACCCAGCTCGAAGCCTGATAGATGCCCATCAGCGCCAGGAATTCACCCACGAAGTTGCTCGTGCCCGGCAGGCCGACGGACGCCATGGTGAACAGCAGGAACAGCACCGCATATTTCGGCATATTGATGCTAAGGCCGCCATAGCGCGAAATCTCGCGGGTATGCAGTCGATCATAGATGACGCCGACGCACAAGAACAGCGCGCCAGACACCAGGCCATGGCCCAGCATCACCATCATCGCGCCTTCGATACCCGCCTGGTTGAAGGCGAACAGGCCGACCGTCACGATCGCCATATGCGCGACCGAGGAATAGGCGATCAGCTTCTTCATGTCGGTCTGCACCAGCGCGACGAGGCTGGTGTAAACCACCGCCACCATCGACAGCCCCCACACCAGCCACGCCAGCTGCGCCGAAGCTTCCGGGAACATGGGCAGCGAGAAGCGGATAAAGCCGTAGCCACCCATCTTCAGCAGCACGCCAGCCAGAATGACCGAACCGGCCGTCGGCGCTTGAACGTGCGCGTCCGGCAGCCAGGTGTGGACCGGCCACATCGGCATCTTGACGGCAAAGCTCGCGAAGAAGGCCAGGAACAGCCAGACCTGCACATGCGGATCGAAATTATAGGCCATCAGCGTTGGGATGTCGGTGGTGCCCGCGTCGTGCACCATCCACATCATCGCGATCAGCATCAGCACCGAGCCGAGTAGCGTGTAGAGGAAGAATTTATAGGACGCGTAGATGCGATCCGCGCCGCCCCAGATGCCGATGATCAGATACATCGGAATCAGGCCAGCTTCGAACATCACATAGAAGAGGTACAAATCCTGCGCCGTGAAGACGCCGATCATCAACACCTCCATGAACAGGAACGCCGCCATATATTCGCCGACGCGCTTCTCGATCGCCTGCCAGCTCGCGCCGATACAGATCGGCATCAGGAACACGGTCAGCATGATCAGGACGAGCGCGATGCCGTCGATCCCGAGCGCCCAGGCGAAACGACCGAAAATCGGCGCATATTCCTGGAACTGCCACTGCGCCGCGCCGCCCGACTGATCGAAATTCGCCCAGAGCAGGACGCCTAGCGCCAGATCGACCAGCGTCGCCAACAACGCGATCCAACGCGCCTGGTTTGCACCGGCATAGAGACAGGCGATGGCCCCCGCCATCGGCACTGCCATCATCAGGGAAAGGATGGGGAAGCCGTCCATTATCGTGTCATCGCCCAGGTTGCGGCCGCGGCGAGGCCGATCAGCATCACCAGCGCGTATGTGTAGAGGTAGCCGGACTGAAGCCGACGGGTGACTTTATTGCCCTGCACGACCAGCGCGGCGAGCCCATTGGGACCGAAGCGGTCGATGAAGCCCACGTCACCGAACTTCCAGAAGAAGCGGCCGATGGCGAAGGCAGGCTTTACGAACAGGAAATGGTACAGCTCGTCAAAATACCATTTATTGAGCAGGAAGCGGTACAGCACGCCGAACTCGCCCACGAAACGGCGCGGCCAGTCGGTATTCTTGATGTAGCTGAGCCAAGCAATGACGAAGCCGGTCAGCATCACCGCGAAGGGCGAGAATTTGACCCAAGTCGGCACTTCATGTGCCGCGTGCATCAAATGGCTGTCGAACGCCAGCGCGCCCTTCCAGAACTCGACGCCGCCTTCGGCCCCGATAAACTGGTCGTGGAAGATCAAGCCAGCGAACACCGCGCCGAGGCTGAGCACCACCAGCGGCAGCAGCATGACCCAGGGGCTTTCGTGCGGATGATAGCCGCCGGTCCCGGTCGCGACATGACCATGATCGTCATGCGCCTCATGCCCATCATGCTCAGCCTCTTCCTCCGGCGATTCATGATGGCCATGGATCGCATGCTGGATATGCTCCGAAGCAGCCCAGCGCGGCTTGCCGAAGAAGGTGAGGAACACGAGGCGCCAGCTGTAGAAGCTGGTGAGCAGCGCAGCGAAAACCCCGACTAGGAACGCGCCGGTGCCATAGCCGCCAGCAGCGAAAGCCGATTCAAGGATCGCGTCCTTCGAATAGAAGCCCGCAAAGCCATAGCCGATCAGCGGAATGCCTACGCCCGTGATCGCCAGTGTACCCAGCGTCATCGTCCAGAAGGTGATCGGAATCTCCTTCCGCAGTGCGCCATAGTAACGCATGTCCTGTTCATGGTGCATCGCATGGATCACCGATCCTGCGCCCAGGAACAGCAGCGCCTTGAAGAAGGCATGCGTGAACAGGTGGAACATCGCCGCGCCATATGCGCCGACGCCCGCCGCGAAGAACATGTAGCCCAGCTGCGAACAAGTCGAATAGGCGATGACGCGCTTGATGTCGTTCTGCACCGTGCCGACCGTCGCCGCGAACAGGCAGGTCGCCGCGCCGATGAAGGTCACGAAACCCAGCGCCGTCGGCGACACCTCGAACATCGGCGACAGGCGACACACCATGAACACGCCTGCGGTCACCATGGTCGCCGCGTGGATCAGCGCCGACACCGGCGTCGGACCTTCCATCGCATCCGGCAGCCAGGTGTGGAGGCCAAGCTGCGCCGACTTCCCCATCGCGCCGATGAACAGCAGCAGGCAAAGCACGGTCATGGTATCAAAGCGATAACCAAGGAACCCGATGGTCGAACCGGCCATGGACGGTGCCGCTTCCAGGATTTCCGGGATCGAGATGGTGTTGAACACCAGGTAGGTGCCGAAAATCCCCAGCATGAAGCCAAGGTCGCCAACCCGATTCACAACGAACGCCTTGATCGCGGCGGCATTGGCCGAGGGCTTACGGAACCAGAAACCGATCAGCAGGTAAGAAGCAAGACCGACGCCTTCCCAGCCGAAGAACATCTGCAACAGGTTGTTCGCCGTCACGAGCATCAGCATCGCGAAGGTGAAGAGCGACAGATAGGCGAAGAAGCGCGGCTGATCCGGCTCTTCCTCCATATAGCCCCAGCTATAGAGGTGGACGAGGCTCGACACGCTGGTGATCACGACCAGCATGACCGCCGTCATCGCGTCAACGCGCAGCGCCCATTGAGCATCAAAACTGCCCGACTGAATCCAGGTGAAGGCAGGCGCCACATAGGGTTCTGCATGCCCGGTCAGGAAGGCGATGAAGATCGGCCAGCTAAGCGCGCAGGAAACGAACAGCGCGCCGGTAGTGATGATCTTCGCAGACAGCTTGCCCAGCGCCTTGTTGCCAAGGCCCGCGATGACAGCCGCGATGAGCGGAAGAAGGACGATAAGCTGGATCATCGAGCTTTAGCCCTTCATCCGGTTGACATCATCGACGGCAATCGTGCCGCGACCACGGAAATAGATGACGAGAATGGCAAGGCCGATGGCCGCCTCGCCCGCCGCAACGGTGAGCACGAACATGCTGAACACCTGCCCCACCAGATCGCCCAGGAAGGCGCTGAAGGCGACGAGGTTGATGTTCACGCTCAGGAGGATCAGCTCGATCGCCATCAGGATGATGATGACATTCTTGCGGTTTATGAAGATGCCCAGCACCCCCATCACGAACAGGATCGCGCTGACCACCATATA
Organism: Sphingobium sp. TomTYG72; assembly: GCF_055394715.1. Lineage (NCBI taxonomy): Bacteria > Pseudomonadati > Pseudomonadota > Alphaproteobacteria > Sphingomonadales > Sphingobiaceae > Sphingobium > Sphingobium sp. TomTYG72. The sequence goes on along the minus strand of NZ_AP027336.1, from coordinate 431,977 downwards.
ATGCTGAAGGCCGATCACAGCTCCACCCCCTGCCCCACGGGCTGATTGACGTTGCGCACGGCATCCTGCGGACGACGGCGGTTCTGACGGGCGATATTCTGACCCTTTACGCCGCCGCGTGCACGATGGGTCAGCACGATTGCACCGATCATCGCTACCAGCAGAACGATGCCTGCCGCTTCGAACAGGAAGATATAGCGCGTGTAGAGCAGCGTCCCGATCGCCTGTATATTGGACAGCTCCGGGTTCACCGGTGCCGCGCGCTGCGCAAGCTCAATCGGTCCCGCGCTCCAAATGCCAATACCCAACACAATCTCGGCCAGCAGAACCAGGGCGACCAGCATGCCAAAGGGCAGATAGTCGACGAACCCAGCCCGCAATTCCGCGAAGTCGATGTCCAGCATCATGACGACGAACAGGAACAACACGGCGACCGCGCCCACGTAGACGATGATGAGCAGCATCGCGATGAACTCGGCGCCCAGCAGGACCATCAGCCCCGCCGCGTTGAAGAACGCCATGATCAGCCACAGCACCGAATGGACCGGATTGCGCGACAGGATCGTCAGCGCGCCGCTGGACACCACCAAGATGGCGAACAGGTAAAAGGCAAGCACGTGAATCACAGGATCATATATCCTCTTCGATCGGGTCGCGGCTTAACGATAGGGTGCATCGGCGGCAAGGTTCGCGGCGAGTGCGCGTTCCCATTTGTCGCCATTTTCAAGAAGCTTCGCCTTGTCGTAGATGAGCTCCTCACGAGTTTCGGTCGAAAACTCGAAGTTCGGCCCCTCGACGATCGCATCCACCGGGCAGGCTTCCTGACAGAAGCCGCAATAGATGCACTTCGTCATGTCAATGTCGTAGCGCGTCGTCCGACGGCTGCCATCGTCACGCGGCTGCGCCTCGATCGTGATCGCCTGCGCCGGGCACACCGCCTCGCACAGCTTGCACGCGATGCAGCGCTCTTCGCCATTGGGATAACGACGCAACGCATGCTCCCCCCGGAACCGCGGCGAAATCGGGTTCTTCTCATAGGGGTAGTTGATCGTCGCCTTGGGCTTGAAGAAATATTTCAAGGTCAGGGCGTGCGCCTTCACAAACTCCCAGAGCGTGAAGGATTTGATATAGTAGCCGAGGCTCATTGAGCGCCTCCGTCTTTTTTGGGTGTTATATCACACGGACCGACAGCAGTGATCGGATAAGGGCGCGATTCCCAGACCAAGGGCGTATCGTCCTTCTGATCACGCAAAGTCGCAAATCCGTATCGGCCCCGAAGCTCAGAAACCTTCGCCGGGAAATTGAGATCGAGCGTATATACCTGATCGTCAAGCGAGCCCAATCCGCTATTCTGATTGCTTTTGGGATCGGTCAAATCAAGCATCACCCGGAACCAATCGGGACCGGTCCTAAAGTCTGCTCGCGTGCTGGCATTGAGAAAATGCCACTTCTTGTCAGCCGTTTCGACCCTTACTTGAATCGATCCACGACCGGGCGATCCATATTCACGAATATGATAATCGCCGGACAGCGCGATAGTTTTCCCTGCGGACGTCCTCAGCTGGCATTCGAAATTTTGTGCGACTTGTCGCTGAGGCAACGCCTGGGCTGAAGTCGATGCTAGTGCGAACGCTTCTATCATCCTCCATACCTCGTCAGCATCAAGAAGCCCGATACCAGGAACACAAACAACAGCGACGTCGGCAGGAATACCTTCCAGCCCAACCGCATCAGCTGATCATACCGGTAGCGGGGCACCGTCGCCTTCACCCAGGAGAAGACGAAGAAGAAGAACAGGATCTTGGCAAACAGCCAGATGATCCCGGGCACATAATAAAGCGGCGCCCAATCGATCGGGGGCAGATAACCACCCCAGAACAGGATCGCGTTCAGCGCGCACATCAGCAGCACGTTCGCATATTCGCCGAGCCAATAGAGCGCAAACGACATGGACGAATATTCGGTCTGATAGCCCGCGACCAGCTCGCTTTCGGCTTCGGTCAGGTCGAACGGGGCACGGCCCGTTTCCGCCATGGCCGATATCAGGAACATGATCGCCATCGGGAACAGCAGCGGATTGAACGCATGGCCGTTGATGAAGCCATAATAGCCGCGCTGGCTTTCCACGATCGTGGTCAGGTTGAAGCTACCCGCCCACAGCACCACGCAAACCAGGATGAAGCCGATCGACACCTCATAGCTGATCATCTGCGCGCTCGCGCGGATCGCGGAGTAGAAGGGATATTTGGAGTTGGACGCCCAACCCGCGAGCACGATGCCATAGACGCCCAGCGAACTGATCGCGAGAATATAGAGCAGGCCGACATTGATGTTGGCCAGCACCACGCCCGCCTGGAACGGGATCACCGCCCAGGCAATCAACGCCACCGTGAAAGTAATGATCGGCGCGATCAGGAACAGCGCACGGTTGGCGGCCGACGGAATGATGGTTTCCTGCAGGAACACCTTTGCCCCGTCCGCAAAGGACTGAAGCAAGCCGAAAGGACCTACGACGTTCGGCCCCCGGCGCAGCGCCATCGCCGCCCAGATCTTGCGATCCGCATAGATGATCATCGCCACCGCCAGCATCAGCGGCAGGGCAATCACTAATATGCCGATGACAGTGGACAGCAGCCACGCGCCGTTAAAGGGCATGCCCAGATTTTGGAAGAAAGCGGTCACTCTGCGGCCTCCGCGAAGCTCGTCTCATGGATCAGCTCGGCCGAGCATTGCTGCATCGTCGGGCTGGCGCGGCAGATGGCGTTGGTCAGGTAGAAATCCTTGATCGGCGAGCCAAACTCACCGCTGGCCCCGGTCGGCAGCGACGGTACGGACCAGCCATAATCGGCGAGGCCTTCGGCGCCCAGCGCCGGAACCGCCTTGGCCATTTCCGCCCGCAGCGCATCGAAGCTGTCGAACGGCAAAGTCGCGCCCAGAACTTCCGAAAGAGCGCGCAGGATCGACCAGTCCTCACGTGCATCACCCGGCGCGAACACGGCCTTTTCACCGCGCTGCACCCGGCCTTCCAGATTGACGTAGGTGCCCGCCTTCTCGGCATAGCTTGCGCCCGGCAGGATCACATCCGCCGCATGCGCGCCCTTGTCGCCATGGTGGCCGACATAGACCTTGAAGCTGTCGTCAAAGGCCGAATAATCGACCTCGTCCGCGCCCAGAGAGAAGAGCAGCTTGGGCTTGGCCGCAGCCACCGCCTTGATCCCGCCCTGCGTCGCATAGCCCAGCATCAGCCCGCCCATCCGCGCCGCCGCGAAATGCAGGACGTTATAGCCGTTCCAGCCGTCCTTGATCAGGCCCAGCGTCTCGACCAGCGCAAGCGTGTCGCCATGCGCGCCGTCCTTCGCCAGCACGCCGCCGCCGACGATCATCGCCGGACGCGCCGCCTTGCCGAAAGCCTCGACCACCGCTTCAGGCAGCTTTGCCAGCAACGACGCGTCATTGCCCAGCCACTCGACCTTATAGGTAAGATCGACTTGCGGGCCGAGCGCAAATACCTTCGCACCCCTCTTGATCGCCTTGCGAATGCGGGTGTTCACCAGCGGCGCTTCCCAGCGCAAATTGGTGCCGACCAGCAGAATCACGTCCGCCGTCTCGATGCCGTTCAGCGTCGTGTTAAAGTTCACCGCCGACAGGCTCGATACATCATAGGCAAGACCCGTCTGACGCCCTTCCAGCATCGAACCGCACAGCTTCTCGACGAGCAGCTTGCCCGCGAACATGGTCTCGCAATCGAGCAGGTCGCCCGCCAGCGCAGCGACGCTGCCGCCATGCTGGACAGCCGCGATCGCCTTGAACGCTTCTTCCCAGGTCGCTGGAACCAGCTTGCCATCCTTGCGGACGAAAGGCTTGTCGAGCCGCTTGCGCACCAAACCATCGACATTGTGCCGGGTCTTGTCGCTCGCCCATTCCTCGTTCACGTCGTCGTTGATGCGAGGCACCGCGCGCAGCACCTGACGGCCACGGCTATCGAGGCGGATATTGGTGCCGACCGCGTCCATCACGTCGATCGCCGGAGTCTTGCGCAACTCCCACGGACGCGCCTCAAACGCATAGGGCTTCGACGTCAGAGCGCCCACTGGACAAAGATCGACCACATTGCCCGAGAGCTCGCTCTTGGCGGCATGTTCGAGATAGGTGGTGATCTGCATATTCTCGCCGCGATAGATGGCGCCGATTTCCGGCACGCCCGCGACTTCCTCGGCAAAGCGCACGCAGCGGGTGCACTGGATGCAACGGGTCATGACCGTCTTGACGATCGGCCCCATATATTTCTCGGTGACGGCGCGCTTATTCTCGTCGAAGCGGCTGCCGCCACGGCCATAGGCGACCGACTGGTCCTGAAGGTCGCACTCGCCGCCCTGATCACAGATCGGACAGTCGAGCGGGTGGTTGATGAGCAGGAACTCCATCACCCCTTCGCGCGCCTTCTTGACCATTTCGGTCTGGGTGAAGATTTCCTGATTTTCCGCAGCAGGAAGCGCACAGCTTGCCTGCGGCTTAGGCGGACCCGGCTTCACCTCGACCAGGCACATGCGGCAATTGCCCGCGATGGACAGACGCTCATGATAGCAGAAGCGCGGAATTTCCTTCCCCGCCATCTCGCAAGCCTGAAGAACCGTAGCGCCCGCCGGGACTTCCAGTTCTACGCCGTCTACTTTGACTTTAGGCATCGATAAAAGTCCCGTCTTCCTTGATCCAATGGCATTTCTTCAAGCCACCGGAATTGGGCAGTCCGACACTGCCGCCGCCCTGCGCGGCGAAGAAATATGTAATGGATGAAATTATGTGCTCGTTAGAGCCTTCGCCGAACCCCCACGAATAAGCGGCAGGATTCTTGAACTCGGTATCGTTTAAGAAATAGCGCGTGCAGCGAAATGCCTTCGGATCAATCAGATCAGATCGCACTTCCAATGGCTTCGTCTTTTCTAACACAATTCGTATCGACTTTGCGTTGAAGCCTGGAGGTGATTTCTTGCCTATTGGAATTAGCTTTTGATGGCACGCGCCCTGCAAGCGATATTGAAGAACATACTCTGCCGGAGGTTGTGCCAAACCGTAGTCGCGCTTCGGCAAGGGCATTGCCAACCAATTATTGGCAGAACTCGGCACAGTTTCCCAAAGACATTTTGCCCACGCGTCATCGCTCTTGCCCGCATGAGCAGGCGCGTGGCCGAAACCAAGTCCAACTAAAAAGACAAAAAGGAGAAATGGAAGTCGTTTCACTCCGCCGCCTCCATCACAGGCACACCGCGCTCATTGATCCGCCGCTCGATCTCTGGCCGGAAATGCCGGATGAGGCCCTGGATCGGCCAAGCCGCCGCGTCGCCGAGCGCGCAGATCGTGTGGCCTTCGACTTGCTTCGTCACCTGCTGAAGCATGTCGATCTCGCCGATATCGGCTTCGCCTGAACGCAGTCGTTCCATTACGCGCCACATCCAGCCCGTGCCCTCACGGCAAGGCGTGCACTGGCCGCAGCTCTCATGCTTATAGAAGTAAGAGAGGCGACTGATCGCGCGGACGATATCCGTCGACTTGTCCATGACGATGACCGCAGCGGTGCCAAGGCCAGAGCCCACAGCCTTCAACCCGTCAAAGTCCATGGGCGCGTCCATGATCTGCGCCGCCGGAACCAGTGGAACAGAGGAGCCGCCCGGAATCACCGCGAGCAGATTGTCCCAGCCGCCGCGAATGCCGCCGCAATGCCGATCGATCAGCTCCTTGAAGCTGATGCCCATCGACTCTTCGACGACGCAGGGCTTGTTCACATGGCCGCTGATCTGGAACAGCTTGGTGCCCTTGTTCCCTTCGCGGCCGAAACTGGAAAACCATTCGGACCCGCGGCGCAGGATCGTCGGCGAAACCGCGATCGATTCCACATTGTTCACCGTCGTCGGGCAGCCGTAAAGACCCGCGCCCGCCGGGAAAGGCGGCTTCAGGCGCGGCTGGCCCTTCTTGCCCTCCAGGCTTTCGATCTGCGCAGTTTCTTCGCCGCAGATATAGGCGCCCGCGCCGCGATGGACGAAGACGTCGAAATCATAACCGGAGCCGCATGCGTTCTTGCCAAGGAAGCCCTTTTCATAGGCCTGCCCGACAGCGGCGAAGAGCACCTTCGCCTCATAAATGAACTCGCCGCGAATGTAGATATAGGCCGCGCGCGCCCGCATCGCAAAACCGGCGATCAGCGCGCCTTCGATCAGCTTGTGCGGATCGTGGCGGATGATCTCGCGATCCTTGCACGAACCCGGCTCGGATTCATCCGCGTTGATGACGAGGAAGCTCGGACGGCCATCCTTGCTTTCCTTCGGCATGAAGCTCCACTTCATGCCGGTGGGGAAGCCCGCGCCGCCACGGCCGCGCAGGCCCGACGCCTTGATGCGCTCGATGATCTCGTCCTGGCCGATCTCCAGCAGCTTCTTGGTATTATCCCAATCGCCGCGCTTCATCGCCGCGTCGATGCCCCAATCCTGGAAGCCATAGACGTTGGTGAAGATGCGATCCTTGTCGGCAAGGGGTGTGATGACGTCGCTCATGCGCGGCCTCCAGCATTCGTCATGCCAGCGCACGCTGGCATCTCAGGCGTTGGCGCGCTGAGGAGAAAGACCCCAGCCTTCGCTGGGGTGACGGAGTAGGGAGACGTCATTAGGCCCACTCCCCCCGATAATCATGATTTTCGCCGACCATCTCTTTCAGCGTCGTCGGCCCGCCTTCGGGGCAGCTCGTCTGACGCTCAATCTGCGGCCCGATCTTGGGCTGCTTGCCAGCGGCGAGATCGTCAAGGATCGCGCTCATGCTGTCATAGGTCAGGTCTTCGAAATTATCGTCATTGATCTGCACCATCGGCGCGTTGGCACAGGCCCCCAGACACTCGACCTCGCTCAAGGTAAACAAGCCGTCCGGCGTCGTGCCGCCCTTCACCAGCCCCTTGTTCTTGCAGGCCGAAAACACATCGTCGGAACCGCGCAACATGCAGGGCGTCGTGCCGCAAACCTGCACATGATAGCGGCCGACCGGAGCCAGATTGTACATGGTGTAGAAGGTCGCGACCTCGTAAACCCGCATATACGGCATTTCCAGCTGATCGGCGATATACTCCATCACCGGCACCGGCAGCCAGCCATTGGTCTGCGTTTCCGCGCCGACCTGCCGCTGAGCGAGATCAAGCAAGGGCATCACCGCCGACTGCTGACGACCGGCAGGATAGCGCGCGATGACCTTCTTCGCCTGCTCGGCATTATCAGTCGTCCACGCGAAATTGCCCCAACGGGCGCGCGTTTCCGCTTCGTCAGGGATATGAACTGCGTCAGCCATTAGCGGTCACATTCTCCGAACACGATATCCATCGCACCGAGGACGGCGGTGGTGTCGGCCAGCATGTGGCCCTTCATCATGAAATCCATCGCCTGCAGGTGCGAGAAGGCAGTCGGACGTATCTTGCAACGATAGGGCGAATTCGTCCCGTCGCTCACCAGATAGACGCCAAATTCGCCCTTGGGGCTTTCGGTCGCCACATAGACTTCGCCCGCCGGAACGTGGAAGCCTTCGGTGTAAAGCTTGAAGTGATGGATCAGCGCTTCCATTGATCGCTTCATCTCGCCACGACGCGGCGGCGCGACCTTGCGGTCAAGCGAAAGCACAGGACCTTCCGGCATTTCGCTCAGGCACTGTTTCATGATGCGCGCGGACTGGCGCACTTCCTCGACCCGGACCATGAAGCGGTCATAGCAGTCGAAATTGGTGCCCACCGGAATGTCGAAGTCCATGCGGTCATAGACGTCATAGGGCTGCGACTTGCGGATGTCCCAGGCAATGCCCGAACCGCGCAGCATGGGGCCGGAAAAGCCCCATTTCAGCGCATCTTCCTTGCTCACCACGGCGATATCGACGTTACGCTGCTTGAAGATGCGGTTGTCGGCCACCAGGCTGATCGCGTCCTCGAACAGGCGTGGCAGGCGCGTGTCGAGCCAGTCAGCGATGTCGGTGAGGAGCTTCAACGGCACGTCCTGATGGACGCCGCCCGGCCGGAAATAGGCCGCGTGCATGCGCGCGCCCGACGCCCGCTCATAGAAGTTCATGCAGTCTTCGCGCAGCTCGAACAGCCACAGATTCGGCGTCATCGCACCCACGTCCATGACGTGCGAACCGAGGTTCAGCATGTGGTTCTTGATGCGGGTCAGCTCCGCGAAGAACACGCGCAGATATTGGGCGCGCAGCGGCACTTCCAGGTTCAGCAGCTTTTCGATCGCCAGCACATAGCTGTGCTCCATCCCCATCGGCGAGCAATAGTCGAGCCGGTCGAAATAGGGCAGCGCCTGAAGATAGGTCTTATATTCGATCAGCTTCTCTGTGCCGCGATGGAGCAGCCCGACATGCGGGTCGCAGCGTTCCACGATTTCCCCGTCCAGTTCCATGACCAGACGAAGCACGCCGTGCGCCGCCGGATGCTGGGGACCGAAATTGATCGTGTAATTCTGGATCTCGGTATCGCCCAGCGTCGGATCTTCCGGGCTGGTCTTGTGCTCGAGTTCTTCGAGATAGGTAGACATCAGGCGTCACCCCCCTCATCCTTGGCGGGAGTTTTCGGCTTGCGCGTGCGTTTCGGCTTGGCGGTGTCCGCTTCGCCGGTTTCGGCCTTCGCGGCACGGGACCGGCGCACCGGCGTCGTCTGCGCGCCTTCGGCAAGCGGCTTCTCATCGGTCGCCTTGGCGGCTTCCGTGTTGGCGGGTTCGCCCGCGCCGGTATCTTCCTTCTTTTCCGTCACCTTGGGCGTCGCGCCAGCGGGCTCGCCCTTGGGCGCAGCGGGCGGCGGCGGTGGAGCGGCGACAGGCGACGGCGCACCCGGAGCCTGCGGCGCCTTCTCATCGCCCGGCAGCACATATTGCGCGCCTTCCCACGGGCTCATGAAGTCGAACTGACGGAAGTCCTGGGCCAGCTGCACCGGCTTGTAGACGACGCGCTTATCCTCCTCGCTATACCACATCTCGACATAGCCGGTCAGCGGGAAGTCCTTGCGCAGCGGATGCCCCTTGAAGCCGTAATCCGTCAGGATGCGACGCAGGTCGGCATTACCCTCGAAGATCACGCCGTACATGTCGAACACCTCACGCTCCAGCCAGCCAGCAACCGGCCAGATATGCGTGACGGTGGGCACGGGCGTATCCTCGTCGGTCGACACCTTGACGCGGATGCGATGGTTCTGCGTGACCGACAGCAGGTGATAGCAGACCTCGAACCGCTCAGCCCGCTCCGGGTAATCGACGCCCGCGATCTCCATCAACTGCTGATATTCGCCCTGTACGCGCAGCACATCCAGCGCCTCGGCCAGCCGATCGCGCACGACGGTGAAGCTCAGCTCATCAGCATGATCGACCGCTTCGATCAGCATCGGACCCAGCAACCCGGCGATCTTCTCCGCGAGCCCTTCCGGGTTCACGATCTTCGGTGCAGAATGACCCATATCAGCGCTCAATCGTCCCGATGCGGCGGATCTTCCGCTGCAACTGCATCACACCATAGAGCAGCGCTTCGGCAGTCGGCGGGCAGCCCGGCACATAGATATCGACCGGCACGATCCGGTCACAGCCACGCACTACCGAATAGCTATAGTGATAATAGCCGCCGCCGTTCGCGCAGCTGCCCATCGAAATCACATATTTCGGATTGGACATCTGGTCGTAAACCTTGCGCAACGCCGGAGCCATCTTGTTGCACAGCGTTCCCGCAACGATCATCACGTCCGACTGGCGCGGTGAGGCACGCGGCGCAGCCCCGAACCGCTCCATGTCATAACGCGGCATGTTGACGTGGATCATCTCCACCGCGCAGCAGGCAAGGCCAAAGGTCATCCACCACAGCGAACCCGTGCGAGCCCACTGGAACAGATCCTCCGTCGATGTGACGAGGAACCCCTTGTCACTGACTTCACTGTTCAGCGCGTTGAAGAAATTCTGGTCGGGCTGTGTCCCTGCGGGCGGCATCGTGCCGGGCGCGGGACTGGTCAGTTCTACTCCCAATCTAGGGCTCCCTTCTTCCACGCATAAACGAGGCCCAGCACCAGCTCCGCTATAAAGATCATCATCGTCGCCCATCCGGCCCATCCGATCTGGTCCAGGCTGACCGCCCAGGGATAGAGGAAGGCGGCTTCCAGATCGAAGATGATGAAGAGGATCGCGACCAGATAGAAGCGCACGTCGAACTGACTGCGCGGTTCTTCGAATGCCGGAAAGCCGCACTCATATTCCGACAGCTTCGCCGGATCGGGCTGATGCGCGCCGGTCAGGCGACCGACAAGCATCGGCAGGAACACGAATGCACCGGAAAGCAGCAATGCGATCCCGAGAAAGATAAGGATCGGCAGATATTGGGCTAGATCGACCAACGGAATCCCCTGGGCGAAAATGACTATGGGCGCGCTTTAGGCCTGCCGCATAAGCGAAGCAAGGCCCCGAGGCGTGAGAATGATTCGCAACAGTCTGCTTCTTGTACGCAGAAACAAATGCCCGCCTCAGCGCAGCGCACCAGCCACAAGCTTGTGCAATTTGCTGTGGATGGCATCATTGCCCGCGATCACTTCGCGGCGCTCGATCGGCTGATCGCCGCCCCTGAAATCGGTGGCGAACCCACCCGCCTCACGCACTAGCAGCAATCCAGCCGCGACGTCCCAGGGTTGAAGACCGCTTTCCCAGAAGCCGTCATAACGGCCGGACGCCACATGCGCCAAATCAAGCGAAGCCGCACCGAAGCGACGAATTCCCGCGACGGAGGGCGCGACCGCGCCGAAGATGCGAGTCCATTGCGCCATGTCGCCATGGCCCATGAAGGGAATGCCGGTCGCGATCAGGCAATCGCCCAGGTCGCGGCGTGCCGACACGCGAAGACGCTGGTCATGCCGCCACGCGCCCCGGCTCTTTTCCGCCCAATAGCTTTCGTCAGTCGCCGGCTGGTAGATAAGGCCGGTCGTCACTTCCCGCTTATTGCCGCCATAAAGCGGCTCTTCGACGGCGATAGAGATCGCAAAGTGCGGGATACCATGGAGAAAGTTGCTGGTGCCGTCGAGCGGATCGATGATCCAGCGCGGCTTGTTGGGATCGCCCTCGATCACCCCGCCTTCTTCCAGCAGGAATCCCCAGTCCGGCCGTGCCTTTTGCAGCTCTTCGACCAAAGTGCGCTCGGCTTGCTGATCGGCTTTGGACACGAAGTCCGCCGGTCCTTTGCGCGACACTTGCAGATGCTCGACTTCACCAAAGTCACGACGCAGCTTCGCGCCAGCCTTGCGCGCGGCGCGTTCCATGACGGTGAGAAGGCCGGAATGGGATACCATAAACAATACTCCCCCTCTCCCCTTCAGGGGAGAGGGTCGGGGAGAGGGGAACAACATATGCTCAGCTGCGGCCCCTCTCCCGCCTTCGCTGCGCTCGGCACCCTCTCCCCTGAAGGAGAGAGGGAATAATTAGCAGTTTAATCCGCCCGCTTCACATATTCCCGCTCATACACATCAACGATGATGCGCGTGCCAGTGACGATATGCGGCGGCACCATGACGCGCACGCCATTGTCCAGGATCGCGGGCTTGTAGCTCGCCGAAGCCGTCTGCCCCTTCACCACGGCGTCAGCCTCGACCACGGTCGCTTCGACCGTTTCGGGCAACTGCACGGAAATCGGCCGTTCTTCATACATTTCCAGCATGACCATCATGCCATCCTGCAGGAAGGCCGAAGCCTCGCCCACCAGATCCTGCGGCAAATTGATCTGCTCATAGGTTTCCGTATCCATGAAGACGAGCATGTCGCCTTCCGAATAAAGATACTGAAAATCCTTGGTATCAAGCCGGATGCGCTCCACCGTCTCGGCGGAGCGGAAGCGCACGTTATTCTTGCGCCCGTCGATCAGGTTTTTGAGTTCCACCTGCATATAGGCGCCGCCCTTGCCGGGCTGCGTGTGCTGGATCTTGACGGCACGCCACAGGCTTCCGTCATATTCGATATTGTTGCCGGGACGAATCTCGACGCCACTGATCTTCATGGGAAGAGCCTGCCTATATGTCTAAAAGTGAAAAGAGCCGGCCTGTTTAAAAGGCTGGGCGCGCCTCTACATCGTGCCGCCGCGAAGGGCAAGTAGGCTCATCGGATCGGCCGCGCCAGCAATGGGTAGGGATTGATCGCCCGGCCCCTGTACCATGGCTCGCCCGGCCTGATCTCATTGACGGCAAAATGCAGGTGCGGCGCTGCCGGATCGGCATTGCCGGTGCTGCCGACCACGGCGATCTTCTGCCCCCGCTTCACCATCTGCCCCTCCGCCAGTCCGGGGGCATAGGCATCCAGATGCGCATAATAATAGATGCGGCGTCCGTCCTGCGACCGCTGATAGACGGTCAATCCACCATCCTCACTTGTGAACAGCTTCTCGATACGTCCATCCGCAGCCGCCAGCACAGCCCGCCCCCGCGCCGCCATGATGTCGATCGCATCATGCGGCCGCGCGCCACCTGCCCTCGCCTGCGTGAAAGTGTCGGTCAACGCGGTCGGCGGCACACCCTCAACCGGGATCAGCAGCGACCCAGCCTCTGCCGCAGCCGGGCGCAGAGGCGGCGAAGCCGTCCTTTCCGGGCCACCCGGAACGATCCGTACGCACATTTTCAGGAACAGGAGCAGCAGCAGGACGGCAACTATGATGCCCAAAAATCCTCGCCGCCCCGGTCTCCTCATCCCTGGAACACCGCCTTCACCCCGCTCTTCACCATCTGCGCCAGCCTTGCTGCATCCCAGTTGGTCAGCCGGATGCAGCCATGGCTTTCGGTGCGGCCGATGGTCTGCGGTTCAGGCGTGCCGTGAATGCCATAATGCTGTTTGGACAGATCAATCCAAACGACGCCCACCGGGCCATTCGGCCCCGGCTTCAACACCGCCTTCTCATCCTTCGCATCGGCATCCCAGAACAGGTCGGGATTATAATGAAAATCGGGATTCCGGCTGATCCCCTTGATCTCCCAAGTGCCAAGCGGCAGCGGATCATGTTCCGATCCCATGGTCGCCGGGAATTGCGCGATCAGCTTGTTGGCCTTGTCAAAAACGCGCAGCACGCCGTCGGACTTGTCGACCACGATATGATCGGCCTGCGGCTGATCCTTCGCGACGGCCAGGCTAGCGAGCGTATTGCCCCAGCCGCGTTCATCGCCCTCGATCTGCGCCACCGGTTGATTGCCCACGGCTGGCACCCGCATCGTAGCCCCCGGCCCAAGCTTTGTATTGGGCGCATTCAACGCCACCAGCACTTCGGGCTTGGTATGAAATCGCTCGGCCAGCTTCTCGATCAAATTGCGATAACCCAGCGCAGGCAGCTTCGCCTGATCGGCATATTCCTTGGGAATTGCGGTGAACGGACCTCGCGCAAAACCTTCCGGGATCGTCACCAGCCATGTCGCGGGCGGCGGCTTGTCCCCCAGCAACGCCTTGGCTGTAGCCTCATCATATTTGCCGGTTTCCGGTAAGCCCTTCGCCTCCTGAAAACCCTTTAGTGCGGCGGTGAAGGACATCCCCTCCTTCCCATCCAGCACGCCGGGAGAAAAACCCGCCCGATCAAGCGCCACCTGTGCCTGCAAGATCGAATCCGCGCGAGCAGGCGCACCGCCCGGCTCGGGGACTATGGAGAAGGCATAAGGATCGCCAACAGGCTTAACCGCCGCACCCTGCGCTCCCTCCTTCTGATCTCCGGGAGCTGCTGTCCCGCTTTCATTGGCGTCGGTGACGGCAACCTTGCAAGCGGTGCAGAGCAGCGTGAGGGCGAACAAATATGTCTTCAAGGCGATACTCTCCCGATGTTCGGGGAGAGAAACGCGCAAATCTCAGGAAAGCTGCCTCCCTCGATCAATGCCCCTCGGGCGATCCCTTCAAGGCCCCGGCCAGCACAGCCGAAAATGCCGCAACACCCGCGCGCGGCCCGTCCGGATGCGCCCACACCGCGCTGCTCACCGCCAGAAAGTCCGCACCCGCCTCGACCAGAGGCGCGGCATTATCCGCCGTGATCCCCCCGATCGCCACACAAGGCAGCTCGAACAGGGTCGTCCACCAGCCAAGGATCGACGGCTCCGGCCGGTGATGCGTTTCCTTGGTCGTGGTGGGATAGAAGGCGCCGAACGCGACATAGTCCGCCCCCGCCTCGCCCGCTTCCATCGCAAGGTGACGGCTGTCATGGCAGGTCACGCCGATCTGCACCTTCGGCCCCAATATCTTCCGCGCCTCTCGCGGGTCGCCGTCCCCCTGCCCCAAATGCACGCCATCCGCGCCCAGCCGCTTGGCCAGCGCGACGCTGTCGTTGATGATAAAGGCGACCTCCCGCTCCGCGCACAGCTTCTGCAACGGCTCGGCCGCGAGGGCGATCGCGTCCTCATCCAAGCCCTTCAACCGCAACTGGAACGCCGCCACCTTGCCGCCGTCCAAAGCCTCGGCAAGCTGTGCCATGAAACCCTCGTCGATCGCGGGCGGCGATATGAGGTAAAGCTGGCAGGCCGGGCGGAAGCCCTTGTCGAACTGGTCGGCAAAATGCGGATCGAGCGCCAGCTCTTCGTCAGTAAAATCGGTCATGCGCAGCCCTTAGCGCGTTTCGCCGCCCAAGGAAAAGAATGGAACTGCGTTCAGGCCCGGCGGCTGGTCCTGCCATGATTGTGGTAGCTATCCGATTGTTCGAAAGACGAAGGCGATAAGCTGTCCAGCAGCTAACGACCATTTGCAGCCAGTAGGATGGTTTTTCTCTGTCTATACAATCGGACACAGAATTAATCAGCGCGACACGGGAACCTACCAATCTCGGCGCGAAGACCAAGCCGTTCGGCTTCCACCAAGTCGATGCACACCCCGTTCCTTACGGACCCTGTCCACACGATCTTTGGACCGGCTTCCGAAGGTTCAATGACCAGATAGTATCGTTTGCCCTTTCGCGGGCGCGCTGACGCTTGCATCCAAGAAACCGTAGATGTGGTCTTTGGCCCTGCAAGCAGCCGGTTTACCGTGAAGGTGACGCGAAACGAGCCATCGATTACGATTTGGCAATCGGCATCCACACATATTCGGGGAGCGTTTGGCATCTCGGAAACATCTTCAACGTGCGTGAGGGTGGCCTTGACCAATGATCCAGCAGGTTGAGCTGCAGGTGCAGGGAAGCAAACAACAGCGATTGCAAGACAGGCTCCTCGCACATTACCCCCGGCGTCAATTTTTTCGAACGTCCGCTTTGGTAGCGCAACTGCGGAAGACCAGACAATCCGGTAACCACCCCTTTCCCCGCACCGTTTCGCCGCTCATTTGCGCCCCATGCTAAGACAGGGAAAATGCCGTCGCAGCTATTTCACCAAACCACCCGGCTCCATGACGGCTGGTGACGCATATCGCCAACAGCCGTCATGTCAGGTCACGCCGCCTTCTTGGTCGAGGCGGTGTAGATTTCGTCGATCGCCTGACCCAGCGAAGCGTTGAACTCATCCTCGCTCATCTGGTGGCGCAGATCGTTCAGCAGCGCGCGGCTGAAGCTGGCGATGATGCCGCGATTCTTCGCCAGTTCGACGCATGCCTCAGCGCGCGAGAAGCCGCCCGACAGCGCGACGACGCGCAGCACCTTGGGATGGTCGACCAACGCGTCGAACAGGCCAGCCTTTGCCGGGAGCGACAGCTTCAGCATCACCTTCTGGCCTTCCGGCAGCGCGTCCAGGCCCTTGAGCAATTCCTCAAGCAGGATCTGGTCGGCGTCGGCGCGTTCGGGGCTCTTGATGTTGATCTCCGGCTCCAGCATCGGCATCAGCCCTGCGGCGAGCACCTGCGCGCCCACTTCGAACTGCTGCTTGACGATCGCGGCGATGCCCTCGCGGTTGGCGAGATTGATAACCGAACGCTCCTTGGTCCCGAACACCCCGAGCGACTTGGCGCGCTTCAGCAACGTATCGAGTTCCGGCATCGGCTTCATCATCTGAACGCCGTTCGCCTCATCTTCCAGCCCCTTGTCGATCTTGATGAAGGGCACGACGCCACGCTCGATCAGCGCCTGAGGCACGGACTTGCCGCCCGTCTGACCGTCCATCGTCCGCTCGAACAGGATCGCACCGATCACCTTCTCTCCCGAAAAAGCGGGCGAAGTGATGATGCGGCTGCGCATGTCGTGGATGAGGCCGAACATCTCCTCATCATTGCTCCACGCGCCTTCCTCGATACCATAGCCCTTGAGCGCCTTGGGCGTCGATCCACCGCTCTGGTCGAGCGCGGCGATAAAGCCGTTCCCGCCCGCAATCTTGCTCATCATGTCCTGATCCAGCATCTGCACATACTTTCTCTGTAGGAGTTTCACCGCCCCATCGGCGGCATCGGAAAGAGGAGAAGGCCGCCATCCTTTTGGACAGCGGCCTTCGAAGTTCACACCATCAATGCACTGACGCCGGGCAGGTCCTTGCCTTCCATCCATTCAAGGAAAGCGCCGCCTGCCGTGGACACAAACGTAAAGTCGCCCGCCACGCCCGCATGGTTGAGCGCCGCGACCGTATCGCCGCCGCCCGCCACAGACGTCAGCTGCCCTTCCTTGGTGAGCGCCGCCGCCGTCTTGGCCAGCGCCACCGTCGCCTTGTCGAACGGAGCGATCTCGAACGCGCCCAGCGGCCCGTTCCACACCAAAGTCCGGCAGTTCTTGAGCGCATCGCCCAGCGCCTCGACAGCAGCAGGCCCCACGTCCAGGATCATCTCGTCGGCGGCAACCTCATGCACATTGCATGTCCGCAGCGACGGCGGATTGGCCGCAAATTCCTTCGCCACCACCACGTCATAGGGCAAGTGGATAGTGCAGCCCGCAGCCTCGGCCTTGTCAAAGATCGCCTCGGCCGTCTCCGCCAAATCCTTCTCGCACAGCGACTTGCCGACATCGACGCCACGCGCGTGGAGGAAGGTGTTGGCCATACCGCCGCCAATGATCAGATGATCGACCTTGGCGACGAGGTTGTTGAGCACATCGAGCTTGGTCGAAACCTTCGCCCCGCCGACGACCGCCGCGACCGGCTTCACCGGCTCACCCAGCGCCGCCTGCAACGCATCGAGTTCCTTCTCCATAGACCGCCCCGCAAAGGCAGGCAGCTTATGCGCCAGCCCCTCGGTCGAGGCGTGGGCACGGTGCGCGGCGGAGAAAGCGTCGTTCACATAAAGGTCGCCAATCGCGGCCATGGCTTCCACCAGCGCCGGATCATTCTTCTCTTCACCGGGATGGAAGCGGGTATTCTCCAGGATCGAAATATCGCCCGGCCGCATCACCGCGATACCATCGACAGCCGCTTCGCCGCAGCAATCGGGAATGAATTGAACGTCACGCCCCAGCACTTGCGTCAGCGGACGCGTGATCTTCGACAGCGAATATTCCGGGTTCTTCTGCCCCTTGGGCCGTCCGAAATGCGCCAGGATCAGCACCTTGGCACCGCGATCTGCCAGCTCCAGGATCGTCGGCATCGCCGCCCGCAAGCGCGTGTCGTCGCTCACCGATCCATCCTGCATCGGCACGTTCAAATCTTCGCGCACCAGCACGGCCTTGCCGCGGATGTCGCCCATATCGTCCAGCGTCTTGAAGGGCTTGGCCACCATGATGCTCCCAGCCACCCTACCCGTCATCCCAGCGAAAGCTGGGATCTCATGCCTCCAGGCAGGGACTTGATAAACAAGATCCCAGCTCTCGCCGGAATCACGAAAAAGGGCGGGTTTTTAAGGCCCGCCCCGCTTCTCTTAAAGCAGGCCCGCAACCACGCCTGCGGTGTCGATCATGCGGTTCGAAAAACCCCATTCATTGTCGTACCAGCTCAGCACCCGTACCAGATTGCCGTCGATGACGGCAGTTTCCAGGCTGTCCACAGTCGAGCTACGCGCATCGCCATTATAGTCGATCGACACCAGCGGCTCGTCCGAATAGCCCAGCACACCCTTGAGCGGCCCCGCTTCCGAAGCCGCCTTCAGCAGCTGATTGACCTCATCCTTGGTGGTGCCGCGCTTGGCGATAAACTTGAGGTCAACGACCGAGACGTTCGGGGTCGGCACACGCACCGACGAACCGTCCAGCTTGCCCTTCAGCTCAGGCAGAACCTCGCCCACCGCACGGGCAGCGCCGGTGGTGGTCGGGATCATCGACAGCGCAGCAGCGCGGGCGCGGCGCATGTCGCTGTGCAGCTGATCCAGCGTGTTCTGGTCGTTGGTGTAGCTGTGGATCGTCGTCATGAAGCCCTTTTCGATGCCGATCGCATCGTGCAGGACCTTGGCGAGCGGGGCCAGGCAGTTGGTGGTGCAGCTGGCGTTGGAGATGACGATGTCGTCAGCGCCCAGCGCGTCATGGTTCACACCGAACACGATGGTCTTGTCGACGCCGGTCGCGGGGGCGGAAATGATGACACGCTTGGCGCCAGCGGTCAGATGAGCGCTCGCCTTTTCCTTGGACGCGAAGATGCCGGTGCATTCCAGGGCGATTTCCACACCCTGCGCCGCGTGCGGCAGCTTGGCGGGATCGCGCTCGGCGGTGACGGCAATGCGCTTGCCGTTGATGATCAGCGCATCGCCATCGACGCTGACGTCGCCAGCCCAATTGCCATGAACCGAGTCCCGCTTGAACAGCAGGGCGTTCGCCTTGGCATCGCCCAGATCGTTGATGCTGACCAGTTCCAGATCATGGTCGGTGCGCGACAGGATTGCGCGCGCCACCAGCCGACCGATACGTCCGAAACCGTTGATTGCTACCTTCGTTGCCACTGCACTAGCCTCCTGATTGGTAAATTATTCTCAATGATCGAGGGCGGCCGCAACCTGCGGCGCGATCTTGGCGGCCGTCAGGCCGAAATGGTCGTAAAGCGCTTCTGCTGGAGCCGACGCACCGAATGTGTCGATACCAAAACGCAAGCCTGCGATGCCGACATAGCGTTCCCAGCCAAATGTCGTGCCTGCCTCAATCGAGCAACGCAGCACATGGTGCGGAAGGAGATCATCCTTATACGCCTGCGGCTGCGCGTCGAAATGCGCCCAGCTCGGCATGGACACCACGTCCGCTCCGATGCCCTGCGCTTCGAGCAGGTCGGCGGTCGCAACGGCGATCTCAACCTCGGAACCGGTCGCGATCAGCACCACCTTGCGGCTGCCCGTCGCGGCGCGCAGGCGATAGGCGCCCTTCGCCGACAGATTTTCGCTCTTTTCCGTCCGCAGCTGCGGCAGATTCTGGCGGGTCAGCGCCAGTACCGAAGGACCATTTTGGTCCTTCAGCGCCAGTTCCCAGCATTCCGCCGTCTCGACAATGTCCGCCGGACGATAAACGTCCAGGTTCGGGATCATCCGCAACGACATGACATGTTCGATCGGCTGGTGGGTCGGACCATCCTCGCCAAGGCCGATGGAGTCATGCGTCAGCACATGGATGACACGCTGCTCCTGAAGCGCGGCCAGACGGATGCCGCCACGCATATAATCGGAAAAGACAAGGAAGGTGCCGCCATAGGGAATGACGCCGCCATGCAGCGCCATGCCGTTCATCGCGCAGGCCATGCCGAACTCGCGAATGCCGTAATAGACATAGCGCCCGGAATAATCGTCCTTGGTCAGCGGCCCGGTCGACTTGGTCTTGGTGTTGTTGGAGCCCGTAAGGTCCGCCGAACCGCCCAGCGTTTCGGGCAGCAGGTCGTTGATTGCGCCCAGAGCAAGCTCGCTCGCCCGGCGCGTCGCGACCTTCTGCGGATTGGCGATCAACGTGTCGATATAGCTATTGAGCGAGAAGTCAGCGGGCAACTCGCCAGCCATCCGGCGCTCAAATTCCGCTTTCTGACCATTGTCCGCCAGACGGCCTTCCCAGACAGAACGCGTCTCAGCGCCCTGTGAACCGATGCGGCGCCACTCGGCGGCAATATCCTCAGGAATAACGAAAGGCTCGGCCGTCCAGCCGAGGAACTCGCGCGCGGCGGCGACTTCCGCCTCGCCCAGCGCCGAACCGTGGACGCCCGACGTCCCCGCCTTGTTGGGCGCGCCGTAACCGATCTTGGTGGCGCAGGCGACCAGCGACGGGCGCGGATCGGCCAGAGCCTCATCAATGGCGCGGCGCACATCGGCGACGTCATGGCCATCGCACGAAACGACATGCCAGCCGGTCGCAGCATAGCGCGCCCGCACATCTTCGCTGCTCGACAGGTCAACCGCGCCGTCGATGGTGATTTTGTTATCGTCCCACAACACGATCAGGCGGCTCAGGTTCAGATGCCCCGCAAGGCCGATCGCCTCATGGTTGATGCCTTCCATCAGGCACCCGTCGCCCGCGATGACCCAGGTGCGGTGATCGACCAGATCGTCGCCGAACTGCGCATTAAGGTGCCGCTCGGCAATCGCCATGCCGACTGCGGTGGCTAGGCCCGAACCCAGCGGGCCGGTGGTCGCCTCGACGCCCGCCAGCTCGAAATTCTCCGGATGGCCAGCGCAGGGGCTGCCCAGCTGACGGAAATTCCGGATGTCCTCCATCGTCGGCCGCGCATAGCCGGTCAGGTACAGCAGCGAGTAGATCAGCATCGATCCATGGCCCGCCGACAGCACGAAACGGTCGCGGTCGGCCCATTTGGGCTGAGTCGGATCGAACTTGATATAGTCCTTGAACAATACCGTCGCGACGTCCGCCATGCCCATCGGCATGCCCGGATGGCCGCTGTTCGCCGCCTGCACTGCGTCCATGGAAAGCGCCCGGATGGCGCTGGCGAGCGACTTTTCGGATACGGTCATCTAGGCTGGCTTCTTCCCTGCTTGACTAAGCGGCCCCCTGCTGAGCCGACGAATCGAAATCCGGTCCCCTTTGTCGCGTTGCACCCAAAGCGTCAACCGTGGCAGGACCTCGGGAGACGCCAAGCCGTCCAATCACGGCTTTTGCAAGGCGAAAACTTTGTTTATGCGTGGGTCATGGCAAGCGATCGCATGATGCAGGCTATCGGCGCACTGGAGCGCGCGGTAAGTCGGCTGGAACAGGATGTGCAGGGTCTCGCGGTCGCGGGTCCGGCCTCTTCCGCCTCCCCCGGCATGGACCCGGCCGCCGCGCGCGCGGCGCTCCGCTCGCTCGATGAACTGATCGCCGATCTTAAAGGGGACTCGCGTGGCTGAAACCAACCTTCAGATCGCCGGGCGTCATTATGCGATCCGATGCCGCGATGGCGAGGAGGCGCATCTTGCCCATCTCGCCAGCCTGATCGAACGCAAGGCACGCCTTGCGCAGCAGAACACGCCGGGCCTTACCGAAGTGCGCACCCTGCTGTTCGCCGCTCTCTTCCTGGCCGACGAACTCAATGACCTGAAGCGAGAAGCGATCGGCCGCCAGCAGAGCCTGGCCCTCGATGGCGACGATGACGCGGCTGCCCGCGCGATCGAGGCGCTCGCCGCCCGGATAGAAAAGCTGAGCGACAGGCTTGCCGCACCGCAGCCGGACGCCTAGATAAGGGACGACGGGTACTGCCTCGTACGAGCTTTAGCGAACATCCCTGAGGCGATAATCACATCCAAGGGGGCTGTCCCTGGGCGGGTCCAGGCCCGATCTACATGGTCCCCACCTGA
Organism: Sphingobium sp. TomTYG72; assembly: GCF_055394715.1. Classification (NCBI taxonomy): domain Bacteria; kingdom Pseudomonadati; phylum Pseudomonadota; class Alphaproteobacteria; order Sphingomonadales; family Sphingobiaceae; genus Sphingobium; species Sphingobium sp. TomTYG72. Next base: position 410,399 of record NZ_AP027336.1, on the reverse strand, counting down.
CGTTGAGGCGTCAGAGGATATTCCAGCAAACGGCCAAGGCGGTCCCGTCACCCTCCTCGTTCTCCAAGCGCCATTCGTTTCGAGCAAAGCCTGTCCTGAGCTTCGGAGGGTTGAGAAACCGGTTTCCAGCCCCCTCCTCCGGGTCTAAACGCGGCCCCATGAGCGAAGACCTCGACAAGAGCGCCCTGCGCACCCTCGCCCGGACACGCCGCCGCGCCTTCGTGCAATCGCTCGATCCGCTGGCGCACCGGCTCGCCTTCAAGGCGCTCCCCTCTCCCCTCGCCCGCCGCCTCGATGATGCGCGGACCGTGGCCCTCTACATGGGCCTCGACGACGAAGCCCCCGCCCAACGCCTCGCCCCGCAACTCGCAGGGCTGGGCAAGACCCTCGCCCTGCCCCGCGTCATCGACCGGCTCGGCAGCATGGAATTCCTCGCCTGGACGCCGGAGGATCAGCTTCATCCCGGCCTCTACGGCACGCATCATCCCGAACCCAGCGGCCCGCCCGTCGCGCCGGACGTCATCATCGCCCCGCTGCTCGGCTTCGACCGTGCGATGAACCGGCTGGGGCAAGGCGGCGGCTATTATGACCGCGCCTTCGCCCGCCATCCCGACGCGCTGCGGATCGGCCTCGCCTGGTCGGTGCAGGAACAGGACGCCCTGCCCGCCGACCCGTGGGACCTGCCGCTCCACATCATCCTCACCGAAGTTGAACTGATCGAAGGACCCGACGCGTGAACCGCCAACCCGCTCCCTACGAACCCAGCTGGCGCAAGCCTGTGGGCGTACTCGCCATTGTCGGGCTCATCACACTTTGGGCAATCCTCATCGGCAGCCTGTCGGGGCTCATCGGCAGCCTGCCCATGATCGTGCAAGTGCCGGTCTATGCCTTCCTCGGCATCATCTGGATCTGGGTCCTGCCCCTGAAGCGCCTGCTCGCCTGGATGGAGACAGGACGCTGGCGGCGCGGCTGAGGCGCGTCCGTTCGCGCGGCCAAGGCGTCCAACTCCGCCGCTAGTAGCGCCCAACTCCGTCATCCCAGCGCATGCTGGGATGTAGATTCACGTTTGAAGTGCAACATTTGGATTGAAGCGTGAGAATGCCTCTGCGGGAGTAAGGAAGTCGAGGCATTTTCTTGGCGTATGATTGTATCGCTGTACGGCGGCGAGGATATCATCGGGGGTGATGGCATCGAGGTTGGTTTTGCGCGGCAGGCTGCGGCGGAGGCGTCCGATGGCATTTTCGACGCCGCCTTTTTGCCAGGGTGATCGGACATCGCAGAAGAAGGTCTGGATGCCGATCTGGCTTGCGAGCTGGTGATGCCGGGCGAACTCGGGTCCATTGTCAAAGGCGATGGAGCGTCGGAGGGTTTGGGGCAGGTCGGCCAGCATGTCCGCCAGATGGTCTGCGGTTCTGCGGGCCTTTCGATCCTGTGGCCGGTGGATGATCGTGAACCGGGAGGCGCGTTCATGGGCGACGAGGATGGCCTGGCCATAGCAGGCAAACAGCATGAAATCGGCTTCCCAATGGCCTGGGCTTTGCCGATCATCGGCGTCGGGCGGGCGCTCGGTCAAGGGGCGGCGATGCTTGATGATGTCGAGCATGCTCCCGCCGGTAGGGACAGGGTGACCGCGCCTGTGCCGGGCGCGTGGCAGCAGGCGATGCCAGTAATCCTTCTGTGCCGAACGGTGATAGATGAAGCGGTAGATTGACTCAGGGCTGATGAGGGTGCGACCATGTTCGCGCGTCAATCGGCCTGCGATCTGCTCGGGGGACCATCCCATCGCAAGGCCGTCCCTCACAAGGCCGCGCAGGTCCGGTTGGCGTTCCAGCTTGAAGCGGCAATCCCATCGGCGCCTGCGTTCGGCAAGCTGCTGGGCGCGGACAGGCTCATAGCCACCGGGCCAGACCTTGGTTCGCACGCTGTTGCGCCGCAGTTCGCGGCTGATCGTAGCCGGTGCCCGCCCGAGATGCGCCGCTATGGCTCTTTGCGATTTACCGCCTGCATGCAGGCGGTAAATCTCGATCCGCTCCTCAAGGCTGAGCTGGCCATATCTCTGTCCCATCGCAACAACACCCCTAGCAGGTGTTGCACTTGTTCCGTGAACTCAGCGGATCTCGTGAGGCTAGGCCGCACGCAAGGGCCTGAAATGCCAGCTTCCGCTGGCATGACACTCATCAAATTATTGTAAATTTTTGGCCCTTAAGGACCATCCACTCTTCCAAAAGAGTGGCGCGAGTGACGGGGCTCGAACCCGCGACCTCCGGCGTGACAGGCCGGCGCTCTAACCAACTGAGCTACACCCGCGTTCGGTGTGGGCGGGCATCTATGCGGGACCGCCGGACCTGTCAACCGGCTCTTTCGCCACTTTCTTCTTTCTCGTCATTTTCTTCGCGCAACGCCACCGTCAGCGTCCCCCGCTCGAACAGGAAACCAGCGATATCCGGTGTTCCAGCAGCCGCCACTACGGTCTGTATGATGATCAGCAACGGCACGCCCAGCAGCGCGCCCGGCGTCCCCCACACCCATCCCCAGAAAGTCAGCGACACCAGAATCAGCAGCGGGTTCATCGTCAACCGCCGCCCCAGCACCATCGGCGTGATCACATTCGCCTCCACCAGGTGAAAGCCGATCTGCGTCACCGCAGGCGCCAGCGCCCGCCACACATCGTCAAACACCATGAGGCCGCCCAGCGCCAACAAAGCCGCAGCCAACATCGGCCCAAAATAGGGCACGAAATTCAAGAGCGCGACGATCCCGCCCCACATCAGCGGCGAAGGCATGCCGATCAGCCACAGCGCAAACGCTACCGCCAGCCCAAGGCACAGGTTGATCGTCGCGATCGTCAGCACATAGGCGGATGTCGCATCGACCACATTCTGGATCACCCGCGCCACCGCCATCGCGCCGTCGAAGCTGCCCCGGCTGTTGATCGTCCGCCGCCGCAACCGCGTCCAACCGGCAAGGAAAAAATAGATGATGAGCAGCGCGAACACCATCTGGATGATCGCCGAAGGCGCCGATGTCGCGGCGAACTGCAACAGCGATCGTGGCGCATCCACCGCCGCCGTCTGCGCCGCCGCCACCGGCCCCGTCGCGAGCATCTGCACCGTCTCGTCAACGAAATGCTGCAACTGGGAATAAAAGTCGATCAGCGGCGCCAGATTGTCCTGAATCTTGGGCAAACGCTGTGGCAGCAGCCTGAACCAGTCGGTCGCCGGCACGACGATCAGCACCAGCGCGGTGTTCGCCACCACCAGGAACGCAATCACCGCCGCCAGCGCCGCCACGGCGGAAGGCACCCGCCGCCGCTCCATCCATTCGAGAAACGGCACCAGCGCAATGGCGATCACCACCGCCGCCGTCAGTGGCAGAAAAAACTCCGCCCCCTCACGCAAGGCAAAGGGCAAGGCAAGGAGCAGCCCAACGCCCGTCGTCAGCGCGATGGACGCCAGCAGCCGATCCCGCCGCCGGTTGATCTCCAGCTGTTCATGAGGTGTCACTGAATGATCGATCCTGCCCGCATGTCGACAATGTGTACGGGCAGCAACAGCCCGTCAATTTCATTCATCGGCCCGGACATGACTAAGGCTCATTAACCAAATTTTCGCTCCCCCTGTCCTAAGCAATAACGAAACAGGGATGGGGCTTTGAACGGATGATGCGTAAACTGGCGCTGCTGGGCATGGCGGGATGGGCACTGCTGTCCGCACCCTCGCTGGCCCGCACGAACCTGCGCATGGAAACGCAAATGTTCGTGGAGCGCGTCCATACCGATATCAACGGCCGAGCCCGCCGCACCCTCGCCAGCGCCAGCCGCGCAGCACCGGGCGCCCAGCTTCTTTTCGTCATCAACTGGCGCAACGAAGGCCGCCAGCCGGTACAGGGCATCGCCCTCACCAACGCGGTGCCTCGCGGCACCTTCCTCACCGCGCCCGATCCATCGATGCAAGTATCGGTGGACGGCGGTCAACGCTGGGGTCGTCTGGACGAGCTTTGGCTGCCCACCCCGCTGGGCGGCGTCCGCAGGGCCGTTCCCGCCGACATCACCCATATACGCTGGACCAGTCCCACGCGCCTGTCGCCGGGCGAGACTGCGCGCCTGAGCTACCGGGCGACAATGCGGTGACCAAATCCCCTCTCCCCTTCAGGGGAGAGGGTGGCGAGCGCAGCGAAGCCGGGAGAGGGGACTGTACTGAGCAAGTGTTGCTCCCCTCTCCCCAGCCTCGCAGGAAGTCGCGTGCCTTCCTGCGACCCCTGAAGGGGAGAGGGCGCAGCCATTCACTCCACGAACAACAGAACCGGCGTCTCCAGCAACCGCTTCACCGCCTGCACAAAATTCGCCGCGTCCCAGCCATCCACCACACGATGGTCGCAACTGATCGACAGGTTCATGAGCTTCGCCGCCACAACCTCCCGTCCTCGAAACACCGGCCGCTCGATCACCCGATTAGGCCCGATAATCGCCACCTCCGGCCGGTTGATGACCGGCGTAGTCGCCACCCCGCCCAGCGGCCCCAGCGACGTCAGCGTCAAAGTCGATCCGGAGAGCTCCTCCACTTTCGCCTTGCCCGATCGCGCGGCTTCGGCAAGCCGCCTGATCTCGCCCGCCAACTGCCAGATATTCCGGTCCTGCGCGTCCCGGATCACCGGCACCATCAACCCCGCGTCCGTCTGCGTAGCGATCCCCAAATGCAACGCGCCGAACCGCGTCACCACACCCGCTTCGTCATCATAGCGGGCGTTCAGCATCGGAAAGTCCGGCAGCGCCCGGCAAATCGCCACGATCAACAGCGGCAACATCGTCAGCTTCGGCCGATCGCCACGCTCATCATTCAACTGCGCGCGCATCCGTTCCAGTTCGGTGACGTCGATCTCTTCCACATAGGAAAAATGCGGGATATGCCGCTTGGACGCCGCCATATTCTCCGCGATGCGGCGGCGCAGGCCGATGACCTTCACCACCTCATCCTCGCGCCGCGCATGCTGTCCGGCGGGCCGATAGCCCTGCCCCGCGCCGTAGAGGAGGAAAGCGTCGAGGTCCGAATGGCGGATGTGATCGCCGGTCGGCTTCACTTGGGACAGGTCTATCCCGAGTTCCTTGGCGCGAGCACGAACGGCGGGGGAGGCAAGCACCTTCTTTCCCGCCTTCTCCTCCGAGAAAGACGCCTTCTGCCCCCTCTCCCCTTCAGGGGAGAGGGCTGGGGAGAGGGGCTGTGACGCGGACGTTTCGCCTAGCTCCCCCTCTCCCAACCCTCTCCCCTGAAGGGGAGAGGGTTCTTTGAGATTTCCTTCCGGAGAAGCTCGTTCAGCCCGCTCAACCGACGAAACAATCCCGTTCACCGACGAACCCGCTACCTCACGTCCTTCCGGTGTATCGGCTTCAATCTCCCCCTCAACCTCAATCTCCACCAACATCGCCCCGATCGCGACCTGCTCACCCGCTTCCCCTGCCAGCCGCGTCACCACCCCCGCGACCGGGCTCTCCATCTCGACCGTAGCCTTATCAGTCATCATGTCGGCGATAGGCTGGTCTTCCTCCACCCGGTCGCCGACCTTCACATGCCAGCCGACAATCTCCGCCTCGGAAATGCCTTCGCCAATGTCGGGCAGCCTGAACGTGAACAGGGGCATCGCTCAATCCCTCATGATCTTGTTGATCGCTTCCCTGATCCGCACCGGCCCGGGAAAATAGGCCCATTCCAGACTGTGCGGATAAGGCGTGTCGAATCCCGTCACCCGTTCGATCGGCGCTTCCAGATGATAGAAGCACCGCTCCTGCACCAGGGCGGAAAGCTCCGCGCCAAAACCGCTGGTCCGCGTCGCCTCATGCACGATCAGGCAGCGGCCAGTCTTCTTCACCGACTGCTCGATCGCCTCGATATCCAGCGGCACCAGCGTGCGCAGATCGATGATCTCAGCATCCACGCCCATCTCCGTGACGGTGCTCTCGATCACATGCTCCATCGTGCCGTAGCAGAGGATGGTCAGCGCCTCGCCCTCCCGCACCGTGCGCGCCTGCCCCAGCGGCACGCGATAATAGCCCTCCGGCACCATCGCGCCCGGATGCCCCGCCCAACTCTTCGCAGGCCGGTCATAATGGCCATCGAACGGCCCATTATAGATGCGCTTGGGCTCGAAGAAGATCACCGGATCATTATCCTCGATCGCCGCGATCAGCAGCCCCTTTGCGTCATAGGGGGTCGACGGGATGACCGTCTTGATCCCCGAAACATGGGTAAAGATGCCCTCGGGCGACTGGCTGTGCGTCTGCCCCCCAAAAATACCCCCGCCAAAGGGCGACCGCACCGTCATCGGCGAGATGAACTCCCCCGCCGACCGATAACGCAGCCGCGCCGCCTCGCTCACCAACTGGTCAAGCGCGGGATAGATATAGTCGGCAAACTGGATTTCCGGCACCGGCCGCAACCCATAGGCGCCCATGCCCACTGCGACGCCGATGATCCCGGTCTCGGTAATCGGCGTGTCGAACACCCGATTCTTGCCAAATTTCTTCTGCAACCCCGCCGTCGCCCGGAAAACGCCGCCAAAATAGCCGACATCCTCCCCCATCACGACGACATCGGGATCACGCTCCATCATCACGTCGAGAGCGCTGTTGACCGCCTGGATCATACTCATCTGGCGGGTGTCAGTCATTCCCCTCGCCCCTTCAGGGGAGAGGGTTGCGCAGACTTGGCGGCTCTGCCGCCTAGTCGAAGCTGGGAGAGGGGAACTCCGCCCTCTCCCCCCTCTCCAACCTCCGCTAGCCAGCGAGCTGGCAAGCTACGGTATCCTCTCCCCCGAAGGGGCGAGGAAAATTGCTTTACCCCCCTCACAACCCAGCCGCCTTCGCTTCATCCAGCATCTGCCGCTGCTGCTCCCGCAAGTGCCAGGGCATCTCCTCGAACACATCCTCGAACATGCTCTCCATCGGCTGATGGAGCCCATGTCCCAAAATCCCGTTCTTCTCCGATTCCTTCGCAGCCTCACGCACTTGCTCGGCCAGTTCCTTGTCCATCGCCGCGTGCCGTTCCTCGTCCCAGATGCCGATCGCGATACAATGCTGCTTCAACCGCGCGATCGGGTCGCCGAGCGGCCAGTGACTCCCCTCGTCCGCCGACCGGTAGGCGCTCGGATCATCGGACGTGCTGTGCCCCTCGGTCCGGTAAGTGAAATGCTCGATCAGCGTCGGCCCATGGTTGGCCCGCGCCCGGTCCGCTGCCCAGCGCGTCGCGGCATAGACCGCCAGCGCGTCATTGCCGTCGATCCGCAGCCCCGCGATGCCATAGCCGATCGCCCGCGCCGCAAAGGTCGTCGCCTCCGCTCCCGCAAAGCCGGAAAAGCTGCTGATCGCCCACTGGTTGTTGACCACGTTCAGGATCACCGGCGCGCGGTAGACGCTGGCAAAGGTGCAGGCGGAATGGAAATCCCCTTCCGCTGTCGAACCTTCCCCGCACCATGTCGCCGCGATCCGCGTGTCGCCCCGCGCCGCGCTCGCCATGGCCCAGCCCACCGCCTGCGGATATTGGGTGGCAAGATTACCGGAGATCGAGAAGAACCCCGCCTCCCGCGCCGAATACATGATCGGCAGCTGCCGCCCTTTCAGCCGGTCGCCCTTGTTTGAATAAATCTGGTTCATCATGTCGACCAGCGGCCAGCCACGCGCGATCAATATCCCCTGCTGGCGGTAGCTGGGAAAGCACATGTCGTCACTCGCCAGCGCCGCCGCCGCGCCGATCGACACCGCCTCCTCGCCGGTCGATTTCATGTAAAAGCTGGTCTTGCCCTGCCGCTGCGCGCGGAACATGCGCCCGTCGAAAGCGCGGGTCAGCGCCATGCCGCGCAGCATGCGGAGCAGCATCTCGGGTGGCAGTTTCGGGTCCCACGGCCCCACCGCGCGCCCTTCCTCATCCAGCACGCGGACAAGATCATAGGCCATTTCCCGCATCGTGCCCGCGTCCGCGGCCTCATCGGGCCTGCGCGAGGTTCCCGCGGGAGGAATGTCGAAATGACTGAAATCGGCTTCATCGCCCGGCCGAAATTGAGGTTCCGGCACATGCAACTGCAATGGCGGCAGGTTCCGGCCGCCCGCCGAAAGCTGCTCTCCGGCACCCCGGCCGCCTTGAGTCCCGGCCTTTCCAGCGCCCGAACCGTTCCGGTCGCCCATCCTGCCTCCTACTCGCATTTGCAATATTATTGCTTGATGCAATTATTATATTACAACGCTCCCGAAAAGCAAGAGTTCCGTCTTTTCGCTATTTCCTTCTCGACTTCAAACCGCCACCGGCGCCGCAATGTGGCTCTGCGGCGCATAATCCACCACCTCGAAATCCTCGATCCGATAATCGAAAATGCTCTCCGGCCGCCTCTTTATCCTGAGCTTCGGCGCCCCTCCCGGCGTCCGGCTGATCTGCTCCTCAACCAGTGCAGCATGGTTCAAGTAAAGATGCACATCCCCACCGTGCCAGACGATTTCCCCCGGCTCCAGATCGCATTGCTGCGCCAGCATCCGCGTAATCATCGACAGCCCGAAGATGTTGAACGCGAACCCAAGGCCAAGGTCACAACTGCGCTGGAACAGCAGCCCGTTGAGCCGCCCGTTCGCCACTTGGAATTGATAGGTCATATGGCAAGGCGGCAGAGCCATCTGCGCCACTTCCGCAACATTCCACCCGGTAAAAAGCAGGCGCCGCGATCCCGGGTTGTTCCTGATCCCCTGGACCAGTTCAGCAATCTGGTTGTGCCCCCTCTCCGCCCGCCGGAAGAGCCCGTCACCGACTGCTTCATAGCGCGGCCAGTTCACCCACTGCGCCCCATAGACCGGCCCCAGATCGCCCCACCGTCCCGCAAAGGCCGCATCCTCGACGATCCGCGCCTCAAAATCGTCCCGGCTGATGTCCTCGCCCGTAGCCTTGCGATAGGCATCCAGCGGCCAGTCGGTCCAGATATGCACCCCTTGACGCACCAGTTCACGGATATTGGTGTCGCCCGTCAGGAACCAAAGCATCTCCCGCGCGGCCACTTTCCAGTAAACACGCTTAGTCGTCAGCAATGGCACCGCATCATCGGCCAGCGAAAAACGCATGCTCGCGCCCAGCAGAGATCGCGTGCCCACTCCCGTCCGGTCGATCCGCTCGTCCCCGTCCGTCCAGATACGGCGCATCAGGTCCAGATATTGCTGTTCGTAATGCGCTTCGGCCGGAGTGACGGTACTGATCAACGGGGGTTCTTTCCTGCTGCGACGATTCCAAAATCGCCGCCCCGCTTTAGCCGAGCGAAGAGCCGCTAGCCAATCTTGCTTTCGCTTCGGATCATTCTACCTGCCTTCCCCTCCACAGTGGAGACAGTTGGCCGTGATTGCCGGTCGGCACGGCAGCATCCTGTCGCGATGACTATAACCGCAAACATGCAATTCCTGCTCTTGGACGATGATTGGCGCCCGTTGCACCGCGTGGATGGCAATGAAGATTGGCGTTGCATCGTGCGGGAACTGCTGCTGCGCGATAGCCACTGGCTGACAATCGAACAGCAGCGCCCCGACCAGCGATCCCCCTATCCATGTTGGAGCGACATTCGCCTTTCACGGACCGTTGCTCGCCGCTTCCGGCCTATGGAGGTCAAGCTCGCCGATCATATAATTCGGGGCACTGCGGACCAGTTCAGCTTTCGCGCGGCGGGCCTATTATGACCATGTCAAAAAAAGCACCCCCAGCCGCTTGCCAGCCCGAAAAGCCCCCTCTATAGACCCCGCCTGCCCAGCGGCGTTGCAAGCAATGCCGCTATCGGTCGGGGAGTAGCTCAGCCTGGTAGAGCACTGTCTTCGGGAGGCAGGGGCCGGAGGTTCGAATCCTCTCTCCCCGACCAATTTCTTTTCATATCAAAAGCCATAGAGGCGTCAGCCGCGCAACATGCGCCGCAGCCGACCACCCGTAGTTTTTTGCTGCATCCTGGCAGCACATAAAAAAGGGCGCGTTTCCGCGCCCTTTTATCATATGAGCTTTGCAGCGCCCGTCATGCTTCTCCAAACACGCGGCGGAAGATCGTGTCCACCTGCTTGAAGTGATAGCCGAGGTCGAATTTCTCTTCGATCTGCTCAGCGGTAAGAGCTGCGGATACCTCCGGATCGGCCTTCAGCAGTTCGAGAAGCGAAAGCTGGCCATCCGATTCCCAGACCTTCATCGCGTTGCGCTGGACATAGCGATAGCTGTCTTCGCGCGAGACGCCAGCCTGCGTCAGCGCCAGCAAGACCCGCTGCGAATGAACAAGACCGCCCATCTTGTCGAGGTTCTTCATCATGCGCTCGGGATAAACGAGCAGCTTGTCGATGACGCCGGTCATACGACCCAGGGCAAAGTCGAGCGTGATGGTGGCGTCAGGACCGATATAGCGTTCGACCGACGAATGGCTGATGTCGCGCTCATGCCACAAAGCGACATTTTCCATCGCGGGCAGCGCATAGCTGCGCACCATGCGCGCAAGGCCGGTCAGATTTTCAGTCAGAACCGGATTGCGCTTGTGCGGCATTGCCGAACTGCCCTTCTGGCCGGGTGAGAAATACTCCTCCGCCTCCAGCACTTCGGTGCGTTGCAGATGCCGGACCTCGACGGCAAGGCGCTCGATCGAGCTTGCGATAACGCCCAGGGTGGCAAAGAACATCGCATGGCGATCACGGGGAATGACCTGGGTCGAAACAGGTTCGACCGCCAGGCCCAGCTTGGCCGCGACATGTTCTTCGACACGCGGGTCGATATTCGCGAATGTGCCTACCGCGCCAGAAACAGCACAGGTCGCGATTTCTTCTCGTGCAGCGACAAGGCGGGTCCGGCACCGGCTGAACTCGGCATAGGCCTCAGCCATCTTGAGACCGAAAGTGACCGGCTCGGCATGGATGCCGTGACTGCGTCCGATCGTCGGCGTCAATTTATGCTCAAACGCACGGCGCTTGATGACATCGAGCAGCTGATCCAGATCCTCGATCAGGATGTCAGCCGCACGGGAAAGCTGCACGGCAAGGCAGGTGTCCAGCACGTCAGAAGAGGTCATGCCCTGATGCATGAAGCGCGCTTCGTCGCCGACCTGCTCAGCAACCCAGGTCAGGAAGGCGATGACGTCATGCTTGGTAACGGCCTCGATGGCGTCGATCGCTGGCACATCTATGGCCGGGTTGGTTGCCCACCAATCCCACAGCGCCTTGGCAGCTGATTTGGGCACCACACCCAATTCACCGAGTGCTTCGGTGGCGTGCGCCTCGATCTCGAACCAAATGCGAAATCGAGCCTCGGGCTCCCAGAGAGCTGTCATTTTCGGGCGGGCGTAGCGCGGGACCATCGAACGAATCCTGATTGCTGATAAAAGTTCGCGCGCCGCCTAGCAGTCCAGCCATTCAAGGGCAAATCGCGTCCTCATTTGAGTTCGCGCGTCCGTACCGGCAACTTCTTACCCCGAATATCGCAGCGTTCAAGGACGGGATGAGCCAGTTTCGCAGGCGAATTGCCGACGCTGAATGGATATTCAGGAAACGCAGTCGTCACTTATGTATTCATGGGTCAAGCTATCGAGCAACTGACCTGCTCGACAGCTGCCGAGGGAGAAAGTGATGTTACGCGGCCTCATATTTTCATTTGCGCTGTCTGCCGCCGTTCCGGCCATCGGACAGGTTGGCTCTGTGCCCGGTAGCCCACAGACAAGTGCGAGCACATCTCCTCAAAGCCCGGCGGCAACACAGACAGATACCGTTGCATCCATCGTCGATAGCGAATTCCCGGCCTATGATGCCAATGGAGACGGTCAACTCGACAAGGCCGAGTTTTCGCGTTGGATGGTTGCGCTCAAGGATCAGGAGATGAAAAACAGCGGTGAAAAACTATCCGCCGCTGACGTCACAACTTGGGCTGATGGCGCATTCAAGACAGCTGATGCGGACAAAAGCACGTCCGTGAGCAAGCCCGAACTCATCGCCTATCTGAGCCGCGGCGCCGCGTAATCTCCGCGCCGCTATTATCGAGGCTGACGAGAACCCGGTCTATGGGTCACAGCATGGGGCGGCGTGGAGCGAAGGCCATGCCGCCTCCCTTTTAGGCCGTACCAATCAGCCGCGTTTTTTATTCGTATATAGAAGGGCGGCAACGATAGCGGCCGATCCTATGCCGACTGCGGTGCCCATCCACACGCCTCGGCCCGCTGTCTTTCGTGCAGCCGTTGCCAGATCGGGCTTTGCTTCTGTTGCCTGTTCGGGGGCGCCCGCGTCGGGCGCGTCTTTGTCGGACTTGGTCATGGTGAATCGGCTTATGCAACAAGGTCGCGCCGGAGAAAAGATAGCTGTCAGATATCAGTTCAATAATCGGGCAGCGTCTGCCGCGCTTCTCCCCATCCCCGCATCTCTCGTGACGCCGCGCGGGTGATCAATTCATCCACGTCCGCGATAGTGAAAGCGCCCGGCCGATCAATATCCTCCAGTTCCTTCCAGTTGACGGGCACCGCCACCGGAGCATTCTCACGCGCCCTGACGACATAGGGAAGCACCGCCGTAGCCCCCCGCTGATTGCGCAGCCAATCGATGAATATCCGGCCCTTCCTCTTGGCCTTGCTCATCGTTGCCGTGAAACGATCGGGTTCGGCGGCGGCGAGCGCTCTTGCGAAGCGGTCTGCAAAATCCTTGACCTGCGGCCATTCGGCTTCGGGCGTAAGCGGGACAACCACATGCACGCCCTTCCCACCGGATAACATGGGAAAGCTGGTGAGCCCTATGTCCTCAAGCGTGCGGCGAATGTCGCGGGCAGCCTTCTTAACATCTTCAAAGTCGAGGCCTTCGTCCGGATCGAGGTCGAAGATCAGCCGGTCAGGCTTTTCGACATCCTCCACCCGGGAACCCCAGCCATGGAATTCAATCGTGCCCATCTGGACGCAAGCTATCAGCCCATCAATGTCGTCCACATAAAGATAGTCCTGCTCGTCACCGTCCTTCTCGCGAATGGGGACGTGCTTCACATGGTCACCAAAACTGCCGCTGTCATGCTTCTGGAAAAAGCATTTCTTCGCCCGTCCCTGTGGGCAGCGCACCAGGCTTATCGGGCGATGTGCTATCCAGGGCAGCATGATCGCCCCGGCCGCTTCATAATAGTCAGCCAACTGCCCCTTCGTCACCTTCGCTTCCGGAAAGATCAGCCGGTCACGATTTGAGACATGAACGTCGCTTTCCTGTTCAGGCACAGCCATCACCTTCTCCCGAGCTACTTCGCCCGCCTTCTTGTCCTCGCGTAGGCCAAGGAAACTCCCGTGACGCACGACATTGTCGCTCGTGAACTCGGCGAAGGCGATTTCGGCGACCAGGTCAGGGCGCACCCATTTAGCACCCCGAGTTTCGCTGCGTGGTACGTTCAAGGCAGGGGATTGGCGGGCACGTGTTTTCAGTTGGCGAAGCAGTCGATCACTGTTCCGCGCATTGAAACCCGTGCCGACCTTGCCCGCGTAGACGAGTCCCTGATCATCATTCTGCGCCAGAAGGATGTTACGGATCGCGCGCCCGCTTGCGGAACTGGGAGTCCATCCAACAATCACAAATTCCTGCCGACGGGTGCATTTGACCTTGAGCCAGTTCTTCGTTCGGGCGCCCCGATAAGGAGCATCCGCTCGTTTGCAGATTATTCCTTCCTGTCCGGCCTCGCACATCGTCCGGAACAGCTTTTCGCCAGCGCCGATAACATGGTCGGAAAAATGCACATGCGCGCTACCCTGACCCAGCAGAGCCGCGAGCTTTTCCTTACGCGCGACGTTGGGCTGCCATGTCAGATCCTCTCCTTCCAGTGAAAGAAGATCGAAGGCGAAGAGGTGGAGGGCACCTTGACCCTCGCCCTTCAACACCTGCTGCAATGTTGAAAAGTCCGGGTTTCCATCGACCCCGAGTGCGACGATTTCTCCATCTATCAGCATGGGTGGAAGGTTCATGCCGCCAATTTCCTTCGCTAGTGGGGCGAAGCGGTCAGTCCAGTCGAGACCAGTGCGCGTGAACAGCTGAACATGACTGCCAGAAACGCTGATCAGGCTGCGATAACCGTCATATTTGATTTCATGCAGCCAACCATTGCCCGTGGGAACGGCATCGACCAGCGTCGCTAGCTGCGGCGCCTGAAATGGCGGTGCTTTTTCCTGTCGGCGCTCGGCGGGAGGCTGAACCGGCGTCGCCCTCTTCGCTTGGTCCATGGCGGCATCGAAAGCCTTTCCGCGCTTGCCCTTTAGCGAGATCGCTGGCGCGTTGGCGGCAATCTCGCCCATGGTCCTGCCACTCTTGATGCTGGTCAGTTCCCGCCCCACGAGATCCTCGGCAGGGCCAGCATAAGCATCGTCGATCTTGCGGAGCAGCCAATTCTCCCTCTTTCCTTCGCCGGGCCGGGGCTTCAGGCGGATCAGAAGCCACTCCCCCTTCATGCGCTTGCCGTGAAGGACGAAGTGAAGATGGCCCTCCGCCAGGTCCTTCGCACTTTTCCCTGGCACGGGTTCCCAGCTGCCCTCATCCCACAGCATCACGGTCCCGCCGCCATATTCTCCCTTCGGGATCGTGCCTTCAAAGCTCGCATAGGATAGCGGATGATCTTCCGTGCGAACGGCAAGCCGCTTGTCGGCGGGATCGAGGCTGGGGCCGCGTGTCACCGCCCAGCTTTTCAGGACGCCATCCACTTCCAGCCGGAAATCATAATGCAGACGCGTCGCGTCATGCTTCTGGACGATGAAGCTATTGCCGCTTGTGCGTTTCCGTTTTCCCGCCGGTTCCTTCGTTCGGGTAAAGTCGCGCTTGCGATTATATTCCTTCAGAGGGTCGGCTTCGGCCATATGTCATGCCCGCTTGCGCGTGGTAGCCTTGGTGCTGGCGGTGCGCCGCGCAGCCGGTTTCTTGGCGGGCGCGCGTTTCGCCCCGGTATCGACGGATTTCTTCAGCGCCGCCATCAAATCGATAACGTTGCCGCTGCACTTGACCGGAGCCTCATCCTCGTCCTCGATGATGCGGCGGCCCTTGGCCTTCTTCTTCTTTTCGATCAGCCGCTCAAGCGCATCGACATAACGGTCGTGGAAGCTGTCGGGTTTGAAAGGCGCCGTTTTCTTTTCAATGAGCGCTTCGGCAAGGTCGAGCAGTTCCGGATCGGGCTTCACATCCTCAATTTCGCGAAAGTAGGACTGGGCGCGATTGACCTCATCGGCATAGCGAAGCGTCTCCAGCACCATGCCGCGACCACAAGGCTTTAAGGAAACGATATATTCCCGGCCGCGCATCGCGAGTTGACCCAGCCCGACTTTCTTCGCCCGCCGCAATGCCTCGCGCAGGACGATGAACGCTTCTTCGGCAAGATCATCTGCGGGCACGACATAATAGGGCCGCTCATAATAGAGAACGTCGATCTCGTCAGCGTCCACAAATTGCGTCAGTTCGAGCGTCTTCTTGCTGTCCAGCTTGACCGCATCAATCTCCTCGGGCTGAAGCAGGACATAGTCGCCCTTGCTGACTTCATAGCCCTTCACGATGTCCTCTGGCTTGACAGGACCAAGGCCGGGAACGGTCTTTTCGTAGCGGACGCGCTTGCCGCTTGGCTCATGAATCTGGTGGAAGGCAATCTGGGCGCCGGACTTGGTGGCCGCATAGATTTCGACGGGAATGGACACAAGGGCCAGCCTGATTTGCCCCTGCCAATATGCGCGCGCCGCCATGTCCTGAACCTCCTTGCCGCAAGGAAAATGCGCAGGCGGGCACAAGGGTTCCGGCATGCAAAAGAGCGGCTAATGCTCCACGGTGGCGAGCAAATCCGACGAGGCGCTTCCGAACTACGCCGAAATGGCCTAAGCTGGTTCGATTATCAGCTAGAGGACATGCCGAATGCAATTCCTGCGGACTGCCTTCTGGGTTGTCTTGGCCGTCGCGATTGCCTTGTTCTGCAAGGCGAACAACCGGCCTACCGAAATCAAGATATGGGGCGACATCGTGTGGGAAACGCGTATCTGGTTCCCCATACTCGTCGCCTTCCTGGTGGGCGCCGTTCCCTTCTGGATCATGGCCCGCACCACGCGTTGGCGGATGAAGAGGAAGCTGGAAAGCACCGAGCGGGCGCTGATCGCGGCAACCGCCACGGCTGGCCCCACCTTGCCGCCTGCCAGCAACGCCGACGACCTTTCCATTTCTTCTCCTTCCCTACCCGCTACAGGAACAGCATGAGCAGCCCAATTTACGTCGCGATTGATACACCCGACCTCACCAAGGCCCAGGATCTGGCCCGGCGTGTGCGCGGACATGTAGGCGGGTTGAAACTGGGGCTCGAATTCTTTTGCGCACACGGCCATCATGGCGTGCGGGAAATGATGAAATTCGATCTGCCGATCTTTCTTGACCTGAAGCTGCACGACATCCCGAATACGGTCGCAAAGGCCGTTCAGGCGCTCCATGGCCTCGAACCAGCGATCCTCACCGTCCATGCGGCGGGCGGGCGCGCCATGTTGGAGGATGCAAAAGCAGCTGCGGGCGTCAATACAAAGGTCGTCGCGGTAACCGTGCTCACCAGCCTGGATAATAGCGACCTTGTGGATATCGGGGTTGGCGGCAAGGCTGAAGATCAGGTGACACGGCTTGCCGACTTGGCGCGGAGTGCCGGACTGGACGGCATCGTCTGTTCCGGGGAAGAAGTTGCGCTAGCCAAACGTGCCTGGCCCGATGGCTTTTTCGTGGTGCCGGGCGTTCGGCCGCAAGGGGGCGCCATGGGTGATCAGAAGCGCGCCGTCACACCAAGAGAAGCATTGGACAGGGGTGCGTCCATCCTTGTCGTGGGACGGCCAATCAGCCTGGCGGAAAACCCGGACATGGCCGCACGGGAAATCGAAGCGACATTATAGCAGGAAGACGTGATAGGAGGATCAGCCGCGGCTGATCCTCCTGCCCCGTCAGAAGCGCCAGCCTACGCTGGCCACGACCTGATGACGATCCGTATCGATGTCGAATTCGCTGCTCGTCGCGCCATTCATGAAGTCAATGTGCGCGCTGTCATATTTTGAGTAGCGATATTCCAGCTTTCCGAACATATTTTCGTTGAAGGCGCGTTCAACGCCGCCACCTATGCGCCAGCCATCGAGCTTGAAGGCGGTGTCGGTGGTTTCGTCGGTATCGCCTGCAAGCACGTTCAGCTTGGTATTGGTGTAGCCACCCTTCACATAGACGAGAGTGTTCGGGCTTGCGAGGATACCCGCACGTGCGCCGATATACAGGTCACGGCCCTGGCTCACCCGGCCGAAACCAAACTGGCTGGTAAAGGGATTCCTGTTGCTCTTGGAAGTCGAATCCGTGAATTCGCCCTCAACACCCACGACAGCGCCACCCAGATTGAAATCGTAGCCCGCGCCTACGCCATAAAGCAGACCGTCGATCGACTGGTCATCTTCACCATTGTCATTGTCCACGCTGCTGCCTGCGCCGGTATGATCATAGCCCAAAATGGCTTCGACCCTTGGCCCGGTGAAAGTGGCACCGGCATCCTGTGCCAGGGCAGGAGAGGCTACGGCCGATCCAGCCAGCAGGGTTGCGACCATTATTTTCCGCATAGGATACTCCATTGTCACTCACCTCCTTGAGGAGGAAGTGGTGGAAGTCCCACGGACAGGCGATGGTTTCATGAACCTCAGATAAACAGCTGAAATTGTGGTATTTTGGCAACGGATAACGGCAATCCAGGTCAATAATCTTTCGATACGCGGACGTCCGCGCTTTCTCGGCCAAGAGTGGAAATCGACGCCAGCAGAGAAAGCCAACGGGTTACCTGATATTCCATGCGCGTCGCGGAATAGCCTTGGCCATCGGTTATGAGTTCAACATAGGTCTTGCGCGTCAGATATTTTCCAGCCGCGACTGAGGTCCCCTGCCCCTGCGTAGGATCGGCGGCGATGATGCGCAGCCGGTCAAGTCCGGCAGCCTTGCGCACGGCATTGATCGGATCAAGCCCTCCGCCACCCTGGAGCGATCCGACCGCAGAGGCGAGTTGCAACGCCTCCGGCGCGGAAAGATTGGTTATCGATGTTCCGAACAATATGCGGGAAAGCAGCTCGTCCTGCGGCAGGGCGGGCACGCTGGTGAAGCTGATGTCGGGCCTGAGACCTGTGCCACCCACATGGATCATCGCGGTGAGGTCGTTGACGTTGGCTTCCGCATCGATGTCGAGCATGGGATTCGTTGGCGTGCGACCATCAAACTGGATCTTGCCCTCACGCAGTTCGAAACGGCGCCCGGCGAAGGTGTAACCTCCACGAACGAGATCTGCCGTGCCAGAGATTGCAGGACTGGTCACGGTGCCAGCGATATCCAGATTGGCACGCCATTCACTATCAAGGCCCAAACCTGTGACCGTCAGGCGATTACGCGCCCGCGTCTTGATAGCGAGAGCCCACGGCCGATTTGTGCGGGGCCGTTCGATCTCTTCGCCGTTACGGTTGACCTCTGTGACGCGAAGCTCCGGAATCTGGGCGATTGCGGCTGCACGGCCCAAGGTGAAACGGCTGCGATTAAGCAACAGGTCGCCGCCGATAGTTCCATTGACGCCGTCAGAACGCAAGGTGATCGGGCCGGTGACCGTAGCGGCTATGTCGTCGCGGTCCAGCAGCGCGGCATCGTCCGCCTGCAACCGCAAATCCATGCCGACCCCGGCAATTCCGGCGAAGGTGAAGCTGCCCGTCCCGCTGACAGTTCCGCCATTCTTGGCATTGGCGGAAAAACTCGACATGACCAATTGCGCGCCGGAAAACCGTCCACGCGCCTTCACATTATGCAGCCGCATACCGGTCACGGCGCTGTTGATTGATGCCGTGTCAGTCGCGAGCGCGCCGGAAATCACGGGATTACCAAGCGTACCGCGCGCGTCGGCGGAAACACTCACGGGGCCGGAGATGTCGATTATCTCCACCCCGGTCAGGCGCCAAAGCGTATCCGCAGTCCCTCGGAATCGCAGCTGACCAAATAGAGGCGCCCGGTTCAGCCGATCGATCAGGCTCCCTTGCGTGCCAAGCGGCGTCAGCAAGACCTGCGCCCGCCCAATAGTCTGGCCCTCGGCGGCGAACAGCATGCGCGCCGCAAGCCGGTCATTGGTCAGAACCGCGTTCACCCCGGCATCGACGGGCCGGGAACTGAGCGACAATCCCGAACGCGACAGGCCGCGCACGCGTAGTTCCGCCTTTCCGGTGGGCATGCCGCCCCGGCTATGCACATAGCTGAGCGATCCTGTGGCGGTGCCGCCCAGGCCCAGATTATCGTAAGCGATATCCAGAAAGGAAAGCGGCAGCTTCTGCACGCGCCCTTCGATGCGCGTCGTCTGGCCGCTTAGCTCTCCACCCAATTGCAGGGAGCCGCCAGCATAGCTGATGGTCGCCGGTGACAATCGCCAACCGTCAGCACTGCGGGTCAAAAGCGCAGGCCGGGTCAGCCGGATCGCTCGCTTATCCACCGTGCCTCGTGCGGCGACGCGGATGCGATCGGGTTCGACCTGTGCTTCACCTTGCAAGTCAAAAAGACGGCCGCGCTGGCCCGAAAGACTGGCCTTCACCGTTCCGCGCCCGCCGGTCAGATCAGCATTAGCGGCCATCCTGCCGATCAGGATGCCCCCTACTCGCAAGCCTCTGGCCTGCGTCACGGCATTGATCGATGTCCCGGCGGGATCGAGCAGAACCGTCGCTTCCAGCTTGCCGCGACGCACCGCGATTTCCGTGGGACCATCAAAGCTGGCGTCCGTAGCGTCGAGCTTCAGGACCAGTTGCTGAATGTCGTTCACGGGGACAAATGCGATGCTTCCATTGACGGGACCAGCGACATTCAGCTGCCCTTCAAGGCCGCCCGTCATAGGACGCAGATCACCGCTGGCGGTTATCCCGGACAGGGCGAGCTTCGCCACCCTCACAACGGCCTGAGCGCCGCGTGGCAACAGAATTTGGCCCTCACCATTGAAGGCGCCCAGCGTCGATCCGCCTAGAGCTGTGAATTGATACCCGGCGTCGTCCGGGACCAGATGCACGCGCATGTCGGCGACGCCCAATGCGTCGAGTGGCCGTTGAAGCAGCAGGTCAATCGTCGGCTGCTCAATCCTGCCGTCAAGCGTCAGGCGTACCGGCCCATATCGCTGATGCGTGCCGCTGCCTTCAAAATGGAAGCTCCGGTCGGGCCGACGATATCCATCAGCCGAAAGACTGAGCAGCGGCGCTTCAAGGCGCAGCCCCGTGAACATCAGGCGTTTGTCGGCGCCAAGCGAAAGATTGCTCTTCACCACCGGGAGGCCGCCGCCCAGGCCTTGTAGGAAACTGTTGTCCAACCGGCGCACGCGCGCCATTGCCGTCCCGCTGAGGCTGAACGCGCCGTTTCTTCCCGGCACCGCGCGCAGCTTGGACGTCAGATCCACGATGCCGAGACCACGAATGGCCAAGCCGCGTATCTGTCCATCCAGACCGAAATCATAACGACCGGTCCTGAGATCGGCGAGCATGACCAGCTTGCCGCTCAGCTTGTCCGACCGAACCGGCATGGGATTGGTAAGAAGCTGCTGCCCCTTGATCTGCAACGCGCCACCCAGCACGAAATTGCGGATGATGCCTTCGACAAGGTCGCCCTGCCCATCCAGCCGCCGCGCACGCAGGTGCAACGGGATCAGCAACGGCCCATTGCCAACCTTGCGTCCTTTACCCTCTGCGCGCACGTCGCTGATCACCGTGCGGTCGAACGCAAGCTGTCTGGCTCTCAGCAGATATTCGTAGCCGACGCTGGAAAAGGCACCATCCAGCCGCACCCGCGCGGTGACGTCGCGTCCCCGCATCGACTTGAGCAAGGCTTGGGGCCGCGCAAGCTTCACATCGATCAGCAGATTATCAAATGCGGAGTTACGCAGATCGAGGGCGCCATCAGCACTCAACGCGATCGCTTCCGAACGCAGGGACAGTTTACCCTCCAGCACGCGGTCCTTCAGCTCTCCGTGCGCTTCCAGCGAAAGGCGCGGCGAAGCTAGACGCTGTACCAGCCCTTTTCCTGCTATGGCCGATGCTTCGATCGATCCGGTCGCGGAATAGATGCCACTGCGGGCTGCAAGCACCATGTCGACCGCAGGATCACCGTCCAGCGTACCAGCCAGCCTGCCATCCCAGCGTGTCCAGCTGCCCTCCCCCCGAATCCGCAGGTTGCCGTCCTGCCGTAATCCGGCCATGGTCGCTAGGACGCCGCCAGCGGGCGCATTGACAGTTACATCCAGGTCGAACCGATCGTCATCAGGGCGACTGTCGAGCGCGAGGTTGATCGCATCCTCCTGCCCCAGAACCCGGGCGGAAAGGTCGATGACCGCTCTTCGGTCACGTATGTCAGCGTCACCGGAAATGGTGGCCTGTTGAATGCGCCCGCTGATATTTTCGGCTATTATCAGTCGGCCTACCGAAAATTGCATCAACCGGATGTCAAAGCCGGGAAGGATCGGCCCCTTCTGCTTGCCGGGGTTAAGGCGTGGCAGCTTGTGCAGCGTCGCCACGGGAATGTTCAACCGGTCGATGTCCAGACGGTTTGAAAGCCAGGCCAGCGGCCACCAATCCAGTTCTATGCGCGGAGCCGTTAGAAAGGCGCCTTTGGGATCGGACAGCTTCACGCCATGAAGGATGGCGCGGCGGTAAATGCTGCCTTCGATCCGATCGACATGGATACGCAGGCCCGACGGCGGGCTGACCTTTTCGACACGCGCAACCAGGAAGCGGTGTCCGGCCGACGTATCGAGCCACACCAGCGCCGTCGCCGCGATGACCAGGAGAAGGGCAAGCATGCCGACTATCCAACGCTGCCATCGCCCGTCCCAGGCCCGATGGCGCCGCTGCGGCTGCTGCACCTCATCCTCGGCCATCAGAAGGCCTGCCCGAGAGAAACATAGACGGCAACCCGCGGATCACCCTTCTGCGGGTTCAGTGGCGTGCCAACGTCGATCCGGATCGGGCCGAAGCTGCTATAGTAGCGCAGCCCCATGCCCGCGCCGATGCGCATGTCTTTAAAACGTGGCAGGAAGCTGGTGGAGATATTGCCTGCATCCACAAATGGCACGACACCGAAGTTCCCGAAACGAACGCGGGTTTCCAGTGAGAATTCAGCAAGGCTTTTGCCGCCGATCGGATCATTGTTCGCGTCGCGCGGACCGATGTCCTGATAGCCATAGCCCCTGACCGAAGCGCCGCCACCGGCATAGAAGCGCCGCGACGGCGCGATCTGATCGACCGTGGAACCCAGGATCGTACCGAAGCGTGCGCGCGCCGCCAGCACTATCCGTTCATTCACCGGCTGATAAACGCTGCCGTCCAGCTGCACGCGGGAATAGCCGAAGGTCCCATTCTGGAAGGACAGTTCGGGACTGAACCGGCCGCCCAGACGGAAACCCCGGCTCGGGTTCAAAAGGTCGTCACTGCCATCATAGGTGAGAGTGAGCGGCACCGCTCCAATCAGGAATGTGCGCCTGTTACCGCCGCTGAAAGCATCTTTTTCATCCGACGCGATCAGTTCCGCCCCAACGCGCCAGACCCATTTCTTCTGAAACAAGATATTGGTTTGCCGTTCCAGCGCCCCCGACAGGGTAATCGTGCGCGCGTCATAGGCATCGCGCTTGATATTGCTGATCGACACCAGCCCGGTCAGCACATGGTCACGCTCCCGGAAGTTGTTGCGCCGGTAGGTGAAGGACGCGGTTTGTTCCTGCGTCCCAAGCACCCCGCGCAATGTGACGGCGCCTTCTGGCGGAAACAGGTTGCGGTGCTGCCAGCTTACGGCGGCGCGATAACCTTCGCCAGTGCCATAGCCCAGCTCGCCAGCAATGGTCCGCAGCGGCGCGGGCCGGACATCCACGGCCAGATCGACATGCTTCCCATCGCCAGCGTCCTTGGGCGTCAGCGTGACCGACGATACCAGACCGGTGGCAACGATCGCGCTGCGCAAATCCTCGACATCCGACGCCTTGTAAGGATCGTCACGTTCAAAGCGGGCGATGCTCTCCACATGGCGCGCGTTGAACAGCTTGTTGTCCTTAAGGATGACCGATCCAAAGGTGCGGTAGGCACCCGGCGTCACGATGATATCCAGATCGCCCTTGCGTTCTTCATGGTCGATCCGCACCTCCGGCTCGCCAACCCTTGCGAACGGGAAGCCATTTTCACTCATGGCGAGCGAAAGAGAAGCCTGCCCCGCCAGAATCGCATCGGCATCGATGGGATCGCCCGCATGGAGAGGGAAAGCTTCACGCAGCCTTGTTTGCTGCTCGCCCGCTTCGGCCAAGCCCTGGAGATCGACCGAGGAAAGCAGATAGCGCGTCCCCGGCACTATCTCGAACCGCACGGCCAGCCTGCCTTCCTTCTCAGGTGAAACGGAAATAGCGCTACGAACGCGGGCCGCATAATAGCCCTTCGCGCGCAGCAGCCGGTCGAGCAGCTCGCTATCTTCCTTGATCCGTCGGTTTATCTGCGCGAGATTTGCGGGCTTCCCTTCTCCTTCACGCAACACCGACAATTGCTTGAAGCGACTGTCGAACTGTGTGTCCGCTATCCCGTCCAAACCATTGAGCTGAACGGAATAACGCTTTTCCTCACCCGAATCCGCGAAGGCCGCGGCTTCATCAGGCACCTCGACATCGGGATTCTGAAGCCCGGGGCTTGTGACATCATCAGCAAGGTCGGGGGTATCAGCCGGATCGGGAGGCAGTGACGCAACCGCGTCGGGCTGCCCCAGGTCAGGCCATTCCACACCCAGATCAGGCATGGGGGCCAAGGGAAGCTCCTGGTCCGCCACATCCGCAGGCGGTTCCACGATTTGCGCATGCACGGCGGGAGCCGCCAAAAGCAGAGGCAGGATCAAAAGCCGGGAGGCTTGCGACATGGCTGATACGCGGCGAAAAGTCCGCAAGCCCGTGTTCATATCAACGGTCTAGCCCATTTGGGAAAGGAAGCGCCAGCCCGTACGATGATCCTCCGCAGGAAGAAGCGACGAAACGCTTTTCACAAGCCGACGTCAGAAGGCGGTGTTCAGGCGATCCATCAAGGCGCGAGCGGGGCTGTTGTCCACACGGCCGTGCGGACGAGCCATATGGTCCATCCTGTCTTGCAGGCGCGCGACGCGCCCGTACAGTTCCTGACTGGCCTCGATCAAGGCGCGGGCCGCGAAGGGGAAGGCTGCCGCAATATCCGGGTCAGTTTCCGTCGCGCGGCCCAGCCGGTATTTCTCGTCCATCAGGTCGGCGTCTGATAACTCGCCCCGCTGCCATGCCCGCTGGCTCAATAGCCAAGCGATGATGTGCATGAGCCGGGTCGTCACCTTAAGGGATTCGCAGGCGAACGAGACGCGGCGGAGGGGATCTTCGATCTCAGCTTCCGTCATATCACGGCGGTCGAAATAGGCGCGCGCCTCATCGGCCATAACCATGGCTTCAAGATAGAGGCCATCGACAAGACGCCGATGCAAGCCACGGTCCAGAGTGACGGCAGGAGACATAGGCCGAATCACTGACATAAAAGCGGCTGCTTGTCAGTCCCGATGCAGTGATCTGGGGGCAGATTGTATCATTCAGGGCCGTTGTTAACCAACAATCGCACGCAAGGGGCGGTCAGGCGATGATGTCGGGCACCAACGCATCCTCCAAAAGCGCGATCTCGTCGCGGAGTCGGAGCTTGCGTTTCTTGAGGCGGGCGATCTGCATCTGGTCGCGCCCTCCCGCGTCCACGAGCGCCTCGATGGCGCCATCAAGATCGCGATGTTCGACTCGCAGCAGTTCCAGCCGTCGCATGATATCTTCCCGGCTCACCCACTACCCACTTTCTCGGCCATGTTGCGGACAGGCTCCTGATAACTCCCCGGACACTATCGGACCATCGCAAATTTGCACGCGCCCCACCGCAAAGCACCGATTCCGGAAAGACAGGCGGGGCGAATCATGATCTACTCATTCGTCCATCACCCTCATCAGGAGAATGTCATGGAAAACAGCCACGTTTCAGCTCTTTCAGCCAAACATGCCGGGCTTGAGGCACGGATCAAGGCAGAGACGAGTCGGCCGATGCCCGACGCGATCCTGGTTGCCTCGCTCAAGAAGCAAAAGTTGCGGGTGAAAGAGGAAATGTCGCGAAATTGATCCGGCATTAAGATTGAGGGCACGGGGCCGCGGCAAAAGCGGCTCCGCCCTTACTTCCCGGACAATCGGGATTGGCGCGGCGCTGGGAAGCGGCGCGTTTTTTCGTGAAGGAAATGGCGAGAAGAACGCGTTTTGGTCAGCGGCCTATCTGGTGGAGGCGCAGATAGGAGGGGGCGCGGTGGGTGGCGCCGGAGGCTATGGGTTTGCGGGCGAGCCCAGGGTCGATCTCATGATCGAATGCAATACCGATCTTGCCATCTTTGGCCCACACGACCCGGCCGCTGACCCGCCCGACTCCGCGCAGTTCGAGCAGGATGTCGGCTCCCGAAGGGACAGGCCGTTCGCAATCGGCCATCAGGCCGGTTGCCGACAGATTACGCACGCGGGCGCGGCCTAGCGGCGTGCCCTCGTTCGTCGTGAGGTTGGTGAGCAGGAACAGGCTGTCCCGCGGGCCTGACCGTGCAGGTCCCCGTTCCGCCATTCCCTGATCGCTATCCATGCCCAATCCCTTGCAATGACCCGTTTATTTTGGGGCACATTGCCAACGACCAGTGGATAAAGTGTTAATCGTCGCGCGACACCTTTTCCTGCCGCTCATGACGCTCCTGCGCCTCGACAGTCATGGTCGCGATCGGGCGGGCTTCGAGGCGGCCGAGCGAAATGGGTTCGCCGGTCACTTCGCAATAGCCATATTCGCCCTCATCAATGCGGCGGAGCGCCGCGTCGATCTTGGAAATGAGTTTGCGCTGGCGGTCGCGGGTGCGCAGCTCAATCGACCAGTCCGTCTCGCTCGACGCGCGGTCGTTGAGATCGGGTTCGCGCAAGGGTTCATTTTGCAGCACGGCCAGCGTGCCTTCCGCCTCAGCCAGGATCTGCTTTTTCCAGTCCCAGAGCCGCTGGCGAAAATATTCAAGCTGGAGGGGATTCATGAACTCTTCGTCGGGCGAAGGACGATAATCGGGGGGAAGCGTAACAGCCGATTTCGGCGGATTATGGCCGTCTTTATCGGAATTCAGGACCGATGCCATCTGGCTCTCCGACTCGAGGGCTCCGGTTCAAAAGGGCCGGTAGCCCGTGACTTATGATTGACGGCGCCTAATAACGAGCGGCGCGGGGCGACACAAGCGCGCATTCAAGAGAGCGAGCCGAACGCCGGAATTTTGGAACGCTGGCAGCGCCATATGGGGCGATTTACGCGCGCTATCGACGGCATCGGTCACAAAGAAGAACTCAAGCCCGATCATTAACTCCCTTTGTATCAAAACGAGACGTTAACCATGAAGATTGGCGCTGTTCTATATCTGCCACCAACTTATAGCCTATATTCAAGGTTAATGGCGTTGAAGTTTAGCGGTTATCTTGTCTTGTTACAGGGCAGGAAACAGCTTCCGGGTCTCAGAAGGCAACTGACGCGACCAGAAGCTTGAAGACGAACAAGAGTGGATAGCTATGTCGGTACGGATGGCACTGGCCAAATTATGCGCCTGCACATGCGGTGGCGCGATCATCGGCGGTGGCGCCGTCCATGTCGCCGAGAGCGCCCGACCGGCAGGGGTCCAGAGCAGCAAGAGCGTGAAGGCCGCGCCCAAGCGCTATGCCGTTCGTCCGGTCAAGCGCAAGGTGGTGAAGACGGTATCCTGCGCACCGCAAACCGTGTCCGTAACGACGCATGCGGCGCCCATCCCCCTGCCCGCTCCGGTGGCTGCCGCTGAAATGCCGATCATGTCGGGCGGCGGCGGCGTCCCGGTCGTGATGGCAGGCGGCGGCGGCTTTGGCGGCGGCGGGTTCCTCGGCGGCTTCTTCGGCGGCAGCGGCGGTGGCAGCAGCGGCGGATCGGTGGTGATCTCATCGACCAGCAGCTCGACCGGGGGCATCAGCAGCTCGACCAGCTCGACGACGGGCGGCGTTTCGACCTCGACCGGAGGGGTATCGACCTCCACGGGCGGCGTGTCCACGTCCAGCGGGAATGTCTCCACCTCCAGCGGCAACGTGTCCACTTCGAGCGGGAATGTATCGACGTCGAGCGGCAACGTGACGAGCAGCTCGTCATCGTCGACGTCCAGCTCAACCTCTTCTTCCACGTCGTCAAGCACGTCCTCGTCCACTTCGACGTCGTCGAGCACATCCTCGTCCACCTCTTCGAGCAGCTCGGGCGGGTCCAGCAGCAGCGGGGGCCATGATGTGCCCGCGCCGCCAATGGTTCTGCTGTTCGGCGCGGGAGCTGTGGCGCTGATGGCGCGGCGGCGCTTTGCGGAGCGGAAGGCCAAGGCGGCTTGACAGCTTCAGCCCCGATCGGGGGCAGTGCAGCCTTTCACGCGGGGGCGTGAGGAGGGGCGGCCCGTGGGGGAGCCGCCCCTTTTTTGTGGTCAGCGCGTTCAGGCTTGCGCGATGATCTTTTCGATCTCCGGCACGGGGTGATTGGCGAGGTCCTTGGCAATTTCGCCGACCAGGCGGCTTTGCACCTCCTTGTGATAGCGTTTGCGCATTTGGCCGAGCGCAGTCGGCGGGGCGACGATGATCAGCTTATCAAAATCATTGGCGAGTGCGCGACGCTTGAGCAATTCGGTTGCCTCCACGGCAAAGCGCGTCTCTTCCTGCTCATGGAAATCGGTCTGTTGCATCGCGCTGCGATGGCTGCCCACCGAATTGAAGGCGCGGCCGGGCGCGTCGGACGCCTGATCGCGGTCGTAAGGATTTTCCTGAACCTTGACCGCCTCGGCTTCCAGATTGGGCGCCATGCGGTCGCCCTTGTTCCGGAAGAAAAGCATCTTGCGACCGTCGGCAACCAGCACCATCGCGTCATGATCGATCCACATTCCCGGCTCCTTTCCTAATGGCTTGCAATCCCTAACGGACAGGGGCGCACAGGGTTGCGCGGCTGGTCGCGGAACGGCATAGGGCGGACGCATGCATGATATCCGTTTCATCCGCGAAAATCCCGCAGCTTTTGACGCTGGCCTCGCCCGCAGGGGCTTTGCGCTTTCGAGCGCGGACATATTGGCGCTGGATGAGCGCAGCCGGGCGATCAAGACGGAATTGCAGCAGGGTCAGGCCCGCCGCAATGAAGCGAGCAAGGCGATCGGCGCGGCGATGGCGGCCAAGGACATGGAGAAGGCCGAGACGCTGAAGGCCGAAGTCGCGGCGCTGAAAGAAAGCATGCCCGCGCGGGAGGATGAAGACCGGGAAGTGAGCGAAAAGCTGCACGTCCTGCTGTCGGCCATTCCCAACCTGCCCGCCGCCGATGTGCCCGAGGGCGCGGATGAGGCTGACAATGTCGAGGTGAGCCGTTGGGGCGAGCCACGGGAGTTTGGCTTCACGCCGCAGGATCATGCGGATTTCGGCCCGGCGCTGGGGCTGGATTTTGAGGGCGGCGCGGCTTTGTCGGGCGCGCGATTTACGGCGCTGCGTGGGCAGATGGCGCGGCTGCACCGGGCGCTGGCGCAGTTCATGCTGGATCGCCAGTCGGGCGAGAACGGTTATGAGGAAGTGAACCCGCCGCTGCTGGTACGGGATGAGGCGCTATTCGGGACCGGGCAATTGCCGAAGTTCGCCGAAGACCTGTTCCGGACGACGGACGGGCGCTGGCTGATCCCCACCGCTGAAGTCTCCCTCACCAATCTGGTGCGCGAGCAGATTGTCGATGTGGCGAGCCTGCCCATGCGGTTGACGGCGCTGACCCCCTGTTTCCGGTCGGAAGCGGGATCGGCGGGGCGCGACACGCGCGGTTTCATCCGCCAGCATCAGTTCGAGAAGGTGGAACTGATCGCGATCTGCAAGCCGGAAGAATCGGAGGCCGAGCATGAGCGCATGTGCGCGGCGGCCGAGGGCGTGTTGCAGGCGCTTGGCCTGCCCTATCGCAAGGTGCTGCTGTGCACGGGCGACATGGGCTTTGCGGCGGCGAAGACATTCGACCTGGAAGTGTGGTTGCCGAGCCAGCAGACTTATCGCGAGATCAGCTCCATTTCCAACTGCGGCGATTTTCAGGCGCGGCGGATGAATGCGCGGTTCAAGCCCGAGGGTGAGAAGCAGACGCGGTTTCTGCATACGCTGAACGGGTCGGGGCTGGCTGTCGGGCGGACGTTGGTCGCGGTGCTGGAAAATTACCAGCAGGAGGATGGCAGCGTGATCGTGCCTGAGGCGTTGGCGCCTTATATGGGTGGGGTGACGCGGTTGGAGCCTCGGTGATACCAAAGGCCCTCCCGCATTTCGTCACCCCAGCGGAGGCTGGGGTCTCGGTCGGGGGTGGCGTGATCTGGCCTGAGATCCGCTGAGTTCACGGAACAAGTGCAACACCTGCTAGGGGTGTTGTTGCGATGGGACAGAGATATGGCCAGCTCAGCCTTGAGGAGCGGATCGAGATTTACCGCCTGCATGCAGGCGGTAAATCGCAAAGAGCCATAGCGGCGCATCTCGGGCGGGCACCGGCTACGATCAGCCGCGAACTGCGGCGCAACAGCGTGCGAACCAAGGTCTGGCCCGGTGGCTATGAGCCTGTCCGCGCCCAGCAGCTTGCCGAACGCAGGCGCCGATGGGATTGCCGCTTCAAGCTGGAACGCCAACCGGACCTGCGCGGCCTTGTGAGGGACGGCCTTGCGATGGGATGGTCCCCCGAGCA
Source organism: Sphingobium sp. TomTYG72 (assembly GCF_055394715.1). Lineage (NCBI taxonomy): Bacteria > Pseudomonadati > Pseudomonadota > Alphaproteobacteria > Sphingomonadales > Sphingobiaceae > Sphingobium > Sphingobium sp. TomTYG72. The sequence continues at coordinate 380,645 of NZ_AP027336.1, read as the reverse complement.
GATCGCAGGCCGATTGACGCGCGAACATGGTCGCACCCTCATCAGCCCTGAGTCAATCTACCGCTTCATCTACCACCGTTCGGCACAGAAGGATTATTGGCACCGCCTGCTGCCGCGCGCCCGGCACAGGCGTGGCCGCTATCCCCGTCAAGGGGGCAGCATGCTCGATATCATCCAGCAGCGCCGCCCGTTGACCGAGCGCCCGCCCGACGCCGACGACCGGCAAAGCCCGGGCCATTGGGAGGCCGATTTCATGCTCTTTGCCCGCTATGGCCAGGCCATCCTCGTCGCCCATGAACGCGCCTCCCGGTTCACGATCATCCACCGGCCACAGGATCGAAAGGCCCCAAGAACCGCAGGCCATCTGGCGGACATGCTGGCCGACCTGCCCCAAACCCTCCGACGCTCCATCGCCTTCGACAATGGACCCGAGTTCGCCCGGCATCACCAGCTCGCAAGCCAGATCGGCATCCAGACCTTCTTCTGCGATGTCCGATCACCCTGGCAGAAAGGCGGCGTCGAAAATGCCATCGGACGCCTGCGTCGCAGCCTGCCGCGCAAAACCAACCTCGATGCCATCACCCCCGATGACATCCTCGCTGCCATACAGCGATACAATCATACGCCAAGAAAATGCCTCGACTTCCTTACTCCCGCAGAGGCATTCTCACGCTTCAATCCAAATGTTGCACTTCAAACGTGAATCTACATCCCAGCGTCCGCTGGGATGACAGGAGTTTGGAGGGACCTGCGCGCACGATGAGGATCAATCCTGCCCGCCCTCCCCTGGCGCAGACCGGATTCCTGCGGCGGCGGTCTTCCATGCCGATATGGGCCGATCTGGCCTGGCGGGTGGGGCTGGTTTTCGGGCTGATCGCGCTGGTGCTGCTGATCCACTGGGTCGGGCGCGATGGACTGAAAGACAATCTGGACGACCATATAAGCTTCATCGACGTTTTGTATTTTACGACTGTGACGGTGACCACGGTGGGCTATGGCGACATTGTGCCGGTCAGCCCCGAAGCGCGGTTGTTCGAGGCGCTGCTGGTGACGCCGATCCGGCTGTTTGTCTGGCTGATCTTTCTGGGGACGGCCTATAATCTGTTTTTCCGCAACATCTTCTACAGGTGGCGCATGGCACGCATTCAGGCCGATCTGCACAATCATATCATCGTGACCGGATTTGGCACCAGCGGCGGCGAGGCTGTGCGGGAACTGCTGGCGCGCGGCATCGATCCGCGTGAGATCGTGGTGGTCGATCCCCAGGAAAGGCCGCTGGTCGAGGCGGAAGATCTGGGCTGCAACGTGATGTGCGGCGATTCGACGCGGGACAAGACGCTGAAGGATGTGGCGATCGACCGGGCGCGGTCCATGATCGTGTCGGCCGGGCGGGACGATACGTCGATCCTGATCACGCTGACGGCGCGGCATCTGGCCCCTCGTCTGCCGATCAGCATCGTCGTGCGGAACGAGGATAATGAGCTGCCCGCGCGGCAGGCTGGCGCGACGACGGTGATCAATCCGGTGAGCTTTGCCGGGCTGCTGCTGGCCGGAAGCACGAGCGGGCGGCATATCGCGGACTATATGGCGGACCTGGCCGCTTCGGGCGGGCGGGTGAAGCTGCACGAGCGCGTGGCGCTGGCGGAGGAGATTGGCGGGCCTTTGTCGGCGATCGGGACCGGGCTTGGCGTGCGAATCTATCGGGGTGAGCGGGTCATCGGCTTTTGGGAGGAAGGCGCGCAGAGACTCGAGCCGGGCGACCTTATCATCGAGATTGTTCAGGGGGATGGCGCGGACGAGACGCGCTAATCCGGCCGGTCTTTCGGGCGGGCGTGACATTTGGCGCAAAAATCCCTATGTGCGCGCCGATCATGGCAACCAAAATTCCTGAAGCGCCGAAGGTCGGCATGGTGTCGCTCGGCTGTCCCAAGAACCTGGTCGACAGCGAACGCATCCTGACCAAGCTGCGCTCCGACGGCTATCTGATGTCCGCCGACTATGCGGGCGCGGACGTGGTGCTGGTGAATACCTGCGGTTTCCTCGATTCGGCGAAGGAAGAGTCGCTGGAGGCGATTGGCGAGGCGATTGCGGAAAATGGCCGCGTCATCGTGACGGGCTGCATGGGTGACGAGGCGGACGTGATCCGCGCCAAGTTCCCGCAGGTGCTGGCTGTTACGGGCGCGCATCAATATGAGCAGGTGGTGAATGCGGTGCATGATGCGTCGCCGCCGGTGCCGAATGCCTTTGTCGATCTGGTGCCTGAGGGTGGCCTGAAACTGACGCCGCGGCACTACAGCTATTTGAAGATTTCCGAGGGCTGCAACCATCGCTGCTCCTTCTGCATCATTCCCTCGATCCGGGGCGATCTGGTGTCGCGCAGGATCGATGCGGTGCTGCGCGAGGCGGAGAAGCTGGTGCATGCGGGGACGAAGGAACTGCTGGTGATCAGCCAGGATACGTCGGCCTATGGCGTCGATACTCGGCATGAACCGCGCGCCTGGAAGGGCCGCGAAGTGCGGGCGCATATGACCGACCTTGCGCGTGAATTGGGGCAGCTGCGGACGAGCGAGGGCGTGGCCCCGTGGGTACGGCTGCACTATGTCTATCCCTATCCGCATGTGGATCAGGTGATCCCGCTGATGGCAGCGGGGCTGCTGACGCCCTATCTGGACATTCCGTTCCAGCATGCTTCGCCCACTGTGCTGAAGGCAATGAAGCGGCCCGCGAACGAGGCGAAGGTGCTGGACCGCATCCGCAAGTGGCGGAGCATTTGCCCGGACATCGCGATCCGTTCGAGCTTCGTCGTCGGCTTCCCCGGTGAGACGGAGGCGGATTTCCAATATCTGCTGGATTGGCTGGACGAGGCGCAGCTCGATCGCGTGGGGGCGTTCCGGTTCGAGCCGGTCGAGGGCGCGGCGGCCAATGAGTTGCCCGGCGCGGTGCCGGAAGAGGTCAAGGAAGAACGCTACCAGCGGATCATGGAGAAGACGGCTGCGATCAGCGCCGCCAAGTTGCAGGCGAAGGTCGGGCGCGTGCTGCCGGTGATCATCGACGAGGCCGGCGAGCCGGACGAGGACGGTTCGATCGGCGCAACCGCGCGTAGCCAGGCTGATGCGCCGGAGATCGACGGGAATGTTTTCCTGCGTGATGTCGGTGAAGGGCGGAAGGCTGGCGACATACTCGACGTGGTGATCGAGGATGCGGACGAGCATGATCTTTACGGAGCACCGGTGGCGTAATGTGAATCAACCCAGGAAGCATTACGCCTGGAAGAGAGTACTCTAATCTAAATCTCCTGACCCGTTCGGGCTGAGCCTGTCGAAGCCCTTCCCTTCTTAAGGAAGTAGAGCCCTTCGACAAGCTCAGGGCGAACGGAGGAGGGGTGGTGTTCTATGCAACAGCTATGGCCGGTCAGCCTCCCACGAACGCGTCCTGATATTCGGTCTTGATCGTTTTCAACATGACCCCATCGACGGCCAGCGGGACTTCATAGGTCCCTTCCGAATAGGGACCGGCGCTGTAGGGACCGACGACGACGACGATCCGGTCTATGAGCTTGCCGCCGCGCGAGGTGGGGACGAGGACTTCCTTCATCGGGTCGATGCATTGGGTGAAGGGATCATCGCCGCGCATGATCGGCCCGCCACGCTTTTTCGCGCGGGCCTTGTCCAGACCATCGCAGAAGGAATCGTGGATCGCGGCGGCGAAGGCGGTGGGCGAGGTCATGAGCGCCTGCACGCTGGTTTCCCGCTTGCGCGCCTTGTCCCATAGCAGCACGTCATAGCCAGTCATGCCATGCGCGCCGCCGGTGTAGGTGTAGCGGCTGGAACGGAGCGACAGGAAGCGCGGCGTGTCGGCGGCGACTGTCCAGCGCGTTTCCAGACTATGGGCGTGGAAGGGGAAGCCGGACTGCTGCGCCGATTTGCGGTCGTCCGCCGCCATCTTGAGCGCGTCGGCCTTTCCGCTTTCCATGTCCTTGCGCAATTTTGCGGCGATCTGCGGCACGGCGGAGGCTTGGGCAGGCCAGGCGTAGAGGAATTCCAGCGGGTCGGTCTTTTCAGCCTGTTGGAAAGGCTGGGACGGCGGCTTTGGCTGTTCGGCGCCTGCCATCCGGTTGACGAAATTGGCCGTGGCGACATCATTGCCGCTGTCAGCGACATTATCCGTTGCCTGGTCACCAACGGAGGGGGAGCAGGCACAGAGAAAGAGGGCCAGTCCTGCGACTGGCCCTGCCTTCATTCGCATCGGTAAGCGCTGCATCAGTGCGGCTTGGCCGCCAGACAACGCTCGCTGATCGCCTTGCGGGCATAGCTGCTCTGAAGAACGGCGGCGGCGTTGGGCCAACCTTCCGCGATCAGGGCTTGTTCAACCTGATGCGCGCCGTCAAACCGCCCGCTTTCGGCGAGTTGATAGGCACGCGCACGAAGCGCCTGCTGCCGCGCATTATCGCCATGCATTACCATGTCTCTCTCCTTGCCAGTTTGCGTTGACATCAATCTAGACCCTTTGCCGGTCAGGGGCAAATGCGGGATGGCCGCATCGAGGCGCCGACATCGCAAAAATGGGGCTTTCCAACCCCATCATCCTTGTCCAGAATCCTGCCCATGACCGATTATTCCGACCTGCTGAAAGCAGATAACAATCAGCCCGCTCATATGATCCAGATCATCGATGCGGAAAGCTTCGAAAGCTGGCTTTCCGCGCAGCCGCAGCGCGTCCGGACGATCATCGCGGCGCAGAAGTTCGCGGGCAAGGGATATGAGCATGCGATCATTCCGGGAGATGATCCGTCGGACTGGTCGGTGGTCGCGGGGGTCGCGAACAAAGCGAAACTCAGTAGCTGGTGCCTCGCCAAGCTGGCCGAAGCATTGCCCGAGGGTCAATATCGTCTGGCGGAGGGGACGGCCGGGCCAGCCATGCTCGGCTGGCTGACAGCGCAATATCGGTTTGACCGCTATCGCCGTGATGAAAATAGCGCAGGGCCGCGCGTGCTGCTGACCAGCGAGGTGGCGCAGATCGACCCGGCGGTCAGGCTGGCGGAGGCCGTGGCGCTGGTGCGCGACCTGGTCAATATTCCCGCTGGCGACATGGGGCCTCAACAGTTGGAGGAGGAAGCGGCGAAGGTCGCCGAAGCCTTTGGCGCGCGCTTCTCGGTGACGAAGGGGGACCCGCTGGAGCAGGGTTTCCCGATGATCCACGCCGTGGGCCGGGCAGCGGGCAAGGACTTTGCCCCGCGCCTGATCGAATTGCGCTGGGGCAATGCCAAGCATCCGCGCATCGCCATCATCGGCAAGGGCGTCTGTTTCGACAGCGGCGGGCTGGACATCAAGCCATCGTCGGCCATGCGCCTGATGAAGAAGGATATGGGCGGCGCGGCCCATGCGATCGCTCTCGCCCGGTTGATCATGGGTGCGCGCTTGCCGGTGCAGTTGCACCTGCTGATCCCGGCGGCGGAAAATGCGGTGGGGGGCAACGCCTTCCGCCCCGGCGACATATTGCGCAGCCGCAAAGGGCTGACGGTGGAGATCGGCAATACCGATGCGGAAGGGCGGCTGGTGCTGGCCGATGCCTTGGCGCTGGCGGGAGAGGATGAGCCCGAACTCGTCATCGACTATGCGACGCTGACCGGCGCGGCGCGGGTGGCGGTGGGTCCCGACCTCCCTGCCCTCTTCACCAATGATGATGCGCTGGCCGCTGAAATGGACGCGGCGGGCAGCGAAGTGGACGACCCGAGTTGGCGCCTGCCATTGTGGGATGGTTATGCCGACATGCTGAAGTCGGACATCGCCGATATCAACAATGCGGGCGAAGGGGGCTTTGCGGGCGCGATCACCGCCGCGCTGTTCCTGAAGCGGTTCGTGCCGGACAAGGCGAAGTGGCTGCATCTCGACACCTTCGCCTGGCGGCCGTCGCCAAAGCCCGGGCGGCCAAAGGGGGGCGAGGCATTGGGCCTGCGCGCCGTTTTCCGCATGCTGCAACAACGTTATGAAAAATCAGGGCAGAAATGACCTTTGGCATAGGGCCGTTACGCAACCGGATTGGCCATTGTGCGTTACGGGGGCATGGATGCCGCTTCTGCACAGGAACAGACGACTGAGCTGAACCGCCCAGGTCTGAAACAACTTGCCCAATGGATGCGCACGCTGGTCGATTATGTGCGATCCGGCAGGCCCGACCTTACCAACCGGCAAATGGCGTTGATGATGACCGTTTACATCAGCGCGGGGCCGCATACGGTGCGGGGACTCGCCGAGGCGCTGCATGTGTCGAAGCCGGTTATTACCCGCGCGCTGAACAAGCTTTCGGCGCTCGGATATCTTCGCCGGGAGCGGGATGCGGCCGATCGGCGTAATATTTTTATCACTCGCACCCCCAAAGGGGCGGAATTCCTTGACGCGTTTCACCATTTCATCGCAGGAACCGGCCGCGATGAACGCCACGACTTCAACTCCGCGGAACGCACCGCCTGAACGTATCCGGTTCAAACTAGACGGCCGCTCCGTCAAGCTGGACAGCCGCATCCACGCCGCGCGCGGAGACCTGGCTGACCTGTCGCTGGCAGGGGTGCTGTTCTCCGCGCATTATGCCCGTTCGATAGAACTGACCTGCGTTGCGGCGGGGACGCCTCTGCTGTCCTCGCCCGCCGTCACGGCTACGGCCGTCAGCGAATTGCTGCGCGGCGAAAGCTTCCATGCGCTGGACATGACCACGGACTGGGCCTGGGGCTTTTGCGGGCATGACGGCTATGTCGGCTATGTGCGGCGCGAGGCGCTGGACACGCATGAAGAGACGAACCACCGGATTTTCGCTGGCACCGCGCCGCTATTCAGCGCGGCCGACATCAAGTCGCCCATTCGCGATTACTGGCCGGGCGGCGCGCTGTTCACCGGACAGGCAGCGGACGGCTTCGTCGCTTGTGCCGAAGGATATGTCCATGAACGGCATGCCGTCAGCGCCGATGCCACGGAAAGCGATTGGGTCGCCGTGGCGCTGCGCTATCTGGGGCAACCCTATGTATGGGGCGGACGGGGACATCGGGGCATCGACTGTTCGGGACTTGTGCAGGTTGCTCTGGGCCAGTGCGAGATCAAAGCACCGCGCGACACGGATTTGCAGCGGGAAGGCATTGGCAACCCCCTGCCCTCCGACGAGCCGTTGAAGCGTGGCGACTTCGTCTTTTTCCCCGGCCATGTTGGCATCATGACGGACGGCGACAATCTGCTGCATGCCAATGCCCATTGGATGGCGGTAGTTGTTGAACCATTGGCGGATGTGGTCGCCCGGCTGGCGGCTGACCATGCGGAACCGATAATTTCGCGGCGGAGGATCGGCGCGTGACCCACAAGATTTTCATCGACGGCGGTGTCGGCACCACGGGGCTTGAGATTGTCGAGCGGTTGGCCGGAAGGCCCGAGCTGTCCTTTATCACGCTGGACGAGGACAAGCGGAAGGATGCGGCGGCGCGGCGGGAGGCTTTGAACGCCGCCAATATCGTGATCCTGTGCCTGCCCGATGATGCAGCGCGGGAAGCGGTGGCGTTGATCGACAATGACCGCACCCGCGTGATCGATGCATCGACCGCGCATCGCGTGGCGGACGGTTGGACCTATGGCTTTGCGGAGCTGGAGCCAGGGCATCGAGAAAAGCTGGCGAACGCGCGGTTCGTGTCCAATCCCGGGTGTTGGCCCACCGGCTTCCTGGCGCTGGTGCGGCCATTGGTGCTTGGCGGACTGCTGCCTGCCGACTGGCCGGTGACGGTGTCGGGCGCGTCGGGCTATTCCGGCGGCGGCAAGGCGATGATCGCGGAGTTTGAGGGGACAAGCGGCGCACCCAGTGCGTTCCGGCCCTATGGCCTGAGCATGACGCACAAGCATATCCCGGAGATGCTGCGCTATTCGGGGCTATCGCATCCGCCGATCTTTGCGCCTGCGGTGGCCAATGCCTATCGCGGCATGATCGTCGAAGTGCCATTGCAGCTGCGCGCTATGACGGGTGCGCCCAAGGTCGTGGACGTTCATGCCGCGCTGGCCGAGGCTTATGCGGGATCGCCGATCGTGAGCGTGGTTTCGCTTGAGGAGAGCGCTGCGATGGGTCAGGTCGCGATCGAGCATGTCGGTGCGACGGATCGACTGGCGCTGTTCGTGTTCGGCAATGAGGCGGCGGGTCAGGTGCGGCTGGTGGCGGCGCTCGACAATCTGGGCAAGGGCGCGGCGGGGGCTGCGGTGCAGAACCTCAATATTCTGGCGGGACTGCCCGAGACGGCTGGACTGCGGCTTTAGGGCACGCTGATGATAGGGCGCAGTGCGTCCAATCGAAACACTCAATCCGTTCGGGCTGAGCTTGTCGAAGCCCTCTTCTTCCTAAAAAAGTAGAGCCCTTCGACAAGCTCAGGGCGAACGGTATTGAGAGGGTGCCGATATAAAGCGCGAAGCTTAGTGAACCGTGCCGAGTGGCGCGTCGTAGGTGAGCAGCACGATCAGCCGCTCGATCTGACGCCAGTGGCAGAAATGGATATGGTTGCCGAGGTCGCGGCTGCGGTCGGCGCGCGCGGCGGCTTCATAGCCCGCATTGTCACCGAAGGCCGCCATCAGCTCCGCCGCGTCGTCATAGCTTTTGCGGTCGGAAAGATATGGCAACTGCATGTGAACCCCCGAAAAAATCTCGCCGCGATGGGAAACGAGGGTTCAATTGCCGTGCCAGTTTCCGGCTTCCACGGGTAGCAGCGGCTTTCGAGGGTGAATGGGACGTTAGGCAAGTCCCGTTGCGGTACAGTCGTCCTGCAACGGGACTGGGCTGTCTCGCGACGGGACTGGGCTGTCCCGCGACGGGGCGACCCGCAAAGGCTCTGGTCTTGGCGGGCGGGTCGTGGCAAGGGCGGTGCCGATGACCAATGGCAAGAAGAATCCGACCGGCGCGGGCGCCATTATCGCACTGCTGATAGTGGGCGGCGCGATCATCGGTGGCCTGATGGGGCAGCCGAGCGCGGGCCTGCTGACCGGCGCGGCGCTGGGGGGCATAATCGCGCTGCTGCTGTGGTTGCGCGAACGGGGCTGACGGGGCGCCTTGCCGCGCGGGAATTCGCAGCATAGACAGGCGGCATGAAGAAGCATCTGATCGCCATCACACTGATCCTCCTGCTGATCGCCGGGGGCGTCATTCTCTATCTGGCGCAAGGGGATACGGCGAAGCTGGCGGCGGGTGCGGACACGGGCAAAGAGCCTGTTTTCACCTCTCCTCGCAGCGAGCTCATACCCACCATCAACGTCGCTGAAGTGAAGCTGTGGACGGCGGGCGAGAAGCCGGTGGCGGCGAAGGGCCTTGCCGTTGCGCGCTTTGCCGAGGGGCTGGCGCATCCTCGATCGATGCTGGTGCTGCCCAATGGCGATATATTGGTGGCCGAGACGAACAGCCCGCCCCGTCCGTCTGGCGGGATCGTCGATCGGGTGATGACGTACCTGATGGACAAGGCTGGCGCGGGCGTGCCTTCGGCCAACCGCATCACCTTGCTGCGCGACGCGGATGGCGATGGGCGGGCGGAGGTGAAGACGCCGTTCCTGACCGGGCTCAATTCGCCCTATGGCATGGCGCTGGTGGAGGGCACGCTCTACGTCGCCAACACCGACGCGCTGATGGCCTTCCCCTATAAGGAGGGCGAGACGCGGATCACCGCCCAGGGGCGCAAGATTCTGAACCTGCCCGCGAATGCACCTAACCAACATTGGACGAAGAGTCTGGTCGCAGGTCCCACCGGGCTGCTCTATGTGGGCGTCGGGTCCAACAGCAACATCGCCGAGGGCGGCCTCGACGCGGAGGCGAACCGCGCGGCGGTGCTGGAGGTCAACCCCAGGACCGGCGACTATCGCATTTACGCTTCGGGCCTGCGCAATCCGGTGGGGCTGGCTTTCGAGCCCAATAGCGGGGCGCTGTGGGGCGTGGTGAATGAGCGCGACATGCTGGGCAGCGATCTGGTGCCGGACTATCTGACGCGGGTCGAATTTGGCGGCTTCTATGGCTGGCCGTGGAATTATTGGGGCGGTTATGAGGACCGCCGCGTCCAGCCGCAACGGCCGGAAGTGCGCGAATATACCAAGCGGCCCGACTATGCGCTGGGCAACCATGTCGCGCCGCTGGGGCTGGCCTTTGCCGACAAGGTGAAGATTGGCGAGGCGTTCGCGAACGGCGCCTTTGTGGGGCTGCATGGCAGCTGGAACCGGAAGCCTGCGGCGGGCTACAAGGTGGTCTTCGTGCCCTTTGCGGCGAATGGCGAGGTGGGCAAGGCGAAGCCCGTCGATGTGCTGACCGGCTTTCTGGATGCCGATGGCCATGCGCGGGGGCGGCCTGTGGATGTCGCGGGCGACGCGAAGGGTGCGCTGCTGGTCAGCGACGATGTCGGCGGCGTGATCTGGCGGGTGACTGGCGGCAAGTGATTGAGAGCGCGATCGCATTACGCGGGCCATCCGCATCAAGGCTTCTTTTCCGTCACCCCGGGCTTGACCGGGGTCCCGCTGCCTGGGCGGCGTAAGAAGCGAGACCCCGGATCAAGCCCGGGGTGACGATCACTCAAAACATGATCATGGTCTCGACCGATTCCCGAGCTTAAACCCAGTGCTGGTCTAAATCGCGGCAAACAAAGGATCAGAGCGCGCGGCCGTTGCGGCCCGCCAGTTCGACCACATATTGCCAGGCGACGCGGCCCGAACGGCTGCCGCGCTGGGTTGCCCACTGGACGGCCTCTAGCGGGTCGAAGCTGAGGCCTAGGCTGTCGGCATAGCCGGTGACGATGTCGATATAGGCCTGCTGATCCATGGCATGGAAGCCGAGGCTAAGGCCGAAGCGATCGGACAGCGCCATCTTGTCGTCGATCACGTCGCGCGGATTGACGGGGTCGTCCTGCTCCGACAGGTGACGCGGGACGATGTGGCGGCGGTTCGACGTCACATAGAGGCGGACGTTGGCGGGCCGGGCCGCCGTCCCGCCCTGAAGCAGCGACCGCAAAGCTCGCGCGTCACCGACGCCGCGTTCGTCGAACCCGAGATCGTCGAGGAAGAGGATGAAGGGCCGCTGCGTGCTGCGCAGGAGGGAGAAGAGGCGCGGGAGGCTGGCCAGTTCATCGATCGCGCATTGCAGCAGGGCGATGTCGGCGCCCTCCCGTTGGAGCCGGTCGATGACGGCGGCGACCACTGCGGACTTACCCGTTCCGCGTGCGCCCCAGAGCAGCGCGTCATGGGCAGCATGGCCAGCGGCGTGGCGGCGGGTGTTTTCGAGCAGCGTCGCCTTTTGCGCGTCGATGCCGGTCAACAGATCATAGTTCACCGGATCAAAGGCATCCACGGCCTGGATCGCGTGTCCATCCCAGACATAGGCGGACGCGGCGGCGAGGTCGGAGGAAATGGCCGGTGGTGGTGCGATCCGTTCCAGCGCTTGCGCGATGCGGCTGAGAATTTCGTCTTTCATGCGCCGGGCTTAATCCCCCTCCCCCGCCCCGGCAAGCCGTGCGGCCCTGTCATTCTTCTGTCGTAATGGACTTTTACTCTGCCGCGCTGGAGCTTATATCGCTGGGGCCGTGACCATCCCAAATCCTGTCTATTCCACCCGGATCAGCCGCTATGGCGCCGAAGCCCTGCGCGAGGCCGCATTGCTGATCCGCGCGGGCGAGCCGGTCGCGGTGCCGACGGAGACGGTCTATGGGCTGGCCGCCGACGCGACGGACGAAAGCGCGGTCGCGGCGATCTACAGCGCCAAGGGGCGGCCGAGCTTCAACCCGCTGATCGTGCATGTTTCGGACAAGGATATGGCGGAGCGGCTGGCGATCTTTTCGCCGGTGGCCGACAAGCTGGCGGCGCGATTTTGGCCGGGCGCGCTGACCATGGTGCTGCCGGTGCGGGAAGACAGCGGCCTGTCATCGCTGGTGACGGCGGGCTTGCCCACGGTCGCCCTGCGCTTGCCCGCCCATCCCGCGATGCGCGCGCTGATCCGGGAAAGCGGGCGACCACTTGCCGCGCCATCAGCCAATCGCAGCGGCGCGATCAGTCCGACACGGGCGGAGCATGTGCTGGCCAGTTTGAATGGCAAGGTGCGGCTGATCCTGGATGAGGGGCCGACGAGCGAGGGGCTGGAGTCAACGATCGTCGCCCCTGAGGATGGCCGTATCCGGCTGCTGCGGCCGGGTCCGGTGACGGCGGCGATGCTGGAGCAGGCGACGGGCCTTCCGGTCGTGACCGGCGTTGCCGATGCGAAGATCGAGGCGCCGGGTCAGTTGGAGAGCCATTATGCACCATCCAAGCCGGTGCGGCTGAACGCGCTGCGGGCGGAGAAGGACGAATATCTGATCGGCTTTGGCCTGATGCCGTGCAATATTAATTTGAGCCCGGATGCCGATGTGCAGGAGGCGGCGGCCAATCTGTTCGCGGCGCTGCATGTCGCCGATGCGAGCGCGGCGACGCATATTGCAGTGGCTCCGATCCCGGATGTGGGGATTGGAGTGGCGATCAATGACCGGCTGCGGCGGGCGGCGGCTTGAGGGTTCGAGAGCTTCGTGTTTTAGATAGGCATTACCTATTTTTTGCCCGTTCGCCCTGAGCCTGTCGAAGGGCTTTACTTCTTTTTGGAAAGAAGAGGGCTTCGACAAGCTCAGCCCGAACGGGGTGAGAGATTCAGATCAAAGTCGCGTCCTCAGCCGCAATCCCTGTAACCTGCCCGGCGGCATTCGCGACGGCGTTGCTCCTCGGCCTTCTTGCGTTCACGGGCTTCCTGGGCCTCCTGCTTGCGCATGCGGCGGCCGTAGTTGCGGTCGGATTCATCCTGGCTGGTGGTGGCCCAATCTGCGGCTTGTGCGCCGGCGCGGACAGGCATGGTGGCGACGTCGAGCGCCGTCTTTGCAATGCAGCCCGGGAGGGTCAGCATTATTCCGGCTGCGGCAATCGTCGCGAATGGGCGCATGGATATTCCCCTGTGAAATCCTCGCCTGAATGGCATGGTCGGGATTAACCTTAGCCTAAGCGATATTGGTGGGTTGGGGGAAAGTGTGAAGTTTCTCGTGGTTGTTAGTGTTTGAAGGCCACCCCCTCCCCGTTCGGGCTGAGCTTGTCGAAGCCTCTTCCCTTAAAAAAGAAGAGAAGCCCTTCGACAGGCTCAGGGCGAACGGGGGAGAGTTGGCGCGAACGGAACGGAGATAGGTCGAATACGGGCAGATCAGCCCTCGATCCGTTCCGCGAAGCCCTTGCGCAGTTTGGCGAGCTTGGGGGGGATGACCGCCATGCAATAGGGGTTACGGTCGCCGACGCGATCCCAATATTTCTGGTGATAATCCTCGGCCGGATACCATGGCGCGTCAGGTTCGATGGTGGTGACGATCGGGTTGCCATGATCCGGTTGCGCGCGGGCGATGGCGGCCTTGGCCTCCGCTTCCTGCTCCGGCGAATGCGGGAAGATTGCGGAGCGATATTGGGTGCCGATGTCGTTGCCCTGCCGGTTCAGCGTCGTCGGATCATGCGTCGCAAAGAAGATGTCGAGCAGGTCGCCATAGGAAATGACTTCCGGGTCAAAGGCGATGCGGATCGCTTCGGCATGGCCGGTCGCGCCGGAGCAGACCTGCTCATAGCTGGGATTGGGCAACTGACCGCCGAGATAGCCGCTTTCGACCGACCGGACGCCTTTCAGATTTTGGTACACCGCCTCGGTGCACCAGAAGCAGCCACCTGCCAGCGTCGCGATTTCCTCGGCCATTCGCCTGTTCCTTATCCTGTGTGGGGCACAAGATAGTTATGTTCAGGCGGCCGTTCCAGCCTGTCCTGCGGATGCCTCTGCCTTGGCGCGTTCTTCGGCGACCAGTTCCTTGCGCGACAGCTTGCCGACCAGCGTCTTGGGAAGGTTCAAACGAACCTCGACCTCGCAGACTTTTTCATGCTTTCCGAGTTGGGGATTAAGCCATGCCTTCAGCGCCTCGCCGTCCGTCTTAGCGCCTTCCTGAAGCGTGACGAACGCTTTGGGGGACTCGCCGCGATAGGGGTCGGGGATGCCGATAACGAGCGCCTCCTTCACTTCGGGGTGGTGGTAGAGCACCTCCTCCACCTGGCTGGGGAAGACCTTGAAGCCGCCGACCGCGATCATGTCCTTCAGCCGATCGACGATCTTCACATAGCCGTCCGCGTCGATCAGGCCGACGTCGCCGGTGCGCAGCCAGCCATCGACGAAGACTTCCTTGTCGGCGTCGGGGCGCTGCCAATAGCCCTTCATGATCTGAGGACCGGCAAAGACAAGTTCGCCCGGTTCGCCGGACGGCGGCGGCCGTGTCGGGTCCTCCCGATCCACGAGCTTGACGCGCGTTCCGGGGACGGGTTGACCCACGGTGCCGGGCTTGTTCAACCCCTCATAGGGATTGGAGCAGACGACCGGGCTGCTTTCGGTAAGGCCGTAGCCTTCGCACAGCTTCGCGCCGGTGGCGGCTTCGAACCGTTTCTTAAGTTCCAGCGGCAGGGGCGCGCCGCCCGAAATGCACAGGCGCAGCGATGAGAAATCGATGTTGGGCGTCGCCGGATGATCGAGCAGCGCCTGAAACATGGTGGGGACGCCGGGCATTGAGGTCGGGCTCGTCCGCTGAATGGCGGCGAGCACCTGCACGGCTTCGAACCGGGGCAGCATCACCATTTCGCCGCCGTTCAGCACCGTACGGTTAAGGACGCAGGTGTTGGCGAAGACATGGAAGAAGGGCAGGACCGCGAGGATGCGGTCGATGGCTTCGGGATGCGGATCGATGAGCCTGATTTGACGGGCATTGGCGGTCAGGTTCTGGTGGGTGAGCATCGCGCCCTTTGGCCGACCGGTGGTGCCGCCGGTATATTGCAGCAGAGCGACGTCGTTGACCGGATCGATCGCGACCGGCGTAGGATCCTCGCCATGGCGCAGTAGGTCGGCATAGTTCGTGATGCGCGGGTCGTTCGGGACCTGCGCGGTTTCCTTGCGCTTGAAGAGGCGGAACAGCACCGATTTGGCGGGCGGAAGCGCCTCTGCGATGCAGCCGACGATCAGCCGTTCGAGGCTGCTATTGTCCAGCACTTCCTGCGCCGTGGGCAGCAATGCCTTGGCAGAGAGGGTGAAGAGGATTTTGGTGCCGCTATCCTCGACCTGATGCTCCAGTTCGGCGGCGGTGTAGAGGGGGGAGAAATTGACGACGGTCGCGCCCGCCATCATGGCTCCATAATAGGCCGCAACATAATGGGGGACGTTGGGAAGGTAGAGGCCGACCCGGTCACCCTTGCGCACGCCCAGATCCTGAAGCCCCTTCGCGACCCGGCGAATGACATGGAGCATGTCGCCATAGGTCGTCTTGCGGCCGAGGAAATCGATCATCAACGCATCGGGATTGGCCGTCGCGCTGTCCACGACCATGTCCACCATCGACATGGGAGGAAAGGACTGATCCCAAGGATTGGGATGATTATAATGGTCTTTCCAGGCCGTCTCGATGCTCTCCATTAATGGAGGTGTAGGTCAGGCCCCTGCTTTACGCAAGCGTAAAGCAGGGCACGTCAGGGCAGGATCAGACCTGGCCCTGATTGTTGCTGAACGGGTCGATGATCGTGGCAGCGCCCGAGATCAGCTCCGCCTCGCTCTTCAACGCTGCCTCGGCACGGCGGGCGGCGTCGTCACGCTCGCGGCGCAGTTCCTCGATCAGCGCCTCGCGGTCGCCGTCCAGACGCGAGTCAGTCGGCGCTTCGATACCGAGCTTCTTCGCTGCCTTCGTCACCAGCGCGTCCAGTTCCCGCTGCGAACAGAGGCCGAGCGTCACCGGGTCCTTGGGCACGATGTTGGAGATGTTCCAGTGCGTGCGGTCACGAATGGCGGCGATGGTGGTGCGGGTGGTGCCGATCAGCTTGCCGATCGCGCCATCCGAGATTTCGGGGTGGTTGCGCAGGATCCAGGCGATGCCATCGGGCTTGTCCTGACGCTTGGAAACCGGCGTGTAGCGCGGGCCTTTCGTACGGCGGACCGGTTCGGGGCCTTTCAGCATCTTCAGGCGATAATCGGGGTTCGCCTCACCCTTGTGGATTTCCTCCATCGTGATTTCATGCGCGCGGACGGGATCGCGGCCGGTATATTTGGTGCCAGCCGTGTCATCGGCGATCGCCTGCACTTCCAGGATATGCAGCCCGCAAAATTCCGCGATCTGGTCAAAGCTGAGCGCGGTATTGTCGACCAGCCAGCTGGCTGTCGCATGGGGCATGAGAGGCTGGGACACGAGGATTCTCCGGCACTAAAAACAACAAGGGCCGCCCAAGCAGGGCGGCCACGCCCGTCCTGAGATAGTGCAAGAAGCCCCGTGGAGCAAGGAAAAGCGTCAGGCCGCGCTGTCTCTGACGAGGGGATCGATGCAGTGGAGGCCGGTCAGGAATTCGTCGGCGCTGCTTTCCCAGCTGAAGCTGCGGCCATGGGCGGCGCAGGCGGCACGGTCGCAATGCAGCGCGGCGGCGATGGCATCCTCCAGCCGTTCCGACAGTGCGCCGGTTTCGGGCGTCACTATGTCCATCGGCCCGCTGACCGGATAAGCGGCGACAGGGGTGCCACATGCCAGTGCCTCGATCATGACAAGGCCGAATGTGTCGGTGCGGCTGGGGAAAACGAAGACGTCGGCGCCCGCATAGGCGCCCGCCAGTTCCTCGCCGAACAATGGGCCAAGGAATTGCGCGTCGGGATAGGCGCGTTCCAGTTGCGCCCGTGCTGGACCAGCGCCGACGACCACCTTGCTGCCGGGGTGATCATTGGCAAGGAATGCCTCGAGATTCTTCTCGACAGCGACCCGGCCGACATAGAGCTGGATCGGGCGCGGGAGATTGGCGAATATCGCTGGCGGCGTTGCCACGGATGTGAAGGCGGACAGGTCCACGCCCCTGCCCCATGGCCGCACCTGCGCCAATCCATGGGCGCGCAATTGCTGCCGCACCGATCGGGTGGAGACCAGCACCGCGCGGGCAGGACCGTGGAACCAGCGGATGTAGGACCAGAACCAGCGGGCAGGCAGTCCGGTTCGGCGTGACACATAGTCAGGGAAATGCGTGTGATAGGCGGTGGTGAATGGCACCCCTCTACGCAAGCACCAGCGACGCGCGGCAAGGCAGAGCGGCCCTTCCGTCGCCAGGTGAACGGCATCCGGTTCAAAGGCCGCGATTGCGTCGCCCACCACGCCCGATCGCACGAAGGCCAGGCGGATTTCGGGATAGGTCGGACAGGGGAAGGAGCCGTAGAGATCGGGGGAGATGATCTTTACGGCATGCCCCCGCGCCTCCAGCTCCGCCTGAATGGTCTGGAGCGTTCGAACGACGCCGTTGACCTGCGGGGACCAAGCATCAGTGACGATCACGATGCGCATCAGGCGGCTATCCTCACCTGATCGCTGACGGCACGTGCCGCAACTTCATCAGCCCAATGCAGCACCTCCATGCGGCCGTCGAAATGTTCGACCAGGGCCGTGCATCCCTCGACCCAGTCGCCGTCATTATAATATTGGATGCCGCCAATCTCACGCATTTCGGCATTGTGGATGTGACCGCAAACCACGCCATCGACGCCGCGCGACCCGGCCTCATGCGATACCACTTCTTCAAAGCGGGAGATGAACTCGACGGCGTTCTTGACCTTGTGCTTGGCCATTTTGCTGAGCGACCAATAGGGCAGACCCATGCGCTGGCGCACCGCGTTCACCACGACGTTGAGGCGCATCAGCAAGCCGTAGGCGGCGTCTCCCACGAAGGCGAGCCAGCGGTGGGCCAGCATGATCGTGTCGAACTCATCGCCGTGCAGGACGAGGAGCTTGCGGCCGTCGGCGGTTTCATGGATCGCCTTGCGCCTGATCTCGACCCCACCGAAGCTGAGGCCCGTGAACTGGCGGAACATCTCATCATGATTGCCGGGAATATAGACGACGCGAGTGCCCCGCTTGGCCCGCTTCATGATGCGCCAAACGACGTCATTATGCGCGGCGGGCCAGTAGAAGCGCCGCTTGAGCCGCCAGCCGTCGATGATGTCGCCGACCAGATACATGGTCTCGCTATCGACGCTGTCTAGGAAGTCGATCAGCAGCTTTGCATTGCAGCCGCGCGTGCCGAGGTGGATGTCCGATATCCAGATAGTGCGGTAGCGGCGCCGCTTGCCATCCTGTTCCGGCGTATCGAAATGCTGGGCGCCTTCGTCCATGTCCGCCAGGAAAGGCAGGCGTGTGATGGCATTCATGATGCAACCCCTGGAGCTATTGTCCTCGGGGCCGAATCCTTAGCGGCGCAATGTTACAATCCCGCAGTGAATGTGACGGAAATGCTACCTCTGCGGGGTTTTAAGGCTAGAAAAATGAGAGTGGGCGACTGTTTTATAGCCAAGGAGAGGAGCTTTAATCCTCCCCATCGTCAGATGGGGAGGTGGCAGCGCGTAGCGCTGACGGAGGGGAAAATGCGCGACCTCGACCCATTTCCCCTCCACCAGCCTGCGGCTGGTCCCCCTCCCCACGCTTCGCGCGGGGAGGATTTGGGATGTCTGCAAGCCACCAAAAAAGGCGCTCAAACCGTCAGCACGATCTTCCCGAAATGCTCCCCCGCGTCCATGCGCGCATGTGCCCGCGCCGCCTGCGCCAAGGGGAAGCGCTGGTCCATCGCCGGACGGAGCCTGCCTTCTTCAACGAAGCTCCAAACCTCGCGGATGATCTCATCGGCCACCAGGCTCTTGAAAGCGGATGAGCGCGGCCGCAGCGTCGATCCGGTCAGCGTCAGCCGCCGGGTCATCACCGTGGGCAAGAAGATTTCCGCCTTTGCGCCGCCCAGCACCGCGATCGACACATGGCGGCCATCTTCGGCAAGGCACTGCAAGTTTCGGGGCACATAGTCGCCGCCGACCATATCCAGTACCGCCTGAACGCCTTGGCCAGCGGTAATACGCTTCACCTCTTCGACAAAATCTTGGGCACGATAATTGATGGCATGATGCGCGCCCCAAGCCTTCGCCTGCTCGCATTTCGCGTCGCTGCCGCAGGTGACGATGATGGTAATGTCGAAGAGCCGGCAGAGCGAAATCGCCATGGTGCCGATGCCGCTGGTCCCGCCATGCACCAGTACCGTATCGCCGCCGACGACATAGGCACGCTCGAACAGGTTGGTCCAGACGGTGAAGAGCGTTTCGGGCAAGGCCGCCGCCTCGACAATATCATAGCTATCCGGCACGGGAAGGCACTGGCCCGCGGGCGCAACCGCATATTCGGCATAGCCCCCGCCGGTGAGCAAGGCGCATACGCGCCGTCCAATCAGTTTCTCTGCGCTACCGCCAGCCGCGACGATCGTGCCGGAAACCTCCAGCCCCGGAATGTCCGACGCACCTGGGGGCGGCGGATATTTGCCCTGCCGCTGCAAGACATCCGGCCGGTTCACGCCTGCTGCCGCGACCCGGATCAGCACTTCATCCGCTGCTGGAACGGGAACCGGGCGACGCTCAGGCACTAGCGCCTCCGGGCCACCGGGCACCGGGATGGCAATCGCCGTCATCTCATCAGGCAGTGCCGCCTCAAACCCCATGATGGCCGTTCCCCCCGCAATAATCTGGCACCGCAGCTGAAAATAACAAGCGGCATAAGGGCGTTATTGACAGACCGGCCCCGGCGGTCAACATTGGCATCTATGGACATGGACGACGATCTGCCTCGCAAGATTGATGATCCGCTGGCCCAACTGCTTCGACAGGATTTGGGTCCACTATCCCTTGCCGATCTGGAAGAGCGCATCAGGGCGCTGGAGGGCGAAATCGCCCGAACCAGATCAAAGATTGAAAGCGCCGTTAACCACAAATCAAGTGCTGAGGCGTTATTCAAGCGATGAACCCGCGCTCCGCCCCTTGCGGCCCTGACATGGGCTTCACCGGGTACGGGCAGTCTGGCAATTCCGGCGATCAGGGACCCCTCCTTGTTCTGCCGTCGAGCAATGCCGACATATGGTTCAAGTCAGCCCCTCTTTGGGGCTCAGGAGTAGAATAGAAATGCCATCTTTCGCACCCGCCCTTGAAACCACGCTGCACAACGCGCTGACCCATGCGTCGGAACGTCGTCACGAATATGCGACGCTGGAGCATCTGCTTCTCGCGCTAATCGATGACGAACATGCGTCGAAGGTGATGCAGGCGTGCGGCGTGGAACTCGGCGAGCTGGGCGACGCCGTCACCCAATATCTCGACAGCGAACTCGACAGCCTGAAGGTGGAAGGGTCCAGCGACCCCTCCCCCACCAGCGGTTTCCAGCGCGTCGTCCAGCGCGCGATCCTGCACGTGCAATCTTCCGGAAAGGATGAAGTGACGGGAGCCAATGTGCTCGTCGCGCTTTTCTCCGAGCGGGAGAGCTATGCCGTCTATTTCCTCCAGCAGCAGGACATGAGCCGCCTCGACGCCGTCAGCTATATCAGCCACGGCGTCGGCAAGGGGACTGCAGCTCCTGAACAAAGCGCCGCCAAGGGCGCTCCGGAAGAGGAAAAGAAGGCGCAGGACAGCAAGGGCAAGAAGGACAGTGCCTTGGAGCAGTTCACGGTCAACCTCAACGAGAAGGCGATGCGGGGCAAGGTTGACCCGCTGATCGGCCGCAGCGCCGAAGTCGACCGGACGATCCAGATCCTGTGCCGCAGGTCGAAGAACAACCCGCTCTATGTGGGCGATCCGGGCGTCGGCAAGACCGCGATTGCGGAGGGCCTTGCGCGCAAGATCGTCGAGGGCGATGTTCCCGATGTCTTGAAGGAAGCGGTGATCTACTCGCTAGACATGGGCGCGCTGCTCGCGGGCACCCGCTATCGCGGCGATTTCGAGGAGCGGCTGAAGGCGGTCGTCACCGAACTCGAAAAGATGCCGCACGCGGTTCTCTTCATCGACGAGATCCACACCGTGATCGGCGCTGGCGCGACCAGCGGCGGGGCGATGGACGCGTCCAATCTGCTCAAGCCCGCTCTGTCAGGCGGCACGATCCGCTGCATCGGCTCGACCACCTACAAGGAGTTCCGCAACCATTTCGAGAAGGACCGCGCCCTGCTGCGCCGGTTCCAGAAGATCGACGTCAACGAACCGACCATCGAAGACACGATCAAGATTCTCGCTGGGCTGCGCAGCGCCTTTGAGGAACATCACAACGTCAAATACACTCCCGACGCGATCAAGGCGGCGGTGGAGCTGTCGGCGCGCTACATCAACGACCGCAAGCTGCCGGACAAGGCGATCGACGTGATCGATGAGGTCGGCGCGATGCAGATGCTGGTGGTGCCGTCGAAGCGGAAGAAAACGATCACCCCCAAGGAGATCGAGCAGGTCATCGCGACCATGGCGCGCATCCCTCCCAAGACCGTCTCGGCCGACGACAAGTCGGTGCTGGGTTCGCTGGACACAGACCTGAAGCGCGTCGTCTTCGGCCAGAACCGGGCGATCGAGATACTGTCCTCCGCGATCAAGCTGTCGCGGGCGGGACTGCGCGATCCGGAAAAGCCGATCGGCAGCTACCTCTTCTCCGGCCCCACCGGCGTCGGCAAGACGGAGGTCGCGCGTCAGCTCGCCAATCTGCTCGGCATTCCGCTCCAGCGGTTCGACATGTCGGAATATATGGAGCGACACTCGGTCAGCCGCTTGATCGGCGCCCCTCCGGGCTATGTCGGTTATGATCAGGGCGGTCTGCTGACCGATGCGGTCGATCAGAACCCGCACAGCGTGTTGCTGCTGGACGAAATCGAGAAGGCGCATCCTGATCTGTTCAACATCCTGTTGCAGGTCATGGACAACGGCCGCCTGACCGATCACCACGGCAAGACAGTGGATTTCCGCAACACCATCCTCATCATGACCACCAACGCCGGTGCGTCGGACATGGCGAAGGAGAGCATCGGTTTCGGCGAACTGACCCGCGACGATGTGCAGGAGGATGCGGTGAAGAAGCTCTTCACCCCCGAATTCCGCAACCGTCTCGATGCCATCGTTCCCTTCGGCTATCTGCCGCCGGAGATTGTGGCCCGGGTCATCGACAAGTTCGTGCTGCAACTCGAACTGCAACTGGCCGACCGCGACGTCCACATCACACTGGACGACGATGCCAAGGGCTGGCTCACCAAGAAGGGCTATGACAAGCTCTACGGCGCCCGCCCGATGGGCCGCCTGATGCAGGAGAAGATCAAGCAGCCGCTGGCCGAGGAACTGCTGTTCGGCAAGTTGGTGCACGGCGGCGAGGTCCATGTCCGGTTGAAGGACGAGGCGCTGGCCTTTGAGATCACCCCGGCTGCTCCGAAAAAGGGCAAGAAGGGTGGCAAGGCGAAGCCTGCGGAATCGGCCAAGTAAACAGGCCGAGGCACGAGATATGAAAGGGCGGCTCCCACGGCCGCCCTTTCTTTTTGGGCAGAGCCTGCGAGCGTCAGGAGGATCGCATCCCCCCTCCCGCAAGCGGGAGGGGGTTAGGGGGTGGGCAAGCGCAACATCAAAGGCGATCTGAAACGGCCACCTCACAATCAAAATTCTAATGGCCGACACCACCAGCATTTGCCAATCTGGTGCCCCCGAATTCCAACCACGTCTCCACGAGGTAAGAATCACATGGCTGCAGACATCACCTTCTACACCAACCCCATGTCGCGCGGGCAGATCGCCCGCTGGATGCTGGAAGAAGTTGGCCAGCCCTATGACATGATCATCCTGGACTACGGCACCACCATGAAGGCGGCCAATTATCTCGCCATCAATCCGATGGGCAAGGTTCCCGCCATCGTGCACAAGGGCAAGGTCGTGACCGAAGCCGCCGCGATCTGCGCCTATCTGGCCGACGCTTTCCCCGCCGCAGCCCTCGCGCCTCCGCCGGAGGATCGGGCAGATTATTATCGCTGGCTGTTCTTCGCGGCTGGCCCGGTGGAGGCGGCTGTTTCCAACAAGGCGACGGGCCTCACCGTTCCTGAAGACCGCGAACGCTCCATGGGCTACGGCACCTATGATCAGACACTCGCAACGCTGGAACAGGCCGTGTCGGGCGATCAATGGATCTGCGGCGACCAGTTCACGGCAGCTGATGTCTATGTTGGCTCCCAGATCGATTGGGGGATGAGTTTCGGCACTATGCCGGTTCGTCCTGCTTTCGAAACCTATGCCGCCCGCCTGCGCGAGCGCCCCGCTTACAAGCGGCAGAAAGAACTCGACGGCGTCCTAATCGCGCAGATGCAAAATTCGGCCTGAACCCTCAAAGCCTCCCATAACAAAAGGCCCGGCGGATCACTCCACCGGGCCTTTTCAATTCGTCTGCAAAAGCGCGATCAGTCGCGGTTGCCCATGAAGCGCAGCAGGAACAGGAACATGTTGATGAAGTCGAGATAGAGGTTCAACGCCCCCATCACCACCGACTTGCCCATCATGTCCGTGCCCGCAACATGAGCGTAAATGCTCTTGATCTTCTGCGTATCGTAAGCGGTCAAGCCAGCGAACAGCAGCACGCCGATGAAGCTCACGACCATGTCCATGGCGCTCGACCGCAGGAACAGGTTGATCAGCATCGCAACCAGCAGACCGACCACGCCCATGATCAGAAACGTGCCGAAGCCCGACAGATCCTTCTTGGTCGTGTATCCCCACAGGCTAAGGCCTGCAAAGGCCGCCGCCGTCGCGAAGAATGTCTGCGCAACCGACGTACCGGTATAAACCAGCAGAATGGAGGATAGCGAGAGCCCCATCGTCACCGCATAGGCCCAGAACATGGCCTGCATTGCGACAGTCGAGAGGCGATTCATGCCAAAGCTCATGACCATCACAAAGGCCAGAGGCGCGAACATGATGACATATTTCAGAATGCCAGGGCCAGCCAGGATCTGATAGGCGAACCCGCTGGAAGCGAACAACATGGCGACGATCCCCGTCAGCAGCACGCCACTCGCCATATAATTATAAACCGACAGCATATAGCTGCGCAGGCCAGCGTCGAAAGCCTCGCCGCGCGCAACCGTCGTCCCGCCGAAACCGGCAATGTCCGAGCGGGGGTCAGACCAATTGGCCATGAGATAATCTCCTTCACCGGCGCACTTCACCGACATTGCTATTATCGCCATATCTGGCCGCTAATTCAAGGGAAGAGCGACCGAAATGCCCTAACAACATGCTGGAGCATGATCCGATCAGATTGATCGGACCCTGCACTATATAATCTTCAGTTTTCCGCCTTTTCCGCCCAGCAGCTAGTGACACCCGCTTGGAAAACAGCCTGGGGCCTCGCGCCTTCTCATTCGGCGTACTCAACCGCTCCCGCTGACACCATCGCGCCGCCTTACTATACCGGCATGATGCACCGCCTGTTCGTTGCCATTCGCCCGCCGGAACAAATCCGGGCGCATCTCTTGTCGCTGATGAGCGGCATCGCTGGCGCACGATGGAAAATTGAGGATCAACTGCACCTGACCTTACGCTTTGTCGGAAACGCCGACCGGCACCAGGCCAACGACCTAGCCGGGGCATTATCAGCCGTGCGCTTCGCTCCTTTCGCGATCTCCCTGTCCGGCCTCGGACAATTCGAACGCAAAGGACGCACCGACACCTTGTGGGCAGCCGTTCAACCTCGCGATGCGCTCGACCAGCTTCATCGGAAGATCGACCGCGCCTGTGTTGCGGCGGGCTTTCCGGCTGAGCAACGCGCCTATCTGCCCCACATCACTCTCGCCCGCTTCGGCCGCGACGGAGGCAGCACCGACGGCTTCCTGACCTATCATGCCGGACTCGCCAGTCCCCCGTTCCTGGTGGATGAATTTGCCCTTTTCGAAAGCCACCTGACGCAGAATGGAGCGCATTATGAAATGGCGGCAGCATATCCTGCCGACCCCTCCGCCCTCTAAAATACTCGTCCGCCCGCCGGCTTCAGTCGGCGGACAATATACCACAGGCAATGCGCCCGCCTGCGTTACCCGCAGGATCGGTCTTGTTGTCATCCGCCTGAGCATGGATCACGATGGCGGCGCCATCTGCGTCCAGGACCGCATTGGTCCCACTGCGCAAGGTCGCGCCGGGGACCACGAACTCCATTCGCCCAGTCCCATCCGGTCCAGCGGTCAGGTTTGGCATGTCTCCCATATGCATGCCCGCCGGGTTATCCCGGCCATGTTGGCGCGCGGTTGGATTCCAATGGCCGCCCGCGCTGGTGAAGTCGGGCGGCGTGCATGTTCCGGTCATGTGGATATGGACCGCATGAATACCAGGCGTGAGTCCACTTGCCTGCACATCGACATGCAGGCCATCCGTCGCTTCCGTCACCTTGGCTTCGCCCCGAGCCGACCCGTCCGCAGCCAACAAGACAGCGCGGGCATTTAGCATCCCGGCCGACCCGGAATTCAAAGCCCCGCCATCCCCGCTCGCGCAGGCAGTCAGGCAAAGTGCGAGGGGCGCAAAGACGATTAGGGCGTTTTTCATGATCAAATGCACTCCCGGTGAAGCAATAGCTGGCGAACGCAACAAGTCGCCATTTGTTGCGCATATAGTCCACAATGCCAAGCGATCTCCCCAACGCTGACGGCCAGACGGTGGCTATGAAACCACTCGCTCGCCGATGCGCCTGATCACCGCAAAGGAAAAGGGGCCGGTCTTTCGACCAGCCCCTCAACCTTGTTCCATCCGCGAAGATGGAAATCTTGCTTACTGACCCGAACCCGGACCGTAAGTGATTTCCACGCGACGGTTCTGCAGTTCGCGAACACCGTCGGCGGTTTCGACGCGGGGGTTCGATTCACCGAACGCCTGGGTCGTGATCACGCCGTCAGGGATACCCTTCGACGAGATGTAGGCCTTGACCGCGTCAGCACGGCGCTGCGACAGGCCGACGTTGTACGATGCCGAACCCGAACGGTCCGCATAACCTGCCAGCATGACCTGGGCGCTGCCGCAGTTGCTGTAGGCCGAAACCGCGTTGTCCAGAATGGTGGCGGCATCAGGCGTGACGTCCGACTTGTCCCATTCGAAGAACACGATGTACGGCCCGGGGCTGCACTCAGCGACCGGCGGAGGCGGCGGAGGCGGCGGCGGGGGCGGCGGGGGCGGCGGCGGCGGCGGCGGCGGAGCAGCCGGTTCACCACCGAAGTTGTAGGTCAGGCCCAGCAGAAGGCTGTGCGTACGCAGCTTGGTGCTGACATCGCCACCGGCAACGCCCACCGCAGTGGTGTAGGCCGGAACCAGGTCGATGTTGTCCTGGTTGAAGAAGCGATACTTCAGCGACACGTCAACATTGTTGGTCAGCGGATAACGAACGCCCGCAATCGCCTGCCAGGCGAAGCCGGTGTCGCTGTCGTTGACCAGATCATTGGCCAGCTTGGCGCGCGAAACGCCAACGCCGCCACCGACGAAGCCCTGCAGGCCGTCGTCCGAACCGAAGTCAAGCAGACCGTTCAGCATGAACGAAAGGGCCGACGCGGAACCGCCGAAACCGCTGTTGTCCAGGTCAACCTTGGCACGCTTGTAACCAGCTTCGGCTTCAAGACGGAAACCGCCGAAGTCGTAACCGATGACCGCATCACCGTCCCAACCCTTGTGGTAGTCGACATTTTCCAGCGTGGTGCTGGCAGTGCCAAGACCAGTCGTCGGATCGATACCGGGCGTGAAGGTTATGTCCTGATCTTCAACAATGGTAACACCGGAATCGATTCCGATATACCAGCTGTTATCACGCGCCAGGGCCGGGGTGGCCAGGGCGGAGGAGGCAAGCACAGCCGCGAGGGCAAGCTTCCGCATTTGAATTCCCCTTTCAAAAGTGTCACGAAGGACTGCTGAAACCATGTATCGGCAAGAAAGTTTCATGGCAAGTCCACAATTGGTGAAACTGTTGCTCAAATACATCACACGGCTCCAGAAGCCCCGTAGCATAAGCATTTCCGCACGCCTCTATTGTAAAAGATGGACACCCCTCAAGTCATGGTTCGATCAGTCCGTGACTGCGCATCGCATTTAAAATCGCGACCAGGGAACTTCTCGCCTCACTGTCGACGGAGCTTCCCCCCACGGGGTTGGCTATGGCCGGTTGCCGCGCCCCCGCAATCCGCTCGCCCTCGACATAGAAGCCGTCGCTGCGAGCCGCTGCATCCTGCCAATCGCTGCCGTCGAAATACATCGAGTGCCCCCGGTCCACGACCCGCAGCCTCAAGCCCGCACGCGGCGCGACAAACCGCCATCCGCCTCCAGTCCAACAGGCGACCGACCCATCCTGCCCCGACCAGCTTTCTGAAGCGCCTTCCGCCACGATCCAACACTGGCCCTCATCGGGCGAAGTTGGCGGCACATCCTCGTCAGCGCTTTCCACCGCGCCATGCAGCAGCATGTCGATCCGTGCCAACGCCTCGTTGTGAAAGACTTCCTTCTGTGCCTGCCCGGCGAAAAGCTGGGGCAGTGCCCAGCGAGGCGTCGCATCGCTCGTCATGATCGAACTTCCTTTTTCCAATTGTCGGTTATCAAAGCGGCAAGACGATCCGCGCTGCCCGTCCCAGGGCGAAAGAGCCGATCTGCCGCACCTCGATCGTCAATGCGCCGCCGCCATCCGCGTCGAATGCGTCCGCGTCATATGTCCATGACGGCGATGTGGTTTCGATCCGGCGCATCAAGGTGCCATCCGCCAGCACGCGCAGTTCGTAACGCTCGCTCTCCTCGCCCAGCGGCACATCCGCCCCGCTGATCCAGCGCCAGCCATTCCTGCTCCGCCGGACCCAGCTCAGATTCCATCCCCCCGCCCCGTCGGCAACAGCGCGAAGGTGAACGGGCGCCACCGGCGTCACCGCTTCCCCGCTGACGGTCAGCTCTGCCTCTACCGGCTCCGCATCGCCAATCCCGACCGCCGAAAGCCGCAGCGTGCTGCCGATCTCGCCATTGCCCAAGCCTGCAAAAGGTTCGGCGAGCCGCTCCTCCTCGATCAGCAGAAACGGCTCGCCAGCGACATGCGCATCCATAGCCCATTCGGTCCCGAACAATCCCCGCCGCAGCCCTTCCAGCCGGAAGCTCGCCGCGCCCGTCTGCACCGCGCGGGAAAATTGCAGAAGCTCCCGTCCAACCATGCAAAGATTGCGTCCCTGCGCCAAAGCCGCCTCATCCGCATCGCCAAGCTCCATGTCCGCCGCCAGCAGCGTCACATGCAAGCTGTTGACCAGATCGATCAGAGCCCAGCTCCCCGGCCCCAACGCCTCGTCGGCCTCCCCCATCACGGCACGCGGCGCAGTGCGGCCGACCGGATTGGCTTCCCCCGTCTCACTCATCACGAACAGGGCCGCGTTCCTCCACCCCTCCCCGCCACTGGCCGCCGCAGCGATCAACGGCGCGGTGGCCGCCGCCTCCCGCAGCGGCGGAAGGTCGGTCAGCATCAATACAGTAGGTCCATGCGGCGCATCCGCCTGCCGCACGATCGCGCCGGAGGACGCTCCCGCAGGCAAGACGCCTCCCGCCCCCGGCACCCGCCGCAGCGCCAACCGAACGGCCATGGCTTCCCATTCCCGTTCCTCCACCCGCCAGCGGCCCGGCATGGCCTCGACCGTCACCAGATCACCGGGCTCATGGCGCAGGGCGTCCCACCCGCACCGCAGCGTCATGGCGGATCGGCCCGTCCAGTCATGACCAAGATGACGGGCCGCCAGACGGCGCGCAGCATCGCCAGACATGGTGACCGGCAGATCGATCCCGCGCTCGACCCGCCCCGCCCCCGGCCGACTGACGCGCTGCACCCCCGCCTGATAGTCCCGCGCCGCATCATAATGGCGCAGCGACAGCGCCAGCGGCACCGCATCGGCGCTTTCCCCCGACTGTTCGACGGCATCGATGGCACGCCCATTGATACGCTTGCACAAAGTGCCCGCGCCGATCTCACCACCCGTCTCATCGCCCCCCGTGCCGGTCAGCCGCAGCCCATCTTCACCAGCAACAAAGGCAAGGTCCCATGCCTCCACCAGCGGACCAATCGCATCGATCACATCAGCTCCGCCCGCCGCAAAGCCATCGACGGCCCCGTCTGCGGCAGCAGCAAGCGCGCCACCACTCAGATCGACGGCCACCGTCCCGATCGTCACCACCCCCTCATCCGCCTCCACCTCAAAGGTCAGCGAAGGAATGCGATTGCCATAATCGGCAAGCTGAAGATCCTCGAACACGGCATAGGCAATGCCCCGATGCCCCGGCGTCCGGTCAACGCCCTCCGCAGAAGCGATGAGTGGATCGGCAGCCTGATCTTCGCCCCCCAAATGCAGACGGAACGCACCCAACCCCGACTTGAAATCCCCCGCAGCCCCGCGCAGCAGATTGCCGTCCGCCCATATGCGCCGCACCGCCCGCACCCGCCGCGCCGACAACGCAACCGCGAAACTCGCGGAATAGCTGTAGCTGGTGACGCTCGGCCGCCCCTTGCCACCGCCACTCTTGTTGCGCTTTTCCTTAAGGTCGGTCGCCCAGATCACCGATCCGGCGGCCCGCATCGTGCCGAACAGCTTCGGGATCTGCGCGCCATAGCTCGATGTCTGCAACTGCAATTCGGTCAGCCGCCTGCCCTCGCGCCCCTTGGGCTTGAACAGCACCGCCTGATCCAGGCTGCCGCCGATCAATCCGCCGATCGCTCCGCCCAGAGGCCCGCCGATCGCCGTGCCCAGCGCCGTCAGCACTAAAGTCGCCATGTCCGCTCCTATATCGCCCGCCAATGGCCGATGACGGGCCAGGGCGAAGGCCCCGGCGTCTCGACCACGCGCCCCAGTCCCGCATGGGCATGCACATGCCCGCCGGGGACCAAAATCATTAGATGCAACTGCAACGGCCCCGGCCGCACCAGCGCCAGGTCGCCCGCCTGCCCCCGCTCAACCGCCTGCAAGCCCGCCCGCTCCAGCCAGTCGCGCGCCAGAGCCGCATCGCCCGACCGCAGCCCATAGCCTCGCGGCGGTGTACCCTTGTGCCCCGCCTCCGCCAGCGCCAAAGCCGCCAGCCCGACGCAATCGATGCCGCTCGTCCTGCTGCGCCCTTGCAGCCGGAAAGGCACCCCCACCAGATCGCGCGCCGCCGCCACGATCCGGTCCCCCATTGCGCCGCTCACGCGCCCGGATAGCGCGTCAGAAGGTCCGTCCCCGGCAAATAAGGCTCCCCCCTGAAGTTCACGACATTGGCGAAGCGCGTCCCGCACGTATCCAACTGCCGGTCACAACCTTCCGTCAGCAGCGCCAACGTCCTCGCCGCCACCGCAAAAGATGGCGGATCGGCCAGCGTCACCCCACTAGCCCCATTATCCACCACAGCCTGCACCGCGCCTGCATTAGCGCCCGTCAGCCACCGCAAAGTGCCAAAGGCATAGACACCCACAGCCAACCCCGCCGTACTCACCTCCACATCATCGACAGCCGACACCGCCACGACCTTCCGCCGCGCCGCCAGATCGACCCGGCACTGCCGGTCCCCCAGCCGCGCCCGGCAATCGGGCGAGGTAGAGGGCGCGACCGGAGCCTTCAGCGCTGCCATCGCCCCCACCAACTCCGCCGCGAAAGCCCCGCCCTTGCGCGCCACGCTGCCAATCTCGCCCTTCGCGAGCATCAGCCACATCTCGCCCGGCGCCTCCCACTCCGTCAGCCGCAACTCCAGCGCGGCCCCATCCCAGCGCCCCGCCATCAAATCCGCCTCATTGATCGCATCCGCAATCAGCGCGCCAGCCAAGTCGGTATCGCCCGCCTCCGCACTGATCCCGCTGCGAATGGCCGAAGGGGTCATCCCCGGCGCGGCACGATAGCGCACATGCCCAATCTCCAGATCGCGGTCATGGCTCGTCAGCCCGATCGTCACGCCATCCCGCCGCTCCAGCCGCCAGCAGAAAGCGAGCGTCGCCAGCGGCTTGTCCAAAGCCTCCAGCCCGCTCATTCCCGTATCTCCACGAGCGGCACCGAAGGCGCCTCCCCCGCCGCAAAGGTCGCGCGGTTCACGTCCAGCCTGTCCTCGGCAAAGCGCACCGGCACGTCGAATCGAAACCCCGCCGTCAGCAACGCGCCCACCGCCGGAGCCTCATCAAAGGCGATGACGCCCAATCCCGCATGGCTCCAGCCGTCAGTCAGCTCCACGCCGTCCACCGCCACGCGAATGCTGCCCGTCACCGGCCGGGTAATCCGCCGCACCTGCGCCTCCTCACCCTCGCCATAATAGCGCTGCAACGGAAACTCCGTCCGCACGCCATCCCCCGTCCCCAGACGCTGATCCAGCGCGCCCGGCGCCATCCCCGGCGCACAGCTCCGATCATCATAGGGATCGGTAAAGCGAAACCCCCGCGACGCCCCGCGACGCGCCCGGAAAAAGGCGATCAGCTCGACAATGTCCGCCTCCGATCGCACCCCCGGCCCCGCATCGAAGGACAGCCGCGCATCCGCCCAGTCGCTGCTCCGCCGCTCATGCCCGGACGGGCTTTCCACCACCTGCGTCGAAAAAGCAGGCGACAGGCTCGCGTCCCGCCCGATGGCGATCGGAAACGCCACATCGTCAAAGGCTTGCATGTCATCATCCCCCTGAAGTCTGAAGCAGGTGAAGCCATCCCGCGCCACCTGCGGCAGCGCCCAGACAAAGGTCGCCGCCGTCCCCCGCCGCACCGCCGCCTCCGCCGCGTCAGCAATCAGCCGCCACTGCGCCGCCTGCTCAGCCAGCAGCACGAAGCCCGAAAAATAATGCTGCTCGTCCACCGGATAACCGAGCCGCGCCGTCGCCACCTCGATCCCCCGAGCCGTGCGCGTAGGGCGCCCCTCCGTCACCCAGTCATAATCCTCCAGCTGCAACACATCGAAGGCAGGCGCAGCCCACCCCACCGGCATGTTCGCCCGCTTGGCCTCCGGCGCGAGCGGATCGAGCACCGTCGGCAGATAAGCGAGCAAATGCGTCACCGCCCCCGGCGCCACCCCCTTCACCCAGGCGCACAGCGCCGCCGTCGAAGCCGCCAGCACCGCCCCCGCCTGATCCAGCACAGCCTTTTGCGGCTCACTCAACGTCCCCCGCACATCGCTGATCGACACCCGACTCCCACCAAAGGCCACCTGCGCCGCCGCGTCATAAATGCAGATCCGCCCATCGACAGGCATCACCCACCACCACGGTTCACCCACCTGAAACTTGATCGAAATTCCGGCGCTCAAACCAATGGAAACAAACGCCCCCGCAACCAGCCGCAAATAACTCATCGCCCCATCATGCGCAGGCGACAGCAAAGTCGAAGGCGGCGACCATCCTGTCAGCGCCGGATCGCCATTCTCCGCCCGCTGCTTCCAATCATTCCAGCAATGCGCGTCCAGCAACTCGTAGGAAAGCGACCAGATCACCCCCAGCCCCAGCGCCTTTGCCCGCCGCGCAAAGTCCGCATGCCACGCCGCACAGGGCGCGTTCAACACGCCTCCCGCCAGGCTCACATAAAAACCGCCACCCAGCGGTTCGAGCCGGAAATAATGGCTCATCCCCACATAATGATTGATGTCGCCGCGATAGCCGAGCGCATGGATAGCATCG
This sequence comes from Sphingobium sp. TomTYG72, assembly GCF_055394715.1. Taxonomy (NCBI): domain Bacteria; kingdom Pseudomonadati; phylum Pseudomonadota; class Alphaproteobacteria; order Sphingomonadales; family Sphingobiaceae; genus Sphingobium; species Sphingobium sp. TomTYG72. The sequence goes on along the minus strand of NZ_AP027336.1, from coordinate 348,164 downwards.
ACAATCCGTTCAGGCGTCTGGTTGAAACAATCATCATAGCCCGTCGCCATAGACAGCCCATGTTCCGGCACCATCACATCGCCAACGCTCAGCACCGACCCCGCGCCATCGCAACGCATGCCCGACAGCTCGACCCAGCCCTCAACGCCCGCCACGAAAGCCGTAGTCCCAGCATCATAATCCGGCGCGCCGAGCGAAATGAACATCCGATCCACATCACCCGCCCAAACCGGATCAGCCTCGCCCGGCAGCAAGAACCCGCCATCCAAATCAGCGAAGTTCAGAACAATATCAGCATCTTCTGCCGATCCGCTCGCATAGTTCCAAAGCCGCACATACCAAGAGCGCGGACTACCTCCCGCATCCCGCCCCTCGATCGTCAGCGTAGGCCCATGCACCTCGTCCAGCCGCTTCAGTCCCCCGCTCCGCCAACGGAACCGCAACACACAAACCCGAAAATCGCGAGCCGTCTCATAAGCGAGAAGCGGATGGCTCCACTTGTCCTCCGCCTCCCAGATCAACCCCGCAAGATCGCCCGAGCCATAAAAGACCGCATCCACCCGCAATGCATCAGGCGCCGTCGTGACGACACTCGCCATCATCGGCCGCGGGAAATTCACCGTCCAATGCGTTGGCGCGAAACGCTTTATGAAGCGCTCCTCCTGCCCCCGCCGCGCGTCCGCCAGCCAATAGCCAAGCCCACTCATCCGTTCAGCGCCCCCCTGACCGCCCGCGCCACCTGCCGCGCACTCCGCGCCAGCATCCGCGCATTGTCGAACCCTTCGCCACGCCCCTGCACCGCGATGTTCACCCGCACATCCCGCGCACCCGCGCCACCATTCGCCATCACCTGCCCGCTCGCCGTGGGCACAAACAGTTCAGGCCCCCGCTCACCCACCACATAGGCCCGCCCCGGCGACACCGGCCCACCCGTCGCCCGCCCAGGCAGCCCGAGCGCCGCCGCTCCCAACGTCAGCAAGGAACCCCCGACGCCCCCAACACTCCCGGCACCAGACCGCACCGCCCCCGCCGCAATCTCTTCCAGCACCGACAGCGCGACCTGCTTCAGTTCCTCAAACCCAAAGCGCCCGCTCCGCACCGCACGAAGCAACCCCTGCTCAATCCGCCGCCCAGCCCGCTCCGCACCCGAAGCCAGCGGCCCTTCCAACGCCCCCCGCATCGCTTCCACATCCCGCGAAAGCCCCTGCGTATCCGCCCGAACCCGCACCACCAGCGTCTCGATTTCCTCGTCCATGACCCGCTCCCAACCTGCAATAGCCCCTCCCCTTCAGGGGAGGGGTTGGGGTGGGGGCTAGCCCCACATCACCCGCCTCAATCCGGCATCACCCCCCGAAGCCGCGCCAACTCCCCCTTATCAACCCCAACCACCGGCTCCTCCTCACCCCGAGCCGCCCGCAAAACCGCCTCCAGCTCCACCGGCGTCGCGCGCCAAAACTCATCCGGCCGCCACCCCAGCAACCATCCCGCGACGCCAGCCAGCCGCGCCGCCGCTTTGAAGAAGCTCATCGTCCCCCCAAAATCTGCCTGATGATCCCACTCAGCACCGGCGACAGCTTCGCCAGCCCCGCCTCAACAATCGCCTCGCCCAGCTTGTCGCGCGTCAGCCCCACAGGCGGATCGGCCAGGCAATGCCAAAACAGCCCCGCCATATCGGCAAGCGACAACTTCCCCTGCGCCGCCCGGTCCACCAGCTCAAACAGCGGCCCCAATTCCTGCTCCGCCGCCACCAGCGCCGCAAAGCTCGGCCGCAGCCGCAAAGCCTCGCCAGCCACCTCCAGCGCAGCCTCGCCGCGTGCCTCATTCACCGCGCTCATTCCGACACCACCGGGCCGGAGCTTTCCAGGCTAAGCGCATAATTACGCTCACCATTATAATCGCCCGCATAGTCGAGCCGCGTGACCAGAAAGCGCCCACGCATCCGTTCGCCACTTTCAAAGCTCAATTCAAACTGCTCGATAGTCCCAGCCAGCGCATGATTGCGAATGCGCACCTCCGCCGCCGACCCGGTAAATATCCCGGCCGCCGACACACTGACAGACCGCACCCCCGCGCCCGACAGCAACTCGCGCCACCCACCGGAATCCTTGGACGTCACATTGACGCCCTCGCCGTTCACCGACAGCTGCGTGGTCCGCATCCCGGCCACCGTCGCATAGGCCACAGGCGACCCGCCATCGCCTACTTTCAATAGAAACGCGCTTCCCTTTTCCACTGCCATGGAGCATTCTCCTGTAAGATAAACCGTGCCTGAATTGCGATTGGAGAGGTTCGAATGCTGTTCGTTGCTCCCCTCATGATGATGCTGGCCGCCTCGGCCCAAAACGGCGATGCCGTCGGCGCTGGCCGCAAGGCTTTTTCCGAGTGCTTGTCGAAAGAGATCAGCCCCGCGCTGGACAGGAAACTGTCGCTCAGCGACTTCCAGTCCACGCTGAAATCGAAATGCAGCGCCAAGGAAGCCGCCTTCCGCGCCGCGATCGTTGCCGACGACAAATCCACTGGCATGTCCGACAAGGACGCCCAAGCCGACGCCGACGACCAGATCGCCGAATATGTCGACAAGATCACCGGCGAGTTCGAGGATTATTCCAAGCCCGGCGGTTGAAGGGCGCGGAGTCCTACGCGCACAGCCCAACCACCCCCGTTCGGGCTGAGCTTGTCGAAGCCCTCCACTTCTTAAAAGAGAAGACCCTTCGACAAGCTCAGGGCGAACGGAGGAGAGGTGGTAGTCCCAATGGCAAGTGCTAGGGCCTAACCCGCCTCCCGAACCACCCGCACCCGATAATCGATCACCGCCTGCCACGCGTCCTTCTCGCGCCCCTTCACCACCCGCGACCGGATCAACCGCACCCCCACAATCCGCCAGCCCTCGGCCAATTCCAAAACCTGCATCACGCCATCAACGCGCTCCAGCAGCACCGCCAGCAGCCCCGGCGTCTCCCCCGCATCATTCAGCCCAATCGTCAGCCGCAGCTCACGCCCATCCACATCCTTCGCGCCCCACTCGCTGGCGATACACTCCCCAACCACCGCATAAGGCACGCTAGCCCGCACTGGCTGACCATCGAACAGGCCATTCAACCCGGCCATCAAGTCCGCATCACCGCCCAGAGCAGCAATCACCGCCGCCCGCACCTTCACTTCCGCACTCATCCCCCGCCCCTCACCCTCTCGCGCAGATCAAGGTCGCCCAGCCATCGCCGCATCAGCGCCCGCCCCGACAACAGCACAGCCTCCCCCTCGATCCGCGCATCCTCCATGCCAGCCGCCAGCATCGCCTCGGCCACTTGCCCACGCCGCCGCGCCGCCCGCGCCTCAACCAGCCGCGCCAACGTCGCCAGCTTCATGCCAGCCGCATCCGCCGCCACGGCCGCCACAGCGCGCTCACCACCGCAGGCGGGGTCGCCACATCACCGCCACGCGCGGAAAAATGCTCCGCCGCCAGCCGGACGATCCCCTGCCGGATCGGCTCGGGCAGTCCATCCGCGTCCTCGGCCATCCCCGCCCGGTAATGCACCGCCAGCACCCGCTCGCCAGCCAAGGGCCGCGCCCGCACCCAACCATCCCCCGCCGCATCGATATCAACCGAATAGGTATCGACAGCCAGCGCTTGCCCCGCGCCATCAGGCCCCACCGCATCGACCCCCAGGATCGCCACCACCGGTGTAGCGGACAGCCGCTGCCATCCCTCATCGGCCCGCACCGTCTCCCGCGCCTCGCCAATGATCAGCCATTGCCCCAGAAACTGCTCGCACAACGCCGTCGCACTTCTAAGCAGCCCCTCGAGCAACCCATCCTCGCCACTCCCACTAATCCGCAGATAATCCTTCAATTCCGCCAGCGACGCCGCCGCCACCCCAGCCTCTTCCCGCACCAACACCAACCGCCCCTCCCACAAAAAAGGAGGGCGCCCCGCACGGACGCCCCCAAACCTTCTCCCGCAGGCGGGAGAAGGATACGAAGCCTTGGCCCGGAACGGGCCTAGGCGCAGTTGGATGAGGGTTTAAGAAGCCGCGAACTTCATCAGCTTGATCGCCTCCGAGTTGGCAACCGCGCCACCAATCCGCTTCACCGCATAGAAATGCACGAACGGCTTGTTGCTGAACGGATCGCGCAGGATGCTCGTCTCGCTACGCTCCGAAATCACATAGCCCGCCTGGAAATTACCAAAGGCGATCGACAGCGAGCCCGCCGCGATATCCGGCATGTCCTCGGCCTCCACCACCGGATAGCCCAGCAGCGTCGCAGGCTGCCCAGCGCTCAGCGAAGGCTGCCAGATAAACGCCCCATCGCTCGTCTTCATCTTGCGAATAACGGCCAGCGTCGCCGAATTCATGACAAAGCACGCCCCCTGACGATAGGGCGCACGCAGGCTCTGCACCAGGTCGATCAGCTTCTCCTGACCCGACGCAGCAAAAGCACCCGAAGCCCCCGAAGCCACATATTGCAGCGATCCGAACGCACGCACGCTGTCCGCCTCATTGGTCGCCGTATAGGTCAGGAACCCCTTGGGCTTGTTCGTGCCATTGCCATTGACAAAGGCCGCCCCCTCCGCCGCCGCAAATTCACGGGCGATCTCGCCCGCCAGCCAGCCTTCGACATCAAACTGCGCATCATCCAGCATCGCCTGGCTTGCCGCCGGATTGGCATAAAGCTCACCATAAGGCGGCACGATCTCATTAAAGCTCGGCGTCGCCGTCTCGGCCCGAGCACCCGTCTCACTCGCCCAGCCCGACACGATGCCGCCCGAAGTCACCAGCTTGCGATAGCCAGCACTGCCGGTGCGCACGACATTGGCGACCGACCGGATCGGCGAGATGCTCTTCAGCGTAGCATCAATAATCTGGTCAATCTCACGCGGCACAGCATAGCCGCCCGCCGCACCACTCGCGCCGGAAAAGCTCTTCAGCTCAACCCCCGCCTCAAGCCCCTGCCGCACATAACGCTCCACAAAGGCGGCCCGCTTGGGATCGAACGTCCCACCCTTCACGCCATCCAGCGCAGGCCGCTGCTGCTGCACCAGCGCCCCTTTCAGCGCCACAACCTCACCCTCCAGCGCCTCGATACGCTCACCCTGCACCACCGCATCAAAGCTCGCTTCCAACTGATCCGTCATCAACCACTCCCACAAAAAAAGCGGCCCCAAAGGACCGCCCGAAAACTTCAAAATCCTCCCCATCACCGATGGGGAGGGGGACCGCCAAAGGCGGTGGAGGGGAGCGCCCAAAGGGCGCCAAAGCCTACCCCTCCACCGCAATCACCCGAGCCAAAGGCTGCATCGGGTGCGTCACCACGCTCACCTCCACCAGCTCCAGCGCCAGCAGCTCACGCGGCCCAGCTCCCCGCGCCTCCCGCACCCGATAGCCAAAGGACAGCCCATCCACCGCGCGATCCCTCAAAGCCCGCGCCGCTGCCCTCCCAGCGCCAGTCCGCCCCGACACTCGCCCGATCACGCGCAATCCGCGCGCATCCTCCTCGACCCGCTCGACCGTCCCGATCGCCTCACCCGGCAAATGCTGCCACAGCAGCGGCACCCCCGCCGCCACGCCCGCAAAGGCCCCCGGCCGCACCACGTCGCCGCCATGATCCACCCGATCGAACACCGCCGCATACCCCGCGAACCGAACATCCCCCTCTCCAACCTCCGTTCGCTTCGAGCGCAGTCGAGAAGCGTCAAGCACCCCCTCCCCACTCATCCGCGCACCATGCTGATCAGCCCAGCCTTCACCGCCACGCCCAGCAGCACCAGCGCCATCACGATCCGCACCGCCCATCCAACCACAGCCCCACGCGCCGCCTTCTTCGCGTCGCGCCAGGCGGACAACAGCTCACGCAACTCCCGCACATCGCCCTCCGCGCTCCGATCGCTAAGCCCCAGCCGCTCCAACGCCCGCCCCGCGCCCAACTCGCTCGCCTCCTCGATCAGCGCGCGGATCATCACCATGTCCATCTGCCCCGGCGCAGCCTCAGCCTGCGCCACCAGCCGCGCCAGCATCTCGCCATCATATTTCATCAAAACAGCCCTCCTTCCCCTCTCCCCTTCAGGGGAGTTCGGGGTCGGTCATGCCCCCAGCATGACCTAAACAACACGGGGTGTTGTTTACCCCGAACTGGCAGCGAGACTTGGCGGCGCCAGCCGCCTAGTCGCAGCGGGAGAGGGAAACACCCTCTCCTCAAACTCCCAACATCGCCCTCTTCTCATCCGCCGAGAGAAAATCCGCCGAAGCCACCCGCTCCCACAAAGCCGCCCGCTCATCCGACAATGCAGGCACCGCATCCATATCAACCGCCAAAGCCAAACCCGGCCACCACCCCTGCAACCCTTGCGCCAGCCCACCGCAGATCTTCGCCACCAACGGCAGGATCGTCTGCCGCCACAACGCCTTGTTCGCCTCACGATAATTGGCGTAAGCATTATCCCCCGGCAGCCCCATCAGCATCGGCGGCACCCCGAATGCCAGGGCGATCTCCCGCGCCGCCGCCGCCTTCAATCCGACAAAGTCCATCTCCGCAGGCGTCAGACTCATGGCCTTCCAATCCAGCCCGCCCTCCAGCAACATCGGCCGCCCGGCATTGGCCGCGCCGGAAAAGGCCACCTCCATCTCCCGCTTCACCCGCTCGAACTGCTCAGGCGACATCACCGACCCGTCCCCCGGATCGTAAACCATCGCTCCCGAAGGCCGCGCCGCATTGTCCAGCAAAGCCTTGTTCCAAACCGTCGCCGCATTGTGGATCGCCACCGCCCCCGCAGCCGCCCCAACACAACCCAGCCCATAATGATCATCCAGCGGATGCAGCGCCTTCAGATGCAGGATCGAAGCCCGCCCCGCCGCATCCTCAGGCAGCAACCGCGTCACGCTGTCCCCGACCCGATAGAGATAAGCCGCAGGCCACCCCCGCGCATCCGCCTCGACGCTCACGCGCTCAGGCCGGAGCGCGTACAATTCGACCGGCTTGCCGTCCGCCCCCGCCATCACCTGCACATAACCATTGCCATGCAACAGCAAATGGCTCGCCAACGTCTCCACCAACCCCTGCCCCGCCGAACAGCGCGTCAGCAGCGAAAGCACAGGCCCGCGCTCCTCCTCCTCAACCCCGTTCACCGTCAACGAAGTCGCCCCCGCACCCTCCGACACCAGCCGCAATGCCCGCTGCGCCACCGGATTACCGATCACGCCGCTCCGCACCTGCGCCTCATAGGAAGCCGGCCACTCCCCCAAAGCCACCGCGCCCGAACCCCAGGCACGCGCCAACACCGGCCGCGCGCCCCCGGGCGCCGCCCTCGCCCCAAAGAATTTCATGAGACCCCCAAAAACAAAAATCCTCTCCCCTTCAGGAGAGAGGATAGTGAAGCTTGGCGGCGCTCAGCCGCCTAGCGAAACTTGGAGAGGGGGAACCCCCTCGCCCCAACTCAAGGATTACGCCGCAAAACCCGATCGCATTCCGCGTTGGTCCCCTCACTCTTCCCAATAACACGCCCAGCCACAGCCCCAGCCGCACCCGCCAGCAAGGACTCACCCAAACTCCCGCCAGCCAGCGCACCGACGCCAGCACCGCCAGCCGCACCAATCACCGTCCCACGATCGCGCCCCTTCTTCGCCTGCAACAGGCAATAGCGCACATCGTCGCGATCACGCGGCGCCGCCCGCGCCACCCGCGCCCGTTCCTTCCCGTTGAGCGAAGCCGCCATCACCGGCGTCGCAACCAAAGTCGCGCCAACCGCCATCATCATGATCTTTGCAACCCTCATGACATTCTCCTTTGTAGGACTTCCGTTCGTTTCGAGCGAAGCCTGTCCTGAGCTTCGTCGAAGGATCGAGAAACGAGTTTAATAAGCTGACGAGGGTGCGAAAGTTCCTCAAACCGCCCGTACCCGCGCATCCCCGCGCCGTCCCAGCATCAACTCGGTCAAAGCCCAGACCAACGCATCCGCCCGATCCGGCGACCGCCCCGGCCCGACATAACCACCCCCGGCGATCAGCCCGCACATCTCATCCTCCAATGCCCAAAACGCCCCGCGATGCCGCACGCGCCCAGCCTCATAAAGCGCCGCCACCGGTTCAGCCCGCGCAGCCTTCCCCCGGCTCGCATGGACCAGCCGCACAGGCAGCGCCGCCTCCGCCGCACGCAGCACGCTTTCCACCATCGCCCCGCCATTATTCGCTTCAGCAATCACCCGATCAGCACCATGCACCGCCGCCGCATCAGCCACCGCCCGCGCCCAGCCTTCGGGGCTCGCCTTCTCCACGCTCGCGTCGGCGATGACATAGGCCCGGCCGTCACCGCCAATCCCTGCCACCACGATCCCGCAAGCATCACCATGCGCCGAAGCCGGAGGATCGACCCCGATCACGACCCGCGACAGCAACGCCCCGCCATCCCCACCACCCGGCACATGCGCCACCCGGCACCGCTCCAGCAGCGCCCGGTTCCAAAGCGCGCCCTCGACCTCCTCGATCAGCTCGCCATCCAGCTCCTGCCGCCCCAGCCGGGTCGCGCCATAGCTCCGCTCCATCGCCGCCACGAAGCCATCGGCAAGGTTCACTACATTGTCCGCCGTCCGCCCCCGCGTCACCGCGACATCGGCACCGTCCCGCGCCACCAGCCCGCGCACCAGCGCCACCGGGCGCGGCGTAGTCGTCGCCATCACCTGAGGCGCCTGCCCCAACCGCATCCCCATCATCATATTGTCCCACGCCGCTTCCCCCTGCGGCCATTTCGCAATCTCGTCCGCCCAGCCATGGCTGAACTGTGGCCCACGCAGCGATTCCGGGTCCGCCGCCCCAAACAGCAGCGCCATGGCTCCATTGGGCCACAGCAGCCGCCGCAGCGCAGGCGAAAAGACCGGCCGGTTCCACCAGGGCGCAATCGACAACAGCCCCGAAGGTCCCTCCACCATCACGCTCCGCGCCTCACCCAAAGTCGCGCCCACCAGCGCAATCCGCGCTTGACCGTCACTCTCCGCAACCCGCCGCACCCATTCCGCCCCGGCCCGCGTCTTCCCAAAGCCACGCCCCGCCATCATTAACCAGATGCGCCAGTCTCCCTCAGGCGCCAACTGCTCCGGCCGGGCGAGCCATCCCCACTCATGTTCCAAGGCCTGCGCCGCCGCGCCGTTCAGCCCCGCCAGCACCCGCTCACGCGCCGCATCAGGCAGGGCCGCCAACCTCTCGAAATCCGACATGCCACCCATCGGCTGCCCCTTTTGCGTCATATTTGGACCAGCCCCACCAACCAACATGTCCCCCTCCCGCAGGCGGGAGGGGTTAGGGGTGGGCGCGAGCGCAGCGAGCTCCAAAAATCAGCCGTCGCAAAGCGACGCCTATTGTAGCGCAAGCCCACCCCCGCCCCCACCAGGTGGGAGGGAAGATGAACCAAACTCACCCCTCGCCACGCCGCTCCCGCACCCGCTCCAACGCCTCCCGCAACCGCTCGACCGCATCCGCCCCATCCGGCCTCTCAACCGCATCCGCCGCCAGCCTCTCCCCCGCCTCGCGCCGATGCTGCACCAGCAATCGCACCCCCACCGCATTGGGATGCCCTCGCTTCACCTTGCGGCTCTTCACCATCCCCTCGCCGTCCAGCACCACCTCTTCCTCTTCCGTGCCGAACAAAGCCTGGCGCAACAGCAGCGCCTCCAGTTCGGCATAGCCGACGCTCAGCGCCTGCGCCCATTCGCGCGCAAATCCCGGATCGCGCCGCTTCTGATAATAGGCGCTCGACAGGTTCTTCCCCGCCACCCGCGCCGCCTCGCTGACATTACAAGTCGCCGCCAGCGTCTCCATGAAGACCTTGCGCCGCTCGGCCGTCCAGCCGTCCCGGCGCACCGCCCGCAACTGCGCGCCGCTCCCGGTGGCGCCGCGCTGGCTCCGCTGCACGGTCAACTCCCTGTCCGGCGCGTCGCTGGCTTTGCCTGAAAAGCGCCGAACCACCTTCGCGCCATTCTCATGCCCCATCCCCTCGCCCCTCCGCTATCCCAACGAAAAAGGGCCGGTCCCTTTCGGACCAGCCCTTGCCGCGTCACCGTTCCGGCGACTCACAATTCCCAATATCGACTTAACTGCCAGAACAGCGTGACGATGTCAAGATATATGTTCCAAATAGGTTCGTTCAGGATGCTCGCATGACTTCAATGCCCTTCATTTCCGCCACCAGCGCTTCGGCAAAGCTCGGCCGCGCGCAGATTTTCTCCAACCATTGCTCCAACCGGGGCCAGCGCCCACCTTTCAAGCTCGAACTGCAATAGCCGACATTGATCAGCGGACAGGCAACAGCAATATCGGCCAGGGTAAAGCGATCCTCCACCAGAAAGCCGCTTTCCGGAAGAATCTTCTCGACATAATCGCCAATCTTCGGAAGCTGCTCCGTCTCCGCCCGGTCTGCCGCCGCCAAATCCTGCGGCATCCCCAGCAACGGAGCAACCATGCGATTGAAGAAGATAGCGGCCCCGGCGGATTGCACAATGGTATCGCCAAACTCCTCATACCAGATCGTCCGCGCACGCGCTTTCGGTTCTGCCGGGATCAATGCGGGATCGGGCTTGACGGCATCCATATAGGTTATGATCGCGCTGCTGTCGCTGATCAGGAAATCACCATCCTGGAACGCAGGCATCTTTCCGAAAGGCGACGCCCGCTCGAAAATCTCCCCGCCCTGGCCAAAGCCGCCGGGCTTCACTTCCGCCGCCAGCCCCTTCTCGGCTGCAAATACGATAACCTTGCGCACAAAGGGCGATGGACGCGCGCCATAAATGATCATGAGAGTCTCCCTACTAATCGACGGGACACCTCATCTCACATCAGTATCGAAATGCAACCTAAATTCACATGCGCGCCCTGCCGCTGTCGGCAGGCGCACGGCTATAGTCGATCCTGATCCGCACCCAGCTTCCGACCATCGCCTTCCCATTGACGCGCGGCGGGCGCACAAGAAACTGCCACGCCGCCAATCGCACCGCGCGGGCAAAGCCCGATCCCTGCGGCGATTCTCCCAGCGCCTGGCAATTTTCCACGCGGAAATTTTCCACCGTCTTGCACGCCACCAGCCCCCATCCACCGGCAGGCGCATTGGCGGGCATATACCCGCCCAGTTCCGCTGGGGTTGGCCGCCTGTACCATTCCGCCTCGAACAGCTGAACGCCGCCCGGCCCTTCGCCCGGACCCGCCGCTGCCGGACTATTTCCCTGACCTTCCGTCCCCGATCCGGGCTCCTTCGGAGCCATCTTTCCGATATCCGCCGACGCCATCTGCGCGCTGTCGAGTTCCAGAAACGGCACGGTGACAGGCGGCGAAATCACCGGCAGCTCCACCAGCGGCTTTGGCACCGGCATTGGTGGTTGAATTTCCGCCTTTTTCTTCGGCACCGCCGCTTCGGCCCGTTTTTTCTGCGGCTCAACGCTTTTCTTCGCGGCAGCCTCGGGCGCGGCAGCCATTTCGAACGTCACGAGGTTACGCGGGTCCTCCTCGCGCAACTCGGGACGCGGCGCCAGAGTGAGCAGCGCCAGCAGAAGCAACCCGTTCAGCCCCAGCGCAAACAGCAGCCCACCCGCGCGTTCACGCACTTTCGACCAGGATGGAGAAGTCATCGTCACGTAATAGGGCGGCCGGGCTGTTGACACAGGAACGGGGTTGATGCCCAGACGCCACCCCCGCGTCAACGCCGCCACATTGTTTCGACTTCGCAATGAAATCGAAAGCGCTGGCCGTCCCCTGCAATCTCCGCTAGGCCCGCCTCCGATGCTCACCAAGCTTTATCAATGGACGCTGGCCAAAGCCGCCCACGCCCATGCCGAACGCTGGCTCTTCGTCATCTCCTTTATGGAGAGCAGCTTCTTCCCCATTCCCCCGCATCCGCTGCTCGGCCTGATGTGCCTTGCCCGGCCGGAACGGGCGATCCGCTTCGGCATCATCTGCACCATCGCCTCGGTGCTGGGCGGCATGCTCGGCTATGCGATCGGCCATTTCCTCTATGAGGCCATCGGACAACAGATCCTCCACGCCCTCGGCCTCGCCGCCAAATTCCCCGTAGCTGCCTGCTATCTGCGCGACTATGGCGCGGAAATCATATTGGTGAAGGGCGCAACGCCCATCCCCTTCAAGCTCATCACGATCACGGCAGGCTTCATTGGCCTGTCGCTCTTCACCTTCCTCTGGGCCAGCATCCTGTCCCGCGCCTTCCAGTTCATGCTGGTCGGCTTCCTCTTCTGGAAATTCGGCCGCCCCATAAAGGCGTTCATCGAGAAATATCTCGGCCTTCTCTCTGCGGGATTCCTCGTCCTGGTAGTCGGCGGATTCATCGCGGCTTCGATGCTGTCGGGCGGCGGGCACAAGAACGACAAGTGCAGCCACGCCACCATGGCCACCATCCGCTGATCCCTACCCGATGATCCAGCTTCCCGCCCGCTTCCCAAAGCTCACGGCCCTGCTCGCCGGTTTCATCGCCGCCACCGGATTTGAACCGCTCAAGCTCTGGCCAGTCACCCTCGCCTGCTTCGCGCTGCTCCTCTGGCTCATCGAAACCGCCCCCAACCGCCGCGCCGCTTTCACGCGTGGCTGGCTGTTCGGCCTCGGTCACTTCACCCTGGGCCTAAACTGGATCGCCCACGCCTTCACCTTCCAGGACGCCATGCCCCACTGGTTCGGCTACGGCGCGGTGGTCCTCCTATCCCTCTACCTCGCGATATATCCCGGCCTGGCAACGCTGGCGACGTGGTGGCTCTCCACAACCTTCCCCTCCCGCAAGCGGGAGGGGCAGCGAGACTTGGCGGCTATGCCGCCTAGTCGCAGCGGGGTGGGCACCAGCACCCTCCCCTTCACTCTTCTCTTCGCCGCCTGCTGGATCGCCAGCGAATATCTCCGCGCCACAGCCTTCACCGGCTTCGCCTGGAATCCGCTAGGCGTCGCCCTGCTCCCCACCGGCATAGCCATCTCTGCGACCCTGATCGGCACCTATGGCCTGGGCGCCCTCACCATCCTAGCCGCCGGAGCCCTCCTCCTAGCAACCCGCCGACACTTCCGCGCAGCAGCCGCCCTCACCGCACCCCTCGCCGCTCTCGCCCTCTGGGGCCTCCTCACACCTGCCCTGCAAACCCCCGCAGGCGCGCCCCGCATCCGCGTAGTCCAACCCAACATAGGCCAGGACGAAAAATACTCACCCGAACTGGAAGAAGCCCACTTCCGCACCCTAGCCACCCTCTCCGGCACACCCCGTCCCGCACCGCGCCTCATCTTCTGGCCCGAAGCCGCCATCCCCGCCTATCTCGACATGGAACCGCAATGGCGCGCGCGCCTCGCCGCGCTGCTCGGCCCCGGCGACCTGCTCATGACCGGCGCGACCAAAGTCTATTTCAAGCAGGTCGAGCAAAACGGCATCACCACCGACGCCCTCGCCGGAGCGAACAACAGCCTCTTCATCGTCTCTCCCCAGGCACAACTGCTCGGCCGCTATGACAAGGCGCACCTCGTCCCCTATGGCGAATACCTCCCCATGCGCGCCCTGCTCCAGCCGATCGGCCTCTCCCGCCTGGTCCCCGGAGACGCCGACTTCTGGCCCGGCCCCGGCCCGCAAAGCCTGACCTTGCCCGCCACCCTCGGCCGCCCGGACCTCAAGATGGGCGTCCAGATCTGCTACGAAATCATCTTCTCCGGCCATGTGATCGACGCAAAGAACCGCCCCGCCTTCCTCTTCAATCCCTCCAACGACGCCTGGTTCGGCAATTGGGGACCGGTCCAGCACCTCGCCCAGGCCCGCCTGCGCGCCATAGAAGAAGGCATCCCCATCATCCGCTCCACCCCCACCGGCGTGTCAGCGGTGATCGACGCGCGCGGCCACGTCCTGCGCGCGCTCGGCCTCCACCGCGCCGGCTATCTCGAAGGCGCGCTGCCCCCCGCGCTCCCGCCGACGCTGTTCGCGCATCTGGGCAATTGGGCGCCCTTCCTGTTCATGGTGCTGCTCGCCGGACTTGCCATTGCCATCCGCAAGGCGAAGGGCTAATAGGGCACATAAACTTTTCTTTATGTCGCTTTTGAAGCCATCCTGCTAACTGGAGTCCCATGCGCAGCAACTATCTCTTCACCTCGGAATCCGTGTCCGAAGGCCATCCCGACAAGGTCGCGGACCAGATTTCCGACGCCATCGTCGATCTGTTCCTGTCCAAGGACCCCGAAGCCCGCATCGCCTGCGAAACGCTGACTACAACGCAGCTGGTCGTGCTGGCTGGCGAAATCCGCTGCAAGGGCGTCTATGAAAATGACCAGTGGGCTCCCGGCGCACAGGAAGAGATTGAGCGCGCCGTCCGCGAAACCGTAAAGCGCATCGGCTACGAGCAGGACGGCTTCCACTGGGAAAGCTTCCGCTTCGAAAACAACCTCCATGCCCAGTCCGCCCACATCGCGCAGGGCGTCGACGCCGCCGGAAACAAGGATGAAGGCGCTGGCGACCAGGGCATCATGTTCGGCTTCGCCTGCGACGAAACGCCCGACCTCATGCCCGCGACGCTCGACTACAGCCACAAGATCCTCGCCAAGATGGCCCACGACCGCCACAGCGGCCGCGCGCCCTTCCTGGAACCGGACGCCAAGAGCCAGGTCACGCTGCGCTTCGAAAATGGCAAGCCCGCCGCCGCGACCGCCATCGTCGTCTCGACCCAGCATGCCAAGGGCTATGACGAAGGCGCCAACGAAGCGGAGCTGAAGGACTATGTGAAGGGCGTCATCGCCGAAGTCCTTCCCGGCGATCTGCTCTCGGACGAGACCGTCTATCACATCAACCCCACCGGCAGCTTCGAAATCGGCGGCCCGGACGGCGACGCAGGCCTCACCGGCCGCAAGATCATCGTCGACACCTATGGCGGCGCATCGCCTCATGGCGGCGGCGCCTTCTCGGGCAAGGACCCGACCAAGGTCGATCGCTCGGCGGCCTACATCACCCGCTATCTCGCCAAGAACATCGTCGCCGCTGGCCTCGCCCGCCGCTGCACGATCCAGCTCGCTTACGCCATCGGCGTGTCGGAGCCGCTCTCGCTCTATGTCGATACCCACGGCACGGGCACTGTCGACGATGCAAAGATCGAGGACGCGATCAAGTCGATCAAGGAACTGGGCGGCCTCACCCCGCGCGGCATCCGCACCCATCTCGGCCTCAACAAGCCCATCTATCGCCCCACCGCCGCCTACGGCCATTTCGGCCGCAAGGCTGAAGGCGACTTCTTCCCGTGGGAGCGCACGGACCTGGTCGAAAAGCTGAAGGCCGCGCTCTAAGCTTTCCTACTGGACAAAAAAGGCGCGCGCGGCACCTGCCACGCGCGCCTTTTTTTGACTAGCCGTCCATCCTATGGAGTGTGGTTACATTGGCGCGCTTTCCCATCACCGTTCGCCCTGAGCCTGTCGAAGGGCTTTACTTCCTTTTAGAAAGGAAGCGGCTTCGACAAGCTCAGCCCGAACGGATCGGGTGATCCATGTAAGAAGGCAGGCCCAACCAACCCCGCAAACCATCCCGCTTGCCCCCAAAGCCCCGCCCCGCTAAGCGCCCGCCCATGACCGCGCACAAATCCGGCGACCCCACCACGCTCAACCGCCTCTATGGCCGCCAGTCGGGCCACAAGCTCCGCGCCGGTCAGCAGGAGCTGGTCGATACCCTGCTCCCCGCCCTCTCCGTCCCGGAAGAAGGGGAGATCACCGCCGCCAACCTCTTCGGCTATGAGAGGCCGCTCCATTTCGAGATCGGCTTTGGCGGCGGCGAACATCTCGCCTACCGCGCCGACCTGCTGCCCGATCACGGCTTCATCGGCTGCGAGCCGTTCCTGAACGGCGTCGTCACCGCGCTCGGCCATGTCCGCGATCAGGCGCTCGGCAACATCCGCCTCCATATGGGCGACGCGCTTCAGGTGCTCAGCCGCATTCCCGACGGCGCGCTCAGCTTCGTCTACCTCCTCCATCCCGACCCCTGGCCCAAGGCCCGCCATGCCAAGCGCCGCATGATGAACCCCGGCCCGGTCGAAATGATCGCCCGCAAGCTGAAGCCCGGCGGCGAATTCCGCTTCGGCACCGACCATCCCGTCTATCTGCGCTGGGCGATGATGGTGATGAACGGCCACCCCGATTTCGACTGGCTGGCGAGCGAGCCCAAGGACTTCCTCACCCGCCCCGGCGGCTGGCCCGAAACCCGCTACGAAGCCAAGGCCCGCCGCCTCGGCCATGAAGTCTGGTATTTCCGTTACAGGCGCAAGTGAATGAACGATCATCCGACATCCGCAATCCCCTGGGATCAGCCCGCCACCCTCATCGACCTTGAAGGCCGCGCCCCCGTCATCGGCACGATCCGTGACTGCGCCCAGCATTTCGCGGTCTTCAAGCCGCACGCCCGCGAACAGGCCCGCGTCCTCCTGACGCAACCCATTCACCGGGCGGGGCGCAAGACTCGCACCTGGATCCTCGAACCCTTCGAAATCGAGCAACTCGCCGACCGGCTCCGCACAGAAACGCACTGATCGCAACCGGAAGCGGTGGCCCTGCGCCAAATGGGCCGTTAGAACAGCGGGATGAGCGTTCCTCCCCTGATCACCCGCCCCCTTTCGATGATGCGCGCCTTCCTCGCGGCGGAGGCAGCGGGCGGCATCATCCTGATCGCGGCTGCGGCTCTGGGAATGCTGGTCGCCAACTCCGCCCTGTCGGCCGACTATTTCCACACGCTCCACATCGACCTGGCGGGGCTCAGCCTGCTCCACTGGATCAACGACGGCCTCATGGCGCTGTTCTTCCTGATCGTGGGCCTCGAAATCAAACGAGAGGTGCTGGACGGGCAACTCGCCCGATGGCCTGACCGCCTGCTGCCCGGCCTGGCAGCAGCCGCAGGCGTGATCATGCCCGCCGTCATCTATGTCGCCATCAACCGGGGAGACGCTACCGGCCTTCGCGGCTGGGCGATCCCTGCCGCCACCGACATCGCCTTTGCCCTCGGTGTGCTGGCCCTCCTCGGCCCGCGCGTGCCCGGATCGCTCAAGATATTCCTGGCGGCGGTGGCGATCATCGACGATCTGATCGCCGTCCTCATCATCGCCCTCTTCTACAGCGGACAGCTGAGCCTCCTGCCCCTCGCCCTGGCCGTCGCAGGTCTCGCCTGCCTCGCGCTCTGCAATCGGGCGGGGGTCGACAGCCTCTGGCCCTATGTACTGATCGGCGTCTTCGTCTGGTTCTGCGTGCTGCAATCCGGCATCCACGCCACGCTGGCCGGGGTCGCCGTCGCAATGACCATCCCCTTGCGAAAGACCCCAGCCGCCCCCGACGACCAGCATTCGCCGCTGTCCCGCCTTGAACATGGCCTCCATCCCTGGGTCGCCTATGCCATCGTCCCCTTGTTCGGTTTCGCCAATGCCGGCGTGTCGTTAAGCGGGGTCGCGCTATCCGACCTGGCTCAGCCCGTCCCGCTCGGCATCGCGCTCGGCCTTTTCGCAGGCAAGCAACTGGGCATATTCGGCACCGTCTGGCTCCTGACCCGCCTCGGCTGGGCCAGCCGCCCGGCCCATTCCACATGGATGCAGGTCTATGGCGTCGCCCTCCTCTGCGGCATCGGCTTCACCATGAGCCTCTTCATCGGCGGCCTTGCCTTCGCGCCCCATCCCGATACAGGCGATGCGGCAAAGCTCGGCATCCTGCTAGGCTCTCTCGCCTCCGCCACCGCCGGTTTCCTTATCCTGCGGCTCGCGCCCGGCCTGATCAGAACGGAAAAAACATACTGATCGCCGCCACCGCGACCACGCAGGTGATCAGATTCAACGGCAATCCCACCCGCACGAAATCCATGTAGCGATAACCGCCCATCTGATAGACGATGACATTGGTTTGATAACCAAAGGGCGTCGCAAAGGCTGCGCTTGCCGCCATCATCACCGCGACCAGGAACGGCCGGGGACTGACCGCCAGACTATCGGCCAGCGCCACTGCAACCGGAGTCACCAGCACCGCCACCGTCGCGTTCGACAGCAACTCCGTCAGCACCATCGTCACCAGATACAGCACGACCAGCGCGATCAGCGGGCTCAGCCCATGCACGCTGCCGATCAGCATCCGGGAAGCATCCGCCGCCAGCCCGCTCTGCTCCATCGCGATGCCGATCACCACCATGCCCGCGATCAGGATCAATATCTGCGGCCGCAGCCCGCTATAGGCCTCATCCGCGCTGATCACCCGCAACAGGATCAGCACCACCGCCCCGGCAAAGGCGCTCGCCGCGATCGGCGCGACATCGATCGCCGCCAGCCCCACCGCCGCCGCAAAGACACCCAGCGCGATCGCCGCCTTCGCGGGCTTCAAAGGCCGAGGCTCGGCAAACACCGCCGGGTCGCCCACCTGCGCGCTGTACACATGCAGGGCATCGATCGGCTGCGCTTCTCCCTCCCGCTCGTCCGCCTCATGACGGCCGCCCAGCAGCTTCTTGCTGAACAGGAACAGGTAAAGCCCGCCGGCAAACGCCATCGGCACACCCACCGGCGTAATCTCGAAAATGCCAAAGCGCGGCTGCCCCGCCACGCTCGCCATGTCATCCACCAGCAGGTTGGTCGACGTGCCGATCAACGTGCAGCAGCCTGTCAGGATCGTGATGTAGGACAGCGGCATCAGGAACCGCTTGGGCGAAAGACCCAACGCATTGGCGACGTCGCGCACCACCGGCGCGCCCAGCACCACGATCGGCGTCGAATTGAGGAAGCAGGAGACCGCGCCGATCATCGACAACAGCAGCCACATGCCGGTCGCGCCCATCCGCCTGCACATCGCCACCGCCATCGCGATCGCCCGGTCGAGCAGGCCCGACAGCTCCAGCGCATAGGCAATGACGAACAACGACGCGAGCGCGATAATCGCGGGGCTAGCGAACGCGCCCTGCACATCGACCGGCCGCACCACGCCCGTCATCAACAGCACCGCCGCCCCGGACAGCGCGACGACATCGGCGCGCACCTTGTCCCAGATCAGCGCCGCGACGACGGCGGCCAGCACCAGCAGCGTCAGAACTTGGTCAATCGTCATGCGCCCCCTGCCTCGTGCCTGCCGCCGCCCCTGTCAACGCAGCAAGCGGGAAAAAAGATGTTTATGCTCTGGAGGATGAAGCCATTTTTGCTATCAATGGCTTATGCGTGAACCCAGTGCCAGAACCAGTCGGCTCGCCATAGCCGCAGGGTTAGCCGCTTTCATCGCCATCGGCGCGGGCGGTTTCCTGCTGGGCCGCGCCACCGCGCCAAAGGCTCCGCCCCCTGCCCCCACGCCGGTGGCCGTCATCCCGCCGCCATTCCCGGTCCAGCCGCAATTGCCGCGCCTCTGGGGCCGCGCAGAGATAGCCGACCTCACCCGTCGCGCCGCCGACGCCCTGTCATCGGGCAAGCCGCTGCCGGATGACATCGCCGGGGCCGTGGGTCAGCGGTTCGATCTCTCCCTCCCCTTCGGTTGCTCGGGCGCTGCGGAAAAGGACAGCTCCACCCCCATGCGCTGGCGCTATGATGAAGCGGCTGGCGTGCTCCGCGTCCATGTCATGCCGATTTCGTGGCAAGCCGCCGATTTCGGACTCCCCACCGAAGGGGAAGGCCATGATGCCGAGGGCTTCTGGATGCAGCGACCCTGGTCGACCAGCGACGAATGCCCCGCCCCTGCAAAAGCCACCGCGCCCGAACCGGACGGAACCACGCCCACGCCCGACCAAAGCCTGGCCCTCGCCCAATTCGGCCAGAATGACGGCAACGACCTATGGCGCCACGGCCGTCCCTTCGAAAAGGTGCTGCGCCTCGCCCCTGAAGACTTCACCCCCTCGCGCGGGCTGAGGCTCCGGCTCATCGGCCGCATTGAACGCGTGCCCGGAAACGGCCCGGTCCACTGCGCCCAGCCGCTTGGGATCGAACAACGGCCCGTCTGCGTCCTCGCCGTCACCCTGCGTGAAGTCCGCATGGAAATGCCGGGCGCGGACGCCCCGATCGCCATCTGGGAAAATCGCAGCACCAGCGGTTAAGCCGTCCGTCGCAACGCCATGAACCATCCCCTCCCCCAAGTGTTGGCCGGGAAAAGGAGATGCGCCATGCCCGACACCCCATCCGACAATCATGAAGATATGATCCACGAAGACGGCTTGCCCGGCCACGAAAGCAAGCTGGAACCGAAGCCCGAATGGGAACCCCGCTATCCCGGCTCCGGCCGCCTCGAAGGAAAAGTCGCTCTCATCACCGGCGCGGACAGCGGCATCGGCCGCGCCGTCGCCGCCCTCTACGCCCGCGAAGGCGCCGACGTCGCCATCCTCTACCTGTGCGAACATGACGACGCGAAGAAAACGGCGCAGATCGTGGAAGCAGAAGGCCAACAGGCCCTCACCATCGCCGGAGACATTGGCGAAAAATCCTTCTGCGACGACGCCGTCAAACAGGTGGTCGACCGCTTCGGCCGCCTCGACATCCTCGTCAACAATGCCGGGGAACAGCATCCCGATCAGGACATAACCGACATCAGCGAGGAACAGCTGCGCCGTACCTTCCAGACCAACATCTTCGGCATGTTCTTCCTGACCCAAGCCGCCCGCCCGCACCTCAAAAAAGGCGCGACAATCGTCAACTGCACCAGCGTCACCATGTATCAAGGCTCATCGGAACTGCTCGACTATTCAAGCACCAAGGGCGCCATCACCGCCTTCACCCGCAGCCTGTCGGAAAATCTCGTGAAGGACGGCATCCGCGTCAACGCGGTCGCTCCCGGCCCCATCTGGACGCCGCTCAACCCATCCGGCGGCGCAAGCCCGGAAAAGCTGGAACATTTCGGCGAATCCACCCCCATGGGCCGCCCCGGCCAACCCAATGAAGTCGCCCCCGCCTTCCTGTTCCTCGCCTGTGAAGACAGCAGCTATATGTCCGGCCAGGTCCTCCACCCCAATGGCGGCACGATAGTGAATGGATGAACCTCTCACAAAAATCGCTCCCCACGACTTGACGCTACGGACCCTAGGCCAAACGACAGTTGCGCAGCGCGCCGTCATCCGACAAGTGAATCCGATGGCAGAGGAACGCTTTGAATTTGTGGCAGGACACAAGCCCGGGACGCTGCGAATCGTCTTTCGAGGCTTTTGGGATGACGATGCCGTGGACAGCTATCTCGCGGCGCTACGGCAACGCGCCGCTATGACCGCCAGACCCTCACCGATCAACCGCGTCCTGCTCGATATGAAAGCATGCACCGTTCAATCCCAAACTGTCATGAACAGCTTCATGAAGATCATCACCAACTATGCCGCCCAGATCAGCGAATATGGAGTCCTTCTCCCCGAATCCGCTCTCCTCAGACTGCAGATGGAACGACTGATGCGAGACACCCCAGCGGTGTTCTTCAGCGAGGAAAGCCAAGCCCTGCAATGGCTGGCATCCTGAGTAGAGCAGGGGAAGCGCCCGAGAATAGCCTTCCCAAATCCTCCCTGCGCGAAGCGTGGGGAGGGGGACCAGCCGCAGGCTGGTGGAGGGGAAAATGGCACGACCTATGAGATTTTCCCTCCACCATCCGCTTCGCGAACGGTCCCCATCTCCCGATGGAGAGGATGAATGCCCCCAAACCACCCACCTCCGTCATCCCAGCGTTCGCTGGCATGACGCAATGGGGACCGTCGGCTAGCGACCAAAATCAGACGTTCCCCTCCCGCAGGCGGGAGGGGCTAGGGGTGGGTGCGAGCGGAGCGAGCTTCCGGGCAAGCCTTGGAATGAACTTCACTAAAGTTGCGCTAGCCCACCCCCGGCCCCTCCCGCCTGCGGGAGGGGAGAAAGTCCGTTATCCACCCATCGTTGCTATTCGGCCTCCTCGTTGCCGAACACGCGGTGGACTAATTCCCAGAATAACGCTGTGCCCATTACACCTGCTGCCGCAAGGGGTTGGCCATCGAATACCAACCAGCCTGCCAATGCGAGTGTGGAAACCCAAAGCGCGATAACCCATGGCTTCGTCATACGTCCGGCCTACAGCGAATTGCGTCAGCTTACCATTATGTCTGGCTCAACAGCGGACCATCTCCTTTCCACCCATCCAAAATGACGAACTGGCGCGCCCGTTACAGGATGTACCGCATCCTCAATGGCAAACAGTCCATGTCGCTCGTAGAAGCGATGTGCTGCAAGGTTGGTGGCAGGAGTACGCAGTGTTAACCCAGCAGGAAGTTGCCGCTTCGCTTCGTCAAGCAACGCTGCGCCAATACCTCGACGCTGCGCCTCGGGCGTCACGAACAGCTGATCGAGAACGTTGTCTTTCGGAATGGTGGCGAGAAGACCAACAATCTTCCCCTCAACGACGGCAACCTTCAAGCTCCACCCGTCCGCAAGACTGCTGATGATTCGACCGACTAGACTGTCTGGCTGATCGAGGATGGGCGCTCCCCCGTCCATTTGACTAGCGCTTTCATACCAGATAGCGGCTATAGCCTCATAATCTTCCGGCTGAGCAGTTCTTATCTCCATGGCCCTATGCTAGCGGGATGACTGCTTCTCCTCCAGTTTTCCATAGTGCCATCCCCGCCACCCCCAAAAAAGCAACAGCGCCACGAGCCCCGCCCGCAGCGCGGTCACACCCTCACCCCTCACCCCTCCACCGGAAGAGCGCCCGGACCTCAGTTCGCCTTACTCATATCCACCTTCTCCACCCACTCAGGGTAGAAGGTCGGCTCCCGGTTAGACCACCCGACAGCCGTCGCCGCAGCCTCACTGATCGACTGCAACAACGCCCGGCGCTTCTCCGGATGGAGATGCGGCAAGCTCGCCGCCGCGCAGAACGCCCCCGGCAACCACGGCCTGGCCCCCGCCCCCAACAGCCGTTCATACAAAAACCGATAGGCCGAAAAGCTGCTCAGTCGATCCTGCCCCAGATCAAAAGCGGACACGGTCACCAGCGGCGCCATGAACGGCTCCATCTGATCCAGCCCGCTGTCGTCGGGCACCCGCGCCTTGATCTCGTCCAGCCGCCCATAAATGCGGGCCTGCGCGCGGATGCTCGCTTCCTCCACCATGTCGCGCGACCATAGCTTCATGGCGTCACGACGGTGAAGGCCGATATCCAGCGATCGGCGAATATAGCGCTGCGTGGCAGACGGGAAACTGGCGAATTCGCGCAATTCCGCCAGGGTGATTGCCCCGTCAGCCGGTCTTGCATTGGTGCCCATGCTCTTGCCCTCCGACTTCAAGTCGATCAGCAGAACATGCGCTCAACATGGTTACTGTAAGATTAAGCGCCGGTTCTGCCGACAACCACAGGGAATCACGTTTCTTTGTGCGTCGCAACATGTAATTTTTGTGAATGCGCTAAATAGAAACGTTCCAGCTCCGAATCGGTTCTCTGTCAGCTGGTCAGAATGCATATTTTTGCAGGCCCGGATAAATCGGCAGGCCTTTTACTGCGCGCCCTGCCCCGGCAACGGCTCGCCCCGCAATTCCCGCGCAAGGTCAGGCCAATGCGACCGTCCCGCCGCGCTCGTCGCCGCCTTCTGCAACCCGCGATATTGGGCAAGCACGCTAAGCCCCAAATCCGTCAACACCGCACCCTCACTGGACGTCGCCACCAGCGGCGCAGACCAGCATCGGTTCATCACGTCCACCAGCATCCAGCACCGGCGATAACTCATCTTCAGCTTCCGACCGGCCGCCGAAATCGACCCCTCGCTGGCAATCGCATCCAGCAGGTCGGCCTTGCCCGGCCCCATGGCGATCTCGTCGCCACAATAAAGCTGTATCTTGATCTTCAGGGCCGGGCCGCTCATCCGCCCGTTATGGCATGGGCAGGCCGCCCCGCCAATCGCTGCGTCAGGTTCGCCGTTCCAACACCGCGCCGATCATGCTGCGCCACACGGCAACGTCGCCCGCCTGCGCCATCTGCTCATCAGGCTCGCGCAGCGTGTGCAGGATGGCATAGGCATCATCCAGATAGTTTTGCCAGCTCGCATCCACCGCGCCCGACGCATGGGGATCATCGCCCTCGCCATTCAGGCTCAGCTGGCGTCCGGCCAGCACCCGGGCAATGCGTTCGATCGCGGGAGTAGCGGAAGTCGGCATCAATAAGGCTCCTCTCACCTTGCAGCGTCGTGCGCTTGGCGAACCGCCCGGCCACCGCCGATCCGGTTCGCCTCGCCCTTGGATCATATCACCAATATCGCCGCCGTCTATCGCCCAGCCTTCTCATCCTCATCTTCTTCTTCGTGGAATCCCGACGAAGGAACCGGGTCGCCATGGTCGCCCGGCTTGGTGGCCGATGGCGGATCGGACGCATCCATGCTGTCCATCAACCCTTCCTCCAGCTGCTCCTCGGGGGTGACGGCATGGTCCTGCGCATCGGTGGGGCGCTCATCATGCGCTTCTTCACGGCTGTTGGGACGGATATCGGTCTTCTCGCTCATCTTGCTCTCCTCGGCGCAGCGAACGTCGCGCGCCACGCAGGATCAACGGCCAGTCCTGATAGCCGGTTCCAAACCAGCATCCTCCGCCGAACGGGTGCAAGCAGGCCATCGGAGGAACCAGACATGAGAACGCCCCCGGCGCAAGGGATGGCCGGGGGCGTATCCGGGATGCTGTCGGGCTATCCGGGATCTCTCATATCTACAGAAGCCGAGACGCCACCGCCGCAGCTTTGCCGTCGCGACCCTTATACACCCGATCGGTTAATATCGCTCTATCTTTCGGCGACCCGCCGCTTGCTCGCGCTGAAAAACATAGGCCGCTTGCGGGCCGCCACCTGCTATCCCATATCCGCGCCCAATAGCCCGGCAACGACCTTGCCCCCAAAGAACAAATCTGGAACAACACGCCCCATGAGTCTGACCACAATTTCCGTACGCGGCGCGCGTGAGCACAACCTCAAGGGCGTGGACGTCGATCTCCCCCGCGACAGCCTGATCGTCATCACCGGCCTGTCCGGCTCAGGCAAGTCGTCCCTCGCCTTCGACACCATCTATGCCGAAGGACAGCGCCGCTATGTGGAGTCCCTCTCCGCCTACGCCCGCCAGTTCCTCGAAATGATGCAGAAGCCCGATGTCGAGCATATTGACGGCCTCTCCCCCGCCATCTCCATCGAGCAGAAGACGACCAGCCGCAACCCGCGCTCCACCGTCGCCACCGTCACCGAAATCTACGACTATATGCGCCTCCTCTGGGCGCGCGTCGGCATCCCTTACTCCCCCGCGACCGGAGAACCGATCTCCGCCCAGACCGTCAGCCAGATGGTCGACCGCGTGATGCAGTTGCCGGAGGGAACCCGCTTCTACCTCCTCGCCCCCGTCGTCCGCGGCCGCAAGGGCGAATATAAGAAGGAGCTGCAGGAGTGGCAGAAGGCTGGCTACACCCGCGTCCGCATCGACGGCGAAATGTACCTGATCGAAGACGCCCCCGCCCTCGACAAGAAATACAAGCATGACATCGAAGTGGTGGTGGACCGCCTAGCCGTGGACGCCGACATGGGCACCCGCCTCGCCGACAGCTTCGAACAAGCCCTAAAACTCGCCGATGGCCTGGCCTATATCGACCTAGCCGACGGCACAGTCGACTCCCTCTCCCCTTCAGGGGAGAGGGCCGGGGAGAGGGGAGCAACCCCCGGCAAAATGAAAAACGCCGGCATCCCCGAAAACCGCATAGTCTTCAGCGAAAAATTCGCCTGCCCCGTCTCCGGCTTCACCATCCCGGAAATCGAGCCCCGCCTCTTCTCCTTCAACGCCCCCCAAGGCGCCTGCCCCGCCTGCGACGGCCTCGGAGAACGCCAGTTATTCGACCCCGAACTAGTCGTCCCCAACGAAGCCCTAACCCTCAAAAAGGGCGCCATAGTCCCCTGGGCCAAGTCCAACCCACCCAGCCCCTACTACATGCAAGTCCTAGGCTCCCTAGCCAAGGAGTTCGGCTTCAACCTCGAAACCCCGTGGCAAGACCTCCCCCCAGAGGTAAAAATCATCATCCTCCACGGCACCGCAGGCAAACCCGTCACGCTAAAGTTCGTAGACGGCAAAAAATCCTACGAAGTCAAAAAACCCTTCGAAGGCGTCATAGGCAACCTCAACCGCCGCCTGCTCCAGACCGACTCCGCCTGGATGCGCGAGGAACTGAGCAAATACCAGACCGCCATGCCGTGCGAGACCTGCCACGGCGCCCGCCTCAAACCCGAAGCCCGCGCCGTCAAGATCGCGGGAGAGGACATCTCCATGTCCACCCGCCGCAGCGTGGTGGACGCGCTCGGCTTCTTCTCCACCCTCCCCGCCCAGCTCAACGACCAGCAGAACCAGATCGCCAAGGTCATCCTCAAGGAAATTGTCGAGCGCCTCGGCTTCCTCAACAATGTCGGCCTCGATTATCTGAACCTCGACCGCACCAGCGGCACCCTGTCGGGCGGCGAGTCCCAGCGCATCCGCCTCGCCAGCCAGATCGGCAGCGGCCTGTCGGGCGTCCTCTACGTCCTCGACGAACCCAGCATCGGCCTGCACCAGCGCGACAATGACCGCCTGCTCGTCACCTTGAAGCGCCTGCGCGACCTCGGCAACACCGTCATCGTCGTGGAGCATGACGAGGACGCGATCCGCATGGCCGACTATATCGTCGACATGGGGCCGGGCGCGGGCGTCCATGGCGGCACCATCGTAGCCCAAGGCACCCTCAACGAACTGCTCGCCCACCGCGACAGCCTGACCGCGGATTACCTCAACGGCACCCGCCGCATCGAAGTCCCCACCAAGCGCCGCAAGGGCAATGGCAAGAAGCTCACCGTCCACAACGCCCGCGCCAACAATCTGCAGAACGTCACGGCCAGCATCCCGCTCGGCACCTTCACCTGCATCACCGGCGTGTCGGGATCGGGCAAGTCCAGCTTCACCATCGACACCCTCTACGCCGCGTCCGCCCGCACCCTGAACGGCGCCCGCATCGTCGCAGGCCCGCACGACAAGGTCACCGGCCTTGAACATTGCGACAAGGTGATCGACATCGACCAGTCGCCCATCGGCCGCACCCCCCGCTCCAACCCGGCCACCTATACCGGCGCCTTCACCAACATCCGCGACTGGTTCGCCGGCCTCCCCGAAGCGCAGGCGCGCGGCTACAAGCCCGGCCGCTTCAGCTTCAATGTCAAGGGCGGCCGTTGCGAAGCCTGCCAGGGCGACGGCGTGCTCAAGATCGAGATGCACTTCCTCCCCGACGTCTATGTCACCTGCGACGTCTGCCACGGCGCGCGCTACAATCGCGAAACGCTGGAGGTGAAGTTCAAGGGCCACAGCATCGCCGACGTGCTCGACATGACGGTCGAGGACGCGGTCGAATTCTTCAAGGCCGTCCCCCCCATCCGCGACAAGATGGCGATGCTCGCCGAAGTGGGCCTCGGCTATATCAAGGTCGGCCAGCAGGCCACCACCTTGTCCGGCGGCGAAGCCCAGCGCGTCAAGCTCGCCAAGGAACTCTCCCGCCGAGCCACCGGCCAGACCCTCTACATATTGGACGAGCCCACCACCGGCCTCCACTTCGAAGACGTCCGCAAACTGCTCGAAGTCCTCCACGCCCTGGTCGAACAGGGCAACAGCGTGGTCGTGATTGAGCATAACCTGGACGTCATCAAGACCGCCGACTGGATCATCGACATGGGGCCAGAGGGTGGCGTCAAAGGCGGCGAAGTCGTCGCCGAAGGCACGCCGGAAAAGGTCGCGAAGAACGCCCGGAGCTTTACCGGGCGGTACTTGGCGCCGTTGTTAGGGTTGGAGGCTGTGGCGGCGGAGTGAAGATATTGAACGGGAACTGGCTCTATCTGAAATGAGAGCGCCACTCCCTCAATATGCCACGATATCTCAGTCTGAAGCTATCTTCCTCAGAACCCTCCAGTGGAAACTTGTCGATGGAGAATGTTTCTCCTCGGATGACATCCAATATTCGCATGTCTCGAATATCCAAGTCAGGCAGCGCCTTACTCATAAGCCACAATCCCAATCGAGCCGCTGCGGGCGTGAGAGCTGGTTTTTCAGAGAAATAAGGATAAATATACCTATGCCTGTCTTCGCCTAATTGCAGAGACAAAAGGTTCTCTACTTTTACCACACCCTCTATCTCTTCAAAGCCGAAGCTCGAATTTATCGAGCGCGGCAGCTCCGAAATTGGTTCATTTATCCAGCGACGGTTCTCATTCCACCATGCCAAGAACCCTTTCTGAAGCAGAGGATAGAGTCGCTTACGGCGCCAGTTTTTCTCCACGAGATCTTCCACCTCGTGTCGAAGGTCGCATTTGTTCGCAGCGTGCCCTTTTGCCGCTTTCCAAAACGGCATTTGAAAATGGCCTCCCCCACCCGTGGGGCCTTCGTCACGCTTTCTCATTTCCTCCCGCGCATCCTTCCGAATAGCCGTAGATCGGTGCGCTTCCTTCAACACAAACAATCTCAGTAGCTTATTCAGGTGTATGCGGTCCAAAGCCATAGATTCCCCCATTGACCATAGGGAACATACATAGGTTATATTGGGAACAAAAGCGGGAAATCATTAAGGAGGAGTGCCACCAGTTACACAGATGATGCGCTCACAGGTGCGTGACCCAATGCTTTTCTGACACTATAGCAATAGGCAAGCCAGAATCACGAAGATCACACGCTTTTATTATCTTATTTCCAAACGAAGAATGCTTCCAAGATTCCGTGGCATAAAGACCTATCACAAGAAAATTGGTATTCTTTGTCAGGCCGCCGCATAGCCCCCCTCGTTCTACCACCGCCTCTTCACAGTATTTACGTTGTCCAAAATTAAACGTCCCGGTGAAGCAGTAGATTTTGTCTTCAAACGACATCACGGGGGCTGGATTACAAAGTGGCAAACTGGTTGATTTCAAAACTTCACCCAGTTCAAAGTCTCGATCGCAAAACTGGTTCAAAGTGTCGAGCAAATCGCGCGATTCCTCAGCATCAAGCGTCCCGTCCTGCAGCATCGCTGTAACACGATCATAAAGCGTCCGAATAACCGGCTGGTCGCTGATACCAAGATTGGCGGCGAGCCATTTCTGCAGAAACTCAGCTTCAGCCTGATTCACCTGGCCGTCCGCTGCCAGCCCTCGCGAAATGCCGATCAGTTCATCGACTTGACGAGACGAAATACGGTCGCCGCTCACCCTGTTGTAAAATGCTTCGTCCTTCATTGGTGTCCCCTCGATCAAATCAAATGACAGCATAACTTCGACTTGCTCTCAACCCCCGCCTCCGCAACCGCTCCATTTGCGACATTCCGAATCTCTGATACATAGCCTCTATGACTAAGTTCACTCCCATCGAGTCCGAGTTCGCGACGTCTGAGGATGCCGCCGCCCATGACGCATGGGTGCGCGCCAAGGTTGAAAGGGCGCTCGCTTCCAAAAAGCCTCGCATCCCCCACGATCAGGTGATGGCGAAGGCACAGGCGATCATCGATAAATATAAATGACCCTTCCCCTCGTCTGGAGTGACGAAGCGGAAGCCGATCTGCTCGACATTCTCGAATATATCTCGGTTCGTAATCCGTCGGCCTCGCAGCGGCTGCACGAAGCCATAATCTATGCAGCCGAACGCCTGCCCGACCACCCCTATATTCACCGCCCCGGCCGCATACCCGGGACACGTGAGGCGGTAGTGCATCCAAATTATATTCTCATCTACAATATCTCTGTCCACGCCATTGAAGTGCTCACCCTCATACACGCTCGCCAGCAATATCCTTGAGGGGACGACAAGGAGCGCACCGATGACCGACAAACTCGAGCGCCCCGTCATAGACATGGCCGAACTTGGCGCCCGCATCGCCCGCCGCCGCGCCGAACTCGGCATCACCGACGCCGACATACCCCGCAACAGCGGCCTCCGCCGCACCGCCTCCAAAAAGGCGCTGCTCAAAGCCATCAAGGACGCTGGCGGCAACTGGTAACCCCTCACACCACCGTTCCCATTTTGTTCTGTCCTACAACCCCTCACCTGTTATACCCTCCCGGGCAAACCCTCCCATAAAAAGGAGCTTGCCGCCCATGTCCTATCACTTCTCCTCCCTCCCCACGGCCGCCGATCAAGTCCGCGCCGACGGCTGGAGCCCCGCGCGCCAGCGGCTCTTCCTTGAAACCCTGGCCGCCACCGGCATCATCCGCTCCGCCTGCGACGCCGCGCAGATCAGCACCCGCGCCGCCTATGCCTTGCGCATCCGCCGCGACGGCGCGGCCTTTCGTCTCGGATGGGACGCGGCCATCCTCATCGCCCGCGCGCGCCTTGCCGACGAACTGCTCGCCCGCGCCCTCACCGGCCATGAGGAAGTGATCCGCAAAGACGCCGACGCAGGCGAAATCACCCGCCACCGCCACGACAACCGCCTCGCCATGTCGATGCTCTCCCGCCTCGACCGCATGGCCGACAACCCGCCGGAGGGCTCCGACGCCGCCCTCGCCCGCGTCGTCGCGCAGGATTTCGCCGCCTATCTCGACATGCTCTGCCCGCCCGAGCAAGCCGAAGCAGCCCACCCCGCCACGCCGGAGCGCCGCGAAGAAGCCCTCCCCGATCCCACCCTGTCCGACAGCATCGAAGCCACCGCCACCGCCCTCTCCCCCGGAGCCTCCGCCGCGCTCTTCATCGCCGCGCGCATGGCGCTGCATGAGGGGAAAAAGGCCGATCCCCACCCCTCTCATGAACGGTGTGAACTTCGCCCTCAAATCGTCGATCGCGCCACCCTTCCACCCGACGAAGCCGCCGCCCGCCTGCGCGGCGCATGGTGGGATGAGGAGCGCGAAGCCTGGCGCACCGACTATCCCGCCCCGCCCGGCTTCGACGGCGAAGAAAGCGGCACCATCTACGACATAGACGCTTACGAACGCGCCCTGACCCCACAGGAAAGCGAAGCCCTGTCCGCGCTGGAGGAAGCCCAACGCCGCCCCTATGAAGCCGCCGCCGCCCGCGCCCGCGACGCCTTTTTCGGCTTCGCGGCGCTGGAAGAGGCCGGGTGATGGGAGGGGCAGGCCGAGCAAGCAAGCCTGCGGGGCGTACGTCTCTTCTGCCCTACAACCCAACCTCCGTTCGGGCTGAGCTTGTCGAAGCCCTTCCCTTCTTCTTCTTCCCAGAAGGAAGTAGAGCCCTTCAACAAGCCTGTCCTGAGCCTGTCGAAGGGCTCAGGGCGAACGGAAGTGGGGATTGTCCCGTGACAAGCCCAGGCCGAACCGGAACCAGCCCCTCCAACCCCTCCCGCCAAGCCTCCACACGCCCCGCCCTTGCAATTTCCTCCCCCAAGCCCCACATAGGCCGGGCTACAGTCGCAAATCGACGGTCTTTCGGCGCTTTGCGGCACCAAACTTCCTTCTTTCCCTGCCCCTCTAGCGACCGGTCCGTCCACGCTGGACAGACCGTACGAACGAAGGAACTACCATGAGCATCACCGGAACCGTCAAATTCTTCAACGCCGACAAGGGCTATGGCTTCATCGCCCCTGACGACGGCACCCCCGACGCGTTCGTCCACATCACCGCTGTCGAGCGCGCTGGCCTGGCCACGCTGCGCGAAAAGGACCGCGTGACCTATGATCTGGAACAGGATCGTCGCGGCAAGATGGCGGCCGTAAATCTTCAGCACGCTGAATAAGCCATGCTGACCGTCCGGGCGCCGTTTCCATGGCGCCCGGGCACTATCTGACAAAGGAGCGCTTATGACGCACCCCGACTATCGCGCCCTCGCCGCCCAGGCTCGCAACGAAGCCCAGGCCGCCACCCTCACCAACGTCCGCGACCGGTGCCTCCGTTCGGAAGCGACCTTCCTCGCCATGGCCGAACGCCAGGACCTCGCCGACCGCAACCGCGCCCGCCGCGAAGCTGCCTCAGCCGCCGCGCTTGCACAAAGCAGCGCTGCCAACGCCTGAAGCATTGCTGGCCGGGCACACCCGGTCATGCCCCCTGCCGAGGCGATCGATCGACAAGGCTGGGAAATACGCACCGGGAAAAACACGCGGATTCCTGCGGCTCTGCCCTGTGACATCACCGCCCCGACGGCCCGCCCCTCCGGCACATCGCCACAGCCGCTCATCTTGTCGAATACTCCAAAGCGTCCGGAACCCGACGCCTCCTGACCGGTTATCTCCGCGACCCTGACAGGAACATCCGGCAAGGAGCTAGACGCAATGATCCGCACTCTGATTTTCGGCGCCATCGCAGGTTATGTCGGCAAAAAGCTGTATGACGAAGGCAAGCTGACCGAGTTCAAAGAAGACCTCGTCACCCGCTATAACAAGGCCCGCGACGACATCTCGAACCGCACCAGCAGCTCCACCAGCAGCACCCTCGGCGGCAGCAACATGCCCCCGGCGATCACGCCCACACAACCGCGCCACACGACGTCGGGCTCGCCCCTCGCCAGCTGACACGCGGCCGACACTTTTAAAATCCCAATCCGGCGGCTTATCCCTCTGGCCGCTGGCCACCGCCCGCCCGGCCCGCGTTTCCCCCCTTTCGCGGCGCCGTGGCGGGTGGACTATTTCTGCTCACCTCTCTCCACAAAGCCGTTCCGCCCACGCAACTTACCCCGATTTGAAGGGTTGTTACGCAACCGGGGGGCCAAAGAATAGGAGAGTGACTGATGCGCACCCCGATAATCGCCGCTGCCTTGCTGGCCCTGCCGCTGGCGGCCTGCACCACCGATCGCTACGGCGACCGCTATGGCTACAACCGCCCCGCAGGAGGCTATTACGGCCGGGTGATCACCGATGACGACTATATCTACCGCGACAATGACGGCCGCTATTATTGCAAGCGCAACGACGGCACCACTGGCACGATAGTCGGCGCAATCGCGGGCGGCGTTTTGGGCAACATCATCGCCCCCGGTGGCTCAAAGACGCTCGGCACCATCCTCGGCGCAGGCGGCGGCGCAATCGCGGGCAACGCCATCGACCGCAGCAGCGTCCGCTGCGAATAAGAAAAAGGGCGCGACCACCGGCCGCGCCCTCTTCACTACCTTTACGGAATGTGACTTCCGAAGCCTTACAGCTTGCCAGTCAACTCCGGCACAACCTTGAACAGATCACCGACCAGGCCGATGTCCGCGACCTGGAAGATCGGCGCATCCTCGTCCTTGTTGATGGCGATGATGGTCTTGCTGTCCTTCATGCCCGCCAGATGCTGGATCGCGCCGGAAATACCGACGGCGATATAGACCTCAGGCGCCACGATCTTGCCGGTCTGCCCGACCTGATAATCGTTCGGCACATAGCCCGCATCAACAGCAGCACGCGAAGCGCCAACCGCCGCGCCCAGCTTGTCCGCCAGCGGATAGATCACCTCTTCAAAGGTCGGCCCATCCTTCAGCGCACGGCCACCCGACACGATGATCTTGGCCGAAGTCAGTTCCGGACGCTCCTGCTTGGCGATCTCAGCGCCAACGAAGCTCGACAGACCCTTGTCGCCTGTCGAGGCCACAGCTTCCACCGCGCCCGAACCACCCTCGCGAGCCGCCTTCTCAAAAGCGGTGCCGCGCACGGTGATGACCTTCTTGGCGTCCTTAGACTTGACGGTCGCGATCGCGTTGCCCGCATAGATCGGGCGCGTGAAAGTGTTTTCGCTCTCGACCGACAGGATGTCGCTGATCTGCATGACATCGAGCAGAGCCGCGACGCGCGGCGCGATATTCTTGCCGTTGCTGGTGGCAGGCGCGACGAACGCGTCATGGCTGCCCATCAGTTCGACGATCAGCGGCGCGACATTTTCGGCCAGCGCATGACCAAATGCCGCGTCGTCAGCGACATGGACCTTGCCCACGCCAGCGATCTTCGCGGCAGCTTCACCCACGCCGCCGACGCCAGCGCCAGCGACCAGCAGATGCACTTCACCCAGCTTCGCAGCGGCGGTGACGGCGGAAAGGGTCGCGTCCTTGACGGCGCCGCCCTCATGTTCAACCCATACCAGAGTCTTCATGCTGCAACTCCCAGAGCCTTGAGCTTCGCGACCAGTTCATCGACATCGGCAACCTTGACGCCAGCCGAACGCTTGGCGGGCTCGGTGACCTTCAGCGTCTCCAGACGCGGCGAGATATCCACGCCATAATCGGCGGGCGCCTTCGTCGCGAGCGGCTTGCTCTTCGCCTTCATGATGTTTGGCAGCGAAGCATAGCGCGGCTCATTGAGGCGCAGGTCGGTGGTGACGATCGCGGGGATGTTCAGCTTCACCGTCTCCAGGCCGCCATCGACTTCGCGGGTCACGCTGACCTTGTCGCCCTCAACCTCGACCTTCGATGCGAACGTGCCCTGCGGCAGGTTCAGCAGAGCCGCCAGCATCTGGCCGGTCTGGTTGCTGTCATCATCGATCGCCTGCTTGCCCAGGATGATCAGGCCAGCGCCTTCCTCTTCCTGCACCTTGGCGAGCAGCTTGGCGACGCCCAGCGGTTCGACTTCATCGTCGGTCTGGATCAGGATCGCGCGATCCGCACCCATCGCCAGCGCCGTACGCAGCGTTTCCTGCGCCTTGGCGACGCCGATCGACACCGCGACGACCTCGGTCGCCACGCCCTTTTCCTTCAGACGGATGGCTTCCTCGACCGCGATCTCGTCGAACGGGTTCATGCTCATCTTGACGTTCGCCAGATCGACGCCCGTGCCGTCCGCCTTCACGCGCGGCTTCACATTATAGTCAATGACCCGCTTCACGGGCACAAGGATCTTCATCGCAACATCCTTTCGTTTCACGCCATCGCCCGCATATGCGGACAAGGACGCAGGCGGCCCCTAAAGACCGCCTGCGCCCCATGGTGTTCGGTTAAAGTGGCTTGGAAATCAGGCTGCCTTCCTCACTTCCGCCACGATCTTCTTGGCCGCGTCTCCCAGATTGTCCGCCGGGACGATGGCGAGGCCGGACGAGGCCAGAATGTCCTTGCCCTGCTGGACGTTCGTGCCTTCCAGGCGAACGACCAGAGGAACCGACAGGTCAACTTCCTTGGCGGCGGCGACGATGCCCTCGGCAATAATGTCGCACTTCATGATGCCACCGAAGATGTTGACGAGAATGCCCTTCACCGCCGGGTCCTTCAGGATGATCTTGAACGCCGCAGTCACCTTTTCCTTGGAAGCGCCGCCACCGACGTCCAGGAAGTTGGCGGGGAATTCGCCGTTCAGCTTGATGATGTCCATGGTCGCCATGGCGAGGCCTGCGCCGTTCACCATGCAACCGATGTTGCCGTCCAGCTTGATGTAGGCGAGGTCATATTCACTCGCTTCGACTTCGGCCGGATCTTCCTCGGTCAGGTCGCGCAGTTCGGCGATGTCCTTGTGACGGAACATGGCGTTGCCGTCGAAGCCAACCTTGGCGTCCAGCACCAGCAGGTTGCCCTGTTCGGTCAGAGCCAGCGGATTGACTTCGATCTGCTCGGCGTCGGTGTCCAGGAACGCGGCGTAGAGCGACGAGGCGACCTTGGCGGCCTGCTTCGCCTGATCGCCGGTCAGACCCAGAGCGGCAGCGATCGAACGGCCGTGGTGCGGCTGGAAACCAGCTGCGGGATCGACGGTAAAAGTGTGGATCTTTTCGGGGGTCGAATGAGCGACCTCTTCAATGTCCATGCCGCCTTCGGTCGATACGACGAAGGCGATGCGGCTGCTGCCACGATCGACCAGCAGCGCGAGGTAGAATTCCTTCGCGATGTCGGCGCCGTCGGTGATGTAGAGGCGGTTGACCTGCTTGCCCGCTTCGCCGGTCTGGATGGTGACCAGCGTGTTGCCGAGCATGTCGGTGGCGTGGGCCTTCACTTCATCCAGGTTGAAGGCCAGGCGGACGCCGCCCTTCGCTTCAGGAGCCAGTTCCTTGAACTTGCCCTTGCCACGGCCACCAGCGTGGATCTGCGACTTCACGACATAGAGCGGCCCGGGCAGCTTCTTGGCGGCTTCGACGGCTTCTTCAACGGAAAAAGCGGCGTAACCGGCGGCGATCGGCGCGCCATATTTCGCCAGCAGTTCCTTCGCCTGATATTCGTGAATGTTCATGGGCCTGGCCCGTCCTTTCGCCTGAAAAGCTGTTGGAGGGGCTAAAGCACAGGCGCCGAAGCTACGCCAGACTCATTTCGCAAACCAACTTTGCAAAATTGCAAAATCACTTCCCTGAATCGCGTTCAATTCACCACTTCCTTCATTCAATAGCGCAGACGATCGCCGCCTTGCTCGTCACCATGAATGTCTCCGGATCCTCCAGCGCCCGCACTTTGTAGAGGAATCGATCAACCGTCATCTCCCCCATGTGCGACTTGCGGAGCGACGCCAACGACTGCAACCGCCGCAGCTGCACCAGACTTAGCCGGTCCACCATCCGCTCCGCCATGCACCCGGCCATCCGCGGCGAAAGCCCCGCCTCGATCAGCCCCGCACGCGCTTTCGATTCGGGCGACACCGTCGCGCAGGAAGACAGCAGCAAAGCAGCGGCAGGCAAAGCGAGCGCAAAGGCGCGAATGGATATGGTCGTCATGCGCGCTTCATGGCAATCAGAGCCTGAACACAGGGTAAATGGGCCGCCACGGGGACAAGACATGGACAAAATTTTCGGAGCCTTCGCGCATCGCGTCGCCAGCTGGTCCGGGCAGCCTCTGGCGTTTATATTGGCGTCGGCCACCATCATCGGCTGGATCGCGACAGGCCCGATCTTCCATTATTCCGATACTTGGCAGCTCATCATCAACACGGGCACGACGATCGTGACCTTTCTCATGGTCTTCCTGATCCAGAACGCTCAAAATCGCGATGGGTCGGCGATCCAGGCAAAGCTTGACGAACTCATTCGCGCCGTCGGCGATGCCCGAAACGACTTCATCGGCATCGAACATCTGACAGAAACCGATCTTGATCGCCTGAAAGCTATGCTGGAAAGGGAATATGGCAGCGAAGAAAGCCACCACCAGTCAATAGAGCGGCTGATTCAGCGGCGCTGACGAGCGCCGCCGCCATCAGTGCGCGGTTCTCACCAGGCGAACATTCTCCTCGCGATATGCGACGATCTGGTCACTATAGCCACGAGCGAGCCCCTCATAGGCGGCACGCCCCTTTTTGGAATGGCTCATCTGTGCTCGTATCAACGATACCTGCTGCCTGTGCAGGAGGTAATTGACATCCATATCTCCGGTCATTCAAGCCCTCCTACCTATCGTTGATGAGACTGGTTGGGGTGCCGCGACTCTTTAGACGAGTCGTCTTTCCGGCAGTAGAGATGTTAGCACCGCCGCGTCAGCGAGGCCATTCCATCCAACGCACTGCTGGAGCAACTTGACGGAAATCGCGCCCGTTCGGAGCCTTCAGTGAATAGCCAAAGCTTTCCGCCCTGCGCAAAAAATATGCACGAGGGCTATGAAATCCCATGGTAATTTGCCAATGCGCCTCGGCTTGCAGGGGGCATTTCAACATGGCGCAATCGCTGACGGCGGTTCTGGCGATTATCTATCATGAGATTTTATTGTTCGCCGTGGTGGGACTGGCCATTGGCGGGATCGACGATTTTCTCGTGGATGTCCTGTTCCTGGGCCGCCGCTGGTGGCGAAACATAGCGGTCTATTCTCGCCACACACGGATGACGACGGCCACGCTGCCCGCCTCTTCAAAGCCTGGCAAGATAGGCATCTTCGTTCCCGCCTGGGGTGAAGCGGACGTGATCGGCCCGATGTTGCGCAATGCGCTCAATCAATGGTCTGTCGGCGACTATCGCATTTTCGTCGGTGTCTATCCCAATGATCTTGCCACCTTGGCGGCCGTCAACGCGATCGCGGACCAGGACGATCGTCTCGTCGTCTGTATCAACGACCGCCCGGGTCCCACGACCAAGGCGGACTGTCTCAACCTCCTCTGGCGCGCCATGCAGGAAGAGGAGGCGCGCGTCGGCAGAATGTTCAAGGCCATAGTCTTGCATGACGCCGAAGATGTCGTCCATGCCGACGAAGTCCGGCTGTTCGATGTGATGATCGATCGTTTCCAACTGGTTCAGTTGCCGGTTCTTCCACTCACCGGAGAAGGCGGTTGGTGGGCACGCTCCATCGCCAATCATTATTGCGACGAGTTCGCCGAGAGCCATGGGAAATATTTGACGATCCGCGAAGCTATGGGTGCGTCGGTTCCGTCCGCCGGAGTTGCCTGCGCATTCGAACGACTGACACTTGAACGGCTCGTCAATCCGGCGAACGGGGGTCCGTTCGACCCCGCTTCCCTCACGGAAGATTATGAAGTCGGCCTTCGGATCAAGAATATGGGCGGGCGCGGCGTTTTCGTGCGGATGCGCGATGCCGCAGGCGAGCTTGTCGCCACGCGTGAATATTTTCCGGACAGCCTGGACGGCGCCGTCCGCCAGAAAGCCCGCTGGATGGTCGGAATTTCGCTTGCTGGTTGGGACCGCATGGGCTGGCAGGGCGGCCCCACCGAATGGTGGATGCGCATCCGTGACCGGCGCGCGGCGATCGCCGCTTTTGTTCTCTTCGCGGCTTACGTCGCCTTTCTGCTTTGGGGCTTGCTTTTCATGGCAAGCTGGTTCGGCCTCGAAACCGCTTACCAGCCATCCCCGTTCGTCGAATTGCTGCTCTGGCTGAACTTCGCTTTCATGACCTGGCGCGCCGCGATGCGGGCCATTTTCGTCGGCCGCAGCTACGGATGGATTTATGGGATCGGCGCGATCCCCCGTTCCATTCTCGCCAATCTGATTGCGATGCTTGCGGCCCGCCGCGCGGTGTTCCTCTACCTCCGCTCCCTGTTCGGAAAGCCGCTGGTCTGGGACAAGACGCAGCATCGCTTCCCCCAGCTTTAAAGATCAACATGACCAACAGCGCCAGCGGACGGCCGGTCCGCTTTTTCCTGGTGCTTATGACCGGCTGGGTGATTATCCGGGTCGCAAGCGCCTTGTTTGGAGGAAGCGCCGTCGCGCCCTTGCTGCCACGACCGATCCCGGTTGCGACAGCACAGCTGATGGGATCTCCTCCACCAAAGGTTGTGCCGGTTGTC
This sequence comes from Sphingobium sp. TomTYG72, assembly GCF_055394715.1. Taxonomy (NCBI): domain Bacteria; kingdom Pseudomonadati; phylum Pseudomonadota; class Alphaproteobacteria; order Sphingomonadales; family Sphingobiaceae; genus Sphingobium; species Sphingobium sp. TomTYG72. Next base: position 309,214 of record NZ_AP027336.1, on the reverse strand, counting down.
GCCCCGTCAGCCCAATTGCGTGTCGCCAAATGGCCCGCAAAGAACGTCTTCGCCGCAGGGCCGAAAAACGGCATTATCCCTGCCTCTACCACTTCGCCTCAGGGCGCCACGGACGAGCCTGAAGACACGTTAGTGACTTTCGATCGGGAAATCGCAGAAGCCGCTGAGAGCCGCAGACCATCCACCTTTGTTCAGCCCGCCCCGCCCGCATGGTCGCTAACGCCCTCGAACGGCACCAAAGTGCGCCGCTGGCGCGGCAGCCTGTGGCTCCTCTGGCGCGACGGCAGCGCAAATCCGCAGGATCTTGTCACGGGCGGCAGGCTCGGCGGGTCGCAAGCGGGGCTCCGGCTCGATTATGATCTGACGCCAGCCAGCACCGGCCGCGCCGCCCTCTATGGCCGCGTGAGCCGCGCCTTCAATCGCCCCGCCTCGCCTGACGCTGCCGCCGGGATAGCTTGGCAACCTTCCAGATCAATTCCGGTCTCCATCGCGGCGGAGCGCCGGATCTCCCTGGGAGATGGCGCACGCAATGCCAATGCGGTGTTTGCGGTAGGCGGTTTCGGTCCCACTCCAATTCTGGGTGAATTGGAAGCGGAGGCTTATGGGCAGGCCGGTCTGGTCGGGTTCAACCGGCGCGACCTGTTCGCTGACGGCAAACTGTCCCTGCTCACGCCCATATCGGGGACGCCAGTACGCACCGGCCTCAGCGTATCGGGAGGCGCGCAGCCACGGGTGGAGCGCGTTGATATCGGGCCGGAGGTTCAGGTCCGTCTGCCACTCCCCCGCGTCGCATCGCGGCTCAGCATCGAATGGCGGGGACGCGTAGCGGGAGAAGCATCGCCCTCATCCGGCCTCACTCTCACCCTTGGCGCGGATTTTTAACGCGGAGCGGAGACGCGGCGCCTTTATCTTGCCATCCATTCGGCCTAACCCTGTAGGCACATGGATCTCTACCTGCCCATCGCCAATCTGTCGGTGAACGCGCTGGTGATCATTGCCCTGGGTGGTGTGGTCGGCCTGCTCTCCGGCATGTTCGGCGTCGGCGGCGGCTTCCTGACCACGCCCCTGCTGATATTCTACGGCATTCCGCCAACCGTGGCGGCCGCATCCGCCGCGTCCCAGGTAACTGGTGCCAGCGTATCGGGGGTCGTCACTCACATGGCGAGGGGCACCGTCGATTTCCGGATGGGCGGCGTTCTGATCGGCGGCGGCGTGATTGGGGCAGGCATCGGCGTGCTGCTGTTTCGGCTGCTCCAGTCCATAGGGCAGATCGATACGGCGATCGGCATCCTTTATGTCCTGATGCTCGGCGGCATCGGCATTTTGATGGCCAAGGAATCCGTTCAGGCCCTTGTCATGTTGAAGACAGGCAAACGCATGCAGGCCCGCAAGCGCCGCCATCACCCCTTGGTCGCTGCGCTGCCGATGCGGTGGCGCTTCTATCGCTCGGGGCTCTATATCTCTCCCCTCGCGCCATTGCTGCTCGGTGTTGCGACGGGGATACTGACGACCCTGCTGGGCGTCGGCGGCGGCTTCATCCTTGTGCCCGCGATGCTATACCTGCTTGGCATGACCACCCAGTCGGTGGTGGGCACTTCGCTGTTTCAGATATTGTTCGTCACCATGGCAACGACGATGATGCACGCCATGACCACGAAGGCAGTCGATCTTGTCCTCGCGTTGCTGCTTCTAGTCGGCAGCGTGACGGGCGCGCAGATCGGCACCCGCATCTCGATGACCGTTCGCCCCGAATATCTGCGTATATTATTGTCCGTGATCGTGCTGCTGGTCGCCGCGCGCATGGCGTTGGGTCTCGGCTTCCGCCCGGATGAGATTTACACGGTGGAAGTGCGTTGAGCCTGCGCGCCCGTCTCGCTCTTCTCCTCCCCCTCTCCACATTGCTTGGCGCGGCAGGGGAGCCGACGCTAGTCCCCGACGTCTCGCAACGGGAAGTGGAAATCCAGTACAGCTTCACCGGCGCCGACCTCCTGCTGTTTGGAGCGATCGTCTATCCCGACGGTCGTCGGCCCAGCAAAGCCGCAGACATATTGGTCGTGCTGAAAGGTCCCGACCAGTCCATCACCATGCGCGAAAAACAAAAGGTCGCTGGCATCTGGGTCAATGCGGACAGCGCCCGCTTCCGCTCCGCACCCAGCTTTTATGCGGTCGCCTCTTCCCGTCCAATCGCCAATGTTGTCGATGAACGGACGGCAGCCATTTACGAGCTGGGCGTGGACAAGTTGCAACTGTCCCCGTCCTCTCTCAATGACAGCGCCGAGCTTGATCGCTTCCAGGCCGGGTTGATCGATCTGCGTGAACGATCGGGATTGTTCGCCGAAAGGCCCGGCTCGGTGGAGATCACCGATGGAGTGTTATACCGGGCACGCATCCCGCTCCCCGCGCGCGTCATCGTCGGCGATTATACAGCGGAAACCTTCCTCGTGCAGGATGGGCGGGTCGTTGCCGCCGCCGTGCGCGACATCACCATCCGCAAATCGGGGTTCGAACGTTTTATGGCGGTCGCCGCCGAACGATGGTCCTTCTTGTACGGCCTTACCGCCATTTTGCTGGCGGTCGGCATGGGCTGGACCGCTGGAGCCGTCGCGCGGCGATTCTGACGGTTCAGGGCTTCAGGTCCACACGCTCGTCATCCGGGAAAAGATATTCCAGCAATAGGGAGCGATGGCATCCGTCCGCCTCCCGCTCAAAACACAGCAAAGCCGTGGGCCGCTCCCGCGCCATATCACGCAACTGTTCCGCCTGGACGATAGCTTCCGGAAGGTCGAGTTGCCCCGAATAAGTCTCCCGAAGTTTCGCATGATTGCCCTTGCGAGCCGCCTCCCGACCCTCGGCGGGCGTACCCAGCGCCTTCAGCCCGACATAATCGATCCCGGCCTCCTTCAACCCCGCCGCCAGAATGTTCTTGGAAAAGCCCGGCCGTCGCGACAGCGGAACCGCCCTTATGTCCGCCAGCAGCTTGACGCCCGCGTCCCTCAGCGCCGCTATCAGCTCGCCTTGCGTAGCCCCTTCATACCCGATCGTGAAAATCCGCATCCCATGCAGATAGGAAAGCGGACGGAACTTCCAAGCTTCCCGACTTGCCCTCTTTCCTGCCCTCGCCTAAAGGGTCCGTTCATGCCCGACATAACCGTTCCCCCCGCCTCGTCCGACCTGACCGGCCGGGCGTTGTTTCCGCATCGGCATCTTCTCTCCATCGCCGACCTGAAGCCTTGGGAAATCCGCTTCCTCCTGGATGAGGCGGAACATTGGGCGCGAACCAACCGGGGTAATGCGCGCAAGCATGACGACCGCCTGGCAGGAATGACGCAAATCAACGCCTTCTTCGAAAACAGTACCCGCACCCTGCTGTCGTTCGAGATTGCGGGCAAGCGTCTGGGCGCCGACGTTGTGAACATGCATGCCGGGCAGTCGAGCGTAAAGAAGGGGGAGACCCTGATCGACACGGCGATGACGCTCAACGCCATGGCCGCCGACGTTATTGTCATCCGTCATGCCAGTTCGGGCGCTGTTGCCCTGATCTCGGACATGGTGGACTGCCCGGTCCTCAATGCTGGCGATGGCTGGCACCAACATCCGACCCAGGCCCTGCTGGACGCCCTCACCATCCGCCGCCGCAAGGGAGGGTTTGAGGGTCTTATCGTCGCGATTTGCGGGGATGTGCTGCATAGCCGCGTCGCGCGCTCCAACATGCTCTGCCTCGCGGCTTTGGGCGCGCAGGTTCGCGCCGTCGCGCCACCGACCTTGATGCCGCCCGAGGTGGAGATGCTGGGCGCCACGCCCTATAATCGGATGGACGAAGGGTTGGATGGCGCCGATGTCGTGATGATGTTGCGCCTTCAGAATGAACGGATGGACGGCGCCTTCATCCCCTCGCCTCGCGAATATCACATGCTTTACGGCCTGACGCCCGAGCGGCTTGCCATAGCCAAGCCGGACGCATTGGTCATGCACCCCGGCCCCATGAACCGCGGTGTCGAGATATCGAGCGTGGTGGCCGATGATCCGAACCGTTCCGCCATCACCGAACAGGTGGAAATGGGCGTCGCCATCCGCATGGCCTGCCTGGATGTGCTGACCCGTGGCGCGCGCGGTGTGGAGGGTTGGGCATGAGCAAGCTTGCCATCATCAACGCGAAGCTGGCCGACCCCGCTGCCCGCGACGTCCACACTGGTGCGATCCTGATCGAAGGCGACCGGATCATCGCCTCGGGCAATGTCGATATGCCGGACGACGCGGAAAAGATCGATGCCGCCGGGCTGGTGGTGGCACCGGGCCTCATCGATCTGGGCGTGTTCGCTACCGACAAGCCCGCCTTCCACTTCGGCGGGATCACGCGGGCCGCCCTGATGCCCGACCAGTCCTCCCCGCTAGATGAGGCTGGCCTCATCCGTCAGGCCGCGCGCGCGGGAAAGCCCGATTTCTGGGTCCATCCGATCGCTGCCGCCACGCGGGGCCTCAAAGGGGGTGAGCTGGCGGAAATCGGCATGATGCAGGCAGCGGGTGCCAAGGCTGTTGCCACCGGACGCCAATGGATAGCGGATTCAGGCGTGATGATGCGGGTACTCGCCTATGCCTCCGGCCTCGGCCTGACGGTCATCACGCATGCCGAGGACAGCGGCCTCGCGGGCAAGGCAGTCGCAACCAGCGGCGAAACGGCGACCCGGCTGGGCCTGCCCCACGCACCGGCCTGCGCCGAAGCAATCGCGATCGCGCGCGACCTCATGCTGGCGAAGGAAACGGGCGCCGCCATCCACTTCCGGCTCGTGACGACAAAGGCGGGCTTTGACCTGATACGCGCGGCAAAGGCGGAGGGCGTAAGGGTCACCTGCGGGATCAGCCCGGCCTATCTTTACCTTGCCGACAATGCCGTCACCAACTTCCGCACCTTCGCGCGACTGTCGCCGCCGTTAAGGTCGGAGGATGACCGCAAGGCCTCGATCGTCGCGGTCGCCGACGGCACGGTCGATGTGATCACCTCCAGTCACGATCCCCGTGGCCCCGAGGATAAGAGGTTACCCTTTGCCGACGCTTCTCCCGGCATGGCCGGAGCCGAAACATTGCTTGCCCTGTCGTTGAACCTCGTCCGAGAAGGACATCTGTCGATGACGCGGCTGATGACGCTGCTCAGCGCCAATCCTGCCCGCATATTGGGCGTCGATGCAGGAAGCTTCGCGGCCGGTAGCGCCGCCGACCTCATCTTCATCGATCCCGATGCGCCATGGATCATAGATTCTGCAAAAATGGCGGCGCAGGCGGGCAACACGCCCTTCGATCGGATGCCGGTACAGGGCCGCACCCGCCGCGTGATGAAGGGCGGCATTTTCCTCTAAAGTTTCCTGCTTGCTCTCCCCCGCAGGCCACGCTAAAGCGCCCTCCTTCGCCGGTACAGGAGTGTAGCTCAGCTGGTAGAGCGTCGGTCTCCAAAACCGAATGCCGGGGGTTCGAGTCCCTCCACTCCTGCCAGGTCGCTGAGCGCTGATCCTTGATTTTTCAAAGGTTCGCGGTTAGTTGCCCCAGCGAAGATGGGTCGCGGAGCCAGCGGCCGCACCCCGGGACGCCGACATGGCGGGGTCCGGAGGGCGGACTGTTGCTTCGCGCTTTGGTGTTTGTTCGAAAGTTGTTGAGGCAGTGATGGCGAAGGTTTCTCCGGGCGAATTCGTCAATCAGGTGAAGACCGAAGCGTCGAAGATCGTGTGGCCCACCGGCCGCGAAACGGTCATGACTGCGGTGATGGTCGGTATCATGACCACGCTGCTCGGCCTCTTCTTCTTCGGCATCGACACCTTTTTCGGTGCGGTTGTTCAGTGGCTGCTGAGCTTCGCCGCCGGAAGAGCTTGAGTTTTTTATCTGCCGCGGTTTCCCGGGAAATCGCTTGTGGGAGTTTGAAACGGTAACATGGCGCGCTGGTACATCATCCACGCCTATTCGGGCTTCGAAAACAAGGTCAAGGAATCGATCCTGTCCGAAGCCGAGCGCATGGGCCTCTCCCAGCTGGTCGAACAGGTGGAAGTCCCCACCGAGACCGTGACCGAAGTGAAGCGCGGCAAGAAAGTCCAGGTCGAACGCAAGTTCATGCCGGGCTACGTCCTCGCCAAGCTGGCGATGAACGACGACATCTACCACCTCGTCAAGAACACGCCGAAGGTCACCGGCTTCCTTGGCTCGAGCGGCAAGCCGCAGGCGATCAGCGAAGGCGAAGCCGCCCGCTATTTCGGCGCGCAGAAGGCCGCCGAAGCCGCGCCCAAGCACAAGGTCAATGTCGATTACGAAATCGGCGACAGCGTCAAGGTGCTGGATGGCCCCTTCGCCAGCTTCAACGGCACGGTCGAGGAACTGGATTTCGAAAAGAACCGCGTCAAGGTGTCCGTGTCGATCTTCGGCCGCGCCACGCCGGTCGAACTGGACTTCGAACAGGTCGAACTGTCGAAGTAACCCCTTTCCCTCTCCCGCAAGCGGGAGAGGGCAGCGAGACTTGGCGGCTCCGCCGCCTAGTCGCAGCGGGAGAGGGCACAGCCCCCTCTCCAACCTACGCTAGCCAGCAAACTGGCAAGCTACGGTATCCTCTCCCCTGAAGGGGCGAGGATAATACAGTGCGGAAGGCATCCTCAGGGATTGCTGCTTGACCGCTAAACTTGAACCGGGCGGGTCGCTTGCGATCCTCCCAGCAACAGAGTGAGTGAAAATGGCCAAGAAGATTACGGGCTATATCAAGCTCCAGGTGCCCGCTGGAGCCGCCAACCCCTCGCCGCCGATCGGTCCGGCGCTGGGTCAGCGCGGTGTGAACATCATGGAATTCTGCAAGGCGTTCAACGCCTCGACGGAAAAGATGGAAAAGGGCACCCCGCTGCCGACCATCATCACCGTCTATGCGGACCGTTCGTTCAGCTTCGTCACGAAGCAGCCGCCCGCCACCTACCTGATCAAGAAGGCCGTCAACCTGAAGTCGGGTTCCAAGGAACCGGGCAAGGTCGTCGCTGGCAAGATCACCCGCGCCCAGCTCGCTGAAATCGCTCAGGCCAAGATGGTTGACCTGAACGCGAACGACATCGACGCAGCGACGAAGATCATCGAAGGCTCCGCTCGCGCGATGGGCCTCGAAGTGGTGGAGGGCTAAGACCATGGCAAAGCTGACAAAGAAGGCGAAGGCTCTCGCCACTGCGGTTGACCGCGAAAAGCTGCACGGCGTTGACGAAGCGCTGGGCCTCATCAAGACCCACGCGACCGCCAAGTTCGACGAAAGCGTCGAAATCGCGATCAACCTGGGCGTCGATCCGCGTCACGCCGACCAGATGGTCCGTGGCGTCGTCACCCTGCCCGCCGGCACCGGCAAGGACGTTCGCGTCGCCGTGTTCGCTCGTGGCGACAAGGCTGAAGCCGCGACCGCCGCTGGCGCCGACATCGTGGGTGCCGAGGACCTGTTGGACAGCATCCAGGCTGGCAACATCGACTTCCAGCGCGTGATCGCGACCCCCGACATGATGGGTCTGGTCGGCCGTCTCGGTAAGGTTCTGGGTCCCAAGGGCCTGATGCCGAATCCGAAGCTCGGCACCGTCACCCCGAACGTCGCCGAAGCCGTGAAGGCCGCCAAGGGTGGTCAGATCGAATTCCGCGTCGAAAAGGCTGGCATCATCCACGCCGGTCTCGGCAAGGCGAGCTTCTCAGCCGAAGACCTGCGCAAGAATTTCGACGCTTTCGTTGACGCCATCGTCAAGGCGAAGCCGTCGGGTTCGAAGGGCAAGTATGTCCGCAAGATCGCCCTGTCGTCGTCGATGGGTCCGGGCGTGAAGGTCGACGTGGCGGAAGTCGCTTCGGTCTGATCCCTCGCAATAGTTAATATAGGGGCCGCCTTCCCTCTTTGCGGGGGAAGGCGGCCTTCTTATTTGGGTGCCTTCCGGCACCCATTTCTGCCTAGCGCAGAAGTCCCTCAGGGACGGTGTGAACTTCGGGGTGTGTGACCTTGCATCCCGGGCTCCGGCAGCGGCCGAAGCACATCAGGTCATCATGTATCCGTCGGGAATGGCGGGTCGCTTTACCGACGGAAAATATAATGTCTTTTGAACATCTCCCGCCCCTCCTCTCGGACGCCCTGACGCGAAAAGGCTATGAAAGCCTGACCCCCGTTCAGGCCGAAGTCACCCAGCCCGAAGCGGAAGGCCGCGACCTCATCGTCTCGGCGCAGACCGGTTCAGGCAAGACGGTCGCTTTTGGCCTTGCCATGGCAGGCGAATTGCTGGGTGAAGAGATGCGCCTGCCCGTGGCAGGAAAGCCGCTCGCGCTCGCCATCGCCCCTACCCGCGAACTGGCGCTGCAAGTCAGCCGTGAACTGGAGTGGCTCTATGGCGAAGCCCGCGCCCGCATCGCCACCTGCGTGGGCGGCATGGACGCCGCCAAGGAACGGCGCGCCCTTTCCCACGGCGCGCACATCGTCGTCGGCACGCCCGGCCGCCTGCGCGACCATCTCGAACGCGGCGCACTGGACCTGTCGGGACTCAAGACCGTCGTCCTCGATGAAGCTGACGAAATGCTCGACATGGGTTTCCGCGAGGATCTGGAAGAGATCCTCGACGGCGCGCCCGAAGGCCGCCGTACCCTCCTCTTCTCCGCCACCATGCCGAAGCCGATCGTTGCGCTCGCCAAGCGCTACCAGAAGGACGCGCTGCGCATTTCGACTGTCAGTGACGAGCGCGGCCATGGCGATATCAGCTATCAGGCCGTCACCGTTGCGCCCGCCGACATTGAGAACGCGGTGGTCAATTTGCTGCGCTATCATGAAGCAGAAACCGCGATCCTCTTCTGCGCCACCCGCGACAATGTCCGCCACCTCCACGCCAGCCTCACCGAACGCGGTTTCGCCGCCGTGGCGCTGTCGGGTGAGCATAGCCAGAATGAGCGCAACCATGCGCTGCAAGCCCTGCGCGACCGCCGCGCCCGCGTCTGCGTCGCCACCGATGTAGCCGCGCGCGGCATCGACCTTCCCAACCTCAGCCTCGTCGTGCACGTCGAAATCCCGCGCGATGCAGAAACGATGCAGCACCGTTCCGGCCGCACCGGACGCGCAGGCAAGAAGGGCACCGCTGTCCTCATCGTCCCCTACCCCCGCCGCCGCCGGGTCGAATCCATGCTGCGCGGCGCGAAAATCCCGGTTGAGTGGGGCACCCCCCCCAGCAAGGAAGCGATCCAACAGCAGGACAATTCCCGCCTCCGCGAGCGCTTGATGGAAAAGGCGGAGCTGGACGAGCTGGACTGGGCGTTGGGCGCCGAACTGCTGGAAACCAAGTCCGCCAAGGAGATCGCCGCGATGCTGGTCAAAAGCGCCCGCGCCGCCCTTCCCGCGCCCGAAGAACTGCTCGACGCCAGCGAGGCCCCGCCGCGCCGCGATGGGCCTCGTCCAGGCTTTGAGGATACCGTCTGGTTCCGCATGGACATCGGCCGCCGCCAGAACGCCGACCCGCGTTGGATCCTGCCGCTGATCTGCCGCCGAGGCCATGTGTCACGCCAAGACATCGGCGCGATCCGGATCGCCGCAAACGAAACGCTGTTCGAAATCCCCAGCGCCATCGTATCCCGATTCATCGGCTCAGTGAAGCGGACGGGCGAGGCGAGCGACGAGGGCGCTGAAGTCCAGTTCGAACAGATTGAGGGAACACCTCGGGACACGGCGCGCGAGAACCGCCGCGAAGGGCCGCCGCGCGGCAAGGGACGTCCCAATGAAGGTCGTGGTCCAAAGCCAGCCTATGGCGCCCGGCCGTTCAAGGGCGGCCCTCGCAAAGGCCCGCCTCGCAAGCCACGCGGATAAGACACCCGCTCCCAAAACGATGTGCTCCTGGCTTCACAGGAGCACATCGTTGACTGAGACAGCCTCAACCAACGTTCAGCCCGCGCCGGACAACTGAAGCATCCGCGCTGCCAGCTCGCGCTCTCCCATGACGACATGGGGCACGCCTATTCCTTCCAAGTGTGCAACCTCCGCGTCACTATGCGCCCGCGCAATCACCTGCAGATTGGGATTGAGGCGGCGCGCATGTTCATGAATCGCGCCACCTTCAAACCCTTCCGGCACCGCGATCAGTAGCCTTCGGGCCTCGCAAATACCGGCGGCTATCAGATAACGGTCCTCCAGCGCGCTTCCTCGTACTACCGGATGGCCCGCCTCCGCGGCCTCCTCCGCCCGTTCGGGGTCCGTCTCCAGCACAACGAAATGGGCATTGCGTTCGGACAGGCGCTCCGCGATCATCTTGCCGACCCGGCCATATCCGACCAAGATCACGTGGCCGATGTGCGGCCGCTGGCGCGCCCTTTCTGCTTCCGCCTCCTCCTCAATCTCCTCCTTCTTGTGCGCTCGCACGATCATCGAGAAGATGAACGGATTCAGAAAGATCGACACGATCGCCCCGGCAAGAATCAAGTCGCGTCCTTCCGCAGGCAGCACGCCTAGGCCAGTGCCCAATGTAGCAAGGATGAAGGAAAACTCGCCGATCTGCGCCAGGCTCGCCGCGATCGTCAGAGCCGTATCCCCTGGGTGGCCGAAGGCGCGTACGATCGCGAACGCGGCGATAGACTTGCCGACGATGATGATCGCCACGGTCGCAAGCAGGGGCAACGGCTGTTCGACAAGCACCGATGGATTGAACAGCATGCCCACGGACACGAAGAACAACACAGCGAATGCATCGCGCAGCGGCAGCGTTTCCTCCGTCGCGCGGCGACTGAGCGGCGTCTCGCCCAGTATCATGCCCGCGAAGAAGGCGCCCAACGCAAATGACACATCGAACGCCACGGCCGCGCCGAAGGCCACGCCAAGGGCGATCGCCAGCACAGCCAGGCGAAACAACTCCCGCGATCCGGTGTGAACTACCCAGTGCAGCGCCCAAGGAATGACTCGTCGGCCCACCACGAGCATCAGGGCTACAAAACCGGTGACCTTCAGCAAGGTGCTGAGCAGCGGTGCCAGCAGGTCACCCATTCCGGCCGATGCGTCTGCATTGTTCATAACCTTCGCCAGCGCCGGTAGCAGTACCAACGCCAGCACCATCACCAGATCCTCGACGATCAGCCAGCCAACAGCTATGCGCCCCCGCCGCGTCTCCACAAGATCGGCCCCCTGCAAGGCGCGCAGCAAAACGACTGTACTCGCCACCGAAAGAGCGAGGCCAAACACAATGCCGCCCATCACTGGCCAGCCCATATAGTGCGACAGTCCCATGCCGAGCAGCGTTGCCACCGCGATCTGCCCGATGGCGCCGGGTACGGCGATATTCTTCACCGACAGCAAGTCACGCAGCGAAAAATGAAGTCCCACCCCGAACATCAGCAGAATGACACCAATCTCGGCCAATTCGTTGGCCAGACTGGTGTTGGCGACAAAGCCTGGGGTGAAAGGACCAACCATGATCCCCGCGATAAGATAACCGACCAGCGGCGAAAGTTTGAGACGATGGGCAATGGCACCCATTATGAAAGCAACAACGAGGCCCGCGACGATTGTTCCGATCAGGGGCGTGTGATGAGGCATGGACGTCCTTCCCTGTCTGCCGGTGCGGCCCTCTGAACCTTCACCGGCAGCCTATCATATTTTCATTCTGCGACCGCTAGCATAGCGGCTGACAATAAGGCTCCGGCAGCACCCAGCCCAGTGAACACGGCGGGTACGAACCACCATGGCGGCCGTCGGTTGCTGCGGCGTGACCGTCTGCGGGTCATGGATCTCTCCTGTCTGACGATTAACGGAGTGGGCGTTAAGTCAGGACAGGCGGAGCGCGAGCGTGAAAGAAGTGTGAAATACGCCGACGCAAGAGCGAGGGGCGGGTACGGACATACAGGGGATTAGATCGCGACCACCCCACGGCGGCCAGCAGTCCCGCTACAGATACCAACCATGGCATCAATGACGATAACAAGGGGGTGTCGCCCGAACCATCGGGCTGGGTTAGGCGGTAGTCGGCCGGTGCCGATTGGGTCCGGGCCTTCAGCACAACGCCTGTGGTGGCAGGATTGAACGCCGAGCCCGTTGCCATGCTGGACGGTGGCCCCAATGGCGTGAGGGCACTTAATAACGCAACACTGATCGCCATCCACAGGGTCAGCATGAAGAGCAGCCTGCCTCTCATGCTGTCAGTCCTGTAAGATGTCGGCATCATGCGCGGCGGGTTCCCTTCGACACGGGAAGATAGGCACTGGCCCGCGCAAAAACCACCCCTAAGAAGGGGGCTTCCCGGTTGACAGAAGCGAGTCAGTCCACTACCGGGCCACATTCCCGCGCGGGTCAACAGGACGTCATGTCCTCGGCGATTTGCGTAAAGCAGATTTGAACGAGAAGAGAAGAGCCATGTTCGCAGTCGTGCGCACGGGCGGCAAGCAGTATCGCGTAGCCGCCGGAGACAAGATCGTCGTCGAGAAGCTGGCCGGTGAGGCCGGTGACAAGGTGACGCTGGATGACGTCCTGTTCGCCGGCGAAGGCAGCGACGTGAAGGACGCCAGCAAGCTGACCGTCGCCGCCGAAATCATCGCGCAGGCGAAGGGCGAGAAGGTCATCGTTTTCAAGAAGCGCCGTCGTCACAATTACCGTCGCAAGAACGGCCATCGCCAGAACCACACGATCCTGAAGATCGTGTCGATCGCCTGAGCCGCAGTAGAGTTTCGAGGAGTTTGAGTCATGGCACATAAAAAAGCTGGCGGTTCATCGCGTAACGGTCGCGATTCGGAATCGAAGCGCCTTGGCGTGAAGAAGTTCGGCGGTCAGGAAGTGATCGGCGGCAACATCATCATTCGCCAGCGCGGCACCCGCGTATATCCCGGCCGCAATGTCGGCATGGGTAAGGACCACACCCTCTTTGCCCTGGGCGAAGGCCGCGTGGTATTCCACACTGGCAAGCTCGGCCGCAAATATGTGTCGGTCGATGCCATGGCTGAAGCAGCCGAATAACGGACGATCAATGACGGATCGTCCCTCATTATTGGGGCGATCCTTCCAGAAGATGGTCTTGGACCATCTCTGATAATCCGAGGGAAAAAGGGGCGCCCCATCCGGGAGCGCCCCTTTTTCCATTCGGCGGCACCTCCCCTCATTTTCCCTCAAACCTCTGGAACCCTGAGCCTTCTCGCGCGTCATGCGGGCGGGGCACAGCCAGAGGAAAGAAGTCGTCAAGCCGTAACTTTTTACGGCCATTGACGTGTCGATCAGAGGAGAGATTTTCAAATGTTCGCCCGTACCCCCCGCCTGCTTCTGAGACCCGGCTGGATGGAAGACGCATCCGCGCTGGCCGAAGCGATTGGCGATCCGGCGGTCCTGCGCAACCTTGTCCGCGTGCCGGCGCCCTATGGCATTGATGACGCACGCAGCTTCCTTGCCCTTCCGCAGGATACACGCCTGCCGCGTCTTCTGGCTTTTTCCCGCACTCGCGGTGCTCCGCGCCTCGTCGGCGGGTGCGGCATCCATTTGACCGAAGATGGCACGCCTGAACTCGGCTATTGGATAGCGCGTCCCTATTGGGGGCTGGGCTTTGCGACGGAGGCCGCCAGCGCGGTGTACGGCATGGCACGGGCGGCAGGCGTCAGCGGGATTCGCGCGGCGCATTTCGCTGACAATCCGGCGTCGGGCAATGTGCTTCGGAAAATCGGCTTTCGTTACACCGGCCGGGTGGAGCAACGTTATAGTCCGGCGCGCGGAAATGCGGCTGAATGCCTGGTCTTTGAAGAAGGTGTGCCCGGACGCATGATGATTGATCCTGCAATGGACCTTTATCACGACGCCATGCCCGCGCTCGCGGCCTGAACGAAGAAGGGACGGGGCCAGCAGACGCCGTCCCGCATGGAAAAGGTGAGTTTCGAGCGATAGCAGACGGCAAGGTTTAATTCCGCGTCATAAGCGGCTATGGGCCAGCCCATGCATTTTTTGGATCAGGCGAAGATATACATAAAATCCGGCTGGGGCGGCCCCGGCGCGGTCAGTTTCCGGCGGGAAAAATATGTCGAATATGGCGGCCCTGATGGCGGCAATGGCGGCAAGGGTGGAGATATCATCTTCGAAGCCGTAGCTGGCCTCAACACCCTGATCGACTTCCGCTACACCCAGCATTTCAAGGCACAGCGCGGTATGCCGGGTGCGGGGAAGAATCGCTATGGCGCTGGCGGCAACGACCTCGTCATAAAAGTTCCCGTAGGAACGCAGATCCTCTCCGATCCCCAGCCCATAGAGGGCACGGAGGACGAGGATGGCTATCCGGACTATGAAGATCAGGAACTGCTCGCCGACTTCACAGAGGTAGGACAGCGCTTGGTCCTGTTGCGCGGCGGCGATGGCGGCCGGGGCAACCTGTCTTACAAGACCAGCACCAACCGCGCGCCACGGCAGCATGGAACGGGCTGGCCGGGACAGGAAATGTGGGTCTGGCTGCGGCTGAAATTGCTTGCCGACGTCGGCTTGGTCGGCATGCCGAATGCTGGCAAGTCGACCTTCATCAATCAGGTGACCAATACCAAGGCCAAAGTCGGGGCCTATGCCTTTACCACCACCAAGCCACAGCTCGGCGTCGTCACGCACCGTGACAAGGAATTCGTCCTGGCAGACATTCCCGGCTTGATCGAGGGTGCAGCCGAAGGTGCTGGCATCGGCGACCGATTCCTTGGCCATATCGAGCGCTGCCGCGTGCTGCTGCACCTAGTCGATGCCACTGGCGACGATCCGGTCGAACAGTTCCGGATCGTGCAGGATGAACTGGAAGCCTATGGCGAGGGGCTGGCCGACAAGCCTCAAATCGTCGCCCTCAACAAGGGCGACCTGCTCGGGCCGGAATTGATGGAGGACATCGCCACCCAAATTCGGCGCGAGGCTGGCGTGGAGAAGATATTCATCATTTCAGGCGCGACTGGCGAAGGTGTGCAACCACTGCTGGATGCTGTCCTGCCATTGCTTGCAGACGGCAGACCGATGGAGGAAAAGGCCAGTGACGAAGGCGACGCTTCATGGTCGCCAATCTGAACATTCATCAGTCGCCACTTATTCTTCACGTTCCAGGCGAACGGAACTGATCCCGTGACTTCCTCTCTTTCAGGCTTCCCACCCTTCCAAGTTCGGCGACTGGTCATCAAGATCGGCTCGGCCCTGCTGGTCGATGGGAATGGCGAGGTTCGCGAAGCGTGGCTCCGAACCTTGGTCGAAGATGTCGCTGACCGCAAAGCAGCCGGGCAGCAGATCATTATCGTTTCGTCAGGCGCAATCGCCCTGGGTGCACGGCGATTGAAACTGCCAAAGGGTGGGCGCGGCAGTCTGGAAGACGCTCAGGCCGCAGCGGCAACAGGACAGATCGCGCTATCGCAATGCTGGGCTCGGTTGTTGCAGGACAAGGGGATCACCGCCGCGCAGATGCTGGTGACGCTGGACGATCTTGAGCATCGGCGGCGCTACCTGAATGCTTCTGCGACTTTGGAACGCCTGATCACACTCAATGTGGTGCCGGTGGTAAATGAGAATGACAGCGTCGCCACAGCGGAGATCCGTTTTGGCGATAACGATCGACTAGCGGCACGTATCGGACAGGCAGCACGGGCCGACGCGGTGGTGCTGCTTTCCGACGTCGATGGGCTTTACACCGCCAACCCGCATGTCGATGCGAGCGCCATGCTGATAGACACAATCGAGCGCATCGACGCGCGGATCGCAAATATGGCGGACAGCGGATCCGCGTCCGGAATGGGGTCGGGAGGCATGACCTCCAAGATCGAGGCGGCGCGGATCGCGACGGGGGCCGGAGCGCATCTCGCGATCATTTCCGGCAAGGTCGATGCTCCGCTGTCACATTGGATCAATGGTGGCAAGGGATCGATCTTCCTCGCGGCACCTGCCAAGCGAGCGCGGAAGGGATGGCTCGCAGGACGTCTTACCGTTCGTGGACGCATAATCGTTGATGCGGGCGCGGAAAAAGCATTGGGACGCGGGAACAGCCTGCTGCCTGCCGGTGTGGCGAAAATAGAGGGCGCGTTCGTGCGAGGTGATGTCGTTGATATCGTCGCGCCGGACGGCCGGGTGATCGCGCGTGGGCTGAGCGAGTATGACAGCGAGGAAGCGGCGAGGATCGCGGGCAAACGCAGTGAGGATATCGCGGCTCTGCTGGGCCACCTGCCACGATCCGTACTCGTTCATCGCGATCAGATGGCCATGGTCTGATCCCCATGAAATTGCGCATTGCCATGACCGGCGCGACAGGTTTTGTCGGCGCCGAAACGCTCAATCAGGCTTTGGACGCTGGGCATCATGTGACAGCCATCACCCGAAAGGCGCAGCCGCCCCGCGCCCGGCTGAAATGGGTGCCCGGATCGCTTGAGGACCGTGCGGGGCTGAACACGCTGGTACGGGACGCCGACGTGGTGGTCCATATAGCAGGCGTCGTAAACGCGGCCGATCGCGACGAGTTCGAGGCCGGGAACGCGCGTGGGACGATGGCCGTCATCGATGCCATGCGGCAGCGTGGCGTCCGGCGATTGGTCCATGTGTCATCGCTGGCCGCGCGGGAACCTAAACTGTCCGACTATGGCTGGTCCAAAGCGCTCGCCGAACGTCACGTCAAGGCGAGCGGACTGGATTGGACGATCGTGCGGCCGCCTGCGATCTATGGGCCGGGTGATCGGGAAATGCTTGAGCTGTTCCGGATGGCGAAGCGGGGCATCATGCTACTGCCCCCGGGTGGGAGGCTTTCCCTGATCGAGGTAAGCGACCTTGGCCGGTTGCTGCTGCGCCTCGCTGGCGAGACGGAAATGAGCCTTGCTCACAGTTATGAGGCGGACGACGGCACGCCGGGCGGTTGGGACCACCTGGACTTCGGACAGGCGATCGGGCGAGCAGTCGGAAGGCCCGTGCGGACTTTTGCCACGCCCAACTGGGCGCTGGGGTTGGGTGCTCGGCTGGATCGCATGTTGCGGGGCAAGGCGGCGAAGCTGACGCAGGATCGGGTCAGCTATTTCTGCCATCCCGATTGGGTGGTCGCGAAGCGAAAGCAGCCTCCCAAAAAATTGTGGGTGCCTGAAGTTGCTACCGAAGAGGGATTGAAAGCAACAGCGGACGCTTACCGCGCAAAAGGCTGGCTGTAGCGATTAGTCGCTTTCGACGTCCGCCTTTGTGGCGCGGCGTTCGGCCACGAATTCGCTGATCGCCTGGCCGCTGGCGTTGAGCAGCGGATAAGTGCGGGCGTCGGACAACCAATCGGGGCGGCGCTCTCCGCTGCCGTAGAAGGTGTCGTAGGTCAGGCTGAACGCGAGGAAGACCAGCGTTGCCCCGATCAATCCCTTGATGGCGCCGAAGCCGCCGCCGAGGACGCGATCGATGGGGCCAAGAATCGACTGGCGGGTGCGGCGGCCGATGGCGTGGGCGAGGAGTTTTCCTGCGCCGAAGGTGATGCCGAAAACAAGAAGGAATGCGAGAATTGACGCGCCTCCGGAGGTTCCGACCAGAGGGGTGAGAAGTTCGGTGGCGGAGGGGTGGAAGAGGCGGATGGCGAAGATGCCGAGGACCCAGGCGATGAGCGAAAGGGTTTCAAGAACGAAACCACGAAGCAAGCCCAATACGGCGCACCCGCCAATGGCGAGAAGGACGAGGATATCGACGGCGTTCATGAGCGCGGGGCTATCCGCGGCCGAGCATCTGGTCAACCAGTTGGCTTAAGGCGCGGTAGCCGCTGACGGCTATCCCCTTCACCCCGTCGGCAACCGCGGAGGGAACATAAGCGCGTTCGAAGCCGAGCTTGGCCGATTCGCGCAGGCGCAGCGGGGCATGAGCGACGGGGCGTATTTCCCCGGACAGCGCGATTTCGCCGAAGAGGACCAGATCAGCGGGCACCGGCCGTTCCGCGAGTGCGGATATGAGCGCGGCGGCAACCGCCAAGTCAGCGGCGGGATCGGACAGGCGATAGCCGCCAGCGACGTTCAGATAGACTTCGCAGGTAGAGAAGCTGAGGCCGCAGCGCGCTTCCAGCACGGCAAGGACCATGGCGAGACGGCCGCTGTCCCAGCCCACCACCGCGCGCCGGGGGGTGGCCCCGCTGGACAGGCGGACGACGAGCGCCTGTATCTCCACCAACACGGGGCGTGTGCCCTCGAGCGCAGGAAAGACGGTCGCGCCGGTTACGGTTTCGTCACGATGGGTGAGGAACAGCGCCGATGGGTTGGAGACTTCCTCCAACCCCTCCGCGACCATCGCGAAGACGCCTATCTCGTCGGTGCCGCCGAAGCGGTTCTTGATCGCGCGCAGGATGCGATATTGATGGCTGCGTTCGCCCTCGAAGCTCAGGACCGTATCGACCATATGTTCGAGCACGCGCGGCCCCGCGATGCTGCCGTCCTTGGTCACATGGCCGACGAGGATGACGGCGGTGCCGCGCTGCTTGGCGAAGCGGATGAGTTCCTGACTTGATGCGCGCACCTGGCTGACGGTGCCGGGGGCGCCTTCGATCAGGTCACTGTGCATTGTCTGGATGGAGTCGATGACGAGCAGCGCGGGCGGCTCCCCCTCCCCCAGCGTCGTCAGGATGTCGCGGACGGAGGTCGCGCTGGCGAGTTGCACGGGCGCGTTGCCAAGGCCGAGGCGCTGCGCCCGCAGTCGCACCTGATCCGCCGCTTCCTCACCGCTGATATAAGCAACGGACAGGCCACGCGCGGCTATGCGGGCTGCGGCCTGAAGCAACAGGGTCGATTTGCCGATGCCCGGATCGCCGCCGATCAGCGTGGCGGAACCCGGAACGATGCCGCCGCCCAGCGCACGGTCGAACTCCGCGATGCCGGTGCTGGTGCGCTGAGGTAGTTCAACCTGACTGTTCAGGCCTACGAGCGTCAGGGCGCGTCCGCCGCTTTGCAGATCATGGCGCGCGGAAAAGATGGTTTCGGACGCTTCCTCGACAATGCTGTTCCATTCGCCGCAGTCATCGCATTGCCCCTGCCAGCGGGAGGAGAGCGTGCCGCACTGCTGACAGACGAATTTGCGCTTTGCCTTGGCCATGGGGGAGCTATGACTTGCCACGGTGAACGTTTCAAGAACAAAGAACGGATGGGCCACCCCCCTCGCCCCGTCCGCCTTATGACGAAGAAGTTTGGATACCGTCCAAGAGCGCTGGAAACTCATGCGGATGTGGCGCATTGTTTCGCCATGAAGTCGTTACGCGTTGCCAGCTACAATATCCGCAAAGCCATTGGCACCGACCGCCGCCGCAGCCCCGAACGAGTGCTGGAGGTGCTGGGAGAGTTGGACGCGGACGTGATCGCGTTGCAGGAAGCGGATCGCCGTTTTGGCGTTCGATCGGCCGCCATTCCGCCCTGGCTGCTGGAATCGATGAGCCAGTACAAGCCGGTGCCGTTGAACGTGCATGTCGATTCGATGGGCTGGCATGGCAACGCGATATTAGTGCGGAAGGAGGCGGATATCCGCACCCATGACGTGCTGCACCTTCCCTGCCTGGAACCGCGTGGCGCGACGATGGCGGAGGTTGAACTAGGCAAGGCGAAGTTGCGCGTCTTTGGCATGCATCTCGACCTGTCGGGCCTGTGGCGGCGCAAGCAGGCGGCGGCGGTCATCCACGCGGCAGCCCAACGCGACGCGATGCCAACCGTGCTAATGGGCGACCTCAACGAATGGAGCGCCAATCGGGGGTGTCTGGCGGACTTTGCGCGCCATTATAGTTTCGCGCCTTGCGGACGGAGTTTCCACGCGCGGCGGCCGGTCGCGCATCTCGACCGGATCATGCATTGCGGGCAATTGAAGCTGGTGGACAGCGGCGTGCATGACAGTGCGGCGTCGCGTAAGGCTTCGGATCATTTGCCGATCTGGGCGGAGTTTCGGTTGTGAGTTCGGTGTTTTCGTTTGGACTGGACCATACGAAGCCTTTGCCTGCGGCATCAAAGACAAGTGAAGCCCTTCGACAGGCTCAGGGCGAACGGGGGATGGGTTCGGGACAAGACTGCGGCACCTGCAGCATAAGGCCTGAGGGCTACGCATCATGAAGGAGCGCGAACTTCGACTGGCGCTGGTCTGCTATGGGGGGATCAGTCTGGCCGTCTATATGCACGGCATCACCAAGGAAGTGTGGCGGCTGGCGCGGGCAAGCCGGAGTTTTCATGACGGCACCCCGAGCAGCAGAGGCAGCGAGGCGGTTTACAGGAAACTGCTGGAAGATCTGGAAGCGGCAAGCGGCATCCGGTTGCGCGTGATGCCCGACATCATCGCCGGGGCGAGCGCGGGCGGAATCAACGGCATATTTCTGGCGCAGGCGATCGAAACGGGGCAATCGCTGGAGCCATTGACCGACCTGTGGCTGGAAAATGCCGATGTGGAGCAGCTGCTGCACCCGGATGCGCGTCCCGCGCGGCGGATCAGCAAATTCTGGGCGACGCCGCTGGTGTGGATGGCGGCACGACGGCCAGGCGACACGATCGAACGCACGGTCGCCCCGGACACGCGCGAGGAGGTGCGGCACAAGCTGTCCCACTTCATCCGCTCCAGATGGTTCGAACCTCCCTTTGGCGGCGAAATCTTCACCGGCATGATGCTGGACGCCTTCGACGCGATGGAAGCGGCAGAGCGCGGGCCGCCGCTGTTGCCCGAGGGGCACCCGTTGGACCTGTTCGTCACCGTCACGGATTTCGAAGGCCATCCGCAAAGCCTGAACCTGAACAGCCCACCACAGGTGGTGGAGACCGAACATCGCCTTTCCATCGGTTTCCACGCGCGGGGGCGTGGCGACCGCCTGTTCGCCGATCCGGCCGAGCTGGTATTCGCCGCGCGGGCGACGGCGAGCTTCCCCGGCGCATTCCCCCCCTTCACCGTGCGGGAGCTGGACCGCGTGTTGAAACAGCGGCATCGCGCATGGCCGACCCGGGATGCATTTTTGGCCCATGCCCTGCCCCGCCACTGGGCGCGCGGCAATGCAGAGGACGCGATACTGATCGACGGATCGGTGCTGGCGAATGCTCCCTTCGCACAGGCGATCGGCGCGCTGCGTAACCGTCCGTCGCGGCGCGAGGTCGATCGGCGTTTCGTCTATATTGATCCCAAGCCGGGCCGTCGATCCATCCGGCTGAACCGGGAGGGCGAGCAGGAAGACGCCACGCCAGAGGACAAGGCTCAGCTACCCGGTTTTTTCCGCACCATCTTCGGCGCTCTGAGCGATATTCCGCGCGAGCAACCGATCCGCGACAATCTGGAAGCGATTGATCGTCATTCTTCGCGCATCCGCCGGATGGTGCGCATTCTGAATGCTTTGAGACCGGGGATCGAGGCGGAGGTCGAAAACACGATTGGCGGCATGCTGTTTCTCGACCGTCCGACGCCCGCGCGGCTTTCCGCCTGGCGCGCGAAGGCGCAGTTGCGGGCTGCGAACTCGGCAGGCTTTGCCTTCCCGGCCTATGGTCATCTGAAACTTTCGGGCATCGTCGAGGATCTGGCCGGTCTGCTGTTCCGCCTGAGCGACGAGGACAGTCCATTGATGCGGGAAAATTTCCGGCAGGCGCTGTGGTCGCACGTCCGGACGATCGGCGCGGACAAGCTGATCGAGGATGTCGGGCCGGGATCGCCGCCGGTCGCCTTCTTCCGCACCCATGACCTGAGTTTTCGCATTCGTCGCCTGCGCTTTTTGGCGCGGCGGCTGGCCGAAACGCTGGAGATCGATTCTGAGGCTGGCGACGCCGCGATCCAGAAAATGCACGACGCCATCTATCAATCGATGGCGCATTATACGGAATGCGAAGGCACCGATTTCTATAATGGCGCGATCCGCGCCGCAGCCAAGGAGGTGCCGTCCGACCCGGCGGCAGCGCTGGACGCCATCGCACAGGCACGCGACCTGAAGGCGCGGGATGACATAGCGGAGATGATGCTGGCCGACGCGCTCGCGGGACTTCCCAAGGCGGAACGGCGGATCATGCTGCTCTCCTATCTGGGCTTTCCCTTTTACGACATCGCCACCCTACCGTTGCTCCAAGGCCACGCCATGGAAGAATATGATCCGGTGAAGGTGGACCGGATTTCCCCGGAGGATTGCAGCGCGATCCGATCAGGTGGGGCCGAAGCGACGTTAAAAGGCATTGAATTCAATAATTTCGGTGCGTTTTTTAGCCGGACCTATCGGGAGAATGACTATTTGTGGGGACGCCTTCATGGTGTCGAACGGCTGCTGGATATCGTAATTTCCGCATTACCCGCAGCAAGCCGCCTTTCGGAAGAACGCGTGCGCGATTATAGGCAAGCCGCATTCATGGCGATTCTCGATGAGGAGGAACAGCGGCTGCCGCATGTCGCTGATCTCATTGCCATTTTGCGGGAGGAAATCGGTGGGCGCACGGGTGGGGCTGGTTCCATTGGTGATGATTCTGGCGCTGACTGCGGCTTGCCGTGATGCGTCTGGCGATGCCGCGTCCGCGGACAATGCCTCGGCCCCGCCATCAGCGCTTTCTATGAACGCCATCGAGGGCGAGCCGATCGAGGTGGTCGCCGCGCCGCAGCGCCCGTCCGCCGAAGTCACCGTGCAGGCGCAGCCCGCGCCGCGCGGATCGCTGGACCTGCCCCCCTCTCCCGATGCCGCGCTGGCCATGCCCTTCCCGCAGGAAGTCACCAGCTTCATGGTCGATCGGGACAGTTGCGACCATTTTCGGGGTGAGGAGCCCTATGATGGGGACAGGCGCGTGTTCCTGATGGAAAGTATCGCCGAACTATGCACCGGCACCGACGCGAAACTCGCCATGCTGCGCCGCCGCTATGCCGGTGACCCGGCTGTGACCGCTGCGCTGCATGGTTATGAGGATCGCATCGAAGGGCGACCCTGATCAAGCCGTCCGCTCAAGCGGTGAGCAGCGCGTCGATCGCCTTTGCGAGATCTATGTCACGGCGCGACAGGCCGCCGGCGTCATGCGTCGTCAGAGTGATGTCCACGCGATTATAGACGTTGAACCATTCGGGATGGTGGTTCGCCTGCTCGGCCAGAAGCGCGACGCGGGTCATGAAGCCGAACGCGGCATTGAAATCCGCAAAGGTGAAGCGCCGCTGGATGCCCTCAGGGTCGTTCACCAGCGTCCAATCGACAAGAGAAGCAAGCTCCTGCGCCCGTTCGTCGCCGGACAGTTTACCAATCATGGCTCTATCCTCATAATATTGTTTCGCCTATGTCGCAGCCATGTCAGACACCGGTCAACCCCCTCTTTTCGCGCCAACCATAGCTCAGATCGAACGACTGGCGCTTGAGGCGCTGGGGCGGTTGCCCGATCCTTTCCGGTCCCATCTGTCCAACGTGGTCCTGTTCGTCGAGGATTTTGCCGACGAACGGATATTGAAGGAGATGGAGATTGACGATCCGTTCGGTCTGACCGGCCTTTATACCGGGCGGCCGGTGGGCGAGCCCGAGCAGACGGGCGACGGCCCGCCCATGGTGCATCTTTTCCGGCGGCCGTTGCTGGATGAATGGGTGGAAACGGGCGTGCCGCTGAACGCGCTGATCACGCATGTGGTGGTGCATGAGATCGGCCATCATTTCGGCCTTTCCGACATCGATATGCATGTGCTGGAGGACATGGTCGCGCCATGAGCGACGCGGCGCTGCGCTTGTCGGGCATCGCTTGCGCGCGTGGTGGGCGGCTGTTGTTCCGTGGCGTTGATCTGGCGCTGGAGCCGGGGGGCAGCGCTCTGCTGCGGGGGCCGAACGGGATCGGCAAGTCGAGCCTGATGCGTATTTGCGCGGGGCTGTTGCGGCCGATGGCGGGGGCGATCGAGCGGCGGGGAAGGATCGCGCTGGCCGATGAGCGGCTGGCGCTGGATCTGGAAGAGCCTTTGCGCGAGGCGCTTGGTTTCTGGGCGCGGCTGGACGGTGCGGATGCTGGTGCGCTGGACGGCGCGCTGGAGGCGATGGCGCTGGGGCCGCTTGGCGGGATTCCGGTGCGGATGCTTTCGACCGGGCAGCGCAAGCGGGCGGCGCTGGCGCGGGTGATTGCGAGTGGCGCTGGGCTGTGGCTGCTGGACGAGCCGGGCAATGGGCTGGACGATGCGTCGCTCGAGCTGCTGGGCGCGGCGGTGGCGGCGCATCTGGCAGAGGGTGGGATCGTGGTTGCGGCGTCGCATCAGCCGTTGCCGATGGCTTCGCCCGTGGTGATCGACCTTAGCGCTTATGTCGCGGAGGAGGCGGCGTGAGGGTGATGGCGCTGCTGGTCACGCGGGATTTGAGGCAGGCGTGGCAGTCGGCGGGCTTGTGGTTGCCGGTGGCTTTCTTGCTGCTGGTGGCCAGCCTGTATCCTTTTGCGGTGGGGCCGGACGCTGCGCTGCTGCGGCGGTCGGGTGGCGGGATGCTGTGGATCGCGGCGCTGCTGGCGAGCCTGTTGCCGGTGGACCGGCTGGTCGCGCCTGATCGGGATGCGGGGGTGCTTGATCAGATTGCGCTGCGCGGCGTCGGCGATGAAATGGTGATGCTGGCGCGGCTGATCGCGCATTGGCTGGGCTTTGGCCCGGCGCTGATGATCGCGACGTTGCCCGCTAGCGCGCTGCTGAAGCTGGATGGCGCGACGGTCGGGATGCTGGAACTGGGGCTGCTGATCGGCACGCCCGCGCTCGCGGCGCTGGGGCTGCTGGTGGCGAGTTTGACGGCAGGGCTGCGGTCGAGCGGGGCGCTGGCCGGACTGCTCGCGCTGCCGTTGGCGGTGCCGTTGCTGATATTTGGCGCGGGGACGCTGGGCGATGGGAGCGGAGCGGCGCTCAAGTTTCTGGGGGCTGCGTCGCTGTTGCTCGTCGCGATCACGCCCTTTGCGGCGGGCGCGGCGATACGGGCGGGGCGCGAGTGATAGGTTTCGGCGCTTCGCTGCTGTTCGTCCTGATCTGGTCGACAGGGTTCATCGTTGCGCGCGGGACGGTGCCCCATGGGGCGCCCGAACTGATCCTGAGCGTGCGCATGACGCTGACGGCGCTGCTGCTGGGGTTCGTCGCGTGGCGGGCCGGGCAGAAGCTCCCTCGTGGCAAGCGGCTGATGCTGCACCTGGTGGCGGGCGCGATGCTGCACGGCGTTTACCTGACCGTCAGCTGGTGGGCAGTTTATAATGGCATGCCCGCTGGCATCATGTCGCTGCTCGGCGCGCTGCAACCATTGATGGTGGCGGTGGCGGGCGCGTTCCTGCTCGGTGACCGGCTGCTGGCGCGCGGATGGGCGGGACTGGCGATCGCCATTGCGGGCGTGGTTTGCGTGCTGCTGCCGGCCATCGAGAAGTCGGGCGCGGGGGCGGTGCCGATTTTGCCTGCGATCGCTGGATTGCTTGCGGTGGTCGCCATGGCCGCAGGCACGCTGGTGCAGCGCGGCTCCATAGCGGGCGACGGCATCTGGATTTCCGGCGCGGTGCAGAATGCAGGCGGCGCGATTGTCGCGATCGCCGCCGCGCTGATTATGGGGGAGGCCCGTTGGGATGGCGCGCCCATATTATGGCTGGGCTTGGCTTGGTCAGTGCTGGGCCTGTCGGCAGGCGGCCTGTCGCTGCTGGTCTGGCTGGTGCGGACGCAAGGCCCGACACGGATGTCGATGCTGTTACTGCTGGTCCCGCCGCTTGCTGCGGTGGAGGCTTGGCTGCTGTTCGGCGAAAGGCTGGTGCCGGTTCAGCTGGCGGGCTTTGCGTTGGCGCTGACGGGCGTGCTGCTGGGGCGGTCGCAGGGCAAAAGAGAAACGGTTAGCGAACCGGCTTGAGGCACGGCGCCTTTTGGGCGTGGGATCAACAGTGGGGTTTCAACGGAGCCCCTTGCCTTCGGTATAATGGCCTTGCTTGCCTCCCGAAGAGAAGTAAGGCCGTTGGCTTCGCCGGCCTCCGGCTCGACAAGCTCAGGGCGAACGGGGAGAAAATAATTCCCTCAGGCGTCCCGCAACCGTTCGTGATGGCGGATTACTTCGTCGATGATGAAGCGCAGGAATTTTTCGGTGAAGTCGGGATCGAGATTAGCGTCCGTCGCGAGCTGGCGAAGGCGGCTGATCTGCCGTTCTTCCCGGCCCGGATCGGCTGGCGGCAGGGCGTGCGTCGCCTTATATTCGCCGACGGCCTGCGTGATCTTGAAGCGCTCGGCGAGCATGAACACGAGGGCGGCGTCGATATTGTCGATGCTCTCACGATACCGCTTCAAAGTGTCGTCCACGCTCATCCTCCAAATATCCGCGCGCTTTTTGCTCCATCCGTCGCTCCGTGCAAGCTATTCCCGCTTGCCATCTGCATTTTGCACCGCCACATGGGCCACGTCATGACCGCACCCGCCTCCGGCCCCTCCTCCGGCCCAATCTCCGGCAACGTCCACCCCATCGGCCGCGCCAACGGCGCGCCTTCGCTCACCCCTATGATGGCGCTGGTTGCCGACGGCATGAACCAGGTCAATGCGGTGATCCTGGATCGGATGCAGTCGCGCATTCCGCTGATCCCTGAATTGGCAGGTCATCTGATCGCGGGCGGCGGCAAGCGGATGCGGCCGATGCTGACCCTCGCCTGCGCGCAGCTGGTCGGCTATGCGGGCAGCCGCCATTACAAGCTGGCGGCGGCGGTCGAGTTCATTCACACCGCTACCCTGCTGCACGACGACGTGGTCGATGGGTCTGGCCTGCGCCGGGGCCGCAAGACAGCGAACATCATCTGGGGCAACAGCGCCAGCGTGTTGGTGGGCGACTTCCTCTTCTCCCGCGCTTTTGAGCTGATGGTCGAGGCCGAGTCGCTCAAGATCCTCAAAATCCTGTCCAACGCTTCGGCGGTGATCGCCGAGGGCGAGGTCAATCAGTTGACCGCCCAGCGCCGGATCGACACGAGCGAAGAGCAATATCTGGACATTATCGGCGCCAAGACTGCTGCCCTGTTCGCCGCCGCCTGCCGCATATCCGCCGTGGTCGCGGATCGGGACGAGGCCGAGGAAAAGGCGCTGGACGTCTATGGCCGGAACCTGGGTATCGCATTCCAGCTGATCGATGATGCCATCGATTATGAATCGGACGGCGCAACCATGGGGAAGGACGCGGGTGACGATTTCCGCGACGGCAAGGTGACGCTGCCCGTGATCCTAGCCTATGCGCGTGGCTCCGAGGAGGATCGCGCTTTCTGGAAGCAGGCGATCGCAGGCAATCGGGTGAGCGACGAGGATCTGGCGCATGCGACGCAGCTGCTTCGCAAGACCGGCGCTATTGACGATACGCTCGCGCGGGCGCGCCTCTATGGCCAGCGCGCCATCGATGCGCTGGGCCGATTCGATACGGGCAAGGCGAAGGCAGCGCTGACCGAGGCCGTCGAGTTCGCAATCGCCCGCGCTTATTGAGCCACGCCTCCTGCTCCAGCGGCGGCAGGCTCGGCGCGCATCGACGCCAAGTGGCGCGGCGGATAGCTGAGGTGAGGCGCCGTTGGACTTAATCCTTTCTCCTGAAACGCTGGCCTTCCTGATGGCTGCGGCTTTGATATCCGGGTGCATCGACGCCATGGCGGGAGGCGGCGGGCTGATCTCACTGCCCGCATTGCTGGCGGCGGGCGTCCCGCCCGTGGCCGCCGTGGGCACCAACAAGCTGCAATCATCGCTAGGCACCTTTGGCGCCTGCATCGCCTATGCGCGCGCCGGGCACATGGACCTGAGAGCCTATCGCTGGCCCATTGTTGCGGCATTTATAGGGTCAGTGGGTGGCGCCTGGCTGATCCAGCGGGTCGACCCGGCCATTTTGGCGGGATTGATGCCCGCGCTGCTGATCGCGCTGGCGGGCTATTTCACCTTCTCCCCCCGAATCAGCGAAATGGATCGGCACAGCCGGGTGGGATTGGCGGGACTAAGCCTGTTGATCGGCGCTATCGGCTTTTACGATGGCTTCTTCGGCCCTGGTGCCGGAGCATTTTACGCGACCATTTTCCTGGCGCTGGGGGGCCTCGGCCTCGTCCGCGCGACGGCTCAGACAAAGGCCGCCAATTTGGCTAGCAATGTGGCAGGGCTGTTGACGATGATGCTAGGCGGCCATGTCATGTGGATTGCGGGACTGACCATGGCCGTCGGCAGCATCACCGGCAGCCAGATCGGATCGCGTCTGGCCATGCGATTTGGCAGCAAGCTGATCCGGCCCCTGCTGATCATCATGTCGCTGGGGCTGACGGCGAAGATGCTGCTCGATCCGGGAAACCCGATGCACGAGTTGCTATTCGGATAAGCTCATTCTTTTCGGTGCTGCCTTTCGCCTCGCACAGCGGGATTGCACCGGATGCCGATTGGCGCGAGAGGGACGGACATGAATGCCGCGCTGCCGATCCATGATATCCTTCCCCGGCTGCTGGACGCATTGCGGCGGGGGAATAGCGCCGTTCTGGTCGCGCCGCCGGGAGCAGGCAAGACGACGGCGGTGGCGCCCGCGCTGCTGGATGAGCCATGGTGCACGGGGCAGGTGCTGCTGCTGTCGCCCCGCAGGCTGGCGGCTCGCGCGGCGGCAGAGCGCATCGCCGAATTGATGGGCGGCGTGCCGGGCGGGATCGTCGGCTATGCGACGCGGATGGACAGCAAGCAGTCCGCCGCGACGCGCCTGCTGGTGCTGACGGAGGGCATTTTCGTCCGCCGCATTCAGGATGATCCGGAGCTTACGGGCGTATCGGCTGTCCTGTTCGATGAAGTGCATGAGCGGAGTTTGGACAGCGACTTCGGGCTGGCACTGGCGCTGGATGCACAGGCGGCATTGCGCCCGGACCTGCGCATCGTGCCGATGTCGGCGACGCTGGATGGGGCGCGCTTTGCGGCGTTGCTGGACGATGCGCCGGTGCTGGAGAGCGAAGGGCGGATACAGCCGCTGGAGTTGCGGCATATCGGCAGGGCTGCGGAAAAACGGATCGAGGATGAGATGGCCGGGGCCGTGCGAAGGGCGCTGGCGGAAGAGGCGGAGGGCGACCTGCTCGCCTTCCTGCCCGGCGTGGCGGAGATTGAGCGGACGGCGGAACGGCTGGAGGGGCTTGGCGTCGAGGTGCATCGGCTGCACGGCAGTCTGGACCCGGCGGCGCAGCGGACCGCTATCCGTCCTTCGCGGGAGGGGCGGCGCAAGGTCATATTGGCGACGTCGATCGCGGAGACCAGCCTTACGATTGATGGGGTGCGGATCGTGATCGACTCCGGGCTGGCGCGGCGGCCGCATTATGACCGGGCGGCGGGGGTGACGCGGCTCGTCACGGAACGGGCGAGCCAGGCGGCTGCGACCCAGCGCGCGGGGCGTGCCGCAAGGCAACGGCCGGGCGTCGCCTATCGGCTGTGGGAGGCGGCGGCCACGGCGGGAATGCCGCCCTTCGATCCGCCCGAGATATTGGAGAGCGACCTTTCCAGCCTGCTGCTCGACTGCGCGCTGTGGGGGGTGAGCGATCCGGCGAGCTTGCGATGGCTCGACCCGCCGCCGCCCGCTGCGCTGGATGAGGCGCGCAAGCGGCTGACGGTGCTGGAGGCGCTGGACGAGGATGGGCGGATAACGGCGCATGGCAAAGCGCTGGCGCGATTGCCGGTGGAGCCGCGTATCGGGCATATGTTGGTGCGCGCGGGCGAGCTGGGACTCGCCGAGGTGGCGGCGGAGGTGGCCGTGCTGCTGGGAGAGCGCGGGGTTGGCGGGCAGGATGTGGACCTGTCGCAACGGCGGACGCGCTGGCGGCGGGAAAGCGGGAAGCGGGCCGATGCAGCGCGGGCGATGGCGAAGCGCTGGGCAAAGCTGGTTGCCTCCGGGCAGAAGGCAGCGGCGGGGGAGCATGATGTGGGGCTATGCCTTGCGCTGGCCTTTCCTGACCGGGTGGCCAAGCGGCGCTCCGCCGATGGTGCGGAATGGGCCAGCGTTGGTGGGCGCGGGTTCCGGCTTGATCCGTTGAGCCCGCTGGCGCGTGAGGAATGGCTCGCGGTAGGAGAAGTGCAGGGAAGCGCGGCTGGGGCGCGTATCCTCTCCGCCGCGCCGATCAGTGAAGTCGAAGTGCTGCGCCTGTTCGGCGGGCGGGTGAAGGAACATCGGACGGTGCGGTTCCGGGTGGGCACGGGCGGCGTAGAGGCTCTGCGGGAAAGGCGGCTGGGCGCGGTACGGTTGTCGTCGGGATCGGATGACAGGCCGGACCCGGAGGCTGTCGTCTCGGCTCTGCTGGAGGGCGTCAGGCAGGGTAGGCTTGACCTGCTGCCATGGTCTGATGCAGCGCGATCGCTGCGGATGCGGGCTGGCTTTGCGGGGGTGGAGGCGCTGTCGGATGCTTCGCTGCTGGCGACGCTCGACGATTGGTTGGCGCCCCTGCTCGCGGGCAAGCGGCGACTGTCCGACATTGACCGATCGCAATTGTCCGGCGTTCTGGAGGGCATCATTGGCTGGGATGGCAAGCAACAACTCGACAGGCTGGCTCCTCCAGCATTTCAATCGCCCGCCGGGAGCAGCCATGAGATCGACTACGCGGCCGAGGGCGGGCCGCGCGTGGAGCTTCGGGTGCAGGCGCTGTTTGGGCTTGCCGAGCATCCGGTCGTCGGCAGCGGGCGCATACCGCTGGTCCTGTCCCTCACCTCTCCCGCCGGACGGCCGATCCAGACTACACGGGACTTGCCGGGTTTCTGGGCGGGGAGCTGGAGCGCGGTCGCAAAGGAGATGCGCGGGCGCTATCCCCGGCATCCCTGGCCCGACGACCCGGCTGGCGCCGCCGCCACGCTGCGCACGAAACGCGCCGATGCCCGTGGCAAGCCTTGACTTCCGCCCGTCCGCTGGTGCAACGGACGCATCGCCCTTCCCAGGAGTTTGACGCCACGATGGTTGCGCGCATCTATCAGATTCAGAAGAACGCCCTCCAGTCCGGCAAGGCGCGGACCGACAAATGGGTGCTGGAATTTGCGCCGAGCGAGGCGAAGAAGCCCGACCCGCTGACCGGCTGGGCCGGATCGGGCGATACGCAGAGCCAGGTCAAGCTGACCTTCCCATCGCTGGACGCGGCGCGCGCCTACGCCGACAGATATGAAATCGGCTACACTTTCATCCCGACGCCGCCCAAGACGCTGAAGATCCAGGCCTACGCCGACAATTTCCGTTAAAGGCGCGCACGGGGCGGCTCATAATCGGGCGCGATGCTGCCCGATTGCCGCCTTATTCCCTTGCCAAAAGGCGGGACTTGGGGGCAAAAGTCGCCCTTTCATGGGAAAGCTTTGAACAGATAATGACGGATCGCCAGCAGATTTTCGACAGCATCGCCGCGCAGATCGCTCCTTTCAACAAGAAGGGCGTTGACCTCAGCGAGGCTACCAGCTTTGCGGGCGACCTGGAGTGGGACAGCCTGACCGTCATGGACTTCGTCGCAGCGATCGAGGATGAGTTCGATATCATCATCACGATGAACATGCAGGCCGAGATCGAAAATATCGGCCAGCTTGTGGACGCTGTTGCGAAGCTGAAGGCCGCCTGATTTTTTGGACGCCGTTCGTCCTGAGCGAAGTCGAAGGATGCTGCCGGGCGGAGGCGAGGATTGCGCCTCACCCGGCTCCGAACAGGGCTTTGATTTCACTCGGCCGGAACGGCTTGGGGACTCCTTATGACCGACGCTGCTGAAACCGCCACCGACGCCCACACGCCTGCTGAAGTGCCTGGCGCGCGCGACCTCTTCTCCAAATTCGATCCGCTGATCGCCGAGCGCGAGGCGCTGCTGGCGACCGGCGTGCGCGATCCCTTCGCGATCGTCATGGACGAGGTGAAGTCCCCCACCCAGGCGGTAATCAAGGGCAAGGACACGATCCTGCTCGGCACCTATAACTATATGGGCATGACTTTCGACCCGGACGTCGTCGCGGCGGGCAAGAAGGCGTTGGACGAGTTTGGTGCAGGAACGACCGGCAGCCGCGTGCTCAACGGCACCTATCAGGGCCATAAGGAAGTCGAAAACGCGCTGATGGACTTTTACGGCACTTCGGGTGCCATGGTGTTTTCGACCGGCTATCAGGCCAATCTCGGCATGATTTCCACATTGGCGGGCCGGGGCGACTATGTCGTGCTGGACGCGGACAGCCACGCGTCCATCTATGACGGCTGCTTCCTGGGCGATGCGGAAATCGTCCGCTTCCGCCACAACAGCGTCGAGGATCTGGACAAGCGCCTTGGCCGCTTGCCCGCCGACGCACAAAAGCTGGTGGTACTGGAAGGCGTCTATTCCATGCTGGGCGATGTCGCCCCCCTGCCCGAGATGGTGGCGGCGGTGCGCAAGCATCCCAACTGCATGATCCTGGTCGATGAAGCTCACGGCATGGGCTTTTTCGGCGCCAATGGCCGCGGCGTGTATGAGGAGCAAGGCGTCGAGAAGGATGTGGACTTCGTCGTCGGCACCTTCTCCAAGTCGGTCGGCACGGTTGGCGGCTTCTGCGTATCGAACCACCCCAAGTTCGAGGTGCTACGCCTTGTCTGCCGTCCCTATGTCTTCACGGCTTCCCTGCCGCCGAGCGTCGTCGCGACAGCCGCAACGTCCATCCGCAAGCTGATGCACGCGGGCGAAAAGCGCGCGCATCTGTGGAAGAATAGCCAGCGGCTGCACAAGGGCCTTACCGATCTTGGCTTCAAGCTCGGCACGGAGACGCCGCAGTCAGCGATCATTGCCGTGATCCTGACGGATCAGGCGCAGGCGGTCGCCATGTGGCAGGCGCTGCTGGAGTTGGGCCTCTATGTGAATATGGCGCGCCCGCCCGCCACACCGGCAGGGACCTTCCTGCTCCGTTGCTCGCTGTGCGCCGAGCATAGCGACGAGCAGGTTGGCCAGATTATCGGCATGTTCGAGGCAGCAGGCAAGGCAACGAAAGCAATCGGCTGACCGCGAGCGGCCACGATTGCCGCGATAGGAGGAGATAGAAGGGCAGTGAAGCGTAGCTGCCCATTGGCACCTTTTATTCCTTGATATTTCGTCTGTAATGCTGTTCGACTAAGATCTGGGGTTAATGGCAGACAGCTATTACATGGACGACCAGGATTCTGGCTGGCGGGCTGCGGTAAGACGCTTCCTTCCGCTGGTTCTCGTGATATTGCTGGTAGGGGCGCTTGGCACCCTGCTCTACAGCGCGAGCAACGCGTCGCGCGACCATGAACGAGCGTTGCAGGAACAACGCCGCAGCTTTGAAATCATCGCCCTGGCCAGAGCTTTTGAAGCCAAGACGGCACGCGCCGAAGTCACCCTCGCTCGATATGTGATCAGCCTCGATCCCGATGTTGGCCGTCTCTTTCAGGATCAGTGGCGCACGGCATCCAGCCAGCTCAAGCTGCTGAACTACGCCACCCGCCGGTCAGGATGGCAGCGCACCAATGTCCGCGAATTGCAGCAGGCATTCACACAGCGTGGCAAGACGCTGAGCGAAATCGGGCTGCGCACGACCTATGATCAGAAGATGGCCGCGCTCGCCCAATTCCACAGGGCTGGGCGATCCGAAGACCTGAAACACATCACCACGTTGCTGGATCGCGTCATCCAGGCTGAAAATGCCCGCCTGCGCGAGCGGAGCCTCGCCGTGAAACTGGCTGGCAACCGGACGCAATCTGTGGACCGCACGTCGCGGCTCTTCGGACTGGTGCTGCTGATATGCGTCCTCTTTGCCCTTTGGGTCGCCAATGCCGCCTATACAGAGCGGCGCAACGCGCGGCGCATGGCTGAAATGGAGGCCGAACGCGCCGACCGGCTGGAGGAAGCGGTGACGGCACGCACCGCCGAACTGTCCGATGCCTATGAACAGTTGAAGAAGGAAACGTCCGAACGCGCGGTGGCCGAAGAAAATCTGCGCCAGATGCAGAAAATGGACGCGGTCGGGCAGCTCACAGGCGGCATTGCCCATGACTTCAACAATATGCTGGCGGTGGTCGTCGGCGGACTGGAACTGGCCAAGCGCAGATTGCGTCTCAAGCCGCAGGAGGCCGCGCGTCATCTGGACAATGCGATGGAAGGCGCCAATCGGGCCGCCGCCCTGACCCGCCGCCTTCTCGCCTTTGCGCGGTCAGAACCGCTGCTGCCCAGCGCCGTGGACCCTGACGCTCTGGTCAGTGGCATGGTGGAGTTGATTGACCGGTCGATCGGCGATCAGATCACCGTTGCGATCGAGAACCAGGCCAAGGGCTGGCGCATCTTCGTCGATCAGCATCAGATGGAAAATGCCATTCTGAACCTGTGCGTCAATGCGCGGGACGCGATGGATGGACGCGGGCGGCTGGTGATCGGCACGGGCCAGGTGCATCTCGCGGACCACGAGATCGGCGAATGTGCCGAGGGCGATTATGTCACGCTGAGCGTCAAGGACGATGGCTGTGGCATGACGCCCGATGTGCTGGCCCGCGTGTTCGAACCTTTCTTCACCACCAAGCCGGTGGGCAAGGGAACAGGCCTGGGGCTCAGCCAGATTTTCGGCTTCGTCCGACAGAGCCAGGGTGAAATCCGTATCGAATCCCAGGTTGGTGAAGGCACCTGCGTTTCCCTATATCTGCCGCGCAAGGCAGTGGCCGACAGCGCGCTACAAACGGACCCGTCGCTGCCCGAACGCGAACCGGTACTGCATCCGCCGACACGCATATTGGTGGTGGAGGATGATCCCCGCGTGCTGAACCAGACGATGGCGGCTCTCGCGGAACTGGGCCATTTGCCCGTTGCCTGCGATCATCCGTCGAAAGCGGCGAAGCTGCTGACGAGCCATCGCGACATCGGCCTGATCATAAGCGACGTGCTGATGCCGGAAATGACCGGCCCGGAAATGGTCCGCACCCTACCCGCCGCCTATGCCAGCCTGCCAGTGTTGTTCGTCACCGGTTATGCGGGGGACATTGCGGAGGGCACTGACTTTGGCGGACATGAGGTGTTGCGCAAGCCTTACACACTGAAGGGCCTGTCACACGCGCTGTCCAACGCGCTTAGCGGATCGCACCACCCCGGAACAGCCGCGGCAGCAGAGTAAGCGCGCCGATCAGGGGCCAGCGGCGCTGCCAGGGCTTTATCTGGATCGCGGTTCCGGCATGGCGGTTGATCTTCCACGCCAGATAATCGATGCCGCTCGCATAGGTGAAGCTGGCCTTTGCCAGGCGAATGACGGACAGATATTTGCCGCGTCGTTGCAGCGCGCGCCAATGCTTGGCGGGTTTCGGCGGCGATGGCGGCAGGCCCTGTGCCAAGGCGGCTTCTCCGAAGCGGCGATAACGATCGGGGTCGGCATCGACGATCGAAACCGAACGCCCCTTCTTCTCCGCTCGTAATTCGGCATTGTAGGTAAGCGTGAAGCCAGCCTTCCACAGCGATAGGGCATCCTGCGCGTCCGTCATGGGACCAGCGAGCGACAACAAGGTGGGTGCGGCGCCCGCAACTGCGCTGATCGCTCGCTGCCGGGCGAGGTCGTCCGCTGCCCACAGCAGCCGGGAGGGTTGGGCAAAGCGCGCCCAGACCGAGACATTGTCAGCGGCTGGGCCGTTGAGGCGCGCGAAGTCCGCTTCCGACAGCACAGCATATTTCGCCATCAGGCCATTATGTTCGAACGGAAAGACATTGGGCGGGATCAGCCGGTTGGCCGTGGCGAGCCAGCGCTTTCCATAGGCCGCGCGATAGTCCGACACGATAAGGTAGAAATCGAGCATCAGCCCGTCGAGATTCTGCTCACGCAGACAGGAGCCGTAAAAGAGCACAGCGCGGGCGGCATGCGGATATTGCGCCGCCAGAGCCCCGCCCATCGCCGCCGCGCGTGGATCGGCGGGCGCGGTGAGTTCGGCGGTCACAAGGGGCAGGAGTTGATTGGGCATTGCGCTTCCCATATCCGTTCGGCCTAAGCTTGTCGAAGGGTCAGCGCGGGCCGGCTTTCAGGAAGAAGCCCTTCGGAACAACAGCGACAGATTGTTGGCGGGCATTTCCACAAGCCGCTCCAACGCCAGCCCGCTCGCCCCTGCGGCTGCGACAACATCCTCGACGCGGCGCAAGCCCCATTGCGGATCGCGCGCCTTTAGCGAGGCGTCGAAGGCAAGATTGCTGGGCGCGGTGTCCACATCATCGCGGATGAACGGCCCATAGAGGTAGAGCAATCCGCCCGGCGGCAGCGCCCTCCCCGCCCCCGCCATCAGGCCAAGGGTCGCCGCCCATGGGCTGATATGGGTCATGTTGATGCAAAGGATCGCGTCAGCTGTTGTGACCGGCCATGCGGCGGCGGCATCAAGTCTGATGGGGGCGCGAAGGTTCGGAAGCTGCGCCTCGGCGCGCCATGCCTCGATCGATGCCAGCGCAACGGGATCGGGGTCGCTCGGCTGCCATTCGAGGGCGGGCAGCGCCGCCGCGAAATAGCAGGCATGTTCGCCGCTACCACTCGCCACCTCCAGCACCAGGCCAACGGGCGGGAGCGCCTCACGCAATATCGCAAGGATGGCGTCGCGATTGCGCTGCGTCGCGGGCGCATGGCGCTTGCCCGACGCGACGGGACCGGAGCCGGGTTCCCACGGCTCCGGCCTGTCTGTCATTCGGCCGCTTCCGCGAGTGCCGGGTCGCTCCAGCTAAGGACAGGCTTGCGCGCGGCGAGCGTTTCGTCGAGGCGGCGGCGGGGCGCGAAATAGGGCGCGCCCTTGAGCGCATCGTCACCCGCCTTCGCGCGTTCAGCCAGGCTGCGCAGCGCCATGATGAACTGATCGAGCGCGGCCTTGCTTTCCGTTTCGGTGGGTTCGACCAGCATCGCACCGTGGACGACCAAGGGGAAATACATGGTCATCGGGTGGAAGCCTTCGTCGATCAGGCCCTTGGCGATGTCTAGCGTGGTGAAGCCTTCTGCCAGCCCCTTGTCGCTGAACAGCGCCTCATGCATGCAGGGGCCGCTCTGCCCGAACGGTGCGTCCAGTACATCGTCCAGGCTGCGCAGGATGTAATTGGCGTTCAACACCGCGTCGCTTGCGACCTGACGCAGGCCGTCCGCGCCGTGGCTGAGGATATAGGTCAGCGCGCGGGTGAACATGCCCATCTGGCCGTGGAAGGCGACCATGCGACCGAAGCTGCTGGCATGATGTTCGCCGGCGGTTTCTTCCTCGATCAGCACGAACTGGCCGTCCTGCTTTTCCACGAAGGGCAGCGGTGCGAAGGGGGTCAACGCCTCCGATAGCACCACCGGGCCGGAGCCAGGACCTCCGCCGCCATGGGGCGTCGAAAAAGTCTTGTGCAAGTTGATGTGCATTGCATCGATGCCGAGGTCGCCGGGGCGGACCCGGCCGACGATCGCGTTGAAGTTCGCGCCGTCGCAATAGACCAACGCCCCGGCGGCATGGACCGCATCGGAGATGGTCTTCATCTCGCGCTCGAACAGGCCGCAGGTGTTGGGATTGGTGATCATCACCGCCGCAACATCCGGGCCGAGGCGGGCTTT
Source organism: Sphingobium sp. TomTYG72 (assembly GCF_055394715.1). Taxonomy (NCBI): domain Bacteria; kingdom Pseudomonadati; phylum Pseudomonadota; class Alphaproteobacteria; order Sphingomonadales; family Sphingobiaceae; genus Sphingobium; species Sphingobium sp. TomTYG72. The sequence continues at coordinate 271,884 of NZ_AP027336.1, read as the reverse complement.
CAGAGCTTCGAGGTCGACGCGGCCGTCCGGGGTCGCGGGAATATCCTCGACCTTGTAACCGCAGAAGGCTGCGGTCGCCGGGTTGGTGCCGTGCGCGCTTTCGGGCACGAGGATGACGCTACGCGCGTCACCACGGGCTTCGAGCGCCGCGCGGATCGCGAGCAGGCCGCAGAGTTCGCCATGCGCGCCCGCCTTGGGGCTCATCGCGACCGAATGCATGCCCGTCAGCTTGATCAGCCATTCGGCGAGTTCATGGATCACCGCCAGCGCGCCTTGCACCGTCGACTGCGGGGCAAGTGGGTGAAGGTCGGCAAAACCGGGGATCCGCGCGACCTTTTCATTGAGGCGCGGGTTGTGCTTCATCGTGCAGCTGCCGAGCGGGAACAGGCCAAGGTCGATGGCGTAATTCTGGCGGCTGAGGCGGGTATAGTGGCGCACTGTCTCCTGCTCCGACAGGCCGGGCAGACCGATAGCGTCAGTGCGGGCGAGATTGCCGAGGCGGCTGGCGACCTTGGGTGCATCGGCAAAGTCAACGCCGGTGGTTTCGGTCGAGCCGATCTCGAAGATCAGGGCTTCTTCCAGCATCAGCGCGCGGTTGCCCGTGGCGGTTACGGGCGCGCTGTCGGCTCCGGTGATGGCCTGGGGCGCGGTGGGGCGGCCTTCCTTCAGCATGGTCATGCCAGTTCCTCCTCAAGCGCCTGAGCAAAGGTTTCGATATCCTCCGACGTTACGGTCTCTGTGACGGCGACAACCAGGCCGTTGCCGATCTCCGCCGCATCCGGGAACAGGCGGCCGAGCGACACGCCGCCAAGCACGCCCTTGTCAGCGAGGTTGCGGACGACATCGCGGGCATCTTTCGACAGGACCAGCGTGAACTCGTTGAAGAAGCTGTCGTTGAGCAGCTTCACGCCCGGCACCTTGACGAGGCGCTCGGCTGCCTGAACAGCGAGGCCATGGTTGAGCGTCGCGAGGTCCCGCAGGCCCTTTTCGCCCAGCAACGTCATGTGGATGCTGAACGCCAGCGCGCAGAGGCCCGAATTGGTGCAGATGTTCGACGTCGCCTTCTCACGGCGGATATGCTGCTCGCGGGTTGAGAGGGTCAGCACGAAGCCACGCTTGCCCGCCGCGTCCACCGTCTCGCCACAAAGGCGTCCGGGCATCTGGCGGACATATTTCTGTTTGCACGCGAAGAGGCCGAGATAAGGACCGCCGAACTGGAGGCCGACGCCGATCGACTGGCCTTCGCCAACCACGATGTCCGCGCCCATATGTCCCGGCGCCTTGATCGCGCCCAGCGCGACCGGTTCGGTCACGACCGCGACCAGCAGCGCGCCTGCTTCATGAGCGGCATCGGCGAGCGGGGTCAGGTCAGTGATGCGGCCGAGGATGTCGGGATATTGAACGACAACGCAGCTCGTATCCTTGTCGATCCCGGCGATCAGCGCATCGATATCGGTGGCAGCGTCGAGCGTAGGCGTCCGATGCACCAGCGCGTCGCCGGTGAACTTCGCCATGGTGTTGGCGACCGAGACATAATGCGGGTGCAGGCCGGAGGACAGGATCGCCTTGCCGCGCTTGGTGATGCGGCGGGCCATGCCGATCGCTTCCCAGCAGGCGGTCGAGCCGTCATACATGGACGCGTTGGCGACGTCGCAGCCAAGCAGACGCGCCACCTGCGTCTGGAATTCGAACAGCACCTGCAATGTGCCCTGCGCGATTTCGGGCTGGTAAGGCGTGTAGGCGGTAAGGAACTCGCCGCGCTGGATCAGATGATCGACGCTGGCGGGAACATGATGTCGATATGCGCCCGCGCCGAGGAAGAAAGGCGCCTCCCCCGCCGACAGATTCTTCCGCGCGAGAGCCGCCATGTGGCGCTCCACCGCCAGTTCGCTGGCATGATCGGGCAATCCCGCGATCTTGCCGGAAAGGCGGGCCTCGGCGGGCACGTCCACGAACAGGTCATCGACCGAAGAAGCGCCGATGACGGACAGCATGTCCTGCCGGTCGGTGTCGGTAAGGGGTAGGTAGCGCATTCATATCTCCTCTCCCCTCCCCTTCAGGGGAGGGGCCGAGGGTGGGGGCTTACCGCCGGGCACAGTGCGTTGGGCGATCCCCCACCCCACCCCCCCCTGAAGGGGAGGGGCTATTTGGTTCTCAAAGCGAGGCCACGAACTTCTTGTAGGCGGCTTCGTTCATCAGTCCTTCCAGCTCGCTGGCGTCGGCGATGCGCAGCTTGAAGAACCAGCCATCCTCTTCGGCATCGCTGTTCACGAGGGCGGGCTCTTCCTCCAGCGCGCCATTTGCTTCGACGACCTCGCCGGAAATCGGCGCATAGACGTCCGAAGCGGCCTTCACGGATTCCACGACGGCGGCGTCGTCGCCCTTTTCGAAGGTTGCGCCCTCGGCAGGCAGTTCGACGAACACGATGTCGCCCAACTGTTCCTGCGCATAATCGGTGATGCCGACGGTGGCGATCTCGCCCTCTACGTCGATCCATTCATGTTCGTCGGTGAAATAACGGCTCATTTTACTGCTCCCCTCGGAGTGATTTACTTGAAAATCACGACCAACAAAAAACCAGGAAATTCAGGCCTTGCGGCGGTAACGATGCGGCACGAACGGCATGGGTGCGACGGTGGCGGCGATGCGTTTGCCGCGCACTTCGATTTCCAGCGCGGTGTCGATGGCGCTGTGCGGCAGGCTGACCCAGCCCATGGCGATGGGAGCGCCTACGGTTGGCGCAAAGCCGCCAGAGGTGACCTCTCCCACCTTCACACCATCCGCAAAGATGGGCGCGCCTTCGCGGGCGGGCAGTCGGCCTTCGATCTTCAGGCCCACGCGCTTCGAGCCCGGCCCGTCGGCCAGTTCCTTCATAACCCGCGCATGACCGATGAAGCCGCCCTCCTCCCGGCGGCGCTTCTGGATGGCAAAGCCAAGATCCGCGCCGATGGTGCTGACAGCGGGCGTCAGGTCGTGGCCGTAAAGAGGAAGTCCCGCCTCAAGTCGCAGGGAATCGCGTGCGCCCAGCCCAATTGGCTTCACCTGCGGCAAGGCGCATAGCGCATCGGCCAGCAGGGTGACATCAGCGGCGGAGACGCTGATTTCGAACCCGTCTTCGCCGGTATAACCCGAACGGCTCACCCACAGCGAAACGCCCCGCCAGGTGAAAAGGCCCGACTGCATGAAAATGAGGTCGGCGGTGCCGGGGATCAGGCTGGCCAGCGCCTCGCCCGCTTCCGGACCCTGCAGGGCGAGCAGCGCCTGCTCGTCCATATGGTTCATGACGACCTCATCAGGCAGATGTTCGATCATCCAGCCCATATCGTCATATTTGGTCGCGCCATTGACGACCATATAGATGTCCGCGCCGTCAAACGCCCCCGCACCAAGGCGCGAGACCATGAGGTCGTCAAGGATGCCACCCTCTTGATCAAGCAGCATCGAGTAACGCTGGCGAAAGGGTTTCAGACCCTTGATGTCGCTGGGCAGCAAATGCTCCAGCGCCTCGTCAACGCCTTCACCAGAAAAGGTGAGCTGACCCATATGGCTGACGTCGAACAGCCCGGCATGTTCGCGGGTCCAGGCATGTTCGGCCATGATGCCTTCATATTGGATCGGCATGTGGTAGCCCGCAAAGCCGACCATGCGCGCACCCTTGGCGCGATGCCAGGCGTCGAGCGGCAGGTCCTGCAGCGGCAATTCTTCTTCGATATGGGCGATGTCGTCATTGCCGGACATGAGAGCGGCCTTTCGTGGCAAGGGTCATGGCGACAGACTAATGATCCGGAGTCGGAATCCCGGCGTCTGCCACCCCCTCTGTCACGGAACCTGAGAGCTTTGACCACCGGTCCAGCGACCGGATGGCTTACCCCTTCGGTGGGACGGAATGACCCGTCCGCTTTCCAGAGTGCCTGCCCATGATGCGGTCCTTTGGCCTGAGAGATTCCGGGGCGGTTGCTCCTTCGGCGACGGGGTGGCCTGAAAGGCTTCCCATGCTCTCCCGCATCATGTCCGGACCCGAATCTATCGGGCGCCGGGGACCCTCTCGCATTGCGGGAAATGGGAGGCGCCGTCAATTGCTCAATCGGCTGGCTTGTAGTGATGGTCTTGAAAATGGGGTGCGTTCAGACGAGCGCCGTCTCTCCGAAAATTTCCGCATGGCGCTTTTCTGCATAACGATCAGTCATGCCCGCGATGAAGTCGCCTATATGCCTGCTGCGACCCGGCTCATTCAGTAGACGCTCGTCCTGCCATTCGGATGGCATGAGTTCCGGTTGCTGCTGATAAGCCCGGAACAGGTCGCGCACGATGATCCGCGCACGGTTGGCGGCGGCGAGTTGCGCCGGATGGTGATAGAGCGACGCGTACATGAAGCGCTTCAGGTCGCGTTCCTGCGCCGCGAGTTCAGGCGAGAAGCAGACCAGAGGGCGTCCCGCGGATCGCACATCCTCGACCGTTTCAACGCGGGCCTCGGCGATGTTCCGCCGGGTGGAAGCGATGAGATCGTTTGCCATGAGGCCGATCTGTTCCCGCACCAGTTCGCGAAGCAGGCGATCCTGCGGGATGTCCGGATAGCGGGCGCGCACCCGGTCCCAGCAATGTTTGACGACGGGCACGGCAAGCAGCTGATCCAGCGTCAGCAGGCCCGCGCGCAGGCCATCGTCAATGTCGTGATTGTCATAAGCGATATCGTCGGCGAGCGCCGCCAGTTGCGCCTCCAGCGAGGCATGAGAGGACAGCTCCAGCGGAAAGAGCGCATCGACTTCCCGCATAGCCCAGCCGGGATGGTCGATGGGACCATTATGCTTCGCAAGGCCCTCCAGCATCTCCCAACTGAGGTTCAGCCCCTGGAAACAGGGATAAGGCGATTCAAGCAGCATAAGCGTGCGCAGGGTGTGCGCGTTGTGATCGAAGCCGCCATGATCATCCAACGCCGCTTCCAGCGCGTCTTCGCCCGCATGGCCGAAGGGCGGATGGCCGATATCATGGGCGAGGCACAGCGCTTCGGTCAGGTCCTCATTCAGGCCCAGAGTGCGTGCTGTCGTCCGGCCGATCTGCGCCACCTCCAGACTGTGGGTCAGGCGGACGCGGAAATGATCGCCATCGGGGGATACAAAAACCTGGGTCTTGTGCCGCAACCTGCGGAAGGCGATGGAATGGATGATGCGATCGCGGTCGCGCTGGAAGATGTCACGGGGACCACGCGTCTCGCCTCCCGCTTCGGGATGCAGGCGGCCACGGCTTCGGGCGGGGTGCGCAGCATAGGGGGCGAGCGTCGTCATCCGGACGCCCTTACTTGCCTCCGAGCTGTTCGACCACCTCGCCCGCGTCGCTTTGCCAGGCGAAGGCATCGGCACCGGCGGACTTCAGCTTCGCTTCCACCGCCTTGGCGCGCGTGAAGCTGGCGAAGGGACCGATCAGCAGGCGGTTGGTACGGCCCCAGCTGGCGACCCAACCGTCCTGCGGCGCAACAGCGTCATATTTCCGGCGAAGAGCTTTGAGCGTGAAGCCCAGCGCATTGCGGTTGGCGCCTGTGCCGATTTGCACCCAATTGCGCGAGGGATTGGCGGCGAGCCGCGCCTTTTCCTCGGCGGCCTTCTTCGCCTTTGCGTCAGCTTCCGCCTTCGCTTTGGCCTTGGCTGCTGCGTCGGCCTTTTCCTTGGCCGTAGCGGCTGCCTTCTTCGCCTTGTCGGCGGCGGCCTGTCGTTCTGCGCGGCGGGCGGCCTGAAGCGCTTCGATCTCGGACAGGTCGACAGCGGCTACGCTCGCCTGGCGTTCGGATTCGGGGACGTCGATGGCATGGATGATGTCGGCCAATGTCCGGGTCGCTTGCGGATCGGGCTGCTGGCGCTGGACGGGGGTGGCGGCAGCGGTCTGCTGCGGCGCTGAAACGGATGCTGGCGCGGGGGCGCTGGGCTGGCTTGCGGGAGCGGCCAGCGAGGCGGCCGGGCGGGTGGCCGGCGCCGGAAGCGGGTCGGGCGGCCCCTGTACCTGTGCCGGGCGTGTTTCAGTTGATGTCTGCGCGAAAGTGGAGGGCGCGGGGCTGGCAGGCGCCGGGCGGGCGGACGGCGCGGGCGGCGCTGGCGTGGCTGCTATCGAAGGCCGGGTTGGCTGTGGCAGTTGCGCGCGCGCCGCCGGGATGGCGGGCTGCGCGGGAGCCGTGGGCGCTGCCTGAGTTGGAGTCGGGGCCACCGTTGGCGCGGAAGGCCGGGGCGTTGCAGCCGCCAGCGACGTCCCCACATTGGTCGGGAAATGACCGAAATGCACCGCCGCCGCTTTCTGCGCCGGGGTGAGATAGGGCATCTTCTCCATATAGGGCGCCAAAGCTGCGGCAAGTTGCGCGGGCAGAGTCTGGCTGGCGATCTTTCGGGCTTCGGCCTGCTTGTTGTTCATCGCCAGAATGAACGCGCGGTATCGCCACGCGGCGCGGTCACTTTTGTACAGCAGTGGCTGGAGCGCCTTTTCGGCCGCATCGACCTGACCCGAAATCCCCAGCGACGCGGCATAGCGATAGGTTAGTTCGGCATCATCGGGGGCACGCTTGAGGGCCGCCTGATAATCGCGCTGAGCCCCGGCCTGATCGCCGGTCATGTCCCGCGCAAGGCCACGATCCGCCAACAGCGTTGCCTCGCCGTAGCCGAGACGGGTAGCCTGATCGAACAAGCGCAACGCCTCGGCGGGATTTTGCGCCTTGAGCGCGGCGCGGCCAAGCCCGGCCTTCACTCGACCATTATTCGGCTGGATCGCATCGGCACGCGAGAAGAAGCCCGCCGCCGCGCGCATGTCGTCCATCTCGATCGCAGCCTCACCCGCGCCGATCAGCGCATCGACGTCACGGGGATTGGATGCGAGGCGAGACAGGTTCCGGCTGAGATTTTCAGCGCCTGACGGCCTGATCGACTGAATCTGGGCGGGCTGTGCCTGGGCGGTTCCTGTCAGGAGCAGGCCGCCAAGGATCCATAAAGCTGAGCGTTTCACACTAGCCCTTTACCGGATCGATGCGTGAATGGGAAATTTACCGAAGGATAAAGCGCGCCCGACCGCCCGATGCAGTCGATGGCGCGCTTCAAAACATAAAACAGCCTATGGACCGCCGTCTTACTGGTTGCTTTGACGGTTGAGGAACCGTGGAATGTCGGGCGTCGATCCGGCATCGTCGCTCAATCCGGCATTCTTGTCGGAACCCCGCGTGAGACCGGCCATACGTTCGAACAGCGTTCCGCCAGAAGCGGCGCGCGGCGCGGCCTGAGGTCCTGGAGCCGGAGCGGGCGCAGGCTGTGCTTCAACTTCCTCTGCGCCGAGCAGCAGTTCATCCTGCGACGGGTCCTCATCCGAAAACACGGCAGCAGGACGCGCGGAGGCAGCCGCCGGGGCAGGCCGGGGCGCTGCGGCGGCCCGTTCCTCGACCGGCGCGGCGATCGGCGCAGGTTCGGGCGCGGCAGGCACATCGAGTTCGAGCGTTTCGGGCTCGGCTTCGGGAGCTGAAGCCGAAGCGGGCTGCGGAGCCGGACGCGATGCTGCGGCAGGAACGGCGACAGCCGGGCGGCTGGCGAAGCTGAACGGCTGGGTCAGCGGCGCGGCGCCGCCAGTCGCTTCGCTGTCGATGCCCGTGGCAACAACCGAAACGCGGATCTTGCCGTTGAGGCCGTCATTGAAAGCCGACCCCCAGATGATATTCGCATCCGGATCAACCAGTTCGCGAATGTGGTTCGCGGCTTCGTCGACTTCCATCAGGCGCATGTCGTCGCCGCCAACGATGGAAACGATGACGCCCTTTGCACCACGCATCGACACGCCGTCGAGCAGCGGGTTAGCGATCGCCTTTTCCGCCGCCTGAAGCGCACGGCCGTCGCCTTCGGCTTCGCCAGTACCCATCATCGCCTTGCCCATCTCGCCCATCACCGAACGGACGTCAGCGAAGTCGAGGTTGATGAGGCCCGGCATGACCATGAGGTCGGTGATGCCGCGAACGCCCTGTTGCAGCACCTCATCAGCCATCTGGAAGGCTTCCTTGAAGGTGGTGTTCGGGTTCGCGATCAGGAACAGGTTCTGGTTCGGGATGACGATGAGGGTATCGACATGCTTTTGCAGTTCCTCGATGCCACTCTCGGCCGACTTCATGCGGCGATTGCCCTCGAAGGTGAAGGGCTTGGTCACCACGCCGACGGTCAGGATGCCCTTGTCGCGCGCCGCCTTGGCGATGACGGGCGCAGCGCCGGTCCCGGTGCCACCGCCCATGCCGGCGGCGATGAAGCACATATGCGCGCCGTTCAGCGCCTCTTCGACCGAGACGATGGTTTCTTCAGCTGCCGCTTTGCCGATTTCCGGACGCGAACCTGCGCCCAGACCTTCGGTGATCTGCGGGCCAAGTTGAATACGGCGCTCGGCGGGCGAGGCGTTCAGGGCCTGCGCGTCGGTGTTGGCGACGATGAAATCCACGCCCTCAACCGACGCGGCGATCATGTTCGCGATGGCGTTGCCGCCCGCGCCGCCTACGCCGATCACCGCGATGCGAGGCTTCAACTCGTCCACATGCGGTGGGCTGATCTCAATGCTCATAAATTCTAGCTCCCTCCAGCTTCGGCGACATGAGCGAAACTGTCATCGAAAGTTAATGCAACAGAAAATAGCGTATTTCACTAGCAAAGTTCGTCTGGCTTTAGATTTATTCAATAGTTTGTCTTCATCGCCCGCACCATCCGCTGCCACCATTGGGGCGCGTTGATACGATGAACGGTCTGCGGCGCAGGCGCTATCGTTCTAAGATCAACCGGGTTTGATGCGCCGTAAAGCGCCAGACCGGCCAGCGTGGCGAAGGCAGGCCCGCTGTGCGCCTCCGGCAGCGCAGCCAATCCACGGGGCCTGCCGATCCGCACGGCCCGGCCTAACGCGCCTTGAGCATAGTCGGCAATGCCCTTCATTTCCGCGCCGCCGCCGGTCAGCACGACCTGACGCCCCGTCGGCGTATTGAAGCCCATGCCCGCGAGCGCCGCGTTGATTTCCGTCATCAACTGGTTCAGCCGCTCGCAGATGACGGCGACCAGCGCGGCCCGCGTGATCTTGCCGCCGTCCGCGTTCGGGCCAGCGCTCTGCCCCGGCACAGCCACGTCTCCATGGGGCGCCGCGATCTCAATCATCTCCCGGAAGTCCCGGCGGTTCTGCATTGCCGAACCGTAAAAACATTTGATCCGCTCGGCCTGGCTGCGGCGAATGCCGAATGCAGAGGCGATATCATCCGTAATGTCCGACGCGCCGATCGGGATGCTGTGCAGGCCGACCAGCATACCGCCTGCGTAAAGCGAGACATTGGTGACGCCTGCGCCCAGCTCCACCAAAGCGACGCCGAGGTCCCTCTCCTCCTCCGACAGGCAAGCAAGTCCCGTCGCAATCGGAGAAGCAACGATCGAATTGACGTTGAGATAGGCCCCACGCACGCACAGGTCGAGATTGGCGAGCGGCGCGCCATCCGCCAGCACGACATGGATATCGACGCCCAACAGGTCGGCATGCATGCCAAGCGGCTTCTTCACCGGCACCTTGCCGTTGATCGTGAAGCAGGTGGGCTGGGCATGAAGGACGACCCGCCCATCGGGATCGATGCCCTGCTGGCCCGTCGCGAGCAGATCATCGATATCGGGCTGCTCTACGCGATAGCCGCCCATATCGCGCTCGACCGTCACAACGTCGCTGACGAGGCTTCCGCCAGAGAAGCTGACCCACACATCCTCAATGTTGGTGCCCGCAACGCGTTCCGCCTGCTCGACCGTTTCGCGTACCGCCAGTTCGGTGCGCTCCATGTCGGCGATGAAGCCCCGCCGTACACCACGGCTTTCCCGTTGGCCCGTGCCCAAAATGGCCAATTCACCCGTTTCGGTCCGGCCAGCAATAAGCGCGGAAACCTTCCACGATCCGATGTCGATCGCGGTGACGAGCTTATCGACCTTGGGCTGGCCCATGCGCGTCAGCCTTCCTCGCCCTGAGGCGCGGCGGGAGCACTTACTTCGGCTTTATCGCTCACCTGGTTCTGCGGCAGGCGCAGGATGAAGCGATCCGGGTCGCGCATGTCGAACTTCACGATGCCGCGGCCCAGCAGGCGGTTGACGCCGTCCATGCGCGCGAAATTGACGAGCGCGGTCGCAGAGGCCCTGTCTCCTTCAGGCAGCGAAAGCGTTTCGCCGGACTGAAAGCGCAAATCCCAACGGCGGTTCCCGACCCAGGTCGCACCGGCCAGCATGGGCTTTAGCGCGGGCGCGTTTTCCATAAGCTTGTTGAGGCCCGCAGTCTGGCGGTTCGCGTCGGGGCCGACGACCAGCGGCAAGTCCGGCATCGCATCCGTAGACACGGATTGAAGCACCACGCCCTGAACGTCGATCAAGTGCAACTGCCCATCATGCTGCCACACAGCGACCGGATCGCGCTCCACAATATCGACCACCAGCGTGTCCGGCAGGCGGCGCGAAATGCGCGCGTCCTTGACCCAACCGAGCTTCAGCATTTCGTCGCGCACCTTGGGCAGGTCGAGCGACAGCATGGAGCGGTCTACCTGACCCAGCGCGATATTATAGACTGGCAGTTCGTCCATGCGCTCGACGCCGCGCACTTCGACCTTCTGAACCTCGAAACCGGCATTGGCTGCGACCTCCGCCGCCTTCTGTCCGGCCATTGCGGGCACGCCCAGCAGCATGGCGATGCCACCGACGGCGGCGATGACGATGCCCACGATGGCCCAGCTCGCCATGCGTTGCAGCGTGTCTTCGCTGACTGGAAGTGCATGAAGCATGCGACCAAACCAGGAACGACGCTTGCCCGGCTTGCCCCGACCCGATCCATTGCGGCCGCGAGGTCCACCCGCACCCGTCAGACGCGCCGTGCTTCCCCGCCGGATGCGTGCTTCAGCCATGCCCTGCCCCCTTAGCGCCCTGTTTCTGCATCAGCGCATCCTCGACAATACGCTCGACCAGCTCGGCATAGTCAATGCCCAGTTTCGCCGCCTGCTCCGGCACAAGGCTGAGCGGCGTCATGCCGGGCTGGGTGTTCACTTCCAGCAGGTAGAGCCCCTCTACCCCCTGCGTATCGTCCCAGCGGAAATCAGAACGCGAGGCACCCTTGCAGCCCAGCAACTGGTGCGCGCGCAGGGCGATCGCCTTGCACGCTTCGCCGATTTCGTTCGGGATTTCGGCGGGGCAGACATGCTCGGTCATGCCGTCCGTATATTTGGCGTCGAAATCATAAAAGCCGCTCTTGGGACGGAGTTCCGTGACCAACAGAGCCTCATCGCCCAGCACGGCGGTCGTCAGTTCCCGACCCCGGATATAAGGCTCGGCAAGCAGTTGATCGAAATGCTGCCAGGGGCCTTCAACATCACGGCCGATGGGCGATCCGTAATTGCCGTCCTGCGTCACAATGGCAACGCCGACGGAGCTGCCTTCGTTGACCGGCTTCACCACATAGGGGCGCGGCAGGGGATCGGCTTCGAACAGGCTGGCGCTGTCGACGATGTGGCCGCCGGGCATCGGGATGCCTTGGGGGACCAGCGCCTGCTTGGTCAGTTGCTTGTCTATGGCGATCACAGAGGTGGCGAGGCCCGAATGGGTGTAGGTGAGGCCCATCAGGTCCATCATGCCCTGTACCGTGCCATCCTCGCCCGGCACGCCATGAAGCGCGTTGAACACAACATCTGCCTTCGTTTCCGCCAACCGGGCGGCGACGTTGCGGTCCATGTCGATCCGCGTGACCTTGTGCCCACGCGATTCCAATGCCTTTGCAACGCCTTCGCCGCTCATCAGCGACACCGGGCGCTCGGCGGACCAGCCTCCCATGAGGACGGCGACATGCCAGGGGCCACGGGTCATTGGTAGAACTCCAGAACAAAAATATCCGTCATCTCAGCGAAAGCTGGGAAGGAGGAAGGAGATCCCAGCTTCCGCTGGGATGACGAGAAGGCGGAGAGGGTCACTTCTTCACTCCCACGCGCTGGATCTCCCATTCAAGCTCGACGCCGCTCTTTGCCTTCACCCGGCGGCGCACTTCCTCACCCAGCGCCTCGATGTCGGCGCTGCTGGCGTCGCCAAGGTTGAGGAGGAAGTTGGTATGCTTTTCCGAAACCTGCGCGCCACCCAATTGCAGTCCCCGGCAGCCCGCCTCATCGACCAGAGCCCAGGCCTTATGACCGTCCGGATTCTTGAAGGTCGATCCGCCGGTCTTGCTGCGGAGCGGCTGGCTTTCCTCGCGCGCTGCGGCAATGCGATCCATTTCGGCCTGAATAGCGGCAGGATCACCCGGAACACCCCGGAACACGGCGCTGACCACCACCGCGCCTTCGGGCAGGCTGCTATGCCGATAGGTGTAGCCTAAGGCGTCAAGCGGCAGCGTCACCCGCTCGCCGGAGCGTAGCACCACGTCGCATTCGACCAGAATGTCGCGGGTTTCACGGCCGTAGGCGCCGCCATTCATTCGCACGAAACCGCCCACTGTGCCGGGGATCGAGCGCAGAAACTCAAGCCCAGCGATGCCCGCGTCCCGCGCGGTCGAGGATACGAGGATACCGGACGCCCCTCCCCCACAGCGGAGCGAGGTGGCGTCGATCTGCTCAACCTTTGCGAAGGGCTTGCCCAGACGCACGACGACGCCCGGAACGCCGCCATCACGCACGATCAGGTTAGAGCCAAGACCAAGCGCCATGACCGGAATCGCCGGATCGAGATGCGCCAGGAACTCCGACAAATCATCGGCATCCTTGGGCTCGAACAGCCACTGCGCGACGCCGCCCGCCTTGAACCAGACGAGTGGAGCCAGCGGGGCGTCAGCCTTCAGCGACCCGCGAACCTGAGGAAGGGGCGCCACTGTCGTGGTCAACCCGATGCCCTCAGCGCCAAGGTTTGAGGCAGGCTCATCAGGCGGCTTCTTTCGCGGCGACGGCTGCGGCCAGACCGGCCGCCCACTTGGTGATGTCACCCGCGCCAAGGCAGATGATCATGTCGTCAGCCTGAAGATCGTCAGCGATCACGCGGGCCAGATCGTCCGCGCCCTCGACCGTAGCGGCGTGGCGATGCCCCCGACGCTTCAGGCCCGCGACAAGCTCAGCACTATCGACACCTTCGATCGGCTGCTCGCCCGCTGGATAGACTGGGGCCGCATAGACGATGTCGGCATCGTTGAACGCCTGCTGAAATTCATCCATCAGGTCACGCAAGCGCGTGAAACGATGCGGCTGGACGACAGCTATGACGCGGCCTTTCGCACCCTCGCGCGCAGCGGCGAGCACGGCCTTTATCTCGACCGGGTGGTGGCCATAATCGTCGATGACGGTCGCGATCCCCCGCCCCGCTGGAATCTCTCCGACTTTGGTGAAACGACGCTTCACCCCGCCGAACTTTGCGAAACCCGTCTGGATCGTCGCGTCATCGATGCCCATTTGCAGGGCCACGCCGATCGCCGCCATGGCGTTCAGTACATTGTGGCGGCCGGGCATCGGCATCTCAATGCCTTCGATCCGGCGGAGCGAGCCGTCGCGCTCGCGGATTTGCACATCGAAGCGGTTGCCACCGGGGATCGGCTGCACATTTTCGCCGCGAATGTCGGCCTGGGCCGAGAAACCATAGGTAACGATGCGCCGGTCCTGCACACGCGGCAGGATCGCCTGCACCTCCGGATGGTCGAGGCAGAGCATCGCCGCGCCGTAGAAGGGCACATTTTCGACAAACTCGACAAAGGCGTCCTTCACCTTGTCGAAGCTGCCATAATGGTCGAGATGCTCGGGATCGATGTTGGTGACGACCGCCAGCGTGCCGTCAAGGCGCAGGAAGCTGCCGTCGCTCTCGTCGGCCTCGACAACCATCCAGTCGCTTTTGCCAAGGCGAGCGTTGGAGCCATAGCTGTTGATGATGCCGCCGTTGATGACGGTCGGATCCACCCCGCCAGCGTCCAACAGCGCCGCGACCATCGAGGTCGTCGTGGTCTTGCCGTGGGTGCCCGCGACCGCGACGGTGGACTTGAGCCGCATCAACTCGGCCAGCATTTCCGCGCGGCGGATGACGGGCACACGCTTTTCCAGCGCCAGATCGACTTCCGGATTGCCCTTCTTGATCGCGGTCGACGTCACGACCACGGCGGCGTCGCCCAGATTTTCAGCCTTGTGGCCGATCATCACGTCGATGCCCTTCTTGCGCAGCCCTTCGACGACATAGCCTTCGGCTACGTCGGAACCCTGAACCTTGTAACCCAGATTGTGCATCACCTCGGCGATACCGGACATGCCGATGCCGCCGATGCCGATGAAATGGATCGTGCCGATGTCGGTGCCGACACCCTTCATGCTTGATATCCCTTATACAAACATCCGTTCGCCCTGAGCTTGTCGAAGGGCTCTACTTCTTTAAAAGAAGGAATGGGCTTCGACAGGCTCAGCCCGAACGGGGAGAGGTTGGTGTTCTTCATGCGGGCACGCCCTGCAAATTCAGGCTGGTCGGGATCGGGCCGACCTTCAAAGGATCGTTCATGATCGGCGCGGGGCCGATGCTTTCCAGCAGATCGGCCATGTCACGCGCCGCGTTGGGACGGCCACAGGCGCGGGCGCGCTTGGCCGCGTTCTGAAGCGCACCGGGCTCCATCGCCATCTTCTGCATCTGCTTGGCGAGTTCCACGGCGGTGAAGCGCGACTGCGGAATAGTCCGCGCGCCGCCTGCTTCCGTCATCTCACGCGCGTTGACGGTCTGATGATCATCCATCGCGCTCGGCAGCGGGACGAGGATGGCGGGACGACCTGCACAAGTCAGTTCCGCCAGCGTCGATGCGCCCGCGCGCGCAATTACCAGATGCGACCAACTCAGCTTTTCCGGCACATCATTGAAATAGGTCGCCAAATCCGCCGGAATCTCAAGGTCGGCATAGAAGCGCCGAACCCGCTCGATATCCTCGGCCCGGCATTGCTGCGTCACCTGCAAACGGCGGCGCAGGCTGAGCGGCAACATGCCAAGGCCATCCGGCACCACCGACGAAAGGATGCTGGCG
Source organism: Sphingobium sp. TomTYG72 (assembly GCF_055394715.1). Lineage (NCBI taxonomy): Bacteria > Pseudomonadati > Pseudomonadota > Alphaproteobacteria > Sphingomonadales > Sphingobiaceae > Sphingobium > Sphingobium sp. TomTYG72. The sequence goes on along the minus strand of NZ_AP027336.1, from coordinate 256,875 downwards.
CCCTGACTGCCGCCGATCACGAGCACGCGGAAGACGCTTTCGTCTGTCAGCGCCGGGAATTCCTCGTCCCGGAGCGCCTTCACTTCCTCACGAACCGGATTGCCGACCAAGTGGACCTTGCCCGCATATTTGTCGCGCAGGCGCTCAACCTTCGGGTAAGCCGTAGCGATCGCATCGACGCGGCGGGCGAGGAAGCGGTTGACGCGGCCCAGCACGGCATTCTGTTCGTGGATGGCGGTCGGGATGCCGTCCGCCAGTGCACCCAACAGCGCGGGCATGGCGGGATAGCCGCCAAAGCCGACGACGGCAGTGGGACGGAAGGTCTCGTTCAGGCGACGAGCCATGGCGCGGCCTGCGAGAATGGCCTTAAGCGCGCCCAGCCAGCTTTTCGGGTTCTTCGTCATGCGCCCGGCGGGCAGGACATGGACCTGCGCGCGATCGAAGATGCCGGGGATCTTGGCGCCGCGCTCGTCCGTCACCAGCGCGACATGATGGCCGCGCGCCATCAACTCTTCCGCAACCGCATGCGCCGGAATCATGTGACCGCCCGTCCCACCCGCGGCGAGGACGAAGTGACGGGAAATGCTCATCGACCACTCCATTTGACGACGGTATGCCGCCCCATGAAGGGATTGCGCCGTGTGAACGCAAGCAGCAGGCCGACCCCGATACAAAGGGCCAGCATAGAGGAGCCGCCATAGCTGATAAAGGGCAGCGTCATGCCCTTTGAAGGAAATATCTGGGCATTGACGCCCATGTTGATGATCGCCTGCAACCCGAACTGCGTTGTGAGTCCCGCTGCGGCCAGAATCGTGAAATTATCATCCTCATCCAGCATGCGCAGCAGGACGCGAACAACGATCGCCAGATAGACGCAGGCGATGCCGATACAGGCGAGCAGGCCGAACTCTTCGCCGATCACAGAGAAGATATAGTCGGTATGCGCTTCGGGCAGGCGGAATTTCTCCTGGCCGCCCCCCGGCCCAACCCCGGTGAAGCCGCCATGGGTGATCGTACGGAACGCCAACTCCGTCTGGTCCGGCCCCGTATCCTGCGCGACGCCGATGCCAAGGAAGTCATTGATGCGCTGACGGCCATTTTCGTAGAACATGTACATGGCGATCAGGCCAGCCAGCGCCACGCCGCCCATCATGCCAATGAACCGCATTGACACACCGGACAGCAGCAACAGGCAGCCCCAGCAGGCAAGGAAGATGACCGTCTGGCCAAAGTCCGGCTGCTTCATCAGGATCGCCGCAATCAACAGCGTCAACACGCCGGTCAGCGGAATGACCGGCAAGGACATGTCCTTGCCCCGCAGTGAAAGCAGCCATGCCATGGAGACGACATAGACAGGCTTCAGAAACTCCGAGGGCTGGAAGCGAAATCCGGGCAGGTCGATCCAGCGCCGCGCGCCGTTTACGGTCGATCCCAGGATCGGCACGCACAGCAGCATCACGATGAAGAAGGCCGTCATGAACATGGCCAGCCGCCTGGCCTGTTGGCGGGGCAACATCGATATGACGAGCATGATCGGCAGGCCGATGAAGACCCACATAAGCTGGCGATAGAAATAGATGAGCGGCGTGACGGATACGCTGCTGGTCGAACGATCGATCGCCGCCACGGGCGACGCGGCCGCGACCGCGACCAGCCCGATCGCCATCAGCGCGACGATCAGCGAGAGGAGAACGCGATCAATCTCCCAGAACCAGATGGCCAAGGCCGTGCGTTCGCGCGGAACGGTGCGGTTCTTGAACCCCTTCACCAGTTCGCCTGCCCTGAACATCTTATCTGTCGCCCCTTCTTCGCCCCTGCGCCGCCCTTAACCGTCCAGGCCCCCTTCTTCCAGCGCCGCGACCGCGGCGACGAAGGCATCGCCTCGCGCCTCGAAATCCCGGAATTGGTCGAAACTGGCACAGGCTGGCGAAAGCAGCACAACGTCGCCCGGCTGTGCTACACGCGCCGCGCGGCGAACGGCGGCCGATAGCATCTCGCTATCATCCACCGCCATATGATCTTTGAGCAGGTCGGCGAACATATGACCCGCTTCACCGATGGTGTAAGCGGCAGCGACATTGCCGAACCATGGCGCGCATTCGTCCAGATTATCGGTCTTTGCCAGACCCCCGACTATCCAGTGCAGGCGTGGACGACCTTCGACCGGGGGATAGGCCGCCAACGCGGGCGCGGTGGAGGCAGGATTGGTCGCTTTGCTGTCGTTGACGTAAAGAACGCCGTTCAGCTCCTTCACGCGCTGCATCCGGTGCGGCAGGCTGGCATAGCTTTGCAGCGCGGCCTCGATTGTCGCTTCATCGATGCCCAGCGCGCGCCCGACGGCGAGGGCTATCGCTGCGTTCTGCGCGTTGTGCGGCCCCTGAAGCGACGGCCAGTTCGCCTGCGCGGCGGGATCGATGTCCCCGGCCTTCACCTCTACCCGTCGAGCGCCCGGCTGAGCCGCGATGGATCGGCTCGGCTCGTCCTCAGTCGCGATCACCGCGACATGATCAGCTGACTGCATGGAGAACAGCCGAGCCTTGGAAGCGACATAGCCTTCAAAGCCATTATAGCGATCAAGATGATCCGGCGTGATATTGAGCAGCACCGCCACATCGCAGTCGAGGCTTTGCGTCAGATCGATCTGATAGCTGGACAGTTCCAGCACATAGATGCCGCCTTCCGGCAGCGGCTCCTGCCCCAAAATGGGCAGACCGATATTACCGCCCATGCGGGTCGGGATACCCGCCGTTTCTATGATGTGGTGAACGAGCGCGGTGGTGGTCGACTTGCCGTTGGTGCCGGTAATACCGACCACCCGATGTGCGGGAAGTGTCGGACGGGCGAGCGCGAAAAGCTCGATATCGCCGATGATGGGCACGCCTGCGAGCTTGGCATGCATGGCGATCGGATGTTTGTTGAGCGGCACGCCGGGAGAAACGACAACGCCGTCAAAGCCCGCGAGGTCGATCTCCAGCGGGTCCGCCAGTTCGGCCTTGTCCGCGACGGCCGCGCGTGCTTCGTCCCGATTGTCCCAGGCGACAACGCGGGCACCGCTGGCCACAAGTGCCTCTACGGTCGCCAGTCCAGACCGGGCTAGGCCAAGCACCGCATAGGTTTTGCCAGCGAAGGCGGAGGAGGTAAGGGTCATCCCGCTCACCGCAGCTTCAGCGTGGCGAGACCGGCAAGGGCCAGCACGAAAGAGATGATCCAGAACCGGATCACGACCGTCGGCTCGGCCCAGCCCAGCTGCTCGAAATGATGGTGGATCGGCGCCATCTTGAACACGCGCTTCCCGGTGCGCTTGTAGAAGAACACCTGGATGATCACGCTCATCGCCTCGACCACAAACAGGCCGCCGATCACGCCCAACACGATTTCATGGTGCGCGGTCACCGCGATGACGCCGATCGTGCCGCCAAGAGCAAGGCTGCCGGTGTCGCCCATGAAGACGGCGGCAGGCGGGGCGTTGAACCAGAGGAAGGCTAGGCCTGCCCCAATGATCGCACCGCACAATATGGTGAGATTGCCCGCGCCCGGCACATGCGGGATGCCAAGATAGGCCGCAAAGTCCGCGCGACCGACCAGATAAACGATCGCCATGAACGCCATGCAAGCGATGATAACCGGCATGGTCGCAAGGCCATCGAGACCATCGGTCAGGTTCACAGCGTTGCCGAACGCCACGATCACAAAGGCGGCGAAGAGGAAGTAGAAGGGGCCAAGCTCGATCGCCGGGCCATTATAGAATGGCAGGTAAAGCGCCGTATTCCCATGCTGGTTGACGATCAACCAGGCCGCTATGCCCGCAATCAGGAACTCGAACGCCAGGCGCATCTTGCCGGATAGCCCCTTGTGGCTGGCCTTCGTCACCTTGTCATAATCGTCCAGAAAACCGATCGCACCAAAGCCCAGCGTCACGAACAGGCATGCCCAGACGTAGATGGACGACAGGTCCATCCAGAGCAGCACCGATGTGATCATGGAGGTGAGGATCATCAGCCCGCCCATGGTCGGCGTGCCGCGCTTTGCCAGATGGGTCTGCGGACCATCATCACGGATCGGCTGCCCCTTGCCCTGCCGCACCCGAAGCCAACCGATGAAGCGCGGACCCAGCACAAGGCCAATGATGAAAGCCGTCGCAATCGTCGCGCCCGCGCGGAAGCTCAGATAGCGGATGAGGTTGAAAACCCCCGCGAAATCCATGGTCTGGGCGAGCCAGTAGAGCATCAGTTCCTATGTTCCCCAAGCGCGGCGACCAGGCGCGACAGGCCGATGCCGTTCGAGCCCTTTACCAATATGGCGTCGCCAGCGCGCATTTCCGTCCGAATGAGATTGGTGGCGGCCGCCGTATCCGGCACATGATCAAAGGCCAACTGCTGGCCATGCAGCGCCTCGGCCAGCGGTTTCATTTCATCGCCCACCAGAATGGCGTAGTCGACCTGACCGGCGGCAAGCGGCTCGGCGAGCCCGGCATGGAGTTCGTGGCTGCGATCGCCCAGTTCGCGCATGCCGCCCAGCACGGCGATGCGACGGCTCGCATTTTCCCTGCCCAACTGCTTGAGCGTGGCGGCCATGCTTAGCGGATTGGCATTGTAGCTTTCATCGATCAGCAGCGCTTCACCGCCTGTGACCGCGACAGACCGCCGCTCGCCACGGCCCGGCAGACCCGGCATTTCGGCGAGCGCCAGACCCGCAGCAGCCAGATCGCCGCCCAATGCCTCGACCGCCGCCAGCACGGCCAGCGCGTTGGAAACCCAATGTTCGCCGGGCGCACCCACGGTGAAGCAGAGTTCGGCGCTGGGCAGCGTAGCCGTGACCAATGTGCCGCCATTCGCCGCCGGAACCATATCACGCGCGCGCACATCGGCCTCTTCGTCAAAACCGAAGGTCAGGATGCGGGAGGCATGCTGCTCTGCCTTCGCGTAGAGCGTCGCGACATGCGGGCTGTCATAGGGGATGACCGCCGTGCCGTCGGGCTCAAGCCCTTCGAATATCTCCGCCTTGGCCTGCGCGATCTTCTCTTCGGTGCCGAAAAATTCGATGTGCGCCGGGGCGATGGCGGTCACGATGGCGACATGCGGCCGCACCTGCCGCGTCAGCTGCGCCAGTTCACCGGCATGGTTCATGCCCATTTCGAAGACGCCAAAGGCCGACGCACGGGGCATGCGCGACAGGCTGAGCGGCACACCGACATGATTATTATAGCTCTTGACCGAACGATGCACTTGACCCGAGCAAATGCGGTCCAGCGCTTGAAACAAGGCTTCCTTGGTGCCGGTCTTGCCGACTGACCCCGTGACCCCGACCACCTTGCCCTGCATGCGCGTACGCGAAGCGCGACCCAGCGCTTCCAGCGCAGCGGCACTGTCGGGGACCAATATATGAGGTTGAGAAACAGGTTCGCTGACGATCGCGCCAGCGGCGCCCTGGCCGAAAGCTTTGTCGATGAAATGATGGCCGTCCGTCGTCTCGCCCTTCATCGCAACGAACAAGTCACCATTCGTCACTTCGCGGCTATCGAAGGCGACGCCCGAAACGGCGAAGGGTGCCGAAGCGGCACCCCCTGTAGCCTGCGCTATTTCCTCGGAAGTCCAAAGCTCGCTCACCCAGCGCACTCCCGGGCAACAGTAACATCGTCGAACGGTAACACCCGATCGCCGATGATCTGCCCCTGTTCATGCCCCTTGCCCGCGAGCAGCACGATATCATCCCCTCCGGCCCGCGCAATGGCGGCGGCGATGGCGGCGCGGCGGCCACCGATTTCCTCCGCGCCCGACGCCCCCGCCATGACGGCGGCGCGGATGGCGGACGGATCTTCCGACCGGGGATTATCATCCGTGACGATGACATGATCAGCCAGCTCTGCGGCAACCTTGCCCATCTGCGGCCGCTTGCCAGCGTCGCGATCGCCGCCAGCGCCGAACAGCGCAATCAGCTTGCCGCGCGTATGGGGCCGCAGCGCTTCGATTGCGGCGCGCAGTCCATCGGGCGTATGCGCATAATCGACATAGACAGGGGCGCCCGCCTTGGTGATCACCGCGCGTTCCAGACGACCGCGCACAGGCTGAACCCGGCCAAGCAGTTCCAGAACTTTGGCCACATCCTCGCCACCGGCGATCACGAGGGCAGCAGCGGTCAGGGCATTAGCGGCCTGATAGGCTCCGATCAGCGGCAGGTTGACCTTGTAGAGCCTACCCCCAGCCTCGACTTCCAGCGTCTGGCCCAACTGGGTCGGGGTGCGGTTGGCAAGGCGCAAAGCCTGCCCCTGCACCCCGACGCTCAGCACACGAAGCCCCCGCTTCGTAGCTCGCTGGATGACCTTTTCGGACCATGCGTCGTCGGCCCAGACGACCGCCGCGCCGTCGGGCGCGACCACTTCGTCGAACAGCCGCATCTTGGCGTCGAAATAGCTGTCCATGTCGCCATGATAATCGAGATGATCGCGCGACAGGTTGGTGAAAGCGGCCGCCGACACCGGCAGGCCCTCCGTCCGATATTGCGCAAGGCCATGGCTCGAAGCCTCGAAGGCTGCGTGGGTAATGCCCTCGCGCTTCAAGCCCGACATGTTTGACAGGAACGTCACGATGTCCGGCGTCGTCAGCCCCGTCGACACCTGATCGACCGAGGTGGTGACGCCGAGCGTGCCGATCGAAGCGGAATGATGGCCCAGCATCCGCCATAGCTGGCGGGCCAGTTCCACGGTCGATGTCTTGCCGTTGGTGCCGGTGACGGCAACGGTTACCTCTGGGAAAGGTGCGAAATAGCGAGCGGCAAGCAAGGCAAAGAGGCGGCGGGGGTTGTCATGGGCGATATGGACCGCCCCCTCCACCTTCGCCTCTGGCCGCGCGACGACCGCAACAGCACCCGCGCGCACGGCGTCGGCAATAAAATTCTCGCCATTCACCCGCAGTCCCTGGAAGGCGCCAAAGACCGTGCCCGGCGCAACCTTCCGATTATCGATCGCGAAGCCCGACACCGAAGCGTCCATCGGCACCCCGGCGTCGAGCTTCACATCCAGCCCCTCGATAAGCGACCCGAGGCGCATCTCAATCCTTGTCCTTGTCCTGCCCAAGCAGGGGCATGAGGTCGGAAATATCGACGTCCCGCCGCTCGTCAGGCAGCACGCCCAACATCGGCGCAGTGCGTTCGATCACGCGCTTGACCACCGGCGCGGCGGTCCAGGCAGCCGTGCGCAGACCGAAAGTCTGCGCGTTGCCCTTGGGCTCGTCCATCATCGTCAGCACGACGTAGCGGGGATTATCCATCGGAAATGCGGACGCGAAAGTCGTCACCAGTGAACTCTTGTTGTACCGGCCTTCTTCAGGCTTCTCGGCGGAACCCGTCTTGCCGCCCACCCGGAATCCCTTGGCGTCGGCGCTGCGACCTGTACCCGCCGCGACGATCATCCGCAACAGCTGCCGCATCCGCGCGCTGGTGGCGGCGGAAAAGACGCGATGGCCTTCGGGCACCTCATTGGTGTGCAGCTTGCGCAAGGTCGCAGGCCGCCAGATGCCGCCATTCACTAGCGCGGCGTAAGCGGTGGCGAGGTGCAGCGGCGTCACGGCGATGCCATGACCATAGGACACGGTCATCGTCGTGATGCGGCCCCAATTATAAGGCCAGATGCTCTTGGCGCGTTCTTTCAGCTCAATGGGCGCGCGCTGGTCGAATTGCAGGTTGCGGAACAGCTGCTGCATGGGCGCGGCGCCCATTTCATCGGCGATCCGTGCCGTTCCGATGTTGGAACTGTGCACCAATATTTCGGGCACATTGAGCCAGCGGCCGAGCGCGTGGTCGTCCTTGATCTTGAAACCGGCCACAGCCAGCGGCGCGGTCGCATCGTAACGCTTGCCCATGGAGGTGACGACGCCACGATTCATCGCCTCGGCGATCGACAGCGGCTTGAAGGTCGAACCCAGTTCGTAGCGCGCCTGAACCATGTGGTTGCAGAGCGGCGATTCGCTGCAATTCTTGCCCGCGTAATTCTGAAGCTTGTTGGGATCGAACACGGGGATCGACGCCATCGCGATCACTTCCCCGGTGTTCGCGTCCATGATGATGCCGCCTGCGCCCCTGGCATTTTGCGCGACCATCTGCGCATAAAGTTCGCTTTCGAGCGCGCCCTGCACCCGGCTGTCGATCGAAATGGCAAAAGGCTGACCACGCAGCGCCGGATCGGTCAGCCGGTCATTGAACGCCGCCTCCACCCCCATGCCGCCCTGCCCGTCGGCATTAGGCGCAAAGCCGAGCACATGCGCAGCCAGGCTGCGCTGCGGATACAGCCGTTCCTTCTCACGGGGAAATTCGATGCCGATCTCGCCCAGCGCATTCACCGCCGCAACTTCTTCCGGCAGCGCGCGGCGGCGCAGATAGGCCCAGCCCTTGCCCGTCAGCTTCTTGTAGAAAGCCGCTTCTGGCTCGTCGGGGAAAATTTCGTGAAGTTTGCGCGCAAGCTCGGCAGGCTCACCAATCAGCTTCGACGGGCGCACGGCGATGGAATAGGCATCCATCGTGCGGGCAAGGGGCACGCCATTGCGATCGACAATGTCGGCGCGGGCGGGAAGCAGGCCCGAAACGGCGCCATCGCCGCTTGCGCCATGCGCGAAGATGCCCACCCAGGTGAGCCGCAGAATTACCACCGCCGTGATTGCCATGAACAGGATCAGCAGCAACATCAGCCGGTTGTGCGCAACCGCCGTCAGGTCAACCCGCTGCTTGCCTGCCCTGGCGCCGCCCGGCTGAACGATGATCGTTGCCATCAGCGCGCGCCTTTCTTGCGTTCGCGCGCCGCTTTGGCGCTGATGTCGCCCATGGTGCTGTCGTCAAGCAGCTTGGCATCCAGCATCGCCATCCGCTCCGCACGGCGAGCCACCGGATTGGGCTTCGACACGTCGGCATCGTCCTTCGCCTTTTCGGCAGCGGTCTTGGCGGCCGGTTTGGCAATCTTTTCAACATTGTCAGCCGCATGCGCTTCACGGATCACCGCAATATCGCTGCGGATCTGGGTAGCTGCGGGACTCGCCGGGGCGGCCTGCGGCGCAGATGGCAGGTCGGCGGGGCTTTCGACCATCGCCACCATCACAGGCGGCGCGATATAATCGGGGCCATTGGGCTGGATGCCGTCGAGGTTAGCCAGCGCCCGCTCACCGCCCAGATACTGCTGGGCGGTGGGCGTTGCGTACATGAAATCATCCTGATTCCACCGCTCCAGCTGCCGCATGCTGGCCCGCGCGCTGAATTCCGTTTCCAGATAGCGAATGTCCGCCCGCGCCCGCGCGATCTGCGCCTGCACCTTCATCAGTTCGTTACGCTCGGTCGCGACCTTCAGCGATACCAGATAGGCGCCAAGCGCACCCAGCGCGACGAGCAGTATCCAGATCAGGCTCTGCAACCTCTTCACCGCGATCATGGGCGGGCGCTCCTGGAACTGGACCGGGAAGGAATGGCGGCTGATGTACGAACGGCGCTGCGCAGGGTCGCGGAGCGTGCACGCGGGTTGCGGGCCAGCTCTGCCTCGCCGGGGCGAATAGCTTTGGCTGGTTTGTGAAAGGTAGGCTCGGCGGCCGCTTTGCGTTCCGGCAGGTGGCGCGATCCAGCGCCTTCACCACCGCTGCGCTGGCGCAAGAACTGCTTGACGATACGATCTTCCAAGCTGTGGAAAGTCACCACGGCCAATCGACCACCCTCTTCCAGCATCGCTTCCGCGGCTTCCAGCCCACGCTCCAATTCTTCCAGCTCGCGATTCACATGGATGCGGATCGCCTGGAAGGTGCGGGTTGCCGGGTCCTTCTTGTCATGCGGCTTGTGGCCCAGTGCCCGACGAACGACGCTGGCAAGCTGACCGGTGCGCTCCAACGGGCGAGCCTCCACGATCGCGCGGGCCACCCGGCGCGAGCGCGGCTCCTCGCCATAGCGATAGAGGACGTCGGCAATCTCCTGCTCAGGGGCATTGTTCAGGAAATCGGCGGCACTCATCCCGCTCTGGCTCATCGTCATGGTGAGGGGGCCGTCCGCCTGAAAGGAAAAGCCGCGCTCCGGCCGGTCGAGCTGCATCGAGGACACGCCGATGTCGAGCGTCACGCCTGCGACGGAATTGATGCCCCGATCAGCCAGCAATTGCTCCATCCGGGAAAATTCCCCGGCGATAAGGGTGATACCCTTCTCCGTCGCCAGCGCCTCGCCTTCCCGAATGGCATCGGGATCGCGGTCGAAGGCAAAAACCTTCGCGCCCTGCGCCGCCATCGCACTGGAATAGCCGCCCGCGCCGAACGTGCCATCCACATGAATCTCGCCGGGGTTGATGGCGAGGGCATGAAGCACTTCATTGAGCAGAACCGGGATGTGACGATCCAGATCGGCAGGAGCGGTCACTTGCCGTCCCCCGCCATCCGCTGGTCCAGCCAGCGACGCACCTTGTTGCGGATCAATTCCGGACGATCCTTGCTATCGACCAGCGTTTCCGGCTTCCAGATCTGGATGTAGCGGCCAACGCCATAGAAGAAGACAGCGTCGGTGATGCCATATTCATCCTTGATGTCCGGATGCATGGCGAAACGGCCGCCGTCGTCGAAATTCACCTCCTCGATCGTGCCGAGTCGGCGTTCCAGCTCCAGATCGGCATTATAGTCGCGACCCTGCGCGCGCGCTTCGCGAGCCAGCTCCTCGACCTCGGTGAACAGGAAACGGCGATGCGATTCTCCAAAGCCCGTGGCGCAGGGGTTGTCGCCATGAACGGAGAGATAAAGCCGCGTTTCGCCGCCGCTGGACAGCTTGACCTGCCGACGCATCTCCAAAGGCAGCACGAAACGGCCTTTGCCGTCCGCTACGCTGAACGCGTTGCCTGTAAAGAGAATGATTTCCGGCACGTGCGGACTGCTGCCCCTCTGTTCGCAGGGCGCAGGCAGCCGCTCACCAACCCGCGTCATTGCGGCCCGGTGCGCAGGACTAGCAAAGCCTGACAAACCCCTATGCGAATTAGATACCAAGCACGGGGCCACAAGAAAAGGGAAAAGTCGGGAGATTTTGGGAAATCCCGTTTTGTTCTGGTTCTAAGTCATGTTTCGGCCACCGGACGGCGTTTTGAACCGGACATATGCAGCTCAGTCGAACCCAGCCTCCGCCTCAAAGCGACCCCTCCCAACATTGCCCAGAATATCCCTCCCCGATGGCACGAAGCGATCGGCGCCTGAGAGTAAATAAAAGAGCGAAGAGAATAAGATTCGACGCTCGCCACATCCAGCTTCGCACGTCCACCTGCCCCATCCGCAACAATGGCGGCAAGCCAGCCAGCAGGACCAGCGTCGGCCCCAGCCAAAGCATTGCAAATGTGCGTAGCGCCGCCTTATGCAATGCGCGGCCCGGTTCGGGTTTTCAGCGGCCGGATGGCTGTGGATCGCGATCCATCGGCTTGCGCAGATTGGGGTCGGGCTGAAGATCCGGAACGATCGGCTGTTGTTCCGGCGCGGGCTGCACGCCCAGCTCCGCCAAAGGCTCCTTGGGCGCGACTGCATTGACGTCCAAAGTGGGCACGGTCGGCGGCGGCACCGCCGGATCATCGATCCGCGCCTTTTCGATCACGATATTCGCCAAACCTACGAGGAGCACCACGCCCGCCAGCCCCGTCAGGCCGATCTGGACACGCTGCAACCCTTCCTGTCGGCGGGGATGTTCAGCCATCAAAGCGCTCTTTATCTTGTCGCCGCGACCCTTGTCGGCGATCAGCGATTGTGCGCGAGCCAGGGGAAGACCGTCAAGCCCTTCGCTTCCAGCCACTCACGATTGTAGAGGGTCGACAGATAACGGAAGCCCGTGTCGCACAGGATGGTGACGATCCGCTTGCCTGGCCCCAGCTCCCTCGCCAGCGCCACCGCGCCTGCGACGTTGATCCCGGAGGACAGGCCAAGGCAAAGCCCCTCCTCCGCCAGCAATCGTTCGACCCAGTGCAGCCCTTCCTCATCCGAGATGCGGAACTGGGTGTCGATCGGCGCGCCTTCCAGATTCGCGGTGATACGACCCTGTCCGATCCCTTCCGCGACTGACGACCCTTCGGCCTTCAACTCGCCATGCGCATAATAATTATAAAGCGCAGCGCCATGGGGATCGGTCAGCGCGATCGTGATATTCTCGTCATGCGCCTTGAGGCCCAGGCCGACACCCGCGATCGTGCCGCCAGTGCCCGCCGCGCAGGTAAAGCCATCAATCTGCCCGTCCAGCTGCTGCCAGATTTCCTCGGCCGTGCCGACGATATGCGCCTTGCGATTCGCGATATTGTCGAACTGATTGGCCCAGACCGCATTCTCCGTCTCTTCGGCAATCCGGCGCGACGTGTGGACGAAATGACCGGGGTTGGAATAGGCTGCGGCAGGCACTGTCACCAGTTCGGCACCCAGTGCGCGCAGCGTGTCCATCTTCTCCCGGCTCTGGGTCTCGGGCATGACGATGATCGTCTTGTAGCCCTTCGCATTGGCGACCAGCGCCAGGCCGATGCCGGTATTGCCCGCCGTCCCTTCCACGATCGTGCCGCCAGGTTTCAGCAGCCCTTTTTCTTCGGCGTCATTGACGATGAAGAGCGCGGCACGGTCTTTCACCGACGCGCCGGGATTGGCGAATTCGCACTTGGCGAAAATGTCGCAGCCCGTCTCTTCCGATGGACCGGCAAGGCGTACCAGCGGCGTGTTGCCAATCAGGGCGAGGCTATCATTCTGAACCAGCATATTCCACGCATAGCGGAGCGGATGCACGCTTGCCAAGCAAGGGAATGCTGATCCACCCAAAGAGCCCGTTTGCAATGCCGCGCAATGATCGCATCGGCCGGGAAGAAAGTGGCAAGGCTTTTGCGCTAAAGAGGGGGCGTGCGGCACACCGCCGCGATGAATTTGTGAGAGCAGACGGCTTCAGACATGGCACGCGCGCGATTATGGCATATGGCATTGGCAGCGCTAGCGCTGGTCGCGCTTGCCTTGCCGCGCCTGATCACGGCCGCTCCGCTCGATATGCTGGCAGACGCGGCGGCACGCGATGCTGTCGCGGAGAGGCCGGGCGAAAATTTCCCCGGCTCCGCCTACTTCTTCGTCGACGGCGTCTTTCAGGATCTGCCCGCTTCACCCGGCAACAGCCCACATGTCCTGAAGCTCGACACCGTCGATGCCGCTCCAGCCGCAGCCTTTCGCGGGCAAACGCCGCTGGACAGCTATCGGGCAATCAACTGCCTGACCTCCGCCATCTATTATGAGGCCGGCAACGAACCCGAAGAAGGCCAGCGCGCCGTCGCTCAGGTCGTTCTCAACCGCGTTCGCAATCCGCTCTGGCCGCATAGCGTCTGCGGTGTCGTCTATCAGGGGTCGGAGCGCACCGATTCCCTGTGCCAATTCACCTTCAGTTGCGATGGCTCCATGGGCCGGGCCAACCATGTGCAAAGCTGGGCGCGCGCCCGACGCATAGCGGAACAGGCGCTCGCGGGCCGTGTCTATGCCCCGGTGGGGCTCGCGACCTTCTACCACACGCTGGCAGTCCGGCCAGGATGGGCTGCGTCAAAGCGCGCCGTCGCCGTGATCGGCGCGCACATCTTCTATCAGATGCCCGGCTTTCACGGAACGGAAGCGGCGTTTCGCATTCCCTATCCCGGCCGGGAATGGCAGTCAGGCCCCTCTCTTCGCGCTTGGCCGAGCAGTCCACGCGCCGCTGAGCACTTTGCCGAACCCGTCGGCGCGGATGTCACAGCACCTATCGTCACCCCGCCCCCGGCATCTCAAGACACGCTCCCGCCGTCCACCATCCGGCCCGAATACAGAAACAGCGGGCGACCGCTCATCTGAAGGAAATAGCGTGAGATATTTTCCACGCGTTATCCAAATGACTGATTTTGCTATAAAATAAAAAATATAGCTGAGTTTAAAAACAGCGGAACCAAATATCGCGATGGAGGGTTCTGCATACCGGATAGCAAATCTTTTGCCCCCCGCTCTTGCTATCCAAAAAACATGAGCCCGGAACGCATCCCCCCCCCCGACGCGTTCCGGGCTCAGACTTTTCGGGGGTTTTCCATTGAAAACCAGAGATATTTCCGGAAGCGGAACGTATTTCACGGCCGTGGGTTCTCTTCCTCGCCGCTGGATAGCGACGGCGTCCGGCTCAAGTTTTTTACCAGGAGACGACCATGACCAAGAAGATCCTTGCCGCTCTGCTGCTTACCGGTTCGCTGATGGTAGCTGCGTGCAACACCGTCGAAGGCGCAGGCAAAGACGTGCAGAGCGCTGGCGAGGCTGTGGAAGACGCCGCGAAGTAAACAGCAAAAGGCTCCCACCCTTGCGGCCCGCCTATGGCGGGCCTTTTTTTTAGCTCGTGGAAGCGTCCGCGCTCTCTTCCGTGGCTGCTTCACGCGACTGCTTGCGATCGGTAAACCAGATCGCGACGATCGTGATCTCGTAAAGCAGCAGCAGCGGAATGGCGAGCATCAGCTGAGACACGACGTCGGGCGGCGTCAGTACAGCGGCGAGGATGAAGGCGCCGACGATCATGTAGCGGCGCAGACTGATTAGTTGGGCGCGGGTGACGAAACCAGCGCGGTTGAGCAGCATCAGCAGGACGGGCATCAGGAAACTGATGCCGAATGCAAGAATGAACTGCATGACCAACGTAAGATAGGCGTCAGTACTGGGGAGGGCCTCTACCGCGAGACCCCCACTATCGCCTTGAAATTGCAGGAAAAAATGGAAAGCCGTGGGCATCACCACATAATAAGCGAGGCTCGCGCCCATCAGGAACAGGACCGGCGTCATCACCAAAAACGGCAATAAGGCCTTCTTTTCCTTGGCATAAAGGCCCGGCGCGATGAAGGCCCAGAGCTGGTTCGCGATGATCGGGAAGGACAGGCAGAAAGCGCCGAAGATCGCCACCTTCACCTGCACGAAAAAGGCCTCGTACAGCTTGGTATAGACAAGCCGCCCGCCCCCATCGCCAAAAGCTTCCTTCAACGGATGCACCAGAAAGGCGAACAGCTTGTCCGAAAAGTAAAAGCAGACCACACCGGTAAGCAGCAGCGCCCACACGCATTTCATCAGCCGTCCACGCAGTTCGATCAGATGGTCGAGCAGCGGCGCTTTGGTATCGTCAATGTCCTTCATGCCTGCGCGTCGCCCTTACCGGCCGGAGCGGACTGCGCCGCGATATAGGGTGGGCCGTCAGCGGCGGGGGCCGGAGCAGCGGGTGCCGATTGGGCGACAAAGGGCGGCGGAGGCGTGGTGGCAGGCGCCGCGCCATCGGCCGAGGACTCCGGCAACGGCTCCATCGCGGGAGCGGCGGCCGGATGTTCCTGCATGATCCGCCGGTTCTGGTCAGCCCACTTTTTTTCCAGTTCCTCCATCTCGACTTCCCGCACCATGGCATCGATGCCTGTGCGAAAATGGCGCGCCATTCCACGCGCCTTGCCGACGACCTGCCCGACCTTGTACAAGGCACGCGGCAAATCCTTCGGACCGATCACGATCACCGCAATGATCACGATCAGCAGGAGTTCGGTCGAGCCGATATCGAACATGCGCGCCTACCGCTTGGGCGTGAAATGAAAATCAGGCCTTGGTCTTTTCTTCGGACGTGGCGGTCGGTGCGTCCTGCTCAGGAACACGATGTCCTTCGATCCGCGTAGCGGGCTTGGCGGACGCGGCGTCGTCATCATCGTCGGCCATGCCCTTCTTGAAGCTCTTGATGCCCTTGGCAACGTCGCCCATCAGCCCGGAAATCCGGCCACCACCAAACAGCAGCATGACCACCAGGAGAACGATGACCCAGTGCATCAACGAAAAGGAACCCATTTTAACTTTCTCCTGAAGAAAGCCCTTTCTAGGCTTCTTCCTCATCATTTTCCAGAACGGATTGAGCCCCCAGGCCCTCCAGCGCAAGATCGACCGGATCGAGCAATCCGGCAGCGCGCAGATCATCCATGCCCGGCAGATCCCGGCGGCTGCTAAGCCCGAAATGTGACAGAAATTCGTGCGTGGTGGCATAGATTAGCGGGCGCCCGGGCACTTCCCGCCTGCCCGCTGGCCGGACCCAGCCCGCTTCCATCAGCACGTCCAGCGTTCCCTTGGCCACCTGCACGCCGCGAATAGCCTCTACCTCCGCGCGGCTGACAGGTTCATGATAGGCGATGATGGCGAGCGTCTCCATCGCCGCGCGGGACAGCTTGCGCGTCTCATCCTTTTCCCGCCGCAGGATATGGGCAAGGTCCGCCGCCGTTTGAAAATGCCAGCGCCCGCCGCGTTCGACCAGATTGATGCCCCGCCCGGCATAATGATCCGACAGCGCGGCAAGCACGGCGGCGATGTCCCCGGCATCCCCCACATGTTGCCGCAGTTCGACGGTGGTCAACGGATGTTCAGCAACGAACAGGGCGGCCTCCACCGCGCGCATGAAATCGTCCGGTTCCTGCATTACAACAAACGTCCCCCATTCTGTTCCGGCAGCGCGGCGCGCAGGTAAATGGGCTCGAAAATGCCGTCCTGCTGAATTTCCAGCCGCCCCTGCCGCGCCAGTTCCAGCGCCGCGACAAAGCTGCTGGCGAGCGCGGACTTCGCCATCGGCCCATCCTGACCATCGGGCAGGAAGGATTCCAGCACCGTCCAGTCGATCGCCGACCCGACCAGCGCGCCGACCCGCTGGATGGCTTCGTCAAGGGTCATCACCGGCCGGGCGACGACCATGTGAACGACAGGCCGCGTCCGCGCGCGTACCTGCCCGTAACATTGCAGGAGATCGTAAAGGCTGGCGGCCCATCTCGCCTTGCGCACCAGGCGTAGTCCCTCCGGACGGGGGCGGACGAACACGTCCCGGCCGACGCGGTCGCGCGCCATCAGGCGGGCACCGGCTTCCCGCATGGCCTGCAACCGCTGAAGCCGCAATTGCAGGCGCAGCGCCAGTTCGTCGGGGTTGGGATCAGGCTGGGCTTGCTTGGGCAACAGCAGCGAGGACTTGAGGTAAGCGAGCCACGCCGCCATCACCAGATAATCGGCCGCCAGCTCCAGCTTCAGCTTCCGCGCGCCCTCAATATGAGCCAGATATTGTTCGACCAGCGCGAGGATGGAGATTTCGCGCAGGTCGACCTTCTGCGAGCGGGCCAGCGCGAGGAGAAGATCGAGCGGTCCTTCCCAGCTTTCGAAGCTGACGGTCAACATGTCTTCGCGTGGCTGCGGTGGAGGGATGAAGAGGTCTTCCATGGTTCAGGCGGCTCTCTGGCGTGTAGGCCGTGCGAAGAGCGATTTCTCACGTGGAGGCGCGGAGACGCGGAGGGTTTGGGGCGAGCGCAGCGCTCTGAAAGTTGCCTGGAAAGTGAGAGTGAAGGTAGCGGGATTAGCGGCTTCGCCGGTGACACCGCCCCTCCGCGTCTCCACGCCTCCGCGTGAAAATTTATGTGCGCAGAGCCCGCAGAAGGCGCAGAGAAAGCGCGATGCTGCATCTCTGCGTCCTCGGCGGGCTCTGCGCGAACATTGAAGCGGCTCCGCCGGAAGGTGGCAGATGGCGTTCGCCTTCACGCAGCCACCACGGAGAGCAGGCTGTCGCGGGTGGCAAGCAGTTGTTCAAGGGGCAGGCTGTCCTGATCGAGTTTCGCCGACGCCATGGCGCGGTCCAGCCGGGCTTTTGACTGCGTGCTGATATCGGGAAGACTATTGGCGATGCCGATCATGTCGTCCATTCGCGCCCAACAGTTGAGCGCCAGGTCACACCCGGCCGCGACGACGCCTGCCGCCAATTCAGGAATGCTGCCGTTCAGCGCCTTCATGTCGAGGTCGTCCGACATGAGCAGGCCGTTAAAGCCGATCCGCTGACGAATGATCGTTTCGATCACCGAGGCGGAAAGGCTGGCGGGCAAGTCCGGGTCCCAATTGGTATAGATGACGTGGGCGGTCATGCCGATGGCTGCGTCCTTCAACGCCTGGAAGGGCGCGAGGTCAATGGCGAGTTCTTCCTCGCTCGCGGTTACGATCGGCAGCTCATGATGACTGTCCACCATCGCTCGGCCATGGCCCGGCATATGCTTGACGATGCCGACGACCCCGCCCCTCGCCAATCCTTCGATGATGGCACGGCCAAGCGCGGCGACCCGCATCGGCTCGGCGCCCAGCGTGCGGTCGCCCATGATGTCGCTGGCCCCGTCCTGCCGCACGTCGAGCAGGGGGAGAGCATCGACATTGATGCCTACCTCGGCCAGCGTCGCCGCGATGGCGTGCGCATTGGCGCGGGCGGCGGCGATCGCGCTCGACGGGGCGATGTCATAGAGCCGGTCGAACACCGCGCCGGGCGGGAAGTTGGGCCAGACGGGCGCCTGCATGCGGGCGACGCGACCCCCTTCCTGATCGATCATGATCAGCAGATCGTCGCGGCCATGGAGGGCGCGCAGGTCGTCCGTGAGCGCACGCAATTGGGCGCGATCGGCGATGTTGCGGCGAAAGAGGATATAGCCCGCAGGCTGGGCGTCGGCGAAGAAGGCGCGTTCGTCAGCAGTTAGCGTCTCGCCAGAGAGGCCGAAGATTACCGGTTTCATGAGGCAGGATGGTAGCGGCGAAGGAGCGTCGTGTCGAAGGGGTTGTTGGGGGTACGAGGCCCGGATTACTCCCTCTCCCCTTCAGGGGAGAGGGTTGGGGAGAGGGGAAAGCGCTGCGCTATCGTGGATAGGACGGCTTCAAGGTTGTGTATAACATCGGCGTTAGTGAAGCGGATGACGCTTGTCTTATGACATTGCGGTCCGTTTGGGTCATGCTGGATTGCCCGGGCCGGGGTGGCCACCCCGGCCCGGGCGGAAGGGGACGGATCGTGAAAACGCCGGTCGTTGTGGGACCGGGCTAGAGTAGGATCGCCCCTTTCTTTTCCATCAGGCCCGAACGGATACCGGGGTTTTGGACCCGGATGACAAGCATGGGATAGCGGAAAAGATGAGCGACAATCTACCACAGACGATCGGCATCGACATCTCCAAAGCGAGCCTCGACTGCCATGTCCACCCTGCCGGCGCCGAACGTCAGTTCGCCAACACCGCCAAGGGCCACAAGGCGCTGATCGCCTGGCTGCGACAATGGCCGGTCGAGCGGATCGCCTATGAGGCAACCGCAACCTACCATCGAGCGCTGGAGGCGGCTCTGGCCGACTGGCCCTGCGTTAAGCTCAACCCAGAGCGCGCCCGGCGCTTCGCCCAAGCGACTGGCACTCTGGCCAAGACCGATCGCATCGATGCCATGTTGCTGGCCCGTATGGCGGCCACCTTGCAGCCGCCGGTCAGACCCGCTCGAAGCGCACAGCAGGCGCAGATGGCGGAGCTCATCAATGCCCGAGACGGCCTCGTGCGCGATCGCACCGCGCTCAAGAATCGCGAGAAGAACCTCACCATCGCCTTCCTCAAGCGCCAGTGCCGGCAGCGGCTCGAGCAGATCGATCGGCATATCGAGGCGCTCGATACCGAGATCGCCAACCTGATCGCCGCGGATGCCGCGCTCGCCCGCCGGCATGAGATCCTCACCAGCATCGCCGGCGTCGGAACGCTGACCGCCAACCAGCTCATCGCCACCATGCCCGAACTCGGCAGCCTCGAGAATAAGCAGGCCGCATCCCTCGCCGGTCTCGCCCCCGTCGCTCGACAGTCCGGACAATGGAAAGGCAAGAGCTTCATCCGTGGCGGACGCGCCAACGTGCGGCAGGCTCTCTATATGCCGGCCCTCGTCGCCGCCCGGTACAATCCCGATCTCAAGGCAAAATATCAGCAGCTCGTTACTGCCGGGAAGCCCGCCAAGATCGCCATCACCGCCGTCATGCGAAAGCTCGTCGTCACCGCGAACGCCCTGCTCAAAGCCGATCGATGCTGGATGCAATCTCCAGCTTGATCATCACGGATACTCTAGCCTTGTTGTTTGAGATAGAGGGTGCGTTCCGCGTCATATTCGACGGTCGAGCCATGGGTGTCGCCGTCAATCTCTATTACGAGCATCGCAGCTCGACACGTGAAGTCGGCTATGTACGGGCCAATCACGGTCTGGCGGCGGAACTTGGCCCCGGAGAAGCGCTTCGCGCGCAGGTGATACCAGAGGCGAGCTTCGGCAGGGGTTAGGGTAGATCGCAGCTGCTTTGCAAAACCTAGCGATTTTCGATCTCGCACCGTTGTTCCCCTCTCCCCAGCCCTCTCCCCTGAAGGGGAGAGGGAGTTAGGGGCAGCTTAGTTCACCACGATGCAACTCTCACCAGCAACCTTGAGCTTGCCGCAGAGCGTATTTGCCTGAGCCCCCGCCGTCGCGCGCAGGCGGTAGAGGGTGCTGCCACCGACTTCTGTAGGTTCCACCGACATGGTGAGCGGAGCGAGATAGGCGAAGCGTTTGGAGAGGCGCGCCCAGGCGTCGCGCGCGCCGGACTGGCTGCCATAGGCGCCGAGCTGGATCACCGCGCCGCCCTTGCGGACGGGCTGGGTTGCAGCGGGCCGAACGTTAGTTTCGTCAGCCACACGCGCGGTCACGCTCTGCGACGGCTTGCCGGGCACGGCCTGACGCGTTTTTGCAGGCGTGGTGGCGGTCACGGGCGCTTCGGGCACCCGGCTGGGATCGATGCGGCCGTCGCGTGCGACGCCTTCGCTGGCGGCGAAGCTCGCATCGCCCTCACCCTCGAACTTCCTGGCATCGGCCTCGCGCGCGGGAACCTTGTAATCGCCAGCAGGTGCGGCGATCAGCTTGCCTTCGCCGCCGTCGGTCGACCGATTCTTCAGCAGCCAGACGCCAGCAATCACGCCACCGAACAGGACAAGCGCAACCAGGATGAAGCCGAGCAGGCGGACGGGGGACAGGCCCTCATCCTCCTCATCCTCGATACCAGGCTCCAGCCAGGGCAGACGCTCGTCATCGTCGAGATCGAGCCGCCCCCTCGCAAAGTCGCCCATTTATCCGTGCCTCCGCCTGGCTATTGCATTTCCGTCAACGCAGCCACGCCCATCAGGGCAAGGCCATTACGGATGATTTGCCCGATTCCACGGCTTAAGAAAAGGCGCGCAGAAGTTACGTCCGGATCGTCCGTCAGGATGACGCGGGCACGCGGATTGTCGTTCCCCAAATTCCACCAGCTGTGGAATTCAGAAGCCAAGTCGTTGAGATAAAAAGCGATTCTATGCGGCTCACGGGCCGATGCAGCCCCTTCCACCACCCGTGGGAACTGCGCCGCTAACTTAACAAGGTTAAGTTCTTCAGTCCCAAGGCGGGACAGGTCGGGCGCGGGAAGTGCAATTTGTGCCTCTTCGGCGCGGCGGCCGAGCGAGGAAATGCGGGCGTGGGCGTATTGGACGTAGAAGACCGGATTGTCCTTCGACGCCTCCACCACCTTGGCGAAGTCGAAGTCCATCTGGGCATCAGCCTTGCGGGTCAACATGGTGAAGCGGACCACGTCCTTGCCCACTTCGCGGACGACATCGGCCAGCGTCACGAAATTGCCCGCGCGCTTGGACATCTTCACCGGCTCGCCATCGCGCAGCAGGCGGACCATCTGGATGAGCTTGACGTCGAAGCGCGCCTTGCCCTCGGTCAGCGCGGCGACGGCGGCCTGGATGCGCTTCACCGTACCGGCATGGTCGGCGCCCCAGATGTCGATCAGCTGGTCGGCGGTCTGCGCCTTCTGGAAATGATAAGCCATGTCGGCGCCGAAATAGGTCCAGGCGCCGTTCGACTTCTTGATCGGGCGGTCCTGATCGTCGCCGAATTTGGTGGAGCGGAACAAGGGAAGTTCGACCGGCTCCCAATCTTCGGGCGTTTCGCCCTTGGGCGCTTCGAGGACGCCGTCATAGACGAGATCATGGTCGCGCAGCCACTTTTCGGCGGCTTCGGGCTTTCCGGCGGCCTGTAGTTCGGCTTCGGATGTGAAGATGTCGTGAACGATCCCCAACAGCTCTAGGTCAGCCCGAATCATCTCCATCATGGCGGCAACGGCTGTGGTACGGAACAGGGTCAGCCATTCGCTCTCAGGAGCACCGATGAATTTTTCACCGAATTCGAGCGCCAGTTTGCTAGCAACTGGCTTTAAGTATTCACCAGGATAAAGCCGATTATTTTCTAAGGCTAGATCGACCGGTGTCTTGAATTCTTCTGCGTCTCTAGGGAAATTGTTAAGCAGGGGAATTGAAAATCCAGGATAAATTCCTTCTGGAATGTCCCCTTCCCATTTCATCACATTCTGCCAGTATCGGACGTAGACTGAGCGGGCGAGCACATCGACCTGGCCGCCCGCGTCGTTGATATAATATTCGCGGATGACCTTGTGCCCGGCATATTCGAGCAGGGTGGCAAGGGCGTCACCGACCACTGCGCCCCGGCAGTGGCCCATATGCATGGGGCCGGTGGGGTTGGCGGAGACATATTCGACGTTGACGGTGACGCCCTTGCCCGTGTCCGACCGGCCGTAATCAGCGCCTTCGGCATGGATGGCGGCGAGTTCGGCGCGCCAGGTGGCGTCGGTCAGCGTCAGGTTGATGAAGCCGGGACCAGCGATGGTGGCGCTTTCCACCTCGTCCAGCTTTTCAAGGCCCGCGACGATCTTTTCCGCCAGCGCGCGCGGGTTGGTGCCTGCGGGCTTGGCAAGCACCATGGCTGCGTTGGTGGCGAGGTCGCCATGGCTGGGATCGCGGGGCGGCTCGACGGTGACGGGCTTGCGGTTGAGGCCAGCGGGCAGCGTGCCGTCCGCCTCCAGCGCGTCGAGCACGGCGTTCAGATGGGCAGTGAAACGAATGTAGAGAGACAAGGGTGTTTCCTCGAAAAGCACAAGACCCGTCCGGGCTGGGCTAAAATCGAAGCCTCATCCTTCCCTGCAAGAAGTAGAGCCCTTCGACAAGCTCAGGGCGAACGGAAGATTAAGGTTCGCTCTTAACGTGTCGCGTTATATCGGAGCTGGTCCTGGGTCAGGTTGAAACCCACGAGCAGTTCAAAGCTGGTTCGTTGCAGCGCCGCCTTGACGTCGGGCTGGGCGAAGGGGTCGATCGCCGCGTCGGCATCGCCCGCCTTGCGCTTCTGCGTGATCTTCGCCTGAATGTCGGCGGGCAGCGTCGCTGCGGCCTTGTCAACGAAAGAGCCTGCCTTGGCGGTCGCGCTGGCGCGATACTGGCCTGCTGGGAAGTCCAGCACGACCTGACCGACGCGCTTGGCGACGACGGCGTTGCCGCCACGCACCACGGCGGAGAAGAAAGGCAGCGTCACCTGCCGCGCGGCGGTGGCGTCGGAGCGGCGGGCGTTCACCGTGAAGCTCGCCTCGCTGTAGAATTGCGCGCCTTCCGCACAGGTGGCGCGCAGGTCTGTGATGTTCGCCACCACATCGATCGCGCGGGCATCGGTGCTGCCAGCAGGATTGAACAGCGTCACGTCACCCGTATAGGCGGGGATCGCGGCGGTCGGGCAGGCCGAGCGGACGGCGACGACGCCACCCGTGGCATCGATTTCTCCCCGGCGCGAGCAGCCCGCAAGGGCAAGGGCGAGCATTCCGGTCAGCGCAAGTCGAGAAAAGGTCACGAGGCAATCCCTTGGGAACAGGCTGGGGCTTCTTATCCATACCCCGCCGCTCACGCAACCGAAAGGAACGTGCCTCCCCTCACCCCTTCCTTCCGGCGCGACATTGGCCTAAGCGGCAGCCATGACCGCCCGTCTTCCCTTAAAGCTATTGATCGCCGCCCCGCGCGGCTTTTGCGCTGGCGTGGACCGCGCCATCATCATCGTCGAAAAGGCGATCGAGAAATATGGCGCGCCCGTCTATGTCCGGCACGAGATCGTCCATAATAAATATGTCGTGGACAATCTGCGGGCGCAGGGCGCGATTTTCGTCGAGGAACTGGATCAGGTGCCCGACGGCGTGCCCGTGGTCTTTTCTGCCCATGGCGTGCCCAAGGCGGTGCCCGCAAAGGCGGAAGAGCGCGGCCTTGATTATCTGGACGCCACCTGCCCCTTGGTCAGCAAGGTGCACCGGCAGGCCGAACGGCAGGTCGAGGCAGGGCGCCATATCCTGTTCATTGGCCACAAGGGGCATCCGGAGGTCGTCGGCACCTTCGGGCAGGTTGACGCGGGCAACATGACATTGATCGAAACGGTCGAGGATGCGGAGAGCTTTACGCCGGAAAATCCCGACAATCTTGCCTTCCTGACCCAGACCACCCTGTCGGTGGACGATACCACCGCGATTGTCGAAACGCTTCAGCGCCGATTCCCGTCAATCCACGCGCCCAAGGGCGAGGACATCTGCTACGCGACGTCGAACCGGCAGGCGGCCGTGAAGGCAATCGCCGCCGCCTGCGACGCGGTCTATGTGATCGGCGCGCCCAACAGCTCCAACTCGCTGCGCCTGGTCGAGGTCGCCGAGCGCGAGGGCACGCCAGCCCGGCTGATCCAGCGCGCGGACGACATCGATTTTGCATGGCTGGAGAATGTAGCGACCCTCGGCCTGACCGCAGGCGCGTCCGCCCCCGAAATATTGGTGCGCGAAGTCGTGGACCGGCTCGCCGCCCGATTCGACGTGACGGAGGAGCAGGTGGAGACGGCGCGCGAAACCATCTCGTTCAAACTTCCCCGCGAATTGGGAGCGGCATAAGGCTATGGCGGTCTATACCCATGTCCCGGCCGAGGAAATCGACGCCTTCCTGACCCGCTATGACGCGGGACGGCTGGTCTCTGCGAAGGGGATCGCCGAGGGGGTGGAAAACAGCAACTATCTGCTGGAGACCACCGGCGCGGACGGCAATGGCCACCGCTATATCCTCACTCTCTACGAAAAGCGGGTTGATGAGGCCGACCTCCCCTTTTTCATGGATCTGCTCGATCATCTGGGCGCGCGCGGCTGTCTGGTGCCGCGCTTCATCGCTGATCGGGAGGGGAAGCGCCTGCAACAGCTCGGTGGAAGGCCCGCCTGCCTGATCGAGTTCCTGACCGGCATATCCGTCACCGAACCTACCGCCGGACAGGCGAAAGCCGCAGGCGCGGCGCTAGGCCAGCTGCATCGCGCGGCGGAAGGCTTTGCGGGCGAACGCCGCAACGCGCTCGACATCGCTGGCTGGCACGATCTGGCGGCCAAGTGCGGCGATCATTTCGATGATATCGCGCCCGGCCTTGGCCAGCGGGTCACGGATGAACTTGCCTATCTCGACGCGCACTGGCCCGCCGAACTGCCACGCGCGGTGATCCATGCGGACCTCTTCCCGGACAATGTCCTGATGCTGGGCGATGAGGTTACGGGCCTGATCGACTTCTACTTCAGCTGCACCGATATTCGCGCCTATGACCTGGCCGTCACGCACAGCGCATGGGTGTTCAGCAATGATGGCGCGCACTTCTTTGCCGATCGGTCGGCCGCAATGCTCGCTGGCTATCAGGCGGCGCATGGGCTTTCGGATGCCGAGCAGGCCGCCTTCCCGATCCTGTGCCGGGGTGCGGCGCTCCGCTTCCTGCTGACGCGGGCCTATGACTGGATCAACACGCCCGCCGACGCGCTGGTGACGCGCAAGGACCCGCTGGCCTATCTGCGGCGCCTGGATTTCTATGCGCAGACTGTGCCGTCGGAGTTGTTGCGGGCGTGAGCGCGCTTTCAAAGGTCGAAATCTTCACCGACGGCGCGTGCAAGGGCAATCCCGGCCCTGGCGGCTGGGGCGCGGTGATGCGCTCTGGAGCCACGGAAAAGGAAATTTCCGGTGGAGAGGCGCAAACGACCAATAACCGCATGGAAATGACGGCCGCCATCGAAGCGCTGAATGCGCTCAAGCGGCCTTGTCAGGTGACGCTCTACACCGACAGCAAATATGTGATGGACGGCATCACCAAATGGGTGTTCGGCTGGCAAAAGAACGGCTGGAAGACCGCCGATCGCAAGCCGGTAAAGAATGCCGAGCTATGGCAGGCGCTACTCGCCGCCGCCGCGCCGCATAAGGTCAGCTGGCAATGGGTGAAGGGCCATGCCGGTCACCCTGAAAATGAGCGCGCCGATCAGCTGGCCTGCGCGGCCGCCGAACTCTTCCGCGTCTGAACGGGGGAGCGATACGCCGCTCCCACTGCAAGGGTCGAAAAAGGAGGCGGGGCGATGACGCTATGTCCGATTCGCTCGACTTGCCGCAAAGCATAGCTGACGCCCTGCGAAAGGACCGTCCGTTCGTTCACTTGAAACGGGCGGGAGAATAAGCGGCGGGATCAATCCCGCCCACCGCTTCGGGCATCGATCCGCCGGTCACCAGCACCGATCCCAGCAACGCCGCTGCGGGTGCAGTCTGGATGCCGAAACCGCCCTGCCCCGCGAACCAGAAGAAACCCGTTGCGTCGGCGTCAAAGCCATAGACGGGCGCACGATCGGGCGCGAAGCTGCGCAGCCCCGCCCATTTGCGTTCGACCGCCTCGACCGGCCAGTCCACGACATCTTCGAAGCGGGCGATCGCCTGCGCCACCGCCAGCTCTTCAGGCGCGGCGTCGCAGGGTGGCGAAGGTTCTTCATCATGCGGGGTCAGCCAGATGCGCCCCTCCCCCTCCGGCTTGAAATAGAAGCTGGAACCAAGGTCCATGACCAGTGGCAAGTCGGCTGACGGCATCGCGGGCACGCGCAATTGCACGACGGTGCGGCGCAGTGGGGCTATGCCGATAGGCGCGACGCCGCTGCGCCGTGCGACGTCATCGGCCCATGCGCCAGCGGCGTTCACGATGATGCCGCAATCGATGACGCCGCCGTTCGTGTGAATGCGCCAGCCGCCCGGCGTTGCGGTCGCCTGATCGAAAGCAGTGCCCAGCCGCAATTTGCCACCCTTCGCGTGGAAGCGCCGCAGATACGCCTGGTGCAGCGCGGCGACGTCGATGTCGCACACGCCCGGTTCCAGCAGGCCGATCGTCCAATGAGGTCGCAGCCCCGTTACCAGCGCGGCGGGATCAACAGGGCGCAGTTCGACGCAGCCCGAAAATTCCCGCATCAACTGGTCGCGCTCTGCCCTATCGGCCTCCCGCCCGACGAACAGCGTCTGCCGGGGGGTGAGGAAGGATCGGCGTGCAAAAGTCGGATCGGGCGAGCGCAACAACGGCCCGGACGCCGTGGTCAGCGGCTGTACCCGCCGCCCGCCATAGGTCTCCTCCCAGAAAGCGACGGAGCGGCCGGTGGCGTGATAGCCAGCGCTTTCCTCCTGTTCCAGGATCAGCACCGACGCCTGGCCCGCCAGTTCCGCGCCCAGGCTGGCGCCTGCTATGCCGCCGCCGACGATCACGATGTCGAAACGGCTCATGCTGGCGCGTTCTCATCCAGAAAGGCATCGATCCGCCGCAGGGCATCCAGCCGCACCGGATCGATTTCACGCAGTATCTCATGCGCAGCCTCTGGCCCATAGACGTGCAGGCGCGCGCCCCGAATGCGCGCGGCGATGCGGCGGATGGCGGGCGTGGACACCAGCCGGTCGGCACTGGTGGCAAGGATCAGCAGCGGCACGGCGATGCGCCCCAGCTTCCCGCCCTTCTCCAGCGCGAAGGTCGATTGCAGCGCCTCCAACACCCAGCGCCAGCTTGGCGAACCAAGCGCAACGTCCCGGCTATGATCGCGCCACCAGAGTTCGTCGGCATAACGTTCCGGATCATGCGTCAGCCGCTTCTGCCGCATGGCCCGTTGCCGCTGCGAATTCTCCTTCTGCGTCCAGGCCTGCCGGTCGGAAAAGCCGAACGCGCACATGGACCGGGCGATCAGCACCGCCAGCCAGCGTGGCAGCGGGGCGGTATGGACGCCCATCATCGGCGCGACGGCGACCGCAGCGTCAGGCGGGTCCATGCCCTCGGCCAGCGCGCGCAGCAGCAGATGCCCGCCCATGCTGTGCGCTACGATCACGCATGGCCCTGTCCCTTGTGCCCGCCAATCGGCGACGAAAGCTCCAAGGTCCGCAATCCATAGCGCGAAATCATCGATATGGCCGCAGAGCGGATCGCTGCTCAGCCTGCCCGAGCCGCCCTGTCCGCGCCAGTCGAAGGCGGTGACCGCCCAGCCCTGCCTCGCCCAGTGATCGATGACTTCGAGATATTTCTCGATCATGTCGCCGCGCCCGCCGAGCATCAGCAACCGCCCGCGCTGTCCCTCGCCCAGCCGATATCGGCGCAACGGCCAGCCATCGGGCGCGGCCCAGTAATCGAGCCGCCCATCCATCGGCCATGCGCGGCGGTCAAAGGCCGGGGGAACAGACACGGGCGAATCCATGGGGCGCATGGTTACGGTTTGGTAAGCCATTCGGTCTAGGGTTTAGATTCATGACGGGGGAATATTTCACGACGGCGCTGCTGTGCGCCCTTGGCGTGCTGCTGGTCGTCGCATCCGTGACGGATTTGCGGTCCCGGATCATATCCAACCGGCTGAACCTGACCATCGCTGCGCTGGCTCCACTGTGGTGGATCGCCAATGGCATGCCGGTCTGGCCAGGCATGGTCTTGCAGATCGCACTGGCGCTCGCCGTGTTCGCGCTTTTCGCCGCACTCTTCGCCATGGGATGCATGGGCGGGGGCGACGTCAAGCTGCTGGGCGCGCTGGCGCTGTGGTTCCCATGGGAAGCCGTGCTGTCGATGTTGATGGTCATGGCCATGGTCGGGGGCGTGGTGACGATCATCACCGTGGTCCACCACCGGACGACCCGGCGGCTGGGCCAGCCGCAGATTCCTTACGGCATAGCAATATCCGTCGCCGCTCTTTGGTTGATTGGCGAACGATATCTTAACCATTTTGCGTAAAATTCGGGGGCTCGGGCGAAACTTGCCTGATTGAGGGAGGCGAATTTCATCATGGACGGCAAGAAAATCGTGCTGCTGGTGGGGGCGCTTATCATAGCGGTCACAACAGCTCTTCTCGCGCGCAACATGCTGAGTTCGTCTAGCGCGCCTCAAGCCAACGCTTCCAACATGCCCGTTGCAGCGGATCAGCCTCATGTGCTGGTCGCGACCAAGGCATTGCCGGTCGGCACCATCCTCGACGCGGAAAGCTTCCGCTTCCAGCCCTGGCCCAAGGATCTGGTCGAGCAGGCCTATTATATCCAGGGTCAGGCCGATCCCGCAAAGCTCGTGGGCAGCGTCGTACGCACAGCCATCTCCGCTGGCCAGCCGATGACCGTGGGCTCGGTGATCAAGCCGGGTGAGCGCGGTTTCCTCGCCGCAGCGCTCGGGCCGGGCATGCGCGCTGTCACCGTGCCGGTGTCGGCGCAGAATTCGGTCGCGGGCTTCGTCTTTCCGGGCGATCGCGTCGACCTGATGCTGACGCAGAGCGTCTCGGGCGGCGGCGACGGCGAACCGCTCAAGGTTTCCGAAACCATCCTGCGCAACCTGCGCGTGCTCGCCACCGACCAGCGCATGGACGCGCTGGGCGCGGACGGCAAGCCGGTCGTGCAAACCTATTCCAACGTCACCATCGAAGTGACGCCCAAGATCGCGGAAAAGATCGCGGTGGCGCAGACCATCGGTTCGCTGTCGCTGACGCTGCGGTCGATCGCGGACAATGCGTCCGACCTCGACGCCGCCATCGCCGGCTCTGACGTCGATCTGCCCGATGGCGCCAATCCGAACGCGGAAAAGAAGATCATCGCAAAGCTCGCCGCGCGCCCGGTCGATAAGGGCAGCACCTATTCCACGGGCGCGGACGTATCTCGCTACCAGCGCAGCTCCGTCCCCGCCAAGCCGTTGCAGTCCGCAGGGGTCGCAGTGCCCGCAGGTGGCTCGTCGGCAGCGCCGGGGGGCGTCAGCGGACCGGTTATCCGCATTGCGCGCGGCACCAATGTGACCGTCGTTCCGGTCGGGGGGAAGTAAGATGAAGCGTATCAACCTTCAGGCGGGCAAGAAGGCGGTGAAGCCGCTCATCGCTCCCGCGATCGCGCTGGGCCTCGCCGCCGCCATGGCCGCCGCGCCGACCACCGCGCTCAACGCCGCGCCTTCATCGATGCAGGACAATGCGATCCTGATGTCAGTGGGTGGCAGCAAGGTCATCAATCTGGGCGCAAAGATGTCCGACGTGGTGATCGGCGACCCCAATGTGGTCGACGTCCATGTCCGCGCCCAGAACCAGCTTTACCTGATCGCGAAGGCAGCGGGCGAAACGACCGTCTTTGCCACGGCGACCAACGGCAAGGTGCTGTTTTCCGGCACCGTCCGCGTCGGCAACAACCTGTCGAACATCGACGACATGCTGAAGCTGGCGATGCCCGAGGCCGCTATCGCCGTGAACAAGATGAACGGCATGGTCCTGCTGACCGGCACCGTCGCCGCGCCAGAAGATGCCGCCGAAGCCGAACGGCTGACACAGGCCTTCGTGGGCAAGGAGGTGACCGTGGTCAGCCGCCTGCGCACCGCGACCCCGCTTCAGGTCAACCTTCAGGTCAAGATCGCTGAAGTCAGCCGCGACATAGGCCATCAGATCGGCGCAAATCTAAGGGGTCTGGGGACGGGATCGGGGAGCTTCAGCGGCTACATGAACCGATCGGATCGTGGCTTCGCGACTTCGGGCAGTTTCGTGCCGGGCCTTTCCAACGGCGATATCACTCGCCAATGGACGTTCAACAGCCCAATCGATGGCACCACGTCGCTCGGCTTCGTAGCCAAATTACTAGGCATGGATGTCGCGGGCGCGCTGGACCTTGCCGAATCGAGCGGCCTTGCCACCGCCTTGGCCCAGCCGAACCTGACCGCGCTGTCGGGTGAGACGGCCAGCTTCCTCGCGGGTGGTGAATATCCCTACACCGTCAGCAACGGCACGCAGGGCAACAGCATCGAGTTCAAGCAATATGGCGTGCAGCTGGCCTTCACCCCGACCGTGCTGGCCGATGGCCGCATCTCGCTGCGCGTACGCCCGACCGTGTCCAGCCTCGACTTCTCGGTGAACACCACCGTCCCGGCGCTCAAGAGTCGCACGGCCGAAACCACGGTCGAACTGGGTTCGGGTCAGGCGTTCATGATCGCGGGCCTGCTCAACAACGACACCGCCAACTCGATCAGCAAGACGCCGGGCTTCGGTGAAATCCCGATCCTGGGCAGCCTGTTCAAGTCGCGCCGGTTCCAGCGTCATGAGACCGAACTCGTCATCGTCGTTACCCCTTATCTGGTGAAGCCGATGAACGCGTCCGACGTGCACCTGCCGACCGATGGCTACCGCAATGCCAATGCCGCACAGGGCTTTCTGCTCCAGCAGGGCCATGACGGCGTGAGCGGCGCTCGCAGGCCCATGCCGCGCCGTGAGCCCGGCCCGGCCCCCGCGTCCGGCCCGCAGGCAGCGGCTCCCCGCGACTCAGGCAAGCGTTCGGCGAAAGCCGACGCCGCGCCTGGCTTCAGCTTCTGATCGGAAGGACGACAGTCATGACTTCCCTGTCCGCCAAAAATATCCTCCGCTTCGGCACGCTCGCCCTGTTGGCGCTGCCGCTTGCTGCCTGCAATTCCAGCGTCAATCGCGGCGTTGAATCGGTGCATCAGCCGGTCGTCAGCCACGATGCCTACACCTTCGACGTTCAGGCTGGCCCTGACGGCGCCCTCGCCGCTTCGGAGGCGCGCCGCCTGGAAGATTGGTTCACCTCCATCGGCCTTGGCTATGGCGATCAGGTCGCGATCGTGACCGACGCCTATTACAGCCCGGAACTGCGCGAAGGCATCGCGGACGTTGTCGCTCGTCACGGCATGCTGGTGGGTGAGGACAGCTCCGCCGCCGCAGGCTCCGCGCCTGCTGGCAGCGTCCGCCTGGTGGTGCGTCGTGCGACGGCCCGCGTGCCGGGCTGCCCCGACTGGTCCAGCAGGCAGGAAACCGAATTCCAGCTTGGCACCACCTCCAATTTTGGGTGCGGCGTCAATGGCAACCTCGCCGCGATGGTCGCCAATCCGGAAGATCTGGTGCGCGGCCAGAGCAGCGCAAGCGACCTGCGCACCGCCACTTCGAACCGGGCCATTTCGACCTATCGCGAAAAGACCCCGACCGGGTCGGGCGATCTTAAATCGCTGTCGGGAGGCAACTGATCATGAACGCACCCTGGAAACCTGCCATGTCTGGACAGCGCGACCCCTTCCACGCCTTTGTTTGCGACGATCATAGCCATGACCTGCTGGCCATGGTCGCGGCCGAGATGGGCTGGGCACCGGAAAAGGTGAACAAGGGCGGCATGCGCAATGCCGTGCAGAGCCTGTCGGTCAGCGCCAGCCCGCAAATCCTGTTCGTCGATATGTCCGAAAGCGGCGACCCGCTGAACGACATCAACAGTCTGGCCGAGGTATGCGAGCCCGGCACGGTTGTGATCGCCGCCGGTCAGGTCAATGACGTCCGGCTTTACCGCGACCTCGTCGCCAGCGGCATTCAGGATTATCTGCTGAAACCCTTTGGCGCGGATCAGCTTCGCGACGCGCTGGCACAGGCGCAGGCCGTGTTCTTCGCCCCGCGCGACGCAGGCCCCGAGCGACCGCACCTCACCACAGCCGTCATCGGCACGCGTGGTGGCGTGGGCGCTTCCAGCATTGCGACTTCGCTCGCCTGGCTGCTGAGTGACAAGCAGAAGCGGCCGACCGCGCTGCTCGACCTCGACGTCCACTTCGGCACCAACGCGCTGGCGATGGACCTGGAGCCGGGCCGTGGCCTGACCGACGCGATCGATAACCCCAGCCGTATCGATGGCCTTTTCATCGAACGCGCGATGGTGCGCGCCAGCGACACACTGGCCATCCTGTCGGCCGAAGCGCCCATCAGCCAGCCGATGCTGACCGACGGCGGCGCCTTCTACCAGCTGCTGGAGGAATTCCGCGCCGCTTTCGAATGCAGCGTCGTCGACCTGCCGCGCCATATGCTGATCCAGCATCCGCACCTGATGAGCGACGTGAATGTCGCCGTGGTGGTCACGGAACTGACGCTGGCGGCGGCGCGCGATTCGATCCGCATCCTGTCCTGGTTGAAGAGCAATGCGCCCCAAACGCGCGTGATCGTGGTTGCCAACCGCGTTCACGCGGGCGCCCAGGAAATCAGCCGCAAGGATTTCGAAACCTCGATCGAGCGGAAGGTGGACATCCTCGTGCCGTTCGACCTGCGGATCGCGGCGCAGTCCGCAAAACTCGGCAAGACATTGGCCGAAACCGCCAAGGGCAACAAGGTTGGCGCGGCTTGCATGTCACTGCTCGACGCCATCATTGGGGCCGCCGAGGATGGCGAAGCCACCGATGGCAACCCCGCGAAGAAAAAGGGCGACTCCCTGCTCGGCAAGATCGGCGACCTCCGGGGGCTGATCCCGGCGCGCAAGGACAAGGCCAAGGCCTAGATTTGGTTCTGGCATGCCGTCATCTGGCGGCATGCCCCTTTACGGAACGGGCGATACCATGAGCAATTCCATATTGCTGATCATGCTGCTGACGGCCTTCCTGGGTCTGATAGCGATGGCCTTTGCTGGCCCTTCGGCTGAAAAGGCCAGCAAGCGCCGTGTCGCCCTGATCCGCGAACGTCACAGCGGATCGACCGACGCGCTGATGGAAGCGCGCATGCGCAAGGCCATTTCCAACCGGCAGCCGGGCAGCGAGATGAAGATGCTCGTGTCGCTGGTTCCCAACCCGGAAAATCTGGCCAAACGTATCCGCATGACCGGCAAGAAATGGACGGTCAGCCAATATATGACCTCCTGCGCCTTCATTGCGCTGGGCATGTGCGCCTTTCTGTTCGTGCGCGGCTTCGCGCCGCTGCTCGCCATCATGATGAGCCTGGCGGCAGGGCTTGCGCTGCCGCACATGTGGGTCGGCCGCCTGATCAACAAGCGGGTGATGCAGTTCACCATGAAATTCCCGGACGCGCTCGAGCTGTTGACGCGCGGTCTGCGATCGGGCCTGCCCATCACCGAGACCCTGGGCGTCGTGGCAAGCGAAGTGCCCGGCCCGGTGGGCGAGGAATTCAAGCTGATCACCGAACGCATCAAGATCGGCAAGACGATGGATCAGGCGTTGCAGGAAACGGCCGATCGCCTCGGCACGCCGGAATTCCAGTTTTTCGTCATCAGCCTCGCGATCCAGCGGGAAACGGGCGGCAACCTTGCCGAAACCCTTTCCAACCTAGCGACCGTGCTGCGTCAGCGCGCCCAGATGAAGCTGAAGATTCGCGCCATGTCGTCAGAATCCAAGGCATCGGCCTACATTATCGGCGCGTTGCCGTTCCTTGTGTTCGGCATGATCTGCTACATCAACTTCGGTTACATGCACCCCTTCTTCACGCCTGATCCGGCGGGCCTTTTCGGCCTGTCGACAATGCAGGTCGTCGGTCTGGGCGGCATGTGCTGGATGGGGATAGGCGTCTTCATCATGGCGCAGATGATCAACTTCGAAATCTGACGGGGGAAAGAAAGACATGGAAACCGCTTCCCCCGCCGGCACCCTTTTCGGCATGTCCGCCACGGACTTCGGCACCTTGCTGGCCGCCATGGCGACGCTGGCCATGCTGTTCGTGCTGTACACGGTGATGACCGTGCGCGACCCGATGGCAAAGCGGGTCAAGGCGCTCAACGAACGGCGCGAACAGTTGAAGGCGGGGATTACCGCCTCCACTGCGCGTCGCCGCGCCAAGCTGGTCAAGAAGAGCCAGACGACCGATCAGATGCGGTCATTCCTGTCCAGCCTGAAGGTGCTGCAGGACGACCAGCTGAAGGAGGCACAGCTGAAGCTCGCGCAGGCGGGCATCCGGTCGAAGGATTTGGCGGTCGCCGTCATCTTCGGCCGCATGGTGCTGCCGATCGCCATCGGCGGTCTGGCCGCGCTGCTGCTCTATGGTGTCGGCATCTATCCCGACTGGGGCGGCGGCAAGCGTTTCATGGCCTTCGCCGTAGCACTGCTGCTGGCCTACAAGGCGCCCGACATCTTCATCGACAACAAGATCCAGAAGCGCTCCGCCGCGATCCGCAAGGGGTTGCCCGACGCGCTCGACCTGCTCGTCATCTGCGCCGAGGCGGGTCTGACCGTCGATGCCGCCTTCAGCCGCGTCGCCAAAGAATTGGGCAAGGCCTATCCCGAGCTGGGTGACGAGTTCCAACTGACGGCGATCGAACTCAGCTTCCTGACCGAACGGCGCATGGCCTTCGAAAATCTCGCGAACCGCGTAAAGCTGGACGCGATCAAGGGCGTGGTCACGACCATGATCCAGACCGAGAAATACGGCACGCCGCTCGCTTCTGCTCTGCGCGTGCTATCCGCCGAATTCCGCCACGAACGCATGATGCGCGCCGAGGAAAAGGCCGCGCGCCTGCCTGCCATCATGACTGTGCCGCTCATTCTGTTCATTCTGCCGACGCTGTTCGTCGTGATCCTTGGCCCTGCGGCCTGCTCGATCAGCACGGCCTTCTGAGACACTCTAAAAAGGGGAGGTAGGGGGACGTCCGAAGGGGCGCCCCCTTTTCTTGTCCGGTCTGTTCGTTTCTCGACAGCGCTCGAAACGAACGGGGTGTTCGGGTCAATCCCCTAGGATCACATCCACCCCGGCCCGCGCGTGGATCGCCGTGCCGTCATAGATGGGCAGGACGTTCGCCTTCACATCGACGATCATTTCCAGTTCGGTGCAGGCAAGGATCGCCGCCTGCACATTCTCCTTGGCAATGTCGGTCAGTTCCGAGCGCATATAGCGTTCGGATTCGCGGCTGACCTTGCCGATCGTCAGTTCCTCATAAACGATGCGGTCGATCCGCTCGGCGAGTTCCAGGTCCGCAGGTAGCAGGGAAATGCCGTGGCCAACCAGCCGCTGCCGGTAGAATTTCTCGGTCATGACGTTGCGGGTGCCGATCAAGGCGCCCCTTTGCACGCCGTCCGCCTTCATCTTGCGGCCGACCGCGTCGGCGATGTGGATGATCGGCGTATCCACCCCGCCCTGCACTTCTTCATAGACGCGGTGCATGCTGTTGGCGCAGATCAGCAGCGCCTTTGCCCCGGCCTGCTCCAGCCGCCGGGCGGACGCGGTCAGCACTTGCGCGGCATGCGCCCACTCCTCCTCCGTGGCGGAGCGGCCGATGTCGGCGAAGTCAAGACTTTCGATCAGCAGGGGCGCGCTGTGCTGCCCGCCCTTCGCGCGGTAGACCGCCTGATTGATGATCTGATAATAACGTGCCGTCGATGTCCAGCTGAGACCGCCGATCAGGCCGAGCTTCTGCATGGTGCGTCTTTACCCCAATTGCCGTCCGGGGGTGCCCCGGCGTCTGTCCGCTTCAGCGTTACGGACGGGCCTGCGCGTCGGCAAGCCCCTTCCCGCGCGCGCCACCGCATAAGCGTAGCGTAATTCCCGTTCCCGCCGCTCCGCCAAGCCCTCCGGCAACGGCCAGGCCCATATTTTCCAGCAGAAAAGCGAAGGCTGCGGCGGCCCAGCCGACCATGCCGATGCCGATCGCAAGCAACGCCATATTTCCACCCCCACGCCTCAGCAGCGCGGCGACAGCAGCGGTACAGGCACCACTTCCCGCCAGTGCCACCGCGCCAAGAGCCAGCAAATGGCGCGTCGCGACATCGGCGCTCCCCTCATCAACCAGTCCGAAGGCGAAGGGATTGAGCCAGGCGGCGGCGGCGGCGGAAATCATCGCCGCTCCCGCAAACCCGGCGAAAATCGTCAGCAGCACCGTCAATCGGCTTTCCGGCCATTCCCGTCCGAGCAACAGGCCAACCGCCCCGCCGATCAGCAGCGCGCCGATGATCTCCGGCCCGTTCAGCACATCCATGTCATAGACGGCGGCTGCGGACAGGATCACCGTCCCTGCCAAAGCCGCCTGGCGCCGCCGCCTGCCCGCGACGGTCCCCAGTGGCCATAGCGCGAAAACGAACAGCGCCGCCGCCACGGTCTGAGCAAGGATGATCGCGTCAAAGCTCAGGCTCACGGGCGTTTCGCTGCCTGTTGCGATTTTTCAGCCCGGCGCGTCGCGACATAGCCGCCGCAAAAGGTAGCGCTGGCAAGAATGAGGGCGATCAGGCTCAGATAGCGCGCCCAACTGCTGCTCACTTCTGCCGCGACCACCAGCGTTCCGGCAATGCCAGCGGTGATAAGCAGGAATAGCGGTACAATTCGGCTGTTCAGCTCGTCCATCGACAGGCGCCATGCGGCTGTCGCACCAACCGCGCAGGCAAGCAGGATATAGAAGAGGAGAAGCCCGCTCATTCCTGCCTTCTGAAGGTCATGTTGAGGCCGTTCGAAACGGAGATCCGCACGGTGGGGCCGCCGCTACTGCTAGGCCCCCAAAACGAAGACCTCCTCCCCCGCGCAAGGCACGGGAGAGGAACAGCCGCTTATTGCAATCGGTCGCTGACGACCTTGCCGCCCTGCGTCAGGCGGATGGCGTTGCCGATTTCCTCGTCCAGCACCGGCGCATTCTGGTCCTTGTTCCAGAAAGCCGAGAGGAAATTATAGAGGTTGCGGGCAAACAGCGCCGAAGCATCGGCGGCCAGGCGCGAGGGTACGTTCTTGTGCCCGACGATCTTCACGCCATGACGCTCGACCACCTGGCCCAGCACCGCGCCTTCGACATTGCCGCCCTGTTCGACAGCAAGGTCGACGATCACGCTACCCGGCTTCATCGTCGCGATCTGCGCGTCGGTGATGAGGCGCGGGGCGGGCTTGCCCGGAATCAGCGCTGTGGTGATGACGATGTCCTGCTTGGCGATGTGGCTGGACACCAGTTCGGCCTGCGCCTTCTGGTAATCCTCGGACATTTCGGTGGCATAGCCGCCCTTGCCTTCGCCCTCGATACCCGCGACGCTTTCGACGAAAACCGCCTTCGCGCCAAGGCTTTCGATCTGCTCCTTGGTGGCGGAGCGCACGTCGGTCGCCGACACCTGCGCGCCCAGCCGCTTGGCCGTGGCGATCGCCTGAAGCCCGGCGACGCCCACGCCCATGACGAACGCCTTGGCCGGGGAGATCGTCCCTGCCGCCGTCATCATCATCGGGAAAGCGCGGCCATATTCGGCCGCAGCGTCCAGCACCGCCTTGTAGCCAGCGAGGTTCGATTGCGAAGACAGGATGTCCATCGACTGAGCGCGGGTGATGCGCGGCATGAATTCCATCGCCAGCGCCTCATAACCCGCCGATGCATAGGCATCGACACGCGCGCGCTCGACAAAGGGGTTGAGGCCCGCGACGATCCACGCGCCGGGCTTCGCGCCTGTAATGGTCGCGACGTCCGGCCCCTGAACGCCCAGGATGATGTCCGCGCCCGCCACCGTCGCAGTGCGATCGGCAATCGTTGCACCCAGCGCGGCATAATCGGCATCAGCGATGGCGGCGGTCAGGCCTGCGCCTGCTTCCACCGCGACATCAGCGCCCAGCGCCTTGAACTTCTTGACGGTTTCCGGCGTACCGGCCACCCGGCGCTCACCCTCGGCAAGCTCCTTGATAATCGCGATCTTCATCGACATCCCCCTCGCGGCACCAATCTCAGCTGGAGATCAGCAGGACGACGATCGCAGCCAGCACCACGCATGCGATGGTGCCCCACTTCACGAGGGACACGAACCCCGAATAGGTCTGGGTCGCGCTCTCCATATTTCCTTCTGACGCCATTTCCATTCCCTTAGTCGCCTGTGTTTTTAAGCGCGCCCCTCTTATCGACAAGGTTCTCCCCCCTCAACCTCGAAACAGAGGAAGAAAAACTTTCCGGTTAAGGGCGCCTTTACCCCCTTGGGCTAGGCTGGCGCCACCGAACAAGAAGAGGGGTAAGATGGCGCGCGACGGCGTTCCCATGCTGATGCTGATCGATGAAGAGCCTGCCCAGCGCAGGCTTGTGTCGGCGCTCGCCGCACGCGCCGGGTGGCGCACGATCTTCGCGAGTGACGGCGACATGGCGATCGCCATGCTCGGCACGCAGGACGGCATGCGGCTCGACGCGGTGCTGCTCGATCAATGGATTCCGGGTCCGGAAGCCACCGGCCTCGTCCGCGAATTGCGCAGCCGCCGCCCTGCGCTGCCCATATTGATTCTGACCGCGCATAACAGTGTTGCGGTTGCCGTCGATGCAATGCGCGCTGGTGCGACGGACTATCTGGCCAAGCCGGTCGCGCCCGAAAGGCTGCTCGCCGCGCTCAACGCCACCCTGTCGCAGGAGCATGGCAAGGGCGAGCTGCGCCCGCTCACGGAGAAGATTTCCGCCGCCCTGTCGTTCGAGGATGTGGTCGGCGCCGCGCCGCAATTCCGCGCCGCCCTCGCCATCGCGGCAAAGGCGGCGCGCGCCCGCGTGCCCGTCCTGATCGAAGGCGAAAGCGGCGTCGGCAAGGATGTCATCGCCCGCGCCATTCACGCCGCCTCACCCCGCCACAAACAGGCGATGGTCACGGTCAATTGCGGGGCCATCCCCGCGAATCTCGTCGAATCGGACCTGTTCGGCCATGAGCGCGGCGCCTTCACCGGCGCCTTCGAGCGCCAGGTCGGCAAGTTCGTCACCGCCGACATGGGCACGATCTTCCTCGATGAAGTCAGCGAAATGCCGCTCGACGCTCAGGTAAAGCTGCTGCGCGTCCTGCAGGATGGCGAAGTACAACCCCTCGGTGCGCGCAGGCCGGTCCATGTCGATGTGCGGATCATCGCCGCGACCAACAAGCGGCTGGTCGAAGAAATCGAAGCGGGCCGCTTCCGCGAGGACCTCTATTATCGCCTGAACGTCGTGCAGCTGACCATCCCGCCGCTGCGGGAACGGATCGGCGACGTGCCCGCGCTCTGCCGCCATCTGCTGGCCCGCATCGCCACCCAGCCGGGCCTTCGCGG
The DNA here is from genome assembly GCF_055394715.1 of Sphingobium sp. TomTYG72. Taxonomy (NCBI): domain Bacteria; kingdom Pseudomonadati; phylum Pseudomonadota; class Alphaproteobacteria; order Sphingomonadales; family Sphingobiaceae; genus Sphingobium; species Sphingobium sp. TomTYG72. The sequence goes on along the minus strand of NZ_AP027336.1, from coordinate 217,185 downwards.
CCTGGGCCTCACCGACGATGCGCTCGCGCTGCTGATGCAGCATGAATGGCCTGGCAATGTGCGCCAGCTTCAGAACGCCCTCTTCCGCGCCGCCGTCCTGTGCGAAGGCGACGCCCTGACGCCGCAGGATTTCCCGCAGATCGCCGCGCATATCCGGACGCGCGCCAGTGGCGAGCCGCTCCATCCCCGCCTGCGCACCGTGCCGCAGACTCACCGGGAAGCGGCAGGCATCACCCTGTTCGAAGGCGACGGCCATGTCCGCCAGCTCGCGGAGATCGAAGCGGACGTGATCCGCCTCGCCATCGGCCATTATCGCGGCCGCATGACGGAGGTTGCCCGCCGCCTCGGTATCGGCCGATCGACCCTTTACCGCAAGCTCGCCGAACTCGGGATCGACAGCGCCGCCTGAACGCCCGTCGCGGCGTAGCGCTCATCCGCCGCTCGGCATCGTTGCGACGTTGAAATGTCGGGCCGCCTATGCTTTGGACAGGGCATGAAAAAGCTCAGCCAAGCCGCCCTCCTCTCCCTCCTCCTGCTGGCCGCCTGCGGGCGCGCCGAGCCGGTGGAGGATATGCCGAGCCAGGAAGAACTGGCCGCCGCAGCCAATGCCGCCGCAGCCAAGGCGCTGGCGGAGGGCAAGGCGGAGGCCGCCGAGAACCGCAACTATGTGAATGACGATCGCGGCTTTTCGGTCAGCTTCCCCGAAGGCTGGGAACAGGATGCCGCCGCAAGCACCCCCGACGGCACGGTCTTTCAGGACCCCGGCGCAGGCGCGGACGTCCGCGTCTTCTGGCAACGCAATGGAGAACAGCAGACGCTCCAGCAGGTCGTCCAGTCGATGAGCAGCGGTTCAGAAGGCGTCGATGGCGACTTCATCGGCGACAATGAATATCGCGGTACGGCCAATGATGGCGAGGGTAACAATGTCGCCGTCCGCCTGCTGGGCCAGCCGGACGGGGGGATCGTTACCGCCACCTTCGTTTACCCGGAGATGCTGAGCGAACAATATCAGCCGATCGCGAAGAAGGTGCTGGATAGCTTGCGTGTTTTTGCGGCGAAGGGGGCGGCGCCTGCGGAAGCCGGGAAAGCGGCCAACGCTACGGAGCGATAGAGGCCATATCTCCCCTCCCGCAGGCGTTCAAACGAGGCACGTGACTCGTTTGAAGGGCCGGGGGTGGGCCTGCGCAACGCCAGATTTACATTTTGAGGTAAGCCCAGAAGCTCGCTTCGCTCGCGCCCACCCCTAACCCCTCCCGCAAGCGGGAGGGGGATGTTTCAGACTTGCCCCAAAATCCGTCATGCCAGCGCAAGCTGGCATCTCCATCGATAGCGCTCAACCCAGCCTCACGAGATCCCCTGAGTTCACGGAACAAGTGCAACACCTGCTAGGGTGTTGTTGCGATGGGACAGAGATATGGCCAGCTCAGCCTTGAGGAGCGGATCGAGATTTACCGCCTGCATGCAGGCGGTAAATCGCAAAGAGCCATAGCGGCGCATCTCGGGCGGGCACCGGCTACGATCAGCCGCGAACTGCGGCGCAACAGCGTGCGAACCAAGGTCTGGCCCGGTGGCTATGAGCCTGTCCGCGCCCAGCAGCTTGCCGAACGCAGGCGCCGATGGGATTGCCGCTTCAAGCTGGAACGCCAACCGGACCTGCGCGGCCTTGTGAGGGACGGCCTTGCGATGGGATGGTCCCCCGAGCAGATCGCAGGCCGATTGACGCGCGAACATGGTCGCACCCTCATCAGCCCTGAGTCAATCTACCGCTTCATCTATCACCGTTCGGCACAGAAGGATTACTGGCATCGCCTGCTGCCACGCGCCCGGCACAGGCGCGGTCACCCTGTCCCTACCGGCGGGAGCATGCTCGACATCATCAAGCATCGCCGCCCCTTGACCGAGCGCCCGCCCGACGCCGATGATCGGCAAAGCCCAGGCCATTGGGAAGCCGATTTCATGCTGTTTGCCTGCTATGGCCAGGCCATCCTCGTCGCCCATGAACGCGCCTCCCGGTTCACGATCATCCACCGGCCACAGGATCGAAAGGCCCGCAGAACCGCAGGCCATCTGGCGGACATGCTGGCCGACCTGCCCAAAACCCTCCGGCGCTCCATCGCTTTCGACAATGGACCCGAGTTCGCCCGGCATCACCAGCTCGCAAACCAGATCGGTATCCAGACCTTCTTCTGCGATGTCCGTTCACCCTGGCAAAAAGGCGGCGTCGAAAATGCCATCGGACGCCTCCGCCGCAGCCTGCCGCGCAAAACCAACCTCGATGCCATCACCCCCGATGACATCCTCGCTGCCATACAGCGATACAATCATACGCCAAGAAAATGCCTCGACTTCCTTACTCCCGCAGAGGCATTCTCACGCTTCAATCCAAATGTTGCACTTCAAACGTGAATCTACATCCCAGCGTCCGCTGGGATGACGGCGTTAACAGGCAATCACACCCCACACCCATCAACCCATCACCGCCTCAGCCCTCGCAACGAGCGCCCGGGCCTCCTCGACATGCATCCCCTCGATCATGCGCCCCTCGAACCGCTCAGCTCCACCTGTCGCCGCCTCGATCAAGCGCCGTGCGTCAGCAACCGCCTGCGCATCCGGCCCGAACACCTGATTGGCGACCGGCACCTGGCTCGGGTGGATCAGCGTCTTCCCGTCGAAACCAAGGGCATGCCCGGCGGCGCATTCCGCTTCGAACCCCGCTTCATCGTCCAGCCGGTTGAACACGCCATCGAATACCGCGATCCGCGCCGCTCGCGCGTTCAGTATCACTGACTGCAAGGCGAAGCTCAGCCCTTCCCGACCCGCGGAAGGAGGAATGCCAAGGTCCTGCCGCAGGTCATTGGTGCCCATGAACAGCCCAGCCGTGCCCTCCTCCGCCGCGATCGACGTGGCGGCAAGAACGCCAGCCGCGCTTTCGATCATGGCGATGACCGGCTTCTGGCAGACGCTGAACACGTCGCGCACCTGCTTGGCGTTTTCGACCTTGGGCAGGATGACATAGTCTGCGGCGGAACGCTTGACCGCGATCATTTCCGGGCCGTGCCACGGCGTCCCTTCGGCATTGATCCGCACGGCGCACAGCCGCTTGCCAAAGCCTTCCGCCGCCGCTTCCACGGCATTGGCGCGCGCCTCCTCCTTGCGATCGTCGGGCACCGCATCTTCCAGGTCCAGCATGACCATATCGCAGGACAGCGTACGCACCTTGGCGATGGCGCGCTTGTTCGACGCTGGCAGAAACAGCAGCGATCGGGCGTGGCGCAGCAACATGGCAGGTCTCCTGTATGGCCCAACCGCCTTCGTGACGGTTTGACTTTCCCCGTTAACGAATCCGCGTCATAGTCAAGCGCTTCTTAAGGGGGAAAAAGATGCTGACGACCTTCGCGCTAACGGTGACCTTCCTGGTGCTCTTCTATCTGGCCGTGAGCGTCAAGGTAGTGCGTCAGGGCTATCAATATACCATAGAACGCTTCGGCCGTTTTACCGAAGTCGCCCGCCCCGGCCTCAATTTCTACCCCGCGTTCTTCTACGCCGTTGGCCGCAAGATCAACATGATGGAGCAGGTCGTCGACATTCCGGGGCAGGAGATCATCACCAAGGACAATGCCATGGTGTCGGTCGATGGCGTCGTCTTCTTCCAGGTGCTGGACGCCGCGAAGGCCGCCTATGAAGTCTCCGAGCTTTACGTCGCGATCATGCAGCTTGCGACCACCAACCTGCGCACCGTCATGGGCTCGATGGACCTCGACGAAACCCTGTCGAAGCGCGACGAGATCAACGCCCGCCTGCTCTCGGTCGTCGATCATGCCACCAACGCCTGGGGCATCAAGATCACCCGCGTGGAGCTGAAGGACATCCGCCCGCCCGCCGACATCGTCAACGCCATGGGCCGCCAGATGAAGGCGGAACGCGAAAAGCGCGCGCTGATCCTGGAATCGGAAGGTTTGCGCGCTTCTGAAATCCTGAAAGCCGAAGGCCAGAAGCAGAGCCAGATCCTGGAAGCCGAAGGCCGCCGCGAAGCCGCCTTCCGCGACGCCGAAGCCCGCGAGCGCGAGGCCGAAGCCGAAGCGAAGGCGACGCAGATGGTCTCCGAAGCCATCGCATCGGGCAACGCGCAGGCGATCAACTATTTCGTCGCACAGAAATATGTCGAGGCCGTAAGCCAGTTCGCCACCTCCCCCAATGCCAAGACCATCCTGTTCCCGGTCGAGGCGACCCAGCTGATCGGCACGCTGGGCGGCATCGGCGCGCTCGCCAAGGAAGCGCTCGGCGGTGACGGCGCGCCAACCTCGCCCCCCGCTCCGCCCCGCCGCAGCCCCTTCGCGCAGGGTCAGGGCTGATGGACTGGCTCGGCATGCTGGACGATCATTGGGGCTGGCTGGTCTTCGCCGCCCTGCTCGGCGTCGCTGAAGTAATGATCCCCGGCGTGTTCCTGATCTGGGTCGCGCTGGCGGCGGCGGTGACGGGGCTGATCGCGCTGCTGTTGCCGGTATCCGTACCGGTACAATTGCTGATCTTCGCCCTGCTCTGCCTCGTGTCGGTCTGGGGCGGTCGCCGCTGGTATGCCGCCAATCCGGTGGGCTCACAGGACCCCCTCCTCAATGATCGGACGGCGAGGCTGATCGGCGAGGTCGTGCTGGTGGTCGAACCGATCGAAGCAGGCCATGGCCGCGTCAAAGTGGGCGACAGCGTCTGGTCCTGCCGAGGCCCCGACGCGCCGGCGGGGAGCCGGGTACGCGTGGTCGGTGCGGAGGCGTCGGTGCTACAGGTGGAATTGGCCTGAGGTGTCATTCCCCCTTCCGCTAGCGTTCAAACGAGGCACGTGACTCGTTTGAAGGGGTTAGGGGGTGGGCTGGCGCAACATCTGCCTTGTTATGTGAGACATAACCCAGAAGCTCGCTCCGCTCGCGCCGACCCCTAGCCCTGCCGCTCGCGGGAGAGGAATGTCTTTGATGGGTGGGGAAGCGGACATTTATCCTCCCCATCGGCAGATGGGGAGGGGGACCGTTCGCGAAGCGAATGGTGGAGGGGAAATCTCGCAGGTCGTGCCACTTTCCCCTCCACCAGCCTGCGGCTGGTCCCCCTCCCCACGCTTCGCGCAGGGAGGATTTGGAATGACCAAAAATGGTCGTTAACGGACCCTCCTCACTTCGTCATGCCAGCGCAAGCTGGCATGTAGATTCACGTTTGAAGTGCAACATTTGGATTGAAGCGTGAGAATGCCTCTGCGGGAGTAAGGAAGTCGAGGCATTTTCTTGGCGTATGATTGTATCGCTGTATGGCAGCGAGGATGTCATCGGGGGTGATGGCATCGAGGTTGGTTTTGCGCGGCAGGCTGCGACGCAGGCGTCCGATGGCATTTTCGACGCCGCCTTTTTGCCAGGGTGATCGGACATCGCAGAAGAAGGTCTGGATGCCGATCTGGCTTGCGAGCTGGTGATGCCGGGCGAACTCGGGTCCATTGTCAAAGGCGATGGAGCGTCGGAGGGTTTGGGGCAGGTCGGCCAGCATGTCCGCCAGATGGCCTGCGGTTCTGCGGGCCTTTCGATCCTGTGGCCGGTGGATGATCGTGAACCGGGAGGCGCGTTCATGGGCGACGAGGATGGCCTGGCCATAGCGGGCAAAGAGCATGAAATCGGCTTCCCAATGGCCTGGGCTTTGCCGATCATCGGCGTCAGGAGGGCGCTCGCTCAAGGAGCGGCGATGCTTGATGATGTCGAGCATGCTCCCGCCGGTAGGGACAGGGTGACCGCGCCTGTGCCGGGCGCGCGGCAGCAGGCGGTGCCAATAATCCTTCTGTGCCGAACGGTGGTAGATGAAGCGGTAGATTGACTCAGGGCTGATGAGGGTGCGACCGTGCTCGCGCGTCAATCGGCCTGCGATCTGCTCGGGGGACCATCCCATCGCAAGGCCGTCCCTCACAAGGCCGCGCAGGTCCGGTTGGCGTTCCAGCTTGAAGCGGCAATCCCCATCGGCGCCTGCGTTCGGCAAGCTGCTGGGCGCGGACAGGCTCATAGCCACCGGGCCAGACCTTGGTTCGCACGCTGTTGCGCCGCAGTTCGCGGCTGATCGTAGCCGGTGCCCGCCCGAGATGCGCCGCTATGGCTCTTTGCGATTTACCGCCTGCATGCAGGCGGTAAATCTCGATCCGCTCCTCAAGGCTGAGCTGGCCATATCTCTGTCCCATCGCAACAACACCCCTAGCAGGTGTTGCACTTGTTCCGTGAACTCAGGGGATCTCAGTCGATGGCGCTCGGCCAACCCTCACAAGATCCCAGCTTTCGCTGGGATGACCGAAGTGTAGTGATTACAAATGGCCTTGCGCAGAGGTTCGCCCATACCCAAACAAAAAGGGCCAGCGTCGCCGCCAGCCCTCTCGTACCACTGATCTCCGCCCACTTACCCGACGAAGGCGCGCTCAATCACGAAAGCCCCCGGCGCCGCATTAGAGCCCTCAACAAAACCTTCGCCCTCGAAGAACGCAGCGAACTGCTTGATCATCTCCATGCTGCCGCACATCATCACACGGTCAGTTTCCGGGTTGAACTTCTTGTCACCCGAGATGCCTTCGAACAGCGCCCCGCTTTCGACCAGCTTGTCGATCCGCACATTGTTGCGGAACGGCTCGCGCGTGACGGTCGGCACATAATGGAACTGGTTGGCGGCCTGCTCCGACACCAGCGGGTCTTCCGCCAGCTTGCCGGTCATCTCGTCATGGAAGGCAAGGTCGCTGACCCGGCGGACGGAGTGGACGACGACAACCTCTTCATAAAAGTCGTACACGTCCGGATCGCGCGCCAGGCTGAGGAAGGGCGCCAGGCCGGTGCCGGTCGACAGCATGAACAGCCGCTTGCCCGGCAGCAGCGCGTCAGTCACCAGCGTACCGGTCGGCTTGCGGCCCAGATAGATCTGGTCGCCCGGCTGGATCAGCTGGAGCTTGGACGTCAGAGGCCCGTCCTGCACCTTGATCGACAGGAACTCCAATTCCTCGTCCCACGCAGGGCTGGCCACGGAATAGGCGCGCAACAGCGGCTTGCCATTGTCGCCCTGCAACCCGATCATCACGAACTCGCCCGAACGGAAGCGGAAGCTTGCCGGGCGGCTGATGCGGAAGCTGAACAGATGCTCGTTCCAATGCCGCACCGACAGCACGGTTTCGACAGTCAGGGCGCCGGTCGGCTCCAGTACCGGCTTTTCGATCGTCACGTCGCTCAAAACCTTGTCTCCTGCCAAATCCACTGCGCCAACGTCCGGTCAGGACGCCAGTTGCGTGGCTTTCGCAATAAGTGATTGCGGCGCGAATGCCTTTTCGGCCCCGCCAAGGCAAGGTGAAAAAACTTTCATGGCCGATAGCTGACGATCATGCCCCGCCAGCTTCAGCCCTATTTTCAGCCGAACAGCCCCTTGGCGAGGCGGCTGAGTTCGCCGATCGGGCTGCCGTCGCCATCACTGTCGAACAGGCCGCCAAGCTTGCCTAAAATTGCCTCGGGGCCGCCGAACTGCGCAAACAATTCCTGCAACTTGTCCGCCGACACGCCATGCTCCGCCGCCGTGGTCGCCAGCGCCGCGACATCGGTTTCGCCAGCAGCGATCTTGCCGCCAATCTCGGTCATCAACGCCTGCATCTGCTCGGCCGAAAGCCCCAGCTTCGCCGCCACTGCTTCCAATCCGCCCACGCTGTTTATCAGTTGGTCAAACATCGCCATAATCCCGTTGAATTGGGCACCAGAATAGCACCGCAAGCCGCCGCCCGAAAGCAAAAGAGCCGGAAGCATTGCCCCCGGCTCTTTTTCAACCTTTGAAAGCGGGCAGCCCGCTTGTCAGGCCGCCGTCAGCGCAGCCTGCCGCACCGATGCATCGACATGATCTTCGAACTGGGCGAAATTGTCGACGAACTGCTTCACCAGCTTGCCCGCCGTCTCGTCATAGGCGGCCTTGTCGGACCAAGTCGCACGCGGATCGAGAATGGTCGCATCAACGCCCGGCACCGCGACCGGCACCTCAAACCCGAAATTGGGATCGATCCGGAACTCGACATCATTAAGGCTGCCGTCCAGCGCCGCGTTCAGCAGAGCGCGCGTCACCTTGATCGGCATGCGCTTGCCAACGCCATATTTGCCGCCGGTCCAGCCAGTGTTGACCAGCCAGCAGGTCACGCCGCCCTTGTTGATCCGATCCTTCAGCAGGTTGCCGTAGATCGAAGGGTGACGCGGCATGAACGGCGCGCCAAAGCAGGTGGAGAAGGTCGCCGAAGGCTCGGTAACGCCGATTTCCGTACCCGCGACGCGCGCGGTGTAGCCCGACAGGAAGTGATACATGGCCTGATCCGGGGTCAGCCGCGCGATCGGCGGCAGAACGCCATAGGCATCGGCGGTCAGGAAGATGATGTTCTTGGGCACCGGACCCAGATTCTTTTCCGACGCATTCGGGATGAAGTCGATCGGGTAGGAACCACGGCTGTTTTCAGCCAGGCTATTGTCGTCGAGGTCGATTTCGCGCGTATCCTCGTCGATCACGACATTTTCGAGCACTGTGCCGAAACGCTTGGTGGTGGCGAAGATCTCCGGCTCGGCCTCGGCCGACAGGTTGATCATCTTGGCATAGCAGCCGCCTTCGAAATTGAAGACCGCCGTGTCCGACCAGCCATGCTCGTCATCGCCGATCAACGTGCGGCTGGCATCAGCCGACAGCGTCGTCTTGCCGGTGCCCGAAAGGCCGAAGAACACCGCCGTATCGCCGTTCGGGCCGATATTGGCCGAACAGTGCATCGGCATCACGCCCTTGGTCGGCAGCAGATAGTTGAGGATGCCGAAGACCGACTTCTTCATTTCGCCGGCATATTTGGTGCCACCGATCAGGATCAGCTTTTCGGTGAAATTGACCGCGATCACCGTTTCGCTGCGCGACCCATGACGCGCCGGGTCAGCCCGGAAGGTCGGCAGATCGATGATGGTATATTCAGGGGCAAAGCCGCTCAACTCTTCCTGGCCGGGACGCACAAGCAGCGTGCGGATGAACAGATTGTGCCAGGCGAGTTCGTTGATGACGCGAACCTTGACGCGATGCTCGGGCTGCGAACCGCCGAACAGGTCGGCGACGTAGAGCTTGCTCTTTTCGCCCAGCGCCTTGAAGAAATCTTCCTTCAGCGCGGCGAAATGCTCGGGCGTCATGGGCACGTTGGTCTTGCCCCACCACACCGTCGATTCGGTTTCGGCATCCTTGACGATAAACTTGTCATTGGCCGAACGGCCAGTGTGCTTGCCGGTCTTCACGACCAGCGGGCCATCCTTCGACAGGATGCCCTCACCATTTGCGATGGCAGCTTCAACGAGCGGCGCGGTGCCGAGATTCCAATATTGTTCAGCGGTCGTGGAAATGCCCTGCTGATCCAGGGTAATTGGGGATTTGGCCTGCACGCCTTAGCTCCTGATGTGATTACTCCGGCTCGCCAACAACGAACGCTTGCGACCGATCCGCTGCCAGCGCCGCTCTCCCTTGTGAGCTGCGACATTCCTGCAGATGGGAGGCCCAATAAGCCTTTGCACCCCCAGCGTCAAATCCCGCCAGCAAGCCGTTTGTCCCAGATTAGGGGATGAAAACCGCATAATTGCCCACCTACCCCTTTCTTGCGAGCGCGACAGGCATCGTCTAACGCTGGACAGGAAGGCCTGAGCAGGGCGGCCAAGATCATTGGGAAGAAGCATGACTCCAACCATCGCCCTTGTGGATGATGACAAGAATATCCTGACTTCCGTGTCCATCGCGCTGCAGGCCGAAGGGTTCATGACGCGCCTCTATTCGGACCCGGAGGCGGCGTTGAAGGCACTGCTCGACAATCCGGCCGATCTTGCCGTGTTCGACATCAAGATGCCGGGCATGGACGGCCTGGAACTGCTCCGGCGCCTGCGCGAAAAAAGCCAGATGCCGGTGATCTTCCTTACTTCCAAGACTGATGAACTGGACGAAGCGCTGGGCCTCGCCATGGGCGCCGACGATTATATCGCAAAGCCCTTTTCCCAGCGCCTGCTGATCGCCCGCATCCGCGCCATCCTGCGCCGGGCGGAGGTGGGCCGGTTGGCCGACGCCAGTGACGAGCCCGCGGCCGACCCGATCATACGCGGACGGCTTGAAATGGACCCCGCCCGCCATCGCGTCAAATGGATGGGCCAGGACGTCACGCTGACCGTTACCGAATTCCTGATCCTTGAAACGCTCGCGGCGCGCCCCGGCGTCGTCAAAAATCGCAACCAGTTAATGGATGCGGCGTATCAGGATGACGTCTATGTCGATGACCGAACCATCGACAGCCACATCAAGCGGCTCCGCCGCAAATTCCGTGAGGCCGATCCTGAATTCAACGCAATCGATACGCTCTATGGCGCCGGATACCGATTCTCCGAAGAGTGATCTGCGGGACGGTGGGTTGCGCTGGTCGGGCCGGATCAGCCTGACGCCGCGCATCCTGGCAGTCAACGTGTTCGCGCTGGCCCTGCTGGCGGGCGGCTTCTTCTATCTGGACAGCTATCGCACCCGGATCGTGGACGCGCGCCTCGACCAGTCCGCGCGCGAATTGAAGCTGCTGGCGATCGGCCTGGAGACGGCACCGGCCGAACGGCACAATGCGCTGATCGCCGCCTATGCCAGGCAGACGCGCGACCGCGTTCGCCGCTATGGCCCGGACGGACGGCTGATCGCCGACAGCTTTACGATGGATGCTCCTCGTTATCGGCTGACCCTGCCGTCGGAAGAAGGGTGGCGGCGCCATGTCGCGCGTTTTCTGGACAAGGCGGTGGACCGCGTCGTCTTCGCCGACCGGCCGGCCAATTTCGAAGAGCCCGCCGTGGATCGCGCCGATGCCTGGCCGGAGCTGCTGCTCGCCCGCAAGACAGGCCAGCCGCAAGCGATGAACCGCTATGCGCCCGACCGCACCTTCATGATCTCGGCCGCGACGAGCATGAAGGATGGCGGCAGCCTCCTCGCGACCGAAAACGCCCGCGACATCACCCGGACGGTGCGCGCCGAGCGGCTGAGGCTGGGCATCGTCATTGCCACGGCCGTGCTGGCATCAGTGCTGCTGTCGCTGTTCCTCGCCCGGACCATCGTCCAGCCGCTCCAACGCCTTGCCCGCGCTGCCGTGCGCGTTCGTCTTGGCCGCGCGCGGGAGGTCACGGTGCCCCGCCTGCCCGAACGGCGCGACGAAATCGGCATGCTCGCCCGCGCGCTGTCCGACATGAGCCACGCGCTACGCCAGCGGATCGACGCCACCGACGCCTTCGCCGCCGATGTGAGCCATGAGCTTAAAAACCCCATCGCCTCGCTCCGCTCCGCCCTCGACGCGCTGGAACGGATCGATAAGCCGGAGCTGCGCGATCAGCTGATGGCGATAGCCCAGGATGACGTGCGGCGGCTGGACCGGCTCGTCACCGACATTGCCGAAGCCTCCCGCATCGACGCGCAGCTTTCCCGCACGCGGTTCGAGCCGATTGACCTTGGCCTGCTGATCGAACGCATGGTGGTGGCGCGCGAGGCACGGGGCGTTCCGCGTGGCGTCCGCCTCGCCTTTGCCCGCCCGCGCAAGGATGTCGCCGTCGTCCTTGGCGAGGAGCAGCGCCTGCTCCGCGTGCTCGACAATCTGATCGATAACGCCATCTCCTTTTCGCCCGATGGCGGATTGGTACAGATCGTCGCGACCGTCGCCGATCATGAGGTGCTGGTGAGCGTGGAGGATGAAGGCCCCGGCGTGCCCGAGTCCGAACGCGAGCATGTCTTCCGCCGCTTCCACAGCGTCCGCCCGGAAACGGAGGGCTTCGGCAAGCATTCGGGCCTTGGCCTCGCCATAGCCCGGTCTATCGTCGAAGGCCATCAGGGGAAAATCAGCATCGCCGATCGCGAAGATAATCAGCGCGGCGCCTGCTTCATGCTGCGCCTGCCCATGGGTGTCGAACGCGACCCCGGCATTGTCTCGGAATAGGACGGCTGCCCGAAGTTTTTGACCTTTGCGTGAATTCTTTGCGTCAATTCGATTCACACGCGCCCTATCAAGGTCTAGGATGAGTCCAGGGACATGGCGGCGCAAGACTCAACCGAAACAATGCATGCGACAAGCGTCGCGATAGACGGGCGGGCCGTGCTGATCTGTGGCGCGAGCGGCGCGGGTAAATCGGATCTGGCACTGCGCCTGATCGACCGTGGCGCCATGCTCATCAGCGACGACTACACCATCGTGCGATCCAGCGGGGGGCAGCTGGAGGCGTCCGCGCCAGCCACGATCGCCGGAATGATGGAGGTGCGCGGCGTCGGAGTCGTGGACTTGCCGTCGATCAAAGGGGCGCGGTTGGCGCTGATCATCGACCTGTCGCAGGACATTGACCGCATGCCGGGCGACCCGGAAGAATGGCTCGTCGCAGGTGTCCCCCTGCCGGTGGTCAAGGTTTCACCCTTTGAAGCATCGGCGCCGATCAAGGTCGAACTCGCGCTCAAAACGATGGGGCTGGCGTGAACGCACGGACGCCCAAGACCATCCTGCTGGTGTCCGGCCTTTCCGGCGCGGGCAAGACGACGGCGCTCAAGACGCTGGAGGACATGGGTTGGGAAGTCGTGGACAACCTTCCCCTCCTCCTGCTTGAGCGACTGCTGGACACGCCCGTGCCCGCCGGTCACGAGGAACTGGACGACCGTCCCCTGGCGCTCGGCATCGACGCGCGCACCCGTGGGTTTGACGCACATACGATCGTTCAGCGCATAAAGGCCCTGCGAACGCGCCGGGGCCATGACGTCGAGACGCTCTTCCTCGATTGTTCCGACATGGAACTGGAGCGCCGCTTTGCCGAGACACGGCGCCGTCACCCCTTGGCGTCCGATCGCCCCGCGACCCACGGCCTTGCACGCGAACGGGAACTGACCGATCCGCTGCGCCGCTGGGCGACGCATGTCATCGACACGACCAGCCTGACCAGCAACGGGCTGCAACAGGAAATCCGCAACCGCTTTTCGCGCGAGGGGCTGTCTGCCCCGGTGCTAACGATCATGTCCTTCGGCTTTTCACGCGGCGTCCCGTTGAACGCAGACCTTGTCTTCGACATGCGCTTCCTGCGCAATCCGCATTGGGAAGCGGAACTGCGACCCAAGACTGGGCTGGACCCCGATGTCGCCGCCTATATCATCGAAGATCCCGCCTATGAGGAAGCGGTGCGCCGGATAGAGGAACTGCTGGCCCTGCTCATTCCCCGCTATCAGGACAGCGGCAAATCCTACGTGACCGTAGCGTTCGGCTGCACCGGGGGACGGCACCGGTCTGTTCATGTCGCCGAACGGGTCGCCAAATACTTGCAAGAGGCGGGCTTTTCGCCCACGGTCTCGCACCGCAATATGGAATCAGCGCCCCAGGATAGTCTGGAGAAGCGCGAACCGGGAGGCCCGAAAGCTTAAATCATGAAACAATGTGGGCCGGTAAGTAGATGATAGGACTTGTTCTCGTCACTCATGGGTCGCTGGCGACGGAGTTCGTCGTCGCGATGGAGCATGTGGTCGGTCCGCAGCAGCAGATCGCGACCATCTGCATCGGCCCGGAAGACGATATGGAGGTGCGCCGCGCCGACATCGCGTCGGCAGTGGAGCGGGTGAATGACGGTTCGGGCGTCATCCTCCTCACCGACCTGTTCGGCGGCACCCCGTCCAACCTTGCCATATCGCTACTGAAAGCGGGCGAGATCGAGGTTATCGCGGGCATCAACCTGCCCATGCTCATCCGTCTGGAAAGCGCGCGCAAGGTCATGGACGTGCGCCAGGCCGTCGCCGCCGCGCGCGAGGCGGGCCAGAAATATATCAGCGTCGCATCGGAATTGTTGGGCAGCACTACATGAGCGAAATCAGTCAGGAAGTCCTGATCAGCAACAAGCGCGGCCTCCACGCGCGCGCCAGCGCCAAGTTCGTCACGTTGGCGAGCGGCCTTCCCGCCCAGATCACCGTGCGCAAGGATGGCAGCGAAGTGACCGGCACATCGATCATGGGCCTCATGATGCTGGGCGCGGCGCTGGGCGATTCGATCATTATCAGCGCCGCCGGTCCCAATGCGGAAGAATCGCTCGGCAAGCTGGTGACGCTGGTCGAAGACAAGTTCGGCGAAGAATAGCTCTTCCGCGCTCCGCCCCGGCCCGATAGAGAGGCCGCCTCGTTCCAAGGAGGAAAGCAGGCGCAGTGGCACGCGAGATCACCGGATTTTCCAACCCGCTGGTGAAGCGTGTCCGCTCCTTGCGCGAAAAGAAGTTCCGCAAGGCCGAAGGACTGTTCCTAGCCGAGGGCCTGCGCATCCTCACCGAAGCGCGCGAGGAAGGCGTGTTGCCGGAAATGCTCTTCCACGCCGGGTCCACCCATCCCCTCGCCGCTGACCTCATCGCGGCGATGGAGGCATCGGGCGGCGATGTCATCGAAACCACGCCGGACATTCTCTCCAAGATTTCCGGCAAGGACAATGCGCAAGCCGTCGTCGGCGTCTATCGCGACCGGCTGACCCCGCTGGAAAAGCTCGACCGAAGCAAGGCCGACATCTGGATCGTCGCGCAATCGCTCCGCGATCCCGGCAACCTCGGCACCATATTGCGCACCGGCGACGCGGTGGGCGCTGGCGGCCTCATCCTGATCGACGATTGCGTCGACCCCTTCTCGGTAGAGTCCGTCCGTGCCAGCATGGGCGCGCTCTTCACCCAGTCGATCACGCAGGCGCGCTGGGGCGAATTCATGCACTGGCTGCGGCAGGGTCCGGGCGAACTCATCGGCACCAGCCTCAAGGCCACGCAGGATTATCAGGAGCCGCGCTATGCCAGCCCCTCCTTCCTGCTCGTCGGCAACGAAGCGCAGGGCCTGCCCGAATCCTATGAGGCCGAGTGCGACCAGCTGGTAAAAATGCCGATGCTGGGCAAAGCGGACAGCTTGAACGCGGCCGTCGCCTGCGCGGTGATGGCCTATGAACTGCTGAACCAGAAACGGGCGAAGAAGACTTAAGACATGGCAAGGGGCGGGGAAGACATGGCTGCGGACGGAATCGGCGCAATGCTGCGCCACAAGCGGGTGTTGGCAGCCAGCCTGATCGGCACGGCGGTCGAGTTTTACGACTTCTACATCTACGCCACCGCCGCCAGCCTAGTGTTCGGCCCGCTCTTCTTTCCCGCCTCCTCCCCTTCGGCGCAGCTTCTCGCCGCGTACGGCTCCCTCGCCCTCGCCTTCTTCGCCCGGCCTTTGGGCGCAGCGGTGTTCGGCCATTATGGCGACCGCATCGGGCGTAAGGCGACGCTCGTCACTTCGCTCATGCTGATGGGCGCGTCCACGCTCGCCATAGGCTTCCTGCCGACCTACCAGATGATCGGCTGGTGGGCGCCGCTGATCCTGTGCGTCCTGCGCTTTGGGCAAGGGTTCGGCCTTGGCGGAGAATGGGGCGGCGCGGCACTGCTCGCCGTCGAAAACGCGCCCCCCGGATGGCGCGCGCGTTTCGGCATGTTCCCCCAGCTCGGCGCGCCAGTCGGCTTCCTCGCCGCCAACGGCCTGTTCCTGATTCTGGGCATGTTCCTGACGGACGAGGATTTCTTCGCATGGGGCTGGCGCCTGCCCTTCCTTGGCAGCGCGGTGCTGGTGTTCCTTGGCCTCTGGGTTCGCCTGAAGCTCACCGAGACGCCGGAATTCGCCGCCGCGCAAGCCGAAGCACCACCCCCCGCACTCCCCCTCGCAACGCTCCTCTCCAACCATCTCGGCGCAGCCATCGCGGGCACCTTCGCCGTCGTCGCCTGCTTCGCCGTCTATTATATCGCGACCGCCTTCGCGCTCGGCTATGGCACCACGACCCTCAAGATCGATCGCGAAACCTTCCTGGCGATCCAGCTCGGCGCGATCCTGTTCATGGCTCTCAGCATCGTCATAGCGGGTTGGTGGGCGGACAAGACCAGCCCCACCCGCGTGCTGGTCGCGGGCTGCATCGGCACGGTCCTGATGGGCGTCATCTTCGGCCCCGCCATGGGCACCGGCCAGCTGCTGCCAATCTTCCTCATCCTCAGCCTCGCCCTGTTCCTGATGGGCTTCGTCTACGGGCCGCTGGGCGCATACCTGCCCCACCTCTTCCCGGTCCAGCTGCGCTACACGGGCGCATCCTTCTCCTTCAACCTCGGCGGCATCATCGGCGGCGCACTGGCGCCGATCGTCGCGACATGGCTTATCCAGGTGCAGGGTGTGGCGCTCGTCGGCCTCTATATGTCGGCGGCGGCAGCGATCAGCCTTGGCGGGCTGTGGTTCACGAGCCGACAACCGACCTGATCGTGGCACGGCAGCGCTAGGTCACCCCGGACTTGCGCCCCGCCCGCGAACCGGTTATCCCAATCTCTGCGGACCGGGTCCCTCTGGCGCTGCTTCTCCTAGAAGCGACGTGATGTCGGACCGCATCGGGTGACACCGGTGCAGGCTCCTTATCCTTCCCTGTCATCCGATCGAGCGAAACGCACGAAAGAGGATGGCACAAATGAAGCCTTTTACCTTTATTCTCATGCTTCTGGCGCAGCGCGTCGATGACCAGCTGCGGATGGAGCGGCTGCGCTCAGCACCTGATCCCCGCCGCATCGAAAGGCTGTTGCAGCGCAGGGATCAACTGAACGCCCGCCTGCGCCGGTCGATAGCGCGCCCCGCCTGGAACGCGAGCTGACGCCATGGATTTTTTATCGCTGGTCTGGCTCGGTACGCCACTCTGGATGTGGCTATCCTTCTTTGGCATCGTGATCGCCCTGCTCGCGCTGGACCTCGGCGTCCTTCACCGGCGCGAACGCGAGATTGGCGTGCGCGAAAGCCTTGCCCTTTCCGCCTTCTACATCCTTCTCGGCCTTGGGTTCGGCGCCTGGATATGGTGGCATATGGGCGCGACGGCGGGTCTCAACTACGTCACCGGCTTTGTCGTTGAAAAAAGCCTGGCGATGGACAATGTCTTCGTCATCGCGATGATATTCACCTATTTCGGCATACCGCGCCTGTATCAGCATCGCGTGCTTTTCTGGGGCATATTGGGCGTCATCCTGTTGCGCGGATTGATGATCGGCTTCGGCGCGGCGGCGGTGCAGCAATGGGGGTGGCTGCTCTATTTCTTCGCCGCCTTCCTGATCGCGACCGGTATCAAGATGTGGATGACCGCGGAGAAGGACTATGACGTCGGCGCGTCGCCTGTGCTGCGCTGGGTGAAGCGCCGCATGAGGGTGACCGACACTCTGCACGGTCATCATTTCTGGGTGAAGCAGACCGATCCCCGGACGGGACGGCTCGCTCTATTCTTCACGCCGCTGTTCCTGGCGCTGGTCATGATCGAATTTGTCGATGTGGTGTTCGCGGTCGACTCGGTGCCAGCGATCTTCGCGATCACCACGGACCCGTTCATCGTCTATACGTCGAACATCTTCGCGATCCTTGGCCTGCGCGCGCTCTATTTCGCCCTGGCCGCGATGGTGGAGCGTTTTCATTACCTCAAATATGCGCTCAGCCTGCTGCTGATCTTCATTGGATCGAAGATATTTGTCGCCGACGCGTTGGGCCTGGCCAAAATCCCGCCGCCGGTTTCGCTGGCCGTCACCTTCGCCATTCTTGCGGGCGGCGTGGGCTGGTCATTGTGGAAGACGCGACCAGAAAAGGCCGCGCTTCCTGCCAAGGTCCAATAGGGTCTGACCGGGTCAATCGGCCCCAAAAGCAAACAGGCGGCGCTCTTGCGAGCGCCGCCTGTTCAACTTAGCGACCGTAAAGCCGCGAGGAAGATCAATCCTCGGTGCGGACGTCGCGGCGCTCGGCGATGCGAGCGCGCTTGCCGGTGCGGCCACGCAGATAATAGAGCTTCGCACGACGCACGACGCCACGGCGGACGACGGTGATCGAATCGAGATTGGGCGAATAGAGCGGGAACACACGCTCCACGCCTTCACCGAACGAAATCTTGCGCACGGTGAAGTTGCTGCCCATGCCCTTGTTCGAGCGGGCGATGCACACGCCTTCATAATTCTGGACGCGGCTGCGGTCGCCTTCGACGACCTTCACACCCACGCGCAGCGTGTCACCGGGACGGAAATCGGGAATATCCTTGGCGAGAGCCGCGATGTTTTCGGCCTCGATCTGCTGGATCAAGTTCATGACTTAAAGTCCTACCTTTTGCGTTGCGCACCAGAGGGCGGCTGGTCCCGAACGCCGATATGACGTTCCCAAAGGTCCGGCCGCCTTAGCCGTGTGTCATCCTCCGCCCTTTGTTTCCGCCAGGCGGCGATTTTCGCATGATCCCCCGATCGCAACACTTCAGGGATCGCGCGCCCTTCCCACAAAGCGGGCCGGGTATAGTGCGGATATTCAAGAAGGCCGCTTTCGAAGCTCTCTTCATCCCCACTGGAAGCCGCGCCCATTACTCCGGGAAGCAGCCGAATGCAAGCATCGAGCAGCATCAGCGCACCCATCTCGCCGCCGGACAAAATGATGTCGCCCATGCTGATCTGCTCGACCGGCCGCGCCTCGAAGATCCGCTCGTCAAAACCCTCGAAACGCCCGCACAATATCGTCGCGCCCGGCCCCGCCGCCAGTTCGCGCACGCGGGTCTGGGTGATCGGCTTGCCGCGCGGCGTCATGGCGATAACCGGCAGGTCCGGCCCCTGCTCCAGCGCATGATCGATAGCCAGCCCCAATATGTCGGCGCGCAGCACCATCCCCGCGCCACCGCCCGCAGGCGTGTCGTCAACGGTGCGGTGCTTGTCGGTCGCAAAATCGCGGATGTGGATCGGATCGCACGACCATTTTCCTTCCGCCAGAGCGCGCCCGGCCAGCGACACGCCCAGCGGTCCCGGAAACATCTCCGGATAAAGCGTCAATATTTGGGTCCGAAAACTCACGCCTTGCGCTTGCGCAGCCACGCCGCAGACATGCCCCCCAGCAACGACACGGTGCCACCTGCCATCAGGGCAACACCGATAGCACGCAGCAGATCGGCAAAGGGCCGATCCGGATTCATAAGGGCGGGCAGGAGAAAGAGCAGGGGAATAGGGATGACCAGCGCCACCGCTGCGCCAATCTTCAACCCGCGCTTCCATGGCGTGGTGAACAGGCGCCACCCTGCGGCGATCATCATCAGCAGATAGAGGGCGGTAAAGACTTGGGGCATCAGCAACCGCCGATCAAACCGCAAAGGCCGCTTCGATCACGGCCCGTCCGTCCGCGATCGTGACCGCATGCATGGGCGCCATGAAGCGTTTCCCGTTGGGCCGTTCGACCTCGACAATATCGCCAGCGCCGAAATTCTCGACCGCGACGATATTGCCCAGCCCCTCACTCTCGCTGGAGAAACAGGGCAAGCCGATGAGGTCGGCGTGATAATATTCGCCCTCCTCCAGCGGAGGCAAGGCAGAGCGAGGAACGGTGAGTTCCGTCCCGCGCAGGGCTTCGGCCGCGCTTCGGTCATTGACCTCGGCGAAACGCGCAACCGCGCCATTGGAACCGGCGCGCACCGACTTCAACGTCAGCTTGCCGCCCGCAGCGTCGAAGCTCTTGTAGGATTTGAGCGTTTCCACCCCTTCCCCGAAGAGCTTCAGACGAACCTCGCCCGCCACCCCATGCGCGCCGATGATGACGGCGAGAGTAAGGGCGCGCGAAGTGGCTAGCCCCTCCCCTTCAGGTTCAACCGAGGCGCGTGACTCGGTTGAAGGGTTGAGTTGGGGGGTGCCGGGCGCGGAGCCATTGCCAGCCCCCACCCCCGGCCCCTCCCCTGAAGGGGAGGGGTGATTACCCATTTAGCCTTCAGCCTGTTCTTCAGAAGCGGCTTCAGGAGCAGCTTCTTCAGCGGCAGGCGCTTCTTCGACAGCCGGAGCCTCTTCAACCGCAGGAGCAGCGGCGGCCTCAGCGGCAGCAGCCTTGGCGGCTTCGGCAGCTTCAGCGGCTTCCGCAGCCTTTGTCGCGCGGTCTTCAGCGCGATCCTTGGCCTTCTGGCCCGGCTCAGCCTTCTTCGGGTTGTTGCGGACAGCGCGTTCCTTCACGCCAGCGGCGTCCAGGAAGCGGGCAACGCGGTCGGTCGGCTGCGCGCCAGCGGCAACCCAGTGCTTCGCACGCTCGACGTCAATCACGACGCGCTTCTCGTCGCCCTTGGGCAGGACGGGGTTGTAGCTGCCGATGCGCTCGATGAACTTGCCGTCACGCGGCGCGCGGCTGTCGGCCACGACGATGCGGTAATAAGGACGCTTCTTGGAACCGCCGCGCGAAAGACGAATGGACGTTGCCATGTTGTTTTAGACCTTTCTAACTAACTACTTGTTTCTCAATTCGTCATCCCAGCGAAGGCTGGGATCTTGTGCCTGAGATCCCAGCCTTCGCTGGGATGACGGGCTATTTCTTCATGAAATTCTGAAAACCCGGCGGCAGGTTCGGCATGTTGCCGCCACCGCCCAGCCCGCCCAATCCACCAAGACCGCCAAGGTCGGGCGCGCCGCCCGCGCCGCCCATCAGCTTGTCCATGCCGCCGCCGGTGAACATCTTGGCGAGGCCCTTCAATCCGCCCATCTTGCGGATTTTCTTCATCGCCGTTTCCATCTCCTGATGCATTTTCAGGAGCTTGTTGACTTCCTGCACAGTGCGGCCGGAACCCTTGGCGATGCGGATTTTGCGCTTGGCGTTGATGAGGCCGGGCTTCTCCCGCTCCTTGGGCGTCATCGAACCGATCATCGCATCCAGATGGATCAGCGTCTTGTCATTGGCGCCACTCGCCGCCATCGCCGCCTGCGCCTTCTTGAGGCCCGGCAGCATGCCCGCCAGCGCGCCAAGGCCGCCCATGCGCCGCATCTGATTAAGCTGGCTGCGCAGGTCGTTCATATCGAACTGACCCTTGGCCATCTTCTTGGCGAGCTTGTCCGCTTCCTCAGCGTCGATCGTCTCGGCCGCACGCTCGACCAGTGACACGACGTCGCCCATGCCAAGAATGCGCTGCGCCACACGCGCCGGATGGAAAGGCTCGATCGCGTCCAGCTTTTCGCCCGTGCCCGCAAACTTGATCGGACGCCCCGTGACTGCACGCATCGACAGCGCCGCACCGCCACGCGCATCGCCGTCCATACGGGTCAGCACCACGCCGGTCAGCGGCACCTGTTGGGTAAAGCTGGTCGCGACATTCACCGCGTCCTGCCCGGTCAGCGAATCGACCACGAGCAGGATTTCCGCCGGGTTCGAGACTTCGGCCACGGCCTTCATCTCGTCCATCAGCGCCTGATCGACGTGCAGACGGCCCGCCGTGTCGAGCATCACCACGTCGAAGCCCTGAAGCTTCGCCGACTGCAATGCGCGCTTGGCGATCTCGACCGGCTGCTGGCCCGCCACGATCGGCAGGGTCGCGACATCGGTCTGCGTACCCAGAACCGCAAGCTGTTCCTGCGCCGCCGGACGCTGGACGTCGAGCGACGCCATCAGCACCTTCTTGCGCTCTTTTTCCTTCAGCCGCTTGGCGATCTTGGCGGTGGAAGTGGTCTTGCCCGACCCCTGCAGGCCGACCATCATGATGACGGCGGGTGGGCTGACATCGATCAGCAGATCGGACGTTTCGGAACCCAGCGTTTCGGTGAGCGTGTCGGAGACGATCTTGACGACCATCTGTCCCGGCGTGACCGACCGCAGCACGTCGCTGCCCACGGCCCGCTCGGTCGCCTGATCGACGAACTGGCGCACCACCGGCAGCGCGACGTCGGCCTCCAGCAGCGCGATTCGCACCTCGCGCATCGCGGCGCGGACATCGTCCTCCGTCAGCGCACCGCGCCCACGCAGCTTGTCGAATACCCCGCTCAGACGATCGCTTAGCGAATCGAACATCATCACCTCATTTGGGCCGAAAAGCCCGGAAAACAGCGTCACCCCGCCAAACGACAAAATCGCCGGCGGGCGAAACCTCGCCGACCAGCGTCCATCCGGTGCTCCCTTGTGAGCGCCATGGATCTGTCAGGGTATCGAACGGCAAACCGCCCGATTGCGATGTGGCCCTTAGCGGAACGGGGGGAGGGATGCAATGCGGACCAACACACAAACCGTTCGGGCTGAGCTTGTCGAAGCCCTTCCCTTCTTTTCAAAGGAAGAAGAACCCTTCGACAGGCTCAGGGCGAACGGAGGAACAGTTGGCCTCGCCTGCTCTGGCCTTTTCCCCGCACAACCCCTACATGCGCGACCATCATGGGCCGATTTTCCAAAATGCACGGGCTGGGCAATGACTTCGTCGTCATCGACGCGCGCGACAGCGCCGTCGACATCACCCCCACCCGCGCCCAAGCCATAGCCGACCGCCACGCCGGGATAGGCTGCGACCAGCTGATCCTCATCGGCCAGTCCGACCGCGCCGACGTCTCCATGCGCATCTTCAACAGCGACGGCAGCGAAGTCGATGCCTGCGGCAACGCCACCCGCTGCGTGCCCCTGTTCGTCGGCCGCGACGTGCTGATCGAAACCAAGGCGGGGCTGCTGGAAGCCAGGGCGATCGATGGCGGGGCAACCGTAGACATGGGCGCGCCCCGGCTCGACTGGGACGCCATCCCCCTCGCCTATGCCATGGACACGCTGACCATGCCGGTCAGCTGGGAAGACCTCCCCGCGCCCGCCGCCGTCAATGTCGGCAACCCGCATGTCGTCTTCTTCGTGGACGATCTGGACGGTGTGAACTTTGACCATTTAGGCCCGCTGATCGAGACCGACCCGCTCTTCCCCGCCCGCGTCAACGTGAACTTCGCGCAGGTCATCGGCGACAATCATATCCGCCTGGTCGTGTGGGAACGCGGCGCCGGCCTCACCCGGGCCTGCGGCACCGGCGCCTGCGCCACGGCCGTCGCAGCCGTGCGCCGCAAGCTGGTGAGCGGCCCGACACGCGTGACCTTGCCCGGCGGCGACCTCGTCATCGACTGGCAGCCCGGCGGCCACATCATGATGACCGGCCCCGCCACCCACGTCTTCGATGGCGAGGCTGACTGGGCGCGCTTTTAGAGCATGTCCGGCCCGCAGATCATCACCCTGGGCTGCCGGCTCAACATCGCGGAGAGCGAGGCGATCCGCGAAATGGCGGGCGGACAAGATGACCTGATCGTCGTCAACAGCTGCGCGGTAACCGCCGAAGCCGTACGCCAAACCCGCCAAGCCATCCGCCGCGCCCGCCGCGAACGGCCAGAGGCCCGGATCATGGTCACCGGCTGCGCAGCGCAGACCGAACCGGAAACCTTCGCCCGAATGGCGGAGGTGGACGCGGTAATAGGCAATCGAGAGAAACTCGACCCCACCCACTACCCGTCATCCCAGCAAAAGCTGGGATCTCAGCCGGTAGGGCACGACGTCGGGCATGAGACCCCAGCCTCCGCTGGGGTGACGCACGGGGAGGAGGCGGACGCTCACTCCACTTCCGTTCGTGTCGAGCGCAGTCGAGACACAGATGCGCGACCGCTTCTCGATTTCGCTCGAAGCCAACGGGCGGTCGTGAACGTCTCCGACATCATGACCGTCCGCGACACAGCTCCGCACATGGCCAGCGCCTTCGCCGAACATGCCCGCGCCTTCCTTGAAGTGCAAAATGGCTGCGACCACCGCTGCACCTTCTGCATCATCCCCTATGGCCGGGGAAACAGCCGCTCCGTCCCGGCAGGCGCGGTCATCGACAAGGCGCGCGAGCTTGTGGACGCGGGCTACAAGGAAATCGTGCTGACCGGCGTCGACGTCACCAGCTATGGCCCCGACCTCCCTGGATCGCCGTCCCTCGGCCTGCTGGTCGAACGCATCCTGAAGGCCGTGCCCGCCCTCCCCCGCCTCCGCCTCTCCTCGATCGACAGCGTAGAAATCGACGACCGGCTCTTCGACCTCATCGCCCATGAGCCACGCATGATGCCGCACCTCCATTTGTCGCTCCAGGCAGGCGATGACATGATCCTCAAGCGCATGAAGCGGCGCCACATGCGCGCTGATGCGATCCGCATCGTGGAGCGCCTCAAGGCCGCCC
The DNA here is from genome assembly GCF_055394715.1 of Sphingobium sp. TomTYG72. Lineage (NCBI taxonomy): Bacteria > Pseudomonadati > Pseudomonadota > Alphaproteobacteria > Sphingomonadales > Sphingobiaceae > Sphingobium > Sphingobium sp. TomTYG72. Next base: position 193,181 of record NZ_AP027336.1, on the reverse strand, counting down.
GCCCCGACATCAGCATCGGCGCCGACATCATCGCCGGTTTCCCGACGGAGGACGAAGCGATGTTCGAAAACAGCCTGAAGCTGGTTGAGGAATGCGCCATCGTCCACGGCCATATCTTCCCTTATTCTCCGCGCAAAGGCACCCCCGCTGCGCGGATGCCGCAAGTCGATCGCGCCACGATCAAGGCCCGCGCCGCCCGTCTCCGCGCGGCCTGCGAAACGCAACGCCAAGGCTGGCTCCAAAGCCTCATCGGTTCCACCCAATCCGTGCTCGTCGAGCGCAACGGCACCTCCGGCCATGCGGAAAATTTCGCCCCGGTGCGCTTCGAAACGCCCCAGCCCTCCTCTTCCATCACCTCGGCAACCATCACGGCCCTTGAGAATGGCGTGCTGATCGCGCAAGAGGCTCGGCAATGACTGAACCCGGCACCAGCTGGCGCGACCGCCTCTTTGGCGGTTTGAAGCGCACCTCCGATAAGCTCGGCGAAAACCTCACCGGCATTTTCACCAAGGCCGCACTCGACGAACAAACGCTCGACGAGATCGAGGAAGCTCTGATCGTCAGCGACCTTGGCCCGGCGATGGCCGCCCGCGTCCGCGATCGCCTGTCCGAAGGCCGCTACAACCGCGAACTCACCGAAGATTATCTGCGCGAAATCATCGCGGAGGAAATCGAAAAGGTCCTAGCCCCGGTCGCCCGCCCGCTGGAGATCGAAGCCTTCCCCCGCCCGCAGGTGATCCTGGTCATCGGCGTCAACGGATCCGGCAAAACCACCACCATCGCCAAGCTCGCCAATAATTTCCTGGAGCAGGATTATGGCGTGATGCTGGCGGCTGGCGACACGTTCCGCGCGGCGGCCATCGGCCAGCTAAAGGTCTGGGCCGACCGCCTCGGCATCCCCATCGTCGCGGGCAAGGAAGGCGGCGACGCAGCGGGCATCGTCTTCGACGCGGTCAAACAGGCGACCGCCACCGGCATCGACGTCCTCATCGTCGACACCGCAGGCCGCCTCCAGAACAAGACCGAGCTGATGGACGAGCTCGCCAAGATCCGCCGCGTCCTCGGCCGGTTGAACCCGGCGGCGCCCCATGACGTTGTGCTGGTGCTGGATGCCACCACGGGACAAAATGCGTTGAACCAGATCGAGGTTTTCAAGGAAGTCGCGCAGGTCACCGGCCTCGTCATGACGAAGCTGGACGGCACCGCGCGCGGCGGCGTGCTGGTCGCGGCGGCGGAGAAATATCGCCTGCCCATCCATGCTATCGGCGTTGGTGAAAAGATCGAGGACTTGCGCCCCTTCGACGCAGGCGACATGGCGCGCGCGATCGCAGGAACAGCCTATGCGCGCTAATCGCCCAACATCCGTCATCCCAGCGCAGGCTGGGATCTCCTGCCTTGATGGCACAACACAGCCTCACGAGATCCCAGCTTCAGCTGGGGTGACGGGAAATTAGATCGATGACTGACACCAAACCTGCCCACGGCGGCAATCTCAGCCTTGCCCTCGACTTCGGTCCCCTCCTCGTTTTTTTCCTGACCTACAAGGGAGCAGGATGGATCTGGGGTCCCGGCAATCCCATCACCGCAATGAGCCTTGGCACCGCCGCCTTCATGACCGCCATCGTTATCGCGGTCATCATCTCGAAGGTGAAGCTCGGCCGTGTCTCACCCATGCTGTGGCTGTCGGCGATGCTGGTGCTCTTCTTCGGCGGGCTCACCATCTATTTCCAGGATCAGAGCTTCATTCAGATAAAGCCGACGATCATTTACAGCTTCTTCGCGCTGATGCTGTTCGGGGGCCTTCTGCGCGGCAAGGCGCTGCTCAAATATCTTCTGCAAGCCGCCTATGACGGCCTCACCGAAGAAGGCTGGCGCAAGCTGTCGCGCAACTGGGGCTTCTTCTTCGCCGCCATGGCGGCCGCCAATGAAGTGATGCGCCATTCGATGAGCTTCGACGCGTGGCTCGCGGTCAAGGTCTGGGGCGTCACCGTCGTTTCGCTCGTCTTCGCGCTCGCCAATATCCCGATGCTGATGCGACACGGGCTGACGATTGGGAACGCCGTTGACAGCGAGGAAATCGGCGAAACCACCCCGCCACAGGGTTGATGTTCGTTAAGTAGAACGCGTTTTTAACACAGGCGGAGCCAGCCTCAACCAGCCCCGCCCACGTCATAAAATCAACCGCCGTTGAAGTTCACCATGCAATAAAGCATCGGCAGCGAAAGCAGGGTGTTCATACGCGAAAACATCATCGCGGTGGTCGCCGCCTTGGCCTTCACCGCATCCTCGGCAGGGACGATACCCAGCGCCTTTTTCTGGTTCGGCCAGATGATGAACCACACATTGAACGCCATCACCAGCGCCAGCCACATGCCGACGCCGATCAGCACGAAACCGGGCTGAAGCGTCAGCGCTTCCACCAGATAGACGCTGCGCCAGGCGATGATCGCCCCGGTCAGCACGGTCAGCGCTGCGCCCCAGCGGAAGAAGAACAGGGCCGAAGGCGCGATGAACTTCGACACGCCCGGCTTCAGTTCAGCCGGAACCTTGGGCATGGTCGGGATCTGGACGAAGTTGAAATAATAGAGAAGGCCGATCCACACGATGCCGAAGAACAGGTGGAGCCAACGCAGGATCGCTTGCTCGGGAATTGTATTCGCCGGGACCGAGAAAATCACCACCAGCGCAAACACCAACCCCACGGCGAGCACCAGATGCAAATTACCGAAGAATTTTGCCATTGATCCGTCCCCTTCATTCGGCCGCCGTTCGTGAACGGCCTGACCGATGATTCTATGTCATCGTTACGCTGCTGTCACATGGATATTTCCATGCAGCTAAACGAAAATATCCTGTTTTCCGCAGTGCAATAAGGCTGCTACGGGGCCGGGACCCTTTCGGTGGCATGTCCGTTATGCCGCCATCCATCCCAAGAACCCGAGGAGTTCCGACATGGCCTTTGTGCTGCCCAATCTGCCTTATCCAAAGGATGCCTTTGGCGACATTCTTTCAGTTGAAACCTTCGACTATCACCATGGCAAGCATCACAACGCCTATGTCGTGAAGGCGAATGAACTGGTCGCCGCAGACCCGGCGCTTCAGGGCAAGTCGCTGGTCGAACTGATCAAGAGCAGCAAGGGCGCTCTGTTCAACCAGGTCGGACAGATCTGGAACCACACATTCTACTGGCTGTCGCTGTCGCCGGAAAAGAAGCAGCCGACCGGCACGCTGCTCGCCCTCATCAACGAAGGCTTCGGCTCGGTCGATGCCTTGATCGAAAAGCTGAAAGCGGAAGCCGTCGGACACTTTGCCAGCGGCTGGGCCGCGCTGATCCTGAAAGACGGCAAGCTGGAAGTGACCAGCTATCATGACGCCGACACCCCCGTTGCGCATGATCACACGCCGTTGCTGATCCTCGATGTGTGGGAACATGCCTATTATATCGACTATCGCAACCTGCGCCCCAACTATGCCGAGCGCCTGCTGAAGGACGCGATCGACTGGGATTTCGTCGCGCTTAACCTGGACGGCGAAGGTGCGAGCCGCGCCGATCAGCCGGGCTGATGCATGTCACGCCGTCCGCCGCCTGAAAGGGGCAGCGGACGGCGCCTCCCTCGGTCAATATCCGGCGGAAAGAACGGATTATTAACGGCACCGTGCGAAAAACATCTTATCCTATGTTTGGAAACGGCCGATGGACCTGCAGCAATTACAAAGCCAACATGACGCGCTCGACGTAGCCGCCGACGAATTTTTGCAGCTGATTTCCGACAACGCCACGCCTCGCCAGCTTGGCACCTTCCGCTGGCAGTTTGCCCGGCTGTTAATGTCTCACCTCGCCCTGGAAGACCATATCTTCTATCCCGCCATGCAGCGTCAGGCGCATGCACCCCTGCGGGAAACAGCGGCGCGGCTGCAAGCGGAAATGGCGCCGCTGGCGCTAGACTTCACCCACTATATGTCTCGATGGAGCGATGATCGTATTGCTCGCGAATGGCCCGAATTTTGCCGCGAGAGCCGCCAGATCATCGATGCCTTGCTCAACCGGATGCGCAAGGAAGAGACGCTGCTGATGCCCCTGCTCGCCCAAGCGGGGCTGGAGCCGCCACTCAAAAAGGCTAGTTGACCCCACCATCGGTCGGGGCAAGACCCAAGCTTTGCGCGACTTCGTCCAGATCAACGCCCGGCCGGATAAGCAGCCAGTCCCGCGCCTGCGCGCCATTGACCACGGTCACCGCCCCCTTGGGACAAACGCCGAGGCAATTGACCTCGATAATCCCCGCTGCCGCCTTGCGCCCTTTCTTCAGCGACAACTGCTTGCGTAGGGCCTTGGCGAGCCGTTCGTCCCCATCGGGACCAAAACCCCCATCCAGCTTCTTCGAACATTTGCGGCAGACCAAGACCGCATTCTGCCAGTTGGACCGGACATGATCCGTCAATCCACGGTCTCCCGCGGCTTCCATGTCCGCCGCTCCTCCGCCGACCGCAGCACTTCATAGGCGGCCTGGATCGTCTGGAAACGGACGGCGGCGTCCGCGTCGCCCGGCTTCACGTCGGGGTGATATTCCTTGGCCAGACGCCGCCAGCTCTTTTTCACCGCCTCGAAATCGGCGTCATCCTCAAGTTCCAGCGCCTTCAACGCATGAAGCTCGTCCCGCGACCGGCTGCCGTCGCCCGGCCCGCCCCAGCCATGATAGGCGCTGCCCTGATAGCCGCCAGCGTCGCGGCGCTCGGCGCGCTCGCGCTGCTCCCGCTCTTCCTTGTCCAGCCCCTGAAAATAGTCCCAGTTGCGGTTATATTCGCCCGCATGATCGGAACAGAAATACCAGCGTTCCGGGCTGTTGGGCGACTTGGGCGCGGGGCAGTTACCCGGCTGGTCACAGCCATACCGATCGCACATGCGCACCTGCTGCGCCTCACGCGATGCGCCGTAGCTGCGCCAGCGGGGAAAGCCCCAGTCATTTGATCGGCTGCTTCGTGCCATCGGTCCCAATTAGGTAAGCCGCAGGCAGAACGCCACCCCGGCGGTTCAAATAACATCCTCCCCATCGAAGATGGGGAGGGGGACCGCCGTCAGACGGTGGAGGGGAACAGGCGCAACGTCATCCCTCTTCCCCTCCACCATTTGCTGCGCAAACGGTCCCCCTCCCCCCGCTCCGCGCGGGGAGGATTCCAATGCCAGAGGGCCTATAAGCCGGGTCCTGTCCACCATGTTGTCATGGATGGGCGGCCATTCCTCTAGGAGACGGATTGCTCCGTCCCTCAAGCAACCAACCCGGGCGGTCTCAGCCGAAACTGGCCTAGCAGACGAAGCTGCGCGCCGCCCCTACTCGGTCTTGCTCCCGGTGGGGTTTACCGTGCCGCCTTCCGTTGCCGGAGACGCGGTGCGCTCTTACCGCACCCTTTCAATTTCGCTTAGCCGAAGCTGTAGCGACCTGCTTTCTGTTGCACTGTCCCTTGGATCACTCCAGCCGGCCGTTAGCCGGCACCGTCATTTCGTGGAGCCCGGACTTTCCTCGCCGTGGAAGTTACCCGCCACGCCGCGGCCGCCCGACCCTCTGGCACGGCGCGCTATACACGTACTGCGCGCGCCCGTCATCCCTGCTTATTCATCGCCCCTCGGCTTTGGCAGCAACAAGGCGAGCAGGATCGCACGGCATTCGCCATCGATCACCCCGTCGATCAGTTCCGGCCGGAAGCGCCGCTGGAACGCGACCACCGCCGCATCGGGCTCGGCAATGTCATAACCAAAGCGTTCCAGCGCCAGCAGGAAAGCACTGTCCGACCAAAGCGGGTCCATCAGATTGCGGGTGGGGCGCGGCAGCGCCAGACGCAGCCGGGACAGTCGCCACCAGGGGAAAAGTTCGCCCGGGTCCTGCTTGCGCACCGGGGCAACGTCGCTATGCCCGACGATATTGCCACGCGTGATGCCGTAACGTTGCACGATGTCATGCATCAGCGGGATGAGCGCCTCAATCTGCGCGTCGGGAAAGGGGCGATAACCCCATTCATGGCCAGGATTGACGATTTCGATCCCGATACTCGCCGAATTGACATCATCCGTGCCGCGCCAGTGGGACCGGCCCGCATGCCAGGCCCGTCTGGTTTCATCGACCATGCGGACGATGTTACCTTCTTCGGTGACGACATAATGGGCGGAAACCTTGGATTCCGGACTGGCCATCCAGTTGATCGCGCTCTGGGCGTCCGGCATGCCGGTATAATGCAGCACCAGCATGGATATGGGCAGCTTGCGGTCGTCGAAATTGGGCGACGGCGTTTCGATCATTGGAATGTCGCTCATCGGAAACCCGTAACCATTATCTGTCCTCGCCCCGCCGCATCAGGACGGGCAACTGCCGCAGACAATGGCCGAGAGCGAATGGCCGATCAAGCGCAAGCACTTCCCTGATCCCGTCTCGGGGACAGGATGTGCGCGAAACGCTGGTCAGACGGCGCGGCGAAGCGCGTCGTCGCTGTTCCGCGCCGTTTCCAGCCGCCGCGCATATCCGCCGCGAAATTCGGGATGGGGAATGAAATCTTCGCTATGGCCGATCACGGTCTCGCCAGCACCCAGCAACAGCACCGACTTTTCCTGACTATGCCGCTTCAGAAGGCGGAACACCTCCTGTCGGCGTTCCGGCGTGAAATAAAGCAGCACATTGCGGCAAAGGAGCAGGTCATACTCGCCCGACGGGGCCTTCGCATCGAACAGATTGTCCGTCCGGAAATCGATCATCCGGCGCAGTTCCGGGCTGGCGCGCCAATTGTCTCCAGCGGGTTCAAACCATTTGATCAGGTCGCCGACCGCGAGACCGCGCTGAACGTCCATCTGCGAAAAGATGCCGCTGCGCGCTTGATCTATGGCGGCGGTCGAAATGTCCGTCGCCAATATTTCGATGCGCCAGCCACGCCAGCGCGCGATGTCGTTGCGCAGCTGAATCGCCAAGGAATAGACTTCCTGGCCCGTGGAACAGCCCGCGCTCCAGATCCGCAGCACCCGGTCCCGCCGATCCGCATAAAAGGACGGCAGGATGTGCCGGTGGATCATATCGAAGATCTGAAGATCGCGGAAAAAGCTGCTTTCGTTGTTGAGCAGCGCGTTGATCACTTCGTCTTCCAGCCGCGGATCGCGATTGCCCAGCAAGCGGCTGGCCAGTTCGTCCATGTCGGCCAGCCCGTTGTTGCGCATGACCGGCTTCAGCGCCGTTTCCATCCGCCATGCGCGGCTTTCCGACAATATCTGCCCGGTGCGCGCCTCCAGCAGAGCCGAAAAGATGCGGGCGGCGCCGCTCGAGGATGAATCGGTCGAAAGGGTCAATGTGTCAAACCTCTGCTCTTTCCGCGCCGCGCGACGAAATCCATGATGGCATAGGGGTCCAGCAGCGCGCAGCTGAGCCCGGCCGCTGTCACTGATCCGGGCATGCCCCAAACGACGCTGCTCGTTTCATTCTGCGCCACGATCCAGCCACCTGCTGCAACGATGTCATGTCCGCCGACCGTGCCGTCACGGCCCATCCCGGTCAGAACAACGCCCGCTGCGCCCGGTCCATATGCTTCGGCCATGCTGGTGAACATTGGATCGACGCCGGGCAGGTTTCCTGCCGGTGTGCGCTGGGGGTCCAGCATGACCATCACTCGCCCATGAAGCCCCCGGCGGACCTGCAAATTGGCGTCGCCGGGCGCGACGTAGATGGTATCGGGCACCAGCATTTCGCCCTGCTCGCCAACCTTCACGCGCAGGCTGGTCATTCGGGCAAGCTGCTGGACGAAATAGGATGTGAAACTGACCGGCAGATGCTGGGTCAGCAGGATCGGCACGCCCAGCGGTTCGGTCATACCAGCGAACAACTGGCTCAGCGCGTGGATACCGCCTGTCGAAGCACCGATGCCCAGGCAGGCGAGCGGAGCGGTGGGCTGGCTCGCCGCCATGATGACCGGCGGCGCCTCCGCCGCCTGTGCCAGATTGGCGCCGAACAGGCGCGACAGCCGATCGATGAGCGTTTGGGGAAACTGTTCGCCGAAACAACCGCTGCCGGGCTTCGCGAAAATGTCGCTCGCTCCCAGCGCCAGTGCCTCGATCGCCGCTCCGCTGCCTTCCTGGCAATTTCCGGAAAGGATGACCACCTTGCCGCCAGGATTCGCGCGGAGAAAGGCGGGAAGCGCCGACAATCCGCTCTGCCCCGGCAACTCGATGTCCAACAGGACCAGGTCGACCTCATGCGCGGCCAGATAACCCAATGCATGTTCGGCACTGTTGGTCTTGTGGACCACCGAAAATGCCGGATCGCTATCCAGGATGCGCGCGATCATTGTCCGCACGACGACCGAATCATCGACAACCATTACGCGGACCTGCGGTCTGCTCTGGCTGGCCAGGATAGGCGTGACGGCGGACATTGATGGGCTTTCTGGCGACAGGAACGGACTGGGACGAATCAACGGATCAGATGACGCCTACGATGGACAGCTTGCTTTCCAGCGTCTCGCGATCGAATGGCTTCATCACATATTCGTCGGCGCCCGCCTCCACGGCTGCCTTGATATGGCTGATGCCGTTTTCAGTGGTGCAGAAGATGATCTTCGGCCGAGCGGTTACCTTCGCAGTAGAAAGCGCCTGAAGAAACTCCATTCCGCTCATGACTGGCATGTTCCAGTCCAGCAGGACCACATCCGGCGCTGCGGCTTCGCACTGGGTCAGCGCGTCCTGTCCGTCCACCGCTTCACTTACCGACAAATCGAGTGATTCCAGGATATGCCGTGCGACTTTGCGGATGACTTTCGAATCATCGACTACCAGACAGTTTTTCATGAAGCGTCCCTTGGATTTTTCCCCGTACAGGAAAGATTAGCCACCAAAGCCGAGTAATTCGTAAACGAGCCAGGAATTTATGCCGCTTGCGCCAGGAGGCCGGTTTCGATGAAGCTCGCCAGCGAAACCAGCAGGTGCGGATGCCCATCCTGTTCGACAATCGCCCGCGCATAAGGTGCCCAGGCCTTGTCCAACTGCCCACGCAGCGGCAGATCGCCTTCGGGCACCTGGCAAATATCATGCACCGCATCCACCATCAGGCCATAGCTGTGCCCGCTGATGTCGGCGATGATCGCCAGGCCCCGCCGATCCGGCGGCGTGGGCGCACCATGGATCAGGGCGGGCACGTCGATGATCGTGAGCACACGGCTGCGCAGGGCCGACAATCCCGCCACATGTCCCAGCATGCCGGGCACCGGCGAGATGTCGGCCAGCTTCACGACCGCCTCCACCTCATTCGCGGCCACGGCGACGCGGGTTTCGGCCAATGTCGCCAGAAGGTAAAGCTGCTCCATAAATGCCTCCTTAGCGCCGGGTGCCGGTGATGGCCGCCATCAGGGCATCCTGATCGTAGCGGTAGATGCTGCCATCCTCTGGCCCTGCCGGTTTTGGTGACGCGCGCAGTTGAACGATGCGGCATCCCAATATCTCGGCCGCCTGCGTCAGGTCACGGTCAGAACAAAGGACCACGTCCGCCGGATCGACGGCCTCTTCCTGGGGTAGCCCCAGAAGGACTTCATGGCCCGCCTGACGCAGCAAGGGCGCCAATATCTCACGCGTCCAGCCATCCTCACTGTCAGCAAGGACGCATCGTCCCCGAACGCGTTTTGCTAAACTACTATCTGGCAGGGCGGCAAACAGCGCGAAGGGATTAAGGACCTCAAGATGTTCCCCATCGACCATGGCGACGCCGCTCAGCACGCCTTGCAGGGCGACCATGTCGGGCACCGCAGGCATTTCCACGATGTCGAGAACAGCGGCGACCGGATAACAGGCTTCCTGATTGCCATCCCGAAGCCGCAGCGCCGAAACATGCTCGGCAGCAAATTTATGCGCACCATTGGCCACCGGCACCAGCCGTCCGTCCAGCCGCACAAAGGCATGGGCGCCCGAACGACCAAAGAGCGACGCATCAACGTCCTCTACCCGCTCAACCAGCGACAGCTTGATCAGCCGACGTTCGCCCGACAGCTCCTCAAAGCGCAGGGCCGACACCATCTCGACCCGGACAGCGCCATCGTCATTGTCATCGGCCTGATCATTTGACCGTTCATCCGCAACATTCGGCAGGCGCGCGGCATTGGCGAGGCCCGCCGCGTCGAGCAGCAGCATCGGCTTGCCATTGTCGGGCAGCGTCATGCCCGCATAGACGCCGGTCGCCATGACCAGCGGAGATGCGGGACGAATAACCAATTCCTCATGGTTATCGACAGCGGCGACACCCAGCGCGAAGGGAACGCCGGTCGCGGATCGCACCACCATGATTGCGCGCGGACCCGGCTGGACGGATTTCTCCATCCCCAGCACATCTTCCAGATCGATCATCGAATGACGCACGGACCGGATCGTCGCGATCTTCGCGCCACCGACTTCAGCGATGTGCAGCGTCTCGTTATTGTCATGTAGAATCTCGACCACCGCCGCGCGTGGAATGGCGAAGTGCAGCCCGCCAGACCGGATGATGAGGCCCGGAATGATCGTCAGCGTCAACGGAACGCGCAGTACGATCCGCAATCCCCGACCCAGCTCATTATGCAGCGCGATGACGCCGCCGATTCGCTCCACATTGGCGCGCACCACGTCCATCCCGACCCCCCGGCCCGATATCGCGGTCACATGGCTGGCGGTCGATAGCCCGGCCTGGAAGATCAGCTCCAGCTTTTCCGCCTCGCTCATTCTGGCGGCGGCATCGCGGGTCAGCTTGCCTGCTGAAACTGCCTTTTCCACCAGGCGCCCGGTGTCGATACCCTGCCCGTCGTCGCTGACCTCGATGACGATCTGGTTGCCCGACTGGCGTGCCTGCAACTTCAGCGTCCCGGCTTCCGGCTTGCCCAGCGCGCGACGCTGCTCCGGCGTTTCGATGCCATGGTCGATGCTATTGCGCACGATGTGGGTCAGCGGATCGACCACCATCTCCACCATCTCGCGGTCCATTTCGACGTCGCCGCCCTCAAGGATCAGGTCGATCCGCTTGCCCAATTCGCGGCCCAGGTCACGCACCATGCGCGGAATGGCGGTGAACAGCCGCTCCACCCGCTGCATCCGCGTCTTGGAAATGGCGTCCCGCATGTCAGCAACGCACGTGGAAAGCCGTTCGAAGCTGCTTTCAAGCTCGGGATCGCTCGACCGTTCGCGCAGCTTGCGGGACAGTTCGTTGCGCGCCAGCACCATGTCCGACACGCCGTTCATCAACTGATCGATCAGCGATAGCGGCAGCCGGATGGTCCGTGGCACCGCCTGCGCGCCCCCCTGACGCACAGCCTCGATCGCCGGAGCAACCTCTACGGCCGCCGTTACTTCCTCGCGTGCGGCGAGGGCGCCAATCAGATAGTCGTCATTTTCATCGGGCAACGCCGCGCCGATCGCCACCGCCTCTGCAAGTTCGGCGATCCGGTCCATGATGCCCAGCACGGCACTGACCGTCGCTGGATCGGCGGTACGGTTTCCAGCGCGGATTTCCGACAGCACATCCTCGGCCGCATGGCTCAGCCGTTCAAAACGCGGCAGGTTGAGGAAGCCGCAGCTGCCCTTTACCGTATGGAAGAAGCGGAAAATGGCGTCCAGCCGGTCGCGGTCGCTGGGGTCCGCCTCCCAGGCGACGACCTCGCCCGCCAGAGCTTCCAGCGTTTCCTGCGTCTCGGCTATGAATTCCTGAAGTAACTCGTCCATTCCCTTGGCCTTCACGGATGCGCGCGACGGCACCATGGGGAAGGCATAGTTAAAGGCCCGTTAAAGACGTTGAACAGCCAGCAAAAAGGGCGCCGCGATCATCATCGCGACGCCCCTTTCGGCTTGGGAAAGCGAAAGCTTAGCGCTCCGTCTTCTCTTCGACGGCATCGGCAGCGCGCTCACCCGCTTCGCGAGTGGCCTCGGCCTTGTTCTCCAAAGCGTCGGCGGCGTTCTCGGCGGCGCTCTCGGCATTGCCGGACAGATTATCGGCCATCGCTTCCATATTCTCGGCCTGGTTGTCGATGGCGTCCGCCTGATTCTCGTATGCGTTCTCGACCTTGTTCTCCTGCTTGGAATCGCACGCTGCAAGCGCGATCAAGCTGGCAAGGCCGAGGACTGAGACGATGGTTTTCACGGCGTGTTCTCCTGTTGCGCCCCCCTGGGGCTGACGTCATTCGGCAAGAATTCCGGCCGCGCAAAGCACCCAGAACTCTGACCGCGATCAACTGGTCGCACGGCAGATGGTTCCCGCCGCAGGCTCCTTTCGTCGCAGAAACGAATTATTTTTTGAGGTTATCGCGAATTTCACGGAGCAGCAGCACCTCCTCCGGGGTTGCGGCAGGCGCCTCATCGGGCTTGGGCATCAGCCTGTTCACTGCCCTCACGAGCAGAAAGATGATGAAGGCGAGGATGAGGAAATTGACCAGCACGGTCAAAAATTCGCCCCACCCCAGCATGGCGACCCCTGCGCCCTTAAGGTCGGCGTAGCTTTCCGGATTGCCCTTGAACCCGGCCGGTATGTCGCCAAGCCGGATGAAATAGCGGGAAAAGTCCGCACCGCCGAACAGATAGCCCACGACCGGCATGATCAGGTCATCTGTCAGCGACTTGGTGATGGTGGCGAAGGCGCCGCCAATGATGACGCCAACCGCCAGGTCGATCACGCTGCCCCGGTTTATAAATGTCTTGAATTCGGAAATCAGTCCCATGTGAGAACCCCTTGCACTGATTGCGTGTTTAGCAGGATGAGCCGTTGCACCCGCTTCCACAACCACCTATTTCCGACATCGTAACAATGCCGAGGATGCTCCATGACGATCCTGCGCCGATTTTCTCCTGCTCTCCTCCTGCCTTTGCTGACGGCCTTTGCGCTGTCTGCCTGCGGCATCAACAGCGTGCCCACCGCGGAGGAAGCGGCCAAAGCCAAATGGGCCGATGTTCAGGCGCAATATCAGCGCCGCTCCAACCTGATCGGCAATCTGGTCGCCACAGTGAAGGCAGCTGGCAAACAGGAACAGGACACTTTGGTGAGAGTCACGGAGGCGCGCGCCAAGGCGACATCGGTGCAGGTCAATGCCGAGGATCTGTCCGACCCCGCCAAGGTTCAGCAGTTCCAGCAGGCGCAGGCACAATTGAGCCAGGGCCTCGGACGGCTGCTGGCATCGGTGGAGGCTTATCCGGACCTCAAGACCAACCAGAATTTCCTCGATCTCCAGTCACAGCTGGAAGGGACCGAGAACCGGATCGCCGTCGCCATTCGCGACTACAATGAAGCAGTGCGCGCCTATAACACCCGCATCCGCACTTTCCCCGACGCGATCGGTGCCAAGATCATTCATGGCGCCAAGCCGATGACCCCTTTCCAGGCAACAACGCCGGGAGCCGAAGAAGCGCCCAAGGTCGACTTCGGCAACTAAGCGCCAGCCATGCTCCGCCGCCTGCTCCTGATCTTTGCACTCCTGTCAGGGATGCTTGGCATGGCTGCGGCCGCCCGAGCGCAGAGCTTTCCGAAGTTCGACGACAAGGGCGTCGTGGATGCCGCGAACATCCTCGACCCCGCGCAGGAACAGGCGCTGAGCCAGAAGCTGATCGCGCAGAAGCAGGCGAGTGGGCGGTCGCTGGTCGTGGCGACCATCCCAGACCTTCAGGGCTATGACATATCGGACTATGGCTACCGCCTCGGCCGCGCCTGGGGGATCGGGGACAAGAATAACCAGGGCGTCCTGCTGATCATCGCCCCCAATGAACGCAAGGTGCGGATCGAAGTAGGATATGGCGTCGAAGGCATACTGACGGACGCGCTGTCTTCGCAGATTATCCGCAACGCCATCACCCCACGGTTCAAGGCTGACGACATGGCGGGCGGGATCGATGCGGGCGTCGATCAGATCACGTCGCTGCTCGCCCTGCCACCCGATCAGGCAAGGGCGCGTGCCGCGCAGGCGGAGGCCGAAGCCCGCCAGCAGGATAGCGGCGGCGGCGGCATCCTCGGCTTCTGGATCATCATGTTCTTTATCTTCTTCGTCCTGCTTCCGCTGCTGTCGCGAGCGCGCGGCGGGAAGCGCTATCGCCGTGGTGGCGGCGCGCCTGTCATCCTCTGGGGGCCGGGTATGGGCTCTGGATGGGGCTCTGGCGGCGGGGGCGGATCAAGCTGGGGCAGCGGCGGAGGCGGCTTTTCAGGAGGAGGCAGCTTCGGGGGGGGCGGCGCCTCGGGGGACTGGTGATGCAAGTGCTTTTCAATCAGGCGGACCACGAACTGGTCACCGCCGCCGTCAAGGAAGCAGAGGCACAAACATCCGGCGAGATCGTGACGATCGTGACCCGCCGGTCCGACAGCTATCATGATGTCGGCCTCAGTTGGGCGGTGGCGGCCATATTCCTCGCCTTGTCTTTCATGGCCGCTTTCCCGGCACAGCTGCGCGCCTTCCTGTCCACGCTGCTGCTGGATTGGGAACATGAGCTTGCCGACTGGAAGCTCATCCTGGGCTTGACCGGCCTTCTGATCCTGAAATTTCTCGTGGTGCGCTATCTGCTCGCCATCATGCCGCTACGCATGCTGATGACGCCGCGCGCTACCAAGGCCCGCCGGGTGCGCCGCCGCGCCATCCTGCTCTTCCGCACCGCCGCCGAAGCACGCACGCGCGGGCGCACGGGCGTCCTCATTTATCTCTCGCTTGACGAGCATCGCGCCGAGATCGTCGCCGACCGCACGATCAACGAAAAAGTCGCGCCCGAGGCATGGGGCGATGCGATGGCAGCACTGATCGATGCGATCCGGGCGGGCCAGCCCGGACAGGGCCTGGCACAGGCCGTGCGTCAGGTCGGCGCTGTCCTCGCGACCCATTTCCCGCGCGAGCATGACGACATCAACGAATTGCCTGACAGGCTGATCGAATTATGAGTGAACAGGATATGGCCGCCCCGGAAGAAATCATGTGGGCTGGCCGTTTCATCACCGCCAAGCGTCGCGGCAGATGGGAATATGTGGGGCGAGCACGCGGCATCCATGCTGCCGTCATCCTCGCCATCTACGAAGACGCGGACGGACGGCGGCATGTGCTGCTCGTCGATCAATTCCGGGTGCCGCTCGGCCGCCGCTGCATCGAACTGCCTGCGGGCCTCGTGGGCGACGATGACGAAGGCGAGGCATCCGAACGCGCGGCGATCCGCGAACTGGAAGAGGAAACCGGATACCGCGCCGGACGCATGGAGGCCGCTGGCGAATTCTACAGTTCGCCCGGCATGGTGTCCGAAAGCTTTTGCCTTTTCCGCGCCCATGACCTGCAGAAGACGGGCGATGGTGGAGGCGTGGAAGGGGAAGATATCCGCGTCCATCGCGTGCCGCTGGATCAATTGACGGGCCAGATTGCCGCCTGGAGAGCCGAGGGCTTTGCCATCGACGTCAAATTGCTGCTGCTCCTCGGTGCCGAGCTGAGCCGCTAAACGTCACGGCACCCGATACCAGGCGGCTACCCTCTCCAGCGCCAGCGTCAGGACCAACTTGCCCGCCCGGCTCGGCCATCCGAGCGCCCGCTCCGCCGCGACCAGCCCCTCGCCAGCGCAGGCAACCCGCCATAATATGTCGCTAAGCCCCGGCCCGGCGGCGGCAATGGCGGCATGGAACCGCTCCCGCGCCGACAGCTGGGCCATGCTGGGATCAGGCGCTGCCGAGCCATTTCTTGGCCCACCCGTGGAAGGCGCCGGGTCCCATCGCATAGTGACACGCGGACCAAGCCCCGCTTTCTCCCAATCAGCGCGCAACAACTCCCCCGCCCTGAAATATCGCTCGCTCAGGTGACCGCGCGCATACAGCCATGCCAGCGGCGATTCGCCCATATTCACCGCCACTGTCTGGACATGTCCTGCGGGGTCCTCGATCTTCTGCTCCACATATTGGCTTCGCATCGGCTTCCTCCTCATGCATGAATGATGCGAAGGGGCTTGCCACGACGAACCATTTGTAGGAAAGATGAAAAACCAAATAGGTGAAAAATCGGGAATAGGCATGATCACCCGGATTAGAGAAGTTCGAAAAGCCAAGGGTTTGACGCTGGAGCAAGTCGCGGCGCTTTGCCGCCCTGCAACCACGGCGCAGACGATAGGCAGGCTGGAAACTGGCACGCGAACCGTATCGGTCAACTGGTTGAACCGCATTGCCGACGCTTTGGGCGTTGGCTCGTCGGAACTGGTGGCGCTGCCGGGTCAAAGCGTGGTGCCGGTCGCGGCGCTGCTCGGTCCCGAAGGCGCCCGCGCGCCCACGCGGAGCCTGTCCTTCCCTCCACCCGTGCCCGCCGACGCGATGATCGGCGTTCAGGTGGCCGCCAGTATCGGCGATTATCGCAGCGGGGATGAAATCTGGTGCCGCCGCATCGGCCCGGACGAATTTGCAAGCGCGCTCAATCGCGACATATTGCTGCCACGCCATGCCGGACGCTTCGTTTTCGGCCGACTGATCGGACGCGAAGGTGACAAGTTGCAGATATTGCCGCTCGGCAGTGGCAGCCGTCAGCAGGTGATCAGCGACCCACCCTGGGGCGCTGTGGCGGTTCAGTTGGTAAGACAATTATAGCCAAAGCCGCGCTTCAGCCCTAACTCTCGATTAACCGCGATGCTTTAAGGGGGACAGCATGACGCTGAATGTCCTTACGCTCTCGACCCTGTTCCCGGACATGAGCCGTCCGAATTTCGGGGTGTTCGTCGAACGGCAGGCGCGGGAACTCGCCAGCCGCCCCGATGTAAATGTCACGGTGATCGCGCCGCTCGGGGTTCCCATCTGGCCGATCGGCCTTGGCAATCAATATGCGCCGCTCCGCGCCCTGCCGCGCAAGGAACGGTGGCAGAACCTCACCGTCTACCGCCCGATTTTTTCGACGATCCCGAAGATCGGCGCGCGCTACAATGTCGGCAGCATGACGCGGGCGATCCTGCCGCTGGTACGCCACCTGCACGAACAGCAGCCCTTCGACGTCATCGACGCCAGCTTCTTCTTCCCCGACGGCCCCGTCGCGCAACGCCTGTCACGCGCGCTCGGCATCCCCTATTCGGTCAAGGCACGCGGCGCCGACATCCATTATTGGGGCAAACGGCGCGACACGCGCGGCATGGTAAAACGCGCCGGGGCGGAAGCGGCGGGCCTGCTCGCCGTGTCCAGCGCCATGCGCCGATCGATGGTCAAGCTGGGCATGGATGCGGAAAAGATCCGCGTTCACTATACCGGCGTCGATCTTGATCGCTTTGAACTGGCCGATCGCGCCGCCGCCAAGGAAGCATTGGGCTTCGAAGGACCCGTGGTCCTGTGCGTCGGGGCGCTCATTCCGCGCAAGGGGCAGGAACTGCTAGTGCAGGCGCTTCCCCGTCTGCCCGGCATCACTTTGCTCTTCGCTGGTCAGGGTCAATACCGCAGGGCGCTGGAAAAGCAGGCGGAGGAACTGGCCGTCGATCGCCGGATCGGTTTCCTGGGCTCCGTCCCGCATGACCGGTTACCGCGCATCTATGCTGCGGCCGATGTGATGGCGCTGCCCTCATCCTCCGAGGGGCTCGCCAACGCCTGGGTCGAATCGCTCGCCTGCGGCACGCCGATCGTCATCACCGATGTCGGCGGGGCGCGCGAACTGCTCGACCGTCCGGAAGCAGGCCAGATCGTTGACCGCGACCCTGAAGCGATCGCGGCCGCCATTGGAGAAATTCTCTACAACCCGCCCGAGCGCGAAGCGGTGCGCGATGCAGCACTGCGCTTCACTTGGGAAGCCAATGCCGACCTTCTACTCCATCATCTGAAGGGCATCGCCCGCGACGGCTAGGCCGGGTGGAGGGGTTTGCCCGTGAAGCCCCCCCCGCCCCTCTCAGATCATGGGCCGCACGCCGCAACCGACGGCGCTCGACATCAGTGCCAATCGGTCACTTCTGGCAGGAAACGATCGCCGCGATCACGGACAGCGTTTCCTCCGGGTCACGCACGCGCACCGTGTCCAGCCCCAGTTCCTTGGCCGGATAGTCATTGCCGCCGGGGAAGATCGCGTCGCCGATGAACATCATCGCATCCAGAGCGATGCCGCTCGCGTCGCGCAACTTTTTAAGGCCATAGGCCTTGTCCACGCCCTCGCGCGTGATGTCGATCGATGTCGCGCCGCCCATGTTGATCGACAGGCCGGGCAGCCGCTCCCGCAAGTCGGCCTGAATGATACGGCGCTTGGCAAAGTCGGGGTCCCATCCCTCCTTCGCATGAATAGGAGCCTGCTGCCCGAGCGCGGAAAAGGTGATCTGGCTGCCCCGATCCTCGATCCGTTCGCCCCATGTTTCTTCCGGCACGAAACCCGTCGCTTCCAATGCCTGATCGAAGGCAGCGAAGATGTTCTGCTTCTGCGCTTCGTCAAATAATTCGGCATAGACCGGCGCCCATGTGCCTGCCTGATGCGTGAAAAGCTTGGTGCCGGTCGTCGGCATCAGCCACAGGCGCGACAGGTCCGCGCGGCTGGGCAGGCGGCTTGCCACCTGCTTGTCGAACTGAGGCCAGTCACCACCGGAAATCACGGCAACATGCGCGACCGTCATCAGGTCAGCCAGCGCCTCCCCCATCTCTTCGCCCAAAGGCTGCTTGCTTTCCGCCAGCGTTCCGTCGAGATCGAAGGCGATCAACTCTTTCATATGGGCAAGCTCCTGGAATCCATGTCGGCGCAGCTACCATCAATTAAGCGATCGGCAAATGCATAGAGCAGAGGAAATGACGCCGCGCATGCCGTTGGAAAGTGGAAGCGATTGGGTGCTGCTCGGTCGGGGCAAAAGCTCGGAGGTTTTCCGTATCGGCGGGGGAAAGGTCGTCAAGATATTCCACGATGCCGTGTCGGAGGAGATGATCGAGCGCGAAATGACGGCGGCCATGATGGCTGCCTCCCTCGGCCTTCCCACCGCCGCGCCAAGCGCGCGGGTCGAGGTGGATGACAAGCGCGCCCTCATCTATCCGGAGATAAGCGGCCCATCGGTCGCCCACGCTATCCGCAAGAAACCGCTGTCATCCGCGTCCCTGCTGCGCGACATGGCGGGGGTTCTACACAGCGTTCATGCCCAGAGCGTATCGGGACTGCGCACCGTCAAGTCCGTCCTGCAAACCGACATCGACTATGGCCCTGCCCCGGAGACGCTTAAGCGCGCCGCCAAACATTATCTCGTCCGCCTGCCGGAGGGCAGCCAACTCCTCCACGGCGACTTTCACATCGACAATATTCTGGTCAACGATGGCGGGCTGGTAATCCTCGACTGGGCAAAGGCCGCAATCGGCGCTCCCGCCGCCGATGCCGTCAGGAGCGAAATGCTGATGCGGTTCGGCGAAGGTCCCAACGATGTCATCACCAATGCCTGGCGCGACTGGGCCGCTCGTCAGCTTGGCCGCGCCTATCGCAAAGAAAGCGGCGTCACGCCCGATCAGCTTACCCTATGGCGTCCGATCGTCGCGCTGGCCTGGCTCCGCGCACGCCCGCCCGTCCGCAATGCAGCTTTCACCCGCTATCTGGACGACGCCCTGCGCGGAGCGGGACTGCCGGTCTTCAGCTGACCCGCGCCAGATTTAGCCGCTGCACTGGCGCGTCCAAACTGCGCTCCGCCATCCTGGACTGACCGCACAGACGCTCGACAGCATTGTTAATCAGCATATCGAGACCCTGATCGCTCAGCAGGCCGCCTCTGATCAGGCATCGGTCGATCAGCACCCGGCGGAACGCTGCATAAAGCGTCTGGTCCGGCGCGCCCGGATCGAGCCAGAACTCGTCCAGCGTTCCTTTATAAACGACGCCGGGTACCTTGTAGACAGCATGTCCCAGCACCAGCACTGGCTTGCCCTTGTTCAGCGCCAGCGTACCCACCGTGCTGTTCACCGTCACCACGCCCAGCGACCGGCCGACCACCTGAGCGATATCGAGGTCCGCAAGATAATAGACGCGATCCGCGACCCCATAGCGAGACGCAAGCCGCCGCGTCAGCCGCTCCCAAGCCACGAGTCCCGAATCCAGCGGATGGCGCTTCACCACCAGGTTAGTGCCCTCGGGCGCATATCGCGCAAAGCTCTTGATCACGAACCGCAAAGCCGCGCGCATATTGCCAAACGGCGAATGCACGCGAATCTGATAGTCCGAATCCAGCTGCAGCGGCAGGGCGAAATAGGGCTTGTCCCTTATCACCTCCCACTGCGCCCGCGACAGACGCACGTCGCGCTTGCGCAGCATCAGCTTCTTGAACCATCCCGCCGCCTCCAGCAGAAAGCTCTGCGGCCGATGCGTGCGGTAAAAGGGAAAGATCGGCCACATCATCGCCGACGCCAGCCCATTGCGCGTCGTATTCACCGCGCGCCTGCGGAAGGTCGATGGGATTTGCGGCTCACGCCCACCCTCCGGCGGCAGGCCCAGCGCCTGATCCAGGAACCATTGCGGGTCGAGAGGCAGGGTAGAATTGCCGTTCACCCCGTCTTCCTGCAACGTCATGAAGTCCGGCCGGATATAGCCTTCCTCCAGCACATGAACGCGCAAGCCGCGCAGCCGCGCCATCTTGTGCGCGGACGCATGATAGGGGCGGCAATCGCCGTAGAGGATCAGGTCTGTAATGCCGTGCTGGACGATAAAATCATCGAAGAAGAGCGGCCAGTTGCGGAAGGAACCGCGATAATCCGTCGCCTCGCCCGGCCAGTCGACCTTGTCGCCGCCATTGATGTTGATCCGCAAGGCGCCATGCCCGCGTGCCCGCAAGGCATCTGCCAGCATCGCGAAAAAGGGTCCATGCGGTCCCTGAAGGAAGAGGAAGGTCTTGGCTTGGCTGTCAGCCATGAAGATGCTCGGCAGACACAGTCATAAATCTTCTAATTTTCCCCTGTAGCGTCCGCATTCGGATCAGCCATGATGGCGATGACGTCGATCCACTACCCAAACGTTCCACCATGATCTCGGGGCCGCAGGGCAGACCTGTTACCGGGTCGAGGTAACGAGGATAGAGAATGAGGGCGGCCGCCACAAGCTGATCGATGGTGAGCTTGCGCCCCCGCCGCACATTGGGCTCGGCAAGGTCGCGGGTCAGCCCCCATCCCGCATAAAATGGCATGCCATGCACGGTAACGGGCCGATCGCGCAGCAGCGCCTCGAACCCCGTCAGCGACGACAGCACATGCACCTCGTCCACCGCCTGCACCAGCGCCATCAGCGGCGCGCCGCTGTCCAGCGCGTCGGCATGTTCATGCACGACGGCATCGCTCAAATGTCCGCGCCTCAGTCCAGCCTGCACATCGGGATGAGGCCGATAGATGATATGGGCATCCGGCTCGGCCCGCCGCGCTCGCTTCAGCAGGCCCAGATTGCCCTCGACCCCAGCGCCGCCGAGCTGCACCGACAGGTCATCCTCCACCTGCCCGACGACCAATACCGTGCGCTTGGCGCTGAGGAGGCTCGGCATCTGGCCACCATCCTGCCCATATTTGGTGACGCCTGCCGCCCGAATCTTGGCGCGCAGCTGCCGGGCACGCTCGACAAGTGCAGGCGAAAAAGCATGTGTCGCAAGCAACGTCTCCAGGTCGCTCGGCCCGCCCGCATCATAATAAATGCCGGAGCGATCAATCACGACAGAACCCGGCGGCGTCAGCGCAGCCCCCAGCCCCTTGGACCGCAAAAAGCCGTCTTCCACACGCGCGACGGCGATGTCCGGCGCATCCGCCTGCAAGGAGGAAGACACCCGCGACGGCCACACCGCCAGCGCCCCGCCCTCGCGCCTTGCCCGCCGCACCCCGGCGCGTGGGGAAAGGAAGGGCGGCGACCGCACCCCATCCCATAGGAACCGCCGCATCGCTTCGCGCTTCCAGAAAGCCATGCCGCTGGCGGCGGCGATATGCCGGTTGCCTTGCAGATGGCGGCCCCACTCCGCCAGTTGCGCGACGGCTTGCTCGACACCCACCGCCTCGCCGCTGAAACAATCCCGGTAGCTGGCCGCCGCGACCGCGCGCTTCGCCGCCAGCCGAAGCCGCTCCGGCGCGACCAGTTCACCGTCAAGGCCATGCACAGCAACGCCCAGCATCCCCGCAATGATCGCCAGCTCATCGTCGGCCGCCGCGTGGACGGAGCGCGCCTGCGCCACCAGCGCCCACGGATCATATTGTTTGCAGGAAGGCCGCGCGGGCAGAATGACGATCTCATCGCGCTCCAAGCCCTCGCGGGGAAAACGGCACCCCGCTCGCGCCACAAGCTTCACGCCCTCGCGCTGGCGACCCCAAAAAGCCCCTCCAACCCGCGCCGCCGCGATCTGGTCGATAACGCTGTCCGGAACCTCGTCCAGCTCGCCAGCCCGGTCGCGCGGAATGCTCACCGCCGCCACGCGCGGGGCAATTCCGGGAAAGGGCGGCGATCGCAGGAAGGGCAGCGGCGTCACTTCGTCAAATCCCGTCCGCACCCGGCAGAAAAGCAATTGTCCACAAAACTTTCATGCGCACCCCCGGCAGGGACGTCAAGCGGGCGCGGTAGCCGTCACATCGTCCAGCAATTGCATGATGATGTCGAAATAGTCTCGCCATTGCGGCGCGCGCCACGCCTTAATACGCGCCATCTGCGCCTCGCGCTCGGGCGAATCCGGCAAGGCATAGGCCTCGATCAAACGCATCCAGCCCAGCCCATCGAGCGGATCGAGATAATCCGGCGCCTCTCCCCCGACCTCCCGATGCGCGACGATATCGCTGCAAATCACCGGCACGCCCACCGATAGCGCCTCGATCACCGGAATGCCGAACCCCTCCTCGAAGGAAGGCATCAGCATCGCCCGCGCGCCCGCGACCAGCGCATGCATTTCCGTGTCCGGGACGCTCCCCGCTTCGATGACATGGCCGCGCAGGATCTCCGCGCGCTCCAGCATGTCAACGACATTCTCATTTTCCCATCCCCGGCGACCGATCAGCACAAGGACCGGGGCCTGATCGCCCAACCGCTCCACCAGACGTCGCCACAGATTGAGCAGCAACAGGTGGTTCTTTCGCGGCTCGATCGTCGAGATGTAAACGAAATAAGGCCGCGACGGCACATTCTGGCTTTCACCGCCGAATATGTCGGGTGGGTCAGAACCGAAATGCGCGACGCAGAGGCTGCGCCCTTCCAGACTCCGCGTCAGGAAAGGGCCAAGCGCATCGATCGTCGCCTGGCTGTTGCCGATGATGCCATCGGCATAGCGATCGATCGTGCGTATCCGCCGCCGATGTTCCTCCGCCCCCTGCGGCCGTGCAAACTCCGGATGGGTGAGCGGGATCACATCATGCACCAGCGTCACGAAACGCGCGCCTTCCGCCCGCAGTATAGCGCCCACCTGATCCGGATCGTCCAGATGATGGGGCGACACTTGCAAATAGACGCGCGGGCTCCGGGCGCGCGGCACCGGGCGCGGCCGCAGCGCGATCAGGTGCCGGATCACCGCCGCCCGTCCTGCCGCCTCATCCTTGGCGCTGCTGTTGCGCCAGCGCGCCGCCGTAAACGCCAGAAACTGCCGTACCGCCGCACTGTTCAGCCGCCCATAATAGCCGCCAGCCGGATGCACGGCGGCAAAGGCCAGCCGATCCGGTATCCGCTCCAGCAATTCGCGAGCATAGACATATTCGACCCTATCGATGCCCGTCGGCGCCGCATGGAAGCTGCGCGACAACAGGCGCGAGATGTCGAGGATGATCTCCGCCTTGCCATCCGCCGCCGCGACATAGCTTCTCGCCGGTTTCGATCGCAGCGCCAGCCGTGCGCCCGGCGCCTTGAAGGGTTTCAGCGCCATGTCAGCGCTTCTCCATCGGCTTGGTCATGAAATTCGCGCGCGGCTCAGAACTGCGCACGTATCTCTTCCGCCAGCGCCTCAAGGGCAGCGGGATCAGCGAAATTGCCCTGCGCATGGGCGGAAAAGCCCATAGGCCCGCCCTGCCAGCGCGGCACGATATGGAAATGCAGATGAAACACGGTCTGCCCGGCAGGCGCACCGTTGAACTGGGCGACATGGATGCCGTCGGGATCGAGCGCCTTGGCGGTCGCCTTGGCGACTTTCCTTACCGTCGCCATTACCTGCGCCAGCGCCTCATCCTCGATCTCAAGGATATTGCGGGCCTTCGACCATTTGGAAATGACCAGGCTGTGCCCCTTCGACTGCGGCTGAATGTCGAGGAAGGCATAGGTGTGCTCATCCTCATACAGCTTGGTCGAAGGGATCTTGCCCTGAAGGATCAATGCAAAGACATTGCCTTCGTCATAATTGCCTTCAAGGCTCATGCCGCCCGTCCTCAGCTCAGATAATGAGCCGTGGTCTTAGCGGCGACTTCCTCCGCCGTCACGCCCGGCGCGAGCTCAATGAGCTTGAACGGGCTGTCATGGTCGGGCCGCTGGAAGACGCAAAGGTCGGTGACGATCATATCGACCACATTCTTGCCGGTCAGCGGCAGTGTGCAGGCCGGGATGAACTTCGCGCCGCCGTCCTTGGAGTTATGCTCCATGACGACGATGATCTTCTTGACGCCTGCGACCAGGTCCATCGCGCCGCCCATGCCCTTGATCATCTTGCCGGGGATCATCCAGTTGGCGATGTCGCCATTTTCCGCGACCTCCATCGCGCCCAGCACGGTCAGGTCGATATGCCCGCCCCGGATCATGGCAAAGCTGTCGGCGCTGGAGAAATAGGCGCTGTTGGGAAGCTCGCTGATCGTCTGCTTGCCCGCATTGATCAGGTCCGCATCTTCCTCGCCCTCATAAGGGAAAGGCCCGATGCCCAGCATGCCGTTCTCCGACTGAAGCGTTACTTCCACGCCAGCGGGAATATGGTTCGCCACCAGCGTCGGGATGCCGATGCCAAGGTTCACATAGAAGCCGTCCTTCAGCTCCTTCGCCGCACGCGCGGCCATCTCGTCACGAGTCCAGGCCATTATACGGTCTCCCTCTGGCGCACGGTGCGGAATTCGATCTTCTTGTCGTAAGGCGCGCCGACGATCATGCGCTTCACATAGATGCCCGGCAGGTGGATGCTGTCAGGATCAAGGCTACCGACCGGCACCACTTCCTCCACCTCTGCCACGCAGATCTTCGCGGCGGTCGCCATCGGCTGATTGAAGTTGCGCGCGGTCTTGCGGAAGATGAGGTTGCCGCTTTCGTCCGCCTTCCAGCCCTTGATGATCGCCACGTCAGCGAAAATGCCGCGTTCCAGGATATAGTCCTGCCCGTCGAAATTCTTCACTTCCTTGCCCTCGGCAACCGCAGTGCCGACGCCCGTCTTTGTGTAAAAGCCCGGAATACCCGCCCCACCAGCGCGGCAGCGCTCCGCCAGCGTACCCTGGGGGCAGAACTCCACCTCCAGCTCGCCCGCCAGATATTGCCGCTCAAACTCCTTGTTCTCGCCAACATAGGAGCTGATCATCTTCTTGACCTGCCGCGTGCGCAGCAGCTTGCCTAGACCTTCGCCGTCGATCCCGGCATTGTTGGAGGCGATGGTGAGGTCCTTGACCCCCGAATCACGGATCGCGTCGATCAGACGCTCGGGAATTCCGCAAAGTCCAAAGCCGCCTGCACAAAGATGCATGCCATCGAAGAGAAGGCCCTCCAACGCAGACGCAGCATCGGGGTATAGCTTCTTGACCATCGCTTTTCCTCCTCCTGAATGCGTTTCGCCCATAGGAGGAAGCGGGCAGCCGGTCAATTTGCTGCAATGGCGAAAATAAAGCCAGATGAGGCGTCGTGTTCCTGCGAAGGCAGGAACCCAGCACGCCCAGAGCAAGAGCCGTATCCCTAGATCAACCCGGCAAGCGGGCTGGACGGATCGGCATACATGCGCTTCCCCATCCGCCCGGCGCGATAGGCCATGCGCCCGGCTTCCACCCCAGCCTTCATAGCCGCCGCCATCAGCACCGGGTCCTTCGCCTCCGCGATAGCCGTGTTCATCAGCACGCCCGTGCAGCCCAACTCCATCGCTTCCGCCGCCTCCGACGCCGTGCCTACGCCCGCATCCACCAGCACCGGCAGCTTCGTGCCCTCCACGATCAGGCGGATCGTCACCCGGTTCTGGATACCGAGGCCAGACCCGATCGGCGCGCCCAGCGGCATGATCGCCACCGCGCCCGCATCCTCCAGCCGCTTGGCCGCGATCGGATCGTCAACGCAATAAACCATCGGCTTGAAACCTTCCTTGGCCAGCACCTCGGTCGCGCGCAAAGTCTCCACCATGTCGGGATACAGCGTCCGCGCCTCCCCCAGCACCTCCAGCTTGACGAGGTCCCATCCGCCCGCTTCCCGCGCCAGCCGCAGCGTGCGGATCGCCTCTTCGCCAGTGAAGCAGCCCGCCGTATTGGGCAGATAAGTGATCTTCTTGGGATCGATGAAGTCCGTCAGCATCGGCGCCTTGGGATCGGACACATTGACACGCCGCACCGCAACGGTGACGATTTCAGCCCCCGACGCAGCAAGCGCGGCCGCATTCTGCTCAAAATTCTTGTACTTGCCCGTGCCCACGATCAGCCGCGACCGGAAAGTCTTGCCCGCGACGCTCCAGCTGTCGTCATCCACCGCCGACACATCGCCGCCGCCAACAAAATGCACGATCTCCAGATCGTCGCCATCCTCGACGCACACCTGCGCCAGGGTCGAACGCGGCACGACCTCCAGATTGCGCTCCACCGCGACCTTTTCCGGCACGAAGCCAAGTTCGCTCGCCAGTTCCGCCAACGTCATGCCCGCGCGCACGCGGCGATGCTCGCCATTGATGGAGATCGATACTGTTCCGTCAACGTGCAATGCTCTGTCCTGTCTCTTACGAAAGAAGGTGTCTCGACTTGGCGGGACACGAAAGGCTAAGGATCTTGGGCAGCATATAGGGGCCACGACGCCCCTGTCGCAACATGCTAAGGGGGATTGCCATGGCCGACGCGCGGAAAATCTTTGTGTTGAACGGCCCCAACCTCAACATGCTGGGCACGCGGGAGCCGGAAATCTACGGCTATGATACGCTGGATGACATTGCCGAGCGGATGGAGGATGCCGCCACCCGCGCCCATGTCGAAATCGATTTCCGCCAGTCCAATCATGAAGGGCACCTGATCGACTGGCTTCAGGAAGCGCATGAGGAAGGCGCGCATGCCGTCATCCTCAATCCCGGCGGCCTTACCCACACCTCCATCGCGCTCCACGACGCGATCAAGGGCATCAGCGTGCCCGTCATTGAGGTGCATCTGTCCAACCCGCACAAGCGCGAGCCCTTCCGCCATAAAAGCTATGTCGGCATGGCGGCGAAGGGCACGATCGCCGGTTTCGGTTCGCTCTCCTACATGCTTGCACTGGAAGCCGCGCTCGAGCTGTAACTCGTCGCTCAAAAGTTGCGCTTTGCCCCAAATGCGCATAGGCGCGGGCATCGCATAAGAGATTTTACGGTCCAGGGACTTCAAATGAACGATAAGGCTGAAAAGGGCGCAATGCAGGTCGACGTGCAGCTGGTGCGGGATCTTGCCGCCCTGCTCGACGACACCAACCTGACGGAAATCGAGGTGGAGGACGGCGATCGCAAGATCCGCGTCGCTCGCAAGGCCGCCGCCGCCGTCGCCTATGCGCCCGCTCCTGTGGCAGCCCCGGCCGCTGCCGCGCCGGTGGCCGCGCCCGCAGCAGCCCCTGCCGAAGCCGCAACTGCCGTTGCTGCCAACGCCGTTCGCTCGCCCATCGTCGGCACCGCCTATCTGTCGGCTGAACCGGGCGCAGCGCCCTTCGCCGCCGTAGGCTCGACCGTGAAGGCGGGCGACACCGTCCTGATCGTCGAGGCTATGAAAGTCATGAACGCGATCACCGCGCCCAGCGCGGGCACGGTCAAGGCCGTGCTGGTCGATAACGGCCAGCCGGTCGAATATGACCAGCCGCTGATCGTCATCGAATAAGGCGCGCCCATGGCCATCGAAAAGCTGCTGATCGCGAACCGGGGCGAAATCGCGCTCCGCATCCACCGCGCCTGCCATGAAATGGGCATCAAGACGGTGGCGGTCCACTCCACCGCTGACGCCGATGCCATGCATGTGCGCCTTGCCGACGAAGCGATCTGCATCGGGCCGCCCGCGGCCAAGGACAGCTATCTGAACGTCGCAGCGATCATCTCCGCTGCTGAAATCTCCGGCGCGGACGCCATCCATCCGGGCTATGGCTTCCTGTCGGAAAACGCCCAGTTCGCGGAGATCGTGGAAGCGCATGGATTGGCCTTCGTCGGCCCCAAGCCCGAACATATCCGCATCATGGGCGACAAGGTCGAAGCCAAGCGCACCGCTGGCGCGCTGGGTCTGCCACTGGTCCCCGGTTCCGACGGCGCGCTTTCAAGCGTTGAGGAAGCCAAGGCAGTCGCCGCGAAGATCGGCTATCCGGTCCTCATCAAGGCGGCATCAGGCGGCGGCGGTCGCGGCATGAAGGTCGTGCCGTCCGAAGACCTGCTCGAAACCTCGATGAAGCAAGCTGGCAGCGAGGCCAAGGCCGCGTTCGGCGACGACACCGTCTACATGGAAAAATATCTGGGCAACCCCCGGCATATCGAATTCCAGGTCTTCGGCGACGGCAACGGCAACGCCATCCATCTGGGCGAGCGCGATTGCTCGCTCCAGCGCCGCCACCAGAAGGTGCTGGAAGAAGCCCCCTCCCCCGTCCTCTCGGCCGCCGAGCGCGACCGGATGGGCGAAGTCGTGCGCAAGGCGATGGCCGACATGGCCTATCGCGGCGCGGGCACCATCGAGTTCCTGTGGGAGAATGGCGAATTCTACTTCATCGAGATGAACACCCGCCTTCAGGTGGAGCATCCGGTGACGGAGATGATCACCGGCGTCGATCTCGTCCGCGAACAAATCCGCGTTGCCGAGGGCAAGCCGCTCTCGGTCGCGCAGGATGAAATCGAATTCCACGGCCACGCCATCGAATGCCGCATCAATGCCGAGGACCCCAAGACCTTCGCGCCATCGCCCGGCACCGTCACCAGCTATCATGTTCCGGGCGGCATGCACGTCCGCGTCGATAGCGGCCTGTACCAGGGCTACCGTGTACCGCCCTATTACGACAGCATGATCGGCAAGCTGATCGTCTACGGCCGCACCCGCGAAGGCTGCATCATGCGCCTGAAGCGCGCGCTGGAGGAATATGTGATCGAGGGCATGAAGACCACGATCCCGCTCCACCAGAAGCTGCTCAAGGACCCCGAGTTCCTGAGCGGCGACTACACGATCAAGTGGTTGGAAGAGTGGTTGGCAAAGGACGAGGCCCAGTGAAGGCGACCATCTGGCACAATCCCCGCTGCTCCAAATCGCGGGCCGCGCTCGCGATTCTTGAGGGTGCGCCGGGGGTTGAGGTCGAGGTCGTCGAATACCTGAAAACCCCACCCAGCCGCGCCGAGATAGAAACGGTGCTGGCCAAGGCGGGCGTCCGTCCTTCCGAGGCGCTCCGCAAGGGCGAAGCCGTGGTGAAGGAAATCGGCCTCGACGTGACGGATGACAAGGCCGTCCTCGACGCCATGGCACAGCACCCGATCCTGATCGAGCGCGCCATCGTCATCACCGACAAGGGCGCAGTGATTGCGCGCCCGCCGGAGCGGGTGAGCGAAGTTCTTTAACCGCCGCCCGTCCCCCCTCCCGCAAGCGGGAGGGGCCGGGGGTGGGCCAGCGCAACGCCTGTTTAGTGTCGAACCGGCGCAGAAGCTCGCCCCGTTCACCCGAACCGCATCTCCCTTGCGGGAGGCGATGTCTGTACCGGCAGGCTGAATGCAGTTGGCTTCTAAAGACTGACTATTCTCGGAAATCTTTACCGATCCCGTTGCATCTGACATTTGGAGGCAATGGACATTCGGCATTTTAAGCGGGCTGAAGAACATCGCAGCGCCTGCAAGGAGAAATCTACCGCACTTACTGAGGCTTCGAATTTCAGTATCGCAGCTAGACTATGGTCAGAGTTTCTAGTCGAGCACCAAAGATGGTTTGTCCGGATGCAGCAGGCGCTGGAGCGTGGTCCCTCCGCAGCTTGGTTTGGCCTGCTTAAGGGAAGCCGTAAGTCAAATCCCTTGTTCCAATATCTCCATCAAGCCCGCCATGCGGATGAGCATGGGCTGGAACGCATTGCCGATGCACAGCCGGGCAGTATTGGGATTGGAATTGGTGGCGGATCCATCCACATTGAACGACTGGTGATTGAAAACGGCGTCATCACTCAGTTAGCGGGTTCACAGGACGGGGGGCCACTAAAGATCCGCCTCACAGAAGCGCACCTCAAGCTGAACCAGGTAGAAAATCGTGGAGTTACCTACGATCCTCCAATCTGCGCCATGCATGGCGAGCCATATTCCGCCACTCGCGCTGCCAAAGAGTGCCTTGATGCCATGGAGATCGCCTCAGAGGAGGCGCAGAAGTTCTTCAATTAAGAGAACAAAAGCACATCGTGGGGTCAGCGAGTGGCAGGAAAGCCTTAGCGCGGCCCCGGCTTTTACAATCCAAGGACGACCGTGTCCCCGCAATGCGTCGCATGAATATAGGATGATCCTCCTAACCTTCCACGGACACCTCACTCCAAATCACCGTGCCCCGATTGCCACACCCCCATCAAAAACCATCCTATTTCTCCAACACAGCGCGATTTCACCCTGTCCTATTCCGCATCGGCGCGCTTATCCTCGCCCCCTCTTTGAAACGTCCGGCACATGCGCCCTCGCGCACACGCGCGCTCAGGCTCGCGCGCGCATATGGTGTGAACTTCGACGGAAAACCGCCATTTTCCGGCACTCCCTTCCCCAGTCCGCAAAAGCAGCTCCTATTTTCATCTGCCCCTCCGGATAGCGTGCCCAATCATGGGGACCGCCATCTCGACCAACCCCACTGGAGCCACCCAGCATTACCCGCTATCCCCTGCGCCCATGGCCCAGAATCATCTCTACCTCGTCGACGGCAGCGGCTACATCTTCCGCGCCTATCACCAGCTTCCGCCGCTCACCAACAAGCATGGCCAGCCGGTCGGCGCGGTCTATGGCTACACCACCATGCTGTGGAAGCTGGCCGAGGAATTGGGCAAGGCGGAAGGTCCGACCCATCTCGCGGTCGTGCTGGACAAGGGCAGCCACACTTTCCGCAACGACATGTATGACCAGTATAAGGCGAACCGCCCGCCCGCGCCGGAGGATCTGGTCCCGCAATTCCCGATGATCCGCGACGCCACCCGCGCCTTCTCGCTCCCCTGCATCGAGGAAGCGGGATTCGAGGCTGACGACATCATCGCCAGTTACACCAAGGCGGCCGTCGCGGCGGGCTGGCACGTCACCATCGTCAGCTCCGACAAGGACCTGATGCAGCTCATCCAGCCCGGCGTCGACATGTACGACACGATGAAGAATGAGCGGCGGGGCGCGGACTATGTGATGACCAAGTTTGGGGTTCAGCCCGAACAGTTGGGCGATGTCCTCGCGCTGATGGGCGACAGCGTGGATAACGTCCCCGGCATCCCCGGCATCGGCCCCAAGACCGCCGCCAAGCTGATCAGCGAATATGGCAGCCTGGAAGCCGCGCTCGACGCCGCCCCTTCGATGAAGAAGTCGAAGATGCAGGAGAATCTGATCGCCCATGCCGACATGGCGCGCCTGTCGCGCAGGCTGGTGGCGCTGCACGACGGCATGGACCTGCCCGAGCCGCTGGAAGAATTGACGCTCAAGGGCATTCCGCCCGAGCCGCTTCAGAATTTCCTCGAACATCATGGCTTCAAGTCGCTGCTCACCCGCCTCGGCGCGCCTGCCGCTGCTGTCGCTGTCGCAACCGCCGCGCTGGCCGTCACCGAAAGCACGCCCCCGTCCGCGCCGGTCCTCGAAGAAGAGCCGTCGATCGATCGCAGCCTTTATGAAACGGTGGTGACGGAAGACACGCTCGACCGCTGGATCGCGGCGGCCCATGCCGAGGGTTTCGTTGCCGTCGATACGGAAACGGACATGCTCGACTGCGTATCCTGCGCGCTGGTCGGCATCAGCCTGGCCGTCGGGCCGAGCGCCGCCTGCTATATCCCCGTCGGCCACGGCGGGAAGGACATGTTCGCGGAAAAGCCGCAGCAGCTGCCCAAGGATCTTGTCCTCGCGAAGCTGAAGCCGCTGCTGGAGGACGACAGTGTCCTCAAGATCGGTCAGAACCTCAAATATGACCTGACCGTGATGCGCCGCCACGGCATCGAAATCGCGCCCTATGACGACACCATCGTCATGAGCTTCGACCTCGACGCCGGGCAAAGCCTCGCCGGTCATGGCATGGACGAGGCGGCGAAGGTTCACCTCAATCACATATGCATCAGCTTCAAGGATGTGTGCGGCACCGGCAAGAGCCAGATCAGCTTCGCCGAAGTCCCGCTCGACAAGGCGACGGAATATGCCGCCGAGGACGCAGACGTCACGTTGCGGCTGTGGAAAATATACAAGAACCGCATCGCCAATGAGGGCGCGACCCGCGTCTATGAACTGGTGGACCGCCCGCTCGTTTCCGTGATCGCACGGATGGAGCATGAAGGGATCAAGGTCGATCGCGAGGCGCTCTCCCGCCTCTCCGCCGAATTCACTGGCGAGATCGCCAAGCTGGAGGGCGAGATACATGCTATCGCGGGCCAGCCCTTCGCCATCGGGTCGACCCAGCAACTGGGCGCGATCCTGTTCGACAAGATGGGTTACAAGGGCGGCAAGAAGGGCAAGTCCGGCGCCTATTCCACCGACGTCACCATATTGGAGCAGCTGAAGGCCCAAGGCGCGGAAATCGCCGGGAAAATACTTGACTGGCGGCAGCTGTCCAAGCTCAAGTCCACCTATACCGATGCGCTCCAGGCGCAGATCAACAGGGACAGCGCCCGCGTCCACACCAGCTATTCGCTGTCGGGCGCGCAGACGGGGCGACTATCCTCGACCGATCCCAACCTTCAGAACATACCGATCCGCACCGAGGTCGGCCGCCAGATCCGCCATGCCTTCGTCGCCGAACCCGGCAACGTCATCCTGGCGGCGGACTATAGCCAGATCGAATTGCGCCTGGCCGCGCATATCGCCGATGTGCCCGCGCTGCGCGAAGCCTTCCTCGCGGGCGAGGACATTCACGCCGCCACCGCCCAGCAGCTGTTCGGTGAAGTGAACCGCGACACGCGCGGGAGGGCCAAGACGATCAACTTCGCCATCCTCTACGGCATTTCCCGCTGGGGCCTCGCCGGGCGGCTGGAGATCAGCGCCGACGAAGCGCAGGACATGATCAGCCGCTATTATGAGCGCTTCCCCGGCATCAGCCTCTACATCACCGAAACGCTCGAAAAGGCGCGGGCGCGGGGCTATACCGAAACGCTGTTCGGGCGGAAAACATGGTTTCCGCGCATCAAGGCCCCGATCCAGCACGAACGGCAGGGCGCCGAACGCGCCGCGATCAACGCGCCGATCCAGGGCACCAGCGCCGACATCATCAAGCGCGCCATGGCCCGTATGGGACCGGCGCTGGCGGCAGAGGGGCTTCATGACGTTCGGATGCTGCTTCAGGTGCATGACGAACTGGTGTTTGAGTTACCCGAGGGCGATGTGGAGCAGGCCAGCGCCGTCATCCGTCGCGTCATGGAAAGCGCGGCCGAGCCGATCGTGAAGCTCAGTGTGCCGTTAGGCGTCGAAATCGGCCACGGCCCGAGCTGGGGCGCGGCGCACTGACGGAATAGGGCGGATTAATTTCGGGCGTATCGGTCCTCATAGCGCACGATGTCATCCTCGCCCACATAGGAGCCGGTCTGCACCTCGATGAACACCATCGGGATGCGCCCCGGATTCTCGATCCGATGCACGGCGCCTACCGGCACATAGACGGACTGGTTTTCCGACAGCAGCTGGACGTCCTCGCCCACCGTCACCTTGGCCGTCCCTTCGACGACGATCCAATGTTCGGACCGGTGGAAATGGCTTTGCAGGCTGAGCGAGGCGCCGGGGAGCACGGTGATGCGCTTCACCTGGAAACGCGAGCCCACCACCAGGCTTTCATACCAGCCCCAGGGGCGGTGATCCTTCGGGAAAGCCTCCGCCTGCGGTGCGCCCTTGCGCTGCAACGCTTCGACGACCAGCTTCACATCCTGCGTGCGTGACTTGTCCGCGATCAGCACCGCGTCGTTCATCGCCACCGCGACGATGTTGTCGAGACCGAGCCCGACCAACTCCAGCCCCTCGCTCTCTGACCGCAGCAGCGTATTCCGGCAATCGAGCGCGGTCGCAGCGCCCGATAGCGCCACGCCATTCTCATCCGGCTGCGAATGGCTCCACACCGCGTCCCAGCCGCCCAGATCGGACCATTCCGCACCGAACGGCACGACCGACAGATTGTCGGCCCGCTCCATAATCGCATAGTCGATGGCGACGCTTTCCGCCTGTCCCCAAGGCTCCGCCGCCAGCCGCAGGAAGCCAAGATCGCTCTCCGCCTGCTCAACGGCTCCGCGCACGGCCGAGAGGATCGCGGGCGCATGCTGCTCGAAAGCGGCGATCAGGTCCTTGGCGGCAAAGAGGAAGATACCCGCGTTCCACAGATAGTCGCCGGTCGCCAGCATCTCTTCCGCCCGCGCCGCATTGGGCTTTTCAACGAAGCTGGCGAGCTTGATCGGCACGCCCGATCCATCGGGCTTGCCCTGCGCCTGAAGATAGCCATAGCCCGTTTCAGGCCGGGTCGGGCTGATCCCGAAGGTGACGAGGTCGCCCGCCTGCGCCGCGCTCAGCCCCTGGCCCACAGCAGCATGAAATGCCGCCACGTCGGGGACGACATGGTCCGAAGGCGCGACAAGCATGATCGCGTCGGGCTTGCGCGCCGCCAGATGCAGCGCAGCGGCCAATATGGCAGGGGCGGTGTTGCGCCCTTCCGGCTCGATCAGGATCGCCTGCGGATCGATATTTTCCTTCGCCAACTGCTCGGCGATGATGAAGCGGAACAACGAGTTGGTGAGGACCACCGGCCGGTCGAAGGAGAAGCGTTCGGCCTTCCCCGACAGACGGCGCGCCACCGATTGAAACAAGGTCGTCTCGCCGAGCAACGGCACGAACTGCTTGGGATAGGATTTGCGCGACAGGGGCCAAAGCCGGGTGCCCGATCCCCCGGCGAGAATGACGGGGGTGACCTCGACATGAGGGGCATTGCTTGTCGACATGAAATCCTGGCCGCAAAATGGAACTTAACCGAAGCTCTAAAGGATCAGCGGCGGGAGGCAAGCGCTTCAAAAAAAGGACGGCGCAATGGCCGTCCTAATCAAATAGCTCTTCCAGGAAGCTCTTTTTGCGCTTCTTCTGATAATAGCGGCCGTCGTCACGATAGTCGCGGTCGGGCCGGTAATGCGCCTGCTGGGGCGGCGGCGCGGCCGTTGCGGTCCCTGATCGCTCGATGATCTTGTCGAGTTCACCCCGGTCCAGCCACACGCCCCGGCATTGCGGGCAATAGTCGATCTCCACCCCCTGCCGATCCGTCATCGAAAGTCCGACATGACAGACCGGGCAGAGCATGGCCGACACGGCTTCAGGCGTGCGCATCATTATTCCCGTTCGCCGGTCAGATGCAGCAGCATCTGGAACAGGTTGACGAAGTTGAGGTACAGCGACAGCGCGCCCATCACCTGCATCTTCTGCGCAACCTCATGCCCGGCATAGGCGAAATATTCCGACTTGATGCGCTGCACGTCCCAGGCGGTCAGGCCGGTGAAGACCACGACGCCGATGATCGAAATTACCATCTGCATGGCCGACGAGCCAATGAAGATGTTGATCAGGCTGGCGACCAGGATGCCGATCAGGCCCATGATCAGGAACGAACCCATTTTCGACAGGTCACGCCCGGTGGTGTAGCCCCACAGCGCCATCGCAAGGAACATGACCGCCGCTGAGAAGAAGGCCTGCGCGATGCTGGCCCCGGTGAAGACCAGGAAGATGCTGGCCAGCGACACGCCCATGACGGCGGAAAAGGCCCAGAAGGCCATCCGCGCGCCAGCCGTCGTCATCTTTTCGATGCGGAAGCTGAAGAAGAACACGAACGCCAGCGGCGCGAAGATCGCGACCCATTTCAGCGGCGTGTTGAAAATCGCGGCGGCCAGCGCGGGCGTACTGCCTATCAAGGCAGCGACCAGGCCGGTAATGACCAGGCCGATCCCCATGTTACGGAAGACGCCCAGCATGTGACTGCGCAGCCCGGCGTCATGTTGCGCCGCCTGCGTCGCCCCATAATTGGGTGTACGAACGGGATTGTTCACGGCGTTAAAACTCCATCCTTCAACAACAAACATCATGTGGATCGAGTGGCCCGGCGCGGTCTTCGCAAGGCTAGAGGGGGGACAGCCCCACGAACCTGCACCGAGCGCACTCGATGCGGTCCGACATCACAGCTGGATCAATCCAGCCGCCAGAGGGGCCCGGCCCGCACGAGCAATATCGGTAAGGAAACGCTCCAGTGCAAGGCATCGGGCCGTCAGCAACAATTTGTTACAATGCACGCGATAGTTGATTCCTGCGGTGAACCACCCCATGGCTCTCACCATGAGCGACCAGTTCACCCCTGCCGAACAGCATGCCGACGCGCCTATGCGTCTCTTCAACAGCCTGACCCGCACGGTCGAACCCTTCGCTCCGATCGATGGAAATCACGCCCGCGTCTATAGTTGCGGCCCGACGGTCTACAACTACGCCCATCTCGGCAATCTGCGCGCCTATGTGTTCACGGACACGCTGCGCCGCACGCTGCTGTGGAAGGGGCTGGCCGTCACTCACATCATCAACATCACCGATGTCGGACACCTGACCAGTGATGCCGATGCGGGCGATGACAAAATGGAGGCGGCCGCCCGCGCCCAGGCTAAAAGCATCTGGGACATTGCGGCCCACTATACGGATGCCTTCAAGCGGAACATCGCCGACCTCAACATCATGGCCCCCAGCGAATGGACCGTCGCGACCGACTATGTCCCGCAGATGATCGAGTTTGCGAAGAAGATCGCGCCAGCGCACTGCTACGAGATCGATACGGGTCTCTACTTTGATGTCTCTACCGTCCCCTTTTATATGAAGGACGCAGATAGCGGAGAATTCATAGCAGCCTTTAACGCAGCGGCCAGTGGTGCCGATTGGACGGAAGTGAAGGGCGCCGCCGAACACGCTGCTGCGCGCGCGCAATTGTCGAGTCGGATTGGCCCTGTTGAGGGCAAACGCCGTCCACAGGACTTCGCCATCTGGCGCAAGTCACCGCCGGGCGAACAGCGCCAGATGGAATGGGACAGCCCGTGGGGGAAGGGCGCGCCGGGATGGCACCTTGAATGTTCAGTCATGAGCGAAGCCCGCCTTGGTCATCCGTTCGACATTCACACCGGCGGCATCGACCATCGGGAAATCCACCATCCCAACGAGATCGCGCAGAATCAGGCTTATTGCGGCTGCACCGATGCGCAGCCCGGCTTCACCGGCGCGCGCTGGTGGATGCACAATAATTTCCTCGTTGATCGCCAGGGCAAGATGAGCAAGTCGAAAGGCGGCTTTACGACGCTTTTCTCGCTGATCGATGCGGGCGTGCATCCGCTCGCCTACCGATTGCTGTGTCTGGGTGCCCATTATCGCAGCGAATTGGAGTTCAGCGCGGAGAGCGTCGGCGCGGCCCTCACTCGCCTCAAGCGCCTGATCATGGCCGTGGAGGGGCTGAAAAGCCGTGCCGAAGGCGTAACCTGGCAGTCGCCCCGCCTCGATTACCTTCGCGCCAACCTTCACCCCAAGCTCGCGCCGCTGCTCGAACAGTTCGACGCCGCGATCAGCGACGACCTGATGACCCCGCGCGCGTTGCCGCTGCTCGAAGAGGCGATTGCCATCAAAAAGGTGCCGGTCGATGAGAAGCTGTGCCTGATCGCAGCGTTCGATCAGGCGTTGGGGCTCAACCTTCTTCAGCTGAGCCGCGCCGACCTTCGCATCATGCCCAAGGACGCGCAGATCACGCCCGAGGAGGTGGAGGCGGAACTCGACCGCCGCCAGAAAGCCCGTGCGGAGAAGGATTTCGCCCTCTCCGACCAGATCAGGGATGCGCTCATCGAACGGGGCGTCGATGTCATGGACGGTGACCCGCTGCGCTGGGAGTGGCGGCCAAGCCTAGGGTAAATGCCTTATTTGCCATAATGTTACGGGTTCGTAATAATGCGCCAGGCCGTGCTGCGCGCGCGCCTGCCCGGCTGGACAGGTCCATGCGGGAAGCGCACCATCGGCGCATGAAATGGCACATTCTGACGGCGCTTGTCCTGCTTGGGAGTCCGATGGCCACTCCGCCCGCCGCCGCCCAGCATTTCATGTTTGAGACCGGCACGACGCTACGCGCAAAATGCCGCAACAAGGCGCCGGAATATGCGCTGGCCTGCACCGCTTATATCGTCGGCGCGGTGGACGGCATCAAGAAGGACGTGTTCATCGGCCGCGCCCAGCCCAATTGCTGGCCTGACCGGATGCAGGCGGACGAAGTGCGGCGCATCGTCATCGCCTATCTTGAACGCTATCCCGATCAGCGCAACGCGCCCGCTTCGGTGATCGTCAGCATCGCGCTGAACGAGCGTTATCCCTGCGAAAAGTGACGCGGCGGAAATTGGTCCGCGCGGCGCGTTGCACATGCTTCGCCGTCCGCTGCACTTAAAATCCGCCTTCTCCGACCCACATGGCGCGCGGGGATGGTATAAACTTGCTTTGATTCCTACATCGGCGTAGGGGCGGCCACTATTTTTAGCATTGGGAGACACGACGTGACGGCGAAGTGGACGCCGGAAAGCTGGCGGGAGCATAAGGGCATTCAGATGCCCGTCTATCGTGACGCGGAGGCGCTGGCCGCCGTGGAGGGTCAGCTCAGCCAGTTTCCCCCGCTCGTCTTTGCTGGCGAAGCGCGCAACCTGAAGGCGGAACTGGCCAAGGTCACCCATGGCGAGGCGTTCCTGCTGCAGGGCGGCGACTGCGCCGAGAGCTTCGCGGAGTTCCATCCCAACAACATCCGCGACACGTTCCGGGTGCTGTTGCAGATGGCCGTGGTGCTGACCTTTGCGTCCAAGCTGCCGGTGGTGAAGGTCGGCCGCATGGCGGGCCAGTTCGCCAAGCCGCGCTCGGCCGATACCGAGACGATCGGTGGCGTGGAACTACCCAGCTATCGCGGCGACAATGTCAACGACATCGCGTTCACGGCGGAGTCGCGCGAGCCCGATGCCCAGCGCATGGTGCGCGCCTACAACCAGTCGGCGGCTACGTTGAACCTGCTGCGCGCCTTCTCGACCGGCGGCTATGCCAGCCTGGATCGCGTGCATGGCTGGATGCTGGATTTCATGGGCCGCAGCCCGCTTGCGGCGAAGTTCGATGCTGTGGCCGACCAGATCGGCGCGGCGCTCGACTTCATGCGCGCCTGTGGTCTCTCGCCGGAGACTGTGCCGCAGCTTGGCGGAACCAGCTTCTATACCAGCCATGAAGCGCTGCTGCTTCCCTATGAGCAGGCGCTGACCCGGCAGGATTCGCTGACCGGCGACTGGTACGATACGTCCGCGCACATGCTGTGGATCGGCGACCGCACGCGCTTTGAAGGTTCGGCGCATGTCGAATATCTGCGCGGCATCGGCAATCCGATCGGCATGAAGTGTGGCCCGAGCCTGGAGCCCGACGCGCTGATCCGCCTGCTCGACATCCTGAACCCGTCGCGCGAGGCGGGCCGGATCACGCTCATCACGCGCTACGGTCATGACAAGATCGAGGCGGGGCTGCCCAAGCTGGTTCGCGCGGTGCTGTGCGAAGGCCATCCGGTGGTCTGGTCCTGCGACCCGATGCATGGCAACGTCATCAAGGCGGCGAATGGCTACAAGACGCGGCCCTTCGACCGCATCCTGGCCGAAGTGCGCGGCTTCTTCGCCGTGCATCGTGCCGAGGGCAGCTTCGGCGGCGGCATCCATGCCGAGATGACCGGGCAGAATGTGACGGAATGCACCGGCGGTGCCATCGCCATCACGGACGAAGGGCTTGCCGATCGCTATCATACGCATTGCGACCCCCGCCTGAACGCGGCGCAGAGCCTGGAACTTGCTTTCCTGCTTGCGGAAATGCTGAATGAGGAACTGAAGGAACGCCGTGCGGCGGCTTGATCCTTTCAGTGGTTAAAGGAAGATCCCGCCGGTTGATTCCGGCGGGATTTTTCGTTCCGCGTCATAGTCTGTCACGACAGCGTCATTAACTTATGATTGTCCGCTTGCTTTGGCGGGTCAAAGCCGTAGCTTTCACCCCATGGCAAAGGAACCGGCATTGGCGACCATCGCGGTCTACAGCCTCAAAGGCGGGGTGGGTAAGACCACCTTCGCGATCAATCTCGCCTGGGCTTCGGCCTCCATATCCCGGCGGCGGACTTTGCTGTGGGACCTTGATCCGCAGGCTGCGGCCAGCTGGCTCATCTCCACTGACAAGCAGAGCCGCGACGCGGCGCAGGCGATCTTCAGCAAGGATGTGGAGGTGCGCAAGCTCATCCAGCCTTCGACCGTGCCCGGCCTCGACCTGATCGCCGCCGACACTTCGCTGCGCAGCCTCGACCACCTCTTTCGCGAGATGGACAAGAAGAAGCGGCTCGCAAAGCTGATTGAAAATCTGGGCAAGGATTATGATCGCATCATCCTCGACTGCCCGCCCGGCCTCACCGAAACCAGCGAGCAAGTGCTGCGTGCCGCCGACATGATCGTGATCCCGGTCATCCCCTCGCCCCTGTCGCAACGCGCGATGGGCGAAGTGGCGCGCTACCTGGTCCAGCGCGGCGGATCGCATCCACCGATCCTGCCGGTCTATTCCATGGTGGACCGGCGCCGCGCGCTTCACCGCAAGGCGCTGGACGAGCAGCCTGGCTGGCCCGCCGTCCCTATGGCGAGCATGGTCGAACAGATGACGGTGCGGAGGAAGCCGCTCGGGGCATTCGCGGCATCGTCGCCGCCCGCGCAGGCTTTCGCGAGCCTATGGACGACGATCGAACGGCAGGTGCTGAAGGGAAACTAAAAACGAACCAAAAACGCTACTGAACCGCCGTTCGCCCTGAGCTTGTCGAAGGGCTCTATTTCACTGAAGAAAGTGAAAGGCTTCGACAAGCTCAGCCCGAACGGAGGTTAGAGCATGATCCGATCAGACTGGATCGGATCATGCTCTATTTGTCTTTGTTTCCCGCATTTTCCGAGCCAGCAGATGATGCCATCTGCTTCGAAAATGCTTGTCTTATGACATTGCGGTCCGTTTGGGTCATGCTGGATTGCCCGGGCCGGGGTGGCCACCCCGGCCCGGGCGGAAGGGGACGGATCGTGAAAACGCCGGTCGTTGTGGGACCGGGCTAGAGTAGGATCGCCCCTTTCTTTTCCATCAGGCCCGAACGGATACCGGGGTTTTGGACCCGGATGACAAGCATGGGATAGCGGAAAAGATGAGCGACAATCTACCACAGACGATCGGCATCGACATCTCCAAAGCGAGCCTCGACTGCCATGTCCACCCTGCCGGCGCCGAACGTCAGTTCGCCAACACCGCCAAGGGCCACAAGGCGCTGATCGCCTGGCTGCGACAATGGCCGGTCGAGCGGATCGCCTATGAGGCAACCGCAACCTACCATCGAGCGCTGGAGGCGGCTCTGGCCGACTGGCCCTGCGTTAAGCTCAACCCAGAGCGCGCCCGGCGCTTCGCCCAAGCGACTGGCACTCTGGCCAAGACCGATCGCATCGATGCCATGTTGCTGGCCCGTATGGCGGCCACCTTGCAGCCGCCGGTCAGACCCGCTCGAAGCGCACAGCAGGCGCAGATGGCGGAGCTCATCAATGCCCGAGACGGCCTCGTGCGCGATCGCACCGCGCTCAAGAATCGCGAGAAGAACCTCACCATCGCCTTCCTCAAGCGCCAGTGCCGGCAGCGGCTCGAGCAGATCGATCGGCATATCGAGGCGCTCGATACCGAGATCGCCAACCTGATCGCCGCGGATGCCGCGCTCGCCCGCCGGCATGAGATCCTCACCAGCATCGCCGGCGTCGGAACGCTGACCGCCAACCAGCTCATCGCCACCATGCCCGAACTCGGCAGCCTCGAGAATAAGCAGGCCGCATCCCTCGCCGGTCTCGCCCCCGTCGCTCGACAGTCCGGACAATGGAAAGGCAAGAGCTTCATCCGTGGCGGACGCGCCAACGTGCGGCAGGCTCTCTATATGCCGGCCCTCGTCGCCGCCCGGTACAATCCCGATCTCAAGGCAAAATATCAGCAGCTCGTTACTGCCGGGAAGCCCGCCAAGATCGCCATCACCGCCGTCATGCGAAAGCTCGTCGTCACCGCGAACGCCCTGCTCAAAGCCGATCGATGCTGGATGCAATCTCCAGCTTGATCATCACGGATACTCTAGGCTGTAGTGACGATTTAATCATTTGAGCCATAGCATGATGCTTGCGAGCTTGATGAAGCCGAGGAAGTTGGCGGCGATTTTGTCGTAGCGGGTAGCGATGCGGCGCCATTGTTTGAGGCGAGCGAAGAAGCCTTCGATGCCCCATCGCTGTTTGTAGGCGATGACATCATATGGTCGGCGGATGCTGCGATGGCGGCGTGGCGGGATGACGGCCTCACCGCCTTGGGCACGGATCAGATCGCACAGGCTATCGGCATCATAGGCGCGATCGGCAAGAACCTGCTTTGCGGGCAGTCCTCGGATCAGGTCGCAAGCAGGCGCCATGTCGTTCTGTTGTCCGGGACCGAGTATGAAGCGCACCGGCAGACCAAGGGCATCGACTACGGCGTGGATTTTGGTGCCGAACCCGCCTCGGGAGCGGCCGAGAGCCTGGGCTTGAACGCCCCCCTTTTTACCCGCGCTCCGGCCGCTTGAGCCTGGGCGCGGATCACGGTGGCGTCGATCGCAAGCCATTCGATGTCGGGATCGTCCGATACCGCCGCGAATATCCGGTCAATCACCCCTTGCTCGACCCACCGATAATAGCGTCGCTTAGCCGTCTGATAGGGGCCAAAACGCTCGGGCAAATCACGCCAGCGTCCGCCCGAACGCGCCAGCCACAGCAGCGCATCAAGAAACCGGCGGCCATCGCTGCGTGGACCACGCTTGCCCTTTCGTCCGCCCGGCACAAACTCGCGCAGTCGCTCCCACTGATCGTCCCGTAAAACCTCGCCTTCCACACCAGCCTCCAAAAGCCAGTGTTGAATCAGAAATCTACGCTCGCGTGAATCCCTAAAATGTCACTACAGCCTAGTTATCCTATTATGCCTCAGTGCGTTCCAGAGCGGACGCACCAATCAGGCCGCGATATCGTATGGCCTGATCTCACCCGTCAGATACAGGTTACGCGCCTTCGACCGGCTCA
Organism: Sphingobium sp. TomTYG72; assembly: GCF_055394715.1. Taxonomy (NCBI): domain Bacteria; kingdom Pseudomonadati; phylum Pseudomonadota; class Alphaproteobacteria; order Sphingomonadales; family Sphingobiaceae; genus Sphingobium; species Sphingobium sp. TomTYG72. The sequence continues at coordinate 149,861 of NZ_AP027336.1, read as the reverse complement.
ATTTGCCCGAGCTGGTACGCGGCAAGGTGCGCGGCGGCACCAGTTCGACGACGCAGTTCATGCCAGTGATCGCCCGCACCCGCTCGCGAATCTGGTCGCGCAGGCGCGTGCGCTCATCATTGTCGGAGGTGCGGCAATGGACCAGCACCGCAGGCGCTTCCTCGCCGCCCGGCGTGGTGATCGCGAAGGCCGCGATGTCGCCCTGCTTGAAGCCCGGTAGCTGCTCAACCGCCCATTCGATATCCTGCGGCCAGTGATTTTTGCCGTTGATGATGATCATGTCCTTGGCGCGGCCGACGATGTAGAGATAGCCATCGCTCAGATAGCCCATGTCGCCCGTGTCGAGCCAGCCATCGGCCATGCAGGCGTCGGTCGCTTCCTGATCCCGGAAATAGCCGACCATCAGCGACGGGCCAGTGGTCCACACCTTGCCGATCTGCCGTTCGCCCAGCGGAGCGCCATCCTCGTCGCGGATTTCCACGATCATGTCGCGTGCGGGCTTTCCGCAGTTGACGATCGAACGGAAACGCTGCGGGCGGCCCTCGGTGGCGTCGCCGCCGGACAGGTCGGTTTCCTCGACCAGTTCGACGATGATGCCTTCACCGGGTGGCATGATGGTGACGGCGAGCGTCGCTTCGGCAAGGCCGTAGCTTGGCAGGAACGCCTTGGGCGAAAAGCCTGCATCAGCGAAGGCGTCGACAAAGCTCTGCATCACGTCGGGGCGGATCATGTCCGCGCCATTGCCCGCGAGCCGCCAGCGCGACAGGTCGAAGCGATCCTGCGCCTTGGTCTGGCTGGACATGCGGCGCGCGCAAATATCGTAGCCGAAGGTCGGCGAATAGCTGATCGACGTGCCTTCATTACGGCTGATGAGGTCCAGCCACGCCAGCGGACGGCGGGCAAAATCCTCGGTCTTCATGTAATCGGTCGATACCTGGTTGGCCACGACCGACAGGAAGCAGCCGACAAGCCCCATGTCATGATACCAGGGCAGCCAGCTGATGCAGCGATCACTGTCCTGCACCTGCATGCCATGGCTGTGCGCGGCGAGATTGCTCAGCAGCGCATGATGTGTCACCGCGACGCCATGGGGGAAGCGGGTCGAGCCGCTGCTATATTGCAGATAGGCGATTTCCTCGCCCTTCGCCTGCGGCAGGGTGCCAGACACCACATCGCGCGCGATGAAATCCTCGAAAGCGATGCTCTCGACATTCTTCTGGCGGCCGGATTCGCCCGCCATCTCTTCCAGTTCCTTGGGGAAGAGGAACAGCATCGGGTCGCAGCTGTCGAGCTGGACATTCAACTGATCGATATAGCTTTCCTTGCCGCCAAAGCTGGTCGGCAGCGGCAGCGGCACCGGCCAAGCGCCCGCATAGATGATGCCGAAGAAGAGCTGTGCGAAATCCGCGCCCGTTTCAGCCACCAGCGCCACGCGATCCTGCGGCTTCACGCCATGGGCGATCAAGCGGTGGGCGCAGGCGATGGCATCGGCGCGCAATTCTGAAAAAGGATAGGGCCGCGCCAGATTACCGCGCGCATCATGGAAATTGAGCCCGCGCTGCCCCTGCGCCGCATAGTCGAGGGCTTCGCCCAGCGTCTCGAAATCGGAGAAGCGCCGGGGAAGGGCGTCAATCGTCGGCGTCGGTGCCATCATGCTTTGCGAACCCGTCATATTGGCGTCACCCAATTTAAATCTTGTCATCCGGGCGGGCCGCTATCATCTTTGAAGCGGTAATGCACCGGATAGTTGCATTCCAGCTTGGCCTTCTACAGCATCAGGCGCGGTAAAATTCCGGCCCCACTGTGGCATAATCAAGGCGCCCGTTGCATAAGCTGTTGCCATGAAGGCGCTGACATGACCGGCAAACGCCCCCGTCCGCCGCTCGACGGCGACAGCTTGCGCGATCTCGCCCTGCGTTACGTCGGCCGTTTCGCGACGAGCCGGGCGAAGCTGCTCGCCTATCTCAGCCGCAAATTGCAGGAACGCGGATGGGATGGCGAAGGTCCGCCCGCGCCCGAACGGCTTGTCGAACGGCTCGCCGAACTGCGCTACGTCGATGATCGCAGCTTCGCCGTCATGAAAAGCGCGGCGCTTACCCGTCGCGGCTATGGCGCACGACGCGTTGCGCAGACCCTGCGTGCCGATGGCATAGCGGACGCCGATCGGGAAGAAGCCGACGTTCAGGTGGATAATGACAGTTGGGCCGCCGCCGATCGTTTCGCGCGCCGCAAACGGATCGGCCCCTATGCGGTAGCGGCAACCGATCAAAAGCAGCGTGAAAAGGCCATCGCCGCTTTCCTGCGCGCAGGCCATAGTTTCGAAACGGCCCGCCGCTGGACGGATGCGGCTCCAGGCGAACCGCCGGAAAATGACCAATAGTGATGCCGGGTGAAATCTATGGCGCACTTCCTCAACTATGGGCTAGCACCGAAGAATGAGGATCGCCTTTTCCCTTCTCATCGTCCTTCTGGCTGGCTGTTCGCCTACTCAGCCCAAGGCGGAGAAAACGACCAGCCCTACAAACCAGCAGACCAATCTGCTCCCCCTTGAAATCCGTACGGACGCGGGCAGTCACCGCTTTGCGGTGGAAACCGCCATCACCGCAAAGGAGCAGGAACGGGGCCTGATGTTCCGCAAGTCCCTGGATGCGAATGGCGGCATGCTCTTTCCCATGTCGCCGCCCCGCACCGCCAGCTTCTGGATGAAGGACACGCTGATCCCGCTGGACATGATCTTCATCCGCACCGACGGGATGATCGCCTTCATCGCCGCCAATGCCGCACCCTATTCACGCGTGCCGGTTTCTGCTGGCGTTCCGGTGGCGGCGGTCCTTGAACTGCGCGGCGGGCGAGCGGCGGAACTGGGCATAGCGGAAGGCGATCGCGTATCCTGGGGAAGTTGCGTCGACCCCGCGGTCAAAAGCCCCGCCGACCTCGATTTCTGCCCACCGCGCACCCGCTGACGCCATATCCGCCTTGCCAATCCCCCACGGCAGGCGCTAAGCGCTTGGCGCATGGGAATCCTGGCCAAGATCTTCACCTGGTGGAATGGCGCGACCATCGGCACCGCACTTTATACCTCCCGCAAGGGCAAGAAAGTGGGCGAGGACCATCAGGGCAATATTTATTATGAAGGCGGCGCGGACATGCATGGCCGCACCCGCCGCTGGGTGATTTACAACGGCAATAACGACGCCAGCCGCGTGCCCGCCGAATGGCATGGGTGGTTGCATCACACGATTGAAGGAACGCCGGAAAGCTTCCTCCCCCCGCCTCGTATCTGGGAACGGGACTTCACGCCCAACGCGACCGGCACCCCCAATGCCTACCGGCCCACGGGTGCGCTGGAAAAGGGTGCGCAGCGCCAGCGCGCGACCGGCGATTATGAAGCGTGGAGCCCCGACGCATCATGACCCTGCGTCCGGCGGGGGCGGTCCCGTCGATCCTGTCCCTCGCCCTGATGCTGTCGCTTGCGGCCTGTGGCGGCGATGAACTTCCCACTGCCAACCAGACCGGCCCGGTGAAGATCGCGGGGCAGAAGATTCGCAACGGCGATTCTTCGGCTCTGCCCGGTACGCCCATGGCCGAACGCGTTGCGGTGATCGGCCTGCTCAATAAGCGTAACGGCATCACCACCGACCTCACGATGAAGCCCGGCGACGCCCTGCGCGTGGGCGATGCGATCGTCCGCCTCCAGGCCTGCGAGACGACCGCCCCCTGGGAAAATGTGAAGGAAACCGGCGCCTTCGTTCAACTCGACGTGCGCAGCACCGCCGACAATAAATGGCGGCGCAACTTCTCCGGCTGGCTGTTCAAGGAACGGCCCGACCGCAATGTCGTCCAGCACCCGATTTACGACGTGTGGGTCAGAAGCTGTACGATGTCTTGGCCCGAAAGCGGCCCCGACACGGTGAAGCTCGGCAGCAAGGGCGAGCCACCCGCAGAAGCCTCGCCCGCCAGCGGCGCAAACGCCAGCTCCGCCCAGCCCCCCGAACCCCCGGCCAGTGCCGAAGAACGGCCTGCGCCTAGCGGGATGTCCCCCAGCGCGCCTGCCAGCAATCCCAGATAATCTTTCTGGCTGATTTCTATCGCGCCCAATGACCGGAGATGTTCGGTCATGAATTGGCAGTCGAGCAAGGTGAAGCCCGAAAAGAGCATGCGGGCAGTGAGCCAGGCCAGAGCGACTTTTGACGCATCGGGCCTTCGCGACACCATGCTTTCGCCGAAAAAAGCCTGCCCCAGCGCGACCCCATAGAGCCCGCCCGCCAGCTCATCGCCATCCCAAACCTCGATCGAATGCGCAAAGCCGATCTCGTGCAGATGGCGGTATGTTTGCTCGATCTCCCTGTTGATCCAGGTCGATGGCCGATCCTCCGCAGCCTGCGCGCATAGCGAGACAATACCGCCAAAATCGCGGTTGGCAGTCACGCGGAAACGCTCCTGCCGGATCGTCTTGGCCAGCGAATGGGACATGCGAAAGCCATGGAGCGGCATGATGGCTCGCCGCTTGGGCTCAATCCAATAAACCTCCTCCGCATCCCGGTCATCGGACATGGGAAATACGCCGATGGAATAGGCCTGTAAAAGGACCAGAGGATCGATCGTCATCAGTGAAAGACTTAGCGGGAGCCGCGACCCTGCGCCAGAGAAGCTTGATGGTTGGCGGATATTGAACCACATCCCGTCATCGCTCACAGCCACGGAAGCCGGGTCTCAAGGCGATCGTCGCTTGCGCCCCTTCACCGAAAAGAAGCCGAAGGATGAGATATGCTGGACGAGCCGCAGTCCGCCATGCATTCTGATGGAAGCGGTAAAGGCATTTCAGAAACGGCCATGTACAGACCACTCATCTTTCGGGAAGATCGTTTGGATCAATTGCGCGGCACGATCCGCTCTCACCCGCTGGCCACCCTCGTGACCTACGGGGCGGGCGGACTTACCGCCAATTTCATCCCGTTCACGCTGGCCAATGAAAATGGTCGCGACATCCTGCGTGCACATATGGCTCGGGCGAATGGGCAAATAGCGGACCTCCTGACCAGTGCCGAGGCATTGGTCATTTTCCAAGGTCCGCAAGCCTATATCACCCCATCCTGGTACGCGACAAAGAAGGAACATGAGAAGGTAGTTCCGACTTGGAACTATATTGTTGTTCAGGTCCGTGGAAATCCTCGCATCGTCGAAGATGCCAATTGGCTGCGCGCACAGATTGATGCTCTGACCACGCTGCAAGAGGCCAATCGTTCAGCGCCATGGTCCGTCAATGACGCCCCGGCGGACTACATCGACGCGCTCCTGAAAAACATAGTCGGCTTTGAAATACCGATCGAGCGGATCGAAGGAAAATGGAAAGTCAGTCAGAATCAGCCCGCCATTAACAGGGCGGGCGTCGTCGCCGGATTGAGAGAGATCGATCCTGCTTTGCCTATGGCCACTATAATCGATCAGCAGGAATAAAGCGCGAAGTCCCCGCGCCGTGCCGTCAATGATCGAAAACCGTCACGCCTTTGTCCGACTCCATTCGGTAGTGCGACAGCCGCGTTTCAAGAGAGCCGACATGTATTTCTAGTTTGTGCCCGTCGGGATCGAGAAAGTAAGTGGATGCGCCTTCGCTACTATCGCTTTTCCAGATGATGCACTCTGCGGCTAGGCGTTCGCTCAAGCTGCTATAGTCTGCCTCGAGAACAGTGAAAGCCAGGTGCGTGTAGTCAGAGCGCGGCGACGTTCTCGCCTTGTCGTCCCAGGATAGGCACAGCCAAAGCGTCCCAGCTTCAAGATAAGCGCCATCGCTCCACGCTGCCCGGACGTGACAGCCAAGGACATCGCGATAAAATGCCAATGAGCGTTCAACGTCTGCGACTGCCAAGGTCACATGGTTTAGCCCAGTTATGCCCTTTTCCAACTTCGTGCTCCTTCGAAGACGGACCCATGCCTCAACCCTTACGAATAAACCGCAACACCCCCGCCATCCGCGCCCGGCCCTCATTGTCGCTCGGATGATTTTCCCCGTCCAACACCGGCACCTCGGCTAAGTCGAAGGGACTGGCCCCATCTAGGCATGCCACATTCACCCCATATTCGTTTGCATTGGAGCGGCGCTGGTGGTGCGTGTAGATGCCGCACCGCGAACAGAAGAAATGCTCCGCTGCTCCCGTATTGAAGCGGTAGCTCGTCAGCATATCGGCGCCCCGAACGACATGAAGCCCGTCCAACTTCGCCGTAACAGCTACGGCGCCCCGCATACGGCAAAATGAACAGGTGCACCGGCGGGCGCTGTCGAGGCCATTGCTCAGCTCAACCTCGAACCGGACGGCGCCGCAATGACACTGGCCGCCATGTCTGCTTGCATCCGCCATCGCCTGACCTCCCTCGACTTGAACTGAACCATAAACAAAAGGGCGAGCTTTGCAGCCCGCCCTCTTACCTATCCCACTGGACGGCGCGCCTTAATAAACGCGCGCCTTGGGCTTGATATACTCGGCCTCATCGGTGAGCGTGTAATCGTGCACCGGACGGTAATCGAGCGACACCTTGCCGCCCTTGCCGCCCCAGCCTTCGAACCAGCTGACGGTGTGCTTCATCCACTCATTGTCATCGCGGTTCGGGAAGTCCTCATGCGCGTGCGCGCCACGGCTTTCCTTGCGGTTTTCCGCGCTGACCATGGTGCAGACCGCCTGAGACATCAAATTGTCCAGCTCCAGCGTCTCGATGAGGTCGGTGTTCCAGATCAGCGAGCGGTCGGAAACGCCAACATCCTGCATGCTCTGGTTGACCTGCGCCATCTTGGTGACGCCCTCGGCCAGCAGCGCGCTGTCGCGGAACACGGCCGCATGCTTCTGCATGGTGTGCTGCATTTCCAGACGAATCTTCGCCGTCGGCGAGCCGCCCTTGGCGTTGCGATAGTGATCCAGACGGGACAGCGCCAAATCTGCCGCATCGATCGGCAGCGGACGATGTGAACCGTTCGGCTTGATCGTTTCCTTAAGGTGCAGACCGGTGGCACGACCAAACACAACAAGGTCGATCAGCGAGTTGGAGCCCAGGCGGTTCGCTCCATGCACCGACACGCAGGCCGCTTCGCCGACAGCATAGAGGCCCGGCACCACGACTTCCGGATCGTCGCCGACCTTCGTCACCACCTGCCCATGATAGTTACAGGGGATGCCGCCCATATTATAGTGGACGGTCGGGGTCACCGGCAGCGGCTGGCGGGTCAGGTCGACGCCCGCGAAAATCTTGCCGCTTTCGGTGATGCCCGGCAGGCGTTCCGCCAGCACCTTGGGATCGATATGATCGAGGTGCAGGAAGATATGGTCCTTGTTCGGACCCACGCCGCGCCCTTCGCGCATTTCCATCGCCATCGAACGCGACACGACGTCGCGCGACGCCAGATCCTTCGCCGACGGAGCATAGCGCTCCATGAAGCGCTCCCCTTCGGAGTTTGTGAGATAACCGCCCTCGCCGCGTGCACCTTCGGTGATGAGCACGCCCGCGCCGTAAATGCCGGTCGGGTGGAACTGCACGAACTCCAAATCCTGTAGCGGCAGGCCAGCGCGCAGCACCATGCCGCCGCCGTCGCCGGTGCAGCTATGCGCCGAGGTGGCAGAGAAATAGGCACGGCCGTAACCGCCGGTCGCCAGCACGACCGCCTTGCTGCGGAAGCGATGGATCGAGCCATCCTCCATGCACATGGCGATAACGCCGCGGCATTCCTTGCCGTTCGGGCCGTCTTCCATGATCAGGTCGATGGCGAAATATTCGATGTAGAAGTCCGCGTCATACTTCAGGCTCTGCTGATACAGAGCGTGCAGCATGGCGTGGCCAGTACGGTCGGCGGCGGCGCAGGTGCGCTGGACCGGCGGGCCTGCGCCCATATTCTGCATGTGGCCGCCGAACGGGCGCTGGTAGATCGTCCCATTCTCGTTACGGCTGAACGGCACGCCGGCATGTTCCAGCTCGATCACGGCCGCAGGTGCTTCACGCACCATATATTCGATCGCATCCTGATCACCCAGCCAGTCCGACCCCTTGACGGTGTCGTACATGTGCCAGGTCCAGTGGTCGGGCGAGTTATTACCCAGCGACGCCGCGATGCCGCCCTGCGCCGCCACGGTGTGCGAGCGGGTCGGGAACAGCTTGGTGATGCAGGCAGTCTTCAGGCCCGCTTCCGCGCTGCCCATGGTGGCGCGCAGGCCGGAGCCGCCAGCACCCACGACCACCGTGTCGTAGGTGTGGTCGATGATCTTATAGGCTTCGCTCATTACTTGACGATCCCCGTGAAGGCGATCTTGGCGATCGCGAAGATGCCAGCGGCAGCGCCGCCCAAGGCATAGAAGTTCAAGAGCAGCATGGACAGGAACGCCAGCCCCTTGTCATGGACATAATCCTCCAGCATCACCTGCATGCCGAGGCGCAGGTGCCAGAAGATGCTGACCAGCATCAGCATCAGCGGCACCGCGACCAGCGGGTTGGCGATCCAGTTATGGACACTCTGATAATCGAGCCCCGGCAGCGCGATCAGGCTGAACAGCAACCACAGGACCAGCAGCAGGTTCCCGATCGCGGTATAACGCTGCGCCAGCCAGTGATGCGCGCCATGACGGGCCGAGCCCAGGCCACGGACGCGGCCGATTCCGGTTCCGGTTCCCATCAGAATTTCCCCGTGCAGATAGCGGCCCAGAAGGCGATGGTGAGCAGCGTCGAGATGACGAAGGTCAGCACAGACCAGGTCCTGTTGTTCTTCAGCTCATAGCCAGCGCCCATGTCGAGCACGAAGTGCCGCAGGCCCGACGTCAGATGCTGGAAGAAGAACCAGCTAAGGCCCGCCATCACCAGATAGCCGATCGGCGAGGTCGCGCACGCCACGAACGTTGCATAGGCTTCCGGTCCCGACGCGGCGGCCATCAGCCACCAGACCAGACCCAAGGCGCCCGCAGTCGCCAGGCCATTGCCCGTCACGCGGTGCATGATGGAAACGGCCATCGCTGGCCCCCATTTCCAGATCGTCAAATGCGGCGAGAGCGGCCGGCTCGTGGTTCGCGCCATATCTACCTACGTCCCTGATGCTTGTCCCTGATTCCCGTCCCCTTAAGAGCGATCGGTCAAGAGGGCAAGCCGCGCCGAAAGAGCGGCCGGGCGATCACGGCTAAGAACTGATTAACCAGATCGCGCTATGACCCGACGGACAAACAAGAGAATTGAGGTTTGCCGCATATGACGTCCGTCGCACCAGCGAAGAGCGCAATGATCGCCAGCATGGCGGAAATAGATCCCACCGGCGAATTGGCGGCAGGGCTTCGCGAGATTCGTGACCTGATAGGCGACGGCGCGTCGGTCGTGGCCCGCATTTTCTTCGACAGCTATATGGACCAGTCGCATCTGCGCAGCGTCCTGGCCGCCTCCACGATCGCCAAGATCGAAACCGAGGCCCATGAATATGTGCGGCAGAAACTCAGCTTCTATGAGGCTGGCAGTTGGGCGGGCAGTTGCATTGCCTGCGTTCGTCTCGCACGCAAGCGCGACCTGCCGCTGGGCGTTGTGCTGACGGCGGTTTCAGAAGCCAACAAGCAGTTGATCGGCCTCGTGTGGCAAAAAGCGGCGGACGACGCCACCCGCCAGCGCCTTGTGAACGTCATCGCCATGGTCAGCATGGTCGATGCCAGCATGATGACCAACGCCTTCGCGGGTGACGAGGCAGAAGCGCAGCGCAACGAACGCCAGCGCATCGGCACCCTGTTCGAACAGCGGATCATGGGCGAGATCGACGGCGCCTCCCAGCTCGGCGAATCGCTGCGTGAACAGGCGAAGGATGCCTCCGCCGCCACACGCGGCATGTTGGGCAAGGCTTCGGAAGTCGCCGCTGCCGCTGAACAATCGGCAATCGCGATGCGTGAGGCAGCCCGCACCTCTGCCGGGCTCATCCGCGCAATCGAGGATGCCCGCACGGAAGTCGAAAGCGCCGCAGACGTCGCTCAGCGCGCCGCCCGACAGTCGGGCGATGCGGTGACCATGTCGGCAACTCTGACCGAGCATGCGAAATCGATCGAGTCGATCCTCGGCCTGATCCGCGACATTGCGGGCCAAACCAACCTGCTCGCCCTCAACGCCACCATCGAAGCGGCGCGCGCAGGCGACGCGGGACGCGGCTTTGCTGTCGTTGCGCAGGAAGTGAAGAGCCTCGCTAACCAGACGGCTCGTGCGACCGATGAGATTGCCGGCAAGATCGCGGACATTCAGGCTTCGACGCGGCAGTCGGTGGAAACCAATGAAAGAATCCGCGATACGGTTGGGGAAGTGCAATCGAGCGCCGATCGCATCCGTCATGCCATGGACGCTCAGGCCCAGACGGTCACCATGATCACCGCAGCAGTCGATGAGACTGCCCTTGCAGCCGACTCCATGTCGAGCACCATTTCCGCCATCCGTCAGGATACGGAAGTTGTCGCGTCCGAAATCGACCAGTTGGAACGCGGCTTCATGAGTGTCGAGGGCAAGCTGGCCAGCCTGCGTGCGGCATCCTCCGATTTTGGACGGCAGGTGGCCTGAGTTCGGGGACAAGGCAGCCGGAGGGCGATTGATGTCCTCGCGACTTCCCCTTCCCGCTTCAAGCTTCTAAAGGGCGCGGCATGACTGATGCCGCGCCCTCTTCCGTCCAAAGCTGGAAAGTGACCCTGCCCTGCACCCGCGTTGAAGCGGAGGCTTTGGACGGCGACATCGCGGCCTTCGCGCTCATGGACAAGCCTCCGGTGCTGATGACCAGCGAAGCGACGCCGGACGATGAAAATGCGTGGCAGCTTGATGCCTATTTCGAAGGCGAGCCCAGCCCCGCCGCGATCAAGCTGCTCCGTACCCTGATCCCCAGCGCCAGCGGCACGAAGCCGCTGATCGAACGATTGCCTGATGAAGACTGGGTAACCCTGAGCCAGCAGGGACTGGAGCCAGTCACGGCCGGGCGCTTCCACATCCGCAATCTTGCCAGCGATCCAGAGCAGCCCGGCAAGGTCAATTTCCTGATCGAAGCGAGCCGCGCCTTCGGCACAGGGCAGCATGAGACCACCGCAGGCTGCCTTCTGATGCTGGACCGCATGCGGCAGGTTGGCATGCGCTTTGGCAATGTGGCGGACATTGGCACAGGCACCGGATTGCTCGCCTTCGCAGCGCTCCACTTGTGGCCCCACGCCTATGCCACCGCTTCAGACATCGACCCGGTCGCCGTCGATATCAGCGCGGAAAATGCCGCGGCCAACGACATCGCGGTCGGCAAGGGTCAAGGCCAATTGGCGCTGTATATCGCGGCGGGCGTTGATCACCCCGCAATTGCAACCCGCGCGCCCTATGATCTGCTGATTGCGAACATACTCGCTGGCCCGTTGATCGAACTCGCCCCGTCGCTTTGCGCGCTCGTGGAGGAAGGGGGCACGATCCTGCTAGCCGGATTGCTGAAAGAACAGGCGGATGCCGTCCTGTCAGCCTATCGGGCTCAGGGCATGCGGCTGGCCGAGCGCATGGATAATGGCGACTGGCCCACCCTGCGGCTGCGCAAGCGTCCCCGTATCGGCTGGAAACGCCCAACCCGCCTGGACAGACAAGCACGCGGTGAGGCGCCGGGGTTCGGCAGCCTCTGAACCAGCCCTTGGTCAGTCATCCAGCCGACTAGGGCGCTTGGAATCCATTTCAAGACGTGATGCAACATTGCCACAGTGCGTTGTGCAATGCGGTATGTCGTTGTTTGTGATGCTTTACTCTTCACGCTCAGGCTCCCTAAAGCGCGCTCAGACAACATCCGGTTACCCCAGAAAAGGAGCCCCCCATGAAAAAACTGATCGCTTCGGCGTTGCTGCTTGCCAGCGTTTCCGCACCGGCCTTCGCTCAGGACGCCGTGCCCTTTTCCGGTCCCTATGTCGGCGCAGTCGTCGGTGTGGACCATGTCGATTTCGATTCGGTCAACCATGACAGCGGCCTGCTGTATGGCGGCGTGGTCGGTTATGACGTCAACGTCAACGGCGCCGTGTTCGGCATCGAAGGCGAATATGCCGATTCCGACGTCAAGAAGTTCGGCGTTCGCACCGATCGTGACCTCTATGCCGGCGTCCGCATCGGCGGCGAAGTCGTTCCGAACGTCCTCGCCTATGCCAAGGGCGGCTACACCAATGCCCGTCTGGAAGACGCGCTGAACAACAACGTCAAGCTGGACGGCTACCGTCTCGGCGCCGGTCTGGAAACGACGGTTCAGGGCTTCATCGTTCGCGCCGAATATCGCTATTCGCGTTACGAGCAGATCGGTGGCGTGAACCCTGAGCGTCACCAGGGCGCGCTGATCCTCGGCTACCGTTTCTAAGACGCGGCTATAGCAAAAAAAGAAGGGCGCCCCTCTCATGAGGGGCGCCCTTTTCTTATACGCTCGGGAGTGACCGGCACCGCGACGCTTGCCACGCACACCCAGCGACCTAATGTCGCCTTGCCATTCTCATCAGCGAGGCAAGCCCATGACTATCACTCGCCGCGTCACGGTTCATGAAGGCCCCGGCGGAACCTTCGAGAGCATGGCCGTCTTCGACCAAGCCGCAGGCGCACCCCGGCCGGGCATCCTGCTTTTCCCTAATGCATTGGGCACCAAGGAAGCGGACTTCGCCTACGCCGAGAAGGTCGTGGAACTGGGATACACCCTATTGGTCGCGGACATCTATGGTCAGGGCAAGCGAGCCAGCCGCGATGACCCCGACATGGCGCGCTACATGAACGAAGTTAATGCCGACCGCGCCCTGCTGCGTGACCGGCTCAACGCGGCTCATTCCGTCCTCAAATCACTTCCCGAAGCGGACGCGAGCCGGACGGCCGCGATCGGCTTCTGCTTCGGCGGCAAATGCGTGCTCGATCTGGCGCGCAGCGGCGCCGACATCGCGGGCGGCGTCAGTTTCCATGGAATTTATGACGCGCCACCTTTTCCCAACGCCGCCATCACGGCGAAGCTGTTGATATGCCACGGTTGGGACGATCCCTTGGCTCCCCCGGCGGCTACGGTCGCCTTGGCCGACGAACTGACGAAAGCAGGATGCGATTGGCAAATCCATGCCTATGGCGATACCGGACACGCATTCACCGATCAGGCGGTGAACATGCCGGACAAGGGCCTCGCCTATAGCCCCGACGCGGACCACCGCAGCTTCCGGTCGATGAGGGACTTTCTCGCCGATCTTTTTGGCTAACGGAGCCGCGCGTCAGGAAAGCTCAGAGTTCTCCGATCATCTCAGCCAGCACCGCAAGGCAGTCCTTGGCAAGCTGCTTCGATCGTGCCGGGGACCAGCCAAATTCAGGATCGGGCAAATCGTCATTGTCCTTGAACGGCATTTCCAGCGTCATCGCGACCGCGCCGAAACGCTGGGCGACCTGATTGGTGGACATGGTCAGGTTGCCCTTCCCCGGCGCCGATGAAGGGTATCCGCGCGCCGTCTGGAAATCAGGCGTGCGGGCCGCGAGCGTATCCCGAAAACGATTGTAAAGGGCAAGTTGCCGCTCGGTCAGGGAGGGGATGCCTTCGAACCCCGCCAGGAACACTGCGGCGATGGCTTCATCGCCATGCACGTCCATCGCAAAGTCAACTCCTGTCCGGTCCATCTCCTGCCGGACAAGGAAGACCTCTGGGCTGCGCTCCATAGATGGTTCGTGCCATTCGCGGTTGAGGTTCACGCCTGCCGCATTGGTGCGCAGATGCCCTCGGCGGCTGCCGTCGGGGTTCATGTTGGGCACGATGTGAAATGTCGCCTTGGCCCGGAGGAGCCTACCGACCGCATCCTCCTCATCGCAGAGCCGCTCCAGTGCGCCTTCCATCCACCACTGCGCCATCGTCTCGCCGGGATGCTGGCGAGCATAGAGCCAAACCTGCTTTGGTCCGTCGCCCAGCGTCAGAAGGTCGAGCGGCTGCTTGTCCAGCGTCAGGCCCAATTCCCGATGCTCAACCCCGGGCTGGCAGCCTGCCCAGGCGATCAGGTCGTGGTGCCGATCCATCGAATAGGGCGCGAAATAGGCGACCCACAGCGCATTGCGATCCGGCGAAAGGCTGATGGTGAGGACGCCATCAGCATAGCTGGTATCCGCCTGCGTCCAAACTTCCCGATCCTCGCTGATCCGCGCCTTATAGCCCGGCCAACCGTCCGGATAGGCGGATGTCCCGCCATTGACGATCGCCAGTTCCACTTCGCGCCCCGCAACGCCCGCGATGCGGAAGTGGAACCATTGGTAGAAGTCGCTTTGCCTGTCCTTGACGATCTCCAGCTCGGCCCGGACCCTGTCGCCAGTATCGATGATGGAAAGAACGCGAATATTGCCGCTGTCGAAGGCATTGCTGATCGAGATGGTCATTTCACGGTTATAGTGCGCCCCGATTCCCCCGGATAGCCCCCGATCAACGCACTGGCGAGCTTTTGCGCGGCGATACCGGGCTGAGCGGCTGGAGTACCCTCGCGCGCCTGGGTGAGCGCCCGGCCTTCCCAGATCGTCGTCGAATCGGATCGCCTGCGGATCTGCACCTGCAACTCCGTCGTCACCATATCCTTCGGCCGCCCCGAGAGGTTGATGCCGATGCCCACGCCCAGCCCTGAATAACCGCCGCTGCCGACTGCTCCGCCAACGCCTACACTCACGGGCCTACCATCATTGCCGTAGCCGGTCGGACGGAAAGATCGGCGGAAGCCGACCGATGCGACATAGTCGCTGCGCGCTCCGGCAGGTGCGGCGCTGAAACCCACACGCTGCAACTCCTGCTCGACAGCAGCGGCATAGGTCCGGAATTCCAGCCCTGCATCGGGATTCGCAGCCATTTCTTCCACCGCCAACGTTCCGCTTTGTGCCGGATTTCCGACATGGAAGCGGGTTACCTCGACGGGCGGCACCGCCGTCGCGCATCCGGCGAGTGACAGGGCAAGAAATGAGGGAAGGAGTATCTGCTTGATCATGCTAATCTCCGACAAAGATGCGGCAGTCCATAGACGATGCCGAACCGGCTATCCCTTCAACTCTTGAAGCCATGTCTTTGCTGCATATGGCATGAACGGGGCAAAAGTACGGCCAGCCGCCCTTGACTTTCAGCCGCCCCACCCATAGGGGCTGCGCTTCGATTTTCCGATCACGCAAGATTCTTAGAAGGCTGACTTCCATGAAGATCCGCAACTCGCTCAAGTCGCTCAAGGGCCGTCACCGGGATAACCGCGTGATCCGCCGTCGCGGCCGCACCTATGTTATCAACAAGACCAATCGCCGCTTCAAGGCCCGCCAGGGCTAATTGAGCGAGCCGATCTCCGCCGTCATATTCGACGTCGGACAGGTTCTGTACCATTGGGAGCCCCGGCTCCTCTACGAGCGCCTGATCGATGATGATCGGGCGCTCGACGCGTTTCTGCGTGATGTCGTGTCGATGGAGTGGCATTGCCAGCACGACATGGGCCGCCCCTTCGCGGAAACCAGCGCCGAACTGATTGATCGCCACCCGGAACATGAAGCGCTGATTCGGATATGGGGCGATCGTTTCATCGACAGCGTCCAGCCTGCCGTTGCAGGCATGGCGCAATTGGTCGGCGAATTACGTGGGCGGGGCGTCGTTCTCTATGGCCTCACCAATTTCAGCGCGGAATTTTGGGAGCCCTTTCACGCGCGGGAGGCGGATTTCTTCGCGAACTTTCGCGACATTCTGGTGTCTGGCGCCGAAGGGTTGGTGAAGCCCGACCCTGCCATCTACCGCCTGGCGCTCGGCCGCTTTGGCCTGCGCGCCGAGGAAACATTCTTCATCGATGATCGGGAAGAAAATGTCGCGGCGGCGGAAGCGCTGGGCATTCGCAGCCACCTCTTCCGGGACGCAGAGACCTTGCGCCGCGATCTTGCAGCGCAAGGCCTGCTGGATCTTAATCCCGCCCTGTAAGCTCATCACCGCGAATGGCGGTGACATGCAGCACGTTTGTCGACCCCGGAGTGCCGAAGGGGACGCCTGCCAGCACAACGATCTTGCTGCCCTTCTGCGTCATATTGTGCCGCAGCGCCATGCGCCGCGCCTTGCCGACCATTTCCTCGAACGTGTCGATATCCTTGGTGCGCACTGCATGCACGCCCCAGGTCAGGCCCAGCTTCCGGGCGGTGTCGAGCCGGGGGGTGAGCGCCAGGATCGGCGTCAGCGGTCGCTCGCGCGCCACACGGCGAACCGTGCTGCCTGACGAGGTGAAGCAGGTGATCGCGCTGGCCCCTACGACCGAGACGATGCCCGCCGCTCCTTCCGCCAGCGCGTCCGCTGTTGTTGCGTCGGGCTTGGTTTCGGTGAAGTGCAGCCGGGCGAAATAGCCGGGGTCACGCTCTACGCTGTGCGCGATGCTGTCCATCATCGCGACTGCTTCCTCGGGCCAGTCACCCGCCGCCGTTTCCGCCGACAACATGATCGCGTCGGCGCCATCATAGACGGCGGTGGCGACGTCCGACACTTCGGCGCGGGTGGGCGTCGGCGCCTTGATCATCGATTCGAGCATCTGCGTCGCGACCACCACCGGGCGCCCCATGCGCCGAGCCGTAGCGACAATCTGCTTCTGAAGCGGCGGCACGGCCTGGGGCGGCAGTTCGACGCCCAGGTCGCCGCGCGCAACCATCACGCCGTCGGCCAGCTCCAATATCTCCTCCAGCCGCTGGACTGCGGCGGGCTTCTCGATCTTGGCCATCAGTGCGCCATGACCGCCCATCAACTTGCGCGCTTCCGCCAAGTCCTCCGGGCGCTGCACGAAGCTGAGCGCAATCCAGTCGCAGCCCTGCTCGACGGCGAAGCTCAGGTCGCGCCGGTCCTTCTCCGTCAACGCGGGCACGGGCACAACCACATCGGGCACGTTGACGCCCTTGCGGTTCGACAGGGTGCCGCCGACCTCGACAACCGTTTCGATCCGGTCATCGGACACTTTCTTCACACGAAGCACCATCTTGCCGTCGTCCAGCAACAGCCGCGTTTCAGGCACCAGCGCCGCGTAAATTTCCGGGTGCGGCAAGTTCACCCGCCGTGCGTCGCCCGGCGTTTCGTCGCGGTCGAGTATGAAGGAAGCTCCCACCTCCAGAACGGCCAGGCCGCTCTTGAACGTACCGACGCGCAGCTTTGGCCCCTGCAAGTCGCCCAATATGGTGGTCGGCCGCCCAAATTCCTTTTCCAGCGCCCGGATGGACGCAATACGCGCCGCATGATCCTCATGCGCTCCATGGCTCATGTTGATGCGGAAAGCGTCTGCCCCGGCGATAAAGAGCGCGCGGATCACTTCGGGCGTGTCGCTCGCGGGGCCAAGGGTCGCCAAAATCCGGACCTTGCGCGAACGGGGCGGCAGTTTCGTCATTCTCAAAAAGCTCCTGGCCGTCATGGTCGCGCCCTGGCTTGCCAGGGCGCTGTTTTCGATTATCCCTACTGCACGACAGGATGATGTAGATCAGCGAGAGGATCGCCTTGGCCGACAATATGCTCAACGATGCGGTTGCCGCAACCGCCTTCCGCCGCCTGATTGCGCATTTGCAGCACAGGACCGATGTCCAGAACATCGATCTGATGGGAACGGCGGGCTTTTGCCGCAATTGCCTCGCTGATTGGATCGCGGAAGCGGACGGCAATCTGAGCAAGGACCAGGCGCGCGAAATCATCCACGGCATGCCCTTTTCGGAGTGGAAACAGCGCCATCAGAGCGAGGCGACGCCGGAACAGATCGCAAAGATGCAGGAGAGTGTGGCGAAGAACGCTGACAATCATTAGGAGCGTGCGCCAACCCGATTCACATTCTATCCGGAGATACATCATATGAGCGAGGGCAACGTCGCCGCCGATCAGCTACGCCTTCTTATCGAACGCATCGAACGGCTCGAGGAAGAGAAGAAAGGCATCGGCGACGATATCAAGGACGTCTATCTGGAAGCCAAGGCCACCGGCTATGACCCCAAGATCATGCGCCAAATCGTCCGCCTGCGCAAAATGCCGCAGCATGACCGGCAGGAAATGGAGGCTATTCTCCAGACCTATCTGTCCGCCCTGGGCATGGAATAAGACCCCTTCTTCCTTTCGTCCTCAGCTTGTCGAAGGTCCCTTCTTTCTTCAAAAAGGACCTTCGGCCAGCAAGGCGCGGGAGACACATCATGTCCGAGATTATCGTCAGCACCACCAGCCGCCTCGAAGGGCGTCCGGCAAAAGAATATCTCGGCATCGTCACCGGCGAGGTCATTGTGGGCGCCAACCTCTTCCGCGACCTGTTCGCCAGCGTGCGGGACATTGTCGGGGGCCGTTCGGGTGCTTATGAGGATGTGCTCCAGCGGGCGCGTGAGCAGGCGATTGGCGAGATGCGCATGCGTGCGGCAACACTCGGCGCCAATGCCGTCGTCGGAGTCGACCTCGATTATGAAGTGCTGGGTTCCAACGGGTCGATGCTGATGGTGTCGGCATCCGGCACCGCGATCCTCGTCTAGTTGCGCTTGGGCAGGACGCCCGCTAGAGAGCGCCCTTCGGTTCAGACAAGTTTAGGAGCAGGCCGTGGCCGGCCATAGCAAATTCAAGAACATCATGCATCGCAAGGGCGCGCAGGACAAAAAGCGCTCCTCGATGTTCTCCAAATTGAGCCGCGAAATCACCGTGGCCGCGAAGATGGGCATGCCCGACCCGGACATGAACCCCCGCCTCCGCCTGGCAGTGAACGCGGCCAAGGCGCAGTCCATGCCCAAGGACAATATCCAGCGCGCGATCGACAAGGCGATCGGCGGCGACACGGATAATTACGAAGAAATCCGCTATGAGGGCTATGGCCCCGGCGGCGTCGCCATCATCGTTGAAGCGCTGACCGATAACCGCAACCGTACCGCGACCAACGTCCGCACCGCCTTCTCGAAAAATGGCGGCAATCTGGGCGCATCCGGGGCGGTGAGCCATGGTTTCGACCGCATGGGCCTCATCACCTATCCGGCGAGCGCTGGCGATGCCGATGCGATCTTCGAAGCCGCTCTTGAGGCAGGCGCGGATGATGTGTCGTCTAACGAAGACGAACATGAAATCTGGACAGCCATGGACGCGCTGCATGAAGTTGCCAAGGCGCTGGAAGCCAAGCTCGGCCCGGCCGAAGGCGCCAAGCTCGCCTGGAAGCCGCAGACGACTGTCGAAGTCGATGAAAGCAACGCCGCGACCCTGATGAAGCTGGTCGATACGCTGGAAGATGATGACGACGTCCAGACCGTCTGGGGCAATTACGAAGTGTCCGACGAAGTCATGGAGAAGCTGGGTTGAGAAATACCCTCCCCTCTCCCCCACGGGGAGAGGGTTGCACGGCCTTGGCAGCGTGCTGCCTAGGCGAAGCTGGGAGAGGGGGGAGCCCCCTCACCTTCCGTACTTCCACTCTCCAAGTCCGGCTGACCGGCAAGCCGGTAAGCCTCCCTATCCTCTCCCCTGAAGGGGCGAGGATGTCCTCATGATCATCCTTGGACTCGACCCCGGCCTTGGCACCACTGGCTGGGGCTTGATCGCGGCTGACGGCAATCGCCTCACGCACATCGCCAACGGACAGATCAAGACCGACGCCGACATGGCGCTGGCAACGCGGCTGTTGGCGCTTGATCTCGCGCTCACTGACCTGATCCTTGAACATCAGCCCAATGGCGCGGCGGTCGAAGAAGTGTTCGTCAACGTAAACCCGCAATCGACGCTGAAGCTGGGTCAGGCCCGCGGCGTCGTGCTGCTAGCGGCATCGCGATCGGGCATGGAGGTTGGCGAATATGCGGCGCGGCTTGTGAAGAAATCCGTCGTCGGCGTTGGCAACGCGTCGAAGGATCAGGTCCACGCCATGGTTTCGCGGCTGTTGCCGGGAGCCAAGGTTGCGGGACCAGATGCTTCCGATGCGCTTGCCGTGGCGATAACGCATGCCCATCACCTCGCCAGTGCCCGCCGCATTCCGCTTCGTTGAAAGCAAGACTACGAAAAGATCGACCACATTCAAAAAGACCCGCCGGAACACGTCCCGGCGGGCGCCTTGAACTTCACTGTGAAGACTATCAGTCCGGCTTCTTGGCAACGCTCACCAAGGCCGGGCGCAGCAGGCGATCGCGGATGGTGTATCCCGCCTGCATTTCCACCAGCACGGTTCCCGGCTCGACATCATCCGACGGCACTTCCATCATGGCCTGATGCTTGTTGGGATCAAGCGGCTCTCCGACCGAAACGAGCTTTTCAATGCCATTGCGGCCAAAGACCCCTTCCAGTTCCCGGCCGGTCGCTTCAAGCCCGGCAACCAGCCCCTTGAACTTCTCATCGTCACGCAGTTCCGCCGGGATAGCCTGCAGGGCGCGTCCCAGATTGTCCGCGACCGATAGCATGTCCCGTGCGAAAGACGTCGCAGCATAGGCACGCGCGTCGGCCAGTTCCTTTTCCAGCCGCCGACGGACATTCTGCGTTTCGGCATGGGCGTAAAGCGCGTCCTGCTTCGCCGCCGCCAGTTCGCCCTCCAGGGCCGCCAGGCGTTCGGAGGCAGCGTCGCCCACAGGCGCCGCGTCCTCGGGCAGTTCGTCAACGACTTCAGTATTTTCGATATTCAGCTTGTCTTCGCTCATCTCATCAATCTCGATAACGTCTGCGCAGTGAAATCCACCATGGGGATCACCCGCGCATAGTTCAAGCGCGTCGGGCCAATGACGCCGACCACGCCGACAACACGGCCATCGCCGCCCCGGTAAGGCGCGGCTATGACCGAAGAACCGGAGAGGGAAAAGAGCTTGTTTTCCGACCCGATGAAGATTTTCGTCGCGCTGCCCGCCAGCGCGCCTTCCAGCAAGCGCGAAATCTCCTGCTTGCCCTCCAGCTGTTCGAGCAGCTGGCGCACCCGTTCCAGATCCGCGGCGGTGCCGTCATCCAGCAGATGCGCCTGGCCGCGCACGATCAGTACCGGACGGTCATCCGCATCCTGCGACCAGACGGCGATGCCACGCGCCACCAGTTCGCGCGCCGCACCCTGAAGCGCGGTTCGCTCGCCTTCCATCTCACGATGCAGGGCCTCGCCCGCTTCCCTGAGCGTCATGCCGACAAAGCGTGCGGACATGAAATTCGCCGCTTCGTTCAACATGCCGGGCGTGACGCCTGCTGGCATATCGAGCACGCGGTTTTCCACAGAGCCATCCTGTCCCACCAGCACGGCCAGCGCCTGACGGCCGTTGAGCGGCACAAAGCCGAACTGACGCATCACCGGCTCGCGCTTGGGCACCATGACGATGCCCGCGCAGGCGGAGAGGCCCGATAGAGCGGCAGTCGCTGCGGATAGAGCTTCCTCGATCGGGCCACCCTCGGCAATGCCTGCCTCGATCGCGCGGCGTTCCTCGACCGAAGGCTCGGCAGCCTGCATCATGCCATCGACAAAAAGGCGCAATCCGGTTTCGGTCGGCATGCGCCCTGCCGAAGTGTGCGGGGCGGCCAGCAGTCCCAGTTCCTCCAGATCCTGCATCACGTTGCGGATCGATGCAGGCGACAGGCTGAGCGAAGCGATCTTGCTGATGGTGCGCGAACCCACAGGCAGGCCGGTGCCGAGATAGCTTTCAACCACCACCCGGAAAACGTCGCGCGCCCGCTCATTCAGTTCGGTAACCGGTGTGACCGCCATGCGCCCTATCTAGGCGAGCAACGGGCCGCACTCAAGCCGGGGCTATCTTACGGCGGACGGCTTCACCATGGCGTCGATGTCCAGCATCCGGGGAACCGCCGCGATGGTGGCACGCAATTTGCCATAGCTGGCGTCCATGCATCCCGACTGAAACTCCAGCCGGGTGGTCGGCTGCTGATCCCTGGTCCATTCGATCGAATAGCCCGGCATATCGGTCGCGAAACGGGTGCAATTTTCGCCGTGAGTGATGCGCCGAACTGTTCCTGCGGGAGGCCGGAACTGCGCCAGCGCAGCGCGGAAACGGCGATATTGCGCAGGCGTGACCGTAAAGCGCGTCGCACCCGGAACGGCCGTAAACCGCTCAGGCTCCAGCAGGCCCGAACCATCGGGCGTCACCTGCAGGCTATAAGTTGGGCAAACGCCGAAACAGGGACCCGCCGAAAAACGGATCGTGTCACCGGCAGCCACGGGCTTTTCCAGCTCGGGTCTTTCCGCCGCGCAACCGGCGGTCAGGACTAGGCCCGCCAAAATCATCATCGAACGCAATTGCATGCGCGCTTCCTACCATCTTTCGTACGTATCGCCACTGGCAAGACGACGCTCCCGGCGCTAAGCCGCACCGACTAATCGCTTCGGAGAAAATATTTATGCGTCCTTCCGGCCGCGCGCCAGACCAGATGCGCGACATCACCATGGAGCCCGGCTTCACCATCCATGCCGAGGGCAGCTGCCTGGTCAGCTTCGGCGACACGCGGGTGCTGTGCACCGCTTCGGTTGAGGAGAAGGTGCCGCCCTTCCTGCGCGGCAAGGGTTCAGGCTGGGTGACGGCGGAATATGGCATGCTGCCCCGCGCCACTCATACGCGCGGCAGCCGCGAGGCGGCCAAGGGCAAGCAGTCGGGTCGCACGCAGGAAATTCAGCGTTTGATCGGCCGGTCGCTGCGCACCGTCGTCGATATGAAAAAGCTGGGCGAGCGGCAGATTGTTATCGATTGCGACGTGATCCAGGCCGATGGCGGCACGCGTACAGCCGCGATTTCCGGCAGCTGGGTGGCCTTGCGCATTGCCATCGACAAGCTGATCGCTTCGGGCGCGCTGGCCGAAGACCCTATCATCCAGAAGGTCGCGGCGATCAGCTGCGGCATCTATAATGGCACGCCGGTGCTGGACCTCGATTATGCCGAGGACAGCAATGCCGAAACCGACGCCAACCTGATCCTGACCGGCGACGGCAAGTTTGCCGAAGTGCAGGCGACGGCCGAGGGCGCCGCTTATGACGAGGAAGAACTGCTGCGTCTGCTGCGTCTGGCGCGCATCGGTTGCTCGCAAATCTTCGCCGCGCAGGACAAGGCGACGGGCCGCTAAGCGCATTCGTCCGTTCGTTTCGGGCGTTTCGAGAAATGCTATCTATGCACTGCGCGCTTCTCGACTATGCTCGAAGCGAACGGGGAGAATGACATAATCATGAGCGATGATTTCGGACAGGAACAGGCCATCCGCAAGCTGGGGCCGGGCAAGCTGGTGATCGCCAGCCACAACCCGGGCAAGGTTCGCGAAATCGGCGAACTGCTGGCACCCTTCGGCATCGAAACGGTGTCGGCGGCCGCTCTGGACCTGCCCGAACCCGACGAAACCGGCACCACCTTCATCGCCAATGCCGAACTGAAGGCGATGCAGGCGGCCGACCTGTCGGGCCTTCCCGCGCTGGCCGATGATAGCGGGCTGTGCGTCGAGGCGCTGAACGGCGATCCTGGCATCTTTTCCGCTCGCTGGGCGGGTGAGACGAAGGATTTCAGCATCGCCATGCAGCGCGTGTGGGATGCGATCGAAGCCAAGGGGCCTAACGCAGGGCACGGCGCGCATTTCATCTGTGCGCTGGCGCTTGCATGGCCTGATGGACATGTCGAAGTGTTTGAGGGCCGGGTTGACGGCATCCTCTGCTGGCCGCCGCGCGGGGACAAGGGCTTTGGCTATGACCCGATGTTCCAGCCGTTGGGTCACACGATCAGCTTTGGCGAGATGGAGCCGGAAAAGAAGCATGCGATGAGCCACCGCGCGGATGCCTTCGCGCAGCTGGTGGCGACGGTTTTCTAGAGAGGCGACGCGGGCTTATTCGCCCCTGCTGGCCAGACGGGAGCCAAAGGGGCTGTCGTCGGCGTCCAGCGGACCTTTGCCAAAGGCGTTGCCTGCGGGAAAATAGCGGCAGACGAGATAATCGTAATTCTGCCCCTCGGCGAGGGCGCAGCCGACCTTTTTCGTGCCGCGCCAGATTATCTGCGTGTAATGGCCGACATCTTCCCAACGGCCCGACAGGCTGATGTCCGGCAATTTGCCTCCCCGCCGGAACAGGCGTTTTTCGTCGAGAAAGGCGCCGATCATCGTGTCATATCCGTAGAGTCGTCGCGGACCCATCCAGAGATTCTCGCCGCTGGGAACAGCACGGGATGTGCGTGGGGAATGTTGGAAGCGGTTGGTCTCGGCCATCTGCCGGGCATATCGGGCTGCGTCCTGCGCGAGGTCGCTGTCCCATGCCAGCGGCGTGAGGCCCAGCGATTGTCGCTCATCATTATGCATGCCCAGAACCACGTCGCGCAGCAGTATGTTGCCGCGTTCCGCTTCCTCCATGCCGTAATAGGCTGCGGGCATGACCGTCTGGGTGGGCGCCGCCCGGCTCAATGGGGAGGCTTTGGCGGGCTGAGTGACAATGATCCCCGTCATAACCAACACTGCCGTTGCTAGCCGTGCGGCCCAAAGCCGTCTAAGGACGCCCCCACTCATGCCCCTGCCCCCGATCGATTCCCCGGCCTCCGCGCCTGAACCTATGGCCTTATATGTGCATTGGCCATTTTGCGTTTCCAAATGTCCTTATTGCGATTTTAACAGCCATGTCCGTGCGGACATCGATATCGATGCGTGGCGGGCGGCGCTGCTGGACGACCTTGCCCATGAAGCGGGGCTGACCGGCGGGCGGCCGCTGTCATCCATCTTTTTCGGCGGCGGCACCCCATCGCTGATGCCGCCGGACATCGTCTCGAACATCATCGACGCTGCTGCCCGCTACTGGCGGCCAACGGCGGACATGGAAATCACGTTGGAGGCCAATCCGAGTTCAGTGGAAGCTGCGCGCTTCGCCGATCTGGCGCGTGCGGGGGTGAACCGGGTTTCATTGGGGGTGCAGGCGCTGGATAATCAGGCGCTGCATTTTCTCGGGCGGGCGCACGATGTGGGTGAGGCGCTGGCGGCGCTGGATGTCGCGCAGTCGGTGTTCGGTCGCGTGAACCTGGACCTCATCTATGCGCGGCCCGACCAAAGCGAGGCGGACTGGGAGGCGGAGCTGGCGCGCGGCCTTGCCTTTGGAACGGATCACCTGTCGCTTTATCAATTGACGATCGAGCCGGGCACGCGGTTCGCTACCCTTGTCGCTCAGGGGAAGCTGACGCCCGCTGATCCGGACCATGCCGCCACCCTGTATGAGCAGACACGTGACATGGCCGCTGCCGCCGGTTTGCCTGCTTATGAGATCAGCAACCATGCACGGTCGGGCCAGGAAAGCCGCCACAACCTCACCTATTGGCGATATGGCACCTATGCCGGGATCGGCCCCGGCGCGCATGGGCGGCGTGAGGGGATGGCAACGCTAAGACATAAAAAGCCCGAAAACTGGATGGGCGCCGTGCGGCGCAACGGCCACGGGCTGCAAAGCGAGGAAGTGCTGACGCCAGAAGATCGCGGGCGTGAAGCGCTGCTGATGGGATTGCGACTTGCGGAGGGCGTCGACCTTGATCGCATCTCGGCGCTATCCGGTATTCCCGTCGAGCAGCTGATCGACGAAGCGGCCATTGCGCGGCTCGCCCAATTGGACCTGATCGAACGTCAGGATCAGCGCCTAAGGATCACGCCAGCAGCCATGCTGCTGCTGGACGCCATTCTGCCAGAGATTGTTAAGGTCTGATTGCGGCGATTCAGTTTGCCGCTGCGACGCCTTCATCGGCCATCAGCTGCTGAAGCTCACCGGCTTCATACATTTCCATCATGATGTCGCTGCCGCCGACAAATTCGCCCTTCACATAGAGCTGCGGGATGGTCGGCCAATCCGAAAAAGCCTTGATACCTTGCCGCACCAACTGATCCTGCAACACGTCCACCGACTCATAGGCAACGCCCAGATGATCGAGGATGGCAATTGCACGACTGGAAAACCCACATTGCGGGAACAGGGGTGTTCCCTTCATGAAGAGCACGACGTCATTGCTGTTCACAATATCGGCGATCCGCTGATGCACGGCGTCGGTCATGGGTCGGTCCAGTCCTGTCGGGCGCCGCGATCACGGGCGGCGCGCATGAAAAATGATAGCGGTTAGTTGGGAACGGCAGTGGTCAGTTGCAAGGCGTGCAGCACGCCGCCCATCCGACCGCCGAGCGCGGCATAGACAGCGCGCTGCTGCGCGACCCGGCTCATGCCCCGGAAGCTTTCCGCCACGACACGCGCCGCATAATGATCGCCATCACCGGCGAGGTCGGTAATCTCCACCTCCGCGTCCGGAATGGCCGCCCGGATCATGTCCGCAATGTCTTCGGCAGCCATCGGCATGGGTCGTGTCCGTCCTGCTTACTGGGCTTCGATGAAGTGGCGGCGCGCGATCACTTGCTGCTCTTCCAGAGCGGCGCGAACACCTGCCTCGTCAATGTCTACGCCCGCCTGGGTCATGTCGCCCACCAGCTTGCGGATGACATCCTCGTCGCCAGCTTCCTCAAAATCGGCCTGCACTACAGATTTGGCGTAGGCGTCGGTCTCCTCCGGCGTCAGTCCCATTTTGACTGCGGCCCATTCGCCGAGCAGCCGGTTCCGCCGCGCCTGGATGCGAAACTGCATCTCCTGGTCATGGGCGAACATATTTTCAAAGGCCTTTTCGCGGTCGTCGAAAGTCGTCATGCCTGTGCCTTGTCAAAAAGAAGCTGAAGTCTGGGATGAGATAGGAAGATCGGGACGGTTACGCAACGGCGGGAACAAGCCACGGCCGCAGCCCCGCATCCTTTGCCTCGAACTGGCTGATCGTATCGGCCTGCCCCAGCGTCAATCCGATCTCGTCCAGCCCGCCAAGCAGACAATGCTTGCGGAACGGATCGATTTCGAACTGGAAGCGGTCCTGAAACTGCGTCGTGACGGTCTGATGCTCAAGATCCACATGAATCGGATCGCTCTTGGCGACTTCCATCAGCCGGTCGATCGCTTCCTGCGGCAGCACCACGGTAAGGATGCCGTTCTTGAACGCGTTGCCGGAGAAAATGTCCGAGAAGCTCGGCGCAATCACGACCTTGATGCCAAGATCGGCGAGCGCCCAGGCAGCATGTTCGCGGCTGGACCCGCAGCCGAAATTGTCGCCCGCGATCAGGATCGGGCTGCCAGCATATTCCGGATCGTCAAAGACGTTGCCCGGTTCCTTGCGCAGCACCTCAAACGCGCCCTTGCCCAGGCCCGAGCGCGAAATGGTCTTCAGCCAATGCGCCGGGATAACGATGTCGGTATCGACATTCTTCATCCCGAACGGATAGGCCCGGCCCTCAACGATATTCAGCTTGTCCATCAATGTGCCCGCTTGGTCTCCAGACGGCGGCTGTCCTCCGCGCGCCCGAGGGTCGCCGCCATCGCGGCACTGGCCAGCGCGCCAAGCGCCAGCACCCAGAATACCTTCTTCATGCGACCACCTCTCCCTGCTTTTTCTCGTTCAGCAATTCTCGCACGTCGGTCAGATGACCAGTAATGGCCGCAGCCGCTGCCATCGCGGGCGAGACAAGATGCGTCCGCGAACCCGGCCCCTGACGTCCCATGAAGTTGCGGTTGCTGGTGGAAGCGCAGCGTTCGCCCGCCGGAACCTTGTCCGGATTCATGCCAAGGCATGCCGAGCAACCCGGTTCGCGCCATTCGAAGCCCGCCTCGACAAAGATGCGGTCGAGCCCTTCGGCCTCCGCCTGCTGCTTCACCAGGCCCGATCCGGGAACGACCAGCGCCTGCTTGATGCCGCTGGCGATATGCTTGTCCTTCAGCAGGGCGGCGGCGGCGCGCAAATCTTCTATGCGGCTGTTGGTGCAGCTGCCGATGAAGATATGTTCGACCGCCACGTCCTCCATCCGCTGCCCGGCGGTGAGGCCCATATAGTCGAGTGACTTCTGCGCGGCGGCGCGCTTGGACGCGTCGGCGAAGCTCTCCGGGTCAGGGACAACGCCCGTCACCGGCACGACGTCCTCGGGGCTGGTGCCCCAGGTGACGTTGGGCACGATGTCCGCAGCATCGATCACGACCGTCTTGTCGAACTGCGCGCCTTCGTCGGTCGCCAGCGTCTTCCAATAGGCAACTGCGCCATCCCAATCAGCACCCTTGGGCGCCATGGGGCGGCCCTTCAGATAAGCGACGGTCTTGTCATCCGGGGCGAACAAGCCCGAACGGGCACCTGCCTCGATCGACATGTTGGCGACGGTCAGCCGCCCTTCGATCGACATGTCGCGGAAGACAGAGCCGCGATATTCCATGACATAGCCGGTACCGCCCGCCGTGCCGATACGGCCGCAGATCGCCAGCGCCACATCCTTGGGCGTAACGCCGAAGCCCAATTCGCCTTCGACCACGACTTCCATCGTCTTCGATTGCTTCAGCAGCAGCGTCTGCGTGGCGAGCACATGCTCAACCTCGGACGTGCCGATGCCGAACGCCAGCGCGCCCAATGCGCCGTGCGAGCTAGTATGGCTGTCGCCGCAGACCAGCGTCGTGCCCGGCAGGGTGAAGCCCTGCTCGGGTCCCACGACATGGACGATCCCCTGCTCCCGGTCAGCATCGCCGATCAGGCGAACGCCGAACTCCGGCGCGTTTCTTTCCAGCGCGGCAAGCTGCTGCGCGCTTTCGGGATCGGCGATGGGGATGCGATTGCCCTGCGCGTCGCGACGCGGCGTGGTGGGCAGATTGTGATCCGGAACAGCGAGCGTCAGA
This sequence comes from Sphingobium sp. TomTYG72, assembly GCF_055394715.1. NCBI lineage: Bacteria > Pseudomonadati > Pseudomonadota > Alphaproteobacteria > Sphingomonadales > Sphingobiaceae > Sphingobium > Sphingobium sp. TomTYG72. The sequence goes on along the minus strand of NZ_AP027336.1, from coordinate 121,260 downwards.
TCGGGGCGGCGCACGGGGCGGCCCGCTATCCTTAGACCCTCGAAAGCCTGGGGACTCGTCACCTCATGAACGAGGTGGCGGTCGATATAGATGAGGCAGGTTCCATCGGGACGGCGTTCAACGACATGCGCGTCCCAAATCTTCTCGTACAGCGTGCGGGGCTTGACCATAACCCTTTCCCCCTAGACCCAGAGCGGGCGCGGCGAAAGGGGGCATAGGACCAATATTTGCTGTCTCCGGCGATAGTCCCCTGCACGGGGCGCATCAGGACGCGCGATAATCCGCAATGATGCGGCCAGCGGCGCCGACATCCGCCTCATGACTTTCCTCACGCCAGGTTTCGGCGAGAGCAGCGGCTTCCCATTCCTGCATCGCGGGGAGAGCCAGCATGCGATCGACCCATGCGTGCGCCACTGGCCCGACATTCAGGTCATAGGTTCGCACCCGGAATGCGACGGGCGCGTAAAAGGCGTCGATCGCGGTGAATGCGGGGCCAGCGAGGAAGGGACCGCCAAAGCGCTTCAGCCCCTCCCCCCACAATTCCGAAAGCCGCGCTACGTCGCGATTCAGCTGTGGCGAGGGCAGGTCGCGTTCAACGCGCACGCCGACATTCATGGGGCATTCGTTGCGCAGGGTCGCAAAGCCGCTGTGCATTTCCGCAACGGCGCTTTGGGCGAAGGCGCGGGCGGATTCCTCCTGTGGCCACACGGCAGGGTGGCGATCGGCAAGATAGAGGGTGATGCCGAGCGAATCCCACACTGTCCGATCGCCCTCGATCAAGGCAGGCACCTGCCCGGTCGGTGAAAAGTTACGGAAGGCAGAGTAATTTATGCTCTGCACAAAGGGCTCAAGCCGATCCGTGAAGGGAATGCCGAGCGCCTTCATCAATACCCAGGGCCGCAGTGACCAACTGGAATAATTCCGGTTCGCGGTAACGAGCGTGTAGGGCATGGGGGCTCTCCCGTCGGGTCTGGTACCTCCAGGATAAGCGTCCGGCCGTTCGGGCGAAAGCACAAAGCTCGCTAAGGCGATCGACAAAAAGCCCGCCGCCGGGGGCCGTCGGCGGCGGGTTTTCTGTCATCAATAGGTGCAATCAGCGCAAACGGCCGAGCCGATGATACAGGTTGGCGAACTTCACCGAATCCGGCGTGTCTTTCACCTTCTGCAGATAATCAGCCACCGCCGTCCTGAGCAGCGAGAAATCCTCGGTCGAGAAAACCGCGCGGGACCTTGTAGGTTCAGTCATTTCGTCCTCCTTTCCTTGGTTCTTCACGCTGCGAACTGGTTCATCGTGTTATGCGAGCCGCCCGCCTTGAGCGCTGCCTCACCGGCGAAATATTCCTTGTGATCATCACCGATGTCGCTGCCCGCCATATTCTGGTGCTTAACGCAGGCGATGCCTTCGCGGATTTCGCGGCGCTGGACGCCCTCGACATAGCCGAGCATCCCGGCGTCGCCGAAATATTCCCGCGCCAGATTGTCGGTCGACAGCGCAGCCGTGTGATAGGTCGGCAGCGTGATGAGGTGATGGAAGATACCCGCCCGCGCTGCAGCGTCCTTCTGGAAGGTGCGGATTTTTTCATCAGCCTCGCGGCCGAGTTCGGTGGCGTCATAGTCCGCGCTCATCAACCGGGCGCGATCATAGGCGGAAACGTCCCTGCCTTCGGCCTGCCAGTTGTCAAACACCTGTTGGCGGAAGTTCAGCGTCCAGTTGAAGCTCGGCGAGTTATTGTAAACCAGCTTGGCGTTCGGGATGATCTCGCGGACGCGGTCCACCATGCCCGCAATCTGTTCGACGTGCGGCTTTTCGGTTTCGATCCACAGCAGGTCCGCTCCATTCTGAAGCGAGGTGATGCAGTCCAGGACGACCCGGTCCTCGCCGGTTCCGGAGCGGAACTGGAAGAGGTTGGACGCAAGGCGCTTGGGCCGCAGCAGCTTGCCGTCACGGGCGATGACGACATCGCCGCGCAGGGTCGATGGGTCGGCAATCTCCTCGACATCAAGGAAGCTGTTATACTGGTCGCCAAGGTCGCCGGGCTCGCGGCTGAAGGCGATCTGCTTGGTCAGGCCAGCGCCCAGCGAATCGGTACGCGCGACGATGATGCCATCATCGATGCCGAGTTCGAGGAAGGCGTAGCGGCAGGCGCGGATCTTCGCGAGGAAGTCTTCGTGGGGAACGGTGACCTTGCCGTCCTGATGGCCGCACTGCTTTTCGTCCGAGACCTGATTCTCGATCTGGAGCGCGCAGGCGCCGGCCTCGATCATCTTCTTGGCGAGCAGATAGGTTGCTTCGGCATTGCCAAAGCCCGCGTCGATGTCGGCGATGATCGGGACGATGTGGGTTTCGTGATTGTCGATCGCGTTGGTGAGGCGATGGACCTCAACTTCGTTGCCCGTCTCGCGCGCCTTGTCGAGGTCGCGGAACAGCATGCCAAGTTCGCGGGCGTCGGCCTGGCGCAGGAAGGTGTAGAGTTCCTCGATCAGCGCGGGGACGCTGGTCTTTTCATGCATCGACTGGTCGGGCAGCGGGCCAAATTCGGAACGCAGCGCCGCGATCATCCAGCCGGAGAGGTAGAGATATTTGCCCTTGGTCGTGCCGAAATGCTTCTTGATGCTGATCATCTTCTGCTGGCCGATGAAGCCGTGCCAGCAACCGAGCGACTGGGTGTAGTTCGCGGGGTCGGCATCATAGGCGGCCATGTCGCGGCGCATGATCGCGGCGGTGTAGCGGGCGATGTCGAGGCCGGTGGGAAAGCGGTTCTGGAGGCGCATTCTGGCGACCGAATCGGCGGCGATGCCGTTCCAGTTGGGCTGTTCGCCCAGCAGGGTGGAGGCGCGGGTGATTTGTTGGGCGTAGGTCATCTCGATTCCCTGAATGAATTGGCGAATTAAAAGCGCTTTGGGGGAAGAGGAGCCGAGCCGGGAGGGGGCGTGAGGTTCAGTTGTCGATCTTTACAAACTTTCTCTGTATAGTTGTAATGTCTGCACAGGAGCGCACGCGAACATGGCCAAGGATCGTCCCGTCTATATGGGGCCGCGCTTGCGGCGGTTGCGGCGGGAGTTGGGGCTGACCCAGTCCGACATGGCGGCGGACCTCGAAATCTCTGCCTCCTATGTCGCGCTGCTGGAGCGCAACCAGCGGCCTTTGACCGCAGACATGCTGCTGAGGTTGGCGCGCACCTATCGCATGGACATGAGCGAGCTGGCGGGCGACGGCGGCGCGGAGCAGACGGCGCGGTTGCAGGTGGCGCTGAAGGACCCGATGTTCGCCGATATCGACCTTCCCACGCTGGCGATGCAGGACGTCGCGATCAACTATCCGGGGTTCAGCGAAGCGCTGCTGCGGCTGCATACCGCCTATCGCGAGGAGCAGCTGGCGCTGGCCGACCGGAGCGGCGATCGCGCCGACGCACCCGACGAAGCGCCGGACCCGGCGGCCGAGGCGCGCCGGTTCCTGGGCGCGCGGCGCAACAGCTTTCCGCCGCTGGACGATGCGGGGGAAAGGATCGCCGCGCAGATCGAACAAGCAGGCGGCACGGCGGCATGGCTGAAAAGCAAGCACGGCCTGCGCATCCGGCGCCTGCCGCCTGATGTCATGGCGGGGTCGATGCGGCGGCTGGACCGGCATCGCGACGCGGTGCTGATTGACGATGCGCTGGACAGCGCGAGCACCGCCTTTCAGCTGGCGATTCAGATCGCCTATCTGGAAATGCGCGCAGACATGGAGTCGCTGCTGAAGGACGGGCAGTTTTCCAGCGCGAGCGGACGGCAACTGACCCGCCAGGGTCTCGCCAATTATGGCGCCGCCGCCATACTGATGCCCTATGGAGCCTTCGCCAAGGCGGTGGAGGCACGGCGCTATGACGTCGAAGCGTTGGCCCGGCAGTTCGGGACAAGCTTTGAACAGACGGCCCACCGGCTGACCACGCTACAGAAGCCGGCGCACGAACGCGTGCCCTTCTTCTTCCTGCGCGTCGACCGGGCTGGCAATGTCAGCAAGCGGCTGGACGGCGCGGGCTTCCCCTTTGCCCGCCACGGTGGATCATGCCCGCTCTGGTCGATCCATCATGTGTTCGAGCGGCCCGGCGAGGTAGTCACGCAATGGCTGGAACTGCCCGACGGACAGCGCTTCTTCTCCATCGCGCGGAGGGTGACGGCGGGCGGCGGCGGCTGGGGCGCGCCGCGTGTGGAGCGGGCGATCGCGCTTGCTTGCGCGGCGGAACATGCTCATCGGCTGATTTACACGCAGGGGCTGGGAGCGTCCGAGCCGACGCCGATCGGACTGACATGCCGCCTGTGTCATCGGAGCCAGTGCATGGCGCGATCCGCGCCGCCCATCGGCCGTGAAATGCTGCCGGAGGACTATCGCCGGGGCTATGCGCCCTTTGGCTTTGCGGACGGTTGAGCAGCGCCGCTGCGCGGGTAATTGGATGGGTTCAGCCTGCTGCCCGCGCTTGAGGCACCGCCAGGTCCACGGGCGTTGCAAGCCAGTCGAGAGCCTCCTGCTCAGTTTCGAAATAGCCGTAGGTTGTGTTCATATTTTGCAGCCGTCTCGTCTGCATGCGCAGGAGCACCGAAGGCGAAACTACGGCGATGCGGCCGGTATCCGAATCCTTGTGCCTGTAGGATAGGCGACCCAGCGCTTCGCTGACTTCGGGGGTATGGATTTCCGTGCGGCAGGTATTGACCAGGACGTCGCACGAGGGATCCGCCGCGCGGACTTCTTCCTCGAGCGCGCGGCCGAACTGATCGACCGCATCCAGATTCCAGAAGCCGTAAGTGGTGATACGTAGCAGCTTGCGATCGCGGTCATAGCCGACCTCGAAAAAGCCTTCCAACTTCTGCACAACCCCTCCTAATCCAGAAGGGCTTAGTTCAGTCCTCCTGCAAATCCAGCCAGGCAACCACGTCATTGTCCGTGGCGATGAACAGCCCATCCTGGATTTCCTGGGGCTGTTGCTGCGCTATATGCACAGCTTCGCTTAACGGGCCGTAAAAGAGGGTGGTCGCGGCACCGCCTTCTTCGCTGTCGCTTAGATGATAAAGGCGGACGGTGGCGGAATCATAGGTGCTGCGCATGGCGCCATTATCGGGCGGGGCAACCCGCCATGCAAGCGGGGGCCATCAGCGGCGATCGCTGACCTTGATACCGGCGCCCAGACGATTCGCGCCGATCTTAACCGCGTCGCCGGTGAAATTGGCGACGAAGCTGCTATTGCGTTGCAGGCCCGGCACGAAAGAGGCGCTGTTGCCAGCGATCGACAGGCCGCTGCTGTCATGTTCGCGCCCTTCCGGGGCGACGGTGATGAAGGCGCTGTAATTATCCTTGTCACGGCCCTGCACCATTTCATTGCCGCTGATCTCACCGCTCGCCCCGTTGGACAGGTCGATCATATAGTTGGTGAGGCGGCCGTGGCTGTCGTCGAAGCTGTTGCCGGTGATGGTGACGCGGGGCGTGCGGGTTTTCAGATAATGGCCGCCATCGCCCTGATCGAATCGCGACCGCGTGACGGTAAGTTTGCCATATCGACCGATATAGATGCCATGGGCACAGTCCAGATCGCGGTCGCACCGGCCAAGATGGCGGAAGGTGGAATTGTCGATCGTGACGCTGTTGCCCGGCGAGTCGCCGCTCAAAATCCCTTCCTCGCTGTTGCGGAAGAGGCTGTTGGTGACGGTGAGGTTACCGCTTTCCAGCCGGATGCCCGCGCCATTGCCATCGGGCACGCGCAGATTCTGGAACACGATGCCGTCCACGCTGCTGGACCGGCCGCGCAGGACCAGTGCCGCCTTGCCCTCGCACGGCATGCCGTCGAGGATGACACTGCCCGCCGTCTGGGCGCGGAAGGCGACGTCCCCGCCCTGCTGCACCGCGCATTGCGCATAGGTGCCGGGCGCGATCAGCACCGTGCCCTTACCATTGCCGATCGCGGCCACGGCATCTTTCAGCGAGGTGTAGCCACGTCCGCTTTCCGCCACGGTGAAAGGCGTCGGCATCCCCTGTGCCAGGGCAGCGGCGCCAGCGGCGGCGGAAACGAGCAGGATCGTCGAAAGGATACGCATAACTAAAGACATAGACGGTTGGGAAAGAGCGGCCAATGTGGAGTCGTGGTTAATGAAATCCTGTTCCGGGACAGAAATGCCTTTTGCGGGAGAGGAAGAAGTAGAGCCCCCTTCGACTGCCCGCCTGCGGCAGGCGCTCAGGACAGGCTTCGACAAGCTCAGGGCGAACGGGGGAAAGTGATTTTGATTGAACGATCGTCGCTCTAAAAGCTTCAACTTGAGCCTGATAAACCCTAAGCCTGTCCTACGCATGACCGTGGCTGCTCCCCTGCTTCGATCGATGGCTGTCCTTCTGGGCGCGGCCGCGATGATCGCGGGCTGTTCGCAGGAGGCGAGCGGGCCGGTGGTGGTGAGCGTGATCGGATCACCCGCTGACTTCGCCAAACCGATCGAGAACCTGCCCAATCCGGGCGCCAAGCTGATCCTGGAGGCGACGGCGCAGGGGTTGGTCGCCTTTGATGCGGGTGGTGAGATACTGCCCGCGCTCGCCCAGCGCTGGATCGTCGAGGAAGATGGGCGCAGCTATATCTTCCGCCTGCGGCGCGCGCAGTGGGCCGATGGGACGAAGGTGACGGCGAAGGATGTCGCGCGGCTGTTGATGACGCGGATCGAGACATTACGGCGGCTGGACCCGGACGGGCCGCTGGACGCGGTGGAGGCGGTCGTGCCGATGACCGGGGAAGTGATCGAGATCCGCCTGTCCCATCCCCGCCCCTATTTGTTGCAGATGCTGGCGCAGCCGCAAATGGCGCTGTTGTCGCGACAGGGCGGCACAGGGCCTTACCGGCGCGAGCCATGGGGCAAGGGGCTGACGCTGACGCCGATCGACAAGGCGCCCAAGGATGACAATGGGGATGAGGCGAAGGCGGCGGCGTGGGAGACACGCATCCTGCGCGCGGACAGGGCAGCGCTGGCCATCATTCGCTTTCGTGAAGGCAAGGCGGCGGCCGTGCTGGGCGGGCGGTTCGCCGACCTGCCGCTGCTGGTGCCGGCCGGGGTTGATCGCGATGCGGTGCGGATCGATCCGGTGCAGGGCCTGCTGGGATTTGCCGTGACGGGCAAGGGCAAGCTGCTGGACGATGATGGCGTGCGGCGGGCGATCAACATGGCGATCGATCGCAATCAGTTACCCATCCTGTTTCCGCTAGGCGGATGGGCCATTACCGACAAGATCGTGCCCACGCAGCTGGACCTGCCACGGCCGCCGACCGCGCCGGACTGGGCGGCAATGCCGTTGGAGGAACGGCGGGCAGCTGCCAGCGCGGTCATCACGCGGTGGCGCAGTGACAATGGCGAGGCTCCGCCGCTGCGGGTGGCGTTGCCGCAAGGGCCGGGTGCGACGAGCCTGTTCGCGCTCGTCCGCCGTGACCTGGCGATGATCGGGTTGGGCGTCGAGCGGGTGGGCATGAAAGACGACGCCGACCTGCGGTTGATCGATGAAGTCGCCGCTTATGACAGCGTGCTCTGGTATCTCGGCCGCGCCGGATGCGCGCGCAAGGTGCATTGTTCGGAGGAGGCCGATGCCCAGTTGCGGGCGGCGAGCATGGCGGGCAGCGCGGCCGAACGCATGGCGCGGGTGGCGCAGGCCGAGGCGCTGATGCAGGCGCATAACGGCTATATCGCGCTGGGCGCGCCGGTGCGCTGGTCGCTGGTGTCGCGGCGGCTGACCGGCTTCATGCCTTCGCCCCGCGCGCGGCATCCATTGAACCATCTGTTCCGCAGCCCCAATTAAGGGGGCAGGAGGAACAGCATGGCGTTATCGCAAGACCAGTTTGACCGTGTGGTACGGGACCTGCCGGGCTTTGACCGCGACCCCGCTTCGGTGCGGCGGCGGATCGAAGCGATGGAGGCAATGCTGGAGGGGCTGTTCGTCATTCCCGGTACGAACCGACGCGTGGGGCTGGACAGTCTGGTCGGCCTTATCCCGGTGGTGGGCGATCTCGCGACGGCCGCGATGGGCGCGTGGATCGTGTGGGAAGCGCGCAATCTGGGCATGCCGAAATGGCAGCTGGCGCGGATGGCGGCCAATGTGGGGTTCGACACGGTCGTGGGCGCGATTCCGTTCGCGGGTGACGTGTTCGACTTTCTGTTCAAGTCCAATACGAAGAACCTGCGCATCATCCGTCGGCATCTGGATAAGCATCATCCCTCGACGGTGACGATCGAGGGTTAGCTTTCAACCGGCCGGTATTTGCGCGTTGGGGTCGAGGTCGAGCTTCAGCGCGGGGCGGCGTGCCGGGACGGCGCGGCTTTTCGGCGGCAGGATGTTGGGACCGGGCTGGATGCGCAGCCTGGCCGCTGCGGGCGCACCGCGCTGGCTCGTGGGACAGCGGGCATAATCCATCGCGCGGTCCATGCAGAGCCAGACTTCGCTCAGCGCGCCGCCTCGCGTGGTCCTGATGCGGATCATGTCGGGGGTGAGCCCCTTGTTGGCACGGGCGAACTCGGCGGCGAATTGCTTGACGGTCAGCGTCTCGCGGCGGGCGAGCAGGGTCATGTTGGGATAGCGGATGCCGTCGAAAAAGGCGCGGGCGAGGTTGAAATACAGCTCCGGCCGCGTCGTCATGCAGCTGCCATGCTTTGCCCATTCGTGCTGGAGCAGTTGGGCGGACGGCGTGGTACAGAGGTTCTGGCGGATGACCTGCCGGGGCAGAAGATCGGCGGCGCGGCAATATTGCGGCCAGTCGCGCCCCCTGCCTTCGGGCCAGAGGCCGTGCAGGACGAAGCCAAACTTGCCGTTGCGACCGCCGCATTGGAAGGCGCTGTCCGTCCCGCGTGCTGTGGCGCAATATTGCGGCGACCAGCTGAGCGCGAGCGTGTAGCCGGTGATGGGCGGCAAGCGGCGCGGCTCTCCGGCGGGTGGCAGTTCGAGGCGGGGACGGGGAAGTTGCTGCGGGATCGAACAATAGGCCGCCTGCGCCAGTGCGGGGACTGGCGCGGCGAGGAGCAGGAGGGCCGCGAGCCCTTTACGCAAAGGCGAAGTCCAGGCCGATGTCGGCGGCGGGGGCGGACTGGGTCAGGCGGCCGACGCTGATATAGGTGACGCCGGTTTCCGCCTTGGCCCGGATGGTCTGGAGCGTGACGCCGCCTGAGGCTTCGGTGGGCACGCGGCCGCCGACCAGGGTGACGGCACCGCGCAGGGTGGGCGCGTCCATATTGTCGAGCAGCAGGTGGGTGGCTCCGGCGGCGAGTGCGGGCTCGATCTGGTCGACGCGGTCGACCTCTACAATGATGCGCTCGATCCCGGCGGCGGCGGCGCGGCGGACGGCTTCTTCGACCGATCCCGCGACCGCGACATGGTTGTCCTTGATCATCGCCGCGTCCCACAGGCCCATGCGGTGATTGGTCGCGCCGCCCTGCCGCGTTGCATATTTCCCCAGCACGCGCAGGCCGGGAATGGTCTTGCGCGTGTCGAGCAAGGTTGCGCCGGTGCCCATGATCGCGTCGACATAGGCGCGGGTCATGGTGGCGATGCCGGTCAGATGCTGGACGGTGTTGAGGGCCGAGCGTTCCGCCGTCAGCATCGCGCGCGCCTTGCCCCGGATGCGCATGATGTCGGTGCCCGGCGCGACGCGGTCGCCGTCCTGCTTGAGTAGCTCGATCTCCACGTCCGGGTCGAGCGCGCGGAAGAAGGCGGCGGCGATGGGAAGACCCGCCAGCGTCACCGCGTCGCGGCTGTCCATCACGCCATCGAAGATCGCGTCTGCGGGGATTACCGCTTCGCTGGTGACGTCGCGGGCTTCCGAACCGAGGTCTTCGGCAAGGGTTGAGGCGATGAAGGCATCGAGGTCGAAGCCGGGTAAGGTGAAGGTCATCGCGTCGCTCATCCTAGCTTCATTTCTGCGAACAAGGCAGAAAGTCCATGGAAATGACCAAGTATTTTCAAGCGATGGGTTTCTGCAACTTCCGCCGTACCATGGCTGTTCTCAAAAAGGTAATTGTCCGCATCGCTCTTGATTGCTTTGAGCCCAGCCAAAACCTGCGGCTCAAACAAAAATTTAGCCTCACCCATAGCGGCAAAGAAACCTAGGTTAGTCACTTCATCCGGCTGATCCGCGTGCTGTAAAATTTGCAGAATATAGCCTTCAGTCCGTTTGAAGACCGAATAGCGCCGATCAAACAAGGATTCCTTAACTGATATCTTTTGTAATTGGGTCTGCTTCTTGCCGATATAAAAGGCCGCCCCAACGGCCAAAGCGCCTGTCACCAACGTTGCAAAAGCTTCCCAATTAAAGCCGCACCAATTTATCCCCCCGGGGCACATCAGCGATTACCCACATCGCCCTTCCCTACCGTGCCGCTGGCGAGTTCCAGCATGCGGTCGAGGCTCTTCTTGGCGGCGAGACGCAGGCCCTCCTCCATCTCGATGCGGGGCTGAAGGTCGCGGAGGGCGAGGTACAGCTTTTCCATCGTGTTGAGCGCCATGTACGGGCAAACATTGCAGTTGCAGTTGCCGTCAGCGCCGGGCGCGCCGATGAAATTCTTGTCCGGCACCGCCTTTCGCATCTGGTGGATGATGTGCGGTTCGGTGGCGACGATCAGCGTGTCGCCGGTCATCGTCTTGGCATATTGCAGGATGCCGCTGGTCGAGCCGACATAATCGGCATGATCGACGATGTAAGGCGGGCATTCCGGGTGCGCGGCGATGGGGGCGTCGGGATGCTGGGCCTTGAGCTTCAGCAGCTCGGTTTCGCTGAACGCCTCATGGACGATGCAGACGCCGGGCCAGAGCAGCATGTCGCGGTTGAATTTGCGCTTCAGGTAACCGCCCAGATGCTTGTCGGGGCCGAAGATGATCTTCTGGTCGCGGGGGATCTGGCTGAGGATCGTTTCGGCGGACGAGCTGGTGACGATGATGTCGGACAGCGCCTTCACCTCGGCCGAGCAATTGATGTAACTCAAGGCGATATGATCGGGATGGGCCTCACGGAACGCCTTGAACTGGGCGGGCGGGCAGCTGTCTTCTAGCGAACAGCCAGCGTCCATGTCGGGCAGGACGACGATCTTTTCCGGGCTTAATATCTTGGCGGTCTCGGCCATGAAGCGCACGCCGCAGAAGGCGATGACGTCGGCGTCGGTTTCCGCCGCCTTGCGCGAGAGTTCGAGGCTGTCGCCGACGAAGTCGGACAGGTCCTGGATTTCAGGCTTCTGGTAATAATGGCCGAGGATGACGGCGTTGCGTTCCTTGCGCAGGCGGTCGATCTCCGCGCGCAGGTCGGTCCCCTGCGGGATTCCGGTGATGGCGTTCATGTCCCTAACTCCTCACGGCCTTTGAACGCGCCCCTAGCGGGCGGCGCGACGGTTGGCCAGTAACTGTTTCCCCTAGCGCAGTTGCCAGCGGCCATCCCCTGCCACCTCCGCCACGCCCCGGCCGTCGAGGTCGATGAGGTGGGCAAGGACCGAACGCCCGGCGGCGGGATGAAGGCGCGGATCGACGCCTTTATACATTTGCGCCACCATCGCCGGGATTTCGGATGCGCCATTACGCTCAAGGAAGCGCATGATCTGCCCTTCGCGCTGCTTGCGATGCCCCATCATGCCGCGCACCAGACGGCGCGGATTGGACACCGGATCGCCATGGGCGGGATAATAGATCGCATCCTGCCGATCGAGCAGGCGCTGCATCGATCGCATATAATCTGCCATGTCGCCGTCCGGCGGCGAGATGACGCTGGTCGCCCATCCCATGACATGATCCCCGGTAAAAAGGGCGTTCTCCTCTATCTGGGCGAAGCAGAGATGATTGGAAGTGTGGCCGGGCGTGGCGACGGCTTCCAGTGTCCAGCCCTCCCCCGCCACTTGTTCGCCATCGGCGAGGATGCGGTCGGGTTTGTAGGATGCGTCAAAGGGTGCATCGGCGCGCGGGCCGTCGTCGTGCAGCACCAGCGGCGCGCAACCGATGACTGGCGCGCCAGTCTGCGCGGCGAGCGGCCCGGCAGCCGGGCTGTGATCACGATGCGTGTGAGTGCACAGAATCGCGCGCACTGGCCGATCGCCGATGGCGGCGAGCAGCGCGACCAGATGATCGTTAGAGGCTGGACCGGGATCGATAACCGCAAGCTCCTCCGTCCCGACCAGATAGGTCTGCGTGCCGGTGTAGGTCATGGGCGACGGATTGGGCGCCAGAACGCGGCCGATGCGCGGGGAGATTTGCAGCAGCGTGCCCGTGGGCATGTCGGCCATGTCAGGTGCGGTTGCCATGCGCCTCATGTGCCTATCTGGCCGGGATTTTCAAGGGCCGGTTATCGGGGGGATTCCGTTTGGCGGACGTGTACGGTAGGATTGCCATCACAAGCCCTCCGTTCGTGTCGAGCGAAGTCGAGACATGTGGCGCACTTCCGCTTCTCGACTTCGCTCGAAGCGAACGGCGGTAGGGAGTTGGGTGTTGCAGAACCTCGTAGAAGCATGGCGGCAGCATCTGGCGCTGGACCGGCGGCGATCGACGCATACGGTGCGCGCCTATATGGCGACGGCCGAGCGACTGATCGCTTTCCTGACAGAGCATCGCGGGGAAGCGATGACGGCGGCGGCTCTGGCCCGTGTGGATCAGGCGGATCTGCGCGCCTTCCTGACGGCGCGGCGGATGGACGGGATCGGCAACAGATCGGCGGCGCGGGAATTGTCGGCGGTGCGCGGATTCCTGAGGTTCGTGGGCGGCGAGGATGCGCGGGTGCCGGTATTGAAAGGCCCCAAGGTGAAGCGGGGTCTGCCCCGGCCGATCTCGCCCGATGAAGCGGTGGCGCTGGCGGGAGAGATTGCGGAGACGGCGCGGGAGGGATGGATCGGTGCGCGCGACTGGGCGGTGCTGCTGCTGCTCTATGGCGCGGGGCTGCGGATCGGCGAGGCGATGGGGCTGATGGGCGATGTGCTGCCGCTGGGCGATACGCTGCGGGTGACGGGCAAGCGGGGCAAGACGCGAATTGTGCCGCTGCTGCCGCAGGTGCGGGCGGCGATCGAGGCTTATGTGGCGGTTTGTCCTTATCCTGTGGAGCGGGATGAAGTGCTGTTCCGGGGGGCGCGGGGGGGGCCTTTGTCGGCGGCTTTGATCCGGCGGGCGGTGCAGGGTGCGCGGGGAAGGCTGGGGCTGTCGGATCGGACGACGCCGCATGCGTTGCGGCACAGCTTTGCGACGCATTTGCTGGGGCGCGGGGCGGATTTGCGGTCGTTGCAGGAACTGCTGGGGCATGCGAGCCTGTCATCGACGCAGATTTATACTCAGGTGGATGCGGCGCATTTGCTGGATGTTTATCGGAATGCGCATCCTCGGGCTTGAGGGGGGCGGTGGGTGGCATGGACCTGTCCCCCTCCCGCAAGCGGGAGGGGTTAGGGGTGGGCGCGAGCGTAGCGAGCTTTCCGGCCTTTGCGGTTGCAGAACGCCTCTGACGTTGCGCTGACCCACCCCCTAGCCCCCTCCCGCCTGCGGGAGGGGGAACAAACGACTGTCAGCCCCTCGGCTTCCACGTTGCCAAGCGCCAGAGGTAGAGCGCAATCGCGCCCACCACGCACGCCGTCGCCACAGGCCCCACATATTTGTCGATGTCGCGGAAATTCTGGCCGAGGACATAGCCTGCATAGGCAAGGATGATGTTCCAGATCAGTGCACCGCCAGCCGTCCAGGCGAGGAATTTCACATGCCCCATGCGGAATAGCCCGGCGGGCAGCGAGATCATGGTGCGGAAGGCGGGCAGGAAGCGGAACACGAACACGACGATCTGGCCATATTTGCCGAAAATATGGTCGAGCGCCTCGACATTCCGCCATTCCAGCGTGGCCCAGCGGCCATAGCGGTCCACCAGCGGCTTGAGCCGTGCGAAGCCCAATATGTGGCCGACCAGATACCAGAAATAATTGCCCACCGTGGTGCCCAGCGTTCCCACGAGCAATAGCCACTCCATCGCCATGCGGCCCTGACCCACGCGGATGCCGCCGATGCCCATGATGAGTTCGGACGGAATCGGGGGAAAGACATTTTCCAGCACCATGAGGGCGAAGATGCCCCAATAGCCGCCCGCATCGATGAGATGGAGGACCCAGTCAGTCAAAGGTCGGCTCCCCCGCTTGCACGTTCACGTGCTCCTGCGAAGGCAGGAGCACATTGTGCTATCCAGATCAGACGGCAGCCCTTGCCGCCAGACGCGCATCGATGGCATCCCAAATCATGGCGCCCGTGTCCGTGCCGTTGAATGCATCTATCGACACGATGCCGGTCGGGGACGTCACGTTGATTTCGGTCAGCCATTCGCCGCCGATCACGTCGATGCCGACGAAGAGCAGGCCCCGGCGTTTGAGTTCTGGCCCCATGGCGGCGCAAATTTCCAGCTCCCGATCCGTGAGTTCGGTGCGCGCGGCCGATCCGCCCACCGCGAGGTTGGAGCGTATCTCGCCCGCGCCCGGAATGCGGTTGATCGCGCCTGCGATTTCCCCGTCGATCAGCACGATGCGCTTGTCGCCTTGCGCGACGCCGGGGATGAAGGCCTGAACCATGAAGGGCTCGACCCATGAAGCGTTGAACAGTTCCACGAGCGCGGAGATGTTCGCGCCGGACTGACCGACATGGAAGACCGCGTTGCCCGCATTGCCATAGAGCGGCTTCACGACGATCTCGCCATGTTCGGCAAGAAAGCTCTTCACCTCGGCCAAATCGCGGGTGATCATCGTGGGCGGCATGAACCGCGCATAGTCGAGCACGAACAGCTTTTCGGGCGCGTTTCGGACGGACGCGGGATCGTTCACCACCAGCGTTTCTTCCTGCACCCGCTCCAGCAAATGGGTGGCGGTGATGTAGCTCAGGTCAAAGGGCGGGTCCTGCCGCATCAGCACAACATCGACGTCGCGGCCAAGGTCCAGCAGTTCGGGCGCACCAAGGGCGAAATGGTCGCCCTCTTGCCTTTGCACCTTCACGGGACGTGCCTTCGCCAGCACGCGACCGTCGCGATAGGTGAGGTCGGGCGCGAGATAATGATAGAGGCGGTGCCCCCTCGCCTGCCCCGCCAGCATGATGTGGAAGGTGGAATCGCCCGCGATGTTGATCCCTTCCATCGGGTCCATCTGCACGGCGACGGTGAGGGGGTTGAGCTCAGTCATCCAGAAAAGGCCTTTTCAACAATCTCCGTTCGTTTCACGCGCAGTCGAGAAACGCTTGGGCAACGTCTCCCACTTCTCGACTGCGCTCGAAGCGAACGGGTGTGGAGCATGAGGCGGGTTTCACCCCCCATGCCAGACATTCGCCAGATGGCGTGGCGGGCGCCCCGGCGCAAGGAGGATCACGTCGATCCGCATGTCATCGCCGGGTTTGGCGAGGTCGTAGAAGAGCATTTCAGCGGCGGACGCGACACGGGACAGGCGGCGTTCGTCTATCGCAAGGTCAAGATCGGCGGCGGTGGCGCGGGCCTTTACCTCGACAAAGGCGAGCATCGCGCCCCGTCTTGCGACAAGGTCCACTTCCCCCGCAGGCGTGCGCAAGCGGCGGCCGACGATCTGCCAGCCTTTAAGGCGCAGCCACCATGCGGCGATCCGCTCCGCCTGCCGTCCGCGTTGTTCGGCCTGTTGGCGCTTCACCCTTTCAGTTCCAGCGCGCGGTCGTAGAGGGCGCGGCGGTCTAGGCCGAGTTTCTTGGCGACTTCTCCGGCCGCCTTGGAGACGGGGAGCCGCTGCATCGCCTCGATCAGCGCAGCGTCGGCGTCCTCGGCGCTGGCGGGCGGGGCTTCGCCGGGTGGGCCGACGATAACGACAATCTCTCCCTTGGGCGGGGCGTCGGCATAGCGGGCGGACAGTTCGCTCAATGTGCCGGTGCGGGTTTCCTCAAATGTTTTGCTGATTTCTCGGCTGACGGCGGCTTCGCGGTCGCCCAACCCCTCCGCCATGGCGGCGAGGCTTTCCGACAGGCGCGGGCCGCTTTCGTAGAAGATGAGCGTGGCGCGCAGGGCTGCGACCTCGGCGAGCGTGTCGGCGCGGGCCTTTTGCTTGGCGGGGAGGAAGCCCATGAAGAGGAAACGGTCGGTGGGAAGCCCCGACAGGGTAAGCGCGGCGATGGCGGCGCTGGGGCCGGGCAGCGTTATGATGTTGCGACCGGCGGCGCGCGCGTCACGGACGAGCTTGTAACCGGGGTCGGAGATCAGCGGCGTTCCGGCGTCGGACAAGAGCGCGACCGATTCGCTCGCCATCCGCTCGATCAGGCGGGCGCGGACGCCTTCGGCGCTGTGGTCGTGATAGGGGATCATCGGGCGATCCGATCCCGCATGGCGCAGCAAACGTGCGCTCACCCGTGTATCTTCCACGGCGATCACATCGGCAAGGCGCAGGACTTGCGCGCCGCGCGGGCTAAGGTCTCCGAGGTTGCCGATCGGCCCCGCAACGATGTAAAGCCCGGGCTCCAGCCCAGAAGTTGTATCTTCCATAAGGACGCCAGATGACAGAGACGGATGCCCTCCGGCAAGCGGACATGTTCGCGGCAATGAAGCGCGGTGCGCGTATCCTGTTTGCTGCCAGCGCTTTGCTGGTCGCCGCCTGTCAGTCGATCGTGCCGCGTGGACCGGGTCCGGTGCGGCCGACGGAGCCTGTTCCGAGTGGCCCTGACGTGACGCAGGGCCTGCCCACCGACACGCTGCGCCATCGCGTCGCACTGCTGGTGCCGATGAGCGGTCCTAATGCCGGTGTTGGCCAGTCGATCGCCAATGCGACCACGCTGGCGCTGCTGGATACCAAGGCGGACAAGGTGCGCATCACCACCTATGACACCAGCATGGGTGCGGCGGCGGCGGCGAGCAAAGCGCTGGCGGAGGGCAATCGCCTGATCCTGGGGCCGCTGCTGGCGGAAGATGCGCGGGTCGTGGGGCCGATCGCTGCAAAGGCCAATGTGCCGGTGATCAGCTTTTCCAATGATGTGAGCGTCGCGGGGAACGGCGTCTACATCATGGGATACAACCCCAACCAGTCGATCGAGCGCGTGGTCGAGTTCGCCAAGGGCAAGGGGCTGTCGAAGTTCGCGGCGCTGGTGCCCAAGGGCACGTATGGCGAGCGGTCGGGCACATCGCTGCTGCGCGCGGTCGAGGGCGTGGGCGGGACGGTCGTGTCGATGCAGACGTTCGACCGGACGCCTGCTTCGATGACGGCAGCGGTCAAGAAGTTGCAGGCGTCGTCCAGCTATGACGCGCTGCTGATCGCTGACAGCGGGCGCGTGGCGTTGCAGCTTGCCCCGATCGTGCGGAAGAATGGCGGCGCGACGGCGCGGCTGCTGGGGACTGAACTGTGGAATACGGATCGCGGGCTGGCGTCCGCTCCGGCTTTGCGGGGCGCATGGTTCGCCAGTGTGTCGGACGGGCTGTATGGGCAATTGGCGGGGAAGTATCGGGCGCGTTATGGCAGCGCGCCGTTCCGCCTGTCGGCGCTGGGTTATGACGCGGTGCTGCTGACCGTGCGGATTGCGCGGGATTGGAAGCCGGGGACGGTGTTCCCGACGGCACGGCTGCGCGATTCGGGCGGCTTTTCCGGCATTGATGGCGCGTTCCGGTTCGGGCGCAGCGGGATTGCCGAGCGGGCGCTGGAAGTGTCGGAGGTGGGTGCCGGGACCTATACGGTGGTGGCTGCGGCGCCCAAGGCTTTTGGGGAATAACTCACCTCTCCCCGTTCGGGCTGAGCTTGTCGAAGCCCTTCTCTTCAAGAACAAGAAATGGGCTTCGACAAGCTCAGCCCGAACGGGGTTGGTTTAGTTCTTGATCCGCCCGGTCGGGAGTATCAGCGGCCATTCGCCGTCAGCCTCGATGCAAGCCGATATGCCGTATACTTCGGCAAGGCTCTGTTCGGTAAGGACCTCCATCGGCTTGCCCTCGGCAATCAGTCGACCGTTGTCCATCAGCAACAAGCGGTCGCAATAGCGTGCCGCCATGCCAAGGTCGTGCAACACCGTGACCACCAGCGACCCGGCCCGCGCTTCGGCCTTGAGCAGGTCCATGACGTCCAGCTGATGCCCCGGATCAAGCGCGGCGAGCGGTTCGTCGGCGATGAGAGCAGGCGCGCCCACAGCCAGCGCGCGGGCGAGGAGGACGCGGGCGCGTTCGCCGCCTGATAGCTCGGTTGCGATTCGGCCTTTCAAATGCAGCACATCGGCGCGGGCGAGCGCGGCATCGACCATCGCTCCGTCTTCGGGCGAGAGGCGGGACAACGGACCCAGATGCGGCATGCGGCCGAGCGCCACCAGCCGTTCGACGAGCAACGGCCAGTGCAACGTCTGGCCTTGCGGCAGATAGGCAACCCGGCGCGCAATATCCTTGCGGCTGAGACTGGCGATGGGAAGGCCGTCGATCGACACACCGCCGCTTTCCATGCGGACGAGGCCGAGCAACGCGCGGATCAGCGTCGATTTGCCAGCGCCATTGGGGCCGATGATGCCGATCAGTTGCCCCGGCTCCAGCACCGTAGTGACGCCGGTCACGGCGGCATGGCGGCCAAGGCGAACGGACAGGTCTTGCGTGCGGATGGTCACCATAGCCGCCGCTCCCGCATCAAGTGGACGAGGAAGACGGGGACGCCGAGCAATGCAGTCAGGACGCCTAGCTTCAATTCGCTGCTGGTGGGGATGAGGCGCACGCCGATGTCGGCCAGCGTCAGTAGCGCCGCGCCGCCGAGCAGCGAGGGGAGCAGAATGGCCGAAGGGGAGCGATCCGTCAGTGGGCGGACGAGGTGAGGGACGATCAGGCCGACGAAACCGATCGCACCCGACACCGCCACTGCTCCGCCGACGCCGATGGCGACGCCCAGCATCATGCGCAGCCGCGCTTTGGACAGGTCAACGCCCAGCGCCTGTGCGCCCTCCTCCCCCAAGGTCAGCGCATCGAGGCTGCGGCCGTCGGCGATCAGCAGCGCAGCGCCGAGAAGGACGCAGGGCAGCGCGATCCATACATGGGTATAGCTGCGATTTTCGAGGCTGCCCATCAGCCAGCTCATGATCTCCATGGCCGCGAAGGGATTGGGCGAGAGGTTGAGCGACAGACTAATCCCCGCCCCGGTCAACGTCGCGACGGCGATGCCCGCGAGAATCAGCGTCAGCGGACTTTCGGACGGCCCCGCCAGCAGGAACAGGGCCGAGATCGCGATAAGGCTGGTGGTGATGGCAAGGACCGGCAGGATCGCAGGATGAAGCTGCGCAAGGCCGAAATATAGCGCGCACACGGCGCCGAGCGCAGCCGCGTTGGAAGCGCCAAGAACCGACGGTTCGGCGAGCGGATTGCGGAGGTAACCCTGAAGCGCGGCTCCCGCGAGACCAAGCATCGCGCCGACGATGAGGCCGAGCAGCATGCGCGGCAGGCGCAGGTCGATGAGGATGGCGCGCGCGACCTCATCCCCTCCGCCGGTGAGGACAGCAAGGATGCGGGCGGGAGAGAGAGGCACCGCGCCCAGCGTGAGCGAGCCCAGCCCCGCCAGCAGGGTAAGCATGATCAGGATGGGGAGCAGTAGCGGGCGGCGGCGGGCGCTCATGGCTTGCTTCTCCGCTGCCGCTGGCTAGAGCAGAGCGCGTGCGTGCTACAAGGATCATCGCGGCGCTGCTGGCGCTTGGCCTGACCGGCGCTGCGCCCGCGCCGCCACGCCGCATCGTGTCGCTCAACACCTGTTCCGACCAATATGTGCTGGCGCTCGCCGATCCGGGCCAGATCGCGGCTCTCAGCCCCTATGGTCACGACCCCGAACTGTCGGCGGCGGTCGCCAAGGCGCGGCGCTTTCCGGTCCTGAAACGCCCGGCCGAAGAGGTGCTGGCGTTGCGGCCCGACATTGTGATCGGCTTTCCCGATGGCGCGGGCAGCGTGGTCGGCGCGCCGGATGGCCGATGGCGCAAGCTGGGGCTGGCGAGCGCGGACAGCTTCGCCGCCATCCGCGACCAGATCCGGCAAGTGGCGGCTGTGGTGGGCCACCCCGCGCGGGGCGAAGCGATGATCGCGGGCATGGAGCGCGACCTTACCGCCCTGCCCCGGTCCCGGCGCGGCGGCGTCGCTGCCTATTATCAACGGCGCGGCTATATGACCGGGACCGGCACTTTGGTCGATGAGCTGATCCGGCGCGCGGGCCTCACCAACCTTGCGGCGAAGCTTGGCAAACCCGCGCTGGCGCAGGTGCCGCTGGAGCAGATGATCGCGGCCAAGCCCGACTATCTGATCGTGGAAGAGGGCAGCGAGAGGGTCGTCGATCAGGGGACGGAAATGCTGCATCACCCCGTGCTGCGATCCATCCCCCGCATCCGCGTGCCGCAAGCCTGGACCGTGTGCGGCGGTCCCGCCTATGTGCAGGCCGCGCGCAGCATCATCGCGCAGGCGGATGCCGCAAGCAAAGGCAGGGCGCAGCCAAAGGCCGCGCCCCTGCGATGAAGGGGGGCGGTCGCCCACCCCCTTCACCTTCTACCGTCAGAAGCGGACACGCACGCCGCCATAGGCCGACCGGCCGTAGGTGCTGTAGCCATAGACGGTCGCATATTCTTCATCCGTAACATTGTCGATGCGGCCGTAAATCTCCAGATGCTCGTTGATCGGCAGCGACGCGCGCAGGTCCAGCCGCGCATAGCCATCGATCCGCTGGGTGCCGGACGCATTATTGTAGCTGTCGCTGGCCATCAGCAACGTCGCTCCGGCCGACAGTCCGAACTGCCAGCGATAGTCGGCCGCGAGGCTGACAACATTCGTCGGGCGGCGCGGAAGGCGAGCGCCCGTGTCGCGGTTCCGCGCATCGACATAGCTATAGGAAGCCGTGACAGTCAGCGCTTCGACAGGCTTCAGCGTCAGCATGGCCTCCACGCCCTTGGCACGCGTGCGGCCCAGATTGAAATATTGCGAGGTGCCGAAGTCGAAATCGATCTGGCCGTCGATGGTGCGGCGAAACGCGGTGATCGAGATCGTGGCCTGATCGCCGCCAAGCTGCTGGTCGATGCCAATATCATAGCTTTTCGACCGCTCCGGATCGAGCGCTGCATTGCCATAAGTCGGATCGTAAAGCTGATACAGCGACGGGGCGCGGAACCCCTCGCCATAGCTTGCGCGCACATTGGTGAGGCCCTGATTGGGCGAATAATTGGCGTTGGCGCCGAAGGTGGTCGCTCCGCCGAACTGGCTGTGATCGTCATGGCGCACGCCGCCGGTCAGGGACAGACCGGCGAAGGGCTTGACCACGGCCAGCGCATGAACGCTGTCGATATTCGCGCCAGCATCGCTGTAGACATTCTGGCCTGCGAAGGAATCGAAGAAGAAGGAGTCATATTCCGGCCGTTCATGGTCATATCCCAGCAGCAGCTTGGCCCTGTCGATGGGTTGGAAGACGGCTTGATATTCGAACCGCAACGTCCTGCCAGTAAAGCCGGAAGGCCCGAAGGGAGACTCATAGCTGCGCTCCGCGCGGAACCAGGTGACCGCCGCCCGCTGCGTCAATTTGGCGTCGAAAGAGGCAAGGTTCAGCCCTGCATAGCCGATATATTGGTCAAGCTTGCTGCTGTCGGTTGTGTCCGCAGGCGCGCCGAAGAAGATGTCGGTGTCGAGGTCCGCATGGATATAATAGCCGCGCAGGTCGAGGCTGAGATTGTCGGTGAAGGCGAGCTTCAGCTTGGCATGGGTGGCGATGTTCTCATAGCCGTCCTTCTCCGTGCCGCCTTTGGCCGCGGAGATGCCATCGGTACGGAAATAGGCGACGCCAGCGCTGGCTGAGGCAATCCCCGCGCTGCCCGAGATGTCGGCTTTCGCATTCAGCGTATCGGCATAGCCATATTCAACCGAAGCGTTGCCGCCCAAGCCTTCGCCCGGTTCGGCGGACATGATGTTGACGACGCCACCGATGGCCTGGCTGCCATAGACGACCGAGTTGGAGCCACGCAGGATTTCGATGCGACGGATGTTGCCGGTCAGCAGATTGCCGAAGTCATAGGCGTCGCCGATGACGCTGGGGTCATTGATCTTGACGCCGTCGAGCAGCACCAGCGTCTGCGTCGTTTCCGCGCCCCGGATCGAAATGCCAGTCACGCCGCCAACGGCATCGGCGCGGTTGAGGCGAATGCCGGGGGTCGTGATCAGCAGGTCCGCGACGCTGACATTCTGGCGCGTTTCGATCGTCTTTTCGTCGATCACGGTCACCGCCTGACCGACCTCGTCGGTGGGTTGCTCGATGCCGAGCGCGGTTACGACGATCTCGTCCGCGTCTGCGGCGAGCGCGGGGGTGGCGGCGAGGAGCGCCAGCAGTGAAATTCCGGTCCTGATCATGTTCTGTCTTCCCTGAGCGCCATGCGACATGAGCCCAGGGCCTGCCGCTTGCGCGGCCGGTGTGCGGGAAGAAGAGACGCCAGCCCCGTCACGCGCACCGATGCGGCCCTGCGCCGCTTCGTCGCTCAGACGGAAAACCGTGCCCGGACCGATCCCTGGACCCAAGGCAAGAGCGACCATGCGCCGGTAGGTTTCCTGGCTCGCGGGTCGTCGCGGTGATGCACGCCTTCCCGGACTTTTGGTCCAGTGGCTGGTCCCCCTCGCCTCCCCCTTTGAAGGCTTGCGGGTTTCCCTGTGCATCGCGCTCGCCGCTTACAGTTGCAGGGACAGCCGCGGAGTTGGACGGTGATCCCGTCCGCACCGCATTCCCTTTCCCGCGCGATCTTCATGTCAGCGGTTGCCCGCTCACGCGGCGCGCCATAGGGGAAAGTGAGGCTATTGCCAAGGAGTGGATCGATGCGATTGCTGGGCGCGGTGCTGGCGGGTGGGCAATCCAGCCGGTTCGGGAGCGACAAGGCTTTGGCGCTGATGCCGGACGGGCGCACGCTGATGGAGCATGCGGTGGCGGCCATCGCGCCGCATGTGGAGGCGGTGGTGGTCTGCGGGCGGAGCGTCGATGGGCTGACGGGGCTGGCGGATCGGCCAGCGGCGGATATGGGGCCGCTGGGTGGGCTGAACGCGGCGCTGCATTACGCGCTGGGCCAAGGCTATGACGCGGTGCTGACGACGGGGTGCGACATGCCCTTCTATCCGGCGGCGCTGGTGGAGGCGCTTATGGGTGAAAGTGCGGCAGTGTTGAAGGGGCAGCAGTTGGCGGGCTTCTGGCCTGCGTCGCTCGCGGACGAACTGGACGCGCATCTGGCGGAAGAGAATAGCCGCTCGATCTATGGCTGGCTGGATCGGATCGGCGCGCGGCTGGTGGAGCGGCCGGAACTGGTGCTGCCGAATATCAATCGGCCGGAGGACTTGGCGCACTGGCGCGAGCCGAACTGAGCTTGCCGAAGCCCCCTCCCTTCCTTCCAACTAAGTTCGGGGGCGTTCGGCAAGCTCAGGGCAAAAGTTGCGGCGAGCCGGTCTTCAAAGCGGAAGAGCGACGCTGGCTGCAACCTCTACTGGCATGGACGTGCCCGCCACCGCTTCGCCGATCAGCAGCAGGGTCGGGTCTTCGTCGCTGATCGTGGCAACGAGGAAGGCAAGCGCAGACAGCTTCCCCCGGATCAGGCGTTCGGTGGGGAGGGAGACGTTGACCGCCACCATAACCGGCGTTTCGGGATCGCGTCCGGCGGCGATCAGCTGGCGGCTGATCTCTCCAGCGGCGGCACGGCCCATATAGATGCCGAGCGTACCGCCGGGACGGGCCAGCGCTTCCCAGTCGAGCTTGAGCGGTTCACCGGCTTTCAGATGCGCGGTCACCAGCGTCAGGCCCCGTGCCTTGCCGCGCAGGGTGAGCGAGGCGCTACCGCTTGCGGCCGCTGCGCTGGCGGTGGTGATACCGGGGCAGATGTGGAAACGGATGCCGTCGGCGGCCAGATGCTCCATCTCTTCGGATGAGCGGCCGAATACCGACGGGTCGCCGCCTTTGAGGCGCACGACGCGCTTGCCTGCTTTGGCGGCGGCGAGGAGGAGGTCGTTGATGCTTTCCTGCGCCTTGCTGTGGCGGCCGGAGCGCTTGCCGACGCTGACCCGCTCGACGCCTTGCGGGATAAGGTCGAGGACGCCGGGGCCGACGAGGGCGTCGTAGAAGACAATCTCGGCGGCGGCGATCAGCTTTTCGGCCTTGCGAGTGAGGAGGTCCGGGTCTCCCGGCCCTGCGCCGACCAGCCAGACTTCACCGGGGGCGATAAGGTCATTCTGCTGCATGAAGGGCCTCCTGCGGGATTTGGGCGAGGATGTTGGCGAGTGCGGGACGGCAGGACCCGCAATTGGTGCCCGCGCCGATCGCCTTGCCGATGGCGGGCACGTCGACCAGGCTCTGGTCGCGGATGGCGGCGACGATCTGGTTCAGGCCGATGTCGAAGCAGACGCAGATGGTCGGCCCCTTGTCGGGCTGGTTACCGGGACCACGCGCGGCGAGGACGGATGCGCCAACCTCTTCCGCTTCCAACTGGCCAATGAGCCAGTCGCGTGAGGGGAGCAGGCCGGTGCGGGTGACGAAGAGGACCGCTGCCAACTTGCCTTCGCGGATGATGGCGATGCGGCGGGTGCCGCGCGTCATGTCGACGGCCTCGACACGGTCGCCCTTGGGCAGGCAGGCTTCAAGACGCACGGGGTCGCCATTGCCCGCGACTTCGTAGAGCGCACCGCCCGGAACGGTCACCTTCGTGGCCCATAGGCAGGGGATTTTGGCGGGCTGCTCTCCGCGCAGGATGAGGAAGCCCTTCCACTCCGTCGCGACCTTTTCGATGCTGGCGGGCGTCGATTTGAAGCCCGGCTGACCCGAATGAGGATCGACCAGCGGGCGCGGCAGCAGGCCGGTGCGACCGCCGGTCGAGACCTGATCGGTCCAGTGGATCGGGGTGAAGATTTCGCCCACGCGCTGGCCTTCGCTGAAAGCCACGCGGAAGATGCTGTTGCCCTGCGCGGTCTGGACCCGGGCGAGGTCGCCGTCGCAAATGCCCAGTTCCTCGGCATCCTTGGGGTGGATATCGACCAGCGGCTCTTCGCGATGGCGGGCGAGCTTGGGCGACAGGCCGGTGCGCGTCATGGTGTGCCACTGGTCGCGATAGCGGCCGGTGTTGAGCGTCATCGGCCACTGCTTGAGCGGCTCCTGAAGGTCCATCTGCTTGGTGAGGACCATCCGCGCCTTGCCGTCCGGCGTTGAGAAACGGCCGTCGGCGAAGGGCTTCTCACCACCCCAACGGAATGGCTCCATCGCTTCATAGGCATCATTGCCGATGGTGGCGTGAGCGCGCAGGTTGAGGACACGCTGGCCGTCATTCTGATAGGCGGTCAGGCGCGCATGTTCACGCCAGATATCGGCAGGCCGGTCATAGGCAAAGGCATTGCGCCAGCCCATGCGGCGGCCGACTTCCTTGATGATCCACCAGTCGGGCTTCGCCTCGCCCGGCAGCGCCAGGAAGGGGCGCTGGCGGCTGATGGTGCGGTCGCTATTGGTGACGGTGCCATCCTTTTCGCCCCAACCGGCAGCGGGCAGGCGCACATCGGCATGGACGCTGGTGTCGGTGTCAGCGATGATGTCCGACACGACGAGGAAGGGGACGGACTCCAATGCCTCTCGTACGCGACCCGCGTCGGGCAGCGAAACGGCGGGGTTGGTCGCCATGACCCAGAGCGCCTTGACCCGGCCTTCGTTGATCGCGCGGAAGAGATCGACGGCTTTCAGGCCCGGCTTCGTAGCCATGTTCGGCGCGGCCCAGAAGCGGCCGACGCGTTCCACATTTTCCGGCGCGAAGTCCATGTGGCTGGCGAGGGTCGAGGCAAGGCCGCCGACTTCGCGGCCGCCCATGGCGTTGGGCTGGCCGGTGATCGAGAAGGGAGCAGCGCCCGGCTTGCCGATGCGGCCCGTCGCAAGGTGGACGTTGATGATCGCGTTGACCTGATCGGTGCCACGGATCGACTGATTGATGCCCTGGCTAAACATCGTGACGGTACGCGGGGTGGCGGCGAACAGCTTGAAGAACTGCTCCAGCAGCGCGGGGGCAATGTCGCAGGTCTTCGCGGTCGTCCACAGGTCGTGGCCGGTGCGGATATGCTCCCAGAAGCCTTCGGGCGCGTTGACGTGATCGCCCAGGAAGGCGGGATCGGTGATCCCCTCTGCGTCGCACCACGCCAGCAGGCCGTTCATCAACGCGACGTCGGTGCCCGGCTTCACCGGCAGATGGAGGTCCGCGCCTTCGCAAGTCTCTGTGCGCCGGGGATCGATCACGACCAGCTTGGTGCCGCGCGCCGCACGGGCGGCCTGAATGCGCTGATAGACGATCGGATGGCACCAGGCGGTGTTCGAACCGACCAGCACGATCAGGTCCGCTTCCTCCAGATCGCCATAGGTGGCGGGCACCACATCTTCACCGAACGCACGGTTGTGCCCCGCCACCGCGCTCGACATGCAGAGGCGGCTGTTGGTGTCGATATTGGACGTGCCGATGAAGCCCTTCATCAGCTTGTTGGCGACATAATAATCTTCGGTCATCAGCTGACCGGAGACATAGAAAGCCACGCTGTCGGGACCGTAGCGGTCGATGGTATCGCGGAACTTCTTCGCGACGAGGTCCAGCGACTTGTCCCAGCTGGCGCGCTTGTTGCCGATCATCGGGTGCAGCAGGCGGCCGGTCAGGCCCACCGTCTCGCCCAGATGCGTGCCCTTGGAGCAGAGGCGCCCGCCATTGGCCGGATGCGCCTCATCGCCCTTGATCGTAACCGACCGGGGGCCGGTCGGCGTGGCCGAGATGCCGCAACCAACGCCGCAATAGGCGCAGGTGGTGCGGATGGCCTCTGTCATGTTCTTACCTCTTCGTCCCGAGGAACAGGAATTGGGTGGAGGCGCTTGCCGCAAGGGATGGCCAACAAGACACCCCCACCCGGGTCCCCGCCGTTATGGCTAGGGACCGGAAGCTTGATGCTCGTCAGGCTGCTGCCTTCATCGCCGTCGGGCGAGCGATCAGGATGCGA
This sequence comes from Sphingobium sp. TomTYG72, assembly GCF_055394715.1. Lineage (NCBI taxonomy): Bacteria > Pseudomonadati > Pseudomonadota > Alphaproteobacteria > Sphingomonadales > Sphingobiaceae > Sphingobium > Sphingobium sp. TomTYG72. Next base: position 94,342 of record NZ_AP027336.1, on the reverse strand, counting down.
CCGCCCTCCTCTTTCACGGCGATCGTCGGCGTGCAGCCTTCGTCATTGCCCTGCGCCTCGCCCGTTTTCAGAGCGATGTTCCAGTTGTGGAGCGGGCAGGCGACGCTGTGGCCATGGACGATGCCTTGGCTGAGCGGACCCTGCTTGTGCGGGCATTCGTTGACCAGCGCGAAGACCTTGTCGTCGCTGGTGCGGAAGACGGCGATTTCCTTTTCGCCAGCGATTTGCACCGTGCGAGCGCCGCGCTGGGGAATGTCGGCCAGCGTTCCGATGTCGATCCATGTCGTCATGTCGTTCACTCCGCAGCGATGGCGATGGGGTCGAGATGCTGGTGCAATTCTGCATTCGCACCGGCTGCGCGTTCGGCCCAGGGATCTTCCTGAGAGAAGCTCTGCGAGTAGAGGAAGCGTGCCCGCAGAGCCTCACGGCCTGCTTCATCTTCCACGATACGCTGCTTCACATATTCGACGCCGACACGCTCGATCCAGGGCGCGGTGCGCTCCAGATAGCGCGCTTCCTCGCGGTAAAGCTGGGTGAAGGCGGCGCAATAATCCAGCGCCTCCTGCTCGGTCGCGACCTTGCAGAGGAAGTCGGTGGCGCGGACATGGATGCCGCCATTGCCGCCGACATGCAGTTCATAGCCGGAGTCCACGCAGACCACGCCAAAGTCCTTGATCGTCGCCTCCGCGCAGTTGCGGGGGCAGCCGGATACGGCGATCTTGAACTTGTGGGGCATCCACGACCCCCAGGTCATCCGCTCCGTCTTGACGCCAAGGCCGGTGGAATCCTGCGTGCCGAAGCGGCACCATTCGGACCCGACGCAGGTCTTCACCGTGCGCAGCGACTTGCCATAGGCGTGGCCCGACACCATGCCAGCGGCATTGAGGTCGGCCCAGACGGCGGGCAGGTCTTCCTTCTTGATGCCGAAAATGTCGAGACGCTGGCCGCCGGTGACCTTCACCATCGGCGCATCATATTTCTCGACCACATCGGCGATGGCACGCAGTTCCTTGGGATTGGTCAGGCCACCCCACATGCGCGGTACGACCGAGTAGGTGCCGTCCTTCTGGATGTTCGCGTGCATGCGCTCATTGACGAAGCGGCTCTGCTGATCATCGACATACTCGCCGGGCAGCGCGCAGAGCAGATAGTAATTGAGCGCCGGGCGGCAGGAGGAGCAACCGTCGGGGGTCGACCAGTGCAGCTTCTGCATCACTTCGGGGATCGAGCGCATATTCTGCGCGACGATCTCGCGGCGAACATCGTCATGGCCGAAGCTGGTGCATTTGCACATCGTCTTGGGACCGGACTGGACGTCGTCGCCCAGCACCACCGCCAGCAGGTTCTCGACCAAGCCGGTGCAGCTGCCGCAGCTGGCCGACGCCTTGCAGGTGGCGCGCACCGCATCAAGGCTGCATGCGCCCTTTTCGATGCAGCCGACGACCTGGCCCTTGCTGACGCCGTTGCAGCCGCAAATCTCGGCATCGTCCGAGAGCGCCGCAACGGCCGCCTTAGGGTCCAGCGCGCCTCCTCCAGAGGCGAAGGCCTGACCGAAGATCAGCAGGTCGCGGATTTCGCCGACATCCTCCTCGCGCTTCAGGAGGTCGAAATACCAGCCGCCATCGACGGTATCGCCGTAAAGAACGGCGCCAATGATCTTGTCGCCCTTGACGATGACGCGCTTGTAAACACCGCGCGAGGCGTCGCGCAGGACGATGTCCTCGCAGCCTTCGCCGCCCGAAAAATCACCGGCGGAGAAGACGTCCAGACCGGCGACCTTGAGTTTGGTCGAGGTGACCGAACCCTTGTAGCCGGTGTGCTGATCGGTGAGGCCGTCGGCCAGGCTGCGGCACATGTCCCACAGCGGCGCGACGAGGCCATAGACATTGCCGTCATGCTCGACGCACTCGCCGACCGCCAGCACGTCGGGGTCGCTGGTGACCATATGGTCATCGACCTTGATGCCGCGATTGACTTCCAGACCGGCTTCCCGGGCCAGCGCCGTCGAAGGACGGATGCCCACGGCCATGACGACCAGGCTCGCGGGGATTTCCGTGCCGTCCTTCAGGCGGACGCCCTCGACCTTGCCGTCGCCATAGATGGATTCGGTGTTGGCACCGGTCAGGATAGTCTGGCCCCGGCCTTCCAGCGCGGACTTCAGCAACCAGCCAGCCGCTTCGTCCAGTTGCCGCTCCATCAGCGTGTCCATGAGGTGGATCACGGTGACCTTCATGCCGCGCAGGGTCAGGCCGTGTGCGGCTTCCAGACCCAGCAACCCGCCGCCGATTACCACTGCATTGCCGCCCTTTCCGGCGGCTTCCAGCATGGTATCGACATCCTTCATGTCGCGGAAACTGATGACGCCCGGCAGGTCCTTGCCCGGAACCGGGATGATGAACGGATCAGAACCCGTCGCGATCAGCAGCTTGTCATAGCCAACAGTGCGACCCGACTGACTCGTGACGGTTTTTGCGGTGCGGTCGATTGCCGTCACCGGATCACCAGCGATCAGCTCGATGCCGTTCTCATCATACCATTCGCGGCTGTTGATGACGATGTCGTCAAAGCTCTTCTCGCCCGCCAGAACCGGCGAGAGCATGATGCGGTTATAATTCACATAGGGCTCAGCGCCGAAGATCGTGACGCGATAGCGCCCCGCATCCCGTGCCAGCAGTTCCTCGACCGCGCGGCAACCGGCCATGCCGTTGCCCACAACAACCAGATGTTCGCGAACATCGTCGGAGGGCACGAAGATATCCTCTTCGTTGGCCGTCTCCGGTCCGGTGTTGTTCTGAAAATCCATCCCTTGACTCCAGACAATAAAAAAAGCCGCCATCCGGACCCCTGGGCTTTGAACCCAGGAGTCTGGATGGCGGCTTTGCCATCATTAACGCTTTGACGATCCAACCGTGGATCACCGCAGCTATGTCAGTAGAGGACAACCTTGTCCTTCGCAGCGCAGCATAAATGAAACGTAGCTGGGGTCAAGCGATTCGGCAGAAAAGTTAGAGATTGCGCTCAGCTTCCACCTTTTCACCGTTCGCCCTGAGCTTGTCGAAGGGCTTCACTTCTGAGGAAGAAAAGGGCTTCGACAAGCTCAGCCCGAACGGAGGTAGAGCGGTTCTCATTGCCCAAAAACAAGGGCGGCGGCTCCTCTTTCGAGTGCCGCCGCCTCTCCTCTCCGGTAAGCGTTGATCAGATGCGCGCGCCGGTGCTCCAGGTCGCGCGCCACTTGGCACGCACCAGCGAGATGCCGAGGAAAGCGACCACGGCAAGGCCCGCGAAGATCAGGAAGCCGGGCGCGAAGCTGCCGGTGAACTGCTTGGCGATACCCAGCGAGGAAGCGAGGTAAAAGCCGCCAATGCCGCCCGCCATGCCGACCAGGCCGGTCATGACGCCGATTTCTTCCTGGAAGCGCTGCGGCACCAGCTGGAACACCGAGCCATTGCCCACGCCCAGCGCGAGCATCGCGGCGACGAAGAGGCCCAGAGCAGCGACCAGCGTCGATGCATAGGACACGCCCGCCAGCGCCAATGCAGCAGCGATATAGACGATCATCAGCGCCTTCACGCCACCGATCTTGTCAGCCAGCGCGCCGCCCATGGGGCGAACCAGGGAGCCAGCGAACACGCAGCCCGCGGTGCAGTAACCCGCGATGATCGGGGTAAGGCCGAACTGGTCGGTGAAGTAGATCGGCAGCGAGGCGGCCAGACCGACGAAACCGCCGAAGGTCACCGAATAGAAGCCCATCAGCCACCAGGCGTCGGCGGTCTTCAGCGGGCGGAAATAATCCACCAGCTTCTTGGGCGCGGGCGCGTTGGGCGCATTCTTCGCCATGAACATGTACAGGACAAACACGATGGTCAGCGGAATGCAGGCAAGACCAAGCACCGCGTTCCAGCCGAACAGCTTGCCAAGGATCGGCGCGAACAAGGACGCCAGAACCGTGCCCGAATTGCCCATGCCGGCAAGACCCATCGCCTTGCCCTGATGCTCAGGCGGATACCAGCGGCTGGCCAAGGGCAGCGCAATGGCGAAGCTCGCCCCGGCAAAGCCCAGGATCACGCCCAGCGCCAGCGTCCCGCCGAAGCTGTTCACGCCCATGAACCAGGCGGTGAAGAGGCCAACGATCACGATGACCTGGCTGATCGCGCCTGCTTGCTTGCAACCGATGCGATCCACCAGCAGCCCGTTGACGACGCGCAACAGCGCCCCCGCCAGCGTGGGGACAGCGACCATCAACCCCTTTTCAGCGGGGGTGAGGCCCAGCGTCATGGAAATGGAGGGCGCAAGCGGCCCCAGCAGCACCCACACCATGAAGGCGAGGTCGAAATAGAGGAAAGCGGCAATCAGGGTCGGCGTGTGGCCAGCTTTCCAGAAGCTGGTCGGGCCGGTTTCCCCCTCGGCGCCTTTCTCGCGATCCCAATAAGCAGTTGCCATGACGAGGTCCTTCAATCTTTGTGAAATGGACACAAAAAAAGCCGCTCTCCGGACGCCCGTTTGCGACGGGACCCGGCCAGCGGCTTTGCTGCAAATAGTGTTTGGGGAGAGCGCGACCCCATCCTTGGGCGTGCTCATCCATAAACGCGCTTCGTCGCGCGACCTTTGCCTTATCTAATGATTCGCTTCATGTTGCAAGGCACAATTTTTCTGATCCTCCCTGCGCCGAAGGCGTGGGGAGGGGGACCAGCCGCAGGCTGGTGGAGGGGACAATGCGCAACGTTGCGAACTTCCCCTCCACCACTCGCTGTGCGAGCGGTCCCCCTCCCCATCTGCCGATGGGGAGGGTTTAGAAACTCTTCAGGAAATCCTCGATATGTTCGGGGTCGAATGTGCGGCCGTCGAAGAAACGATCGGGGCCAAGCGTCAATTCGCCCCGCTTCGAGCCCACCGCCAAAGGAGATGCGACGGCGCCTTCCACCTTCATGCTGGCGCCGGGAATCGGCACATTGCTTTCGGCCAGCGCGCGGCGGAAGATGTCGGGGCGGAATACCGATGCCGCCTTGGCCGCGTTTTCAGGCGTATGATCCACCATCTTCCAGCGGGCGAGTTGCGAATAGAGCCACAGCGCCTGACTGCGCCAGGGAAAGGGCGTCGCTTCGCGGGAGAACAGCATGAAGTCCGGCCTGTCGAGCGGTGGCATTCCCGGCCGTGCGACAATGCGGCCAGACAGTGCGCGCAGGATAAGGTCGGCGGGCTGATCGACAAAATGCGGCTGCGACAGGAGGTGCGCGAGCGCTTCATGATTCGCCGGGTCGTCGCACCATGCGGCGGAACGGACGAGCGCGCGGATCAGCGCATCGACGGTTTGCGGATTTTCCTCCAGCCAGGGCGTGCGGAAGGCCAGCACCTTTTCCACGCCGCGCCGCCAGATGCGCTCGCCAATGGCGACAGCTTCGGCAAGGCCCGCTTCGACGGCAGCGCTGCCCCAGGGTTCACCAGCGATGAAACCGTCAATTTCGCCCCCGCGCAGGGCCTCCACCGTCAGCGAGGGCGGCACCACGCGCAACAGCACGTCGCGATCCGGATCGACGCCCGCGCTCGCCAGCCAGTAACGCAGCATGATGGCATGGCTGGAAAAGCGGTGGACGACGCCGATCACCGGCTTGCGTTTCCACAGACCGATGGCGGCAGCGAAGTCATGGGCGGTGCCCAGCGGATCGTCGAGCCGGGCGGCGACATCCGGGTCGAGCGCCTGCGCGAACTCGCGCGCCATCACCAGCATGTTGCCATTGACATTGAGCTTGTAGGGCGCGGCAAGCGGCGCGGGCTGCTGGCTCAAACCCAGCGTTACCGCGATGGCGAGCGGGGCGAGCATGTGCGCGGCCTGCACCTGACCGAAGATCAACCGATCGCGCAACGTCGCCCAGCTGACCGTGCGGACGAGATCGAGGGCAATCCCCTCCTCCTCGGCGAAACCCTTTTCCCGCGCAACCGCCAGCACGGCGGAATCGGTCAGCGGCAAATAGGCGATGCGCAGGCAAGTCGTCCCAATGCTCGTCATAACCCCCCTCCCAACAGGTCGCTGGCGGTGATCAGTGCCTGGGCGACATCCACGATCTTTTTCCCCTGATTCATCGCACTCGACCGCAACAGCGCATAGGCGTCCGGTTCGCTGATACCACGCTGGCTCATCAGGATGGACTTGGCGCGGTCGATGATCTTGCGGTCGGAAAGCTGCGTCCGCGCCTCGTCCAATTCGGTCTGGAGCCGGGCGAAGGCGTTGAAGCGGCGGACGGCGAGCTCCAGCACCGGCTTCACGCGCTCCTTGCGCAGGCCATCGACCACATAGGCTGACACGCCCGCGTCGATCGCCGCGCCGATCATGGACTCGTCCGACTGATCGACGAACATCGCAATCGGCCGGGCGAGCGCGCGGCTGACCGACAGCATTTCTTCCAGCGTGTCGCGGCTGGGGCTGCCAAGGTCCATCAGCACGACGTCGGGCGCCATGCGTTCGAGCCGCGCGACGAAGCCGCCGCGCGGGGGGACGATGTGGATATCGTCATAGCCCGCCTCACGCAGTCCTTCTTCGAGAACCGTCGCGCGCAGGCCGCTGTCATCGATGATGACGATTCGCATTTGGACCCAGCCCTTTTGGCCCTTCAGTGACGGCGATGCTGCGCCGCGTCAATCGGGGCAAACGCCGCCGGTTGCCAGTGGAACGCCCCTGCTATATTAGCACAAGCCTGTTTCCGGAGGATCATAATCATGGACTTGCACCTGATCGCACAGCCCCAACGCTCTGCTTTCAGGAAGTTTTTTGTCCATGCCTGCGATTACTCTCTCTCATATCAGCTGGTCCGCGCCTGACGGGACCACCGTCCTTAGCGACCTTGATTTTCGTTTCACTTCCGAGCGGATCGGACTTGTCGGACGCAATGGTGTCGGCAAATCGACGCTGCTCGCGCTCATTTCGGGAAGGCTGAAGCCCAGCGGCGGCAGTGTCCAGCTGGACGGGACGGTGGCCGAACTGCGGCAGACGGTGCAGGTCGAGCCGAGCGAGACGATCGCCGACCTGTTCGGCGTGCGCACAGCGGTGGAGCTGCTCTCCAAGGCCGAGCGGGGCGACGCGGACATGGCCGAGCTGGAGGCGTGCGACTGGACGCTGCCTTCCCGCATGGAGGAGGCGCTGGCGGAGGTGGGGCTGAGCGTTGGACCCGATGCGCTCCTTTGCCAATTGTCAGGCGGCCAGCGGACACGGGCGGCGCTCGCGGGGGCGATCTTTGCCCGGCCCGATTTCCTGCTGCTGGACGAGCCCACCAATAATCTGGATGCGGAGGGGCGCGCGGCGCTTATCGCTTTGCTCGCGCGATGGCGGGCGGGCGCGATCGTGGTCAGCCATGACCGGGCGCTGCTGGAGGAGATGGAGGCGATTGCCGAGCTGACGACGCTGGGCATCAGCCGTCATGGCGGGAATTTCTCGTCATGGCAGGCGCGCAAGGCGGTCGAACTCGCGGCGGCCGAGCAGGACTTGGCCCATGCCGAACGGCATCGGAAGGACATCGCCAAGCGGACGCAGGTCGCGGCAGAGCGAAAGCAGCGGCGCGACGCCGCCGGGGCGCGCAAAGGGGCCAAGGGCGACATGCCGCGCATATTGATCGGCTTGAGGAAGGACCGGGCCGAGGGCTCAGGTGGAGAGGCGGCGCGGCTGGCCGAGCGTCTGCGCCGGGAAGCCATACAGGCGGCCGAGACCGCGCGGCAACGGATCGAAGTGGTCGAGAGCCTGACCGTCGCCCTGCCCTCCACTGCCGTTCAAACGGGTCAGAGGATCGTGACGCTGGACCATGTTACCGCAGGACATGATGCCGACGCGCCGGTCCTGCGAGAATTGTCCCTGCGCGTCAACGGGCCGGAACGGATCGCGATCAGCGGGCCTAATGGCGCGGGCAAATCCACGCTGCTCCATGTGATCGCGGGTAGCCTGCCTCCCCTGGCGGGGAAGGTCGAGCGGCCGGTGGCCTGCGCGCTGCTGGACCAGAAGGTGGCGCTGCTCGATCCGGGAGCCAGCATCGCGGATAATTTCGCCCGCCTGCACCCAAATGCGACACATAACGAAGTGCGGGCGGCACTGGCGCGCTTCCGCTTTCGGGCGGATCTGGCGTTGCAACAGGCGGGTAGCCTTAGCGGCGGGCAGCTGCTCCGCGCCGGGCTGGCTTGCGTGCTGGGAGATGCCAGCTTGCCGCCGCTGCTGATGCTGGACGAGCCGACCAATCATCTCGACCTCGACAGCATCGCGGCGATCGAACAGGGCCTGCTGGGCTATGACGGCGCGCTGATCGTGGTGAGCCATGACGCGGCTTTCCTGCGCGCCATTGGCATCAGCCGGGAGATAGGCTTGCCTTAAGGCGTAACCCTTAGTGAGCCGCCGACATATCCACCTGCCCGGTCGGCTTGGGCGCGAACCAGACCAGCGCGCCCGCCAGGAGCAGCACCAGCGCGGCCACGAAGAAGACATGGTTCATCGACAGGATCGCTGCTTGCTGATCGACCAGATTGGCGATCATCTGCGGCGTCTGCTCAGCCGACAGCCCGGAACCCGCGAGCTGCGAACCCACGTTCGGATCCAGCGCGGACACCATCTCGTTGCGCGCGACACGCTGGCCATTGCCCCAGCCCGTCAGGACGATGGATGTAGAAATCGCCACCGCCAGCGTGCGCAGGAAGCTTTGCATGCCCGCCGCCGACGCCATCTCTTCCGGCCGCACCGATCCCAGCGTCAGGGTGGTCAGCGGGATCATGAAGAACGGCATGGCAAAACCCTGGACGATCTGCGGCATCGACAAAGTCCAGAAGTCGGCCGTGCTCGTCCATTCCGATCGCCACATGGTCGCCATGCCCATCCAGATCACCGACCCCGATATCAGCAGGCGCACATCAATCCTGCCGACCGAGCGACCGGCAAAGGGTGCGGCGACGATCGCGGTCATTGCCGTGAAGGCGGTGACGAACCCTGCGGAATAGGCAGGATAGCCCATGGACATCTGAAGCCATTGCGGGGTGATGACGATCCCGGCGAAATAGGCGCCGAAGCATAGCGACAATGTCAGTACGCCCGATGTGAAGCCGACATGGCGGAATACCCGCAAATCGACGATCGGATGCTCCTCCGTCAGTTCCCAAATGATGAAGACGAGGAAGCCGATCGCGGCCATCACGGCCAGCGCGACGATCATCGGATCGCCGAACCAGTCATGATCGCGGCCGGTGTCCAGCATGATCTGGAGGCAGCCGATCCAGAATATCAGCAGGGCAAGGCCGATAAAGTCGATGGGGAGCTTATGCCGTTCGGTTTCGGCGGGGCGCAGCAGCGCCATCGCTGCGAATACGCACCCCGCCGCGATCGGCACGTTGATGAAGAAGATCCAGTGCCAGCTCCAATTGTCGCTGATATAGCCGCCGACGATCGGCCCGACCGCCGGCCCGGCGAGCGTGGTCATGGCCCACAGCCCCATCACCTTTGCCCGCTGTTCGGGTGGGTAGATGCGCATCAGCAGCGTCTGCGACATAGGCATCAGCGGGCCGCCGCACAGCCCCTGCCCGATACGGCAGGCGACGATCATGCCGAGCGTCGTCGAAAGGCCGCAGAGCAGCGAGAATAGCCCGAAGCCGATCATGCCCCAGATGAACAGGCGCACCGTGCCGAACCGCTGGGCGAGCCAGCCGGTCAGCGGCACGCAGATCGCCTCCGCCACGGCATAGGATGTGATGATCCAGGTGCCCTGGTCAGGCGTGATGCCCAAATTTCCGGCGATGTGCGGCACCGACACGTTCGCGATCGTCAGGTCCAGCACGACCATGAAATTGCTAAGCGCCAGCACGAACCCGGCCAGCATTCGCCGCCGGGGGTCGAGGAAAAATCTCTCCGCCGCCTCGGTCACGCCAAGCTACCTCAAGCGCCCGAAAGGTCGATCTCGACCTCGGTCGAGAGGCCCACGCGGAGCGGATGCGCAGCAAGTTCCTTGGGATCAAGCGCGATGCGCACGGGCAGGCGCTGAACCACCTTGATCCAGTTGCCCGTCGCATTTTGCGCGGGGATCAGCGCCAAAGACGATCCGGTTCCTCCCGAAAAACCGACAACCTTGCCATGATAGACGACGTCGCCGCCGTAGATGTCAGCCACGACCGTGGCGGGCATGCCGACGCGCACCCGGCGCAACTGCCGTTCCTTGAAATTGGCATCGACATAAACTTGGCTGAGCGGGACGATGCTCATGATCGGGCTACCCTGCGCCACCCGCTGTCCAACCTGCACCTGACGGCGTGTCACCACACCATCGATCGGCGCACGGATGATCGTGCGGCCAAGGTCGAGCCGCGCATTTTCCAGCTTTGCCTTGGCGGCGAGGACGGCGGGGTCCGTTTCGACCGTAGAGCCACTGACTAAGGCATCATTCGCGGCAAGCTGTCCTTCGGCAGCGCCCTGAGTCGCGCGTGCCGTCGCCACGCCTGCGCGTGCCTGTTCAAGGCCCGCTCGTGCGGCGGCAAATGCCTTGCGCGCGCTGGTGACTTCTTCACCCGACACGGCTCCTTCGGGTGCCAACGCCTCGCGCCGCTGAAGATCGACGCGCGCCTTGTCATAGTCCGCCTGCGCAGCGGCGAGCTGCGCGCCCGCCTGCGTGATGTCGGCACTGCGCGCCTGCACCTGAGCAGCGAGCGATGAACTGGTCGCGGCGGTCTGGCGGAAGCGGCGGCGCGCTTCGGCAAGGTCAGCCTCCGCCTGCGCGACGGCGATGCGGGCGTTTGTGGGGTCCAGCCGCACCAATATGTCGCCGCGCTTCACCGCCTGCGTGTCGGTCACCCGCACTTCGATCGCCTGCGCGGAGATGAGCGGCGTCACCTGCGCGATCTCGGCATTCACATAGGCATTGTCGGTGCCGACATGATTGCGGCCGATCAGCAGATACCAGAGGGCATAGATCGCGCCGATGACGAATACGGCCAGGGCGAGGCGAACCAGCCACTTCTTGCGCTGCTCCATCCGCGCGCTCTTGTCGGCACTGCCGGTATCAGCTGTAAATTCGGGGGCTGCATCAGCCATTGGGCAGGTCCTTGGACGATGTGCCGCTGGTGGCGAAGCCGCCGCCCAGCGCGCGAATGAGGGCAATATCGGTCGAAAAGGTGAGGGCCTCAAGCTCCGCAACGGACTGGCGGGCCGAAAGCAACTGGTCCTCGACATTCAGCACGTCGAGGAAGGTGAAAAGGCCGCCTCTGTAGCGCTTCTGCGCTATGGCATAGGCTTCTTCCGATGCGGCCAGCGCGGCGCGCGCCTCCGTCAGCCGCTGACCCAATATCCGGCGGCCGGTGACGGCGTCGGCCACGTCGCGATAGGCGCCAAGGACGGTCTTGTCATAATTGGCGACGGCTTCGTCGAAAGTCGCCCGCGCGCCACGATAGCGACCACGCAGTTCCCCACCATGGAAGATAGGCAAGCTGATCGCTGGCCCGACATTGCCGAACAGCGAATCCTTGCTGAACAACGTGTCGAGGAAAGAACGGGGACCCGTCACCGACTGGTCCGTGAAAGATGTGTTGTAGCCAAGCGACTGCGCCCCGACGAGGGCACTCAGGCTGATGGCGGGGAAGAAGTCGGCGCGGGCAACCTTGATGCGCTTGGCAGCGGCTTCCGTGCGGGCGAGCGCGGCGGCGACATCGGGGCGCCGTGCCACCAGATTGGTGGTGACATCGGCGGGCAGGCCCAAATCCGCGACCTTGCCCAGATGCGGCTGCGCGATGGCAAGGCTGCGGTCGGGGCCTGCACCGATCAGCGCCGCGATCTGATGCTGCCGGACCGCGATGGATTGGTCGATTCCCGCCAGCACGGCGCGGGCGGCGGACACGGTCGCATCGGCTTGCCGCACGCTACCCCGCGTTTCCAGCCCGTTACGCTGCCGCTCCGTCACGAGTTTCTGGCTGGCGGATCGGATGTCCAGCGCGCGCTGCTGGATCGCCCGTTGGTCGAACAGGCGGGCAAGGTCAGCATAAGCATCGGCGATCCCCGTCGTCAGCGCCAGCCGCGCCTGCTGCGCATCGATGCGCGCGGCCTCCGCTTCCGAAGTTGCGGCGGCCAGCGCCGCCCGGTTCCGGCCCCACAGATCAAGGTCGAAATTCATATCGAGCGCGACTTGCCCCGTGCCCAGCCAACCTTTGGGCACGAAATCCTTGGGGAAGCCCATATTATAGCTCTGCTTCGTCGCGGCAGTCGATCCGGTGAGATCAACCGACGGCAAAAGCGGGGCTCCGGCCTGCTGCGCGGCGGCGGATGCCTGACGAAAGCGGGCCGAGGCGGCGGCGATGTCGGGGGAGGCGGCGAGCCCCTCCTCCATCAACGCATCGAGTTGCGAGTCGCCATAGCTTTTCCACCATCCATCGGCTGGCCACAGCGCCTCGCCCTGCCCCAGCGTTTGCGATGCCGCGATGCTGGACGCTGTCCGGGGCGTTGGGGCCTTGCCCAGGTCTGGCACCGCCGCGCAGGCGGAAAGCGCCAATATCGCCACCGGCAAAAGACCGGCTCGCGTGGAACGAATGAGACAATGCAGGGACATAAGAAACCGTACCATGTGGTATGAAAACCGCCTTTGCGCCTGCCGCACGGGCTTGTCAACAATATTATCGTACTCTATGGTACACCTTTATGACTGACCAGACAGACATGGCCACCCTATCCCGTCGTGAAGCGAACAGGCGCGATCGTCGTGACGCGATCGTCGCGGTCGCCCGGCGGTCGTTCCTGGAAAATGGCTATGCCGCGACCACCATGTCCTCCATCGCAGCCGAATTGGGTGGGTCGAAGGGCACCTTGTGGAGCTACTTCCCCGGCAAGGAAGAATTGTTCGCCGCCGTCCTGCGGGACGCGACGGAGACCTATCATGCCAGCCTTGCCCAGCTTCTCGATACGGGTGGCCCGCTTGAACAAAAGCTCCTGCGCTTTAGTCATGACCTGTTGCGCAAGGTAACATCGCCTGACGCGATCGCGCTGCATCGGCTGGTGGCCGCAGAATCGAGTCGCTTTCCCAAAATGGGGGAGATTTTCCTGGAACTGGCGCCTTTATATACCCGCAACCTGCTGGCCCGTTTTCTGGAGGTAGCGATGGAGCGGGGGCGGTTGCGGCGTGCCGATGCCCTGCTTGCGGCGCGGACGCTGATCGTGCTCACCTTGTCGGGCAGTCACCAGCAGATGATCTGGGGCAATGGTCAGCCGCCCACGCCCGAACAGGTGGACGCCGACGTGGCCTTCGCGGTCGATTGCTTCCTGCGCGCCTATGCGCCCGAAGCGGAGGCACCTTCACAGGGAAGATCGCATTAACCATTTATTTGCGCACTTATCCTAGATCAAGGCGTGTGAGGAGACGCACGCCATGCAGTTTTTCAAATCCGCTGCGAGGACGCTCAATACAGACAGCGACAAGGTAAAGAGCGCTCGCCCGCTCCGCCGCCGCAAGCTTCTACTGATCGAGGAAGACGACACGGCCCGGGCCGTGATCGCGCGCCGCCTCTCCCATCTCCATTATGATGTCGTGCTGGCCGAAAACGGCTTCGTCGCGCTGAACCGCCTTCTCTCTCGCTCGGTGGACATCATCCTGATCGACATGGGACTGGCGATCCTGCCGGGCATAGCCACCATGAAGAAAATCCGCGCCGCTGGCCTTGCCGGTCAGGCGAGCTTCGTGATGATCGCGGGCAAGCAGGATAACGCCAGCGTCGTGGAGGCTTTGGAGGCAGGCGCGGACGATTATGTGACCAAGCCTTTCGACTTCGATGTGCTGGACGCGCGGCTGCGCCATCTGTGCCAGCGCGCCGATGAGTTGAACGCCCTCACCCGGCACAATGCCGAACTCGACGCTCGCATTGCGCGACGCGCCGTGGAATTGGGCGAGACACGCGACGCGCTTGAGGAAATGCAGGTCGATAGGGCGCGACTGGTCTCGTCGATCCAGGCGTTGAATGATGAAATCGCCCGGCTGAGTGCTGCCCGAACCTGAAACGATCAGAGCTTCAGCGCTTCAACCAGCGAGTCGCGGTGAACCAACCGCCAATCCCGATCGCCATGGCGACGCAGACCGCCACCACGCCCCAAAAGGCCCACGCTTCATGGGCAAAGGGAATGCCGTTGACGTTCATGCCGAGCAGCCCCGTCAAAAAGGTGAGCGGCAGGAAAACCAGCGCCACGACCGATATGATCAACGCCTGCCGGTTCATCTGTTCCGCGCGCAGGTCCGTCAGCTCTTCATGCGCCAGCGCCGATCGCTCGCGCACCGCCTCCAACTCCTCCGCCATGCGGGCGCAGCGATCCGCCGCTTCCTGCAAATGCAGCCGGTCATCGGGATGAAGCCAGGGCGCATCCGCCGCCGACAATCTTTCCAGCGCCTGACGCTGCGGTGAGATGAAGCGGCGATAGCTGATCGCCGACGCACGAATTTCCGAAACCTGCCGCCGTACCTCCGCCGCGCCATTATCGCTTAGCGTGCTTTCGATCTCGTCCAGATCATCGCCAAGCTGCGCCACTTCCGGATCAAGCGCTTCGGTGATTTCCTGCGCAAAGGCCGCGATGAGGTCGCCCGGATCGCGAATCTCTCCGGCAAGCATCTGCTTCACCACCGGCTCCATCGCCGCGAGCGGACGGTAGCTGACGGTGATGACGCGCGCATGTTCCGCCCATAGCCGGATCGACACCAGCGGATCGCCGCTTGCCTCGGCGTCCGCCCCCAGGCCGCGCAGGTTGATGAGCGCGCCATGCGCCATCACCGTGCAACGCGGCCGGGTTTCCTGTGCCAGCAGCGCGGACAGTGCCGCCTGCGGCATATGGTCGCAGCGCGAGACGATGCTCTGCGCATCCTCTCGCCAGCCATCGGCATGAATCCAGCTGAAAGGCGCATGGTCGGCCTGCGCGCAAAAATCATCGAGGGAGATTTCGCGAGCATGGCCGCCTTCATTGACGAACACCCGGCTCATTGCGGCATCTCCAGCCAGAGCGAGAGCCCCTCCCCCGGTGTTTCCGGCGGCGTGGTGGCGGGAATGCGCACAGCGTCGGCGCGGGCACGGTCGAGGATCGCCGCTGGCACATCGGGCCTATGATAAATGCGATCGGCCTCCCCGAGCAGGCGCGCCGCGCGGAGCGTCAGGTCATCGGGATCGCTCGACAGCAGGCGCAGCGCGACAAGACGGGAGGGTTCCGCATCGCCCTGCTGAGCAAGCCAACGGGGCACCTCGTCAGCGGCATCCTCGCGCAACGGATCGATCAGGCCGCCAGCCGACAGCCCAGCATCGATCGCGCGGCGGCGAGCGCTGGCATCGGGCCAGCGTGCGCGGATGGCGTCTCGGGCAGCGTGCAACGCGGTCGCGAGCGCGCCCAGCTTTTCCGGCAATATTGCCTCGATCCGCTGGCGCAGCGCCTTTGCCAGCCCCGCCGACGCACCGCCCGTGCCGATGGCGATCAGCACCGGCTCACGGTCGATGATGGCTGGCAGAGTGAAGTCGCAAAGCTCCGGCCGGTCGGTCGCATTCACCAGCACGCCCCGCGCCTTCAGCCGCGCAGCCGTCGCATCATCGCCATCCGCGACAATCGCGATGGCCGCGTCCTCAGCCTCCCCGACGACGCGCGCGCCCGCCCGTTCCAGCAACCGCCGCTTGGCATCCACAGCCTCGCCGCTCCCCGTCAGGATGACGGCCCTGCCCTTCAACACCAGGAAGACGGGCAGGCTTTGCATCAGCCCTGCACCCAGTCGGGGATCTTGTCCGCCTCGATCAGCGCCTCGATCGGCGGGCGGGCGCGGACCACGGCCCATTTGTCGCCGGACACCAGCACCTCGGGCGTCAGCGGGCGGCTGTTGTAGGTGCCCGCCATGGTCGCGCCATAAGCGCCCGCCGTCATGAAGGCGACGAGATCACCCGCCTGCACCACGTCCATGTCGCGATGCATGGCGAAGGTATCGCCTGTCTCACAGACCGGCCCCACCACATTGGCGGTCTCCCGCGCGCCCGAAGGATCAACGGCGCGAATGTCATGCCAGGCGTCGTAAAGGCTAGGCCGCATCAGGTCGTTCATCGCCGCATCGACGATGACGAACGGCGCCTGCGCGCCTTGCTTCACGCGCACCACCCGCGACAGCAGCGCACCCGCATTGCCGACGATGACGCGGCCCGGCTCGAACATCAACCGCACATTCCAGCCCTGCGTCACCCGCGTCACCATCTCGCCATAGACAGCCGGCAGCGGCGGAATCGGGAGCGACGGGTCGTACGGGACGCCCAGTCCACCGCCCAGATCGGCGGTGCGGATAGCATGCCCAGCGGCGCGCAGCTGCTCGATCAGGACGCCGACCTTCGTGAAGGCCGCCTCAAGCGGCGCAAGATCGGTCAGCTGGCTGCCGATATGGACGGCGACGCCCTGCACATCCAGACCCGGCAGGTCGCGGGCAGCGGCATAGCTTTCCAGCGCCCGATCATAAGGAATGCCGAACTTGTTTTCCGACTTGCCGGTCGAAATCTTGGCGTGCGTCCCCGCGTCCACATCGGGGTTGATGCGATAGGCGACGGGCGCCTTCTTCCCCATCGACAGCGCCACCTCGGACAGCATCTCGGCCTCCGGCTCGCTCTCCAGATTGAACTGGAAAATGCCATGCTCCAGCGCCAGCCTCATCTCTTCGGCGGTCTTGCCGACCCCGGAAAAGACGATGCGATTGGCCGGAATGCCCGCCGCGATCGCCCGTAGCAACTCCCCGCCCGACACCACATCAGCGCCCAGCCCCAGCTTGGCCAGCGTCGCCAGCACCGCGCCATTGGGATTGGCTTTCACCGCAAAGGCGATCAGCGGATCGTCCAGCCGCGACAGGGCATCGCGAAAGACATTGACGTGGCGCGTCAGCGTCGCGGTCGAATAGATATAGACCGGCGTGCCGACCGCCTGCGCGATGTCCGCCATCGGCACCTGCTCCACATGCATGGCGCCGTTCACATAGTCAAAATGGTCCAAGGCTTGTCTGTCCTAGCGAAGCGTATCAGGGCTGGTTTTCAGGCGGCAGGTCGAACGCGTCATCCTTGCGCTCCTCCGACTGCGAGAGGATGTCGACGCTGCGTTCCGGCCGCGACTGCATGGATGGCGTCATCAGCTGCTGCGCGGTGGGTGAGGCTGCGGCCCCGACCGGCACGGCGGGCAGTTTCTGCCCTTCGACGGGTTTCAACGGCTGACGGCCACCGCAGGCGGCGATGGCGAGCGTCAGCACTGTGACGGCGATTGCGCGACCGATGCCGATCCTCATGCCTGTCCGTCCTTCCGTGCTTGGGCGATACGCGCGCGCACCTGATCGGGCGCGGTGCCGCCATGGCTCTTGCGGCTGGCAACCGACGCATCGACCGTCAGCACCGCATAGATGCGCTCATCGATGCGGGCGTCAATGGCTTTCAGCGTCTCGATCGGCAGGTCGGCGAGCGGCGTGCCCGCGCTCTCCGCCGCCGCGACCGCGCGGCCGGTAATATGATGCGCCTCACGGAACGGCACATTGGCCTCGCGCACCAGCCAGTCGGCAAGGTCGGTGGCGGTGGCAAAGCCGCTCTCGGCAAGGCCGCGCATCCGATCGGTGCGGAACGTTACCGTCTCGATCATCCCCGTCATCGCCGCGATCGACAGGCCCAGCAGATCATGCGCCTCGAACACCGGCGGCTTGTCGTCCTGCATGTCCTTCGAATAGGCGAGCGGCAGGCCCTTCATCGTGACGCAGAGCGCCGTCATGCAGCCCATGATCCGCCCGGCATGGCCGCGCACCAGTTCGGCCGCGTCCGGATTGCGCTTCTGCGGCATGATCGAGCTGCCGGTCGAATAAGCGTCGGGCAGCTTCACGAAGCCGAAGGGCTGGCTAGCCCAGATGATGAATTCTTCCGCCAGCCGCGACAGATGCAGGCTGCATTGCGTCGCCGCCATCAGATAATCGAGCGCGAAGTCGCGGTCGCTGACGCTGTCGAGGCTGTTGTCAGTCGGCTTGGCAAAGCCCAGCGCCGCCGCCGTCGCATGGCGATCGATCGGAAAGCCCGTCCCCGCAAGCGCCGCTGCGCCCAGCGGACATTCATTCAGCCGGTCGCGCGCATCGGCAAAGCGGCTGCGATCACGGCGGATCATCTCATAATAAGCCATCAGGTGATGGCCCAGCGTCACCGGCTGCGCGGATTGGAGGTGCGTGAAGCCAGGCATCACCGCATCGGCATGTTCCTCTGCGCGGGCGAGCAGCGCCTGTTGCAGCGCCCACAGCCCCGCCGCCACCTCATCAATGGCATCACGCACCCACAGGCGGAAGTCGGTCGCCACCTGGTCATTGCGCGACCGCGCCGTGTGCAGCCGCCCCGCCGCCGGGCCGATCAGTTCGGCCAGCCGGGACTCGGTCACCATGTGGATGTCTTCAAGGTCCAGATTCACCGGCACGCCGTTCGCTTCATATTCGGCAGCGATGCGGTTCAGCCCTTCGGTGATTGCCTGCGCGTCCTCGCCTTCGACGATGCCCTGTTTGGCCAGCATCGCGACATGCGCCTTGGACCCGGCGATGTCCTGCTTCCACAATCGCTTGTCGAACGGGATGGAGGCATTTATCTCGCGCATGACCGAAGCCGGACCAGCTGCGAAGCGTCCGCCCCACATGCTGTTGGAGCCGTCTCCCGTGCGACCTTCCCCGTCCCGATCAACTTTGCCCTGCGTAATGACACTGCTCCTGCTGGCTGGCCTCGGCGCGTGCGATAGGCAATCGCCGGGCGCGGGGCAAGATCAAGCCAATAGCAGCGCGCCAGTCCCCCCGACAAGCGGCGAGGCAACAGGTGCCCCGCAAAGCGGCAAGGGCGCGTTCAGCTTCACGCTCGACCGTTCAAAGGCAGGCACCCCTGCCCCCGATTTCGCCTTCACCGGGCCGGATGGCAAGGACGCCACCTTGCAGGATTTCGCGGGCAAGCCGTTGCTGGTGAACCTGTGGGCAACATGGTGCGCACCCTGCATCGCGGAAATGCCGACGCTCGATGCCGTCGCCAAGGCTTACGGGGCCAAGGGTCTGGCGGTGCTGACCATCTCTCAGGACAGCCAGGGCGAAAGCGTGGTGAAGCCGTTCTTCGCCAAGCACGCGCTGCCGCACCTTAAAAGCTTCATCGATCCGGAAAACCAGTTCGGCTTCCACTATGCGACCGGCATGCTGCCCACGACCGTGCTGTACGACCGGCAGGGCAAGGAGATGCTGCGCGTCGTCGGCGCGATGGACTGGAACAGCAAGGAAGGTCGGGATCTGATCGAGGCGGCGTTGGAGTCTTAGAGTCAAATCCTCCCCATGCCGAGCATGGGGAGGGGGACCATGCGAAGCATGGTGGAGGGGAAAATTGCACGACCTGCGCGTTCTTCCCCTCCACCACCGCCATTGGCGGCGGTCCCCCTCCCCATCTTTCGATGGGGAGGATTTTCTAGCCTAGCGACCGCGCCTCGCGCACCACCATCACTGGCACGCCATCCCGCACCGGAAAGGCCAATCCCGCCGCATCCGACACCAGCTCGCTCCTTTCCGCATCCCACCGCAACGGCGTCCGCGTCACGGGACACACAAGCTTCGCCAGCAAATAGGGGTCAGGCGAAATCATTGCATCGTCGCCCCGCCATCGGGCTCCATCCGGCCGACGATCTGCATCAGCTGAATGATCCGGTCGCACCGCTCGCTTAAGCTGTCCGCCTCCAGCAAGGTCTGCTTGGCGGCAGGATCGAATGGCGCGATCTGGGCAATGCCGTTCACCAGCGACGTGTCGTCAAGCCGCGACACGGCGGTCCAATCCACGACATAGCCCAACGCGTCGGCAAAGCGTCGCGATTCCTGTTCCAGCGCCGCGCGTTCGACGGAGTGCAGCACCTCATCCTCCGGCGCCTGCTCGACATCGGCCTCGATCTGGCGGAAAGCGGTGGTGACGTCGAGTTCGCGGATCACCCGGAAACGCGCCAGCCCTTCCAGGATGATGTTGAAACGGCCGTCATCCAGCACCTCGAACTCGCTTATGCGGCCCAGGCATCCGACATCGTACAGGGCGGGCTTGCCCCCCTCCCCGCGCGGCTGGATCATGCCGATGCGGCGGTCCCGCGCCATGGCGTCATGGATCAGCGCCCGGTAACGCGGCTCGAATATATGCAGCGGCATGTCCATGCCCGGCAGCAACAGCGCCCCGGACAGCGGAAAGATGGAGACGCGGGCGCGGTTCACCGGCCGCGCCGTCAGGAAAAGAGGATCTGCGACAATTTGCGCCGCTGTCCCGCGACCCACGGATCTTCAAGGCCCGTAGCCTCGAACAGCTTGAGCAGTTGCGCCTTGGCCGCGCCTTCATTCCATTCGCGGTCGCGGCGGACAATCTCCAGCAGTTCCTCGGCGGCCCGGTCCCGCTCGCCATTCGCCATCAGGCCGCCCGCCAGTTCGAAACGCGCCCCATGATCGTCTGGATTGGCGGAGACCTTCGCCTCGACCCCGGACAGGTCGGCGACGGGCTTTGCGTCGCGCGCCAGAGCAATGGCGGCGCGGGCGCGGTCGATCGCCTGATCCTTGGCGACATCGGCGGGCAGCGCGGCGAGCACCGCCTCCGCCTCGTCCAGTCGCGCAAGCGCCACCAACGCGCGGGCATGGCCCGACGCAACCTCACCATTGTCCGGCGCCATCTGGCCGATCTGCTCGAACACCGAAAGCGCCCGGTCGGGCTCCCCACCCGCCAGCATTTCCTCGCCCATTTCAATGAGCGGGGCGATTTCCTCCAGCTGCGTCTTCTCATCCGATTCGATCGGCAACTGCGCCAGCAACTGGTCGAGATATTGCTTCAACTGCCCCTCGGTCCGCGCCTGGCTCAGGTCAGCGACCGGCTGGCCCTGGAACACGGCATATACGGTCGGGATCGACTGGACGCGGAACTGGGCGGCGATGAACTTATTCTCATCGACGTTGATCTTCACCAGCTTCACGCCCTTCGGCGCATAGTCGGCGCAGACCTTCTCGATGACCGGCGTCAACTGCTTGCACGGGCCGCACCATTCCGCCCAGAAATCGACGATGACGAGGCTGGTGCGCGACGGATCAACGACGTCGCGCCGGAACGCCTCCACCGCTGCCTTATCGGTGTCGCTCATTCCTAGGGTCGCCACTGCCGTATTCTCCTGCCTTGCTGCGCTTGGGTGCCGCGTCCATACAGCGCCTTATGTGGGGCGTCACCCTATCCGCACAAGATCAGAAGGTATAGCCAACGCCGACCGCGCCGATCCATTGGTTCTTCGACCCCACGATGCTCACAATGGGCGAGTCCGCATAGTCGCCCAACATCCGCGAATAGCCGCCCAGCGCGAACAGCGCCCAGCCCTTGCGGATATCGCCCGACAATGACACGCCACCTGTCAGATTGACGCCGACCTTCTTGAAACCCGCCCCATCGCCCGCGCGCGAATATTCCGGCAGGCCGGATGCCAGCGCCCCGGCGGCATCGACATCATAATAATAGCGGCCATATTTCTTGCCCACATAATCGGCCGAAACGCCCAGGCCCACGAAGCTGCGGGTGGAAAGCGGGGTGAAATATTCGATCGCTGGCGTTACGATAAAGCTTTCATGCGCGCCCGCGACATCCTTCGTCATCGCCACGCGCACCGACAGATTGTCGTAGGCGCTGGTGATGATGCCGGTCTTGCCGATGCCGACAAAGCCGCCAAGCTCCACCGCCCTATCGCGTTCGCCAAGCGCGCGCACTGCGTCATCCTTGATATTCTTGCGGCTCGACCGATCGAAACGGACGCCCGCCACCGGCCCCAATTGCAGGTCGATGTCCTGCCCCCGATTGGGGATGACATCGAAATAAAGGCTCGGCCCGCGCGTCCAGAAAGCGAAATCACTCACCTTGCCACGCAGTTGGGGCACGGGGATCACCCGATAGTCGTCCGACCCTTCATAGCTCGGAACAACGGCGGCGCCGATGCCGACCGTCAGCGCATTGCTGTCCTCTACCTCCTGAGCAAAAGCGGTGTCGGCGGCACCCAGCGCAATAAAGGCGAGGCCCGCGAACAATATCTGTCGATGATTCATAAATCCCCTGTTCCCAGCAATATGGTCAGCGCCTAGAATGTTTCGCTGTCATTACAGTTCCGGCGGCCCACAGTCAGAGGAAATATTTGACCTTTATATCCTGACGCATCGCTGCCCCCGTCACGGTAAATTGCGCGGAGCGGAAGCTGGGCGCGCCGAACCTTATGGCGGGGTTCCGGGAAAAGCCCACGCCCTCGCGCGGGATGCCGACGAACGTGTCGAGCTTCCCATTGCCATTTTCATCATGAATGATCGCGACGCTATAGGTGCCGGGCGCCAGATCGCCCAGCGGGATCGCCGCTGATGTCGTGGCGACGACCAGATGGCGCTTGTCCGGATCATCGCTGCAATCGGGAAAATAGGCGGGCGACCGGGCGACGCAGACGAGCAGGTTTCCCTTGTGCGATCGCAGGCCTTCAACCCCGATGCTGATCGGCTGCGGCTGTCCCACGGGCGCGGCGCCGGGCAGGATCATCATGGCCACGACCGCGAGCAGCAATTTTTCCTTCATCCGTGCGTCTTCCTAAAATCGCCCAGTCCCCGGTCGGTCCCACACAGACGGTCCCAGACACGGAAATAAAGCCCGTAGTTGCAGCTATATTGTTCATGATGCCGCTGGTGATGGCTGGCTGTGATCAACCAGCGCCCCGCAAACCCATGCACGATCCAGCGCGGAAACATCTCCCACCCCATATGGTTCGACACGCCCATGATTGTCATGATCGCCAGCACGGCGCCCAGCGCTGCCACATGGATGGGAATAAGGAAAACCAGCGCCGGGACGACGATGGCGCCGCTCAACGCTTCCCATGGGTGAAAGCTCATCGCGGCCCAGGCCGTTGGCGGGCGGCTCGCATGATGCACGGCATGCGCGACCCGGAACAGGCGCGGCCGGTGCATCCAGCGATGCGTCCAGTAAAACCAACTGTCATGCGCCGCGAGATAGAGCAGCACCGAAACCAGCAGATACCAGAGCGGATAGGCGGCAGCGTCAGTATAGATGCGCGTCCAGCCCTGCGCCTGCCAACCCCATGCGACCACGCCCGCCGGGATGCCGTAGACCAATGCCGACGCCAGCGACCAGCCGATCTCCCGCCGGATCTGCGGGTCCAGCCCGGCATAGAGTCCCGGCTGCCGGACACGCGTCGCCAGCGCAAAGCCACCACTGGTGATCAGATAGCGCACCGCCACGATCGCGCTCATGGCAAGAGCGGAAAGAAGGATCGCGGCCAGCATGGGATCGACTATAGGCAGCAGCGCCCGACCCGTCACCCCATCAGGTCCGGGGCCGCGCCTGACGATAGCTGCCCAGCATGCGCACCCACTTGCTGTGGAATTCCAGTTCGGCCAGCGCGCGATCCACGGCGGGGTCGCCCGGCATGCCCTCAATGTCGCAGAAAAACTCCGTCGCGGCGAAGCTTGCGCCCCGCTGGTAGCTTTCCAGCTTCGTCATGTTGACGCCGTTGGTCGCAAAGCCGCCCATCGCCTTGTAGAGGGCAGCGGGCACATTCTTCACCTCGAACAGGAATGTCGTCATCACCGGACCATCATCGGCCTCCGGCATGGTCGGCTCGCGCGACAGCACCAGGAAGCGCGTCATATTGTCGTCGCTATCCTCGATATTCTCCGCCACCATCTTCAGGCCATAAAGCTCGGCCGCCAGATAGGGCGCAACGGCGCCCTCCCCCGGCTTGCGCGATTCCGCCACCAGCGCCGCCGCCCCCGCCGTATCGGCATAGGTGACCGGCTGAATACCCCGCTCGCGCAGATAATGGCGGCACTGCCCCAGCGCCTGCGGATGGCTGATCGCGCTTTTGACCGGGCTATCGTCGATGGCCATCAGGCAGTGGCGGATGCGCAGGAAATATTCGTCAACGATATGCAGCCCCGATTCGGGCAGCAGGAAATGCATGTCGGCGACCCGGCCGTGCAGGCTGTTTTCGATCGGAATGATCGCCCGCGCCGCCAAACCATTGCGCACCGCGTCGATCGCATCTTCAAAGGCAAAGCAGGGCAGCGGCACCCAATCGGGCGCATATCCCAGCGCGGCAAGGTGCGAATTGGCGCCCGGCGCGCCCTGGTAGGCGATGGCGCGCGACGGGTCGGCTGCGGCCTTTTCGGCGAGTTCCGCGACCAGCGCGCGGGCGGGGGCAGGATAGTTTTCCATGGATGAAGCGCGCTTAGGCACTCCTCCGCGCGCGCGCAAGCGTGTCGAAATCCCCGACTGAAACCGGGCAAGGTGCCATAGCTGCCAACCATGCTTGCACGTTCGCTCTTGCGTCATTATGGCAGCGCGCTAGAGGGGGCGCGGAAACCAAGCCGCCAGAACAGAAATTCAAGGGAATCCAAGCGAAATGGGTGATCGTTTCAACACAGTTGCAGGCTGGGCGTTGTTTGCGGGGATCATTGCGCTGGGTGGCGGCATCGTCAGCTCCAAATTATTCCATTCCGAACGGCCCGAAAAAATGGGCTACGCAATCGAAGGCGTGGAGGCTGAGGGCGAAGGCGGCGCAGCTGCTGGACCGGGCCTGAACACCCTGCTCGCCAGCGCCGATGTTGCGGCCGGTGAAAAGGTCTTCGCCAAGTGCGCGGCCTGCCACACCGTCAACCAGGGCGGCGCCAACGGCATCGGCCCCAATCTTTTCGCAACCGTCGGCGAACCGATCGGTCAGGGCAAGGGCGGCTTCGCCTTCTCGGACGCGCTCAAGGGCAAGGGCGGTAACTGGACCTTCGAGAATCTGGATCACTGGCTGAAGAGCCCGCGTGAATTCGCGCCCGGCACCAAGATGACCTTCGCGGGCCTGGGCAACCCGGCCGACCGCGCGAACCTCATCGCCTGGATGAACACGCAGGGTTCCAACCTGCCCCTGCCCGCCGCCGATGCCGCACCCGCCGAAGCGAGCGCAACGCCTGCCGAAGCTGCTGCGAACGCCACGAACGCCGCCGAAAGCGTCGAGGGCAAGGCTCCCGCCAACGCGGCTCCCGCGACTGGCCCGGCTGCTGCTGGCAAATAAACCGGAGGGGTCAGCCCCTCCTGTTGAACCTGACGGGCGCGGCACTGATTGCCGCGCCCGTTGCGTTTGGGAAGTGCGCCTTTGTGAACCTCGGGTCGCCTCAGGGCTTTACGATCTCACCATCCTCCTTGGTGAATCGATCGGGCTGGCGGTCCAACAGGGTCAATACGACCTCTGATGGACGACACAGTTTTGTGCCCAGGGGGGAGACCACAATGGGGCGGTTCACAAGGATGGGATGCTCAACCATCGCCGCCAGGATTTGATCATCCGTGGCATCCGCGCCCATCAAGCCGAGTTCCGCGGCAGGCGTGCCCTTTTCTCGCAACAGATCACGCGGCGACACGCGCATATCGGCGATCAGCTTCTCCAGTAGGGAACGGGTCCAGCCGATGTCGCGATACGCAATGACCTCGGGACGATAGCCCGCAGCCTCGATCATCGCCAACGCGTTACGCGACGTGCCGCAATCGGGATTGTGATATATCGTAATGGGAAAGGCATCAGACACGATGCGGGTCCTCCTGTAAAAGCCAGCCAAACACCATCAGCGCGACTATGGCGCCTGCACTTTGGCCGCCGATGAACAAGGGGATCGATGATGGCGCAATCCCCGCAAAGCTGTTCGTAAAGCCACGAGCCACGGTCACGGCAGGATTGGCAAAGGATGTGGACGCCGTGAACCAATAAGCGGCGGTGATGTAGAGCCCCACCGCCGTCGGCGTGAATTCGGGTCGGGACCGCTGCGTCGTCAATATCGTTCCGATCAGGCCGAAGGTGGCGACGGCCTCCGCAAAACCTTGCCCCCAGCCGTCGCGCAATTTGGTCGAGATTTGCAACACCGGCTCGGCGAACATTGCGTGCGCCATCCATACACCAACAACAGCGCCGCAAATCTGTGCGACCACATATTGCAACGCCTTTTGGAGGGTGACTTCACCCCGCAGCAGGAAAACAAGCGTTACCGCCGGATTGAAATGTGCGCCCGACAGCGGCGCGAACATATGGATCAGGACGACAAGGCCCGCCCCGGTCGCGACCGTGTTCGCCAATAATGCAATCGCATCATTACCGGCGGCAAGTCGCTGTCCCATGATGCCCGATCCCACGACGACGGCCAGCAGCATGGCCGTGCCCAAGGCTTCAGCGGCAATGCTGCGGATGACTGTCATTGAGGCGAACAGCAATTTGCGGTGTCCACCATGGCGACCAAAGGTGCGCAGATTTCCGGACGTCCTGCGCAGCAGTCGGAAACGAGAAACTTCAAAAGATCACCCATCCCCTCAAAATCGGCGGAGTAGATCACCGATCGCCCCTCCCGTCGGGACTGGATCAGGCCAGCATGTCCCAGAATAGTGAGATGCGTCGAAAGCGTGCTTGGCAATGCGCCCACTTCGCGCGCTATTTCTCCGGCCGGGATACCTGAGGCGCCTGCACGAACAAGCAGGCGGAAGACGGCCAGCCTGTGATTATGCGCCAATGCCGACAGTGCCTCGACGGCATCCGGTAACGAAATCTGCTGACTTTCACCTGCCACGGACGGCGACCTTCCGATTCGACTATTCGATAAAATCCGAAATATCGAATTATACTGCCCAAGCCAATGGGTGCGTTCGGCTAATCAAACGTCCTTATGACCGGCCTTGGTCCTTAGTCGCCGTCCCCCAGATTTGAGACATTAGCCCCTCTCCTTCAGGGGAGGGGTTGGGGTGGGGGCACGCCGTTACAGGTCAGCTTTCCCTTGGGGCACGCCCCCACCCCTCAGTCCCCTCCCCTGAAGGAGAGGGGACGAAGGATGTCCGCGACCGGTCACACGCCAACCCCTAATCTCCTGCAACGTCGCCAGAAGGCCCTTCTAACGCGCCGCCACCAGCAGTTTGTCGATCTTCCGCCCGTCCATATCGACAATCTCAAATCGCCATCCCTGATCGTCGATAAAATCGCCAACCTCGGGCAAGCGCTTGAGTAGCCACAGGGCATGGCCCGCGACCGTGGCATAATCGCGGTCTTCGGGCAGGTCGATGCCGATCCGGTCGGCGAGCAGGTCGACGGGCATCTGGCCCGATACCAGCAGGCTGCCATCGTCCCGTTCCACAATGTCGGGTTCGTCATGCAGGTCGCGATCGGATGCGAAATGCCCCGCGATCGCTGACAGCAGGTCGGCAGGCGTCGCGATGCCTTCGAAATGGCCATATTCGTCATGCACCATTACCATCGGCACATCGGCCCGGCGCAGCACTTCCAGCGCGTCCATCGCGTCGACCTGATCGGGCACCACCTCCACGCGGCGCATCAACGACCCCAGGTCAAGCCGTTCTCCCCGGAACAGCGCCGTCATGATGTCGCGTGCCTGCACCACGCCGATAATATCCTCGACCGTTCCACGCCCCACCGGCAGACGGGTGTGCGGCGTTTCGAGCAGCCTTGCCCGGATGGTCTCCTCATCCGCGCCGATGTCGATCCAGTCGACGTCCATGCGCGGCGTCATGACTTCGCGCACCGGCCGGTCGGCCAGCCGCACGACGCCTGAAATGATCGCGCGCTCGCTTTCCTCGATCACGCCCGACCGGCTCGCTTCCGCGACGATCAGGTGCAATTCCTCGGCCGTCACATGATGTTCCGACTCCCGCCTCATGCGCAGCAGACGGAAGATGATCGCGCTCGATCCGTCGAGCACCCAGACGATCGGCGCGGTGATCCGCGAGAGCAGCAGCATCGGCGTCGCCATGAGCACCGCGATGGGTTCAGGCGAGCGCAGCGCGAACTGCTTGGGCACCAACTCACCAATAATCAGCGAGGCGTAGGTGGTGAGGCCAATGACAATCGCAAAGCCAAGATTTTCGGCCGCATTGGACGACAGCCCCAGCAGTTGCAGCCGCTCGCCCACCGGCCCACCAAGGCTCGCGCCAGAATAGGCGCCCGCGACGATGCCGATCAGGGTAATGCCGATCTGGACGGTGGAAAGGAACTTGCCGGGATCGCTCGCCAGCAGCAGCGCCGTGTTCGCGCCGCGACGACCCGCCTTCTCCATCGCCTGCAACCGGGGGCGGCGAGCCGACACGATCGCCAGTTCCGACATGGCGAAAACGCCATTCAGAGCGACCAGCGCCAGAATGATGACAAGGTCTGCCCAGGGAAAGGGCGTCGGAGCGTGCGGGGGGATCGTGGCCATGGTGGTCAGCTACGCCCTATAAACCTGTTCCTTACAGTTTCACAACCATCGCATCACCTGCCGTTCAGTTCGCCTGTGGAACAAAAGCATGGCTTTGACGATTGGGGCCTGCATCCGCGCTTTCGGGTGCAAGACAAAAAGGGAATTGAATCTATGCGGATTTCTCATCGCATCATGGGTACGGCAGGTCTGGCCGCCATGCTCGCCACCGCCGCTTGCACGACGGATCCCAACACCGGACAGCGTCAGATTTCCAAGGCAGCGATCGGCGGCATCGGCGGCGCACTGGGCGGTTATCTGCTCGGCGATCTGGTCGGAGGCAAGCGTGACCGCACGGAAAAGATCCTGGGCGCAGGCATCGGCGCGGTCGCAGGCGCGGGCATCGGCGCCTATATGGACGCGCAGGAACGCAAACTGCGTGAGGAAACCGCCGGCAGCGGCGTCGATGTGATCCGCGATGGCGACAATCTGGTGCTGCGCATGCCGTCGGGCATCACCTTCTCGACGGACAGCGCGGCCGTGCAGCCGCAATTCCGTCCCACGCTGGACGAAGTATCGTCAGTCCTCGCGCAGTACCCCAAAACCTATATCGACGTGTACGGCCACACCGACAGCGATGGCGCCGACGCCTATAACCAGACCCTGTCCGAACGCCGCGCCCAGTCGGTCGCCGACTATCTGACCAGCCACGGCGTCCAGTCGGCCCGCATCGCAACGCGCGGCTTTGGCGAAACCCAGCCCATCGCCTCCAACGCGACGGCAGAAGGCAAGGCCAGCAACCGCCGCGTAGAAATCAAGATCGCGCCGGTCACGGAAAGCGACGTCAGGGCTTAAGCCTGTCGCAACACCAAACGGAGCCGGGACGCGCCCCAAGCGCTCCCGGCTTCTTTCGTGGGCGAGGCACCTCCCCAAAAAACTCCGTTCGCCCTGAGCCTGTCGAAGGGCTCTTCTTTTCTTAAGAGGAGTGAGTGGCTCCTAACGGCTCAGCCCCACGGGCAGGGCTTTGATAAAACGAACCGAACCTCAAAAACTCGCCTTCAACCCATCGATCACGAACTGCGCAGCCAGCGCCGCCAGCAGCACCCCCAATAACCGCGTAATCACTGCCTCGATCTTGCTGCCCAGCCGCGCCATGATCGGCCCCGCCGCCAGCAACGCGCCCAGCATCAGCACCAGCGTCACCAGCACCGCGCCCATGACGACCAACCGCTCGCTCAATCCTTCGGCCTGCGACATCAGCAGCATCACGGTGGCGATCGACCCCGGCCCCGCGATCATCGGCATCGCCATCGGGAATACCGACACATCCTCGACCTCGGGCGTCTCGGCGATCTTGTGCGCCCGGTCCTCGCGCCTTTGGGTGCGCTTTTCGAACACCATGTCCATCGCGATGATGAACAGCATGATCCCGCCCGCGATCCGGAAGCTGTCGAGCGCGATGCCCAGCACCCCCAGCAGCTGCTTCCCCCACAGCGCGAAGATAAACAGGATCACCGCCGCGATCCCAACCGCGCGGATCGCCATCGCCCGCCGCTGCGCATGGCTCGCCCCGGTCGTCAGGCTGGCATAGATGGGCGCGCAGCCGGGCGGATCGATGACCACGAACAGCGTGACGAAAGCGGAGATGAACAGCTCGATCATGCTCCGGGCGCCGCCACCCTGTCGTCGATCACCACATCATACCCCGCGCCGTTCCAGACGCGCACCATGACATGGCGGCTACCATCGGCCGCAACCTCCGCATTCCACAACAGGCTTTCATCGGCAGGCGGCACCGCTGCTTTCGCCTCGGCTCCCACCGCCTCAGGCGCTTTACCTCGTTTGCAAGTCGCGACCTTCCCCACCAGAAACTCCGGCGCAGGACGCGGCGCGGCAAGCGTATCGCCATGATCCAGCACCCATTTCCACGCGCCTTGCTTGTCCCGCCGCCAGATCGTCGTGAAATAGCCGACAGAGCCATCCGGCCGCTGCCAGTTACCCGTACTTGCCGCCAGATTGCCGTCGCACGACACATATATGGTAGCAGGCGTCCAACTCACCGGCTTGGGCGGATCGGCCCGCCCTTTCAGCCATTGTTTCGCCATCACCCGCTGCGGCACGAACATCACCGCATCCTCGGCCGCCGTTTCGCGAAAGGCGGTCCACTGCCCCTTGTCCCGCGCCAGACGATTAAAGGCGATCTCTGCGGCGAAGACGGAACTGGGATCAGGCTGGTGCCGCATCGGCGGCCGCGCCGCGACCAGCCCGACAAGGCAAGCCGCGATCAGGACGGTCCGCCTTGCCGTCACAGCCCCTCCGGCTTTGCCAGCCCCGCGCGCGCATGCGCCGCCACCAGCGTATTACGCAGCAGCACCGCGATCGTCATCGGCCCAACCCCGCCCGGCACCGGCGTGATCGCCCGCACATGGGCCAGCGCCTCGGCCGTGGCGACGTCGCCTACGATCCGGCTCTTGCCATCCTCGGTATCGGTCACGCGGTTGATGCCGACGTCAATCACGGTGGCGCCCGGCTTGATCCATTCACCCTTCACCATCTCGGCGCGGCCTACGGCAGCCACCACAATGTCGGCGCGATGCACGACCGAAGCCAGGTCCCGCGTGCGGCTATGCGCAATCGTGACAGTGCAATTCTCGGCAAGCAGCAGCTGCGCCATCGGCTTGCCCACGATGTTGGACCGGCCCACGACCACCGCCTCCATGCCGGACAGATCGCCCAGCTCATCCTTCAGCAGCATGATGCAGCCCAGCGGCGTGCAGGGCACCAGCGCCTCCTGCCCCGTCGCCAGCCGCCCGCTATTGACGACATGGAACCCGTCCACATCCTTGGCCGGGTCGATCGTGCCGATCACCGCCGCCTCGTCAATATGGTCGGGCAGCGGCAACTGGACGAGGATGCCGTCCACCCGGTCATCGGCGTTCAATTCCTCGACCAGTTCGAGCAACGCATCCTCGCCGATGCTGGCGGGCAGCTTGAACTCCAGGCTTTCCATGCCGGCCTCGACCGTCATCTTGCCCTTGTTGCGGACATAGACCGAGCTGGCCGGGTCCTCGCCCACCAGCACGACGGCCAGACCCGGCTTGCGCCCCGTACGTTCGACAAAGGCGGCGACGCCGTCCGCCACTTTCGCGCGCAGCGTGGCGGCGAAGGCTTTTCCGTCGATGATCTTGCCGATGGTCATGCTGCCTCAACCCGTTCCTTGATAATGGCGGACAGGCGCGCCAGCGCGTCGATACCGCCCTTGATACGAAGCCGCTTTAGCCGGTTGCTGTCACCCGATTCCAGCGAAATCGCGCTCCTCGGCCAGTCCAGTGTCTTGGCGAGCAGCGCAATGAGCGCCACGTTCGCCCTGCCCTTTTCCGGGACGGCGCGGACGCGCGCGCCCAGCCATTGCGCATCCTTCTCATCCGTCCAGCACCCGCTTATGTCTTCACGCGCCGCGCCCGGCGTCAACCGGACAGACAGCAGCAGGTCGTTACCGTCCTGCCTCCAGACGCTCACACCAGCCCGAAGAGCGGCGGCAATATGGCCTGTCGGATGATCAGGATGGCGAGCAGCACGACCATCGGCGACAGGTCGAGCGCGCCAAGATCAGGCATCACCCGTCGGATCGGATTGTAGATCGGCGCCGTCATCCGGTCGAGCGCCACGATGATCGTGCGCACGATGTCGCTGGACGTGTTGATGACATTGAAGGCGATCAACCAGCTCATGATCGCCTGGATGATGATGATCCACCACAGCACATCGAGCAGGATGACAATGATCTGATAGAGCGCGTAGGCCATGCGGTCTCCAAATTGACTGCCGCTGCTCTAGCCGAGGGACAGGCTCCGCGACAAGCCGGGAGCAGGTGCTTTCCGATGATTGGGATTTTGCGACCCATCCCCGTTCGTATCGAGCGAAGTCGAGATACGGATGCGCATACAGCTTCTCGACTTCGCTCGAAGCGAACGGTCGCTGCTTCCAAAACCCCGGCTCACCGCCGCACTAAAGTACCGGCACCGCGCTTGGTGAAAATCTCCAGCAGCATCGCATGCGGCACCCGTCCGTCCAGGATAACGGCAGCATCCACGCCGCCCTCGACCGCCTTCACGCAGGTTTCCAGCTTCGGGATCATCCCGCCGCTGATCGTGCCATCCTCTTGCAGCACCTTGATCGCCGCCGGGTCGAGGTCAGTCAGCAACTGCCCCTGCTTGTCCAGCACACCCGCCACATCGGTCAGCAGGAAGAAGCGCGAAGCCTGAAGCTCCGCCGCGATCGCGCCCGCCATGGTGTCGGCGTTCACATTATAAGTGTGCCCGTCAGCGCCAATGCCCACCGGCGCGATGACCGGAATGATGCCGCTCTGCGTCAGCGTGTCGAGGATCGACCGGTCGACCTTCACCGGATCGCCGACAAAGCCGAGATCGACATTGCGCTCAATACCCGAATTGGGATCGGGCGCGCGCGTATCGCCAACCTTCTCGCACAGGACGAGCCCGCCATCCTTGCCGGAAATGCCGACAGCCTTGCCGCCAGCTCCGGAAATCCAGCCGACAATCTCCTTGTTGATGGAGCCCGCCAGCACCATTTCGGCGATTTGCGCGGTTTCCCTGTCGGTGACACGCAGGCCGTTCACAAAGTGCGATTCGACCCCCAGCTTCTTGAGCATCGCGCCGATCTGCGGCCCGCCGCCATGGACGACGACGACATTGATGCCGACCGCCTTCATCAGCACCACATCCTCGGCGAAATCGCGCGCCGCTTCGGGATCGCCCATGGCGTGGCCGCCATATTTCACGACGAAGGTCTGCCCCGCATAGCGCTGCATATAGGGCAGCGCCTCCACGAGCGTTTCGGCCTTGGCGAGGAGAGCGGGGTCGGGGGCGTGCTTGCTGTTCATGGGCGCGCGCAATAGGGCCTTATAGATGCGGGGGCAAGTTGGTGGGTAAATGCTGTCATTTCCACTCTCCCCTTTAGGGGAGAGGGTGCCGAGCGAAGCGAAGGCGGGAGAGGGGACTGTCAGACACTGGCGTTGCCCCGGCCCTGTCCCCTGAAGGGGAGAGGGAGCAGGCCGTCCTTAGTACCCACTCACCAAGCCATCCGATACTTAACCCCCATGGCCTGCGCCAAATGCCGCTGCCGCCGCTCGACCGCCTCGCCGAACAGGTCCATGTCCACGCCTTTCAGCCGCAATTCGAGCGTGTCGCCCACCATCTCCAGCTTCGACGCCAGCAAAGGCCCCTCGACCCCGCCCGACAAGCGCTGACCAAGACGAATCGCCAGCCCCCATAAGGTCGCCCGCTTGAGCGCCGCGGCAGAGGCCAGTTCGCCAATGCCAGCGACCGGCGCGGCAGCCCCTCCGAAATTGCTATGCAACGCCTGCGCCAACATCGCCCGTTCGGGCGCCGTGATGCCCACCCAATTGCTGTGCAAGGCAATCTCCACCCCACGTTCCGCGCGGAAATCCGGATTGGCGCGCCAGCCGACATCGGCCAGCAAGCAAGCCGCCCTACGGATGCGCCGCCATGACGGCTCATCGTCCCGGAACAGCGGCCCGATCCAGCGATCGATCATGTCCCCATGCCCCGCGAAGCGCCCCTGCGCCTCGCCCTCCGCCTCTGCCGCGACCAGCAGCGGGTCATGCGTGCGAATGTCGGGGGGCAGATCTTCGAACAACAACCCTTCGCGCAGGCCATAGGCCGACACAACCAGTTCACTGGATTTCAGCTGCCGGACGACCACCGACAGCAATGCCGCCGCATCGGGCAAAGTCGGCACGCGCGATCCGGTGATCGACGGAATATCCTTCAACCGCGCCCGGCCCACATGGGACACGATGCGCGTCAATTGCTCCGCGCGCGCGGCGGGCATGGCATATTGATGCACCACCGGCAGCGGGAAGTTGGTCAGCTGCATGTCGAACCGGGCCAGCGCGCGCCACGACCCGCCCACCAGATAGAAGGGCAGGTCAGGCCCGGCATTCCAGCCCGCCTTCGCCAGCATCTTCTTCACCTGCCGCTCCAGAACGGCCGGCCCCTTCGCCCGGATCTGCGGCAGGCGCAGCACACCCAGCGGCAGCGAGATGGTCTCATGCACCGCACCGTCGCGCACCCGCGCAAGCTCCAGACTGCCGCCGCCCAGATCACCGACGATGCCATCCGCACCGGGTATGCCCGACAAGACGCCATAGGCCGCCGCCACCGCCTCCTGCCTCCCGGACAGCAACTCGACTTCGAGGCCCATGTCCTTGGCGCGCCGGATAAACTCATCGCCATTGGCGGCGTCGCGCACGGCGGCGGTGGCGACGCAGCGCACGTCCCGCACCTCCATCTCGCGGCACAGATGCGCAAAGCGCCCCACCGCCCGCAATCCGCGCTCCATCGCCTCCGGCTCGATCCGCCCCGTTCGCCCAAGCGACGCGCCCAGCCCCGCCATCACCTTTTCATTGAACAGGATGAAGGGAATGCGGCGCGGCCCGTCATAGACGACCAGCCGAACGCTGTTGGACCCGATGTCGATGATCGCCGTGCGCGCCTTGGCATGGGCGGGTGAGGTCACCATCGTCTCGGCGATGGCGCGCACCTGGCTCAGCATCGAATTCATGACCGTTCAGGCCCGTCTGCGCAGGCGCAATGTCGGCACCGCCCCGCTGTCCAGCGCCGCGCCCCGGCCCGAAAGCGACGGATTGGTCATGAAATAGCGATGCAGGTTGAAGGGCCGGTCGGTCGGATCGAGCCGGTCATAATGGCCATCGCTGTCCAATTCCCAACTCTGTTCGGTGTCGATCAGGTTGGCGACCATCACCTGGTCCAAAATCTGGTCGTGAACGGTCGGGTTCTCCACAGGAGCCAGAAATTCGACACGGCGGTCAAAGTTCCTCGGCATCCAGTCGGCTGAACTGATGAACACCTTCGCCCCGTTGTTCGGCAGCGCCTTGCCATTGCCGAACGCCGTGATGCGGCTATGTTCCAGAAAGCGGCCGACAACCGATTTCACCCGGATATTTTCCGACATGCCCGGCACGCCCGGCCTCAGGCAGCAGATGCCGCGCACGATCAGGTCGATCTGAACCCCCGCATTGCTGGCCGCATACAGCTTCTCGATAATCGCCGGATCAACCAGCGAGTTCATCTTGGCCCAGATATCGCCGGGGCGGCCAGCGCGGACATGCTCGATCTCCGCATCGATCAGCTGACAGAGCCGATCGCGCAGGTCGCGCGGGCTCATCACCAGCTTCTCCAGCGCCTGCGGCTCGACATAGCCGGTGATATAGTTGAACAACGCGGCGGCATCGCGGCCATAAGCCGGATCGGCGGTGAAGAAGCTCAAATCGGTATAGATGCGCGCCGTCACCGGATGATAATTGCCGGTGCCAAAATGGCAGTAGGTGCGGAACGCTTCGCCCTCGCGCCGTACGACCATCGACACCTTGGCATGGGTCTTCCAGTCAATGAAGCCATAGACCACCTGCACGCCAGCCCGCTCCAGCGCGTCGGCCCACATCAAGTTCTGCTCTTCATCGAACCGCGCCTTGAGTTCAACGACCGCCGTCACCGACTTGCCCGCCTCCGCCGCGTCGATCAGCGCACGGATGATCGCCGACTGCTTGCCCGCGCGATACAGCGTCTGCTTGATCGCCACCACATCCGGGTCAGACGCTGCTTGTTTCAGGAACGAAACAACCACGTCGAACGCTTCATAGGGGTGATGGACGACAATGTCCTTCGCCCGGATCGCCGCAAAGCAATCCCCGCCATATTCGCGAATGCGCTCAGGGAATCGCGGCGCATAGGGTTCGAACTTCAAATCCGGCCGGTCTTCCTCGACAATGCCGCTCAGGTCGCCGATGCCGACAAAGCCCTCGACCTCGGCGATGATCGCCTCATGCCCCTGAAGCATGTCCTGCAACATTTCCTCGACCGGCTCGGGAATGCGCTCCTCAATCTCCATGCGGATCACGCGGCCCCGGCGGCGGCGCTTGATGGCGCTGCGGAAATAGCGGACCAGATCCTCCGCCTCTTCCTCAATCTCGATGTCGCTGTCACGGATGATTCGGAACACGCCGCTGTTGCGCACCCGGTATCCGGGGAAGAGATCGCCCGAAAAGCGACGGATCACCGCCTCCAACGCCATGTAGCGCGCCGGATTGCCAGGCATACGCACGAAGCGGGCCAGCGAAGACGGGATCATCACCAACTCGCGGATCGGCTGCTTGTCCGACAGCCTTTCGAGGTCAAAGACGATCGACAGGCCCTGATTGGGGATGAAGGGAAAAGGATGCGCCGGGTCCAGCGCCTGCGGCGTCAGGATCGGGAAGATCTGGCCCAGGAAATGCTCCCGCAGCCATGTCTCGCATGACGGATCGAGCGGGCTCGACGGGCCGATAACCTCGATCCCGACCCGCGTCAGCTCACCATGCAGCGCGCCCCAGACCTTCTGCTGCGCCGTCATCAGCCGCGCGGTTTCATCGGTGATCGCGGTAAGCTGCTGCGCCGGGGTCAGCCCATCGGCCGACCGCATGTCGACATCCTGCAACTGCTGGCCTTTCAGCCCCGCCACGCGCACGCTGAAAAATTCATCCAGGTTCGCGCCAGAAATCGACAGGAATCGCAGCCGCTCCAACAATGGATGGGCGCGGTTCATCGCCTCTTCCAGCACGCGCTGGTTGAACGCCAACCAGGACAGCTCCCGGTTGAAATAGCGGTCGGTGGGCAGTGTCAGGCTGGCGGACGGATCAGCTTCGGCCACGTCTCTCTCACTATGATGAGGGGTGCGGATCGTCCGCCACTATAGGCAGGAAACCAGCCGCTTGCAGACTCTCTTTAGCCATAGCGACAGAAATTTTACGTCCCGATGACAATGCCGCCTCATTCAGCAGCCGCGTCACCGACTCGATCGCGGCGTAGCTGCGCTCGATTCGGCGCAGCAGCCACTCCGGCAAATCCTGCGCATATCGCGAACCGGCGCGGCCCAGCGCCCGTTCGACAAGCGCCCGGGCAAGCGGTTCGTCAGGCTGCTCGATCGCGACATGCGGCGCGGCGGCCAGGCGCGATCGCAGGTCCGGCAGAGCCACACCCCACAACGTCGGCGCGCTGTCCCCGATCAGCAATAGCGGCTTGCCGCTCGTCTGCGCGTCATTCCAGGCGTTGAACAGCAGCCGGTCTTCCTGACCCTGCGCATCGTCGATCGCCATGCCGCCGCTCATGGCAACGAAACGGCGGCCGAGCATCGATCGCCCCGACCGGGCCGGACCACTCAACACGCTGATCGCCAGCGGCCATTCGCGCCAATTTTCCAAATGGCGGACGGCCACCTGATTGGCGTCGCTGACCAGGAAGTCATCGTCCGTCCCCTGCCCTGGCCATTCGAACGGCAGGCTGATCTGGCTCATTGCGGCGCCGATGCTCCCGCTCCAGAAGGCGCCGCGCCGCCCCGCCGAATGCGTAGCACATTTCCGGAACCGGACACGGTGAAGCCCCGCGCCTGAAGCCCGGCGCGCAAGGCATCGACGCTACCGTCGAAGCTGACCTGCATCACCGAAGTTCCGCCAAGCGCAAGGCTGCTGGTCGCCGCCGACCTGACGCCCAGGATGGACCGCACCGCCGCCTCGCCCTGCGCCACCGATCCCACATCGGGCGTGTCGAACTGGATCGAAACGCTGCTGCTGGTCGCGGATGACGTCGGCGTGTCGAGCGTCTCCAACGGCAGCTCGGTCGCATTTTCGATATCGAGCGCGTCCGGATCGACGGGCTCTTCAATGATCAACGACGGGTCGGGCCGCAAACGGCCGTCATTAAGGGCAGCGGTATAAAGCTGATCGATTCGCCGCGCCGCTTCATCCATCATCTGAGGGATCGCGCTCTCGGCCGACGCGCGCAGGGAAAAGCTGCCGATCAACGTATCGTCCGGCCCATAGCGCGCCGTAAAAGTGCCCCTCACCGGACCACCTGGATATTCGCGCACAAGCCGCGCGATCGGCACCACCACATCGGCCGCGCCATATTGATCCAGCAACACGCGCCACCACAGCCGCCCGCGCCGCCCCACCTGCCCCGCATTCAGCAGGATCGGGTCGGCGATCGATCCGCTCACCCGCACATAGTCGATCGCGCTGTCCCCGGTGCGGAACCGCGCCCAAGCCTTCTGCCACTCATTGATCCGCTCATAGGAAACAGCGGACCCGCCATCCCACATCACCGGAATCACCAGCAGCGGCGGCGAGCGCATGACATGGCCGGATACGCCCAGCAGCTGCCCCGTCCGCGCGCGATCGAACAAAATGCCGAGCGTCGCAACATAGCGGGTCGGCCCGATCTGCTCATATTCGATCTCGATGCCGGAAATCATCGCCTCCAGCTGCGAATCGGACAGGTTCGGCACCCCGGCCGCGCCATGGGTGCGCGTCCAAAGCATCCGCCAGCCCTGCCGCTGCGCCAGTCGCCAGCCCGCGACGCGCGCGCTATTGGCGTCCTTGCCCAGCACATCGACCTTGATGCCGCCAACCTGATAATCGCCCCCGCTGGCGATCGGCGGCACGCCGCGTTCGCCCTCCATCTGCGCGAACAAGGCTGCGGCAGCGAGGCCCAGCATGATCGCGCCCAGAATCTGGACGGGCCGCGACAAGCGGCGGATCAGCGACGAAGGCCGGAAAATCTGGCTTTGGAAGGCAGTGGACAGGCTCACGCGCGCCCTTTTGGCGAGATTTCCCCCATCTGCCAAGCGGCAACCCATTTGCCGTTCCGTTTTCCGCATCATTGCTATAGTGGGCGCGGGCATGAGCGACACCGAATCCTACAGCTACGCCAAGGCTGGCGTCGATATCGCGGCAGGCAATGCACTGGTCCGCGCCATCGCCCCCTTGGCCAAGGCCACCCGCCGCCCCGGCGCTGATGCTGAACTGGGCGGCTTTGGCGGTTTCTTCGACCTGAAAGCCGCTGGCTATGACGACCCGCTGCTGGTCGCCGCCAATGACGGCGTCGGCACGAAACTCAAGCTAGCGATCGACCATGACCGCCATGACGGTGTCGGCATCGACCTCGTCGCCATGTGCGCCAACGACCTCATCGTGCAGGGCGCCGAGCCGCTCTTCTTCCTCGACTATTATGCCACCGGCAAGCTGGAGAGCGGCGTCGCCGAACGCGTGATCGCTGGCATCGCCGAAGGCTGCAAGCAGGCCGGTTGCGCCCTCATCGGTGGCGAGACCGCCGAAATGCCGGGCATGTACGCGGCAGGCGACTATGACCTCGCCGGATTCTGCGTCGGCGCGGTTGAACGGTCGAAGGCGCTCACCGGCAACAAGGTGAAGTCAGGCGACGTCCTGCTCGGCCTCACCTCCTCGGGCGTCCACTCCAACGGCTTCTCGCTCGTCCGCCGCCTCGCCGCGGACAAGGGCTGGAAGCTCGACCGCCCCGCGATCTTCGACAATGAAATACTGCTGATCGACGCGCTGATGGCGCCGACGCGCATCTATGTGAAGCCGCTGCTGCCGCTGGTGCGCGGCGGCAAGATCAACGCGCTGGCCCACATCACCGGCGGCGGCCTACTCGAAAACATCCCCCGCGTCCTGCCCGAAGGCTGCCATGCCGTGGTGGACGCCGACGGCTGGGAACAGCCCCGCCTGATGGCGTTCCTGCAAGCGCAAGGCCATATCGAACCGGAAGAAATGGCCCGCACCTTCAACTGCGGCGTCGGCATGGTGCTGGCGGTGGACGCTGACGCGGCGGACGCCGTTACCGCCGAACTCGAAGCCGCAGGCGAAACCGTCGTCCGCGTCGGCATGGTCGAAGCGGGCGACAAGGGCTGCACCGTGAAGGGAAGCCAGGAGACCTGGAGCGCCAAGGCCGACTGGACCGCCACGCATTTGGGGTAATCAGACGCCCAAGATAGGAAAAACCGTTCGCCCTGAGCTTGTCGAAGGGCTTCACTTCTCTTCAAGAAAGGGAGGGGCTTCGACAAGCTCAGCCCGAACGGGGAATCGATGCAAAAGGCCAAAGTCGGCATTCTCATTTCCGGGCGAGGGTCCAACATGGCAGCGCTGCTCTACGCCGCCAAGCATCCCTCCTGCCCCTATGAAATCGTCCTCGTCGCCGCCAACGACCCGCAAGCCGCTGGCCTCACCCTCGCCCAAGCGGAAGGCATCCCCACCTTCGCCCAAAGCCATAAGGGCCTGAAACGCGCCGAGTTCGACCAGATCATCGACGCGCAGCTACGCAAGGCTGGCGCGGAATATGTCGCGCTCGCCGGTTACATGCGCCTGCTCTCCCCCGAATTCGTCGCGGGATGGGAAGGCCGGATGCTCAACATCCACCCCAGCCTCCTCCCCAAATATAAGGGCCTCGACACCCACCAGAAGGCGCTCGACGCAGGCGACAGCCATGCAGGCTGCTCCGTCCATGTCGTCACCAGCGAGCTGGACGACGGCCCGGTACTCGCCCAAACGGAGGTCGCCATCCTCCCCGGCGACACCGCCGACACCCTCGCCGCGCGCATCCTCATCGCCGAACATCAGCTTTATTCCCGCACCCTCGCCGACTTCGTGACCCGCGAGCGTCACCTGCCCCTTTCAAAATAGGATTTCCCCTGATCTATCCTGCCGGATGGAACAGCCTTCCCCGACCACGCCCGCCGCGCGCGACCTGACGCCGCAATCCAGCCATGTAACTCGCCCGACAACGGTGTGAACTTCGCCCCGCCCACCTCTTTCCTTACCCGCCCGCGATCCCCATAGAGATCAGCCATGACCGAAACGACCCAAGCCGCGATCGAGATCACCAACCTCACCAAAGTCTATGCTGGCGGCAAGCGCGCGCTCGACAATATCAGCCTCACCATCCCGCGTGGCCAGATTTACGGCCTGCTCGGCCCCAATGGCGCGGGCAAGTCGACCACGATCAACATCCTGGCTGGCCTCGTCAACAAGACCAGCGGCACCGCGAAAATCTGGGGCTTCGACATCGACCAGAACCCCCGCAATGCCAAGAACAGCATTGGCATCGTACCGCAGGAGATCGTCTTCGATCCCTTCTTCACGCCGTTCGAAACGCTGGAGAATCAGGCAGGCTATTATGGCGTGCCAAAGGAACGCCGCCGCTCGCTCGAACTCCTGCGCGCCGTCCATCTGGAGGACAAGGCGAACGCCTACGCCCGCACCCTGTCCGGCGGCATGAAGCGCCGCCTGCTGGTGGCAAAGGCGATGGTCCACTCGCCCCCGATCCTCGTGCTGGACGAACCGACCGCAGGCGTCGATGTCCAGCTTCGCCAGCAGCTCTGGGCCTATGTCCGCGAACTTAACGCGCAGGGCGTGACCATCGTCCTCACGACGCACTATCTCGAAGAAGCCGAAGAGCTGTGCGACCGCATCGGCATCATCAATCACGGCCGATTGATCACCGACAAGCCCACCCGCGAACTGATCGCGATGGCGCAGGAAAAGGTCGTGCAGGTGACCGTCGACCGCGACATCACCGCCGCGCCGGACGCCCCCTGCTTCGAAAAGGTCGAACTCTCCGACCCGCGCACCCTGACCATCACCTACATGAAGGACCGCGCCAACGCCGGGCAGGTATTGAGCGCCGTGCAGGCGAGCGGGCTCTCCATCGTGGATGTGGTCACAAGGGACCCGGACCTGGAGGATGTATTCCTCAACCTGACGGCAGCGGCGTGACAGGTGGCATACCTGTTCCCCCTCCCGCTGGCGGGAGGGGGTTAGGGGGTGGGCCAGCGCAACCTTTCAAACCACGCAACACCCCTCGCGCCAAAGAGCTCAGAAACACCGCCCCGACTCCCGAACGCCTTCTGTGGCAACAACTCCGCGCTCGCAAACTCGGCCACAAATTCAGCCGCCAGATGCCGATAGGTCCTTACTTCGCCGATTTCCTGTGTCGCGAACTGGACCTCATCATCGAGATCGATGGGGGAAGCCATGACCACCGCGTAGCGTATGATCAGCATCGAGAAGATTACTGTCGCTCCCTAGGCTATCAAATCTTGCGCTTTTCCAATGCCGATGTGATGAAAAATCTTGAAGGCGTCGTGTCGCACATTCAAACCACCCTTGCGCAGGCCCACCCCCGGCCCCTCCCGCAAGCGGGAGGGGAGCAGTAGAAGTAATGCCCACCACCACCCACGACGTCGTCATCATCGGCTCCGGCGCAGCAGGCCTAACCGTCGCCATCAACCTGGCGCAAGACCGCAAGGTCATCGTCCTCGCAAAGGCCGCGCTCGACAGCGGCTCGACCAACTGGGCGCAAGGCGGCATCGCCGCCGTCCTCGACGCGGGCGACAGTTTCGAAGCGCATGTCAACGACACCATGGTCGCGGGCGCAGGTCTCAACAACCGCGAAACGGTGGAGTTCGTCGTCTCCGAAGCCCCAGCCGCCATCGACCGGCTGGCGGCACTCGGCGTCCCCTTCAACGGCGG
Organism: Sphingobium sp. TomTYG72; assembly: GCF_055394715.1. Lineage (NCBI taxonomy): Bacteria > Pseudomonadati > Pseudomonadota > Alphaproteobacteria > Sphingomonadales > Sphingobiaceae > Sphingobium > Sphingobium sp. TomTYG72. The sequence continues at coordinate 51,697 of NZ_AP027336.1, read as the reverse complement.
CGAGGAGTTCGGCGAACGCTGGCACCTGACCCGCGAAGGCGGGCACAGCCACCGCCGCATCGTCCATGTCGACGACGCCACCGGCCACGCGGTGCAAGTCGCGCTGCTGAAAGCCGCCCGCGCCAATCCCAACATCACCTTGATCGAAGACATGGTCGCCATCGACCTCATCACCTCCCGCCATGGCGAGCGCTATTCGGGCGACGGTCATGTCTGGGGCGTCTACGCCTTCAACAAGCGGACCAAGCATGTCGACGCGCTGCTGGGCAAGGCGACGATCCTCTGCACCGGCGGCGCGGGCCGCACTTACCTTTTCTCCACCGCCCCGCGTGGCGCCACGGGCGATGGCATCGCCATGGCCTGGCGCGCGGGCTGCCGCGTCTCCAACATGGAGATGAACCAGTTCCACCCGACCTGCCTCTATAATCTGGAGGTCAAGAATTTCCTGATCACCGAAGCCGTGCGCGGCGAAGGCGGGCATCTGAAGCTCCCCCCCGGCGTCCCCGGCGGCGGCGAGCGCTTCATGCCCCGCTTCGACCCCCGCGCCGAACTTGCGCCGCGCGATGTCGTCGCCCGCGCCATCGACCATGAAATCAAGCGCCTCGGCCTAGACTATGTCCATCTCGACATCAGCCACAAGGAACCGGAGTTCGTCAGGCAGCACTTCCCGACCATCTACGCCCGGCTGCTCGATCTCGACATCGACATCACCAAGGAGCCGATCCCCGTCGTCCCGGCGCAGCATTATACCTGCGGCGGCGTGATCATCGATCTGGATGGCCGCACCGACATGCCCGGCCTCTATGCCGCTGGCGAAGTCACCGAAAGCGGCCTCCATGGCGCCAACCGTCTGGCCTCCAACTCGCTGCTCGAATGTTTCGTGTTCGGCGAGACGGCGGCGCGGCACATCCGCGCCCATTGGGACGATCTGCCCGCCCCCCCGCCAATCCGGCCATGGGACGAAAGCCGCGTCACCAACAGCGATGAAGAGGTCATCGTCCAGCATAACTGGAAGGAAATCCGCCGCTTCATGTGGGACTATGTCGGCATCGTCCGCACCACCAAGCGGCTTGAGCGCGCCCAGCACCGCATCGACCTGCTCGCCAAGGAAGTGGACGAATATTACGGCCATTTCCGCGTGACGCCCGACCTCATCGAACTGCGCAACCTGCTGGAAGTCGCCCGTCTGGTCGTCCGCTCGGCGCTCCGCCGCAAGGAAAGCCGTGGCCTGCACTACACGCTGGACTATCCCGACATGTTGCCTGAAGCAGTGGACACGGTGCTGGCGCCCTGACGGTGGGCGGCTCAACTGGACAGGAATTGCTTCACCGCCGCGCTGAACCGCGCAGGCTGATCCGCCATGATGACATGGCCGCCCGGCCCGATCGGCGTCAGCGTCAAATCCTTCTTGGCAGCATAGGCCGCGCGGAAGTTGCGGCCGATCTGCGCCGCTTGGGCGGCATCGGCCCCGGTGGCATAAATAACGTCCATGGGCACGCTGATGCGGCCAAGCTGCGGACCAAGGTCGATATTGGCGAGGTCGCGAAGCGCATTGGCGATGACGTCCGGGTCACTGCCCCTCGCACCGGGAGCTTGCGCCAATATCTGCGCAAGGTAACTCCGTCCCGCCTTGGTCCCGGTAAAATATTGGCTAAGTTGATCGGCCAGATAGCCCATGCCGCGCGCCGTGCCGCCCACCATGGCCGCGCCGTCCGGCAGCATATCGACCACCATCAGTCTGCCAGCCACCCCTTTCAGCCCCAGCATCATCGCCAGCGTGCCGCCCATGGAATGTCCCACGACCGCTGGCCGCCGCAGCCCGGTCGCACTGATGTAGCGCGCAATCTCGTCTGCCAGCGGCTGGATCAAAGGTCCGCTGGCATTGGCATCGGCGGCCAATCCGGCAAAGCCACGCACATGGACAAGGTGCCAGCGATAGCCCGGCAAAGCCGCCATCACGCCGTTCCACAGCCCCGGCCCGCTCGCCAGCCCCGCTATCAATATCACGTCGCGTCCGGCGCCCCGAACCGTCACGGCGATCCTGCGCGACGCGAACGGCGCCGCCGTGGCGGCACTGCCGAACATCAGTGTGCCCGCCGCAGCCGCGCCACCCAGCAAGAGCGTTCGCCGGTCCATAACCTCGATTTTCATCCCGTCTCCATCACCGGCCACGGCTTAACCTTAACTGAGCGCAAGAAGCATTCCGTTCAGGCTCCTTACATCGCAATTGTGGAATCATTCGTCGCATGAACCTTGTCAGCCGAAGGGCTCGCGCCACCAAGAGAGGTAGGGAGAGCGCGGGGACGCAGATGAAGAATGGAAATGACGGGCGCGACGCGCGTCCTTATGGCGGTTCGGTCCGTCTTGTGTTGTTGATGGCGGCGCTTTCGGCTTGTGTCAGCGCGCCTGTTGAACATCAGGCCCGTGCCACGCAGCGGGTACAACCGACGACATCAACCTTCCCCATCAAGCCTGTCGCCAATCCGCCAAAGCCTTTCCAGGCGCTGGACGTCGATCAACGCGAAACGCCGCCCCCTGCGCTCGTCAGCGTCGTCCGCAATCTGGGTCAGAGCTTCAACGGGAAAGTCGGCATCGCCGTTCGCCGCATCGGCAGTGATTGGACGGTAGCGTGGAATGGCAACTCGCTCTTTCCGCAACAGAGCGTGTCGAAGCTCTGGGTATCGATGACGTTCCTCGACGCGGTGGATCGCGGCAAGATCCGCCTGTCCGATTCGGCAACAATCACGCGGAAGGATCTGACGCTGTTCCACCAGCCAAGTGCCGCGCTGGTGGGGAATAGCGGTTGGACGACGACCTATTCCGACCTGATGCGCCGGGCGATGATGCAAAGCGACAATACGGCGAACGACACCCTGCTACGCGCGGTTGGCGGGCCGGAGGCTGTGCGATCCTATCTTTCCCGGCGCTACATAAAGGATGTTCGCTTCGGGCCTGGGGAACGGCTGCTGCAGGCCACCACCGCCGGCCTTGAATGGCGGCAGGATTATTCGATCGGCCGCAATTTCTACGCGGCCCGCGCCAGGCTGCCGATGGCGGCACGAGCGAAGGCGCTTGATAATTATCTCGCCAGCCCGCCCGATGGCGCGGCACCGGTTTCGATCGTCAATGCGCTCGCAAAGCTCAAGGAAGGCGACATGCTGTCCCCCGCTTCGGCCCAATTGCTGATGTCCATCATGAGCGAAGCAAAGACCGGGCCGCAGCGTATCAAGGGCGGCGTGCCCGCTGGCTGGCGCTATCTGCACAAGACGGGCACGGGTCAGCAGTTGGGCGCCCGCTCCACCGGCTATAACGACATCGGCATCATGACTGCGCCCGACGGCACCAGCTATGCCGTGGCGGTGATGATCGGCAGCACGACCGAGCCCATCCCGGTCCGCTGGCAACTGATGCAGGCAGTGGCAAAGGCCGTCGCGGCGAACCACGAGAAGCGATAGCGCAGGCTTATTTGTCCAGCATTCGGTCGAGCGCGTCGGCGATCGCCGTCATGCCCGGCAGCGTCGGATGATAAGGCGCGCCGACCGTTTTGCCGGGCATCGGATAGCCGCTCATCCACGGATCGGGCGCGCAGGCGTCATGCCCGGCCGTCAGCCGTGATGCGGCAAGGATCGACCCGCCCGCCTCCTTCGCCACGCGCGCCGTCAGCGCGGCCAGTCGCTTCGCCATGACACGCGCCGCATCCGCCTGCTCGGCAGTAAGCGGCGTCGCCGGGCAGATGCCCCGCTCGGGCAACACGACGGGATAGTCGACCCACACCAGCCGTGCCTGGGACGAACGCTGCCGCACCTCGGCCGCGATCCGGCGCAACGCGGCCTCCAGCGCCGCCCATTTCTCCTCGGTAGCTGGAAGCGCAGGTGGACAGCGGACACTGCTCGCCGCGTTCGCTTGGGCACAGGATGCCGCCATCAATCCGCCGATATAGCCCACGTCATTGCCGCCGATGGTGATCGTGACCAGCCGCGTCTCAGGAGTCAGCGCATTGATCTGAGGCGCAATCCCCGCCCACCCATCAAGCACGCCGCGTGTCGTCGCCCCACTGCAACTGACATCGGCAAGCCGCAGCCCCCGGCGCTTCGCCAGCTGCTGAGCATAATTATTGGCCGACCGCGCGCACATGACCGGCTTGCTGCCGGCAGAAGGCGCTATGCCCGGCCCTGCGGCAAAGGAACTGCCCATCGCCACATAAGACGCCCCGACAGGAATCGCAGTATCGGGGCGGCTGTCCCGATCATGCGCGCAACCCGCTGCGGCGACGATCAGCCCCGTCAGCAGAAACAATCTTGAGGCATATAGGGTCAAACGGTGACGCTCCCTCAATCCAGGTTCGGCCGCAACCAACGCTCCGCTGTTTCCAGGTCGATCCCGCGCCGTTGCGCATAATCTTCCAACTGGTCCCTGCCCACGCGCGCCACGCCGAAATATTCGGCCTGCGCGTGACCAAAGTAAAAGCCGCTGACCGCTGCGGTCGGCAGCATCGCGAAGCTCTCCGTCAACGTGATGCCCGTCGCATGATGCGCATCGAGCATGTCGAACAGCAGCGACTTCAGGCTGTGCTCCGGACAAGCCGGATAGCCGGGCGCCGGACGAATACCGCGATATTGCTCGCGGATCAGCGCCTCGTTGGTCAGCTGCTCGCCTTCCGCATAGCCCCACAGAGCAGTGCGGACATAATGATGCAACCGCTCGGCAAAGGCTTCCGCCAGACGGTCGGCCAGCGCCTTTAGCAGAATGTCGGAATAGTCATCGATAGCCGCCTTGAAGCGGGCCAGATGCGGCTCGATGCCGTGAATCGACACGGCGAACCCACCCATCCAGTCACCATTGGGGCTGATGAAGTCGGCAAGGCACATATTCGCCCGGCCTTCGCGCTTGGCGATCTGCTGGCGCAGCATCGGCAGCGTGACATGCTTTTCATCCTCGACATGGACGATGATGTCATCGCCCTCGCGACGGCACGGCCACAGCCCCACGACCCCGCGCGCCGTCAGCCACTTCTCGCTGACGATCTTGTCCAGCATCTTCAGTGCATCGTTGAACAGGCTGGTCGCGCTTTCGCCGACGACCTTGTCCTCAAGGATAGCCGGATAATTGCCCGCCAGTTCCCACGCGCGGAAGAAGGGCGTCCAGTCGATATAGTTGATCAGGTCCTTTAGGTCCCAATCAGGGAAGCTGTGAATACCGGGCAGCAGCGGACGGGGCGCCTTCAGCGTTTCATCCATCTCGAATGCGTTGGCACGGGCATCCTCGATCGACAGCAGCTGGCTCTGCCCCTTGCCTTCGCGCGCCTTGCGGACGTGGTCATAATCGTCCTTGGTCTTCTGGACGAAGTCGGCCTTTTGCGTTTCGGACACGAGCGCCGTCGCCACGCCCACCGCGCGGCTGGCATCCAGCACATGGACGACCGGCCCGGTAAAAGCGGGATCGATGCGGAGCGCCGTATGCACGCGAGAAGTCGTCGCCCCACCGATCAGCAGCGGCATGGTCATGTTGGCGCGCTGCATTTCCTGCGCCACCGTCACCATCTCATCGAGCGACGGCGTAATCAGGCCGGACAGCCCGATCATGTCGGCATCATTCTCGTTCGCCGCCTTGATGATGTCCTGCCACGGCACCATCACGCCCATGTCGATCACTTCAAAGCCGTTGCACTGGAGCACGACGCCGACGATATTCTTGCCGATATCATGGACGTCGCCCTTGACGGTCGCCATGATGATCCGGCCCTTGCCCTTCGCGCCCGGCTCCTTCGACGCTTCGATGAAGGGCAGCAAGTGCGCCACCGCTTTCTTCATGACGCGGGCGGATTTCACCACCTGCGGCAGGAACATCTTGCCCGCGCCGAACAGGTCGCCGACGACATTCATGCCGTCCATCAGCGGGCCTTCGATGACTTCGATCGGCTTCACGGCGGCCAAGCGGGCTTCCTCGGTATCCTCGACCACATACATGTCGATGCCCTTGACCAGCGCATGCTCCAGCCGCTTGGCGACCGGCCAGCCGCGCCATTCCTCGGCCGCCTTTTCGGACGCCGCATCCTTGCCCTTGAAGCTTTCGGCCAGTTCCACCAGCCGGTCGCCCGCCTCGGGATCGCTGTTCAGCAGCACATCCTCGCACGCCTTGCGCAGCGCGGGGTCGATGGCGTCATAGACGTCCAGCTGCCCGGCGTTGACGATCGCCATGTCCAGCCCCGCCGGAATGGCGTGGTAGAGGAAGACCGAGTGCATCGCCCGGCGCACCGGCTCATTGCCACGGAAGGAGAAGCTGAAGTTCGACAGCCCGCCCGAAATATGGACATACGGGCAGCGCGCCTTGATCTCCCGACACGCCTCGATGAAGTCGACCCCGTAATTATTATGCTCCTCGATCCCCGTCGCCACCGCGAAAATGTTAGGATCGAAGATGATATCCTCCGGCGGAAAGCCGATCGACATCAGTAGCTTGTAAGCGCGCTCGCAAATTTCGACCTTGCGCGCCTGCGTGTCCGCCTGCCCCGTCTCATCGAAGGCCATGACGACCACCGCCGCGCCATAGGCCATGCAGAGGCGGGCATGATGCAGGAAAGCTTCCTCGCCCTCCTTCATGCTGATCGAGTTCACGATCGGCTTGCCCGACACGCATTTCAGCCCCGCCTCGATCACTTCCCATTTGGAAGAGTCGATCATCACCGGCACGCGGCTGATGTCCGGTTCCGACGTCATGAGTTTCAGGAAGGTCGTCATCGCCTCCACGGCGTCGAGCAGGCCTTCGTCCATGTTCACATCGACGATCTGCGCGCCATTCTCCACCTGATCGCGGGCGATATCGATGGCGGCGGCATAGTCGCCCGCCATGATCAGCTTCTTGAACTTGGCCGATCCGGTGACGTTGGTGCGCTCACCGATGTTGACGAAAGTGGCGGTCGATTGGGTCATTTCATACTCTTCCCCCCTCCCGCAAGCGGGAGGGGCCGGGGGTGGGCTTTCCTGGGAGCAGCGCCTGGACCGGCCCACCCCTAACCCCTCCCGCCTGCGGGAGGGGGACTTTCTAATTACGCCGCGATGTGCATGGGCTCCAGCCCGGCAAGCCGCGTCACTACCGGCAACTCAGGCACCACTCGAGGCTTATGCCCCGCCAGCGCCTTCGCCACCGCGCCGATATGCGCGGGCGTGGTGCCGCAGCAGCCGCCGACCATATTGACCAAGCCCTCATCCACCCACTGACGGATGAGCGAAGCGGTCGTCTCCGGCAACTCATCATATTGCCCCAGCTCATTGGGAAGCCCCGCATTGGGATAGGCCAAAATCAGCGTATCCGCATTCTTCCCCAGTTCGCTCAGATAAGGCCGCAGCAAATCCGCCCCAAAGGCGCAATTCACCCCGATGGTCAGCGGCTTCAAATGCCGCAGAGAATACCAGAAGGCGTTGATCGTATGCCCCGACAGGTTCCGCCCCGACATGTCCGTAATCGTAAAGCTCAGCATCAGCGGCACGGGCCGCCCCGCCGCCGCCTCGGCCTCCCGCGCCGCCATGCCCGCCGCCTTGGCATTGAGCGTGTCGAAGCAGGTTTCGACCAACAGGAAGTCCACCCCACCCTCGATCAGCGCGTCGCACTGCTCGCGATAGTCGGCCTTCAACGTGTCATAATCGACCTCGCGATAGGCCGGGTCGTTCACATCGGGCGAGATCGACAAAGTCTTGTTCGTCGGCCCGATCGACCCCGCCACGAAGCGCGGACGTCCATCCTTCGCCGTTGCCGCCTCGCAAGCCTTGCGGGCGATCTGCGCGGCGGCGATGTTGATCTCCCGCACCAGATGCTCGCAGCCATAATCGGCCATGGCGATCTTCGTGGACGAGAAGGTGTTCGTCTCGATCATGTCCGCGCCCGCGTCGAGATAGGCGGTATGGATGCCCTCGACGATGTCCGGCCGGGTCAGGCACAGCAGGTCGTTATTGCCCTTCTGGTCCTTAGCGAGATCGAGCGACCCCCGATAATCCGCCTCGGTCAGCCCATGCTTCTGGATCGACGTGCCGTAGCCGCCGTCGAATATCATGATCTTTTCAGCGGCCACTTTACGAAATTGTTCTTCGGCAGTCATTTTCGCATCCTTCTCCCTCTCCCTTCAGGGGAGAGGGTCGGGGAGAGGGGAATATCAGGAGAAGTCGCCCCACGGCCCCTCTCCCGCTGCGACTAACCTTGCCTTACGGCTCGGCAAGTCTCGCTTCCCTCTCCCCTGAAGGAGAGAGGGAAAATTTGGTCACGCTGACTTTGGCTCCTTCGCCTTCGGCCTCAGCCCCAACAAATGGCAGATCGCATAGCTCAATTCCGCTCGGTTGAGCGTATAGAAATGAAAGTCACGCACCCCGCCCGCGTACAGCTTGCGGCACAGTTCCGCCGCCAGCGTCGCGGACACCAGCTGCCGCGCTGCGGGCAGGTCGTCCAACCCTTCGAACAGCTTGCCCATCCAGCCCGGCACATCGGTGTTGCACATCGCCGACATGCGCTGAACCGCCGCGAAATTGCTCACCGGCATGATGCCGGGAATGATCTCCGCGTCGATCCCCGCTGCCGCGACCGTGTCACGGAAGCGGAAGAAGGTTTCGGGCTCAAAGAAGAACTGCGTGATCGCCCGCGTCGCACCGGCATCCAGCTTACGCTTGAGATTATCGATATCGCTCTCTGCGCTCAGCGCGTCCGGGTGGGTCTCGGGATAGGCCGCCACCGAAATCTCGAACGGGTGACGCTTTAGCAGCCCCTCGACCAGTTCGGCGGCGCCTTTATAGCCCTCAGGATGCGGCTCGAACTTCGCGCCCATTTCCGGCGGATCACCGCGCAACGCGACGATATGCCGCACGCCCGCTTCCCAATAGGCGTCCACCACCTCGTCGATCTCGGCCTTGCTCGCCGCCACGCAGGTAAGATGCGCCGCTGCCGACAAGGGCGTTTCCTTCGCGATCCGCGCCACGGTGTTATGCGTCCGCTCCCGCGTCGAACCGCCTGCGCCGTAGGTTACGGAAACGAACTTCGGCGCCAGCGGCGTCAACGTCTCGATCGCCGACCAGAGCTGCTCCTCCATCTTCTCCGTCTTGGGCGGGAAGAATTCGAAGCTGACATTCAGATCGCCTGCCAGATCGGCGTAGAGCGGCGCTTGCCAAGCCCGCGCGGCTTCTTCGACGGATGGAAAGCTAAGGGTCATAGGGAAAGTCGTCCTTCGATAGGCAGGATTCGCGCGCCCCGGCGGCGGCCCAGCCATAATACTACCGTCAATTCCTGGCCGGGCAGAACCTCCACCCGTTCCAGCTCCAAACCTGCGTCCGCAAACCAGCTTTCGATCTGCTCGTCCGAAAAGCCAAGCCGCGCATGTTGATCGCGCAGCCGCAATTCTTCCCGTTCATGCGCCGCGAAATCGGCGATCAGCACCCGGCCGCCAGCCCCGGTGACGCGCGCCGCTTCCGCAATCACCGCTTCTGGCGCCTGCGCATAATGCAGAACCTGATGCAGAACCACGGTGTCCACGCTGCCCGGCTCCAACGGCAGAGCCCCGAAGTCGCCCAGCACCAACGCATATTTGTCACCTGCATCGGCAGGCAGCTTGGCCCGCGCCAGCCGCAACATATCGGGGCTGCGGTCGAGCGCTGTAACCTGATCCGCCGAGCGCCCGAACAGCTCGATCATCCTGCCCGTACCCGTGCCGATATCGAGCAGATGGCCGATGGCTTCAGCGCCCAAGAGCGCGGTCATGGCCGCTTCGACATCGACATCGGGCACATGCAGCGACCGGATCGCGTCCCATTCCTCGGCATGTTCCGCAAAGTAGCTTTCTGCGGCCCGTGACCGATCCGCACGGACCGCCGCCAGCCGGGCAAGGTCGGCCTTCTGCCACAAATCCTCGCTTTCCGACGGCACCAACTGATCGAACAGGGTCAGGAAAGGCACCATGGCTTCACCCCTGACCAGTCGCAGGAAAACCCAATTGCCTTCCTTGCGCCGTTCGACCAGACCCGCCTCCGCAAGGATACGGACATGACGGGACACGCGCGGCTGGCTTTGCCCCACGACCTGCGCGATTTCACCAACCGCAAGCTCCATGGCGCGCAGAAGATAGATGATGCGCAGCCGCGTCGGATCGCCAAGGGCGCGAAAGATGTCGAGTGCGGCGCTCATGGGCACATCATATAAAGAAATCTTTATATACGTCAATGGGCCTGCGGCCTTCCAAACAGGCCATAGAAGTGGAAGCCCGGAAATTGGCGAGTCGCACTATGGGGATTGCCTTGAGTGATCCAAGGCATTACGAATCGGCCCCGCAGGCGCAATGGGGGGTGAACTTTTCTCCGAGAGTGGTCTGCGACGTTTTTATCTCTGAGAGGGGTTTGCCCATGTCCAAGTCGATTGCTCTTTCGCTCGTTCTCGCCGCTTCGCTCGGCCTCGCCGCTTGCTCGAAGGGCGAAGACAATGCCGCCAATGCTTCGGCCAATGCTGCTGAGAACGCTTCGAATGCTGCTGACAACGCCATGAACGCTGCCGAGAACGCTGCTTCGGACGCCGCCAATGCTGCTTCGAACGCCAGCAACACTGCCGCGAACGCAGTTGCGAACGCGATGTAATTCCCTTCTCGGGATATTATATTGGAAACAGGGCCGCACCGGCGACGGGCGGCCCTTTTCTATTGGGCCGCGTAATTTCAATGAAAAGGGCCGCCCTTTTGGGGCAGCCCTCCTCTATCCAACATCAGGCGACGATCAGCAGTCCCGGTCGATCGCCCGTCCGGCCAGCGCACCTACGCCCGCGCCGACAATCGCGCCCGTGGTGCCGTCACCCCGGCGCCCGTAGCGGCCACTACCCTTGCCGATCTCATTGCCGAGCAGACCACCGGCGATTGCACCTATGATCGTGCCGCCCGTGCCATTGTCCCGGCAGCGATAGCCGCCGCGATAGCCGCGATAATAATTGTCGCGATAATAGCGGTCGCCACGATAGCCGCGATAATAGTCACCCCGGTATCCGCGATAGCCTCGATCGCCCCGATAATAGTCGCCGCGATCATAACGGCCCCAGCCGTCACGGGCCTGCGCAGGCGCTGCGGTTACGGCCAAGGAAGCAACGCCCATTGCCAGCGCGGCCCCCATATTGATCAGAAACTTGGTTTTCATGGCGTGCTCCTCAATCATCTCGTTACCGACTCCGGCGCGCCTTCGCCGCCCCATCGATTGCACCCCTTTTGGCCGATTCGCATTGAGCCAAGCCTGAATGGGCGTGTCAGCCACCGTTCAGATAGAAAAGCACCCTCTCCAGCCGATGCCGCTCATCAAGACCTGACCGAAACGCTCTTCACCATAATGGAAAAATTGGCCTCTGTCCCGCAAGCGAACAGCGTACAGGGGTAATCAGCCGTTGGTCCGGCGGGCCGGATTGCCTATGGCGGGGCGATGCGCCGTATTCTGATCGTCCTGCTGCTTGCGATCCTGCTTTTGCCGGCGCCCCACAAGAACAAACCTGAACTATTTGGGCCTGGTCCGCTGCTCGTTACCACGCGCGCCCTGCCACTAAACGCGTCCGATCCAGCTGTTCGCAGCGTCGGCGCTCTCGATTATCTGGGAGGCTGGCAACTCAGCAGCCCGCACCATGGATTTGGCGGCATCTCTTCCCTGCTTATAGATCAGCAGGGACAGGTCCTGGCGCTGAGCGATTCCGGCACTCTCCTGGGTTTCGCAGTCAATCCCGCACGCGATAGCCGCCATCCCTTCATCGCTCCCCTGCCAATCAGGGCGCAGGACGGATCGCAGCCGTGGTGGGCGTGGGATTCAGAGGCGATGGCGCATGATCCGGAATCGGATCGCTATTGGGTCGGCTTCGAAATGCTTCAGCGCATCTGCCGCTACGCCCCCGGCTTTTCGCGGGTGGAAACGTGCCGCACATGGCCCGAGATTGAAGCCTGGCCGGAAACGGGCTCGATCGAATCCATGGCGCGCCTGCCCGACGGGCGCTTCCTCGTGATCGCGGAAATGGGAATGACGGCGGATGGAAGCCATGACACGCTGCTCTTTGCCGGAGATCCGGCGGAGCAAAGCACCGCATCACCCCTACGCCTTCGCTATGTAGCGCCACGGGGCTATCGTCCGACGGATGCCGTCGCTCTGGATGATCGCCACCTTCTGGTGCTCAATCGCCGCGTGACGCTGCGCGATCTGTTCACGGCCACTCTGGCCCTCATAGAGCTGCCATCCCATCCGGAATCCGGCGATCGGTTGACCGCCCGCACGATCGCCCGCCTTGCTCCGCCCCTGCTGGCCGATAACTTCGAAGGGCTGGCTATCACGCGTGAGACCGGGCGCACTATCGTCTGGATCGTGTCAGACGATAATCATGAATTTTTCCAGCGCACCCTGCTGCTGAAATTCGCGCTGCGCGGGGCGAGCCGGACCCGTTGAGAGAAAAGCGGCATCAGGCAGCGCCGCACATGCAGGAATAATGCGCGGGCGCATCCTCCCGGCACGCAAAAAAGCGGCCCGTCGCCAGGCCGCTTCTTAAAGCCGAAACGAATCGAACCGAATCAGGCGGCTGCGGCAGCCTGCTTCTTCACGATGTCGCGCTTCAGACGGCGCGCCTTCAGCGACAGCTTGTCGTCGTTGGTCTTCAGCAGCCAGTTGTCCAGCCCGCCATTATGTTCAACCGAACGCAGGCCATGCGTCGACACGCGCAGCTTGACGGTGGTTTCCAGCGTTTCGGAAATCAGCGACACATTCTGCAGGTTGGGCAGGAACACGCGCTTCGTCTTGTTATTGGCGTGGGAAACATTGTGACCCACCTGGCGGCCCTTGCCGGTCAGCTCGCAAATGCGCGACATAGTCAATCAACCTTGTAGTTCATGTTCGTTCGGAAAGCGGCGCCAGTAGCGGGATTCCGGAAAGCCGTCAACCCGCCCACCGGCCAGATCGGATCGCTTTCGCAACCCTTTCCACGGCTCGGACGTTTGCAGCCGATAGACGAAAGGAGGGCGCAATGCGACTCATTGGTGGCTTGTTGGTGATTGTTTTGCTGGTGTTGGCCGCTGGCATCGCGACCGGCTTCATCGATCTGCAAAAGACCCAGGAGGGCAGCCTGCCCAAAATCGCCGTGGAAGGCGGGCAAATGCCAAAGTTCCAGGCCGACGTGGCCAAGGTCGAAGTGGGCACGCGGAACGAAACCGTCGAAGTGCCGACCGTCGATGTGAAGAAGCCCTGATCATTCCGTAGACGATGGCTATGCTGTAAGGGCTGGCGGATGGCATCGCCCTTTCCGCTTCCCGAACCCATGCGCCGCGCGCTCGACCTCGCACGCGCCGCCGAACTTGCGGGCGAGGTGCCGATCGGCGCCGTCGTTACTCTCGATGGTCGGGTCGTCGGCGAAGGAGAAAATCGTAACCGGCGCGACTGCGACCCCACCGCCCATGCCGAAATCGTCGCGCTTCGGGCAGCGGCGGAACGGCTGGGCGATTTCCGCCTCACCGGCTGCGACCTTTGGGTGACGCTGGAACCCTGCCCGATGTGCGCGGGGGCCATATCCCACGCGCGCATCGCCCGGCTATACTATGGCGCTGCCGACCCCAAAGGTGGCGCGATCGAGCAAGGTCCTCGACTTTTCACCCAACCCCAATGCCTGCACCGCCCTGAAGTCTATGGCGGACTGGGCGAAGCGGAAGCGTCAGCGCTGCTGCGTGACTTTTTCGCTGCCCGCCGCTGAATAATCGATGCGATAGAGGGTGTAGGGCAAGGCAAAGCCGCTCTTCAACGCCACGGGATGCAGCCATCCGGGAACATCGCCCCGCATCAACCCGGCATAAAAGCCGCGCGGGCTGCGGGATTGGTAAACCGTCCCTTCCGGAAAGCCGGGGCAGATCAACAGGTAGGTCGCATGATGCCGCGCGGCGATCGGCCGGAATGCGTCCGGCGGTCCGTCGAAGGCATGATGCAGGTCCAGGATAACCTTGCCGTTGCGATGATAGGGACCCGCGATCGCGCTATGATGCGTGGTCGCGATCAGGCGCGGCCCCAGGTCCACCATCGTGAAAATGGTAGCGGAAGGAAGCTGGTTCAGCACCTCCAGCGCTGGCAGCGACCGGCAGCGGCCATTGGCCTTGCTGATCGATTGTAGTCGAGCCTTCGCCGCTGGGCGCTGCACTTTGGGCTTTTCGCCAGTCGCTGCTGCCCAGAGCTGGTTGATCTGCGGGTAAAGCGGCGTCGCGAACGCTGCTACGGCGAGCAGCGCGGTTCCAATGATGCCGAACACCCGCGCGAGGGGCCTACCAAAGAAGACAAGCTGAAGCACACGATGCGCCGCCCATGCCGCCGCCGGGATAGCGAGCAGCTGCGCCGCTGGTCCGGCCCGCAATTGCCAGAACAGCAGCGCCGTCGAGAACAGCATCATCAGCCCGACCGTCGCCCAGGCCCACAGCCGGTCGCTGTCACGCCGCGACTCCCAAAGCGCCCAGATCAGGCCGAACAGCCCCGCAACCGGAATGGCCATCAGCGGCACGATCAGGCTCCACGCTTGAACCGTGATCGGCTTGGCCTCACGAATATTGGCGAGCCACAGCCGCTCCAGTTCCGGCGAAATCTGATAGGCGCCCGTCAGGCATTGCGGCCAACTGAGCCATGCAAAGGCCGCGACGGCACCCCCCACCAGCACGCCCGCGCCCAGTCGGGCCTGCCAGCTGCGTAGTGGCAGCAGTGCCAGCAGCGTCATGCCCGCGCCAACCGCGCCGAATATGGCAACCCAGATGGGCGAGATGGCGTCGCAAACCATCTGCCGGTTTGCGTAGCTGGCAAACAGCAGGAAAAGGATGGAAACCGATCCGGCAAGGCTCAGCGCATAGGGCAGCATCCGCCTTGCCGCGCCTTCCTTGAATACCCAGCGAAGCGCGATCAGCGCCCCGCCCGCCGCCAGATAGACGATCATCTCCATGCCGATGGTGATCGACAGCGCGCTGCTCACCCCGGCCACGATGCCGCCGCGCAGCCAGTTACGGTCGATCAGCCCCGCGAGCATCAGTACCGTCAGCGCCAACTGCCACCCATGATGATCGATCCGCATCGGCAGGAACATGCTGATGCCCATCTGCGCCGCGAAGGGTGCCAGGGCGGCCAGTATCCAGCCATTGCCGCCAGCGAGGCGGCGCGCAATGAAACCCAGCCCCAGCATCAGCGGCAATAACGGGATCATCGGCGCAATCGCGCAGGCCAGCCGATCCGCCAGCCCCTGCTCCAGAAAAGCGCGGAAAAACAGCATCAGCGCCGCAATCGGCAAATCGACCAGCCGCGACCAGTGGATGTTGAACCCGGCAGGCGGGTCCAGCCGATATTGCTTCAGATCGTACCAGCTCTGCCCCGCCAGCCAGTCCTTGACCTGCAAATACCGCATATTGTCGTCGGTATCGTTCAGCGTCAGCCAGTGGATGGAGGGCCAGCGCGAATAGAGCAGCCAGGTCACGGCCGCGACCCAGATGAGGAAGGTCAGCCATTTCCAGTGCACCTGCGCCCGTGCAGACGTCCAGACCAGGGCGCGCCGGGATCTTTCCCGCAGGGTGAAGCCGCTTTGCAAGTTCATGGCCGGTGGATTAGAGCGTTCGCATCAAATCGCAACGGGGCCTTCATGAAATTGCTGTCACGTCTGACGCCGGAACGGCAGGCCCTGTTCTGGCAGATCGTGCGATATGGCCTCAGCGGCCTGTTCATCACCGCCTGTCAGGCCACCATCTACTGGACGCTTGCGGCTCTAGCCGGATGGCATCCGCAGCTTGCCAACACGACTGGTTATGTGGCGGCGGTCCTGATCGGCTATGTCACCCACAGCCTCTTCACCTTCCGTGATCAGGATAGCGACGGAAACCATGCCGCGCGCGGCGTCAAATTCGTGGCCGTGTCCCTGCTGAGCTATGCGCTGAACGCCCTCTGGGTCTTCCTCTGCGTCACCCATATGCGATGGCCGGAATGGTCGCCCATCCCGGCCATGATATTCGTGACGCCAGCCATAGTGTTCGGCCTCAACCGCCAATGGGTATTCCGCTAGACGCGCCTCAATGGACGAAGCGGGCGACGACATCCCTGTACGACCGGCTGACCTTCACCTGAGCGCCTGATTCCAGCACCAGGAAGCATTCGCCATTGGTGTGCGGCTTCACCTGACGCACTTGGCTGAGGTTCACGATGGTCGATCGATGCACCCGCTGGAAATTGCGCGGGTCGAGCCGCTTCTCCAGATCCTTCATCGTCTCGCGCAAGATGAGCGAATTGTCGGCCGTATAGATGCACATATAGTCGCCCGCAGCGTCGATCCGCTCGATCGAGTCCACATCGACGCGGAAAATCTGCCCCCGGTCCTTGATGTTGATAAGCTTCTCGAACCGATTTGAAGACGGCGCCTCTTCATCCGCATTGAAATCGTTCATCGCGTCGGGCGCGACCTCCGCCAGCACCTCGCGCAGCTTCTCTGCTTCCTGCACCTGCTTCTTTTCCGACAGTCGCTGACGCACGCGGTCCAGCGCGTCGGCAAGGCGGCCTTCATCGACCGGCTTCATCAAATAATCCACCGCCTGCGCCTCAAAGGCACGAATCGCATGATCGCTATAAGCGGTGCAGAAGATGAACAGCGGCGGCTCGACTTCCATCAGGCCCTGAACGACCGAAAAGCCATCGAATCCCGGCATCTGAATGTCGAGGAACACAAGGTCGGGTTTATGCGTCTTTATGGCGCGGATGGCTTCGCGGCCATTCGAGCAGGTTTCAACAATTTCGACATCCTCATGCGCTTCCAGACGGAGCTTGAGGCCTTGGATAGCCAGGCTTTCGTCATCGACGAGGATTGTTCTGATGGTCATGCGGCCACTTTCGATGGTTCATCCAGATTAAGCGGCATTTCGATATGGACCGAAAAGCCGCTTGGCGTGGAACGCGTTTCAAAGCTCTGTCGTTCCCCGAACGCCTGAATCAGGCGATCGCGGATATTCGCCAGGCCAACGCCTGTTCCCTCGCTCATGGGGATGTTCGGGCGAGTGAACCCCTCGTTCAATCCCGGGCCGCTATCCGATACGACGATCCGGACATTTTCACCGGCAGGCTGCGCCGTAATGGAGATTTCGGCGCCTTCTTCCTTGGGGGTGACCGCATATTTGATGGCATTTTCCACAAGCGGCTGGAGCAGCAGGGAAGGCAATCGCGACTGCGCGACGGCCGGATCGATGTTGAACACCGGCCGCAAGCGGTCCTCGAACCGCATCTTCTCAATCTCCAGATAGAGTTTGAGCGTCTCCACCTCCTGCTCGATCGTCACTTGCGCCGTAGGTTCATTGATCAGTGTATAGCGCAAAAAGGACGACAGACGTGAGAGCATAGCGTTCGCGCGATCCGTCTGCTTCAACAGCACCAGCGTCGATATGCTGTTCAGCGTATTGAACAGGAAATGCGGATTGAGCTGATAACGCAGCATCGCCAGTTGCGCGCTCGACGCCTGATTTTCCAGATGCAGCAGCTGATCCGCCTGCTCCTCCACCTGAAGGTAGAAGTTGATCGCATAATAAAGCGCCGACCAGGCACCCAGCAGCGTTATGCTGAGATAAAAGGCGCCCAGAAAGAGTTGCAGCCCGGCCGTATCACTCCCCCGGTTCTGGGTCGAAAAAACCCAGGCGTCGATAAAGGCCACCAGTCCAGCCGCCATCACCACGGTCACGATCGATGCGCCCCAGGTGATGATCGGCCGCTGCCTTTGCAGAAATCGGAAGATGACCGCGATCAGCAGGGTCACCGAATATCCCGACACCGTAGAAATCATCACCGGGATCAGGCTGGAAAGCGGCTGGCCATTGGCGATGGTGGAGGAGCCGCGCAGCAGAAACGCACCCGCCCAACCGACGGATTGCAGGTTCCAGAAAGCGCGGTTCTTGTCAGCGAAAAAAGGCTGAGGCTGAATGGGTTGAACAGACATCGCCACCAGACTAGGCGAATTCAGGCCCAGGGTGAAGCCACCCCCGTCACGCCGCCGTAGCAGCTTCCTGGTCCATGGGCGTTACTTCATCGGGGCAAAGCCAGACAAGGTCCTTCAACTCCAAAGGTCGGCCGTCATGCGCCTGAACCGTCACCCGGCGGATCGGCTGGCCGTCGCGCTTGTCGGCCAGCACCTGGCAGGACAGGGGACCGCATCCCCATTTTTCGCCCCATTGGCGCAGTGCGATCATGACGGGGGCCAGCTCCTGCCCCTTTTCCGTCAAACGATACTCGATCTTGCGCCGGTCGCACTGCATCGGCTGACGCACCATGATCCCATTCTCGACCAGCCGCGAAAGCCGGTTCGCCAGGATGTTGCGCGCAATGCCGAGCGACGACTGAAAATCTTCAAAATGCCGGATGCCCGACAATGCGCCGCGCAGAATGAGAAACGACCAGCGCTCGCCCATCGCTTCCAGCGCGCTGGGGAGCGCGCACTGTTCCAGGTCCTGCGCCAGATTATGTTTCATCGTCCGTCTAGATAGCTCAAAGCCACAGCCCATGCAAAAGAGCAGCCATTTTGCGCCAAGATGGGATTTTTTTGTTGCACAGCAAGATGCTTCCCGGACAATCGGGCTACGATGCTGCGTCAATATGAACTTGTTGAACGGGTGAAGCGCTACGATCCGGATGCGGACGAGGCGATGATCAACCGCGCCTACGTTTTTTCCGTCCAGAAACACGGGTCCCAGAAGCGCGCCAGCGGCGACCCCTATTTCAGCCATCCGATTGAAGTCGCTGGTATTTTGACGGATTTCAGCCTGGACGACCAGACCATCGTCACCGCCCTGCTGCACGACACGATCGAGGATACGCTCGTCACCTATGACGAGATCGAAAGCGCGTTCGGCAAGGACGTCGCCAAGATGGTCGATGGCGTCACCAAGCTGTCGAAGATCGAGGCAATGTCGGAAAATGAGCGGGCGGCGGAAAATCTTCGCAAATTCCTGCTCGCCATGTCGGACGACATCCGCGTTCTGCTGGTGAAGCTCGCCGACCGCCTCCACAATATGCGCACGCTGCACTTCATCAAGAATGAGCAGAAGCGCCGCCGCATCGCCCGCGAGACGATGGACATCTACGCCCCGCTTGCCGAGCGGATCGGCATGTACGACTTCATGCGGGAGATGCAGCTGCTCGCCTTCCGGGAACTTGAGCCCGAAGCCTATGACAGCATCACCAAGCGCCTCGAACAGCTGAAGGAAGGCGGCCACGGCAAGGTCGATCGCATCGGCGCGGAGCTGCAACTGCTGCTCGGCGGCAAGAACCTGTCCGTCACCGTGTCAGGCCGCGAAAAGCATCCCTATTCCATCTGGAAAAAGATGCAGGAAAGGCACATCAGCTTCGAACAGCTGACCGACGTCATGGCCTTCCGCGTGATCACCGAAACGACAGAGGATTGCTACCGCGCGTTGGGCGTCATCCACCAGACCTACAAAATGGTTCCGGGCCGGTTCAAGGATTACATCTCTACGCCCAAGCGCAACGGCTACCGTTCATTGCACACCACGGTGATCCATCAGGATAACGCCCGCATCGAGGTGCAGATTCGCAGCCGCGACATGCACAACGACGCCGAACTCGGCCTGGCCGCACACTGGGCCTACAAGCAGAAGGGCGACGCGGCCGACCATCATGCGGCATGGCTGCGCGACCTCGTCGAAATTCTGGAACAGAGCCAGGATGCGGATGAACTGCTCGAACATACCCGCATGGCGATGTATCAGGACCGGATCTTCGCCTTCTCACCCAAAGGCGAGCTGCACCAGCTACCCAAGGGGTCAACGCCGGTGGACTTCGCCTATGCCGTCCATACCTCGCTGGGCAACCAGACGGTCGGCGCCAAGGTAAACGGCCGCGTCGTGCCCTTGCGTACCGGCCTTGAAAATGGTGATCAGGTCGAAATCCTGAAATCGGAAGGACAGGAGCCGCAGCCGGGCTGGCTCACCTTTGCCATCACCGGCAAGGCCCGCGCCGCCATACGCCGTTATATCCGCCAGAAACAGCGTGGCGAGGAAGTGGCGCTGGGTGAGAAGCTCTATGAGGAAATCATCGGCCGCTTCTCGCCCGAACTGGCGAGCGAATTGGGTGACAAGGCGCTGAAGGCGGCGCTGAAGCGGCTGAAGCTGGATGATCGGGCCTCGCTGATGGTGGCCATCGCTACCCATCGCCTGCTTGATTCAGAGGTGATGGAAGCTCTTATCCCCGGCTCCACCAGCGTAGACGGGATAGAGGAAGCCCATCCGCGCCAGCACGCGCCCGTCTCGATCCGTGGCCTGACGCCCGGCATCGCCTATAATCTGGGCGACTGCTGCCACCCCGTACCCGGCGACCGCATCGTCGGCGTTCGCCGCACGGGCGAACCGATCGAGGTGCACACCATCGACTGCCGGTCGCTGGAAGCCGGGCAGGACGACGATTGGGTCGATCTCAGCTGGGACAGCAAGTCCAAGGGCGGAACCGCCCGCCTTCAGGTCATCGTCAAGAACCAGCCCGGCGCGCTTGCCGCCGTCGCCAACGTATTCGGGGCGACCAAGGCGAACATTCTGAACCTTCAGCTCGTAAACCGCGAAGGCCCATTCCACACCGACATCATCGACCTGGAAGTCAACGACGCCCAGCACCTGAACCGCATCCTCTCGGCGCTGCGTGCACTGGACGCGGTGGTGCAGGCCGACCGGGTCTAACGCGGAGGCGTACCTGCTCCCCCTCCCGCAAGCGGGAGGGGGTCAGCCTGGTCTCTCCCCCTCCCGCAAGCGGGAGGGGGCCGGGGGGTGGGCTAGCGCAACGCCGGAGCTTATTCATCAGCGGCCTCGCCAAAGGCTCGCTACGCTCGCGCCCACCCCTAGCCCCTCCCGCTAGCCGGAGGGGAATAAAGCGCACTAAACACCCCCTGCCCGTCACTCACCCCCCCACCTGTATCCCCCAAACCACACCCCCCACAAAAACCATCCTATTTCCCCAACACCCTCCCAATTCCGCTGTCCTACACAGCCCAACCCGCTTATCCCCCAGCCGTCTTTGAAAACGTCGAACCGCTTCCCACGACGCCCACGCGCGCCCGGGCACGCGCGCGCATATGGTGTGAACTTCGGGACAAAAATGGCGCTTTTCCGCCATTCCCTACGTCACTTTCAACTTTCGCGTGACAGGAAACCTCCAATTCTGTAGAGGCCCGCGCAGCAGACCCTTCGGGGTCTTCCGTCCGAGACAGTCGGTGAAGGGAATTTGCCCTTCTTAATTTCCGGCCTAGACGGGGAAAAGCTCTTTACCGGCCGGGCCTTGCGTCCTGTCCGGGTCTGCCTGTTCTCCTCAAGGGATACGGGCCAGTCGATCTCTCCCCTTCGGACTTTAAGTGCCCCGCGTTCGCGCGGGTTTTAGTCGTTTGCTGGTTCGCCAGCGAACATGAAGTGGAGAATGGCATGGATCGTAATCAGAAAGCTGAGGTCGTTTCCGCGCTGAACGCACATCTGGCAGAAGTTGGCGTGGTCGTCGTGACCCGCAACCTCGGGCTGACGGTCGCCCAGTCGACCCAGCTGCGTCAGAAGATGCGGGAAGCCGGTGGCACCTACAAGGTTACGAAGAACCGCCTCGCCAAGATCGCCTTTGAAGGCACCAGCTACACCAACCTCAGCGATCTGCTGACTGGTCCGGTTGGCCTCGCCTCCTCTGCCGATCCGGTTGCAGCCGCCAAGGTTGCAGTCGATTTCGCCAAGACCAACGACAAGCTTGAGATCGTTGGCGGCGCAATGGGCGAAGTGCTGCTGAACGCGGAGGGCGTCAAGGCGCTCGCCTCGATGCCGTCGCTGGATGAACTGCGTGCGAAGATCGTTGGGCTGCTCGTTGCACCCGCGACCAAGCTCGCGACCGTCACCCAGGCACCGGCTGCGCAGCTCGCGCGGGTCTTCAACGCCTATGCGGAAAAGAACGCGGCCTAATCGCCGCGGTCCTACCGACAAGACAGGTTATCAACTTTCAATTGAGGGGCATATGCCCCGCCCAGAAGGGAATGTATTAACATGGCAGACATCAACGCACTGGTCGATCAGCTCTCGGCCCTCACCGTCCTCGAAGCCGCTGAGCTCTCCAAGGCTCTGGAAGAAAAGTGGGGCGTTTCGGCCGCCGCTGCCGTCGCCGTCGCCGCTCCGGCCGCTGGCGGCGCTGCTCCGGCTGCTGAAGAGCAGACCGAATTCGACGTGATCCTGACCGGCGACGGTGGCAAGAAGATCAACGTCATCAAGGAAGTCCGCGCCATCACCGGCCTGGGTCTGACCGAAGCCAAGGCGCTCGTCGAAGGCGCGCCCAAGGCTGTCAAGGAAGGCGCCAGCAAGGACGAAGCCGAGAAGATCAAGAAGCAGCTGGAAGAAGCCGGCGCGACTGTCGAGCTCAAGTAATCGGCTTTGCTCCGCTTCGCGCGGAGCACCGATCCAGCTCAGCTGGAACAAGGGCGGTGTCTTCGGATGCCGCCCTTTTTCTATACGGATACAGCGCAGCAGCCTGCCTGAGTCCTTCTGGATCAGTCGACCCTAAACGCGCCCCAGCGCTTCTATAAGCGCCTGCCCAAGTCCCTTTACGGCCGCATCACCAACGCCCGCGTCCAAAGCCTCCTCCAACGCGGACGCATGACCGCCAATATCGGCATAGCCAAAAATCCCGGCCACGCCCGCCAATCCATGGGCAAGATGCAAAAGGCGGGAGCGATCCTCTGCTTCAAGCGCCGAAATGATGGCACTCAGATCGGACGCGGCCCGCGCATGGAAGCGCTGTCGCAACTTCTGCATTTGCGCTTCAGCATCGCTCATGGCTCCAGCAATGTCCGCACGGTCCCCGCAAGGCTCATCGGGTCGAACGGCTTGGCAAGCACCGCTCGCGCACCGAGGGCCTTGAGGTTCGTCACGTGCCGTGGATGCGTTTTGGCCGTGATGAATGCGACGGGAATTGTCGCGGTGGCGGGGTCAACCTGCAACGCCGCCAAAGTCGCAGGCCCATCCATGCCCGGCATCATCACATCAAGCAGGATGAGAGCAGGCTGCCACTGTCTCGCCTGCTCCAGCGCTTCCGCACCCGAGGCCGCCGTTCGCACCTCGAACTCCGGGTCCAGCTCAAGCGACATGGCCGCGATCTCCCGCAGGTCTGCCTCGTCATCAACATAAAGAATGCGGGTCAACTCGGGCCTTTCTGTCAATTCGGCATCACAGCGGCAATTCGACAATAAACGTCGCCCCTGTATCCGCCGCAGAATCCAGCGCGATGCTTCCGCCATGCGCCTCTACGATGCCCTTGCTGATCGCCAAGCCAAGGCCGGTGCCCGCATGGCCATGCTGATGCGCACCATCTTCCTGCTCGAAACGCTTAAACAGCCGCGCACGAAACTCCGGCGAAATCCCCGGCCCCTCGTCAGCGACGCTGATCCGCGCGACATCCCCCGCCCGCTTAAGGGAGACATGGACGGTCCCACCCGAGGGCGAGAATTTGCAAGCGTTGGACAAAAGGTTGGCCATCACCTGACACAGGCGATTGCCATCAACCTTCGCGACGACTGCTTCAGCCGGGCGATCGAATTCAACCTTAACGCCGAAACGCTCCGCATATGGCCCAATCTGTTCGATCGCCTCGGTCAGCAGCAAGCCCAATTCCCGCTCGTCAAAATGAAAGACCAGCTTCCCGGATTGAAGCTTGTCCATGTCGAGCAGGTCATTGACCAGATGAATCAGCCGCTCCGCATTCTTGCTGCCGATCGCGACCAGTTGTTTGGCCCTGTCAGGCAATTCCCCAGCAACGCCACCCGCCATTAGTCCCAATGCGCCAGAGATCGCGGTCAACGGCGTGCGCAATTCGTGACTGACGGTCGATACCAGTTCGTCCTTCAGGCGGCTGATCTGCCGTTCCTGCGTCACATCACGCGCCGTCATGATGAACCGCCCCCCACGGATCGACTCGCGCCGTATATCGAGGATGCGCCCGTCCCTGCGCTGAATCTCCAACCGACGACTGTCGCTGGTGCGGATGGACTCGACGAATCCCGCGACAATCTGATCCGGATCGCCGGGTCCCAGTTCGCCGCGCTGTGCGGTCAGACGGATAAGCTCACGTGCGTCCCTTCCGCCCGTCACGCTATCGGGAGCATAATCGAACAGATCGACAAAGGCCTGGTTCCACAGCATCAGCCGCAGGTCCCGATCTACCACCGCGACGCCGCCGCTCACATTCTCAACTGTCAGCTTCAGCAACTGGCGTTCGTCATCAAGCTTGCGTCGATGTTCGTCAGCCGCAAATCCTTCGACCCGCAATTCTATCAGGTCGATCACCGTTCGTGCCAGCTGGGCTAGGCGCTGCCGATCCGCCTCGCTGAAATCACGTGGCTTGTAATCGATGATGCACAAGGTCCCAAGCGGCTGGCCATTGGTCACCCGCAAGGGCGCACCGGCGTAGAAGCGGACATGCGGCGGCCCCGTGACCAATGGGTTGCCGCGAAACCTCGGATCCTTCGTCGCATCCGGCACCACCATGACCTCCGGTTGCAGAATGGCGAAGGCGCAAAAAGCAACATCCCGCGAGGTGTGGGTCTCATTGATGCCGCACGCACCGCGAAAACATTGCGTGTCAGATCCCACGATCGACACCAGCGACATGGGCACATCGAACAGGTCGGCTGCGAACTGGGTTATATGGTCGAACGGGCGTTCCCGCCCGATGCCGCCAAGCCGGTAATGTTCCAGTGCTCGCAGTCGATCCGCCTCATCCGCCGGGATGGGAGGCTTCACCGCCTCGGTGCCCTCGGGCTGGCGCTCCTGCATCGTTGGCATCGGTCCTCAGGTCCCGCTCATGATCACGGCACCAATCGACACCTTAACTGGAATGAAATCAACACCTTCCTTGAGGATCAATGTCAAAGCGGGTCGGGATCGAGATGATCGCGGGTAACGCCGGTGCCATTGTGAAGATCGAAATGAAGGCGGCGCATGGCATGGGGAACGCCGCCTTTGACGGTAAGTGTCACGCTGCTCAAGACGCACATTTCATGCCGCGCGCCTGGAGCCGCCTCTTTCACTATCTAGCGCGCCGCGAGGAGGATCGGCCGATCGGCGGCCGCCTGCGCAAAATGTTCGGCGCGCAAGCTGCTCAGCATATTGTCCCTCTCCGTCGCATCATTCGCCACAATCACCCATGCCTCGAACTTCGACCCAGGGCGCACCTCCTGCGGTAAGGGGTAAAGCGATCCCATCGATCGGATAGCGCGCATCGATATGCGATCGACACTGCGGGATGCCGAAGAACCCGCCAGAGAAATATTCTCCGGCCGACCCTGTTCGCTCAGCCGGAACTGCACGCGGGAATATCCGACCGATGCTCCGTCACGATAAAGGGACGTTGCCTGACGGATGCTCCGCGACAATCTTGATGCTGTTCGATCCGTCCACTTTTCATAGCTTATGGCGCTTTTATCGGGCGCTACCACCGTCAGTTGCCCAGATCCCTGCCTGGCATCTGCCACCATCGGCACCGCCAAGCAGACGCAAAGCGCCGCCATCACAGGCTTGGCATACATAGAGGCCTCCTCTGTTTCTCTAGCAATTTTTTACTGAAAGGCCGCTGCGGCAGCGTCGGACCAGCCGAGAGCAGCGGATGCTTATATATTGCAAAGCCGAGTGGGCGGGTAACAAATTATCGCCAATGAAGTCATGGGCATAAGAATTATTTCATCGGGGCTTAATTTATCGATCAAAAGTAACTTGCGCGCTTAACTTGTTTGAGCTTGCCAGAAGACAGCGTTAAACTGCTACCCTCATTGGATTTTGATGGACTTCTCGTACGGCGACGCTGCACGACTCAGGTGGAAATCGCCAAGCCGACGGCTTCCCCAACCTTGATGCCATCAATGGCCGCCGACAATATGCCACCTGCATAGCCTGCGCCCTCACCAGCCGGATAAAGTCCGGCCACGTTGAGGCTCTGAAAATCCTTGCCGCGTGTGATGCGGATGGGGGATGAGGTTCGGGTTTCGACACCAGTCATGACCGCATCGGGGTGATCATAATTGGCAATCTGTCGGCCAAATGCAGGCAGCGCCTCGCGAAAGGCGTCGATCGCAAAGTCAGGCAGGCAAAGGGACAGATCGGTCATGGTGACGCCCGGCTTGTAGGAAGGAACGACCTCCCCCAGCGCCGTGGAGGGACGCCGCGCCATGAAATCGCCAACCTTTTGGCCTGGCGCCCAATAGGAGGAGCCGCCCGCGACAAAGGCCTGGCTTTCCCAATGCCGCTGAAGGTCGATGCCCGCCAAAGGCCCTCCCGGAAAATCCCGCTCCGGCTCTATGCCAACCACCAGACCTGAATTGGCGTTGAATTCCGCACGGCTATATTGGCTCATGCCGTTGGTGACGACACGTCCTTCTTCAGAGGTGGCAGCGACCACGCGCCCACCGGGACACATGCAAAAGCTGTATACGGTGCGGCCATTTTCACAATGGTGCGCAAGGCTATAGGCAGCCGCCCCGAGTACCGGATGTCCCGCACATTTGCCGTAGCGAGCTCGATCGATCCAGCTTTGTGGATGTTCGATCCGCACTCCTATTGAAAAGGGCTTGGCTTCGATATGAACGCCGCGCCGGTGCAACATCTCGAAAGTCGGGCGGGCGCTGTGTCCGACGGCAAGCACAACATGGTCGGCCTCTATAAAGCTTCCGTCGGAAAGGTGCAGTCCGCGCAGGCGCTGCGTTCCGTCGCCTTGCCGCTCCATTTCCAGTTCATCGACCTTGTGCTGCCAGCGATATTCGCCGCCCAGCTGCTCGATCTGGCGGCGCAGGCTTTCGACCATGCTGACAAGGCGAAACGTCCCGATATGGGGATGCGCTTCGGTCAATATGTCTTCAGGCGCGCCCGCAGCGACAAATTCCTCCAGCACCTTGCGACCCAGGAATCGCGGGTCCTTCACGCGACAATAGAGCTTGCCATCCGAGAAGGTACCCGCGCCACCTTCCCCGAATTGAACATTGCTATCGGGGTTCAGCTCGGCCCGCCGCCACAGGCTCCAGGTGTCCTTGGTCCTCTCTCGCACAACCTTGCCACGGTCGAGGATGATGGGCCGGAAGCCCATCTGCGCTAGGATCAGTCCCGCGAAAAGCCCACATGGACCTGCGCCCACGACGACCGGGCGCTTCCCCGACCAGCCTTGCGGCGCATGCGTGACAAAGCGGTAGTCGGTGTCCGGGCGGCGGCGAACGTCATGGTCACCCCCAAGCCGTTCAAGCACCGCAGCCTCGTCCACCAGCTGGACATCGACGGTGTAAACCAGCTGGATTGCACTCTTTCGCCGGGCATCATTGCCCCGGCGCACGATTACATGGCGTAGGAGGTCCGATGCCTCAATTCCCAGCCGCTCGCAAATGGCGGCAGGCATCGCATCGGCCGGGTGGTCGAGGGGCAGCTTGAGGCCGGAGAGACGCAACATGGCGCCGCCTCTAGCCCCATTTACCGCCCCGCTCCACCCCCTCATGAGGATAGGCCGCTGCCTTTTCAGAGACGCGCGCGCAGGCCCGCGTAGACCGCCCGGCGTTCGATGGGATAGAAGGCCGCACTGGCCTGGTTTCCCGGCGTAAGTGGATCATCCGGCTTGTAGCTTACGAGCGCTCCGATATCGCCTATCGCTCGCTTACCCGTCAGATTGCGTGCATCGACGAACAGGCTGATGCCCTTCGTCAACTGCGCCTGCGCCCCGAGGCTGAAAGTCGCATAGTCATCAACCCGCTTGCTATTGTTATAATCGACCCAGGCACCCTGCGGCACCCATTCCACAGCCGGAGCGATGCTGGCGCGATCGGTTCCCAGTTTCACTTCAGCGCGATAGAAGTGGCGCGGCACGACGGGTAGGCGGTTATCGCCGAACTGCGCGTCATTCCGGAAACGGAAGTCGCTATACTGGTAGACCTGCCGCAACGTCGCCCACGGCGCGAGGGTCAGGTCCAGCGCGGCCTCGATGCCCTGGTGCCGTGTCCGGCCCGCGTTGAATGTTGCCGCCGGAATGACGCCCGGCTGGACACTATATTGCAGCAACTCGCCTTTCAGGTCCGCGCGATAGAAGCTTATGTCCCATCGAGCTGGGCCAACGCTGCCGCGCGTACCGATTTCCGCCGTCCAGGCCCGCTGCGCATCAAGGGGCGTGAAGCCGGGCAGCGGCCCACTTGGTCCAGCGGCAATCTGGCCCAGTTCGATGAAGCCAGGCAACTCCACAGACCGGCTGTAATTTGCGTAGACCTGCACCGCCTGAGAGGGTGCATACAGAAGCCCGAATTTAGGAGAGAAACTATCGAACTTCGCCTCGCCGCTGCGTAAAGGCAGCAGGCGATTGTCCAGCCGCCTCTCTCCATGCGTATAGATGCCACCTGCGATCAGCCATAAGCCCTGAACCGGAGCGATCCTCGCCTCCGCATAGCTATTGATCGTCCGCGCCCGTGCCTTTTGAATGGACGTGAGAGCGCCCGAATTGCCGTTGATATTAACGAACTGCCGGAAGTCACCATGGCCAAAGCGTGCCTGCGTCCCCACGGTCAGCTCGACCGGGAGGCCTTGCACCTCTCCCGAAAGGTCAAAGCTGGCGAACAGCCCACGATCCTCTGATTTCTGATCGACCACCTGATAAATGGGATGGTTCAAAGCCTTCGCATTGAAATATGCGCCAAAGGCAAGTTGGCCGCCGTCCAGTTCAACCGTGGTGCGGTTTTGAAACCGGATGGAATCGATGTTGCGCGCCTGATCACCTGCGAAATTGCCCTTTGCCGGATCATTCAGCGCATCCGCTTCGGTCAGCGCTCCCGACAGCTTCTGCCGGATCGTCTGGGCGCTGACATAGAAACGGGTTTCCACCCGATCGTTCAGCTTGATTCCAACATTGCCGTTGAAACGCAGCGCGCGCCGCGCGCCATGATCGCGGTCCCCATCGGACCTGTCGGCGGTAATCGCTGCCCAGACGTCACCACGAGCATCGGCGTAACCATAGGCCGCCTTCGCACGCAGCGTATCGAACGAGCCGCCATCTATGCGCAATTCCGTGCCCGGCATCGTCCGTCCGGTGGGTGTGACCGCATTGATGGCGCCACCCAATGTCGATCCGCCAAATCGCAGCGCATTACCGCCGCGATAGACTTCCAGATGCTGGAACACCTGCGGATCCAGCTCCTGAAAGTCTCCGTTGTCGTCGGCCATGTTGATCGGGATGCCATCCTGTAACAGCGTGAGGCCCCGCATATGGAAGCTCCGTGACAGTCCGGAACCGCGTATCGAAATGCGCACCTCCTGACCAAAGCGCGGTTGCATGTAGACACCTGCGGAGAAGGCCAGCGCGTCGCGCAGCGATACGGCCAGCTTGTCTTCGAAATCCTTGGCAGCAACGACATCGGCGCCGCCCGCCGTCCGGCTTATATGGGTAGCGGCGTCCTCTACCGTCGGACTGGCGGTAACGATGATACGACCCTGATCGCCAGCTTCATCAGCGAAAGCAGGGGTGGCAAGCAGCGAACAGGCAAGGGCGCACAGCGACACGCTGCGCAAGGCGGTAAATGCAGACATGAATTCATCCTCAAGAAAATCGTGCCGCGCTCAGCGCAGCATTAACGACAGCTTCAGGAGGATAGTGGGGGACCGGATGATGGCGGGGGCGGTGCGGCAAGTCGGGCGATCAGCCCCGTCTTGAGCGCGAATGCGATAGGTCCGAAAACAGTTTGCCACGCTGGCAGTGGCAGATCGGCTAGTATCAGCGGGGGAACCACCGGCTGAACCGAGGCGGCAAAGGAGCAATGTTGCTGAACGGGGACGCCGTCATCCTGCGAATGATTCGCTTTCCCCGGGGTCTGTTCACGATCGACCAGGACGCTGACCGCGCCCTGCCCCGTACAGAGGGTCACCATCACGCCCCAATCCGTACGAACCGGCATAAAACCGGCGGGCGTAATCAACTGGATGGCCAGGACAAGCAGCGCCAACGCGGCCAGCAAGCCCCGCGCGACTTCCGATTGTCTGATCGCCCCCGTCATCAGGCGCCGCTTAACCTCCCCCGGTGCTTCTGTCATCAGGTCAAATTGACCCAGATCATACTTGACGTTAACGTCAACCTTTCCTAGCTAAGACGCCATGGACCAGCGCAGCAGCATTGCGGGCATTGAATTGCCCGACAACAAAGAACGACAAAGCTACACCATCACCGACTTGTCGGACGAGTTCGGCGTCACGGCCCGCGCCCTGCGTTTCTATGAGGATGAAGGGCTGATCGCACCGGAACGCCATGGCCTCGCCCGCATCTATTCGCGCCGTGACCGAGCCCGACTTGCGTGGATCCTGCGTGGTAAAAGGGTCGGCTTCAGCCTCGCCGAGATCCGCGAAATGATCGACCTTTATGATGCGGATGAGGAGCATGAGGAGCAGCGACGCGTCACAGTCGCCAAATGCAAGGCGCGCATCGAACTGCTCACCCGCCAGAAAAGCGACATAGATGCCGCCATCGCGGAACTTTCGGGCTTTGTCGCAGCTCTCGACAAGCCCTGAACATTCGCGACGAAAAGATAACCGGAGAAGATTGATGCCCAGCTATTCCGCCCCGATCCGCGAAACGCGCTTCATACTCGACCATGTGGTGGGCCTTGATCGCTATACCAATCTGCCCGGCTTTGAGAGCGCGACGCCGGATCTGGTGGATGCCATCCTCACAGAGGGCGCGAAGATTGCTGAGGAAGTACTCTTTCCGCTCAATGCCGTCGGCGACAAGGAAGGGTGCGTTCGAAACCCGGATGGCAGCGTCACGACGCCACCGGGCTTCAAACAGGCATTCGACACCTATGTGGAAGGTGGATGGACCACGCTGCACGCGCCGGTCGAATATGGCGGACAGGGCCTGCCCAATGTCGTCGCGTCGGCTGTCGGCGAATATGTATTGTCGGCCAATCACAGCTTCGAAATGTATCATGGCCTGACCAGCGGGGCCGTGTCCGCCCTGCTCGCCAAGGGCAGCGAGGAGCAGAAGCAGAAATATATCCCCAACATGGTGTCGGGCAAATGGACCGGCACGATGAACCTGACCGAGCCCCATGCCGGCACGGACCTTGGCCTCATCAAGACCAAGGCGGTGAGGCAGGATGACGGCAGCTATGCCATCACGGGCACGAAAATCTTCATTTCGTCGGGCGAGCAGGACCTGACCGAGAATATCATCCACCTCGTCCTCGCCAAGACGCCGGACGCGCCGGAAGGCAGCAGGGGCATATCGCTGTTCGTGGTGCCCAAGCTGCTGGTGAATGACGATGGGTCGCTGGGTGAGCGCAATGCGGTGTCCTGCGGTTCGCTCGAGCACAAGATGGGCATTCACGGCAACGCGACCTGCGTCATGAATTATGACGGAGCGACCGGCTGGATCGTGGGCGAGGAGAATAAGGGCCTCGCCGCGATGTTCATCATGATGAACGCGGCGCGCATGTGGGTCGGCATGCAGGGTCTGGGCCAGGCGGAAATCGCGTTCCAGAATGCCGTCCATTATGCGCGCGAGCGGCGTCAGGGCCGTGCGCTGACGGGGCCTAAGGATGCGGCGGAGAAGGCCGACACGCTGTTCGTCCACCCTGATGTGCGGCGGATGCTGATGGAGGCGAAGGCGCTGACCGAGGGGCTGCGCGCGCTGATGTTGTGGGGCGCCTTGCAGGTCGATCTGGCGCAGCACGCCGCGACGGAAGAGGAACGGCAGGCCGCCGATGATCTGGTGCAGCTGCTGACCCCGGTGCTGAAAGGCTATGGCACCGACAAGGGATTCGATGTTGCGGTCATGTGCCAGCAGGTGTTCGGCGGCCATGGCTACATCTGGGAAAATGGCGTCGAACAATATGTGCGCGACGCCCGCATCGCCCAGATCTACGAAGGCACCAACGGCGTGCAGGCGATGGACCTTGTCGGACGCAAGCTGCCGATGAATGGCGGCCGGGCTTTGCAGTCTTTTCTGAAGCTGGTGGCTGACGAGGTCGCGCAGGCGAAGAGCAATGAGAAGCTGGCCGGCGTGGCCGAGGCGCTGGAGAAGGCGAGCGGACAGCTGGGCGCGGCGACAATGTGGCTGATGCAGAATGCGATGCAGAACCCCGACAATGCGGGCGCTGGCGCGGTGCATTATATGCACATCCTCGGCATCGTTTCGACGGGCCTCATGTGGCTGCGCATGGCGAAGGCGGCGGCTACGCTGCTGGAAGCGGGCGAAGGCGATGCGCGCTATCTGGAGGCGAAGCTGGTCACGGCGCGGTTCTTTGCCGAGCGGGTCATGCCGGATGCGGGCGCGTTGAGGCGGAAGATCGAGGGCGGGGCGGAAAGCCTGATGGCGATCGATCCGGATATGTTTTTGGCAGCTTGAGCTGAGGCATTCGCATCACTTGTGGTGATGGGGATGAGTAGTAAATATAGTGTGTCCGCTGCCACCTCCGTTCGTGCGTGAAGGCTCATGAAAAAGTCCGTATCTGACGGCTTAACGCCAAAGGAGCGAACCATCCATCATTGACGCATGAGAAATAGAACCATAGCGTGCGATATCTGCAACTAGAGGGCTGGGAAGCGATCGCGGCGATCATCCGCTGATCCTATGGGGGAGGATAGTCATGCGTCACATGATCTATAGTGTTGGCCTGTTGATCGTGGCTGCCCTGCAGGGAGTCAGCCCAGCCTCAGCCCAGTCCAAGCCTAACCCGATTGAAGCGGACGGAACGGTGAACGTGCCGGCGTTTCGCTTCCCGCCCTCGGTCTATCTGAGCGACGAGGCGAGGAAGTCCCTGCCCCGCCGCCCTTTCGACGCCAATGACATGCTGACCCAGCTGATCGAAAAGGGGCGCGTCCCGGCCGCCCGGCAGACGATGGCGCGCAACATGGCATCGGCCGTCCAAAAATTGGCGGAGCAGCATCAGGTCACCTATCGCGAAGTCACTATGGGCGGCGTGCATGGCTATCTGGTCACGCCCGCCAAGCGGAGTGCGGGCGGCAAGCACGGCAACATCCTGATCAACCTGCCTGGCGGCGGTTTCATCATGGCCAATGCAGCGGGAGGCGGGCTGCAGGAATCCATTCCGCTGGCCAGCCGCACCGGATTCGAAATCCTGACCATCGATTACAGGCAGGCTCCGGAAGTCGTCTTCCCCGCAGCCAGCGAAGACGTCGCGGCGGTCTATCGGGAACTGCTCAAGACACGCAAGCCTTCACAGATCGGCATTTTCGGCAGCTCCGCAGGTGGGCTTCTCACCGCCCAGGCCATCGCCTGGTTCCAGCATGTGAAACTGCCCTCACCCGGCGCGGCGGGCATATTCTGCGCGTCGGCGGACGCGCGCTGGGCAGGCGACAGCTGGTATTCGTTCAAGCCGATGCAGGGTTTGACCACGCCCGCCACGCTCGATGAACGCTTCTACTATGGCGATCACGACCTGTCGGACCCGCTCATGTCGCCGATGATGTCGAGCGACGTGCTGCGCTTCTTCCCGGCCACCTTATTGGTGACATCCATGCGCGCGGGCGAAGTGAGTGCTGCCGTCAACACGCATCGCGAATTGATCAAGGCCAAGGTCGATGCCGACCTTCATGTGTGGGACGGTCTGGACCATTGCTTCTTTGCGAACCGGAATCTGCCTGAAGCGCAGGAAGCGCTGGGTGTGATGACGGACTTTTTCCTGCGAAACCTGCGGAAATAGCGGCGCAGCGACGATAGGAAAAAGGCCGGGGCAGATGATGCTGCGCCCGGCCTTCTGATATCAGGTCTGGAACGGCGCGCTTAGTCGCCCCACAATTCCTTGAGCTTGCTAAAGAAGCCGGTCGATTGTGGGCATTCCTCACCGGTTTCCGTATCACGGAAAGCCTCAAGCAGTTCCTTCTGCTTGGCGGAGAGGCGGGTCGGGGTTTCGACATCGACCTGGATGACGAGGTCGCCCTGCCCCCGGCCGTTCAGCACGGGCATGCCCGCGCCGCGTTGGCGGATCTGCTTGCCGGACTGGATACCGCTCGGGATCTTGATCTCATGCCGCTGGCCGTCGAGGCCGGGCACTTCGATGCAGCCGCCGAGCGCGGCGGTGGTAAAGCTGACGGGCGCGCGGCAGAAGAGCGTCGTGCCGTCGCGTTCGAAGAGGGTATGCCGCTTCACATGAAGGAAGATGTATAGGTCGCCCGATGGTGCGCCGCGCGCGCCAGCCTCGCCTTCGCCGGAGAGGCGGATGCGGGTGCCTTCATCGACACCGGCCGGAATATTGACGGACAGTGTCTTGGGCTTGTCCACGCGACCTTCGCCACGGCAGGTGCGGCAGGGGCTTTCGATGACCTGACCCGCGCCGTGGCAACCGGGGCAAGTGCGCTCGACAACGAAAAAGCCCTGTTGCGCGCGGACCTGGCCGTGGCCGCCGCAGGTGCCGCAGGTCTTGACGCCGGTGCCGGGCTGCGCACCCGATCCGTCGCAGCTTTCGCAGGAGGCGGAGACTTCGATCTCGATCTCGGTCTTCTTGCCATGATAGGCTTCGTCGAGCGTGATCTCCATGTCGTAGCGCAGGTCGGCGCCGCGCCGCTGCGCCTGACGGCCGCCGCCGCCAAAGCCGCTCTGGCCGAAGATCGTCTCGAAAATATCGCCAAGGTCGGAAAAGCCGCCCGCGCCGCCACGCCCGTTGAAGCCACCGCCGCCGCCGCCATTTTGGGCGTTGGTATAGGCCGCATGGCCATAGCGGTCATAGGCCGCGCGCTTTTGCGGGTCCTTCAGGCACTCATAGGCTTCGGATACGGCCTTGAACCGGGCCTCGCCGTCGGTGCATCCCCCGGTCTTGTCCGGGTGATATTTCATCGCCAGCTTGCGATAGGCGCTCTTGATCACGCCCGCGTCGGCGGTGCGCTCGACCTCGAGCAGTTCGTAATAGTCCAATTCGCTACTCATTTCGCCCCCGGCGCGCGCACGTCCCTCGGCTTCGCCCGGCACGAACGGCTACCATAACCGTTCCGTTCGAGCGAAGTCGAGAACCGTTTCATCGGGCCTTATGCCTTGTTGTCGTCTACTTCCGAAAATTCGGCGTCCACGACATCATCATCAGCCTTCGGAGCTTCAGCGCCCGGAGCCGAGGCCTGAGCCTGTTCCTTCTCGTAGATCGCCTGGCCAAGCTTCATCGCGACCTGGGCGAGTTCCTGCGCCTTGGCCTTCATCGCTTCGGCGTCGCCGCCTTCGACAGCGGATTTGGTCGCGGCGATCGCGGTTTCGATCTCGGACTTGAGGGCCGCGTCCACCTTGTCGCCATGCTCGCTGAGCTGCTGCTCCGTGGTGTGGATCAGGCTTTCGGCGTTGTTCTTCGCCTCTGCGCCCTCGCGCCGCTTCTTGTCCTCTTCGGCGAAGCGTTCGGCGTCCTTGACCATCTGGTCGATGTCGGCGTCGCTGAGGCCGCCCGAAGCCTGAATGCGGATCTGCTGTTCCTTGCCAGTGCCCTTGTCCTTGGCATGGACGTTGACGAGGCCGTTGGCGTCGATGTCGAAGGTGACCTCGATCTGCGGCACGCCGCGCGGCGCAGGCGGGATGCCGACCAGGTCGAACTGTCCCAGCAGCTTATTGTCCGCCGCCATTTCACGCTCGCCCTGGAACACGCGGATCGTCACCGCCTGCTGATTGTCGTCGGCGGTCGAATAGACCTGCGACTTCTTGGCAGGAATGGTGGTGTTGCGATCGATCATGCGGGTGAACACGCCGCCCAGCGTCTCGATGCCGAGCGACAGCGGGGTCACGTCGAGCAGCAGCACGTCCTTGACGTCACCCTGCAGCACGCCCGCCTGAATCGCAGCGCCCATCGCGACGACTTCGTCCGGGTTGACGCCGGTGTGCGGTTCCTTGCCGAAGAATTCCTTCACGGCCTCGCGCACCTTGGGCATGCGGGTCATGCCGCCGACGAGGACGACTTCGCTGATCTCGCTCGCGGAAATGCCAGCGTCGGCCATAGCCTTCTTGCAAGGCTCCATGGTGCGCTTGATGAGGTCCGTCACCAGACGCTCAAGATCGGCGCGGGTAATATTCTTGACGAGGTGCTTCGGCCCGTTCTGGTCAGCGGTGATGAAGGGCAAGTTGACTTCGGTTGACTGCGCCGAGGACAGTTCGATCTTCGCCTTTTCGGCCGCTTCCTTCAGACGCTGGAGAGCCAGTTTGTCCTTGGTGAGGTCGATGCCCTCATCCTTCTTGAAGCCTTCGGCCAGATATTCGACCAGCTTGGCGTCGAAATCTTCACCGCCCAGGAAGGTGTCGCCGTTGGTGGACTTCACTTCGAACACGCCATCGCCGATCTCCAGGATCGAGATGTCGAAGGTGCCGCCGCCAAGGTCATAGACAGCGATCGTCTTGCCGTCCTGCTTCTCCAGCCCGTAGGCGAGTGCAGCCGCGGTCGGCTCGTTGATGATGCGCAGCACTTCAAGGCCCGCAATCTGCCCGGCGTCCTTGGTCGCCTGACGCTGGGCGTCATTGAAGTAAGCGGGAACGGTGATGACCGCCTGAGTGACCGTCTCGCCGAGATAGCTCTCGGCCGTTTCCTTCATCTTCTGCAGGGTGAAGGCGGAAATCTGCGAAGGCGAATAATCCTTGCCGCCCGCCTGGACCCACGCGTCGCCATTACCGCCCTTCACGATGTGATAGGGGACGAGCTCCATGTCCTTCTTGGTGGTCGGATCATCAAAGCGGCGGCCGATCAGGCGCTTCACCGCGAAAATCGTGTTGTCCGGATTGGTGACGGCCTGTCGCTTGGCGGGCTGGCCGATCAGGCGCTCGCCATCCTTGGTGAAGGCCACGATCGACGGCGTGGTGCGCGCGCCTTCCGCATTTTCGATCACCTTGGGCTTGCCGCCATCCATCACAGCCACGCAGCTGTTGGTGGTGCCAAGGTCAATGCCGATTACTTTTCCCATCTTGTCCTCTTAAACCCCAATTTCATTCAGCGGTTGACGGCCCCATACCTCACGAAAGCGCCAAGGCAAGGCCGTTTGCGGATGGGATATAGGCGTGATCTTTCTTGGCACAAGAAGCGCGGGCGATTACCGTAACAACCGACCGGAAACGAGACAGTCACGAAAGCCTCCTGATGCGCGCATTCTTCAGCCTCCTTGCCCTTGCCGCCCCCTTCACGCTTGCGGCATGCGGCGATCCTGCTCCGACCTATATCGACCAAGCCTGGGTCCGCCTGAGCCCCAACAAGGACACGCCATCGGCCGGATATTTCGTGGTGCATGGCGGTGACGCAGCGACGCAACTACGCGGCGTGCTCACCGATTACGCGCTCAAGGTAGAGATGCATGAGAGCATGGATCACGACGGCATGATGATGATGCAGAAGGTCGATTCAGTCGACATTCCCGCCAAGACGAAAGTCGCCTTCGCGCCGGGCGGCAAGCATCTGATGATCTGGGGAGTCAATGATACGGCTATCAGCCGGGGCAAGATGACGCTGACCTTCCTCCTCGCCAATGGCGACCGCCTGCTGGTCGATGCCGCGATCCAGAAGCCCGCAGCGCCAGCTCCCAAAGCCGGGGGAGCCAAATAAGATTTGACCAGCCGACCCCTGACCTCGGGAGAAGTCGCGCTCGCCCGATCAGTGTTCGGCGACGCAATCGCCTATGATCGGGTACTGGCACATCACCGCAAATGGTGGCCATTTCAGCCCGCCCGCGTGACGATGTCGCCGGACGGGCATCTTTGGTTCAATCCCAAGAGCGGCCTCTTCTGCGCGGATTTCTGCGACCAGGGGCTGCATTTGCAGGGTCATTTCATCCACGAGATGACCCATGTCTGGCAGGCGCAAAGGAGCGGCAAATGGTATCTGCCGCTGATGCGCCACCCCTTCTGCCGCTATGGTTACGACATCATGCCGGGGCGGCCCTTCAGGCGATATGGACTTGAACAACAGGCGGAAATCGTTCGCCACGCGTTTCTGATGCGGAAAGGCGCGCATGTGGAGGGCAAGCCGCCACTGCAAGTCTATGAGGAGCTGCTGCCTTTCAGCGGGGCCTGGTCGTAAGACAGGTTTTCGTCGCCAAAATCTGTTATCTTGGCTCGCATGCGGCTGATCGCACCCTTCCTACCGCTGGTGGCCTTCTTCGCCACACCAGCAATGGCAGAGCCTTCGCCCACCCAGCGTACGGGCCACTATTATCTTCGGGGAGTCATGGAAACCGGCTCTGAGCTCATGCTCCATCCGGATGGGCGGTTTCAATGGTATCTTGTCTATGGCGCGCTTGATCTTTTCGCTGAAGGGCGCTGGCTGGAGGCAGATGGCGCCGTGCGGCTCGTGGCCGAACCAACGAAAGACGTGCCGCAGCCCGGTTTCAATATGCTGACACTGACCATCCGGGGTAGCGAACTGATCCCGCCCGATGGACGCGGAGCTTACATCCGTCCCTCGGACGAGGGGGACTGAAGTCCTCAGCTAACCGCCGCCTCCAGCAAACGGATGCTCCCCGCATCAGCATCAATTTCAGCGCGCACGCCCAACGGCAGGCTGAACTGGCTCGCGACATGACCTATGGCAGCGCCTTGAAACGCGGGAACGCCAAGGGGGCCGAAATGCTGCTGTAGCACTTCGGACAAGGTGAAACCGCCATAGGACGCCTCGCGTGCGCTACAGCTTGTGCATTGACCAAACACAACGCCCGCAACCTTGCCAAGAATGCCTGCCTGCGACAGCTGGGTCAGCATCCGGTCTGTCCGATAGGGTGCCTCATCCACATCCTCCAGAAACAGGATGGCACCTGTAAAGTCGGGCAGCCAGCCCGTGCCCATCATGGCCGCCAGCACGGTCAGATTGCCCCCCAGCAATCGCCCGCTGGCACGGCCTGCGCCAAAGGTCCGGATGCGCCCGCCCAATGGAACCAGCCGGTCCTCCTTGGGCTGCGGATTGATCAAGGTCGGTGTGGCGCCTTCAAAGGCAATCGCGCGGAAGGCGTCCCAACTGAATTGCGGCCAACTGCTTGCGGCATTGGGTCCATGGATCGTCGTGAAACCCGCCCGAGCCGCAAAGGCCATATGTAGCGCGGTAATATCGCTGAATCCGATCAGCAGCTTGGGGTTCGCGCGAATCGTTGCGAAATCCAGATGAGGCAAGATGCGCGCACATCCCCATCCGCCGCGAACAGCAAACACGGCCCGGACCTCCGGATCGGCAAACATCGCGTTCACATCGGCGGCCCGGTCCTCGTCCTTGCCTGCCAGATAGCCATATCGCTCGACCAGATGCCGGGCAGGCTTGGGCTTCAACCCCATCGCCAATATCGTTTCCCGCACGACAGCCAGATCGAACATGTCATCCGTAAAGCCCGCTGGCTCAACCAGCCCCACGACATCGCCCGGACGCAAACGTGGCGGCTTGATGAGAGTCGGAGCGGGCGCCCTGGCGGCCAGCAGGGCGGTCCCCATGCCCGCCAACATCATCCGCCTGTCGAAGCCCTGATAGCCGCTCAAAAAGCGCTCCCGTCCTTGCGCCGATAGCCCCCCATCGACCATCGAAGATCAATGTCAGGATAATGCGCGTCTCCCTGCGGCACCCGTCCGAAAGCCAGGAACTCGCAATCGCCCTCGCTTTCATTGATCAGTTGATGCCCATTCGGCTCTCCCTTGGGGAAAGCAGCCATGTCACCTGCCTGCATCGAAAAGCGGCCTTCTTCTTCGATCAGCACGGCATGTCCGCTCAGCATGACGACGAATTCATCTTCGTCCTCATGCCAGTGTCGCTGCGATGAAGCCGCGCCTGGTTTCAATATCACATGACTGATGCCAAAATCGGCGAGCCCGCAACCATGGCCGAGCTTTCGCACCCAACGTCCATCTACTACCGCAGCATAGGGAGCCGGATAACCGGTCCTGTTGTTCTGCTCTATGGCTGCAAGATCGATCTTGGGCATGATCTCTTCCTCCGCTGGCAAAGGCGCTCGGCTTTCGCTAACGCAGCCCCATGAGCATGACCAGCACCAATGCCGACACAGTGGACATAGCACGAAAGCTGATTGCATGTCCTTCGGTAACGCCTGCACGGGGTGAGGTTTTCGCCGTTTTGGAAGCGATGCTGGTTCCGCTCGGCTTTACCGTCGACCGCTTCCTTGTCGGGGAGGAGCCCGACGGCCCGGTCGAAAATCTGCTCGCGTGGCGCACGACCGGAGCGGGTCCGCACTTCGCCTTTGCCGGGCATCTGGACGTCGTGCCGCCTGGGGATGGCTGGACAAGCGATCCCTTCACACCCGAACTTCGCGGCGACCTGCTCTATGGTCGCGGCGCGGTTGATATGAAGGGGTCGATCGCTGCATTCGTCGCCGCGCTCGCCAGCATTCCGGAAGACTTGCCGGGTACGGTCAGCCTCATCATCACTGGCGACGAAGAAGGCCCTGCGATTTTCGGCACGCTGGCGCTCATGGATCGCATGGCCGCGCATGGACTGCGGCCAGACCTCTGCCTGGTTGGCGAGCCCACCTCGTCCCAGCGGCTCGGAGACGTCATCAAGGTGGGCCGACGCGGTTCGGTGAACATGTGGATCCGGGTGGAAGGCGTACAGGGCCATGTCGCCTACCCTCATCTGGCCGACAATCCCGTGCCACGGCTCGTTCGCATTCTTGCCGCCATCGATGCCGTGGTGCTGGACGAAGGCACCGACTGGTTTCAGCCAAGCAATATCGAGATCACGGACCTGGAAGTCGGCAACCCCGCAACCAATGTCATTCCAGCCGCAGCCAACGCGCGGATCTCCATCCGCTTCAATGATCGACATAGTGGCGCGCAGTTGATTGACCGGATCGACGCGATCGCCGCAGCGGAGGGCGGCACCGTCACCGCAAAGATCAGCGGCGAACCATTTCTGACCGAACCCGGAGCCTTGTCCAGTCTTGTCGCAGGAGCGATCAGGGAAGTGACCGGGGTGGAAGCGGAACTGTCCACCACTGGCGGCACTTCGGACGCGCGTTTCCTCTCGCGCCTCTGCCCCGTTGTCGAATTCGGCTTGAATAATGCGACGATGCACAAGCTGGATGAGGCCGTGGCCGTGCAGGACCTGCAAGATCTAACGCGCATATACGCGCTTATTGTCCGCCGGGCCTTAGCGGCCTGATCTTCAAACCATTCGGCGCTGGATGGCCTGCTTTGGTGCAAAGCGGGCCAGATAATCCTGTTCGCTGGTGGGTCGGGCGAAATGATATCCCTGGAACAGCGTGCAGCCGATAACGCGCAGCATCTCCATTTGCGCTTCCGATTCGACGCCCTCGACCACGACCTCCATCCCCAGCCCCTGGATCAAGCCGACAACGGCACTGCAAATGGTACGTGCCTCGGCTGATACGGCGATGTCGCGCACCAGACTCCGGTCGATCTTGATCCGATCGACAGGCAGTTCCTTCAGGCGGGACAGGTTGGAATAACCAGTGCCAAAATCATCGATGGCGATCCGCACGCCTTCCTCACGCAGCGCTTTCAGCTGCGCACGCACCCGATCGTCCATTCCCATCGCCAGCGATTCGGAAATTTCCAGCTCCAGCATGTGCGGCGGGGTCTGATGTGCCGCCATGGCATGCCGCAGCCGCAGGAAGAAATCCGCCTGGGACAGTTCCCTTGAGGAGATGTTGACCGCAATGCGCTGCCCGATCTCGGCCTTCGACCAACGCGCCGCCGTTTCGCAAACGCGACTCATTACCCAATCGCCCAACGCCACAATGGCGCCGCTTTCCTCCGCAACAGGTACGAAGAAGCCTGGCATGACCATGTCACGTTCGGGATGTGCCCAGCGGATCAAGGCTTCGGCCGTGACGACCCGGCCACTCACTGCCTCCACCTGCGGCTGGAACTCCAGAATGAACTCGTCCCGTTGCAGCGCCAGCAACAGATCTCGCTCCAGCTCGGCGCGGTCGGCGGCTTCCAGCGCCAGTTCCGCGGTGAACATCTCGGCCCGGTTCCGTCCCCGATGCTTGGCATGATACATGGCGATATCGGCGGATCGCAGCAGGGCAGAGAGGGTATCGCCATGATCCGGGTAGCAGGCGATGCCGATCGATGCGCCCAACTCTATATGCTGGCTGCCCAGATCAAAGCGCTCGCTCAGCGCGAACTGAATGGCGCGCGCGATGCGGTTCGCAGCCTCGGGACCGGCCAAGCGGGGGAAGAACATCGTGAACTCGTCACCCGCGAGGCGGCCAATGACGGCGTCACTATTGCCAGCACTGACCTGCGCCATGACAACTTCGCGAAGACGGCCCGCAACCCGGGCTAGGATCTGGTCGCCCGCAGCATGGCCCAGCGTGTCATTGACCCCCTTGAAGCCGTCGAGGTCGATGAAGAGCAGCGCCGCCGCGCAGGTCTCTTCCCGCTCGGCAAGCAGCCTTTCAACCTGTCGGCAAAAGCTGGTGCGGTTGGCGAGGCCCGTCACCTGGTCAAACAATGCGAGTGTTTGCACATGGTCGAGGTTGGTGCGGACCTGACTGAACAGGCTGGTCATCGCCACCGACAGGTCGGGCAATTCGACGGCGATCTCAGGCGGTACGGACGATTGCAGATCACCATGGGCAGCGGCGATTAGCCTTTCGGTTGCGACATCAATGGCGCTCGCAGTCGTGGCGACTGTCTGGCGTGCCGACGCCCAGCTCAATGTGCCGCACAGGATCGCTACGATCAGCGATCTGCCGATGCCCAGGATGTCGTCGGCCTGATCCTGCCCAAGCACAAGCGACAGGATGAACACCAGCGCCCCCGCAGCGCAGGCGAAGGCAGTGGCGCGGCTTTTCAATGTCACGCCCTGCATGTGCCTCCTGCCCAGAGCGTAGCTCGCTAATGAGCCACGGATCGGGATGCTTATGAGGGACGCTGGTTAAGAAAAGGTCAGTGGCAGAGCTTGGCGCGCCTATTTTTTGCGCCGCAATATGATATAGATAGCTCCGTCCCCGCCATGGCGGGGGTGGGCCTGTCTAACGCTCGCGATCCGGTCGGCAAAGGGGCTGGTTTCCAGCCAGTGACCGATCTCACCCCGGATTGCGCCCCGCCGGGATTCGCGGTTTGGAGCGGCCGTTTTCGGAGGCTTCCCTGTAATCACCAGCAAGATGCGCAGTCCACGGGCGAGCGCGGAAGACAGCGCCTGGTTCAGCATTGCATGCGCGCTCGACAGGGTATGGCCGTGAAGGTCGATCGCCATGTCCGGCACCAGCGTCCCACCACGGATGCGGCGCTCCCATCCACTATCGAGAATAGC
The DNA here is from genome assembly GCF_055394715.1 of Sphingobium sp. TomTYG72. NCBI lineage: Bacteria > Pseudomonadati > Pseudomonadota > Alphaproteobacteria > Sphingomonadales > Sphingobiaceae > Sphingobium > Sphingobium sp. TomTYG72. The sequence goes on along the minus strand of NZ_AP027336.1, from coordinate 8,476 downwards.
TGCCGGGGAGCGGGATGGACGGGTTTCTATCGGCCGCGAAGGCACAGGCGGCAAAGGTCGATTGCCTGGCACCGTTACGACAGGCTCAGCCATATCGACTTTATGCCGTCCGGGCCGCAGTGGGCGAACGGATCGAGTAAGAGCGCTCCAAAGCGCCTGTTCCTCGGAGGAAAGATGCCGACGGGCCATCGCCAGCAGCAATTATTGTGACGCCAACCGCGCCGCCGATCCAACGGGCAGCAGGATTAGCGCGCTACCGCGTGCCGACATGCCCCCGGCGATCGACCGCGCGCGGCTACCTGCACCCCAGAAACTGTCGAACCGATTGGCGCCTTTGATGGCACCGCCCGTATCCTGGGCGATCCAGACGCCATTGGGCTCCGCGCGATCAAGCGAAAGCAGCACTGGCGCCCCGAGTGGAACATATCGCGGATCAGCGGCCACGGTCGCCTCAGCCGTCACCGGCACCCCCATGGCGCCAATCGGTCCCGGCCCTGTCAGCTCGCGAAAAAACACGAAACTCTTGTTTTCATTCATGATCTGCGCGCCCTCCACCGGATTGGCGCGCAACCATGCCATGATATCCTGCATCGACCCCGCCTGGATCAGTCCGCGATCCTTCATCAGCTTGCCGATGCCTGTGTAATCGCGGCCATTCTGCCCGTCATAGCCGATCCGCATGACATCGCCGCCGGGCAGCAGCAGGCGTCCACTGCCCTGCACCTGAAGAAAGAAGAATTCGACCGGGTCCGCCGCCCACGCAAGTTCGAGCCCACGACCGGCGAGCGCACCAGCAACGATTTGGGAACGCTCGTCAAAGGGGACAAAATTGCTCCCTTGCACCTTGCCGCGAATGGTCTTGCCCTTCAAACTATCGCTGAACAAGCCAAGATTGACGTCGATCAGCTCGGGCGGACGGCGATAGATCGGGATCTGGTAGCCTGCTTGCTCATTTCGCGACCCGGAGATTCCAGGCTCATAATATCCAGTGACGAACGCTGTGCCTGGGCCAACTTGCACCGCCTCGAAATAGCGGGCGAAAAATTCGTTGGCGCTCGCTTCAGGCCAGCTGGACGCGGCGGCACAGGCGTTATTCCAGTCCGACCCTTTTGTAAGGCCGCTCTGATCGATACGCTTCATCAGCGACGGGCAGGAAACACGAAATGCCTCCAGCGCCTTGCGTGACCGCTCTCCCGCTTCGATCAGTGGTGCAATGTCGGGACCACGCGTAACTCCGGCGGCGACCGCAGTTAAATTGTCTGTCACAGGGGCCGATGTCGTCGCGGGTGGCAAAGCGGGACGCGGCGTAGAAGGAACTGAGCGAACCGAGGTCTCGCCATCGACCACCGGCCGTGACGGACCGGGACCTGTCGCTCCGGGTGGGATGACACCGCCCGCGCATGCCGACAAGAGCAGCGCAGCCGACAGCGCTGCCCACGGCTGCCTGAAGTTCATGCGGCCTCGTCGGTTTCGCTAAGCTTCCAGTTTGGATCGGTGCTGCGCAAGTCGCGCGTGAATGTCCAGATATCGTTGGTGCTCACCGCATCGGTCAACGAACCAGCGACAACATCGCCGTCCTTGTCCCTGGTCACCGCTGCAATATCGGCCTCGAACCGAAGCGAAACTTCGGCAACACGTCCATCTACGCTGGCGCCCACGATCTGCGCCTTCTCGATGCGAACAAGCCGATTGTCGAGCACATGACCAGCCGCCTCACGCTGTGCGATCGATTCCTCGAAAGAGGTCAGAACATCTGTATCGCACAGCCATTCCAGTTCCGAACGATCGCCCCGCCAGAATGCCTCAAGCACCATCTTGTAGGCTGCTTTCGCACCCTCGACAAATTGCGGCACATCGAAATTCCGGTCGGCCGCGATCAATGCGCGCACGCCAGCTTCGCTACCTTGGGCAATCAAGCCATCGGCCAACCGCACCGAATCACCGGCCATGTCCGTCATCGTGCGGGGCTGAAGGACAGTTACCTTCGCCCTTTCCTCGGCCGGCCGCAGTGCAGGTTCCTGCTCATGCCCCGTCCGCTTTCCCAGTACGGAGTAGAGCCGCAACGCCAGAAAACCGGCGATGAGGGCGAGGATCACGATTACATACACGGGGCAATGAACCCTTTAGACTAGATCTGAAAACGACAACGCAATCAACATAGGCATGTTTCCGCCCATATTCAAATGGCGCCTTTTGGCGGCGGCATTGCCCTGCCCCGCCGCCCCTGCTAAGCGCACGGGCCAATGTCTTGAGGCTGGTTGCCCCCGGACCAACAGGAAATTCAGGGAACTCAAATGGCCGACGAAGCCGATACGATCCAGACCAGCGCGGGTAACGGCGCCGACACGAGCCCACAGATCGCGCTCATCAGTCAATATGTGAAGGATCTCTCGTTCGAGAACCCTAATTCGCCCGCCGTCTACCAGTGGCCGGACCAGCCCCAAATCGATGTTCAGTTCAACATCGGGGCCGACAAGGTCGGTGATGAAGTCGTAGAAGTTTCCTTGAAAATCGAGGTGAAGGCGCTCGCTCCGCAGGGCACGGCTTTTGCCGTCGAACTGTTGTACGCCGCGCTCTTCGGCATGCGCAATGTGCCGGACGAACAGCTTCAGCCGTTCATGCTGGCAGAAGCGCCACGCTTGCTCTTTCCCTTCGCCCGCCGCGTGCTGGCCGATGCGATCCGCGATGGCGGTTTCCCGCCACTGTTGCTCGACCCGATCGATTTCGGTGGCCTTTACGAGCAGCAGGCTCAGGCGATCGCACAAACCGCTGGCGAACCGGCTGGTCACGCCTGAAGCACATATGAGGCCGCACTCCGCTCCCGCTGGGCTCGCCAAGCTTGCGGTAAGCGGAGTAAGCGGTCTGCCCTGCGCTTCGGCCGTAAGCAGAACGGACCAGCCCAACCTCGCTCGGCGGGAGAGATAACCCCATGAAGTTGGTCAAGGCGCTTGGCTCGGTAGGCGGGCTGACGCTCGCCAGCAGGGTGCTAGCGCTGGTCCGTGACTCATTGGCCGCGCGCTATGTCGGCGCGGGCTTTGCGTCGGACGCCTTCAATGGCGTAGCTTTCCGTCTGCCCAACATGTTTCGCGCCCTGTTTGCGGAGGGCGCTTTTTCCGCCGCCTTCATTCCGATGTTCAACCGTAAGGCGGCAGGCCCCGGCGGAGTCGCGGATGGCTATCATTTCGCTGAACGTGCGCTGGCCGTCCTGCTGCCGGTGCTTATCCTTTTCACCCTCATCCTGATTGCTGCGGCATATCCGCTCACCTGGCTATTATCCGGCGGTTTCTCACGCCAAAACCCGACACCCGAGCAATTCGCCTTTGCGGTGCTGCTATCGCGCATCACGCTGCCCTATCTCGCGCTGATCAGCCTTGCTTCGTTGCTGGGCGGGATATTGAATTCGCTCGATAAATTCTGGGTAAATGCCGCAGCGCCCATATTGTTGAATGTGGCCATGATCGCGGGGCTGTGGCTTTTCCACGGTGCCGACGAATATCAGACGGCCCGGGTCCAAGCCATTTCGGTCACCGTGGGCGGAGCTCTCCAACTCTTGTGGTTGATCTGGGCCTGCCGTCGCGCGGGCGTTTCAATGAAGCTCAAACGGCCTCGCCTCGATGGCGATGTGCGTGAGTTGCTACGTCTTATCGTGCCAGCTGCCGCCGGTGCTGGCGCTTCACAGATCAACCTGCTCATTTCCACGGCCTTGTCCGGTTGGCTGCTAGCCTCCGGGTCGATTACCTATATCTACTATGCCGATCGATTGAACCAGTTGCCGCTCGGACTGATCGGCATCGGCCTCGGCACCATATTGCTGCCGACGATTTCCCGGCTTCTGTCGACGGGGCAGGAGCAGGTGGCCATGGAAACGCAAAATCGCGGCGTCGAACTGGCCCTCTTTCTCACATTGCCGGCGACGATCGCATTCATCACGGTCGCCGAACCGATCGTTCGCGGCCTTTTTCAATATGGCCGTTTCACCGTTGAGGATGCGCGTCGCTGTGGCTGGGCATTGTCCGCTTTCTCGATCGGCCTCCCTTCCTATGTTCTCGTGAAGGTTCTGACGCCCGGCTATTATGCACGTGGCGACACCAAGACCCCGGTGCGTTATGCGATGCTGTCGATCCTCATCAACATCATCGGCAATATCGCACTAATTCCCCTGCTCGGGCATGTAGGCCCGCCGCTGGCAACTGCGATGTCCTCGACCGTCAATGTCGCGATGCTTTATGCAACGCTGGTAAAGCGCGGCCATTTCACCGCTGATGCGCAGCTGCGCCGACGGCTTCCTCGACTTGCGCTGGCGGCACTGGTCATGGGCGGCGCGCTTGTCGCGGGCGAAAGCTTTCTTGAACCATGGTTGGCCGGGGCAATGATCCAGCGTTATCTCGCGCTGGCCGTGCTTGTCGGCGCGGGGATAGCGCTTTACGGGATAGCCTGTTTCCTGACGGGCGCCTATCGGGTGTCCGACCTCAAGGCACTCATGCGCCGACGGGGTTCAACCACAACCCAAGAGAATGGATAGAAGAATGCGCGTCCTTTCCGGCATCCAGCCGACCGGTAATCTGCACCTGGGCAATTATCTGGGCGCGATCCGCAATTGGGTGCGGATGCAGGACGAGATGGATGCGGCAAGTCAATGCTTCTTCTTTCTGGCCGACATGCATTCGATCACCGTCCATGAGGGGCGCGAGCAGCGCATCCGTAATGTCCGCGATATGGCGGCGGCGCTTGTCGCTGCGGGGATTGATCCGGATCGCTCTGTACTTTTCAACCAGGCGCGGGTCCCCGCCCATGCGGAGCTATGCTGGTTGCTGAACGGCACGGCGCGGATTGGCTGGCTGAACCGCATGACGCAGTTCAAGGACAAGGTCGGCAAGGATCGCGAGGGCGCCTCGATCGGCCTGTTCGTTTATCCGGTGCTGCAGGCTGCCGACATCCTTGTCTACAATGCTACGCATGTGCCTGTGGGCGAGGACCAGAAGCAGCATCTCGAACTGGCCCGGGACATCGCCACAAAGTTCAACACGGATTTCGGGGTAGAACTGTTCACCTTGCCTGATCCGATCATACCCAAGGAGTCGGCGCGCATCATGTCCTTGCGCGACGGCACTGCAAAGATGTCGAAGTCCGATCCGTCGGACATGAGCCGCATCAACCTCACCGATGAGGATGACGCGATCATGCAGAAGGTGAAGAAGGCCAAGACTGATCCGGAACCATTGCCCGAAACGGCAGAGGGTCTGCAGGGTCGGCCGGAAGCGAATAATCTGATCGGCATCTACGCGACTTTGACCGGAAGAACGGCCGACGCCGTGTGCGCCGATTTTGCGGGCAAGGGTTTTGGGGCTTTCAAACCCGCCTTGGGCGAACTGCTGGTTGAAACCCTCCGGCCTATCCGTACGCGTTTCCTTGAGCTACGCACGGATGACGCGGCGCTCGACGCCATATTGGAAAATGGTGCCGCGAAGGCGCGAGCCGCCGCTGAGCCCACGCTGCGAGCGGCCTATGATGCGATGGGCCTGATGCGCTGAAACGCTGCCCGTCGTCGTCGACGGAATAACGATCGCCGTGGCGTCCTGCCTATAGCTGACATTTATTGCGTCCGCCCGCCTTGTTCGAGCGTTCAAATGATGTTCAGTTGCGTTCTGCTATTGTCGGGCGCAAGGTTGAAATGGCTCTCTGCCTTAGGGACGCAGAAATATGAAACTTATCAAAAAGATTGGTATGGTTGCGGCACCGACGTTGGCGCTGGTCGCCCTTTCTGGCTGTGCTTCATCCTTCAAAGCGAATGTCGCGCGCTTCCAGCAATTGCCTGCACCAGCCGGGCAGAGCTTCACCATCGTTGCCGATGACCCCCGTCTCGCCGGTGGCCTTGAATTTTCTCAATATGCAGGGATGGTAGGTCAACGTCTGGCGCAGACAGGCTACACTCCCGCATCTGATCCGGCCCGTGCGGACCTGATCGTCCGCGTCGCCTATCATGTCGATAATGGGCGTGAGAAGGTGCGCTCTACGGGCTTCGGCCCGCCCGACCCCTATTTCTATGGCGGCTGGGGCTGGCGCGGCCGGTGGGGTAGGCCCTGGGGCTACGGCTTCTATGACCCGTGGCTGTTCGGCCCCGGCTACAACGACGTCAGCAGCTATACCGTATATACCAGCGACCTCAGCATGAAGATCGATCGGGCAGCTGACAACCGGCGGCTGTTCGAGGGCAAGGCTTCCGCGCAGTCCCTGTCGAACAGGTTGACCTATCTGGTTCCCAACTTGATTGACGCGATGTTCACCGGCTTTCCAGGGCAGAATGGCGAGGATGTAAAGATCACCCTGCCGCCGGAACGGAAGGGCTGACCTCGGACGAAACGCTCGTCGGCGGTCTTCTCCTCAGAGTAGGAGACCGCCGAATTCCTCTGCTCGGCGGGATCAGGGAAGCCGACGGGCTGTCGTGATCCTTATGGGTTGCTGAAGCATCTGCCCCTTCATAACCCCCTCGCCCGCAGTCGGCGACTTTGGTGCCGACAGGATCGCGCGGACCACATCCATACCCTCCACCACATGGGCAAACACAGCGAAGCCCTGATTATCGCCCGGCGAGGCGGGTTGCGCGTCCATGCTGGGCATCTTGCCAAGGACGATGAAGAAATCCCCGGTGGCGCTTCCCGGCGCATAGCGTGCCATGGAAAGCGCGCCTTCATCATGGGTAAGCCCGGTTTGCGTGGTGGGTTCATGGGCGATGGGTGGCAGTGTGCGCGCGGGATCATTCTGCGTTCCGCCCTGGACGAAACCATAATCAGCTGTCCCCACAGCGCGGTAGAATGTGGTGCCATCCAGCCGCTTCTGATCAACGTAGCGCAAGAAGTTGCGCGCGGTGATCGGCGCCCTGGCTACATGGACGGCGACGATGATGCGGCCAGTACTTGTATCGAACGCGACCTGCACGTCCTGTAAAGGAGCAGAAGCCGTAACCTGAGCGGCAGCGGCCGTGAAGGAAAGTAGAGCGGCCAGCAGCAGGGCGACATATCGGATCACCGCTGCACCCTAATCCATCGTCCCATTGCTGTCAGCGTCAGTTTTCCAGCTGGCGCAGGAGGGTACGGACGTCGGCGTCGATGTCAGCGTTCGTCTGCCGCAATTCCTCGATCGTGCGCACGGCGTGGATGACGGTGCTATGATCGCGGCCACCGAAGATGCGTCCGATTTCGGGCAGCGACCGGGGCGTCATCTTCTTGGCGAGATACATGGCCACCTGACGGGGTCTCGCCACAGCGCGAGCGCGGCGCTTGGACCGCATTTCCGAAGCGTCGATCTTGTAGTGCGCCGCGCAGACCTTCTGGATCTCGTCTACCGTGATGCGGCGGGCGTTGGCGCGCACGGCGTCGGCGAGCATGCTTTGGGCGAATTCCAGATCGACGGAGCGGCCGGTGAGTTGGCCGTAGGCGATCAGTTTGTTGAAAGCGCCTTCTAACTCACGAATGTTTGAGCGAATTGAACGCGCCAGGAAATCGACGACCGCGTCAGGGACTGGCGGGTCGCCGGCGATGGCACGCTTGGCTTCCAGGATGGACAAGCGCAGGTCTAGGTCGGCCGGGCGGATGTCGGCGACCAGCCCTCCGGCGAGGCGGGACAGGATGCGGGCGTCGATCGAATCGAGCAGTTGCGGGGCGCGGTCGGCGGTCACGACGATGCGGGCACCGGAATCGATCAAGTCATTGATAGTGTGGAGAAATTCCTCCTGCGTTGAACCCTTGCCCGCGATGAACTGGATATCGTCGATCAGCAGCAGGCGGGCGGCGCGCAAGCGAGCCTTGAACATCATGGTCTCGTTCGCGCGCATCGCGTTCACGAACTCCATCATGAACCGCTCCGCCGACATGTAGAGCACAGGCGCGGCCGGTGAATGGGTGGAGAAGTGCTGGGCGATGGCGTGGAGCAGGTGAGTCTTGCCCTGTCCCGTGCTGCCATGGATGAACAGCGGGCTGAAGCGGGGCTGCGCTTCTGCCGCGATCGCCTGCGCCGCGGAAAAGGCGAGATGGTTGGATTCGCCGGTTACGAAATCGGCAAAGCTGTGGCGCGGTTGGAAATTGCAGGCGGGGGTCGCATCGAGGGAAACCGGATCGGCAACGACGGCCTCCTCGACCGGAGCAGCTTCGAGCAGGCGCGGGCCGACGGAGTTAGGCGCGCGGCGAAGCCGGACCTCCCGGACCCCTACGCCAGCACAGCGCCATGCCATGCAAAGGCGGTCACCAAAATGACCGGACACGAAATTGGCCGTGAAGTCGGAGGCGAACAGCAGGTCCAGCGTCTGGGATTCGGGGCAATAGTCGCCCAGCCGAGCGGCCTTCAGCCACTGATCGAACATGCGCGGGCCGATGTCGCGGCGAAGCCCGGCGCGGATCGCGTCCCACGCCGATTCCAGACGCGCATCATCATGCGATGCCTGAACGCTCAAACTATCCGCCACTGCCGTGAAACCCTTCAT